>CAVZUU010000001.1:0-106140 GCA_963778585.1 uncultured Gammaproteobacteria bacterium
CCCGTCGGGATTGGGGAAAATGGCGCGCGCACGTACGGTGCCCGTCGCAGGATTGACAAACGTATCGGCGAAATCGACCTTGCCGGTGACGTCGCAAAGCGAACCGCTCACGATGCGTACGGGCAGCTCGCCTGGCTGTTGCGCTGCAAGCGTCCGGAGCCGCAGGTGCTCCGGCTCTGCAATCGAGAACTCGACGTACGCGGGATCGGCCTGCACGACGGTCGTCAACAGATCGCCGCTGGCGCCGCTCGCGCCATTGACCAGATTGCCAACGGTCACGGCTTCCTTGCTTGCGAGTCCTGCAACGGGAGCGCGCACTTCCGTGTAGTTCAGATTCAGACGCGCCATTTTCCGCGACGCTTCGGCGGCTGCAAGGCCGGCGTTCGCCTGTGCGAACGCAGCTTCTGCTTGATCGAATTCCCGGCGACTCACGGCGCCTTCCTCGACCAGCGCCTTGGCGCGGTTGTAGTCGGCGCGCGCCTGTGTAATGGCGGCGCGCTGGATCGAAACCTGCGCCGCTGCCTCTTCGTAGGCCGCCTGATAGTTATCCGGCTCGATGCGGAACAGGACGTCTCCGACCTTGACCGGTTGCCCTTCTCGATAAGGCCTTGCAACAACCACGCCGCTGACACGGGCACGCACTTCGACGACGCGAGTGCCGGAAACACGGGCGGGATACTTGAGCGCCAGGGGCAAGTCTTCCCGCTTCACGGTCTCGACGACGACCTCAGGCGGCGAGAGCTGCCGCGGGCGTGTCCTCTGCGCAGCCCGTTAGAAGCAGCAGCGATGCACACAATGTGCCAAGCAGGGTGGACGCGTTTGACATGAAGTCAGCCTAATTGTGTTTGGTTGCTGGTCGGCCGCAGTCCGCCGCGTGCATGTCACAAATGTCACTACGACGGAATGAAGGGGACGTCGACCGCTCGCACTGCCGGGGGAGGCGAGCAGCGCCGGAACAATTTCCGCTGGAGCGGCCGACGTCAAAAAACAGGGAGGCTGTTGATCAGAACTTCCAGCCGACCCCCAACGTGGTCTCGACAAAGCCCGGCGATTCACTGAATCGGTCGACGACTTTATCCAGATAACGATAGCGCGCGTCGAGTCGAATCATGAAGCGATCGTTGACGAAGTACTTCGCGCCGGCGCCGGCATTGAGCGTGAAGCCACTGTCATCGCCGATGGAGACCGGCTGACCGTCCACGGTCCCCTCGATGGGGCGATCGAGATTCGCCTGGGCGTACCCCACGCCTGCAGTCAAGTAGGGAACGAATCGCGAGTGGGGGTTGATGTGCCACATGGCGTTGAAATCAATCGTCGAGAGGTCGATGTCGATATCGCCCGCCGCAAGGCCCGTGACCGAATTCGGGTTGAAGCTGAGGGACGTTTCGATGCCCCAGGTCTCCGAAAAGTTGTATCCGTAGCGGAGGCCATACACGACATCGTCGTCGATCTCGGGCGTCTGACCCGAAATCGTGGTATCCGTCAGGTCATCGCCAAACAATTGGCCGGCGTAGACATGCGCTTCGTGCGATCGGGCCTCGACCTGAGCCATGGCCGGCGCGGCGCCGAGCAGGAGCACGCCGGCAAACGCCAGGCCCGCTCCAGTTGCAGTTCTCGTCAACATCACTTCACCTTCCTAGTTGCTGGTTAACTCGCCACGCAAAGTTAGTCACTCCAGCAGCCCGGAACAATCAACGTTCCGTTGATCCGGTGTTTCCTGGCGAGAAATGTCCATCAGTCAGGCCGGTCACAAATGCGACGCGTTGCGTGCGATTGCGTGACCCTGGAGCAACGAACGTTCGGGATCATTCAGCCGAACGCTGGAGGTAGTGATGCACAAATGGTTTGCGGCCATCATCCTGTCGACGATTTACATGCCGGCGGCCGCTGCGAGTGATACGCAATTCTACGGACCGCTGCGTGCGCGCGACCTGACGCCCTTCGGTTACTTGCGTCTGGACATGCGTCCCTCGTACGCCGTTTCGCTGTCGCCGGGTGCCTGGGGCATCGAGACGCGCCTTGCGTACCAGAACACCTGGGCAATGACGCCGAAAGTGGAGAGTTATCTGAAGACGCTACCAGGGCGGCGCGAACTGGGACCGGATGATTGGCAGGCTATTCGCGACCTGCCAGGCGAAAACTACCTGGTGGATCTGGAGCTTGCGCAGCTCGATGTGATGCTGCATCGCCAGCTCTCTGCCGATTGGGGCGCATACGTGAGTCTCAGCGCTGCCGCCTTCGGCGGCGGCTATCTGGACAGCACGATCGAGGGCTTCCACGACTTGATCGGTTCCGACACCTTTGGCCGGCCCGCGGCGTCGCGTAACGATGTCAATCTGCTGTTCGATCTGAATTCGACCCAGTTCGCCGTTGTTCGAGGCGCCGACAAACGGTGGCTTGCTCGATCCGGTTATCGGCGTTCGCTACTCTGGCTTGACCATCTGCCGAGCGATGGAAGCTGGTGTTCGAATCCGCCGTCAAGATTCCGGTCGCTGGCCGCCGGACAGCGCTCTCCACGGGGCGTACTGACATTGGCGTGCAGGCGAGCTTGCAGCGATTCTGGGAGTCGCAGGCACTCTACGTGAATCTCGCTGCCGTCTACTATGCTGGCTCAGACCAGTTCGTTCCGGAGCCGTCGCAGATCCTGCCCACGCTGGTAGTCGGATACGAACGCCGGTTGACTCCCCGGACCAACATGATTCTCCAGGGCTACGTCAGCCCCAGCGTGTATGACCACGAAGAGACCGATCTCGATGAATTGCTCGGGAACAAGTACCAGCTGAGTCTCGGCATTCGTCATCGCAGAGGCCGCCATCTGATGTCGTTCGCGATCACGGAGAACCTGCAGAACATCAACAACACGCCGGACATCGGCGTTCAGCTGGGCTGGTCGTACATTCCACAGTGGGAATGATCCGGAACCTCCGTTAGGCGGCGAGCGCGCGTTCGAAACCGGTATCGGCGCCCGATGCCACCTCCTCGCAGAGGGCAATGACGTCGTTGACCGTCCTATCGGGCGCGTCATTCCATGAGGAGACAAGGTGTGCCGACAGCATGCCTGATGCTCCGACGGCGCCACGCGTCGGGTACTGCTTTCTTCGAATATGGCCAAGCAGGCACCAGGATTCTGCCGCGGGCGAACGCACGCGTGTCGAGTTACCTCTCCGGTCCCTTGCTGGCGCCCCCTGCGTCCAGCGCTCCGGATGCTCCCGCAGCTCTCTGGCCACACCGGCGGCAATCTCCTTGATGTTCATCATGGGGCAAAGATGCGCGCCCGCCGCGCGCAGAACAATTCGCCTTTCGTTGATGCGGCGTTTCCGACACTTCTTCCTGCCCGCAGGGAAACACAGCATCAACGGAACACGAATTGTTCCGCGCACTGCCAGGCCCATACAGGTGACTGCGAACTCGAATGAAGGAGTACAGATCATGCAAAGTGGAACTTGGATAATCGTTCTCGCGGCGGGAGATGGCGACGGCGCAGGGCATCCTGGATACGACGCCGGCACTGCTACGCGATCTACTGTTTCGCGCGACGGCACTTGCCCCGCGTTCCCGCATTCATGCAGTGGTGACGCAAGAACAGCGCCGCAAGCTGGAAGAGACACTCTGGTTCCTGCTCCGATCGAACGTGCTCGTTCAGCCCGACAAGTATTGGCACGGCGTACGGGATTCTCCTGATACTGCTTCGCATCTCGCAGAGCGATCCGGACGCCTGCATCGTGCTGCTGCCTTTGATGCGCCGCGCGCACGACGAGGAATCGTTCCTAGATTCGCTAGAGGAAGCTGTGGCCTACACTGACAGGATGCCGGAGCAAGTCGTCCGCATTAGTGTCGAACTCGATGCGACCGGCACCGACATTGTCGTTGGGCGTGCCGGTGCGCTCCTTGAACTCTACGAGCCCGAGATCGTGGACGTAATGCGGGAAATTGTTGAGCGTGCTCCAGACACCCGCGTTGACCCGATTGCCACGACGGGTCTTCTGAAGCAGTTGAGTCTTCCGTACCGGGACTTTCATCAGGATGTGCTTCCCGGGGAGAGGCACGATTTTGGTCAACGGATACTGCCACTCAGGGCAACGGGGTCGATATGAGCATGCAAGCAATGATCGGTGTCGTCGTCGCGTTGGGAGTGGTGTTGGCGCCGATTCAGGCAATTGAGGCGGCGCCTAGAGATCTCATGCTGGCGCCCGGTGCAACTGTGGAGGACGTGTACAAGATTGCCGCTGAAGGCACGAATCCAGAGGCGATGTTCGTGCTCGGTGAGATGCTCGAGGATGGCATCGGCGTGTCGCCCAACTACCCGCAGGCGTTTCAGTGGTATGCACGCGCTGCCGAGCTAGGTCACGCGGAAGCCATGAACAGTCTCGGCTTTCTATATTCAATGGGTCGTGGCGTGCCTCAGGACCACGTGGCAGCGTTCGCGTGGTACCTACAGGCATCGAAAAGTGGGTCCGTCAGCTCGGCGACTAATATCGCAACGGCGTACTTTCACGGACTGGGGGTGCCGCAGAGCTACGGCGAAGCCGCGAAATGGCTCCAGCCTGCAGCAGACCAAGGCGATGCCGCCGCCCAGAACAAACTGGGTGTGTTGTACGACAGGGGCCTAGGAGTCACGAAGGATTCGCGCAAGGCGCTCGAGCTCTTCCAGGCGTCCGTAGACCAGGGATACGCGCCGGCGATGGTGAACCTCGGCAGCATGCACGCAAAGGGCATCGCCGTGGAGAGAGACGACGTCCGCGCCTACGCATTGTTCAGGTCAGCGCTCGAAATTGGTGTTCCCGCCGTTGTTCGCGATGCCGCGGTCTATCAGCTCGGTGTCTTGGCGGAGAGACTCGATGAGAAGCAGCTTGCCCGAGCGCAGCAACTCGCCCGTGAGATCTACACGACGGCAACGCAGTCCGTGGCGGCGGCCGAGTTCGCGGCGACCGCCGAGTAAACGCGGCATTCGCGGGAATCGTTGATGTCTTCCCTGGACCGTCTGGTCTGCATCAAGGTCTTTCGGCAGGTCGTCGAGTCTGGCAGTTTTATCGGGGCTGCCGAGCGGCTGAGTCTTTCGACTGCGACGATCAACATGCACGTTACCCGCCTTGAAAAGCATCTCGGAACGCGCCTGGTGAGCCGTGGCAGCCGCGGCTTGAGTCCGACCGAGTCCGGCATCACTCTTTTATGAGCGGTGCAAGGCCATTCTCACGGAAATGGAAGCAGCGGAACGGGAAGTCCGGGCACTGAACGTGGCGATTACAACCGGCTGGCGATTGCTCGCCTTCGGGTGCAGCGCCGCCTGAACGGCGTCGAACAGGTACTTCTGACCGAACGAGACGTCCTGGATCCGGCCATTGACGAAGAAAGCCGGCGTGGATCGCACGCCGCTGTCGTGCCCGCTCTGCAAATGCTCGCGCACTCGCTGCAGGTAGACGTGGTCAGTCAACTCGGCGGTGAAGCGCGCCATGTCGAGGCTCAGGCGTTCCGCATAACCGCGCAAATGCGTGAGCTTCAGGTGGCTCTGGTTATCGAAGAGCAGGTCGTGCATCTCCCAGAACCGGCCTTGTTCACCCGCGCATTCGGCGGCCTCGGCCGCCAGTTCGGCATGCGGGTGCACGCCCTCGAGCGGGAAATGGCGGTAGACGAAGCGGACCCGGTTCTCGAAATGTTTCAGGAGCAGTTTCACGGCCGCCACCGCCTGCTTGCAGTTGGGGCACTCGAGGTCGCCGTACTCGACGACGGTCACCGGAGCGTGCGGCGGTCCGAGCACGTGATCGGCTGGGCCCACCGGTACCGATAAAGTAAAGGGTTCGTGCCGGGTCATCGCTGCCCGCTAAGCGTACTCCACAATTGCTTGCCGCCGGAGCCGCTCGCGATGCAAAGTTCGCGGGATGACCTCCTTCATCCTGGTGATGGCCTGCGCGATCGCCGCGGGTTGGCTGGCGAACCGCGTCCATGTGCCGTATCCGATCGTGCTGGTCCTGGCCGGCATCGGAATCGGATTCCTGCTCCACTGGCCGGCGCTGGACCTCGAGCCGAACCTGGTGCTCGCCATCGTGCTGCCTGCCGTCCTGTACCCGGCCGCGATCGACACGTCGTGGCGCGATTTCCGGAGAAGTCTTCGTCCGATCCTGCTGCTCGCCATCGGCCTGGTGGCGACGACGACGCTGGCCGTCGGGCTCGCATTCAAGTGGCTGGTGCCGGAAGCGCCCTGGGCGGTCGCTTTCGCGCTCGGCGCCATCGTTTCGCCGCCGGATGCGGTTGCGGTGACCGCCGTGCTGAGGCGATTCAGTCTTTCGCGCCGGATCGTGACGCTTCTCGAGGGCGAGAGCCTGGTCAACGATGCGACTGGCCTGGTGCTTTACCGGTTTGCAGTGGCGACTGCGCTGACCGGCGTGTTCTCCGGCTGGGTGCTGGTCGGCGAGTTCGCCCTGATCGGTCTCGGCGGATGCGTGCTCGGCGTCGCGATGGGCTGGATCACGACGAAGCTGCAGGAGCGCCTGCACGATCCGATGCTCGAGCTTGCGATGTCGCTGACGACTCCGTTTGCGACTTACTGGCTGTGCGAGTCGCTACAGGTTTCCGGCGTCCTGGGCGTGGTCGCCGTCGGCCTCTACCGGGCACGGTGGTCGCATGTGGGAAACTCGGCGCTTGCGCGCCTGAACATACTCACCTTCTGGCGCGCAGTCGTATTCGTCGTGAATTGCCTCGTGTTCGTGCTCATCGGCATTCAGCTGCCGGTGATCGCCGAGTCGCTATTGGGGCAACAGGCGCTGTCCTGGCCGCAGATCCTGGGCCTGATCGGCGCCTTGAGCTTCGTTGCGATCGGCGTGCGGTTTCTGTGGATCTTTACCGCGACCTACGGCGTGCGCTTGCTGGTGCCGTCATTGCGGCGTCGCGATCCCGCTTCGGCCCGTGTCTCGACGCTCGTCAGCTGGAGCGGCATGCGGGGAGTCGTTTCTCTCGCTGCCGCGCTTGCCTTGCCGCTGTCTTTGCCCACGGGCGAGCCGTTCCCGCAGCGGGACCTCGTGATCCTGCTCGCCTTCGGCATCGTTTTCGTGACGCTGGTCGGCCAGGGACTGACGCTGCCGGCCTTGATTCGCGCACTGCGCCTCAAGAAGGACACCACCGGCAGACCGAATCGAGCTCGCTCGCGAGGCGATGCGGCGCGCCGCGATTCGGGCCGTCAACGAACTGGTCGCGGAGCATGGAATGCCCGCGCATGAGGCGGTTTCCGTCAAGCGGTACTTCGACAACCAGTCGTCAAAGCGAACCAGCAGCGCGCTTGCGCTCGACAGCGAGGCGCGCCTGTGGCTGGGTGCTGCGGCCGCGCAACGCGAAGCGCTGATCAGGCTCTGGCGGAATGACGAGATCGGCGACGACGTGCTGAGCCGCCTCGAGCGCGAACTCGACCTCGCCGAATTGCGCCTCGCGCGGGAGGATTGAGAACGTGCACGACGACGTCGAACACCACACTTCGCTCGAGACGACGCTGCGCGAAATCATGGAAATGATGGCGCGCCAGGAGGTCGTCAGCCAGCTGGTGGCACGAGAGCAGACCAGCAAGCAGGAGCTGGTGCAGAGCCTGGTCGCCCGCCAGCACGCCGTTGAACTCGAAACGCAGGCTCAACCGCCTGCATCCGGCGGACGCCGCCTTCGTGCTGGAGAGCTTGCCGCGCGAGCAGCGGGACGCGGCCTGGCGACTGATCCGCAAGGAGCGCCGCGGCACGATCCTGCTGGAACTGGCGACGTCGGTACGGGCCCCGCTCGTCGCCTTGCTCGAAGACGACGAGCTGCTTTCGCTCGGCAAGCAGATGCCCTCGACGGACTTTGCGGACCTCATCGAGCACCTTCCGAAAGAGCGCGCGCGACGCATGCTCGCGCGGCTCGACACCGGCGAGCGGCAACTGGTGCAGACCGCGCTGTCCTTCCCGCCGGACAGCGTCGGCGCGCTGATGGAAACGGATGTCGTGACCGTTCGCGGGGACCTGACGCTCGAGGAGGCGATCACGTTTCTGCGGGGCCGCCGCGGATTGCCGCAGCAGCTCACTTCGATCGCGGTGGTCGATCGCGAGAACGTGCTGCAGGGCGTGCTTGCGCTGGCGCGGCTGCTGTTCGAGGACCCGGGAATCAAGGTGACCGACGTGATGGACGGCGATCCCGTCTATTTTTCGACGACGGATCAGGCCGACGAGGCGGCCCAGGCATTCGAACGTTACGACCTGATCTCGGCGCCGGTCGTCAACCTGCACCGCCAGGTCGTCGGCTGGGTGACGGTCGATCGCGTGGTGGATCGGCTCACGGAAGATACCTTCAAGCAGTCGTTGAGCCAGGTGGGTCTCGAGCGAAGACGTCGATCTGTTCGGGCCGATCTGGCAGAGCGGGCGCAAGCGCTGGATCTGGCTCGGCCTCAATCTGTTCACGGCCTTCGTCGCCTCGCGGGTCGTCGGCTTCTTCGAAGGTTCCATTGCGCAGCTCGCGGCTCTGGCGGCGCTGATGCCGATCGTCGCGAGCATCGGCGGCAACACCGGCAATCAGACGGTCGCACTGGTCATCCGCGGCCTTGCGCTGTCACAGTTGAACGAGAGCAATCGGCGCTACCTGCTGCGCAAGGAACTTGCGATCAGCGCGCTGAACGGGGCGCTCTGGGGCCTGTTGATGGCTCTCGTGACCCTGTTGCTCTACGGGTCGCTCGCGCTCGCGGGCGTCATGGCGATCGCGATGCTGCTCAACATGCTGGTGGCCGCAACGGTCGGCGTGCTGTGCCCGCTGCTGCTCGAGCGTCTCGGGCGCGACCCGGTGATGGGCAGCAGCATCCTGCTGACGGCAATCACCGACAGCATGGGGTTCCTGATTTTTCTAGGGCTCGCTACGGCGGTGTTGCTCTGACAGCACCTCGACCACCTCGACGTGGCCTTTCCTGCCTTTGACCGGCAGCGTGGCCGTGCGGCCGCGCACGAATGCGGGCCCGAGCCGGTCGGCGATTCCTCTGGACACCAGGACCGTCGCGCCGAAGCTCCTTGGTCAGGGACTCGACTCGATTGGCAAGATTGACCGGATCGCCGACGACACCGTATTCCACGCGATTGTCCGGTCCGATCAGTCCGGCGATGACCTCGCCACGTCGATCCCCACGCCGATTTCGAGCGCCGCGACGTTCTGCTCCTTCAGCCGCGCATTCAGGGCGACCAGCCGGTCGACGATGCCGAGCGCGGCGCGCACGGCGCGCTCGGGATGATCCGCATGCGCCTGCGGGGCGCCAAAGAGCGCCATCACGCCGTCGCCGATGAACTGCTTGACCACGCCGCCTTCGGCCTCGACCGCGGCGACGACTTCCGTGAAGAACTGGTTCAGCAGCTTGAGCAGCGTCGCTGGATCGAGAGTCTCGCTCAGGCCGGTGAAGCCGCGAATGTCCTGGAAAAGAATGCTGACGTCGCGCCGCTCGCCCTCGAGCGGAACTTTCCCGCTCAGCACGGCCTCGGCGACGTCACGCGAAACGAAGCGGCCAAACGTGTCCTTGATGCGCTCGCGCTCTTCGAGGCCGCCGACCATTTCGTTGAACGACCGGGCGAGGAAGCCGATCTCGTCCTCACGCTCGATCGTCGAGCGATAGCGCAGGTTTCCGCGGACGACCTCGCGCATGCCGCTGACCAGTGCCTGCAGAGGCGACGTAATGCCGCGCGCGATTCCGATGCCGATCAGAAGCGCGAGCAACAGGGCCGCGACGCCGATGGCGGCGATGCGCCACTGAAGCGCGCGTAGCGGCGCGAGGGCCCGGTCATAGGATCCCTGCACCAGTGCATAGAGCGGCTGCGTGAGACGGCCGTCGACCGGCACGACGAGCGACAGGAATCGCTCGCCTGCGAACGTCAGCAAGCTCGTCTGCTCCGACGTCTTCGCCTCGAGAATCGCCGGCCGCGCCGCCGGTGGCGGCAGCAAGCGGTCGCGCGATTCTCGTGGCCATGAAGACGCATACACGAGGTCCTCGGTCAGGAAAGAAATGTCCGAGCCCGTCGCCTCCTTGAGTTTCGTGGCGAAAGCATCGTCGATCGGCTGGCCGAGCACGAGAAAGCCGATTACATCGGGAGCGAACACCGGAACGGCCACGAGCTGAAAGAGCGTGCCGTCGACGCCGGCGATGGCCGAGGCCGAGTCTTCCGTTTCGAGCGCCTCCTCGATGGGCGAGTAGCCGATCAGCGGGCGGCGGCCCGGCGGTGAGGCGGGCAGATTCACCAGCAGTTTGCCGGTGTCGTCGGCGAATCCAGAGCAGCTCGACGCCGATGCGGTCCTGATAGCTCTGGGCCGCGGAGGCGAGGGTGGCCGGATCGTAGGTGGCCGGGTCGAAGTAGGTGGCGAGGACGCGCTTCAGCGCGAAGTCGCTCGCGAGCAGCGCGGAGTTTGTTTCGAGGCGGGCGGCGCGCTCCCGCACCAGGCCGTCGAAGACTTCGCCGGTCGTCAGCAGCTCGTGACGGAGCGTGCGCTCGGCCTCGCGGCTGACGACCCATTGCGTGAATCCGAGCGTCGCGAGAAGCGCGGCGAGCACCAGTGCGGAGAAGGCAAGAAAGATCCGGGTGCGCAGACGGCTCTCGCGCCCACCACTTCATGGATCGGACCGCACACCGTGCCGGGCGGGGCGATCGCGCCGATCGGTGAGCGAAAGCTCGAAGTCCGCGGTGAGATCCTTGCCGGCCACCTGCACCTGCCGCGCCAGGTCGTCGGTCTTCTTCTCGCTCTGCTCGTGCCACGCGGTGATCGTGTAAGTCCCGGCGCCCAGGCCGGAAGCGCGTAGCGCCCGTCATCGTCGGTCATCGCAAAGTGCCGCGTCGGCAGTACGAGGATGATCCCCGACATCCAGTCGTGGATGTTGCAGCCGAGCTTGACCACGCCCGGCTTGTCGAAAAGGACCGGCTTCGCGTTCTCGCCGCGGTAGAGCGGCAGTTCGAAGGTCTTGACGCGCGAAAAGGAATACACGTGGTGGTGGATCTGGTCGTAATTGGGGAAATGCACGAGCGTGCCCACCGCGACCGGCAGTACATGCGGCACGTACGTCTTGCCGATCTGATTCATTTCGGCCGAGGCCCCCGAGCCGGCGGCCGCTGTTTCCGCGGGCGCTTGCACGAACACGACGGCCTGGGCGATGCCCTTGCCATCCGGCCCCACGACCCGTCCGGAAACCGTGGCGGCGCGCGCGGCGGATGTCGCGAGCGCGACCAGCGCGAACAACAGGATGCAATGAGGCTTGTAGGGGTACACGGTTGCGTATTCGATCAGTAGCGGAAACGATAGCTCAGTTGCCAGCCATCCGATGAAAGCTCGAGCGGCGCGGCTTCCGGCCGCCGGCTGCTCAGCCAGATGTGTTCGAGGCCGATCCGGTGACGCAGTCCCCACTCATAGAAGTAGGCGGCCGTCACCCCGTCGCCGCGTTCGCTGGTGTCGTTGCCGCCGTCCTGATCGTCGACACGGAACTCGTCGTAGCGGAGGCTGAATCGATGCTGCCGGTAGCGATACGAGCCGAGCGCGTAGAACGCGCGCAGATCGCTGTCGTTCGCAGGGGTCGCCACGCGCGCCTTGCCGCGCAGGTATTGCACGACGACGTCGATGTTCGGACTCGGATGGAGGACCGTGCCGAGTGTCGAAAGGCGCGTATGCCAGACGCCGGGCTCGTCCTGATCACCGAGGTTGTCGAAATAGCCGAGCTTCACGGCAACCCGTTCGGCCGTGTCGCCCAGCGTGATCCAGGTATAGGCCGCGGGTCGATCGTCGTCGCTCGTCGAAAATGTCCGTGCGCGTCCCGTTCGGCAGCGGCAGATCGCCGTTGATGCCGCCCTGCGCATCTCCCATCACCCAGCCGCGCAGCGCAAGCAGCCGTCCAAACAGATCCGGTCCGTACCCGACACCCGCGAGCACGCCGAGCCGCAGGCCGCCCTGCGTGTCGCGCCACCATTCGCCCTCGACGCCGGCGAGACTGATGTCTTCCCATAACCAGCTGTTGAGAGCGGAGGCCGAAATCGTGCGCTCGGGCGACCAGGCCGCCCCGATGTGCTCGAGCGAGAACGGCAGATTCATGACGCCGGCCTGCAATCCCCATCCGCCCGCCGCCTCGCCCCATTCCTTGCGCAGGATGGCCTCGACCAGCCAGGGCGTGTAGTTGCCGGCGACGTCGTTCTGCACGTTGAGCTGCACCTGGGCACGCAGATCCCCAGGCAATGCCGCTCCGGCTTCGATCGCGAGCTGCGCCAGTTCGATGCGCGTGACGTGCTCGAACCCGGAGTCGGTCGATCGGCCCCCGTACCGCGTCTTGCCCGGACCGCTATCGGTCCAGCTGGGGGCGGCGGGTCCTCGCGCGATGCGCACGTCCAGCAGGGTCCGGAGCCAGAAGCGCTCTTCCGGTTCGACGTCGTACTGCGCAGACGCCAGCGGCGGCATCACGCAGCCACAGACCAGCAGCAGGCAGCCGATTCTTGCGCGAGGCCGGAAACATGGGGATTGCCACTTAACCGGCAGATTGCGCGTTGTGTCAACCGCTTGACAGTCCTACAGGCGGCGAAAGGCGATCCTTTGCCCCACGCGATGTTTAACCCCAGTCAAACAGGAGAAAGTCATGTTCAACAAAGGCAAGTTCGAGAATTTCCGCGCAGGCCTCGCAGACGCGATCACGGGAGTCCTGTTTACGCTTACGGTCATAGTCGTCGTGGGCGGCACGACAGCAATGCTGCTCGAGCGCTCGGCGATCTACGCGTGAGGGCGCAGTCGTCCGCCGCCCCAGGCGGCGGCCGCTTCGGGGGGTTACGGCCGCCGCCTTGCAACTTGACTCAACGAAACTCGTAGACCGTCGTCGTACCGCTGACTTCGTTGCCGACGATCAGGAGCGGCTTGCCCTTCGGGGCCTCGGAAGCCGGCACGAACTCGAGTCCTTCCGGTCCGAGATCGCCGGCGGCTGAATTCGACTTGATGCAATCGGCGATGTCGTCGGAATCCGGCGGATCGAACTCGGCGCAGGTCGGGACCGGCTCGCCTGCCGCGTCGCGGAAATTGCGATTATTGAGATAGTCGACAAATTCCGGGTTCTTCGGGTCCGACAGGTCGAGCACGAGAATGCCACCGACCCGCTCGAGGCCGACGAAGGCGTACAGCTTCCCCTTCACCTTGCCGAGCGTGACGCCCTCGGGTTCCGGGCCTTTGTTGTCGCTGCGGTTGTCGAAGGAATCGTTCTCTTCGTGATTCGCGTTGAAATCGTCCGGCAACAGATTCTGGATCAGCTGCTCGAGTTCCGCGCCACTGTCGAATACGAGTGCGCCGGTCGTCGCGTTCCAGATCGAGAAGGAACGGCCGCCGGGCACAAAGAGTTGGTCGAAATCGCCGTCCTGGTCCGTGTCGCCCTGGGTCGTCGTGACGGTGAGCCGGCCGAGATTCGCGTCCTCCTGCAATTCGCTGGCGTTCTGGAATGCCGCGGGATCGAGGGGCAGGTCGGAGACCCGCTCTTCCTCGGAGAAGCCGTCGTAGTCCCGCGTATCGCCCTCATTGACCGTGATCAGGTAGCGCTTGCCGCCGTTCTTGAAGACGGCGAGGGCGTCCGGCTCGTACATGCCGAAGACGGGCCATCGGGCGATGTTGATCGCGCCGTCGTCGTCGCTCGCGTCCAGCTTGTTCTTCGCCTTCGAATGATCCTTGAAGCCGAGCGCGAATATTTTTCTGACGCGGCCGTTCCTGATATTGATCACGGCGATCGCGTTGTTCTCCTGGAGCGTGACCCAGGCGAGATCACCGTCGGTCGTGATGTACTCGGGCTCGAGATCCTGGGCGACGGTCGCATTGGGACCGTAGATGCGGACTTTGGCGGGCAGCTCGGCATTTCGCGGGCCCCCGGCGTTGAAATCCGTGAATCCGACGGTGCGGACGAATCCTGGCTGGCCGAAGCTCAGCAGGTCGATGATGGTCACGGTGCCCTCCGGGTCGTTCGTGTAGGTCGCATCGGGTTCGCCTTCGTTGGCGGCAAGGACGTAACGGCCGTCGTCGGAGAAAGTGACCATGTCGGGCAGGGCGCCGGCCGGTGCGACCCCGATCAATTGCAACGTGATGGTGGAATAGAAGGCGATGTACCCGTCGTCCTGCTTCGGGTCGGCCTCGACGGCGACCGCGAGCAGGCCGAAGCGGGTGTCGACGCTATTGGCGGCGCCGACGGAACGCGGTGCCAGGTCGGCGACGATATCGAGGTTTGCGACCTTGGTGGGCGCGGAAGGATTGTGGAGATCCAGCACATCGACGGTCGCCGACCCGGCGTTGACCACAAAAGCGCGGCGGGTGAACGGGTCGTAGGTCGGAATCTCGGCGCCGCCGACATTGAACAGTCCGGATTCGTAGCTGCCGAGCACGCGCAGCCGCGGCAGCGGCGGGGCGGCAATCGCCGACAGGGCGTAGGTCGCCAGAACGGCCAGCGCTGCCGCGAACATCTTCGTTCTCATCAGGGGGTTCCTTGGACTTTGTCAGCGGGCCGTTCCGACGAAGAAGTCCAAAGATAGGCCGGCAATGTTGCCGGTTGATGAAGGTTCCGCTACTTCTTGAGGAGAGTGGTCTCGATGAAGCCGCGGCGGCAGGCGTTGCAGGGCGAGACGAACGCATACGGCGCATCGCGCGCGTTGCCGATGACGACGACCGTCGTTCCGACCGGGTATTCGTCGAGCACCTGGCCTCTCTTTCCCGGCGCGTCGAGGACCGCTGCGTCCTGGGTGAGCGTCATCAAGCCACCGGGCGCGAAATCGACGGGATGTCCCTTGAAGTCGATCCAGGTGCGTTCGTAGGCGCTGCCGTTCCATTCGTAATGCGTGTATTCGCTGCAAGGCAGCTGGCCGCCGCAGCCACCGCGGAGTGCCGAGTAACTGCCCTCGGCAGCCGGCAGCACCTCGATGCCGGGCGCATCGTCGGCGTTGATGGCCCCGAGCTCGCCCCAGGTCTCGCTACGCTTCTTGTAGAGAATGTACGGGCAACCGAGGCTGCCGCAGGAAAAGACGCCGGGCACGCCCTCACAGTCCATGTTCTCGGTGAGATCGACGAGCACCTCGCCGCTGGCATCGCCGTCGACATCGAGCGACCAGGCGACGGATTCCGCTAGCGGCTTCAGCGTGCCGCCGACTGCGGTGCATTCCTGGTTCATGTAGTCGAGCGCGAGCAGCGCGAAGGAGGGGCAGCGGCTGGACTTCGCCGCTTCATCCGTGAGGTCTTCCGCAAAGCAGGAGGCGAAATCGAGGCGTTTGGTTTTTACGGCGGGTGCGCCCACCTGCATCGCCGTAGCAGTGGCGCCCTTGCCCCGCTTGCTGCGCGTCGATTGCGTTCCGGAATCGCCGCCGCAGCTGCTTGCGAGCAGACAAACCGTCAGAACCGCAAAGAGAATCCGCATGCCCCGCCCTCCAGAGCGGGAGCGTACCTAACGGGACTCAAAACCTAAAGGGGACTGCCAAAGGGGACGTTCCCCCTTGAAAGGGCAGCGTCCCCCTTTCAGGTTTTCGCGGGATTACGCGCGTCCGCTGCGGGCACGACGGAATCCGATCGCCTGCGGCGCGGAAACCTCGAGCGCGAGGTCGACACATTCGGCGTTGTCGAGGCGCCGCGCCACGTCGGCCCAGTTGACCATCTCCCAGAAGGCGACGATCCACTTCTCTTTCTTGTTGCGGTACTGGAGGTAGTACGCGTGCTCCCACATGTCCATGACGAGGAGCGGCATGGTGCCCATGGCGCTGGTGTCCTGGTGATCGTGGATCTGCTCGATGAGGAGCGTGCCGCGAGTCGTTTCCCAGGTCAGCGCGACCCAGCCCGAACCCTGCAGTGCGGCGCCTGCGGCCCCGAACTGCCGCCGAAACGCATCCGTGCTGCCGAAGGCAGACTGGATACGGGCTTCGAGCTGGCCTGATGGCGGTGCACCCTCGTTCGGCTCGAGGTTGCGCCAGAAAATGGAGTGCAGCAGGTGACCGGAGTAGTGAAACGCGAGGTCCTTTTCGAGCTGGTTGATCCGCGCGAAGTCGCCCTTGCCGCGAATCTCCGCCAGCGCGTCGAGCGTGCGGTTGAGGCCGTCGACATACGCGAGGTGATGGCTTGCGTAGTGCAGCTCGAGCAGCTCCGCGGAGTACGCGGGCGCGAGCGCATCGTAGCCGTAGCCGAGCGCGGGCAGTTCGAAGTGTGTTTGCTTGCTCATGGTTGCGAAGCCGGTTCGGCACCGGGCCGCCGGTGCGGCCCGGTACCTGTCAGGCTTCAGTTCCGCTGCGTGCGATCTTTCTCGCGCGACTTCGTGCCGCTGCCGAGGTGATCGTGCGAGCCGGAATCGAGCGTGCCGGAGAAGCGCTCGATCTGCTTCTCGGCTTCGTCCTTCGAAATTCCGTAGACTTCCTGGATCCGGCCGGCGAGTTCGTTCGCGACGGCCGTCGATCACGTCAAGGTCGTCGTCCGTGAGCTTGCCCCACTGCTGGCGGACCTTGCCCGAAATCTGCTTCCAATTCCCTTCGATGCGATCCCAATTCATAGCTCTGCTCCTTGAGGTATGGAAAGCGCGGCGGCCCATCCGCGACGCTCCTCACGAGCATGGGCGATCGGGATCGTGTCCTCTGTAGGACTATTGCTGATTGCCTCGTAAGTCATCGAGGTCGGCCTCGGCCGCTGCGAATGCCGCATCGACCTCGGCCTCGCAGCTCGCGCTTCAGGCGCTCCGGCATGTTCGGCGCACTTTTCCTTCGCGTGATTGCGATCGGCTGCGGCGGTCGCGATGCCGACTTCGTAGCTCGGCGGTTCCGACGGATCCGCGACTTCGGAAGGCGGAATGATCGCGGGCGGCAGCGAACTGTCGTCCTTCGCGGCAGAGGCCCGCTTCAGGCGCCCTCTCGCAGGCGCAGAGCAGCAGGACTGCGGCGAGTCCGCCGGCGTGCAGAAATCGGGCATTTTGTCCGGTAGAAATCATGTTCACGTCCCTGTGTTCTGGATGCGCTCGAGTGGCAGCGTAAACGAGCATTCCGTGCCCACGCCGGATCCGAGCGAGCGGATCGAGACCTTGCCGTCGAGCGATTCGATGCGGTGACGCATGCCGAGGAGTCCGTGCGACTGCGGCGTCTCGATGCGCTTCTCGTCGATGCCGACGCCGTCGTCGCGCACGGTCACGGACAGCTCCTTGTCGTTCGCGGTCACGATGACGATGACCGACTTCGCCTTCGCATGTTTCGTGATGTTCATCAGGCATTCCTGGACGACGCGGAAAATCGCGATGCGGGCATCGGCGGACAGCTCCGGCATCACGTCCGGGTATTTCTCCTCGCAGGCGATCCCGGAGCGCCGCAGGCTCTCGTCGACGAGCCAGCGGAGCGCCGCGATCAGGCCTACGTTGTCGAGCAGTGTCGGACGAAGGCTCTCGATGATCCGCCGCTTGAGCGTCAGGCCCTCGTCCATGCACCGCAGGACGCGCTCCCACCGTAGCTTGCTGGCTTCGCGTGCCGTCGTCGATACGGCGTCGCAACCAGGAGACATCGATCTTCGTGGCGACGAGGAGGCCACCGAGCTCGTCGTGCAGCTCGCGGGCGAGCGCGGCTTTCTCGCGCTCCGCGACCTTCTGCAGGCTGCTCGAGAGGTGAAAGAGCATCGACGTGCGTTGCTGGACGGTCCGGTCGAGCTCGCGGTTGCGGTTCGTGAGTTCCACGGCCTCCAGCTCGCGCCGGCGCACGTCGCGCGCGAGCAGCGCGCCCAGCATGATGACGAGGATCAGGCTGAGCGCCGCCGCGACACCGAGCAGGATCCGCGAGGTGCGGAGGTCCTTCTCGGATGCCACCCGCGCCGCTTCAAGCCGCTCCGCTTCGTGGTCGTACAGCTCGCGGAGCTGATGGCGCAGGTCGATCATCGCTTTCTGCCCGAGATCGGTGTCGAGCAGCGTGAGTGCGGAGTCGCGGCCCGACTTCGCCGTAGAGGCGCAACGACGCCTGCATTTCGCCGATCTTCCGGCCCGTCGTCGTGCGGAGCGCCTGCGCGATGGCCGCGTCTTCCTTCAATCTCCGACGCTTCGAGTCCTTCGACGATGTGGTCGAGCAGCGGATCGAGCGCCCGGACCGCCGGGTCGAAATTGCGGAGATAGCGCGTGTCTTCGGTCAGCAGGAACCCGCGCTGCGCGGATTCGGCGTCGAGCACGAGTCGCAGGTAGCGCGCGAGCAGTGCCTGGCGCTCTTCGGCGGCCGAGATGACCTGGCTCGCCTCGTGCATGCGCTTGTAGCCGGATTCGGCGACGAGGAAGAGGGTCGCGATGAAGGCGATCCCGAGCAGGATCGGGGCGGAAGCCAGCCGGCTGAAGGGGACATTTGCCATATCCCAAGATATAGGCAAGCCGTGGGGTCGTGTCATCGGCATTTGTGCCTATGTCAGAATCCGCCTACATCTGTCGTAGGCATATCCGGCTCGCGCGCGCCGGCCTGCGTATGCGAATAAGGGTTATCTTTCAGCGAGATGAGACTCCCATGATGACGTCCAGGGTTCTGATTGCCGACGACCACGCGGTCGTCCGGGCAGGCCTCCGACAGCTGCTTGGCGAAGACAACGCCGTCGGCGAGATCGGCGAGGCCGCGACCGGCCAGCAGACGCTCGAGCGGCTGCGCGAAAGCCCGTGGGAACTGCTGATCCTCGACATCGGCATGCCCGACCGCAGCGGCATGGACATCCTGCGGCACGTGCGTTCCGGTTACCCGGATACGCGGGTGCTGATCCTCTCCGGCTTCCCGGAGCGCCAGTACGCGATCAACATGCTGCGCGCCGGCGCGCACGGCTTCCTCGGCAAGGAGAGCGCGGCCGACGACCTGCTGAAGGCCGTGCACGTCATCCTCGCGGGCCGGCGATACCTGAGCCCGACGATGTCCGAGCTCCTGATCTCGGAGATCGACAACGGCGGCAGCGACCGGCCGATCCACCAGCAGCTCTCGAAACGCGAGTTCCAGATCTTCTGCCAAGCTCGCGAGCCGGCAGCTCCGTCTCGGAGATCGCGAAGGAGCTCTGCCTCAGCGTCAAGACGGTGAGCACCTATCGCAGCCGCGTGCTCGAGAAGATGCACTTCAAGACGAATGCCGACATCACGTCCTATGCGCTCCGCAACGGGCTGATCCAGTAGGCCTGTATCGTGCCGTTGCGCGTACTGCTGGTCGAAGACTCGGTCGTGCTTGCACAGCGGCTCCGCGAGGCGCTCGACACGCTCGAGAACGTCGAGGTGGTCGCGGCGGTGTCGGATGAGTCGGCCGCTGTCGCGGCCGCCCGGGCGACGCAGATCGACGTCATCATCCTCGACCTTCAGCTGAAGGAAGGCACGGGCTTCGGCGTCATGCAGCGGCTCGGCAAGGACCGCCCGACGATCATCGTGTTCACGAACTACATGCTGCCGGAATACCAGCGACTCGCCCAGGCCATGGGCGTCGAGTATTTCCTGAACAAGTCCCGCGACTACGAACGGCTGCCGCAGCTCATCCAGGAGCTCGGCTCGCCGCCTCACTGCCCCACTGAGTTTCCCGCACAAAAAGATGGGCCCGCGTCTTGCGACGCGGGCCCTGGGTTGCGAAGAATGTCAGCGAACTTTGCGTGTGTACGAGGGGGGGTCAGTACGCCTTAACGCTCAGCTCATTCTTGACGTCCTTCACACCGGTGACGGACTTGGCAACCGTCGTCGCCGCAGCCTTGGCGGCCGCGCTGTCGACGAAGCCACTCATCTGAACGACGCCTTGCTTGGTCTCCACGTTGATCTGGTGAGCCTTCGTTTCCGGGCTCGTGATCAGCGCGGTCTTCACCTTGGCGGTCAGGACTGAGTCGTCGATCACTTCGCCCAGTCGACTCGTTGGTCTTCTGGACAGCGATGTCGTTCTGGACTTCCTTCACGCCCTTGACGTTCCGGGCGACCTGCACGGCCTGGGCCTGCTCTTTCGAGGTGTCCACGAAGCCGGACAGCTTGACGATGCCGCGGTTGACGTCGACGTTGATCTCGCCCGACTCGGTGATCGGGTCCGAGGCCAGCGCGGACTTGACGCTCGTGAGGAGGGCCGCATCGTCGACCTGCTCACCCGGCGCTCTTTGCGTCCGCGTCGACGAGCAGGCAGCCATGCCGAGCAGGGCTGTCGCGGCGATCACGGTGTACGATTTTCTTATTCATCATGTGTGTCAATCTCCTTCAGGACGGACCGGGTAGGTCAGCCGCCGCCTTGGCAGCTTCGTACGTTGCATCGGCCTCATCCTTGCAGGCCTTCTGTTCGTGCGCCGGCAAGTGCCTCGCAGCGTTCGGTGTCGATCTTGTGCTGGCCTTCGGCCTTCGCGAGCGACGGTCTCTTCCTGGCCTTCCATCACGCTCTGGTTCGTGTCGGCCTGTGCTTCGGCCACTTCTTCAGTGGCGTCGGCCTGGGCCTCGGCGACGTCCGCCTGCACTTCGGCCGGGTCTTCTGCCTTGTTGCAGGCACCCAGCGAGACGGCGAATGCGCCCGCTATCAAAGTAATCAGTACACGGTTCATGTTCGATCTCCTGGATCTCATGCAATTTGGTCCGAGTGGAGTGTGCTGTGACGCAGTTCCGTTGAATGTCGGTTGCCATCGCGGCCGGATGTCAGTGAGACGCCTACGTCGTCTGACACCGACATCCGGCCCCTGCCATGGCAATCAGAAGCGGACGGCGCCCGTCAGCCAGAGGGCCTTCGAGTCGTCGGTGTCGTCGAAATCGAACTGCTCGTATTCGAGGCGCACATTGAAGCGCTCGAAGAAGTTGAGGCCGAGGCCCGCGCTCCAGGTGAAGGTGCTGTCGCTGTCGGAGTCGCTGGCATTGCCGAGCGGGCGAACTCGACGCGCGCATCCACCTCGTACCAGTAGTAACCGGCCTTGGCGAACACCTCGAAGAATCCGATCGGAATCGTGCCGACGACATAAGGCGCGAAACCGTCCGTCTCCACCGTCAGGAAGGTGTCGGGCAGGATTTCGTCTTCGGGGCTGCCGAGATTGACGTAGGCGAGCTCGAGCGCGAGCCACTTGTTCGCGCGCCAGCCGCCGAACGCCTTCCAGGCGGTGTCGTCGCTGTCGTAGTCGTCGGCGGTGTCGACGACGTCGTCGACGTTGTCGATCTCGACGTCGAACTGGCCGACGCCGGCGCCGGCATAGAAGCCCGTGTCGTTGTCCGCCGCGTCGGCGTCGAACGCGGACGATCAGGCCCGCAAAAATGAGGGCCGCAAGAATTCCGTACTTCATGGGTGACTTTCCTTGTCGTTGACAGGCTTGCGGGCGAGTGTGCGTCGCCGCCAGCACAGGCAAAGTAGGAGGACGACCCCGCGCGGGGTCGGACAAGGCCCCGAAGGTTGTCAGACCTTGCCCTTGAGCAGGCCCATGATCAGCGCCATCCCGGCGACGACCAGGAACACGAAGAACAGGATCTTCGCGATGGACGCGGCACCCGCCGCGATCCCGGTGAAGCCGAGCAGCGCTGCGATGAGCGCAATTATGAAGAATATGAGTGCGTATCGAAGCATGGGCCAAGCATAGGACGCTGTTCGCGGCGAGCGGCATCGGGTGATGCCGAGCTCGCGCGTAGGACCGCGCCGACAAGACTCACCAGCGCAGCGAGAGGCAGCTCAGTCCGCCGTCGAGCTTGCGGAACTCCGACATCTCGAGCGCGATGACTTCGTAGCCGAGCGCCTCGATCGCGGCCTGCGTCTTCGGATAGCCCGCCGCGAGCAGGACCTGCTCGTTCACGCGGAGCGCGTTTGCGGCGTAGCGCTCGGAGGCGGGCACTTCGATGAGTTCGTAGACGTCGAGCGCCGGCACGCGCGGCACGGCCGCGGTTGCGAGCATGCGGCCATCGCCGAGGTAGCTGATGCCGGTCTTGAGGTGCAGGAGCTCGCGGCTGCTTCGGATGTCGAGCACGGTCGCCCGGTAGCCAAGATCGCCGAGGAGACTCGCAAGCTCCTCCGCGCCTGCTTCATTCGTGCGCGCCGACAGCCCGATCAGGAAATGGCCGTCCGCCTCGCAGACGTCGCCCGCATCCACGGTGCCGGGGGCGCTGATGCGCGGAATCTCGGGGAAGAGGCCCTTGAGCGCCGCTTCGATGACGTCCACCTCGCCGCGGCGCGAAGGGGCGCCGGGGCGCATGACGATCGCGCCGCGCTCGGTGAGAAGCGCCGTGTCCTCGACGAAGCAGCCGTCGGGATGGCGCGGATCGGCCGGCAGCACGGTGAGCGACAGGCCGCAGGCCGAGAGCGCCTCGCAGTAGCGCTGGTGCTGCTCGAGCGCGAGTTCAGGGTCCGGCGCGCCTTCGCCGGCCTGGGTGAGTCCGGCCGCAAAGTTGTCGCCGGGGAGTCGAAGCAGTGCGTGCGTGAACATGGCTTTGCAAGTTTAGGGGTGTTGCGCCGCAAAAGAAGCATCCGATTTTTCATGCGGAGCGTAGTATTTCGGCCAACGGCTCGGTCTATTGACTGACCGTTGGGATGTCTCAACGGATCGACTCACACATGAGGGGACTGAAATGGCTATGAATCGTCGTGATTTTGGCAAGGTGATGATGGGTGTGGCGGGCGGTTTGGTTGCCGGCGCGCAGTTCGCGAATGTCGCGATCGCCGGTGAAGAAGCCGGCGGCGACAACCACGTCTGTAAAGGCCATAACGAGTGTAAGGGCAAGGGCGGCTGCAAGGGCGGCGACGGCGGATGCGCCGGCAAGAACTCCTGCAAGGGCAAGGGCGGTTGCGCCACGAAGGCCAAGCACGAGTGCGCGGGCAAGAACGCGTGCAAGGGCCAGGGCGGCTGCAAGGGCGGCGACGGCGGATGCGCCGGCAAGAACTCCTGCAAGGGCAAGGGCGGCTGCAGCGTGCCGGTCGATCCGGCGCACATGGGCGGCTGAGGCCCTGATGCTGTCACCCGGGTCGCTCGACCCGGGTGGCGGCCTCTTGAATGAATCCACTTCCCAATCGCTGGAAGCTGCCGGACCTCGGCCTCGGGGTCGGCTTGCGCACGCAGCATTTCCGGCACATCACCGAGCGCTGGCCGGCGATGGACTGGTTCGAGATCGTCTCCGAGAACTTCATCGACACCGAGGGCCGGCCGCTCCATTTCCTCGACCAGATCGCGGAGCGCTATCCGATCGTGATGCACGGCGTCTGCCTCTCGGTCGGCAGCACCGATCCGGTCGATTTCGAGTTCCTCGACAAGCTCAAGGCGCTTTCGAAGCGCGTGCGCGCGAAATGGCTCGGCGACCACATCTGCTGGACCGGCGTGAACGGCCTCAATGGCCACGATCTGTATCCCGTGCCGTACACGGAAGAGGGCCTGCGGCACATGGTTTCGCGGGTCAGGATCATCCAGGACTATCTCGAGCAGCCGCTCGTGCTCGAGAATCCCTCGACCTATCTCACCTTCGCGGCGTCTTCGATGCCGGAAGAGGAATTCATCGCGCGGCTCGCCGTCGAGGCGGACTGCGCCCTGTTGCTGGACGTGAATAACGTCTACGTGACCTGCCGGAACCACGACCTGGATCCGTTCGCCTATCTCGACGCGATCCCCTACGAGCACGTGGTGCAGGTGCATCTCGCGGGCCACACCGACAACGGCACGCATTGCATCGATACCCACGACGGGCGCGTGATCGACGAGGTCTGGCAGCTCTACGCGCGGGTGCACGAGCGCACCGGCGGGCGGGCGACGCTGCTCGAATGGGACGCGAATATCCCGAAATTCTCCGTGCTTCAGCAGGAAGTGAAGAAGGCGGCACGATTCCGGAACGGCGCCGCGAAGCGGGCGGCGGCATGAGGGCTTCGGGCGCCGATCTGCAGACGCTCGAGCGCTGGATGCAGGCGGTCGTGATGCATCCCGAGGGCGCGGACTCGGGCCTGCGTTCGCGGCCGGCGCGGCAGCTGGTCCCGGCGGCCGCTTCGAAGCCTGAATCCGTGGTATTGCCGTCGAAGGCGCTGACTTCGGTCGAGCGCCTCGAGATCTACGCGCATATGTATTACGCGCGCCTGATCGAGGTCATGGAGGCGGAGTACCCGACGACGCGGCAGATCCTCGGGGCGCATGAATTCGCGGTGGCCTGCCGCAAATTCGTCGCGCGGAACCCCTCCCGGACGCGCACCCTCAACCGGATGAGCGAGAAGTTTCCGGCGTTTCCTCGGGCGCTACCTGCCGAAGGGTCCTCGGAACGGGCTCGCGGCCGATGTCGCGCGCATCGAGCGGGCCATGGAGGACGTTTTCGACGCGCCGCGGGCCGAACCGATGACGGCGGCCCAGTTCGGGGCGATCGGCGCGGACCAGTGGGAGCGGGTCCGATTGACGGTCAGTCCGGCCTTGCGCCTGCTGACGCTCCGCTATCCCGCGAATGACTATATGAATGCGGTGCGGGCCGGGAAGAAGCCGCGCATCCCCCGGCCGCGGACGACTGTCGCCATCGTCTACCGGCGCGGCTACTCGGTCTTCCGTCGCGACCAGGAGCCGGAGCAGTTCCGGCTGCTCACGGCGCTCGCCTCCGGACGCGTGCTCGCGGCCGCCGTGCGGGCGAGCATCGGCGGCCGCACCGCGAGCGCCGACCGCCTCGCCGCGAAGCTCGGCGCCTGGTTCCGCGAGTGGGCCGCCGCCGGCATTTTCACCAATCAACGCACTAGATGAGAAGGGGATGTCTATGAACATCCGTAGCCTCGCCAAAGGCCTCAAGTTCTGCGGTGAAACTACCGGCAAAAGGCAGACCTATTACGTGTTCGAGAGCGGCTCGGGCTACGTCGTCATGTCGATGTCGCGCAGCAAGCGCGCGAGCGGTTACTTCAATCTCGTGAGCCGCCAGGCGGTCGACCGCATCCGCAAGAGCTATGCCGGCAAACAGGACGTCACGGCGAAGCAGCTCGCGACGCGGTCGCGCGGCGCCGGCGTCCGCGATGCCCTGCAGGCGCTCAACATCCTCTACGTGCTGGTCGCGACGGGCGCCGCGAAGCGCGACGACCGGTACCAGGACACGCGGCTGCACTTCAACATCCTGCCGCGCTGACGCGGCCGGCCCCGGGCAAAGGGGAACGCCCTTTAAGCGGCAACGCCCCTCCAAAAGAAAAGGCCCGCCAGGTGGCGGGCCTTTTGTTGGCCGCGTCCCGCGGACCTGGTTCAGGGCTTGTAACGCTTCCAGATGTTGCGCGAGATGATCATCAACGCCGCGCCGGCCGCAAAGGTGCCCGCTGCGCTGAAGATGCTCGTCAGGTACTGGCCGACTTCCGGAATGTTCATCAGCACGCCCGACAGCGAGGTCAGCACGAGTGCGGAGACCAGCACCCGGACATGGTCCTCGGCTGCCATGGCGACGCCCGCCACCAGGCCGAGCAGCACCAGCAGGAGTCCCGCGTACGGGATCTCCATAAAGGCGCCGATGACGGCGATGGCGATGGCCACCCAACCCACGATCTTGAATGGATTCACTTTCATCCCCCCTGAGCTTGTTATGGACGCGGCCCTGTTAGCCGGGTACCGCAGGGCGATCCTACGCTCGCCGGGGGCCGGCAGGCAAAAGTGGAGTCCCCGGGACGATTGTAAGCTATTGATTATAAAGGGCTTGAGTTTTCGTCCGAACTGCCCGAGGCGGGGCCGGTCGGACTTCTCGGGTCGCGGGGGGTCGGATTTGGAACTGCCGGCACGTTGGAACCGCCCGCGCGCGACGGCGATCGGGGCGACGCTGCTGCTGCATGTGGTGCTGGCGATCGTGCTGCTCACGCTCCGGTTCGAATTGCCGCCGGAGCTGCCGGCAGTGGTCCAGCCAGGATTATTTCCTGCCCATGCCCTGGCCGCAGCCTCCGCGTCCGCCCGAATCCTTGCCCGACCTGCCTCCGCCCCGAACGGCGCCCATCGCCGTCAGTCCCCGCCTGGAGCCGATGCCGGCTCTCGTTGTCCCGCCGTTCTATGACTTCGAGGGCAGTGCGAAGGACGTCGCCGGCGCGATCGGCGGCGGCCCGTCGCGACGGACCTTCGGCGGTCCCCCGGAATCAGCTCCGAAGCGGCCCAAGGAAGAAATTCCGCCCTCGATCTGGCCGAAAGCCCTGCCGCGGGTCGGCACGACGGTCACGACGCCGGATGGCGAGACGATCCTCTGGGTTTCGGACAACTGCTGGGTCTCGCTCAGCTCGAGGAGCCTGACCCTGCAGGAAATCCACCAGGCGCGGCAGGGTGTCCGCATGTGCCAGTATCGGCGCGGGCAAGAAGAAGGTGCGCAGCGACCTGTTCGACGCCATCAAGCGGCCGCCAAAACCGCAAGAACCGGGTTGCGACAAGGAGGGGATCGGGCTTTCATGCGGCCGATGAACTACCAGTTACGCGGACTCGAACCCGCCCTGTTCGAAGATCTCTTCACTCTCGATGACGAGGCGCTCGCCGCTCGCGGCATGCGCTGGATGCCTCGGATGCGCCTGTCGGGTTTCCCTGCCGCATCAGCCTCGAGGACACGCCGGTCGGCGAGTCGGTGCTGCTGCTGCCGTTCACGCACCAGGATGGCCGTTCGCCGTATCGCGCCTCGGGCCCGATCTTCGTGCGCCCCGGCCGTACGCAGGCCGCGCGCATCGTGAACGAACTGCCGCCGTACCTGACGCTGCGTCCGCTGTCGGTGCGCGCCTACGACGCCGCGGACGAGATGGTCGATGCGGACATCGTGGAGGGCGCCGTCGCGGCGCCGCTCATCGAGCGCCTTCTCGCACGCGCCGACGTCAGCTATCTGCACGTGCATTTCGCGCGGCGCGGCTGCTTTGCCTGTCGCGTCGATCGAGCCTGAAGCGCGGTCATCTGGCGGTAACCCCGCGCCCCTAGAATGCGGCATGACGTCACGCGTCAGCCGCCGGAATTTCCTTGCGGGCTCCGCCTCGCTCGTCGCGGTGATCGGCGCGCTGCACGCGCGCCGCGCGACGGCGGTATCGCGCGCATCCGCGAAGCGTCGCGGGTCCTTACGGGCCATTGCGGCCGGTTGCGGATCTCGAGACCGGGTTGCCGCTCATCCGGCTGCCCGAGGGATTCGAGTACCGCACGCTACTCCTGGGCCGGCGATCCGATGACAAACGGCGAGCCGACGCCGGAGCTGCATGACGGCATGGGCGTGATCGCGGCGCGCGGCCGCGGCGAGACGCGCGAGATCACGCTCGTGCGCAATCACGAGCGCGCGATCGCGAATCCGATCACTGGCACCCGCGCGATACGACACGTCGACGCCGGCGGGGCAGGGAATCGCGCCCGCGGGCGGCACGACGACGCTCAAGTTCCGCGGCCGGCGCTGGGTCGAGCGTCGAGCCCTCGCTCGGCGGCACGATCTACAACTGCGCGGGCGGCGTGACGCCCTGGGGCACGTGGCTCAGCTGCGAGGAGACCGTCATCGATCTCAGCGCGAAAGGCGGGCGGCGCCACGGCTACGTGTTCGAAGTGCGGGAAAACGCCAGGGAGACGACGGGCAAGCCGATCGTCGACATGGGGCGCATGCTGCACGAGGCGGTTGCCGTCGATCCGCGGAACGCATATCGCCTACCTCACCGAAGATCATCCGTGTCATTCCGGTTTCTATCGCTTCCTGCCGAAGGATTCGAAAGG
Organism: uncultured Gammaproteobacteria bacterium; assembly: GCA_963778585.1. Lineage (GTDB taxonomy): Bacteria > Pseudomonadota > Gammaproteobacteria > Steroidobacterales > Steroidobacteraceae > SCUD01. The sequence continues at coordinate 27,541 of CAVZUU010000001.1, forward strand.
CGGCGCGGGGAGCTACGAAGCCGGCGGCCGCCTGCAGGCGGCGCGTGTCGTCGGTCGCACCAACGCGGATCTCCGGACTCCGTCGGTCGGCGATTTCCATCGCATCGACTGGGTGGATATCGAGAATCCGGATGCGGATCCGGGCGTGGCGCCGCTCTCGATTTCCGCGACGCCGGTTTCAGCGAGCGGTCCTTTTCTGCAGGCCTGGGCGCGAGGCGGATTGCGCATGAGCCGGCTCGAAGGCATCTGCCATCACGGCGACAAGTTCTACTTTCGTCGATACGGAGGCGGGCGTCGATGCCGAAGGCCATGCGGGCCAGGGCGATGGCGCAGTCTGGGAATTCGATCCCGAGGCGAACACGATCCGCGCGCTCTTCGTCGCGGGCAGCCAGCAGGTCGGCGACAACATCGACAACATCACCGTGAGTCCGCGCGGCGGAATCCTGCTCTGCGAGGACGGCGATCCGGTGACGGATGTCTATCGGTCCGGGCACGCGTCTGGTCGGCATCACCGCAGACGGCGACTCCTACGCGTTTGCGAAGAACAATATTTCGGTCGAGCTCGAGGATGTCGTCGGGCGCCGGGAAAGCACATGATCCCCAATGACTACCGCGGCGAGGAGTGGGCCGGCGCCTGCTTCGATCCCGGGGGCGACGTGCTGTTCGTGAACATCCAGACGCCCGGCATCACCTTCGCGATCTGGGGTCCCTGGAAGCGCGGCAACCTTGACGATGCGAGGACTCGAATTCAGGCGCCGCGTCGCAGTGTCCGCGCGTTGGTGCCGGTAAGGCGCCGTAGCTGGCGGAACATCGTCGAGCGGCTATCGAAGCCTGTCTGCAGGCGCGATTGTCGTCCAGGCCCAGCTTCGTCGACTGCAACAGGCGCCTCGCAGCGCTGGCGCGTTTTCGCTGCAGGTAAACGAACGGCGTCATCGCCGATGAACGGCCTGGAACAGGCGGATGAAGTGATAGGTCGACAGGCAGGCTGACCGCGCGAGGTCGCGGATGTTGAGCGAGCGCGCGTAGCAGGTGTGGATGTAGTCGGTGCTCCAGCCGACTCGCCGGAATATTTCAAGACGGGTGGCTTGCCGCGTGTTGCCAAGCGAATTCGCGATCGCGAGATCCGCTCGATGGATGCGGAGCATCCGCTCGAGCAGGAAGCTGAGCTGTTCCTCATACCACATCTCGTCATTGAATCCCCGGTCCGCTTCGCGCGCGATGTAACGCAGGATCGGGGTGACCTGGACGTCATGCGGGCGCAGCATCTCGGCGAACTCCGTCGAACGCGGCAAGAGTTCGTCGCCCTGGTCGAGCAGCCGGTCTTCAGGGGTCAACAGGGCCCCGAGTGTTTCCTCCGCGAGTCCCGGACGAAAGAAGATGCTGAAGCTGTGGACCGGCTCTGCGCTCCTGAGCGAGCTTCGGTAGGTGCGCTGATCGTTTACGAGCAGGTAGTTGTCATCATCGACGGCGATCGTGCGCCGATCGAGGTAATAGAGTTCGGAACCTCCCCAGGCCGCCTTGATCGAAAGCCGCTGCGTGAAGTCCGGGTACTCGGCGTGCCGTTCGCGGGCCGAGATGATGCAGGTCTCCTTGCCCCATCGCGAATAGAAGTACTTCCGGAACTCGCGGTTCGCCGGCGTGTCTTCCACCTTCGGAAAGGAATTGAAGAGCTGCATCGGATATGAAGACCGCGTCCGAGGCACGCGGGTTCCGCGGCGATTCAAGATCAGAGAGAGGCGGCGGTCCCGGGGGACCGCCGCCGGGACGTACTAGAAATCCACCGTTGCCCGCAGGAAGACATAGCGCCCGAGGGCGTCGTAGGTCTGCGGGTAGGTGTTGCCGTTGCCGGTCGTGCCGACGCTGGCCGTGAGGCTCGGGTTGTCGTCCAGGACATTGTTGATACCGAGCGTGACCGCGGCCTTCTCCGTGATCGCCCAGTTCGCCGCGAGATCGAAATAGTTCTCCGAGGCGAGGGTTCGATCGATGCGATCGAAAGGCAACGGATTGTTGGGCGACGAGAGACCTTCCACGTCGCGGTAATAACGCCAGGTCGCCGACAGGTCGAGATCCCATGGCGTCTGCCAGCTCGTGCGGAACCGGTGACGCCACTGTGGGCTCGGAACGCCGCAGGCACTCGAGAAAGTAGCCCACGCAGTCATAGCGATCCGAGAAGACCTCCGGATCCGGATTCAGATCGATGTCCGGGCCCGGCTGGGTGATGAGGTCAATCAGGTAGGTACCCGTCAGGTTGAAGGCAAGGCTGCCAAAGCGGCCAATCTCCAGGCCCGTGTAGCTGACATTGACGTCGTACCCCGACGTCGACAAGGAGCCGATGTTGCGGTTTCGATCCTTCACGTGCCCTTGACCTGTTCCCGCCCATAGTGACCCGTTTGGCAGGCGGACAATGCGGGAACAGGCCTCCGGATCGTTATTGGCGTAGCAAGCGGTCCAGGTGTTCTGCTGACCAAACGTCGAGATCGTGTTTTCGATGCCGATGTCGAAGTAGTCGACCGTCACCGCGAGCCCTGGCAACCACCTCGGCTGAAGAATGATGCCGAAGGAATAGGTATCCGATTCCTCGGGCGTCAGCGCCGTATTGCCGCCCTGTTCGAAATAGTACTGGCCTGCCGGGCTGTCCAGCCCACCCTGTTGAGCCGCGTCGTTGATGCCGTCGTAGAACGCTGCCGGCACGCCCGATGCGATGCACTCCGCATCGCTTGCGTTCGGATCACGCGCTGCCGCTCCGCAAGGATCGCCCGGTGCGTCGAACAGATTGAAGAACTGCGAGCTGAACAGCTCGATGATGTTGGCGGCGCGCACCGCACGCTGATAGCTCGCGCGCAAGCGGACGTCCGCAACAGGCGCCCATTCGAGCCCCATCTTGTAAGTGTCGGTCTGCACGCCGTCACCGTAGTCCGAGTACCGATAGGCAGTGTCGAACGTCAGGCTCTCTGCAAACGCCTGATCCTGCACCAGGGGAACGCGGGCCTCCATGAAGAGATCTTGCACCTGGGTGGAGCCGCTGATGCCGATGGTCGCGCCACCGGAGCCGGACAGCTGTCCGGCTTGCTGGAGCGCATCCACCTTGTTGTCGATTTCGTCGCGCCGATACTCGGCACCAAACACCACCTGAACACCGTCGCTGGCCCACGGGGTCTTGACGCCATAGGTGCCGAGGTCCCCCGTGATGACGCCGTTGTAGATTTCCTGGTTGATCCGGCCCACCTGCAGGCCGTTGGCTTCCAGGTAACCCCGCTGGGCCGCGTCGACGCCGTTTGGAACGAACGGATTCCAGGGCACGCAGTTCAGGTCCGTACCTTCGATCACCGAACGGCAGGTCGGCACGCCGCCGACGTCGATCACGTCGAGAGCCCGGGTCAACCGTTCAATGACAAAGTAGTTGAGTGTCGACGTATCGGCGGTCGTATTCGAATACTGGGCCGACACGTCGTAGCCCCAGCCTTCGTTTATCGCGCCGCGCACGCCCGTCACTATCCGAAACGACGAGTTCGCGAACGACTGCTGCCGCCCGCCGCCCTCGACGTTGCGACGGCCGATGTACATGACGACGTCGGTGCCGGCCGCAATTTCCGCGGGACCGCATCCGATCGTTGCCAGGCTGCCGACCGGCAGGAGCGGATTGTCGCAGTTGATCGAATTGGTGCTGAAGAAGTTTCCGCTCGGGGCAACCTGCGCCACCGATTCGTAGTCGTTGAACATCAGCTGCGTATAGACGTCGGCATGCTCGCCGAACTCGTAGTGACCCATTGCGCCGAGGCTGTAACGGCGCTCCGGACGCTGGTAATGGTTCAGCGGGCCGAAGTTGTACAGGTCGGTCGCGGAGTTGAACGGGCGCATCGAATCTTCGGTGTCGATCGTCAGCGCATAGGTCGAGAAATCCGTGAAACTGCCGCCTGCGCTCGCAGAGGAACCGCCGCAGAAGAACTGCGTCGTCGGTACGTTGATCGTATCGATCGAGCAAGCCGAGTAGTCGCGATCGCCCTGCAGCACCTGGTCGCTGTCGAACACGGTGGCATAGGCGGTGAGGTTGCCGCGACCGTCGCCACTGTTGATGCCGACCATCAGGGAAAGCTCCTTGCCTTCGCCGTCGGTCACAGTGTCGTCCGGCAGGGCGAACTCCGCCGGATTCGTGGCGGCACGGTTGGCGATCTCGTCGCGGAGCTTGACCGCGCCGGGGCCGCCGAAATCATTCTCATGCCAGTAGAAGTTGTACTGGCTGGTGACCTGGACGCCCTCGAAGTCCTTCTTCATGATGAAGTTGACGACGCCGGCCACGGCATCGGAGCCGTAGACCGCGGAGGCGCCGCCGGTCAGGACGTCGACCCGCTCGATCATCTGCGTCGGGATCTGGTTGATGTCAGGCGCAGCGGCTGCCGCCTGGGTGCCGCCGTAAGGCATGCGGCGACCGTCGATCAGCACGAGGGTGCGCGGCGAGCCGAGACCGCGAAGGTTCAGCGTCGCCGTGCCCGTCGCGCCGTTCGCGATCGTCACGTTCTGCGCTGCAAATGCCTGCGGCAACTGGTTCACGAGGTCTTCGATGCGGCTGACGCCCTGCGTCACGACGTCCGCTGCGGTCACCTGCGTGACCGGGGTGGTCGATTCCAGGTTTGCGGATTGAATTCGCGAACCCGTCACGACGATTTCACCCAGGTTTTCCTGCGCGAGTGCAGGGGTCGCGACGCCGGCTGCCGTCACCGCACTCAAGACGAGTGCGCGACGGACGGCGGCTGCGACCTGGTGTTTGCGTTCCATGGATTTTTTACTCCCGTGTGGCGGAATTGATACGTTCGATGCGCTGCATCGATGGCACGGAAGTTAACAACGCGGTATCGCCGAAACTCGACCGTCATCAAGTCGTCGCTCAACGACGAAACGCGGTGTTGAACCCCGATCGAGGCACTCCCGGCGCGCACATGTCGTTCAAGCGGCTTCCGGCTCCGATCGCGGCAGTTTGCGGGTTGCATGACGGCCACACGGATTCGCAACCGCTGACCGCTTCACATCGAACGCGCGAGCGAGCGAACGCGTCTCATGTTGCAGATCCCCGACGTTCATGGAGGGCGTGGTGGCCGACGAGAGCACGAACAAGCTGCGCACGCTGATCGTCGACGGCGAAGACCTCGGCCGGCGCATGCTGCGCTCGCTGCTCGCCGCGGATTGCGACATCGAGATCGTCGATGAAGCACGGTCGGTGACGGAGGCGCGCCGGAAGATCTCCGCGTTGCAGCCCGATCTCGTGCTGATCGACCCGGGAGTTCCGGACGGCGACGGTGTGGACCTGTTTCAGGACCTGGAACCACGTCCGTACGTGATCGTCCTGACGGCCCGCGCGGAGTACGCGTTGCAGGCCTTCGAGCTCCAGGCGGACGACTTCCTGGTCAAGCCCGTGCTGCGCCAGCGCTTCACGAAAAGCGTGATTCGCGCCAGGCGCTGCATCGCGGAGCGTCTCGTGGCCGGGCTTGCGCGAAGAATCGCAATCGCGACGGATGCGTTCCATCGCGGGACGGCGGCGCTCGAGCGCGTGCGGCCGGCCGGCTACCCGAATCACATGATGATCCGCGTCCGTCGGCGCATGCATTCAGTCGACGTCGGCGAAATCTCGTGGATCGAGGGCGCGAGCCAGTACAGCCGCGTACATACGAGAGACGGGGAGTTCCTGCTCTCGCGCACGCTCGGCTCGCTCGAATGCGAACTCGATCCGGAGCGCTTCCTGCGGCTTCACCGTTCGGCGATCGTCAACGCAGCGTACGTGACCGAATTGCGCTCGAGCGGCGACGGCCGTTATTACGTCCATCTCCGCTGCGGCAAGGTGCTGTGTATCGGCCGGACGCGACGCGCGGCGCTCGAAATGCTGGCGGCCGGCATCGCCGGCAGACGCGCAAAAAAAAGCGGCGGTCCCGAAGGACCGCCGCGAGTGGTTTTACAGGGAGCTATCTAGAAAAGGTCTTAGAAGCCGACCGTCGCCCGCAGGAAGACGTAACGACCCATGGCGTCGTAGGTCTGCGGGAAGGTGTTGCCGTTGCCGGTGGTGCCGACGCTGGCGCTGATCGACGGGTTGTCGTCCAGGACGTTGTTGATGCCGAGCGTGACCGAGGCCTTCTCCGTGACCGCCCAGTTCGCCGCGAGATCGAAGTAGTTCTCCGCGGGGAGGATTCGATCGATGCGGTTATGGGGCAGCGGGTTGTTCGGGCCCGTGAGACCTTCCGTCTCGCCATACATGCGCCAGGTCGCCGACAGGTCCACATCCCACGGGGTCTGCCAGCTCGTCCGGAACCGGTGACGCCACTGCGCCGTCGGCGTGCCCGGCAGAACCGCGCTGCAAACCGAGGAGTAGAAGCCCACGCAGTCATACGGATCGATGCCCGGGCCCGGCTCCGTGATCAGGTCGATCAGGTAGGTGCCCGTCAGGTTGAAGGCCAGGCTGCCGAAGCGGCCGATCTCCACGCCCGTGTAGCCGATGTTGATGTCATACCCGGTCGTCGACACCGAGCCGATGTTGATGTTGGTATCAACCACGTTGCCCGTGCCGAGCCAGAGTTGGCCGTTCGGGTTGCGATTGATGCGCGAGCACGCGTCGGCATCGCCGTTCGTGTAGCACGCAGCCAGCGTGTTCGGCGAGCCGAAGGTCGAGATCGTGTTGTCGATCTGGATGTCGAAGTAGTCAACCGTGACTGCGAGTCCCGGTGCAAAGCGCGGCGTGAACACCACACCGAACGATTGCGTATCCGATTCCTCAGGTGTCAGGTCCAGATTGCCGCCCTGCAGGAACTGATACTGACCCGCCGGGCTGTCAAGCGTCGGTGAACCCACCGCGCCGGCAGGCACGCCGGTCGCGATGCACTCCGCAGCGGTCGCGTCCGGACTGGGGGCCTGCGCACCGCAAGGATCGCCGTCCGCATCGAACAGGTTGAAGCCCTGCGCGGTGAACAGTTCGACGATGTTGGCGGCACGAACGGCACGCTGGTAGCTGGCGCGCAAACGGACGTCCGAAATGGGCGCCCACTCGAGGCCGAGCTTGTACGTGTCGGTCTGGACGCCGCTGCCGTAGTCCGAATACCGATACGCGGTGTCGAACGAGAGGCTCTCGGCGTAGGCCTGATCCTGCGCGAGCGGCAGGCGGGCTTCCATGAAGAGCTCTTCGACCTTGGTCGCGCCCGCGATGCCGATCGTGGCGCCGCCGGTGCCGGACAGTTGCCCGGCCGAGTCCAGTGCATCGACCTTGTTGTCGAGCGTGTCACGCCGGTATTCCGCACCGAACACCACCTGGAGGCCGTCGCTCGCCCAGGGCGTCTTCACGCCATAGACGCCGAGGTCGCCATTGATGATGCCGTTGTAGATCTCCTGGTTCAGCCGTCCGACCTGGATACCCGTGGCCTGCAGGTAGTCGAGCTGCGCCTGGTCGACGCCGTTCGGAACGAACGGATTGTAAGGCACGCAGTTCGGATCCGAACCGTCGACGACCGACCGGCAGGTCGGCACGCCGCCGACATCGATGACGTCGACCGCTCGCTTGCAGGCGATCGATCACGAAGTAGTTGAGCGTCGAACATCGGCCGTCGTATTGGAGTACTGGGCCGAAACGTCATAACCCCAGCCGTCGTTGATCGCGCCGCGCACACCGCCGACGATGCGGAACGAGGAGTTCGCGAACGAATCCTGCCGTCCGCCGCCCTCGACGTTACGGCGCAGGATGTAGAACGCCACCGAGTCCCCGGCTGCCACCATCGCCGGTGTGCAGTTGATCGTCGCCAGCGAACCCTGCGGGATCAACGGGTTGTCGCAGTTGATCGTCCCCGTGTCGCCGAAGTTGCCGCCCGGGGCGATCTGCGCGACCGACTCGTAGTCCGTGAACATGAGCTGTGTGTACACATCCGCATGTTCACCGAACTCGTAGTGACCCATCGCGCCGAGGCTGTAACGGCGCTCCGGACGCTGGTAGTGATTCAGCGGGCCGAAGTTGTACAGGTCCGCATCCGGTGAAGCCGGACGGAAGCTGTTGGCGTCATTGGCCGTGAGCGTGCCGTAGAACTCCGGGTTCGGAATTGCACCGCAAGCCGGGCTGGTCGGGTCCACGCAATCCGGATCGCCCGGATCTGCAATCGTCGGCGGGGCGAAGTTCGTGAACGCACCACCCGCACTGGTGGCGGATCCGCCGCAACCGAAGGACACCGTCGGGTTCGCGGCAAGCGAACAGGCCGAGTAGTCGCGGTCGCGCTGCAGCACCTGCTTGCTGTCGAACACCGTGGCATAGGCCGTGAGGTTGCCGCGGCCGTCGCCACTGTTGATGCCGACCATCAACGAAAGCTCCTTGCCTTCGCCGTCGGTCACGGTGTCGTCAGGGAGCGCGTACTGCGACGGGTTCGCCGCCGTTCAGCGCTTCGATGTGTCACGAAGTTTGACCGCGCCCGGGCCGCCGTAGTCGTTCTCATGCCAGTAGAAGTTGTACTGGCTGGTGACTTCCACGCCCTCGAAGTCCTTCTTCATGATGAAGTTGACGACGCCGGCCACCGCATCCGAGCCGTAGACGGCCGATGCGCCACCGGTCAGGACGTCAACGCGCTCGACCATCTGCGTCGGGATCTGGTTGATGTCCGCCGCCGAGTTGGTCACGCCGCCATAGGGCATGCGACGACCGTCGATCAGCACGAGGGTGCGGGCCGAGCCGAGACCACGAAGGTTCAGCGTCGCCGTGCCCGTCGCGCCGTTCGCGACCGTCACGTTTTGCGCCGCAAAAGCCTGCGGCAATTGATTGACGAGGTCCTCGATGCGGGTGACGCCTTGCGTCACGACATCCGCAGCGGTCACCTGCGTGACGGGTGTCGTCGATTCGAGGTTCGCGGATCTGATGCGCGAACCCGTCACGACGATTTCACCCAGGTTTTCCTGCGCGAGCGCAGGTGCCGCGACGCCGGTTGCCGCCACCGCACTCATAACGAGTGCGCGACGGACCGCCGTGCGACCTGGTATTTACGTTCCATTGCTTGAGTCCTCCCCCGAACGGCAAAACCGCCCGGTTCATTGAGCTGACCAAAAAAGCCAACCGCCCGACCTCAGATGTTGCTAACGGGCAACAATCGGGCATCTGTTGCGTCCGGTGAACATACGGCGGTAGGCATCAGAAAAACCGGCACTTGGCAAAGGAACCCGGCAGTTCGCAAGTTTTGCGGAACGAACTGATGGGTCGCTGCATCTCATGTTGCAGAATGCCAACGGCCTTGGCGGGCGAGCTCGACATGGCAGATAACGGCGCAAACAGGGTGCGGGCGCTCATCGTCGACGACGAGGAGCTGGGCAGACGCATGCTCCGTTCCTTGCTCGCGGCCGATGACGACGTCGAAGTCATCGGCGAAGCGGGGTCTGCGCACCGAAGCGCGCCGCCGGATCACCGAGCAGCAACCCGATCTCATCTTCATGGACATCGAGATGCCGGGCGGCAATGGCATCGATTTGATCCAGGAACTCGGCGAGCCGCTCCCCTACGTCATCTTCGTGACCGCGCATCCGGAATTCGCGCTGCCGGCGTTCGAGCTGCAGGCAGTCGACTACCTCGTCAAGCCGGTGGAGCGAAAGCGATTTGCCGGGAGCGTGCTCCGCGCGAAGCGGCGGATCTGCCGAGCGACGCGTTGCGGGACTCGCGATGCAGCTCGCCGGTGCCGTCGGAATGAATGGCGAGAGTCCACGCGTCAACTCGGCGCGGCGCCTCGCCGCCGCCTGCGCGCTATCCGAACCAGATGACGATCCGCGTGCGCCGGCGGATGTTCTCGCTCGAAGTCAGCGACATCTCCTGGATCCAGGGCGCGAGCCAGTACAGCCGCGTGCACACGAAGAAGGGCGAATACCTGCTGTCGCGAACGCTCGCCTCGCTCGAATGCGAGCTCGATCCGAAGCGCTTCTTCCGCATCCACCGCTCGGCAATCGTGAATGCGGCGCACGTGCGCGAAGTCCGTTCGAGCGGCGACGGCCGCTACAACATCTATCTGCACGGCGGGCAGGCGCTGCCGATGGGCCGCGCACGCCGCGAGATCCTGGAGAAGCTCCTCGGCGGCATCGGCAGCAGGGATAACTGACTTGGCGCGCGTGGAAACTACCGTCGCCGGCGAAATCGAGGCCGGGAACGGGCGTGGAGCCGGCGGACTGGCGTGCTGACCGATGTGAGTCCGCCGGCACACGGCATCGTGGTCGACCGGCTGATCGGCAATCGGCTTTCGCGCTGGTGGTCGCTGTCCGGGGTCTGGCTCACGGTCGCATTCACCGCCGCTTTCGGGCTCTACGTGAACGACCAGGCGCAGGGCGTCGACGCGACCTTCACCTCGACGTTGATGGTGATGCTTCCGCACTATTCGTTCTGGGTGCTGGTCAGCCCGGCGCTCTATCGCTCGCTGCACAAGTCGATCGAGGGCGCCAATCGCCCGTTGTGGATCTCGATGCTCGTCGGCTGGAGCGCCGTCGCGCTCGCGGGCTCGACTGCGATGTCCTTCTTCAGTTACGTGATCCGGCACGATCTCGCGCCGACGTTCCGCCAGCTCGTCGAGGTCTACTTCCTGCCGCCCGCGGGGCCGGCGTTCTGGGCCATGAATTTGAGCACGCTCGTCGTCGCGCTCGTGGCCTTCGCGCGCGATACGGACCCTGCGGCTGCGCGACCAGGCGCTCTGGAGCGCGGCGCAGACGGAATTGCGCGGCGCAAGGCTCGAGGCGCAGCTCGCGGAGGCGCGGCTGCAGGCCCTGCAGGCGCAGATCAACCCGCATTTCCTGTTGAACAGCCTGAATGCGATCGCGAGCCTGGTGCAGATCGGCGAGCGCGAACGCGCATCCGACGCGATCGGGCGACTCGGCGACCTGCTGCGGATTGCACTCCGGAACGGTCGCGACCTCAACGTGACTTTCGGCGATGAGCTGGACTTTCTTCACAGCTACCTGCAGCTCTGCAAGCTGCGCTTCGATGTCGAATTTCCGCTATTCGGTGTCGGTGCCGGAGTCGCTGCGTAGCGCGGCGGGTACCGGCGTTGATCGTGCAGCCGCTCATCGAGAATTCGCTCCGCCATGGCATGGATCCACCGCGGATACTCAACGTCGACATACGCGCCTACGAACAGGATGCGGCAATCGTCATCGAAGTCGAGGATGACGGCCGCGGAATCAGCGCCGAGCGCGCGGCGGCGCTGCCCGCGGGTCACGGCCTCGCCAACGTCTACGAGCGGCTGCGGCTGTGCTTTGGCGCCGCAGGCGACCTTCGTCTCGAGCCGCGCGTGCCCCGGGGCACGCTCGCCCGCATCGTCATCGGCGGCTGATCTCCGAAGGGGACGCTCCCCTTCAAGCGGGAAGTTCGCCGCGTCCGCGATAGAATCGCGGCATGAAGAATCCCGCCGTCGATGCCTACATCGCGAAGTCCGCCGCGTTCGCGCGGCCGATCCTCAGGCACCTGCGCGCGCTGATGCACAAGGCGCACCCGCGGATCGAAGAGACGATGAAGTGGGGCGTGCCGCACTTCGAGCACAAGGGCATCGTCGCGGGCATGGCGGCGTTCAAGGCAGCACGCGGCTTTCGGATTCTGGAGCAGCCGGCTGCTGAAGGAGAAGCTCGGCAAGGACGCGGCGAGGCTGTTTCCGACGTCCGGCGACTCGGCCATGTTTGGCAGGAAGATCACGTCGCTCGAAGACCTGCCGCCGGATGCGCTCCTGATCAGGGCAATCAAGGCCGCGGTCGCGCTGAACGAAGCGGGCGTGCGGCCGAAGCGGGCATTGAAGAAGAAGCCGCCGGTGAAGCCGCCGGCGTATTTCCTCGCGGCGCTCAGGAAAGAACGCGAAAGCGAAGAAGACTTTCGAGGGCTTTACGCCGTCGCAGCAGCGCGAGTACGTCGACTGGCTGACGGACGCGAAGCAGGAAGCGACGCGCGAAAAGCGCCTGGCGACGACCCTCGAATGGCTCGCCGAGGGCAAGCAGCGCAACTGGAAATACCAGAACTGCTGACGCCATGACTCACCGCCTCCAGGAATCCGCGGACGCCGTCGTGCTCGCGCCCGCGACGCCGGCCTCGGCCAGCGTCATCTGGCTGCACGGCCTCGGCGCCGACGGCCATGACTTCGTGCCGATCGTGCCGGAGCTGAAACTGCCCGCCACGCCTGGCCGTGCGCTTCGTGTTTCCGCATGCCCGCGTCCGGCCGGTGACGCTCAACATGGGCATGCGCATGCGCGCCTGGTACGACATCAAGACACTGACCGCCGAGGGCCGCGCGGACGAGGAGGGCATCCGCGAATCGGTCGCCGTGCTCGAGCAGTTGATCGCGGCGGAACGTGCCGCGGGCATCGCGTCGGAGCGGATCGTGATCGCCGGATTCTCCCAGGGCGCCGCGGTCGCGCTGCACGGCGCGTTGCGCCATGCCGAGCCGCTCGGCGGAATCCTCGCGCTGTCCTGCTACCTGCCCTTGCAGGCGCTGCTCGCCGGCGAGCTCGCCGAGGCGAACCGGGCAACGCCGATCCTCATGTGCCACGGCCAGCACGATCCCGGTCCTGCCGCTCGCGCTCGGCGTCATGGCCTGCAACTGGCTGCGCGCGAGCGGCTACCGGGTCGAGTGGAAGGAATACCCGATGCAGCACCAGGTCTGCCTGCCGGAAATCCAGGACATTTCGCGCTGGCTCGTCGCGCGCCTTGCCGCGGGAGCGGCGAGCTGATGGAGTATCATCCGCTGGGTTTCAGGGGAGATTCGCCATGGGTTGGGTAGTTCTCGGCATCATCGTCCTGCTCGCGATCTTCGTGGTCGGCCTCTACAACGGCCTGGTCACGGCGCGGAACGCCTATAAGAATGCGTTCGCGCAGATCGACGTGCAGCTCACGCGCCGGCACGACCTGATCCCGAACCTCGTCGAGACGGCCAAGGGCTATCTCGCGCACGAGCGCAATACGCTCGAGGCCGTGATCACGGCGCGGAACGCCGCGGTCGTCGGGCCTCAAGGCCGCGTCCGCGAATCCGGGCGATCCCGCGGCGGTGCAGAAGCTCGCCGGCGCCGAGAACGCGCTGTCCGGCGCGCTCGGCCGCCTGTTCGCGCTCGCCGAGGCCTATCCGGACCTCAAGGCGAACACCACCATGATGCAGCTCTCCGAAGAGCTGACGACGACCGAGAACAAGGTCGCGTTCGCGCGCCAGTCGTACAACGACTCGGTGATGGGCTACAACAACCGCCGCGAGGTTTTCCCGTCGAGCATCGTCGCCGGGATGTTCAACTTCCTGCCGGCGCAGCTCCTCGAGATCGAATCGCCGCAGAAGCGCGAAGTCCCGAAGGTCGCCTTCACCTGATCCAGCCGCGGCGGGCTGAGCGGCCATGGATTTCTTCGCGCGACAGGCCGCGACCCGGCGGCTGTCGCGCTGGATGGTTTTCCTCTTCATCCTCGCGGTCGTCGCGATCGTGATCGCGATCGATCTCGTCGTCGTCATCGCGGTCGCGATCCTCACGGTCGAGGACGGCGGCCTGCTCGCGCAGCAGGACATGTCGCTCGCGCACTATCCCGGCGTGGTTTTCGTGACCTCGATCGTCGTGCTCGGGACGATCGGCATCTCGAGCCTCGTGCGCACGGTTTCGCTCTCGGCCGGGCGGCAGCAAGGTCGCGGAGCAGCTGGGCGGCACGCGCGTGACCGCGGACACGACGGATCCGCTCCGGCGCCGCCTCCTGAACGTCGTCGAGGAGATGGCGATCGCCTCCGGCGTGCCGGTGCCGCAGGTCTACATCCTCGAGCGCGAGGCCGGCATCAACGCCTTTGCGGCGGGGCACAACCCGGCGAATGCCGCCGTCACCGTGACGCGCGGCGCCCTCGTCAACCTCAATCGCGACGAGCTGCAGGGCGTGATCGCACACGAATTCAGCCACGTGCTGAACGGCGACATGCGGCTCAGCACGCGGCTGATCGGGCTGCTGTTCGGGCTGACGGTCATCGCGATGATCGCGCGGCTGGTTCTCCGGCACGGCCCGCGCAGCGGCGGCGGACGCAAGGGCGGCGCCGCGATCGCGGTGATCTATCTCGCGGCGGTTGTCGTGCTGCTTCTCGGCTGGATCGGTCTCTTCTTCGGCCGCCTGATCCAGGCTGCGGTTTCGCGGAACCGCGAATCGCTCGCCGACGCCTCGGCCGTGCAGTTCACGCGCGACCCGCAGGGCCTGCGCGGCGCGCTCGTCAAGATCGGCGCGCTCGGCATCGGCTCGCGGTTCGCGGATGCGGATCCCGAGGAAGTCGCGCATCTTCTCTTTGCCGAGGGAATCCAGCGGGCCTTCGCGACGCATCCGCCGCTCCTCGAGCGCATCCGGGAGATCGACCCGAGTTTCCAGCCCTCGGAATTCGAGCGGGCGCGGAAACGGATGAACGAGGAGCGGGCGAGCGCCGAGGAGGAGGCCGCGCGCACCGCGCCGAATGCGGCGGCCAGGATGGGCGGGCTGCTGGAAGGCGCCGTCGTGCTCGCGCCGGCGGCAGTCGCCGCGCTCGTCGCGAATCCGGGTACCGAGCACGTGCTGAAGGCGCAGGACATGCTGGAGTCGCTGCCCGCGTCATTCCAGCGCGCGGCGCGCGATCCGGCGCAGGCGACGGCACTCTTTCTCGCGCTTGCGCTCGACGAGTCCGCCGATGCGCGCAATGTCCAGCTCGCGTTCATTGACCAGCAGTTCGGCGGCGAATTCCACGACCTCGTCAAGGCGGTGCTCGTCGCAGGTCGACACGCTCACGGCGGCGCAACGCATGCCGGCCCTGCTCCAGGTGTTCGCGGCCCTGAACCAGCTCGCGCGCAGCGAGCGCGTCGCACTGCTGAAATGCCTGAACGGCCTGCTGGTCCGCGAGAGCCGCGCGTCGGTTTTCGCCTACGCGCTACGCAAGCTCGCGCAGGTGCAGCTCCAGGATGCGCTCGACCCGCGGCGGCGCGCGGCCGGCTACCTGAGCGCGCAGGGCGCGCGCAGTGAACTCCAGATCCTCTTTTCCGCCCTCGCGATGCATGGCAGCGACGACGAGCAGGAAGCGCGGCGCGCCTACGAAGCGGGCATGAGCGGACTCTTGCCGGGCATTCATCCGACATTCGCGCGGCTCGGGCATTGGCCGCCGCGGCTCGACCAGGCGCTGACCCGGCTCGATCGCCTTCAGCCGGCGGCGAAAGGGCAGCTGGTCGAAGCGCTCGTTCGCACGATCTCGCATGACCAGCGCATGACGGTCGCGGAGTCGGAACTGCTGCGGGCGATCTGCGCCGTGCTGCATTGCCCGCTGCCGCCGCTCTATGCCGCTGCGCCGGAAGAGTAATGAGGTCGTGACTTACTTGCGCAGCAGGGCGACTGCATAGGGATGCAGGGTTGCGATCATCAATCCTGCCATCACGGCAGGATCAGAGTGCATGAACTCTCGCGCGGCTGTCTCGCTGTCGGCTTCGAAGATCACGAGTCCGAACGTCTTGTCCAGGGCTCCGTTGTACGGCCCGCCATGATGACCTGTCCGGACTTTGCCGCCTTCGCCAATCGCTCGAAATGTTGTGCGACGACAGCATTCTCGGTGTCTGTCCAGGACGCCTCCTCCTGGAATCGAGGCGCCACCTGCAGGACGTACACGTATTGCCCTGGCGCCTGGGCTTGCTGACCGAACGTCTGAGCCGTCGGCAGGATCGCGAATGCCACCAGGGCGGCGACGATTTTCCCGGCTGACATGTTCAGTGCCACAGGCCGAGGATCACGCCGAACAGCGTGAACTGCACGGTGTGATAGCCGGCATTCACGAGAAAGAGCGTGAACGACTTGCGCTCGAACAGGTAGTTGATGCCGAAGCTCGCCGCGACCCAGCAGAGCCCCGCGGCAAAACCCGCGGCGGTCGCGAAGCCGACGTCGGGCTTCGGGCCGATGAAGAGCGCGAATACAGCCGCCGCGATCAGCGAGAGCACGAAGGCGCCGCCATAGATTTTCGCGGGATGCCCGCCTTTCTGGAGCTGCTCGTCCGTGAGTCCCGCGCCGCGCTGCCAGGCCTTGAAGAACATCGCCGGCGAGTACCAGAGCCCGCCGAGCGCGAATGTCGAAATCGCCGCGGCAATCACGGCGAGCCAGTTGATCTCAGGCATGTGCTTTCCCCTTCTTGCGTTGTTGTGGCCTGCGGCGGGACGGCGACTTCGCCGGTCGCAGCAGGCGGTTGAAATAGGCTTTGAGCTGGTCGATGGCGCGGTCGAAATAGGCGATGTCGCGGTAGCTCCGCGCGAGCATCACGCCGCCTTCCATGGTGGTCAGCACGAACTCCGAGAGCCCGCGCCGGTCGACGTCGTCCGGCACGCGGTCGCCCGCGGCCTTCAGGCAATCCTCGATCGCGGCCGTCCAGTTCGTGAAATTCTTCGCGAGCCGCTCGCGGACCGGCGGATCGGGTTCGTGCAGTTCGAGCGCGAGGCTTCCGATCGGGCAGCCGTAGGTGCATTCGGTCTGGACGAGCGCCTCGCGGTAGGCGTCCATCAATTTCCAGATCTTCTCGATCGGGTCGGAGACGCCGCGCCAGGCGGGCTCGAGCAGCATCTGGTGGATGCCGCCGACATAGGTGTCGAGCACCGCGATCAGGACGATCCTGCTTGCCCGGGAAGTAGTGGTAGAGGCTGCCGCTGTTGACGCCCGCGCGCGCCAGGATGTCGGCGATGGAGGTCGAGCCGTAGCCCTTCTCCCAGAAGAGGTGCATGGCCGCCTCGAGGATGCGCCAGCGGGTGTCGACCGGGCCTTGATTGATCATTCAACCAAGTCTGCATCAGTGCTACGCTATCCGCAAGGGGGCCGGAAATGCGAGCGACAGTCGTGGCGATACTGATCCTTCCGGGGCTGGTCTTCGCGATGGAGCCGGCCGGAGGCGACGAAAGCGTGGCAGCGGAGGCGACGGCCGCCGCGGCATCGAAGACCGCGGAAGTGGAGGAGTTCAAGTTGCCGCCCGGCTTCCGCCCCAGGAAGCGAGGCAAGTACATTCGTCTACTGCCGCAAGGAAGACGTGATCGGAACGCGGTTCCAGGCGGAGAAGTGCTACGACGAAGCGGGCATTCGCGAGATCCTGCGCGCGCAGCGCGACGACCAGCAGAAAGTGGACCAGATGCGCAGGATCTGCGGAAGTGTCGAGGCCTGCGGAGGCGGCTGAACTCCGGCTGAACGGCCGGCGGCTATACTGCGCCGCGTGCGCAGGTTCAACGAGTTCTTCTACCGGCTGCGCTGGGGCAGGCTCGAGGAGCGGCGCCGGCGCGGACTGATCCGGCTGCACGAACACCTGTCGCGCACGCCGTTCGCGGACAAGTACTGGATGATCATGGGCCTGCTGCTCGGCTGCATGCGGGACGGCACGCCGATCGCCTGGGACCGCGACTCCGATTTCGGATTCATGGATCGTGACCTGCCGCTTTTCCTCTCCGCGATGAGAAAGCTCCGCGGCGCGGGCTACAACCTCCGCCCGCCGCAGGTGAACAACGACGGGCGCACGACGATGTGGACGCTGAAATACGAGGCGGTCAAGTACGATTTCTTCCTCTTCGACCGCTATGGCGCGAACATCCGCTGGTACTTCCATCAACGAAAGCCGCCGATGGAGCTGATCAACGAGGTGCCCGCACACGGCCTCACGCCATTCGAACTGTACGGCCGCCGCTGGCTGATCCCGAATGTCGCCGACGAGGTGCTGACGCGGATCTACGGCGACTGGCGCAAGCCCAATCCCGACTACATCTACTGGCGCGACTGCCGCGCGATCGTCGAGCGCTATCCCTGGACCGGCGAGAGACGGCCGCCCGATTGAACATCCGCGACGACATCGAGCAATTCCTGGTCCGCATCGCGGCGACGGGCCTCGTTCCCGCGCGCTGGTTCCTGAAGCCGCCGGACCCGGCGAACGTCGCGGCGAAGACGGGCGTGCTCGACATCGAGATCGTGAGCCACTGCTGGCAGTACGCGCACCTGCTCGCGTATCAGCTCTCGTCGCTCGTGAACTTTCCGCCGACGCAGGCGCGCGTGCGCATGACGGTCTTCCATGCGCTCGAGGATGTGCGCACGCGCGCGATGCTCGAGTTCTTCGGCGCGATCGAGGCGCCGAATGTCCGCTGGAACTGGCAGGCGCTGTCGCCGCCCGAGCTCTTCCGGCGCGCGATCGGCCGCAATCGCGTCGCGCGCGCGACCCATGGCCGACTGGGTCTGGTTCACGGACTGCGACATCGTCTTTCACCGCGACTGCCTCGACACGCTCGCCCGCGAACTGCAGGGCAGGCGGGATCTGCTGGCGTATCCGAAGTTCGAGCGGATCACGCCGATGCTCGCGGAAACCGATCCGGTGCTCGCGGCCGAGCGCGATCGGCCGCGCGTCGTCGACATCGACACGAGCCAGTTCACGCTCGCGGCGAATCCCGCCGAAGGCCAAGGGCGCGTACCACATCGTGCACGGCGACGCGGCCCGCCAATGCGGCTACTGCGAGCAGATACCGGTGTACCAGCGGCCGGCGCCGCGCTGGGCAAAGACCTATGAAGACAGCGCTTTCCGCTGGCTGCTCGGCACGGACGGCGTCGGCCTCGACGTGCCCGGCGTGCACCGGATCCGCCATGTTCACAAGGGCCGTTACGGCGACAGCAAGGACGGCGGCGCTCGTGCGTGGCAACATCCGCCGCGCCAAGGAGAACCTGCAGCGACCATGACAAAACATCGACAGCATTACCTACACGATTGCCGAGGCGGGCGCCGCGCTCGCGAAGGCGGGCGGCGAGTTCACGACGCTCTTCCGCCAGGGCACGCTCGAGATCGAGATCTACCGCCCTGTCGGAATCGACCGACAGACAGCCCCACAAGAAGGATGAACTGTACGTAGTCATCAATGGCAGCGGCACTTTCGTGCACGGCGGCGAACGCACACCGTTCCACGAAGGGCGACACGCTCTTCGTGAGGGCGGGCGTGAGCACAGATTCGTCGATTTCAGCGCCGATTTTGCGACGTGGGTATTCTTCTACGGACCGGAAGGCGGCGAATAGCGCGGTCTACGTGGTAGCGTGCCGTCGCATGAATGGACCGGAGGTGTCCGATGCATATTGAAAGTTTTCGTCGCGCCTGCGTCGCGATCGTCAGCTCTGAGCCTGCTGTCGCTCGGCATGCAGACGCCGGCTGCCGCCGCTGTCGTCGGCACGAGCGACGCGATCGCCGCCGGCCGCACCGAACGGACGCGCGTGCTCAGTCGATGCCGACGCTCGCCCGCGACGGACGTGCGCGCGAAGCTCGCGGAGCTCGGCGTCGATGCGGCCGCCGTCGAGGGCCGTCTCGCGGCGCTCTCGGAGGAGGAGATCGCAGACGCTCGCGCGATCGCATCGGGGAAGCACCCGCCGGCGGCGACGCGCTCGCCGTCATCGGCATCGTGTTCGTCGTGCTGTCATTCTCGAGCTCGACGGCGTCATCGACATCTTCAAGAAGACGTGAACCCGACGCGCGCCGGCGGTCGCGGCACTCGCGGTCGCGCTCGACCGGCTGCGCCGCTTCGCCGCCGCTCGCGGACGGGCTTCGGCCGCGACGCGCCACGCTCGATCGAGCTCCCGCGACGCCGTTCTTTCCGCAGGAAGATTATCAGTGCGGGCCGGCCGCGCTCGCGACGCTTCTGCGTCGCGAGCGGCCTCGACGTCACGCCGGAAACGCTCGCGCCGGAAGTCTTCGTCCCGGAGCTTCGCGGCAGCCTGCAGCTCGAGATGATCGGCGCGACGCGCCGCCATGGCCGGCTGCCGTATGTGCTGTCGACCACGGCCGATGAGATGCTCGCCGAGCTCGCTGCCGGCCGTCCGGTGCTCGTGCTGCAGAATCTCGGCGCCGAGCGCTTGCCGATCTGGCATTACGCGGTGCTGATCGGCTACGACGCCGGACGGAATGTGGCGCTGCTGCGATCCGGCCGCACGAAACGCGAGGAAATGCGCTGGCAGCGTTTCGCCAAGACCTGGCATCGCGGCGGTCGCTTCGCATTCACGACGCTCGTTCCGGGCGAGATTCCGCCGCACGCAGGGCTTCGCGCTATATCGAGGCGGCCGCGGGACTCGAGGCGGCGGGGCAGCGGCAGGCTGCGGCGGCCGCTTACGACGCCGCGATCGTGCGCTGGCCGGACGAGCCGCATGCCTGGCTCGGGACGCGGCAACATCGCTTACGCCGACGGCGACCGCAGCGGCGCTGCGGATGCGTATCTGCGCGCCATCCAGCTCGCGCCCGGCTGATGCCGCGGCCCGGAACAACCTGGCCGCAGCTGCTCGCGGATGCCGGTTGCCGGACGAGCACGGCGACAGGTCGAACGCGCCGCGGCACTCGCCGCAGGCACGGCGCTCGCGCCGGCGGTCTGCCGCGACGCGCGCGACAGAATCGAGGCGATGCGCGGCAACGGTCAGCCGCCTGCACGCTCGGGGATCGCGCCTGGCCGGACTGACGGCGGCGTGATCAGGCCTTCGGCGGTATGTTCGCGTTCAGGCGGAACAGGTTCATCGGATCGTATTTCGACTTGAGCGCGACGAGCCGCTCGAAGTTCGGGCCAAAGTTCTCCCGATAGCCGGCGGCTACTGTGTCCGAGCCGGTGTAATTCGTGTAGAAGCCCTGCGTCAGCGGCTCGAGTTCCTTCCAGGCCGCGCGCATCTGCGCGACCTTCTCGTCGATGCCGTCCGAGGTGGGCCATCCGCTCCAGATGGCCAGCACGAACTTCATGTCGCGCCGCGGAAATGCCGTCGAATCCACGGGCACGCGCGAATAGGCTCCGCCGCAGTGATCGAAGAAGACTTCGTAAAGGCCCGGCGTGCGAGCGAAGACGTCGAGGATGAGATCGATACCGTCGTTCGAGAGCTCTCCAACGAAGCCGTTCTTCGCGTAAGCGCGTATGCCATGGGGAGCACCCGCATCGCCGCTCGACTGCAGCTTGACGTAGGGCATCAGGCCGATCGTGTCCTCGGCCGGCTTTCCGAACGCACGCAACGGTTTCAGCCACTCTGCGCCTTCGGCGTGGTCCCCGGACCAGCAGACCTCGACGCCGAAGAAGGGGATGTTGTCTGTCCGAGGACAGCACGGGAAGCAGGTTGACCGACTCCGGTGCATCCATCGCGATGTCGCGGTAGAAGCGCAGCACGTCGCGGGCCTGGTCGAACGGCCAGATGACGTATCCGCCGAGAATGGTCGGATTCATCGGATGCAGCCGATACTCGATGGCGGTTACGACGCCGAAATTTCCGCCGCCACCGCGCAGGCCCCAGAACAGGTCCATGTTTTCTTCGTCGCTCGCTCGCAGGAAGTGTCCGTCGGCGGTGACGACTTCGAAGGACGCCACGTTGTCGCAGGCGAGCCCGAAGCGCCGGCCGAGCCTTCCGAAGCCGCCACTCAGCGTGAGGCCCGCGGCGCCCGTGTCGGAATACGTGCCGGCCGTGGTCGCAAGCCCGAATGCCGTGCTTTCATGATCGAGCTGACCGAGCAGCGAGCCGGATTCCAGGTAGGCGCGCCGCGCTTCGGGGTCGACGCGAACGCCCTGCATCTGCTGCAGGTCGATCACGAGCCCGCCGTCACAGGTGGACTTGCCTGAAACGCTGTGCCCGCCGGCCCGAATCGCAGTCAGCAGTTGGTTCTCACGCGCGAAATCGACGGCGTGCCGGACGTCGCTCGCCCCGGTGCAGCGCGCGATGAGCGCGGGATGCTTGTCGAACATCCCGTTCCAGACGCGTCGCGTGCGGTCGTAGTCCGGATTGCCGGCCAGCAGCACATCGCCGCGCAGGCTGGCGGCGAAGGCCTCGATCGACGAGCCGCGCAGTGCAATGTCAGCGCCATCGAGCGACTTCGCCGCCACGTCTCCGACATTTTTCAGGATCGGCTGACCAGCCCCTGAATGGCCAGGCTGCGGCGAGTGCCAGGCTCGCTCCAACGAACTCGCGTCGTTTCATGGCGGCTACCCTCCGGGCCGGACTGTACTCCCGGCGCGTGCCAGCGCACGATGGTGCGGATCGCGAACCCGATGACGACGACGATCAGGACGTCGCGCACGGATTGCCAGGACTGGGTTGCGATGAGAGCCACGCAAGCGGCGAGGGCGAGCACCGAGATCACGACCCCGCCGGGCATCGGCACGGGGGCGCGCCCCTCGCGGCGGCGCAGCACGATCAGTGCGGCCGCGGTCGAGCCATACACCAGCATGCGGGCGATCACGAAGATCGCCAGCAGGTACTTGAATGCACCGGTGATCGCACAGGATCCAGGAAAGTGCGGCGTACACGATGATCGAGACGTGAGGCGTGCGGAAGGCGCGGTGCACGGCCGCAATCGGACGCGGCAGGTCGCCCGCTTCGCCGAGCGCGAAGATATTGCGCGGGGAGACCAGCATCTGCACGGCAAGCCCGCCGGCAGTCGAGACCACCGCGGCAATCGCCATCAGCGTCGCGCCCACGGGCCCGATGAAATGCTTCGCGACGTCGGTGAGCGGGAGCTTCGATGCCGCGGTGTCCGGCAGGATGCCGAAGCAGGCGATCATGAGGAGGAAGTACAGGAGGCAGGAGATCGCGAGCCCGCCCAGGATGCTCACCGCAAGGTCGCGGCGCGGATTGCGCATCTCGCCCGACACGATCGCGGCGACGTCGAAACCGACGCAGGCGAACAGGGCGAGGTTCATCGCGTCCAGGAGCCCATCGGGCTCGCGCGGCTCGGTCGCAGGGATGTCGTTCCAGCCTGCGTACCACAACCCCGCGATCGCAATCAGGCCGAGCGGCACCATTTTCGCGATCGTGAGCAGGTTGCCGGTCCAGGCGCCTCGCGTGACCCCGCGGACGTTGATCGCGGCCAGGACGATGGTGAACACGGTGATTGCGGCGGCGCGCGGCAAGGGCGGCGCAAGCGCGGGCCAGATCTCGGCTGCGTAGTCGAGCATCACCTGCGCGATCAGCGCGTAGGACGCAATCCGCGAGACGGAGAACAGCCAGCCGACGGTGAAGCCCGTTGCCGGGCCGAAAGACGCGCTGCGCATACACCTGCGGGCCGCCGGTCACGTCATAACGGCTCGAGACCTCGGCGAGCGAGAGCGCGAGGAAGCCGACGACGACGAAGGCGATGAAGATGACTGCGAGGCTATAGCGGCCTGCATCGATCGCGAGGCCCGCGGGCATCGCGAACACGCCGGCGCCGACGATGGAATTGACGCAGAGCGCGACGACGTCGAATCGCCCGAGCCCCCGAAGGAGCCCGGGCGATTCGATCGGTCCGCTTGAACTCAAATTACGGTCGCCGCGGTGTCAGGGCTTCGCGGCCTCGAGGTTGTCTCCACCCGCATCCGAGGTGACGCGCCACTGGCCGTCGACCTTGGCCCAGGTCGTGGCGAACGAGCCCTGGCGCGCGGGCTTCTTGCCTTCGCCGTCCGGGTCGAAGTTGAAGCTGCCGAATTCAACGGCAAAGTCGCCGGCGTCGGAGACCCGGACCTTGTCCGAGGTCCAGCTGAAGAGCGCATCCGGTGCCTTCTTGACTTGCTCTTCCATGGCGGCCTGAATCTCGGCCGTTCCCCGGTACGCCTTGTCGTCGGAGATCAGGATCCCATCGGGCGCGAAGATCCCGTTGGCGATCGAGGCGGCGTCCTTCGAATTGGCAAAGTTCATCCACTCGCCTGAGCGATTGCGAACCGCCTGTTCTTCGGCGGCAAGGTCGACGGCCGGCGTCGCTGCCTCCGCTTCTTTCGCCTCTTCCTTTGCTTCTTCCTTCTTGGCGCAACCGGCCAGCAGGACTGTCGCCGCAAGTGCGGCTGCAATCATCGTGCTGAGATTTCATGGGGCCTCCCCAGTTCGTTGTTGGACGGGTAGTATACGCGTGCACCGAGCGCCGAAAAAATCAGAAGAAAGGCTTCAGGGTGGTCTTCAACTCGCTCACTTTCCTCGTGTTTTTCGCGGTGCTGCTGGTGCTGCACCGACTGCCTTTCTCGTGGACCACGAAGAAAGTCAACCTGCTGATCGCGAGCTACGTCTTCTACGCGGCGTGGAATCCGCCCTTCATCCTGCTGCTCTGGGCCTCGACCATCGTCGACTGGTTCATCGCGCGCGGCATCTACGCGGCACGCGACAAGAGCCGCGCGACGCGCCGCTCCTGGCTCGTGATTTCGGTCGCGGTCAACATCGGATTCATCGGCTTCTTCAAGTACGGCGAATTCCTGCTGCAGAACTGGCAGGCGCTGATGGCCTCGTTCGGCATCACCTGGGTGGCGCCCGAGTGGGACATCGTGCTGCCGGTCGGCATCTCCTTCTATACGTTCGTGACGCTGTCCTACACGCTCGACGTCTACCTCGGCCGCCTGAAGCCGATCGAGTCGTTCCTGAACTACGCGCTCTTCGTCACCTACTTCCCGCACCTGGTCGCGGGCCCGATCGTGCGTCCGACGCAGCTCGTGCCGCAGTTCGAGACGCCGCGACAGGCGACGCGCGACCAGATGCTGTGGGGACTCGGCCTGATGGTGCTCGGCCTGTTCGAGAAAGTCGTCGTCGCCGACGCCGGGCTCGCGAACGTCGCGGATCGCGTATTCGGCGCCATGGGCCCGGTCGGATTCGCGGATGCCTGGCTCGGAACGCTCGCGTTCTCGGGCCAGATCTTCTGCGACTTCGCAGGTTACTCGACGATCGCGGTCGGCGTCTCGCTATGCCTCGGATTCGCGTTGCCGGACAATTTCCGGATGCCCTACGCGGCGATCGGCTTCTCCGATTTCTGGCGGCGCTGGCATATCTCGCTCTCCACGTGGCTCCGCGACTATCTCTACATCCCGCTCGGCGGCAATCGAGGCAGCGAAGCGCGCACCTACGTCAATCTGATGCTGACGATGCTGCTCGGCGGTCTATGGCACGGCGCGAACTGGACCTTCGTCGTATGGGGCGGGCTGCACGGACTGTATCTCGCGGCCGAGCGCTGGATCCGCAAGCGGACCGGCGTCGCGGGCGATCCTGCCGGACCCTGGAATCGCCTTGCGCTCGCGCTCCTCACGTATTTCCTGGTCAATATCACCTGGGTGTTTTTCCGGGCGGAGGATTTCGGAGCCGCCGCACGCATTCTGGCGGGCATGTCTGGCCTTGCCGGAGAGGCGCCGGCCGTGCTGCCGACGATCTACATGATCAAGACCGGCGTGATCGTCGCCGGCATCGTCACCGTGCAGTGGCTGATGCGGAAGCGTGAGCTCGAGGATGTCGTTGCGCGGACGCCGTGGTGGGTGACCGGACTGGTGACCGCGGCGATGCTGTTTGCGGTGATCATCGCGCAGGGTTCGGGCGAAGCTTTCATCTACTTCCAGTTCTGAGCGGCGGGCATGGCGCATCACGAGCAGGACGAAATGACGGTGCGGCAGATTCCGGCGGCGCGCTTCGCCGCGATCGGAATGGCTGGTGCTCGTGCTGGTCGTTGCGGCGACGGCGGCCTGGGAATGGAAAATGCGCTCGCTCGGCCTGCGCGCCGGCGACCTGGACGACAGCAAGTGGCACTGGGCAGTCGAGCGACGAAAGCTCGAAAACGCACATCACGACGATGTCGTGATCATCGGCTCGTCCCGGATCCTTTTCGACACGGATCTCGACGTCTGGGAGGAAATGACCGGGCGCCGGCCGCTTCAGCTCGCGCTGGTGGGTACGAATCCGCGGCCGCTCCTCGTGCGCCTGGCGAACGAATCCGAATTCAACGGGCTGCTGGTCGTCGGCGTCACGCCGGACCTCTACTTCATGGACCGCTTCAGCTACATCCCGCAGTACGAAGGCGTGATGGATTTCTGGCGCAAGGAATCGCCGTCGGAGCGCGTCGGACACCAGATCGGCCTTTTCCTCTCGCGGTACGTCGCATTCCTGGACGAGGCGTATCGCCTCGCGCCGCTCATCGAGCGCGTCGATATTCCAGATCGGACGGGGGTGAGGGGTCCCTACCTCGACGTGTGGAAACTGGCGGAGACATCCGCGGATCGTCAGCACCGCATGTGGCCCCGGCTCGAGACGGACGTACGACTGCGCGATCACGCGAGACTGGTCTGGGGTCCGTTCGACGGCAGCGGGCCGAAACCCGAGTCCGTGACGCGTGCGATTGCGGAATCGCCGGGAGGCCGTGGAGAAGATCCGCGCCCGGGGCGGCGAGGTCGTGTTCATTCGCGCACCGTCCGCCGGCCTCTACTACGAGTCGGAGAATGTCGGCATCCCGCGCGCCGAGGACCTGGGACAAGCTGCTTGCCGAGACCGGCGCCTTCGGCATCCACTTCGAGGACTACCCGGAGATGCGGAATCTCGAGGTTCCGGAGTGGTCGCACCTCTCGCGCGAATCGGCGACGCGCTTCACGCGCGCCTATGTCGGCGTCTTGCGTGAGCGGCTGGTAGAATTGCACTGAATTTCGAGCGCAATGCACGAACAGGATGAAGTAACGGTCAGGCAGGTTCCGGCGACGCGCTACGTCGCGATCGGCTGGCTGGCGCTCGCCCTGGTCGTAACCGCGACCGCGGCCTGGGAATGGAGGATGCGCTTGCTCGGCCTGCGCGCGGGCGATCTCGACGACGGAAAGTCCCATTGGTCCGTCGAACGTCGGAAGCTGGCGGCCGGCGATCACGACGGCGTCGTAATACTTGGCGGCTCACGGATCCTGTTCGACACGGATCTCGACGTCTGGGAGGAGATGACGGGGCGCCGGCCGATACAGCTCGCAATGGGAGGCATGAGCGGCCAGCGATTCCTGGCGGACGTGGCCGACAATTCGGATTTCGCGGGACTGGTCGTCATCGACGTGACACCCGAGCAATTCTTCCGGGAAGGGCCTGGAATCCCGGAGTTCGAGGGCGTGCTCGACTACTGGAAGGACGAGGGGCCTTCGAAGCGCTCCGGTCACCAGATCGGGCAGTTCCTGTCGCGCTATCTCGCGTTTCTCGACGACCACTACACGCTTGTCGAAGCTCATCGAGCAGCTCGACATTCCGAATCGCGGCAAGATCAGCGATCCGTATCTCGGTGTCTGGAAGTTGGCGGAAAACTACGACGACCGGCAGACCGTCCTGTGGCGGGAAATCGAAACGAACGAGCGCCTGCGGATCACGCCATGCGCGTCTGGCTTGCGCGTGACCGGCCGCCGCCCGAGCGAAGACCTGATCGCCCGCATCTGCGCCGACGTGCGCAAGTCGGTCGCGAAGATCCGCGCGCGCGGCGGCGACGTGGTGTTCATCCGTCCGCCCTCAACCGGGCGTACTACGAACGAGAGCAATCGCAAAGTTCCGCGCGACAAGACCTGGGATCGTCTCCTGCAGCGAGATCCGGCGCCTTCGGCATCCATTTCGAGGACTACCCGGAGATGCAGGGCCTCGAACTGCCGGAGAGGTCGCATCTCACGCGTGAATCGGCGACACGCTTCACGCGCGCCTATGTCGGGGTCCTACGTGAGCGGTATGTAGGGCTGCGGTCGGGTCCGGTGGCGCATCCGGTCCCCTGATTCCGTCCTGTTCTCCGGCACGCGCACGAAGAGCTGATGATGGCCGAGCTTCCAGCTCGTGCCGCCGTCATAGCTCGTCTCCATCCGCGACTCGAAGCGGTCCGCCGCGATGCCGTAGCGCGTATGGCGCTGGAGCATCCGCCGCCCGTCAGGCAGCGCGATCGCGGAGGTCGTGCGAATCTCGGCGCCGGCGGGGCCGCTCATCACGAGGAGCTGCCCGTCGGCATCGACCGAGGCCATCTCGAGCGTCGAACGCCGCTCGTTGACATAAAAGAGCATGCCGGCGGTCTGCTTCCAGTCGGGGATGATCGCGCGGCCCGAGAGCACGCGGTCCTGCACGACCCAGTCGAAGTGCCAGGTCCCGGAAGCAACGCCCGCGACGGCGCCGTTCTCGCCGTAGCGAGTCGTCGTGACATTCCAGTGCCCGGCCGCCTGGCGCAGTTGCTGGACCGCGCTTGCGAGCGACGGGGGTGCCATTTCCGCGCCCTCGGCGAGGGGCAGAACGAAGAACGAGAGGATGCAGCCGCGAGTTTCATGGAATCGCCTCCGCCAGGCGGCTCCGGATGGCGCCCGGCACCCTCATAATACTCCGATGACCAGCCGCTCGTTACAGCGCCGCCAGTTGAGCCGCACCAAGATCGAGCTCTTCGTCGAGTGTCCGCGCTGCCTGTATCGCGACGTCGCCCAGGCCATTCCGCGGCCGAGCGGCCCGCCGTTCACGCTGAACAACGCCGTCGATTCCCTGATGAAGGCGGAGTTCGACCGGTACCGGGCGGCCGGCGAGCCGCATCCCCTGTTCGCGACCGTGGGGCTCGACGCCGTCCCGTTCCAGCACCCCGACATCGACCGCTGGCGGCACAATTTCACCGGGCGTTCGATGGCTCGACGATGAAACGGGCTGGACGCTCTTCGGCGCGGTCGACGATCTCTGGAAGGCGCGCAGCGGGCGAACTGATCGTCGCCGACTACAAGGCGACCGCACGCAAGGAGATGCCGACCGCGAAAAATCTCTATCCGTCCTACCGGCGGCAGATGGATGTCTACCAGTTCCTGGTGCGGCGCCAGAAATTCGATGTGAGCGATCGCGGCTGGTTCGTCTACACGAACGGCGACGGGCGCGCAGGCGGATTCGGCGACAAGCTCTGCTTCACGACGTCGATGGTGCCCTACGACGGCAACGACGACTGGGTGCTCGACACATTCCGGCGTGCGGTCGCGACGATCGAGGGCGGCGTGCGCCCGGCATCCGGCGCGGACTGCGACTACTGCGCCTATATTGCGAGCGCATCGCAGGTATCGGCCTAGCGCGGCTCGTCGGGCTCCGGCGCGAGCAGATACTCGATCAGGGCGTCGAGCAGTTCGTCATTGCTCGTGAGCTCGCCATGCCCGGCACAGACGATCAACTCGCGATGGGTCCCGAGCCCTTCCTGCTCATGCTTCGGGACATCCGGACCGAGATCCTCGTGCGAGAGCAGCGACAGTTTCGTGACGCTGCCGTCGCCGGGCGCGAACATCAGCGACTCATAGTCGACGCCCGGCGTCGGTTGCACGATCTGTTCCGGCCGCAGTCGAACGATCGATTCACCGCCGACATTCTCGAATACGAGGCGGTGGGGCGTCGGGACACAATCGGCGCCCAGGAGCAGCGGCTCGATCAGCGGCACGGTCCCGGACGGCACCATGAGCGACCATGCGAAACGCCGCGCACGATCGAGGCGCTTCTCGAACCAGCGCTCGAAGACTTCCGGAGTGGGCCAGATCTCCGGATGCTGGCTGATCCGTCGCTGGATCCGGTGGTCGAAGATGGACCATTCGTGGCGGCGCCAGAAATCCACGTCGAACAGGTCGAAATCGAGCGGCTTGCCGTTGATGTTCACGACCCAGTCGACCAGCGGATGCGGGAAGAGCTGGAATGTCGACGGCATCGTCGCGACACCCTCGGTCGGCAATGCGGAAAACCCGACGCGATAGCCGTTCAGGAACTTGTGGACGGCGGTCACCGTGCCCTGGTTCGGCGCGCCGAGCAGGACGACGCGGCGGAGCTTCGAAAGTCCGAGGCCGGTCACCGGAAAGGAATTTCCGTTCAGCACGTCGACGGTCCCGTAGCGCTCGTAGTAGCGCACGATCAGGCCGCCCATGCTGTGGGCGATCACGTCGACGCGCAGATAAGGATCGTTGTAGTCGCGGCGTATCTGCTCGATCAGCTCGTCGAGCTTGTTCACGGTCACGACGTTGTCCTGGCGCCAGTCGTACGCGAACAGATACAGCCGCGCCTTCTGCTGAACGACCTTGCTGCCGGGGCGGCTCAGGCGATAGCCGCCGGCTTCGCGCAGCTCCTTGACGATCCGGCGATAGAAATCGTTTCCGGCGGCAACGTCGAAGAGTCCGCTCGCCACGAGCCCGTCGTCGATCGGCTCGAGTGTCTCCGGATCGATTCGAAGCGCGAGCTCCTGGTAGTCGCTGGTCAGCAGTTTCCGCGTGCTGCCGGGCCAGAGTTCCTGGCCGTCCTCCGAGCGCGCGAGACGCGAACCCAGGAGGCCGGGAATGAGAATGACGGGAACTCGCTCGCGATTTGCCGAATGCGCCGGGTAGAGTTGTTCGATCGCCGGCCCCCCGGTTGCGCAGGAACCGAGAAGCAGGGCGCAGGCAGCAACGGCAAGCCAGGCAATCCGGCGGCGCAAGATTTCACACTCCCGATGACGGGACGAGAGCGTACCATCCGCGTGTCGGTCATGCGGAAATGGGGGCTTGCCAATGAAGAGAGTCACCGGCATCGGCGGGATTTTCTTCAAGGCGAAAGATGCCGCGGCGCTTCGGGCGTGGTACCAGAAGCACCTCGGTGTCGACGTCCAGGTCTGGGGCGGGGCGGCTTTCAAGTGGGCCGACGATGAAGGCAAGCCCGTCAGCGGCGTGACCATCTGGAATGTCTCGGACTTCGGCGGCGATTATTTCGCCCCGAGCACCGCTCCTTTCATGATCAATTACCGCGTCGCCGACCTGAAGGCGCTGCTCGAGGCGCTCCGTGCGGAGGGCTGCCAGATCATGGACAAGACCGACGACTCCGAATACGGGAAGTTCGGCTGGGTCATCGACCCGGAAGGCAACAAGGTCGAGCTCTGGGAGCCGCCGCCGGGTCAATAGCCGATCAGCAGATGCGGTTGCGGCGACCGCCTGCGAGAAACGACTCGACGTTGAGCGCGAGTTCGTCGACGCACCGCTGGCGCGATTCGCGCGCGGCCCAGGCGATGTGCGGCGTGACGATGAGGTTGGGAATGGAGGGATCGAGCAGCGGATGGTCGGCCGGCGGCGGTTCGCGCTCGAGCACGTCGATGCCCGCGCCGCCGAGGCGCCTGGCCTTCAGCGCTTCCGCGAGTGCCGTGGTATCGACGAGTGCGCCGCGGGCGGTGTTGATCAGCACGGCATCCGGCTTCATGCGCGCAAGCCGCTCGCGGCTGATCAGTCCGCGAGTGGCATCGGTGAGCGGGCAGTGCAGTGAAAGCACGTCGAGTTCGGGCAGCAATTCGTCGAGGTCGCGGCGTCCGCTCGTTGCCGGGCCGCCGGGGCGATTGGCAATCTCGACGCGCATTCCGAAGGCCCGGGCGACTTCCGCGACGGCGCTGCCGAGCGCCCCGAAGCCGACGATGCCGAACACGCGTCCCTGCAATTCGCGGATCGGATAGGGAAAGACGGAGAACTGCCCGGCCTGCTGCCAGCTGCCCGCTCGCGACGAGCGCGTGGTAGTCGGCGAGGCGGTGCGTGAGGCTGAGGAGCATCGCAAAGACGTGCTGCACGACCGACGGCGTGCAGTAGTCGCGCAGGTTGCAGACTGCGACGCCGTGCTCACGCGCGGCGGCGACATCCACGTTGTCGACGCCGGTCGCGGTCAGCGCGATGAGCCGAAGCTGCGGATTTGCCGCGATGGTCGTGCGATCGATCACGGACTTGTTGGCGAATACCGCCTCGAACCCCGCGACCCGCGTTGGCACATCGGCCTGCGCAGTCTGGCCGTGAATCACGATGCCGGGCACGACGCGTTCGAGCGGGCCCGTGTCGAGATCACCGTTGCTGACCGTGCCGAAGTCGAGAAACACCGCGCGCATGGAACGTTCAGTCGCGGAAATTCTTGAACTGCAGCGGCCGGTCGAGTTCGGACTTCCGGATCAGCGCCATCGCGGACTGCAGGTCATCGCGCTGCTTCCCGGTCACCCGCAGCTGATCGCCCTGGATCGATGCCTGGACCTTCAGTTTCGAGTCCTTGATCAGCCGCTGCAGCTTGCGGCCGCTCTCGGCGTCGATGCCGTGGCGCAGGACGATGTTCTGCTTTGCCGCGTTCAAGTTGACTTCCGGCTCGCCGGGCTCGAGACAGACGACGTCGATGCCGCGCTTCGACAGCCTCAATTTCAGGATGTCGAGCATCTGCTTGAGCTGGAAATCGACCTGGGCATGCAGCGTGATCAGGTGATCCGCGAGCTCGAAATTGGCGCCCGTGTCCCTGAAGTCGAAACGCTGGGAGACCTCGCGATTCGCCTGGTCCACGGCGTTGGCGAGTTCGTGCGTGTCGATCTCGGAGACGACGTCGAAGGAAGGCACGTCAGGCCGGCTCCTTCAAAAGCCCGTCGACGAGTGCGCTGAGCTCACGGTTCTGTTCTTCGTAGTGGACGCCCGTCGCGGGCCCGCTGAAACCGGTGTGGATCGTGTGCACGCGGCCCTTGCGGTCGATGACGAAGAGCGTCGGATAGGCCTTGAAGGCCGCGAGCTGCGGCAGCTTCTTCAGGACATCGTCGTCGCTCGTGGTGCCGGCGATCAACACGGGATAGTCGATTCCGTATTTCTCCGCGAAGTCCCGAGCGGCAGCCGATGCACTTGCGAAATCGGGCGTGTGCTCGAACATGAGCTGGATCACTTCGAGTCCCTGCTCGCGCCGTGAGGCGAGCAGTTCCTTGAGGAACACCGCTTCATCGTGGCAGTTCGGGCACCAGCTGCCGCCGATCGTGATCAGCACGACCTTGCCGGCATGCGCGTCATCGGGAAACGACTGGGTCTTGCCGTCGAGATCCGGGAAGCTGAACTCAAGCCGGTCGATTCCCGGCTTGAGGGCGGTCTTGCTGGCGGGATTGTCGAGTTTCGCGCCG
Source organism: uncultured Gammaproteobacteria bacterium (assembly GCA_963778585.1). GTDB lineage: Bacteria > Pseudomonadota > Gammaproteobacteria > Steroidobacterales > Steroidobacteraceae > SCUD01. The sequence goes on from CAVZUU010000001.1 coordinate 60,100, forward strand.
GGATTGCGGCGCCCGGAGAACGTTTCGTGGGAGCCGCCGCCCGTGTGGAAATCGCCGGCAAGCACGCCGTCGGTGCGGAGTCGCGCAAGGTAGAGATACGCGCTGCCTCCGTCGAAGCGCGAAAGAAAGAGCGTGTCGCCCCGCGCTTCGCCCGCAATGAAGCGGTCGTCGCCGGAAGCGCGAAGCACGGTGCCGGTGACGAGATGGCCCTGTTGCGTGAGCTCGGCGATGGCCTCCTGTTCAGCGCCTTTCTCGTCCTGGAACGTCAGCGCCCAGCGGCCCGCAAAATCTGCAGGCACCGCGTCCGGCTTCGGGAAGAATCGCCAGTCCTCGCCCGGCATGCCGACGAAGCGGACGTCCCGGATCACGCCGCGCGGGCGCAATAGATGCAGCGTGCCCTCGAACCGCCCATCAACGAATTTCGCGTCGAGGCGATGCTGGTAGCCGGGCATCTGGATGTTCAGCTGATCGCCTTCGAGCTGGACATTCGTCGCACGCACGCGCTCGGGCCCATTGATCAGGTAGGCGACGGTGGCACCGTCCTCGCGCGCGAGCTCCAGGCCAAATGGCAGGTCGCCGCCCGCGACCGAGAGGACGCCGCGATAAATACCGAGCGGCGGTCCTTTTGAATCGCCGGCACAGGCGAGCAGGACGCAAAAGAGAAGGGCGACGATGCCCCTCCGGCCGAACACGGATGTTCCGGGTCTCGTCTTCATCCCAGCGTCGATGCGGGACGTGGGAACCCGTCCGCGCCGCTGCGCCAGGGTTCCCAGGCAATGGCAATGCGGCCGATCGCAATGTCGGATTTCCGCGGAGCGACGCGGATCCGATCGAGCGCGATGCTCGCCGGGTCGAGCGTTGCCGTGAGGGCCGACGCCTCCTGCTCGATGCGTTTCAACATTTCATCGCGCTCGACCGTGAGTGACTCGAGGGAGTCGCCCGCGCGCGCGACGTCGCCGTGCTCGCTGAATACTCGGCCGGCGGAACGCGCCGCGGAGCCCGCGCGCGTGGTCGCGGCGCTGCGCCCGCCGAAAATCGCGCCAAGCACCGAGGTGCCGATCGAAATCGCCGTGTCGAGCTTGCGCTGGGTGTACTGGGACTTCTCGCGCTCGACGCGATCCGCCGCGCGCTGCAGACGATCCTCGAGCGACTTGAGTTTCGCGGCGTGCTTTTCGCGAAGCTTCGAGACTTCGCGGTCGCGATGCTCGCGCAGTCCCTGCGCCAGGCGCGTGCGGAAATCGCCTTCGCTCTCGCCGGGATTCGAGGTGAGCTTCAACGACTTGGAGGCAAGCAGTTCCACTGCGCCGTTCTGATAGAGCGTGGCTGCGAGTGCCTTGCTCCAGCCCTCGTAGTTCTTCGCCGCAAGCGCCGAGGCGGGCAGCTCCGCAAAACCGGCATTCTCGACGGGACCGGCGGCGGTCACGGCGTCGAGACTCGGGACCGGGACCGCGTCACCCCAGGCCGGCGCGCCGTCGCCATCGGCCAGCGGCGCTAGCCAGGCGACGCGCGTCCAGTTGTCGATGGCTGCGGCCTTGTCCGCGTAATGCAGTTCGGCCGTCGCGACGATCCGCGGGCGATACACGAGATCGCCAGTGCCCGGCTTGGCGGCCAGGAAAATCTCCGCGACGCCGGCGGGCAATACCGGCCGCGCCGCAGGTTTTGCCGGTGCCGCGGTGGCCTCGGACTTCGCAGGCTCGGCCGCTTTCCGCCCCGACATGAGACGCGTGATCTCGGGCAGCGTCAGCGGTCCGCGCAGCCAGCTCATCGCCCATCGCGTGCGGAACAGGACCGGCGCCTCGTCGTTGACGTTTCGCATCAGGAACACGCGCGGGGCGATGCCCGACATCAGCTTCTCGAGTGCGCCGCGATCGAAGCCGGCGCCGGCCTGCGCACTCATGAGGCCGTCGATCACGCGCGCCTGGTCGCGCTCGGTCTGGAGTCGGCCGATGAACCAGGTGCCCGCATTCGACAGTCCCTTGTAGTCGAGATCGACCGGATTCTGGGTCGCGAGCACGACCCCGAGCCCGAAGGCGCGCGCCTGCTTCATGAGCGTCAGCAGCGGCAACTTCGACGGCGGCATCGCGGTCGGCGGGAAGTAGCCGAAGATCTCGTCCATATAAAAGAGTGCGCGGAGTGCCGCCGTGCCGGGTTGCCGGCGCATCCAGGCGACCAGCTCGTTCGCGAGGAGCGTCACGACGAACATGCGCTCGGCATCGTTCAGGTGCGCGATCGAGACGATCGAGATCCGCGGCTTGCCTTCGGCGGTGAACAGCAGCCGCTGGATATCGAGCGCTTCCCCTTCCAGCCACACGCCGAATCCGGGAGAGGCGAGGAGGTTGTTGATCGACATCGCGAGTTCGAGACGGTCTTTCGCCGGATAGAAGGTTTCGACGTCGAACACGCCGACCTTGTCGAACGGCGGCTTCTGGATCGCGCCGATGAGGCCCGCGAGATCGAGCGCGTTGCCCTTGCTCCAGGCCGAGTCCACGATCGCGGAGAGCAGGATGTGCTCGCGGCTCTTCAGCGGATCGGCGGCGATGCCGACGAGGCCGAGAAGTCCCGCGACCGCCGCGGAGATCCGGTCGCGCGTCGCGCCCGGATCGCTGCCGGCCGGCGGCGGCGCGAAGGAGCGCAGGATCGAAAGCGGCAGGCCCGCGGTGCTTCCGGGCGTGTAGATCGCGATGTCGACGGAATCGCGGAAGCGCCGGATGCGATCGCCGTCCTGGCCCCATTCGGCGAGACCGTTCTTCCAGGTGTCCGCGGTCTTCTTCGCGAGTTCGTCCGGCGTCGTGCCCTTGCGCCCGGCTTCGGCCGGATCGATCCAGGGCAGGAACTCGCGCGGGCGAGAGATCGGGAAAGGCGAGCATCAGGTTGGCGATGTCGCCCTTCGGATCGATCACGATCGCGGGGATGCCGTCGAGCGCGGCCTCTTCGAGGAGCGAAATGCAGAGCCCGGTCTTGCCGCTGCCCGTCATGCCGACGCAGACCGCGTGCGTCGTCAGGTCGCGCGAGTCGTACATCAGGGGATCGGCGGCGAGCGCATCTTTCGCCGGGTCATAGCCGCGGCCGAGATAGAAGGCGCCCAGTTTTTCGAAGTCGGCCACGCGCCCGATTATACGCAGGGAAGATCCGTGCTACTTTGGCCGCCCGCAGCGGGCTGCGGCAGGGTAATAGGCGCAACATGAAACCGAAGAAAGGCTGGATTTGCGGCGCCTTTGCCGCGGGCGCAATCGGTCGTGACCGGGATTGGCAGCGGCCGAGGAGGCGGCGGCACCGGACGCGAATGCGGCCGCGAACGCATTTTTCGAGCGCGCGCTGGACGAACGCCTGTTGCTCGAGCCGACCCAGGCGACTTCGCTTGGCCTCCGGACCGGTTACGACCGGTGGGAGGACGCCTCCGAGCGCGGCGACAGCGAACGGCTCGCGCTCGCGGAACGCCAGCTCGCGGAACTGAAGACGATCGATCCGGCGAGGCTCGACGATGCGACGCGGCTGTCGTGGAAGGTGTTCGAGGTCGGCGAGGAGCGGCGCATCGCCCGGTATCGCTGGCGCAATCACGGCTATCTCTTCGACAAGGACGGCACGCACGTGTCGATGCCGGCTTTCTGATCAATACCCACCGGGTCGAGACCGAGGCGGATGCGATCGCCTATGTGCGGCGCCTCGAGGGGGTGCGGGCGCTCTTCGATCAGGAACTCGCGCGGGCGACGCTCGCGGCGAAGCAACGGCATCGCGCCGCCGCGCTTCGTCTATCCGTACGTCATCGAGGACGCCGGCAACATCATCAAGGGGCGGCCGTTCGACGACGGCACCGAGGACAGCCCGCTCCTCGCCGACTTCCGCGGCAAGCTCGCCAAGCTCACGATCGACGAGGCGAAGCGCGAGTCGTTGCTGGCGCGAGGCGGAGACCGCGCTCCTGACGTCGGTGAAGCCGGCTTACGAAGCGCGTGATCGCCTGGGCGCGCGAAACGCAGAAGACCGCCACCGATGTTGGACGGCGTCTGGAAACTACCGGACGGCGCTCGCCTACTACGACTATCTGCTGGAGAATTTCACGACGACCGATTTGTCGGCGACGGAGATCCACGAGATCGGGCTCCGCGAGGTCGCGCGCCTGCACGACGATATGCGCGGCGTCATGAAGCAGGTCGAATTCAAGGGCGACCTGCCGGCGTTCTTCGAGTTCATGCGCACGGACGCGCAGTTCTACTATCCCGGATACGGAGGACGGGCGCGCGGCCTGGCTCGCTGCGGCGAACGAGCACATCGCCGCCATGCGCGGCGAAACTGGCCGGGCTTTTCGTGACGCTGCCGAAGGCGGAAGTCGTCGTGAAGGCGGTGGAACCGTTTCGCGAGAAATCGGCGGGCAAGGCGTTCTATCAGCGGCCGTCGCTCGACGGCACGCGGCCCGGCGATCTTTCTACGGCAATCTGTACCAGATGAAGGAGATGCCGAAGTACGAGCTCGAGGCGCTCGTGTATCACGAGGCGATCCCGGGCCATCACATGCAGAACGCGATCGCACTCGAGGAAACCGATTTGCCGCGCTTCCGGCGTCTCGGCGGTTTCACGGCGTATTCCGAGGGCTGGGGTCTCTACAGCGAGCGGCTCGGCAAGGAAGTCGGCTTCTACGCCGATCCCTGGTCGGAGTTCGGGCGACTCGCGCTGGAACTGCACCGCGCGGTGCGACTCGTCGTCGATACCGGCCTCCACGCGAAGCGCTGGACGCGCGAGCAGACGATTCGCTATCACGTCGAGAGCAGTCCGACCGGCGAGGACGCGGCAATCCGCGCGACGGAGCGCTACATCCTGAATCCCGGGCAGGCGACCGCCTACATGATCGGCATGCTCAAGATCGTGGAGTTGCGCGAGCGGGCGACGACGGCGCTCGGGCCGAAGTTTGACCGGCGCGAGTTCCACGACTTCGTGCTGCGGACCGGCGGTGTGCCGCTCACAGTGCTCGAGTCCGAAGTACAGCGCTGGATCGACGCGCGGCGGGCTTGAAGGCGGACGTGCGGCCCGACATCAATCCGTTCCGGCACGAGCCCACTGGGACCTGGAGCTACCTCGTCGCCGACCCGCGCACGCGAATGTCCGCGATCATCGACCCCGTGCTCGACTTCGACGCGAAGTCGGGGAAGAGCTCGACGACGACGGCCGATGCGGTCGCGGCCTTCGTGCGCGACCAGTCGCTCGACCAACCTGTGGATACTCGAGACGCACGCCCATGCGGATCACCTGAGCGCGGCGCCGTATCTCCAGGCGGCCGTCGGTGGCCAGATCGCGATCGGCCAGGGAATCCGGGATGTGCAGAAAGCGTTCCGCGAAATCCTGAATCTCGAGCCGCAGTTTCCGGTCGACGGCCGCCAGTTCGACAAGCTGCTCATCGGACGGCGACGAGTTCCATATCGGTTCGCTGACCGTTCGCGTGATCGCGACTCCGGGACACACGAGCGACAGCCTGAGCTACCTGATCGGCGACGCGGTCTTCGTCGGCGACTCGATCTTCATGCCGGACAGCGGCACGGCGCGATGCGATTTCCCGGGTGGCGACGCAAAGCTCCTGTATGCCTCGATCCGCAAGCTTTATGACCTGCCCGGCTCGACGCGGGTCTTCGTCTGTCACGATTACAAGCCCGGCGGGCGGGAGGCGCAGCTGCGAGACGACGATCGCGGCTGAGCGCGAAGCCAACATTCACCTGCGCGACGGCGTCAGCGAAGACGAGTTCACCGAGATGCGCCGGACGTCGCGACGCAGGCCTCGACATGCCGGCACTCCTTTATCCTGCGGTCCAGTTCAACATCCGCGGCGGTCGACCGCCGCCCGCCGAGTCGAACGGCCGGAGCTACCTGAAGCTGCCGCTTTCGGGCTTGAAGTCATGAACTCCGCGGCGGGGCGCGCGCAGCCGCGCCTCCTCCTGATCGACAACTACGATTCCTTCACCTACAACCTGGTGCAGGCCTTCCTCGTGCTGGGCGCCGACGTCCTCGTGCATCGCAATGACCAGATCACGATCGACGAGGCGCGGGCGCTCGAGCCGACACATCTTTGCGTGTCACCCGGCCCGGGAATTCCGTCGGAGGCGGGCGTCTCGATTCCGATGATCCGGGAATTCGCCGGTCGGGTGCCGGTGCTCGGCGTCTGTCTCGGACATCAGGCGCTCATCGAGGCCTACGGCGGCGCAATCGTGCGTGCGGATCGGCTGATGCACGGCAAGACTTCGCCGGTGCAGCACGACGGCCGCGGAATTTTTGCCGGCCTGCCGAATCCCTTCGAGGCCGGCCGCTACCACTCACTCATCGCGGAGCGCGGGCGGATTCCGGATGAATTCGAGGTCACGGCCTGGACCGCGGAAGGGGAGGTCATGGGCGTGCGGCACAAGTCGCTCGCCATCGAGGGCGTGCAGTTTCATCCGGAGAGCATCCTGACGCCGGACGGGCCGGAGCTGTTGGCTGCGTTTCTTCGAAATTGAGGCGCTGTTGAACTTCAAGCGACTGCGAGGCGGGACAAGCACTTACATGCCGCCCGGTGATTAACAGTCAAAAATGACGTAAAACATCATGTGACTTTTCACATCCAATTGTAGTTAGGCATCGATCATGATGCGCACAGTGGCAGCAATGGTCTTGTATCTGACGACAGCTGCTTCTTGCGAACGTCGGACGAGCCGCCACATTCCAATCTAGTTCGGAGAACATGTTCGAGTCGGGTACAAATTCGCAGAGCGTCCCACTATCATCTCGACCACCGTAGGTTCGAATTGCCACGCGAGTCGACGGATATCACATCAACAGCCTCGGAGATATGGCAGGCGCACGATGTACATCGGGACCGGTTGTGGTCGAGGAAGGCACCTGTGAGGACGACCCGTCTGTACTGACTCAGGCAATGGATCATGGGACACTGTACCGATGCGAAGGATCGCTCTCTGCAAGGACGTTGGTCACTGGTCCGTCGGCGGCGGCGCACATGGTGGTGACTATGAGCGTCTTTAGGCTCAGCACTCGACATACGACAGTGGGCTATTGTTCAGCCGAGGAGGCGCTACAGAAGCGTTTTCCAGTTTGCAAAGTCCCATCTTTGCCCTCGGGTGGCGAGAAGCCAGGCACTCGAACGAATGCTCATGACGCCTAACTATGCGTTGGAGCGGTCCGTGAGAGCGCTGAGCGAGCGCGCCGCAGGCGCGGGAGACCATTTTGCGCCCGCGGCGTGGCAGCGGCTCCCGCGGCCCGCTCAACGCGGACGTTAGACATGATTACTAGCGGTTCTTTGCGATTTGGGCGCGCTGCTGCTGCGCCGTGCTCTTCGGCTATGTCGTCGATCTCGGTTTCTCGATGAGCGAAAGGAGCATCACGACACCTCTTCCGGCTGTGAGTCGCTCTAGTGACGCCATCCTTTCCGCGCAAGGCGGTGGCTCGGTGGGCATCGATGTCTTTCCTGCCGTACCGGCGGATTTTGGCGAGCCCTTGGATCGACAAGTGGGCCAGGATCTCGGCACCCTGACGTGTGGAGCTACTTGCTGGTGGGATACTTGGTCCTTCGTTGCACTAGCCAAATCGATCAGCAAGAGATATCGTAATGCTGCGTGACGGCAGTTGGATCGACTATTCTTGGTTTGGCTAGGAATTGCAGAGTCGTATTTGCGGCATCGATGGCGATCGCAACGTAATGCGCTAAGTGAGTCGCCATCTAACTATGCGTTGGAGCGGTCCGTGAGAAGTTTGGCAAGGGCGCCGCAGGCGCCCGGACGATTGTTGCGCCTGCGGCGCCTGGTTCGGCTCTACCGCGGCCCGCTCAACGCGGACGTTGGGCCGCATTGAAAAGATCATGCCGGCCTTCTTTGCATTTCGTTCCAGGGACTCTTTCGGGCCGCTCCAATGTGCTCTCGGTCTGATTGTCCATTGGGTCACGTTGCTGCTCAGTGGTTTGCGACGCAATCCGGATCCGGATGCGCCACTGCCGACGACTGGACGTGTTCTGGGGTCGTATCTTTTGCACGGTTTGGATTTCATCTCGCCCTTCTTCCTGGCTCCTCTGGCTCTTTCGGGCATTCCCTACGGAATTCATCGCTTCCCTAACTCATCCGCCGGCCGCCGGTTGGCGCTGGGTTCGGTTGCCGGTATGGCTTGCCGCGGTAGTCGGCTCGATTCTCATGGCAGTTGTCGTACTCAAGAGAAACTCGACGCGAAGTCCGCTGGCAACGCTTGACTCGGCCACCCGACATGACAATGTGGCCTAACTATGCGTTGGAGCGGTCCGTGACGTGGTTCGAGCGAGCGCGCCGCAGGCGCGGGAAGATTGTCGCGCCTGCGGCGCGCAGTACGCGCTGTGCGCGCGGCCGCTCAACGCGGACGTTAGACCGCTATTGGAAATATGCGACTTATGCTTTCGCTCGGTGACTGATTCCTCAGACCATTGGCAATTCAGGAAGGGAAAATAGCATGCCGATTACAACATTCAGCAGCGTCACCGATGGCCTAGATGGGAAGCGGCGGAGTCGCGAGCATTTCATTGCGAACATCGACATCCAGGACGAACGCCGCTGGGTTCCCTATGCGGATGGTGTCTGGTTCCAGCCTTGCTGCTTCAACGTTACTTCCGGAGGATTCAGCGTCGTTCTAAAGGGATTACCCGGCGCAAAGCTCGGTGTTCACTACCACGTCGGCACCGTGCGCGGCTATACGCTTGCTGGTCATTGGCGATACCTCGAGCATGGCTGGGTTGCAAAGCCAGGGACGTTCATCTACGAGCCCGCTGGCGAAGCTCACACTCTGGTCATTACCGACGACTCGCCTGAACCCGCTTTGATTGTGTTCATGGTCGAGGGCGGCCTGATTTACCTGGACAAACCCGTCAACGGTGGCCTTGCTGCGTATGAGGATGGCTTTAGCATCCTTGAATTGTGCCGCAAGTATTATCGCGAGGCCGGTCTTGATGTGGTCCAGCTCGACTCGTTGATTCGATAGATGGAGCGCGGTCTAACTATGCGATGCAGCGTTCGGCGCTCGTCGTCACGCCACTTGCACAGCGGCCAAGCGGCGCGCCGATTGCGCGCCGCCGCTGATCGCGGACGTTAGGCGGCGAGTCTCCAACCATGTATGTCGGCAGTTGTCACTGTGGAGCAGTCACCATCGAAGTCGCGAATCTGCCGTCGGCTGTCATCTCCTGCAACTGTTCGGTCTGCCGCCGCACTGCGGGTCTTTGGGCGCGATTCCCGCGGTTGGCTGTGCGCATCGCCGGCCATCCTGAAAACACGATTGGGTATGTCTGGGGTGACAAAACGTTGCGGAACCTTCGGTGCAAGGTCTGCGGCTGCAATACGCATTGGGAGCCGCTAGACAGCACACAGGACTATCTGGGAATTAACATGCGCAACTTTGAACCTGCAGTATTGAGCTCCTTGCCGGTTCGCAAGTTCGACGGAGCCGACACTTGGACATTCATTGAGTAAGTTAGCGCGCCGGATGAGTGCCCACTGGGGCATGCCGTTCGTTGCGACTGCCCTGAGCTTGTTGAGTTCCGCTGGATCCGCACAGCCGCTGGAGCAACTTCCCCACGTCCACATTCTCGCGACAGGTGGAACGATTGCCAGCGCTTACGACCCTGCGAAGGGCGGGTTTGTCCCCAGTCTGTCAGCCGAGCAGCTGATCGCGGCCGCGCCGGAAATCAGCAAGTACGCGACCATCACATACGAACAAGTGGCCAACATCGGGAGTGCGGACATGAATCCGACCGTGTGGCTGCAGCTGCGCGAGCGGGCCATCGCGGCGCTGGCCGACCCGGCCATAGTGGGAATCGTGGTCACCCATGGGACGGATACGATGGAGGAGACCGCCTACTTCATGAATCTGGTCATCGACAGTCAAAAGCCCGTGGTCATGGTGGGTTCGCAGCGGGCGGCCTCGGTGGCGGACACCGACGGTCCCCGCAACCTGCTTAACGCCGTTCGCGTGGCTGTCTCGCCGGAAGCGACTGGTATGGGCGCAATTGTGGTCCTGGGTGGACAGATCAACGCCGCGCGAGAAGTAACGAAGACGAACACGGTCGATTTGGAAACGTTCAAGAGTTTAGAGTTTGGCGCGCTCGGTGTCGTCGACGTCGATAGTGTTCGCTTCTATCGCAGACCGCTGCGGCGCCAGCACATAGCGCTTCCGCCAAGTCCGCAGCTTGGTCGCGTCGAAATAGTGAACCACTACGCTGGAAATGAAGGCCTCGTCCTGCGACAACTCCTGCACGGGCCCGAGCTGTTCGGGCAGCCGAACAGCCGTGATGGCCTCGTGATCGCCGGCACGGGCCTGGGAAACGTCGGGGAGCACATGTTCGAAGCCGTCAAGGAAGCGCTCAGCCGTGGAATTCCCTGCGTCGTCAGCACGCGTGTCCCGACTGGGCGTCAGATCCCGCTGTATGCCTCGCCGGGAGCCGGGCTGTCGCTTGTCCGCGCGGGCTGCATTCTTTCCGACAACCTCAGTCCACAGAAGGCGCGTGTCTTGCTTATGGCCGCGCTCTCGGTCACCCGGGACCCCGCTGAGATCAAGAACTATTTCCAGCGCTGAAAGAGCGGCCGCGCACTCTTGAGCCTGAACGCACGGAGCCACTGGAAGCTGCACGATGGGAAAAATGAAGGCCTATGCGAACTTCGATGAATATCTGAAGGCCCAAAGCCCAAAGAATCAGGAGATCATCCGCGCGCTTCGGAAGTTCGTGAAACGAATTGAACCCAAGCTGAGCGAGGCCGTGAAGTGGGGAAACGGATGTTGGATCGGAAACGCGGGACCCGTTGCGTACGTGTACTCCGATTCGGAGTATGTGCAATTCGGCTTCTTTAACGGCTCCTCCTTGAAAGATGGGAAGGGATTGCTTGAAGGCAAGGGGCAGTACGTCCGGCACATCAAGGTCCGCAAGCGATCTGCGATCGACGAGCCGGCGTTTTCGGCGCTGCTTCGGCAAGCGGCGCATTCGCGCTAGGAAATGTGGCAAGTACGCAAATCGAAGCTCGGCTCCGAAACCGAGTGCTGGCATCTACTGACTGACGCCGGCGATGAACTCTCCTTCAGCCAGGTTTTCCTGCAGTGGAGAATGGACGAAGGCTTCAGGGCGTTCTGGAGCGCGAGCCTCTCTGAAGCTCCTTTCGATGCCTATTGCTGGGAATGTCCGCCCGTCACGACTGAGAATTCGGCGCGGGCATTCGAGTGCGTTCTTGTGTCGAGCCCGCTTCTGGCCGGGATGCCGCCCGATTTCAGTCCATTTGCCGAATACCTCGACCCGGATTGCAGCGTCGTCACTTTCGAAAGCCTCGGCAGAGACGCATTGCTCGTTGCTCCTTGCCCGGGAAAGCGGGGCGAGGATTTCGCTCACCTGTCGCGCTTCGTAGCGACTGCTTCTGACGAGCACAAGAGCGCTTTGTGGAAGGCAGTTGGAGCGGCACTCGAGAAGAGGCTTGGCGCGAGCCCGACCTGGCTCAGCACCGCGGGTCTCGGAGTTTCCTGGCTGCATGTCCGGCTGGACACACGCCCCAAGTACTACCGGCATGCGCCTTATCGTCAATGAGCCCGGATCAGCGCGTGTCGATGCCCGCGTCTTCGAGCCGGCGACGCAACGGAGCAAGCTGACGCTCGTAATTCCGCCACTTGCCGACCGAACTTGCGTACACGGGCTGGCGGACCTGCAACGCGCTCGCCGTCGTCGAGGCCTGGCGGTTTTCATGGAAGCGCAGGCACTGCGTCTTCCCAGGGCAAGCCGCAGTGATCCAGCAGGCGCCGCGCCTCGACCTTCCACGTCGGCTACGAGCGTCCTCGTAGCGGATCGTGTGGATCACGCCCGGCATCACGGCATTCCAGTGCTGCATGAGGCGGTGGTAGGCGATGTAGTACTGGCCGAGCTCGTCGAGGTCGTAGGAAAACGGATAAGCGTCCCGGAACAGCTGCTTGAAGACGGCATAGCAGGTGTCCAGCGGATGGCGCTGCAGGTTGACGATCTTTGCGCTTCGGCAGTGCCAGGTGGATGAGGCCCGCGTAGAGAAAATTGAACGGCAGCTTGTCGATGAAATTCGCTCGCTCATCGCGGAGCGGCCGCGTCGCCCGGATGTAGGCTTCACCGAGCGCGCGGAAGTCACACGCGGGCGGATGCCTCCACAAACTCCAGACGCGACGGGCGCTTGGAGCCTGCCAGCTCTTCCTGACGAGCGGAATCAGCGTCGAGCGAAAAATTGTTCAGCTCGCCCGCGGAAAAGACCGCCGAGTGGCTGCCGAGTATGCGCTCGACGAGCGTCGTGCCGGTGCGCGGCATGCCGAGGATGAAGATCGGGTCGGCGCGTCCGCAAGCCCTGGATATGGCCATCGAACATTCCGGGGCCGATAGAGTTTCGCGGATCTTCCGATGATCTGCAGGTCGGTCTCGACGCCGTACTGCATGTGCCGGCGCTTGATGCCGGCACCGCGTCGTGAGGCTCTCGAAGGCGCCGTCGAATTCGCCGATGTCTTCCAGTTCCTTGGCGAGCGCGATAGTGGAGCTGCGACGAGCCCGGCCGGCTCGCGCGTGCGCGCGATGACCCGGCGCAGCTCCTCGACGTGATTGCGCTCACGGGTCTGCGGGCGCAGCGTGCGCGCGGCCGTTGTAGGCCTCGAACTCGGCCGGATTGAGCGCGATCGCCGCGTCGAACCCGGCTTCCGCGCCCTCGCTGTCGCCCAGGTAGCGCAGCACCGCCGCGCGGTTGAAGTGATGACCGGCGTTCCGGTCCGTCGTGCGCAGCGCGCGATCGTACTGTGCGAGCGCGGCCGGCATGGTCGCCCGAGCTGATGCAGCAGCGATCCCAGCTCGCTGTGCAGCAGCGCATCGTCGAAGTCCCGGACGCCCATGTCGCCGGCGGCCGCGCGCGCATCGGCGACGCTGCCCATCTCGAACAGGCACTTGACCGGTGCAGCCGGTAGCGGTCGGCGGTGGAGAGCTGCAGCGCGCGGTCGATCGCGCCGAGCGCGTCCGCGTAGCGCCGCGCCTTCTTCATCAGGAAGCTGGCGAGGTACCAGCCGTAGGCGTAGTCCGGGTGGCGCCGTTCAGGTCGCGGGCAGAGCGCAAGTCCGCGCGCCAGGTCGTTCGCGTCGATGCAGCGGACGATCGCGTCGGCGAGCTGCTCTCTGCCGGAGGGTGCTGGGCCTGGCATGTGCGGCGGCCCGCTCATCCTAGCAGGGAACGGGGCCGGTCCTGGCCGGCCCCGTTCTCTCACAGTTTCAGAATCGGTAGCCCATCGTCACGCCGATCGTCCGCGGCAGCGCGATGTAGTCGCGCGAGTTGTTGCCGAAGTAGTTCTGGGTCGGGTCAGTCTGCGATCCGCCCGACCAGGAACGGGAACACACCCGTCGTTCCCTCCTCATTGAAGAGGTTCTTCACGTAGAGGGAGGCCCACCACGAGTCCTTGCTCGGGTGTGCTCAGGTTCCAGAGGTCGAACGCGTCGACTTCGGCGAAGCTGCGGCTGAACACCGACAGCGGCGCATAGAATGCCGACGCCGGGTTGGCGCTGTCGCGGCAGTTGCCGATCGGCGTTGAACTCCGTGAGGCAGACGTCGTCGCCGAGGCTGTTGCTGAGTTCCGACTGGTAGTAGGCGGAGAGCACGGTCGTGAGCTCGATGCCGTTGCCGAACGTCATGTCGTGACGCGAGCGACACGTTGAGACACGTGCTCGGCGGAGCCCGGCAGGCGGTCGCCGTCGGCGCCGACGCGGTCCAGATACAGCGGCCCGTGCCGTAGAAATTGCCGGCGGGCTGGTAGACGTCGGCCGTCAGCTGCGTGTCGGCGAAGGTGTAGCCGAAGCTGTAGCTGAAATGCTCGCCGAGCAGGCCGGAAAGCTCGATTTCGACGCCCTGCGACTCGTGCCGACTCGCCGTTGATCGCCGCGAAGAATCCCCAGTTGGACGTGGCCGTGTTGAGCTGCGGGTCCTTCCAGTCGTCGTAGTACAGCGAAACGGCCCAGTTCAGCCGGTCGGTCGAGCCCTTGTAGCCCAGCTCGTAGTTGTCGACGGAGTCGGAATCGAAGGTGAAGAAGTCCGGATTCTCGGCGTACTTGCCGGTCGTCGGCACGGCGTTCGCGCCGGCATGGCGGTAGCCCTGCGAGTACGTGCAGGTACAGCATCGAATCGTCGGTCACGTCCCAGGCGAGGTTCGCCTTGACAGGAAGCCGTCGTCGGAGATCGTTTCGCTTGCCGTTTCCGGGCGGCGCGAACACCGAGTAGATCGGCACGTCCACGACGGCATCCACGTCCACCTCGTTGTCGAAGTAGCGGCCGCCGACCGTGAAGTCGAACGTCTCGCCGAAGATTGAACGTCGCTTCGCCGAAGAGCGCCGTTTCCTCGTACTTCTGGTTGCGCCGGAACAGGAAATCCTGGTTGGTCTCGTAAGGCGCAATGCCGTACCAGTTGAGCGCGTCGAGGTACGGGATGTACCCGACCAGGTAGCTGTTCTGCCCGAGGTCGTAGTCCTGGTCGGTGTAGAAGACGCCGGCGGTCCAGTCGATGAATTGCGTCGCCGTTCGAGACGAGCCGGAATTCCTGCGCGAACGCTGAGTCGTCGTAGAAGCGCTCGGCCTGTGCGATCGGCCGCGGCGAGCTGCCGTAGAAGTAGAACCAGCCGTTGCGCGCGTACACGCCGGAGTTGTCGCTGATGCCCGTGCCGGTGTGGTCGTAGTACGAGGTGCTCGAGGTCAGCGTCGCGAAGCCGAGGCCGACTTCGATTTCGAGCGCGGTCAACTCGACGTCGCGCTCCGCCGGCTCGAGCTGGATGCCGCCGAACTCGTACTCGCCGTACTGGCCGCCGTTGACGAGATTGTCGCCGCTCGTCACCTGCCGCCGGCCGCCGACTTCGTCCTCCTGGCGCTGGTAGGACAGCTGTGCGCTGAAGACGTCGTTCGGCGCAAAGAGCGCCGAAATGCGCGCCGTACTTGATGTCGACGTCGTCGACGTCCTTGACGCTTGTGGTAGACGGGCGTCGCCGTCACGACGTCGCCATTGACGACCGGGTCGCCGTTCGCGTCCAGCACGTAGACATTCGGGTAGTCGACGATGCCGTCGTTGTCGATCATGCCGGCGTTCAGGCGGATCGCAAAGGTCTCGCCGACCGGCATGTTGAGCATCAGGTCAGGGTTCAGGTTGTAGCCGTCGGAGCCGTCGGTCTGGCCGTAGCCGACGCTGGCCTCGCCGCTGAAGCGCCGATAGATCGGGCTTCTTCATGATGTAGCGCACGTTGCCGGCGAGCGAGCCCGACCCGTACAGCGTGCCCTGCGGCCCGCGCAGCACCTCGATGCGCTCGATGTCCTTCAGGATGAAGTTTCCGTAGAGCGGCGTGTCGTCGACGTAGGTCGCGACCGTCGCCGGCGCCGCAAGCGGCACGTCGCCGTTCGCGCCGGAGTCGACGTTGATGCCGCGGATCACGATGCTGCTCGTCACACCCGCATTGCGATAGCCGCGATCCTGGACCGAGATGCCGGCCATGGCGCGAAGCGCCTCGACCGAGTCGACGATGTTCGCCTCTTCGAGCGATCTCGCCGCTCACCGCCGAGATGTTGAACGGAATGTCCTGGATCGACTGCTCACGGCGCGTCGCGGTGACCACCACCTCGCTGAGCGCAACGGAGGGCGTGTCCTGGGCGTGCGCCGCCTGCGTTCCACCGGCGAGGACGCTCGACACCGCGAGCGCAATGGCCGATTTCTGGCGGAGGGCTAGGGATCTTTTCACGGCGATTCTCCAGTCAGGTTCTGTTTCATGGGTTACTCGCGCTCTGGCATCCGCAAGGGGCCGAGCGAATCGAAGGCGTTCGCGAACGCCGGTGCCGGTCGCCGCAGACGGGAAAGTCCACGGCCCGGTCGCGGAAGCTCTTCAGCACCTGGCCGATGCCGTGCCATCCGCGGCGGCGCACCTGGCGCACGTAGTCGAAATCGACCTCGACCGGAAAGACTTCGCGGCCGCGGCCCGCCACGTGGATCGTTTCACCGCCCGGCCCGCAGACGATGGACTGGCCAAGCCCTTGCCGTCCGCCGACATTGATGTCGAGAAAGTAGCACTGGTTGATCGCGGCGTTTGCGCGCGCGATCGAGAGCTCGACATCGCGGTCGATCGTGTTGGTCATCGAGGGATGCAGGATCACCTCGGCGCCCATCGCAGCCAGTGTGCGGGTGGTCTCCGGAAACCACATGTCGTAGCAGATGCTGACGCCGAACCGGCCGACCTTCGGCACGTCGAAGACCGTGAATTCCGTGCCCGCAGCGACGCCGGTTTCGTAGGGCAGGAACGGAAAGAGCTTGCGATGCCGCGCAACGACGTCACCCGCCGGGTTGATGACGGGCGTCAGGTTGTAAACGGCGTCGCCTTCGCGGACATAGAACGATCCCGGCACGAGCCAGATGCCGAGCATTCTGTGCGATGCGGCAGAATTCCTTTTCTGTGGGACCCGCGAGCGCTTCGGCGCGATCAGTGCCGGAACCGTAGGCGGACAGTTCGCCGAGCACTGCCATCCGCACCCACGGAAAGCGCGCGACGATCGATTCGATTTCGGAGCGCAGGGATGCCAGGTTGTCGCCGCGAGCGATTTCGAGCTGCAACGCTGCAATCGCGAAGCTGGTCATGACAAGCGCAAGCCCACCCCTCGAGCGACCCCGGGCCTGGATCGGGTGCTAGTATTCGGCAACCATCCGCATGGGCAATATGGCGGAAGACATAGAACAGGACGGCAATCGGGGCGCGGGCCTGCCGTGGGCGGCATTGGCGCGCGAATTGCTGCCGCGCGTGGCGGCGAGCGCCGGCACCCCGGCTTTCGCCCAGCATCTCGTCGCGGCGCTGCGCCAGGTGCTGACGTTCGACTGGTGGATGGTGATGATCTACCGGGAACAGGCAAACCCGGAGATGCTCTGCGACAACTTCACGGGTAGCTGGCGGGCGCGCGGGCTCACGACGTACGTCGCCGGTTTCTACGTGCTCGACCCGTTCTACATCATGAGTCGTTCACTCGATCATCCGGAAGTGTGCCGCCTTGGCGACATCGCGCCGGACGGTTTCCTCGATAGCGAGTACCACCGGGCGCACTATGCCTCCGGGCGCATCGGCGACGAAGTCAATTACCTGTGGCCGCTCGAGCCCGGGGTGACGCTCGCCGTCAGTCTCGAGCGGTCAGAGCATTGCGTGCCCTACAGCGAGGCCGATGTCGGAAGCATGGAGGCCGTGCAGCCCCTGTTGTACGCGCTCGCCTGCAAGCACTGGAGCCTGGTACGGCAGAAGGCCGCACTGCCGGCCGCGCTCGAGATCGGCCGGCTGGTGCAGGAGGCGGCCGCCGATTTCGGCCGCAAGGTGCTGACGCCGCGCGAGTGCGAGATCGTCAAGCTGGTGCTGCGCGGCTATTCGAGCAAGTCCATTTCGCAGGCGCTCGGCATCTCGCCGGGCACCGTCAAGGTCCACCGCGAGAATATTTACGGCAAGCTCGGCGTTTCCTCGCAGGCGGAGCTCTTCAACCTGTTCATCGCATCGGTGTCCGCGCCGCACGGCGGCACGGTTATCGATGCGGGTCGCGCCGCGTAGGGCGAAGGGTCAACGCCGCCGATAGAGGTGCGTGAACCGGTCCGTCTTCCCGCGAATCGCCGGATCGAAGACCATCTTCGTCCGGTCGTCGGCGGAATCGCGGTAGCCGTCCCAGGACTTCTCGAGCTCGAAGCCGTGGCTCGTGATGTCCTGTCTTCGCGAATGCCTCGTCGATACGGTGCAGGGACTGCGCGGGCGCCTTGCCGCTGCCGGCCTTCGCCGAGTGATCGACGATGAGGAGCCGGCCGCCGGGCTTCAGCGCGGCGTGCAATTGCTTCAGGAAGCCGTCGGCGTCGATCGCCGGCCAGCCGCCTTCTTCCTCGACCCAGTACAAGTCGTGATACGACATGAAGATCGACGATCAGGTCGTACTTGGCCGTTGCCGAGGTCGAGCGCGCGGGTCTCGACGACGCGCGGCGTGACATTCTTGAGCCGCCCGTCGGCGAAGCGCGTCTTGAGGTCGTCCTTGCTGAAACTCCAGTAGGGGGCGTTGTTGACGAGCGTGACACTGCCGGTGGGCCCGACCGCGCGCCCGAAGAGTTCGGACCAGTAGCCGCCGCCGCCGAAGACGTCCGCGACCTTCATGCCAGGCTGCGACACCGGTGAATGCCAGGAGCTCGGCCGGCTTCTCGCGCGCATCGCGCTCGCGATCCGCGGCGCTGCGCTCGGGCGCGGCGACCGCGGCCGAAACGTAATCCGGAATGTCCGCCGCCTGGAGCGGCGCGGCGAACAGCAGGCAGGCGAGCGTGATTGCGAAATGGCGCATGACTATCTCCCGGCCAGCATCGCTGGCTTCAATGGCGACTCTAGGCCAGCCGACGCCAGCCGGAGGCCTTCATACGACGAACCGCCCGCGGATCGCGACGGACGGTGCGTCTATTCCTGCACCGCCGCCCGGCACGCCGCGACGGTAGTCGAGGGCGGGCTTGCGATCGCCGAGCAGGGCGCGGTACTTGAAATCCGGGCCGCGGCGCTCGTCGAACTCGGCGCGTGCCTTCGCGATCAGCTCGGGGCGGGTGAACAGCTCGCGACCGGTGAGGGCGAGCGTCCGCGACGCGACGTTCATGCCCTTGTAGCCGATGGTCATGCCACCCGCGGCAGTCGCCTGCCAGCTGTGCGCCGAAGTGCCCGGCACCCAGGTCGCGGTCCGCAGGCCCACGGTCGGCACGGTCCAGCTCACGTCGCCGACGTCGGTCGAGCCGAGTCCCGGGCGTTCGAAGTCGAACGGCCTGGACGATTGCCTCGCGAGCCCAGCTCGACCGATAGGCGAGATGAGCGTCGCGTAGATCTTCGCCGCGAATGCCTGTTCCTCGGGCGTGTAGGTGAAGCCGCCCACCTCGTTCAGTTTTTCGTTCATCACGCGCGCGAGCGTTTCGTTCGCGAGCAGGTTGTGGGTGCCGCCGATGATCTCGTGATCCACGGTCGTGCCGGTGCCCGAGCGCCGCGCCTTCGGAAGTCTTGACCAGCCGGTCGAAAATGGACTCGACAGTCTTCGAGTCGATGTGGCGCACGTAGTAATAGACCTCGGCGAAGTCCGGCACGACATTCGGTGCGGAGCCGCCGCTCGTGATCACGTAGTGCATGCGCGAATCCGATGGAATGTGCTCGCGCATCAGGTTCGACATGTAGTCCATGGCCTCGACGCCGTCGAGTGCGGAGCGGCCCTTCTCGGGCGCGCCCGAGGCATGAGCCGAGAGGCCGTGGAAGCGGAACTTGGCCGACTTGTTGGAAAGGGCCTTGTCGACGCCCGCGAAATTCACGTCCGAGGCGTGCCAGTGCATCACTGCGTCGACGTCGTTGAAGAGGCCGGCGCGCACCATGTACACCTTTCCGGAGCCGCCTTCTTCCGCGGGGGTGCCGTACACGCGGATCGTGCCCGCCGTGCCGCTCTTCTTGAGCCAGTCGGCGAGCGCGATGCCGGCGGAGACCGATGCAGTGCCGAAGAGGTGATGCCCGCAGGCGTGGCCGGCGTTCTTGCCTTCGATCGGCTTGCGATCGGGCACGGCGTCCTGGTTGATGCCGGGGAGCGCGTCGAACTCGGCGAGGATGCCGATCACGGGCTTGCCGCTGCCCGCGGTCGCGACGAACGCCGTCGGAATGCCGGCGACGCCGGGTTCGACCTCGAATCCGGCTTTCCGTCAGCTCCTCCTGCAGCAGCGCGGAGCTCTTTGTTTCCTGGTAGCCGACCTCGGCGTATTCCCAGATCGAGTGGGCGATCTCGGCATCCCGGGCCTCGCGCTTCGCGAGAAACTGGCGCATGCCGTCGCCCGATTCGGCCGCACCGGCGGCGACGGCGAGCAGCGAGAGGGCGATGCAAAAGGCGGCAGCTTTCATGTCGGATTTCCGTGTGACCTGAGGCGTGGGCGGCCAGCTTAGCTTCCGATCGCGCCCGCATCCACCCCCGATCGGCTAGGATTCCGGCGCACGATGACTGCGAATCGAATGCTCGTGATCGGACGACGATTCTGCGGCCCGCCGGCCTCGGGCAATGGCGGCTACACCGCCGGCATGCTCGCCGCGGCGGCGGCAAAACCCGTCGAAGTGCGGCTCATGCAGCCGCCGCCGCTCGATACGCCGCTCGAGATCCTGGACGACCCCGAGACTTCCGGTCTTCTGCTGAAAAATGGCGAAGAAATGATCGCAAGCTGCGAAGGCCAGGACCTTCGAGCTCGAGGTGCCGAAGCCGCCGTCCTACGCGCGCGCACTTGCGGCGGTGAGCAAGTACGAGGGATTCCACGACCACAGCTACCCCGGTTGTTTCGTCTGCGGACCGGACCGGGCGCGCGGCGACGGCATGCGCATCTTCGCGTCGCCCATCGAAGGGATGGATCTCTGCGCGGCGGCCTGGCTGCCGAGTCGTACGCTTGCCGATGCGGACGGCAAGGTGCTGCCGGAGTTCATGTGGGCAGCGCTCGACTGTCCCGGCTACTTTGCAACCGGCGTCTCCGCCACGCGGTCCGTTGCTCGGCCAGTACGCGGCCCGCATCGATCGCTGCGTCCACGTCGACGCGCCCTGCGTCGTCATCGGCTGGTCGCTCGGCCACGACGGCCGCAAGCACTACACGGGCACGGCGATCTTCGATGGTTTCGGCGAACTCTGCGGCCGCGCGATCGCGACCTGGATCGAGCCGCGGCAACTCGTAGATGACGCGACATGCATCCCTTCGCCGAGGATCGGACGGAATTCGACCGCCTCGGCGCGCGCGCCGCCGTGATGATCGGCGAGTACCTGCGCGACCTGCCTGCGCAGCCGGTCGATCGCGTCGTGCCGGCCGATGTCCGCCAGCGCCTGATGTCCCTGCCGTTGCCAGGACGAGGGCAGACGCCGCAGGAAATCCTGGATTTTCTCGGGCGCGAAATCATGCCCTGGCCCGTCGCGATCGGGCACCGGCGATCCTATGCCTGGGTCAATTCGCCGCCGGCACCGATTTCGATCCTGGCCGACTCGGTCGCGAGCGCGATGAATTGCGGGCTCGACGGCTACGACCACTCCGCCATTTTCCTGATGGTGAGTCTCGGACGCTGGATCATGGAGCTGGTCGGATTCCCAGTCGAAGGAAGCCAATGCCTGTTGTTGAGCGGCGGCTCGGCGGCAACCCTCAATGCGCTGAGTGCCGCACGCCATCGCGCGGCCGCCCAGGCGGGCTGGGACATGCGCGTCGAGGGCCTCCAGAGCGAGCGGCAAGAAGCTCGTCCTCTATGCGAGCGCCGAAAGCCACTCCTCGATCCAGAAATGCGTCGAGCAACTCGGCATCGGCACGAATTTCCTGCGCAAGATCCCGGTCGATGCGGATTTCCGGATGCGGCCCGACGCGCTCCGCCGTTCGATCGAGGACGACCTGAAGGCGGGACACCTGCCTTTCGCGGTCGTCGCCTGCAGCGGCGCGACCAACACGGGCGCCATCGACCCGCTGGATGCGATTGCCGACATCGCGGCTGAATTCGGTATCTGGTTGCACATTGACGGCGCCTTTGGCGCCTGGGCGGCGCTCGACCCGGCGTATGCCGGACAACTCAAGGCGCTCGCGCGGGCCGATTCAGTCACGCTCAATCCGCACAAGTGGCTGCAAGTGCCGGTCGATTGCGGCGCGTTGCTGACCCGGCACCCGGACGTCCACCACTCCGCGTTCTCACTGACCCCGGACTACCTCGTCGCCGGCCACGGCGAAGCGCCCTGGCCCTGCGAGCACATGTTCGAGCTCACGTTTGGCAATCGCGCGCTGAAAGTCTGGGCCGCCATTGCGCGACTGGGGCGCAAGGGCATCGCCGAGCTGGTGACCCGCTGCAACCGGCTCGCCAGCGCTGCTCGAATCGCGCGTGCGCGCCGAGCCGGATTTCGAGTTGCTCGCGCCCGCGTCGCTGTCGGTCGTGAATTTCCGTTATCGGCCGGCGGGCCGAAACTTCGACGACGCGGCGCTTGATGCGCTCAACGAGAGTATCTCGAAAGCGGTCAGTGAAAGTGGCGAAGCGCACCTGCCGACCACTCGAGTGAACGGCAAGACCTCGTTACGCGCCTGTTTCCTGCATTACGAGAATGACGAAAGCGACGTGGAGCACCTCGTGCGAACTGGTCAGCCGCCTGGGGTCTTCGCTTAGCGCAGGCGGTTGAAGAGCCAGAGCACGCCGCCGCCGGCGAGAATCCAGCCGATCCAGGCGGGCTGGGTCGCGAGCGCCAGCCAGATGATGCCGCCGAGGAAACACGACGCCGGCCGCGATGACGGCATCGCTCCGACGGCGCTGGCGGCGCATCTCGACGCGCAGCGCCTCGAGCGATGCCGATTCCGTCTGAACGACGAGCTTGTCGTCGTAGGCGCGGCGGATCGCGCGGCGCGCGATGACCGGCATCACCTTGATCGCCTCCGCGATGTCCGGCCAGTGTTCCCGCAGGCTTCCGAGCACGGCGCGCGGGCCGCTGCGCTCCTGCATCCATTCGCGGAGGATCGGCAGCGCCGTCTTCCACAGGTCGAGTTCCGGGTAGAGCTGGCGGCCGAGCCCTTCGATGTTGAGCAGCGTCTTCTGGAGAAGGATCAGTTGCGGCTGGATCTGCATCTGGAACTGGCGCGCGACCTCGAAGAGGTGCATCAGCACGAGGCCGAATGAAATGTCCTTGAGCGGCTTGTCGAAGATCGGCTCGCAGACGGTTCGCACCGCGGATTCGAGTTCGTCCACGCGCGTGCCGGCGGGCACCCAGCCGCTCTCGAGGTGCAGCACCGCGACCCTGCGATAGTCGCGCTCGAAGAAGGCGAGGAAATTGCCGGCGAGATAGAGCTGGTCCCGCGGGTCGAGCGTGCCGACGATGCCGAAATCGACGGCCGCATAGCGCGGATTCGCCGGATCGCTGACGTCCACGAAGATGTTGCCGGGGTGCATGTCGGCGTGGAAGAAATTGTGGCGGAATACCTGGGTGAAGAAGATCTTCACGCCGTTCTCGGCGAGCTTCGGGATGTCGGCGCCGAGCTCGCGCAGCCGCGCGACTTCCGAGATCTGCACGCCGTGAATGCGCTCCATCACCATGACTTCGCGCCGGCAGAGGTCCCAGTAGACCTCCGGCACGTGCAACATCGCGGAACCCGCGAAATTGCGCTTGAGCTGCGAGGCGTTGCCGGCCTCGCGCATCAGGTCGAGCTCGTTCAGGATGGTCTTTTCGTACTCGACGACGACCTCGCGCGGCCGGAGGCGCCGCGAATCGGGCCAGTACTCCTCGGCGAGCCCCGCAAGCGCGTGCAGGACCTCGAGATCGCGCCCGATGATTTCCCGCATGCCGGGTCGCAGCACTTTGACGACGACTTCGCGGCCGTCGTGCAGCGTCGCCGCGTGCACCTGGGCGATCGAGGCCGCGGCAAGCGGCGTCACGTCGAAATCGCGGAACAGCTCGCCGACGGGTCGGCCGAGCGCCTCCTCGATGCGCGCCTTTGCAGCTTCGCCGGGGAACGGCGGCACGCGGTCCTGGAGCTTCGCGAGTTCGTCGGCGATATCGGTCGGCAGCAGGTCGCGCCGCGTCGAAACGACCTGGCCGAACTTCACGAAGATCGGGCCGAGATCCTCGAGCGCGCGCCGCAGCCGCTCGCCGCGCGTCCCGCGACGGCGCCTGAACCAGGTCCAGGGCGACAGCCAGAATACGAACCGGAGCGGGCGATAGAGGTGCGTCGCGCGGACGAAGTCGTCGAGCCCATAGCGCACCAGCACGCGGTGGATCGTGAGCAGCCGCCGCGCGACACGCAGCGAGATCATCCGGCGCTTCGCGTGCGTTCGGCGGCTGCGAGCCGCGCGTCCATGCGATCGACGGCCTCTCGCAGGCGATCGACGTCCGTCAGGAACTCGTCGACCTCGATCCGCGTCGGCAGGTCGTGGCTTTCCTCGGTCAGGTACTCGGCGGCATCCCGGGCAAGGGAATCGCGTGCGCGCCGGCCGAAGGCGAGCGCATCCCGCGCGAAGCCGGCGAGATAGTGCGCGGCGACGTCGCCCGTGATCCGCGAGAGTTCCTCTTCGAGGTCGGGTCGCGCCGCGTCGAGCAGTTTCCGGAAGCCGTCCGCGATTTCCGCGTCGCCGTGGACTTCAGTGCCGCCGGCGCGGATCGATTGCGCGGCGTCGCCGGTCGCAAGGCGCAGGAAGGAGAGCGGCGTGCCCTCGATGACCGCGTCGGAGGCTTCGTCCGCGGCGGGGCGGACCGACAGGCCATCGGCGGCCGCGGAGATCCGGACACGGAGCGGCGTCGCCGCGAATCGCAATTCCATCGATCGGCCGGAGAGCTCGGCGAGCAGCCCGCGCGCGCGGCTCGACGCCGCGATGTGGCGATTGACGAGTTTCTCGAACGGGCGCAGCAGGTCGGGAGTCATGCGGGCCTAGTAAACGAAGCCGAGGTGCAGCGCGACGATGCCGCCCGCGAGATTGTGCCAGCGGCAATCGTCGAAGCCCGCGTCGCGGATCATTCGCGGCGAGCGTCTCCTGGTCCGGATGCATGCGGATGGATTCGGCGAGGTAGCGGTAGCTCGCTTCGTCGCCCGCAATGAGCGCACCGAGGCGCGGCAGCACATTGAATGAGTACGCGTCGTAGGCCGGCTGCAGGCTCGCATGCTTCGGCTTCGAGAATTCCAGCACGAGCAGGCGGCCGCCGGGCCGCAGCACGCGGCGCATCGAGGCGAGCGCCGCCGGCTTGTCGGTGACGTTTCGCAGCCCGAACCCGATCGTCACGCAATCGAAGCTGCGATCGGGGAAGGGCAGGGACTCGGCATTCGCGATCGCGAAGGCGACCTGCGCGCTGAATCCGCGATCGATCAGCCGGTCGCGGCCGCGCGAGAGCATTTCGCGGTTGATGTCGGTGAGCACGGCGAGTCCGGAGGTGCCGACCTGGCGCGCGAGGCCGGCGCCGAGATCGCCGGTGCCGGAGGCGACGTCGAGCGCGCGCTGCCCGGGCCGGAGGCCGGTCTGCGCCAGTGCGAAACGCTTCCACAGGCGATGCATGCCGGCGGACATCAGGTCGTTCATCAGGTCGTAGTTGCCGGCGACCGAATCGAAAACGCCGCGCACGCGCGCGGATTTCTCCGCGGGCGTGACGCGCTCGTAGCCGAAATCGACGGTTTTCAAGGGACCCCGATTCTACGGGTTCGCAGGCGCGCGTCAGCGCGCCGTCAGCGCGCTGAAAGAGCTTCATCGCCAGCACGACGAGACCGCCGGCGACGATGCCGACGGCGGCGTTGGCCAGCATCGGCGTCAATGCGCCGAGCACCGTGCCGGCGCCGGGGATGCTGCGCCGCGTCGACGGCCGCGTCCTTGATCCATTCGCCGACGGCGTGGACACCGTGAGTGAGGATGCCGCCGCCGACCAGGAACATTGCCGCCGTGCCCGCAATCGCCAGCGCCTTCATCAGCCACGGCGCCGCGCGCAGGATGCCGCGGCCGAATGCCGCAGCGCTGCGTTCGACATGCCGCTCAGGTGCAGGCCCGCATCGTCGAGCTTGACGATGCCGGCGACGAGCCCGTAGACGCCGACCGTCATCAGCGCGGCGATGCCGACCAGCACGCCGACCTGCACCGCGAATTCGCGGTCGGCCACCGTGCCGAGCGCGATGACGATGATCTCGGCGGACAGGATGAAGTCGGTGCGGATCGCACCCTTGATCTTGTCCTTCTCGACGGCGAGCAGGTCGCCGTCCGGCCGCACCAGGGCGGCGACGTGCGCGGCGTGGTGCGCATCGTCCTCTTCCTTCCCGTGCAGCAGTCTGTGCGCGATCTTCTCGAAACCCTCGTAGCACAGGAACAGGCCGCCGAGCATCAGCAGCGGCGTGACGGCCCACGGCAGGAATGCGCTGATCGCGAGCGCAGCGGGCACCAGGATCAGCTTGTTGCGCGCCGATCCTTTCGCCACCGCCCACACCACGGGCAGCTCGCGGTCGGCGCGCACGCCGCTGACCTGTTCTGCGTTCAGCGCGAGGTCGTCGCCGAGCACGCCGGCGGTCTTCTTCGCGGCGACCTTGGTCATCACCGACACGTCGTCGAGGATCGTGGTGATGTCGTCGAGCAGCAGAAGGAGGCTGGAGGCCATCAGGCGGGTGGCTTGCGCTCGTAGCCCAGTTTCTCGCAGCGCTCGAGGTAGCGCGCCCACTTCCGGTCGTATTGCTCGCCGAGCTCGCGGAGGTAATTCCAGCTGTAGAGGCCGGTGTTGTGGCCGTCGTCGAAATGCAGCCGCACGGCGTAGACGCCGACCTGCTCGACCTGCGTGACCATGACCGATTCCTTGGCGAGCTCGAGCTTGCCTTCGCCGCCGCCGTGGCCGCGAACTTCGGCCGAGGGCGAATAGACGCGCAGGTACTCGAAGGGCAGCGCGTATTGCGTGCCGTCCTGCCAGGAGACTTCGACGACCCGGATCTTTTTCCTGACCGTGATTCCGCTCGGCGCCTGCATCGGCTTACTTGCGCCTTCTGGCCCTGGGATGCGATTCGTCGTACACGCGCGCCAGGTGCTGGAAATCAAGGTGCGTGTACACCTGTGTCGTGCTGATGTCGGCATGACCGAGAAGTTCCTGCACGCCGCGGAGATCCCGGCTCGACTCGAGCAGGTGCGTCGCGAAGGAATGACGAAGCAGATGCGGGTACACCGGCACGTTGAGGCCGGTCTTCGTCGCCCAGCGCCCGATGCGCCGCTGGATCGCGCGCGCGCCGAGTCGCCGGCCGTTCTGGCCGACGAAGAGCGCGCTGCCGCCGCCCTTCACGATGCCCGCGCGGTCCGCGAGCCAGGTGCGAAGCGCGGCGGAGGCCTGCTTGCCGACCGGGAGTATCCGCGTCTTCGATCCCTTGCCGAGCACGCGCACGGTGCGGTCGGCGAGGTCGAGATCGGCGACATCGAGCCCCGCGAGTTCCGCGAGCCGCAGGCCGGAGGAATAGAGCAGCTCGAGCATCGCATGGTCGCGTCGCGTCAGCGCATCGGTCGGCTTGCGCTCGAGCAGGCTCGCGACCTGGTCGACATCGAGCGTCTTGGGCAGGCGTTTCGCGGCCTTGGGCGCGCGGATGTCCGCGGCGGGGTTTGCCTCGATGACCTTCTCGCGGATCAGGAAGTTGAAGAAGCCGCGCACGGCGGAAAGCCTGCGCTGCACGCTTCTCGGCCCCAGGCCGTCGCGGTGCTCGCGCGCGGCAAAGGTGCGCACGTGGAAGTTGTCGATCTGTTTCCAGCCGGCGATCTTTTCGGAATCGCAATACGCGACGAGCGCGTCGAGATCGCGGTGATAGGCGGCTTCGGTGTGAGGCGAGAGCCTGCGCTCGGTCCGCAGGTGGGCCAGGTAGCGCCCGATCCACGCGGCCGCTTTGGCCTGCATCAGTCCCCGGCGAGTGCGGCGGCGATCAGTTCCCCGATGTGCGCGAGGAAATCCGTGCTCATGGTGGGATTGAAGCGCTGACTGTCGTTCGAGCCGCAGGCGAGGAGGCCGAGGCTCCCCTTGGGACCGAGCGGCACGAGCGCGACCGACCCGACTTCCGCGGCGTCGGCGCCAAAGAGGAATTCGCGCTGCGAGTCGCGAAGCTGGCCGCAGCGGGGCTTGCCCGCGCTGAAGAGCGTTTCGAAGGAGCGCAATTCCGCCGCTTCCGCCGGAACGATGCGGAGGAACCGGCTCTCCGCGATGCCCTGTGGCGCGCGGGCCGCCGTCAGGACCAGCACCGACTGTCCGGCACCGAAATCCTCGCGGAGCGCCGCCTCGATCGCGGCGATCACCGCCGCGCGGTCGCGGACCGCGATGAGTCGCCGTGCCATCGCGAGCACGCGCGTGCCGAGCGCGTCGTTCTCGCGCGCGACGTCGACGAAATCCTTCACCTTGCGTTCGAGCTGGCGATTGCGCTCGCGGAGCACTTCGACCTGGCGTTCGAGCAGGGAGACGGTGGAAGCGCCGCCGCGCGAGTCCGGCAGGCGGATCTTCGCGAGGAGCTGCGCGTGGCGATCGAAGAACTCGGGGGTTGCCGCCAGGTAGGAGGCGACGGCCGCCTCGTCGACTTCTGCGATTTCGACGCCGCGAACCGGTCGTGTCGTCATATCGTCACTTCTCCCTCGAATGCCCTCTCAGCCGGGCCGGTCATCCAGATCGGCTCCCCAGGTCCCTTCCATTGTATGTCGAGACGGCCCCCAGGTAAGTCGACTCGCACATTTTCGTCGAGCAGGCCATGGCGGCGGCCGACGGCGACCGCGGCGCAGGCGCCGGTGCCGCAGGCGCGGGTCTCGCCCGTGCCGCGCTCGTGCACCCGGAGCCGGATATGGCCCCGGTCGACGACTTCCATGAAGCCGACATTGGTGCGCTTTGGAAACCGCGGGTGATTCTCGATCGCGGGACCGAGGCGGGCGACGGGGGCGTCCGCGACCGCCGGCACCCGGATGACGGCATGCGGATTGCCGACCGAGACCGCGCCGATCTCGACGTCGCTCGCGCCGACGCTGAGCGGGTAGACATAAGCTTCTCCGCTCGCCTCGAACGGCAGCGAAGACGGCTCGAAATCCGGCACGCCCATGGTGACCGAGACCTGGTCGCCGTTCATGCGCGTCTGCACCAGCCCGCCCGGGCTGTCGAGCACGAGGTCCGCCTGTGTCGCCGCCGCGTTCGCGCAGGAAGCGCGCGATGCAGCGCGCACCGTTGCCGCATTGCTCAACCTCGCGGCCATCGGCGTTGAAAATGCGGTAATAGACGGCGGTTCCCGGCCGGCGCGGCGGCTCGAGCATCAGGGCCTGGTCGAAGCCGATGCCGGTAAAGCGGTCCGCGAGGCGGCGAATCGTGTCGGCGCCGGGGGCGCCCGTCGCCGGGGCGTCGAAGATGATGAAATCGTTGCCGAGTCCATGCATCTTCGTGAATCTCATGCCGCGATTCTACCGGTAAAATGCCGCGTGGCCACCAGATCACCCCGCGTCGGATTCGTCAGCCTCGGCTGCCCCAAGGCGCTCGTGGATTCCGAGCGGATCCTCACGCAGTTGCGTGCCGAGGGCTACGACGTCGCGCCCAGCTACGAGTCGGCGGACCTCGTCGTCGTCAACACCTGCGGCTTCATCGACGAGGCCGTGCACGAATCGCTCGACGCGATCGGCGAGGCGCTCGCGCAGAACGGGCGCGTGATCGTCACCGGCTGTCTCGGCGCAAAGCCGGCGAAGATCACGGAGCGTCATCCGTCGGTGCTCCGCGTGACGGGTCCGCAGGCCTACGAGGAAGTGGTCGGTGCCGTGCACGAGTTCCTGCCGCCGAAGCACGACCCGTTCATGGACCTCGTGCCTCCGCAGGGCGTGCGACTGACGCCGCGGCACTACGCCTATCTCAAGATTTCGGAAGGCTGCAATCACCGCTGCCGCTTCTGCATCATTCCGTCGATGCGGGGCGACCTCGCAAGCCGGCCGATCGACCAGGTGTTGAACGAGGCGATCCGGCTCCGGAATGCCGGCGTGCGGGAGCTGCTCGTCATCTCGCAGGACACGAGTGCCTACGGCGCCGATCTCAAGTACCGCGCGGCGAAATGGGGCAGCCGCGAGATCCCGAGCCGCTTCATCGATCTTGCGCGCGAGCTCGGCGAGCTCGGCCCCTGGGTGCGGCTGCACTACGTCTATCCGTATCCGCACGTGGACGAGGTGATCCCGCTGATGGCGGAGGGGAAGGTGCTGCCCTACCTGGACATGCCGTTCCAGCACGGCAGTCCCCGCATCCTGAAACTGATGCGCCGGCCGGCGCACGCGGTCAATACGCTCGCCCGCATCAAGAGCTGGCGCGAGCAGTTGCCGCAGATGACGATCCGCAGCACCTTCATCGTCGGATTTCCGGGCGAGACCGAAGAGGACTTCCGGATCCTGCTCGACTGGCTCGAAGAGGCGGAACTCGATCGGGTCGGCTGCTTCAGGTATTCGCCGGTCGAGGGCGCCGCGGCGAACGCGCTGCCGGATCCGGTGCCGGATGCGGTCAAGGAGGAGCGCTGGCATCGCTTCATGCAGGCGCAGCAGAAGATCAGCGCGCGGAGGCTTGCCGCGCGCGTCGGCCGCCGGATGCGCGTCCTGGTGGACTCGATCGACGGCGATGTCGCGATCGCCCGAAGCGAAGCCGATGCCCCCGAGATCGACGGCGTCGTGCGCGTGAAAGGAAAGGGCGCCGCCGCGCTTCCGGTCGGCGAGTTCGCCGACGTGCAGGTCACCGGCGCTTCCGAGTACGACCTCGAAGCCCGGCTCGCGTAATGAACCCGGAATCCTTCCGCCTGCGCGCCCTGCGTGCCGATATCACGACGCTTGCCGTGGATGCGATCGTGAACGCGGCGAATGAGACGCTGCTGGGCGGCAGCGGCGTCGACGGCGCGATTCATCGCGCGGCCGGACCGGGACTCCTGGCGGAATGCCGGCGGCTCGGCGGCTGCGCGACGGGAGAGGCGAAGATCACGTCGGGTTATCGCCTGCCGGCGCGTCACGTCATCCACACGGTGGGCCCTGTCTGGCGCGGCGGTGACGCGAACGAGCCCGCGCTGCTCGCTTCCTGCTACCGCCGCTCGCTCGAGGTCGCGGATGCGGAAGGACTCGAGACGATCGCGTTTCCGTCCGTCAGCACGGGCGTCTACGGCTATCCGGCGGAGCCCGCGGCACGGATCGCGGTCGCGACGTCGCGCGAATTCGCGCCGCGCGCCCTGAAACTGCATGAAGTCGTATTCTGCTGCTTCTCGGCGGCGGATCTCGCGATCTATCGGGAGCTCCTGAACTCATGATCGACGGCGATTCGCTTCCGACGCTCGATGCGCCGCGCGTGCGGCTCCGCTGGCTGACGGCGAGCGATGTCGACGGCGTCTTTGCCGTGTTTTCCGATCCGCGGATGATGCGCTACTGGTCGACGCCCGCGATGACCGAGCGTGACCGAGGCAGACGGCACTTGTCAAGCGCATTCACGAGCAATTCGCCAGCAAGTTCGGCTTCCAGTGGGGCGTCGAGCGCAAGGAACGACGGGCAGCTGCTGGGCACCTGCACGCTGTTTCATATCGACGCGAGAAACCTGCGTGCCGAGCTCGGATATTGCCTCGCCAGCGCGTACTGGAGCCAGGGGTACATGCGCGAGGCGCTGACGGCGCTGCTCGATTTTTCGTTCGGGACGCTCAGGCTCCGACGGCTCGAGGCCGACGTCGATCCGCGGAACGAAAATTCGCTCCGGATCCTGGACAAGCTCGGGTTCAAGCGCGAGGGCCTGCTGCGCGAACGCTGGAATGTCGGCGGAGAAATCCAGGACACGACCTTCCTCGGCCTGCTCGCAAAGGAATGGCGCGGCAGCAGCGGCCGATGAGCGGCATCACCGTCGTGCCGTTTCGTCGCTGAGCTTGCGGGCGATTTTCGCACGGCTCAATCTCGACTGGATCGAACGGCTGTTCGCGGTCGAGGAACCGGACCGCAAGGTGCTGGACGAACCCGGAGCAGGCGATCGTCGCGAAAGGCGGGATGATCTTCTTCGCGCTCGACGCGGAGTCGGTCGTCGGGACGGTCGCGATGATCCGCTTCAGCGACGTGCGCTACGAACTCGCCAAGATGGCGGTGGCGACCGGCCACCAGCGCCGGGGAATCGGCGAGCTGCTGGGCCTGGCCTGCAAGGACTGGGCGATGAAGAAGGGCGCGCAGACGGTCTTTCTGGAGACCAACAGCCGGCTCGCGAATGCGATCCGCCTGTACGAACGGCTCGGTTTCCGTCACGCCGTCGATCCGCATCCTTCCGACTACGCGCGGGCGGATGTCTACATGGAATTGCCAATCGATCAGAGCGGAGGTTAAGTGACCCATGCACAAGAGCAAGCTCGCCGGATTCATCATCGACTGCAAGACGGACGACCTCGAGGGAGCGGCCGCTTTCTGGGCGGCGGCGCTTGGCATGAAGACGCAGCGCGCTGCCGGGGGAGGAGGGAGATACCTACATTCGACTCGTCGATCCGGAGGACCGGATGCAGATCGAGGTGCAGACCGTGCAGCACGAGAGCCGCGTGCATCTCGACATCGCGGCCGACGACGTCGAAGCCGAGGTGAAGAGGATCGAGAAGCTCGGCGCGAAACGCGTCGCAAACGTCAAGCACTGGGTCGTGATGGAGGCCCCGACCGGACAGCGATTCTGCGTCGTGCCCGGAGGAGCGAAGGTTTCAAGAAGACGGCCAGGACCTGGGACTAGGCGCGGAGCAGAGCAGGATGTACGTGAAGGTCTGCTGCATCCAGGATCTCGACGAGGCGCGGCTCGCGATCTCGGCCGGCGCCTCTGCGATCGGGCTCGTCTCCGCGATGCCGAGCGGACCCGGTCCGATCGACGAGGCGCATGATCGCCCGCATCGCGGCCGCCGTGCCGGCACCGACCGAGACTTTTCTGCTGACGGCGCTCACCGAGGCGGAGGCCATCGCGGAACAGCAACGGCGCTGTGGAACGACCGCCGTGCAGCTCGTCGATCAGGTCGCCGGAGCCGGAACTGCGGCGACTGCGGAAGCTGTTGCCCGGCACGCGACTCGTCCAGGTGATCCACGTCGTCGGCCCGGAGTCGGTGGACGAAGCGCAGGCGGCCGCCGCGTTCGTCGACACGCTCCTGCTCGATTCGGGCAATCCACGGCTCGCCGTGAAGGAACTGGGCGGCACGGGACGCGTGCACGACTGGACGCACAGCCGACGCATCTGCGAAACAGCCGGGATTCCCGTGTTGCTCGCGGGCGGGCTTCATCCCGGCAATGCGCGCCTTGCAATGGAACAGCGTGCGACCGGCAGGCCTCGACGTTTGCAGCGGCCTGCGGCGCGGATGGCAGGCTGGACGCCGGAAAACTCAGGGATTTCTTCGATGCGCTTCACTGAAACCCACGGGAGAACTCGAATGATCGGTTACATGTCGTTCGGCACCAATGACTTCAAGCGCGCGGCGGCTTTCTACGACAAGCTGCTCGGCGAGCTCGGCGCGAAGCGCGTCATGGACTACGAAACGTTCATTGCCTGGAGCCAGGGCAAGGGCAAGCCGGGATTCGCGCTCGCCCAGCCCTTCAACAAGCAGCCGGCGACGGTCGGCAACGGCTCGATGGTCGCGTTCGAGGTCGAGAATCCCGCGCGCGTCGATGCGATGTACCGGAAGGCGATCGAGCTCGGCGCCACGGACGAGGGCCCGCCCGGTCCGCGCGGCGACGACTACTACGGCGCGTACCTGCGCGACCTCGACGGCAACAAGTTCAACTTCCACTGCTATACATGAGCGGGCAGCCGTTCTCGATCTCGACGATTGCCGGCTGGGCCGACATGGACGCGAATGCGCACATGGCGAACGTCGCCTACCTCAGCAAGTGCGTGGACTCGCGCATGAGCTTCTTCAAGCAGAACGGCTTTCCGGTGACCGAGTTCGCGAAGCGCAGGCTCGGTCCCGTCGTGCGACGGGACGAGCTCGAGTATTTCCGCGAGATCGCGCTCCTCGAGCCGATCACGGTCACGCTCGCGCTCGCGGGCATGGCGGCGGACGGCTCGCGATTCCGGCTCGTGAACGAAGTGCTGAACGGCGAGGGCAAGCTGGCCGCGAGGATCACGAGCGAAGGCGGCTGGCTCGATCTCGCGGCGCGCAAGCTGATCGCGCCGCCCGCGGACCTGCTGGCCGCGTTCAACAAGATGCCTCATGCGACGGAGTTCGAGCAGCTGCCGTCGAGCATCCGCAAGTGAGCGCCTATCGCGGTCGCTGCCACTGCGGGGCGGTTGGATACGAGTACGAAACCGCGGTCGCGCCCGCCGACTGGCCGATGCGCGCCTGCCAGTGCAGCTTCTGCCGGAAGCACGGCGGGGTTTACACCTCGGACCCGAAAGGCGCCGTGCGATGGAATCACGAGGATCCGTCGCTGCTGTCGCGTTACCGCTTCGGGCACAAGACGGCGGACTTCGTGTTCTGCGGCCGCTGCGGCGGCTATCTCGGCGCGGTGACCGAGGAGGGCGGTCAGACGCTCATGGTGATCAATACCCGCTCGCTCGATCCGCAGCCGGACGGACTGCCGGCCGCGCAGCCGATGTCCTACGAGGGCGAGACGGGCGACGATCGCAGCACGCGCCGTTCGGCACGATGGACGCCGGTCCGGAGCTGACTTACGCCGGCTCGAAGAGCAATGCCTGCCAGCGTGGATCGTCGTGCAGCGGCTTCAGGAATGGAGACACGCGCAACTCCACCTGCAACGACCAGACATTGCGATGCCTCAGCCGGCTCATTCCGTTCGATGGCCTCGTTGAGCGTGTCGAGCGTCCGGAACGCTTCGTCGATCATTCCGCGGAACGCGTAGACCTCGGCCAGCCGGATATCGACCGTCGTCCGTGGACTCGGCGACCAGGCGGCCGAGCGCAGCGTCGGCCTCCGGCTGGCGACCCTCCGCGTAGTACAGCAACGCAAGGCCGTGATCGCGGGCGTCGAATCATCCGAGCAGGCGGGCAATGACCGAGCGTGCCTCGTCGAATTGCTTCTGCAGCACGAGAATGCGGGCGATCGCAAGGTCAAATTCCCAGCGGAGACCGTGCTGAGTTCCTGCGCCTTCTTGCAACTCGGCCTTCGCCTCATCGAAGCGATCGGCGGCCAGCAGATAAATTCCGTGATTCGCGTGGTACGTGGCCGAAAGCGGATCGAGCGCGACGATCCGGCCGTATCGGCCGATCGCCTCCGCCGTGTCGCCGTTTCGCATCGCGATGCCAGCCGCAAAGATCAGGACCAGGAGGTCGTCGGGGTCGAGCGCGATCGCCTTGTCGAAGATCCTGTAGGAGGTCCGGCGGTCGCCGATGTCGAAGTAGTACTGGGCGAGCCGCGCGTGGCCGGCGGCGAGCCTAGGGATCGAGGTCGACGGCCCTGCGCGCCGCCTCACCCTGTTCCGCCAGCGCCTCCGCCTTGGGCATGTCGCCGTTGGTCGGCGAGGCAGCGAATAGGCGCCCGCAAGCGCAGCCCATGCCCTTGCATACTTCGGGTCGATGGCCAGCGCGTCCTTGTAGTACTTCACGGACAGCTCGATGTCACCGGGCGCGAGGCGGTTGTAGAACAGCTGTCCCTGCTGGAACAGGTTTTGCGCCTCCAGGATCGGGGCATGCTCCGGATGGCCCGAAAGCGTGGCATTCAGGGCCGTGGCGACCTCGCCGGCAATTTCGTCCTGCACGGCGAACAGGTCGCCGAGCTCACGATCGTAGGTCTTGGACCAGACCTGGGAATTGTCGGAAGCTTCGATCAGCCGTGCCGTGATCCGCACGCGGTTGCCCGACTTGCGCACGCTGCCTTCCAGCACATGCGTCACGTCGAGCTTCGTGGCGATTTCCGGAATGCTCGTCGCTTCTCCCCTGAAGGAGAACGATGACTTCCGCGAGGTCACCTTCTGGAGCGCCCGGGTCTTCTTCAGTCGATTGATGATTTCCTCGGAAACGCCGTCCGAAAAATGCGCCTGGTCCTGTTCGCTGCTCAGGTCGTCGAAGGGCAGGACCGCGACGGAATACGACGATGCATCATCCGGGCGCTGACCCAGCGCGAACCAGGCCGCAACGGCGACGACGATCGCGGCAGCCACGGCCACGAGGGGCCACTTCGGCTGCGTCGTTGCACGGACGTCGGGCTCCGGCGCCAGCGGCGTGACCTCGGCGTTCAGCCGGTAGCCGCGCTTCGGCACCGTCTCGAGCATGGCCTTGTAACGTTCGTCGCCGCCGGCCAGGGAGAGCTGCCGGCGCAGTTCGTAAATGCACCGCGACAGCGATTCGTCGGTCACGACGGCGTTCGGCCACAGGCGGGACAGCAGGTCCTCGCGCAGGACGACGTGGCCCGGCGTCCTGCGCGAGCATCACGAGCACGTCCATGACCTTCGGGTCGAGCTTTTCGCGTCCGCCCGGACCGGCGACTTCACCGGCATGCGGATCGATCGAGAGGTCGCCGAGCCTGAAGCCCTGCTCGAGGGCCTGGTCAGCGAGGAATGTCTGCCGGTGCGTTCATCCAGGGCCTGGGCCAGAACAATATGGGGACATTATCAAGTAACGATCAAGCCGAGGAATCCGCTGCCCACCAGCATCCCCTGCGTCGGAAACGTCCGATTTGCACATCCAAAGGGGAAGATCATGTATTCGAGGAAACTGTTTAATTCAATCACGGCAGCTGCTGCGCTGCCCCTGCTCCTGGCCGCAGGGACTGCCCAGGCGGCACCGAAATATACGGCCTGGAGCGTCGCGTTGCCGGTCGCGGAGGTCAACGATGCGACGGTTCCCGACGGCTGCCCGATCGAGTCGCGGGATGGCTTGAGCCTCTATATCGCGTCGACCCGCATCGGCACGCTGGGCGGCAATGACATCTGGGCGGCCGACCGCGCGAGCAAGGACCGAGCCGTTCGGCCAACCGCAGAATCTCGGCGGACCCGTCAACTCGGGGGCCAACGACTTCTGCCCGACGCCGATCTACGGCAGCTACCTGATGTTCGTGTCCGAGCGGTTGTCCGAGTCCGGGTCTGGAGACTTGCGACACAGCCCCCACGTTTGGCGACATCTACATAGTCCGCCGGAATGCGGCTTTTGGGTGGGGTGAACCGCAGCATCTCGGTTGCATTGAAAACGGAACGGGCCCGAACAGCGCGGGCGCGGAATTCAGCCCGTCGCTCGTCGAACTGAAGGAAGGGACCTTTCTCTACTTCTCGAGCAACGTGATGAAGGCGGGTGGAAACCAGGACATCTATCGGAGCAAGCGCAAATGCGGACGGCAGTTTCGGTCCGCCGTCGCCCCGTGGTTGAGCTGAATACCGAATTCGACGACCGCATGCCGAACGTGCGTTCGGACGGACTCGAAATCGTGTACAGCTCGAATCGGCCGACCGACTCGAAAGGCACCGCGTCATTCGGCAGCTTCGACGTCTACGTGGCATCACGTTCGAGCACGACAAGCCGTTCTCGGCACCGGTCAACCTGGGAGCCAACGTCAATACGGCGGGCAGCGAAACCCGCTCGACGATCTCCTGGGATCACAAGCGCCTGTATTTCGGGCGCGACGGCGAGATCCAGACGGCTTCGCGGAAGAAGAAGAGCAACTGATCGATCAGCGCTGGCGGACGTAATCGCCCGGCGCGTCGGCAGAGCGGCTTGTAACCCGCCTCCGGCGCGCCGATTTCCGGCGGCGCGACGCGCGCGGGCGACGAATGCGACTTGAGCCACTCCGCCCAGATCGGGCCACCAGGATCCCGGCTTCGCTTCCGTCTGCGCAAACCAGTCGTCCGCAGGCAAGGCCGCTTCGCCGGATTTCTGCGTGCGCACGCGATGACGGCGCTTCGGATGTACGGGTCCGCTGATGATGCCGGCGTTGTGGCCGCCGCTCGTCAGCAGGAAGGTGAACTCGGGCGAGGAGGTGAGTCCGCTCACCTTGTAAACCGACTTCCAGGGCGCGACGTGGTCGGTTTCGGTGCCGACGACGAACATCGGCACGCGGATGTCCTTGAGGCTGATCGTCTCGTCCTCGACCTTGAAGCGTCCCTCGGCCAGGTCGTTCTGGAGATAGAGCCCGACCAGGTACTCCGTGTGCATCTTCCACGGCATGCGCGTGCCGTCGGCATTCCAGGCCATCAGGTCGATCATGCCGTCGCGCTCGCCCTTCAGGTACGACTTCACCGCGGGCTGCCACAGCAGGTCGTGTGCGCGGAGCATCGTGAACGCGCCGCCCATCTGTTTCGAGTCGAGCACGCCTTCCTTGTACATGAGCGCTTCGAGCATCTCGATCTGCGCGGGGCTGATGTAGAGCGAGAGTTCGCCGGGCTCGCTGAAATCGGTCTGGGCGGCGAAGAGCGTGATGTCGCGGATGCGCGTGTCGCCCCATTGCGGCGAGTGCGGCGGCCGCGATCGAGAGCAGGGTCCCGCCGATGCAGTAGCCGACGGCGTGAATGTCGCGGTCGGGCACGACGGCGACAACCGCATCGAGCGCCGCGTAAACGCCCTTTCTGCAGGTAGTCGTCCATGCCGAGTTCGCGATCGGCGGCGGTCGGGTTCTTCCACGACATCATGAAGACGGTGAATCCCTGGTCGACGAGCCAGGCGACGAGCGAGTTCTTCGGCGACAGGTCGAGGATGTAGTACTTCATGATCCAGGCCGGCACGATCAGGACGGGCTCTGCATGCACGTCCGGCGTCGTCGGCGAATACTGGATCAGCTCGATGAGTTCGTTGCGGAAGATGACCTGGCCTTCGGTGACGGCGACTTTCTCGCCGACACGGAAGTCCTCGGTGCCCGGCGTCGTCGCCGCCATGCAGCGTGCGCTCCATGTCGTCGAGGAAATTCTTGTAGCCGCGCGCGAGATTCTGGCCGCGCTCGGCGACGGTCTGCTGCAGCACTTCGGGATTCGTCATCGGGTTGTTGGCGGGCGAGAGCGGCTCGGCCGCCTGTCGTCCGGCGAACTCCATGAGCTGGGCATTTCGCGGCTCGACGCCCGGCACATCGCGCGTGGACTGTTCCATGAGCGACAGGCCGTTCTGGAAGGCCTGTGCCCAGACATTGAACGGATACTGCTGCCAGGCCGGATTCGCGAACCGGCGGTCGCCGTTGTCGGTCGGCGCGATGCGGCTTGCCTTGCGCGGCCTCCGCGTTGAAGCGCCAGAGGTCCATCGCCTGCTTCATGGCCGTCTGCTGCAATTCGGCCTGCTTTTCGGGCGACTTCGCGAGATTGAGCCACCAGTCCCAGAACGCGGTGCCGTAATCCTGCGGCGCGATGCCACCGGTCATCTTCGCGAGCATGGCGCGGAATTCGCGCTCGACGACGTCGATCTTGTCGTTTTCGTCATCGGCTGATTATCGTATTTTGCACTGCAATGCGAAAGTTTGCGAAGGATTTCCTGCGTGCGCCGCGTCACATGGGCTGAAGCCACGATTGGAGGCATGCAGATGAACAAGATCACGAAGGGCAGAAAGATAGTGCCGCTCGCGATTGGCGCGAGCGCGATGGGGTTGTCGGCGCAGACTGGGCTGAGTCAGGAAGAAGGCGAGGAGCCATTCGACGAGGCGCAGCTCTATTTCGAGCTGAACCATACAGACGGCGACCTCGGCATCCACGGGCTGATCGACGGCGATGCCTGGAGGCGCCTGGATATCGAAGGTCCGAACGAACTGCACTTGCTGGATGTCTGGGTCCGCAACAATCTGCGGAGGCAGGGCATGACGGAGTTCTTCTTCGAGAGCGCCGAGCCACCGTTCGACGAGCTGTCGCCGGCGGCGTTCTTCAAGCGCTTTCCCGAAGGTCTCTACGAATACAGCGGCGAAACCCTGGAAGGCGTGGAACTCGAATCTCAAGTCCGGCTGTCGCACGTCCTGGCGGGGCCGCCGGGCAGCATCAAGGTCAATGGCAAGAACGCCGCGTCGAACTGCGACGGGAATTTGCCGGTCGTCAGCGCGCCGGTGACCATCGATTGGGCACCCGTGACGAAGTCCCATCCGACCATCGGCACCCGCAATGTCCCCGTTCAAGTGATGCAGTACCAATTCATCTGCGAGATCGAGCGCGAAGGCAAGGTTCCGGATGAACTCGCGTTTGTTGTCGATTTGCCGGCAGGCAGGACGCAATTCACGTGTCCGGCGGAGTTCACGTCGTTGTCGGACGGCGAAGTCAAATACGAAATCATCGCGAAGCTCAGGAACGGCAACCAGACGGCCGTCGAAAGCTGCTTCGAGCTCCAATAGACGATG
Organism: uncultured Gammaproteobacteria bacterium; assembly: GCA_963778585.1. Classification (GTDB taxonomy): domain Bacteria; phylum Pseudomonadota; class Gammaproteobacteria; order Steroidobacterales; family Steroidobacteraceae; genus SCUD01. The sequence continues at coordinate 99,782 of CAVZUU010000001.1, forward strand.
AAGCCGATCGGGAAATCGGAGCTGCTGATTTCAGTGCTACTGCTGTCGGGGTGCTTCCAGGAGGAAGCACCCCGGCATGAAGCGCCGGCTGCCGTTGCGGCCAGCCCGGTTGCCGTACAGGCCGGCACGAAGTTCGCGGACGAGACGACTGACGAGGAAGCAGCGAGCGTGCCGGAACTTGTGGCGATGCTCGAGGGCTCTGAGGATCCGAAAGTCCGGCGCGAAGCGCTCTATGCGATCGCTGATGCCGGCGAGACGGACGACGCGGCGATCATCGGCGCAGTCGCTGACCGATCCGGACAGCGGCGTCCGGAAAGCGGCGATCGAGGCGCTCACCGGGATCGGGGGCGAGGATTCAGCCAATTGGCTGTCGATCGGCCTCGGCGACCCGGATCCGCGCATCCGCCAGACCGCGGTCGAAGCGCTCGGCGTGGTCGGCGGCGACAGCGCGCAGTTCCTGCTGCAACAGGCGCTCGGTGACGTCGATCAGGAAGTTCGCGAAGCAGCGCAGCAGATACTCGACGAACCGCGCGCGAAACACGACGTCAGGTAATCGTGTCGCGGAGCGCGACGCTGTCGTCCGCGAGGCGGGCCGGATCGGGCCGCGCTCGCTCGGCGATCAGCTTGCGGGCCGCCATGAAGTCCTTGCCGTGGTTCACGGCATCGAGCGCGATCAGCTCCCCGTCGCGGAGATAGCAGCAACTGAACGAGCGCGAGGCCGGGTCGCCGCGCAGCACGACCTTGTCATAACCCTGACTGAGCCCGACGATCTGCAGCTTCAGTTCGTACTGATCCGACCAGAACCACGGCGTCTTGTCGTGAACGATGGTCTTGCCGCAGATGTTCGCCGCCGCCGACTTCGCCTGCTCGAAGGCATTGTCCACCGACTCGAGCCGGATGCGCCGACCGTAGCGCGGGCTGGGATGACTGCAGCAATCGCCGATCGCGTAGATGTCGGGATCGCTGGTGCGGCAGTTCTCGTCCACGGAGATTCCGTCTTCGCACTTGAGACCGGCGGAGGCGGCGAGCGCCGTGTTGGGGACGAGGCCGATGCCGACGATCGCGAGATCGGCGGGCACCTGCGTGCCGTCGGTGCATTCGACGGCGGAGACGCCGCCGTCGCCCCAGAAGGCCTGGACCTTGCGGTCGGTCAGGACGTTCACGCCGTGCGAGCAATGCTCGGAATGATAGAAGTGGCTCATCTCGGGCGCGACGACGCGATTCATCACGCGGTCCATCATCTCGATGACGGTCACGTCGAGGCCGAGCTTGCGGAAAGTCGCCGCGCATTCGAGGCCGATGTAGCCCGCGCCCACGATCGCAACGCGAACGCCCGGGGCGATGCGCGCGCGAATCGCTTCGACATCCGCCATCGTGCGGAGCACGTGGACGCCCGGCAGGTCGGCGCCGGGCACCGGCAATGGCCGCGCATGCCCGCCGACCGCGAGCACGAGCTTGTCGTAGGCGAGTGTGCCGCCGTCGGCGAGCCGGATCTGCCGCGCCTTGGCGTCGATCGCGACGACGGGATTGCCGAGCATCAGCTCGCAGTGAATGCTTTCGTAGAAGCTTGCGGGCCTGATCGGCAGGCGTTCCGCTTCGAGCTCGCCGCCGAGGAATTTCTTCGAGAGCGGCGGGCGCTGGTAGGGCAGGACCGGTTCGCCCGCGACCATCACGAGACGGCCGGCGAATCCTTCGCGGCGCAGGCTGTCGACGACCTGCGCGGCGGCATGGCCGCCTCCTGCGACGACGATCGTGTCCTGCATGCGCGACTACCCCCGGTTGCTCGTCACTTTATACTGGCGCGCCGCGACGCGGCAGGGAGAGGCGATGACGGCGGCAGCCGGCAGGACGACGGCGCAGAACTTCGGGCTCCTGCTCGGCCTCGCGGCGCTCGCTCGCGACCCTCTTCACGACGCCGCCGGAAGGCATTGTCTCCCGCGGCCTGGCAAGTCGCGGGCACGATGGCGCTGATGGCAATCTGGTGGGCGACGGAGGCGCTGCCATTTGCGGCCACGGCGCTCATCCCGCTCGCGATCCTGCCGCCGCTCGGCGCGGCTTCCGCCGCCGATCTCGCCGGCGGCTACGGCAACACGACGCTGTTCCTGATCCTCGGCGGCTTTCTGCTTGGCCTCGCGATGGAGCGCTGCAACCTGCACCGGCGCATCGCCTACGCGATCGTCGCGCGCGCCGGCGGCCACCCGCAGGGACTCGTGCTCGGCATGATGTGCGCGACCGGCTTCGTCAGCCTGTGGGTCCAGAACACGTCGACCACGCTGATGATGCTGCCGGTCGCGCTGTCGGTCGCGACCATCGTGGCGCCGGATGTCGATGCGGCCGATCGTGACGCGGCCAACTTCGGCAAAGCGATCGTGCTCTGCGTCGCCTATGCCGCGACGATCGGTGGGCTGGGTACGATCGTCGGTACCGCGACCAATGCCCTGGTCGTCGGCTTCATGCAGCAGAACTACGGCGAGACCATCAGCTTCGCGCAGTGGCTTGCTTTCGGAATTCCGACGGTGCTGCTCCTGATTCCGCTCGCCTGGCTCGTCCTGGTGAAGATCTCGTTCCCGTTCCGGCTCGGATCGCAGGCGACCGCACGCGACGCGCTCATCGACGCGCGCACCGCGCTCGGGCCGATGTCGAAAGCCGAGAAGCGCGTGACCACGGTTTTCGTCCTGACGGCAGGCGCCTGGATCACGAGTCCGCTGCTCCAGCACCTGCCAGGGCTCGGACAACTCAACGACACGACCATCGGACTGCTCGCGGGATTCGCGCTGTTCCTGACACCGGGCGGAACGGCAAAGGGTGGCGCGTTGCTGACCGGCGCCGACCTGCGTCGGGTGCCCTGGGACGTGCTGCTGCTCTTCGGCGGCGGTCTTGCCCTGGCCGAGGCGATCCAGGTCAGCGGATTGTCGGACTTCATCGGCGAAGTGCTCGCGGGCATCGGCACCTGGCCGCTGCTGCTGCTGATCGCGACGATGGTCACGCTGCTCGTGTTCTGGACCGAGCTCAACTCGAATGTCGCGACGGCCGCGACATTCATGCCCATCCTCGCCGCGATTGCCGCGACGTCCAGTTATCCCGTTATGCAGCTCGTCGTGCCGGTGGCGCTCGCGTCGTCCTGCGGGTTCATGCTGCCTGTCGGCACGCCGCCGAATGCGATCGTGTTCGGCACGGGCCGCCTCTCGATGCAGGACATGATCCGCGCCGGCTGGCGCGTGAACCTGGCGTCGATCGTGGTCGTGACCGCGATCTCGATGTTCGTGATTCCGCTGATCGCCTGACGCGGCTACTTCAGGCTCTTCTTATTGAGTATGCGGCCGTTCGCGAGGTCGAGGTCGCAGCGAAAGGCGGAGAAGGAGAGCGCGACCAGCGGCTCGTGGCTCTCGATCAGGTAGTAATGGTCGTCCAGTTCCGGCTGCTCGGCCTGCCACAGCAATTCGCCGGAAGGCGCATACGCGCGCAGGTTCTGGACCGGATCGCGGCTGCGGCGCCTGGCCTTGCCGAAAGCGATATCGTCGAGAAAGGCGTGGGGATCCAGCAGGACGATGGCGCGCCCATCCGCCCAGAACGCGTCGCGCACCATGAATTCCATGCGCACCGGCTTGCCGTCGATCTTGACGATGTCGCCGTCGTGGGAAACGGAACGCTCGCGGGTCACTCGCCATAGACCACGATTATCTCACTGACGCAGGCCTTGTCGTCGAATTCAGAGACAATCTCGCCCCACGTGTACTCATAGGGCGGTTTGCCGAGTTCCGCATGAAGCCAGGCGTCGTGCCTGGCCTTCCTTTCGTGCTCATGTTGCTCAGTCCATTCGTTGCTTTCGTCGCTCGGAATCGCCATGAGCAGGAACACGCGATCCATGTGCTCGCCATTGAAGTAAATCGAGCCGACGATGCCAGGCTCCGGCTCGATCCTGTAGTGACGCCAGCTCTCGTTCACGAAATCATTTGTCGCGTCTCGACCAAGTGGTGAGTCTAGGAAACCAGACCGATTCATCCCCGCCTGAATCGCGCCGCGTTCAAATGAGATTGATCCGTCGGCGACGTTGATCTTCATTTCAAGGTCCGATCGGAAGTACTTCCAGAAAGCGAAGACTGGACTGGTATGAAGGTACTACGACCTGTGGCAACCATCCAGTTCCGTGGTCCATGTTGGCGATGGCAAGTCCGAATGCAGCATGGGTGTCTTCAATGACCTCGTATGCCGCGACCTGAGTGCGATAGCCGAGTTTGTCGTGCTTGCGTAACTGCAGGCCATTGAACAGCGATTCCGCACTGCCGCCGGACCTGCGCAGGGCACTCGCCGTCGTGTAGAACGCGGACTGCCCGGGGAATCCGCTGTAGAGCAGTGTGCCTTTCTTCAGCGTAATGTCCTTGAACCGGTCAATGCCGGGATATTTGGGCGTGCCCTGCAACGAACGCGCGAACCGGCTGGCGCCGGCGCTTGCGATTTCCGCGCCGCCCTTGCGGACAACGCCACCGACGCCACCGAGCAGGTATCCGGCATTTCCGTAGCGGCTGCCGGCACGACCCGCATCCGTATCGGGTTCGTCGAAGTACTCGAAATCCGGATCGGTGCCGAAGAGCATCCCGATGGGCGACGAACTGATCGTTAGATTGGCGACGCGCGCAGCGAATCCCTGGACACCGTCGAGGGCTCGATTGCTCGACAGCGTCGGATCGGGTCGTGTTCCAACCGTCAGCACGATGCTTGACGGCGAAACGAACCGGGCCGCCTGCATGGCGCAGGTGAAGCCGTTGCTTTCCTGCCCGCAAGGATCGCGGTCTTCGGCACTGGCGACCTGGGCGGAACCACCGCCAATGAAGCGCATCATGGCGGCCCACGTCAGGCCGACCACCGTGACCTGCGCGCAATTGCCGGAAGACGATTGCATGCAGGGCGGGGGATCGAAACCGCTCGGGTCGACGAATGCGAGCGGGTTGTTCAGCGCATAGGCATAGCGATTGCGCCCCTGGCTGTCGTACGGCAGCGTGACGTAGGGATCCGCGCTGATGAACCGGCCGAGGGCCGGGTCGTAGACGCGGCCATTCATATGTATGAGGTCGATGTTGTCGAGATGCTCGTGACCGGTAAAGCCGTCGCGCGTGACGGCCGCCATCTTCGCAAGCTCGGCGGCGGTCGGTATGCCGGTCCAGCTCGCCCCGCGCCGTCTTCCGAATGCATCGAAGCTTTCGGCGACCACGGATTTCCCAGCCGCATCGAGTATCCGGTCCGTACTGCCGACGTGATCCTGCGCCAGGTACCGCATGGCGGGCGCAGAACCGTCGCCATAGCGAAGGTGAACCGCGGCGAATCCGGAAGGCGTCTCCACGTAATGACGCCAGGTCGTCACGCCCGCGCGCGTGATCTTTTCGAAGAGTCCACCGGCGTAGATCGTCGTCTCGGTGGCTGAGCCCTGCTTCGCGACCTGCTTCCAGCGCCGGCCGTCGGGCCCATAAGAGAATTGGCTGCTGTTGCCGTTTGAATGAGCGATCGAGATCGGCTGATTTGCGCTCGTCCAGCCGATCGTCGCTCCGTCGCGCTTCACCATGTTGCCGTTGGCGTCGTAGGCGAATGCTCGGCCCGCTGCCGAAACGACCGCATGCCGTCGTGTCGCGTGGTAGGTATAGCAAGCGGCAGACGAGGGGCAAACGTCCGACTTGTGCCGGATGTTGCCGATCGCGTCATAGTCGAGCTCGAGATTGACGCTGCCGTTGCGGCGCGATTCTTCCAGGCGATCGATGGCGTCGTAGCGGAACGATTCGACGAGGTTCTGGTTCACGTCCTCGCGGCGCGTGAGGTTCCCGTTCGCATCCCAGCCGTAGGCGAGGTCCTGGATCGTTGCGGCGCCGGCCAGGCTCTGGCGGTAATCCAGCATTCCGCCGACCGGCGTGTAGCCGCTGACGACGCGGATCGTGGCGCCGAGCGATTCGTCGAGCCGGTTTCCGGCAGCGTCTTCGGCGTTCTGTGTCCAGTAGGTGTCGCCCGGCGCATTGCCATTGGAGATGCGCGCGATACGGCCGGCGTCGTAGTCGTGGCGGATCTTGAACGGCGGTCCTGTGCCCGCGGCCGGGTAGGTGATCGAATCGAGGAGGCCAAGCGCGTTGTACGTGTAGTCGTACCGGTAGCTCGCGTCCGCGACGATCGTTCGCGTGGCGGGCCTGCCGATGCCGTCGTACGTGAAGTTCTCGGCATAGCCGGAGCCCGAGAATCCGGCCAGCCGCCCGATGTTCCGGCTCGCCGCCGTTGCGCCCCAGGTCCAGTTCTCTGTGCCGTCGGGTGCGGTCCGCTTCGTGACGCGCCCGAGTGCGTCGTACTCGAAGCGCGCGAGTTGCCCTTTCGCGTCGCGAAGT
>CAVZUU010000002.1:0-1575000 GCA_963778585.1 uncultured Gammaproteobacteria bacterium
CACGTTCTTCGCGATCCGGGATTCGAGCATCAACGCGTTCGCACTGCCCGGCGGATTCATCGGCGTGAATGCCGGGCTGGTAACGGAAACAAAAAGCGAAGCCGAGCTCGCGGGCGTGCTCGCGCACGAGATCGCGCACGTCACGCAGCGGCATATCGCGCGCTCGGTCCAGAACGCCGGCCGCGCAAACCTGGCGTCCGCCGCCGCGATCCTCGCCGCGATCCTGATCGGCGCGACGACCGGCCTGCCGAGCGACGCGGTGCTCGGCACCGTGACCGCGGCCCAGGGTCTTGCCGCGCAGAGCCAGATCAACTTCACGCGCGCGAACGAAAACGAGGCGGACCGCGTGGGCATCGGCATCCTCGCCGCCGCAGGATTCGATCCAGTCGCGATGCCCGAATTCTTCGCGACGATGCAGCAGCGCGCCGGCGGCGCCGGGCGCAATATTCCGGACCTTCTGCGCACCCATCCCGTCACGAGCGAGCGCATCGCCGAGACGCGCGACCGCGCGAATCGACTCGAGCGGCCGCGGACGCCCGACAGCACGAGCTATGCGCTGATCCGGGACAGGCTGGAACTCGAAACGCTGTCGCCGGAAGTCTCGACGCGCGACCTGTTTCCGACCGCGAAGAGCGCCGACTTCCCGTCCACCGACGCCGAGCAGTACGGCCGCGCGCTCGTCCTCGTCCGCACGGGGGCGGCGGATGAGGCCATCCCCGCGTTCGAAGCCCTCCGGGACCGCCGCCCCGATGTCACCCTCTATCACACGGCGCTCGGCCAGGCGCAGCTCGCCGCCGGCCGGACCGCGGCGTCGCGCGCGACGCTCGAAAACGCAATGAGGCTCTTTCCGCGAAACGTGCCGGTGACGATGCGCTACGCCGAGACGCTGATGCGCGACGGGGATCCGAAGCGGGCGCACGTCGTGCTGCTCGATCTCTTCAACAACGTCCCGCCGAGCGCCGAGCAGGCCCGTTTCACGGCGATCGCCGCGAATGCCGCCGGCGACATCGCGGATTCGTACTACTACATGTCCGAATTCCACGTCATCAGCGGCGACCTGTCGCTCGCGATCAACCAGCTGCGGCTCGCGCAGGCCGTGCCGGGTCTCAATTCGGTGCAGCGCGGGCGCTTCGACGCGCGAATCCGCGAGCTCGAGGAGTACCTGCCAAAGGGCAAGCGCGCGCGCGAAGTGGCGGAGCCGACGAGTCCGGAACCGGATGGCCGCGGTCAAAGCTAGAATTGCGGCCGTAGCCAACGCAAGGGAACCGCCGATGCCCGTCGAGAACCGCGCCTTCGCCGGCGGACTGATCGCCTTGCTGCTCTCGGGTTGCGCGACCACGGGCGCGCCCACGGCCGGCGACCCGTTGGAGCGCATGAATCGCGGGACCCATCGATTCAACGATGCGGTCGATCGCGCGGTGCTGAAGCCCGTCGCGACCGGCTACCGCAATCATGTGCCTCAATTCATCCAGACGGGCGTCGACAACGTGCTCGACAATCTCGCGTTCCCGACCACGATCGTCAACGACCTGTTGCAGCTCAAGTTCAAGGACACCCTGGTCGATCTCGGCCGATTCATCGTCAATACGACGGTCGGTCTCGGTGGACTGATGGACCCGGCCTCGGAACTCGGCATTCCACGGAACGACGAGGATTTCGGCCAGACGCTCGGCCGCTGGGGCGTGCCGGCCGGCCCCTACCTCGTGCTGCCTTTCTTCGGTCCCTCATCGGTGCGTGACGCGCCGTCCATCGCCGCTGACGCCCAGACGGATCTCCGCGTCGCGCTCGATCTGGACTCGACGACCGAGTGGGCGCTCGCGGGCCTCTCATTCGTGAATCGCCGGGCCGAACTCCTGCCATTCGATCCGTCATTCGACTCGGCCTTTGACCGCTATGCGTTCATCCGCAACGCGTGGCTGCAGCGTCGTGAATACCAGGTGAAGGACGGCAACGTCCCGGGTGGAGAGATCACGCCCGAGGAACTCGAAGAGCTGGAGCGGGAAATGCAGGAATCGGAAGATCCGGCCGCGCCTGCGGAGCCGCCGGCCGCGGAAGATCAGCCGCCGGCCGCGACGACAGGCTCCAGCAACTCCGACACGTCGCTGATTCCCGCAAGCGCCGAAATGGCGGGCGGTACATTCCGGTAGCTGAGAGCCCTGCCCGACTGGCGCGCCGACACCGACCATTCGAGGAGCAGCGCGAGACCGGCGCTGTCGACCCGCCCGACTTTTCGCAAGTCGATTTCAGCCTGTTTCAGGCTGCCGAATGCGCCGTCGCCTTCGGAGAGCATGCGCGCGGCATCGTCGAAGCCAAGATCGCCCGAGATCTCGAATCGGCCCTGGCCGAGCGTCGCGAGCGCGGCCGGCTGCGAGCCGGCTTCAGTTCGCCGGTTTCGTCGCACCGCCGCGATTCTCTTTCTCGAGTCGTTCGATGAGCGCCGGGAGTCCCGTCTGGTCGATTTCCGCGCCGACGTCGTTGCGGAAATTCCGCACATATGAGATCCCTTCGATGGTGACGTCCCAGGCCTTCCATCCCTTGGGCGTTGCGCGGAGCGTGTAATTGACGGGCACTCGCGTGCCGTTGCTGCGCTTGACCTCGGTGCGGACGGTCGCCTGCCCGCTTGCCAGGTCGCCCCGGAACGGCAGCACGGTCAGCCGATCCGCGGTGAACTCGGCGAGCGCGGAACCGTAATTGCGAAGCAGCGACTGGTAGAACGCGTCGACGAAACGCTTCTGCTGGTCCGGAGTCGCGTTCCGCCAGTGCTTGCCGAGGACGAGCCGCGCCGAGTAATCGGTGTCGAAATGCGGCAACAGGATCTCGTCGACGATTTTCCGGACACGCGCCGGATCCCTTTTCGCGAGCGCGCGATCGGCGTCGAGAGCTTCGAGCAGCTCGCGGGAGGTCGTTTCGATGAGTTCCTGGGGCGCGGGCCCCGGAACGGCGTCGGCCGCGAGCGCGGCGCGCGTCACTCCGACCGGCGCGAGCAGCGCGAATACCAACAGGGCAAAACGTCGCGTCATTGCGTGTCTTCCTTCGCGGATTCTTCCGCCGGCTGTTCTTCGGTCGCCCTTGAGAACAGGAACTTGCTGATCAGGTTCTCGAGCACGATGGCGGATTGCGTGAACTGTATCTGATCGCCGTCCTTGAAAAAGGTTTCAGAACTGCCAGGCCCGATTCCGAGGTACTGGCCGCCCAGCAGGCCCGCGGTCAGGATCCCCGCGTCGCTGTCGTCGGGAATGCGGTCGTACGACTTCTCGATGCGGAGCGTCACCCGCGCGCGGTATTCGTTGAAATCGTAGGCGATCGACTCGACCCGGCCGATCGTGACGCCCGACATCGACACCGGCGCGCCGGGTTTCAGGCCGCCGACCTGCTCAAACGAGGCCGTCAGCCGGTAGCCGCCGTCGCCGAGACCAAATTCGCGATTCGTGATCTGCGTCGTCAGGAAGAAAAGCGCCGCGAAGCCGAGCAGAACGAACAGCCCGGTTCCCAGCTCAATGGCGCGCGTCTGGCGCATGTCGGACTCCTTAAAGCATGACCGCGGTCAGCATGTAGTCGAGCAGAAGCACGCTGACCGATGAGATCACCACCGTTCGCGTCGTCGCCCGGCCCACGCCTTCTGCCGTCGGCACCGAATGATAACCCTCGTAGACCGCTACGAGGCTGCAGGCGACACCGAAGACCGCGCTCTTCAGCACGCCTTCCATGACATCCTCGAGCTCGACCGCGCCGCGCATCTGCGACCAGAACTGCCCCGCGTCCACACCCATGATCTGCACGCCCACGAGTTGCGCGCCATAGATCCCGATCAGGCAAAAGATCGCGGCGAGCAAGGGCATCGAGATCACGCCCCCCAGGAACCTCGGCATCACGACGCGCCGAACCGGGTCGACCGCCATCATTTCCATCGCCGCCAGCTGGTCGGTCGCACGCATCAGGCCGAGTTCGGACGCAAGCGCAGTGCCGGCGCGACCCGCGAAGAGTAAAGCCGTGATCACCGGCCCGAGTTCCTTCAGGAGCCCGAGCGCGGTCACCGAGCCAAGTGAATCCTCGGATCCGAATCGCTCGAGCAGATCGAAACCCTGGAGGCCGAGCACCATGCCCACGAACAGGCCGGACAGCATCGTAATGACGAGGGAGAGCGCGCCGGAGTTGTGCACCTGTTCGACCACGAGTCCGAAGCGCCACAACGCGCGCGGAGTCTCGCGCGCGACGCGCACGGCGAATAGCGCGTAGGCGCCGAGTGTCTGCAGCGTCTCGCGGATGCTTTCGACGAGTTCGCGGATGAGAGTCGCGGTCATCTAGCGCACCTGCCGGATCTGGTCGGCGTAATCCGGCGCCGGATAGTGGAATGGCACCGGGCCGTCGGGCAGTCCGTGCATGAACTGCCGCACGTCCTCGTGCGTGCTCCCGGAAACGGCCGCGGGCGGTCCGCTCGCGATGATGCGTCCGCCGGAAAGCAGGTGGCAGTAATCGGCGACCGCAATGATCTCGCGCACGTCGTGCGACACGACAATGCTCGTAAGCCCGAGTGTGTCGTTGAGGCGCCGGATCAACCGCAGCACGACGCCCAGCGAGATGGGGTCCAGGCCGACGAAGGGCTCGTCATAGATGAGCAGGTCCGGATCCATCACGATGGCGCGGGCGAGCGCGACGCGCCGCCCCATGCCGCCTGAAAGCTCCGACGGCATCAGCCGCGCGGCGCCGCGCAGGCCGACCGCCTGGAGCTTGGTCAGGACCACGTGACGGACGAGCCGCTCCGGCAGCCGCGTGTGCTCGCGGAGCGGAAACGCGATGTTCTCGTAGACGTCGAGGTCGGTCAGGAGGGCGCCATTCTGGAACAGCATGCCCATGCGCCGCCGCATCCGGTAGATCTCGCGCCGCGAAAGTCCGCATACGTCCTGACCGTCGACTTCGACGAGCCCGCGGTCCGGAAGGAGCTGCCCCGTGATCAGCCGCAGCAAGGTCGTCTTGCCGCTGCCGCTCGGCCCCATGACGGCCGTGACCGCACCGCGCGCAAAATCGAGATCGACGCCGGCGAAGATCGCGCGGCGGCCCGCCGCATAGTGCAGGTCGCGCACGCGCACGATCGCGCCGGCTTCGCGACGCACCTCGGAGGTCATTCGTGGGCTCGCGACCGTCAGGCCGCGGCCTGTTCCATTGCGGCTTCGTAACTGCCGTCGCGCGCGAGCCCGTTGAACTTTGCGCGCCGCAGGAAGGCCCGCTGCGCCGCCGCGACATTGGCCGGGACCCCGCGCCAGGCATCGAGCGTGCTTTGCTGCAATGCCCGCCCGTAGCTGAACGAGAGCTGCCAGGGCAGGTCACGCGAGCGGTTCATCAGCGACAGGTGCAGCGTCGCCTCGGCCTCGCTCTGGCCGCCGGACAGGAACGCGATTCCGGGCACCGCAGCCGGCACGCGCCTGCGCAGGCTGCGGACGGTTGCGTCGGCGACCTGCGGCGGTGCCGCCTGTTTGGGACATTTTTTGCCCGCGATGACCATGTTCGGCTTCAGGACCATGCCCTCGAGACGCACGCGATGTCGGAAAAGCGCGTTGAACACGATCTCGAGCGTCGCATCGGTGACGTCCTCGCAGCGTTCGATCGTGTGATCGCCGTCCATCAGCACTTCGGGTTCCACGATCGGCACGATCGAGGCCTCCTGGCAGAGCGCGGCATAGCGGGCGAGCGCTTCCGCGTTCGCCTCGAGCGCCGCCGCCGTCGGAATCGCGGCGCCGACGTCGATGACCGCGCGCCACTTCGCGAAGCGCGCGCCGAGCGCACGATATTCGGCGAGCCGTTCGCGCAGCCCGTCGAGCCCCTCCGTCACCGTTTCGCCGGGAAAGCCTGCGAGCGCCTTGGCACCCGCATCGACCTTGATGCCGGGCAGTATCCCGCGCGATGCGAGCAAGGCCGGGAATGCACGGCCATCGGCGGCTTGCTGGCGAATCGTCTCGTCGTAGAGGATCACGCCGGAAATATGCTTGTCGGCATCGGGCGCGGTGAACAGCAGTTCCCGATAGGCCCGACGCGCCTCGAACGAAGACTCGAGCCCGATCTTGTCGAAGCGCTTCTTGATCGTGCCCGTCGATTCGTCCGCCGCGAGGATTCCCTTGCCGGGAGCCACCATGGCGGCTGCATTCCTGTCCAGTTCCGTGCTGTCCATGAGATCCAGGTCCTCCGCATTGCCGGCGGCTTTCGGGCCGGGCGCGAAGGATACCAGAGCTCCCTCGCCCCCTACCGCCGGGATGGTAATAGTACTAAAATCGTACTGTTTATTTCCAGAGCCGCGGAGAGCGACCCATGCTGCGCATCAGCCGCCTGACCGATTACGCGACCGTAATTCTCGCGAGCCTCGGCGACGGCGGCCTCGTGAGCGCCGCCGACATCGCGGAACGCACCCATATCGGCGTTCCGACGGTCAGCAAGCTCCTGAAGGAACTCCAGCACGCGGGGCTCGTGCGCTCCGTGCGGGGCGCCCACGGCGGCTACCAACTCGCGCGGCCCGCGGCGCTCATCAATGCCGCGGCGATCATCGACGCGGTCGAAGGCCCGGTCGCGCTGACGGAGTGCGCGGGCGGTGCGGGCAACTGCGACATCGAGACGACCTGCCTCGTCGGGAACGGCTGGAAACGGATCAGCCGCGCCATCCGTCGGGCGCTGCACGAGGTGAGCCTCGAAGAACTCGTGCGGCGCGACGCGCCTTTCGCCACGCCCGATTTCACGCGGAACGGTTCCGCGAGCCGGCCGCCGGTGCGCGGCTGAGCGGTCCGATGTCGACGAAACAACCCGAACTCGAGTCGCTGGTCGCCCGCAAGTACCGGCACGGATTCGTCACGGACATCGCGAGCGATACCGTGGAGCCGGGACTCGGCGAGGACGTCATCCGGCTGATCTCGGCGAAGAAGAACGAGCCCGGGTTCATGCTCGACTGGCGGCTCAAGGCCTATCGCCGCTGGACCCGCATGACGGTCCCGACCTGGGCCCATGTCCATTACCCGCCGATCGATTACCAGGCGATCTCCTACTACTCGGCGCCGAAACAGCGCGGCGACGGTCCGAAGTCCCTCGAGGAGGTCGACCCGAAGCTGCTCGAGACTTACGAGAAGCTCGGCATCCCGCTGCATGAGCGTGCCCGGCTCGCGGGAGTCGCGGTGGACGCCGTGTTCGACAGCGTTTCTGTCGCGACGACGTTCAAGGAGCGCCTCGCGGAGGCCGGCGTGATTTTCTGTCCGTTCTCGGAGGCCGTGCAAAAGCACCCCGAACTGGTGGAGAAGTATCTGGGGACCGTCGTTCCGATCGGCGACAACTTCTACGCGGCGCTCAATTCCGCGGTGTTCACCGACGGCTCGTTCGTCTTCGTGCCGAAGGGCGTGCGCTGCCCCATGGAACTCTCGACCTACTTCCGCATCAACGCCTCGAAGACCGGCCAGTTCGAGCGTACGCTGATCGTCGCGGAAGAAGGCGCGCACGTCAGCTATCTCGAAGGCTGCACGGCGCCGATGCGGGACGAAAACCAGCTCCACGCGGCCGTCGTCGAGCTCATCGCCCTCGACGACGCCGAGATCAAGTATTCGACGGTCCAGAACTGGTATCCGGGCGACGAGAACGGCGTCGGCGGCATCTACAACTTCGTCACCAAGCGCGGCGACTGCCGCGGCCGCAACTCGAAGATTTCCTGGACCCAGGTCGAGACCGGCTCCGCGATCACCTGGAAATATCCGAGCTGCATCCTGCGCGGCGACGGATCGGTCGGCGAATTCCACTCGGTCGCGCTCGCCAATCACCATCAGCAGGCGGACACCGGGACCAAAATGATCCACATGGGGCGCAATACGAGCTCGACGATCATCTCCAAGGGAATTTCGGCCGGCCACGGGCAGAACGCCTACCGGGGCCTCGTGAAGATCCTGCCCGGCGCCGAGGGCGCGCGGAATCACACGCAGTGCGACTCGCTGCTCATGGGCCCGCATTGCGGCGCGCACACGTTTCCGTACATCGAGGTCCGGAATCCGACCGCCATCGTGGAGCACGAGGCAACTACATCGAAGATTTCGGACGACCAGCTTTTCTATTGTCTGCAGCGCGGCATCTCTGCGGAGGACGCGGTCAACATGATCGTGAATGGCTTTTGCCGGCAGGTCTTCCGGGAATTGCCGATGGAATTTGCCGTCGAGGCGCAGAACCTGCTGGCCGTCAGCCTCGAAGGAGCCGTGGGATGAGCGATTCGGGCCGGATGATCCTCGACGTGCGCAATCTGCGCGTGCGGGCCGGCGATCGGCTGATCCTGGACGGCCTGTCGCTCGCCGTCCGCGCGGGCGAGGTGCACGCCATCATGGGACCGAACGGCTCCGGCAAGAGCACGCTGACCGGCGTGCTGGCGGGTCGCCCCGGCTACGAAGTCCTCTCGGGCAGCGCGACCTATCTCGGCCGCGATCTTCTCGCGATGCCGCCCGAGGAGCGCGCGCGCGAAGGGCTCTTCCTCGCATTCCAGTACCCGGTCGAGATTCCGGGCGTCAACAATGTCTATCTCCTGAAGGCCTCGCTTAACGCGCTTCGCAAGCACCGCGGCGAGCCCGAGCTCGACGCGTTCGAGTTCCTGAACCTCGTGCGCGGCCGGCTCGCCGACATGCACATGGACGAGACTCTGCTGAATCGGGGCGTCAACGAGGGATTCTCGGGCGGCGAGAAGAAACGGAACGAGATTCTGCAGATGAGCCTGTTGCAGCCGACGCTCGCGCTCCTCGACGAGACCGATTCCGGCCTGGACGTCGACGCCCTCAAGCTCGTTGCGGAAGGCGTCAACGCGCTCCGGTCGCCCGACCGCGCGATCGTGCTCGTCACGCATTACCAGCGGCTTCTCGATCATGTCGTACCGGATCGCGTGCATGTGCTCACGGGCGGACGCATCGTCACGAGCGGGGGCCGTGAACTCGCCCTCGAACTCGACCGCCGCGGCTACGACTGGGTCCGCGAAGAGGCCGCGACCGCGTGAACGCGCCGAACGCAATCGAGCGCATCGCGGCGGGTTACGCCGGACTCGCACCCATGTTCGCGGGAGGTCCGGCCTGGGCGCGCCGGCGCGGGCGCGCGCTCGACACCCTGGTTGCGCGCGGCCTGCCGGACCGGCGCGACGAGAACTGGAAGTATCTCGATCACGCCCGGCTCGCGGAGTACCGCTTCGATGCTGCGCCACGGACCGCGGTCGCCGCATCCGACCTCGGCCCGCGCCTGCTGCCGATCGCGGACTCGCGGCGGGTCGTTCTCGTCGACGGCCGCCTCGACGCGCAGCTCTCCGATTTCCCGGCGATCGAGGGTCTCGAGGTGCTCGATCTCGTCACGATGCTCGAACGCGATCCCGATGCGGCTCTCGCGCTCCTGCGCGCGCCGGGCGATGACGCGGATGACCGCTATGCCCTGCTCGCGGATGCCTTCGCGGCGAACGGCGTTGCGATCCGCCTGGCGCCGGGAACCGTGATTCGAGAACCGGTCTGCCTCGTCCATGTCGCGAGCGCGGCCACGGCGGCCGTCCACCAGGCCCGGGTCCTCGTCGATGTCGGCGCTCGCGCGAAGCTGACGCTCGTCGAGCATTTCGTCGCGCTCGGCAATGGAGCGGCCCTCGGCAATCTCGCGGGCGAGCTCTCGATCGGCGCGGAGGCGGAGCTCGTGCACGTGCGCCTGCATGAGCATGCGCCGACCGCCGCACAGATCGAGACCTGGACCGCCAGGCTCGCTTCGGGCAGCCGGTATGACCAGCATCTGCTCGCGCTCGGGGGGCGCACGCTCCGTTCCGATCTCCGGCTCACCCTCGAGGGCCATGCCGCCGCCTGCCGCCTCGCGGGCCTCTTCATGGCGGACGGCGAGCGCCAGGTGGATCTCCACACGCAAATCGCGCACCACGGCGCCGCGACGGTGACGCAGCAGGATTATCGCGGAATCGCCTCGGGCCGCGGCCGCGGCGCATTCAACGGCCGGATCGTCGTGCACCCGGCCGCGCGCGGCGCCGATGCGAGCCAGTCCATCCGGAATCTGCTCCTTTCGCCGCTCGCGGAGCTGAACGCGCGGCCGCAGCTCGAAATTCACGTGGACGACGTCAAGTGCCGCCACGGCGCGACGACCGGCACGCTCGACGAGGCCCAGCTCTTCTATCTCCACTCGCGCGGCCTCGACCCCGCCGCGGCGCGCGCGCTGCTGACCTTCGCGTTCTGCCAGGACATGGTCGGCCGTCTGCCGCTGCCCGAACTTCGCGCGGCGGCGGAGAAGCTCGTCGCCGGCGCCCTTCCGGATCGCGACCTGATCCGGGGACTTCTTTGATGGCCGCCGTCCACGAGATCGCACCCGGCCTCGACGTCGCCCGGATCCGCGGCGATTTTCCCGCGCTCGCGCGGAAGATCAACGGCCATCCCCTCGCCTACCTCGACAATGCGGCCTCCTCGCAGCAGCCGGCCGCAGTCATCGACGCGGTCGCGGACTATGCGCGTTCGCATCACGCCAACGTGCACCGCGGCGTGCACACGCTCTCGCAGGAGGCGACCGCACTGTTCGAGGGTGCCCGCGAGCGCGTACGGCGCTTCATCAACGCGGCGTCGACCGCCGAAGTCGTATTCGTGCGCGGAACGACCGAGGCGATCAATCTCGTCGCTCAGTCTCACGGCCGGCCGCGGCTCGGCACCGGTGACGAGATCGTCGTCTCGCAGCTCGAGCATCACTCGAACATCGTGCCGTGGCAGCTTCTGTGTGCGCAGACGGGCGCGAGGCTCCGGGCCGTGCCGATCGACCGCCGCGGCGTCGTCGACTTCGATGCCTACCTGAAACTGCTGGGGCCGCGCACGCGGATCGTCGCACTCGCGCACGTGTCGAACGCGCTCGGCACCGTGCTGCCGATTGCCGATTTCGTGGCCGCCGCCAGGGAGCGCGGCATCACGACGGTCGTCGACGGCGCACAGGCGGTGCCGCACCTGCCGGTCGACGTGCAGGCGCTCGGAAGCGACTTCTACGCGTTCTCGGCGCACAAGATGTACGGGCCGACCGGCATCGGCGTGCTGCACGCGAGGGAGAGCGTTCTCTCCGCGATGGCGCCCTGGCAGGGCGGCGGGGACATGATCCTGTCGGTCTCCTTCGAAGGCTCGACCTGGAATCATCTGCCGCACCGTTTCGAGGCGGGCACGCCGAACATCGGCGGCGCTGTCGGGCTCGGGGCCGCGATCGATTACCTGGATGACGTGGGCCTCGCGCGCGTCGCGGCCCACGAGCGGGACCTGCTCGACTACGCCACGGCCCGTCTCTCGAGCGTCGACGGCCTGACTTTTGTCGGGACGGCGCCGCACAAGAGCAGCCTCGTCTCCTTCACGGTCGGCGGTATTCACCCGCACGACCTCGGCACCGTGCTCGATTCGCGGGGCGTCGCCGTTCGCACCGGCCATCACTGCGCGATGCCGGTCATGGAATTTTTCGGGGTGCCGGCGACGGCGCGCGCCTCTTTCGGGCTCTACAACACGCGCGGGGAGATCGACGCACTGGTCGATGCCCTGCTTCACGCGATCCGGATGCTGCGCTGATGGACCTCGCCGATCTCTACCGTGACGTGATCGTGGATCACAACCGGCGGCCACGGAACCGCGGCCGGCTCGCGGCCGCGACCGGGAGCGCCCTCGGCAACAATCCCCTCTGCGGCGACCAGCTGCAGGTCGACGTCGAAGTCTCGGGCGACGTGATCCTCGACCTGCGATTCGAGGGCAGCGGCTGCGCGATCTCGACCGCCTCGGCCTCGCTGATGAGCGAGGCGGTCAAGGGCAAGTCCCGCGGCGAGGCCGCGGAGCTCTTCGGCGCCGTACATCGCATGCTGACGGGCGACGCAGCGGGCGCCGACCGGCTCGGCAAGCTCGCGGCACTTGCGGGCGTGCGCGAGTTTCCCGCGCGGGTCAAGTGCGCGAGCCTCTGCTGGCACACGCTGAACGCCGCGCTCGCCGGCAGCTCAGTCCCGGTCACGACGGAATAAGCATGCGCCACGCCAGTCACGAGCCGATCGTCGTCAGCCGCGACGTGCGCGCGGTGATCGTCCCCGCCGGCGTCGAAGTGAAACTCAAGCCCGGAAGCGTGGGCTACATCACGCAGGCGCTCGGCGGCAGCTTCACCGTCTACGTCGAGGGCAATCTGTTCCGAATCGCAGGCACCGACGGCGACGCGATCGGCAAGGAGCCCCTGCGCGCGCCGGAGCTTCCGCCGGGCGCGACCGACGAGGACGTCAATCGCGTCGTCTGGGACCAGCTGCGCACTTGTTTCGATCCGGAAATCCCGATCAACGTCGTCGATCTCGGCCTCGTCTACGACTGCAGCATCACTGCGAGCGCCGACGGCACGCGCGACGTCGCGGTCCGGATGACGCTGACGGCGCCCGGCTGCGGCATGGGCGAGGTTCTCGTCGCCGATGTCCGCGACAAGCTTCTGATGATTCCGACGGTGCGGAAGGCGGACGTCGAACTCGTCTTCGACCCGCCCTGGAATCATTCGATGATGTCAGAAGCGGCGCGACTGCAGACCGGCATGATGTGACGCCAAAGGGGAAGATAAAGGGGACGTTCCCCTTTAGCTCAAGTCAGGAAGTTGCGTCAGCGCCAGCGAGCTAAAGGGGAACGTCCCCTTTATTCCCCCTTGTCGATCAGCTTTCGCCGAGCGACAGGAGCGTGGCGTTGCCGCCGACGGCCGAGGTGTTGATCGTGACGGTCTGCTCGGTGGCGAAGCGCGGAAGATAGTGCGGGCCGCCCGCCTTCGGGCCCGTGCCCGACAGGCCGCAACCGCCGAAGGGCTGCACGCCGACGACCGCGCCGATCATGTTGCGGTTGACGTAGACGTTGCCGACGCGCGCGCGGGCGGCGATGCGCCGCGCGACGCTGTCGATGCGAGTGTGGATCCCGAGCGTGAGGCCGTAGCCGCTCGCGTTGATCTGATCCACGACGTCGTCGATTCGCGATCCCGCGAAGCGCACGACATGGAGGATCGGCCCGAAGACTTCGCGCTCGAGCCGCCCGATCGCGTCGATTTCGACGGCGAGCGGTGCGAAGAAGTGCCCGCGCGCAAGCGCGCCCGGCAGTTTCGCGCGGTGATGCCAGCGGGCGCCCTCGACGATGCCGCGTGCATGCTCATCGAGCGTTGCGAGCGACGCCGGGTCGATGACCGGGCCGACGTCCGTTGAAAGGAGCGCCGGATCCCCGATCGCGAGCGTGTCCATGACGCCGGCCAGGAGTTCGAGTACGCGCGGAGCGATGTCTTCCTGCACGAAGAGCACGCGAAGCGCCGAGCAGCGCTGGCCCGCGGCATTGAACGCCGAAGTGACGGCATCGTTCACGACCTGCTCCGGCAACGCGGAACTATCGACGAGCATCGCGTTCTGGCCGCCCGTCTCCGCAATCAGGACCGGCAGCGGCCCCTCGTTCGCCGCAAGCGTGCGATTGATCAGCCGCGCGGTTTCGGTCGAGCCGGTGAACGCGACGCCGGCGATGCGCGGATCGCCGGTGATCGACGGGCCGATCTTCGAGCCGCGGCCCGTCAGCAGCTGCAGCACGTCGCCCGGTATGCCCGCGGCGTGCAGCAGCCGCACCATTTCGAACGCGATGAGCGGCGTCTGCTCGGCGGGCTTGGCGATTACGCAATTGCCCGCGGCGAGCGCGGCCGTCACTTGCCCCGTGAAGATCGCGAGCGGGAAATTCCAGGGACTGATGCAGGCGAATACCCCGCGGCCGCGCAGCGCGAGCCGGTTCGATTCGCCGGTCGGACCCGGAAGCGAAAGCGGCCTGCCGAAGGAATCCTCGGCACGCGCCGCGTAGTACCGAAGGAAGTCGACGGCCTCGCGCACTTCCGCGATCGAATCGGGAACCGTCTTTCCGGCCTCGGCGACGCAGATCGCGACGAACCTCGCGGTCTCCCGTTCGAGACGGTCCGCCGCATCCCGGAGCATTTGCGCGCGCATGCCGGCGGCGACACGGTCCCAATCGGGCTGCGCGGCCGCCGCGAGCGCGACCGCGCGCGTTGCGAGCGACACGTCGGCTTCGGCGACCTCGCCGATCACGCGGTCGAGATTCTGGGGCGAGCGGCAGCTCCGGCGCGCACCGTCCTGCACTTCGCCGCCGACGATCGGCCCCGCCGATAGCGGCCGCGAGAGTGCATTGGCGCAGTCAACGGAAAGCGCCCGCTGCGCGCGGCCATCGGCGAGGTTGATGCCGGAGGAATTCGCGCGCTCCGCGCCGTAGAGCGACTTCGGCGCCGGAATGCGCGGATGCGGGCCGCCGCGTGCGCGCTCGACATCGGCGATCGGATCCCCGACGACGTCCTCGATCGGCAGCGACTCGTCGACGATACGGTTGACGAACGAGGTATTCGCGCCGTTCTCGAGCAGGCGCCGCACGAGATACGGCAGCAGTTCCTCGTGCGAGCCGACCGGCGCATAGACGCGGCACGGCAACGCCGCGCCCCGCCGGATCGGTCAGCTCCGCATAGAGTTCCTCGCCCATGCCGTGCAGCCGCTGAAACTCGAATTCGCGCCCGCGGGCCTTTGCGAGATGGATGATGCTCGCGGCCGTGTGCGCGTTATGCGTCGCGAACTGCGGATAGACCCGCCGCGTGCCGTCCAGGAGGAGCCGCGCGCAGGCGAGATAGGCGACATCCGTGTTCGACTTGCGTGTGTAGACGGGATACCCCGGCAATCCCCGCTCCTGCGCGCGCTTGATCTCGCTGTCCCAGTACGCGCCCTTGACGAGCCGGACGTTGAGCACGCGGCCGGTTGTGTCCGCGCGACGCTGCAGGTAGCGGATGACGTCGGGCGCGCGTTTCGAATACGCCTGCACGGCGAGCCCGAGGCCGTCCCAGCCGGCGAGCGTGGGCAGGTCGAGCAGCCGGTCGAGAAGTACGAGCGAGATTTCGAGCCGGTCCGCCTCCTCGGCGTCGACCGTGAGCGCGATGCCCGCTTTTCTCGCTTCGAGCGCGAGCGACTCGAGGCGCGGTCCCAGTTCTGCGTGTACCTGATGCTGCCGGCCGAATTCGTAGCGCGGGTGCAGCGCCGAGAGCTTGACCGAGATGCTCGGCCATCCCTCGGGCGCGCTGCCCTTCTTCACCGAGCGGCCGACCGCTTCGATCGCGGAGCGATAGGACTCGAGATAACGCAGCGCATCGGGCTCCGTCAGCGCCGACTCGCCCAGCATGTCGTAGGTATGCCGGTAGCGCGCGGACTCGTCGTCCGCAGAGCGCTCAAGCGCCTCCGCGATGTCGCGGCCCATGACGAACTGGCGGCCCATGATGCGCATCGCCTGCCGGAAGGCCGTGCGCACGACCGGCTCGCCAAGTCTCGCGACGAGACGCTGAAGGAAGGTTGCCGGGTCGCGGATCTCGACCTCGGAGGCGCGTACCAGCCGGCCGGTCAGCATGAGGCCCCAGGTCGAGGCATTGACGAAGAGCGAATCCGCCTCGCCGAGATAATCCGACCACTGTCCGATTGCGATCTTGTCGGCGATCAGCCGGTCCGCCGTATCGGCGTCCGGTATTCGCAGAAGCGCCTCGGCGAGACACATGAGCACGATTCCCTCCTGCGAGGCGAGGCCGTACTGCTGCAGGAATGACTCGATGCCGGTCCGCCCCTCGCGGCGGTTGCGCGCGGCGGCCACGAGTTCGACCGCATCGCGGTGGATCGCCGCGCGATCGGCGGCGGGCAGCCGCGCGAGCGCCAGCAACTCCGCAACCACCGACGCCTCGTCCGCGAGGAAGCGGGTGTTGATCGCCTCGCCCGGTCCGCTGCTGAATTCGCCGTCCGTGGAACGCAGGAAACGGGTTGGAGTGCTGTCGTTCATCTGGAGATTCTAGCCGCGCGACGATGCGCGGTGTCGGCGCCAGCGCTTGTAGTCGCCGAGGATCCGGTCGTGATCGAAGGCGAGCGCGGGCGCCGCCTCGGGATCGGTGACGAGTATCGCGGCCGCGTCGTCGCCGGCCAGAGGCGTGCCGCTTGCGGTCGCGACATAGACGATGCTGACCGTATGGCCGCGCGGATCCCGGCCCGGATCGGAATACACGCCGAGCAGGTCGCCGAGGCTGACCTCGAGACCCGTCTCTTCGCGCGCCTCGCGTTCCGCCGCCCGCTCGACGGTTTCGCCGACGTCGACGAAGCCGCCCGGCAGCGCATGGCCTGGCGGCGGGCGATCGCGCCGGATGAGCACGATCGGCCGCCCCGGACGATCGAGGAGCTCGATCACGACGTCGACCGCAATTTCCGGCGTCCGCGGCCGCGGCATCAGTCGCGGCCCCCGGCGAGATACGCGCGAATCAGGCGTCGCCCGACATACAGGAGCGGGATCAGCGCGATCGCCATCGCCATCTTGTAGAAGTAGTTCACGGTGCCGACGGCGAGGAACAACGGAATCGGCCAGTGCTGCGGACCCAGCACGAAGGCGATGTACAAGACGATGAAACTGTCGATGAGCTGGGATATTGCTGTCGAGCCCGTGGCGCGCAGCCAGATCCAGCGCTCGCCGGTCAGGCGGCGGATACGCTGGAAGATCGCGACGTCGATGAGCTGCCCGAACAGGAATGCCGTGACCGAACCGCCGATCGTCCAAAGACCCTGCCCGAAGATGGTCGCGAATGCGGCCTGCATGTCGGGCACGCCGCGATCGCTGCCGACCGTCACCCACCACCCGGCCGGCGCGAGCCCGATGGCGATGTAGGCGAACAGAAAGGCGTAGACGATGAAGGCGACGGCGAGCCAGGAGATGAGGCGCACGCCGCGCAGGCCAAAGTGTTCGTTGATGATGTCGGTCATGATGAACACGACCGGCCAGAGCATGACGCCCGCGGTGAAGGACAGCGATCCGCTCCGGCCGAAAAGCCGCCAGTCGAACGGCGCGATGCCGAGCGTGTCTTCGAGCGCGAAGATCTTGACGCCGACGAACTCGGCGATCAGCGCGTTAGTGATGAAGAGTCCCGCGAGCGCGATGAAAAGCCGCGCCGAGCGCGAAGACACGACGGAAGACGCGGCATCCGCCGGGACGCCGCTCATGCGCCCGCGCCCGCCGCGTCCCGGTCGTCTTCGCGCCAATCGCTCAAGTATCCTCCCGGCCGCGATTATACGAGGCGTCGCGCGCGCGGCCGGTATAATCCGCGGCTGGCACAGCTGGCGGAATTGCATGGACCAGGCCCTGCTCGAGCGGCTCGAGTCTCAGACCGCGGAATTGGCCCGCGAAGGGCTCTTCAAGCGCGAGCGCGTCATCGCTTCTGGCCAGGATCCGGTCATCCGCCTCGAGGACGGCCGTGAGGTCATCAATCTCTGCGCCAACAATTACCTCGGCCTCGCGAACCACCCCGCTCTCGTCGCCGCCGCCCACACGGCGCTCGACCGTTACGGCTACGGCATGGCTTCCGTCCGCTTCATCTGCGGCACGCAAACCGTTCACCGCGAGCTCGAGCGCCGCCTGTCCGCATACCTCGGCACCGAGGACACGATCCTCTATTCGTCCTGCTTCGACGCGAACGGCGGCCTGTTCGAGACGCTGACCGACGAAAAAGACGCGATTATCTCGGACGCGCTCAATCATGCGAGCATCATCGACGGCATCCGGCTGTCGAAGGCGCGGCGCCTGCGTTACGACAACGGCGACCTCGGCCAGCTCGAGGCGCGCCTCGTTGAGGCGCGCGACGCGCGCTCCCGCCTCGTCGTGACCGACGGCGTGTTCTCCATGGACGGCACGATCGCGCCGCTTGCGGGCATCTGCGCCCTTGCGGAGCGCCATTCGGCGAGCGTGATCGTCGACGATTCGCACGCAACCGGATTCATGGGCGCCGGCGGCCGCGGCACGCACGAGCACTGCGGCGTGTTGGGGCGCGTGGACATCCTGACCGGCACGCTCGGCAAGGCGCTCGGAGGCGCGAGCGGCGGCTATGTCTCGGGACGCGCACCGGTCATTGCCTGGCTCCGGCAGCGTTCGCGGCCCTATCTCTTCTCCAACAGCATCGCGCCGGTCGTCGCGGCGACGACGCTGGCCGTCCTCGATCTCCTCGAATCGACGCCCGGACCGCGCCGGCAGCTCGCCGAGAACGCGGCCTGGTTCCGCGCCCGGCTCGACGCGCTCGGATTCACGCTCGTCCCGGGCGAACATCCGATCATCCCGGTGATGCTCGGTGACGCCGCGCTCGCGGTGCGCATGGCAGACCGGCTGCTCGAGCTCGGAGTTTACGCGATCGGGTTTTCCTATCCGGTCGTGCCGATGGGCAAGGCGCGCATCCGCACGCAGATGTGCGCCGGGCACTCCCGCGCAATGCTCGAGACGGCGGCCGCGGCCTTCGCGCAGGCGGCAGCGGAACTCGGCATCATAAGCCCGTGAGGATTTCATGAAGGCATTGATCAAGTCGCGTCCCGAGCCCGGCATCTGGCTCGGCGAACTGCCGAACCCGGAACCGGGCCCGAACGACGTGCTGATACGCATGCGCAAGACCGCGATCTGCGGCACCGACATTCATATCTATCAATGGGACGCCTGGGCGAGCCGAACGATTCCCGTCCCGATGCAGATCGGCCACGAGTACTGCGGCGAGATCGTGGCGCTCGGCAGCGAAGTGCGCGGACTCGCGGTCGGCGACCGCGTTTCTGGCGAGGGTCACATCACCTGCGGACACTGCCGGAACTGCCGCGCGGGCCGCAGGCACCTCTGCCGCAATACTCAGGGCGTCGGCGTCAACCGCCCGGGCTGCTTCGCCGAGTACATGGTGCTGCCTGCGTCGAACGTGTTCCGCCTGCCGGCCGGAATCACGGACGAGATCGCCTCCATCCTCGATCCGCTCGGCAATGCGACGCACGCCGCACTCTCGTTCAACATGGTCGGCGAGGACGTGCTGATCACGGGTGCGGGCCCGATCGGAATCATGGCCGTCGCCATCGCGCGCTTCATCGGCGCGCGCCACGTCGTGATCACCGACGTGAACGACTATCGTCTCGACCTCGCGCGCCGCATGGGCGCAACCCGCGCGCTCAACGTGAGCGAGCAGGGCATCGACGCGGCGATGAAGGAACTCGGTATGGAAGAAGGCTTCGACGTCGGGCTCGAGATGTCGGGCAATGCCTCGGCGTTCCGCGACATGCTGCGCGTGATGCATCACGGCGGCAGCGTCGCGATGCTCGGCATCCCGCCCGCGGAAGTGTCGATCGACTGGAATCAGGTGATCTTCAAGGGGCTCGTGATCAAAGGAATCTACGGTCGCGAGATGTTCGAGACCTGGTACAAGATGTCGGCGATGTTGCAGAGCGGCCTCGACGTGAGCGCGGTGATCACCCATCGCTTCGCCGCAGCGGACTACCGGCAGGCGTTCGACACGATGGGCGGCGGCCAGTCGGGCAAGGTCATTCTCGACTGGGCCGCCTAGGAAGCTCCGCCTACTCCACCCGGCAGCTGCAGAGATAGACCGGCCTGCCCTCGGCAGCGAGTGCGAGCAACGCGCGCGCACGCTCGAGCGCCGCCCCGAACTGCGGCAATTGGGTCCGGCGCGGCGCCACCGCATCGACGATCCAGGCGGCGGCCCGGCGGAATTGCAGCACGAGCGCGTCGCGCCACGACAGGTCCTGCTCGATCCATTCGACGTCGTACTCGTCGTCTTCGAGTCCCGCGAGCTTCGCGGCCTCGGCGATTGCGTCGTCGACGCCGCCAAGCTCGTCCACGATGCCCGCGGCGCGCGCATCGGCACCCGTCCACACGCGCCCCTGGGCCAGGCTGTCGATCTCCTCGGGACGGCGGTTCCGCGAACGCGCGACGTTCTCGACGAAGGTCCGGTAGGCATGCTCGACCGAGGCCTGGAGAATCTGCTTCGACTCGGATCCGAGGGCGCGGTCGAGGTCGGTCTGACCCGAGAGCCGCGTCGTGCCGAAACCGTCGTTCGTCACGCCGACTTTGTCGAGCGTGCGCTGAAACGTCGGCACCACGGCGAACACGCCGATCGAGCCCGTGATCGTCGCCGGGGCCGCGATGATCCGGTCGGCGTCCATGGCGATGTAATAGCCACCGGACGCGGCGACCGTTCCCATCGAGGCGACGACCGGCTTGCCGGAAGCGCGCAGCGCCGCCACTTCGCGGCGAATGACCTCGGACGCCATGATGCTGCCGCCCGGGCTGTCGATGCGGAGCACGACGGCCGCGAGGTCGTCGTCATTGGCCGCTTCGCGCAGGAGTTCCGACAGCGAATCGCCGCCGACGATGCCCGGCGAATGCTCGCCGTCCAGTATTTCGCCCGACGCGACGATCACGCCGATCTTTTCGCCGCCATGCTCGCGGAGCGACTGTTCGGAACGGACGTAAGGCAGGTAACCTTCCCAGTCGACCGTCGCGTAACCGGTTTCCTCGTCTTCGCCCGCGACCTTCGCGACGATCGCCTCGAACTCGTGCCGGGTCTTGAGGCCGTCGACCAGTCCGCGGGCGAGCGCATACTGGGCAAGATTCCCGCCGGTTGCCCGAACGCCTTCCGCGGCCTCGTCCGCGTAGGCCTGGATCAGCGTGGGATCAAGATCGCGCGCCGCGCCGACGTCCGTCTTGTACGTGTCCCAGAGCGCGTTGACCCAGACGCGCGCGTCTTCGCGGTCCTCGGTCGACATGTCGGTCCGGGTCCACTCCTCGGGCGCCGACTTGTGGCTGCCGGCCTTGAATACGTTCACGTCGACGGCAAGCTTGTCGAGCGTGCCGCGGAAATAGGTGCGGAAATAGCCGTAGCCTTCCAGGAGCACGTAGCCCATCGGGTCGAGATAGACCTCATCCGCCGCGGCGGCCAGGAAGTACTGCCGCTGCGAGTAGGACTCGCCGTAGGCGTAGACCTTCTTGCCACTTTCGCGGAACCAGCGGATCGATTGCGAAAGATCCTGCAAGAGCGGCAAGCCCGCCCCCTCGAGGCTCTCGAGGTCGAGCACGAGCGCGTGGATGCGGTCGTCGTCGCGCGCCTCGTCGACGACGTCGACGAGATCGCGGATCCGGGTCTCTGCACGGTCGCCGCCCGCGGCGCGCGAGAGCGCGCGTTCGAGCGGGTCGCCGGAAAGCTCCTCGACGAGATGACCCTGCGGGGAAAGCACGAGCGCGGCACTGTCAGGCACGAACGGCAGTTCCGACTGGCCTGCAGCGAAGAGGAGGCCGAAAAGCACGAGCAGCAGGACGAGATGCAGGACCTTGCGCAGCCCGTCGAGGGCGAACCATACGCCCTTGACGACGGACCAGAGCGTGCGGAGCACGGGCATCTTCGCGTCCTCAGCCTCCGAGCTTTTCCTCGATGCGCGCCGACTTGCCGGAACGGTCGCGGAGGTAGTAGAGCTTCGCGCGGCGGACCTTGCCGCGGCGCTTCACCTCGATGTCGGCTATCGCCGGGCTGTGCGTCTGGAAGACGCGCTCGACGCCCTCGCCGTGGGAGACCTTGCGCACCGTGAACGAGCTGTTGAGTCCGCGATTCCGGCAGGCGATGACGACGCCCTCATAGGCCTGGACGCGTTCGCGGTCGCCTTCGCGCACCTTGACCTGCACGACGACGGTGTCGCCCGGCCCGAAGTCGGGCAGCTTGCGCTTCATCGCGCGCGATTCGATTTCCTGCATGATCTTGTTCATCTCTGTCCCCGATCTCCGCTAGATCCAACCCCGGTTCTCAGCGCGGCGGCTCGACGCCGGCCGCGGTGCAATATTCCTCGAGCAACGAACGCTCGTCCGGCGTCAGCCGGCGGCGCTCCAGCAAATCCGGCCTGAACCGCCAGGTCCGGCCGAGCGCCTGCATCAGCCGCCAGCGCCGGATCGCGGCGTGGTTCCCGCCGAGCAGCACCGTCGGCACCGGCTTTCCGTCCCAGACCTCGGGCCGCGTGTAATGCGGCCAATCGAGCAGACCGTCGCCGAACGAATCCTGGGCGGCCGACGCGTCGTCGCCGAGCACGCCCGGCAAAAGCCTCGCCACCGCATCGATCACTATGAGCGCCGGGAACTCGCCGCCGGACAGCACATAGTCGCCGATCGACAGCTCTTCGTCGATCAGCGCGTCCGTAACGCGCTGATCGATCCCTTCATAACGCCCCGCCACCAGGCCGAAACCCGGAAGCGTCGCCAGCCGCCGCGCAGCCGCCTGGGAGAAGGGCCTGCCCTGCGCCGAGAGGCCGATCATCGGCGCCCCCGCCGGCAAGCGACTCGCGGCGGCGCGAAGCGCAAGCGCGAGCGGCTCTGCCTTCAGCACCATGCCAGGCCCGCCGCCGAACGGACGGTCGTCGACCGTGCGGTGGGCATCTTGCGCGTGGCTCCGCGGATTCTCGATACCGACTTCGAGCCGGCCCGCGCTCACCGCCCGTCCGAGGATGCCGGCCGCGAGTCCCGCCTCGATGAGCGGAGGAAAAAGCGTGACGATCTCGATCCGCATCGCTCAGAACTCCGCGTCCCAGTCGACGGTGATCCGGCCTTTCCCGACATCCACTCCGAGGAGCCGGTCCCGTCCGGTCGGCAGCCAGCGTTCACGCTCGCCGACCACCACCATCACCGCGCCTGCCGGCATGTCGAGGAAGTAATCGACGCGTCCGAGCCGCTGGCCTTGCAGGTTCACCACCTCGAGACCGATCAGGTCCTGCCGATAGTGTTCGCCCTCCTTCAGCGTGGGCAGCTCCCGGCGTTCGATCCACAAGTCCGTCCTCGCGAGCGCAAGCGCCTCATCGCGGTCGTCGATACCCTCGAGCTGCACGACGAGTCCCTTGCCGTGGCGCCGCCCCTCGGCATGACGCAATTCGCGCGAGCCGCCGCCGGGCCGATCGGCGCGCCACAGCGGAAAATCCAGAATCTGTTCGGGGGGATCCGTGTACGAGACGATCTTGACCCAGCCCCGGACGCCGAACGGCCCCGCAATCCGTCCAAGCACGACCCGTGTCACCGGAATCGCGCGACTCGCTCAGGCCGCCGCTTGCTTCCTGGCGGCGGTGACCAGCGAGCGCACGCGATCGGACATCGTGGCACCGGTGCCGGTCCAGTAGGCAATCCGCGTCAGGTCGAGTTCGAGCTTGCGGTCCTTGCCCCGGGCGACCGGATTGAAGAATCCGACCTGCTCGAGCACCGTGCCGCCCTGGCGCTTGCGGCTGTCGGTGACGACGACGTGATAGAAGGGCGAATTCCTGCCGCCGCGGCGCGTCAGTCGAATCGTAACCATCGCTTGAGTCCCTCGCAGCCTCGCTGCGTCAGTTTCGCGGAGCTCGGGGCCCCGTCAAAGAGCCGCGCATTCTACTCAAATCATTCGGTGAATGAAAGGCTTAGCGAGGCTCCGCGCGCGCCGGCTCAGCGGGGCCCGCCACGGCCGGGTAACTGCCCCGACAAGCCCTTGAGAAGCTTGGCGAGACCGCCGCCCCTCATCTTTTTCATGACTTTTTCCATCTGGAATTGCTGCTTCAGGAGCCGGTTCACCTCCTGCACCGGAATGCCCGCGCCCGCGGCGATGCGGCGCTTGCGGGAGGCGGCGATGATTGCCGGCCTGCGCCGTTCGTCGGGCGTCATCGAATCGATGATTCCGATCTGCCGGCGGATCGAATTCTCGTCCACCTGGGCTAGCGCACCCGGCGGAAGCGCCTGGTTCGGCAGTTTGCTCGCGAGCGCGGCGACACCGCCCATGCGTTTGAACTCGGCGAGCTGGTCGCGAAGGTCCGTGAAATCGAATCCCTTGCCTTTCGTGAGTTTGGCGGCGAGCTTCGTCGCCTTCTCGTGATCGGCCGTCGTCTGCACCTGCTCGATGAGCGATAGAACGTCGCCCATCCCGAGAATCCGCGCCGCGACACGCTCCGGATGAAACACCTCGAGCGCGTCGATTTTCTCGCCCACGCCGAGGAACAGGATGGGCTTGCCGGTGACCTGCCTGACGGACAGCGCGGCGCCGCCACGCGCGTCGCCGTCTGCCTTCGTCAGGATGATGCCCGTAAGTGCGAGCGCCGCGTCGAAGCTCTGCGCCGCCCTGATGGCGTCCTGTCCGGCCATGCTGTCGACGACGAACAGACGTTCAGTCGCGCCGACCGCGCGGTCGATCGCCTGCACCTCGTCCATCATTTCCCGGTCCACGTGCTGCCGGCCGGCGGTATCGACGATGACGACGTCGTGCAGGTGCCGCTTCGCATAGTCGAGCGCCGAGGTTGCGATCGCGACCGGCGCGCTGCCGGCCGGCGGATCGAAGTACGTGGCCCCGACCTGTCCTGAGAGCCGCTCGAGCTGCGTCATGGCGGCCGGGCGATAAACGTCCGTGCTCACGAGCAACGGATTGCGGCGCTGCCGCTCGATCAGGTGGCGTGCGAGCTTTGCGGCGGTCGTGGTCTTGCCCGCGCCCTGGAGACCCGCAAGCAGGATGACGACGGGCGGCGTCGCGTGCAGGTTGATCCCGCGGCCGGGCTCGCCCATGACGCGCGTCAGTTCCTCGTGGATGACGCGGACGAACGCCTGTCCCGGCGTGAGGCTTCGCATCACTTCCGTGCCGATCGCGCGCTCGCGCGCGGCGTCGGTGAAGGACTTTACGACGGCCACCGCGACGTCCGCCTCGAGCAGTGCCATGCGCACCTGGCGGAGCGTATCCGCGATGTTCTCCTCGGTCAGCCGTCCGCGCCCGCGAAGCGAGTCGACGGCCTTGCCGAGCCGGTCGGCCAGCGCATCAAACATCAGGCATGCCTCGCGGCGAAGCCGCATTCCGGGTCGCCGCGGATTATAAGCGGGCCCGGTTCCGCCGCCCCCCCTGTACAATGATCCGGCGCGTTCCGGGAGTCGGCATTCTTTGCGCGGATTTCTCGTCATCCTGCTGTACCTGGTGGCCGCGGCCGCGGCCCTGCACGCCGCGCGGCGCGCAGCCCCGCGTGCGGCCTTTCACGAACCCGCCCTTTATCTCGCGGCGGCGGCGCTCATCGCGCACGCGACCTGGCTCGCGGACACGCTGCAGCCGGGAGCTTCGCTCTCGCTCGGGCTCGCCGACAGCGCTTCGCTGATGGGGCTCGCGATGGGTGCCGGCGGGCTGCTCGCCGTTTTCGCTCCGCGTTTCCGCGCGATCGCGGCCGTCGTTCTCGGGCTCGCCGCGCTCCTCGCCGCCGGAACCGGAAGTCTTGCGACGCCGCACGAGATCGCGGCACCGGGCTGGCCATTCGCCGTTCACGTGGTGCTCGCCATGGGCTCCGCCGGCATGTTCGCAATCGCCGCGATTTTCGTCGTGATGCTGGCGCTCCAGGATTCGGAGCTGCGAAGCCGCCGTCCGGCCGGCTGGCTCTCGACGCTGCCCCCCGTCGAAAGTCTCGAACGCGCCCTGTTCTCGATTCTCGCGATCGGCACGGCCGCGCTCACGGTCGCGATCCTGGCGGGGCTGCTGTTCGTGACCGATTTGTTCGCGCAACACCTCGTGCACAAGACCGTGCTTGCGCTCGTGGCCTGGGCAATCTTCGCCTGCCTCCTGTTTGGGCGCTGGCGCTACGGCTGGCGCGGCCGCAAGGCGGCGCGCTACACGATCGCCGGATTCGTCGTGCTCGCCATTGCCTATTTCGGCAGCAAGTTCGTGCTGGAGATCCTGCTCGGTCGGCATTGGGGTTGAGTCCTTGGGCGCATTGATTGCGGCATTTGCGCTCATCGTGTTCGCCGGACTCATCGAGGCGGCGATACCCGCTCTTCGAACACGCCGCGCCGCGCCGTCGACGCTGCAGGAGTCCTGGATCGCGGGGATCCGCCGCCGCCTGGGCGACGAACCGCGGCGCACGCGGCTGGCCATCGTCCTGCTGCGCGCCCTGGTGCTCGCCGCTCTCCTCGCCTGCATCGCGGCAGCCCCCGATGCGGCGCGCCTCACAGTCGCCGTCGTCGTGGCCGCGGGGCTCGCACTCCTCGTGCTGCTCGCAAGCTCGGGCTGGCTCCGCCGCGACGGCGTGTTCCGCGAGCAGGCCGCGTATGTCGTCGTCTGGCTGGTGGTTCCCGGCTTCCTGATGCTGCCGCGGCGGGACGATGCGGAAGAAACCCCGCGCGATCCCGCGGAATCCATCGCCGACATTGCGGACGCGCTCGTGGCCCTGCCGAGCGAAAGGCAGGGCATGGTCGAGGCCCTGCTCGCGCTCGAACGCCGTCACGTCGAGGACGTGATGGTGCCGCGGAGCGAAATCGACGGCATCGACATCAGCGCGGAGTGGGACGAGATCAGCGGCCGGCTGCGCGAAACCTCGCATACGCGCATGCCGCTTTTCGATGGCGATCTCGACCGCGTGCACGGGATCGTGCACATGCGTCTCGTCGCCAACGAGCTCGCCTCCGGCCGACTGACGCGCGATCGCCTGCGCGAGATCGCCGTGCGTCGCGAGGCGCTCTTCACGCCGGAGGGAACGACGCTCCACGACCAGTTGCTGCGATTTCGCCGCCTGCGGCGGCGCATCGCCTTCGTCGTCGACGAATACGGCGATCTCCAGGGTCTCGTGACGCTCGAGGATATCCTCGAGGAAGTCGTCGGCGAATTCACGACCCAGGCAGAACCCCCGCTCGGGCGCATCGACGCGCGCACGGACGGCAGCCACGTAGTCGCCGGCAGCCTGAGCCTGCGCGAGATCAACCGCCGGCTCGGCCTGGCCCTGCCGATGGACGGGCCGCGCACGCTGTCGGGCCTCATCGTCGAGCGGCTGGAAGCGATACCGGAGCCGGGCGCCGTGCTCCGGATCGGCCTATCGTCCATCGAGGTGCTGCAGGTCGCCGGCAACGCCGTTCGCACGGCGCGGCTCTGGCGAGTGGCCGGCGAGGAATAGCTCAGCCGAGTGAGGCGAGCGCTTCCGAGAGTTTCGCGACCGGCGCGATCTCGAGTCCTTCCGGCACCTGCCGCGGAGCGTTCGCTTTCGGCAGGATCGCGCGACGAAAGCCGTGTTTCGCAGCTTCGCGCAATCGCTCCTCGCCATAGGGCACGGGCCGGATCTCGCCGGTCAGTCCGATTTCCCCGAAGACCACGAGATCCTGCGGCAAGGGCTTTCCGTTCAGGCTCGAAGAGAGCGCCGCGATTACGGCAAGATCCGCCGCCGTTTCGGCGAGGCGGACGCCGCCGACGACGTTCACGAAGACGTCGTGCGCGGCGAGCGCGACGCCCGCGTGGCGATGCAGGACGGCGAGCAGGAGCGCGACGCGGTTCGTCTCGAATCCGACGGCGACGCGCCGCGGATTCGAGAGCTGGCTCGGGTCGACGAGTGCCTGTACCTCGATCAGCATCTGCCGCGTGCCCTCGCGTGCGACGGTCACGACCGAGCCCGGCACGGGATCGGTGCCCCGCGAGAGGAAGATCGCGGACGGATTGCGGACCTCACGCAGGCCGCGCTCCTCCATCGCGAACACGCCGATCTCGTTGACCGCGCCGAAGCGGTTCTTGACCGCGCGGATGACGCGGAAGCGGCTGCCCGAATCGCTCTCGAAATAGAGCACGGTGTCCACCATGTGCTCGAGCACGCGCGGACCCGCGATGACGCCCTCGCGCGTGACGTGGCCGATCAGGAGTACCGAGGTGCCCGTGCTCTTGGCGTGCCGTACCAGGCTTGCGGTGGATTCGCGAAGCTGAGTCACCGCACCGGGCGTCGCGTCCAGTCCCGCGACCGACATGGTCTGGATCGAATCGATGACGATGACCCGCGCGGCCGCTTCGGTGCCGAGCTCGAGGATCCGCTCGACCGCGGTTTCGGCGACGAGTGCGAGAGCGCCCGGATCCACCGCGAGACGGCGCGCGCGCTCGGCGACCTGGCGCACGGATTCCTCGCCGGTCGCGTACAGCACGCCGTTCTCGCGTGCGAGCGAGGCCGCGCACTGCAGCAGGAGAGTCGACTTGCCGATTCCCGGTTCACCGCCGATCAAGGTCACGGAACCCGGCACCAGGCCGCCGCCCAGCACGCGGTCGAATTCCGCGAAACCGGTCGGCAGGCGGATCTCGGACTCCGTGACGAGTCGCGCGATCGGTTCAGGTCGCTCCGCGCGCCGCCCGTCGTTTTGTCCTACACGGCGCGCGCGCGCTTCGGCAAATGGCGCGAGCGTGTTCCATTCGCCGCAAGCCGGACACTGCCCGCTCCAGCGCGGCGCATCCGTGCCGCAGGACGAACAGACGAACACCGTGCGGGGCTTGGCCATCGGGAAGGTCCGGATCGGGAAGCCGCGATGCTAGCACGCGATTTGCTGAGAAAAATGCGTGAGCGGACTGCGGCGCAGGTCGCGGTTTCCGCCATAAGCTTTTGAAAATCCGGCCCGTACCAGTATCGGCGGGCGCAAGGCCCGTTTATGATCCGGGGATCAGGGTGGTAACGGATCGGACCGCGAATGCCTGACGATTCCAGTCGCGGCGGTTGGCTGCGAGGCTTGTCCGGCGGGTCAAGCAAGAAAGCGGGCGATACGAACCCCCGGTTCGGCAAGCCGCTCGAAGTTGCGCTCGCGGAGAAACCGCCGGCCGCAGGCCAGCAGCCGCAGGGCAATCGCGCGCGCGGCCTGAGCTTCCGCCCGGGCCAGCTGTTCCATCATTTCCGGCTCCAGCAGCAGCTCGGCCGCGGCGCGACCGCGACCGTCTACCGCGCAATCGACGAGCGGGACGGCAGCATCGTCGCGCTCAAGCTCCTCTCACTCGCCGACGACTGGCCGGATGACCTGCTGGACGAGGCCAAGCTTCGGCTGCTGCGCGAGGCCGATGCCGCCGGCTCGCTCGCGCACCCCGACATCGTCGAAATCCGCGAGGCCGGCGAGCACGAAGGCCAGGTGTATCTCGCGATGGAATACGTCGAGGGCGTCAATCTCGGGACGCATGCAACCGAGGGACGCATGCTGCCGCCCCGCCTCGTCTGCGAGATGTGCGCCCGGGTGGCGGATGCGCTTTATTTCGCGCACCAGCGCGGAGTCATCCACCGGGACATCAAGCCCGCGAACATTGTCTTCGACCAGAAGAACCGCCGCGTGCGGGTCATGGATTTCGGCGTCGCGAGACTCGAGAACAGCCGCGCGACGCGAACCGGCGTGATACTGGGTTCGCCGTCCTACATGGCGCCCGAGCAACTCGACGCCCGGCCGGTCACCGCACAGTCCGACCTGTTTTCGCTCGGAGTCACACTCTTTCAACTGCTGACCGGAATGCTCCCGTTCCGCTCCGACTCGATTCCGGGCCTTATGCAGAAGATATCCGCGGAGCCGCACCCGCCGCTGCGTGTCATTCGGCCCGACCTGCCGGCTGCACTCGCCGCCATCATCGATCGCGCGCTCGAGAAGGATCCGGAGCTCCGTTATCGCGGCGGCGCCGAATTGGCCCAGGCGCTGCGGGACTGCGCGCGCGAAATCGACCCGGCGTTGCGTTGATGGGCCGTTACGTTTCGCTCCGTAATCGCGTGCAAGCCGTCGGCCTGACGGACACCGGCAAGGTGCGCGAGCACAACGAGGATTCGATCTCGCTCGACGGCGATATCGGACTGTACGTGCTCGCCGACGGCATGGGCGGCTACAACGCCGGAGAAGTGGCGAGCGGCATCGCGGTCAAGACCATCACGAACCTCGTGCGCGAGGCCTTCGTGGCGCAGGAGCTCGACGGCAACGACAAGACGACCGGGCTGCACCGCCCGAGCATCATTCTCAGAGACGCAATTGCGCGCGCCAACAAGATCATTCACCAGACCTCGAAATCGCAGACCCAGTGCGAAGGGATGGGCACGACGGTCGTCGCCGCCCTCCTCCACAACAACCGGATCACGATCGCCCACGTCGGCGATTCGCGCATGTATCGCCTGCGCAAGGACACATTCGAGCAGCTGACCATGGACCACTCGCTGCTCCAGGAACTGGTCGATCGCGGCTTCTACTCGGCCGAGGAGGCGCAGCGCGCCACCAACAAGAACTACGTGACGCGGGCGCTCGGGGTCGAAGCGACGGTCGATGTCGAGGTGCACGAGCTTCCGGTCGAGCCCGGCGACTGGCTGGTTCTCTGTTCCGACGGCCTGACCGACATGGTCGAGGACGAGGACATTCACTTAACAATCAGTACTTTCGGCGGTAATCTTGATACAGTCGCTAGACAGTTGGTCCAGTTGGCCAATGATAGCGGCGGCCGGGACAACATCTCGGTCGTGCTGGCGCAGGTGGTCGAACTTTTCCCCGCGCGGCGCGGCATACTTGACAGAATATTGGCCTGGTTCGGATAAACGAGTGCGAGGGAGACGATGGCGCGCCTTATCTTGAGTCTGGACGGTCAGGTCATGGCCGAATACAACATGACCAAAGAGCGGTATACCGTCGGTCGACTGCCGGACAACGACGTCCGCATCGACAACGCAGCCGTCAGCGGCCATCACGGCCTGATCATCAACATCCTCAACGATTCCTTTCTCGAGGATCTCAACAGCACGAACGGGACCTACGTCAACGGCAAGCTCATCAAGAAGCATGCACTGACGCATGGCGACGTGATCACGATCGGACACCATCACCTGCGCTTCGTCGACAGCCAGGTCGAGAGTTCCGAGCAGGACGAATTCGAGCGCACGCTCGTGATCCAGCCCGGCCAGGTCAACGAGGCTCGCCTCAAGGCCGCCGCGGAATCGATCGCTCCGCCTCCGGCCGCCGCTGCAGCGGCGCCCGCCGTCGAGACCCGGGCGGCTGCGGCCGTGCCCTCGGACAAAGGGGCGCCCTCGCGGCCCGCCAAGCTCCAGGTGCTCTCGGGCCAGTTCGCCGGTCGCGAACTGGAACTTGCCAAAACCTTGACCACGCTCGGCCGTCCGGGCGTCCAGGTGGCTGCCATCAGCCGCCGCTCCGACGGCTACTACGTCGTGCATGTCGAGAGCAGCAAGCCCGGCGATTTCCCGCTGGTGAACGGCCAGCCGATCGGTCCACAGGCGCGCCGGCTCCACGACAACGATGTCGTGACGCTCGCAGGCGTCAAGATGGGATTCTTCGAAGCCTAGAGCGCGGCGGCCAATCCGTAGATTCCGAATGCCAGAATGCCGGTGGCGGCCGCGAGATTGATCGCGCGCCGCGGGCCAGGGCCCGGCAGCGCCGAACCGAGCGCCGCGCCACAGGCCGCAATCGCGAATTGAACGAAGACGCTCCCCGCAGACAGCGCGAGCGCGAGCCACGCTGCGTTCGCGGGCGAACCCGCGACCGGCAATTGCGGAACGATGCCCGCAAATACGACGAGCGTCATCGGATTCACGATGGTGAGCAGGAAGGTCGGCAGGAGCACGCCCGTGGCGTGCCGCGGAACGGCGGCCGAATCGCCTGAGCGCCGCTGATTCAGCAGCATCCAAAGGCCGAGTCCGACGAGGAGCAGCGCCCCTCCGATGCGAATGGCGGTTTCATGCGCCGCGAGGACCGGCAGGACGAGCGCTCCAAGCCAGAATGCGGCGAGCGCATAGAGTAGATCCGCAAGCGCCGCGCCAAGACCCGCGAAGGCGCCGGCGGCGAATCCGGTCCGGGCCGCAGTTCCAAAGATCAGGAGCGCGATCGGGCCGATCGAGCCCGCGACGACCGCGCCGAACACGAAGGCCTTCCAAACAGCGCCACCCACGGGTTGCTTTCGTCAGTCGGCGGTCGCGAGCCGAAGCCGCGCGAGGCGCAGCATCACGATTGCCGTCAGCGCAAAAAGCACGAACGCGGGCCAGACTATCGCCATCGGAGCGCTCGTCGCGGCCGGCTCAGCCGTGCGCGATCGGCTTGTCGCTGAAGAGATACTCCTTGAGCTCTTTCGACAGCCTGGGGTCGTGACGCCGGATCCATTCCAGGACCATCGCCGCGTGCTCCTTTTCCTCGTCGCGGTTGTGCGCGAGGATCGCCCGGAGTTCCGGATCCTTGCAGGCATCGGCGCGCTGGTTGTACCAGTCGATCGCTTCCAGTTCCTCCATCAGCGATACGACGGCGCGATGCATGTCGCGCGTCTCGACCGACAGTTCCTCGATGGGCTCGTGATAACCGACGCTCGACATCGTGATTCCTCCCGGGGCGCCAATCAGGGTGCCGGACGCCGAAACAGCGAGGCGAAATCGTGCTCCGCCCGGTAGCCGAGTCCCGCGATCGCCTTGTCCACAACATAAACGCGGTCGATGGACTGTGGCAACAGCCAGGCACGGCGTGCGAATTCTGCGGCCGCCCAGGGGTATCGCTCGAGCACCGCCGATGCCGCGTCCTCGAGAAGTCGCGGACAGTCGTTCGCGGAAAACGGCGACGGCGCCGAAACATTGTAGATCTCGTGGCCCGGCCGCGCGCCTTCGAGGGCGAGTTCGTGCGCCTGGGCGACGTCCTGGGCGTCGACACCCCGGTACAGCCGATAGATCGCGACGAGCCGCGGCTCTTCCTCGAAGCAGCGTGACATGCGAAGGCTGACGCAGGCCATGCCGCTTTGCGCCGCATCGGCGCAGGCCGCTTCCGCCGCAAGCTTTGTCTCGTCATAGATGTCGCGCGGGCGCGGCACGAGCGATTCCGTCACCCAGACTGCGGCGCCTGCTTCGGGAAGAAGCGCGTCCCCGTAAAGCGAAGTCGTGCTGGTGTAGACGAACCGGCGAATGCCCGCTTCGCCGCTCGCCTGCAGGAGCCGGCGCGTCGCGTCGACGTTGATCTCGCGGAAATCCTGATTTGTCCGCGCCGCGAGATCGGGCACGTGAAGCGACGCCGTATGCACGACGGAGTCCATGCCCGCGCAAAGTTCCGCCATGCGGCGCGTGTCGCGCAGATCGGCGATCGCCGTCGTGAGCGCACCCGGACGAAGGTCGATGCCCGTCACCTGGTGCCGGAGCGTGAGACGCGCGGCGATGGCCCCGCCGATCCGGCCCGACGAACCGGTAACGAGGACCTTCAAGTCCGCCTTTCGAAACGCACGCGCCGGCTGACCCGGCAGGTCAGCTCGTAGCCTATCGTGCCGGCACTTTCCGCCACGCGCTCGATGGGCACCGCCGGGCCCCAGAGCTGGACCGGATCGCCGACCGAGACCTGCGAGCACGTCGCTCACGTCGATTGCGAGCATGTCCATCGACACGCGGCCGGCCAGCTCGGCCGGCATGCCATTGACCTGAACCGGCGTGCCGCTGGCGGCGCTCCGCGGGTAGCCGTCGCCATAGCCCGCGGCGGCGATCGCGATGCGGGCGCGGCGCTTGGCCGTCCAGGTGCCGCCGTAGCCGACACGGTCGCCGGCGGCGACATCCTTGAGCGCAAGAACCCGGGTCTCGAGCGTCATCACGGGCTTCAGACCCAGATTCGCGCCGATCGCATCGGCGAACGGGGAAATGCCGTAAAGCATGATGCCCGGCCGCACCCAGTCCGCCTGCGCATCGGGCCAGGCGATCAAGCCGGCGGAATTGGCGATGCTGCGCTCGCCGGGCATTCCGCGGGTCACCTCGTTGAACCGGTCGATCTGCGCGCGCGTCAGGGCGTTGCCGCGCTGTTCGGCTTCGGCCAGGTGAGTGACGAGATTTGCGGGCCCGGCGACGCGGCCGCAGGCGGCGAGCCGCGCGGCCGCGGCCGGCACTTCCGCGGGCCGGAATCCGAGGCGGCCCATGCCGCTGTCGATCTTGAGCCAGACGGCGAACGAATGGGCGCCACGCCAGCCCTCGAGCAATTCGATCTGGGAGGTCTGGTGCACGAACGGTTCCAGGCCGAGCTGCGCCGCCGTTCCAAGTTCGCGCGCATCGGAGACGCCCTCGAGCAGCACGATCCGGGCGCGACAACCCGCCGCGCGGAGCATGACCGCCTCCTCGAGGCGCGCGACCGCGAAGGCGTCTGCAGCGCCGAGCGCCTCGGCGACGGTCACGATGCCGTGGCCATACGCGTTCGCCTTGATGACCGCGAGCACGCGGCGGCCGGGTGCGAGCTCCCTGACGCGGGAAAGATTGTGCCGGAGCGCCGCCGTGTCGATTACGGCGCGCAGAGTCGCGCTCAGAACGCGCCCTCGCCGTAGGACTCGGCCACTAGGTTTTCGAAGCGCGTGTATTCGCCGAGGAAGGTCAACTGCACTTCGCCGATCGGTCCGTTCCGCTGCTTCGCGATGATGATGTCCGCAACGCCCCTGCGCGTCGTGTTCGGATCGTAGACCTCCTCGCGGTAGATCAGGAGGATCACGTCGCTGTCCTGCTCGATGGCGCCGGATTCGCGCAGGTCCGACATCACCGGTTTCTTGTCCGTGCGCTGCTCGACCGCGCGATTGAGCTGCGAGAGCGCGATCACCGGAACCTGGAGCTCCTTCGCGAGCGCCTTCAGGCTCCGCGAGATCTCCGAGATTTCGGTTGCGCGATTCTCCTTCGTGCCGCTCACCTGCATGAGCTGCAGGTAGTCCACGACGATCAGGCCGATATCGTGCTCGCGCTTGAGCCGCCGGGCGCGGGCACGGACTTCGGTGGGCGTCAGGGCCGGCGACTCGTCGACGAAGAGCGGCGCGACCGAGAGCTGCGCCATCGCGCCCTGGATGCGCGACCAGTCTTCCTCCGAGAAATTTCCGGTCCGCAGATGGGTCTGGTTCACGCGGCCGAGCGACGAGATAAGACGCAGCGTCAATTGCTCGGCCGACATTTCCATCGAGAAGATTGCGGAAGGCACGCCCTTCGCGATCGCGGCGTTCTCGGCGATATTGACCGCGAGCGTGGTTTTCCCCATCGACGGGCGGCCCGCGATCACGATCAGGTCCCCGGGCTGAAAGCCCGTCGTCTTCCGGTCGAGCTGGGTGAAGCCGCTCGGGACGCCGCGGATCTCGCCGGGCGACTGGTGCAGCAGGTCGAGCCGGTCGATCGTCTGCGGCAGGACGTCCTTGATCGCGATGAATCCCCTCTTGCCGCGGCTGCCGCGCTCGGCGATTTCGAATACGCGCCGTTCCGCCTCGTCGACGAGCTCCGTGGCCGACCGGCCGTGGCCGTCCGTTGCTGAAGCCGCGATCTCGCCGCCTGCTGCGACGAGCTGCCTGAGGATCGAGCGCTCGCGGATGATTTCGGCATAGGCGCGGACATTGGCCGCGGATGGCGTGTCGCGCGCGATCGTGCCGAGGTACGCGAGCCCGCCGATCTCGTCGAGCCGGCCTTTGCGTTCGAGTTGTTCGGAGACGGTGACCGCGTCGCAGGAACCGCGGATTTCGGCGACCTCGGCGATCGCCTCGAAGATGAGCCGATGGTCGCGGCGGTAGAAATCCGTTGCGTGGACGATGTCGGCGACCGCATCCCAGGCGTTGGAATCGAGCATCAGGCCGCCGAGCACGGCCTGCTCCGCCTCCACCGAATGCGGCGGCGTGCGGATTTCGTCCTGACGGATCATCGCGACCATCGGACGGAAGCTTACTCTTCCGCGATCACCGTGAGCGGCACCTGAACGTCGACGTCGGCGTGCAGATGCAGCGTGATGACGTGCTCTCCGACCATGCGGATCGGGCCGCCGGGCAGGCGGACTTCCGCGCGCTCGATCTTCCGGCCGGCCTTGAGGCAGGCCTCGGCGATGTCGGACGTGCCGATCGAGCCGAAAAGCTTGCCTTCGC
Source organism: uncultured Gammaproteobacteria bacterium (assembly GCA_963778585.1). Taxonomy (GTDB): domain Bacteria; phylum Pseudomonadota; class Gammaproteobacteria; order Steroidobacterales; family Steroidobacteraceae; genus SCUD01. The sequence continues at coordinate 35,443 of CAVZUU010000002.1, forward strand.
TGCCGGCCTTGGCCGCGATGCTGAGCGTGAAGCCTTCGAGCGCCGCCGCCCGCGATTTCGCCGACGCAAGGTCCGCGGCCGACTTGGCTTCGAGCTCCGCGCGGCGGCTCTCGAACTTCTTGATGTTCTCCGCCGTTGCGAGCGTCGCCTTGCCGCCGGGCAGCAGGAAATTCCGGCCGTAGCCCGGCTTCACTTTCACGCGATCGCCGATTTCTCCGAGATTCGCGATCTTCTGCAACAGGATGACTTCCATCGACTTACACTCCTCGACGCGGCGCAAAGCGCTCGCGAAAGCGGACCCAGGTATCCGCGAAACCGATGCCGACCAGGGCCATCGGAACCAAAATCACCGCCACGTAAGCCAGGACGACCGGCAGTACGCCGATCACCTGGAGTTCACGCAGCCCGTGCACGACGGCGAGCGCCTGCACCAGGAAGGCGGCCGCCAGCACGAAGAGAACGTCGTCGGCGACCTGCCAGGCATGCCCGAGCAGCCGGTGCGCGACCACGCTCGCGACGAACGTGGCGACGAAGAACCACGCGATGAAGCGCCCGAGCTTGAGGCCGCGGAACTCGCGGCCGAAGAGCCCCGGCTCGCGCAGGCGGGCGAAGCCCCACAATCCGGCGCACTGCGCCAGAAATGCGTGCAGGAGCACCATCCAGCCCAGTGTCGCCCAGGCGACACGCGCGGTGGCCGCGCCGATTTCCGCCGGCGAGCGCTCGATACCGAACTGAGACAGTGTCTCCGCGGTCCGGCGCAGCATCGGCTCGAGATCCGCAATGACGGGCATCAGCACGCCCGCCGGGTCGCCGAGCAGGCCGTGGATCCCGATCACGATCAGACAGGCCGCGACGGTCAGCGCCTGGAACACGAATGTGAGACTGCGCGTGCCGATCAGCGCGAAGCCCGCGAGCACCGATGGTGCGAGCGCGACTACCGCGATCGCGAGCGCGGGACCCGCGCCGAAGAGCGGCGCGAATGCCCAGACGAGCGCGATCGCCGCACCGGCCGCAGCCGCGAAAGCGACAGCGCGCCCGCTCGCGAGCAGTGCGAGCACGACGATGCCGGCCGGCAGCCAGGCCGCCATCGGCAACGCGACGAGCGCTACGAGCGACGCCAGTCCGGCCGCCAGAAAGGCCCGGACCGGATTCGCGGTCGTCCAGTTCAACAGCGCGTTCATCGGATCGCATCCAGCCGCGGGCTCGCGCCCCGGGGCCTCAGTGCTGGTCGGTGTACGGCAGGAGCGCGAGGTACCGCGCCCGCTTGATCGCGACCGCGAGCTGGCGCTGGTAGAACGAACGCGTGCCCGTGATGCGGCTCGGAACGATCTTGCCGGTTTCGGTGATGTAGGCCTTGAGCGTCGCCAGGTCCTTGTAATCGATCTGGTCCGTGCCGTCGGCCGTGAACTTGCAGTATTTCTTGCGCCTGAAAAAACGTGACATCGTGGTTTCCCCGCTCAGTCCATGCCCATGGAGTCGCCGATCGAATCGCGGTCACGATCGCGATCACGATCGCTGCGCTCTTCCGGTTCCTTCGCCATCGGCGAAGGATCGGTGACGGCGCGTTCCATCTTGACGACCAGGTGACGCAGCACCGCGTCGCTGAACCGGAATCCGCCGGTCAACTCTTCAAGCGCCTTGGCGCTGCATTCGACGTTCATCAGAACGTAGTGCGCCTTGTGCATCTTGGAGATGGGAAACGCGAGCTGGCGCCGGCCCCAGTCTTCGAGCCGGTGCACGGCACCGCCGTCCGCGGCGATGATGCTGCGGTACCGCTCGATCATGGCGGGAACCTGCTCGCTCTGGTCCGGATGAACCAGAAACACGATTTCGTAATGCCGCATCTTGTACTCCTTGTGGTCTTGGCCTCCCGGGACGCGCTTCCGGTAAGGCAAGGAGAAATGCCCCGGTGGTCCGGAGCGAGGGCCGCGTAAGTTACCGGACTGGCTCGCTTTCCGCAACTTTGGCGCGCCGCTGCCGGAGCGCCTCGTAGAGCACGATCCCGGCCGCGACCGAGACGTTCAGGCTCGCGACCGCACCCTGCATCGGCAGGCGCAGGCTGAAGTCGCAGATTTCACGGGTCAGGCGCCGCAGCCCCTTACCCTCCGACCCCATCACGACCGCCAGCGGACCGGCGAGATCGGCCTGAAACAGCTCCTGTTCGCCGTCGCCGGCCGTGCCCGCGATCCAGAGTCCCGCCTCCTTCATGTCGCGAAGCGCCCGCGCCAGGTTTGTCACCTGGGCAAAAGGGACGGTCTCGGCCGCCCCGGCCGCGACCTTGCGCACGACCGGCGTCAGTCCTGCCGCGCGATCGCGTGGGGCGACGACCGCGGTCGCGCCCGCGGCATCGGCAGTGCGGAGGCAGGCACCGAGGTTGTGCGGATCGGAAACGCCGTCGAGAACGAGCACAAGGGCCGGGCCCGGCGCCGCGGTCAGGAGGTCGAGCAGCGTGTTCTCGTCGAGCGGCACGCTCGGACGCACCTCGGCGACGACGCCTTGGTGCGCCGCGCCGCCGGTTTCCTGATCGAGCGCCTCCGCGCTTGCTGCGGTCGCTTTCACGCCCCGCTTCGCTGCGAGTTCGCGCAGCTCCCGGACGCGGGCGTCGTCGCGGGCGGCGGCGATCGACAGGCGGGTCACGTCCTGCGGCCGCAGGCAGAGCACGGCGCGCACCGCGTGCAGGCCATAGACGATCGACCCGCTCATTTGTGCCGGGCCGGTGCCCGGCCAGCCCGGCGGCGCGGATGAAAATGATCGCCTGTCTTCGCCACGTGCTCGAAGTCGATTTTCCGCTCTGCGGAATCCACGCGGACGAGACGCACGCGCATCTCGTCGCCGATCGAGAAACGGAGCTTCGTCCGCTCGCCGACCAGCGTGCGGTCGCGCTCGTGGAAGTGGAAATAGTCGCCCGGCAGCGCGGTGACGTGCACCAGGCCGTCGATCTGCATCTGCTTCAATTGGACGAACACGCCGAACTCGGCGACGCCGGTCGCGACCGCGTCGAACTCCTCGCCGACGCGTGGGCGCATGTATTCGCACTTGAGCCAGGCGACGACCGAGCGCGCGGCCTCGTCGGCGCGCCGCTCGCGCAGCGAGCATTCCTGGCCGAGCGTCTCCATCTCGCGGGGCGAATGCGCGAAAGTCTCGGCGCGTCCGCCGGCCAGCCCGTGGCGGATGCCGCGGTGCACGAGCAGATCAGGATAGCGTCGTATGGGCGAGGTGAAGTGCGCGTACTCCTCGAGCGCGAGCCCGAAATGGCCGATGTTCATCGGCTGGTAGAGCGCCTGCGGCAGCGAGCGGATGATCGCATTCTCGAGTACGCCGGCGTCCGGCCGTCCCGCAATGGACTTCAACGTCTTCTGCAGGCGCGCGGGCGTCAGGTCGCCCGCGATGTCGAGCAACACGCCTCGCATCGAAAGGAAGCGCTTGAGATCCTCGATGCGTTCCTCGTCCGGCTTTCCGTGGATGCGGAAGAGGGCCGGCATGCGGTGCTTCTTGAGGAAACCGGCGGCCTCGACGTTCGCCGCGATCATGCATTCCTCGATCATGCGGTGGGCATCGTTCCGCGGATATTCGCGGATGTCGCTCACGTTGCCCGCGGCGTCGACGAGCACCTTGACCTCCGGGGCCTCGAAATCGAGCGCGCCCCGCTTCTCGCGCCGCTTGCGGAGCGCGTGATAGACCTGATGCAGGCAGTCGAGCTCCGATCCAAGACGCTTGAGCTCCGTGCGCGCCGCGGGATCGGCCCCGTCGAAATAGGCCGCCACGCGCGTGTAGGTCAGGCGCGCGGTCGAACGCATGACCGCGGGATAGAACCTGCTTCGCGACACGACTCCCGTGCGCGCGACCTGCATGTCGCAGACCATGCACAGGCGGTCCACCTCCGGCATCAGCGAGCAGAGATGGTTCGAGAGCTCTTCCGGCAGCATTGGCAGCACGCGATTCGGGAAATAGACCGACGTCGCGCGCTCGCGGGCTTCGGTATCGAGTGCGGAACCGGGCTGGACGTAATGGCTGACATCGGCGATCGCGACGATCAGCCGGAATCCGGAGGCAGTCTCCTCGGCCCAGACCGCGTCGTCGAAGTCGCGAGCGTCCTCGCCGTCGATGGTGACGAGCGGCAGACTACGCAGGTCCTCGCGGCCCGCGGCCGTCGGTGCCGTCACCTCGCGGCCGAACTTGCGCGCCTCGGCGAGCGCCTCCGGCGAAAATTCGTGCGACAGGCCGTGCGACGCGATTGCGAGTTCGATCGCCGTGTCCGCGCCGCCGCTTTCCGGCAGCACGCGGAGCACGCGGCCGACCGGATCGCGACTGCGGCTCGGCTGCTCCACGATCTCGACGACCGCGAGATCGCCGTGCCGCGCGTCGCCGATCGCCTCGCGAGGCACCACGACACGGTGGCTGATGCGCCGGTTGTCCGGGACGACGAAGCCGATGCCGCTTTCGAGCGAAAATCGGCCCGCGACCTGGTGCGTGCGACGCTCCAGCACCTCGACGATCGTACCCTCGGGCCGTCCGCGTTCGTCGCGGCCGGCGACGCGCGCCGCGGCGCGATCGCCGTGAAACAGCATCCGCATCTCGCGATACGGCAGGAAGAGATCGTCGTCGCCGTCGTCCGGCGCGAGAAACCCGAAGCCGTCGCGATGGCCGCTCACCGTGCCGACGACGACCGGCAGCCGCTCGATCAGGCAGTATTCGGCCGCGCGATTGACGAGGAGCTGCCCGTCGCGCGCCATCGCGCCGAGTCGCTTCGAAAGCGCGTCGCGTTCGGTTGCTTCGCGAATGCCGAGGAGCGCCGCGAGTGCATCGAAGCCGAGCGGCTTTTTCGCCTCGGTGAGTTTCGCGAGCAGGAGCTCGCGACTCGGGATCGGCTGCGCATAGCGCGCCGATTCCTCGCGGAAACGCGGATCCTCCTTCTGCCATTGCGGCTTGCGGCTCATGCCTTCCTCAAAATTGACATGGAACGGGTGCCTGCGTAAATTGACGCGCCCTCGCCGGGACCCTCCCCGGTCGCAACCTGTGCCCAGGTGGCGGAATTGGTAGACGCGCTAGGTTCAGGTCTTAGTGCCGAGAGGCGTGGAGGTTCGAGTCCTCTCCTGGGCACCATTCTCGCGCCTGCATTGTAGACGAGCGGCGCGCGCCGCGCCTCACCAGTGCACGCCGCGCAGGATCGACGCGAACATCAGGGCTTCCTTGGTCGGAGGCAGCTCCGGCTTCTTCTCGCCCTGCTCGCCTTTCGCCGCCGCGGAATCCGGGAACATGCGGTAGGCCGTGTTCATCACGACTTCGGTGATCCGGGGTGCGACGAGATGCATTATTTCGGCCGCGATGCCGAGCCTGGTCGCGATGCGCTTCGGCCGGTCGGTGATCGCCTCGGCCACCATGTCGGCGGCCTCCTCCGGCGTCGCGACAGGCACCTGATCGTAGATCTTCGTCGGCGCGATCATCGGCGTGCGCACGAGCGGCATGTTGATGATCGTGAACGTGGCGCCGCGATCCGCATATTCGGCGGCTGCGCAGCGCGTCCAGGCTTCCATCGCGGCCTTCGAGGAGACGTAAGCCGAAAAGCGCGGCGCGTTCGAAAGGACGCCGATCGAGGAGATGTTGACGACGTGCCCGCCGCGTTCGAGCAGGGACGGCATCAGGGCCATGGTCAGCCGCACGACCGCGAAATAGTTGAGCTGCATCGTGCGCTCGAAGTCGTGAAAGCGGTCGTACGAGAGGTCGATCGAACGGCGTATCGAGCGCCCGGCGTTGTTGACGAGCACATCGACCCCGCCGTGGTCCGCGAGCACCTGCTTCGCAAAGCCGTCGCAGGCCGCGTAGTCGGATATGTCGCAGGCGTAGGCGGAGACGTTTCCGCCGCGCTCCGCGAGCCGCGCGCGCGCGGCCTCGAGCTTCTCGGGGTCGCGTGCGACGATGACGACGATTGCACCCGCATCCGCGCAGCGTTCCGCCGCCGCGAGCCCGATGCCGGACGAACCGCCGGTGATCACGACCACTTTGCCCCGCACGGCGCCGGCGAGACTGTGATCGAGCGAGAGATCCGGATCGAGGTGGCGCTCCCAGTAATCCCACAGCCGCCACGCATAGTCCTCGAGGACGGGCAGCCGGATGTCTGAGCCCTCGAGCAGCCGCTGCGTGCGCGTGCAGTCGAATCGGGTCTGCCAGTTGAAGAACTGCATGACGTCGCGCGGGATCCTGAGGTCGCGCAGGATCGTGTCCACCACCTGCTGCAACGGACGGTAATTTGCCATCGAGTCCGTGACGCCCGACGGGATGAACTCGAGCAGCTTCGGATCGACGCGGAACGCCATCGTCGGCGCGTGACCGGCGCGCGCGAACAGATTGAGCACTTCGCCGACGCGCCGCTGCCGGGGGTCGGTCAGGTGAAAGCACTGGCCATCCTGTTCCGGCAGGTGCGCGAGGTGATCCATCGCCGCGACGACGTAGTCCACCGGCACGAGATTGATGTAGCCGCCCTCGAGTCCGATCAGCGGAAACCATGGCGGCAGCGATTGCCGCAGCTTCTGGATCATCTTGAAGAAGTAGTAAGGGCCGTCGATCTTGTCGATCTGGCCGGTCTGGGAATGGCCGACGACGATGCCGGGACGGTAAACGCGCCACGGCCGGGTGCTGCGATTGCGGACCAGCGCCTCCGATTCGTGCTTGGTGCGGAAGTACGGATGGTCGAGCCCCGTCGCCTCCTCGAACATGTTCTCGCGGAAACTGCCCTTGTAGAGACCCGCCGCCGCGATCGAACTCACGAGGTGGAAGCAGCCGGCCTGTACGTTCTCCGCAAACTGCAGGGCATGATCGGTACCGACGATGTTCGCGTTGTCCTGCTCCTCGCTGCCGGCCTGCAGGTCATAGACCGCCGCCAGGTGGAACAGGTGATCGATCTTGCCGGTGAGTCTCCGGAGATCAGCCTTCGACACGCCGAGGTCGCGCCCGGCGAGATCGCCTGAAATCGGCACGACGCGGCTCGCGCGCGCGCCCCAGAATTCGCGGATGGCCTCGAATTTCTGCGCGGACTGCGGCCGCACGAGCACGTAGACGCGTTCACCGCGGGCGAGCAGCCGTTCGACGAGGTGGCGGCCGATGAATCCGGTCGCGCCGGTGACGAAGTACGCCATGTGCTTTACTGTAATCCGATGACCTTCGAAACGGAAAGAATGTCCGCAGTCGATGCGGCGTGGCTCCGCATGGACCGGCCGACCAACCTGATGATGATCGTCGGCGTCGTCGTATTCGAGTCGCGGGTCGATTTCAGGCGATTCCGCCGCACGATCGAGGAGCGATTCCTGGAATTCCCGCGATTCCGCTGCCGCGCGCGGCCGGATACGGTCGCCGCGTACTGGGATCCGGATCCCGATTTCGATCTCGACGCGCACGTCGTCCGCGCGGCGCTGCCCGCGCCGGCGGGCCAGGCCGAGCTCGAGTCCTTCGTGTCGGAACTTGCGGGCACGGATCTCGACCGGCGGCGCCCGATCTGGCAGTTCCATTTCATCGACGACTTCCAGGGCGGCAGCGCGGCCGTCCTGCGCATTCATCATTGCTATGCGGACGGCATGGCCATGATCCGCGTTTTCCTGACGCTCACCGATCGTGATGCGCAGGCGAAAGCGCGCCGGCCCGCACCGCCGTCTGCGGCAGCAACATCCGATGCCGCCGGCGAGGGATCGAACTGGTTCGACCGCCTGAACCTGCCGGGCGCCGATCTCCTGAAGCAGGCCTATTCGGAAGGCGCCGAGTGGCTTTCGCGGGCGGTCGATCTCTCGAAGAATCCAGAGCAGGCGAGCGAGATCGCCCGCCATGCGCTCGGCATCGCGGGCGAACTCGCGCGCGTCGCGACGCTCGCTGACGACCCGCCGACGCGTTTCAAGGGTCCCCTCGGCACGCGCAAGATCGCAGCCTGGACCGATCCCCTGCCGCTCGCCGAGGTCAAGGCCGTGTCGCGGGCGCTTGGCTGCACCATCAACGACCTCCTGCTGTCAACGGCGGCCGGGGCCCTCGGCGGCTATCTGCGCCAGCACGGCGAGGACACCGACGGGATGACGATCCGCGCGGCCGTGCCCGTCAATCTGCGCGATCCGTCGGCCGCGGCATCGCTCGGGAACTACTTCGGACTCGTGTTCCTGGAACTGCCGATCGGAATCCGCGATCCGTTCGAGCGCCTTTTCGCAGTGCACGCCGCGATGTCGGCGCTGAAGAACTCGTACCAGCCACTGCTGACGCTCGGCCTGATGGCCGCGCTCGGCCGGATGCCGGTATCCGTCGAGGCGGCGGCGATCGACCTGCTCTCCACCAAGGCGACCGCGGTCGCGACGAATGTTCCGGGTCCCCAGGAAGCGCTCTACCTGGCCGGCGGCCGGATCTCGCGGCTCATCTTCTGGGTGCCCCAGTCCGGCGACATCGGGCTCGGCATCAGCATCCTCTCCTACGCCGGCCAGGTGCAGTTCGGCCTGATCGCGGACCAGAAGCGCGTGCCGGATCCGCACCAGGTCACGGCCCGGTTCTGCGAGGAATTCGAGAAGCTCGTGCTGTCGGTGCTGCTCGGGCCTTATCTCAAGAACGGGCGCTGACGCGGATCATTCCAGCTCGGCCTTCGCCTGCTCGACGTCGAGCCGTTCCATCGCGTCGGCGGGCTTGCAGGCCGCGGCCTTGCGGTAGAGCTCGACCGCCTGCTTTTTCTTTGAGTCTCCGTGCAGCATCAGCAGCCCGTTCGCGTATTCCATGTACGCGATTGCGGAGCCCGGGTTGAGTTTCAGCGCCTGCTCGAAGTGCTTGACCGATTTTGCCGCGTCAGCGCCGTAGGTGAGACGGCCGCCCAGCACGCCGACCTTGTCGATGATCTCCGCGTGATACAGGCCGAGTGCGATGTGCGCATCGGCATGCTTCGGCTCCAGTTCCAGAACCCGGTCGAGCGCATTGCGAACCTTGTTGCCGATGCCTTGCGCCAGCGCCTTGACGATTGAGACCTGCTGAGCATAGCGGCCGATGACGAATGCCAGCATGTACCACGCATTGGCATGGCCCGGCAGCTGCCGTGTCGCTTCCTCGGCGCGCTTCACCGCCTCCTCGAGCAGGCGCAGTGCCCGACGGTCGTCATCCTCGAGATACGTCGCGGCGACTGCTGCCGCCTTGCTGGCAACGATCGAACCCAATGTGCCCTGCTTGACGCCCTGGGCGATCGCTTCGGAATAGTCGCCGCGATGGAACGAACGCCAGGCCTGCTGAAGGGCCGCCGCGGCGGGGTACGGCTCGCAGTCGCCCCGGTGCAGCCGCTCCCAGGATTTCTTCAGCGCATCGCCGTCGTAGCTGTAAGGCTTCTGTTCATACGGAAAACGGAGCGACTTCGCGGCGGCCATCCTGAACTCCTGTCGGGAACGCGGTATTCTGCCGCATCGGCCGGCGGCGATCGCCCGCGGCAAGGAGAGGATCATGGCGGCGAAGAAAAAGGGCAAGCTCGGCGCCGGCGCGCCGAAGCAGGAGCAGAACCTGCTCTACTCCGCCCACCAGATCTGGCTCGCCGGGCTCGGCGCACTGTCGCGTGCGCAGGCGGGCGCTCCGAAAGTCTTCGACGAGCTGATGCGCGAGGGCTCGAAACTGCAGGGCGGTGCGCTCGACGCCGCGCAGAAGGTCGTGATGCAGGCCTTCCAGGGCGCGCAGAAAACGGTCAATCAGCGCATTGATAACGTACAAGCGCAGGCGGGCGAAACCTGGGACAACCTCGAAAAGATATTCCAGACACGCGTGCAACGCGCGATCCACCAGCTCGGCATGCCCTCCGCCGAGGACATCAGCGCATTGAAGCGCCGGGTCGAGGAACTCGCCGCGAGCGTCGACCGGCTTTCAGGCGCGCGCGCCGAAAAGCCGCGGCGCGGGCGCCGCGGTTGAATCTCAGTCGAAGGGATGGCGCGAGACGATCGTCTCGTCCCGTTCCGCGCCGGTCGAGATGATCGTGATCGGTACCCCGCAGACGGCCTCGAGCCGCGCCAGGTAGTCGCGCGCCGCGACCGGCAATTCGCCGAGCGACCGGCGCCCCGCCGTCCGCTCATTCCATCCCGCCATCGTTTCGTAGCGCGGCAGGCCGCCGCCGTCGTAATCCACGCAGATCTTCACCTGCGCGAGACCGTCCAGGACGTCGAGCTTGGTGACGCAGAGCCCGGTGATGCCGTTGTTGATGATCGAGCGGCGCAGGGCGACCGCGTCGAACCAGCCGGTGCGCCGCGGGCGGCCCGTGACGGCGCCGAACTCCTGCCCGATCTTCGACAGGTGCCGGCCCGTCTCGTCGTCCAGCTCGGTTGGGAACGGGCCCGCGCCGACGCGCGTCGTGTAGGCCTTGACGATGCCGAGCACGTCGTCGATATCGCGCGGCCCGAGTCCCGTGCCTACGGAGGCGTACCCGGCCACGGTATTCGACGAGGTGACGAACGGAAACGTCCCGTGATCGACGTCGAGCATGGCGCCCTGCGCGCCCTCGAGCAGGACATTGCCGCCGGCGATCCGGATTTCGTGGAGCTTCATCGTGACGTCGCCCACGAGCGGACGGATCCGCTCGCCCTGGGCCAGGCATTCATCGAGCGTCCGCGCGAAATCGACGGGCGCTTCCCCGAGCAGCCGCTCGAGCAGGAAGTTGTGGTACTCGAGGAGCTCGCGCAGGCGTGCGGCGAAATGCTCGGGCTGCTGCAGTTCGCCGACGCGCACCGCGCGGCGGGCGACCTTGTCCTCGTAAGCGGGTCCGACGCCGCGGCCTGTCGTGCCGATCTTGCGGTCGCCGGATGCGCGCTCGCGCGCGCGATCGATCAGCGCATGCGAGGGCAGGACGAGCGGGCAGAGCGGACTGACGACCAGGCGCTCGAACACCGGAATTCCGCGGCCGGTCAGCATGTCGGCCTCGGACAGCAGCGCCTCCGGGGAGACGACGACGCCGTTGCCGATGAAGCAGCGCACGCGCTCGCGCAGGACTCCCGATGGGATCAGGGACAGCACGGTCTTGACGCCGCCGATGACGAGCGTGTGACCGGCGTTGTGCCCGCCCTGGAATCGCGCGACCGCCGAGACGCGCTCGGTCAGCAGGTCGACGACCTTGCCCTTGCCTTCATCGCCCCACTGGGCGCCGACCACGACGACGAAGCGGCCCACCGCCCGCCTCAGGTCCGGACCAGCCAGAGGATCAGGAGCCCGCCGAGCATGCTCGCGGCGCCCGCCACTCGGAAAGCCGTGTCATCCATCGTGCTGATGCGCGCGAGCGTGCGCCGGATCGCGGCCGGGCTCAGGAACGGCAGGATGCCTTCGATCACGAGCAAGAGGCCGAGCGCGGCCGCAAGATCGGGCCATCCGATATTCATCGACGGCTCAGCGACCCGACTGCTTCAGGTACTTGAAGAACTCGCCCTTGGGCGCGATCACCAGCACGTCGTTCGACTTGCCGATCGAGTTGCGGTAGGCCTGCAGGCTTCGGTGAAATGAATAGAATTCCGGGTAGCGCTGGTAGGCGCGCGCATAGGTCGCGGCCGCCTTGGCATCGCCCTCGCCGCGTATGACCTCGGCATCGCGGTTGCCGACTGCGAGCAATTCGGTCCGCTCGCGCTCGGCCTCCGCGCGGATGCGCTGCGCCTGCTCGTCGCCCTCCGCGCGAAGCTGCGATGCCTGGCGCGCGAAATTCTGCCGCATGCGGTTGTAGACCGATTCCGAGACCTCCTCGGGCAGGTCGATGCGCTTGACGCGGACGTCGACGAGCGTCAGCCCGAGCTGGCCGACCGACTGGCCGGCGACCTGGAGGATGTCGCCGATGAACTCGGCGCGCTCCGCGGCCACAACCTGCTGGATCGTGCGCTTCGCGATGACGCCCTTGAGCCCGTCCTTCACGATCTCGGCGAGTCGGCCGGCTGCGGCTTCCTCGTCGCCGTTCGTCGCGAGGTAATAGCGCGCGACATCCGAGACCCGCCACTTCACGAAGAAGTCGACGTTGAGGATCTTGCCCTCGCTCGTCAGGAACTGTTCGGATGGGTAGTTGCGGGTCAGCACGCGCCGGTCGAACTTCTGGACGCCGTTGATCCACGGGACCATGAAATGCAGTCCCGGCTCGAAGTCGGTCGCGACGATTTCCCGCAGCCGGAACTTGATCGCGAGCTCCGTCTCCTTCACCTGAAACATCGCGGCACTCGCGAGCCAGAGCAGGGCCAGCGCGCCGATCGCCAACTGGAGGGCGCTGCGGTTCATCAGCGTTCCTTCCGTGCGCGCGGATCTTCCGCGTTGACTTCACTGCCGTCCTCGAGCCGGATCGTCGGCGGCGTCTCGATGACGGCCCGCGGGGCGCTCCGCTGCTCGAGCAGCTTGTCGAGCGGCAGATAGATCATGTTGCCCGAGCCGTCGACGTCGACCAGGATCTTCGCCGCGGAACCGAGCACCTGCTCCATCGTTTCGAGATAGAGGCGCTCGCGCGTCACGCCCGGGGCGCGCTCGTACTCACCCGCGAGCTGGAGGAAGCGCGAGGTTTCGCCTTCGGCGTCGGCGATGACCCGGCTGCGGTAGGCGCGCGCGCCCTCGACGACGCTGACCTGGGCGCCGCGCGCCTTCGGCACGATGTCGTTCGCGTAGGTCTGCGCGGACAGCGTGGACCGCTCCTTGTCCTCGCGCGCCTTGATCGCGTCCTTCTGGGCCGGCGCGACCTGTTCCGGGACGCTCACGTCCTGGAGATTGACGCTGATGACCTCGATGCCGGTGTTGTAGGCGGTTATCGTGCGCTGCACGAGGTCCTTGGTCTTCGCGGCGATCTCCTGGCGGCCGGTCTCGAGCACGAAATCGAGTCTGCTCTGGCCGATGATCTCGCGGATCGCGCTCTCGCCGACCTCACCGAGCGTCTCCTCGGGGTCGCGGACGTTGAATGCGAACTTGACGGGATCGGCGCGCCGGTACTGCACGGCGAGATTGATGTCCACGAGCGCCTCGTCCTGAGTCAGCATCCGCGTGCGGTCGCTGAAGCTCCGGAACTCGGTCACGTTCACGATCGTCCGCCGATCGATCGGCCAGGGCAGACGGAAGTTGAGTCCGCCTGTCGTCGTCTTGACGTACTTGCCGAAGCGCGTGATGACCGAACGCTCCGCCGCCTCGTTGATATAGACGCTTCCGAGAAGCGCCCAGAGCGCGGTCAGTCCGAGCAGGATCGAGCCGACGCCGATCATGCGGCCGCCGGTGCCCGAGCTTCCGTTCCCCGACGGGCCGGAGCCGCCGAACAGCGAACGGAACTTCTTCTGGAGGCGGCGCAGGACTTCGTCCAGGTCCGGCGGGCCTTTTTCGGGCCGGCGCTGCCAGGGATTCTCGTTCTTGCCGGGATCGTTCCAGGCCATTTATCGCGCTCGCCGGGTGATCGTTGGAATCAAGCCGCGGAACTCGCGGTGTCGCGCGGGAATTCTACGAAGCCCGCGGCGGGCAAACAAGGCGAAACGGCGGCTGCGAAGTCGACACCGGCCTCGCGGCACAGGCGCTCGAGCTCCTGGTGCGACGATTCGACCACGAGGCGCGCGTCGCCGCCCGGCAGGGCAGACTCCTCGCGCACGAGGCGAAGTTCGTAAAGTCGCGCTCGCAGCCGGCCCTGCGCCGGCGGCAGCACGACGATGAGCCGCATCGCGGCCTGACCGAAGGTCTCCTGCAGCGCGGCGCGCAGCAATTCGACGCCGGCTCCGCTCGCCGCGGACAGCCGCACGGCGGCGGGCTGCCCGAGCTCGCCGCGAATCAGTTCCGCCGGACGGCCGAGCCGGTCGATCTTGTTGTAGATGCGCAGCTGAGGAATCGAGCCCGCGCCGATGCTCGCGATCAGTTCGTCCACCTGCGCGATGTGGCGCTCGCGGTCGGGATCCGCCGCATCGACGACGTGCAGCAGGAGATCGGCGTCGCGCGCCTCCATCAGCGTGGAGCGGAAGGCCGCGACGAGCTCGTGCGGCAGGTCGCGAATGAAGCCGACCGTGTCGGCGATGACGAGATCCGGCGTGTGCGGCAGGCGCAACCGGCGCACGGTCGGATCGAGCGTCGCGAACAGCTGGTCGGCCACGTAGGCGTCGGCACCGGTCAGCGCGCGGAAGAGCGTCGACTTGCCCGCATTCGTATAGCCGATCAGCGCGATCGAGGGCACGGGCACGCGCTTTCGGACCTGGCGCCCGGTGTCGCGTCGCTGCGCGAGCTTTTCGAGCTTGGCCGTCAGCGTGCGAATACGCTTGCCGATCAGCCGGCGGTCGGTCTCGAGCTGTGTCTCGCCCGGGCCGCGGAGCCCGATGCCGCCTTTCTGCCTTTCAAGGTGAGTCCAGCCGCGCACCAGGCGCGTCGAGAGATGCCGAAGCTGCGCAAGCTCGACTTCGAGCTGGCCCTCCGCGCTTCGCGCGCGCCGGGCGAAGATGTCGAGGATGAGTCCCGTGCGGTCGAGTACGCGCCGCCCGATCAGGCGCTCGAGGTTCCGTTCCTGGCTCGGCGACAGTTCGTGGTCGACGAGCACGAGATCGGCGGACTCGGCGTGGGCACGATCGCGAACTTCGTCCGCCTTGCCGCTGCCGATGAAGTAGCGAGGCTCCGGCGTGCGGCGGGTTCCTGTGATCGTCGCGACCGGAATCGCGCCTGCGGAGCGCGCGAGCGCATCGAACTCACCGAGTTCGTCGGGGTCGGTCGCCTGGCCAAGCCCGATGCGGACCAGTATCGCGCGTTCGCCGCGCTCAGGGCGTTCGAACAAGGGATCCTGCCGGGGCTCCGGTCAAGCGGTCTCCGACACCGCAGCGGTTTCCTCTTCCGCACCTTCGGCCGACGGCAGCCGCACGTTCCGCGCGGGCACGACCGTCGAAATGGCGTGCTTGTAGACCATCTGGCTCACGGAGTTCTTCAGGAGCACCACGAACTGGTCGAATGAATCCACCTGGCCCTGGAGCTTGATGCCGTTGACCAGATAAATGGAGACGGGCACGCGCTCCTTGCGCAGCGCATTCAGGAAAGGATCCTGCAATGATTGACCTCGGGCCATGGTAACTCCTTGTTTTTTCTAGCACTTTCATGCCGCTCTAGGTTATTCCGGCGGCTCAAACGACCGAACCTGTCGGGCCTGTTCTTGACGCAAGAGGCGCAGCCCGCAAGTTGCTGAGTCTAGCACCTCCCCGGCCGGTTTCACCGACCCCGCTGCCAGCGTTCGATGCGGAGCGCGACGCGTTCCGGCGTCCCCGGATCGAGCGCGTCGAACCACTCCGCCTGCGGTTCCGCCCGAAGCCACGTCAACTGCCGTCGAGCGAACTGTCGCGTGGCTATGACCGCTTTCTCAGCTGCGGATTCCATGCTCGCGCGGCCTTCGAGATGCTCCCAAAGCTGCCGGTAGCCGATCAGCCGCATCGAAGGGAGTCCCGAGTGCAGGTCTCCGCGCGCCTGCAATGCGCGGACCTCGTCGAGGAGGCCGCGGCGCAGCATCTCCCGAAAGCGCGATTCGAGCCGGTCATAGAGGGTCGCCCGATCCGCGGGCGCAAGCACGATGCAGAGGTCTGCGCTCGATGCCGCGCCGCGCAGGTCCTCGCTTTGCTGCGCCGAGATCGGGGCGCCGGTGAGCGCGATGACTTCGAGTGCGCGCTGGATACGCTGGCGGTCGCCCGGACGGATGCGCTCGGCGGCCGCCGGATCGAGCGCCGCGAGTTCCGCATGCAAGGCCGGCCAGCCGTGGCGCGTCGCGCGCGACTCGAGTTCGAGCCGGATTCGCGCATCCGCCGCCGGCAGGCGCGCAAGGCCCGATTGAAGCGCGCGGAAATAGAGCATGGTTCCGCCGACCAGCATCGGCGTCCGTCCACGCGTCGCGATCTCGGCCATGACGCGTTTGGCATCCGCCAGAAAGCGCGCCGCCGAGTACCGTTCCGCGGGATCGATGAGATCGATCAGGTGGTGCGGTGCCCGCGCGAGCAATTCGAGCGACGGTTTGGCCGTGCCGATGTCCATGCCGCGATACACCATCGCGGCATCGACGCTCACGATCTCGAGCGGCAGGTTTGCCACCATCGCGGCGGCGAGATCCGTCTTGCCCGAACCCGTCGGGCCCATGAGCAGAACCGCGGGGCTTCGCACGATCAGCGTCCGCGCAGGAAAATCCGGTCGAGCTCGGCGAGAGACATCCGCGTCCAGGTCGGGCGGCCGTGACTGCACTGTCCGGAGCGCTCGGTCCGTTCCATTTCGCGAAGCAGAGCATTCATCTCGGGAATCGAGAGCTGGCGACGGGCCCGGACCGCGCTGCGGCAGGCGATGTTCGCGAGCAGTTCGTTCTGGCTGTCGGCGATGCGATGTGCCGTGCCTCCCTGACCGAGGTCCGCAAGCGCATCGCCAAGCACGCGCGCGACATCCTCGCCCGCGAGCGCGACGGGGACTTCGCGGACCGCAAGTGTGGCAGGCCCGATGCGATCGACGACGAATCCGGCGGCACGGAGCTCGTCGCCGCGTTGCTCGGCGAGACTCGCTTCCGCCTCGGTTGTCTCCAGCACCGCGGACACGAGCAGCGCCTGCCGCGCCGCGTTCCCGCTATCCATCGCCGACTTGAGGCGCTCGTAGAGGATTCGTTCGTGCGCGGCATGCATGTCGACGAGCACCATTCCCCCGACGGTCTGCGCGACGATATAGATGCCATGCAGCTGCGCGATCGCCTGGCCGAGCGGCGCGTCCGAATCGGGCACCGCCGCAGGCGTCGCGCCTGCCGGCGCGGCTGCCTGTCCGTAATGCGCGGCCGGCTCGCCGAGCGCAAGCGCCCCGGATCGCGTCGCCGCCAGAAACCCGGCCAATTTTCCGGCCGTGGCCGGGGCGACGCCCTCGGATCCGTGACCGGATTCGGCGAGCGCCCGCTCGATCGTACGCAAGAGGAAGTCGTGCGCGCCGCGCGAGTCGCGAAAGCGCACTTCCAGCTTCTGGGGGTGGGCGTTCACGTCCACCTGCTGCGGATCGAGCGACAGGTAGAGGAGCCAGGCCGGATGGCGGCCGCCGTGACTGACGTCGCGATAGGCGAGGCGCGCAGCGCTCGCGAGCAGGCGGTCGCGGACCATGCGGCCATTCACGAAGAGATGCTGCCGGTCCGGCTGCGCGCGCGACTGCGAGGGCAGTCCGATCCATCCTTCCAGCGCGAATCCCGACTGCGCGTGCGTGACGTATCGCGAGTTCTCGACGAAATCTGCGCCGACCAGGCGCGCGACGCGCGCCTCGCGCTCCCGCCTGCCGTCCGCGCTCGGCAGCGCGAACTGCTCGCGCCGGTTGTGCGTCAGCGTAAACGCGACGTCGAAGCGCGATAGCGCGAGCCGCGTGACCGTCTTCTGCACGTGCTGAAACTCGGTCGACTCGGCGCGCAGGAATTTGCGCCGCGCCGGAACCTTGTGAAAGAGATCCCGCACCTCGACCGTCGTGCCGGCGGGATGCGACGAGGGCGACGGGCGTCCCACGCGGCCTTCGGACGATTCGATTTCCGAGGCCCCGGAGCCGCCCTCGGCCCGCGATGCGAGACGCAGGCTCGAGACGGATGCGATCGACGGCAGCGCCTCGCCCCGGAACCCGAGCGTCGCGACTCGTTCGAGATCCTCGAGCGAGGCGATCTTGCTCGTCGCATGGCGTGAAAGCGCGAGCGGAAGCTCGCGGGCGGGGATGCCGCGGCCGTCGTCGCGCACGCGGATGAGCCGGATGCCGCCGTTCTCGATGTCGATCGTCACGTTGCGCGCGCCGGCGTCGAGCGAGTTCTCGACGAGTTCCTTGACCACCGACGCCGGGCGCTCGATGACCTCGCCGGCGGCGATCTGGTCGACGAGTGTTCCGTCAAGGATTTGGATCGGCATGGCGTGGCAACCGGCACGCCAGTCTAGCAGCGGCCCTTGCGGCGATCAGGTCCCGGCGACCGGTATCTCGAGAATCGTGCCGGACGCGACCGTTTCTCCGTCGATCCGGTTCTTCTGCCGCAAGTCGTCGACGCCGACCGCATAGCGTCCCGCGACGTCGCCGAGCGTCTCGCCGGGGGAAACCACGTGCCGCAGCGCCTGGCCGCGCTCTCGGGCGGCAAGTATCGCGACGCGCGAACCGGGCGGCGGATTGTCGTAGAAGTAGCGGCGCACGCCCGCGTGGATCGCGCCCGCGAGCCGTTCCTGGTGCGCCGGGTCGCGCAGCCGCCGCTCTTCCTCGGGATTCGAGATGTACGCGGTTTCCACCAGCATGGAGGGCACGTCCGGAGACGTCAGCACGATCAGGCTCGCATGCTGGACGTCGCTCTTCTTCAGTTGCCCGATATTGTCGAGCTCAATCAGGACGCGCGACGCCGCATCGCGGCTCGCGCTGATTGCGGCATTCTGCGACAGGTCGAACAGCACGGAGGCCAGCACGTCGCTCTTGTCGTGCAGGGATACGCCGCCGATGAGGTCGGCGGCATTTTCGCGATCAGCCAGCATGCGCGCCGCCTCGCTGCTCGCGCGGCGCGTCGACAGCACATAAACGGACGAGCCGCGAACCTCGCGGTTGACGAAAGCATCGGCATGGATCGACACGAACAGGTCGGCCTTTGCGTCGCGCGCGCGCGCGATCCGTTTCTCGAATTTCACGAAATAGTCGCCCGTGCGCGTGAGAACGGCGCGCATTCCCGGCTCCGCATTGATGCGGTCGGCGAGCTTCCGCGCGACCGCGAGCGCGACCGACTTTTCGCGCGTGCCGGACTTGCCGATCGCGCCCGGATCCTCGCCGCCGTGCCCCGCGTCGATGGCGATCACGAGGTCGCGCTGTCCGTCGCCGCCCGCGACCTTGACCGGCTTCGGCGCTTGCTCGACGCCGAGATCGACGACCAGTCGGTGACCATAGGTTTCATTCGGCGGCGTCAGGAAGCTCTTGGGCTCGACGTGCGCCTTCATGTCGAGCACGACGCGCAGGCCGCTGTTGCCGCGTTCGCCGAGTCGCACCGCGCTGATGACACCCGCCCCGTCCGGAATGCGGAACGCGGAAAGATCCGCGTCCGCCTGTTCGAGATCGATGACGATCCGCTCGGGACCCGAGAGCGAAAACAGCGTGTAGCTTGCGGCGGCCGACAGGTCGAGCACGACTCGCGTCGAGTCCGGGCTCGCCCAGACGCGGATGTCCTTCAGGGTGACAGCTGCGCCCGTCGCCGATCCGGAAGCGAGCAGCAAGACGACGAGACCGATCCGCTGCAGTGGGCGCATGGCATCCAGGCGCGATGAAGTTCAGGCTACTCTAGCGACGCAAGGCCATTAATTCAAGCATTTCAGCGAGATACGACACTCTCTTCGAGGAGCGCGCGATAAGCGGCGAGCCAGGCGCGCCCACTTTCGGTCAAAGCAGTGAACTCGAGGCGGCGTCCGCGATTCCGATGCGCGAGATTGGCGCCGAGATCAGGCGTGCCGAGCGCCATTCCGCCCCGCTCCGGCCATTCGACCATGACGAGGCCGGGCAGTTCGCGCAAGTCGCGGTAGCCGAGCCCTTCGAGTGCCGCCGGGCCGGCCTCCAGTCGGTACAGGTCGAGGTGATGAACCGTCGCGCGCGCGGTCGAGTAAGGTTCGACCAGCGTGAACGTGGGGCTTCGAATCGTGCCCGTCACGCCGAGCGCTCGCAGTAGGCCCCGTGCCAATGTCGTCTTGCCGCTGCCGAGCTCGCCCGAAAGTCCAAGGAGCAGGCTCCGCTCCAAGAGATCCGGCAGGCTGTGCGCGAGCCGGGCCCCTGCATCGGTCGTCTCCGCCTCGTCGGCCAGGATCATTTCCACGGCGAGTTGACGACTCCGCGCAGTTCGGCGATCAAGTCGCCCGCGATAACGCCGCGCGCGCCCGCGCGCGCCGCCCGATCGCCCGCCTCGGCATGCAACAGCACGCCCGCCGCGGCCGCGAGTGCAGGCAGGCATCCGCCGGCGAGCAGAGCCGCGATCACGCCCGTCAATACGTCTCCGCTGCCTGCAGTCGCCATGCCGGGGTTGCCGCGGTCGCAGATCCAGGGAAGCTCGTCGCGCGCCTGCACGATCGTGCCCGCGCCCTTCAGCACACAGACGCCGTCAAATCGTTCCGCGATCGCTTTCGTCGCGGCGAGCCGATCGCGCTGTACTGAAGCGGCATCGGTCCCGAGAAGTCGCGCGGCTTCGCCCGGGTGCGGCGTCAGGATCCAGTCCGCATGCCGCCGCGGCCGCATCGCAAGCAGGTTCAAGGCGTCGGCGTCGACCACGACCGGCCGGCCGCCGTCGATCGTCTCGTCGAACAGCCGTCGCGCGCGCCGGTCGACGCCGAGTCCGGGCCCGATCGCGACGGCGTCGGCGGCGGCGAGAAAAGGCGTGAGGCCCGGGCGGCTGTGCAGCGCCTGCGCAATGAGCTCCGGCCGCGCGCCGATGACAGCCGCGACATTCGCCGCGGAGGTCGCGATCGTCACGAGTCCCGCGCCGGTTCGCAGCGCCGCCTCCCCGGCGAGGCGTGCGGCGCCCGCCATCGCGAGCCCGCCGACCACGAGAACGCGGCCGTGATCGCCCTTGTGCGCGGTCCGCCGCCGCGGCGTCAGCGCAGCGAGCGCGAGGCGCGCGTCCATCCGGCGGAGAACCGGCGAATGCGCCTCGCGCGCCGCCGCCGGAATATCGAGACCGGCGAACTCTAGGAGGCCAACGTGATCTGGCGCAGCGCCGAGCAGCAGCCCGGACTTGAGCGCGATGAATGCAATCGTGTGCGTCGCGCGGATTGCGGCTCCGTGCGGCAACCCGGTATCCGCGTCGAGACCCGAGGGAATGTCGAGCGCAAGCACCGGCAGTCCCGCGCGGTTGACCCATGCGACGCAGTCTCGCCATACGCCTTCGAGCGGCCGGTCGACGCCGGTGCCGAGCAGCGCGTCGACGACGAGCTCCGATCCGGCGAGCGCCAGCGGATCAAAGTCGCCGTGCCGTCCGCCTTCCGCGGTGAAATCGGCGTACGCCTTCAGGGCGTCGCCTCCCAGCCGACTCGGGTCGGTGAGCGCGGCGACCTTCACCTCGAGGCCCGCCGCGCGCGCGAGACGAGCGAACACGTAGCCGTCGCCGGCGTTGTTGCCGGCTCCGCAGAGGATCGCGATCTTAGTGACCTCGGGCCAGTGCCGGCGGACCGCGTCGAGCGCCGCTCCGCCCGCGCGCTGCATCAGCTTGTAGCCCGGGATGGCGGCCTTCTCGATCGCATGGCGGTCCATCGCGCGCACCTGAGCGGCCGAATAAACCTCGGCGGGCAGCGATTCCATTGCCGCGATTATACTGGCCGTCTCCCGAATCCCGCCCATGGCCAGCCAATTCACAGTCAGCGAACTCGCCGCGCTTCGCGCGCGCCTCGACGGATTCGCGCGGGAGCTCGGTTTCGACCAGGTCGGCGTCGCCGGCATCGAGTTGCCGGAGGACGAGTCGAACCTCGGGCGGTGGATCGCGGAGCGGCGGCACGGTGGCATGAATTACATGGAGCGGCACGGTACGATGCGCAGCCGCCCGGACGAACTCATTCCCGGCACGCTTCGCGTGATCAGCGTGCGCATGGCGGCCAATGCACCGGGTGCGAGACTTTCATCCGCGGTACTCGCCGACGGCCGCAAGGGATTCATCGCGCGTTATGCGCTCGGCCGCGACTATCACAAGGTGCTCCGCGCGCGGCTCGCCGGCCTGGCGGCTCGGCTCGAGGCCGAGATCGGGCCCTTCGGTTATCGCGCGTTCGTGGATTCCGCGCCGGTGATGGAAAAACCGCTCGCACGGAACGCCGGTCTCGGCTGGATCGGCAAGCACACGAATCTCATCAACGAGCGCGCGGGCTCGTTCTTCATGCTGGGCGAACTATTGACCGACCTGCCGCTGCCCGTTGACTTGCGCGCAAAGGATCGCTGCGGCAGCTGCAGCGCCTGCCTGCCCGCCTGTCCGACCGGCGCGATCACCGCGCCCTATCAGCTCGACGCGCGCCGCTGCATCTCCTACCTCACGATCGAGCATCACGGAGCAATCCCGGAGTCGCTGCGGCCCGCGATCGGAAACCGCATCTTCGGCTGCGACGACTGCCAACTCGTCTGTCCCTGGAACAAGTTCGCGCGCGTCGCGGCCGAACCCGACTTTCGCGTCCGTCATGGCCTCGACGCGCCGGATCTCGTCGAACTCTTCCGCTGGACCGAGGCGCAATACGAGGAGCGGAGCGCCGGAAGCGCACTGCGCAGGCTCGGATTCCGGCGCTGGCTGCGGAATATCGCCGTCGCGCTCGGCAATGCGCCGCGATCGGTGGCGGCGGCCGCAGCGCTCGCAGAGCGGCGCGACGACGCCGACCCGGTCGTCCGCGAACACGTCCGCTGGGCGCTTGCGCGCCAGGAGAACCGGTCCGCTACGCCCGTACTGGATTGACGTAGTGCCGGCCGCTCGTGGTCCGGCGAATCGTCTCGAACAAGTCGTCGAAATCCCGCGAGTTGTTCGCCGGGTCGATCTCGGCCGTGTTGACGATGAGCAGCGGCGAGGCCGTGTATTGGTGGAAGTAGCGCGTATACGCCTCGCCGAGCCGCTCGAGGTAGGCCGCGTCGATGTATTTCTCGTAGGGGATGCCGCGCTTGTCGATGCGCGCGAGCAGGATGTCGACGGGTGCCTGCAGGAACACGACGAGATCGGGCACCGGCGCGTCCAACGCGAGGCGCGTGTAGACCTGGTCGTAGAGCTTGAACTCCTCGTCGTCCAGCACGATGCGCGCGAAGAGCCGGTCCTTGTCCAGCATGTAGTCCGCGACGCGCACCTGCGCGAAAAGATCGTGCTGGCGCAGTTCCGACAGCTGGCGCGCGCGCTGGAACAGGAAATAGAGCTGCGCCGGAAAGGCGGCCGCGCGGCGGTCCTTGTAGAAGCGCTCGAGAAACGGATTCTCCATCGGCTGCTCGAACACCGTCCCCGCGCCGACCGCCGAGGCGAGCTTGCGCGCAAGACTCGTCTTGCCGACGCCGATCAGGCCTTCGACGACGACCAGCCGGTGAGGCCAGCTTTCCCGTTTTTCTTCAGTCGTCACCGGATTCCCGCGCGGCGAGCCGCTCGATTCCTTCACCCGATACCCGCTCGCGGAGCACGCGGACTCGAGCCAGTCCCGGCACCCAGAGTTCCGCGGCGATTTCCGCGAGAGGATACAGCACGAAATTGCGCAGGTGCACGCCCGGATGCGGCAGTCGAAGTCCCGGCTCGTCCACCCGCGTGTCGCCAAAGACGAGCAGGTCGAGATCGATCAGGCGCGGACCCCAGCGTACTTCAGGCTCGGTCTTGCCCATGCGCCGCTCGATTGCCTGCAGATCCGCGAGCAGCTCGCGCGGCGTTTTTGCTGTCAGGAGACCGGCGGCGGCATTGACGAACTCGGGCTGGTCCGGTGGTCCGAGCGGCCGGCTGCGCCAGAGGCGCGAGCGGAGGACGAGTCGCGAATCCGTGATGCCGGCGAGCGCCTTGAATGCGCTTTCCACCTGCCGGCGTGGATCGGCAAGATTGCTGCCGAGGCCGACATAGGCGGGACGCCAGCGCATCGCCCGCGCTCAGGTTTCGGCCGCCGGAGCCTTGCGTCCGCGGCCGCCGCGGCGCCTGCGCCGGCGGCGAAGCGGGCCATCGGTCCCACCCTCGCCGGAATCCGTGCCTATGCGCTGCAACTGCGCATCGGGCGGCAGTTCCTGGATCTCGGTCCACCAGCGCGCGATCTCCGGATCTTCGACGCCCGCGTGGGCGCGGAGCAGCAGAAAGTCATAGGCGGCCCGGAATCGGGGATGGCTCAGAAACGCGAGCGCGCGGCGTCCTTCGCGCCGATGGAATCGCGGCTGCAGGGCGAGCAGCTCTCGCATGGGGATCGAGAAGCGCTTCGGAATGCCGATCCGCCGGTTCTGCGCGGCGACGACCTCGTCGACCGCATCGGCAATTGCGGCCCCCGGATGCGCGCCGGATTCGAATCGGCGCTGCGCCGCGGCGGAAACCGGGCCGAACAGCAGAACGGCGAACAGGAACATCGGCGTGACCGGACGATCCTCGGCGACGCGGCGGTCGGTGTTCGCGAGTCCTGCGCGGATGAGCCGCTGCGCCACGCCATCCGTTTCAGTCGCGAGATGCGCCGCCGTTGCCGGGAACAGGTGCTCGAGCAGGCCGTGCTTCTGAAGCAGATCAAACGACCGCTCCCCGAAGCCCGCCAGGAAGAGCTTCAGGAACTCGTCGAGCAGCCGCGCCGGCGGAATGTGCTCGAGCAGCCCTGCCAGCGATTCGAAGGGCGCGCGCGTCGCCTCGTGAATGCTGAAGCCGAGCTTCGCCTCGAAGCGCACGGCGCGCAGCATCCGGACTGCATCCTCGCGGTAGCGCGTTTCCGGATCGCCGATGAGCCTGAGCGTCCGCGCGCGGACGTCGTCGACACCGCCGACGTAATCCCAGATCGAGAAGTCCTCGATGTTGTAGTAGAGCGCGTTACAGGTGAAGTCGCGGCGCCAGACGTCCTGGTCGATCGTGCCGTAGACGTTGTCCCGAAGCAGCCGCCCGCGATCGTCGTGGACGCGATCCGTGGATTCGATTTCGGCCTCGGACTCCTCCGCGCTCTCGTCGGTGACGCCGTCGAGATCGGGCTCCGGCGCCATCGGCGCGCCGGCCGCGCGAAATGTCGCGACCTCGATGATCTGCTGGCCGAAGCGGACGTGCGCCAGCCGGAAGCGTCGGCCGATCAGGCGGCTGTTCCGGAAAAGGCGGCGCACCTCCTCGGGCGAAGCGTTGGTCGCGATGTCGAAGTCCTTGGGCTGCATGCCGATCAGGAGATCGCGGACGCAACCGCCGACGAGGAACCCCTGGTAGCCGGCGTCCTTCAGGCGGTAAAGGACCTTGAGTGCATTGCCGGAGATCTGCGAACGCGAGATGGGATGATCCGCGCGTGCGACGATTACCGGCGCTGGCGCCCGGCGGTTCTGTTGATCCAAGGAGTTCGGGTCCGCTTGAGGTCGAATGATGGGCCGATATAATACCAGCCCTCTTGCGGGCCCCCGGCCAGATGCAAAGCACCGCTCCCATCGTCTAGAGGCCTAGGACACAGCCCTCTCAAGGCTGGTACGAGGGTTCGAATCCCTCTGGGAGCGCCACTGATCCAATGACTCGATGCCAGGTTTCGAATCAGTATCACTGGATACGCGGAGGGCGGCTGCGGGGCGGTAGACTACGCGACCTTTTGGGAATTGTGACATAAGTAACCTTTTCACTAGGGCAACAGGCGACAGTCAGCTGCAAGACTGTATGCTTGATTCCGACGAGAGCCACACGCAATAGTGGTCGTCGGGATAAAGGCAGGGAAGGTAATGACTCAAATGACTGAAACGACTTTTGCCGTCGCGGCGCGGCGGCCATGGTGGCTGCCGGCGGCTGTGCTCGCAGTGCTGGCGACAACGCTTTTCCCGGGGCTCGTGCGCGCAGCGGTCGATGTCCGCGTGGAATCGCGGCCGGTGAGCGACCCGATCGAAGTCTACGTTACAGTGACTGACACGAACGGTCAGCCAGTCGGCGGGCTTTCGGCCAGCGACTTCACCCTGACGCTGGACGGAGATCCGATCACGATTCAGCCATCAGACTTTTCCCTGCCGCCGTCCGAGAATCCGGCTCGACAGGTTTCGGTCGTGTTCACCATGGACTTCAGCCCCAGCATGGCGGGCGCTCCGGGCATCGCCATGCAGCAGGCGGTGGTTGACTTCATCAATTCCATGACGCCCGGCGACTACGCGGCCATCGTGAAGTTCAACGGCACGCAGGGGGCCACCGTCGTACAGCCGTTCACGGAAATTGACGGGGCCGCTGGCTCGTCGATGTTGGTCAGTGCGGCAATGGCGGCCTACCCGGGCTCATCCACCAATGTGTTCGACGCCGTCATCGTGTCGATCGACCAGTTCAGCGCGCCAGGCGGTCACGCTCCCGGAGGGACCCAAGGCGGTGATCGTGGTCAGCGACGGCGACGACAACTTCTCGGCTGCGACACTGGACGATGTGATCGACGATGCCGGCATTGACGGCATTCCGGTATTCACGATTGCCGTGTCCACGGCCACGACGGGCGGCCAAAATATTCTGAACTCTCTTGCCGCCCGCACGGGTGGCGAGTTCATCCCGACGCCGGACGATGCCGCGATTGCGGATGCCTATGCCACCATGTCGTCCCTGCTCGACAACGGATACCTGCTGACCTTTCAGTCGACCATCAGCGACTGCAACCAGCACGAGGTGGAGGTCGAAGTCACGGGTCAGGCCGCGTCCGGCTTGGTGAGATTCACGCGTTGTGACGCCGTAGCGCCTCCGCCACCCAATCCGGGCGGCGGCGGAGGTGGCGGTGGCGGCGCCCTGGGACTGCTGGAACTGCTCGCCGGCCTGGCCGCGCTGGCCGCAGGGCGACGCCGACGCGCCTGATCGCGCCTCGAGCGATGCCTCGGGGTGTCGAGGAAACCGTCGGAGATCCGCTTGACACGACGATGCGAACAGACGCGCATCGCCATGTGGTCCGGCCCGCGCAACATTTCGACCGCGATGATGCGCTCCTTCGGCAGCCGGCCCGACACCGCCGTCACGGATGAACCGCTCTACGCGCACTACCTGAAGGTCACGGGCGTCGCCCACCCGGGCCGCGACGCCGTGCTCGCTGCGCACGAATCCGACTGGCGGAAGGTCGCCGGGCAACTGACCGGAGCGATACCCGGCGGCCGTGCGATCTGGTACCAGAAGCACATGGCGCACCACCTCCTGCCGATGATCGACCGCGCCTGGCTCGATCACCTGACGCATGCCTTCCTGATCCGCGAGCCGGACGAGATGCTCGCCTCGCTCGTGAAGACCTTCCCCGGCGCGGGCCTCGCGGATACGGGCCTGACGCAACAATGCGAGATCTTCGATCGCGTGGCCGATCGCATCGGTCGCGCGCCGCCCGTCGTGCTCGCGAGCGACGTCCTTAAGAATCCGCGCGCAATGCTCGAGTCGCTCTGCAAGGCGCTCGGGATTCCGTTCCTGCCCGCGATGCTCGCCTGGGCACCGGGTCCGCGAGCGACGGACGGCGCCTGGGCGCCGCACTGGTACGCGGCGGTCGAGTCCTCGACCGGTTTCAAGCCCGACCGGCCGCGCCGCGTCGAATCGAGCGCGGTCCTCCAGGGACTGCTGGACGAGTGCCGGCCCTGGTATGAGAAGCTTCACGCCCTGCGCCTGCGGGCCTGAGGACAGCCGATGCTTCAGCAATTCGACGAACGCAATCGCGACCTGATCGTCAACATCGACGGCACGCTGGTGCATCGCGACAAGGCCGGCGTGAGCCCCTTCGACAGCGCCGTGCAGGGCGGCGACGCCGTCTGGGAGGGACTTCGGCTCTACGACGGCCGGATCTTCGCGCTGACCGAGCACCTCGCGCGCCTGCGTCATTCGGCGCAGGCGCTCGCCTTCGAGAGCATTCCCGCGGACGAGGCGATCGTGACCGAGATCCGCCGCACGCTCGAGGCCAACGGCATGAAGGACGGCGTGCACATCCGCCTCACATTGACGCGCGGCGTCAAGATCACCTCGGGGATGGATCCGAGGCTCAATCGCTCCGGGCCCACGCTGATCGTGCTCGCCGAGCACAAGGCGCCGGTCTATTCGAAGAAGGGCCTCACGCTGATCACGAGCAGCCAGCGCCGCTCGCCGCCCGACTGTCTCGATCCGAAGATTCACCATGCGAACCTGCTGTCCTCGATCCTGGCGAAGATCCAGGCGAATGCCGCGGGCGCGGACGACGCGATCATGCTCGATGTCCGCGGCTTCATCGCCGAGACGAACGCGACGCATTTATTCCTGGTGGAGGGCGGCGTCGTGCGCACGCCCACCCTCGCCGCCTGCCCCGAGGGCATCACGCGGGCCACGGTGCTCGACATCTGCCTGAAGCAGGGCATTCCCTGTGAAGTCGGCGACCTGTCCCTCGCGGAGCTCTATCGCGCAAGCGAGGCTTTTTGCACCGGCACGATGGGCGAGCTCGCCGGCGTCACGACTGTGGACGGCCGGGCGATTGGCGACGGCAGGATCGGCCCGATCACGCAGCGCCTCTCGACGCTCTATGCTGAGCGCACGGCAAACGGCGGCACGCGGGTGGTCGTCTGAATGCCTGCCGCGACCGACATCGCGCGCGGCCTCTGCGTTCTTGCGGCCGCGATTGTCGCCGGTTGCGCGGCACAGTCACCGCAGGCGACCGTGCCCGCGGCCCCGTCGAATCCCTGCGGTGGGGCCCCGACATTTGCGGCCGGCGGCGAGCGCGCGACGCTCTGGGTCCGGACCTCACCGGAATATCGAGCGGCAAGCACGTCGATCTATCGCGCCGCGCGGGCGGCGCTCGAGACGGGTCTTGCGGATCCGGCCTGGACTGCAGAACCCGCGCAGACCGGCGACGTCGCGGCGCTGCCGCCCGCGATCGTCATGGACATCGACGAGACCGTGCTCGACAACTCGGCGCCCCAGGCGCAGATGCTGCTGGACGAAACCTGCTTCGCGGCGTTCGAGTCGGTCTGGGATGCCTGGGTCGCCGCGCGCAAGGCGCCCGCGGTTCCGGGCGCCGCGGAATTCGTCCGCGCCGCGCGCGGAATGACAGACCCGCAGGGCCGGCCCGTGCGAGTGTTCTTCATCACGAACCGGGAATGCGGCCCGCGCGCCGGAGATGCGTCCGCCTGTCCGCAGCAGGATGACACGGCCGACAACCTGCGTTCGGTCGGACTCGATTCGCCGACGCTCGCCGACGACTTGATGATCAGGGGCGAGCGGCCGGACTGGGGCAGCGAAAAACTTTCACGCCGGCTCGAGGTCGCGCGTCAGTACCGCATCGTTCTCAATGTCGGCGACGACCTGGCGGATTTCCTGCCGGAGGTGCGCCGCCAATCCCCGCGGTTGCGCGACGAAGCGCGTTGCGGAGCCGACGCCTTGTGGGGCCGGCGCTGGTTCCTACTTCCGAACCCGATGTACGGATCCTGGCTCGTCGCGCTCGGCCCCGATGCCGGGGCGGCGCTCGCGGCCGAACCCCAGGTCATCGAGGACTGCGGGAAGCGCTGAACCGCCCGCCACTGTGACGGGCGTCAAGAACTGCCGCGATAATGGCTGCGAAAGCAGAGTCCCTGATTTATGTTGACTGGCATGACGCCGGCCGACGATCGCGTACTGCAGCTGCTGCAGAAGTGGCAGAAGAGCCTCGATCTGCACTCCCGTTACGCGGACCTCCCCGAGGACCAGTACTGGCTCGTGCAGCCCTGGCCCAACCACCAGCGCCCGACCAAGTGGGTGATCGATCTCGCGCGCCAGCGCCTCGCCGATCTCCAGAACATCGTGCAGACGCGGCTCGCGGCAGCCGATCCATCCCTGTCCGAAGCACTCGAGATGATGTCGTTCCTGACGAACCTCGTCGGTTCGCAGAATGTCGAGCGTTTCGTGCCGATCGCCGAACCCGATCGCGAGCGTCAGCTCGAAAAGTCGCGTGCGCCGAAAACGGGCGCGACCTCGACTTCGACGGTGCTGAAACCCGCGCCCGCGCCGAAAGCGGCGCGCGCCGCGGCGGGCAAGCAGAAGAGCACGACCAAGGCGCCGAAACCGGTCAACGACACGACCGTCACTGCGGTCGTCAAGGATGCCGCGCGCCTGCTCTCCTGGGGCCGCGACTGGCATGAACTGCCGGAAGCCATCGCGCGCATCGCGGGCCGGCCGACTGCCCAGCAGGTACGCCAGATCCTGCGCGGCAGCAAGGACGCCATCGAACAGCGCGTCGCCCAGCAGGACAAGCACTAGAAAGGCTGCGACGAGCCCCGGCGCGGAGCGCCTTGCATTAGAATCCGCGCCCGCATGGATGAAGAACCCACGACCGGCGCCCCTGCCGCCCTCTTTCGCCGTCTCGCGGCCCTCCTCTACGACTTGCTGCTGACCATTGCGCTCGCCTTCGTCGCGACATTCGCATTTCTCCCGTTTGCGGACGGCGAGGCGATCCTGACCTCGACCCGGGGCGTCACGGCTCATCTCTATCACGCGTTGCTGTTTCTGCTCGTATTCGGCTACTTCGGGCTCTGCTGGACGCGCGGCGGCCAGACCCTCGGCATGAAAGCCTGGCGGATCCGGATCGACGCGACGGACGGCCGGCGTCTCAACTGGGCGGATGCCCTGTTGCGTTTCGCGATCGGCGCCGCGTTCGCGCTGCTGGCGGTTGCGGGCGCCGTCTACCTGCTTCGCTCCGACCGATGGCAGAACCTCCTGGTCGGAGGATTGATGCTTCTTCCCGCGGTCCTGAACTTCACGTGGATCGTTTTCGACGGCGGCTCGCGCAGCCTGCTGGACTTCGCCGGACGCTTGCGGGTGACGCGCCTCGCTTAGCGTGTCCGCCAGATCGCCGTGACCGCGATCGCCGACAGCAGAAGTGTAGGCCCCCAGGCGACGAGCAGCGGATTGAGGCCGTAGACCTGCCCGCTGTTCTCGAGCGTCTGCGTAACCAGGACGAAGAGCACCCCCGCCATGATGCCGAGCACGGTACGCGCGCCGGCACCCGCGGAGCGGAGCGGCCCGAATGCGAACGGGACCGCGAATACGCAGACGACGACCGCAGCGACGAGCCGCGAGATTCGCGACCAGAACGCGATTTCCCAGGCCGCCGAATCGAGCTCGTTCGCCCTCAGGTGTTCCTTGTAGGCATACAGGTCCGCGAGCGGCAGCGAACGTGGCTCGGTGACGGCGACGCCGAGGAAGTCGGCATTGAACTTCGCTTCCATGACGAGCGTTGCCCTCGTTCGCGCCACGACGCGATCGTCTTCCAGACGAGTCTCGGCGTAGTTGCTGAGCACCCAGCGCCCGTTCTCGTCCTTGGTCGCCGTCTCGGCGCGCCCGACGAGCTTGAGTCGCCGGTCGTCACCGAGCTCGTAGACGAACACGCCACCGAACAGGTTTTCCGCGGCCTGTCGCCGAACGTTGATGAACCAGGGTCCTTCACGGACCCAGGAACTCCGGCTGCCCGTGAATTCGAGCTGGGAGTAGCGGCTGAAGATCTTGTACTGGCGCGCGTACTGATCCGCGGGCGGCGCGAAGTATTCGCCGATCACCCACAGGAGCGCCGCAACGACGAGCCCCGCGAGCGCCGCGGAAAGCGCGATGCGCCCGGTCGAGACGCCCGCCGCGCGAACGACCGTCAATTCGCTGTCGCGCGCGAGCCCGCCGAGCCCGGTGATCGCGCCAATCAGCGCGCCGATCGGCAAGAGCTCGTAAGCCTGCTGCGGCAGCTGGAGCAGCGTGACCAGGAACGCGCCCGAGACGTCGTAGCTGCCCTGCCCGATGTCATCCTGCTGCCCGATGAATGTCACGAGCGTCATCAGGGCGAGCAGCACCGCCATGACCATCAGCGTGTGCAGCAGCACCGTCCGCGCGAAGTAGCGGTCCAGGATCGTCATGACGCGGCCCGCGCCGGGCGCCGCCAGCCGGACATCGGGCTCTGCCGGTGCAGGAGCACGAAACCGCCGATCAGGAACAGGGCGTGGACCCACCAGGTACCGGCGGCCGCAGGAATCCGCCCCTTCTCGATCCAGACCTGCGCCGCGGAAAGCAAGTTCGCATAAATGAAATAGAGGAGGATCGCGACCGCCACGCGCGCATAGCGCCCCTCGCGCGGCCGGAGCGCGGCGAGTGGCACGGCGATGAACGCAAGCACGAGCACCATCAGCGGCAACGAGATGCGCCGCTGTAGTTCCGCGATGTCGACGAGCGCCGATGACCCGAACAATTCGCGGCTGGGCTTGCGCTCGGGCACCGTGCGCCCGGACCCGGCCTCGGGCACGACCACGGGAATGCCGTGCTCGGCGAATCGGATGCGCCGGAAGCTTGCCTGGCCCGGCACGCCCTCGACACGTTCGCCGTCGTGCAGCACGACGATCTGGGTGCGGCCACCCTGCAGGACCCGTTGTTCCGCCCAGGCCGCGGTCGCGACCTCGATGCGATCACCCGCGTGATGCTGCATGAAGACATTGATGAGCCGCCCGTCGGCCCCGCTCTGCTCCGCATAGAAGACAGCCTTGCCGTCCGCGTAGGTCCGGAAGGCACCGGGCTCGAGTTGTCCGAATTGCGCATCGCGCACGCCGCGTCCGCGGAGTTCCTCGGCGCCGCTGCGCGCCTCGGGCCCGACGACAAAGCTGAGCCAGGCGAGTCCGGCCGCGACCGGCAGCGCGAGCGCATACACCGGCAGGTAGAGGCGCTCCGGGCCGATGCCGCAGGCACGGACGGCGGCCATCTCGCTTTCGTGATAGAGCCGGCCGAGCGCCAGCATCGCGGCGAGCAGCATGCTGATCGGCACGAGCACCATGAGGTTTTCCAGCGTCGTGAGCCCGATCAGGGCGAGCACGATGTCGTGCGGAAAACCGCGATCGGCGGCGATCCCGAGGATGCGGGCGAGCTGGTAGCTCACGAGAATCGCGAGCAGGACCATGGTCACGCCCGCGAGCGACATCGCGACTTCACGCAGGACGTAACGGTCTATCGTGGCAAACAAGGCCGATAATGCGCGGTTCCGGGGACGCGGATCCGCCCTTTTCGATTAAACTGACGCCCACACGGTAAACCAGCGCGACAACGCACTCAACGGGCGGAGCCGCAGGCCGGCGAGGCATTCGGGGGATCGAAGATCATGCAGTTTCACGCGATCAAGGCCGGATCGGCGGGCCAGAAAACGGCTTGTGCGATCGTGGGCATTCACGAGAGCGCGGTCATGACCGCAGCCGCGCGGGCGCTCGATCGCGCAGCCGGCGGCGCGATTTCCCGCCTGCTCCGGCGCGGCGATTTCTCCGGCAAGAGCGGCGAGACGCTTCCCATCATCGCGGCGCGCCGCGGCCCGGCCGAGCGTCTGCTGCTGGTCGGGCTCGGTCCCCGCGGCACCTACGGCCGCAAGGCCTACCGCCGCGCGATCTTCGCCGCGACGCAGTGGCTCGCGAAGAGCGGCGCGGCGAATGCCGTGTCGTATCTCGCAGGCGAGCCTGTACCGGGACTCGAACCGTATTACGCCGCGCGGCACGCGGTCGAAAGCGTGTCGAATGCGCTGTACCGGATTCCCGATCTCAAGACTGCCAAGAAGCCGCCGCGGCCGAAGCTCGCGCGCTTCGGAATTGCCGTACAGGACGCGGACCTCGAGGCCGCGCGCCGCGGCATCGAGCATGGCCGCGGCATTGCGGCGGGAGGCGCGCTGACCCGTGACCTCGCCAACCTGCCGGCGAACGTCTGCACGCCGACCTACCTCGCGGGTGCGGCGAAGAATCTTGCGAAGGAGCACCGCAGTGTCAGCGTGCGCGTGCTCGACGTGCGCGAGATTCGGCGCCTCAAGATGGGCTCGTTCCTCTCGGTGACGCGCGGCTCGGACGAGCCGCCGCAGCTGATCGTGCTCGAATACCAGGGGGGCAAGAAGGGCGAAGCCCCGGTCGCGCTCGTCGGCAAGGGCATCACCTTCGACACCGGCGGCATCTCGCTCAAGCAGCCGCCCGGCATGGACGAAATGAAATTCGACATGACGGGCGCGGCCAGCGTCATCGGCACGATCAAGGCACTCGCAAGCATCGGCGCCCCGGTCAATGTCGTCGGAATCGTCCCGACTTGCGAGAACATGCCGAGCGGCCGCGCGACCAAGCCGGGCGACATCGTGACCTCCATGTCCGGCAAGACGATCGAGGTGCTGAATACCGACGCAGAGGGGCGGCTGATTCTCTGCGACGGCATCACCTTCGCGCGCCGCTTCAAGCCGCGCGCGGTGGTCGACATCGCGACGCTGACCGGCGCCTGCGTCATCGCGCTCGGCGCGCACTACTCCGGCCTCTTCTCGCCCGACGCAAGGCTCGCCGAGGCGCTCGCGGCCGCCGGCGAGCGCGCCGACGATCGCGCCTGGCGGATGCCGGTCGCCGAGGAATACGCGGAACTGCTCAAGAGCAATTTCGCCGACCTGGCGAACGTCGCCGGCCGCGAGGCGGGCGCCGTCACCGCGGCCTGCTTCCTCTGGCGCTTCACTGACGGCCTGCGCTGGGCGCATCTCGACATCGCCGGCAGCGCATACCTGACCGGCAGCTACAAGGGCAGCACCGGCCGCCCGGTGCCGCTCCTCGTCGACTGGTTGCTGCACGGAGCCTGAGCGGGTGTCCGCGCCACGCGTGGATTTTTACGTGCTGGCCGGCGATGATCCGGGCGCCCGCCTGCGCTTCGCCTGCCGGCTCGTCGAAAAAGCCTGGCTCATGCGGAATCGCGTTCGCGTGCAGTTCGATCCGGGCGGCGAGCTCGCCGCCTTCGACCGGATGCTCTGGACGTTCTCCGACAAGAGCTTCGTGCCGCACCGGCGCGCGGGCGATTCCGAAGAGGTGCCGACCCCCGCCTTGCCTCCGGTCGTGCTTGCCGAGACGGCGGACGCCGACGCCTCCGATGGCGGCCTGGTAGTCAATCTCGCGGCCGAAGTACCCGCGGGCTTCGAAGGATTCGAGCGCGTCGCCGAGGTCGTGGATTCGGAGGCCGGGCGCCGGCAACGCGGTCGCGAGCGCTTCCGGTTTTATCGCGAACGCGGGATCGAGCCTGCGACACACGAAATGAGGAGCGAGTCATGAGCCGCGATTCCGCCCGCGAACTGCCGATCCTGACCGACGTCGTCGAGCTGCATGCCACCGGCAGTTTCCCGAAGCCCGAACGCCAGGCGGAGGCGGAGACGCCCTATGCCTCGGGCCTGTTGAGCGAGGACGACGTCGCCGCGCTGCAATCCATGCTCGTGAGCCGGACCCTCAACCTGACCGACGAGATCCTCCACTCCGCCGCGCGCGAAATCGAAGCCGTCATGTTCGAGCGCGTGATCGATCGACTGCGCGCTGCGCTTCCGGACCTCGTCGCGGCGGCGCTGCGTGAGCAGCTGGCCCCAGGCGACGACTGAGGTCACGCCCGGCCGCATGGACAAGACCTACTCGCCGCGCGACATCGAAGAGCGCATTTACCGTCACTGGGAAGAAATCGGCCTGTTCGCCCCTGCGGGCGACGGCCCGCCATTCTGCATCGTCATTCCGCCGCCGAACGTCACGGGCACGCTGCACATGGGTCACGCGTTCCAGGACACGATCATGGATGCCCTGACGCGCTATCACCGCATGGCGGGCGATCGCACGCTCTGGCAGCCGGGCACGGATCACGCCGGCATCGCGACGCAGATGGTGGTCGAGCGCCAGCTGAATGCCGAGGGGCGCACGCGCCACGAGCTCGGACGCGAGGGTTTCAACGAACGCGTCTGGCGCTGGAAGGAGGAATCCGGCGGCACGATCGCGCGCCAGATGCGGCGCCTCGGCGCGTCGGTCGACTGGACGCGCGACCGGTTCACGATGGATCCCGGCCTGTCACAGGCCGTGCAGGAGGCCTTTGTCCGGCTCCATGCCGCGGGCCTCATTTACCGCGGAAAGCGGCTCGTCAACTGGGACCC
Source organism: uncultured Gammaproteobacteria bacterium (assembly GCA_963778585.1). GTDB lineage: Bacteria > Pseudomonadota > Gammaproteobacteria > Steroidobacterales > Steroidobacteraceae > SCUD01. The sequence goes on from CAVZUU010000002.1 coordinate 70,854, forward strand.
GGTGCTGAAGACTGCCGTGTCGGACCTCGAGGTCCGGTCCGAGGAGGAGAACGGGAGCCTTTGGCATATCCGTTACCCGTTCGCGGACGGCAATGGCCATGTGACGGTCGCGACGACGCGGCCGGAGACGATGCTCGGAGACGTCGCGGTCGCATTCAATCCGGAGGACGAGCGCTACCGCGGTTTCGCGGGTCGGATGCTTGCGCTGCCGCTCGCTGGCCGCGAAATTCCGCTGATCGCCGACGACTTCGCGGACCCCGCCTTCGGCACGGGCTGCGTCAAGTTGACGCCGGCGCACGACTTCAACGACTACGAAGTCGGCCTGCGGCTCGGACTCCCGCTCATCAATGTCCTGACTGCGGACGCGAAAATCAATGACGAAGCGCCCGCGCCTTATCGCGGGCTCGACCGCTTCGAGGCGCGCAAGCGCATCGTCGCGGATCTGGAGACCGCGGGCCTGCTCGAGAAGGTCGAGCCGCACCGCCTGACGATTCCGCGGGGCGATCGCAGCGGCGCCGTTGTCGAACCCTGGCTGACCGACCAGTGGTACGTGCGCATCGCGCCGCTCGCGGATCCGGCGATCCGCGCCGTCGAGGAAGGGCGCATTCGCTTCGTTCCGGAAAACTGGGACAAGACTTACTTCGAGTGGATGCGCAACATCAGGGACTGGTGCATCAGCCGGCAGCTCTGGTGGGGACATCGCATTCCCGCCTGGTACGCGCCGGATGGCACGATCCACGTCGGCCGAAGCGAAGCCGAGGTCCGCAAGCAGAACGGCATCGCAGCCTCCGTGCCGCTCCGGCAGGACGAGGACGTGCTCGACACCTGGTTCTCGTCCGCGCTCTGGCCGTTCTCGACGCTCGGCTGGCCGGGCAAGACGAAAGAGCTCGAAACGTTCTATCCCACGAGCGTGCTGGTCACGGGCTTCGACATCATTTTTTTCTGGGTCGCCCGCATGATCATGATGGGGCTTCATTTCACGGGCGAAGTGCCGTTCCGCGAGGTATACGTCCACGGCCTGATCCGCGACCAGGACGGCCAGAAAATGTCGAAGTCGAAGGGAAACGTGATCGATCCGCTCGACATCGTCGACGGCATCGGGCTTCCGGAGCTCCTCGCAAAGCGCACGACCGGACTGATGCAGCCGCAGCTTGCGCCTGCGATCGAGCGCGCGACCCGCAAGCAGTTTCCGGATGGAATAGCCGCGCATGGCACGGATGCGCTGCGCTTCACATTCGCATCGCTCGCGACTCTCTCGCGCGACCTGCGCTTCGATCTCGGCCGCGTGGAGGGCTACCGGAATTTCTGCAACAAACTCTGGAACGCAGCGCGCTTCGTGCTGATGCAGACCGGCACGCCGATTGCGGAGGGTCCGGAGGAATTCTCCGTTTACGACCGCTGGATCCGCTCCCGCCTGCACGGAACGATCGCGGCGGTGCGCGAAGGATTCGCGCAGTACCGGTTCGATCTCGCGGCCCAGGCCGCCTACGAATTCACCTGGTACGAGTTCTGCGACTGGTATCTCGAGTTCAGCAAGCCCGTGCTCCAGTCCCCCGACAGCGGCCCGGAACAGCTCCGCGGCACCCGGCGCACGCTCGTCGAAACGCTCGAGACGCTCTTGCGGCTGCTGCATCCTCTGATGCCCTTCATCACCGAAGAGATCTGGCAGCGCGTCGCGCCGCGCGCGGGCGCGACGGGCGACTCGATCATGCGTCAACCCTTCCCGGCCTCGTCGCCCGACGCCGCCGTTCCTGAAATCGAGACCGAGATGCGCTGGGTCATGGATTTCATCCTGGGGGTCCGCCGCATCCGTGGCGAACTCGACATCGCGCCGTCGGTGCAGATTTCGGCACGCCTCCAGGGCGCTGCGCCCGCCGATCTCGCGGGCTACGCCCGCAACGAAGCCGTGATCCGCCGGCTGGCCGGCCTCGCGGGCGCAACCGCCCTCGCTCCCGGCGAGTCGCCGCCACAGGCGGCCGCTGCCCTGCTCGGCGATCTCCGGATTCTCGTGCCGATGGCCGGCCTGATCGACGTCGATGCGGAATTCGCGCGTCTCGACAAGCGTCGGAGCAAACTGGAGCAGGAGCTCGCGCGGGCTACGGCCAAGCTCGGCAACGAGAACTTCGTGCGAAATGCGCCCGCAGACGTTGTCGCCCAGGAACGCGAGCGCATCGAGGGGTTCAAGCGTGAACTGGCGCAACTTGCCGAACAGCACGAGCGGGTAGCCTCGCTTCGATGAACGCGCAGTCGCAAACCACCGATCCGGCGCGGATGCGCCTGCTCGCCGCGCTCGCAAGCCTCAACCAGGTGCTGCTCGGCAAGGACCGCGAAGTCCGCCTCGCGCTCTGCTGCATGCTCGCGCGCGGTCACCTCCTGATCGAGGACATCCCGGGCGTCGGCAAGACTGTGCTCGCGCACGCGCTCGCCCGCGTGCTCGGCCTTTCCTACCAGCGCATCCAGTTCACGAGCGACCTTTTGCCGGCCGACGTCATCGGAATCTCGGTCTACGATCGGGCGAGCGGCCGTTTCATGTTCCATCGCGGTCCCGTGTTCGCGCAGCTCGTGATGGCGGACGAGGTCAATCGCGCGACGCCCAAGGCCCAGAGCGCGCTGCTCGAGGCGATGGAAGAACGGCAGGTCACGATCGACGGCGAGACGCACGACCTGCCGGAACCGTTCTTCATCGTCGCGACCCAGAACCCGTCGTTCCAGATCGGCACCTTCCCGCTGCCTGAGTCGCAGATCGACCGCTTTCTGATGCGGATCGAACTCGGCTACCCCGCGCCCGGCCACGAGCGCCAGCTGCTGCGCGGCCCCGATCGCCGCGACCTGCTCGCCGAGCTGCCGGCCGTGCTCGATCCGGCGACGATTCCGGCGCTCCAGCACGAAGTCGCGGGAATTCACGCGAGCGATGCGCTGCTCGACTACGTACAGGCGATCGCGCGCGCATCGCGCGACGGCGGCCAGCACCAGTCGGGCCTCTCGCCGCGCGCCGTCATCTCGCTCCTGCGCTCCGCAAAGGCCTGGGCCTTCCTGCACGGGCGCGCGGGCGTGCTGCCCGAGGATATCCAGGCGGTGCTGCCGGCGGTCGTCGGTCATCGCCTGCGCCCGCGAGACGCCGCCGACTCGCGGAGTCCGAACGAGATCGCCGCAGCCCTGATGAAATCGGTGCCGATTCCCTGACCGGCGCGCGACCGGCTTTCCATGCGTATCAGTGACCGGTTGCAACGAATTGGGCGGGACTGGATCCGCCGGCGCCAGGGACCCGACGCGGGCAGTGTGATACTCCGCCGCGGACGCATCTACATCCTGCCCACCGGCCTCGGCGCCGCTTTCGCGCTCATGCTCTTCGCGATGCTGCTCGGTTCGTTGAACTACGCAAACAACATGGGGCTCGCGCTCACGTTCATGCTCGCCGCGCTCGGCCTGGTCGCAATGCACGCCTGCCACCGGAATCTCGATTCGCTGGTCGCGCGCGCGGCCGGCACGGAACCGGCGTTTGCGGGAAACGAGGCGATATTCCGTGTCGTAGTGGCGAATCCGGGCGGCGTCGCACGCGCGGATCTCGAGGCGGCGGCGACGGCCGCGCCCGTGCCGCCCGTGTCGATCGCCCCCGGCGCCGAATCCACGATCAACATTCCCGTGCCCACGCGGCGCCGCGGTTACATCGTCCTCGATCGCATCGTGATTGCGACGCGGTTTCCCTATGGCCTTTTCCGCGCCTGGGCGGTCATCCATCCGGGGACCCGCTGCCTCGTCTATCCGCGCCCGGCCGCGCACGCGCCCCCGCCGCCGCCGGCCGCAGGCGGCGCGGGCGGCGGCGCGGCGCGGCGCGGCGAAGACGATTTCGCGGGACTCAAGGACTATCACCCGGGCGATCCGCCGCGGCGAATCGCCTGGAAAGCCTACGCGCGCTCGGATGAACTCCTGATCAAGGAATTCAGCGGCGACGCCGAGGCGACGCCCGTGTTCGATCTTGCCGATGCGCCAGGTGACGATCTTGAAAGCAGGCTCTCCGTGCTCGCGCGCTGGATTGTCGATGCGCACGCGCGGGGGCTGACCTTCGGCCTGCGGCTTCCGGGTGTGGAGCTGCCGCCGGAACCCGGCGATGCGCAGCGCCGCCGCTGTCTCGCGGCGATCGCGCGCTTCGAGGCGCCTGAACCCGATGTCGCCTGATCGGCAGGAGCGTTTTCGCCGTCTCGCCTGGACCATGACAGGCCTGGTCGCGGCGCTTGGGCCGCATCTGCTGCGGCTGAAGCCCTGGGTGAGCGGTTTCGTGCTTGCGATCTGCGCATGGCGGCTCCTCGCCGAGCGGCGCGAATGGCGCATGCCGGGAACGCTGCTGCGCGGCGTCATTGCGCTTGGCGTAACTGCAGCGGTGGTGCTCGGCTATTCGACTATCACGGGACTGGACGGCGGCACGGCGCTCCTCGCCCTGATGTCGGCGCTGAAGCTCCTCGAAACGCGGACGGCTCGCGATCAAACGGTGCTGATCTTCATCGGCTGGTTCCTGTGTCTCGCGGCGTTTCTCTACGCCCAGGACCTCGCGACTGCAGTCTGGGTGCTGCCGACCGTCTGGCTGCTTGCGGCGGCGCTCCTCGTGGTCTCGCGACAGGGACGGGAGGGCCCGCCGCTCCGGCCGTTCCGGACGACCGGCGCGATGCTGCTGAAGGCCGCGCCGATCGGGCTCGTGCTTTTCTTCTTCTTTCCGCGGATTGCGGGCAGTTTCTGGGGCGCTCCTTCGGCCGAACGCGCGCTGTCGGGCCTGACGGAAGAAATGTCGCCCGGCGACATTTCGGACCTGACGCTCAACGACGTCGTCGCGTTTCGCGTGCGATTCGACGGCAATCCGCCGCCGCGGCCGCTCCGCTACTGGCGCGGACCCGTGCTGTCCGCATTCGACGGCTATACCTGGTCGCGCGGCGATTCGCAGTCCTTCTACCGTCCGCTTGTGGCTCACGCCGGGACGCCGGTCGACTACACGGTCACCCTCGAACCGACCGGCCAGGCCATGATCTTCGCGCTCGACATGGTCGAGAGCTGGTCTCCGGGCGTTGCGCGACAAACCTGGGACTTCGGACTTCGCGCTCCAAAACCCGTCAACGCGGTGCTCCGCTACGACGCGCGATCCTACCCGCGTTATCGCGCCGGCAACGAGCTCTCGGCGGCATTGCGGAACCTCAGCCTGCAGCTGCCGCGAGGCAGGAATCCGAGAGCCGAGCAACTCGCCCGAAGCCTTCGCGCCAGCGCCGCCAGCGACTCCGCGTACGTGCAGGAGGTGCTCGAGCTGTTTCGCGAGCAGGATTTTTATTACACGCTGACGCCACCGGGCCTCGCGCGCGATTCCGTCGACGATTTCCTCTTCAACACACGCCAGGGCTTCTGCGGCCATTACGCCTCGGCCTTTACCATGCTGATGCGGGCCGCCGGCATACCGGCACGCGTCGTCGCCGGATACCAGGGCGGCGACTGGAATCCGGTCGGCGGTTACCTGATTGTGCGGCAGTCGCACGCGCACGCCTGGTCGGAGGTCTGGCTCGCCGGCTCGGGCTGGAAGCGCGTGGACCCGACCGCCGCGATCGCGCCGGAGCGCATCGAGCGCGGCATCGAGGCGGCTCTTCAGGACCTGGAACTGCTGCCCGGCGGGCTGATGCGCGATTCGCGCTTCTGGTGGCAGGCGGGAATGATCTGGGACAACGTCAATGCGCGCTGGAACGACTGGATCGTCAAGTTCGACCGCGCGACGCAGGAGGAGTTGCTGGTCGGGCTCGGGTTCGAAGATCCCGGCTGGCGCGAATTCGGCATCGTCCTGGGGGCGGGCCTTGCGCTCGGCATCGGACTCCTGTTCGCCTGGCTCGCCTGGGAATTCCGGCCGCGGCGCGGCGATCCCGCCGTCCGGAGCTATCGCCGCTTCACGGCACGACTCGAGCGCCGCGGAATCGAACGCGCGGTCGGCGAAGCGCCGCGCGACTTCGCAATGCGCATCCGGCGGCTGCGTCCCGATCTCGGGATCACGGCGCAGGCGATCACGGAGGCGTACCTGCGGCTACGTTATCTGCCTTTGCCCGCCACCGGAGACCTGCGTCTGCTGCGCGGACTCGTCGCGCGGTTCCATCCTTAAGCACGGTTGAGCTCAGTTGTCCCGTCGCGAACGCGCCAGCAGGATCGCGCCGCCCACGAAGAGAACGATGATCGAGAGCATTCCCGCGCGGGTGTTGTCGGTCAGAAGCGCCGTGACGCCGACCATGAGCGGCCCGAGCACGGCTGCGAATTTTCCCATCATGTTGTAGAAACCGAAAAACTCGCCCTGCTTGCCCGGCGGCACGAGAGTCGCGTAGTAGGAGCGCGAAAGCGACTGGATGCCGCCCTGCACGAGCCCGATCACGCCCGCGAGCAGATAGAAATGCGAGATGTCGCGCATCCAGTAGGCCGCGACCGTCGCGATCGAGTAAATCGCAATCGCGACGAAGATTCCGTTGCGCGCGCCGATACGCTGGCCAAGCCAGCCGAAGGCCAGCGCCGCGGGGAATGCCACGAACTGCGTGATCAGCAGCGCGGCTATCAGGCTCTGTTGCGGGAAGCCGAGCGAGAGGCCGTAGTCCACGGCCATCTTTATGATCGTGTTGACGCCGTCGATGTATAGCCAGTACGCGAGCAGAAACCAGAGGAGCGGCCGGTAGCGCCGGATTTCCCTGATCGTCGACCGCAGCTCGCGCAGACCCGCCCGCGCGGCGTCGGGCGCCGGGAGAGCGTGTGCGGGTTTCTGCTCGCGCACCCAGAGAAGGCAGGGCAGCGAGAAAAGGATCCACCAGGCCGCGACCATCGGAAAGGCGAGCCGCACGGCCTCCGCCGCGCCGTCGAGACCGAAGCTTGCCGGGCTCGCGACCATCGCCGCATTCAGGAGCAGGAGCAGTCCGCCGCCCGCATAGCCGAGGGAATAGCCGTAGGCGGAAACCAGGTCGTATTCCGCGGGCTTCGCCACGTCCACGAGCAGCGAATCGTTGAAGATGACGCCGCCCGAGAATCCGATGCTCGCGAGCGCGTAGATGAGCATCGCGATCGACCAGTGACCCTGTCCCACGAAGTAGAGCGCACCGGTCATGCCGGCGCCCAGCAGCGTGAAAAGCGCAAGCATCCGGATTCGCGCCCCGCCGCGGTCCGCCATCGCGCCGAGCCAGGCCGCCGAGAGCGCGATCAGGAGGCTGCCCACGCCGTTCGCGAGGCCGAGGCGGAACGTGCTAACGGCGGCCTCGGTGCCGACACTCCAGTACTGCTTGAAGAAAACCGGGAAGAATCCCGCCATCACGGTCGTCGCGAACGCCGAATTCGCCCAGTCGTACAGCGCCCAGGCGATCACCGGCCGGCGCAGCAACATGCGCTTCACGCGGCCACCGCCAGGTGCTCGCGCGTCTCGCGGAACGACAGGTCCGGCCAGCGCTCGATCGTGAGCCCAAGATTGACCCGGCTCGGGGCGAGATAGACGAGTTCGCCCGCGTGGTCGAGGGCGATGTGCTCGTGCGCGCGCTCGCGAAACTGTGCGAGCTTGTCGTCATCGGCGCCGTCGACCCAGCGCGCCGTCACGACGTTGACCGGTTCGAAGACGCAGGTCACGCCGTATTCGTCGGCGAGGCGGAAAGCGACGACGTCGAACTGCAGCGGACCGACCGCGCCGAGGATGAGCTCGTTGTTCCGGAGCGGACGGAAGAGCTGGGTCGCGCCTTCCTCGCAAAGCTGGTCGAGTCCCTTCTGAAGCGCCTTCATGCGCAGCGGATCCTTCAGTACCGCGCGACGGAACAGTTCCGGCGCGAAATTCGGGATACCCGTGAACGTGAGCGCCTCGCCTTCGGTGAAGGTATCGCCAATGTTGATCGTGCCATGATTGTGTAGTCCGATGATGTCGCCCGCCCAGGCTTCGTCGGTCTGCTGACGATCGGCCGCCATGAAGGTCAGCGCATCCGCGATTCGGACCTCCTTGCCGAGCCGCGCGTGGTGGAGCCGCATGCCGCGCCGGTAGGAACCCGAGCAGATCCGCAGGAAAGCGATCCGGTCCCGGTGTCCGGGATCCATGTTGGCCTGGATCTTGAAGACGAAACCGGTGAGCGCGCTCTCCTCCGGGTCGACTTCACGCGTGATCGCGCGGCGCGGTCGCGGCGGCGGCGCATGTGCGATGAACGATTGCAGGAGTTCCTCGACGCCAAAATTCGAGATCGCCGAGCCGAAGTGCACCGGTGTCTGGCGGCCCGCCCGGTAGGCGGCCGCGTCGAAGGCCGGCATGGCGCCGCGTATCAATGCGACCTCCTCGCGGAAGGACCGCGCCGCATCGCCCAGCAGCGATTCCGCCTCCGGGCCTGCAAGGCCTTCGATCGCGCGATTGGTGCCGACCCGGCCGCCCTTTGCACCGTCGTAAACGTAGATGCGGTCTTCGCCGAGGTGATAAATGCCGGACAGCTCGCGGCCCATGCCGATCGGCCAGGTGATCGGCGCGCACTGGATCCCGAGCACGCGCTCGATCTCGTCGAGCAGTTCGACAGGCGGCCGCCCGTCGCGGTCGAGCTTGTTGATGAAGGTCATGATCGGCGTGTCGCGAAGCCGGCAGACCTCCATCAGCTTGATCGTGCGTTCTTCGACTCCCTTCGCGCAGTCGATCACCATCAGGGCGGAGTCGACGGCCGTCAGCGTGCGGTACGTGTCCTCGGAAAAATCCTCATGGCCCGGCGTATCGAGCAAGTTGACGATGCGCCCCTGATACGGGAACTGCATGACCGACGAGGTGACCGAGATGCCGCGCTGCTGCTCGAGCCGCATCCAGTCGGAGGTCGCGTGGCGTGCGGCCTTGCGTCCCTTGACGGCGCCCGCCATCTGGATCGCGCCGCCGAACAGCAGGAGCTTTTCGGTCAGCGTCGTCTTGCCGGCGTCGGGATGCGAAATGATCGCAAAGCTGCGTCGGCGTGCAATTTCGTCGTTCGGCGAATTCATCTTGAGATCGCGCGGGGCGCGCGATTGTAGCGGATCACGGATCCTGGAGCGCGCCGAGCTCGAGCCGGTAGACGAGCGCGTCCTCACGCCCGTCCTGCGCCTGGTAGTAGCCGCGTCGCTGTCCGACGCACTCGAAGCCGACTTCGTGGTAGAGCGCGATCGCCGCGCGGTTGGAACGGCGCACTTCGAGAAAGGCGTCGCGGATCCCGCGGTCGCGCGCCTGCGCGAGCAGCGCAAGCAGCAGGCGGCGGCCGATTCCGCGGCGACGCATGCTCTCGCCGATGCAGAGATTGAGCACGTGCGCTTCGCCGGCCCCCATCGACAGCACGCCGTAGCCCGCGACGCCCGCCTCCGTGTCGACGACGACGCAGTGGTAGCCGACCCTCAGGCAGTCGGCGAAGATCTGGTCGTTCCAGGGGAAGACGTAGGACTCGCGCTCGAGCTCGGCCACGCGCGAAAGGTCCGCGGGCGCCATGGGGCGGAAGTCCCAACTCGCCGCGGCAAGGTCTTCACGCGCGGTCGCCATCTAGGGGCCTCCGATTGATTCCCGCATAAGGCGCGTTATGCGCGCGCCTTGGCGCGACAAGGCGCGAGCCGTAGTCCAATAGCAAGGACTATGGACGAGGCGAGCAACACAGTCGCGCCAAGGCCCGCGCGTAACCCGCAGGGACCTGGCGATTGTCGTTCCTGGCGGCGTTACTCGTCGCTCATGTATCGCGATACACATCGCTCCTCGTGCCTTGCCCGGAACGACAATCGCACACGGTCGCGCCCATGCGGGAATCAATCGGAGGCCCCCAGTACTCCGAGTGCGAGCTTGAGGTCGTCCCAGGACTTGCGCTTCTCCGCGGGTGCGCGCAGCAAGTAGGCCGGGTGGTAGGTCACGATCACCGGAACTCCGTCAAGAGTATGAACACGGCCGCGCAGGCGAGCGAGTGCCAGCTCCGTGCCGAGCAGCCGCTGCGCCGCAATTCGGCCGACGCAAAGTATCGCTGCCGGTCCGACGAGCGCAATCTGCCGGCGCAGGTACGGCAGGCAGCGTGCGGCTTCCTCGTCGCTCGGATCGCGATTCTGGGGCGGACGGCATTTGAGAACGTTCGCGATGAATACGTCGCCGCGCTCGAACCCGCAGGCGCGCAGCATGGAGTTCAGGAGCTGGCCGGCCCGGCCCACGAACGGCTCGCCCTGCCGATCCTCCTCCGCGCCCGGCGCCTCACCGATCACCATGAGCCGCGCGCGTCGATCGCCCGTGCCGAAAACCGTCTGCGTGCGCGTCTCGCACAGGCCGCACAGGCGGCAACCGCTCACGGCCGATTCGAGCGTCGCCCAGTCAGGCGGGACTGCGCGCCCGACCGCGGCCGGCTGCCTGGCGACATAGGCGGCGATGCCCATCGCATCGAGGATGGCGATTTGTCGTGCCTCCACGCCTCTAGCCGCCTTCACCCGCGGGGGCATCGCGCGGCCGCCGGCGCAGTTTGAGCCAGCTCCAGCCGATCGGCCCCGACAGCGCGTAAATTCCGAACATCGTGAACAGTACGACCGGAGGATTGATCGCGATCAGCGCGATCACGAGCGGCACGAGGAGCAGCTTCGAATACCGCACGCGCTCGCCGGCGGCGCGATCCTTGAAGCTGCGATACGGAAACCGGCTGACCATGAGCGCGGCCGCGAGGCCCGTAATGACGAATGCGAGAATGAGGCCTGGCAGGCCGGTCACGTCATATGCGTGCGCGAGTGCGATGAAGGCGGCGACGATCGCGGCGCCCGACGGGCTCGGCAGGCCCTCGAAGTAGCGCTTGTCCTGGGTCGCCGAACGCGCGTTGAACCGCGCGAGGCGCATGGCGGTCGCGGCCGCGAAGAAGAAGGCGGCGATCCAGCCGAATCGGCCCCAGGCCAGGCCATATTCCGCGATGCGTGCGACGCCCCACTGGTAGCAGACGACGGACGGCGCAAGCCCGAAAGCGACCATGTCCGCGAGACTGTCGAATTCCTTCCCGAAAGCCGTCTCGGTCCCCATCAGCCGCGCGACACGGCCGTCGAGGCCGTCGAAGATCATGGCGGCGAAGATCGCGATCGTCGCCCGCTCGAAGTTTCCGTCGATCGCCGCGATGATCGCGTAGAAGCCGCCGAACAGGCAGCAAGTCGTCAGCAGGTTCGGCAGCAGGAAGATCCCGCGGCGCATGCGTATTTCGTTGAAGTCGACTTTCATGCGGCTGGCGTGGCAAGGCCGGTAGGCAGCGCCTAAGATACCGCGCTTTGGGACCGGCGACACGCTTCGTCCCCGTAGGTGAGCCATGCGCCTGTCCGCGTATCCGATCCAGAACCTCAAGGAAGTCCCGGCCGAGGCCGAGGTGGTGAGCCACCGGCTGATGCTGCGCGCGGGGCTCGTCCGGCGCGTCGCGGGCGGACTCTACAACTGGCTGCCGACGGGGCTTCGCGTCCTGCGGCGGGTCGAGCGCGTGATCCGCGAAGAGATGGACAGGGCCGGCGCGCTCGAGATCTCGATGCCGGTAGCGCAGCCCGCCGAACTCTGGGTCGAGTCGGGCCGCTGGGAGAAATTCGGCCCGGAGCTCCTGCGTTTCAAGGACCGCCACGATCGCGACATGGTGCTAGGGCCGACGCACGAGGAAGTCGTGACCGATCTCGCGCGGCGCGAGCTGAAGAGCTACCGCCAGCTGCCGGTCAACTTCTACCAGATCCAGACGAAGTTCCGCGACGAGATCCGCCCGCGCTTCGGCGTGATGCGCGCGCGCGAATTCATCATGAAGGACGCCTACAGCTTTCACGCCGATGAGGCGTCGCTCGCCGAAGGTTACCGGCAGATGTACGACGCATATGCCGCGATCTTCACGCGGCTCGGGCTGCGCTTCCGCGCGGTCCATGCGGATTCGGGCGCGATCGGCGGCAGCGCCTCGCAGGAATTCCACGTCCTGGCCGAGTCGGGCGAGGACGCCATCGTCTTCTCCGACGGCGACGACTACGCCGCGAATCTCGAACTGGCGGAAGCGCTGCCCCCGCGCGGGGCGCGCCCCGCCGCGAAAGAGGCAATGCACGAAGTCGCGACGCCGGGCGTGCGCACGATCGCGGACCTGTCGGCGTTCCTCGCGATGGACACGACGCGTCTTCTCAAGACGCTCGTCGTCGAGGCCGCGGATGGCGGGCTCGTCGCGCTCATGCTCCGCGGCGATCACGAGCTGAACGCGCTGAAGGCGCAGAAGCAGGCCGCGGTCGCGAAGCCGCTTCGTATGGCCGATGCGGGCCGGATCGCGGCGGCAACCGGTTGCGAACCCGGATCGCTGGGCCCGGTCGGGTCGCGAATTCCCGTGATCGCCGATCACGCCGCAGTCGCCGTCGCGGATTTCGTGTGCGGCGCGAACCGCGTCGACGTGCATCTGACCGGTGTCAACTGGGGGCGCGACCTGCCGGAACCGCGGACGGCGGATCTGCGAAACGTCGTCGACGGCGATCCGAGCCCGCGCGGAGGCGGGACGCTGGCGATCGCGCGCGGCATCGAAGTCGGCCACATTTTCCAGCTCGGCACGAAGTACAGCGAGGCGATGGGCGCAACCGTGCAGGACGAGCAGGGCCGGGAAATCCCGATGCACATGGGTTGTTACGGAATCGGCGTCACGCGCATCGTCGCCGCGGCGATCGAGCAGAATCACGACGACCGCGGCATCATCTGGCCGGCGCCGCTCGCGCCGTTTCACGTCGTGCTCGTCGCGCTCAACTGGGAGAAGTCGGAGGCTGTGCGGACTGCGGCGCTCGCCCTGTACCGCGAGCTCACCGACGCCGGAATCGAAACGCTTCTCGACGACCGCGACGCGCGACCGGGCGTCAAGTTCGCCGACGCCGAGCTGATCGGGATTCCGCACCGCGTCGTCGTCTCGGATCGCGGCATCGCCGCGGGACGACTGGAATACCGGCACCGCCGCGCCGAGGCGAACGAGGAATTTCCGCAGGCCCAGGCGCTTGCCTTCCTGCGCGAACGGATCGCAGCCGCACGATGAGTCGCCTCATTGCCGGGACCCTCGCTGCGCGGATCCTGGTCATCGTGCTCTCCGCGCCCTCGCTCCTTGGCGCGGCGAGCGCGGACCGCCAGCGGGATCCCGGACTTCGCGAGGTCATCCAGGCCGCGATCAAGTCGACCGCCTGCTTCGAGGGAAAGTACGACGACGTCGTCTGGTTCGCGTTGATGCAACCGCGCGTCGAGATGCGGCTGCGCGCGCAGCCCGTGGACCTGCGGCTCGGTGACGACATGAATAAGGCCGCGGAACGCATCCTGCGCGCCGTTCACTGCGAATCCAGCAAGCACGCAATGCTGCGCGACCGTCCGCAGCTCGTGCTCGCCGTGATCGACGTGGAAAGCGCATTCGATCCGTTCGCCGTGTCTTCCGCCGGCGCCGTCGGCCTGATGCAGGTGATGCCGTTCTGGCCCACCGAACTCGGCCTCTCGCGGAAAGACCTGATCGATGTGGAAATGAACATCCGCATGGGCACCAGCATCCTTGCGTACTATCTCGAGCGCGAGCGCGGCGATTACCACCGGGCCCTCGGCCGCTACAACGGCAGCCTCGGGAAGCGGACCTATCCCGATCTCGTGCTGGGCCGCCTGAATTCGCGCTGGCGGCGCTGACCGGTCACTGCTGCAGGAATCCGGGCGGCCATTCGAAGGCGTCCGGCTCGATCGACTCGACTTCGACCGATGCGACGCGGGCCATCGGCGGGCCGCGGTGAAGCCAGGCGATCAGTTCCTCGAGCGCAGGCGGACTACCTGCCGCGAGAACGAGCACGCTGCCGTCCGCGCGGTTCTCCGCGAAGCCCCGGAGCGACAGCGCGATTGCGCGTTCTGCGGTGCTCGCGCGAAAGTAGACGCCCTGGACGCGACCGTTGACACGGATGCGCCGCGCGGCTTCGGGTCGTGGACTAGAATTCACGCGGCGAAGAGTCTGTAAGCACCTGAGGTTGAAGGCAAGCACCCATGCTCGACATCCTGGTCCTCTATTACAGCCGCCACGGCGCAACGGCGGAACTCGCCAGGCAGGTTGCGCGCGGCGTGGACGGTGTCGCCGGTTGCCGGGCGCGCATACGCACCGTGCCCGCGATATGCGAACTCGGGCGGCGCGGTCCTGGCACCGGCGGACGGCGCCGCACTCGCGACGCACGAGGACCTCCGCGAGTGCGCGGGCCTGGTGCTCGGCAGCCCCGTGCGCTTCGGCAACATGGCCGCACCGCTCATGGCTTTCTTCGACGGGACTTCGAGCCTGTGGCTCACGGGCGTGCTCGCCGGCAAACCGGTCGGAGCTTTCACCTCGGGCAGCACCATGCACGGCGGACAGGAGACGACGCCGCTCGGCATGCTGCTGCCGCTCCTGCATCACGGCATGCTGATCGTCGGCCTGCCGTTCACCGAGGCCGCGCTATCGTCGACCGCGGGCGGCGGAACGCCCTACGGTGCGAGCCGGGTCGTGCCCGCCGGCGAGCGCCGCGCGCTCAGCGATGCGGAGCGCCAACTCGCCCAGGCTCTCGGGCAACGCGTCGCGTCAATCGCCAACCGGCTCGGCTCCAACGGCGGATGAAAGATCGCGCGCATAGGGCGCGGCGATTCGCAACCGGAGCCTGGTTGCTGCTCGCCACGTCCGTTGCCGCGCTGGGCATTCATCGATCACTGCGGGTATCGGCTCCGTGACGGCGGCGATCGCGTTCCTCCCGCTCCTCCTGCCGATCGCGGGACTCCTTCGCGGCTCGCCCCGCGCGTACCGGCTCGCGTCGCTCACGCTTGCGCCGGTACTTGCGCTCGCGTTGACCGAAGTTCTGGTCAATCCGCCGTCGCGCCCCTGGACCGGCGCGACACTCGCGCTGATCCTGCTCGCATTCGCGGGTCTCGTCGCGGCGCTGCGCACCACGCCGTAGAGAAAATTAAAGGGGACGTTCCCCTTTTCCTTCGATCCTTTGGGAAAAGGGGAACGTCCCCTTTAATTTTCTCTACGGCGCGCCGCGTGCGAGCCAGTCGCGCACGAACGGGATCGTGAGCCGTCGCTGCGCCGCAAGCGACTCGATGTCGAGTTGATCGAGCATCCGGCAAAGCGTCGCGAAATCCCGCGGCGCCCGGCGCGTCAGGAATCCGAGCGTCTCCTCCGGAAGTTCGAGGCCGCGATGGCTCGCGCGGCGGCGAAGCGCCTCCGCCTGTTCCATCTCGGAAAGCGGCTGCAGGCGGTGCACTTCGGAGGCCGCCAGGCGCGACGCCAGATCCGGCAGCCGGAATCCGAGCGCCGCCGGCGGACCCGTCGCGGCAAGCGCCAGGCGGCCGCGACGTTCGGCGAGCGAGTTGTAGAGCGTGAAGAGCGCGCGTTCCCAGCCGGAATTTCCGGCAATCCTGTCGAGATCGTCGACTGCCACGAGATCGAGCTGCTCGAGGCCGTCGAGGAGCGCCGGACCCTCGTGCGTGAGCGCGCCGAGCGGCAGCCAGGCAGCCGTCTGACCTTCAGATCCCGCGAACGCGCAGGCGGCCTGCATCAGGTGACTCTTGCCGGCGCCGGCCAGTCCGAAAATCCAGACGGGCACGCGGGAATCGCCGCTCGCGAGGCGCCTCAGCGCTTCGACCGCTTCCGCATTCGTGCCGGCGTGGAACGTTTCGAAGCGCAGCGAAACGCCGAGCTGGACGCCGAGGGGCAGCTGTTGCAAGGAACTAGACCGCGCCGCGCCGCGCCCGGCTCACCGCGACCGCCTTACGAATGTAGGTCTGGACGTAATCGACGCCGCTAACGACGGTCGTGACGAGCACGAGCGCGCCGAGCGCCGTGATCACCCAGACCGGAAACACCGGAAACGCGGCGCGCCAGACGACGGCGATGACGAAGAGAAGCTGTACGAGCGTATTGAGTTTCGAGGGTACCGTCGGCCGCCCTTCGACCGGACCGAACAACCATTTGTAGACGCCTGCGCCGACGCCGATCACGACGTCCCGCGCCACCGCGAGCGCCGCGAGCCAGACCGGTACGAGTCCGATGCAGGCGAGCGTGATGAAGACGCTCACGAGCAGCAGCTTGTCGGCGAGCGGGTCGAGCAGCTTGCCGAGCTCGCTCGTCCAGCCGAAGGTCTTGGCCAGGTAGCCGTCCAGCATGTCGGACGCGGCCGCGACCGCAAAGAGCGCGAGCGTGTGGCCGAAACGCCCCTCCACCAGCAACAGGACGATCGGCACGGTCAAAGCCATCCGGAGCACGCAGATGAGATTGGGAACGGTCGCCAGCTTCATGGCGAAAAGGCGTAGATCAATCGCCCGGCATCGACCGCTTGCAGGCGGCCGTCGCGCTGAATGGCCTGGTGCAAGGCTTCGGGATCACCCCGCACGTTGACCAGGAAGGACACGGCGTCCGGTGTCACCTCGTCGACAGATACGCCGCGCACCGGCGCCAGCTTCGAGAGCGTTCGGAGGGCCGACGCATAGGCTTCGAGCGAGCCGATGCCGGTGATGGTGACGAGCTGCTCGCTGCGCTGTGCGGCGCCGCGCGACGCGTAGATGCCGGCATAACGCTCGGCGGCGAGTTCCGGGCCGGCCTCGAGCTCACCGGCCGCGGTCGCCGAGACTCCCGCGGATGAAAAACTCCAGTCGACCGCCGTGGTCCCGGAGTCCGACTGGCGGGCTCGTCCGATCAGGACGCCGTCGGCACCGTAGCGGCGCGCGGCGTCAACGAGCGCATCGTGGCTCCCGCTCCAGGCCTGCTGCATGGCTCGTACGAGGTCGTCGCCGGCGTCCGGCCAGACGAGCGGAAGCCCGCGGCGCTCCGCATTCGCATCGATGCGCGATTTCTCCGCGCTCGTGTCGGTCGCAGATACGAGGGCGCGGCGTCCGTTGCCGCGATCGATCGCGAGCCAGACGAGGGTGACGGGCCGCTCATTGCCCCAGAAGGCGAGACCCGACGCATCCACCGCGTTCTCGATCGCAGCCCCGTCGAAAGTCACCGTGAGCTGGTTGCCGGCGGCACGCCTGAAGCTCGCGACGTATCGTGAGGCCTGGGCGACGAGCGGCGCCAGATTCTCGAGGTCCGGCGCGTCGCGCCGGCCGGTGACGCGCACCAGGACGTCGCGCATCGCTTCGCGAAATGCCGCCTCGTTCTCGCCCGCATAGGGCACGGTCACGGAGTACAAGTCGCCGAGCGATTCGCCGAACGCCGGCAGCGAAAACGCGACGCAAACGAGCGCGGCGAGCCACGAGCGAAGTTGCCTGACGGGGGTAAAGGCGGGGCCTCTGCTCACGGTACAATAGTACACTGCCCGCCCGCCGGGCCCGCCGAACCGAGCCGACGCCGCGCGATGACAGAACGCCCCTCGCTGACCTACCGTGATGCCGGCGTCGACATCGATGCCGGCGAGGAACTCGTCGAACGCATCCGGCCGCGCGTAGCCCGTACGCACCGGCCCGAGGTCCTGGCCGGCATCGGCGGGTTCGGCGCCATGATCGAGCTGCCCGAGGGCCGCTGGCGGCGACCCGTGCTGGTGGCCGGCACGGACGGCGTCGGCACGAAACTCCGGCTCGCGATCGACACGGGTCTCCACGACGGCGTCGGTCAGGACCTGGTCGCAATGTGCGCCAACGACGTCGTCGTCCAGGGCGCGGAGCCTCTTTTCTTCCTCGACTATTACGCAACGGGCCGTCTCTCGGTCGATGTGGCCGAACGCGTCATCGCGGGCATCGCCGAAGGCTGCGCGAAGGCAGGTTGCGCACTCGTCGGCGGCGAGACTGCCGAGATGCCCGGCATGTATGCGGAAGGCGACTACGACCTGGCCGGATTCTGCGTGGGCGTCGTCGAGCGCGACCGCATCATCGACGGCAGCCGCACGCGCACCGGGGACGCGGTCATCGGCCTCGCCTCTTCCGGACCGCATTCGAACGGCTTCTCGCTGATCCGGCGGCTCATCGAAGTCACCGACGCAGATGCGGAAACCATGGTGGGCGGCGCGCGACTCTTCGACTTGCTGATGGCACCGACGCGGATCTATGTGAAGTCCCTGCTGCGGCTCGCCGCAGCCGCCGACGTGCACGGTTTTGCGCACATCACGGGCGGCGGACTGACCGACAACATTCCGCGGGTGCTGCCGCCGGGACTCGGCGCGCGTCTCGACGCCGGCGCCTGGCGGCGCGATCCGGTCTGGGACTGGATCCGCGAGAGCGGCCGCATCAGCGACGCCGAAATGCACCGCACGTTCAACTGCGGCATCGGCATGATCGCGGTTGTCGCGCGCTCCGAGGCCAATGCCGCAATGGAACTCCTGAGGGCCGCCGGCGAGCAGGCGACCGTCATCGGCGAGGTCGTGACGGGGCCGGGCGTGCAGATCGGCTGATGGCGGCCGGGCTGCCCTTCGCCGTGCTGATCTCGGGGCGCGGCAGCAACATGCTGGCGCTCGAGCGCGCGACGCGGGACGGGCGCATCGACGGCAGTATCGTGACGGTGATCAGCGATCGCGCCGATGCCGCGGGCCTCGCCGAGGCACAAAGACGCGGCCTTGAGACGGAGGTACTCGCGCCCCACCCTGGCGCCGATCGCGCTGCATACGGAGACGAACTATCGCGCCTCGTCGAACGCGCAGGCGCGCGGCTCGTGGTGCTCGCCGGATTCATGCGAATTCTCGACGGCGGCTTCGTGCAACGCTGGCAGGGCCGGCTGCTCAACATCCACCCGTCCCTGCTGCCGGCACACCGCGGGCTGCATACGCACCGGCGCGTGCTGGAAGCGCGTGATTCCCTGCACGGCTGCACTGTGCAATTCGTCGTCGAGGAACTCGACGCCGGGCCGGCAGTCATCCAGGGAAGGCTCGCCGTGAAGCCCGACGACGACGAGGTCTCGCTTTCAGCGCGCGTTCAGCGTCTCGAGCACATTATTTATCCGCGCGCGGTCGGCTGGTTTGCGGGCGGACGCCTCGCGTTGCGGGATGGGCAGGCGCTCTTCGACGGCCGGCCGCCCGGCCCGGAGATCGTCGAGGAGACCTGATGAGGATTCTGGCGCTTGGCTTCGTTGCGCTGATGTCGACGCTGCGGCCGCCCGCCGTGGATGCCGCGGAGGCTGCGCTCGCCCCGTTCGTCGCGGAGTACGACGTTCGCTACGGCCGAATGGCGGTCGGCAGCAGCCGGACCGAGCTTTCCCGAGCGCCACCTCCCGGCCGCTGGATCATCGAGTCGCGTTCGACGGCGACCGGATTCGCACGGGTGATCGCGTCCGGCACGCTGAAACAGCGCTCCACCTTCGACTTCGAGGCCGCGGCACTGCGCCCGCAGAGCTATCTCTTCGACGACGGCACCGATCGCACGGGCCGCGACGTGACACTTGAATTCGACTGGCAGAGCGGCCGGGTCCGCGGGACCGCCGAAGACGAACCGGTGGAACTGACGGTCATCCCCGGTCTTCAGGACGCGGCCTCGATGCAGGCGCTCGTGCTCGCGCGCCTGCGGACGGGAACCGAGCCGGGCACGGTCTCCATGATCGAGAAGGACAAGATCAAGCACTACCGCTACACGTTCCTGAGACACGAGACACTGAAGACTGCGATCGGCGAACTTGAGACGGTCGTTTATCGCAGCGCGCGCGACGGATCGGATCGCGAGACGATTTCCTGGCACGCGCCGAAGCTCGGCTTCGCGCTCGTCCAGGCCGAGCAGCGCAGCGGCGGCAAGCGCGGCTTTCAGACCTACATCCGGAAATTCCAGCCGGTCGGCTAGGTGCGCGGGAGGGTGACTCCCTTCTGGCCCTGGTACTTGCCGCCCCGGTCGCGATACGAGGTCTCGCAGACCTCGTCGGACTCGAAGAACAGCATCTGCGCGACGCCCTCATGGGCGTAGATCCGCGCCGGCAGCGGCGTCGTATTCGAGAACTCGAGCGTCACGTGGCCCTCCCATTCGGGCTCGAGCGGCGTGACGTTGACGATGATGCCGCAACGCGCATAAGTGCTCTTGCCGAGGCAGATCACCATCGTGCTGCGCGGGATCCGGAAATATTCGACCGTCCGCGCGAGCGCAAAGGAATTCGGCGGGACGATGCAGACATCCCCGTTGAAATCGACGAAGTTGTTCACGTCGAAGTTCTTGGGATCGATGATCGTCGAGTTGATGTTCGTGAAGATCTTGAATTCGCCGGCGCAGCGCACGTCGTAGCCGTAGCTCGACGTGCCATACGAGACGATCTTGCGGCCGTCGACGCTGCGCACCTGGCTTTCGGCGAACGGCTCGATCATCCCATCTGCCGCCATCCGGCGGATCCATCGGTCGGATTTGATCGCCATCATTCGCCCTCGATCCGGATCGCCGGCAGGCTGACTGCACCCCGGAGCGCGCTGGCCGCGAGCCGGCCCGCGGCGTGCCTCGCGATCGAGTGGAATACCGCAGCAGCCGGCGACCCGGGATCCGCGACGACGGTCGGCCGGCCCGAGTCCGCCTGTTCACGGATTGCGGCGTCGAGCGGCAGTTGGCCGAGCAGCGCCGTTTCGTAGCGTTCCGCGAGCGCGGCCCCGCCGCCCGCGTCGAAGATGTGGGATTCGTGGCCGCAGGCCGGGCAGCGATGCAGGCCCATGTTCTCGACGATGCCGAGCACCGGCACGCCCACCTTGCGGAACATCTGCAGCCCCTTGCGTGCGTCCAGGAGGGCGATCTCCTGGGGAGTCGTGACGATGATCGCGCCGGAAACCGGCACGCGCTGCGTCAGCGTGAGCTGAATGTCGCCGGTGCCGGGCGGCATGTCGACGACCAGGTAGTCGAGCGGGCTCCAGTGCGTGTCGGCGAGCATCTGGGAAAGCGCCTGGGTCACCATCGGCCCGCGCCAGGCCATCGGCTGGTCGCTGTCGACCAGGAAGCCGATCGACATGACCGGCAGGCCATGGCCGCGGGGCGGTTCGAGCGTCTTGCCGTCCTTCGTCGTCGGCCGCTCGCCGGACAATCCCATCATCCGGGGCATGCTCGGCCCGTAGATGTCGGCATCGAGGATCCCGACGCGGGCGCCCTGGGCGGCAAGCGCGAGTGCGAGATTCGCCGCGACGGTGGACTTGCCCACGCCCCCTTTACCGGACGCCACGGCGATGACGTTTCCGACATCCGGGAGCGGGCGCTGGCGGGGATCGGCAACGAAAGCCGGAATACGCGCGTTGATCCGGTACGTCGGCCGCGCCTCGATCCCGGCGGCGGCGAGGTGTTCATCGAGTGCCCTGGCAAGCGTCTCCGCATAGCCGCCGGCCGGGAATCCGAGCACGATGTCGACGACCGCCCCGTTCCCGTCCTCCGCGATCGATTCGACCGCGCCGGCGTCCGCGAGCGACATGCCGAGATGCGGCTCGACGTAGCTGCCGAGCGCGTTTCCAAGTCGATCCTGAAGGCCGGTGGGCATGGATTGGTTCCGGTTCGGGGGCGGCATTGTAGCCGAAGCCGCCGCTCGAATCGGTCCGGGCAGGCGCTACGGTATACTGTTCGTTCGGCATTTTTAGTCGAAAAAATAGCCGGGGGCGGATGGGAATCTTCGGAGGCTACCGGGCGGATCGCCTCATTGCAGAGGTTCGGGAAAGTGGCGACCCGACCAGTGCAAAGGCGAAATCGGCGCTGACCAGGCTCCAGGGCCTGGGTCAGAACGCGATCCAGCCGATCGTGGACGCCCTTGCGACCGCCGACAAGCGCGAGACGATCGCGTTCGTCGAAACGCTCACGCCGCTCATCGACAACAAGTCCTTCACGGTAATCGCCCGCGCGCTCGCCGAGGAGAATCCGCGCGCGGTCGCGGGCGTCGCCTGGGCGCTCGCCTCGTCCCGGAATTATTCTCCGCCCAAACTACTCGAGCTCCTGTCCTCGCCCGGCGTGTCGAAACCGGCGGTGCTCGACGTCATCGCGGCGCAGAAAAACCGCTTCCAGCTCCGGGACCTGTTGAACGCGGCGTATCAGCAGGACCCGAACGAAAAGGCGGCGCTCTTCCGAATCGCCGGCGAGATGGTCGACGCGAGCTCCGTCGACGAGCTGGTCTCGAGGGTCGAGGGCAAGGACACCATCGCCCGCACACACATCATCGCGCTGCTCGCGCGGTTCGACACGCCCAAAGTGCGCGCGGCCCTTCTGTCGACGCTCAAGGACCCGAACAAGCTGGTGCGCTCGGCGGCGCTCCGCGCCATCGCGAACGGCAGCGGCCAGGTCGATCCCGCGCTCGTCGCGCCGCTCCTCAGGGATCCGGAACTCGACGTGCAGAATCCCGCGATCGAGCTCCTCTGCCGGAGCAAGCATCCCGACACGGTTCGCCACCTGGTCGAAGTTCTGAAGGACGAAAACGAGCACGCGCGGCGCGCGGCGGTCGAGGTCCTGAACGTCGTCGGCGACGAAACCTCGGTAAAGTTCCTGCTTAAGGCGATCCGCGACGCCGACTGGTGGGTCAGGAGCCGCGCGGCCGACGCGCTCGGCAAGATCGGCGGACCGCAGGTCATTGGCGCCGCTCTCGAGCTCGTCTCCGACAAGGACGAGGAAGTGCGGCGCACGGCGATCGAGATCCTGAACCAGACCCAGGACGAGCGCGCGGTCAGCTACCTGCTCGAGGCGACCAAGGATCCGGACTGGTGGGTCAGCGAGCGCGCGATCGACGCGCTCGGATCGATGGCGAGCAAGAAATCCGTGCCGCGGCTCATGGAAATGATGAAGGGAAATCCCAAGTCGATTCCGACCGTCGTCAGGGCGCTCGGCAAGATCGGCGACGCGGTCGCGACCGAGAGCGTGCTGAAGGCGCTCGACCGCGAGGAGTCCGACATCCGCGTCGAGGCGATGTCCGCGCTCGTCAAGCTCGTCGACGACCGGTCGGTCGACCCCATACGCGCCAAGATCGCGCCGCTCGTGGATCTCGCCGACCAGTCGGTCGCGGGCGCCGCCATCCGCGCGCTGACCGAGCTCGACACGAAGTTCGGCGGAACGTCCGCCATCTCGCAGCCAGGCAGGCCCGGACTCACGCAGGCGGCGCGCGCGGATGCGCAGCGCACGCTCCTGATCGAGTCGGCCGACGTGTCGGCCATCATGAAGTCGGCCGAAGCGCTGCAGCGGCTCGACATCAACACGCTCAAGGGCGGCGACATCATCGAGGGCCGTTACAAGTACATCGAGCGGATCGGCCGCGGCGCCTTCGGCACCGTGCTCCTGATGGAGGACACGGTCGTCGACGAACGCCTCGTCCTCAAGTTCCTGAATCCGAGCATCTCGCAGGACGAGGAGATGATGCAGCGCTTCGTGCACGAGCTGCGCTACAGCCGCAAGATCACGCACCCGAACGTGATCCGCATCTACGACTTCCTGCACATCCGCGGCAACTACGCGATCTCGATGGAGTACTTCCCGTCGCACACGCTGGGCGGCGAGGTCTCCGATGGCAAGCCGCTCGCGCTACGCCGCGCGGTGCGGCTCGGCATGGATGTCGCGAAAGGCATGCAGGTCGCGCACCAGGTCGGCATCGTCCATCGCGACCTGAAGCCCGCCAACGTGCTGATCAACGACGAGGGCATCGTCAAGATCGTGGATTTCGGCGTCGCGGCGGCGCAGCACCAGGGTGACACGCAGCTCACCAAGACGGGCTACGTGATCGGCTCGCCGAAATACATGGCGCCGGAACAGATCCTCGGCAAGAAGGTGGACGAGCGGGCCGATATCTATTCGCTGGGCGTCATCATGTACGAAATGCTGACGGGCACGCCGCCCTACCACCGGGGCGATCACATGTCGGTCATGTACCAGCATGTGCAGGGGCGCGCCCGCCCGCCGATCGAGCTCAACCCGGCGCTGCCGCAGGGGATATCCGACGCCGTCATGAAATGCATGGCGGTGGACAAGGAGAAGCGCTACGCCTCGATGGACGAGGTGCATGTGGCGCTGGAGCGGTTCTTGTGATTCACTCGCGCGGAAATGCCGCGCATAGACGCCTTTCTGAAGCTCGGTTCGACCCAGGGATGTTCTGACGTCCACCTGGCGGTCGGCGTGCCGCCGATGCTCCGAATGAACGGCGACCTGGTGCCGATCCGGTTTCGCGAACTCGCCGCGCCCGAGCTCGAGGCCTATGTCACCGAGATCCTGACGCGGAACCTGGCCGACAGGTTCCGGGCGGGGCAGGATGTCGATTTTTCGTACGTATCCGAGGACGGCGGGCGATTCCGGGTCAACGTTTTCCGCAAGGACTCCGGCGTCGGCGCGGTGTTCCGCACGATTCCTGCGGAAGTGCCGACACTCGAATCGCTGGCGCTGCCTCCGCTTGTGACGAAGCTCTGCGATTACCACCAGGGCATGATCCTGGTGACCGGCTCGACCGGCACGGGCAAGTCGACGACGCTCGCGGCCATGATCGACCTGCTGAACACGACGCGGAAGCTCAACATCATCAGCCTCGAGGATCCAATCGAATTCGTCCACCGCAGCAAGCAGAGCCAGGTCGTGCAGCGCGAACTCGGCACGCACCTGCCCTCTTTTGCCGAAGGAGTCCGCGCCGCGATGCGCGAGGATCCGGACGTGATCCTCGTCGGCGAGCTGCGCGACCCCGAAACGATTGCGATGGCCATGACCGCCGCGGAGACCGGGCACCTCGTGCTCGGCACGCTGCATACGACGAGCGCGGTCAAGACCATCGACCGCATGATCGATGCGCTGCCTGCCGACGAGCGCGAGCAGACAAAGAGCTTCCTCGCGCAGAGCCTGATCGCGGTAATCACGCAGGTCCTGGTGCGCCGGCCCGAGAACCGCGGCCGCCGTGCGGTCTGCGAGATCATGCTGATGAACCGCGCGATCGCGAAGCTGATCCAGACCGACCAGACCCACCAGGTCCCGGCCCAGCTTCAGACCGGCAAGGACCTGGGCATGGAACTGATGGACCAGGCGCTGCTCCGCGCCATCAAGGCCAAGGAGGTCGATCCGGACGACGCTTACACGTACGCGAGCGACAAGCGCATGTTCTCGAAGTTCGTCGTCGATCGCAGCCTGCTGCCGAAATTCGAGACGGTCGACTGACGGAGCGCGCGTTGGCGAAGATCGACGAATATCTCGAGGAGATCCTGAAGCGCGACGGCTCGGACCTGCATTTCATGGCGGGCGATCCGCCGCGCATCCGTCAGTACGGAAAGTTGTCCGGCCTCCGCTCGGAACGCCTGGGCGCGGATTTCGTGCGCGAGGCGCTCTACGAGATCATGCCGCGCAAGGCCCTCGAGCGATTCGAGACCCGGGACGGCACCGATTTCGCCTATACACTCGGCACGATCGCGCGCTTCCGGGTCAACGTGCTCCGCCAGCTGAACGGCCTGGGCGGCGTGTTCCGCGCAATCCCGTCGAAGGCACAGACGCTCGAGCAGCTCAAGATGCCCGATGCCGTGCGGAACCTCTGCAAGGTCTCGAACGGCCTGATTCTTGTGACCGGCAAGACGGGCTCCGGCAAATCGACGACGCTCGCCGCGATGATTGACGACCTCAACACGCGCCTGAAGGGCCACATACTCACGATCGAGGATCCGATCGAGTTCGTTCACCCGCGCAAGAACTGCCTGATCAGCCAGCGCGAGGTGGGCGTGCACGCCGAATCCTTCGCAAGCGCGCTGTTGTCGGCCCTGCGCGAGGATCCCGACGTCATCCTCGTGGGCGAGCTGCGTGACCTCGAAACGATCTCGACCGCGATCACTGCGGCCGAGATGGGCATTCTGGTCATGGCAACGCTGCA
This sequence comes from uncultured Gammaproteobacteria bacterium, assembly GCA_963778585.1. Taxonomy (GTDB): domain Bacteria; phylum Pseudomonadota; class Gammaproteobacteria; order Steroidobacterales; family Steroidobacteraceae; genus SCUD01. Next base: position 96,521 of record CAVZUU010000002.1, read on the forward strand.
TACGAACGGCTCCGCGGCGACGGTCGATCGCGTCGTCAATGCCTTCCCAGCGGACAAGCAGAACCACGTCCGTACGATGCTCTCGACCTCGCTGCGCGGCGTCGTGTCGCAGCAGCTGATCTCGCGCAAGGGCTCGCCCGGGCGGGTCGCGGCGCTCGAGGTGCTCATCAATACGCCCGCCGCCGCCAACCTGATCCGCCAGGGCAAGATCGATCAGCTCGAATCGACCATGCAGTCGGGTGCCTCGGTCGGCATGCGCACGATGGATTCCGCGATCGAGCAGCTGCTGGACCAGGGGCTCATCAGCGGCCGCTCCGCCTACGAAAAATCCATCAGCAAGGCCAAGTTCGAGCCGCTCCGCGAACAGGACTGACGGAGGATGCAGCGCCGCATCCTCGTGACCAGCGCTCTGCCCTACGCGAACGGGCCGACGCATCTCGGCGGGATGACCGAGATGGTCCAGACAGACATCTGGGTCCGCGCGATGAAACTCGCCGGACACGACTGCATCTATGTCTGCGCCGACGATACCCACGGCACGCCGATCATGCTGCAGGCTGCGGCCGAGGGCATTACGCCCGAAGCCCTGATCGAGCGTGTCGGCGCCGAGCGGCGGAGCGACTACGCGGCGTTCAATATCGGCTTCGACAATTACTACACGACGCATTCGGAAGAGAACCGGCGGCTGACTGAGCGCATGTATGCGGCGCTCGTCGCGGCAGGCCACATCACGCGCCGGTCGGTACGTCAGGCCTACGACGAGAAGGCGGGCATGTTCCTGCCGGACCGCTATGTCAAGGGAACCTGCCCGCGTTGCGGGACGGCCGACCAGTACGGCGACAGCTGCGAGAACTGCGGTGCCACGTATTCGCCGTCGGATCTCGTGGATCCGGTGTCCGTCGTGTCCGGCACGCGCCCGGTGGAACGTGAATCGGAGCACATCTTCTTCCGGCTCGGAAATTTCGAGGCGATGCTTCGCGCGTGGACGCGCTCCGGTGCCCTGCAGCCGGCGGTCGCCAACAAGCTCGACGAATGGTTCGAGACGGGGCTCCGCGACTGGGACGTCTCCCGCGACGCGCCCTACTTCGGCTTCGAAATACCGGACGCGCCGGGCAAGTACTTCTATGTCTGGCTCGATGCGCCGGTCGGTTACATGGCGAGTTTCGAGAATCTGTGCCGGAAACGCGGGCTCGCGTTCGACGATTACTGGAAACCCGACAGCACCGCCGAGCTGCACCATTTCATCGGCAAGGACATCCTGTACTTCCACTCGCTGTTCTGGCCGGCGACACTCGAGGGCGCAGGCTTCCGCAAGCCGACTGCCGTTCATGCCCACGGCTTCCTGACGGTGAACGGCGAGAAGATGTCCAAGTCGCGCGGCACCTTCGTGACGGCGCGGCGCTACCTGGATGTCCTGCCTCCGGACTATTTCCGTTATTTCCTGGCCGCGAAGCTCGGTCCGGGCCTCGACGACATCGACATGAATCTCGGCGAGTTCGCGACCCGCATCAATGCGGACTTGGTCGGCAAGCTCGTCAACATCGCAAGCCGCTGCGCGAGCTTCATCCATCGCGGCTACGGCGGGCGCCTCGCGACGGAGCTGCCGGATCCCGCTCTGTACCGCGAATTCGTTGACGCGGGCGCCGGCATCCTGGAAGCCTGGGAGTCGCTCGAGTACGCAGCCGCCGTGCGCGAGATCATGGCGCTGGCCGATCGCGCGAACCTCTACATCGACCGCAACAAGCCCTGGCTCGCCGCGAAAGATCCCGCGCGCGCCTCCGAGGTGCAGTCGGTCTGCACCCAGGGCATCAATCTGTTTCGCGTCCTGATGGCCTACCTCAAGCCGGTGGTCCCCGGGACCGCGGAGCGCGCCGAAGCCTTCCTCAACTCACCGATCGCGCTCTGGCGCGACATCGAGTCGCCGCTCGTCGGCACGACGATCGGCGAATACCAGCCGCTCGCGACCCGCGCCGATCCGGCCGCCGTGCAGAAGCTCGTGGAGATTCCCATGCCAGCGAATGAGACCGCCGCACCCGCGGCCGGCCCCGTCACCATCACCGCCGAGGAGTTCGGGCGAATCGACCTCCGAGTCGCCCGCATCGAAGCGGCGGAAGTCGTCGAGGGCGCGGACCGGCTGCTGAAGCTCACGGTCGATCTGGGTGGCGAGCGTCGGACCGTGTTCGCCGGAATCCGCGGCGTCTACGAGCCCGAAAAGCTGGAGGGCCGTCACGTCGTCATCGTGGCCAACCTGAAGCCCAAGAAACTGCGTTTCGGCGTGTCCGAGGGCATGGCGCTCGCCGCCTCGGGCGATGCGGGCCTCTTCCTGCTGTCGCCGGATGCCGGCGCGACCGCCGGCATGAAGGTCAGCTGACCGGCCGCGATGCCCGACGATGCCGTGAATGCGCTCGCGGACCGCATCGACGCGCTGCTGCCGCAGACGCAATGCCGGCGCTGCGGCTACGACGCCTGCCGTCCCTACGCCGAAGCGCTCGCATGCGGCGCGACTGAGCTGAATCGCTGCCCGCCGGGCGGCGCTGCATTGATCGACGAGCTTTCGGCACTGCTCGGACGCCCGACCCTGCCGCTCGACCCCGCCTGCGGGGTGGAAGCCGAGCCACGTGTGGCCTGGATCGACGAGCCGGCGTGCATCGGCTGCGCGCGTTGCCTTGATCCCTGCCCCACGGATGCAATTCTCGGCGCGCGCAAGCGCATGCACACGGTCATCGCCCAGGATTGCAGCGGCTGCGAGCTCTGCGTGCCCATCTGCCCGGTGGATTGCATCTACATGGTGCCCGCGCCGGGCCTGCCGGCCGAGCTTCTGCCGCGCGCAGGCGTAACGGAGCGTGCGCTGTACTTCCGCCGGCTTTACGAGAGGCGCGTCGATCGCCTCGCGGACACGCATGTCCGGTAGCAGACGCTCGCGCCGCGCGCCGCGGAAGACGCCGCGCCGGCGCGCTGCGCCCAGGCTCGGACCCTCCGAGATCCGGAAGCTCTTCGAACAGTTGCGAGCCGCCAACCCGAATCCGCGCAGCGAGCTCGTGTTCCGCTCGCCGTATCAGCTGCTCGTCTCCGTCATTCTGTCGGCGCAGGCGACCGACAAGAGCGTGAACCTCGCGACGACGCCGCTGTTCAAGATTGCGGGAACGCCCCAGGAAATCGTCGCGCTCGGCGAGCCCGCACTCGCGGGCCACATCCGCACGATCGGACTTTGGCGCATGAAGGCGCGAAACGTCGTCCAGGCGTCGAAGATGATCCTCGCGCGCCACGGCGGCGAGGTGCCGCGCGAACGCGCAGGGCTCGAGGCGCTGCCGGGCGTCGGACGCAAGACCGCGAACGTCGTCATGAACACCGCCTTCGGCGAGCCGACGATCGCGGTAGACACGCACATCTTTCGCGTCGCAAACCGCACGGGTCTGGCGCCGGGACGCACAGTGCGCGAGGTCGAGGACGGGCTGTTGCGCGTCGTGCCCGAGGAATTCCGCGCGAATGCACACCACTGGCTGATCCTGCACGGCCGCTACGTCTGCAAGGCGCGAAAGCCGCTCTGTCCGCAATGCCCGATCCGCGACCTCTGCCGCTACCCGGACAAGACCTGCGCTACGCCTTCTTCGGAACGAAGAGATCGGTGAGCGTACCCTCGTAGGCCTCCGCTGCGAACGCGACGGTCTCGGACAATGTCGGATGCGGGTGGACGGTGAGGCCGATGTCGGCCGCGACCGCACCCATTTCGATCGCAAGCGCGACTTCGGAAATCAGGTCGCCCGCGTTGCTGCCGACGATACCGCCGCCGACGATGCGATCGGTCTCCGGGTCGAACAGGAGCTTCGTGAATCCTTCGTCGCGATTCAGCGCGAGCGAGCGGCCGCTCGCCATCCACGGGAAAAGTCCCTTGCCAAGTTTCTGCCCCGACCCCTGTGCTTCCGACTCCGTGACGCCGGCCCAGGCGATCTCCGGATCCGTATAGGCGACCGACGGAATGACGCGGGCATCGAAGGCCCGCTTGTGTCCCGCCGCCACTTCAGCCGCGACTTTGCCTTCATGCGTCGCCTTGTGGGCAAGCATGGGCTGACCGACGATGTCGCCGATCGCGAAGATGTGCGGCACATTCGTGCGTTGCTGGCGGTCGACCGGCACGTAGCCGCGCTCATCGACGCGAACGCCCGCCGCCTCCGCGCGGATCAGCTTGCCGTTCGGCACGCGCCCCACGGAACAGAGAACCTGGTCATAGACCTGCGGCTCGCCGGCGCCCTTGCCTTCGAAGCTGACGCGGAGCCCCGCTGCGACTGCTTCCACGCGAGTCACGCGCGTACCGGTCTGGATCGCGGTGTAACGGCCGCGCAGGCGTTTCTCGAGCGGGCGCACGAGATCGCGATCGCAGCCCGGCATCAGCGTATCGGTCAGTTCGACGACGCTCACTTCGGAACCGAGGGCGTCATAGACGCAGGCCATCTCGAGGCCGATGATGCCGCCGCCGATCACGAGCAGACTCTTCGGTATTTCCCGGAGATCGAGCGCGCTGGTCGAGTCGAGCACGCGCGGATCGTCGGGTAATCCCGGAATCCGCGCCGGTTCCGAACCCGCGGCGATGATGCAGTGTTCGAAGGCGACGATTTTTTTCGCGCCGTCCTCGCCGCGGATCTCGGCGCGATTCGCGGAGACGAAGCGTGCAAAGCCGCGGAGCACACTGACCTTGCGCTGCTTCGCAAGCACCGAGAGCCCCGCGGTCAGCTTTCCGACGATCCGGTTCTTCCACTGTTTCAGGGCCTGCGGGTCGATCTCGGGCTTCGCAAAGCGGATGCCGTGCGCGGACATCGATTCGGCTTCCTCGATGACGCGCGCGGCATGCAGCAGGGCCTTTGACGGGATGCAGCCGACATTCAGGCAGACGCCGCCGAGCTGCGGCCAGCGATCCGCCAGGATGACGCCGAGCCCGAGATCGGCCGCGCGGAACGCCGCGGTATAACCGCCGGGACCGGCGCCGATCACGAGAAGTTGTGTCTTCAGGTCCGCGGCCGGCTCGCCGGCCGAGATGGCGGGCGACGACGCCATGACGACCGTCGAACTCAAGGACGGCAAGCGGACCGTGTCGCTGCTGTCGGCGAGGACGAGTGCGATCACCGAATCCTTCGAAACCCGGTCGCCCTTCCTGACCTTGACGTCCTGCACGATTCCGGCAACCGTCGCGGGCACGTCCATCGTTGCCTTGTCGGTCTCGAGCGTGATGAGGGGCGCCTCCGGTTCGACGCGGTCGCCCGGTTTCACCAGCACTTCGATGACTTCGACGTCGTGGAATTCGCCGAGATCGGGGACCCGCTGTTCGACCGGTGGGCTCAAGGCACCGCCTCGGTCAGGCCCTGCGGCGCCGCGAGCACCTCCGCGAGCGCCACGACGAAGCGCACGGCCTCGGCCCCGTCGATGACGCGATGGTCGTAAGACAGCGAGAGCGGCAACATCAGCCGCGGCTCGAAACGGCCGTCTTTCCAGACCGGACGCTGCTGCGAGCGCGAGACACCCAGGATGGCGACTTCGGGTGCGTTGATGATCGGCGTGAAGGCCGTACCCCCGATGCCGCCGAGGCTCGAGATCGTGAAGCAACCCCCCTGCATCTCGGCGCCGGAGAGCTTGCCGGCGCGCGCCTTGCCCGCGAGATCCGCGAGGTCCCGCGCGAGCTCGTAAATGTCCTTGCGGCCGGCATCGCGGATTACCGGCACGACGAGGCCGTTCGGCGTGTCGGCCGCGAAGCCGAGGTGCAGGTACTTCTTGAATACCTGGTTCTGGCCGGACGCGTCGAGCGAGCTCGCGAAGTTCGGGAACTGTGCGATGACGCGCACGCAGGCGCGCGCGATGAAGGCGAGCGGCGTCAGCTTGATGCCGAGACCCGCGGCACGCTCCTTGAGCGACCCGCGAAGCCTTTCCATCTCCGTGATGTCCGCCTCGTCGAACTGCGTCACGTGCGGCAGGTTCACCCAGCTCGCCTGGAGCCTCGCGCCGGAGATGCGCTGAATCCGTCCGAGCGGACGGACTTCGATCGGTCCGAATGCCGCGAAATCCACTTCCGGCACACGCGGCAATCCGGATCCTGTCGCGACTGCGCCGGGGCCCGCGCGTTGCGGCGCTGCGAGCGCCTGTTTCACGAATGCCTTGACGTCATCCTCGCTGACCCGCCCCTTCAAGCCGGTGCCCTTCACGAGCGACAGGTCGACGCCCAGTTCGCGCGCGAAACGCCGCACGGCCGGACCGGCATGCGCGGCCCGAAGATCGGTGCTCGCGATCGTTGCCACGGGCTTCGCCGGACCGGCGGCCGCCGGCGGCGGTGCCGCTGCGCTTGCCGGCGGCGTTGCAGCGGCAGCCGGCGCAGCCGCCGCCTTTCCCGGCGCCGGCGCGCTGCCCTTGACGGTTGCGACGAGATCGCCCGCATTGACGCGCGCACCCTTGGCAACGTGTAGCTTCGCGACGGTGCCTGCGGCCGACGACGGAACGTCCATCGTGGCTTTCTCGGTTTCGAGCGTGAGGAGCGGCGTCTCGAGCGCAACCGCATCGCCCGCCTTCACGAGCACCTCGATCACCTCGACGTTCTTGAAGTCGCCGAGATCGGGCACGCGCACCTCGAGTTCTGCCGTCTTCGGCGCCACGACATCCGGAGCCGGCGGCGCTTTGGCTGCGGAAGCCGATTTCGGCGCGGGCGGCGTTTTCGCCGCCGCGGCGGGCGACGCCGCTTCGAGCTCGAGGATCGCCGAGCCCTTGGATACGCGATCGCCTTTTTTGACCGCGAGCCCGGCGACACGCCCGGCGGCCGTCGACGGCACGTCCATCGTCGCCTTGTCCGTCTCGAGCGTGACGAGCGGCGTGTCGACCGCGACCGTATCGCCTGCCTTCACGAGCACTTCGATGACTTCGACGTCGTGGAAGTCGCCGAGGTCCGGCACGCTGACAGTGATGCGTTCGGCCACGGCTGCTCAGCTCACCAGCGGATCGGGCTTGGCGGGATCGATGCCGAATTTCTTGATGGCGAGCGTCACGCTCGACCGGTCGATCCGGCCGTCATCGGCAAGTGCTTTCAGCGCCGCGACCACGATCCAGCGCCGATCCACTTCGAAATGCTGCCGCAAGGCTTCGCGCGAATCGCTGCGGCCGAATCCGTCGGTGCCGAGTGCGACGTATCGGCCCGGCACCCATTGCCGGATCTGGTCGGCGACCGTCTTCATGTAGTCGGTCGCGGCGACGAACGGGCCCTGGCGACCCGAAAGGCACTCGCGTACCCAGGGCTGCCGCGGCTTGTCGCCCGGCTTCAGCATCGCCTCGCGCTCGGCCGCGAGCGCTTCGCGCCGGAGCTCCGAGAAACTCGTGACACTGAAGACGTCGGCCGGGATGCCGAACTCGGACTCGAGCAGTTCCGCCGCAGCGAGCGCCTCGCGGAGAATCGTGCCCGAGCCCAGGATCGTCGCACGCACGGCCCCTTTGCCGCCGATGTGCAGCAGGTACATGCCGCGGAGAATCCCCTGCTCGACGCCCTTCGGCATCGGCGGGTGCGCGTAGTTCTCGTTCATGCAGGTGATGTAATAGAAGACGCTTTCCTGTTCCGCGTACATGCGCCTGAGGCCGTCCTGCATGATGACGGCGAGTTCGTAGGCGAAGCATGGGTCGTAGGCGATGCAGTTCGGGATCGTCGAGGCGAGCAGGTGGCTGTGGCCGTCCTGGTGCTGCAGACCCTCGCCCGCGAGCGTCGTGCGTCCCGCCGTCGCGCCGAGCAGGAATCCGCGCGCCTGCATGTCGGCCGCCGCCCAGGCAAAGTCGCCGATGCGCTGGAAGCCGAACATCGAATAGAAGATGTACATCGGGATCATGTTGATCCCGTGATTGGCATAGGCCGTGCCGGCCGCCATCCACGAGCAGAATGCTCCCGCTTCGTTGATGCCCTCCTCCAGCATCTGGCCCTTGCGGTCTTCACGGTAGGACATGAGCTGGTCCGCATCCTGCGGCGTATAGAGCTGGCCGACCGAGGAATAGATGCCGACCTGCCTAAACAGCCCCTCCATGCCGAAGGTGCGCGCCTCGTCGGGCACGATCGGCACCACGTGCGAGCCGATGTTCTTGTCCTTCAGCAGCTGGGTCAGGATCCGCACGAACGCCATCGTGGTCGAGATCTCGCGGCCTTCGCTGCCGTCCAGCAGGTTCTTGAATGCCGCAAGCGGAGGTACGGCAAGCGTCGGGGCGCCCGTGCGGCGCACGGGCAGCGAGCCGCCGAGCGCCTTGCGATGCCCTTTCAGGTACTGCATCTCCGCGCTGTCCTCGGCGGGCCGGAAGAACGGCAGGCGCGCGATCTCGTCGTCTGAGATCGGGATGTTGAAGCGGTCGCGGAAGGCCTTGAGCGCTTCGTCGTCCATCTTCTTCTGCTGATGCGTGACGTTCAGCGCCTCGCCGGCCTTGCCCATGCCGTAGCCCTTCACCGTCTTGGCGAGGATCACGGTCGGCCGGCCCTTGTGCGCCGTTGCGGCCGCGTAGGCATTCCAGACCTTGAGCGAATCGTGGCCGCCGCGGTTCAGGAGCGCGATCTCGTCGTCCGAAAGGTTGGCGACGAGTTCGAGCAGCTTCGGATTCTTTCCGAAAAAATTCTCGCGCGTGTAGGCGCCGCCCTTGGCCTTGAAATTCTGGTATTCGCCGTCGACCGCCTCTTCCATGCGCTTGCGCAGCAGCCCGTCGGTATCCCGCGCGAGCAGCGGATCCCAGCGGCCGCCCCAGACGACCTTGATCACGTTCCAGCCCGCGCCGAGGAAGGCGGCCTCGAGTTCCTGGATGATCTTGCCGTTGCCGCGCACCGGACCGTCGAGACGCTGCAGGTTGCAGTTGATCACGAAGACGAGGTTGTCGAGTTTCTCGCGCACCGGCATCGTGAGCGCGCCCATCGACTCGGGCTCGTCCATCTCGCCGTCGCCGAGGAAGCACCAGATCTTCTGGTCGCCGGGTTCGACGAGACCGCGATTCTCGAGATAGCGCACGAAGCGCGCCTGCATGATCGCCTGCAGCGGACCGAGGCCCATCGACACTGTCGGGAATTGCCAGAAGTCCGGCATGAGCCAGGGATGCGGATAGGACGGCAGCCCCTTGCCTCCGACTTCCTGGCGGAAATGGCGTAGCTGCTCTTCCGTGAGCCGGCCTTCGAGATAGGCACGCGCGTAGATGCCGGGGCTCGAGTGCCCCTGCGCGAAGACCATGTCTCCGCGGTGATGATCGGAGGGCGCGCGCCAGAAATGGTTGAAGCCGACTTCATAGAGCGTCGCCGAAGAGGCATAGGTCGCGATGTGGCCGCCGTACTCGCTGCTGACGCGGTTCGCGTGCACGACCATCGCGACCGCATTCCACCGGATCAGCGACTCGATGCGCCGCTCGAGCGCGCGATCGCCCGGATAAGGCTTCTCGCGCGAGACATGGATCGTGTTGACGTAGGCGGTGTTGGCCTTGAACGGCAGCCAGGCGCCTGAACGGCGCGCGTGGTCAATGAGCTGATCGAGCAGGAAGTGGGCACGGACCGGCCCGTGCACCTTCAGCACCGAGTCGATCGACTCGAGCCATTCCTGGGTCTCGAGCGGATCGATGTCGTCGGTCTGTGGGCCGTCAGCCATGATGGAACCTCGGCAATACTCCCATGCCGGCGGCCGGCCCGATATGATCCGGTCTGCGGCGCCCGCGGGTCAAGATTGAATTCCCCATTGCCGAGCCCGATTCCGACACTGACGATCACGAGGCCGGACGACTGGCACCTGCACCTGCGGGACGGCCCCGAGCTTGCGGCCGTGGTTGCGTGGACCGCACGCGCGTTCGCGCGCGCGGTCGTCATGCCGAACCTCAAGCCGCCGGTCGCGACTGTCGCCGCAGCCCGGAGTTATCGCGACCGCATCCGCGCGGCGCTGCCGGGAGGCCTCGAATTCGAGCCGCTCATGACCCTGTACCTGACCGAGGACACCGATCCCGCGGAAATCGACCGCGCGGCGGACTCGGGCTTCGTCGTCGGCGTCAAATGCTATCCGGCGGGCGCCACGACTCATTCCGACGCGGGCGTGCGCTCGCTCGCGCGCTGCGAGGCCGTGTTCGCGCGCATGGAGGAGCGCGACGTCGTCCTTCAGTTCCATGGCGAAGCGACCGGCGAAGACGTCGATCCCTACGACCGCGAAAGCGTCTTCATCGAGCGCGAGCTCGTGCCACTCGCGCGGCAGCGGCCCGGGCTTCGAATCGTGCTCGAGCACGTGACGACCCGAGCCGGCGTCGAGTTCGTGCGCTCGGGCGGTGCGCGGGTCGCCGCGACGATCACGCCCCAGCATCTCCTTCTGAACCGCGGTGCGATGTTCGCGGGGGGCCTGCGGCCGCATCTCTATTGCCTGCCGCTCCTCAAGCGGGAACGCGATCGCGAGGCATTGACCGAAGCTGCGACCTCCGCAGACCCGCGATTCTTCCTCGGCACGGACAGCGCGCCCCACGCCCGCACGGCCAAGGAATCTGCCTGCGGCTGCGCAGGCATCTTCTCGGCCCCCGCCGCGATCGAGCTTTATGCGAAGGCCTTCGAGGAAGCCAGGCGGCTCGACGATCTCGAGGCGTTCGCGAGTTTCCACGGCGCGGATTTCTACGGGCTGCCGCGGAATACCGGGACGATCACGCTCGACCGGAGCAGGTGGACCGTGCCCGAGCAACTGGCATTCGGCGGCGGTGAGGTCGTGCCGATGCTGGCGGGCGAACGGCTCGACTGGAAGCTCCGGGCGCAAGGCGGTCCGGCATGAGCGCAGCGCCCGTCGCCATGCGCGACCGATTTCGCGGATTCCTGCCGGTCGTCGTCGACGTCGAGACGGGCGGATTCAACGCGGCGACCGACGCGCTCCTCGAAATCGCGGCGGTCCTGCTGGCGATCGACGGCAACGGACGCGTGGTGCGGGGACACACGTTCCGCGAGCACGTCCGGCCTTTCGAAGGCGGTCGCCTCGATCCCGCGTCGCTCGCGGTCAACGGCATCGATCCCTGGCATCCGCTGCGAATCGCGTCGACCGAAAGCGACGCGCTCGGCAACATATTCGGCGAAGTCCGGAGCGCCGTGCGCGAGCAGCAGTGCACGCGCGCAATTCTCGTCGGCCACAACGCGTCCTTCGATCTCGGTTTCCTGAACGCCGCCGTCGCGCGCGCGGGAATCCGCCGCAATCCCTTTCATCCGTTCTCCTGCTTCGACACGGCGACCCTCGCCGGCGTCGCCTTCGGACAGACGGTGCTGTCGCGCGCGACCGAGGCCGCGGGTCTCGAATGGAATTCCGGGGAAGCGCATTCCGCGGCCTACGACGCCGAGCGCACCGCGGACCTCTTCTGCATCGTCTGCAACCAGTTCCAACCGCTGTACGAGGCCGCGGCGCGCAGGCTCGCGGGAAAGGAAACGACGGAGCCGCCGAATCCGCTGCTCGAGCCCGCCCCGGAGTAGGCGGATCAGGCGATCGCGCCGGCTTCCTGCAGGAGCGTCTTGAGCTCGCCCGAGCGGTACATCTCGGTCACGATGTCGCAACCGCCGACGAGCTCGCCCTTGACGTAGAGTTGCGGATACGTCGGCCAGTTCGAAAATGCCTTGAGCGCTTCGCGAAGCTCCGGCTCCTCGAATATGTTCACGTGCCGGTACTCGGCCTTGAGCGCGCGAAGCGCGCCCGCGGTCTGCGCCGAGAAGCCGCATTGCGGGAAATCCGGCGTGCCCTTCATGAAGAGCACGACGGGCGCGGAATCGAGTTTCTCGCGGATGCGCCGCGTCATCGTTTCATCGGTCATTTTCCACCACGTTCCTTTTCATCGGCGAGGCGCCGCTCGTCCGCCCGGGCGACCGTCGCCCAGCGCGCCGCGGCATCCATCCGGGTCCATTCTGCGATCTCTGCGAGCGTCCGGAAACAGCCGCGGCAGACGCCCCGATCGTCCAGCGAGCAGATGTTGAGACAGGGAGAGCTGGGGCCGGGTTCGTCCATGACGGCATAGGCTAACGCGTTGAATTATGGGGTGCGCTGGCCTATTCTTCAATGAATCCAGGGGAGACACGACATGAATCCGCTCACGAGCGTCAAGGGTTCCCTCATCACCGGTTTCGTGCTCGCGATCCTGTTCGCGGTGTTTGCGGTCGACGGCGGCTGGAACGAGCTCGGTCTCGCGCGTTGGCTGCACATCATCGCGGGCATCACCTGGATCGGATTGCTCTATTACTTCAACGCGGTGCAAGTGCCCGCCCTCGCAGAGGCGGCCGCCGACAAGGGCGGTCCTGGCGGCGCGGGCATCTCGAAATACGTCGCGCCTCGCGCGCTCCTGTGGTTTCGATGGTCCGCGGTCGTGACCTGGCTGACCGGCGTCTGGTATCTGTCCCGCGCGGGCACACTGGCGGGCGCCTTGATGCTCGGCCGCGGCGGCGACGAATTCAACGCCTACCAGTTCATCATCGGCGTCGGCGCCTGGCTCGGAACGATCATGCTGTTCAACGTCTGGGTCTTCATCTGGCCAAACCAGAAGAAGATACTCGGCCTCGCGCCCGCGACCGACGAGCAGAAAGCGGCCGCGCGCAAGACCGCGCTCTACGCCTCGCGCACCAACTACATCCTGTCGATTCCGATGCTTCTGTGCATGGCGGGCGCCACGCACGGGCTGCCCTTCTAGGCGATCGCGGCTCTCTGCACCCGCTGCGGCTGCGAAACGCCGTAGCCCTGGGCGTAATCGACGCCGAGGCCGCGCAGCACTTCGATGATCTCCGCGTTCTCCGCCCACTCCGCGATCGTCTGCTTGCCGGTCAGGTGCCCGATCTCGTTGATCGAGCGCACCATCTCGCGGTCGATCGGGTCGTGCAGAACGCCCTTGACGAAGCTGCCGTCGATCTTCAGGAAATCGACCGGGAAATGTTTCAGGTAGCCGAATGAAGACAGGCCGGTGCCGAAGTCGTCGAGCGCGAACTTGCAGCCCAGTTCCTTGAGCGCCTGGATGAAGCGGCTCGCCTGCGAGAAATTCGCGATCGCCGCGGTCTCCGTGATCTCGAAGCAGATCTTGCTGCCGTCGATGCCGCTCCGGTGGAATTGTTCGATCACGTACGGCAGGAACTTGTCGTCGCCGAGGCTCTGTCCCGACAGGTTGATCGAGCACATCGTCAGGCGACGGCGCTCGTCCGCCTCCGAAACCAGCCAGCGGAAGGCGCTGTCGATCACCCAGCGATCGATCGAGGGCGTGATGCCGTAGCGCTCGGCAGCAGCGATGAACTGGTCCGGGGCAACGATCTTCCCGCTTTCGTCGCGCATCCGGAGCAGGAGCTCGAAGTGCTCGCCCGCGTCCTCTACCTGCAGCGGCAGGATCGTCATTCGGTACAGCTCGAAACGGGATTCCTCGAGCGCGTTGTTGATGCGCGCCGCCCACTGCATTTCGCGCCGGCGGCGCATGAGGTCGATATCGTTCTCTTCGAAGCAGTGCACGCGGTTGCGGCCGCTTTCCTTCGCGGCGCCGCAGGCGGAATCCGCCGCCGACAGGACCGAAGCCACGTCCTCGTTTTCCGCGGTGATCGGCACGACGCCGATCGACGCGCCGAGCCTGAACGTGCGGTCTTCCCAGGTGTAGCGGAAATTCCGGATCGCCTCGCGGAGCGTCTCGGCGGTGCGGAGCGCCTCCTCCAGCGAGCAGCTCTCGAGCAGCACGCCGAACTCGTCGCCGCCGAGCCGCGCGAGCGTGTCGCGCCAGCGCACCTTGGATTTCAGCAGTGCTCCGACCTGGCCGAGCAGCGCGTCGCCGGCGCTGTGGCCGCAGGTGTCGTTGACGATCTTGAACTGGTCGAGGTCGATGTAGCAGAGCGCGTACGAAGTCTCGCGCGCCTTGGCGCTCTTGAGCGCGCGCTCGAGGCGCGTCTCGAATTCGCGGCGGTTGACCAGCCCGGTCAGCACGTCGTGGCTCGCGTGATACGAGAGTCGCCGGTTCAGCTCGCGCGACTCGGAGACGTCGTGGAAGACCAGCACGCCGCCGGTGACCGTTCCGCTGCCGTCCCGGATCGGCGACGCCGTGCTCTCGATGTAGAGCTCGTTGCCGTCCTTGCGGATCAGGAGCATCGGCCGCACGGACTTGATCGAGCGGATCCGGCGCACCGCGACCGCGAGCGGATTCTCGAGTGGCTCGCAGGTCTCCTCGTGGAAGGCCCGGAAGATCTCGTCGATCGTGCGCCCGAGGCTGTCCTCGAGCCGCCAGCCCGTGAGCTCCTCGGCGACCGGATTGAGATATTCGACGCGGCCATGCGCGTCGCAGGTGATCACGCCGTCGCCGATCGACTGGAGCGTGATCTGGGCGCTTTCCTTCTCGCGGAACAGCGCCTCCTCGTAGAGCTTGCGCTCGGTGATGTCGAGTTCGACGCCGATCAGGCGGCGGAGCCGGCCCTGGTCGTCGACGCGCGCGCAGGCGCGGCCGATCACCCAGCGCCATTCCCCGTCCGTGTGCTTCAGGCGATGGACGCTCTCGAACATCGGCGTCTTGCCGGCGATATGGTCGCGCATCGCGGCCGAAACGCGCGCGAGGTCCTCGGGATGCACCATGCGATGCCAGTCCGGCGAGGTGATGATGTCGTTCTCGGCGAAGCCGAGCATTCCCTTCCAGCGCGGCGAGAACCAGGTCTGGTTCGTCTGAGCGTCGTAATCCCAGAGGCCGTCGTTGGCGCAGGGCAGCGCCATCTCCTGGCGCTCCTGCATGTCCGCGAGCCGGTCCGCGAGCGAGACCTTTTCGAGGCCGCAGGCGAGACTGGTGCCGACCAACTTGAGCAGAAGATGCAGGTTGACGTCCCAGCCGTCGCGCGGCGTGGACGAGGCAAACGCGAGAAAGCCGCGCACCGTTCCCTGCACCGCGAACGCGATCAGGAGCATCGAGCGAATGTCGAGTCCCGCAAGGCGCTCGGCGTCGCCCGCCTGCTCGGCGCGCACGTTGACGGTGTCCCGGAGCTCGAGGATGCGCACGTGCTCGAGCCTCGAACGGATCCAGGGCAGGGCATCGAGCGACTCACCCTTCAGCACCTCCGGCCGGCATTGCGCGAACGGACCCTTCGCGGTCGCGATCGAGTCGATGCGCTCGCCGTGACCGTCGAGCAGCGCGAGGAAGACGGCGTCGGTGTTGATCGCCTCGCGGAGGATGTCGAGGCTCTGGCGGATCACCGAATCGGCATTGCCGGCGGTGATGTTCTGGAAATCGACTGCGATCTTGGTGCACGCGAGGTCGATGCCGAGCGGCGGTCGTTCCGCCCGCGGCTGCCACAGCTTCGACGACAGCACGTCGGAGGCCGTGAACTCAGGAAGCGATTCGCCTTGCACCGTCGGCACCCCGATGGGCTCCCCCCTAATTCTCAAGGCAGTCTGTCAGCGACGGCGTACGCCACCGTAGGAACCAGTTAACGAAACCGGACTTCCGCCCGAATCGTCAGTTGCGCCGCATTTTGTCAGAAACGTTTAGGAATGCAAGCTAAGCGTATGTATTTGCTATAATCCTGACTCAGTCTGGTCGGGTGATCGCCCCCGACTTCACGATCTTGGGATTGCCGTCGGCGTCGCGCTGGACCTTCCAGCGACGGTAATTCCACAGCCAGTCGGGCGGACTTTCCCGAGTCAGCGACTCGACGGCGGCCGCGTATCGATCGATCAACGCGCCCGGCGCGAGCTCCTCGCCCGCCGCCGACAGCGGGACGAAAGAGACCCGATACTGGCCGCGGGCCACTCGGCGCATCGCCAGGTACCAGACGGGCAGTTTCGCGGCACGCGCGATCGCTTCGGGGCCAATGAAAAAAGCGGTATCCAGGCCCATGAAGTGCGTGAAGTAGCGCACCGCCGACGACGTCGGCGCCTGGTCGGCCACGATCGCGACGATGCGCGCCGGGCCGCGGTAGCGCAGCACGCGCATCAGAAGGCGCCGGGCCGTAATCATCTCGGCGCCGAAGCGCGAGCGGATGGTCAGCATCAGGCGGTCGCCGAATCGCCCCTTCAAGGGTTTGTAGGTCGCGTGCACGGCGTGCCCCATCGACAGGCTCAACTTGAGCAAGGTCCATTCCCAGTTACAGTTGTGCGAGGTCACGACGATGATCGATTGCCCCGAGTCGAGGGCCGCGCGCGGGGACTCCACGTCCTCGAAGCTCACCCGACGGTCGATCTCGCCGGGCTCCATCGTCGCCGCCTTGATGATTTCGACCGAAACGTCGGCGAAGCTCCGGAAGAATGCGCGCCGTGTCGCCTCGATCCACGCGGTATCGCGATCGGGAAAGCAGGCCGCGAGTTGCATGTCGATGATCCCGTGACGGTGCCGGAACACGTGTTCGAGCAGCCAGGCGACGAGACTTGCGAATCCGTACCAGACCGGCAACGGCAGCGACGACAGCACGCGCAGCCACAGGGGTATTCGCTCGAAGGGCTGGCGGTCCTCGAGGTCGGCGGCGCGGCGCCGGACCCGCTGATTGCGGGTCTTGTGCATTTGGGACGGTAAGCGCATTCCGCGGCGCAGCTTACCGTAAGCGCGCCGCCGCCGGGCGCCGCGGCAGGTCTGGACCGCGGCGCCAGGGGCGTCGCTGCCGCCAGGCCGATCCTAGAAGGTGCCGCGGAAGGTCAGGATGTAGACAGGATCCGATTCCTCGGTCGCGCGCAGTTGCGACACCGGCGTGTTCGCCTGCAGCTGATCCACCGACTCATAGACGCGCTGGAGTTCATCCTTGCTGGCGTCCAGCAGGTTCTGCGCGGCGAACCGGACGACGTAACGGTCTGCGATCTTCTTCTCGACGAAGAACTCGAGATTGCCTTCGAACTCGACGTCTGTCACTTCCTTCGCCTCGGCGCTGACATTTACCCATTCCTCGGCCGGCCCCTGCTTCTGGTAGCTCGCGCCCCAGGTGAAGCCGATACTCTCGATGAGGTGGTCGAAACCGACGTTGTAGATGTAATCCGGTTGCAGCGAAAAACGCCGGTCGACGGGGAAGTTCGCATTGGCGTCGCGGATCTCGGAATCGATCCAGGTGTAGTTCGCGAACACATGGAGGTTCGGGTCGAGGAAGGCCAGCGGCGAACTGACGTCGATCTCGATTCCCCAGATCTTGCCGTCGTTCGGGTTGTTCACCCAGACCGTCGCCTCGATGTCCTCGTCGACGAACTCCTGGAAGATCTCGTTGACGCCGTCCGGCACGCCGTCCAGTTCGATCTTGTCGCTGATGATGCGATAGAAGGCGTTGACACCGAAGATCGCCTGGTCGCCGTCCAGCTCGATGTCGAACCCGGCGTCAAAGCCGATCGCCGTCTCCTGGTCAAGGCCGGGGTTGCCGAGGATGCTTTCCTCGTCGTCGATGATCAGCGTCGGATTGAGCTGGTCGAAGTTCGGCCGGCGGATCGTGCGAGCGGCGCTCAGGCGCACCTGGGTGCGATCCGTGGCGTCCCAGCGGAAGTGCGCGCTTGGGTTGAACTCGAAGAAGTCCTCGGTGGACTCGATCTGGTTGCCGTCGATGACGATGCCGATCGTCGCGAGTTCCGCCGCCGCCTCGGCAAGCGCCTCGGAAACCGTGGAATCGAGGTCGAGACTGGTGAATTCGCCTCGGCCGCCGAGCTCGAGCGTCATGCCGTTGCCGAATTCGGTATTCCACTTGACGTAGCCGTTGGCGCGCTGGTCTTTTGCGTCGAACAGCGACAACCCGGCATCGTCCTCCTCGAGCACGCCGTCTTCGTTCTCGAAGACGCGGAAA
This sequence comes from uncultured Gammaproteobacteria bacterium, assembly GCA_963778585.1. Lineage (GTDB taxonomy): Bacteria > Pseudomonadota > Gammaproteobacteria > Steroidobacterales > Steroidobacteraceae > SCUD01. Next base: position 114,240 of record CAVZUU010000002.1, read on the forward strand.
GAGAAGTCGCGCTGCTTGTCGATCAGCTCGAGACCGACCTTCAGCTTCGAGCCCGAGAGCTGGTACTCGACCGAACTCCTGATCTTGAGCTCGGAATCGTCCGCGTCGGTGTTCTCGCGCCCGGCGAGAAACTCGGGATCGCGCAGGTTGATCGCGTCGTTCGGTACCGCGGCAAAGAAATCGACGATCTCCGGGTCCGACTGCTCGAGAAACGCGAAGATGCTGTCGGCATCTGAGATGCCCGCGGCCTCGAAGTCGAAGTCGAGATCGTCTTCCCAGTTGGTTTCGACCGATTCAAATTCCGTCTCGTCATAGCCCGCCTCGATCTGCCAGATATGGCCGTCGCCGAAGGCGGTCTCGAATCCGGTGAACAGGCCGTAGTTCGTCTCGTTGAACGCGTCGAGCTGGTTGAACTGCCCCGCTTCCGCCTCGAATTCGCCGTCGTCATCCTCGGCCGCAAACTCGCGTCCGACCTCTGTCTCGGCGCGATCGGTGTCCATGTAGAAGGCGCCAGCAAACCATTCCCGGCCCTCGCCCATCTGCAGTCTCAGGTCGCCGGTCCAGGCGATGTCCGTGCTCTCGCGCTCATCCGGATCCTCGACGACCGCGGAAAACGCGGGTTCGGCGCCGCCTTCGCCGTCGAGGGCGCGCTCGACTTCGCTTGCGTCCTTGCGATTGAACCGTTCCTGGTAGTTGAACGACGTGCCCCATTCCAGGTTGCCGTTCGTATCGCCGAGCGACAGGAAGGCGCTCGGATTCGTCTCGCCGTCGTTGTAGTAGGCCCCGACTCGATAGATGCCGCCCGACAGCTCGGCGCCTTCCTTCAGGACGATGTTGAGCGTGCCGCCGACGCCCTGGCTGTCGATGTCGCTGCTGGGGCTCCGGATGACCTCGACGCGTTCCACGAGCTCGGCCGGGATGCGGTCGACGACCACCGTGTTGTCGTTCGTACCGCCGGTCACGCGGCGGCCGTTGACCAGGATCTGTGTGTACTCGCTGCCGATGCCGCGCAATGAAGGTTCGGCATATTCGCCGATGTCGCTCTGGAAGCTGACGCCCGGCACACGCTTCATCATGTCGCCGACCGACAGCGGCTCGAAGCGCTGGAAGTACTCCTCGTCGTAGGACAGGGTTGGCGCGACGTTGTCCACGCGGCTGCGGGCATTCACCCGCTTCGCGATGACTTCGATTTCCCTGAGTTCCTGCTTTGCCGGCGCCTGCGCAGCCGTAGTACCGGCTGCGGCGGTCAGGGTGAGTGCGACCGTCAGCCGTGTAATTGCTGTCTTAGTGTTCATCGGATTGTTCCCCAGACTGCGCGTTGGCAATGGGCCGGCAATCCGTCGCCGGACACCGCGTACGGGATTGTGAAGAACTTTTGTGACGGTTCCGCGACGGTGGGGCGATTCGCGGTCCGAACGAGTTCAGTTCCGCTCGGTAAGTCCGAGGAGTTCGACTATCTCGCGCCAGGACACGAATTTGAAATTCTGGTGCTGGCCTGCCGGAAGATTGCTGCCGTCTTGCACGACCAGCAGACCTTCGGGGAAGCGGGGTCCGATTGGCCGGCCGGTCACGGCGAGTCCGTCGGTCCCGGAAACTCCATCGATCTCGCGTGACGGGTCGTCATCGATCTGAAACATTCCGACAAAGTCATTGCCGCCGTCCCGCCGATAGAGCGCATAGCTGTTCGCACCCTGGTTCGACAGCACGACATAGCCTCGCCCACTGTCCCCATGCCAGATTGCCACGCCCTCGATATCCGCAACGAGGCCGCTTGGGCCGCCCACACGGTCGATTTCACGGCGCTCGTCGCCGCCATCGGCGCTCGCGTCGTACCTCCAGAATCCACCGTCTTCTTCCGCCACGTACAGAGCGCCGGTCTGGTCATCCGCAACGCAACCCTCCGCCTGCGTGCCGACGACGAACTCGCGCACCCGTTCAGCGACGATTTTGGAACGTCTCATGTCGATGCGCCATTGGCGGAAGCGGCCATTGCTCGAGTCGTTGACAAAGACGTAAAAAAGGCCGCTGGCATCGACATACATGCAGAGTCCGTAGGGATCTTCAAAGCCGGTCCGAACCGGATCGCCCGTTCGCGTCAGACGCCCGGTGTCGGGGTCGAGCAGGTAGAGCGCGATCGTCCTGTTGCTTCGGTTGCTGGCGGCAACGAGCGCCATGGCGCGGCCGTTCATCACGAAGCCGTCGCGGATGTCGACGTTGTTCATGCGCCCGTCGGGTAGAGCCTGCAGCAGGCGCCCGTCGAGGTCGTAGACGTTGAGACCCCGTTTCTTGTCCGTACCGATGATGAGGCTCTTCGACGGGTCGCGCGGATGGACCCAGATCGCCGGATCATCGGCGGCGTCGTCCTGGGTCTCGACAGGCTGCGTTTCGGCTACAGGCCTCACGGCCGGTCGATCAGGAATTGGCGCGGGCGCTTCGACGGGTAGTTCGGCGATCTGCGAACATGCAGCAGCGGCGACGGCCGTCAGGCAAAGGCCAATTCGATTTGGCATCAATCGCTCCTGGCAGGCGAACCCGCCGATGGCACGGTTCTACTCGGACTGAGGAATATACGATCTTGCAGGAGTCAGATGACTTGCAAGTGACAGTCGCCGTCAATCGCGCGACAATCCCGTGACCGTCGGCAGGCGGTGATTGATGACCACAAATCTGGAACAACTGGGCCACTACATCGCCGGTCAACGGGTCGCGGGACGTTCCGGCCGCTCCGCGCCCGTTTACAACCCCGCGCTCGGCGTCGCGACGACGGAGGTGGCGCTCGCGTCCGCCGAGGAAACGCGCGCGGCGATCGCCTCCGCGCGAACGGCACTTCCCGAGTGGTCCGAGACCCCCGCACTCCGCCGCGCGCGCGTCCTGTTCCGTTTCCGGGAACTCGTCGAGCGGCATTCGGACGAGCTCGCGGCGATCCTGACGCGCGAGCACGGCAAGGTGCTCGCCGATGCGCGCGGCGAAGTGACACGCGGTCTCGAGATCGTCGAGTTCGCCTGCGGTATTCCGCAGCTTCTGAAGGGCGAATTCAGCGACTCCGTCGGCCGCGGTATCGACAGCTGGTCGCTGCGCCTGCCGGTCGGCGTCTGCGCCGGCATCACGCCCTTCAATTTCCCGGCCATGGTGCCGATGTGGATGTTCCCGATCGCCATCGCCTGCGGCAACACCTTCGTCCTCAAGCCTTCCGAGAAGGATCCGGGCTGCCCGATGCGGCTCGCGGAACTCCTGACCGAGGCCGGCGCGCCGGCGGGCGTGTCTGAACGTGGTCAACGGCGATCGCGAATCGGTGAATACGATTCTTTCGGACCCGGACGTCGATGCAGTCAGTTTTGTAGGCTCGACGCCGATTGCAGAGCACGTTTTCCGCACCGGTTCCGAGCATGGCAAGCGCGTGCAGGCGCTCGGCGGCGCGAAGAATCACATGGTCGTCATGCCGGATGCCGACCCGGCCGGGGTCGCGCACGCGCTCGCAGGCGCTGCCTACGGCTCGGCCGGGGAGCGCTGCATGGCGATCTCGGTCGCGGTCGCGGTCGGCGATGCGGGCGACCGACTGATCGACGCATTGAAGACGGAACTTGCCGGTATCCGCGTGCTGCCGGGCACCGCCGACGGCGCGGACATGGGTCCACTCGTCACCCGCGAGCATCGCGAACGCGTGCTCGGTTACGTGGAGACGGGCATCCAGGAAGGCGCCGTCGCTCGTCGTCGACGGGCGCAAGTTCTCGGTTCCCGGCCACGAGCGCGGATTCTTCATGGGCCCGGTGCTATTCGACCGCGTGAACGAGACGATGCGGATCTATCGCGAGGAGATCTTCGGTCCCGTGCTCGTCGTGCTCCGCGTGCCGGATCTCGATTCCGCGCTCGGCCTGATCGAGCGGCACGAGTACGGCAATGGCACGGCGATCTTCACGCGCGACGGCGGCGCCGCGCGCGAGTTCACACGGCGCGTCGCCGCCGGCATGGTCGGAATCAACGTGCCGATTCCGGTGCCCATGGCCTTCCACAGTTTCGGCGGCTGGAAGCGCTCGCTGTTCGGACCGCTGCACATGCACGGCCCCGACGGCGTGCGGTTCTACACCCGGCTCAAGACCGTCACCGCGCGCTGGCCCGAGGGCTCGAAGGGCGCGGAATTCACGATGCCGACGATGAAATGAACTGCGCGGTCAGCCTTTCGCCAGGAAGCGCATCACGCCCCTGAACGCGAGGAAGATGACGGTCGCGAAGAGCAGCCAGGCGCCGATGCCGAGGCTGTCGAACGGACCGCCTGTGCTTCCGCCCATCTGCTCCGCCATCTGACCCATCATCTGGCCCAGGTCGCCCATCGCCTCCATCGCCTGCTGCTGCGCCCGGTGCTGCTTGTACAGCGGCCAGAACGCATAAATGGTGAAGAGGAGCGGCACGGCAAACGCGAGCGGCGCGAACTTGTGCTTCCAGAAGTACGGCACCGCGATCGTCGCCGTGGCCAGCAGCACCAGGAAAGTGCCCTTGCCGCTCGACCCGCCGAGCGCCGCCATCGCAATGTTGCCGCTCAGAAGATCGGCGAGCGTAATCGAAACGTCGACGAGTCCACCGGTCGAGATCAGGCTCACGAACAGGGCAATGACGAAGAACACGCCGTAGGCGATCGCGACGTCCCGGCCGACATTCGCGAAGATCGCCTTCGCATACTTGCTGCCCTCGCCGGTCATCGCCGCGAGCTTTTCCTTCGCAAGGTCCGCTTCGTTGACCGGCGTGAGGCCGGTCAGCCGGCCGTCCGCGGACGCGACTTCCACGGTCATGTTCGCGGCCGGCGCGGTCGCGCCCTGCCAGTGATTGATGTCGAAGTCGTAACGCTGCGAGCCCGCGGTGACAACTCCCTTGTCACCACTCCACATGATGATCGTTCCACGCATTGCTGATCCCCCTGGCGAAATCTTCGTTATTGGTCGAGGGCGGTCCGGGCCGCCAGCGGGCATTTAACCCGCCCCGCGGAGCTCTGGCAAGAAATGGGCCGGAAGACCGCCTGAATACGCGGTCGCCAGATTATGTCGACGTCTCGCGGAAGCAGTAATGCAGCGCGAGACAGACAAGCGACTGCCATGCAAGGTGACCTAGCAGCATCGTCTCGTCGATCGAAAACTTGTGGTCGAATACGCTGCCGCCGGCAGCGCCCGCAACTAACGTCAGCGGAATAAGTTTCGCCTGGAACGGACGCGGCCCCAGCACCACGACTGCGAGCCCCGTGAGGAGCGCAGCTCCCGCGCCGCTTGCCGCGAATGACGTCATCGTGTCGTAGCCGAGCGGACCATCAACGACGAAGCGCACCGCGGCGTAATAGATCGCCGCACTTGCGACGCACATCGCGACCGCTCGCAGCAGCCAGCGGCCGGATGGCGCAACGTACGGCACCATGACCAGCGCGCCGAACACGACTGCGATCAGGTGCATTCCCGAGTTCGCCCTCGAAAGCAGCGCGTCGAGGGCCTCGCTGCGTTCCGACAGGAAGGTCAGCAATCCGTACGAGCCCGCGGAAACGAGCGCGAGCGCAAGCTTCGTCGGGAGGTTCAGCGACGCGAGCGGTTGCCTCAGGGGTAGATTCTCTTCCAGTCGTTCTTCATGTCCATGACTGTCCATCCCTTCGATTTTGCCTCATCGAGGCCCTTGTCGAGCTTGCCGATGTGTGACTCGCGGTCGTATGCCCATTCGCGCTCTGCATCCGTGTGGTGCACGTACAGGCAGAACCGCGGTCCGCTGCCGGAGCAGGTCCACTGCAGCATCTGCAGGTCGCCATCGGAGTTGCCGAACGCGGCGATTGGACGGCGCCCGATGTGCCGTTGAATGGCGACCGGCTTGCCTTCCTTGTCGTCCATGAAGAAGAGTTCGGGGGTCTTGAGGATGACCGGCTTGCCGTCGCGGACTTCGTACTTGAGCCCCCCGCTCGACCCGACGACCTGCTCAGGTGGAATGCCGTAGGCCTTCTCGGTCCACGGTCGCATGAACTCGATGCCACCGCCGGAGACGATGTAGGTTTTGAATCCGTGCGCACGGAGATACGCGAGCAGCTCGAGCATCGGCTGATAGACCATCGCGGTGAATGGCTTGCCGGTCTTTGGATTCTTCGCTGTCGCGATCCAGTCGGTGACGGTCCGTTCGAACTCCTCCGTGGTCATCCCGGAATGAGTCGCGGCCATTATTTCCATGAGCCCTTTCTCGCCGCTTGCCAGCGCGCCTTTCATGTCGCCCTTGAGCAAGGATGCGAATGGCTCTTTGGTTTTCCATTCGGGGTGCTGCGGCGCGAGCGCCTTGACGCGATCCACGGCGAAGAAGAACTGGAAGTACATCGGCTGTTCGGCCCAGAGCGTGCCGTCGTTGTCGAAGGTAGCGATGCGTTGTTCCCTGGGGACAAAATCCGGCGATCCTTTCTCCGTTACCTTCTTGACGAACTTGACGATTGCTTGTTTGGAAGCCGTGTCGTTCCAGGATGGCAGCGAATCGGCGGCGTAGCCGATCGAAACGAAGCTCAACATCGCGATGAATGTCGCGGCCTTCGCTAGGCGTCTGGAAATTCGATTCATGACATGACTCCGAAGAGTTCGGGCCGCACCCGCGGGGCGTGCGGCCCGATTATCCACGTTCGATCAGCCTCGAGCGAGGCGTCAGTTGTTCGCGGGCTTCGTCATCGCTTCCATGACGTGGTTCAAGTTGAAGCTGCCGGGCTTCTGGCGTGGCGGATAGTCCCTGAAACTCTGGAGCCACTGTCCGACCACGGCCCCTGCGGGCGCAATGAGGTAGGCACGGTCGATGCGCCATGTGGCGTAACCCATGCCCTCGTGATCCGCCCGCTCGAACGGGTCGCTGCGCAAGTTGAACAGCTTGGGCAGTCGGAGTGTAACGAAAGGCTCCTGCCAGACATCGAATCCATGGCTGCGCTGTTCCATGAATACCATCTTCCAGTTGTTGTAGCGCAGGGCAGCAACGTTTCCGTCATCGGTCCAGTAAATGAACTCCTTGCGCGGCCAAGGCGCTTCGCCACGGAACGCCGGCCCCAGGTCGTAGCCGTCGATGTGAACCTTGTAGTTCGACCCGCCGATGGTCCGGCCCTTCAATAGATCGTCCCTGGCAGTCTTGTCGCCCGCTGCGGCCACGAGCGTCGGCAGCATGTCTTCATGTGCGCCGATCTCGTTGATCACAGTGCCGGGCTTGATCACGCCCGGCCAGCGGATTGCGGCAGGCACCCGGTAACCGCCCTCCCAGTTTGTGTTCTTCTCGCCGCGGAACATCGTCGTGCCGCCGTCCGGCCAGCTCATCATCTCGGCACCGTTGTCGGTCGAGTACATCACGATCGTGTTCTTGTCGAGGCCGAGCTCCTTGAGCTTCGCGAGCACCTGCCCGACATGCGTGTCGTGCTCGACCATGCCGTCCGGGTAGATGCCGAGTCCTGTCTTGCCCACCACCTCCGGTCTCAAGTGAGTCCAGATGTGCATGCGCGTCGAGTTCCACCAGATGAAGAAAGGCTTGTCCTCTTTCTTGGCTTTCTCCATGAACGCGAGCGTCTTCTCCGTCACCTCGTAGTCGATCTTCCGCATGCGCTCGATCGTCAGCGGGCCCGTATCCTCGATGCGTCCGTCTGAGAAGCTGTGAATGACGCCGCGCGGCCCGAACTTCTTCTTGAACTCCGGGTTCTTGGGGTAATCGGGGCTCTCAGGTTCCTGTTCGGCATTCAGGTGGTAGAGGTTGCCGAAGAACTCGTCGAAGCCATGCGCCGACGGCAGCATGTCGTCGCGGTCGCCGAGGTGGTTCTTGCCGAACTGCCCGGTCACGTAGCCCTGCGCGCGAAGCAGCGTCGCGATCGTCGGGTCTTCCTTCTTCATGCCTTCCGGCGCGCCCGGCAGGCCGACTTTCGTCAGGCCGGTGCGGATCGGCGACTGGCCGGTGATGAAGGCCGCTCGGCCCGCGGTGCAGCTCTGCTGCCCGTACCAGTCGGTGAACAGCGCGCCCTCCTTGGCGATGCTGTCGATGTTCGGCGTCTTGTAGCCCATCACGCCCTGGTTATAGGCGCTGATGTTGAACTGGCCGATGTCGTCACCCCAGATGACGAGGATGTTGGGCTTGCTGTTCTGTGCGGATGCCGGGGCAACCACGCCGATCAGCGCCGAACACGGCCACCAGGCAGGCAAGGAAAAACGTTGACGCTCCGCGGCGCCAGCTTGCGGGGTCGAAGGTATGCATCAGGAACTCCCAATTCTTGTGGCCGAGTGGCATGCAGGGAGGGTAATGCTCGGGGGCGGGCTCGTACATAGGCCCTTAGGGCAATGCCGGATCGGGTTCAGCGGGGAGTGGTGCCGGTGGAGCGACCATCCCACGACAGACCTTGCGAATTCCGCTGAGAAAACAAGCCTAAATCACTCCCGCTGACTGGCCCGGTGCCGCGAGGTGCCGGGCCTTTCTACTCCTTCACGCAGGGCGAGCGACCCCCACGCCGAGACTGAACAAGTACTTACGTCGCCGCCGGTGATTAGTTAGCCGAATTGACGTAAAACATCCCGTCATTGATGACGTTCAACTGGTTAGAAGCATCGCGGTTCTGGAGATTCATGAGATAAGCGGAGGAACGATGCAAAGGACGCCTGCGCATCTCATGGCCATATCTTTTCTGCTTATCGGCTTAATGAGCGGCTCCGCAAGCCGCGCGATGAGCGATTTCAAAGTGACGCTGCTTGGTACGTCTCAACGGTACCCAGTGTGGCAGACCGATTTGGACCAAGCACAGGATCGAGGGCGATCAAAAGCTGCTTTTTGACGCTGGACGCGGCGTTCCCATTCGCCTGCGGCAGCTCAAGTGCCGCTTAGCAAAGTCGATGTTCATTATCACCGATTATCACCTTCGGACCATACGGTGGGGATTCCGGACGTATGGCTTACCGGTTGGCTCGGGTCTTCAGGGCGACAAAGCACACCGTTCCACGTCATTGGTCCGGTCGGAGCAAAAGCACTGATGTCCAACCTCGAAAAGGCCTATGCGGCTGACATCGAAATCCGTAGTTGAGGATACGAAGCTCTCGCTGGAGGGTATCGCGATCGTGGCAGAGGAGTTCGATAAGGATGGTCTTGTCTACGAGCCACAATGGCTGAAGGTGATCGCGTTCGAGGTCGACCACGGCCCGGCGATTAAGCCAGCGTACGGATTCCGGATCGAATACAAGGACCGCTCGGTCGTGATCTCGGGCGACACCCGCTACTACCAGAATGTCATCAAGTATGGCACCGGCGCTGATGTGCTGATTCACGAGGTCGCAAGTGCAAGACCGGCGCTGTTGGCGACAAGCGTTCCCGTCCAGCGGATCATCGCTCACCACACCACACCACGGGAAGCAGGCATGGTGTTCTCGCAAGCCAAGCCGAAAATGGCAGTCTACTCGCACATCAGTCTTCAAGGTCGGGGGAACTTTCCGAACCGACCATCGACGAGGTGATCGCCGAAACACGCCAGACCTATAATGGAGCCTTAGTAGCCGGCGAGGACCTCATGTCATTCGAGATCGGCGATACCATCACGGTCCGGCGCTACAAGCCATAGGTGCTCGTGCCTTAGAAGCCTTCTAACAATGCGTTCGAAGGGACGCGCGTAAATCCGCGCGCCCTTCAACGCGGACGTTAGACCGCACGAGAATTTCGTGGTGCCGGTGGAGGGACTTGAACCCCCGACCTCTCGCTTACGAAGCGACTGCTCTACCAACTGAGCTACACCGGCAGCGGGGGCGCGAAGTATAGGCAAGGCCCGGGCGACGAGCAACGCGGAATCAACTCTGCCGGCGCACCCGGATGACGACTTCGACGGCCACCGATTCCGTGCCGGGCGGCAACGGCGGCAGGCGCGAGAACTCCACGGCGCCCGGCGGCACGTCGATCAGCTCGCCCGTGTCTTCCACATGGAAGTGGTGGTGCGGCGCCATGTTCGAGTCGAAAATCCCGCGCTCCGGGTTGACCTGAAGCGGTTTCAGGAGGCCCTTTTCCGCGAACAGGTTGAGTGTGTTGTAGACCGTCGCCTTGGACACCACCGTCCCGCTCTCGGCCAGCGCCAGAATGATCTGTTCCGCCGTCAGGTGCTGATCCCGCTCGAAGAGAAGCTCGGCAATCTGCAGGCGCTGGGCCGTCGGCTGGATGCCGTGCTCCGACAGCCAGGAATGCATCTGCTTGCGGTCTTTGCGGGGGTCCATGGGGCGCGAATATACGCTCCTGTGGAAATCGGCTCAAACACGGTGCAATTGCGTCGCGGCAGCGCTCCGACCTGCGGCTAGTCTCGCCGCATGCCAGCCGGAATCGTTCACGAGCGCGGCCACACGCTGCCGGAATTGATGGTGATGTTCGGGATCGTCGCCGTCATTGCCGGCGCTGCCGCACCCACGTTCTCGAACCTGCTGCTCGACAGCCGGATGAACGCGGTAATCATGACTGCGATGCACGCAGTCAATCTCGCGCGCCAGTTCTCTGCGACCCGAAGCGATGCGATCCAGCTTTGCGGCAGCGACGATGAGCAGGATTGCACCGGGCGGGCGGACTGGTCGAACGGCATGCTGCTCGCGGATAACCGCGGGTCCTTTCGCCGAAGCCTGCCGCTGCCCGCAGGGAACGGTGCACCGCGGATCCGCTCGAATCGCGCGATTGTGAATTTCGAAGGCGACTCGGGTTTCGCGAGTCCGGCAACTCTCACCGTTTGCGATCGGCGTGGATCCCCGGCGGCCCGCGCCGTAATCATCAGTCGCAGCGGACGTCCACGGATCAGCGAACGCGACGCGTCGGACCGGCCAATCGCATGCTGATCGGCGGTCGAAGCAACGGATTCACGCTGATCGAAGTGCTGATCGCGCTTGCGCTCATGCTGGCGGGACTCGCCGGCGCGGGCATCGTGCTGCTGCAAAGCGTCCAATACGAGCGTGAATCCTCCCATCGCCGGGCTGCAATCCGCCTCGCCGGATCGCTCGCGGAAGAACTGCGGGCGCTCAATCGCGGCGACGGCATCGCGCTCGCTGCCGATACCCCCGCGATTCTTGCGTGGTCGGCGAAGGTTGCCGCCGTATTGCCGGCTGGCAGCAACGCGCGTGTCGAGGCCGACGACTCGATTCCTGTCAATTACCTGATTTCGATCGAGTGGCCCGTCGCCGGCGTCGGAGTCCAGCGGCTCGTGCTCCCGGTGACGACATGAATCGCGACTCTGGCCTGACATTGGTTGAGGTGATGATCGCAATGCTCATCGTGCTCGTGGTCATCGCGGGAGCGATCGCATTCGTTGCGCGCGGACGCGCTGCGCACCGGACCGGAGAATCCCTGGCGCGGCTCGAGGAGTCGCTGGATGCCGCCTTCACCCCGCTCGTCGACGAGATCCGCCTTGCCGGCTATCTCGGCCTGGCGCCTCCCGCAAGTCCGGTCGAGGGTGCCACGGCCCTCGGTACGGCCGAACGTCCGGATCTCGCGGTCGCCGGCGACTGCGGCAATTCGCTCGCGCATGACCTCCACTCCGTGCTCGCCGTTGCGGAAGCGGCCTTTGAGGCGGCTCCCGGTTTCCCGGTCCGTTGTAGGGCTTCGCCCGATGGGCGACGCGTGGCGCAATCCGACACCCTGGTCGTTCGCCACGCCGCGGCGGCGTCCACGCGCCCGCAAGCGGGCCGGCTTCAACTCGAGACGAGTCTCCGGACTGCCATCCTCGCGACCAATGGCGCCGGCATCCTGGGCGCCGATGCGCGCTGGCACGATCTCGAGGTCGGCGTCTACTACATCAGCGAGGATTCGACCGGCCGCAGCGGCTGGCCGTCATTGCGTCGCAAGCGTCTCGTCGGCGGCACGCGCCCGGCATTCCAGGACGAAGAACTCGTCAGTGGAATCACCGACATGCAGATCGAGATCGGCGTGGATGATCCGGCCGACGCCGATACCGCCGTCGACCACTGGCTGCGCCCCGACGAGATTCGACCCGGAATCGCCCCGCGCGCCCTGAAGCTCGAGTTCGAAGCCAGAAGCGACGTGCCTGAACCGGCCGAGCCCGGGATGAACCGCCGAAAGCGGGTCGCGCGCGTGATCGAGCTGCGCAATCACGGTGCACGGCCTTGAAGCCACGTGATCGCGGATCCGCGCTCGTCGTGACGCTCGTGCTGCTGTCCGGGCTCGGCGCACTCGCACTTGCGGCAGCCGCGGCGGCGATGACCGCTCTTGCGCTCGCGGGACACCAGCAGATGTCGCAGAACGCTTTCGAGGCCGCCGAAACCGGCATCGTGCATGCGTTGACGCAGGCGGCCGCCACGCGCGGTGCGGGTTCGAATACCGGGACAGTCCGTCAGGACGACCCGACGGCGGCAGCGGCCTTTCAGACGTTGACGCGCGAAGCCGAGGGGCCAGGCCCGTTGCCAGACGGATTCAGCGTGGGCGAGAACGCCGGCACATTCATGGCCCGGAGTTTCTACATTACGGCCGACGCTCAATCCGGCCGGGGTAGCCGCGCCCGGCTCGAACAGGGCTTCTATCTCGTGGTGCCGACGTCATGAACGCGACGACCGCGCGAATCCTGCGACGAGCGTCCGCTCGCCCTGACCGCTGTGATTTCGTCCTTCGGGTGTCACGCCGATCAGGACGAGGCCTGGCTGCATCGTGCCGCGCTGCCGGACGACATCCGACCGCTGCTGGCCGTGATCGTCGACACGCTCCGCCGCGACGGCCCGCAGTATCGAAGTCGATGAAGCCTATGACCCAGAGCGCGACTACGGCGCCGCGCTGCCGGATGCGGTCCGCTGCGATGCGGCCCGCGTGTACTGGCGCCGCGGCGCTGGACCCGCGCCGGATTGCCTCGCTCAGGCGGGACTCGAGTTCGCCCCGTCACGCCCTGCCATTGGCCTGCATTGCGAAACTGCGCGCGCCCCGCTCGAGGTCCACGGGTACTTCATCGCATCGCGCGCCGCGCAATGGCACGCGGACGGCACCTACTGGTCGGCACTCACATCGGACAGTGTCGAGGCCGTCGAATGCCGCGCCGATCGTGGGCGGCACGGCGCAACCGGCGGGACCTGGCATGCGAGCGACGGGCCCGGCGGTCCCTGGCGGGACGACGCCGCCCAGGAGATTGCGTGGGACCGGGCCCCTCACGCGGATCCCTACATTTTCTATACCGGCAACCACCTCAATTATCTGCGCGCCTTGCCGCTGCCTGCCAGGCGCCCCCTCGCCGAGGCCGGCCTGGGATCCTTGTCGGCCGCGCTCGCATCGACCGCTGAACTCGAAGTCGCGTTGATTCGCCTCGATCCCGATGGACCGGACGGCGGCTACGTCGCACGCGGGCCGGTCGAGAGCGTGATCGCGGCTGCGGAACTGCTTGCGATCGCCGGCGAACCGCCGTCGGGCAGCGCGCCCCTGGCCGAGACGCTGTCCGAGGCCGCGGCCTGGCTGTCCGGTGGGTCCATCCGGTTCGGAAACGATGCACGACGAGATCCGGCGGCTGTCGATCCGGCAACTCCGGACCGCTATCGCTCGCCTTTCAGCCATGCCTGCCGACCCGTCTCGCTGGGTTACCTCACGGCCGCCGCGGCCTCCGATGACGAACTGGCAGCCTCCGCCGCCGGCGCCCTGCCGCGTTTTGACGAACTGACGGGCGGCTGTGGCCTGAATTGTCTTGCGGCACTCGAGCGATGGATCACGACCGCCGATCTGAGTGACGGACTCGCAGGCATGCAACAGGCGTCGATGTCGTGGATTGCGCCTGCGGCGGCCTCGACCGGAAGTCCCGGCGCGATCGGCTCGCTCGCCGATCCGCTGGCATTCGTCAATCTGGTTGCCCGAAGCTTCCAGCAGGATGCGACAGTCGCGGCAGATCCCCAGATTTCGGCAGCGGGCCTGACGCCATTCGCCCACGATCGGGATGGACCCGGAATTGTCCTGGGCCTCACCACGCCTGTACCGCGCGAACGCTGGCCGGGGAATCTGTTTCGTTATGCGCTCCGCGCGCCTGCCTCACCCCTCGCACCGCCCATCCTCGTTGATCGCGATGGCGAAGCGGCGATCGATCCGGCGACCGGTCTGCCGAAGCCCGGTTCGCAAAGCCTCTGGAGCGACACGCCGGACGCCAATCTGCTCACGGGTGGCGCTGCGGGCCGGCTGCCGACAGCCGACGTGCGGCACGTCCATTCGGACATCGCGAGTCCACGAATTCTCGATCCGGCAAATCAACTGACCTCCGGAAACGCACGATTCGATCGGACGATGTTCGATCTCGCCCCGACCGATCCGGTATCGCTGGCGGACATCATCGATTGGCCGTCTGCACAGCGAACTCTTGGCGATCCGGGTCCGCATTCGCCGATCGTCGTCGACTATCCGATGTCCGGCGTCCAACTCGTATTCGCGACGACACATGACGGTCTCTTGCAGGCATACGACGCCGCAAGCGGTGTCGAGCTCTGGGCATGGATGCCGAAGGAACTGCTCCCGCGCCTGCCGGAATTGATGCGAGACGAGGCGACGACGATGCGGGGACACGGAATCGACGGCCCGCTCGTGCTGCATCGTCACGATCCTGACGGTGACGGGCGCATCGATGCCGCCGCCGGAGAACACCTGTGGCTTCTCTTCGGTCTCGGCCGCGGCGGCAACCGGTACTACGCGCTCGACATCTCGGCAGCCGGAGATCCGCGATTGCTGTGGTCGGCGGAATTGACGGCAAGCGATGCCGAAGCGCGGGCGGAACCGGTCGTCGCACGACTCGCTATCGATGGCTCCGGGCAAAGCGCCGATGAATGGGTCGTGCTGATCGCCGGCGGTTACGATCGTCGCTTCGACTCGCTTCGCGCGACCGGAGCCGGCGCCGGCAACACGCTCCTCATCCTCGATGCCGCCACAGGACGACTGCTCTGGTCAGGCGGCGACGCGGACGAAGACGACCTCCGACTTTCTGGACTCGCAAGCCTCGCCTCCGCGCCACGCGCACTCGATCTCGACGGTAATGGTTATCTTTGATCGTGCCTACGTCGTCGATGTGACCGGCGAGTTGTGGCGGCTCGATTTCATGAACGGTCGCACGGCCGCCGGGCTTGCCGAAGGACGGTTGTTCGCGCGTCTCGGCACCGGAACGCAACGCTTCCAGGCTTCGCCCGATGTTTCGGTCGCCCGCATCGGTGGCGGCAGACCGGATCGCGATCTCGGTGGGTTCAGGCTGGCTGGCGCGGCCGCAAGATACGACGGTCGTGGATCGCATCTACACGATCTTCGATTTCGAAACTGCGCGCGCGACGGACGTGCTGACGGAATCGGAACTCCACGACGTGTCGGCCACGGGAACCACCATGCCCGCGACCGCGGCCGGCTGGTATGCCCGGCTCGAATCGCACGGACCTGGCGAAAAAATCATCGGACCGACAGTCACCTTTGACCATGCGCTTCGGTTCCAGACCTATCAGCCGGTTCCGAATGCGGATTCCGAGCCCTGCGGTCCTCCGCGGGCCGTCCTCCGCATGTATTCGCTGGATGTGCGAAGCGGCTTGCCGCATGCGACGGCGGTCGACTCCGAAGAAGACGATGCCGAGGAAATTGCGGGCTCCGGCCTGCCCATCGGAGTGCGCTTCGGATTTCCAGACCGCTGGGAGGAAACCTGTCCGGGGTGCCGGCCGCGCCCGTTCGGCGTGATCGGCGGTGAAACATTCGACACCGGCTACGCCGGCGATCCGGTGAAAACCTCATGGCGCAAGCTCGCCCCGCCGCCGGTTTCACCCTGATCGAAGTCGTGATTGCACTCGCGATCGTCGCCATCACGACGATGTTCGCGGCCGCATCCTATCGGGGTCACGTGCTGCGCAGCCATCGCGTCGAGGCGGTTCAGGCCCTGCTGGCCGCGGCCGCGGAACAGGAAAAATTTCACCTTTCCCACGGACACTATGGCGATCGCCTCGATGCGGCCGCTGGAGACGAACCCCCCGGCTTGCCGGTCGCATCGCGAACGCCCGGTGGCCATTACGCGCTCGCCGTTTCATCCGCGAGTGCCGTGGATTTCCGTGTAGTGGCCACGGCCACTAGACGACCGCGCCGACCCGTTGTGCCGGAGCCTGTCGATCGATGAGAGCGGGCGACGCCTGGCGACGGATTCTCGCGGCGCGGACAGCGCCCGCCGGTGCTGGTAGCCTTCTAGCGGCCCGCCGGTTCCGACCGTGCGACCTGCCGCAGCGATTGCGGCAACCCGAAGACGACGCGCTCCTCGCGCCCGACCACCTCGACGGCCTCGCGACCGCCCCACTCCCGAAGACGTTCCACGACTTCCTGCACGAGCGACTCGGGTGCGGAGGCGCCGGCGGTCACGCCAGCTGCCTGCTTGCCCTCGAACCATTCACGCTTCAGATCGCCCGCGCCGTCGACGAGATAGCCCGGAATTCCCCGCGTCGTCGCGATCTCGCGCAGGCGGTTCGAGTTCGAACTCGAGCGCGATCCCACGACGACGATCACGTCGCACTGCGCGACGAGCTGCTTGACCGCGTCCTGGCGATTCTGGGTCGCATAGCAGATGTCTTCCTTGCGCGGTGTCGCGAGTGACGGAAAGCGCTCGCGGAGAGCCGACATCACTTTCGCCGTGTCGTCGACCGAGAGCGTCGTCTGCGTCACGACCGCAAGCCGGGCCGGATCGCGCACCGAAAGCCTGCCGGCGTCCGCGACCGTCTCGACCAGGTGGATGTGGCCGCCGAAGCCCGCATCGAAGCGCCCCATCGTGCCCTCGACTTCGGGATGGCCGGCATGTCCGATCAGGATCACGTCGAGTCCTTCCCGCGCGTACTTGCCGACCTCCATGTGCACTTTCGTCACGAGCGGGCAGGTCGCATCGAACACGGCGAGGCCGCGCCGCGCGGCTTCCTGCTCGACCGCGGACGGCACGCCGTGCGCGCTGAAGATCACGGTCGCACCATCCGGCACGGCATCCAGTTCGTCGACAAACACGGCGCCGAGATCGCGCAGCCGATCGACCACGAACTTGTTGTGCACGACCTCGTGGCGAACGTAGATCGGCGCACCGAAGAGCTCGATCGCACGCTCCACGATGTCGATCGCGCGATCGACGCCCGCGCAAAACCCCCGCGGATTTGCGAGGAGTACCTTCACCGCGCCGCCGCCCGGCTCCGACGGCTCGCCAGCAGCGCGTCGATGATCAGCATGATCGCGCCGGTCGTGATCGCGATGTCCGCGACATTGAAAGCCGGGAAGTACGCGCCCCCCAGGTGGAAGTGCAGGTAGTCGACGACGTGACCGTCGGCGAACCGGTCGTAGCCGTTGCCGAGGGCGCCGCCCAGGATCAGCGCGAGTCCGATCGCGAGCCAGTAGTGCCCGCGCGCCGGCAGCGAGCGCAGCCACCAGATGATCGCGAGCCCGATCGCTCCCGCAAGGCCCAGGAAGAACCAGCGCTGCCAGCCGCCCGCGTCCGCGAGCAGCCCGAAGGCCGCGCCCTCGTTGTGGATGCGCGTGATGTCGAGGATCGGACCGACCGGCAGGATCTCGAAGAGTGCGAAATGGCCGACGATGAACCACTTCGTCAGCTGGTCGAGCGCGACCACGAAGGCCGAGAGCCACAGCCAGTAAAGCGCGGTCTTTCTCGTGGAAGATCGGTCGTGTCATGCGTAGCGCCTCGTTTCGCCCGGCCCGTCGAGATTCGCGACGCAGCGCGCGCAGATATCAGGGTGTTTCGGATCCAGTCCGATATCCTCTCGCCGATGCCAGCAGCGCGCGCACTTGGGTGCCTGTTCCACCCCGACCGAGATCCAGGCGCCGTTTTTTGCGACCGATTCGGCGGCGACCGCCGACGCCGGCCGCTCGGCGGCCGGCCGCAGCCTCGCTTTCGACGTGATCAGCACGAATCGCAGTTCGTCGCCGAGGGCGGCCATGCGGCGATGCTGCGCCTCGTCGAGGTAGACGTCCACCGCCGCCTCGAGCGGCGCGCCAAGTTCGCCCGCGGCACGCAGCCGCTCGAGTTCGCGCGAGACATCCGTCTTGAGCGCGATCACGGCGTCCCAATCCACGGCGCTGTCCGGCGATACGCCGGGCAAGGGCCACCAGGTCGAGAAGAAGACCGAAGCGTCGCGCGGCCCCGGCAGGTACTTCCAGATTTCCTCGGCCGTGAAGGACAGGATCGGCGCGAGCCAGCGCACCATCGCCTCGGCGATGTGATACATCGCCGTCTGCGCCGACCGGCGCGCCTCGCTCTTCGCCGGCGTCGTGTAGAGCCGGTCCTTCAGGATGTCGAGCCAGAACGAACCCATTTCCACGACGCAGAAGTTGTGTACCTTCTGGTAGATCGAGTGGAACTCGTAATTGCGGTAGGCCTCGGTGATCTCGTCCTGCAGGCGCGCGGCGCGCGCGAGCGCCCAGCGATCGATATCGAGCAGTTGCTCGACCGGGAGCGAATCCTGTGCCGGGTCGAAGCCCGCCAGGTTGCCGAGCAGGAAGCGCACCGTATTGCGCATGCGCCGGTAGCTGTCCGACATGCGCTTCAGGATCTCGTCGGAGACGTTGATCTCGCCGCTGTAGTCGGTCGCGGCGACCCAGAGCCGGAGCACGTCGGCGCCGAGCGACTGCATGACCTTCTGTGGCGCGACGACGTTGCCGAGCGACTTCGACATCTTCCGGCCCTTCTCGTCCACCGTGAATCCGTGCGTCAGCACCTGGCGGTACGGCGCGACGCCGCGGCCCGCGACGGACGCGAGCAGCGAACTGTGGAACCAGCCGCGATGCTGGTCCGAGCCTTCGAGGTAGATGTCGGCCGGGAACGGAATGAGGCCGGGCCGAAGCGCCGGCAGGCAGTGATGCACGACACCGGAGTCGAGCCACACGTCCATGACGTCGTCGCACTTCTCGTAGACGAGCGCCTCGTCGCCGAGCAGGTGCCGCGGATTCAGCGCGAACCAGGCCTCGATGCCGCCCTCGGCGACGAGATCGGCCACGCGCTCCAGCAGTTCGGGCGACTGCGGATGCGGCTCGCCCGTTTCCTTGTGCACGAACATCGCGAGCGGCACGCCCCAGGCGCGCTGGCGCGAGATGCACCAGTCCGGCCGGGTCTCGATCATGCTCGTGATCCGCTGCTCGCCCCAGCCCGGTATCCAGCGCACGCCGCGGATCGCGGTGAGCGCATCGCGGCGCAGGCCTGCCTTTTCCATGCTCAGGAACCACTGCGGCGTCGCGCGGAAGATCACCGGCGACTTGTGCCGCCAGCAATGCGGATAGCTGTGCCGGTAGGTCTCGAAGTGAATGAGGCGGCCGGCCTGCTCGAGCGTCTCGACGATCTTCGGATTGGCGTCGAAGACCGACAGTCCTTCGAAGAGCGGCGTGCCGGCGACGAAGCGCCCGTCGCCATCGACCGGATTGTCGATCGGGAGCCCATAGCGCCGGCCCAATCTCGTAGTCGTCCGCGCCGTGACCGGGCGCCGTGTGCACGGCGCCGGTGCCGGCATCGAGCGTCACATGCTCGCCGAGGATGACCGGCACTTCGCGCTCGTAGAACGGATGCTCGAGCCGCAGGCCCTCGAGCGCCTTCCCGGTCGTCTTGCCGAGCACGCGACGTGCGGTCGCGCCGATGCGGAGCGCAAAGGATTCGAGCAGTGCTTCGGCCACGACCAGGCGGTCGGGGCCCGAGGCGCGGTCGAACTCCACGAGCACGTAGTCGTACAGGGGATGCAGGCAGACCGCCTGGTTCGCGGGCAGCGTCCAGGGCGTCGTCGTCCAGATCGCGACCGAGGCGCCCGCGACCTCGTCGCTCGTGAGGCCAAAACGGCGCGCCGCATCGAGGCTGTCGACGATCGGAAATCGGACGTCGACCGCCGGAGAATTGCGGTCCTCGTATTCGACCTCGGCTTCGGCGAGCGACGAGCGGCAATCGAGGCACCAGTGCACGGGCTTGAAGCCGCGCACGAGGTGGCCACGCCGGATGATCGCCGCGAAAGCGCGTAGCTGCTCGGCCTCGTAGCGCGAGGCCATCGTGAGATACGGATCGTTCCAGTCGCCCATGACGCCGAGGCGCTGGAAATCGACGCGCTGAACGTCGATCTGGCTCGCCGCATATTCGCGGCAGGCCTTGCGGAACGCATCGGCGTCGAGCTTCTGGCCGACCCGGCCATGCTTCTTCTCGATCTGCTGTTCGATCGGCAGGCCATGGCAGTCCCAGCCCGGCACGTAGGGCGAGTCGTAGCCGTCGAGCGTCCGGGACTTGACGATGATGTCCTTCAGGACCTTGTTGATGGCATGCCCGAGGTGGATCACGCCGTTCGCATAGGGCGGGCCGTCCAGCAGCACGAACTTCGGCCGGCCGGCGGCGCGCCGGCGGAGCTCCATATAAATGTCATCGCCGAGCCAGCGGGCGACCGTCTCCGGCTCGCGGCGCGCCAGGTCCGCCTTCATCGGGAAGTCGGTATTCGGCAGGTTGATGGTCTGCTTGTAGTCCACTCGCCTCGCCTCAGGCCGAAAGTAGTTCGCGCGCCCGGCGCGCGTCGTCGTGCATCTGCATCGTCAGGCTCTCGAGGTCCGGGAAATGGATCTCGTCGCGCAGCTTTTGCAATGAAGTCCACATCCAGCCGCTTCCCATAGAGATTCCGATTGAAACCGAACAAATGCGTCTCCAGCAGCCATTCCTTTCCTCCGACCGTCGGCCGCGTGCCGACCGAGGCGACGGCGGGATGCCGGTCGAGGCCTTCACCCGTGGCGCGCACCGCGTAGATCCCGGCGACCGGCGAAACGCGCCGATGCAGCCTCAGGTTTGCGGTCGGGAATCCGAGCTGCCGTCCCATTTTCTCGCCCTCGATCACCCGGCCGCTGATCCGGAAGTCGCGGCCGAGAAGCGCTTTCGCTTCGTCGAGCCGGCCGGCCGCAAGCGCCTGTCGAACGCGCGTCGAACTCGCCGGGGCGCCGCCGATCGCAAACGGCGGAACTTCGTCCACGGCAAAACCGCGCCGCAGGCCATCGCGGCGAAGCGTCGCGACGTCGCCGCCGCGATCGCGTCCGAACCGGAAACCCTCGCCGATCACCACCCGCTTCGCTCCCAGCGCCTGCACCAGCACGCGCTCAATGAATGTTCCGGCATCCCAGCGGCAGAGTTCCGCGTCGAATCGCAGGACCCGCAACTCCGTGACACCCGCCTCCGAAATTCGCTCGGCCTTGTCCCGCAGCCGCATCAGCCGGGCCGGTGGCTCCGCCTTCGCAAAATACTCGCGCGGATGCGGCTCGAAGCAGACGACGGCCGTCGGCAGCCCTGACTCGACGCCGCGTTGCCGCAGCACCGCCAGAATCGCCTGGTGCCCGAGGTGAACACCGTCGAAATTGCCGATCGCAACGGCGTGTCCGCGGTCCGCGTCCCGGCAGGGTTTGAAACCGCGTCGAATCAGCATGGTCCTGCCGGATCGGAATTCGTGCCCTGCAATTATAGGGGCTTCAGGTCGCGCGGGCGCGCACCGGCAACCCAGAGCGTGCCGAAGTAAACCGCCGCGCCGCCGACCACCGACACCGCGAGCCAGAGGACCCTCTGTGTCGCCGGCCAGTCGCTCCAGGCCGACCAGTCTCCGGATACCCACCAGAGAAACCCGGCCATGGCAAGGCTCGCGAGCCCGATCTGCGGCAGGAGCCGCCGCCACGCCGCCGTGGGCTGATAAATGCCGTCGCGCCGCAGCCCGCGAAACAGGAGCGCCGCATTGACGATCGCCGAAAGGCCCGTCGAGACCGCGAGCAGCACGTGCGGGATCGGAAAACCGTTGAGGAATGCCGGCACGACGACGGCAACGTTGAAGATCATGTTGATCGAGAGCGCGATCAACCCGACTTTCACCGGTGTCTTCGTGTCCTGGCGGGCGAAGTAGCCCGGCGCCAGCACCTTGACGAGCGAAAAGCCGATCAGGCCGAGCGAATACGCCATCAACGCATAGCTGCACATCAGCACGTCGCGATCGGTGAAGGCGCCGTATCCGAAGATCGTCGCGATCAGCGGGGCGGACAGCATCAGGAGCCCGACCGCGGCCGGCGTCACGATCGTGAGCGTCAGGCGGAGCGCCCAGTCGAGTGTCGCATTGAATTTCTCGGGCGATTTCTCGGCGTGGTGCGACGAAAGTCCCGGCAGGATTACGGTCGCGAGCGCAATCGAGAACACGCCCATCGGGAATTCGACCAGCCGATCCGCGCTGTATAGCCAGGTGACGCTGCCGACCATCAGGAAGGACGCGATGATCGTGTCGAGCAGGAGCGACACCTGGGCGACGGATGAACCGAAGATCCCGGGCAGCATCAGCCGCGCGATTCGCCGGACGCCCTCGTGGGCGCGATTGAAGCGCGGCCGCGGCAGGAGGCCGATCGCCCGCAGAGCCGGGAACTGCGCGATGAGCTGCACGATGCCCGCGACGAATACGCCGATCGCGAGCACGAGGCCCGGTTTCTCGAAGTACGGCGCGACGACGCCCGCCGCGACGATCATGACGAGATTCAGGAGCGTCTGGTTGAGGGCCGGAACGGCGAAGCGGCCGTAGCTGTTCAGGATGCCGCTGCCGAGCGCGACGAGCGAGATGAAGAACATGTACGGGAAAGTGAAGCGGAGCATCTCGACCGTGAGGTCGAAGCGGTCGCCGTCCGCGCGAAAGCCCGGCGCGAAGACGAACGCGAGCACGGGCGCCGCGATCACGCCGATGAGGGTGATGGCGAACAGGAATGCGCCGAACACGCCAGAAACGCCTGCGACGAGCTCCCGCACTTCCGCCGCCGGGCGCTGCACCTTGTATTCCGAGATCACCGGCACGAAGGCCTGCGAGAAGGCCCCTTCCGCCGTCAGGCGCCGGAGGAAGTTCGGGATCTTGAACGCCACCAGGAAGGCGTCCATCAGCGGGCCGGCGCCGAAGGAAATCAGGTAGACCATGTCGCGGATCACGCCCGTGACCCGGGAAAGGAGTGTCAGCAGGCCGACGGTGGTCGTGTTGCGCAGGAATGCGTGCGACATGCGGGCCGCACTATACCGCGTTGACAACGCACGCCCGCATACGGACAATGCGCGCCCTTATGGCCAACACCAAATCAGCCGAAAAACGCTCGCGCCAGGCGCTTGCCAGCCGGGCGCAAAATGTCGCCCATCGCAGCAAGGTGCGAAGCGCGGTACGAAAGGTGGTCGAGGCGATCAAGACCGGCAAGAAGGCGGAAGCCGCGGCCGCGCTCAAGGTCGCATCGCCCGTCATCGACGCGATGGCGCGCAAGGGCATCATTCACAAGAACAAGGCCGCGCGTCACAAGAGCCGGCTCGCCAGCCAGATCAAGGCGCTATCGGCCAAGTAGGCGGTTACTTTTCCAGCTGTCGCATGACGGCCTGGCAAAGTTCCTTGGTCCCCTCGCCCGTCGCGCCGGAAATCTTGAACACCGGACCGCGGAATCGCAGCCGGCGGACGATTTCAGCACAACGATTCTCGAGCTCCTTGCCACCCAGCAAGTCGATCTTGTTGAGCACGAGCCACCGTTTCTTCCTGGCGAGTTCCGGACTGAACTTCTTGAGTTCGCCGACGATCGCGCGCGCGCCGGCGACCGGATCCTCGTCCGGATCGGGCGGTGCGATGTCGACGAGGTGCAGCAGGATTCGCGTGCGCTGAAGGTGCTTCAGGAAGCGGATGCCGAGGCCCGCGCCTTCCGCCGCGCCTTCGATGAGACCTGGAATGTCCGCCATCACGAAGCTCCGGTAGGGGCCGACCGAGACGACGCCGAGCTGCGGATGCAGTGTCGTGAACGGATAGTCCGCGACCTTGGGCCGCGCGGCCGAGACGGCGCGGATCAGCGTGGACTTGCCGGCATTCGGCATGCCGAGCAGGCCGACGTCGGCGAGCAATCGAAGTTCGACGCGGAGGTTGCGTGCCTCTCCGGGCAGCCCCGGCCCGTTCTGGCGCGGCGTGCGGTTGATCGAGCTCTTGTAGCGTTGATTTCCCCAACCGCCCTTGCCGCCTTTTGCGACGAGGAGCGTCTGCCCGGCTTTGGAAAGGTCGCCAAGCGTCTCGCCGGTGTCGTCGTCGATCACGACCGTGCCGACCGGCATCGGGACGAAAAGATCTTCGCCGCCCCTGCCGGTGCAGTCCTGCCCGCCGCCCGGCTGGCCGTTCTTCGCCCGAAACGTGCGCTGGATACGGTAGTCGACGAGCGTGTTGATGCCTTCCTGGGCGCGCAGCCAGACGCTGCCGCCGAGGCCGCCGTCGCCGCCGTCTGGACCCCCGAAGGGCACGAACTTCTCGCGGCGGAATCCGACCGCGCCGCGTCCGCCGTGACCGGCCTGGACCTTGACCATCGCTTCATCGACGAATTTCATGATGTGTTGCCGCCCCAACGAAAAACCCCGGCCGGGCCGGGGTTTTTCTTCGATTCTCGCGGCCCTTGCTTACTCCGGCAGGACGCTGACGAACGTGCGCTGCTTTGCGCCTTTCTTCCGGAACTGCACGTGTCCCGTGACGAGCGCGAAGAGCGTGTGGTCCGTGCCGACGCCGACGTTTTCGCCCGCGTGATACGGCGTGCCGCGCTGGCGCACGAGGATGTTCCCGGCGAGCACCTTCTCGCCGCCGAACTTCTTGACGCCGAGACGCTTTGACTGCGACTCGCGCCCGTTCTTGGTACTGCCGCCTGCTTTCTTGTGTGCCATGTTTCTCTCCTCAGGCCGCCGTGATGCCGGTCACCTTCACTTCGGTGTACGGCTGGCGATGACCCTTCTGGCGCAGGTAGTGCTTGCGGCGCCGGAATTTCACGATGCTGACCTTGTCGGCCTTGCCGTGCGCCTGCACGGTCGCGGTGACGCGCGCACCCGTGACGTAAGGCGAACCGACGGCGACGTCCACGCCCTCGCCGATCAGCAGGACCTGGTTGAACTCGACGGTGGCGCCCGCGTCGGCATCGAGTTTTTCGACCCGCACGACGGTGCCCTCGCTCACCCGGTACTGCTTGCCCCCGGTGGCAATGACGGCGTACATGATTGACTGGACTCCAAAAAGAGCCGGCAATTGTAGTGTCGGGACTCCCCGCGGTCAAACCGGACCGGATTTCCCGGCGGGGCAATTGCGGCTACGATGCCCCTGCCCGCCGGGATGCCGGGAAGCCATGCAACTCAAAGACATACGTGCCCTCGTCGCTGCCGATCTGACCGCGGTCGACGCCGAAATCCGGCGCCAGCTCGGCAGCGACGTCCTGCTCGTCAACCAGGTCGGCGATTACATCGTCGGCAGCGGCGGCAAGCGGCTCCGGCCGCTCCTCGTCGTGCTCGCCGCCCGGGCGGCCGGCGCCCGGGATTCGGCCCATATCCCGGCCGCCGCGCTGATCGAGTTCATCCATACGGCGACGCTCCTGCACGACGACGTCGTCGACGATTCGGCGCGCCGGCGTGGACGCGCGACTGCCAATCATGCCTTCGGCAACCCGGCCTCGGTCCTGGTCGGCGACTTCCTGTACTCGCGCGCTTTCCAGATGATGGCGGCACTCGATTCGGCGGCGCTAATCCGCGTGATGGCGGACGCCACCAACACGATCGCTGCCGGCGAAGTGCTGCAGCTGATGAACTCCGGTGATCCGGACACGACCGAGATCCGCTACATGGAGGTCATTTACCGCAAGACCGCCCGCCTCTTCGAGGCAGGGGCCCAGATCGCCGCCATCGTCGCCCGCGCGCCCGCCGACGTTGAATCGGCGCTCGCGCGCTATGGCAAGCATCTCGGCATTGCGTTCCAACTCATCGACGACGCGCTCGACTACCGCGGCGACGACGAATCGCTCGGGAAGGACGTCGGCGACGACCTGGCCGAGGGCAAGCCCACGCTGCCGCTGATCCATGCCTTGCAGCACAGCGATGCCGAAGCGTCCGCGTTGATCCGGAACGCCATCGAGCAGGGAGGCACGGAGGAACAGGGCCCGATCCGTGCCGTCGTTGAAAGCACGGGGGGCCTTGATTACACTGCCCGACTCGCTGAAGACGAGGTCGAACGGGCGCTCGAGGCGCTGGCCGGAATTCCCGCTTCCAGCTATCGCGATGCGCTCGAGGCGCTCGCCCGGTTCGCGGTCAGCCGCAGCAGTTGACCGGTCCGCAGTCCCGCATTTCGGGGTGTAGCTCAGCCTGGTAGAGCACTACGTTCGGGACGTAGGAGTCGCAGGTTCAAATCCTGTCACCCCGACCAGTTGCTCCAAAAGTGCGCCGACTCGAGTGCCGTCGCGCTCGCCGCCTTGCAGAAGGTTCCCAGTTGAGGTTTGCACGCACCGTACTGCTTGCGCTCCTTGCGCCGCTTGCCTTGCTCGCGGCGCCGTCACAACTTGACCTCTTCACCGCGGTCAATTCGATACGTGAGAAAGGCTGTCTCAATCGTCCAGCGGTAAATTCGGATTTGCGCCGCGAGCCCCGGCTTGATCGCGTTGCCCAGTCGCTCGCGTCAGGAGTTCGCTTGCGAGAAGCCATGACGGACGCGGCTTATCGCGCCACACGATCCGCGTCACTCGAGGTGTCCGGCAACGACGCCGCCATTGTGGACGCACTCGCTGGCAAAGGCTGCAAGGACATTGCCGATCCTGCATTTCTCGATGTGGGCATCTTCACGCGCGGCGACAGCGCATGGCTCGTCCTGGCGGCGCCTCTGATTCCGCCCGCCGAGCGCGAGGCGAAGGCCGTAGGCCGACGCGTGCTCGAACTCGTGAACGAGGCGCGGGCAGAGCCGCGACGCTGCGGCTGGAAGCGCTTCGGAAAAGCGGCGCCGCTCGTGCATTCGGATGTCCTGCAAGCAGTCGCGCTTGCGCATGCGCGCGACATGGCAGAGCGCAGCACGCTGAGCCATTCCGGTCGCGATGGAAGCGCACCCGCCGATCGCGCAACGCGAGCCGGCTACCGGTGGAGAACCGTGGGTGAAAATATCGCATCCGGCCAGGCGACGCCGGAGCAGGTCGTTGCTGAGTGGGTGCGGAGCCCGCGCCATTGCACCAATCTCATGGGTTCGGACTACACGGAGATGGGCGTTGCGTTCGCAATCGAGCCGCGGAGCAAGTCGGTCATTTACTGGTCGCAGATGTTGGCGGCGCCGCGCCCCGCCTCCTGAGCGCGATCCCAGGGCGCCTAGCGGCCGACCCTCGGCTTAGGCACCTTCACACCATATTTCTTGAGAAGGTCGTTCACGGCCTCCCGAAGGTACTCGGCCAACGGGACGCGCGTATCCCTGCTCAGTTCGCGCAATGCGTCGTGTTGCGGGCGATCGAAATAGACGCCCGTGAACACCCGCTTTTCCTGATCCTTCTTTTGCGGCATCCCGTGCACCATACGTGTAATATTGTGTCGTAATGATGCGCCAACGTGCCCCACGACGCAAATTCAATCGACGTCGCATCGCTCTGGCCGCGTTGCTCGTCGCGCTGATCGCGGTATTCGCTTACATCACCTGGCTCGATTACGTCATCACGAGTCAGTTCCGCGAGATTCAATGGAGCGTGCCGGCGCAGGTCTATGCGCGGCCTCTCGAGCTGCGTCCCGGACAACGGCTGTCCGCAAGCGACCTCGAACGGGAACTCAAGCGGCTCGGCTATCGCATCGGCCGTGATGCTCAACCGGGCACGTATCGCAAGCAGGGTTCGCAATTCGATATCGTCCTGCGCAAGGCCCAGTTTCCCGACCGGACGCGGGACCCGCTTCCGTTGCGCGTCGTCGCCGATCGGCGCTCCATCGTTGCGCTCGAAGACGGAAACAGGCGTGAGTTGTCTGGTGTCCGGTTCGAGCCACTTCTGATCGGCAATCTCCTGCCGGTGCACGGCGAAGACCGGATCGTCGTTTTGCCGGCCGAAGTGCCCCCGCTCCTGCCGGCCGCACTCAAGATCGTCGAAGACCGGAATTTTGAAACGCATGGAGGCATCGACGTCAAGGCGATCCTGCGGGCCGCCGCGGCCAATCTGCGCGCCGGGCGTGTCGAGCAAGGCGGCAGCACCCTGACGCAGCAGCTCGTGAAGAGCTATTTCCTGGACGAGGGCCGTTCGTTTCGGCGCAAGGCCCAGGAAGCGATCATGGCGATGCAGCTCGAATCGCGCTTCACGAAATCGCAGATCATGAATGCGTATATCAACGAGATATATCTGGGTCAGGACGGCGAACGGGCGATTCATGGATTCGGCCTTGCGAGCCGTTTCTATTTCGGCAAGCCGCTCGACGAACTACGCCTCCCGGAAATTGCGTTACTCGTCGGAATCGTCCGCGGTCCGTCCCTCTACAACCCTCGCGCACAACCGGAGCGCGCCAAAGCGCGCCGGGACTTCGTGATTGCGAAACTGGCTGAATTCGATGTCGTGTCGGACAGGGACGCGGCGGCTGCGGCGAAGGCGCCGCTCGGTGTCGTGCCCCGCAGTGCTCATCGGTATTACCCCGCGTACCTGGACTACGTGCGCCGCGAGTTGCAGCGCGACTACGACAGGAACGAGCTGAAACGCGCCGGCTTGCAGATCTTCACGAACCTCGATCCCAGGGTCCAGGAAGCCGCCGAGAGCGCGGTCGACAAGGAGATTCCACTGCTCGACGCGCGAAGAAAAAGAAGGCCCGCCCGTTGGAAGCGGCGCTTGTCGTCACTCTGCCGGAAAGCGGCGAAGTCGTTGCGCTCGTCGGCGGGCGGAGGCGCCAGCAGGGGGATTTCAATCGGGCGCTCGATGCCAGGCGGCCCATCGGCTCGCTCGTCAAGCCGGTCGTTTATCTCGCGGCACTGGAAACCGGTCAGTATCACGCGGCCAGCGCGCTGAACGACGGACCGGTGGAAGTTCGGCTACCGAACGGCCAGAACTGGCGCCCGCAGAATTTTGACCGTCTGATGCTCGGTCCGCTTCCGATGGTCCGTGCGCTCGCCGATTCCCGGAATCTCGCGACCGTGCAACTGGGTCTTCAGGTGGGACTCGAACCCGTCGCGAAAAAATTCATGGCGCTCGGACTCGATCGCGAACCCGCCCAGGTGCCGTCGCTGCTGCTCGGAGCGGTGGATCTCGCGCCTGTCGAAGTGGCGCAGGTCTACAACGCCCTCGCCAATGGCGGCAAGCACCGCCCGTTGCGAGGCGTTCACTCCGTCCTGACGGGCGACGGCAGGTCGCTGGCGGGGCGGCAGCCGGAGTGGCGTGCAGCCGCCCATCCCATCGCGGTCTATCAGCTGAATCGCATGCTGATGGAAGTGATGCTTCACGGCACGGGCCGCGCCGGTGCGGCGAGCCTGCCTCCGGGCCTCGTCACGGCCGGGAAGACCGGAACCTCTTCGGATCTGCGGGATAGCTGGTTTGCAGGATTCTCCGGCAGCCACCTGGTTGTCGCGTGGGTTGGGCACGACGACAATTCTCCGACCGGCTTCACAGGCTCCCAAGGCGCCCTGCCCCTGTGGTCGAACGCCATGGGCCGGATCGCGCAGAATTCCTGGGACGTGGCGATGCCGGCCACGCTGGAAGAAGTCTGGATCGACTACGCCACCGGCCTCATTCCGGATGCGGACTGCGCGCAGGAGATGATTCCGGTGGTCGTGCCGCGGAACACCATGCTCGAGCACGGCGAGTGTTCCTCGTCGGACCTCGACGGGTTTGCAGAGCGCGTGCGCGACTGGTGGCGGCGGATCACGAACGACTAGGCGCGCTTTGACGCTTCAAGCAAGCGTCCCCGTGTCGATGTTCACGTCGGCGTCAATAGCTAAAGACCGCCGAGATCCCGGAGGCTAGGTTTTCCCTGCCGCCGCGGCCGACTTCACTTCGATCGCGATTACGCGGCCGCCCCCCGCGAGCGCCTCCCAGGAATGGGTTCCGCCCTCCCCGAGCCAGAGCACCTGGTTCTGGCTGAAGTCGTGAATCGCGGTTTTGCCGTCCGGTAGCGTCAACTTGAGGCGAATCCAGTCGAGGCTGACGAGCAGCGTCGGCGGATGGTTGTGCATCGGGCTCGTCCGGCCATGCGAAGTGCGTCCTTCGAAAATGCGGACATGTGGATTCTCGAACACCACGTGATGGGCATCCGGATCGACAGCGCCCGCGTCGTTCGGCTTGCGCACTGGCGCGGCGGGCGGCGGCCCTTCTTTTTGCGCCGACTTGATCTCGACGCCGATCGCGTGCAGCTCGCCGGCGAGCAGTTCCCATGAATGCCGCGCGCCTTCGACCCAGAGCACTTGGCCTGGATTGAGGTCGAAGATCGAAGTCTTGCCGTCCGGCTGCGTCATCCGGAGACGGGTCGAGTCCAGGCTGATGAGCACGAAGGGTGGATGCGAATGCATCGGGCTTTTCGTGCCCTTCGACGCGCGCGCATCGAAGACTCTCAGGTGCTCGTTTTCGAGGACGACGTTGTGCACGTCCGGATCGACGCTCACCGCATCGCCGGGCGCCATTGCCTGGCTGAAAGCCGGAGTGGAAATCGCAAAGGCAAGGACGGACGCAAGCCGCACGACACTATTCATGTGATTCTCCGTGGACGCCGCGCCCCGCGGCGCCCGCACATGCTAGGTCCGTCCCGAATCCCGGTCAATCGACCGGCAGGCCGGTCCCGTTAGTCGTGGTAGCGGCTGTCCGGATGATTCATCGCGCGATCGACGTCGAGGTAAGCGTCGGTCACTCGCTCGAATGCCAGGCTGTTGTCGTCGTAGCGGGTGCCTGGTTCGTCGACTTGCTTCCGCAAGTGATGGTAACGTTCGGCGACCCGGTCGAAGCTCGGGCGGAGGTCGTCGCGCGATCGTGAGCGATCGACCGCTCGGTTGAAATCGCGTGTCGCCTCGGCCAGCATCGCCGCATCGTTCGTGGCGTGGCCCGGGGCCCGGTCCGTGTGGACCTCTTCGTAGAATCGATGGGCAGAACTGTCGAGACGATCGGCCGCCGTCCCGAGACTGCTGGTGGACGCGCAACCCGCGAGCATCGTCGTCGCGAGCAAGAGCAATGTGCCTGTTCGGTTCATTTATCTTCTCCAACGTTCCGTTACGTCTACTTAAATTTGGAGTGCGGAAATCGTCCGACTGCTTGCGATTGCTGTCGCGAGCTAGCGACGTGAACCGGCGTCCGTCCCGGTAATCAGTCGCGCGCCACGTTCGAAGAGCACGTATGACCAAAGCCATTGCGTCACGACGATCAGGCGATTTCGCAGACTCACGAGGAAATATACATGCGCGGCTCCCCATAACCACCATGCAAACCATCCTGAAAGCCGCAATCGCTTGTAGGAAATCACCGCGGCTTTGCGACCGATCGTTGCGAGCAGGCCGCGATCGCGATAGATGAATGAGGGAACAGCGACGCGGCCGGAAATCCGCGCAGCAATCGCGCCCGCGACATAGGCGCCCTGTTGCTTCGCGACCGGCGCGATGCCGGGTAACGGAGCGCCATCCGGATTCCGGGCGGCCGCCGTGTCGCCGATGACATGGATATTGTCGTGCCCCGGCACCCGGAGATCCGGTCCGACAGCGACCCGGCCCGCACGATCGGCCTCGACACCGAGCCAGCGCGCCGCGGGAGAGGCGCGGACGCCGGCCGCCCACACCATCGTGCCGGCTTCGATGAACTCGTCGCCGACTTGAACGCCACGCGCCTCGCAGTGGGTCACGGCCTGGCCGAGCCGAACCTCGACACCGAGTCTCTGGAGAGCCGCGGCCGTATAGTGCGAAAGCTCGTCTGGAAAGTTCGCAAGCAGGCGCGGTCCCGCCTCGATCAGCAGCACGCGCGTCTTTCTCGGATCGATCTCCCGGAAATCCCGCGCAAGCGCGCGGCGCGCGACTTCCGCCACGGCGCCGGCGAGCTCGACGCCCGTTGGCCCGCCGCCGACGATGACGACCGTGAGCAGGCGCGCGGCGACCGCGGGATTCGACGCCATCTCCGCCCGCTCGAATGCAAGCAGCAGCCGTCGCCGGATGGCGGTCGCGTCGTCGAGACTCTTGAGTCCCGGCGCATGTTCCGCCCATTCGTCGCGGCCGAAGTAACCGTGAGTGGCGCCGGTCGCGAGCACGAGCCAGTCGTAGGCCATCGGTCCGTCGGCCAGCATGACGACGCGGCGCGCGGGGTCGACGGCCGTGACCTCGCCCATCAGCACGCGCGTATTGAGCTGGCCTCGCAGCAGGTGGCGAATCGGCCAGGCGATGTCGGCGGGCGACAACCCGGCGGTCGCGACCTGATAGAGGAGCGGCTGAAACAGGTGATGGTTCTGCCGGTCGATGAGCGTGACTTCGGCATCGACCCGCCAGAGCCCCTGGGCGACCGCCAGGCCGCCAAAGCCCGCACCGACGATGACGATTCGAGGTTTTGCTGGGTAACCCTTTGGCATTACACGTATTTGTAGATAGGATATGCGTTGCGGGCAAGAGAGCGTAATCTGTTTCGACGGCTCCGGGGGGTGCCATGCTCCGCATCGTCCTGCTGAACCCCAAGGGTGGTTCCGGCAAATCCACAATCGCGACCGGCATCGCCGCCATGTACGCGGCGCGCGGTTATCGGCCGGTCCTCATGGATTTCGATCCGCAGGGCAGCAGCATGCGGTGGCTCGAGAAACGCTCGCCGCGCCAGCCCCCCATCCACGGCATCGCCGCCTACGCGCGCGCGCTCGGCGTCACGCGGAGTTTCCAGTTGCGCGTACCGCACGGCACCGACCGCGTCATCGTCGATACGCCCGCTGCGCTTCAACCTCCGCATTTCAACGAGCACGTTCGCGAGGCCGATGCGGTGCTCGTGCCCGTGATGCCCTCCGATGCCGATATTCACGCCTGCTCGCGCTGCATCGGTCATCTGTTGATCTCGGGCAAGATCAAGCGCCGCGAAAACCGGCTCGCGGTCATCGCGAACCGAGTCAAGCCGAACACGATCATCTTCCGCACGCTGATGAAGTTTCTCGACCAGATGCAGATTCCCGTCATCACGACGCTGAGGGACTCCCAGTACTACGTCTACGCAAACGAACAGGGCCTCGGCCTGCACGACATGAATCCCGCGCGCGTGCACCCGGAACTGCAGCAGTGGGATGCGCTCTGGGCCTGGCTCGAATCGCGGCGGCCGTTCGCGCAGCCGGCTGTAGCCATAGGGGCCGACTGAGATTCTAATGTCCGGATGACCGGATTCCGTCGCCGCTGCGCCTGCGGCGTATTTCTGCCGTTTCTCGTCCTGTCCGCCACGCTAGCCGCTGCGGACGGCGCGCGCTATGTAGGCCGCCCGGTCGTTGAAGTCCTGCTCGAGTTGCGGGACGCGAGGCTCGACTTCATCTACAGCTCCGAGCTCGTTCCGGGGACGCTTCGCGTCCTCGAAGAACCGCGCTCGAGCAACCGGCTCCTGATCGCGCGCGAAATCCTGCAAGCACATGGGCTCGGACTCTCCGTCGTCCGCCCCGGTCTCTATGCCGTCATCCCGGCAACTGCGCGACCGCAGGAGCAAGTCGTTCGCGGCGCGGTGCTGGACGCCGCAAGCGGCGAGCCGATTTCGACGGCCCGGATCGTGCTGCTGCCGCTCGGAGCCGTCGCCTGGTCCGATGCGCAGGGCCGGTTTTCCATCGGGCCCGTGCCCGAAGGAACTTATTCGCTCAAGGCCGAAGCTGCCGGATTCGAGGTGACCGAGCTGCAGGGGCTTTCGATTTCCGGCGAGGCACAAACGGCCGCGCTTCGCCTGACTCCGGCCCAAACGCAATTGAGCGAAGTCGTCGTGTCGACGAGCCGGTACGCGCTCGATCGCCTCGGGTCATTCGGATCGGTGCACATCGGCGGCGACGCTCTCGCGGCCCAGCCTGTGCTCGGCGAGGACGCGATCCGCGCGCTCGGACGCCTGCCCGGCCTCGCTCAGAACGGCATCTCCGCGCAATCGAGCGTTCGCGGCGGCGAGACCGGCGAACTGCTGACGCTGCTCGACGGTTTTCCGTTGCGCGAGGCATTCCACAACCCGGGCTACCAGAGCGTGTTCGGCGTGATCGACCCCGGCCTGATCGACTTGGTCGAGGTCTATACCGGCGGCTTCCCGGTCCGTTACGGCAATCGCATGGCCGGCGTGTTCGATCTCCACACGATCAGCGCCACGCACGAGCCGCGGACCGCGCTCGGACTGTCGGTCTTCAATGCCATGGCTCGACAGGGCGGCCGCATCGAAGCGGCGGACGTCGACTGGCTGGCGGCCGCGCGTGTCGGAACCCTGCGTCCTTTTGTTGAAGCATTCGCAACGGAAGCCGGAACGCCCACCTACGGCGATGCCTACGCCCGTGCGGGTTACGGCGATGCGGATCGCATGCGCGTCACTGCGAATCTGCTGTGGTCGCGCGACGAGCTCGCGATCTCTCGCGAGGGCCAGGACGAGCAGGCCCAGATCGAAAGTCGCAGCCGCTATCTGTGGCTCCGCGCCGATCGCGACTGGGATAACGGCATCGAATCGTCGCTGTGGCTCGGTCAGAGCACCGTCGACGGGTTCAGGAACGGAAGCATGGACAAGCCGGACATCGCATCGGGCTCCGTGACGGACCGGCGCTCATCGGAGTACCAGGAATTGCGCGGCCGGGCCGCGTGGCAGATCCATCCGCGGCATTGGATCGAGGCCGGTTTCGAATGGACCGAGGAGAACGCCGTTTACCGCTACGCCGCCGAAGCCGTCTATACGGAGGCTGTTGCGGAATTGTTCTCGCGGGACTTGTCGCTCATTCGCGCAATCGAACTCCGCCCGAATCGCGAGCGCATTGCTTTCTTTGCGGCGCACCGGTGGCAGGTCATCGAGGATGTCGTGTCGGAAGTGGGGCTGCGCGCGCAGCGGACGATCACGGAGGGGACGACGGCAGAGGACTGGCTCTACGACCCCCGCATAAGTCTTCGATGGCAGGCTACGCAGGCGACGGAATTGCGTGCGCACTGGGGCCGCTTCCACCAGACCGACGAAGTGCACGAGCTGAAAGTCGAGGACGGAATCACAACCTTTCCGGAAGCTCAGCGATCGGACCAGTTCATTTTCGGCGTCGATCATCGCCTCGACAACGGACTTGCCCTGCGCCTGGAAGGCTTCCGCAAGCTTCAGTCCGACCCGCGGCCGCATTTCGAGAATCTGCTCGATCCGATGTCCGTGATCCCGGAGGTCGCACCGGATCGCGTACTCGTCGCCCCACTCGCCGCCGACATCATGGGCGCGGAACTCTCGCTCATTGGCGAGCGCGAGGACTTCACCGCGTGGATCGGCCTGACCTGGTCCGAGGCGCGGGACAGCGTCGGCGGGCGCCAGGTGCCTCGCAGCTGGGATCAGACATGGGCCATGACCGTCGGAGTGGATTGGACGCGCGGAAGCTGGCGGTTCGGCGCCGTCGCTTCCGCGCACCGCGGCTGGCCGACGACCCGCCTCGAGGAATCCGAGCTCGGCGCGCGCAATGACGCGCGATTACCGACGCGGGCGACGCTCGACTTGCGTGCGGAATACCGCAAGCCGCTCGCGATCGGGAGCATCGCCTTCACGTTCGAGCTTACGAACGCGGTCAACATCGGCAACACCTGCTGCTACAAGCTGATCGCCGACGACGACGGCAACGGCGACGTGACCTTCACGACGAAATCGAGCGACTGGCTGCCGCTCGTGCCCTCCGTCGGCGTGCTCTGGGAGTTCTGAAGCGGCCAAAAGCGCCGATTTGCAATAACGGAACCAGCCGTCTGGACGGTGATGGGATGTGCGACCATGATGGTCCTGGAGCGCTGGCTGCTAGAATCGCCCGCGAATGACCGGGCGCGATTGATTCACCCGATCGCCTACGTCCTACCTCCGGATGGCGTCCCGCCGGGTGGACCCGACATTGGCAGACGACAAACAGCTTATCCGGCGATTGCTCGCCGGCGACGAGCGGGCGTTCGAGGCGTTCTTCAACGCCTATTTCGCGCGCGTATACCGGTTTGCGCTGCCGCGCCTGAATGGCGATGTCGGAGCGACCCAGGAAGTCGTGCTGTCCGCCTTGACCAAGGCGATGGGTAATCTTGCGGATTTCCGCGGTGACTCCGCGCTCTTCACCTGGATCTGCCAGATCTGCCGCCACGAGGTCGTTGACTACATCCGCGCGCGCAGTCGGTCGAGGCATGTCGTGCTGATCGACGATCAGCCGGAGCTGCGGCAGGCCATCGAGTCGATCGAGGCGCCGGAGGAATACGACCTCGTGAGGAACTACGGTCGCGCCGAAACCGGCCGCCTCGTGCGGGTGGTCCTCGATCGCCTGCCGACCGCCTACGGCGATGCGCTCGAGTGGAAGTACATCGAGGGGGAGTCGGTCGAGGTCATCGGCGAACGGCTCGGCATCAGCACGACCGCGGCCCAGTCGCTGCTGGCGCGGGCGCGCGTTGCGTTTCGGGAAGCACTGGAGAAGGTATTTGGCGCCGAGACCGCCGACATCGCCTCGAGCTTGGGGGCGTGAGGTTCTGACATGAATGACGAAGACATCGATCGGGTGCTGAAGTCCGCGGGCTCGCGCGAGAAACCGCCGCTCGAGATCGAGCGCGAGGTTCGCGGGCGGCTGCGGGCCGAATGGCTCGCGATCGTCGCTGACAAGCGCCGCGATCGCAGGCGTCAGACGTTCTTCGCGCTCGCCGCCGGAATTCTGGCGGTCGTGGTCGGCGTCTGGATCGCCGCGCCGCGCCTCGGCGGTCCGGCAGATCCTGTCGCGACGATGATGCTCGCCGCGGGCGAGGTTCGCGTCGATTCCGGCTGGTTCTCCACGTGGCGTGACGTCGCCCCGGGCCAGTCCCTGGCCGTCGGACATGCACTGGAGACAGGCTCCAGCGGGCGCGGAGCAGTTGCGATGCCGGGCGGCGTGTCGGCGCGCCTGGATCACGACACGCGAGTCAACATCACAGGTGCGGAGGAACTCACTCTCGAGCGTGGGGCGTTGTATGTCGATGCCGGGCCCACCGTGTCTCCAGCGTCGCGCCTCGATGTGATTACGCCCTCGGGTTCCGTGCGCCACGTCGGCACACAGTATGAAGTTCGACTCATGGGCGCTCGCGTGCGGCTCCGCGTGCGCGAAGGCCGCGTCGAATGGCACGCCAGAAGCGGCGGTTTCGAGCAGAGTGCGAGTGGCGAACAGCTCATGATTGCGGGCGACGGCACGGTCGAACGCGGGGCCATGCTGCTCTATGGCGAAGACTGGGACTGGGCCGCGGCCGCGGCACCGGGCATCGAGATCGAAGGCCTTCCACTCGGCCGGTTCCTGTCGTGGGTCGGGCGCGAGCTGGGGCGGGAAATCGTTTACACGACGCCCGAATCTGCCGCCGACGTGGCGAACATCGTCGTACACGGTTCGATCGCGGGCCTCACGCCGCGACAGGCCCTGGATGCCGTACTCGCGACCACCAGCGTGCACGGTTCGCTCGAAGAAGGCCGGATCGTGATCGCGAACGGACGGGACACTAGTGATTCAAACTAATGTGGCCTCCGCGGAAACGATCAAGAACTCCTTCGAGGATCACGCGCGTGTCATCGCGGACGCCGTGAATGTCCTCCCGGCAATCCTCGACCGCGTCGCCGCCGAGCTGCACGCCTGCTTCGCCCGCGGCAACAAGTTGCTCGCCTGCGGAAACGGAGGTAGTGCGTCAGATGCGGAGCACCTTGCGGCCGAGCTGGTCGGACGCTATCAGGATGAGCGACGCGGACTGCCTGCGATCGCGCTCGTATCTGGATCGGCCACGGTCACTGCTCTCGCCAACGATTACGGCTACGAGAGAGTTTTTGCCCGCCAGGTGGAAGCGCTCGCGCGGCCGGGGGACCTGCTGTGCGCAATCAGCACCAGCGGCCGGTCACCTTGTATCGTCGAGGCGGCGCGAGCCGCGCGCGCTATTGGGTGCGCCGTCGCCGCCTTTACTGGCGCCGCGGAAGGGCCGCTTGCTGCCGAGGCGGACATCGTCGTTGCAGCTCCGTCCATCACGACTGCGCGCATCCAGGAAGTGCACGCGCTGTGCATTCACGTGCTCTGCGAATCGCTGGACGCGCGGCTGCGGGCGAGCATGTCTGAATGATCGACACACAATCCGACAAGCAGTTCAGGCTTTCCGAGATACTGAATCGCTGTCAGGGTCGAGAAGTCTGGGTAGTCGGCGACCTCATGCTGGATCAATACGTTCAGGGGGCAGTGGAACGGATTTCCCCGGAGGCGCCGGTGCCCGTCGTGACTGTCCGCGACGTTGAGTATCGCCTTGGCGGTGCGGCAAATGTCGCGCGGCAGATCACTGCGCTGGGAGGTCGCGCCGTACTCGGCGGCGTCATCGGCGACGACGATACGGGCAAGATATTTCTTGAGAACTGTGCTCGCGCAGGAATCGATAGCCGCGCCGTGCTGACGGAAAGCAGCCGTCCCACGACGCGAAAATTGCGAGTGCTTGGGCACGGACAGCAACTCTTGCGGCTGGATTGGGAGGACACAGTGCGGGCCCAGGACCCGGTATCGCAACAACTGTTTCATCGGCTGATGTCGGGCCCCGATCCGGACGTGATCATCCTTAGCGATTACGCCAAAGGCGTGCTCACAGACGCGATGCTCGCAATGATCATCGATCGTGCGCGAGCTGCGGGTATTAGAGTGCTGGTCGATCCCAAGCGGCAGGATTTCGCGGCGTACCGCGGCGCAAGCATGCTGACGCCGAACCTGAAGGAACTTGCGCTCGCCGCGGACCGAAACCTCGATCCCGACGACGCCGAGTCGATTGCTGCGGCAGCCCGGCCGCTGATAGCCGCTGCGCAACTCGATTGGATGGTCGTCACGCTGGGGCACCGCGGCATTCTGCTGGTTTCCGCAGACGGATCATTACGGCACATGCCGGCCGCGAGCCGGGCTGTCTCCGATGTGACGGGCGCGGGTGATACGGTTGTTGCGGTGCTTGCCATGGCGCTGGCCGGCGGCGCAGATGTCTGGCAGGCTGCTGAAATCGCCAACGCGGCCGCCGGCGTCGCTGTTGGCGAGGTCGGCGCTGTCGCGGTCCAGTCAGCCCAGATTCGCAACGAGCTCTCAGGTCGTATCGGCGCCAAGATACTTGACCGGGCGGAGCTCGAGGCGCGCGCTCAATCCTGGCGTGCCGAAGGCAAGCGTGTGGTATTCACCAACGGCTGCTTCGACTTGCTGCACGCAGGTCACCTTTCGCTACTGCACCAGGCAGCGCAATTGGGCGATCTGCTCGTGGTTGCCATCAACAGCGACGAATCGGTGCGCCGGCTGAAGGGCCAGGAGCGCCCTATCCTGCCTGCTGTGGAGCGCGCCGCGCTATTGTCGGCTCTTACCTGTGTCGACGCGGTCACGATCTATGATGAGCTCACGCCGATGGAAATCTTGCTCATTGTTCGCCCTCGGGTATTGGTGAAAGGACAGGATTACAAGCCCGATGACGTCGTGGGTCGCGAGCTGGTCGAGTCCGCGGGCGGCCGTGTCGTGCTCGTGCCATTGGTTGCGAGCAGGTCCACCAGTGCCCTGATCGAGCGAATCCGCCAAGACGCGTAGACCCGCCAGTGCGGCCCGCCAGGCGCTCGGCGATTGCCGATCTCTATTGCGGAGTCGGAACCGAATTCGGCGACTGTGTCGTTGCAACAAAGCGCCCCGCAACAATGTCGGCGCATTCTCTGGCGACCTGTAGCGGAGTCATGCCGTTTACAATCATCGCCACATCTTTCGGCCCGATTGGTCCGAATGTCCGGGGATGCGTCCAGTTGAAGAATGCGATGGTGGGTACGCCCGCTGCGCTGGCAAGATGCATCGGGCCCGTGTCGGCGCTGAAGAATCCGCTGACATGTGAGATCGTCGCTGCAAGCATGCGCGGCGAAGAACAGTGAACGGTGGCAAACTCGCGATTGACCGGCGCATGGCTCGCGTTCGGAAGCACCTCTAGCGGCGCAGTGTCCGGTCGCATCTCAAGGTATGCGCGCCAGAAGTCCCGCCACCACTGCATGCCAAGGCTTTTCTTGCCGCGCGCACTGGCGAAGAATCCGATCACGGTTGAGCCGCCGACTGGCTGTCTGGCGGCCTGGCCGAGACGATCCGACAAGAGTTCCGCGCCCCATTCGATCTCTCGTTCGCCGTTCGCGACGCGCATGCGCAGCTTTTCCGGCTTGACTTCGTAGCCGAAAGCCTGCTGCAGCAGCCAGACAGGACGCAATACTTGGTGCCGGAGTTCCGGGGGCAGTTCGACCGAAAAGTCGAGGTGGAGCCACTGTGTCTCGCCGCCGAAACCGATACGCCAGCGAGCCCGGCACAGGCGCAGCGCGATGCGCCCTCCCAGCGAATATGGAACAGGGTCGATCGCAAGGTCGTACTGGGTAGCGCGGTAGGCCCTGAGGACCTCTAGTGTCTCGCCCGGTCGCCGCCAGCCCCTGTTCGAGAGGACCTTGACCTTGCCGAGGCCTGGCATGCCATGCAGGAGATCGCCGGCGTCCGCATAGGTCGTCAGCACGTCGGTGCTGGCGCCCGGCATCAGTT
The DNA here is from genome assembly GCA_963778585.1 of uncultured Gammaproteobacteria bacterium. Classification (GTDB taxonomy): domain Bacteria; phylum Pseudomonadota; class Gammaproteobacteria; order Steroidobacterales; family Steroidobacteraceae; genus SCUD01. The sequence continues at coordinate 154,603 of CAVZUU010000002.1, forward strand.
CGTGCAGGGCGGTGAGCAGCGTACTCAGGGCCAGTGTATTTCCCAGGCGGCTATTCATGCGTACGACCAGGATCCGGCGGATGGACGTCGGATCCAGGCGCGCAGGCGCAATGCTGCGCTTCACACGGCCGCTCGTGAGAGCCCGCCCGATCAACGTGCGAAAGCCCGCGCGCAGGCGTCTCTCCGCCTGCCGTAACGAGTTTTTGAGCGCCGTTATGGATTGACTCCAGATTCCCGTGGGCCGTCACCCCTGAGCAGCGTCCCCCGGTCCTCGAGGTTGTAAGTCGCGGTGGTCCCAAGCTGCTGGTACTCGGCCTGGCAAACCAAGAGGGACGCGATGGTCGCGAGCGCGGCCGGCGGCGCTCCAGAGGGTGCCGTGTCGGACATTCCGTCGAGCATCGGCCGCATCCTCGCCGGTTGGATTCCGGTTGGACGCTCGATCTGGCAGGAATCAGTCGGCGTTAGGGCCCGCCGCAAGGACCTGCGGCGGGCGGCAGTGAATCAGCAAGGCGGCGATGACAAGTCGGCAGCAAGTCCGGGTGATACGGACATTAGCGACTCAGCGGTCGACTTCCGCCACCGCCGGTTTTCCAGCAGACCGTATCGCGGCGTCCTTGACGATCAACGCGAACCGATGGCCGGAAACGATGCGATTGAGCGGAGGCGCGGCCACGAGTCGCGCGCCGCCCGCGCGAGCCAGCTCGGCGACGCGGTCCGTCGTCATCGTGAGCTTGGGCGGCTTTCGATTGAACGGATGCCGCATGCGGCGCGTCAGGTTCTTGAGCGAATAGTGGTCGAAGTAAGTGACGATCACGAAGCGCTTCGAGACACGCAGCAACTCCTGGAACAGCCGATCACGCTCGGCGGCGGTCGGGAGGTGATGCGCGAGGCGGATGCAGATCGTGCCGTCCACGCTATTGTCGCGCAGTGGTATGTGAAACACGGAGGCCGTCATCCACGCCCGGGGCGTCGTGACCTTCGAAGTCGCGAGGCCGTAGCGCAATTGCCCGATCGCAATATCCGCTTCGATCACGAAATCCGCGGCGCTCGCGAAGGCCGGCGTGATGCGACCTCCCCCGCAGGGCAGTTCGAGAATCACGCGGGAATGGCCGACCTTTTCGAGATGGCGCCGTATCAACCGCCACTCGTGCCGCGTGCCAAAACGCTTGTGTGCGTGGCGCTGGTAGCCATGGTTGTAGGCCGCGGCGCGCTCGATGATCTGGAATTCGGCCTGGTAATCGTCGCTCTGGGCCGATTCCTGCGGCGCACCCCAGGTGCCGGACGTGCCGCGTATTGCGAGCAATGCGACACCGTCATCGACGCCATAACGGGTGCCGCAGCCGGCGCAGTGAATCGCGTTATCGTCGAGAATGAGCGCGGAACTGCATGTGGGGCAGGCGAGAATGTTCGCAATGGCCGAAATGCCGTTCGGCTGGGATTCAGTCTTGACGGTCAATCGTTTCCACTGCCCGGAGCCAGTAGCGCCCGCGCGAGGGAGGCCAGGTCAGCATAGACCGGGACTGCGCGCCGGGGAAACGCGCTGGCCGCGGCACGGCCTTTGCCAGTCAGCACCAGCGCTGCCGCGACCCCAGCTCCATGGGCGGCCTCAACGTCGCGCGCGTCATCGCCGACCACGAGCGTCTGCGCGGCCGGGATGCCGGACGCGGCGACTGCCGCCTCGATCAGCCCGGGAGCCGGCTTGCGGCAGTTGCAGCGGGCGTCGGGCGCGTGAGTACACGCGAATAGCGCGTCGATATGGCCACCCGCCGATATCGACTCTCGCGTCATGCGCGCGTGGACGGCGTCCAGATCCTCCGCGGTCATCAACCCGCGCCCTATCCCCGACTGGTTGGTCACGATCGAGACACGGATACCGGCACCAGCGATCAATGCAAGCGCCTCGAGCGAGCCGGCAATCCATTGCCATCCATCCGGTCCAGTCACGTATCCCTGGGCCGGGGCCTCCTCATTGAGAACACCATCCCGGTCCAGGATCAGGTGGCGGACACCGGCGGCGCAAGGCAACCCCGCCTCAACGGTTCCGTTCACGGGTCGCGACGTAGCTTTGCATGCAGTGGCCCACGCCGTCTTTGATTTGAAGCGCTGATCATAGCCCGCGCGGCAAAGTCTTTGCTTTCGACTTGCAATGCCGACTTGCGCGAAGCCTGGAGCCGTATGGCGAGCGCGTCGTCCCGCTATCCGGCGGGCCGCCAGCCCAGCACCAGCATCAACGCCGCGAATCCCGCGACATAGCCCACGGCGATGAGCCACCCTTCGCGCAGCCACCGGCCCGTGGCGCGCGCCTCGGGAAACATGTTGCAGATCGCGACGCCGGCGGAGGACCCGAACCAGATCATCGAGCCGCCGAAGCCGACAGCGTAGGCAAGCACACCCCAGTCGTAGCCGCCCTGCTCGAGGGCGAGCGCCGTGAGCGGTATGTTGTCGAAGAACGAGGAAACGAATCCGAGGGCGAACGCGTTCTGCCAGGACGGAGCCGGCAGTGACTCGACCGGCATCAGCGAGGCGGACGCCACGAGGCAGAGGAGAAAGATCGATCCCTTCACCGCACCCGGCAGGATGCTCCAGTCCGGCCGGCGCCAGCCAGCGGTGAGCGCGATGGCTGCGGCCACGGCGGCGCCGATGAACGGAAAGCGTCCTGAAATCTCCGGATGCGTCGCGTTCACGCCAACGTTGACGGCAACCGCGCTCGCGAGGATGAGCAGAACGATCAGCACGCGTGGCCAGTCGATCACGTGCGCAGTTCGTGCGTCCTTGATGATCGGAGAGTAGCGATGCTGCGAACGAGCCGCCGAAAAGCCGAAGACCAGGAAGGCGGCAACCGCGGCGATATAGGCGTGAAGGACCTCGGTCGGCGGCACGCCATCGATCCACATCATCGTCGTCGTCGTGTCGCCGATGACGCTTCCCGACCCTCCCGCATTGGATGCAGCGACGATTGCCGCGACGTAGCCGACGCGGACGCGACCCCTGAACAGCGTGTGTGCCATCGCGCCACCGATCAGGGCGGCGGCGATGTTGTCGAGGAATGCCGACAGCACGAATACGATCGCGAGAAGGGCGAACGCGCCCGTCCAGTCGTCCGGCAGGTAATGAGGCAAGGTCCTGGGCAGTCGGCTCTCTTCGAAATGGGCGGCAAGGAGCGCGAACCCGACCAGCAGCAGGAACAGATTGACCAGGATCACCCATTCGCGGGCAAAGTGCGCAGCGAGTCCCGCGGCGCCGGGACCGGGCGGGAATTCCGTGACCAGCCACTCGAACGCGATGATCGCAATGAGCCCGGCGGCCGCGATCGGCAGCGCGCGCTGATGAAACAGCGCGACGCCCACGAGCGTGATGACGAAGATGAGGAATTCGAAAGGCAACGACTAGCGGGCCTGTGGCCAGTCCCAGTCGCGCGCCGACGCGCGGCAACCGCCGTCCGGCCATCCGGTCCACGCCCGACCGCGCACGAAGCGTCCCGGCCGCGCCTCGGTCGGTTCGCCGTTCTCGAGGGCGAGCACGCCGTTCACGACGACCTGGGACACGCCAGTCGCGTATTGATGCGGCTTCACGTAGGTCGCGTGATCCTGGATCGTCGCCGGATCGAAAACAACGACGTCCGCGTGATAGCCGGCTTTCAGCGTGCCTCGATCGCGCAGTCCGAGCACGGCGGCCGGAAGCGAGGTCATCCGGCGCACAGCCTCCTGGACCGTCACGAGCTTCTCGTCGCGCACGTAACGCGCGAAGACGCGTGCGAAATTGCCGTAGCCGCGCGGATGCAGATTGCTTTCGAGGAAGACGCCCTCCGCCGAGACCGCGGTGCCGTCGGATCCGAAACTCATGAACGGCAGCGCAACCTTCCGCCGCACCTGGTCCTCCGACATGAGGAAGTAGATTGCGCCGACCCGGCTTTCGTCGCCGGCCACGAGATCCATCGCAGCGTCCTCGGGACTCACGCCGCGCTCGCGCGCGATCCCGGCGAGCGTCTTGCCGATCATCGGTTTCAACTCGGGTTTCCGCAGCACGACGATCAGGACATTCTCCGCGCCGCCCGCCGCGCGCATCAGGTTCTCCCAATCCGTGTCGTCGGCGCGCATCTCTTCGGCGACCCGGCGGCGCACCGTAGGATCCCGCAGCCGAGCGTACCAGACGGCATTACCGCCCTCCTGTACCCAGGGCGGCATCGCGGCGTCAAGCCCGGTGCTGCCCGCGGGATAGGCATACATGTCGGCCGTGATCCGAAGCCCGTCGCGGCGCGCGGCTTCGATACGCGCGATCGCCTGCTCCATCTTCGGCCAGTGTTTCTTCCCCGCCGCCTTCAAGTGATAGATCTCGGCCGGTGCGCCCGAGAGGCGCGAGATCTCGATCGTCTCGTCGATCGCTTCAAGCAATTCGGGACCTTCGTTCCTCATGTGCGTCGCGTAGATGCCACCGCAGCGCGCCGCTGTTTCGGCGAGCGCCACCAGCTCGTCAGTCTCCGCGAATGTGCCCGGCACGTAGATCAGCGAGGAACCGACTCCAAGCGCGCCTTCTTCCATCGACTTGCGGACGACGTCCTGCATGGCGGCAAGCTGTTCCGGCGTCGGATCCACGTCAGCCGACGCCAAGAGATTCATGCGCACGGTCGCCGCGCCGACGTGGGAGGCGACATTGATCGAAACACCTTTGCGTTCGAGCGTCTCGAGGTATTCACCGAGCGTCGTCCATTCCACCGGATATTTGAGGTCGCCCTGTTGCGCGACGACGTCTTTCTTCATCTCCGGCGTCAGGGGTCCCATCGATTCGCCCTCGCCCATCACCTCGAGCGTCACACCCTGGCGCAGCTCGCCCTGCCCGCGCCCGTCGATCAGGAGCGACTCGTTCGACCAGGAGAGCATGTTGATGAAGCCGGGCGCGACGGCCTGCCCTTTTGCGTTGATCTCGCGCGTCGCCCGGCCCGGCGCCTTCGGGCCGACATAGGCAATGCGGTCGTCCTTGATCGCGACGTCGCCCGCGAAGCCGGCCTCGCCGGAACCGTCGTAGATCGTGCCGCTGCGCAGGATGAGGTCGTATTCCGGCGCGCCGGAGCACGATCCCGCGAGCGGCAGCATCAGCCAGAGCAGCGTGCGATGCAGGCGCATGTCGGAGAACCTCAATCGGAATTGCTTGACGGTAATTGCGATCGATTATGCACTGCCGTATGTGGCGGTGTGCATAGGGGCGCGAACGTGCGCGCAGGCTGGCACTTTGCTAGGGTGCCACCGTGCCGGGCAATCGAATCGAAACCGCCGAATTCTCCGGGCGAGTGCTGATGGTCGGCTGCGGCAGCATCGGCCAGGCCATGCTGCCGCTGCTGCGCAGGCATCTTTCCCTGCCCGAGGACGGCCTCACGGTACTCGAAGCGAGCGAACAGGGCCGCGCGCTCGCGGCGGCGAACCAGGCGCGGTTCGTACACTGCCATCTCAAGCCTTCGACCTATCAGCGGGAAATGCGGCGCCGCCTGAAACCGGGCGACCTGTTGCTCAACCTGTCCGTCGACGTCTCGAGTCTCGATCTCGTCGAGTGGTGCGCGAGCCAAGGGGTCCTCTATGTCGACACGTCCATCGAGCCCTGGCCCGGCGTTTTCGACAACCCGATGCTCACGATGCGCGAACGCACGAATTTCCGCACGCGCGAGGACATGCAGAAACTGGGCCGACGACTGAAACCGGGATCGCCGACCGCCGTCGTCGATCACGGCGCGAATCCGGGCCTCGTCTCGCACTTCGTCAAGCAGGGCCTGCTCGATCTCGCGAGCGGTCTCAACCGGAGCATCGAGACGCCGATGGATCAGCCCGGCTGGGCGACGCTTGCCCGCGATCTCGGGGTCACCCTGATCCAGATCTCCGAGCGCGACACCCAGGCGACCGACCGGCCGAAACGGCCCAATGAATTCGTGAACACCTGGTCGATCGACGGTTTCATCGACGAGCTGATGCAGCCCTCCGAGCTCTCGCTGGGCACCTCGGAACCGGAGAAGCCGCGCGGCTCGCACTGGCATCGGCCGCGATGCGGTTCCGTCTACCTGCACCGGCCCGGCGGCGCGACATTCGCGCGGAGCTGGCTGCCGTCGTCGGGCGGATTCCAGGGCCTCCTCATGACGCACGACGAGGTGTTCTCGATCGCGGATTACCTGACCCTTCGCCATGCATCGAAGATCGAGTATCGCCCGACGGTCATGTTCGTCTATCACCCCTGCGACGACGCGATGCTGTCGGCGCTCGAACTCGAGGGTCGCGGCTGGATGCCTCAGCCGGCGCGTCGCATCATCCGCGCGGAAATCGTGACGGGCATGGACGAGCTCGGAGTATTGATTGCCGGGCACGCGAAGAATGCCTACTGGTTCGGCTCGCAGCTCTCGATCGCCGAGGCGCGCCGGCACGTGCCGTACACGAACGCAACCTGCCTGCAGGTCGCGGCCGGCGCGCTCGGCGCGACGATCTGGGCAATCCGCAACCCGCGCGAAGGACTTCGCGAAGCCGACGATCTTGATTTCCGCCAGGTGCTCGAGATCGCGCGCCCTTACCTCGGCTCGCTCGTAGGCGCGTACACCGACTGGACTCCGTTGCAGGGCCGCGGCGAACTGTTCAACGAACTGCTCAGTCGAGACCAGCCCTGGCTTTTGCAAAACGTGCGCGCCCGCCAGTGGCGCGCCTGAGGTCCCGCATGAATCCGCATCTCGCCTGCCTCGCCCTGTCGATTTGCGTGTTCGCCGCTCCATCGGTCGCCGACGGCGGAAAGCGGCCGATCACGCACGAGGATGTCTGGCTCATTAAGCGCATCGGGACGCCTGCACTCTCGCCCGACGGACGGCTGATTGTCGTTTCCGTTTCCGAGCCTGCCTACGACGACAGCCAGAAAAAGAGCGACCTTTGGCTGGTGCCAGCGGACGGCAGCGCCGCGCCGCGACGGCTCACATTCTCGTCCGATGCCGAATCGAATCCCGCCTGGAGCCCGGATTCGCGCCGGCTCGCGTTCGCCGCGAAGCGAGAAGGCGAGGAAGAATCACAGATCTACGTGCTCGATATCGCGGGCGGCGGCGAAGCCGAGCGCATCACCGATGTCTCGACCGGCGCGAGCCGGCCGCAGTGGCGTCCCGACGGCCAGGCGATCCTGTTCGCAAGCATGACCTACCCGGGCGCGCGGGACGACGCGGAGAACCGCAAGCACATCGACGAACGCAAGGCGCGCAAGTACAACGCGCGCGTCTTCGAGGACTTCCCGATCCGTCACTGGGATCGCTGGCTCGACGAGCGGCGCCCGACGCTCATGCTGCAGACGCTCGGTGACAAAACGGCGACGCGCGACCTGCTGGCCGGCACGGCGCTCAGGGAAAGCCGCGGATTCGGCGGCGATCTCGACAACGACGGCGAACTCCTGCATGTCGCCTGGTCGCCGGACGGCAGCACGATCGTGTTCACGGCAACGACCGCGCGCGACCAGGCGGCGCGGGCCGACGTGCAGCAGGCGCTTTTCGCCATGCCGGCGGGCGGCGGCGAGCCGAGGCGGCTGACAGGCGACGAGGCGAGCTACTCGCAGCCGCAATTCGCCCTCGACGGCTCCGCGCTCTACGTGCGGGCAGAACCGCAGACGAAATACACCTACAACGACGATCGGCTCGTCAGATTCGACTGGGCCGATCCGTCGCCGCGGCCGGTCTCGTTCGGATTCGGGCGATCAGTCGGCGATTTCCGCGTCACCCCCGATGGTGAGCGCATTTTCCTTATTGCGGAGGACGAAGGCCACGACCGCCTCTACACGGTGACCGCCGCGGGGGGCGAAGTGCGCGAGCTCGGTCGGCTCGAGACGGGAAGTCTCGCGGGACTCCAGGTCGCGGGCACTGAGGAAGAGCCGATCGTAGTCGCGAACTGGGAGAGTGCCGTCAGCCCTGCGGAAGTGATGCGTGTCGACGCCGCGAGCGGCCGCAGGCAGGCACTCACCCGATTCAACGCCGAACGCGTCGCCGAGATCGACTGGGCGCCGCTTCAGGAGTTCTGGTTCAAGTCGAAACGCGGCCGGCGCATCCACAACCTGGTCGCGCTGCCGCCTGACTTCGACCCGGCGAAGAAATACCCGCTCTTCGTGCTGATCCACGGCGGGCCGAACATCATGTTCAAGGACCAGTTCTTCGTGCGGTGGAACTATCACCTGCTCGCGGCACCGGGCTACATCGTGTTGATGCCGAATTATTCAGGCTCGACCGGCTTCGGCGAAGCCTTTGCCCAGGCGATCCAGGGCGATCCCCTCAAGGGTCCCGCCGACGAGATCAACCAGGCCGCCGACGAGGCGATCCGCCGCTTCCCGTTCATCGATGCGGATCGGCAGGCCGCCGGCGGCGCGAGCTATGGCGGTCATCTCGCCAACTGGCTTGCCGTTTCGACGGACCGCTATCGCGCCCTCGTGAGCCACGCGGGCCTTTACGACCTCAAGTCCCAGTGGACGACGAGCGACGTCGCTTATTCGCGCGAGCGAAATCTCGGCGGCCCGGCCTGGGAGGGGCGCTCGGTGTGGAAAGATCAAAGTCCGTTCTGGCACTCGGCGAAGCTGAAGACCCCGATCCTCGTGACATTCGGCGAGAAGGACTTTCGAGTGCCTTATAACAACGGCCTGGAATTCTGGACTGTCCTGCAGCGCCAGCAAGTGGAAAGCCGGCTCGTGATATTTCCGGACGAGAATCACTGGATCCTGAAGGGCGAAGACAGCCGCTACTTCTATCAGGAGGTCCAGGGCTGGCTCGCGAAATATCTCGCTGCACCCTGAAATCAAAGGGGACGTTCCCCTTTGATGGCCGGCTTTCCATTGCACTGCGATGGCTCGACGTCAAAGGGGAACGTCCCCTTTGATTTCAGGGAATCTGGATGCCGCCCTTGCCGCCCATGCCCTTGAGCGCGGCCGCGGAGCCAGCGTCGGGGATCACGATCGAGGACGCGGCCTGGCGCCGCATCTCCTGCAACTCGCGCGCGGCCTCCTCGATCGCCTGCTGGGCCGCGCGGCCGAACTGCGCGACCGCCTCGCTCAGGTTCTTCGCATCGAGCTCGAATGAAAGCGGCAGCGAGCCCATCGGCGTCATGACCGTCGCCTGGCCCACGAAAATTTGCGGCCTCGACGGATCGTCGCTGCCGTCGGCCTTGACCGGCGTCATGCGACGCACCGTGCCGACGCGCTGGTCCGTGAATACATCCTCGCGATAAAGCGTCTCGACGCTCATCTGCGGCTCGACCGGTCGTTCATTGCTCATGTGCGGATTTTATCCGAATCAGCGCACGACCGCGAAATCCCGGCTGTCCGCGCCCCAGGACGGCGAGGACTGGATTGCCGGCAGCACTTCCTCGGGCGTACCCACGACCGTCCACATCGACACGTGGCGTTCATCCATGAAGCGGCGGTCGATCGCCACCTGAAGCTGCGAAATCAGCGAATCGTAATAGCCCCTCGTATTGACAATGACGATCGGCCCTAGAAACAGGCCGAGCCGTTTCAGCGTGATTGCCTCGAACAGCTCCTCCAGAGTCCCGGTGCCGCCCGCAAGCGCGACGACGGCCGATGCGCGTGTCAGCATTTCGTGCTTTCGCGTGCGCATATCCTCGACGACGTGGAGCTCCGAGAGATCGTCGTGTCCCCACTCGAGATCCATCATGAACTTCGGGATCACCCCTATCACGCGCCCGCCTTTCGCGAGGGCGCCCTCGGCGAGCGCACCCATCGAGCCGGCGCGACCGCCGCCGTAGACAACGACACAGCCCGCAGCCGCGAGAATCGCCCCCAGGCTCCGCGCGACGTCGTGGTAATCGGCGCCGCAGGCCCGGCTCGAGGCGCAGTACACGACGACGCTGCGTTCCGGTTGCTCCATCAGCCGGTCGCCTGCAGGCCAAGCGCGATGCCCGACACGCTCGCGAGCAGCGCATCGAGGAGCGCGGCATCGGCGCGGTCGCCGGCGCGCCAGCGCCGCAGCAGGTCGACCTGCATCAGGTGGATCGGATCATTGTACGGCGCGCGCAGCAGCACGGAGCGCTGCATCTGAGGCCGGTTGTCGAGGAGATCCTTCTGGTCCTTGATCGTCGAGACCCACCGTTTCGTAAGCGCATGTTCGCGCCGGATCTCGCCGGTGATGTCCGAGACGTCGACGCTCGCAAGCGAATCGTAATGGAACGCGATGTCGAGATCCGCGCGCACGAGATCCATCTCGACATCGTCGAGCAGGTTCGAGAGGAACGTCCAGTCGGCCCAGGCTTTCTGGAGCTTCTCCGCGCCGTGCGCGCGCGCGGCGGCGTCGAGACCCGTACCGATCCCGTACCAGCCGGGCAGCACGTGGCGACTCTGCATCCAGGCGTAGACCCAGGGCACGGGACGTATCGATTCGACGCCGCTGCCCGGGCGGTGCGCGACCCGGCCGCCGATCTGCATGCGCTCGATCACGTCGATCGGCGTTACCTCGCGGAAGTACCGGTAGAAATCCGGCCGGCCATGCACGAGCGCGCGATACCGGGCGCGGCTGGCGGTCGCGACGGTAGTCATGAGCGCCCGAAACTCGCCGGCGCGGCCCGTCGCCTCGGGCGCTTCGAGGCGGTCCATGGCGACCGCGAACACGGCTTTCTCGAAGCTGCGAAGCGCGATGCGCCGCAGCCCATAGCTATTGCTGATTCCTTCGCCCTGTTCCGTCGCGCGGAGCCGTCCGCGGGTCGCGCCGGCGGGCGCGCTCTGCACCAGGCGCTCGATGGGCCCGCCGCCCCGGCTCGAGGGCCCGCCGCGCCCATAGAAAAGCGTCAGGTCGACGTCCGCATTCTCGGCCGCCCGCATGAGCTCGACCTGCGCCTCGTAGATCGCATGACGCGACGCGGCGAGCCCGATCGCCTGGTTGCTCTCGGAAAACCCGATCAGGACCGTCTGGCGGGCGCCGCGCGCAGCGAGATGCCGGCGGTAGCTCGGCTCGGCGAGGAGCGACGTGAGCACGGGGCCCGCAGCCTCGAGCGCGCTCGCCGTTTCGAGGAGCGGTACGACGTCGAGCGGCACCTCCCCTTTCTCACGGTCCGTGACATTGGCCCAACGCGCAAGCAGGAGCGAGGACAGCACGTCGTCCGCCGATTCGGTGCCGCTCACGATGTAGTTGCCGATCGCGCGTTCACCGTACTTGTACCGGGCCTGCATCATCGTCTCGAAAACCGCGAGCGTGCGCCGGCCGACGGCGTCGAAACCGGCAATGGGACCGCGATCGCGCGTGATCGATTCGCAGAGCGCGACGCTCCGGGCCTGCGGAGTTTCCGTCTCCCAGTCCTCGCGGCCGAGTCCCTGGGCGACGACGTCGCGATGCACGTCCGCATGCTGTCGCACGTCGAGCGTCGCGAGGTGAAAACCGAAGGTGCGCGCGCGGCACAGGAGACGCTCGACCGGAAAGAGGCCGGCATGCCGGCCGTGATTGGCCCGCAGGCTCGCGGCCGCGAGCTCGATGTCGCGTACGAACTGTTCCGCCGATTCGTAGTGGTTCGGCCGCCCGTCGTAGGTCGTGCGAAGGCGCTCCCCGACCTGCGCGAGGAAGATGCGGTAAGGCATCCGGTCGTGCCGCGTCGAAGCGAACTCGCGGGCCCTGGGCAGCAGGATGTCGTACTCCGCGATCCGGGCCTCGAGCTCGCGGCTTGCGGCCACGCGGCCCGCGCTCTGCGACAGCTTGTCCGCCAGCGCGCGGCATTCCTGGAAGTAGGCCGAGATGACGCGCTGGTGCTGGCGCTGAAGCGTCTCGCGGATCGTCTTTGCGTGTACTTCCGTATTGCCGTCCATGTCGCCGCCGACCCAGCTGCCGAAACGGAGCATCAGGGGCATGCGGTCGAGCTCCGGCGGCATTCCGAAAACCGTCTGCATCCACAGCCCGATCTCCTCATAGAGCGCGGGCACGACGCGATAGACGACTTCCGCAAGGTAGAACAGCACGTGCTCGCGCTCGTCGGCAACCGTCAGCCGCTCGCGCGGATGCGCCTCAGTCTGCCAGCCGGATGTGATCTCCATGCGGATGCGTTCCCAGACGGAACGCTGCTCGAACGGAGTCAATGTCGGATCGAGCCGCTCGATCATCAGGTCGGCGATCTGCTGCTGCTTGCGGAGCATTGTCCGACGGGTGGACTCGGTCGGATGCGCCGTGAACACGGGGTAGATCGTGACGCCCGCCAGCAGTTCGAGCACCTTTGCGGCGTCGAGGCCTGCCGCTTTCAGGCGGTGCATGCAGTCGCCGATGCCGCCGGGCTGCGGCCGGTCGCTGTGGATCAGGTATTCGCGCCGGCGGCGCACGCGGTGTACGCGCTCGGTCAGGTTCACGACCTCGAACCAGGTGCTGAACGCGCGGATCAGGTCGCGCGCCTCCGTCGCGTCGCGTCCCGCGGTTCGCGCAACGAGTTCGACAGCGCTGCCGTCATCGCCGCAGCGCCGCGCGATCGCCGCGACGCGATCCCCTTCGACACGCTCGAACAGCCTGTCGCCGCCCTGATCGCGCAGCACGTCGCCGACGAGGCCGCCCAGCGCGTGCACGTCCTCTCGGAGCGCGGTGTCCTTTTCGGGGAACTGGAGATTCTGGCGGTGGATCACGCGAAACGCCTCGCGGAGCGGGCCGCGGCTCGCTTAATGAGCGTGCCCGGCGGGCCCGTGCACGTGACCGTGCGACACTTCCTCGTGCGTGGCCTTCCGCACGTCGGCCACTTCGACCGAGAAATGGAGCGTCCTTCCCGCCAAAGGATGATTGCCGTCGACGGTCACGAAGTCGCGTTCGACGCGGACCACGTTCACGAGTCGCGCTCCCTTCGGTCCGGTCGCGCGGACCTGCATGCCCGGTTTCAATTCGGCAACCTCCCCGAGGAGGTTGCGCGCCAAGATCTGAACCAGACGCTCGTCGCGCCGGCCGTAGCCCTGCTCCGGCGCCACGGTGACGTCCAGCTTGTCGCCGGCCGTCTTGCCTGCGAGCGCCTGCTCGAGGCCCGGGATGATGTTGCCCTTGCCATGGAGATAGCTGAGAGGCGCGCGCCCGCTCGAGGAATCGATGACGACGCCCTGCTCGTCACGCAGGGTGTAATGGAGCGTTACGACTCGGTTCTTGTCGATATGCACGGCGGCCCCTGCGGATGGCAGGAGCCGAATGGTAGCCGTTTGGCGTCAGGCCGGGAAGAATTCGATCGGTTTCGTCGTGGTCATCGCTTCGACGTCCTTGTCTTCGAAGCGGAACATGCGGATCCGGGCGATCAGCTTGCGTTCGAGCTCGGCGTCGTTGAGCTCGGTCGAGACGATGCGGCAATCCGTGACTTCCCCGGACGGCGCGATCGTCAGCTGCACGACCACCTTGCCCTGGAGTTCCGGCTGCTCCCGGAGCGCGCGGCTGTAGAGCGAGTAGATCGCCGACTTGTTACGGTCGAAGACGATCTCGATTTCCTCGCGGCTGCGCGAGGCCCTGCCCCCGGAGCCGCTCCGGCTCGCTTGTGCCTGGTCCGAACCGATCTTGTCCGCGAACGAAGGCACGGCTGTGCCGGTCGCATGACCTTTCAGGTTTCCGGGACCGCTGCCGAAGCCCGAGGACAGGCGGCCGGTATTGATGCCGCCGCTACCGACACCCGTTCGCGAAGTGACCAGCGACCGCTCCGAGCGGCTTTCGCCCTCGACTCTTCCGATCATCGGCGCAGAGCTCATTTCCGTCGGCTCGAGGGCCTGGCGCAGGTCCTCGAGCTGGTCCTTCATTGCGAGGAGACCCGCATTCTCCGCCTTCTTCCGTGCCTCGGCCTTGCGATCGACCGGTTTCGGCACCGGCTTCAGCTCCGGCTTCGGCTTGGCTTCCGGCTTCGGCTCCGGTTTCTTCACTTCCGGCGGCGGTGGCGGTGGCGGCGGCGGCTCGAGAACGAGCCTCACGACTTCTTCCGGAAGTGCGGGCGGCGGCGGACGCTCGGACATCGGCAGGAGGGGGATGAGGATTCCGAGCGCGGCGAAAACGAGGAGCGCGGTGCGCGCGGTCTTTCGCAGTCGCTGCTGTTCGTCCTCGTCGGGCGTCCAGGGTAGATCGAAGATCCGGTAGTTGGCAGCAAGCGCCGTCATGGGGCTGCCTCAGACCGCGTCCGGGCCGCGATACTCGCGTTCCCGTTCGAGCACGGCGAGCGATACCTTGCCATATTCCGCGGCGGTGCAGGTCGACAGGATCGTCTTCAGGAAGCTGTACGGCAGATCCTTGTCGGCAAGCACAGTGACCTCATGCGAAGCCGGATCGTCGGGATTCTTGAGCACGCGCTTGCCCGCCTCGGCCCGCAGCACCCTGCGCAAGGGCTCGATCACGGCATCGTGACGGGCCCGGAGTTCAGCGACGTCGGCGAGCGCAGTCCCGTTGACGAAAATCGTTTCCTTCGTGATGAGCACCGTCACGGTCTCGCGCGGCTTCGTTTCCGAAGCCGACAGCGGAATCTGGATGCTCTTCGTATTCGGCAGGATCTCGTAGTCCGCCGCGTGAACGAGCAGATAGACGACGAGGATCGTCAGCATGTCGATCATGGGGATCAGGGCCGACATGCCGTGCAGCCCGCCGCGGTGGGACGGCTTGCGGTGACGCCTGAGGCGCGCGGCGATCATCGCGATGCGATCCGTGCGACCGGCGCGTCGCCCACGGAGATCTGCGGGAACAGTTCCCCGCGCACGGGCTGGTCTTCGAGCACTGTGTCGAAGGACTTCATCGTGTCCATCGTCTGGACCATGGTGTCGTACGGGATGTCCGCCTCGAGCAGCACGGCCGCGTCCTTCTTCTCGGGAAAGCGGATCTTCACGCGTCGCAGGTAGTTCGAAAGACCGGTGTAATCGGGGCCCTCGGCCGTGTCCGGCAACGACTGGAGCAAGCCGGTGCCGCGGTCCGCGACCTCGATGATTCCCTGGCGCACGATCACCTCGAGTTCGAGCACCGCCGGCAATTCGGGTGGCGGGCCGTCCGCCAGCGGCAGATTGAGCTCGAGGATATTCATCTTCGAGAACACGGCAGTGAAGATCAGGAAGAAGATCAGGATGATCATCACGTCCAGCATCGGGACGATGTTGATGTCATTCCGACCGCGCATGCGCGCATGGCTGCGCGCCTGCCGCCGCGCGATGCGCGAACCGCTCATGCTCTGGCGCCCCTCACACTCGCCTCCATGCCGCGGGCCTGGCCGCGGGCCGCTTCCTGCTGCGACTCCGGATCCATCTTTTTTTCGTTGAGCGCGTTCAGGAACTTGACGGAGGCGACTTCGAGGCTGTCCACGATCTCGGTCGTCTTGGTCTCGAGATAGAGATGCGCGAGCAGGAGCGTGATCGCCGTGATGAGTCCGAGCGCGGTGTTGTTCATCGCGACCGAGATCGACGCGGCGAGGAGGCTCGCTTTCTCGGCGGGATTCGCCTGTGCGACCGCCGCGAACGCGTTGATCAGGCCGATCACGGTCCCGAAGAGGCCCATGAGCATCGCGATGTTCGCGAGCGACGACAGGTAATGCGTGCGCTTCTCGAGGCGCGGGATGACCTCGACGAGGCTCTCCTCCATGGCCTTCTCGATGTCGTCGCGGCGGCGCGCGGTCTGGATGCGCGTGATGCCGTAACGCATGATATGGGCGAGCGCCGTTTCCGAATTGGAAACGGCCTGCAGGGCCTCGCGGAACCGGCCGCCTTCGAGCAGCGGCTGGATTTGCGTCCACATCTTCCGGTTGCCTGCGCCGACGCGCACGACGAACCCGAATCGCTCGAGCGCGATCACGAGTCCGACAACCCAGATGAGGGCGATCGGATAGAGGAAGAAGCCTCCATCGCGGAAGAAGTTGAGAATGATGTCCAGGGCGTGCATGGGCTGCTCCAGAAGGGGGTCTTGAAGGGGGTTAGGGTGTCAGTGGTCCGGGTCCGAAAACCGTGCCTACGTCTCGGGTTTCGCTGCGAGGGCGTCGAAATAGCGCATTTCGCGCCGGAATACGTCTCGGTCGACGGGCTCCAGCACCTCGTTCAGCAGGCTGTTGGCGGGCCGGCCCTCGAGGTCGCCGAGGTCGGCGCGCTTCCAGGGCACGATCACCATGACTTTCGGCAATTCGCGGTTGCCCGTGATCGAAGTCGGGTCGAGTTCGAGGTGATCCATGGTCGGCGACGACGGATCTGCGGCGGTCACCGCGGGCTCCTCGGCCACGATCGCAGGCTCGTCGGCCGGCGTCGCCGGTGCGGCTTCCTGGGCCTCGGCAACCGGCGCGAGGAAAACGAGTACGGCGAGCAGACGCGCATTGGCGCTCATGGCTGAATCCCCGCGGTCTGGGCGACGTCGCCGACGCGTCGCTTGAGTTCGGCGACCCAGCCCGAAACCTGGCGATCCGCTCCGCCTGTCTTCGCGAGATACGCCTCGAAGTGCTGGAGCGCTTCGGCCGGGCGCCACAGGTAGAGATCGAGCAGGACCGCGATGTTTCGGTGCGTACGCGCGTGATCCGGATCCGCGGCCAGCGCCTGGCGGTACGCGGCCTCGGCGTCCTTGAAGCGTCCGTTTTCGCGCTGCACCGCAGCCAGTTCGTTGAGCGCGACCGCGTTCCCGGGATCGCGCCGGATGCCTTCGTTCAATGCCGCCTCGGCGTCGGGCCAGCGGCTCTCGCGAGCGTGCAGCATGCCGAGATTCACGGCCGGCGCGGCGAGCGTCGGCTCCGCCGCCACGAGCCGCTCGAGAACCGGCCGCGCCGCCGGATAGTCGCCCGCCTCGAGCAGGCGCACGGCTTCCGCGAACTGCTGGAGGACTGCAGGCGCGATGACTGGTACGACCGGCGGTTCGGTACCCGTCGGTTTTTCGTCTTTCTTTCCTTTCTTCGGCGCGACCGCGACCGGAACGACCGCCGCGGGCGCAACGGCCTGCGCCGGCAATTCGAGTTCGGTCAGGAAGAATTCCGCCTCGATCGCCTTGCCGAAGCGCGCAGGCTCGACTTCGGCGAGCACCGCGTAGCTCTTTCGCACCCACTCGTCGTAGAGACCGTCCGCTGCGCGCGCGGCATTCAACTCGTGGACCTCGACCGCCTTCTCCTCGAACGGGAAGGACTGCTCTTCGAGCAGCAGGTCGTACTCTTCGAGTTCCTGGGCATCGAGATTCGACGGCCGTTCGGACTTCATGAGGTCCGCCGCCAGCCTCCGGTAGAGTTCGCCCATCTCGTAGGTCGCGGCCGTCGTGACTTCCGCCACGGCGTAAGTGGTTGCCGCCTGGTAACCCGCAAGCGCCCGCTCCATCGCCGCCTTCTTGTCGGCGAGCGTGCGCTGAAGCGGCGCGATCAGCGGGATCGCCTGGAATGTGTCGCGACTCGCGCTCGTGAGTTCGAGCGTCGCGAGCGCCGCCAGGTAGCGGCTGCGGTCGCTGCGCGACGCGCCCGCTTCGCGATCTGCCACGACGATGCGGTCGAGCCACTCGCGTCGGCCGAGCGCATTTCCGGAGTCCTTCGCGTAGTCCGCGAGTTTCTGCCGTGCCTCCATCGCCTCGGCGAGCGGCGCGGGGAAGCGCTTGACGTAGTTTTCGTAGCTCGCCATCGCGCGGGCGCGCTGCTCCGATTTCTCATAGAGATCGGCCGCCTGCCAGAGCGCGTTCCGCTGCACTTCGGGCGTCTCGGCGCCGGAGTCCGCGATGCGCTCGAACTCGCCGGCGGCCTCGCCGGGACGCCCGCCTTCGAGATAGCTGAGGGCGAGGTTCCGCGTGACGTCGGCCTGGCGCGCGCTTGCCGGATAGGCGCTGCGGAAGGACTCGAGGACGCCGATCGCTCGCGGCCAGTCCCTGAGCCCGACGAGCAAGGCGCCCGCATCGAATTCCGCGGTCTCGCGGATCGCGGCGCCAGGCGCGAGCTTGCCGACGCGCAGGTAGTCCGCGACGGCGCCTGCGCCGTCGCCGGCCGCCTGTTTCATCTCGCCCTGCTTGTAGATCGTGGCCGCGAGCCGCTCCGTGATCGCCGGAGCTTCCGGATCCTGCGGCGCGAGCAGCGACTGGACCTGGAGATAGGCGCCTTCGGCATCGCCGAACCGCCCCGTATCGAACTGCGCGTTACCCGTGACGGTCCAGGCGGTTCGCTGCATCGCAGGATCGACCGGCGGCCGCCGCGCCAGCACGAGGCCCGCGACCTCGAGCGCGCGCGGCAAGTCCTTCAGGTCGTAGAACTCGCGAGCCGTGCGCGTCAGGAGCGTCGCGCTTTCGGGATGCGCGGGGAAGGTCATCGCGAAGCGCTGCTGGCTTTCGAGGCGCTGCCGGTTCCATTCGGCCGCCGCCTTGCCGTCGAGCGCCTTGGCCTCGCGGTCGTAGGCGACGAGGGCCGCATAGCCCGCCTCCGCGGACTTCTCGTGGAACGGATAGGCATAGGCCGTTCGCTCGTATTCGACCGCGGCCGTCCGGAAGTCCTCGCTCTCGTAGAGCGTTTCCGCGAGCAGGTAATTGGTTTGCGGCGCGGTCGGATCGTCCGGAAACGATTGCAGGAATTCGCGGTACCAGCGCGCCGCCTCGTGATAGTCGGGCTTCTTCTTCGTGCGCTGCGCCTCGGCATGGTAGTACTGCGCGAGGTCGGTCAGGTTCGTCTTGAGCTCGCGGGCGACGGCCGGGAACTGCTCCGGCGTGCGCGCCGCCCAATAAGAGCTTCCCAGCCGGTAGCGCTCGACGAATTCCTTCTTGCCGTCGAGGACGAGTTGCGCGAACCCGCCCTTCTTGTAGGCCTCGATCGCCTGCATCTGGAGGAGCGGCGCGCGCTCGTGATCGGGGAAGCGGTCGACGAAGGCGCGATAGGTGTCGGCCGCGTCCGTGTAGCGCTGCTTGCCGACGTAGAGGTCGCCGAGCTCGGAATAAAGCAGATAGGCATACGGCAGTTCGCCGCGCCGCGATACGAAACGGTCGAGCGTTTCCTGTCCGTCGACGTAGGAGAAACCGATCGAAAGCACGCGGAACGTGTCCTGCACGAGCTCGCGATCCGCGCGCGCGAGATCCGCGGGCTCGACGACGCCGCCCGGCTTCGCCGGATCGATCAGCTTGAGATCGAGCACGCGCACGAACGGATCGATCGCGGCTTCGTTCTCCGACTGTTTGAAGAGCGACCAGCCGAGCTTGTAGAGGCTCTGCTCGTAGAATTCGCTGCGTCCGCCGTAGGCGCTTGCCGCCTCGTAGGCCTTCTGGGCTTCCGGATAGCGCTTGGCAACGAAGAGGATTTCGCCACGGCGGAATTGCGCCTCGTCGATCCGCGGGCTCGACGGATAGTTCGCGACGAGCTGGTCGAGATAGCCGAGCGCCTTCTCGGCTTCCCCGAGCGACTCCCAGCCGCGCGCGAGCTGATAGAGCACGACGTCGGCGCGGGCATAGGCAGGCTGTTGCTCGAGGAGGCGCGTGTAGATCTCGATGGCCTCGCGTGTCTCCTTCTCCCCCATTCCCGCCGTCTCGCCGCGGGCCGAGTCGCCCGCCTCGAGCTGCAGGTCGCCAAGCCGCCGCATCGCCTCGGTCCGAAGCGCCGGGTCGCCCGCTTCGAGTTCGAGAAAGCGGCGGTACAACTCGCGCGCCCGGTCCGGGTCGGGCGCGACGGCCTCGCCGGTACGGATCTCAGGCGGCGGGCGCTTGAGATCCTTGAGTGTCGGCGCGGGCGCAGGCTTCTCGGCAGCGGCCGCGAATGGCAGGAGCGCAATCACCGCAATGGCGATGAGTTTGCGGCTCACGGCGTCCCCTGCGGCCGCGCGGGGGCCGGATTTGCCGTCGCCCGGTCGTAGATGGTCGCGAGCGCATAGCGCGCCTGGACGGAATACGCGTCGAGCCGCTGGCGTTGCGCCTCGAGCTCCTCGATCGCGATGTCGGCGAGGTGCTGGCCCTGGGCCGATTTGGCGGCATCCACGCGCACGGCGAGCGCCGAAACGCGGGGAGATACGTTTTTCACGCGGACGCCGAGCGCGGCATTGCGTTCGGGCGCGCCTTCGCGCGCGCGCGACGAGGCCGTCTCTCGCGTACGCGCGTCGTAAACGGCGGCATTCAGGTCGCGGAGCGCGCGGTTCGCCTGCCAGCTCCGAACGGTCCAGGCGGCGTCGAGCTTCCAGAGCAGCACGCCGCGCGCGAGCCGCGCTTTTTCGCGGGCGTCGTCATAGGCGGCGTCGCCCGGGTGGAGCGCAAGCTCGGCATCCACGGCGGCGAGCAGATCGAGCTGGCCGCGCTCCTCCTCGGTCGCGAGGGCAAGGACGTCGCGCTCGGCGACCGCCGTCTCGAGACGTGCATGGAGCGTGTCGCGGCGGCCGTTGATCGTCGCGACGTCCACGGTCGCAAGCCGCGCGTCGGCGGCCGGCAGACGCATCTCGAAGGCTTTCTGGCGCGTTTCGACCATGTCCGTGAAGGCGCCGAGGCTGTCCGACCAGTCGGACAGGTTCTTCGACATCGCTTCGAGCGCCCGGTAGTTCTTCAGGCCTTCCTGGAATTCATGGCCGGCGAGCAGGTGATAGAGATAGCGGGACTCCGGCGAGTCAGGCACGTCCGCGAGCTGGCCGAACCAGCCTTCGCGGCCGTCGCGCTCCGCCGCGAGCGCGGCGTCGAGCAGTCGGCCCGAGCGGATGGCGCCGATCGATTCGCCGATGCGCGAGCGCTCGGCGTCGTACGCGGCGATCGCCTTCTCGTAGTAATTGACGGCCTGGGCCATCGCGCCGAGCTCGGCATAGGCGTACGGCACCGCGAGATACGATTCCTGCACCGCGGCGTCGAGCAGATTGCGACCCTGCAGCTCCTGCCACGGGAGCAACGCGGCCTCGTATTGTTTGGCCGCGGCATCGGCCCAGCCGGCGCCGAGGAGCGCCTTGCTGGATTGCGGACCG
Organism: uncultured Gammaproteobacteria bacterium; assembly: GCA_963778585.1. Lineage (GTDB taxonomy): Bacteria > Pseudomonadota > Gammaproteobacteria > Steroidobacterales > Steroidobacteraceae > SCUD01. Next base: position 175,411 of record CAVZUU010000002.1, read on the forward strand.
GAAAGCCGCACGCGGTCGAGCGCGACGCGAGCGGCCGCGGGTTCGCCCGCCTGGAGATGCGCATAACCGATCGCGAGATTCGCCTTGTCGCGAAGCGCGATCAGCTCGGGCCATTCGGTGACGATCTGCCCGACGCTATCGAGGAGCGCAAGTCCGCGCTCCTTCTGTCCCACGCGGACGAGCGCGACGCCCAGGTTGAACTGGCCGTAGGCGAGCCAGAGACGCGGACCCTGCCAGCCCTCGAGTTCGGCGATCGCCTGGTCGTAACGCTGCCGGTACATGAGCCCCTGCGCGAGCAGCAGGTGACGTTCGGCGTCGAGTTCGGGAGACAGAGTCCCTGAGGAGGATCGCAGCGCGCGCTCGGATTCCTCGAAGAGGCCGGCCGCGTAGAGCACCTTGCCGAGATAGAACCAGGCCCGGTCACGGACTTCGGGCGGCGTCGAAGCATCCGCCAGGATCCGCTCGAAGATCTCCTGCGCCTCGCGGTGCTGTCCGAGCGACAGGTAGAGGCCGCCGCGCAAAAGCTCCGCGTCGCGCGCGTGCGCGGCGAGCCGCCCCTGGTCGCGATAGGCCGCGAGCCGGATCAGCGCGTCGAAGTGATCGTGCTGGTAGAAATAGAAAAGCACGTCGCCGTAGTGCAGGTCCTGCACTTTCACGGCCGGCAGGCCGGGGACCGCCTCCTCGACCACAGGCGCCGCAAACGCGCAGGGCGTCAGCGCCGCAAGAATGAGGATTCTGCGGAGCACCCGGCGTTCACTCCCAGACCCGGACCACGAACTCGGGCTGCAGCTTCCGCACGCGGTCGCTGATCTTGAGCTCCACGTACTTGGCGCCGACGCCCTTCTCCACCGTGAGCGTCGTGCCGCGCTTGTAGTCACGCTCGTGCGTGCCCTGCCCGGTAAAGAAGGCGACGACTTCGTGTTCGCCGGCTTTCAGGTTGCCGAGCCAGATCCGGTGCACGCCGCCGCGCTTCAGCGCCTCGAGTTCGCGCTCCGTGTAGAGGTAGTTTGCGACCTCCTTGTCGTCCACTTTCACCTGCACCGAGTCGAGCCCGAAGAAGGTGCCGATGTCCATCGAAACGAATACCGCGATCTGCGTGCTCGCCGGGAACAGGAGATCCTCCTCCAGCATGAAAAGGTCGCGATTGAGATCGACGACGTCCTGCCTGAGCGTCTGCACCTCGGCATCGAGCGCGGAACGCTCGGCGGCGACGTCCGCGGCATCGTCCGCGAACGCCGGCATCGACGCCGCAACGGCCGCAAGGAATGAAATCAGTACCGTTCTCATGCGCACTCCCGATTACTCGTCGATCAGGTCGCGGAGGTTCACCAGAAGTCCCCGCTCCTCGCGCTCGTCGAGCGCGTCATGCCGCGCGCGTATGGCGCCGTGGCGGTCGATCAGCACGATCAGCGGCAGTTCGTCCGCGCGATAGGACTTGCTGACGTCCTTGCCGGCGTCGAGCAGGACCGGATAGCCGATGCCCGCGGCTCCCGCGAGCGCCGACGCGCGCGCCGGCTCCTGGTCGAGATTGACGCCGAGCACGACGAGGCCGGCGCTGCCGTAAGTCCGGCGCAGCCGCTCGAAACGCTCGAGCTCCTGCCTGCAGTTGCCGCACCAGCTCGCCCAGAACACGAGCGCCACGACTTCGCCGCGGTGCTCCGACAGCCGGTAATTGGTTCCCGCGGTGGACGAGAGCGCGAAATCCGGCGCGGCCGTGCCTTCGTTGGCGGCAGCGGCGAACGCAAGCGTCGCGATCGCGGCTGCAACGGCAAGACACGCTGCCGCCCGGCGGCGAAGATTGCGATTGTCCATATTGCCAGCCCCGTGTGACATAACGCCGGACATTCCGGCTCGGGATATGTTTACTTAAGGAGCGCCGGCGATCTCGGCGCACGTCACACATTGGAACCGCTAGGCGATCGGATTGAACGCGATGAGGCTGTTCTGAAGTGTGGCCGATCCAAGGCCATTGCCCGGGAATAGCGTGCCGAACTGCCCCTGCTCGCCGTGCAGCGCCATGTAATTCAGGATCACGGTCTCGACGAGGAGGTTGACGTTGTTCGCCGCGGGCGTCGAGGCGGTCTCGACCGATCCGTCGCTCTTGAACCAGCCGATCTGCTGGTGCTGCTCGGGCGGCCGACTGTCGCCAGTGAACAGTGCGGCACGGCCGCCCGGATTGTAGACGAGAAAGAACGACGCAGCGGTCTGCTGGTTGTCGCTCGACCAGTCGAACTTGCCGCGGCCGTCGACGCTGTTGTCGACGACGCCATCGGCCGACAGCGAGCCGTCGCTGAACACGTAGAGCATGAGCGGCACTCCGCGTCGCGCCGCGTACTCGAGGCAGGCGCCCATACAGCGGCCCGCTCGCAGGTCGCGCAGCTCGCCGGTCGCGCGGCCCTGGCCGTGGTAGTCGTAGCCGCCCATCGTGATCGTGCCGGCGCCCGCATAGCCCTCGACGACGAGTTTCATGACGGCGGCCGTCTTGCGGAACTCGTCGTCATTGTCGAATTCGGCCTGCGTGAAGATGCCGGCCGCGCCGACGATGTCCGGATCCGCCTCGGGATTGAGCTGCGACGGATCGCCGTAGCGGTCGGTCAGATCGGCGGCCTTGACGTAATTGCAGCGCACGAGGTCCTTGATGACCGCGTCGCGGGTGACGCCCGTATCGACACGCGCGAGCTTGCTGTCCGAAAGCCGCTGAATCGATTCCATGACGCGCACGGCATCGCTCTGGTTGAGGAGACCGACGAGCTTTCCGGTGTCGACGAGACCCGTGACGTCGCTCGTGCGGTCGACCTTCGTCGGGCGGACCGACGGATCGATGAGATAGGAGGGCGCCATCGAGTTGCCGCCCGATTCCGAGCTCTCCGAGCCGATCAGCGTCAGCAGTTCCCCATCCGCGCCGGCGCGGAAGATGCCGTACATCGGGTTGTGCGGGTTGTTGCCCGTGTCGTTCTCGGAACGCGCCGGGATCACGGCTCCGTTCGTGTTCGCCGCGGTCGTCACGCTGACCCGCTCGAGAATGCCGCGCACGAACGCGCTGTCGAGATGAAACGAGAGACCCAGCGCGCTCTGGATGAAGTTGTTCGTGGGGCTTCCCGGGTTTGGCGCATTCGGCACCATGTCGCCCGGCAGCCCCTGGCGGCCGTAACCCGCGACCGACAGGAAGTCCTGTTGGCCGCCCTGGCCGCCGACCAGGACATTCGAGCCGACCATGTTGGCGCCGCCCGCAAGATCGATGCAGATGAAGGGAATCTTGCCCGCGCCCTGCACCGCGATGCCGCAGCTCGCCTTCAGCGCCTCGAGATCGGGCGACAGGGCCGCCTGCGCCGCGCGCGGATTCGCGAATAGCCCGAACAGCGTCGGCGCGATCACGGTCGCGGCGCCGGTGGCGAAGCCCTGCGCGACGAACTGGCGGCGAGTGACCGGGCGTGGATGATCCGCCTGGTACAGCGGCGCGTCGGGATGTAGCGGGCCGCGGCGCGATTTTCTGCTCATCGTTGCAAGCACCTCATTGGAGCAGCGTGCTGGCGCTGCCGATCACCGCAGAACAGGACGATTTCACGACTACAAACGTGCGATTTGCAGCGCATCCGGCGCCACAGGCCGTCAGCCGTCCGATCATCGCGTCCACCTCCGCGGCGACTTGCGCGGCGGTCGGCTGCGTCGCCAGGCCCGTGCCCACCGCACGGGCAACCAGCGGGCCCGTGATCTGCGCACGCTCGGCCGGCGTGTCGAAGGCCGTCGCCGCGGATGCCGCGAAGTTGAAACCCGGGAAATACGCGGCACGGAGTACTGTGTCGTCGACGAGCTCGTTGCAGTATTCGATCGCGAGCTGGGCGGCGCCCACCTGGTGCGACGACAGGAAACCCTCGATGTTCTCGACCGAAGGCAGCTGCTCGCGCACGCGGTTGTAGGTGTCCGCGACCTGCGGGTTCGTCGTCGGCACGCCGGTCATCGCGGACATCGAGGCCGAGATCTCCTCGAAGGTGCGCAGTCCGATCTCCGAGGCCGGGACGCCGTCCGGCGGCGGCGGCAGCGGCGTCGGCGCCGGTTCGTTGAAGGCGTGCGTGTTCGAGCCGATCTGCTCGAAGCTCAGGAAGAACTCGTCTGCGGCCGGCCCCTTGTCGAGCGCGACGACCGTGCCGATGCCCGACAGGCCGAACCCGGTCGCCGGCTCGTATCCCGCCGCAGTGACGGTCCGGTCGAGCGGTGAATAGGCCTGGCCCACCTTCGCTTCGGCGCCGTTGATGCCGATGCGCACGCCGCGGATCGGGATCTGGTCCGGATCCTGGCTGCCGTCGAGGCTGATGAACGACGGCTTGTCGAACAGGTATGAATAGCTGTCGAACTGGCTCGCCTCGAACATCACGTAGCTCTGCGGTACGTTGATCAGGTGCGCGACGGAGAACAGCATGTAGAAGCGCTCGCCGACGCCGGCGTCGAAATTCTGCGTGATCTGCGCCTCGCTGAGCGCCCGGTTGTGAATCACGACCATGCGGATCACGCCCTGCCAGGTGCGGTCGTTCGAGACCTCGTTGCCGAGCACGAGCGCAAAGGTGTCGTTCCAGTCGGTGAAGAGGCCGGCCGGCGTCGGATCCGCCGCCGTCGTGAGCGCGCCGTTCACGTAGATGCGCCGCCCGTCGACCGCGCTGTAGGTCGCGACGACGTGCTGTAGCGTCGCCTGCAGGACCTCGTCGGCCGACGGCGTCGACAATGCGGGTGCGCCGTTGCCGTCCGTCGTCGTCGCGCGGTTGAAGTAGTCGTAGTTGTACATCGTCTGGCCGAGCGTGAAGTTCCGCGCGGTCGTGCCGCCGGAATAGCTCACGATGTGCGCCATCTCCTGCACGACGTTCGCGGGCGCGACCCAGGCCTCGATCGAGTACTCGCCGGTGGCGCGGATCAGGTCGTGGAGCTTGCGCGAGGACGCCGTCGTGCCCTGTGCCTTGCCGCCTCTGAGGTCGATGCCCCAGCCGCCGACCCAGGTCGCGGCGCCCGACAGCGTCAGGTTGAGCGCGGGTTCGACGCCCGAGGTGTCGTAGGCGACCGTGCCCGTGCCGGTCTTGAATTCGTAGAGCGCGATCGCGGCGTTGTCGAAGCGGTTACCGCCGCTCGCGACCGTTCCGTCATAGAGCGTCAGGGCCTTGGAGATCACCAGGTTCGGGTCGACCTGCGTGAGCGGAACGCCGGTCGAGAAATCCTGGATCGCCGCCTGCATGATGCTTGCGCTCTGCGCGCAGTCGGTCCAGCAGTTGTGGAACTCGTCCCGCAGCCTGACGACGAGACGCGACTGCGCCGGCGTGTCGAGATTGATCTTCGCGCGCACCGCCGCGTAGGCGACGTCGACGTCGGGTTCCGCGAAGAACGGCGACTGCGGCGTGACCGCGCCGGACGAATGGCAGCGCGAGCAGTACTGCGTCAGGAGCGGATAGACGGTCGAGGCAAAGAGCGCGGAGCTTGCCGGGAAGGACTTGCTCGTGCCCACGTCGCGGATCGGCGGCGGCTGCAGCGGCGCGCCGCGAGTGCCGCCGAGGATATCGCCGGCCCAGTTGCGGATCCAGACCGTCAGCTGGTCGCCGCAGGCCGAGTCGTTCGCGAGCCAGCAGTTATGCCCGCCCCCGACTTTCGTGACCATCATCGAGGCCGACGGATTGCCGAGATCGACGACGCCGTTCGCGGCTTCATATGCAAGATTGATGTCGTCGTTGCGCACGAAGCTCGGCACCTGGCCGCCCGTGCTGTGGCATTGCCCGCAGCGATTCGACGCCTGGAGGTTGTCCCAGACGTTGAGCTTGAATGACTGCACGTCCTGGCTCGCCGGCGGCGGGCCGGTGTAGCCGGCGGCCGGCGGCGGAGTGGTCGCCGGATTCTCCGTCGTCGAGGCGCCGCCGCCGCAAGCGGCGAGCGCGAGTGCCGCGAGCACCGGCGACAGGGCCCTGACTAACCGCATGCGAATATTGGCGTCGCGATTCATCGGTAGTCCCTCAGGGGCCCCTGCAATACGTGGCGGCGTCGGCAAAGGCCTGTTTCAGCCTGTAGCCGCTCGAACGGAACGAACTCATCATCGATACGATCTGGCCGCGGTCGGGCGCGTCCTGCGGCGCTCGCAGGCAGACCGTGCGGAACACTTTCTCGACCTGGCAGTTCGCGAACGCGTCGCTCGCGCCGAACTCCTGGCCGAGCGACTTCGCGCCGGTGCCCGTGCCCGGCAGCGAGGAATCCCAGCCGAGCAGCGCGTTCTGCCCGCTGCGCCAGCGGTTTTCCCAACGGTCGTCCGGCGTGACGAAGCCCGGCTCGAAGGTCGTGTCGTTATTGAAGTACTTCGGCTGAACGCTTCCCGCCGTATAGAGGAGACGGCCCTGCGCCTCGTCGAAAGTGTAGAACGCGAATGCCTGCGCCATCGGGTCCATGCCTGAATGGCAACCGACGCAGTTGTTCAGGAAGAGCCTCGCGTCGCCGCCCGGGCTGCGGCTCACGTCCTGGCGGATGCGGTCCGGGGCGCGCGACGTGTCCTGGACTTCCTCCAGGTCGCGGCACATGTGGTTGAGCAGCGTGAAGCGGAACATCGCGCGATTGGTCCCGGCGATGAAGAAAGCCTGCGCCGCCGCGCGGCTCGTGATGACGCCGGCGGTCGCGGCCGGAGGCGTGCCGTAAACGCCCGACTGCGTCGTGCGCTGGAGGCCGGTGAGCAGGTTGACGCCCTGCGTCTCCATCTGCTCGTAGTGCGTGTTGCTCGTCGCCGAAACGACCGGCAGGCCTAGGCCCGCGTTGCCGACGTAAAGAATGTCCGCGGACAGGAGCTCGTTGAATGGCACGTCGTCGCGCACCATGCCGATCACCGTCGCCGTGTAGTCGTTGAGCGGCGCGAACACGGTCTGCTCGCGATTGGTCCACGGCGTGACGAGGTTCTTGATCGTCACCGAATAGAACGACGGATTGTTCATCGCGATCAGCGCCGCAGCCTGCGTGTCGCCGCCGGCAATCTCCGCCTCCATCAGGCCGAGCACGGCATCGGTGGGCGGCACGCCCGCGATGCGATCGTGCATGCGCTTCGCCTGTTCGCGCGGCCCCGCGTTGGCGAGAGCGGCGAATGCGACGAGCGCCACGAGAGCGGTGACGCGCTTCACGATAGAACTCACATGATCTGGCGACCAGGGCATTTCCGTGCTCCACTCGCTCGCTGTTTCCGAACCTGCGGGCGAATATATCGGCGGGTTTCGGGTCGGGTAATGTCTCTGAACCGCGACATTCACCCGAGACGCAGGTCAAGGTAGGCTGAATCCGTGCTCATTCGATTAACGCGCAAATGGCTTGTATCTAAGGAAACTCATGCGGGTTTCCGCGTCCGTGATGCAGTCGTTCACCTGCATTCTGTCGTGTCGAAAGCGCTGTCGGAACCGGAGTGAATTGAGATGCCTATCACGAATCCGACATCATGGATATTGTCGCTAGCCGTCATTTGGCTCGCCGGTTGTGCAACCGGGCACGACGGCGACGTGAACATCGGCAGCGGACAGTCGCCCGATCCCGTCGTGCTCGACATCCCGGTCGCCTATGTCAAGGGTCCGCTGCCGCTGCCCGTCGACGACGACGACGAGGTGCGCGAGCTCGAGACCTTTGTCGAGGGATCCGACCTGTGGCTGCGCGATCGCGCGGCGCCGGATGTCCCAGAACGGAACATAACCTTCGGCGTGACGGGCGGACTGTGGAGCGTGCGCGACGTCGACGCCTCCTTCGACGGCACGAAACTTGTCTTCGCGATGCGCATGCCGCTCATCCCCGGCGCGATGGACAGCGAGCAGCCGACCTGGAATATCTGGGAATACGACCGCACGACCGACTTGCTGCGTCGCGTCATCGCCTCCGATGTCGTCGCCGAAGAGGGCCACGACGTCGCGCCGCACTACCTGCCCGACGGCCGCATCGTCTTCACTTCGACCCGCCAGCGCCAGTCGAAGGCGGTGCTGATCGACGAAGGCAAGCCGCAGTTCGCAGCCGAGGATGAAGACCGCAACGAGCATGCCTTCGTGTTGCACGTGATGAACGCCGACGGTTCCGGCATCCGGCAGATTTCCTTCAACCAGAGCCACGACATGGACCCGTCCGTGCTCGACGACGGACGCATCGTATTCAGCAGGTGGGAGAATGCGAGCGGCAGCTCGATACATCTATATACGGTGAACCCGGACGGCAGCGGCCTCGAGCTGCTCTATGGCGCGAACAGCCACGCGACGGGCACGGGCACGACGGACATCCAGTTCCTCGCGCCGCGCCCGGCCGAGGACGGCCGCATCGTCGCGCTGCTCATGCCCTTCAACGGCACCGAGATTGGCGGCGATCCCGTCTCGGTCGACTCGGCGGCTTTCGTCGAGATCGGTCAGCCGAACCTGGCGAACGCGGGCCTCGCCGGCCCCGCGCAGACGCGCCTGTCGGTCAACGACGTGCGCACCGACCCCGGCCTCTCGCCGGGCGGCCGCTATTCGTCGGTGTTTCCGCTCCGCGACGGCAGCGGCCGGCTGCTCTCGACCTGGACGATGTGCCGGCTGAACGATGCCGCCGGCCGCACCCTGCCCTGCACGACTGACAACCTGGCGAACGCCGCGCTCGTGCCAGCCCCACCTTTATATGGTGTATGGCTCTACGACCCGCGCGACCAGACGCAGCGGCCGGTACTCCAGCCGGCGGAAGGCACACGCTATTCCGAGGTCATCTCGCTCGCCCCGCGCACGCCCCTGCCCGCGGTGATCATCGATGCCGTCGCGGGCGTGGACTACGACCCGGTGCTCGCCTCCGAAAACGTCGGCATCCTGAACATCCGGAGCGTCTACGACTTTGACGGCGCGGACAACGCGCCGGGCGGCATCGCGGCACTTGCCGACCCCGTGCAGACGACGGCCGACGAACGGCCCGCGCGTTTCATCCGCATCGAAAAGGCGGTCGGGCTCCCGGATGACGAGGTCCGCGATTTCCGCGGGACCGCTTTCGGCGCCGCGGGCGGTCTCGGCATGCGCGAGATCCTGGCCTACGCACCGGTCGAGCCCGACGGCTCGGTCCAGATCAAGGTTCCCGCCGGCGTGCCGTTCGCGGTCGGCGTGCTCGACGCAAACGGCCGGCGGCTCACGCCGCGTCACCTCAACTGGCTGCAGGTCCGCGCGGGCGAAGTGCTCACCTGTAACGGCTGTCACGTGCCGGCGGGCGCACAGCCCGGCGCGCCGCCCGCGAATTCACATGGCCGGCGCGAGTTGTTCGTTTCGGCGAATCCGGGCGCGACGACGACCGGACTTCCCTTCCCGAATTCGAATCCGGCGATTTTTGCGGACCAGGGCGAAACCATGGCGGAAGCGCGCGCGCGCGTCAGCTGCCAGACGGATTGCGCCGCGCTCACTCCGTCGGTCGACGTGATCTACGATGACCTGTGGACCGATCCGGTCGCGTCGGGCCGCGCCCCCGATCCGCCGTTCAGCTATCGCTACAACCTCCTCACGAGCCCGGCCCCGACGAGCGCCGCCTGCCAGTCCGACTGGTCCTCGTTGTGCCGCATCACGATCCACTATCCGAACCACATTCACCCGATCTGGTCGGTGTCGCGGCCTGTGCTCGACGCGATGGGCAACGTCGTCGCTGACAACGCCTGCATCTCCTGTCACAGTCCGGTCGATGCCGCGGCCGCGGTGCGCGTGCCCGATGCTCAGCTCGATCTCTCGGGCGGCGCCTCGCCCGACGAGGCCGATCACCTGATCTCGTACCGTGAACTGCTGTTCACGGACAACGAGCAGGAAGTTAACATGGGCGCGCTGCAGGACAGACTGGTGCCGGGACCTCCGGATCCGGTGACGGGACTGCCGACGCTGGTGCCGGTGCCGGTGAGCCCGTCGATGACGTCTGCGGGCGCGAGGGCATCGGTGCCGTTCTTCGGCCGCTTCGACACGGGCGGTTCGCACGCAGGTTGGCTGACGCCGGCGGAATTGCGGCTGATCGCCGAGTGGCTGGACATTGGTGGGCAGTATTACAACGACCCCTTCATGGCACCGGTTAACTAAGGCGATGGCGCGGCTCGCGGCCTGCGGGCTGCTGTTCTTTCTGGCGGCGATTTCGACGGCCTGGGCCGAGGGGCTCGAGGTCACCGTCGCCGATCCGTATCTGGAACTTCGCACCGGGCCCGGCCGCGGATTCCCGATCGTGCACGTCGTCGAGCGCGGCGCCGGTGTCCGGGTGCTGAAGCGGCGCACCGACTGGTTCCAGGTCGTCGACACCGACGGGCGCGAAGGCTGGGTCCATCGCAAGCAGATGGCGGAAACGCTCGTCCCAGCAGGCGAGCGCATGGAGATCGACGATCCGGCGCGCGAGGATTTCGGCGCCCACCGGCGCGAAGTCGGCCTGTTGATCGGGGACTTCGGCGGCTCGAATGTCGTCACGGCTTACGGCGCCTACGCGTTCAACGAGCACCTCGCCGCGGAATTCGCGCTGTCGCACCTGCTCGGCAATTTCTCCGACGGGCAGATCGCTTCGCTCGGCGTGACCCACGTGCCGCGGCCGGACTGGCGCATCCAGCCGTTTCTCTCGATCGGTACCGGAGTGATCCGCATCCAGCCCAAGGGGACACTCGTGCAGACTCCCGACCGCACCGACCAGCTCGCGTACGCCGGCATCGGCGTCCGCGCCTACCTGGCGAGGCGTTTCATCCTGCGCGGTGAATACAAAGAATACGTGGTCTTCACCGACCGCGACGAGAACGAGGAAGCCATCGAATGGAAAATCGGATTCGCATTCTTCTTCTGACCGGCCTGCTCGCGATCGCCGGCTGCTCGCACATGCCGTGGCGCGACGACGAGCCGGCGGAAGGACCCCCTCCCCCGGAGAATGCGGGGGAAACGCCCGTCGTCATCGAGCCGCAAGTGGAGCGGCGCGAGATCAAGCCCGCGAAGATCGACACCGAGAACTGGGAGGCCGGCGCCTATGTCGGGTCGCTCTCGGTCGAAGATTTCGAGGTCAACATCGTCTACGGCGGCCGCATCGCCTACCACATCAATGAGGACTTTTTTGCCGAGGCGATCGCGGGCACGAGCGATGCCGGCCTTTCGAGTTTCGAGCGACTTTCGGGCGGGGCGCCATTATTGACCGACAGTGAGAGGCAATTCACTTATTACAGCCTCGGATTCGGCTGGAATGCGTTGCCGGGCGAGATATTCCTCGGTGGGAAGCGGGCTTACAACAGCGCCGTTTACCTGACGCTCGGCGGGGGCGGAACGCGATTCGCCGGTGGCGATCGCTTCACGCTGACGGCCGGGGCCGGCGCGCGGGTCCTGATCAAGGACTGGCTCGCCGTGCACCTCGACATGCGCGACCACGTGATGGAGATCGACGTCCTGGGCTCGAACAAGACGAGCCACAATTTCGAGGCGACGCTGTCGCTGACGGCGTTCTTCTGAGGAGGCAACATGAACCCCATCCGCAGACTTCCGCTGGCCGCGTTCGTCGCGGCGCTCGTGGCGCTCTCCTGGCCCGCGGTCGCGACCGACGGCTCGCCGCCGGCGCCCGAATTCAAGCTCGCGAATCGCGCGGGCGGCGAGCTTTCGCTCGCCGCGCTGAAGGGCCAGGTCGTCATGATCAATTTCTGGGCAAGCTGGTGCGGACCCTGCCGCCAGGAATTTCCGGCGCTCGACCAGATCTACAGCAAGTACAAGCCGATGGGCTTCCAGATGATCGCCATCAACGTCGAGTCTGAGAAGGCGGATGCCGAGCGCTTCCTCGGCAAGACACCTGTCAGCTTCCCGATTCTCTTCGATCCGGATAACAAGGTCAGCGGCAACTACGGCGTGAGCGCGATGCCGACGACCTTCCTCGTCGACCGCCAGGGCCGGCTGCGCTGGCAGCACCGCGCCTACAAGCCGGGCGACGAGGCCAAGTACATCGAACAGATCCGCGCCATGCTCCGGGAGAAGTCGTGAACCGCCGGCCCGTCTCCTCGGGGTCGCCCTCCTCCTGCTCGCGGCCGCCGGCTGCTCGCGCATGCAGCCTTGGGTCAAGCCATACGAGCGCGAGAACATCGCCGACCCGATCATGGCCTGGGACGGCAATCCGATCTCCTCCTCCTACATGCGCCACGTCTACGAGTCGCGCGAGGGCGCGCGCGGCGCCTCGGGTGCGAGCGGCGGCGGCTGCGGATGCAACTGATCCGCCGCATCGCACTGCTTTTCCTGCTGCCGCTCACGGCGGTCGCGGGCGTCCTGCCTGAAGACCGCGCCGACCTGATGTACCACTACTATGACGGCGGCGGCGTCACGATCGACGGTCCCTCGCTCCTGGTGCGCAAGAAGTTTGCCGAAAAGTATGCGGTGAACGCGAGCTATTACATCGACATGGTCTCGTCGGCGTCGATCGACGTCATCACGACCGCGAGCCCCTACGACGAGGAACGGACGCAGTACGGCGTCGGATTCGAATACCTGCGCGGCAAGGTGACCTACGCCGCCTCGTTCAGCAATTCGAGCGAGAACGACTACGAAGCCGACACGGCGAGCCTCTCGATCAGCCAGGACATGTTCGGCGACCTGACGACCGTTTCGCTCTTTTTCACGCGCGGTTGGGACGATGTGACTCGCCGCGGCGACGCGGACTTCGCCGACGAGATCGACCGGCGCATTTACGGCGTCGACGTCTCGCAGGTCGCGACGAAGAGCCTGATCCTCGGCTTCTCCTTCGAGACAATCTCCGAGGAAGGATTCCTCAACAACCCCTATCGCCAGGTGCGTTTCGTGGACCCGGACGAGGCGCTCGGCTATGCCTACGAAGCTGAGCGTTACCCGCGCACGCGCACGGGCAACGCCTTGTCGGCGCGGGCGCGCTGGTACCTGCCGTACCGCGCGGCATTCCAGGCGGACTACCGGTTCTACACCGACACCTGGGACATCCGCTCGCACACCGCGGAAATCGCCTATACCCACCCGCTCGACGACGAATGGACTTTCGACGTCCACTACCGCTTCAATACGCAGAACGAGGCGGAGTTCTATTCGGACCTGTTCCCGCGCGAGGACTTCCAGAACTTCCTCGCCCGCGACAAGGAGCTCGCCGCGATGCAGAGCCATACGCTCGGCTTCGGCGTTGCCTACGAATTCAAACCGTCGTGGGCCGATTTCCTCGGCAAGGCGGCGATCAACCTCAAGTACGATCGCATCCGTTTCGACTACGACAACTTCCGCGACCTGCGCACGACCGGCGTCGCCCCGGGCACCGAACCGCTCTACCAATTCGACGCGGACGTCATCCGCCTATTCTTCTCCGGGTGGTTCTAGCCCTTTCGAGTAGACCACCTTTCCCTCGGCGGTGACGACCACCGCATCCACGTCCGGCTGCGTTTCGACCAGGGCGATACCTCGTTCCGGTCCCATTATGAAGACGCTCTTGGTCAGACCTTCGGCAAGCGTCGAGGTTGGGGCGATCACGGTGACGCTTCTCACTCCGTGCGGGCTCTTGCCAGTCTTCGGGTCGATGATGTGGTGGTACCTCACGCCGTCCTCATCGAAAAAGCGCTCGTAGTCACCCGAGGTCGAGATGGCCGAGTCCTCGAGCGGGATTCGCGCAATCACGCGACTGCGGTCGTCCGGATGGCGAATGCCGACGATCCAGGGCCGGCCGCGCCGGTCGCCGAGGATCCTGCTGTCGCCCCCGGCCGTTACCGTCGCGTTCGTGATTCCCCGGTCTTTGAGGATCGCAATGGACGAATCGACTGCGTGGCCCTTGGCGATTCCGCCCAGGTCGATGCGGACGCCGGGCTTCAGGTACCGCACGGTCGAGGCCGTGGGATCGACTATCACGTGCCGCCAGTTCACGGCGGGCAGCGCCGCCTGGATCTGGGCCTCGGTCGGGTGCTTGTGCTCGCGATAGTCGTAGAGATAGCCGACGCTCGCGTAGGTAATGTCGAATGCGCCGCCGGACATTTCAGAGAACTCGAGCGCCCGGGAAATCAGCCCGGACAGTTCCGCATCGACCTTCACCGGCGCCTGTGGCGCCTCACGGTTGACCCTCGAAAGCTGGCTTTCGGGCTTGAAAACCGACATCAGCTGGTCGATCCGGTGCATCTCCGCGATCACCGCGTCGATTGCGGTGGCGCCCACGGCCGGATCCTCGTGCCATACCTCGACCGCGATTCGCGTCCCCATGATCGCTTCCTCACGCGCGTACCACTCGGCGCGAGCTGGGAAAGTCGACACGAAAAGCAGCGTGACCGCGAATGCGAATCGGCGCATCATCACGCCCGCAGTGTCGCCCAAGCGGCGCCGCGCTGTCGAACGCTTCGATGCAGCGTCGCCTAACGGCTACACTAGGGCTTGGCCCCGCGGCGCCCGGAACCTGTCACGATGCGTGCGGTCTGTCCGGGTGGGCACTGAAACTGAACAGGAATACCGCCATGAAGTTGTTTTCGATGGTCCCGGCCGCGATCCTCTCCACGACGCTGCTGGCGACGCCTGCGGCGGCCGTCACGAAGGAAGAGGCGATGATCGACCAGTCGATGATCGTCCTGCGCGAACTCCAGGCGATCTCGGACACGCAGATCCCAGATCTGCTGCTGTCGCGCGCCGAGGGAATCGTCATCCTGCCGGCGAATGTGAAAGTGGGCCTGATCTTCGGCGCCAGCTTTGGCAACGGAGTGATGCTCGTTCGCAATCCCGACCGAAGCTGGAGCAATCCGGTCTTCGTCTCAACCGGCGGAGGCAGTTGGGGATTCCAGGCCGGCGGACAGGTGTCCGACATCGTGCTGGTCCTGACGACCCGCGACAGCGTCGAAGGCATCACTGACGGCAAGCTGACGCTCGGCGCGGATGCCTCGGTCGCCGCGGGCCCGGTCGGTCGCCAGGCCAAGGCCTCGACCAGCCTGACTTTCGATTCCGAGGTCTATGCCTACTCGAAGTCGCAGGGACTGTTCGCCGGCGTATCGCTCGAGGGCAACGGCATCTTCATCGGCAAGAAGGCGAACAAGCGTTTCTATGACGGGAAGTCCAGCGCGGCCGAAATCCTTGCGAGCAAGACCCCGCCGCCTGCTCCGGCGCCCGAACTCGTCGCCGAGGTCACGCGCCTGACGACGACCGCGTCGCAGAGCGTCGCAAGCGAACCGGCTAAGCCCGCGAATCCCGAGGCACCGGCGACCGAAGCGAAGACATATCCGTTGCCGGACCCGGAACCGGGCGCGGAGCCGGGCGGAACCTAAGTCGACTCAAGCGTTCGCGCGCCGACATCGCCGCCCTGGCACATGCCTTGCGTCGGGTCATGCGACGCCCAGAAAGTCTTCAGCAGTTCTGAATAGCCGGCGGCCGTTAATCGCACGCCCGGCAATTCCCGGATGTGGCGCTCGCGCCCCAGAAGCAGCCGGGGCCGAACATCGCGAGCACGAGGCCGGCCGGAAAGGGCGGCGCCAGGCGTGCCGTTGACGAAATGCTTCTCCGCGACCGGCAGCGGCTAGGCTCGTGCCGGCAGGGCCTCCGCCGGCTGCGGGCATCAGGGTCTTGCGGAGCTTCGTGGCCATTGACCTGTCTTACAATCGCCGGTCATGCGCGAGCTCAAGTCGGATCTGTTTGGGACGGTCTGGCAGGGCAACAAGCCGGGGCGGGAGTTCGTGCTGCGGGACACGACCGCTGCGCCCTGGTGGGCCGCCTGGCTCGCACGCAGGCTTTGCCGGCGCGAAGCGAAGGCGCTCGCGCGGCTCGACGGTCTTCCGGGAACGCCGCGCCTCCTCGCCGCCGACTGGCGGGGGCTCCGCCGCGAGTGGATCGAAGGCCGGCCCATGCAGGACGCAAAGCCGCGAAACGCCGAATACTACCGGGCCGCACGAAGTCTGCTCGCGGCAATGCACCGCCGCGGCATCGCGCACAACGACCTTGCCAAGGAACCGAACTGGCTCGTCACGCCGACGGGCAGCCCCGCCCTCGTCGACTTCCAGCTCGCGTTCGTGGCGCCGCGCCGCGGCCGGGTCTTCCGCGCGCTCGCCCGCGAGGATCTCCGCCACTTACTCAAGCACAAGCGGAGTTATTGCCCCGAATCGCTGACAGCGCGCGAACGCGCAATCCTCGCGAAACCCGCGGCATTCTCGCGACTCTGGATGGCGACGGGAAAACCCGTCTACACCTTCGTCACGCGACGCCTCTTCGGCTGGGCCGACCGGGAAGGTGCCGGCGACCGATTCTGATCAAGAATTTGGAGGAAGCCGCCGGATTCGCTATCGTTCGCCGATGGCCATCAGCAACGAGCACAACCTGAATTCACGCCCGCCGGCCGTCAAGCCATTCGGAATTCGCGTCAGCCTGCGTCCCAGCGACCCCTTCACGCGCCTGGTCGGCACGGACTGGCAGAAGCTGCACTGGTTCGCGACGGAACGCGAACGCGACGAAGTGTTCGAGGATATGTCGCGGCGCCACCCCTACTCGCGCCGCGGCGACGAGCCGTCGGTCGTGTTCGAGAAGATCGCGGAAAACGCGGGACGCTGAAGCCTCAGCGGACACGGCCGAGCAGCAGATACAGGCTCTTGTCGCCGCCCTCACCGAATCCCGCGGCCAGGTAGACGGGTCCCAGGATCGTGTCGAATCCCAGGTAGGCCGCGCCGTTGACGAGCGCGGAACTCGCGCTCACGTCGCTCCGCCGCTCCCAGACATTGCCGAGTTCAAGCGAGACGCCCAGATACATGGGCACGTCGAACAGCCCGTCCTGCCCGCTGCCGATGCGCCGGTTGTAGATCGCGCGCGCGATGCCGAAGTGCGGCCCGCTGATCTCGTCCGGCGATAGCCCGGAGAGATTGAAGAGGCCGCCCAGCGTGTAGAAGTCCTGCACCTGGTCGGTCGGCCCCGACACGTGAGCGCCGCCCGCGGCCGAGAGGATGAGCGTGTTGCGGCCGCGCGAGCGCGCGTGCGTCCAGTCGAAGGACACTCGGTCCGCATTCGACTCGGCGCCGAGGCCCTCGCGCGGGCCGTTCCACTCCAGGGTGAACAGCTCCCCGTGCCGCGGAAAATACACGTCGTCCAGCAGGTCGACGCTGAAGCGCGCGAGCAACTCGCCGCGATCGAAGCGCGTCCGGGGCGGCAGGTTCGGGTCGTCCGGATCACCGACCAGGAGGTAGCGATTGCCTTCACCAACGATGATGCCCCCGCGCAGCTCGCCCCAGCTGCCGAATTCCCGGCCGACGTCGAACTCGACCTGGCTGTTGCGGACGCGATAGGTCGCGAGCCGATTGCCATCCGCGAAGATCTCGAGATTCTGCCGCTCGTTGAGCAGGCTCGGGACGACGAACCAGTTCGAGGTGTAGCCGATCGGCTGGTAGAACTCGGTCTCGAAGCGCGGGTTCTCGCCGACCTGGAGATCGGTCTGCCATTCGGCGCCGTATCGGTTGACCTCCGTCACCTGGGCGCGCACGCCGGCATTGAAGCTGTTGCCGCCTTCGAAGTCGTCCTGCAGTTCGAGCCCGAAGCGCAGGAAGTTCGGCCCCCAGCTCTTGCGCCGCGCGCTCACTTCGATGCCGGTCAACACGCCGTCGCGGACCAGACGATAGTCGAGCGCTTCGAAGTTGTCGCTGCCATAGAAATGCGAGAGTCGTTCGTCCATCTCCTCCGGATCGAGCGGCTGCCCGAGCACGGGCCCAAGCTCTGCCTGGATCCGGTCGCTGTATCGCTCGGAGCGCCGGTCGGTCCGCACGAAGTGCACGACAACCTCGGATTTCTCTGTCGCGCTGCGCGCGGCGAGGTATTGCTGCCAACGCGTCTCGTCGAGGGCGACTCGAGCGAGCCGCTCGGCATTGGCGCGGGTCGCCACGAGGCCGAGGCCGATCGTGCGGTCTGCCGCGGCGAAGTCCGTGGATTGGAGATTTCCCAGGTCGGGTTCGATCAGGAAGTCGTCGACCGTCAGGAGTCCACGCTGTCGCTGGGTCTCGCGCCGCATCATGAGCGTGATCGCCTGATTTGATATGGCGAGCGCCGAAGTCAGAGCTTTCCGGCCGACCGGCTGAAAGCCGACATCGACGGCGATCACGATGTCTACGCCCATCGCCTTCGCGACGTCCACGGGCAGGTTTTCGACCAGTCCGCCGTCCACCAGCAGCCGGCCGTCGATCTCGACGGGCGCGAATACGCCGGGCGCCGACAAGCTCGCACGCATCGCCGACGTCAGATCGCCACCTTCGAGCACGACGCGTTCTCCGGTCTCGAGGTCTGCGGCGATCGCGCGAAACGGAGTCGGCAGCTCGTCGAAGTCTCCGATCGAGGCGACCGGCAGCGTTTCGAGCCTGAGCGTCTGCGTGAGTCTTTGGCCCTGGATCAAGCCGCGCGGGACACGGAAGTTGCCCGACTGGATGCCGAGCGGAAAGCGGACAAGAAATTCCCGGTCGTCCTGCTTGCGACGGAAATTGAGCGTGTCCCGCGCCGGTCGGTCGCGAAACGCGATGCTCCAGTCGATTCCGCGCACGAACTTGTCGATCTCGGCCGCCGTCTTGCCGGACGCGTAAAGTCCGCCCACGACCGCACCCATGCTGGTGCCGGCGATCGCGTCGACCGGAATGCGCTGCTCTTCGAGGGCCTGTAGGACACCGACATGCGCAAGGCCGCGCGAGCCGCCGCCCGAGAGGACGAGCCCAATGCGGGGGCGTTCCATCGGCGCGGCCGGCTCCGGCTCCGACTCAGCTGCCACGGCCGCACCGACCTGCAGGACAACGAGAAAGCAGCCGAAAGAAGCCAGGACGCGGAGCATGGGGGAGTTCATCGGGTCCGCCAGATGTTAGCACGGGCGCGAGGGCTGGCCGTTCGCGCGACTCTATAATCGGATGCATGATCGCGAGGT
This sequence comes from uncultured Gammaproteobacteria bacterium, assembly GCA_963778585.1. GTDB lineage: Bacteria > Pseudomonadota > Gammaproteobacteria > Steroidobacterales > Steroidobacteraceae > SCUD01. Next base: position 194,227 of record CAVZUU010000002.1, read on the forward strand.
CCAGGATCATTCGGATGTTCGCGCCGGCGGCAATTCTCTTCGCGCTGCCGATTTCCGCGGCGCCGCTCGAAGAAGTCATCGTGACCGCCACACGGAGTCCCGTGTCGCTCGCAAGTTATCCGGGCAGCGCGACCCGCATGGTTGCAGACGCCATCGAACTCACGGGCGCGACGCATTCCGCGGAACTTCTCAATCGCGCGGCGGGTGCGATGATGCAGCGTGGCAGCGGCGAGGAATCGCTGACTGCCCTGCGCTCCCCGGTACTGACGGGCGCCGGGGCCTGCGGTTCCGTGCTCGTGCTGGAAGACGGCATTCCGATCCGACCGGTCGGAACCTGCAACGTCAACGAACTCTTCGAGGTCAATCTCGAACAGGCAGCGGCCGTCGAGATCCTGCGCGGACCGGGAAGCGTTCTGTACGGCTCGAGCGCCGTTCACGGCATCATCAACGTGCTTCCGCCGCTCCCCGATGACATTCCGGATTACGGCATCGCGGTCGAGGGCGGGAGCGACGTGTATCGCCGACTGCGGCTCGCGGCCTCCTCTGGCACGAACGAGAGCGGCCTCGGGATCGCGGTGCACGCGACCGACGACGGCGGCTGGCGCGATTCCTCTGGATTCGAAGAGCAGAAGTTGAATGCGGTGTGGACCCGCCCGCTCCGGGACGGCGGCCTCAGCTTCCGGCTCTCCGGCACCAATCTCGACCAGGAAACTGCCGGATTCATCGTCGGCGAAAACGCGTACCGCGATCCGGAGATCGCCCGTTCCAATCCCGATCCCGGGGCCTATCGCAATGCGACGAGTCTTCGGTTGGCGATGCAGTATCTCGACGACCAACGCCGGGAGTTCCGCGCATATTTCCGGAGCTCGCGCATGGATTTCCTCCAGCACTTCCTCCTCGGTCAGCCCGTCGAGGAGAACGGCCAGGACAGCGGCGGCGTGATGTTCAAGACCGCAGGAAGGCCCCTGGCCGGCGGCGAGCTGATGCTCGGTCTCGATTCCGAAATTGCGAGGAGCTTCCTGCTGCAATTCCAGGACGGGCCGACCACGGACGGTTCACCCGAGGCCAATGCGATCCGGCCGACCGGAAGGCAATACGACTACGACGTCGACTCGCGCGTGTTCGCCGGCTATGCACATTGGCGCCGCGAGCTTTCAACGGACTGGTCGCTCGAGGCAGGACTTCGTCTCGAGAATGCGCGCTATGACTACGACAACCGCATGATCGACGGGAATACGGACGAAAACGGCGTGCCCTGCCCGGGCGGCTGCCTGTACTCGCGCCCTTCGGACCGCTCGGATGACTTCACGAACCTGGCGCCGCGCGTCGGCCTGCTGTGGCAAATATCGGATGCCGTCACGAGCTATCTCTCGCTTGCGCGCGGGTTTCGCGCGCCGGAAACAACCGAGCTTTACCGGCTCCAGCGCCAGCAGGCCGTCGCTGATCTCGATTCCGAGCGGGCGGACGCCGCCGAGCTGGGACTTCGCCTGCGCACCGATGCGCTTGCGCTCGACTTCGCATTCTTTCACATGGACAAGCGCGACGTGATCCTCCGCGACTCCGCCGGATTCAACGTGAGCGGCGGCCGCACCCGTCACGTCGGTCTCGAATACCAGGGTGACTGGTCATTCGCCGACGACTGGATCCTTTCGGCGACCGGCACGGTCGCGCGGCACGAATACCGCTTCACGGCCGCCGTCGAGCAGGGTGAACAGATCACGGCCGGCGACGACGTCGACACCGCCCCGCGCAACATCCATGGCCTCAGGCTTCGCCGTGAGACCGACAGACTGTCGGCCGAGCTCGAATGGCTGTATGTCGGGAGCTACTGGACCAACGCGGCGAACACGGCGCGCTACGGCGGGCACGATCTCACCAGCCTGCGCCTCAGCGCGCGGCCGCGCGATGAGTGGTCGATCGGACTTCGGGTGATCAACCTGTTCGATACGGTCTACGCGGACCGGGCGGATTTCGCTTTCGGCGATCACCGTTATTTTCCGGGCCGCGGGCGCGCATACTTCCTCGAACTCGGCTGGCGCAAGGACTGAGCAATGCAATACGCGGCAATGTCGGTGACGGCCCTCGTCGGCGCCTCGCTTGCCGTGCAAGTCGGGCTGAATGCCACGATGAACCGGCACGTCGGCTCGCCGATGGCGGCGGCATTCATCAATTTTGCAGTCGGGACGATGGCGCTGTTCCTGATCGTCCTCGTGACGCGCGGTTCGGTCGGCATTCTCTCCCAGGCGGCCGGAGCGCCCTGGTGGGCCTGGTCCGCCGGAATCCTCGGTGGGCTTTACATTGCCGCGTCAGCGTTTTTCGGGCCGGTGATCGGCGGCGCGACCTTTCTCGCCTTGCTCGTCGCCGGACAGATGTTCGCGGCGCTCGCGCTCGACCACTACGGCTTGCTGGGTTTTCCAGTGCGCACGCTCGACGCCTGGCGCGTGGCCGGCGTCGTTCTCGTCATCGCCGGCGTATTCCTGCTCGCGCGCAAATAGCGGTGCCGGGTCGTAGATTCGTAGTTTCTGGCTTGGCTTGAATCTACGAATCTACGACCCGGCACCGCTATTCCCTTTTGATTATCGCCCCCGCGGCTGCTGCTGCGTGATGCAGTGGATGTTGCCTCCGCCGAGCAGGATCTCGCGCGACGGCACGCCGATGACCTTGCGGCGCGGGAAGAGCTTCGCGAGCGCGGCCTTGGCCGGGCCGTCGGTCCGCGGATCGAGTAGCGGCATCACGATGTGCCGGTTCGCGATGTAGAAATTGACGTACGACCCCGCGAGCCGTTCGCCCGCGCGGCGCGCCTTGGATCCAGCCGAATACTCGATGCCGGCTGCTTCCGCCTCGCTCATGTAAAGCGGTCCCGGCTGCAGCAGCTTATGAATCTTCAAGCGCCGGCCCCGGCTGTCCTTCGCCGTCTGGAGGACCTCGAACGCCGAGCGCGAGATGTCGTACTGCGGATCGGCCGGATCATCGCACCAGGTCAGCACGACCACGCCCGGTCGCACGAAGCAGCAGAGATTGTCCACGTGACCGTCGGTCTCGTCGTTGAATACACCGCGCGAAAGCCAGATGATTTCGCGTACGCCGAGATAGCGCTCGAGCAAACTCTCGATTTGACCACGTCGCAGTGTCGGATTGCGGTTCGGGTCCAGCAGGCATTCTTCCGTCGTCAGGAGCGTGCCCTGCCCATCCACGTCGATCGCGCCGCCTTCGAGGATGAAAGGCGCCCGATAGCGGGCACAGGTCTCGATCTCGAGCACCTTTGCCGCGACCTGATCGTCCAAGGCCCAGTCCGAATACACCCCGCCCGCCTTTCCGCCCCAGGCATTGAACATCCAGTCGACGCCGCGCGTGCGGCCGCGCCGGTCAATGACAAAGGTCGGGCCGACGTCGCGCATCCACGCGTCGTTCGACGAAATCTCGACCACCCGCACGCCCGCGGGCAGGGCCTTGCGCGCGTTCGCGAACTGGTTCGCCGACACGCCCATGGTCACGGGTTCGCTACGCGCGATGGCAGCGGCAACCGCGGCGTACGCGCGCTGCGCGGGCACCGCAGACGCGCGCCAGTTGTCCGGACGCTCCGGCCACAGCATCCAGGTGCCGGCGTGCGGCTCCCATTCCGCGGGCATGCGGAAGCGGTCTTTTGCGGGCGTTCCGCGCAATCCTGACGCTGTCGTCCGGCTCTTCATGGCGGCGATTCTACGCGATGCCGTGATAGCATTCGCCCATGGGCGACAAGATCAAGATCGCGGGCGGCAAGCTCGTGGTCCCGGACAATCCGGTCATTCCCTTCATCGAGGGCGACGGCACCGGCCCCGACATCTGGCGCGCGAGCGTTCGCGTACTCGATGCCGCGGTGAAGAATGCCTACGGCGGCAGGCGAAAAATCGAGTGGATGGAAGTCTATGCAGGCGAGAAAGCCAACCGCCTGAAGAACACCTGGCTGCCAGATGAAACCGTCGCGGCCTGTCGCGAGTACCTGGTCTCCATCAAGGGGCCGCTCACGACGCCGATCGGCGGCGGCATACGATCGCTGAACGTCGCGCTCCGCCAGATGCTCGATCTCTACGTCTGCCTGAGGCCCGTGCGCTGGTTCAAGGGCGTGCCCTCGCCCGTGCGCTCGCCCGAGAAGGTGGACATGGTGATCTTCCGCGAGAACACGGAAGACATCTACGCAGGCATCGAATTCGAGGCGGGCTCCGCGGAAAACACCAAGTTCCTCGCGCTCCTCAAGGAGCATTTCCCCAAGATGTACGGCAAGATCCGCTTCCCGGACAGTTCCGGCATCGGCATCAAGCCGATCTCGCGCGAAGGAACGGAGCGGCTCGTGCGTTCGACGATCGAGTATGCGATCGCGAACCGCAGGAAGAGCGTGACGATCGTGCACAAGGGCAACATCATGAAGTTCACGGAAGGCGCCTTCCGGAACTGGGGCTACGCGCTCGCCGAGCGCGAGTTCGCGAAGCAGACCTATACCTGGGACCAGTGGGAACGCACCCGCGCCTCCAAGGGCGACGCCGCGGCGAACGACGAGCAGAAGCAGGCGCTCGCCGGCGGCCGGGTCCTCATCAAGGACGCGATCGCGGACATCACGCTGCAACAGGTATTGACGCGGCCCGAGGAGTTCGACGTCATCGCGACGATGAACCTGAACGGCGACTACCTCTCCGATGCGCTCGCCGCCCAGGTCGGCGGCATCGGCATCGCGCCGGGCGGGAACGTCAATTACCTCACCGGTCATGCCGTATTCGAGGCGACCCACGGGACGGCGCCGAAATACGCCAATCTCGACAAGGTCAATCCGAGTTCGGTGATCCTGTCGGGCGAAATGATGCTGCGCTACATGGGCTGGACCGAGGCCGCCGATCTGGTGCTGACGGCAATGGACCGGAGCATCGCTGACAAGGTCGTCACTTACGATTTCGCCCGGCTGATGGACGGCGCGAAAGAAGTGAAGACGAGCGAGTTCGGCGACGCCCTGATCCGCAACATGCGTTGAGCGATCCGCGCGCCGCCGAGTGCTCGGCCGCGATCGTCGCGGCGTTCGCCCGCTACAACGCGGAATACCGCGCGATCACGCGGCGTGCCCCGGAACGATTCGAGAACCGCGACTGGGCCGGCAGCCAGGCCGACGTCGTCGAGCGCCTCGAGCTCTACGCCACCATGGTCAACCAGACGGTCTCGGAGATGCAGAAGCGCCTCGGAGATTCCGCGCTGGACACCGCGCTGTGGACGGCGATCAAGGCCGACTATGCGAGGCGCATCGCGGTACTCGCCGATCCGGAGTTCCTGAAAACTTTCTTCAGCTCGATCACGCGGCGGCTCTTCGACACGGTCGGCGTGGACCCGGAAATCGAGTTCTTCGCGCTCGAGGTCGATCCGCTCCGCGGCTCGGGCTCGATCGTCGTGACGAACCGCTACGCCAATCGCGGCTCGCTCGATCTCCTGTTCGAGGAGCTCCTGTCCGACTACCGCTTCCGCACCCCCTGGCGCGACTTCGAGGGCAGCGTCGGCCACGTGACCGCGGACGTGGAACTTCACCTGAAAGCGCCTGGGCGAAACCCGGCCGCTACGCGAAGTCGAGGTCATCGGACCGGTTTTCTACCAGATGAGCCGTGCCTACGTCGTCGGCTGCATCCACGGCCAGGGCTGGAAACTGCCGCTCGCGATCGCTTTCCGCAATTCGCCGCTCGGCGTGCTGGTGGATGCCGTCATGCTCCAGGAGAGCGACGTGTCGATACTCCTGAGCTTCACGCGCTCGTATTTCCACGTCGATCTCGAGCGCGTGGGTGAAGTCGTCCTGTTCCTGCATTCGATCCTGCCGGCGAAGCCCGTCTCGGAGCTCTTCACGGTTCTCGGTCGCGCGAAGCAGGGAAAGACCGAGCGATTCCGCGAAATCTTCCGGCATCTCACAAAGACGAAGGATCGCTTCGTGCGCGCCCCAGGCGAGCGCGGCATGGTCATGGCCTGCTTCACCCTCGAGAACGCCGACGTGATCTTCAAGGTGATTCGCGACCGCTTTCCGGCCGTCAAGAACCTGCGCCGCGAAGAGGTCATGGCGAAGTACGACATGGTCTTTCGCCACGACCGCGCGGGCCGGCTCGTGGATGCCCAGGAGTTCCGCCGCATCCGCCTGCCGTGGCGGCGCTTTGCGCCTGACATGCTGGAGGAACTTCTCTCCGAGTGCGCGACGAACGTGCAGCAGGACGGCGAGGACGTGATCGTCGGCCACGTTTACATCGAGCGGCGGATGACCCCGCTCAACCTGTATCTCCGCACCGCGACGCCGGAACAGGCCGAGATTGCGGTCATCGAGTACGGCCAGGCGATCCGCGACCTCGCCTACACGAACATCTTCGCCGGCGACCTGCTTCTCAAGAATTTCGGCGTCACCCGCCATGATCGCGTGATCTTCTATGACTACGACGAGCTCTGCCGCGTCACCGATTGCCGATTCCGCGACGTGCCCCAGGCGACCTCCGACGAGGACGAGATGCGGGCCGAAAGCTGGTTCTTTGTCGGCGAGAACGACGTGTTTCCCGAGACCTTCCTGAAGTTCCTGGGATTCGAGGGGCGACTCCAGAACGTGTTCCTGGAAAAGCACGGCGAGATCCTGGAAGCCGGCTGGTGGCGCGCGTTGCAGGAGCGCCTCACTGCGGGCGACGTCGTGGAAGTGCTCCCCTACCACCCGCATCGGGTGAGGGTCGCGAGCAGCGTCTAGGGGACTGTCACCTTTGCGCTTTGGCAAAGGGGACTGTCCCTTCCTGACGCGCTACCCCACCTTCCCCAGCGCCGCGTCGAGGTCCTCGATCAGGTCGTCGGTGTCCTCGATGCCGATCGACAGCCGCACCGTGCCGTCGCCGATGCCGCTGATCGCCGCCTGTTCAGCGCTGAGCCCACGCCCGCGCAGCATCTGCGGCGGCATGATGAGCGACTCGACCGAGCCGAGACTCGGCGTGATCGCAAAGAACTCCAGCGCGTCGGCGAATTCCCGGACCGCGTCCGCGCCGCCTGCGAGGTCCACCGTGACGATCGATCCGAAGTCGCGCATCTGCTCGCGCGCGAGCGCGTGCCGCGGATGCGCCGGCAGCCCCGGGTAGTGCACGCGCTCGATCGCCGGGTGGTCTTCGAGGAAGTCCGCGATCCGCGCCGCGCTCGCCGTCTGGGCCTCGTAGCGAAGGTAATAGGTCTTCATGCCTCGCATCACGAGGAATGCCGCGTGCGGATCGAGGAGCGTCCCGAGCAGGATCGCCTCGCGCCGTATCGCCTTGATGAGCTCGGTTCGGGCGATGATCGCCCCGCCCATGACGTCGCCGTGGCCGGAGGCGTACTTCGTGAGGCTGTGTGCGAAGACGTCGATGCCGTACTGCCCGTGGTTGTGGAAGCCCGCAAAGGTGTTGTCGAGCACCGTGAGCGCGCCGTGGGCGTGCGCCGCGCGCGTGATGTGCCCGATGTTCGCGATGCGGGTAACCGGGTTGGTCGGCGACTCGAAATAGACGAGCTTCGTCGGGCGGCTCGCCAGGACGCGCTCGATGCCCGCGTCATCCTCGATCGAAAGCATGGTGTGCTCGACACCGAAGCGCTTCAGCAGGCTCTGGATCAGGTAACGACTCGGCCCGTAAGTTTCGACGAAGCAGAGCATGTGATCGCCCGCTCGCAGGAGCGCCAGCAGGCAGGCCGAGATCGCGGCGACGCCGGAGCCGAGCGCGATGCAGTCGTCGCGCTGCTGGAGTTCCGCCAGCAGCTTCTCGAGCTGGCGCGTCGTCGGATTCGAAGTCCGCGTGTAGATGTAGCCTTCGCGCTCGCCGCGGCTCGCGCGAAGCGTCTCCTCGAGGCTCTCGAAGGCGAACTTGACGGTCTGGTGGATCGGCGCAACGAGTGGGCGATTGTCTGCCGGAAGCACGACCTCCGGCGGATGATTGACGCGCGTGCGGCCCTTCATTGGAGTCGCTGACGCGCCCGCGAGCCGCTCAGACCCGAGTGATCCAGCCCGCGGGCGTCGGAATCTCTCCGCGCTGCATCGACACCAGCGCCTTGCGGAGCCGCTTCGTGTTCGGGCCGACGTCCCCGCCACCGACTTTGCATTCCCGCCCGCCCTCGCGCACCAGCGTGCCGACGCCGGAGAGCACTGCAGCCGTTCCGCAGAGCGCGGCTTCGCCGTCCTTCACCCAGTCGAGCATTTCCTCGACCGTGAAGGCGCGCTCCTCGACCTCGAAGTCGAGTTGCGGCGCAATCGTCAGGATCGAGTCGCGCGTGACGCCGTGGAGGAATGTCGTGTCGAGGCTCCGCGTCAGGATCTTCCGGTCGCGGATCAGCAGGAAATTCGCCGCGCCGGTCTCCTGCACGGAGCCGCCCGGGCAAAACACCACCTGGTCGGCCTGGTGCTGATGGCGCGCGGCGATCGTGGGCCCCAGCGCCGCCGCATAGTTGCCGCCCGCCTTCACCATGCCCATGAGCGATGCCGTCCTCGTCGCTTTCTCCTCGACGTAGATGCGAAGCGGCTTCTCGCCCTTCGCGAAGTAGTCCCAGACCGGGCTTGCGAGCATGACGAGCATTGCCTCGGTCGCGGGCGACGTTGCCCCGCCGATGCTCGCGCCCGTGCCGAACAGCGTCGGGCGCAGGTACAGCGCGCCCGGGGCCTCGGGCACCTCCCCGCGCACGCGATCGATGACGCCGGTCACCATCGCTGCCAGCTGGGCGGCATCCGGCTGCGGCAGCACGAGGGAGGTTGCACTCTGGCGCATACGTGCGATGTGCTTGTCCATGCGGAAGACGTTCACGCTCCCATCGGCCCAGAGATAGGCCTTGAAGCCTTCGAAGCAGGTGCTGCCGTAGTGCAGTCCGTGGATTGCCGGCGAAATCTCAATGGGGCCGTACTTGCGGAATTCGTGCGATGACCACTTGCCGTCCCGCCAGGCAGCGACTGCCATCGTGCTCGCGAGTACGGTCCCAAAGGCCGGGCGCGCAGCGGCGTCGGCAGGAGATGTCTTGTGCGGCATGGCCTGAGCGTTCATGTGGTGTCAGTCCTGTATGAAGATTGTGGCAGGATGCTCGAGTCGTTCCTTGAGCGCCTGGATCATCGCGGCGGCGTCGAAGCCGTCCACGAAACGGTGATCGAAAGACGAAGAGAGATTCATGATGCGGCGGATCGCGATCGCGCCGTCGATGACGACCGGCCGCTCCACGGCCTTGTTCACGCCGACGATCGCGACTTCCGGCGCGTTGATGACCGGGGTCGAGGCGATGCCGCCGAGACGCCCGAGGCTCGTGACCGTGATCGTGGAACCAACTAGCTCGTCGCGCGTCGCCTTGTTGCTGCGCGCGGCATCGGACACCCGCCGGATTTCCGAGGCGAGATCGTGAAGCGAGCGGGCCTCCGCGTGGCGCACGACAGGCACCTTGAGCCCGTCCGGAGTCTGGGTGGCGATGCCGACGTGCACGGCGGCGTGGCGCAGGACCAGGTTGCGCTCGGCGTCATGGGTCGCATTGCACTGCGGGAAGCTCTCCAGCACGCGCACGAGCGCCGCGACCAGGAACGGCAGGTAGGTGAGCGACGGCTCGCCCTTCGCGAGCCGTGAATTGAGGTGTTGCCGGAGCGACTCAAGCTCGGTGACGTCCACTTCCTCGACATAGGCGAAGTGCGGAATATTCCGCTTGGCCGCGCTCATGCGCTCCGCAATGACGCGGCGAACGCCGATGATCTTGATTTCCTCGACGCCCTTGCGCGGCGCATGGCTCACGGGTTTTGCGGCCGCGCCGCCCTTGCCCGCGATGACGGACTCGAGGTCCTGAGCCGAGATCCTCCCGCCGGGGCCCGACCCGCTCAGCGTCGCGAGATCGATGCCGGCCATCGTCGCTTTCCGGCGCGTCGCCGGCGACGCCATGATTCGCGTTGCCATGAAGTCGCGCTCGGCGGCCGGGGCGGCGGCAGGTGCGGCGGGCGTTTTCGCGGCAGCCGCGGATGCGGGTGCGGGTGCGGGTGCCGATTCGGAGGCGCCAGACGTTTCAAACGCAATCAGCTCCGAGCCGACCGCCACCATGTCGCCCGGCTGGCCGGTGATCGAGAGGACGCGACCGCTGACCGGCGCCGGAATTTCGACGGCCGCCTTGTCGGTCATCACTTCGGCAATGATCTGGTCCTCCTTGACCGTGTCGCCGACCTTGACCTTCCACTCGACGACCTCGGCGGTCACCGTGCCTTCACCGAGGTCCGGCATCTTGAATACGTAGCGGCTCATGAGGCCTCCATGACGGCCTTCAGGGCCTTCGCGACACGCGCCTGGCCCGGGAAATATTCCCATTCGAATGCGTGCGGATACGGCGTGTCCCAGCCCGCGACCCGAAGGATCGGGGCCTCGAGATTCCAGAAGCAGCTTTCCTGGATCGTGGCGGAGAGTTCGGCGCCGAACCCCGCGAATCGCGTCGCCTCATGGACGACGACGCAGCGGCCGGTCCGGGCGACCGAATTGCAGATCGTATCGGTGTCCAGCGGCACCATCGTTCGCACGTCGATGATCTCCGCGTCGAGCCCGAGGCCGCGGGCCGCAGCCTCGCTGACATGCACCATGGTGCCATAGGTGACAATGGTCAGGTCGTTGCCGGCGCGCGCGATTTCCGCCTTGCCGATCGGCACCGTGTAGTGGCCGTCCGGAACCACCCCCTTTTCATGAGTGCTCCAGGGTACGGCCGGCTTGTGCGGGTCGCCGTCGAAAGGGCCGTTGTAGATCCGTTTGGGCTCGAAATAGATGACCGGATCGTCGTCTTCGATCGCGGAGATCAGGAGGCCCTTCGCGTCGTAGGGATTCGACGGCATCACGACCTTGAGCCCCGCGACGTGCGCAAAAAGCACCTCGGGACTTTGCGAATGCGTCTGTCCGCCGCGGATGCCGCCGCCGCAGGGCGTGCGCACGGTTACCGGCGCATAGAACTCGCCGGCGCTGCGGTAGCGGATGCGCGCGAGCTCGCTCACGATCTGGTCGTAGGCCGGGTAGATGTAGTCCGCGAACTGGATCTCGGCGACCGGCCGCAACCCGTTGACCGCCATGCCGATCGCCGCCGCGAGAATTCCGCCCTCCGCGATCGGCGTATCGAGCACGCGGCTTTCGCCGTACTTGCGCTGGAGCCCGTCCGTCACGCGGAAAACACCGCCGAAATAGCCGATGTCCTCGCCGAGGATGACGACCGAGGGGTCCTGGCCGAGCTTGATGTCCATCGCCGAATTCAGCGCCTGGATCATGTTCATCTGCGCCATGGCGTTATTTCCCGCCCCTTTCTTCGCGCAGTTCCGCTTCCTGTCGGCGCAGATGCCCGGGCATCTCCTTGAACACGTCGTGGAACATGAGCTCGGGATCGAGCCGCGGCGGTTCGTTGAGCGTGCCGTAGCTGACCGCCTCCTTCCACGAGGCCGCGACGTGTTCCTCGAGTTCTTTCGTCAGCGCCTGCTGACGCTCCTCGGACCATTCGCCGAGCCCGATCAGGTGATTCTTCAGGCGCTCGACCGGATCGCCGAGCGGAAAGCCCTGGTAATCGTCCTTCGGCCGGTAGCGCGCCGGGTCGTCGCTCGTCGAATGCGCGGCAGCCCGGTAGGTCACATGCTCGATCAGAGTCGGGCCGGCGCCGGTTCGCGCGCGTTCGGCAGCCCACTGCGTCACGGCATGCACGGCAAGGAAGTCGTTGCCGTCCACCCGCGCGCCCGCGATGCCGTATCCCGGCCCGCGCGCCGCGAACGTCTGTCGCTCGCCACCCGCGTGGCCCTGGAAGGTCGAGATCGCCCACTGATTGTTGACGACGCAGAGGATCACGGGCGCCTTGTAGACTGAAGCGAAGAGGAGCGCGTGATGGAAATCCGCCTCGGCGCTCGAGCCCTCGCCCAGCCAACTCACCGCGATCGCATCCTGGCCCTTGATCGCCGCCGCCATCGCCCAGCCGACCGCCTGCGGAAACTGCGTCGCCAGATTGCCGGAGATCGAAAAGATGTTGCCGTCGCGCCAGTGGTACATGACCGGGAGCTGCCGGCCCTTGCACATGTCGCGCGTGTTCGAAAGCAGCTGGCACATGAGATCGACCATGGGCCGGCCGCGCACGACATAGATTCCCTGGTTGCGATACGAGGGAAACAGCATGTCCGAAGGCCGAAGCGCCATCGCCATCGCAACCGACACGGCCTCTTCGCCGAACGACCGCATGTAAAAGGAGATTTTTCCCGAGCGCTGGATGCGCTGCATGCGGTCGTCGTACACGCGCGTGAGCAGCATGTGCCGGAGCGCGATCTGCAACTCCGCTGCATCGAGATGCGGATTCCAGGGTCCGACCGCGCGATGCCTTTCGTCGAGCACGCGCACGAGACCTTCCGAGAGTTCGCGGATTTCCATTGCCGACGCGGACGCATCTGGGCGCGCGATCCTGCCCGCGGGCGAAAGCTTCAGGTAACTGAAATCGGGGGCATCGCCCGGTCGCGCAGGCGTCTTCGGCACGTGCAGGCGTGACTGGGCGACCATCGGGTCCCTCATGGGGCGGCGGGCTCAGGAATACAGGCGAGCATCCTACGCCCCGAACCCTGATCTGCGGCAATCTCTTGTGCTGTCCTGCAAAATAATGGAATAATAATTGCTGTTTTTGTCATTTTATGACTGAATAATTCCAATGACGATTGACGCAATTGACCGCCGAATTCTTGACGAACTCCAGCGCGATGGGGCCCAATCCGCCGCCGACGTCGCGTCAAAGCTCGCCATGTCCAATACGACCTGTTGGCGCCGCATCCAGCAGCTCGAACAGGACGGCGTCATCCGGAAAAGGGTCGCCCTTCTCAATCGAGAAGCGCTCGGCCTCGACGTCGTGGTCTACGTGCACGTCAGGCTCTCAAGCCAGGGCCGCGATGCGCTCGCGCAGTTCGAACGCGCGATCCGCGACCGGCCCGAGGTGCTCGATTGCTGCACGCTCACGGGCGAATGGGACTTCCACCTGCGGATCGTCACGCACGACATGAAGGAATACGAGGCGTTCTTCCTGGATCATCTTTCGAAGATCCCGAACGTCCAATCCGTGAACTCCTCCATCGTCGTCACGGTGATCAAAGAATCGACCGTGCTGCCGCTCGCGCGCGGTTGACGCAGACCGTCCCGGACCGCAGTGGCTTCACGAGCCAGTCGTGAACGCGAATTCGATGTCGACCTTGCCGAGTCCGGCGACGCCCGGGTTGTGAGCCGTCACGCCAGGACAACTGTAGCGGCCCAGGGCGGACACGGCCGTCACGACCATTTTTCCCTTGCAGGCCTCGGCTCCAGCGGTCGCGACCCATTTCCCGCGGCTCACGGTGATTCCGATCTCGGCCGGGCTGACGGTCACGAGGGCATTGGGCGTTTCTGCTCCTGACACGCCGAACTGAAGCCAGGTCATCTCGCCGTCGCTGAAGCTCGCTTGCTTGTTGATCGCCACGTCTTCGTTGATCTGGAACGATCCGGTCACCAGAATTTTTGCGCTCCCGCTGACATAGCTGCGGGCGCTGATCACCGGCGGCTTGGCGACATCCTGGCCGGCCGCGGACACCGAGAGGGCGAGCGTCAGGATGGCAAGCTTGGCCGCCGTTTTCATCTTCGCTCCCGTGGGCACAGGCCGAATCGTCCGGACCGTGACATCCTACGCCCCTCCCGGCGTAAAATGCCGCCGGCCGCAACGATGATGAACCGATTCTTCAAGCCGCTGTTCGAGAATCTGCTCGAGGGTACGGGCGTGCGGCTCGGCGGTGACCGGCCCTGGGACATCCGCGTCAACCGCGACCGGCTCTATCGACGCGCGCTCCGCGGCTCGCTCGGTATCGGCGAGGCCTACATCGACGGCGACTGGGACTGCGAGGCGCTCGACGAGCTTTTCCGGCGCGTGCTGTCGGTCAATACGCAGAAAAAACCGCTGATCCGCGCCTCGCGTGCCTGGCGATCGCTCCAGTCCCGCCTGATGAACCTGCAGACCCCGACCCGCTCCCGTGCCGTCGCCGAGGAGCACTACGACATCGACCACCGGATGTACGCGTTCTTCCTCGGTCCCTGGAATCAGTACACCTGCTGCTTTTTCGACGGCACCGACGACCTCGAACAGGCCGAAGTGATCAAGCTGGAGATGCTCTGCGACAAGCTCGAGCTCGGGCCCGGCATGCGGTTGCTCGACATTGGCTGCGGATGGGGCGGATTCGCGAAATACGCGGCGAGCACGCGCGGCTGCGAGGTCACGGGCATCAGCCTTTCCGAGGAGCAGATCCGCTACGCGAATGACTACACGCGAGGGCTTCCGGTGACGATCAGGAGGCTCGACTATCGCGACCTGCCGGACTCCGGTCTCGCGCCCTTCGACCGCATTTCGATCATCGGGATGATCGAACACGTCGGCTACAAGAATTACGACGGCTTGCTTGGCATCGTCCACCAGATGCTGAAGCCGGACGGCCTCTTCCTGCTGCACACGATCGGCAACGACGAGCGGTCCACGGTCGTCGATCCGTGGATCGAGAAGTACATCTTCCGCAATTCAATGGCGCCCGCGATGAGCCATCTCGCGGACGCCGCCGAGGGACATTTCGTTGTCGAGGACTGGGAGAACTACGGCCACTATTACGTGCCGACGCTCCAGGCGTGGTACGACCGGTTCAATTCGAACTGGGACCGTATCCGCTCCTTGAAGACGGCGCGCCCCTTCGACGAGCGTTTCCGCCGCATGTGGAACTACTACCTGATGTCGTCGAAAGCGGCATTCGACGTCGAGCAGCTGCATCTGTGGCAGCTCGTGATGACGCGCCGCAATTCCGGCCGCGGCGTCTACCGGAGGGTCATGCGGGGCTCCAGCGCCCCGGCGCGTGCCGCCGCGCAGGACGCGGCGTAGCACCTCCGCCCGCAGTCTCTTCAGTCCGTGAAGACGAGCTGCCGGATGTGCCCGCGGCCGTAGTCGAGGACGAACAGCTCGCCGTCCAGGTCCTCGGCAAACGAAGAGATCTGCAGCGCACCCGGCGCCTCCGGCGGTGTGCAGCCCTGCTCCACGAGCTGTTCGATCGTGAAACCGCCCGTGCCGTCCGGCGCGAGCGACGCGATCATGCCGCCGAAATCACCAAAGACGTAGCGGCTCGCGATCTGTGTCGACTGAAGTCCGCGGTAGACATATCCGCCCGTGATCGAGAATCCGAGGTCGCGTCCGTACTCGGCGACCGGATCGATGAGGCCCGCGGTCAAGCAGCCCGACATCGGTTCGAAGCAGTGCGCGCCTTCTCGCGTGTCCCAGCCGTAGTTGCCGTCGCGGTCGACAATGTCGATCTCCTCGAAGCGGCCCTGGCCGACGTCGCCGACCCATAGTTCTCCGTTCAGGAGATCGAAGCTCCAGCGCCACGGATTGCGAAAGCCGAGAGCATAGATTTCGGGGCATGGCTGCGCGCCGGTTCCATTGTTGCAGAGCGGATTGTCGAAGAAGGGATTGCCGGTGGCGCCGCCCGGAATGCCGTACGGCGCGCCGCCCACCGGCGTATCGACATCGATCCGCAGCATCTTGCCGAGCAGCCGCTGAGTGTTCTGCGCATTCCCGTCCGGGTCGCCGCTGCCGCCGCCGTCGCCGAGGCCGACGTACAGGAATCCGTCACGGCCGAATTCGAGGTTGCCGCCGTTGTGATTGGAGGCGGGCTTCGCGACCGTCAGGAGCACGCGCTCGGTGCCCGGATCGAGTGTCTGTCCGCCGTCGGGACTCGTGAACTCCGCAGTCACGGAGCGGATGACTCCGCCCACCTGCTCGCTGAAATTGAGATAGACCCGGCCATTCGTGACGAAAGCCGGATGGAAGGCCATGCCGAGCAGGCCGGCTTCTCCGCTGAAATGTACCCGAGACCGCAGGTCCACGAAATTGTCCGCGGCTGCGACGTCGGGATCGTTGTCGAACGCGCGGATGAGCCCGGCCTGCTCGACCACGAACCAGCGCGAGGCGTCCAACGGTGCCTGCTTCATCGCAACCGGCGACGCGAATGTCAGGTCCGGAAATGCGCGTGGCGTCGAAAGGCCCTGGGTGCATGACGGCGGCCCCGGTACCGGGGGCGGTGTCCCGCCGCCGCTGTCGCCGCCGCCGCCGCAGCTGACGGACGCCAAGGCAAGGCCGATCGGCAGCAGTGCACGCGGTGTCATGGGAAGCCCTCTTTCCGGCTATGACCGCTTCATACGGCGCATAGTTTCCGCGCGGCTTCTTCCAGAGTCCGGTCGTGCTTGGCAAAACAGAAACGGATCAGGCGAGCGGCCGGCGTTTCGTCGCAGAACGGAGACAGCGGAATCGCAGCTACGCCGTGCCTGCGCGCCAGTACCTCGCAAAAGCCGGTGTCAGGCGAGTCCGAAATGGCGGAATAGTCCGCGAGCTGGAAATAGGTGCCCGCCACGGGCCGCAGGCGAAAGCGCGACCCAGCCATCAGCGACACGAACCGGTCGCGCCGCGCCTGGTAGAAAGGCGCGAGTTCGTCGGGAAATTCCGGGGACTCACGCATGAAGTCCGCGATCGCATGCTGCACCGGCGTCGAGACCGCAAAGGTCAGGAACTGGTGCACCTTGCGGAACTCCGTCGTGAGCGCGGGCGCCGCGATGCAATAACCGACCTTCCACCCGGTCGCGTTATAGGTCTTGCCGAAGGAAAAAACGGCAAAGGCACGCTCGCGCAGCCGCGGATTGGACAGAACGCCGGCGTGGCGGCGGCCGTCGTAGACGAGCGACTCGTAAACCTCGTCCGACAGCACGAATGCGTCCCGCGGCTCGACGAGATCCGCGATCCGCTCCCAGTCGGCGGGTGTCAGCACGCTGCCAGCTGGATTGAGCGGCGTGTTGACGACAAGCAGCCGCGTCCGTGGCGTGATCGCATCCGCGAGCCGACCGTAGTCAATGCCGAAGTCCGCGACCGACAGCGGCACATGCTTCACGCGCGCGCCGGCAAGCTCCGCCGCGGGGCCATAGGAGTCGTAGCTCGGGTCGAGCAGGATCACTTCCTCGCCCGCATGCACGACCGCGTGGATCGCCGCGAAGATCGCCTCCGTGCCGCCCGCGGTGATCGTGATCTCGGTTGCGGGATCGACTCTCCAGCCGTGGCGGCGCAGGCCGCTCTCGGCTATCGCCTCGCAGAGCGCCGGCAAACCCGCCATCGGCGCGTACTGGTTATGGCCCGCGGCGAGATGCCGCGCGACGAGGTCGCGCAGGCGCTCGGGCGGATCGAAATCGGGAAAGCCCTGGCCGAGATTGATCGCGCCCGCCTCGGCGGCGAGCCGCGACATCACCGTGAAGATCGTCGTGCCGACGCGGGGCAGCTTGCTCGCGGGCATCACTCGTTGGCCGCGACGGCGCGCTGCACGTCCATGTCGCGCCGCTTTTGCTGCCGCTGCAGGTAGACGCCGAAAATGACGGTGAACGTCGCGACGATCAGCACGAGTATCGTCGCGAGCGCATTGATGTCGGGACTGACCCCGAGGCGGACTTTGGAGAAAATGACGATGGGCAGCGTGCTCGATCCGGGTCCTGTGACGAAACTCGTGATCACGAGATCGTCCCAGGACAAGGTGAACGCGAGCAGCCAGCCCGCGAGTATCGCGGGCAGGATGATCGGAAGCGTGATCAGGAAGAAGACCTTCGCCGGGCGCGCGCCGAGGTCCATTGCCGCTTCCTCCAGCGACTCGTCGAGCGTCGCGAGCCGCGACTGCACGATCACCGTGACATAGGCCATCGAGAACGTGATGTGCGCGATCGTGATGGTCGTGATGCCACGCCCCTCCGGCCAGCCCAAGGCCTGTTCCATGGCCACGAACAGGAGCAGCAGCGAAAGACCGGTGATCACCTCCGGCATTACGAGAGGCGCGGTCGCCATGCCGGTCAGGAGCGGCCGCCCACGGAAGCGCCCGAAGCGCGCGAGCGCGAGCCCGGCGAGCGTGCCGAGGATCGTGGCGCCGGTCGCATTCATCGCCGCGATCTTGAACGACAGCCATGCGGCGTTCAGCACCTGTTCGTTCCGAAAGAGCTCCGCGTACCACTTCGTCGAGAAACCTCCCCACACGGTCACGAGGCGCGACTCGTTGAAGGAATAGATGATCAGCGACAAGATCGGGATGTAGAGGAACAGGAATCCGGCGACCAACATCGCCGGCACGAAGATCGGTCGGCGGCGGTTCATCGGTGCGCTCCGAGCTGCTGACCCTGGAAACGCTGCAGGATCATGATCGGGATCACGAGCAGCAGCAGCATCGCGATCGCGACCGCGCTTGCGATCGGCCAATCTCGGTTATTGAAGAATTCCTCCCACAGCACGCGTCCGATCATCAGCGAGCCCGGGCCGCCGAGCAGCGCCGGTATCACGAATTCGCCGACCGCCGGGATGAAGACGAGCATGCAGCCGGCGACGATGCCGTTCCTGGTCAGCGGGACTGTGATCCTGAAGAACGCCTTGACCGGACGGCAGCCGAGATCGGCGGCCGCCTCCAGCAGCGACAGGTCCAGCTTCTCGATCGCCGTATAAAGCGGCAGCACCATGAAGGGCAGGTACGAATAGACGATACCGATGTAAACGGCGAAGTTCGTCTGGAGCATCACGATCGGCTCATCGATGACGCCGAGCCACATCAGGAAGTTATTGATGACGCCGTTGTTTTTGAGGATGCCGATCCAGGCATAGACCCGGAGCAGGAACGAGGTCCAGAACGGGAGCATCACGAGCAGCAGCAGGAGGTTGCGCCAGGACGGCTTGCTGCGCGCGATGCCGTAGGCCATCGGGTAGCCGATCAGCAGGCACATGACGGTGGACACGGCCGCCGTCAGGATCGAATTCACGTAGGCGTTGCGGTAGAGCGCGTCCTCCCAGAGAAAGCTGTAGTTCGCGAGGTTGATCCTGAGTTCCATGACCTGCGCGGAGGCCCAGGTGACGAGCGGCTCGTAGGGCGGCATCGCCATCTGCATCTGCGACACCGAGATCTTGAGCACGATCAGGAACGGCACGAGGAAGAAGAGCAGCAGCCATAGATAGGGAATGCTCGTGACGAGCGTCCGGCCGCTGTAGCCGCGTCGCCGCAATCCGCCGGTCGCCCAGCGGAACGGCCCGAGCGCGCGGATCCACGCCATCAGTTCCGCCAGCAGGAAGGGCGAATGGCCCGATCCTCGTGTCCGCGAGCGCTTCACTGCGTGACCACCACCGGACTCGAGGAATCCCAGGACAGCCAGACCGCGTCGTCCCAGCGGATCCGCTCGCCCGCACCCTGCCGCATCGTGTTCGGCTGCGTGACGCGGACCTGGCGGCCACCCGCGAGCCGCACGAGATAAACGGACTGGTCGCCGCGATAGGCGATCTCGGAGACGACGCCCTGGACACGGTTGTCCGCGCCGCCGTCGGGCCGGTCGCGGGACACCTGGATTTTCTCCGGCCGCAAGGCGACCCAGACGATTGCATGCGGCGCCGCACTCACGCCATGGCCGACATGGAAGGTTCCGCCGAGCTCGTCGGACGCGACCCGCACGTAGTCCGGCTCGTCCTCGATCAGGCGGCCCTCGAACATGTTCACGGAACCGACGAAATCCGCGACGAAGCGCGAGTTCGGGTATTCGTAGATATCGCTCGGCGTGCCGACCTGGATGATCTCGCCGTGATTCATCACGCCGATGCGGCTGGCGAGCGTCATCGCCTCCTCCTGGTCGTGTGTGACCACGACGAAGGTGACGCCGAGCGTCTCCTGGATGTTCAACAACTCGAACTGAGTGTGCTCGCGGAGCTTGCGGTCGAGCGCGGCGAGCGGCTCGTCGAGCAACAGGAGTTTCGGTCGCTTGACCAGCGCCCGCGCTAGCGCGACGCGTTGGCGCTGGCCGCCGGAGAGCTGGTGCGGCGCGCGATCCGCATACTGTTCCATGCGGACGAGCTTCAGTATTTCGCCGACTCGGTCGTCGACTTCGCTCTTCGGCAGCTTGTCCTGCATGAGCCCGAAGGCGACGTTCTTCCGCACGGACATGTGCGGAAAAAGCGCGTAGGACTGGAACATCATGTTGACCGGGCGTTCGTAGGGCGGCATCGAGGTGACGTCGACGCCGTCGATCCAGATCGAACCGGCGGTCGGAATCTCGAACCCCGCCATCATCCTGAGCAGCGTCGTCTTGCCGCAGCCCGAGCCGCCCAGAAGGCAGAAGATCTCGCCGCGGTAGATATTGAGCGAGACGTCGTCGACCGCGACGAACTCGCCGAACTTCTTCGTGATCTTCTCGATCCGCACGTACGGATCGGCGCCCGGATCCTTCCAGGGCTCGCTGCGTTGCTCCGGTCGCGCGTTGGCCAAGGTAAAGACTCTCCCCCTATCGAACTGCCGCTGTTCTTTTGATCGGTCTTGATCCGCTACCTGCGTCGGGGCGCACGCTTCACTGGCCGGTGCGGATCCGTGTCCAGGAGCGATTCAGGTCGCGGCTGAAGGCCTGAGTCTCCGCGAGATCCGGATGGAGCCTGGCCCTCACCTCGGCGCTCGGGTAGATGTTCGGGTCATTGCGGATCGCTTCGTCGACGAACGGCAGGGATGCGGAATTTCCGTTCGCAAACCGGACCTTGTTGGTGACCTTGGCGATGACCTCGGGCTCCATGAGGTAATTCAGGAACGCGTGGGCATTCCCAGGATGCGGCGCATCGGCCGGAATCGCGAGCATGTCGAAATAGTTGATCGCGCCTTCCTTCGGGAATCGCATAGGCAATCTTGACGGGCTTCGCCGCCGCCGCACCGCGGTCGCGCGCCTGCAGCACGTCGCCACTCCAGCCGAGCGCAACGCAGATCTCGCCCGAGGCGAGGTCTTCGATGTAGGAGGACGAATGGAAATTCTTCACATAGGGCCGGACCTTCATGAGCGTCTCTTCGACGACCGCGAGGTCTTCGGGCTTTGTCGCTGTTCGGGTCGAGACCCTTGTAGATCGCGACCGACCCGAAGACGTCGGTCGGCGCATCCAGCATCGTGATGCCGCACTTGGCGAGCTTGGCCGCATTCGCCGGCTCGAGGATCGCGCTCCAGCTGTCAATCGTATCGGTGCCGAGCGCCTTCTTGACCATGGCCGGGTTGTAGCCGATGCCAATCGTGCCCCAGAGGTAGTTGATGGAATAGTCGTTGCCCGGATCGTGCGCCGCGATCCGCTGCATGAGTTCCGCATCCATGTTCTTCAGGTTCGGGAGCTTCGACTTGTCGAGCTTCAGGAACACGCCGGCCTTGATCTGGCGCTCGAGGAACGGCGCGGTCGGCACGACGATGTCGTAGCCGGTGCGGCCCGCGAGCAGCTTGGTTTCGAGGACCTCGTTCGAATCGAAGACGTCATAGGTGATCTTGATGCCGGTCTTCTTCTCGAAGTCCGCGACGGTGGTTTCGCCGATGTAGTCCGACCAATTGAAGACGTTGACGACTTTCTCTTCCGGCGCCGACGCCTTCGCAGCCGCTTCACCCTTCTCCTTGCCGCCGCAGGCGGCGAGAAGCGCCGCGACGACCGCGACCTGCCAGTAGCCGGAGATAGCTTCGCATGTGTGCCCCCGTCATATGCCGATCCCGATGTCCCGTGCCGTGAGGTCCAGGCATTTGCGCGCCTTCTCCACCAGCTCGTCGACGTGTTTCCGCTCCATCACGAGCGGCGGCGCCATGATCATCGTGTCGCGCACGGCGCGCATGATCAGCCCGTTCTTGAAGCAGTGGTCGCGGCAGATCTGGCCGACCGCCCCGCGATTGCGGAAGAAAGTCCTCGATCCCTTATGCGCGACGAGTTCGAGCGCACCGATCATGCCGATGCCGCGCACTTCGCCGACGATCGGATGGTCGGCGAGTTCCCGGAAACGGCGCTGGAGGTAGGGCCCGATCTCGTCGCGCACGCGCTCGACGATCTTCTCGCGGCGCATGATCGCGAGGTTCTCGAGCGCGACCGCGCAGACGACGGGATGCCCCGACCAGGTGAAGCCGTGGGCGAACTCGCCGCCTTTCTCGATCAGCACGTCGGCCACGCGATCCGACACCATCGCTCCGCCGAGCGGCTGGTAGCCCGAGGTGACGCCCTTCGCGATCGTCATGAAGTCCGGTTCGAAGCCGAAGTGCTCGCAGCCGAACCAGCTTCCCGTGCGGCCGAACCCGCAGATGACCTCGTCGGAAATCAGGAGGATTCCGTACTCGCGACAGATGCGCTGGATCTCTGGCCAGTAAGTCGAGGGCGGAATGATCACGCCGCCCGCGCCCTGGATCGGCTCGCCGATGAAGGCGGCGACGTGTTCCGGTCCCAGCTCCTCGATCTTCTCCGCGAGGCGGCGCGCGGCGCGCATTCCGTATTCTTCGGGGCTCAGGTCGACGCCATTCTCGTACCAGTACGGTTGCTCGATGTGCACGATGCCCGGAATCGGCAAGCCGCCCTGCGCGTGCATGGCCGACATGCCTCCCAGACTCGCCGCGGCCATCGTGCTGCCGTGATACGCATTGAGACGGCTGATGACGATGCTGCGCTTCGGCTGGTCCATCAAGTCCCAGTAACGCCGCGCCATGCGGAGAATCGTGTCGTTCGCCTCGGATCCCGAGTTCGTGAAGAACACCCGGTTGAACTGCCGTGGCGTGATCTCGCTCAACACCTGCGCGAGCTCGATCGCGGGCGGATGGGCACTCTTGAAAAAACTGTTGTAGTACGGAAGCTCCCGCATCTGCCGCGCGGCAACGTCGGCAAGTTCATTGCGGCCGTAACCGATGTTCACGCACCAGAGCCCCGACATTGCGTCGAGGATCTCGAGGCCTTCCGAGTCGTAGAGATGCACGCCGTCGGCACGGGTAATCACCCGCGAGCCCTCGGCGGCGAGCGACCGGAAATCGGTGAAAGGATGCAGGTAGTGGCGAGCGTCCAGTTCCTGCCATTCGCGCGTCCCTCGTTCCGTGATACGTGGCTTCGCGCTCATAAATCCCCCGGCGGTCAGACGTTCAGCAGCAGATGTTCCCGCTCCCACGAGCTGATGACCCGCGAGAAGGTTTCGTACTCGTTTTCCTTGACGGCACAGTATGCCGCAACGAAGCGTTCCCCGAACAATTCGACCAGGGGCTTGGTGGAGCGCAATAGCGCCAGCGCATCGGCAAGTGTCATCGGGAGCGTGAATGGCAGGTCATAGGCCGATCCCGTGATCGGCGCGGTCGGTTTCAGTTCCTCGATCATCCCGAGGTAGCCGCAGGCGAGCGACGCGGCGATCGCCAGATAGGAATTCGCATCCGCACCGCCGAGCCGGTTCTCGACCCTGCGCGCCTGGGGTTCGGACATCGGAACGCGAAGTCCCGCCGTTCGGTTGTCGAAGCCCCATTGCAGATTTATCGGCGCCGAGTTGTAGCGCGTGATGCGGCGGTAGCTGTTGACGTTCGGCGCGAACAGCGACATCGAGGCGGACAGGTATTTCTGCAGGCCCGCGATATGCGCCTCGAACAGCGCTGTCGGCTTTCCTTCCGCGTCGCTGAAGATGTTTTCGCCGGTCTTGGCATCGACGATGCTCTGGTGGATGTGCATTGCGCTGCCCGGCTCGCCTGCGAGCGGCTTCGCCATGAAGGTCGCGTACATCTTGTGGCGGTGCGCGGCCTCGCGCGCCGTGCGCTTGAACAGGAAGGCCTGGTCCGCGAGGTCGAGCGCGTCACCGTGATTGAGATTGATCTCCATCTGCGCCGCGCCCGCTTCGTGGATCAGCGTGTCGATGTCGAGATCCTGCGCTTCGCAGAAGGCATAGATGTCGTCGAACAGCGGGTCGAACTCGTTGACCGCCGCGATGCTATAGGCCTGGCGGCCGATTTCCGGGCGGCCGGAGCGGCCGACCGGCGGCTTCAGGGGATAGTCCGCATCGGTGTTCGGCTCGACCAGGAAGAATTCGAGTTCGGGCGCCACGACCGGGCGCCAACCGCGCGCTGCATACAGGTCGAGCACGCGGCGCAGCACGTACCGCGGCGCCATCGGCACGGGACGACCGTCGTCGTAGAAGCAGTCGTGAATGACCTGCGCCGTGGGTTCCGCCGCCCAGGGCACGACGCGTATCGTCTTCGGATCGCCCGTGAGGTCGATATCGATCTCGGACGGGTGAATCGAGCTGTCGTCGTCCGGGTATTCGCCCGTGACCGTCTGGAGGAAGATCGATTCCGGCAGTCGCATCCCTTCGTCTTCGGCGTACTTGTCCGCCGGCATGATCTTGCCGCGGGCGACGCCCGCCATGTCGGAGACCATCGCCTCGACTTCCGTGATGGCGTGATCTTTCAGGAATTGCTGGATATCACTCATCGGGACCGCCTGCTAGCGTGATCGCGACCGGCCTGGCCGAATGCCGCGAACAACGCGCGTGAGAACGGGTTCTCCATGACCTTCCATTCCGGGTGCCATTGCACCGCGAGGGCGAATGTCTTTGCCCCGTCGATCCGGAACGCTTCGATCACGCCGTCGTCCGCCTTCGCTTCGGGGACGAGATGCGGCGCGAGCTTTTCGACGCCCTGCGAGTGCAGCGAATTGACCTTCATGCGGCGGCTGCCCGCAATCTTGTGCAAAAGCCCGCCCTCGACGAGCTCGATCTCATGCGCGGGGGCGTATTGATCCTCCAGCGGCTGATTTGCGTCCTCGCGATGATCGAGATTGCCGGGCAGGTCCTGGAGCTTCTGCGTCAGCGAACCGCCCAGGGCGACATTGATCTCCTGGAAGCCGCGGCAGATGCCGAAAATCGGAAGCCCCGCATCGACCGCGCCAGTGATCATCGGGAGCGTGGTCGCGTCGCGTTCGGGATCGTGCAGGGTCCCCGGTGCCGATTTCGGGCCGAGGTAGCGGTGCGGCTCGACGTTCGACGGGCTCCCCGTGAAGAGAATGCCGTCGAAGGCGCTGAGCCATTCGCGCAAGTACCGGTCTCCCAGCGCCGGGACGAGCACAGGCACCGCCTCGGCCGCCTGGACGATGGCATTGATGTATTTCTCGCCGACACAATGGAACCAGTGCGAGCCCAATAGACGGCGATCGGCGGGAATTCCGATGACTGGCTTCCGCATATGCATCTGTTAATTATTTTGAACGGCCCCCGGTATGGAGGCCTGTTCGACGGGGTCTATTGTCTCACAAACGGGGCGTGAGGCGCCCCGCAGGATCGACGGGGAATACCCCGTTCTGTCAGCCCGCAGTGAGGTTTCGGGCCGGATTATGTTGCACCGCAGGAACCTTGCCCGGCGCAAGGGCGGCTGGTTATCCTGCCCTGCGGCCACTTCCGGCACGCGATACAAGATCTTAAACGCCAGGTGCGAAATGGCCCTCGTCCGGGACGACTTTGCGAATGCCGAGGCTTTCCTGGCCGCGCGTCCCGCGGTGCGGGTGGTCGACCTCTTGATGCCGGATCTGTGCGGCATCCTGCGCGGCAAACGTGTCAGCGTGGCGGACCTGCGGGGCGTCTACGAGCACGGCATGTACCTGCCGGCCTCGATGTTTTCGCTCGACGTCCTGGGCGGCACGGTGCAGTCGACCGGCCTCGGGTTCGACGAGGGCGACGACGATTGGCCCTGCCTGCCGATCGCCGGCACGCTCTTCGCCGCGCCCTGGCTCGGACCGGCCGTCGCGCAACTGCAGGTACAGATGCAGGATGCCGCCGGCGAGCCATTTTTCGGGGATCCGCGCCATGTGCTCGGCCGCGTGCTCGAGCGCTACGCTGTCCGCGGCTGGCGTCCGGTCATTGCGCTCGAGCTCGAGTTCTATTTTGTCGATCTGGAGCGGACCGCCAACGGCCACGCCCAGCCGCCACGTTCGCGCTTGACGGGAAGGCGCGAGAATCGGACGCAGATCAACTCGATGGCCGATCTCGAGTCCGTCTCCGACATCCTCTCGGAGATCGCGGCAAACTGCGAGGAACAGGACGTACCGACAGGCACGGCGCTCGCGGAGTACGGTCCGAATCAGTGGGAAGTCAATTTGAGGCACGTGGAGGATGCGCTCCTCGCCTGCGACCAGGCGATTCGCTTCAAGCGCATCGTCAAAGGCGTCGCGCACCAGCGCGGCCTCGAGGCGACGTTCATGGCGAAGCCCTATGCGGACATGGCGGGCAGCGGCATGCACTTGCACGCGAGCGTCAAAGACGAGTCCGGCCGTAATATTTTTGCGTCGGAGGACGTGCTCGGAAACCACCTCCTGAAGCAGGCCGCGGCCGGGCTGCTCGAAACAATGGCGGACGGCATGGCCGTGTTCGCTCCGAACGCAAACAGCTACCGCCGCATGCGGCCCGAAACCTACGTCCCGATGCATGCGACCTGGGGATACAACAATCGCGGCGCCGCGGTGCGCGTGCCGCTTTCCGGCGCCACAGACCGTCGCCTCGAGCATCGCGTGTCCGGCGCCGATGCAAACCCGTACCTCGTCGCGGCCGCGGTGCTCGCGGGCATGCTGCACGGCATCGACAGGAAGCTCACGGCCCCACCGGCGCTCGAAGGCAACCCGTTTACCCAGCGACTGTCGGCGATGCCGCTGCCGGCCGACTGGCCGACGGCGCTGGCGCGATTCACCGCGAGTGGCATCCTTAAGGACTATTTCGGCGAGGACTTCGTGCGACTCTACGGACTCACGCGCCGCGGCGAGATGCAGGATTTCAACAATCACATCATGCCGCTCGATTTCGCCTGGTACCTGGAGTCGGTATGACCCAGCGGCCCGCCGACAGCTGGTACGAAGCGACCGCGCGGCGGCCGGCGGCGCAGCCTGCGCTCGCCGGCGACGTCGAGACCGACGTCTGCGTCGTCGGCAGCGGCATCTCCGGGTGCTCGACCGCGTTGCATCTCGCGGAGCGCGGCTATCGCGTCGTACTGCTCGAAGCGGAACGCGTCGGTTTTGGCGCGTCCGGACGCTCCGGCGGCCAGCTGATTCCCGGCTACGCCAGCGGCATGGCAAAACTTGCCGCGCAACTCGGCAGGGCCGACGCGAAGCGACTCTGGGATTTCAGCGTCGAGGGCGTCGAGCTGACGCGGGATCTCGTCGAACGCCACCGCATCGACTGCGATCTCGCCTGGGGCCACATGCACGTCGGCATCAAGCCGCGCCAGCGCGACGAACTCAAGGAATGGCAGCGGGAGCAGGAAGACGAGTTCGGCTACGCCAGACTTCGGTTCTTGGAGCGCGATGAAGTCGCGCAATGGATCGCGAGCAAGCGCTACATCGCGGGCCTCTACGACTCGGGCGCCGGCCATTTGCATCCGCTTCGCTACACGATCGGCCTTGGCCAGGCGGCGATCGCGGCGGGCGTTCGCCTCCACGAAAACAGCCGGGTTATCTCGATCGACCGCGGATCGACCGTCACCCTGCGGACCGAGAACGGCAGCGTTCGCGCAAAATTCGTCGCGCTCTGCGCCAATATTGGGCACAACGATCTGTCCCGTACGCTCGCGCGCAAGACCATCGGCATCGCCTCCTACATCGTCGCGACGAAGCCGTTGGGCGAAGGGCGCGCCGCGGCGCTGCTGCGCGACAACATCGCGGTCGCGGACATCAACTGGATCATCGACTACTACCGCCGCTCGCCGGACCACCGCCTGCTCTTCGGCGGCCGTGTCAGTTATTCGGGTCTGGACCCGCTCGGCACGGCGCGCGCGACGCGGCAGCGCATGCTGAACGTGTTCCCGCAGCTCGCCGACGTGGAGATCGAATACGCCTGGGGCGGCATCATCGACATTTCGATGAGCCGCGCGCCGAATTTCGGGCGCCTCGAACCGAATATCTACTACCTCCAGGGCTTCTCCGGCCACGGCATGGTGCTGACCGGTATCGCCGGCAAAATCATCGCCGAGTCGATCGCGGGCCAGGCGGAGCGTTTCGACGTCTTCGCGAGACTGCGTCATCACGACTTTCCGGGCGGCCGCCTGTTCCGCCGCCCGACTCTCGTGCTCGCAATGACCTGGTTCCGCCTGAGGGACTTCCTGCCTTAGCTGCGATCAAAAGCCTGCCGCTCGAAGTAGTTGTCGCGGTAGCAGCGCCGACCGCGCAGCAACTGCCAGAGACTCGAGGCGATATAGGCGGGCAGGAAAAACAGACCCCAGCGTTCGCACTGGCGCACGTGCACCTGTTCGTGCTCGCGTGCGCAGTCCAATGCGCGCTCGTCGGTGCCAAGAATCACATGGCCGAGAGTCATCGCGCGGTACGGGCAAGCGACGGCAGGCGATGTAATGAAGGATCCGATCAGGCCGCCGGAAAACTCGGCGCAGCCCCGTACCGTTCGCACCCGACCACCGAGGCACAGCATTGCCGACCCGGCGATCAGTCCGATCACGGAGTTCGGGCTCGCCCACAAGTACGACACCACGCGACCGATCATCGTGGTGACTTTCCGGCGGCATCCTTGAGCAGCAGGGCGGAGATCTTCATGACCGTCGCCCAGTTCCGCGTCGTTGCCGCGCGTCCGGCCTTGCCAAGGAGCGCCTCCGCCGCGCGGCTCTTCAGGATTCCGTCGGGGCACCAGAGATAGGCCGCATGCTTTCCGGGACGGAATTGCTCCGGCGGTGACGACAGCGGCGCCAACGCTGCAAGCGCATCGAGATCTACGCCGGTCGCGGTAAACGCGACCAGCAGTCGCGAAGGTTCGGTTGCGATCGCGGCCAGCGCGTTTTCCTTCCGGATCGCGGCGATGTCGGACGAGGATTTGACGATGACTGGGACGTCGACGTGCAACGTCTTGGCTATCGCCTTTCGAATGCGGCTCGCATGTGCGGTCGTCGAGCGCGTCGCAGCCTCGAAGACGGCATTACCGCTGTTCAGGAGAGTCTGGACGTCGCGGTAACCGAGCGCGGTGAGCAGCTTCCGAAGTTCGGCCATCGGCACGCGCTTGCCCTTGCCGACGTTGACGCCACGCAGAAGTGCGACGAAGCGAGGCATCGTATCGCCAGCAACTAGGTGGCCGCGCACTCGCCAAACGCGTTGTCATACTTCACTCCGGCGCTCCCTCTTGAATAGATGGATACCGCGATTCCGTAGCGACTTGCGATGCCAGACGAGCAGCGAGCCGATCGCCAGCAGGAATACGGCTCCAGCGGACAACAACAATGCTGCACTGAGAACTTGAGTCCCATAGAGCAGCGCAAGTACCACCAACCCCAACGATGCAATGAGCCCGTACCGGCTGTAGAACTCGACGCCATTTGACCGCAATGGAATCTTGCGGAGAAGCCATTGGTCAAATCGCAGGCCGGCTCGTCGTACGACAATCAGGAGCGCCGAGAAAATAACCGCGACGGCCGCAAAGATACCCCCAATGACCAGCAACGACTCCGATTCGGCTGACACGGCGACGCCTAAGGCAGAGCGGACCCACGCGCGGAACGCCGAAACAGCCACGCCGATCCGACAAATAGCGCGATAAAGAACCCGTTCAATGCCAGGATCTCGGCCGGTCCGCTCCAGGGGAGACCAAGGCCGGCGATGAGCGCGACCATGGTGACCAACGCCTGAGCGAGCGCCGTCGCGAACAATGCATGAGCCATTCCGCGGGGTTGGAAGCGCGCAATGATGGCTCCGATGATTCCGACGGCGAGCACTCCGAAATACAACAGGTTGGCGGGGTCTCCGTCGGCCCCGATGATTCCAACACCGAGACTCAGCCAAACGAGGATCAATGCCGCCGCAAGTGCAACGCCAATGGCTGATCGGTACGCCGTGTTTCTCCTGGCCATGCTCATTTGACCTTCCGCTTCTTTGCCGAAGCGCCATTTTGGGCCACCGCGGCCCTCACGAGAGCCTTGAACGCGCCCGCATCCATCTTCTCCCCTTCGTGGATGTCGATCGCCCTTCGCGTGTTGCCTTCAAGACTGGAGTTGAAGAGGCGCGAAGGGTCCGGGATGACTGCGCCTCGGGCGAACGTGAGCTTCACGACCTTCGTGTACGACTCCCCGGTGCAGACAATCCCGTGGTGTGACCAGACGGGAGTTCCCATCCACTTCCACTCCTCGGTCATCTCGGGGTCGGCTTCCAGGATCAGCGTGCGCATACGGGCCAGGGTTGCCCCGCGCCATCCGCCCAGGTCGCGGATCCGTTGGTCGATGAGCCGGGAAGCGGGCTTCCCGGTCGCTTGCTCGAATTCACTTTTCTTTTTTGGTCTTGTCGCCACGGACTATCCTCCAACGTACTGTGATGTCCAACGTTCGCGATCAGTGGCGGCGGGCGCTCGGCGCACCGCTTGCAGTCATT
Source organism: uncultured Gammaproteobacteria bacterium (assembly GCA_963778585.1). Classification (GTDB taxonomy): domain Bacteria; phylum Pseudomonadota; class Gammaproteobacteria; order Steroidobacterales; family Steroidobacteraceae; genus SCUD01. Next base: position 224,398 of record CAVZUU010000002.1, read on the forward strand.
GCAAGCGGCATAACGACAAGCGTCGAACGCTGCATCGCATCGTTAGACGACTCCGCGCTCATCAAAGCACTTTTTCCAAGTATGCGGTGCCTGGCACGGGGTTGAACCGGTATGGCGCAGTTGGCCTGAATCCCATCGAGGCATACAACGACCTGGCTTCCTTCATGGATGGCAGCGTATCAAGCACAAGCCGGCTGTAGCCTTGCTGTTTCGCGGCCGCCACGACACCTTCAACAAGGAGCCGTCCAACCCCGCGACCGCGTCCAGGAGGACCGACATACAGACGTTTGATTTCTCCGACGCCAACTGCAAACGGTCGCAACCCGACACAACCGAGATAAGTACCATTCTCCTCCGCAAGCAATAATGCGCCAGCGGGCGCAGCGTACTCGGTTGCTAGGTTTTCCATTTCGCGCCCGATGTCCTGAAAGGAAAGGTCAACATTCAGCAACGCCGCATACTCGTCAATAAAATGGCGTGCCTGCTGCCAATGTTCCAGCGAATTTGCCTGAACCAGGCGAATGGTCACGTCTTTTCCGGAGTCATCTAACGTCCGCGTTGAACGGGCCGCGCACAGCGCGGCCGGCGCGCCGCAGGCGCACAATGGTTCCTCGCGCCTGCGGCGCGCTCGTTCAACCCTGTCACGGACCGCTCCAACGCATAGTTAGACCGCATTCGCGGCGGGCCGCACGGATCGAACATAGACGTCGGCTGCTGACTGTCTAGTGCCTTCGCACAGGTGTCAGAGACGGCTGACAGCCTTCTGCACCAGCGCCCCGACTGTCGCCATCGAGGGCAGGTCAGTGACGGAGCCAATCACGTCCACCTCGACGTAGCCCTTTCCACGGGGAATGCTGCAGACCGTATTTGAGGCCACGTTGGGCCGTCCGGCTAGGATACAAAGCGCAGTTCCCACGGTCGCTTGCTCCAGCCGCGCTCCTGTGGTCTTCCACTGCTCTTCCCGCGCTTGGCCGGTATTTCGAATCTGGACCGCCTGAGCGCCATCCATGCCCAGATTACTGACGATGCGAATGCTGACTGGATGAGTCGAACCTGCCCCGGACAGCACCACCGAGCATTCGTCTAACGTCATGCTCCCGGGAATCGCCTGCTTGAAGCCAGAGGGTGCGTTCGACGCCTTTCCTCCGATGGCCGCCTCCAGCTCCGCAACCGTGACGAGCTGGCAGGCCGATGATGCTGGTTGAGCTTGAGTCGAGCCGATCGTTGCGGCGGTGAGCAGTGCCAAGCCGGCGAATGTGCGACGTACGCGGCTCAATGATCCGAGGGTTGGTCGTTTCATCGTGACTTCTCCTTGAGCGTTGCGTTCAGAATGAAGTGACCCGCTGCGCGTGAACTTGATCGCTGGCAGTGCGACAAGAGGATCAAATGCGGCCTAACTACCATTGGGTATGAATAGTGACGTCTTGTTTTACGTCATTTCTGCCATCTAATCACCCGCCCAACCCGTAAGCTCTTGTGCCGACTCAAAACATTGCGACGCATGACATCCCGGCAAGATTCAGTGCCGCCAAATCCGCTTTGGCCGGCAGGCACCGCTCAAAATGACAAATTGCCAGCAATACAGGCATCCTACGCACCCCTTTCCAGCGACATGCGCGGAGAAGATTGAACATGCCACCGTCGAAGTCGGGCGCCCCGCTCAGCAATATCGAGATCGCCCAGCACGCCAGGATGAAGCCCATCGTTCCGCTCGCCGTCGAGCGGCTGGGCATCCCCGAAAAGCATCTGCAGCCCTTCGGCCATTACAAGGCGAAGATCTCTCTCGACTACTGCACGCATCTCGATAGTCGCAAGGATGGCAAGCTCATTCTTGTCACCGCGATCTCCCCAACGCCCGCCGGCGAAGGCAAGACGACGATGACGGTCGGCTTGGGCGATGCGCTCAATCGCATCGGCAAGAAATCGATCATTTGCCTCCGCGAACCGGCTCTCGGTCCCGTATTCGGCATGAAAGGTGGCGCGGCGGGTGGTGGCTATGCCCAGGTCGTCCCGATGGAGGACATCAATCTCCATTTCACCGGCGACTTTTCCGCGATCGCGCTTGCCAACAACCTGCTCGCGGCACTCGTCGACAATCACATCTATCACGGCAACGCCGCCGGCTTCGACGTCCGCCGTGTCACCTGGCGCCGCGTCGTGGATGTCAACGACAGGTCGCTCCGCGACATCACGATCGGTCTCGGTGGCCCCGGCAACGGCTACCCGCGCCAGGACGGTTTCGACATCGTCGTCGCTTCCGAGGTGATGGCGATCTTCTGCCTGGCGACGAGTCTCAAGGATCTCAAGGAGAAGCTCGGCAAGATCGTCGTCGGCTACACGCGCGAGCACAAGCCGATCCTCGCGCGCGATATAGAGGCGCACGGCGCGATGGCCGCGCTCCTGAAGGACGCGCTTGCGCCGAACCTCGTGCAGACCCTCGAAAATAATCCGGCATTCATCCATGGCGGGCCATTCGCCAACATCGCGCACGGCTGCAATTCCGTGATGGCGACCCGCACCGCGCTCAAGCTCGCGGACTACGTCGTGACCGAAGCCGGATTCGGCGCGGATCTCGGCGCCGAAAAGTTCGTGGACATCAAGTGCCGCAAGGGCGGCTTCAAGCCGGATGCCGCGGTGATCGTCGCGACGGTCCGGGCGATCAAGTATCACGGCGGGGTGGACGTGCCGGATCTCGGCAAGGAAAACCTGAAGGCGCTCCAGGCCGGCATCGCGAATCTCGATCGCCACATCGACAATGTTCGCGACGTCTTCGGCCTCCCCTGCCTGGTCGCGATCAACCATCGCGCAGAGGACAGCGAGGCGGAATTGCGCTGGCTTATCGAGCGCGCGACGCACCACGGAATCAAGGTGATCGTCGCGAAACACTATGCCGAGGGCGGAAAGGGCGCGCTCGAAGTCGCGAAGGAAATCGTCGAGCTCTGCGAGCATGCCAATTACTTCAAGTTCGTCTACGAGGAGAGCGCGACGCTCTGGGACAAGATGAAGGCCGTCGCATCGCGCATTTACGGTGCCTCGGAAGTGACGGCCGACAGCAAGGTGCGCGCGCAGATCAAGCAGCTGCAGGATTCAGGTTACGGCCACTACCCGATCTGCGTGGCGAAGACGCAATACTCATTTTCGACGGATCCGAAGCTGCGCGGCGCGCCGCACGGGCACGTCGTGAACATCCGCGAAGTACGTCTGGCGGCCGGCGCGGAATTCGTCGTGATGATCTGCGGCGACATCATGACCATGCCGGGCCTGCCGGCGGTCCCTGCGGCGAATTCGATCGACGTCGACGACGACGGTACGATTACGGGGCTTTTCTAGGCGCGGGTCAACTTGTCGATCCAGGTCTCGCAGAGAACTGCTGCCTCCGCAGGCCGGAAATTCTCGGGATCGAGGCACCATTCGAGCCAGAGCCCGTCGAGCAACGCGGTAAGCCCGATGGTCGCGAGACGCGTGTCGAAGCGCAGACGCCCGGCTTCCTTCGAAAGATCCCGGAGCAGCGTGCCGAGCAGATCGCCGTAGCCGCGGCCCTCCTCGTCGTGCACCGCGCGCATCTCGGGGGACACCTGGAGCAACCCCCAGAACACGACCCAGGCAGTCAGAACTTGCGGATCGAGATTGGGCCGCGAGAACACGGCCTTGAAGAAAGCGCGCAGCCGCGCGCGTGGCTCGGATCCCGCGGCGACGACCGCCGCTTCGAAGCTCGCCGTCAGGCGGCGGCTGAACGTCCGGTAGCTCTCCGCGACCAGCGTGTCCTTGTTCGGGAAATGGTGGTTGATCAGGCCGATCGAGACACCGGCCTCGGCAGCGATGCGCCGCACCGAGAGGCCTTCGTGACCGTGACGCTTGAGGCTTTCGATCGCGGCTTCGACGAGAGAATCGCGCCGGTCGCTCGCGACCCGGCGTTCGTAGCGCGGCTTCGGCGCGCGCGCGCTCACTGAGGCCGGTTGGCCCGTTTCGTGCTCCAGCCCTTGACGGGCGGTTCACCCTGGCGGCACTCCGGGAACAGCGCGCGCATGCGGCGACCGAAGCTCCGCAGGCACACTTCGCCCTCGCCGAGCGGGCCGACCGAGTAGCTCGAAGAGCCCATGCCCGACTGCACACGCTCGATCAGGACTTTGTCTTCCAGATTCACGCGGCGGTTGATGCGCCAGTTGAGATAGCGCGCCGCCTTCATCTCGCGGCGATCGTCCGGCAGGGCATACGCGATCTCGCGGAGAACCGTTTCGGTCGCCGACACCGGCACGAACTGCATGAAGTCGATCTGGTCCGGGTAAATCTCGAGGGCGACGTTCGGCCAGAGCTTGTAGTAGTTCCACATGTGCGCTCCGCCATCCGCCGTCGGCGCGAGTTGCGTCATCAGCTTCTGGTACATGCGTTCGGAGACCCGCGGCGACGGCGACTCCACGAAGGTGCCGTACATCTTGTCGACCCACTCCTTCGCCTCGATGCCGTAGCTCTTGCCGAAGATGCGGGTGAGCCCCGGATGCGCGACCGGGATATGCAGGCCGTCCGAATAGTTGTCGGAGACGTTCTTCCAGTTCACGGTGCGCGTGCGGAGCCGCACGTTGCCGAGCGGCTTGACGTTCTCCAACGGGAAGCTCGCGAGCTCCCCTGCGTACGGCGACATCTGGTCGGCGACGCTCGGCAGCCCCGGGGCGAATCGCACGAAAATGAATCCGCGCCAGATTTCCTGCTCGAGCGGCGCGAGTCCGTAGTGCTCGGTATTGAGGCCGGGATAGTTCGAGCGCATCGGGACGCTGACCAGTCGCCCGTCGGTCGCATAAGTCCAGGCGTGGTACGGGCAGGTGATGCGCCGGCCGCAGTTGCCGTGCGTGCCGTCGACGAGACGCGAAGCGCGGTGGCGGCAGACGTTGTGGAAGCTGCGCACGCGCCCATCGTCGCCCCGGACCGTCAGGATTGATTCGTTCAGGAAATCGAAGGTCTGGTAGTCGCCCGTCGTCGGGACGTCGCTCTCGTGACAGACGAGCTGCCAAGCCTTCTTGAAGATGGACTGCTTCTCGAGTTCGAAGAACTCGGGGTCATGGTAAATCCATCCCGGCAGGCTGAAATCGTCCTCGGTGCGGACATCGGGCGTGGCGGAACCGTCAGGCTGTATACGGGCGTTCATTGTTGAACGATCGTACAGGAAGCGGCGGTATCGGGTCAATCGGCGCGGCGGATCTCGAAGCTGTGGTGGGTCTTCTGATCCCGGGCGAAATCCTGGGGAATGGTCCGCCTCGTTATGTCACGGATCGAGAGATCCGTGAGTGCGTCGGCATCGAGCTTGAACTTCCGGAAATTGTTCGAGAAGAGGAGCAGTCCGCCCGGCGCGAGGCGCGCAATTGCCGCCCGGATCAGCGCGACATGGTCGCGCTGCACGTCGAATTCGCGATCCATGCGCTTGGAATTCGAGAATGTCGGAGGGTCGAGAAAGATCAGGTCGTGGCGCGCACCATCGTCGTCGGCGAGCCAGGCCAGGCAGTCTTCCTGCACGAAGCGATGGGCATCGGCGTTGAGCGAATTGACCGCCATGTTCCGCAGCGCCCAGTCCACATAGGTGCGGGACATGTCGATGCTGGTGGTTGCGGTCGCGCCACCCGCGGCGGCATATACCGTCGCCGCACCTGTGTAGCAGAAGAGATTGAGAAATCGCTTGCCCGTTGCACCCTCCCGAATGCGCCCGCGCATGACGCGATGATCCAGGAATAGCCCGGTGTCGAGGTAGTCGGTGAAGTTGACGAGGAACTTGAGCCCGCCCTCCTCCACGACGACGCGCTCGTCTTTTTCCGCGAGCGCCTCGTACTGCGAGCTGCCTTTTTGCGGCCGCCGCGTGCGCCAATAGATGGCATTACGCGCAAGTCCGGTCGTCTCCGGCAGTGTCGAGATCGCTTCCTCGCGGCGACCACGCGCTTTGTCGCGGTCGACGGTCGCAGGCGGCGCGTATTCCTGAACATAGAGCCAGCGGCCGGCGCTTCCGGCCGGATCGGACTGGTAGAGATCGATCGCGAAGGCGTACTCGGGCATGTCCGCGTCGTAGAGCCGATAGCAGGAAATCTTTTCGCGTGCCGCCCAGGATGCGAGCTTGTCGATGTTCTTCTGCAGGCGATTCGCGAACATCTGCGCGCCGGGACGGGCGCGCGCAGTTTCCGCGTCCATCACTGGTAGCCGGCCGGGCTCGCGTGCCTGCACGTATTCGGAAGGCTCGATCGCGATCCTCAGCAACCGGCATTCGATGGGTCCGTTCATCATTCGATGCGTGCGCCGCGCGTTGATGGCAAGCTCGCGCCCGAGCGCGGGATTGCCGGTGAATACCGCCGCTTCCCAGCCGCGGTAGCCGCTTCGAAGTTTTTCGCCGAGCAGTTCATAGAGTTGCCGCAGTTCTTCCGTCTCGCCGATGCGCTCGCCATACGGCGGGTTGACGGCGATGAGACCCTTGTCCGTGGAGGCCGCCGGCAGGTTCGCGAGTTCCGCGCGCTGGAACCGGATGCGTCCCGCGAGACCCGCGCGCCCGGCATTGGCTTCGGCATCGCGGATCGCCGTCGGATCGCGGTCGAATCCCTGGATGCGGCCGGCAGCGAGCGACGACAGGTCGCTACGCGACTCCGCAGCCGCGCGCAGCGCGTGCCAGGCTTTCGCGTCGTGCTGCTTCCAGCCCTCGAATCCGAAACGTTGTCGCAACAGCCCGGGAGCGATGTCGGCGGCGATCAGCGCTGCTTCGATCGGCAGCGTTCCCGAGCCGCACATCGGATCGACGAAACCGCCGCCGACAGCCGCGATCGCGGGCCAGCCGGAACGCAGCAGGATGGCGGCCGCGAGATTCTCCTTGAGCGGGGCCGCGCCCTGCCCTCCGCGGTAGCCTCGCCGGTGCAGGCTGTCGCCCGAAAGATCGATCGCGACCGTGACGGCGCCGCGCGCCGCGTGCACATTGATGCGAAGCGTCGGCGCTGCGCGATCGACCGAGGGCCGTGACCCTGTTTTCTCGCGAAACTGATCGACCACCGCGTCCTTCACGCGCTGCGCGCCGAATTGCGTATGGGTGATACCGGGGACGCTGCCTGAAAAGTCGACCGCGAGCGTGCCGTCGGGGTTCATGTGCTCGGACCAGTCGATCTCGCGCAGGCGCACATACATATCGTTCGCGTCCGCGACGGGAAAGCGGCCGATCTGCCACAGCACCCGGAGGCCGAGGCGCGACCCGAGGCAGGCGGCGTACGCGCCGGAAAGTTCCGCTTCGCAGGCGACGCCGCCCTGGACTTCGCGGGCGGACTCGATGCCGAGCGATTTCAGTTCCGCCGCGAGCAGGTCGGCCGTGCCAGTCGCGGCCGTCACGAAGAACGGAGTCACGTTCACGACTCGACCCGGGTCAGCAGTTCGGCCCCGTACGCGGGCCGGTCTAGAAAGCCGGTCAGGATCCGGTAAATGTCCGGATCGAAATCCTCGCCCTCATAACACCAGCGATCGAAGACGTGGGTCTCCTCGACGCCACGCCAGTCCCGCTCGCGAATGCCGATTCGCCCGGGAAACGGCCATTCGCGGCGCTTGAGGCAGGCAAGCGCGAGCCGGACCCGCACCGCATGCAGGGCCGGCAACTCCTGGCCGACACAGACGCCGCGGCAGCGGCCCAGCTGATATCCGATGCAGGAGCCTTCGGCGCGCTCGAGCCCAAGCCATTTCGCGCAGAGCCCGTGCTCCCGCATCAGGCCTTCGAGCGCGCGCTCGGCGTCGACTCGGCGGCGAAACATGCCGTAGGTGGCGACAGGGTCATCGACGCTGTCGAGCATCTCGATCGACGCTATCGGCGGCGGCACATCCACGCGCAGGCAGATCGCCCAGAGTTCGGACGATACCCGGAGCCGCCGATTGAAGACGGGCGTACGCGACTTGATGAGCCGGGCCTCCGTGACAAGCGCGCCGAACTCGCCTGCAGTCTCGATCCACTCGATTCGCCGGACCAGACGTGTCAGCTGCTGCTCGAGTTTCGCGCGGGAGTCGCCAAAGTGCGCGAGCACGCGGTTCGCGAGATTCTTCGCCTTGCCTACATACAGCAATGCATCGTTCTCACCGTAGAAAAGATAGACGCCGGCGCTTTCGGGCAGCTCGTCCGCGAGCGTGGGATCGATTTGCGGCGGCAGGCGGGAACTGCCGATCAGTTTCCTGACGATGGCGGCGAGATCTTCCGCCGGGAAACGCTCGCGCGCGATCCGCAGGAAATCCGCGAGCACCTTTGCGTCGCCAAGCGCGCGGTGGCGCGCGTCGCAGGCGATGCCGTGGCGCTGCATCACCGCATCGAGATTGTGGCCGCGTTCAGTTGGCGTGAGCGCTCGCGAGAGGCGCACGGTGCAAAGCACCGGCGAGCGAAATCGCCGTCCGAGGCGCCGGAACTCGTTCCGCAGGAATCCGTAATCGAATCGCGCGTTGTGCGCGACGAAGAGGCGGCCGGCGAGACGCGACTCAATCGCTTCGGCCACAGCCTGGAAAGTTGGTGCGTCCGCGACCATGGCCTCGGAGATGCCCGTGAACTGCTGGATGGCATACGGAATACGCGTGCCCGGGTTGACGAGCGTCGAGTATTCCTCGACCACTTCGCCGTTCTCCATGAGTACGACGCCGGCTTCGATGATCCGGTCTCGCGCGGCATGCCCGCCCGTGGTTTCGAGGTCCACGCAGGCGACGCGGCCCGCGAGGGCCTGCTCAGTCGCGGACACCGTCCAGCTTCATTAGCGGCCCGTAGAGGTCGGGCCGCCGGTCGCGGAACACGCCCCAGGCATGGCGATAGCGGCGGATCGCGTCGAGATCGAAACTCGCGGTCAGGATCTGCTCGCTGTGATCGTCGGCTTGCGCGATGACTTCGCCCGTGTGATCCGCGATGAAGGAATGGCCGTAGAACGTGATCTCGAGTTTCTCGCCCCGTTCGGTGCCGATGCGGTTCGAGGCGACGAGCGGCATGACGTTCGCCGCGGCATGGCCCTGCATGGTGCGCTGCCAGTGATAGCGTGAATCGAGCGAGGCGTCCTGCGGCTCGGAACCGATCGCCGTCGGATAGAAAAGGATCTCCGCGCCCGCGAGCGCCATCGCGCGCGCGCCCTCCGGGAACCACTGGTCCCAGCACACGGCGACGCCGAGCGTTCCGTAACGTGTCGGCCAGACCCGGAATCCGGTATCGCCCGGCGAAAAATAGAACTTCTCGTGGTAGCCCGGGCTCTCCGGAATGTGCGACTTGCGATAGATCCCGAGCGTCCTGCCATCGGCGTCGACCATGATGAGCGTATTGAAATAGGCGTTCTGCGCGCGCTCGAAGACCGATAGCGGCAGCACGACCTTGAGCTCGGCTGCGACCTTCGAGAGCCGCTTAACGGCCGGGTTCTCGCCGATGGGCAGCGCGAGCTCGAAATGCTTGGCCGAATGGTCCTTGCAAAAATACGGCGACTCGAACAGCTCCTGGATCAGGATCACGTTCGCGCCGCGGCCGGCCGCTTCGCGAATGAGCCGCTCGGCATTCGCAATATTGGCCTCGCGGTCCCAGCCGCAGGCCATCTGTGTCGCGGCGACCGTGACTTTCACGAGAGGTCGATCCAGGTCGTTTTCAGTTCAGTGTACTTGTCCATGGCATGCAGCGACTTGTCGCGTCCGTTGCCCGACTGCTTGAAGCCGCCGAAAGGCACGGTGATGTCGTCGGCGTCATAGCAGTTCACAAAGACCGTGCCGGCGCGCAAAGATTTTGCAATGCGATGCGCGGTCGTGATGTCGCGGGTCCAGACCGCCGCGGTGAGGCCGTAGCTGACGTCGTTGGCGATGCGGACCGCCTCATCGGCATCCTTGAAGGTGATCGTCGAGAGCACGGGCCCGAAGATCTCCTCGCGCGCGATTTTCATCTTCGGTTCGACGTTTGCGAAGACCGTCGGCTCGACGAAGAATCCGCCGCTCTCCTTGCGCGCCCGGTTGCCGCCGAGCCGGATCTCCGCCCCCTCGTTCTTGCCGGATTCGATGAATCCCAGGACCGTATTGAGCTGCACCTGGTCGACGATCGCGCCGAGACGCGTCTTCGGGTCGAGCGGATCGCCGGGCGACATCGTGCGGCCGATCTCGACGATCTTTTCCAGCATCGCTTCCGCTACCTCCTCGTGTACGACGAGCCGCGAGGCCGCCGAGCACATCTCGCCCTGGTTGAAGAAAATACCGAACGCGGCCGCGCTCGCGGCGCGCTCGATGTCGGCGACGTCTCCCATCACGACATTAGGCGCCTTGCCGCCGCATTCGAGCCAGACCCGCTTCATGTTGGAGCGTCCGGCGTACTCGAGCATGAGCTTTCCCACGCGCGTCGAGCCGGTGAACGCGACGCAGTCGACGTCCATGTGCATCGCGAGCGCCTCGCCCGCGGTATAGCCGAATCCGGGCACGACATTCAGCACGCCTTCCGGCAATCCGGCTTCGAGCGCGAGCTCCGCGACGCGAAGGGCGGTGAGCGGCGACTTCTCCGACGGCTTCAAGACCACGGAATTGCCCGTCGCGAGCGCGGGCCCCAGTTTCCACGTCGCCATCAGCAGCGGAAAATTCCATGGCACGATGGCACCGACGACGCCCGAGGGCTCGCGCGTGATGAGCGCAAGCGAATCATGCGATGTCGGCGCGACTTCGTCGTAGACCTTGTCGACCGCCTCCGCATACCAGGCGATGCAGTTCGCCGCGGCAGGCACGTCGATCTTGAGCGAATCCGTGATCGGCTTGCCCATGTCCATGGTTTCGGTCAGCGCAAGCTCTTCGCGGTGCTTGCGAATGAGTTCCGCGAAGCGGAGCAGAACTTTCTTGCGCGCGGCCGGAGCGCGGCGCGACCAGTGGCCGGCGTCGAAGGCGCGGCGCGCGCCCGCGACGGCGAGATCCACATCCGCGGTATCGCAGGAAGCGACCTGCGCGATCGACTTGCCTGTCGCGGGATTGATGCAGTCGAAGGTCGCGCCCTTGACGGCCGGCTGGTACTTGCCGTCGATGAAGGCCTGCGTGCGCGGCGTGAGGGCCTTCGCCAGCTCGCGCCAGTCGACCGTTTTCTGTTCCCGGTTCACGGCCTGCTCCTCAAAGCGTCGGTGGGCTCGAAGCGCTGATGATCTCACAGCGCTCGCGCCCGCGATTGCGGAACCGGTGCGGCACCGCGCTCGTGAAGTAATAGGCGTCGCCTGGTCCGAGGACCTGGGTCTGCGCCCCGATCGTGACCTCGACCCGCCCGCTCACGACGATGCCGCCCTCCTCGCCGGCATGCCTGAGCATGTCGGACCCGGTGTCTGCGCCCGGTTCGTAGGTCTCGCGGAGGAGCGCCATGCGCCGCCCCGGCCGGTGTGCCGCGACTAGGCGCAGCGAGACGTCGCCCTCGCCGAGCTCTACCAGCTCGGATTTGGTATAGAACACCCGGACCGTGCCCGCCGGATCCATCGTGAAGAACTCCGCCAGCCCCATCGGCAGGCCGCCCAGCACTTTCTTGAGCGAGGCGACCGACGGGCTCACGCGCCCCTGCTCGATCAGCGAGATCATGCCGTTTGTGACGCCCGCGCGCTTCGCAAGCTCGCGTTGCGACAGTCCATGCATCTGGCGCACGGCCTTGAGCCGCGCGCTGACGTCGTTGCCCATGAGCACTCCGGATGTCTATGATATTAAACAGGAACCCGCGTAATATCGCGTTTTCACCCGGAAAGTGTCAATTATCATGAGCGCAGTCCGCAACGATCTCGCTGCCTTCTGGATGCCGTTCACGGCGAACCGCCAGTTCAAGTCCGAGCCGCGCATGCTCGCGCGCGCTGAAGGCATGTACTACTGGACGCCCGACGGCCGGAAGGTGCTGGACGCCGCCGCCGGCCTCTGGTGCGTGAACGCGGGCCATTGCCGCCGCGAAATCACGGAGGCCGTGTCGCAGCAGATCGCGGCGATGGAATACGCGCCGCCCTTTCAGATGGGGCATCCGCTGGCCTTCGAACTCGCGAATGCACTGGTCGAGATCACGCCGCCGGGCATCGACCGTGTCTTCTTCACCAATTCGGGCTCGGAATCCGTGGACACGGCGCTCAAGATCGCGATCGCGTATCACCGCCTGCGTGGCGATGCAGCGCGCACCCGGCTGATCGGGCGCGAGCGCGGCTATCACGGCGTCGGCTTCGGCGGCATCTCCGTCGGCGGCATGGTCAACAACCGCAAGTACTTCGGCGCGCTGCTGCCCGGCGTCGATCACTTGCGACACACGCACGATCCGTCGCGCAACCTTTTTTCGAAGGGCCTCCCCGCCCACGGCGCCGAATTCGCGGACGATCTCGAGCGCCTGGTCGCCCTGCACGATGCCTCGACCATTGCAGCGGTGATCGTCGAGCCGATCGCCGGTTCGACCGGCGTGCTGCTGCCGCCGAAGGGTTATCTGAAGCGCTTGCGCGAAATCTGCACGAAGCACGGCATCCTGCTGATCTTCGACGAAGTCATCACGGGCTTCGGCCGCACGGGCTCGGCCTTCGCCGCCCAGGAGTTCGAGGTTGTTCCGGACATGATGACCTGCGCCAAGGGACTGACCAACGGCGCGGTACCGATGGGCGCCGTACTCGTGCGGCGCGAGATCCACGATACCTTCATGTCGGGTCCGCCGGCCGCGATCGAGCTCTTCCACGGCTATACGTATTCGGCGCACCCGGTCGCCTGCGCGGCGGGACTCGCGACGCAGAAGCTCTATCGCGAGGGCCTCTTCGATCGCGCGCGCACAATGGCGCCGTACTGGAGCGACGCCGTGCACTCGCTGAAGGGCCGGCGAAACGTCGTCGACCTGCGGGCCTACGGCCTGGTCGCCGGCATCGAGCTCGAAGCGCGAACCGGATCGCCGGGCGCGCGGGGTTACGACGCGCTGGTCGCAGCCTTCAATGCGGGCCTGCTGATCCGCACGACCGGCGATACGATCGCCATGTCGCCGCCGCTCATCATCGAACGCGAGGAAGTGGACCGGATCTTCGAGACGCTGGTGACGATAATCGAGGGTTTGGACTGATTCTGCGCGGGCGCGTATTCTGTCCTTGGGGGAACGGCACCGGTGGCGCCGTGGGGGAATGCAACATGATGAGCCTTAACCGGGCCGCGAGCCTTTGGGTCGCCGCAACCGCATTGTCATGGCCGCTCGTTTTGCAGGCGCAGGAAGCCGCGCCACCCGCGCCGGCAGGAGAAGCGGCGCCGGAAATCGTCGGCCTGGAAGAGGTCATCGTCACTTCCCAGAAGCGGCAGCAATCGCTCCAGGACGTGCCCCTGTCGGTCTCCGCATTTTCCGGCGACATGCTGAAGGAAAGCCGGATGGCGGACATCCGCGGCATCGTCGACTTCACGCCGGGATTCAGCGGCAAGACCGAAGACGGGTTCACCGATGCGCTCGCAATGCGCGGCATCGCGACGAACGACTTCGGCATCGGCGGCGATCCCTCGGTCGCCATGTTCGTCGACGGCATCTGGTCCGGCCGCACGGGCGGCGTGATGACGGCCCTCTACGACGTCGAACGCGCCGAGGTCGTGAAGGGTCCGCAGGGAACGCTCTTCGGCCGCAATTCGATCGCGGGCGCGGTCAGCATCATCACCAACCATCCGGAGCACAGCTTCGAGGCGAGCACGGAACTCACGCTCGCGGACTACGATCACGTCGAAGCGAATGCGATGGTCAATCTGCCGCTCGGGGAAAAATGGGCGCTCCGCGCGGCCGGGTATGTGCTGGACAACAAGGGCTTCCTCGAAAATCTCCAGGGCGGCGACGACCTCGGATTCCACCAGGTGAGCGCGGGTCGTGTCTCGCTGCGCCGCACCGGCGACGTGCTGGAGGCGACGATCACGGCGGCTTACGAGGACCGCGAGCAGGATCCTTCCATTTACTGGGTGCCGGCCGACGGCCTGCCCTACGACCGCGTGAATATCGACCTCGGCAACGACGGCATCGACGAGTCCGACGTCTTCGAGATGCGGGCAAATCTCGAATGGTCGCTGGCGAGCGACTACACGCTGACTTCACTGACCGGCTACAAGAAATTCGATTTCAACTACCTCGAGGACTACGACGGCGGCCCCGGCCATGTGAATGATTACGGCCAGCAGAATGACGTCGAGTACTGGAGCCAGGAACTGCGCCTCAACTCGCCCGGCGACGGCAAGCTGACCTGGTTCGCCGGCGCGAGCATTTACCACGAGGAAATCGACGGCGTATTTCGGTACATCTACGACGAGGACGATCTCTGCCGCGCGCTCGGCATCACCGAGGCGCCCGACATGGAAGGTCCCGTCGCCGGCTGCGATGACCTCAATTTCGAGATCTACTGGGAAGACGATATCGACCCGGCCGATCTGCTCCTCAACAAGACCGAACGCAGCGACGTGGCGGTCGAGAGCGAAGGTTATGCGTTCTACGGCGATTTCACCTACGCCTTCACCGAGAAATTCGAATTGACTGCGGGAGCGCGTTATACCTTCGACGAGAAGAAGATCGCCAGCCAGATCTTCGACAGCGGCGGCGCGCTCGGCAACAACTTCAATTTCGAGTTCTTCACGAACGGCGTCGTCAGGAACGAGAGCGACTGGAGCGACTTCACGCCGCGCCTCGCACTCAGCTACGACCTGAACGACGACGTCACGCTGTACGCCACGGCATCGCGAGGCTACAAGTCCGGCGGCTTCGCCACATTCGGCTACGACCTGCACGGTCAGGAGATCAACGCCGACGGTTCAGCCCCAGCGGGCACGACACCGGTCGAGTTCGATCCCGAGCAGGTCGACAGCTTTGAAATCGGCGCGAAGACCCGACTTTTCGATAATACGCTCCAGCTCAACGCGTCGCTATTCCGCTACGACTATACCGACCTGCAACTCGTCTATTTCGACACGGGATCCTCGCTCGTCGCCAACGTCGGCGAAGCCCGCGGCCAGGGTCTCGAGGTCGACCTGCGCTGGGTGCCGACCGAGCACTGGGACGCAACCTTCGGCCTCTCGCTGCTCGATACCGAGATCACGGATGCGACCGACATCATCGACCTCGGCGCCTGCGAGGACTGCGCCGGCAACAACCTGCCGTTCGCGCCCGAAGTGAGCGGCTCCGCCATCATCACTTACCGGACTCCGATGAAATCGGGCGAGGTGTTCTTCACCACCGAATACGTCTATCGGTCCGAAATGTTCGGCGGCCCGGACAACTTCCCCGACGCCACGGTCGACGGCTGGGACGAGTTCAACTTCCGATTCGGTTACCGCACCGAATCCTCGTGGTGGGTGACGCTCTGGGTCGAGAATGCCTTCGACGAGGAGTACTTCGAGCGTGGCTGGGAGAATGCGGACGCCGACAACCTGTTCGGCTACGGGTTGTTCAACGAGCTGGTCTGGCCGGCCCGGCCGCGGACGGTGGGTGTCAGCGTCGGGATGGACTGGCAGTAGGCCTAGGCAGAGGGCTTTGTCGCCTCGAATACCGCGTAGCGCTTGCGCGCGGGCTCGACCGTCTCCCAGGTGCCGCTGAAGCCGGCGGGAATGACCCAGGCGTCGCCCGCGTTGAATTGCCAGCGTTTTCCTTCCTCGGACGTGATCACGACGCGGCCTTCGATCAGGTGACAGAACTCATTCTCCGAGTACTGGATCTTCCATTTTCCGACGCTGCTCGCCCAGGTGCCGGCAAAAAACTGCCCTGACGGATCGCTGAAATAGTTTTTCACGACGGTTTTGGGCTCGCCCTTGACCACCTTGTCGGCGGCCGGTGCCGATTCCTCGCCCTTGATGTTGCGCCGAAAGTCCACGATTGCCGGTGTCGCCATCGCCTTCTCCATCGCGTCGTTTTCCCGATTGTAATCCCTGGCATGCACCGGCATTCGGGCGTAGGATTGATTTGCCGCCCGCCACCCGCGTGTGGCGGGCTTTGCACCGAGGTGCCGGGCCGTGAGCAATCGCCTGCCGCCGATCGTTGGAAACTGGTACAGCCACCGCGACAAGGGCGAGCTGTTCCAGATCGTTGCGCTCGACGAGGACGCGGGCACGATCGAGATCCAAGAATTCGACGGCGGCATCGACGAGCTCGATCTCGAAGAATGGCGCGCACTCGCCGTCGAAACCGCCGCACAGCCCGAAGACTGGGGCGGACCGCTCGACGACGTGGAACCGGATGAGTTCGGCTACACGGATCTCGGGGAATCCGCGGATCCGGCCAACGCGCTCGAAACGGTGACCACGACCTGGGAGCAGATCGTCGAGGACGACGACCTCGACGAGGTACAGATTCACTGACGGGAGACAGGCGTGGGTAGCAACGAATCACTGGTCGAAAGGCGCCAGGCCGCGGTCGCGCGCGGCGTGTCCATGGTGCATCCGGTCTTCATCGAGCGCGCGGAGAACGCGCTCCTCTGGGACGGCGACGGCCGCCGCTACATTGATTTTGCCGGCGGGATCGCAGTGCTCAACACCGGGCACCGCCATCGCCGCGTGCTCGAGGCCGTTCGCGCGCAACTCGACAAGGTCACGCACACCTGCTTCCAGATCACGCCCTACGAGCCCTATGTCGCGCTTTGCGAAAAGCTGAATGCGCTCGCACCGGGCAAGGGGCCGAACAAGACGGTCCTGATGTCCACCGGCGCGGAGGCAATCGAGAACGCGGTCAAGATCGCGCGCGTCGCCACGGGCCGCCCGGCGGTGATCGCATTCTCCGGCGGCTTTCACGGCCGGACGATGATGGCGCTCGCCCTGACCGGCAAAGTCGAGCCGTACAAGGCGGGCTTCGGTCCCTACCCGGCCGAGATCTATCACGCGCCGTTCCCGAATGCGCTGCACGGCGTGACCGTCGACGATTCATTCGCGGCACTTGAAATGATCTTCAAGTGCGACGTCGGGCCGGACCGCGTCGCGGCGATCGTCTTCGAGCCCGTACAGGGCGAAGGCGGGTTCTACATCGCGCCAAAGGACTTCGTCGTGCGCCTGCGCGAGCTCTGCGACCGCCACGGCATCCTCCTCGTCGCGGACGAGATCCAGAGCGGCGCCGGCCGCACGGGGAAAATGTTCGCGATCGAGCACTACGGCGTCGCCGCCGACCTCTACACGCTCGCGAAATCCCTCGGCGGCGGATTCCCGCTGTCGGCGGTGGTCGGCCGCGCGGAGGTCATGGACGCCTGCGGCCCCGGCGGCCTCGGCGGAACCTACGCCGGCAATCCGGTCGCCTGCGCGGCCGCTCTGGCCGTGCTCGAGGTTTTCGAACTGGAACGGATCTTCGAGCGCGCGGAGCGTCTCGGCGAGAAGATTGCAAGGACGCTCGATGCGATGGCTTCGCGCCATTCGGAAATCGTCGACGTGCGCCGGCTCGGCGCCATGATCGCCTTCGAGCTCGGCGACGGCGGAGATCCGCACCGCCCGGCCGCCGACCTGACGAAAAAACTGACGGCGCGGGCGCGCGAACTCGGGCTGATACTCCTGTCCTGCGGGATCTACGGCAATGTCGTGCGGATCCTCGTGCCGATCACGGCCGAGGACGCCATCGTGGATGAGGGCCTCGGCATTCTCGCGAAAGCGGCGTCGGACCTCCTGTCCGACGCCAACGCGACGGTGCCGCGGCTCCGGCCGGCGCGCTAGGGCGCGCGCAACTCAGGCCGCCTTTTTGGCGGCGATGTAGTCGTCGACGAGCCCTTCGAGAACCGGCAGCGGCACGGCCCCGTTCTTCAGCACGGCATCGTGGAAGTCGCGGATGTCGAAGCGCGCGCCGAGCGCGGTCTTCGCCTTTTCGCGCAGCTCCAGGATCTTCAGCATGCCGATCTTGTACGAGAGCGCCTGGCCTGGGGTGTCGATGTAACGCTCCGTTTCCTTCGTGGCGTCCTCGACGGTCATTGGGTTGTTCGCCAGCATGTAGTCGATCATCTGTTCGCGCGTCCACTTTTTCGAGTGGGCGCCGGTGTCGACCACGAGACGGCAGGCGCGGAGCATCTCGTTCTGCAGGCGGCCGAAGTCCTGCATCGGGTCGGTGAATCGGCCCTGTTCCTTCGCGAGACGCTCAGCGTACAGGCCCCAGCCCTCGATGTAGGCGCCGAAGAACGCGAACTTCTGGAAGGTCGGCACACCCTCGAGTTCCTGCTGGATCGCGATCTGGAAGTGATGGCCCGGCGCCCCTTCGTGATAGGCGACCGTTTCCATTTCGTGCTTCTGCTTGCTACCCATGTCCTTCAGGTTGACGTAGTAGATGCCCGGGCGGCTGCCGTCCGGCGTTGGCTGGTTGTAGAACGCGATGGGCGCCGTTTCCTCGCGCCAGTCCTCGACGCGACGCACCTCGAGCGGCGCCTTCGGCAGGATGTTGAAGTACTTGCCGACATCAGCGTAGATCGAATCGATGTAAGCCTTGGACTGGTCCAGATAGCCCTTCTTGCCCTCGTCCGTGTCCGGAAAGAAGTTGGCGGGATCCGTGCGCAGGTGCTTGAAGAATGCCGGCAGGTCGCCCTGGAATCCGACTTTCTTCATGATCGCCTCCATCTCGCCGCGGATGCGCGCAACCTCCGCGAGACCGATCGCGTGGATTTCCTCCGCTCCGAGCTTTGGCTCGGTCGTCCAGAACTCGATTCGAGACTTGTAAAAGGCATCCCCATCCGGAAGTTTCCAGACGCCGTGCGGGCCCGGCGACTTGGCGCGCAGGCCCTCGATGCTCGCAAGCATCGACTTGATGCCGGATTGCATCGGTCCCTTCATCGCCGCAATGGCCTCGTCCAGCAGGCGCTTCTTGTCCGCATCCGGTATTTCGAGCTTGTCGACCTTGCCGCGGAAGTCGGCGAGGATCGCCGAGTCCTTGCCGCTGTCATCGAAGGGCGCACCCGACAGAATCGCGCGCCCATCGGTCAGGACAGGGTCAAAAGAATAGGAAGTCGGCACGATCCCGCGATCGGCCGCCATGACCATAGTCTCGATGCCCTGTCGCACTGCGGGCTCGAGCAGCTCGAGGCGGGAAATGTAGGCTTCGGCGTCAGAAACGTCGTCCACCCGGTGGATGTTCTGAAAGAAGGTAGCGAACTGGGTCATCGGATTCGCCATCGTCGAGAACGCGTAGTTGTGGAAGCGCCACGGGAAAACCTTCAGCGCCGTTTCCTGCTGCAGCTCGAAGATCCGGTAACTGACCTTCATCTGTTCGGACAGCGCATTGACCTTGAAGTCTGCATGCAGGCGATCAAGGTCCTTCTTCGTGAGTTCATACTGCCGCTGCGCCTCGGCGTCCGAGAAATCGTCCCACTTGCCGTAGTCCGGCCCTTTCATGCCGAGCTGCGCCTGGAAGATAGGGCTGTCCTTCAAGTTGCGCTGGAACACCTCCTCGAAGAAGGCGGCGAGGCGCGCGTCTTCGGTGGCGGGCGCGGCAGCAGGCTCCTCGGCCTGTGAGGGCAGCGTGTTGGCGAGCCCGAGCATCACAAGGCCGCAGGCAACGGCTGCAAGCTTCCGCAGGAACGCAGTCATTCGAATCTCCTTGGTTGGCGCGGCACCAAAACTAGTGGCAAGCGCATGCCCGCGCACTGTCTCCGGTCGCGGCAATCGGTCATCCCGTCTCACCGGCGGGCCCGGACACCGGACGGACACCGGGCCGGACACGCGAATAAATGGTGGCTAGGGAGAGAATCGAACTCTCGACCCCGGGGTTATGAATCCCGTGCTCTAACCAGCTGAGCTACCTAGCCACGCGGTGGGAAGGTACCCTCGGGGAGGCGGGATTGTCGGGACCGCCCGGATAGGTGTCAAGGCGCCGGTTCCGGCGGCTTCAGCGAGAACTCGCCCCGCGCCTGGAACCGCTTGGAACCGAACGCGCTGAGGTTCAGCTTGCCGGTCATCGAATACCGGATCTGTTCCACAGGCTTGCCGCCGGCGACACCCATGACCTGGCGCGCCATTCGCAGCACCGAAACGGTGACCGGCACGCTGACGATGGATTCACCGAAGCGCGGCACATTGCCGGCAATGTCGCTGACCCCGGTGGCAAAGGTCTTGTCCTGCACGTCGAGCTTCACGTAGACACCGTCGTAGTCGATCGGGGTGTCGTTCGGATTCTGCACGCGCAGCTTGACCTGGAACCGCATCTCGAGCCCCTCGCCTCGCAGGGGCTCGAGGCCCGCCAACGTCACCTGCAGCGCGTCCTGCCGGGACAGCGTGGCGCAACCGAATAGCGCGAGAATCGCGAGCAGCACCGACAGCCGAGAGCATTGCAGCCGCGTCGGCATCGGGTCAGTTCGCGTACTGCCGCCTAGGGCTGGCAGGTCCCCCATTCGCGGCAGAAGCCAGTCGGCTTCCTCTCCACTGACTCGAGGAAGCGCGTTGTCCAGACGTGCTCGAACACCCCGACGCGCGCTTTGAGTTCGCTGACACGATTGCGGACGTCCGGACCTGTCGCCGTGGCCGGCACTGCCGCCTCGAACTTGTTGACGGCTTCCGCCGCCTGGCCGCAGATCCAGTCCCTGAACGCAGACTTGGGGAAGAAGGTCGCATTGACGCAAAGATTGATCTTCAGGTCGGCAACCAACCAGAGCGGTTTCAGCTTATTGCAAACCGTCTTGGACAACGGCGCCACGCCATTGGACGGCACCAGGTCCGCCTGCCTGCACGCATAGCTGTTGAGTATCTCGCCTTCGTACTTCCACAGCCTCTCCACGAGCCTCGCGAACACGGCGTCATTGTTCTCCGTGACCTTGGGCTTGAAGCTCTTGATCGTAGGCCCGAAGGTGGCCGTTGCCATCTCGAGGTTGACCGAATGGAGCGACAGACGGACGCCGGAGACTTTCGTCGGATTGATGCATCCGACGTTGATCATCGAGTCGATGTACCGGCCGCCGACACTCTTGGCGACTTCCGATACGGAAGTGATCACGTCCCAGTCGAGCAGGTTATCCAGGTTGTTGTCATCGACCGTGCAACCCAGTTCGTGGCCCGTCAGCACGGACACGTCGATCTCGCCCCCGAATGCATTGGTGAAAACAAGGCCCGGGTCGGCCTTGAAGAACAGGCCGTCGAAATAGTGCCCGTTGATCTCCTTCTGGCCCCGCCACAGCGAGTCGATGATTAGCTGCGGCAGGACAGCCGGTTGGAACAGCTCGATGACCTCAGGTGGCAGCAGCTTGTTGACGATCAGCAGTTGCGTGGCCGGATTGAGCTTGTTGGGTCCCAACGGATCCAGCGACTTGATCACCCCCTTGTCGATCAGGATCGCCCGCATGTCATTCTTGCTCGCTGTAGCGGGAAAACTGACCTGCAGCAGTTCGAGGCAGGCCTGCGGGATGTACCGGCAGTCCGGCAGCTTGACCTGCTTCACGATCGCTTCGAGGGAATCGCCTGCACCTGCCGCGACTTGCATGGAGTTCCACGAGGCAGCGACTTCACCGCCAACAGACGCGAACGGGCAACCCGCCTCTGGGTCTGGGTTGGCGCAATCTGCAAGATTGAGGAGGACGTCCGCCGCAACGTCGATGAATTCAATCGAGTAGTCCGATTGGTTGGTGCCCGGACCGCTACCCGTGACTGCGGTGAATTCGAGTTTGCTGACGGCGCCGGGGAACGGATCAATGATCGTGAAACATCCGGTGCCGGCCAAAGTCGTCGGACCGCAGTTTTGCACTTTGCCAGGACCGGTCCAGTAGTCTTTCCCCGGCCCGTTCCAGACGGCTTTGTTATCTACGTTGCTCAGAGTCGACAGCGTGTACACCGCACCGCCGTCCACGGTCACCCGGACCTTTTCGGCGACGTCGTTGTGCTCGGGGCCGTTGAAGAGAAACAGGATTTGAATCGCGGTGATGCTGCGCGATTGGGTGGCGTCGTTGTTCAGCTCGACGACCAGGGTTTCTCCAATGTCGATTTCAGCGCCTGAAGGGCCGCCGCTCACGCCAAATCCGGTAGAGCCGTTGTGGGTCTTTGTCACGAGAACGCGAGGGGGGAGCGACGGCGGCGCGATGATCGAGACCGTCGCCTCATCCAGGTTGCAAACGGGTTGGCCGAAGCAACCTTGCAGCGCTTCCACATCAATCGGAAACGCTGTCTGGGCGTTGGCGCTGCCCGCCACGGCAAATTGCAGCAAGCCCGCGGCTGCAATGGCCGCGTGCACCATGGAACGCTGCGACATATCAGTCCCCCTAAGTTTCTTGTCGGTCCACCAACGCGCGAAGCGTACCTCACTAATGATGAAGCGCGCATGAAATCGGAGAAGGCGCTGCGGCCAGACCGTCCAGCGCGTTATGTGAACCGGCCGCTCGAAGCTAATCGGTGTACTTGGCCGCCTCGTCTGGCTTGTTCCAAGCCGTATAAAGGTCTGCCAGACGCGCGCGGCCACGCTGCTGGAGGCCGGGTATCGGCGATCCGGACATGGCCGGCAGGCTTTCGAGCAGCAGTTTCTCGGCATCCGAGTACTGCCCGAGGCCTGCGAGCGCCGCGCCTTGCGCGTTTTTCGCCATCGCCACCAGCCAGTGATCGTCCGGCAGGCTGAGCGCCAGGATCTGCAGCGCCTCGGCGGCGATGTCCCGCGCGTCGGCGTAGCGTTTCTGCGCCACCCGCAGGCTGGCCTGAACCGTCAGGGTGCTCGCGACCTGCGGATGTTCATTGCCGAGGGCTCCGCGACGGATTGCCAGTGCCTTGTCGAGTAGCTCCTCCGCCTCTTGAAATTGACCGGCCAAGGTGAGCCAGTACGCGAGGCTGGTGACGTTGCCCGCCACGTCGGGATGATCGGGCCCCAGTTCCTGCCGGCTCATGTCGATCGATTCACGCAGCATCTGGATTGCCGCACTGCGCTCGCCCTTCCGGTAGAGAACGAACGCCAGGTTGCTCATGCCGAGCGCAATTTCCGGATGGCTGTCGCCGAGCAGCTTGCGGTTCATCTCGATCGACTCGCGATACGCCTTCTCGGCGCCGCGATAGTCGCCACTTACCTCGAGGACGTAGGCGAGGTTGTTGAGTCCGGCCGCGAGCTCCGGATGCGCGTCGCCCAGGAGCTTGCGATTCATGTCCAGCGCAGCACGATGCAGGGGCTCCGCCTGGTCGAAGCGATCCAGGCCCTGCAGGGCCCAGGCCAGGTTGTTCATGGCCTCGGCGAGGTCCGGATGCAGGTCCCCGTGCAGCTTGCGCTGCAGATCGAGCGCCTGGCGAAGGTAGATTTCCGCTTGCTTGAAATCACCGCGCTCGCCGAAGTTGACGCCCAGGTCACCGAGGCTCGCCGCCACGTCGACGTGCACCTCGCCATGACGCCTGCGACGGATCAGCAGGGC
Source organism: uncultured Gammaproteobacteria bacterium (assembly GCA_963778585.1). GTDB lineage: Bacteria > Pseudomonadota > Gammaproteobacteria > Steroidobacterales > Steroidobacteraceae > SCUD01. The sequence continues at coordinate 247,626 of CAVZUU010000002.1, forward strand.
TTCCTCGATCAGTTTCTGGCCCCTGTCGTATTCGCCCGTATACGACATCACATCGGCCAGCGCCGACAGCGTGTCCGCGACATCCTCGTGCCACTTGCCGAGCGTGCGCCGCTGGATGACCAGCGCTTCCTCGAGGCGCTTCACCGCTTCGGCGTAATCCGCGTTCAGCGCGAGCACTTCGCCGAGGTGCCCGAGGCTTTCGGCGAGTTCTACTTGGTTGTCTCCGGCCAGCGACCTCCGTTTGTCGACCGACTTGCGGGCGAACGGAATCGCGGTCCCATAGAGTCCGATGCTCCGGTACAGCGTTCCCATGGTGTCCATCAGCGTCGCCTGGACGGCCGGCTCGTCGGCGAGCTCTGTTTCGATGCGCGGCGCACCCATATCGAGGATCATCCGGGCCGTGATTTCTTTTCCCCGCGCCTCTCTCGGGTCGACGATCTTGAACATGTCGACGATGAATCGCGTGACCTGCCGCGCCGTTTCCGCTTCCTTTTCCGCCTGGACGCGCTGGCGCTCCGCCTCGTTGCGGGCGATCCAGGCCGTCGCTGCGAGCACGGAGGTGATGATCATGCCGGTCAGCGATCCGGACACCAGCGCCGCGATCCGCCACTGCCTACGCCGTGCATCCCTTCGCTTCAGCTCGTCGAGGCCGATGCCCAGCATGCCGGCCAGCAGCTTGAGCATCGCGTTTCGCTTGCGATCCTTTTGCGGCCGGGCGTCCGCGGCGATCGGCTCGCTGCGCTCCGTCGTCAGCTGGCCGTCCTTTCCCAGCTTGTGTATCAGTGCATCTGGAAAGCATTCCTGCTCCGCAAGCGAGTGATTCAGGGAGGCCCCCGGCTCGCCGGCTACGATCAGGCAGAAGATGCGGTCCTCGCGACCGAGCCGCTTGAAGGTCAGGATCTCTTCGTTGACCCACTTCGATTTCGCGGCCTTCGGGGAGCAAATGACGATCTGGCAGGCCGACTGCTCGAGCGCGGCGACGAGCGTCTCGCCGAGGCTGGTCGCGGTTGCGAGTTCCTCGCGATCGCGGAACACGGGAGTGAATCGCCTCGGGACCGGACCGAACGCGGTCTCCGTGCCGACCAGGTGCCTGGGCAACCGGTAGGTTTCGAGACTACGGTGCAGCCACCTGGCCCATTTCTCGTCGCTGTGGCTGTAGCTGATGAACGCGCGGTACTTGGACTGGGTGTTCATCGGTGGCGATTCAGTGCGACTCGCTGAAGCTCCTGATCGAATGCCACTCGATCACCTCGCGCAGGAGCGCGCGCTCGGTCTTGAGCACCACGTGCTCGACGCTGTTCCACGTCCGGCAGGAGGCGATCTGCGCGCGGCTGGCCTGCAGCAAGGTGCGCATTTCCCGGAAACGCGCCACGCGGCGCTGCAGGTCGTTGATCGAGATGATGGAAATGCACGCAGCTGCCACGGCCGGCAGTGCAATTGGCAGGAACACGTTCGTCGTCCCCTCGACCCACGCAGGCAACGGCGTGTGCAGCGTCCGGGTGATCGCATAGAACGCTGTGAACACGAGGGCCGAAACCGTGCCGATGGTGAAACCTGCAGCAAGCCTGCGGTAGAGCGGCTGCGCCCGATTCACCTGCCTGTCGTAGTACGCAAGCTGGTCGTCGATCCTTTTCTCCAGGTAGATTCGCTTGAATTCCTCGATCGGCACCGGTCGGGCCGCGGACGATCGCGTGTGCAGGATGTACAGCGAGCGCGCCAGGCCGCGCGCGCCAGAGAGGTCGAGGTTGTGCAACAGCGGAGCGGCTCGCGGCAGTCCCCAGGTCGCGAGCGCCGAGCGGCAGAATTCCGCGGCAAGCCGGCAGCGCACCCAGCTGTGATGCGAGTGCATCTTGCGGCGCAGCAATATCGCTGCCCCGAGGGCGAAGGTGATGCACGACAGTTCGAGCCATGGCAAGGCGAGCAAGTGCAACCCATAGCCGACGACCGCGGCGCCGATCACCGTTGCGATCACATGTGCAACGACCGTGGATACGATCAGTCGCCGGAATTGCGGAGCACCATGGGTCGCGTGGTAGTCGCATTTCTGCTGGAAAAGGAAGACGGAATCCGGCGCCTTGAACGGATTGACCGACCAGGCGCTCGCGGCTTCCGGCAATCCGTTCAGGTCTTCGAGGACCGGATCGTTCGGCTCGAGCCTGTCCCAGTTTTCCTTGCGCACCTCGTGCGTGACGGCGTCGATGATCATCACGGGCTTGCCGGTCGATTCCGCATATTGGACGACGTCGGCCGTTCCGCCCTTGCCCCGCGCGGAATCTCCGTCCCAGACCGCGATCAGGACGTCCGAGCCATTGACGGTCTCGATCCCACAATCGAGATAAGCGTCCTTGCGGTCTCCATTTTCGGTGATGACCTTCAGATGATCGGCGCTGGCAAGCGTTTGTTCGACCACTGACCATTCGGCGGGCGTGAAGTCAGCAGCGAACTCCGCGTGCGGCAGCGGCAGGATCACATGCCATGAGAGCCCGATTTCCCGCGCCTGCTGCACGAACAGCTGGTCGCTGCCGCGGGCGATCGACGAAAGCGCAATCCACTCGCCCGGTACCAGGTTTCGCAGCGCATGCAGCGCACCGCGAATGGCCTTGGCCGTACCGACCGGATCCGCGAGATGCCGGTGGCCCGTGAAACCGACGGCATGGAACTGCGGCAGCTTGCCGACAGTGGTGGTTGGCTGGGGCGCTTGGCTGGCGGCGAGCAACTGGGTGCCGGTAGGGGATCAGGCCGTAAAGCGGTTAGCTTACATTGAAGCGGAAATGCATGACGTCGCCTTCCCTGACGACGTAGTCCTTTCCTTCGAGGCGCAGGCGCCCGGCCTCGCGTGCGCCGGGCTCGCCCTTGAATGCGAAATAGTCGTCGTAGGCGATCGTCTCTGCACGAATGAATCCGCGCTCGAAATCCGTGTGTATGGCGCCCGCCGCCTGCGGCGCGGTCGCCCCTGAACGCACGGTCCAGGCACGTACTTCCTTGGGACCCGCCGTGAAGAACGTCAGCAACCCGAGCAGCTTGTAGCCCGCCCGGATGATGCGGTCGAGACCGGCCTCGGCGAGGCCGAGATCGGCCAGAAACGCCGCGCGGTCGCCGACGTCGAGCTCCGAAATTTCCGCCTCGATCGCGGCGCAGACTGCGACCACTTCCGCGCCCTCCGACGCGGCGAGCTGCATGAGCGCGTCAAGCCGCGCGTTGCCGGCGAATCCGCCCTCGTCCACGTTCGCGACGTACATCACGGGCTTCGCCGTCAGCAGCGAGAGTTCGCGCAGCCGCTCGCGTTCGAACGAGTCGAGCGCCATCGCGCGCACCGGCGCGCCCTGATCGAGCTGCTGGCGGATGCACTCGAGCGATTCGCGCCAGCGCATCGCGTCCTTGTCCATGGCCTTCGCGGCCTTGTCGGCGCGCTGGCGCGCGCGGTCCACGGTCTCGAGGTCGGCGAGCGCGAGCTCGGTGTTGACGATGGCGACGTCCGCGGCCGGATCGATGCGCCCGGAGACGTGGACGACGTCCGGGTCCTCGAAACATCGCACGACGTGAGCGATGGCGTCCACTTCGCGGATGTGCGCGAGAAACTTGTTGCCGAGCCCCTCGCCCTGCGATGCGCCGGCGACGAGGCCCGCGATGTCGACGAACTCGACGGTTGTCGGGACGATCTTTTCCGGCTTCGCGATGGCCGCGAGCGCGGCGAGTCGCGGATCGGGCACCGGCACGATGCCGACATTAGGGTCAATCGTGCAGAACGGGTAATTCTCCGCGGCGATGCCGGCTCGGGTCAGGGCGTTGAACAGCGTGGACTTGCCGACGTTCGGCAGCCCGACGATACCGCAGCGGATGCCCATCAGGCGGACGCTTCAGGCGGCGACGTGTGCAGCCGGGTCATCATCTTCTCCGCGCCTTCGTTGAGCAGACGCGGAAATTCCGCGATTGCGAGCTCGATCGACTCGCGCATCAGGCGTTCATCGACCGCGCTCGCGCGCTCGAGGACGTAGCCGATCACCTGTTCGCGGTGCCCCGGGTGGCCGATGCCGATCCGGAGCCTCCAGAAGTCCTCGCCGAGATGCGCGATGACGTCTTTCATGCCGTTGTGGCCGCCCGCGCCCCCGCCGCGCTTCAGCCGCGCCACGCCGGCCGGCAGGTCGAGCTCGTCGTGCACGACGAGCACCTGCTCCGACGGCAATCGCAGGTAGTCGCAGAACGCGCGCACGGACTGGCCGCTGCGGTTCATGAAGCCCATCGGCTTCAGGAGCCACAGCGGCACATCCGCGATCGAGATGCGACAGGCGCAGGCGTTGTAGCGGCGTTCCGGCTTCAGGCGGCCGTCGTAACGGTTCGCCAGCTCGTCGATGAACCAGAAGCCCGCGTTGTGGCGCGTGTCCTCGTGTTCGACGCCCGGATTGCCGAGGCCGACGACCAGTTGCAGTGGAAGTCCCGCCACACCTTACTTCTTGCCGTCGCCCTTCTTGGCGTCCTTGCCGTCCTTCCCGCCCTTCGCGGCGCCGCCCGGCGCAGAAGCGGCAGGCGCCGCACCCGGTGCTGCGCCCGGCGCGGCGCCGGCAGCTGCGACCCCCGGTGCGCCCGGCGCGCCGGCGGCAGCCGGTGCTCCCGGCGTTCCTGCAGCCGCTGCGGCAGCAGCGGCTTCGTCGACGACCGGGGCCTCCTCCTCCTCGACGCGCGGCATATGGATCGAGGCGACCGGTCCGTCGCGGCCTGCGAGCAGGTCCACGAGCTCGACGCCCGCGGGCAGTTTGAGGCCCGACAGCTTGAAGACCTGGTTGATCTCGAGACCCGAAACGTCGACTTCGACGAATTCCGGCAGGTCCTTCGGCAGGCAGGTCACTTCGACGTCGTTGCGCACGTGCGAGAGCACGCCGCCCTGTTCCTTGACGCCCTTGGCCTCCGCGCCGCCCTTGAAGTGCAGCGGAATCTGCATCCGGATCTTCTCGTCCTCCAGCACGCGCTGGAAGTCGATGTGCATGATCTGGTTCTTGTACGGATGGCGCTGCACGTCCTTGAGCACGGCAGCCTGGCTCTGGCTTCCGACCTTCAGCGCGACGATGGTCGAGTAGAAACGCTCGTTGTCCATCAGCTGCGCAAGCCGGGTGTGGTCCACGAGCAGCGCACGCGCGTCGCGCCGCCCGCCGTAGAGGATCGCCGGGACTTTTCCGAGATGACGCAGGCGGCGGCTCGCACCCTTTCCCTGGTCTTCCCGGAACTCGGCGTCGAGTTCGAAGGAAATCTTCATTTCAATACTCCCGAATCATGGACCGCCGGCCCGCGACCAGGCACCGGCAATCCGTTTGCGGCGTCGCCGGACCTTCCGGCGGCTGCCGATCGAAAGGGCGGACCCTTCCTAATCCACGTAGAGCGAACTGACGGATTCCTCGTCCCGGATCCGCCTCATCGTCTCTGCCAAGAGCTCCGCGACCGACAATACGCGGATGCGCTTGCAACTCCTCGCAGCCTCGCCGAGCGGAATCGTGTCCGTCACGACGAGCTCGTCGAGCGCGGACGTCGAGATCCTCTCGACCGCCTTGCCCGACAGCACCGGGTGCGTGATGTAGGCGATCACGCGCTCGGCGCCCTCATCCTTCAATGCGCTCGCGGCCTGGCAGAGCGTGCCCGCGGTGTCGACCAGGTCGTCCACCAGCACGCAGGACCGGCCGCGCACGTCGCCGATGATGTTCATCACCTGCGACTCGTTCGCGCGCTGCCGCCGTTTGTCGATGATCGCGAGGTCCGCGTTGTCGAGCCGGCGCGCGAGCGCCCTTGCCCGCACCACGCCGCCGACGTCCGGCGAAACCACGATCATCCTGTCGTACTTCTGCTTCCAGACCTCGCCGAGCAGCACCGGCGACGCATACACATTGTCGACCGGCACGTTGAAAAAACCCTGGATCTGGTCGGCGTGCAGATCCACTGTCAGTACCCGGTTCACGCCCGCGGTGCTGATCATGTCCGCGACCAGCTTTGCCGTGATCGGCACGCGCATCGCGCGTTGCCGCCGGTCCTGCCGCGCATACCCCAGGTACGGAATCACCGCAGTGATCCGCCCGGCCGAGGCGCGCCGGCAAGCGTCGGCCATGACCAGGAGCTCCATCAGGTGCTCGTTCGCCGGCGGACAGGTCGACTGCACCACGTAGACGTCCTTGCCGCGGACGTTCTCCATGATCTCGACCTGGATCTCGCCGTCGCTGAACCGTCCCACGAGGGCGCGGCCGAGCGGCTGCATCAGGTGCCGCGCGATGTCCTGCGCGAGACCCGGATTCGCATTGCCCGTGAACACCGCCATCGTGGAGTGGTCCACGCGACTCTCCCTAACTGGCTGGGGTGGAAGGATTCGAACCTTCGTATGACGGGATCAAAACCCGTTGCCTTACCACTTGGCGACACCCCAATTTCAATCCCTCCCGCCATTGCGGGACAGCCGCTCCGCCGCCAGGCGTTCCAGAAGTGGCGAACCGCCGAGTGCCCGGGCCACGAAACCGCGCCAGCCCGCGGGCAGTCCGACGAGTGCGGCCTCCGCAGACTCGCGATCGGCGAATTCCGCGAACACGCAACTGCCGGTGCCGGTCAGGCGCGCCCTGCCTCGGCTCGATAGCCAGGCTAGTGCGTTTCGTACCTCGGGACTGCGTCCGGCCACCACCGGCTCGCAATCGTTGTGTCCACCTGCCTTCAGGAAGCCGCGAATTGTGGTCTTGGGAGTTTTCCTTGTCAATTCAGAAGCCTGAAAGACGTCGGCGGTCCGGATCCCGACCCCCGGAAAGACGATGGCGAAGTGCCGGGGGGGCAGTTCCAGCGGCGTCAGGCGCTCGCCCAGTCCCTCGCCCCAAGCGCTATGCCCATGAATGAACAGGGGGATATCGGCTCCCAGTTCCAGGCCAAGCTCGGCGACCCGTCCGGGTCCAAGGCCGAGGCCCCAGATCTCGTTGAGCGCGACGAGGGTCGTTGCCGCATCCGAGCTGCCGCCGCCGAGGCCGCCCTGGATGGGAATGCGCTTGGTGAGCCGGATGTCGACCCCTTTCGCGGTCGCGCCGGCCGCCTGCAGGCGTCGCGCGGCACGCAGGCAAAGATCCTCCGATTCAGAGACGCCGGCAGGCCCCTCGATGCGGCGAATCACCCCGTCGTCGCGCGGCGCAAAACTCAGTTCGTCCTGCAGGTCGATGAGCTGATAGGCGGTCTGGATCTCGTGATAGCCATCCGCGCGGCGGTCGACGACGTGGAGGAAAAGGTTGAGCTTCGCCGGCGCCGGCCACGATGCGCTCATGGTCCGATGCGCCAGTCGGAAACGGCGACGCGCAGTCGCAATCCTCCGGTCGTCATCTCGATGCGTTCCGGCAGCGCGAGGCCTCCTGTCGCGCGGTAGCGGTCAAAGCGGACGGTCCAGCCCGACTGCTCGAGACTCGCAAGCGATCCGCCCTCGCCGACCGTTTCGCGATACGGCGATGCCGGCGCCGGCGCGCCGACGAGCCAGTAACGCATTTCCGCGATCGGCAGCGGATTGGCGGGACCGAGATTCTGTTCGATGAAACGGCGCGCGTCTTCGCCGTCATAGGACCTGCCGCGCTCGTCCGTGACGATGTACGCAGCCCCTTCGACCTGGATCAGGATTGCGGCCCCGCCCATCGGGCCGCGGAGCGTGACTTCCGATTTCCCGCCGCGCTGCTTCCAGTTCATTCCGCCGGAGAATCCGTCGTCGCCGGCGGCGACCGCTACGCGTCCGCCGAGATTCCAGATTTCGAGCGCCTGCAGTTCGGCGCGGCGCCCAACCCAGTCTCCGGTCTGGACCTCCGGCGGTGTCGTCGCGCAGCCGCCCGCAAGAAGCGCCACGGCGACGGCGGCGAATCGCGGGTTCACTTCGGATGGCGCTCGATCGCGCGCTTGAGCGGCGGGCTGTCCGGATTGTCCGCGAGCGCATCGGTCCAGAGACGGCGCGCCTCGTCCTCCCGCCCCATCCGCCAAAGGGTTTCCCCGAGATGCGCGGCCACTTCGGGATCCTCGGAACGCTTCCAGGCCGTGTCGAGCCAGGATTTTCCGTCTTCGAGCCTGCCCATCTGCACGAGCGCCCAGCCCATCGAATCCTGGATCGCGTAGCTGTCCGGCTTCGCGGCGAGCGCCTGCTCGATCAGACGATAGCCTTCGTCGAGCAGGCGGGTTCGATCGACGAGCGTGTAGCCGAGCGCATTCTGCGCCATCGGATCGTTCGGACGTTTCCCGGCTACCCTGCGGAGATCGGCCAGCGCTTCCGGCACGCGATCGAGCCGTTCGAACAGGAAGCCGCGCGCGAGCAGCAGTCCATCGTCCGGCATGAGGATCAGTGCGCGATCGACGAGAGCGATCGCATCTTCGCCGCGGCCTTCCTCGACGTGGACCGCCGCGACGCCTGCGATCACGTCGGCCGTCTCCGCGGGCGAAGATGCGAGGAAATCGTCGATGAGAACCTCGGCGAGCGCGCCTGCGCCCACCTTGCGCAGCAGCCGGAATGCCCGGAGCTGCGCCGTGAGGGCACGGGGTCCGGATTCGATGCCCTGGTACTGGCGCGCGGCCCCCGCATCGTCGCCCCGTTCCTCCGCGATGCGTCCTACATGCCAGCGGAGCGTTTCGGCCTGATCGGGACTGCGGGCCGCATCATCGAGGAGGCGCGTTGCGTCGTCGAATTGGCGCTCATCGATCGCGACCGCGGCGAGCGCCGCGGCTGCATCGCCTGCCGTCGGTCCGCCCGATCGGCGGAGCTCTTCGAAGAGCGCCACCGCCTCGTCACGGCGATGCTGCTCGAGCAGGACCCAGGCGTGGCTGATGCGGAGATAAGGATCGTCGCCGGCCGCAAGTTCGGCCGAGAGTTTCAGGGCCTCGTCGTCGCGCCCGAGCGCCGCGAGCGCGCGCACGCGCGCGAGTTCCGCCTGCGGCCAGCCGGCGCGAAGCGCCGCGGCCCGCTCGGCCGCGGCGAGCGCCTTCGCGCCGTGCTCCGCGCGCTGCCACAGCACGCTGGCCGCGTACTGCGCCTCGGGCGAAGCGGCATCCGCGCTCGCGAGCCCATCCATGATGCGCGCCGCGCCGGTATCGTTGCCCTCCACGGAGAGGATGCCGAGCAGCACGAGATAGCCGCGCGCGCGGTCCGCATATGAAGTCTTCAGGAGCTCGGCGAACTGCGCGGCCGCCGCGTCCTCGTCGTAGAGCCGCAGCAAACCGGTCGCCAGGTAGCGCCGCGCGACTTCGCTGTCCGGCGCGAGCTCGAGCCAGCGTTTTGCGGCGTCCACCGCGCGCTCGAGCTGGAGGTTGTCGTACGCGGATCGCGTCGCCCGTTCGGCGACGGCCGGATCGTCGCTCGCCCGCGCGGCGCAGCCGTAGAGGCGGGCCGCATCCGGCCATTCGCCGCGTTCGAGCGCCCGCTCTGCTCCGATCGAAAGCGACCAGACGTCGCCCCGCGGGCAACGGACCTCGTCCGCGCCCGCGTGCGCGGACGAGACCGACAGCAGAAAGACCGCAATGTGACGCACCATAACGCGCATCACATCACTATATCCCAGCGCTTGTGCTGTCGTGATCGTTCCCGGACAATCCTGCGGATTCCCGCAGCCGGCACATCATGTCGCTCGTCGTTCTCGGACTGAATCATCGTACCGCGCCGGTCGAGGTGCGCGAACGCATCGTGTTCGACGCCGGGCGCATGCCAACGGCGCTTGCGTCGCTGCACGCGCTTCCCGGTGTTCAGGAAGCCCTGATCGTCTCGACCTGCAATCGCACGGAGATCTATTGCGTCGGCGGCAGCGGGGCGGACCCGCTCGAGGGCTGGCTCGTGGCGGAATCGGGCGGCAATCGCCCGATCGCCGAATGTCTCTACCGCATCGAAGGACCCGAAGCGGTGCGGCACGTTTTCTCCGTTGCCGCGGGACTCGATTCCCTGATCCTGGGCGAGCCGCAGATCCTCGGGCAGCTCAAGGATTCGTACCGCGCGGCCCAGAAAGCCGGCACGTCGGGCGCCCTTCTCAACCGGCTCTTTCAGACGACCTTTTCCGTCGCCAAGCGCGTGCGGAGCGAAACTGCGATCGGCGCGAGCGCGGTCTCGGTCGCCTTCGCCGGAATCCAGCTCGCGCGCCGGATCTTCGCCGGATTCGAGCGGCACACGGCGCTTCTCGTCGGCGCCGGCGAAATGATCGAGCTCGCCGCGCGCCACCTGCATGCCCAGAAGATCGGCCGCATGATCATCGCGAACCGCAGCGCGAATCGCGCCGAGCGCCTCGCCGAGGGGCTCCAGGCATCGGCGATTTCGCTCGACGCGCTCGCGACTCACCTGCCGGCCGCGGACATCGTCGTCTCGTCGACCGCGCGGCCCGGCCTCGTGATCGGCCTCGATGCGGTTCAGAAGGCGCTGGAGCAGCGCCGCCACCGGCCGATGTTCATGCTGGATCTCGCCGTGCCGCGGGACATCGATCCGCGCGTCGGCGCACTCGAAGACGCTTATCTCTACACGATCGACGACCTGCGGCAGGTCGTCGACGAGAACGTGAAGGCACGCCAGGAGGAAGCGGCCGTCGCGCGCCGGTTGATCGACGTGCAGGTCGCCGAGTTCATGGCCGGACTCAAGGTGCTCGATGCCGTGCCGATGATCCGCGAGCTCCGCGGCCAGGCCGAGGCCGCGCGAGACCAGACGCTCGAACAGGCCCGGAGGCTCCTCGCCGCCGGCCACCCGCCGGAAGCGGTGCTCGAACAGCTCGCGTCGACGCTGACGAACCGCCTGTTGCACGCGCCCTCCACCGCGCTTCGCGACGCCGCAGAGCGCGGCGACGCAACGCTCGCCGACGCGGCCGCCCGACTTTTCCGATCGGGGCGCGACCCGCAATGAAAGTGGCGATTCGCCGCCGCCTCGAGCGAGTCGCCGACCGGCATGCCGAGATCGAGCGCCTGCTGGCCGACCCCAAGATGCTCGGGCGATCCGAGCAGTTCCGGGACCTGTCCAGGGAATTCGCGCGCATCGACCCGATCGCGCGCGGCCTCGCCCGGCTTTCCGGCCGCGAACACGAGCTCGCCGCGGCGCGAGCGGTCGCTGCGGACCCGGACGCGCACATGCGTGAACTCGGTGAGCAGGAAATCAGGGCCCTGGAAATCGCGGTGGCGGCGGACGAGGCCGTGCTGCAGCTGCTCCTGGTGCCGCCCGACCCGCTCGATGACCGCAACGTGTTTCTCGAGATCCGCGCCGCGGCCGGAGGCGACGAGGCCGCTATCTTCGCGGGCGACCTGCACAGGATGTACTCGCGCTATTCAGAGCGTCGCGGCTGGTCGGTCGAAGTCGTGTCGCAGAGCCGCGGAGAACACGGCGGCTATCGCGAGATCATCAGCCGGATCGTCGGCCAGGGCGTATATGCGCGCCTCAAGTTCGAATCCGGCACGCATCGCGTGCAGCGCGTGCCGTCAACCGAGTCGCAGGGACGGATTCACACGTCGACCTGCACCGTCGCCGTCCTGCCGGAAATCGCAGAAGTCGAAAGTGTCGACATCAATCCCTCGGAACTCCGCATCGACACCTATCGTTCCTCCGGTGCCGGCGGACAGCATGTCAACAAGACCGACTCGGCGGTTCGCATCACCCATCTGCCGACGGGCATCGTCGTCGAATGCCAGGACGAGCGCTCGCAGCACAAGAATCGCGCCCGCGCGATGTCGCTCCTGCGCGCCCGCCTCCTCGCGGCGGAGCGCGAGCGCGCGGCGGCGGAACAGGCGCAGAAGCGCCGTCTTCAGGTGGGGAGCGGCGACCGCTCGGAGCGCATCCGCACCTACAATTTTCCGCAAGGCCGTCTGACCGATCATCGGATCGAGCTGACGCTTTACCGCCTCGATTCGATCGTCGACGGCGATCTCGACGAGGTGATCGACACGCTCGCGCGGGAGCACCAGGCCGACGAGCTGGCCTCGCTCGAATGATGCGCACCCGCGACGCGCTCGCGTCCCTTCGGGGGCGCCTCGCGGCGGTTTCGCCGACGGCCGCGCTCGACGCCGAGATTCTCCTCGCGCACGTGCTTGCGACGACCCGCGCGGCGCTTGCCGCCTCCCCCGGGCGCACGCTCGCGCCGTCGCAGTCGGAAATGCTCGAATCCCTCGCGCGCCGCCGCATCTCCGGCGAACCGATCGCCTATCTCACCGGCCGGCGCGAATTCTGGTCGCTCGAGCTCGAGGTCACGCCCGATGTGCTCGTGCCGCGCCCCGAAACCGAGCTCGCGGTCGAGCTCGCGCTCGCGGCACTCACAGTAGTTTCACGCCCGGCGGTGCTCGATCTCGGCACAGGCAGCGGCGCGATCGCGCTTGCGCTCTCGCGGGAGCGTGACGATGCGGCGGTAACAGGCGTCGATGCGAGCGCCGCCGCGCTCGCGGTCGCCGCACGCAATGCAGCGAGGCTCGCCATCGGCAATGTCCGCTTCCTGCAAGGTTCCTGGTACGAGCCCGTTGCCGGCCTCCGCTTCGCCGCGATCGTCTCGAATCCGCCGTATGTCGCGGAGGACGATCCGGCGCTTGCCGCGCTCGCGCACGAGCCGCGCCTGGCGCTGGTCGCGGACCGGGGCGGTCTCGAAGCGCTCGCGGCCGTCTGCATCGGCGCGCGCGCGCACCTGCAGTCCGGCGGCTGCCTGATCCTCGAGCACGGCGCGTCGCAGGGCGCGGCTGTGCGCGAAATGATGTCAGATGCCGGGCTGATCGAAATCAGGACGCACCGCGATCTCGCATCCCACGATCGTGTGACGACGGGCATTGCGCCGCCGCAGGCATTAGAATCTGCGCTCGGCCAGGAGGGCAGGCAATGATCCGATTCGAGACGTCGCAGGGCGATTTCACGGTGGAACTCGACGAAGAGTCGGCCCCGGTGTCCACCAGGAACTTCCTCCGTTACGTCGACGAGGGGTTTTTCGACGGCACCGTGTTTCACCGCGTCATCCCGGGCTTCATGATCCAGGGCGGCGGATTCACGCCGGACATGGAACAGAAATCGGGTCACGCGCCGATCACGAACGAGGCCGATAACGGCCTCAGGAACCTGCGCGGCACGCTCGCGATGGCGCGCACGAACGACCTGCACAGCGCGACCTCGCAGTTCTTCGTCAACCTGGTCGACAACGCCTTCCTCGATCATCGCACCGGCAGTTTCGGCTACGCGGTCTTCGGCCGCGTGGTGGGCGGCATGGACGTCGTCGACAAGATCGCGAAAGTGAAGACCGGCCGAAAGAGCGGTCACGACGACGTTCCGGCCGAGCCGGTCGTCGTCAAGCTCGTCCGGCGCGCAAGCGCCGCCTGACCCGAAGGCGCATGAAGCGTCGCTCCCTGCCGGTGCGGCTCGCCCGGTGGGTCGCTTTCGCGATCCTGGCTTCGGCGACGGCGAGCGTCGTCGTCGTGGCAGGATTCCGCTGGCTGCCCGTGCCGATGACCGCATTCATGATTCACGAGCGGATCGCGGCAGGCAATGCATCCGTGCCGCTGCGCCAGCGTCATGATTGGATTCCATGGTCGCGGATTTCACGCCACGCCGCGGTCGCGGCGATCGCCGCCGAGGACCAGAAGTTCCTGGTCCACGACGGATTCGATTTCGAGGCGATCGAGAAGGCGGTGAACGACGCACGAAGCGGCCGCCGCCTGCGGGGCGCGAGCACGATCAGCCAGCAGGTCGCGAAGAACCTGTTTCTCTGGCCCGGTCAGAGCTGGCTCCGCAAGGGTCTCGAAGCGTGGTTCACGGTCTGGATCGAGTGGCTCTGGCCGAAGCAGCGCATACTCGAGGTGTACCTGAACAGCGCCCAGTTCGGCCGCGGCATCTGGGGTGTCGAGGCCGCCAGCCGTCAGTTCTTCCGCAGGGACGCATCGAATCTCGGCCCCCGAGAAGCGGCGCTGCTCGCCGCGGCATTGCCGAGCCCGAACCGGTTTGGAGTCTCCAATCCCTCGCGATACCTGCGCATGCGCCAGGAGTGGATCCTCGGCCAGATGCAGCGGCTCGACCGCGCGGGCCTCGTCGACGAGTTGCAGTAGCACCGTCTCAGGCGGCGTCGGCTTCCGCGTCTCGCCCGAGATTCGGGGAAAGCCAGCGGCGCGCTTCGTCGACTGACATGCCCTTGCGGCGCGCGTAATCCTCGAGCTGGTCGGCGCCGATCGTGCCGACCGCGAAATACCGGGAATCGGGATGCGAGAAGTACCAGCCGCTGACCGAGGCGGCGGGATACATGGCGTAGGACTCCGTCAGGCGAATGCCGGAGGCCGTTTCAGCGTCGAGCAGCCGCCAGAGCGCCGCTTTTTCCGTGTGATCCGGGCAGGCGGGATAGCCCGGCGCCGGCCTGATGCCGCGATACTCCTCGCGCACGAGCTGCTCGTTCGTGAGGCTCTCCTCCGGCGCGTAGCCCCAGAATTCGCGGCGCACGCGCAGGTGCAGCGCCTCCGCCAGCGCCTCGGCGAGCCGGTCGGCGAGCGACTTCAGGAGGATCGCCGAGTAATCGTCGTGCGCCGCCTCGAACCGCGCGACGTGCGGCTCGATGCCCTGCCCCGCCGTGACTGCGAACGCGCCGACGTAGTCCGCGACACCCGATTCTCGCGGCGCGACGAAATCCGCAAGACAGTACTGCGGCTGGCCCGCGGGCTTGATCTTCTGCTGGCGCAGTTGATGCAGCCTGAGCTGCGCCAGTTCGATGTCGTCGCCGGAACTCGCCGCGGGGAAGAACCCGAACACCGCATTCGCCGTCAGCCACCGCTCGCGCACGAGCGTATCGAGCATCTGGCGCGCGTCTTTCCAGAGCGCGCTCGCCGCGGCGCCGCGCGCCGGGTCCTCGAGGATCTCGGGGAATTTTCCGGAGAACTCCCAGGCATTGAAGAACGGCATCCAGTCGATGTATGGAACGAGATCCTTCAAGGGCACGGACTGGAGCGACCGCGTGCCGAGGAATCGCGGCACAGGCGGACGATACGATATCCAGTCGGCCGAAAACTTTCGCGCTCGCGCGTCGGCGAGCGCAAGGCCTTCCGGGCGGCGCTTGCGGCCGGCGTGCTGTTCGCGCCGGTTGGCATGCTCGGACTTGACGCGCTCGAAGAAGGCTCCGCGCGTCTCCGCCGTCACCAGCGTCTGGCAGACGCCGACCGATCGCGAGGCGTCCTTCACGTAGACGACGCCGTGACCATACTCGGGTTCGATGCGCACCGAGGTGTGGGCGGGCGAGGTGGTCGCGCCGCCGATCAGGAGCGGAATCGTGAATCCCTGGCGTTGCATCTCGTGCGCCACGTGCACCATCTCGTCGAGAGAGGGCGTGATCAGGCCCGACAGCCCGATCATGTCGGCGGATTCGGCGCGCGCCGTCTCCAGGATGCGCTCCGCCGGCACCATCACGCCGAGATCCACGACCTCGAAGTTGTTGCACTGGAGCACGACGCCGACGATGTTCTTGCCGATGTCGTGCACGTCGCCCTTGACCGTCGCGATGACGATCTTGCCGTTGCTCGAGCGCGCCCCGCCCTGCTCGCGCTCGATGAAAGGCACGAGGTGCGCGACCGCGCGCTTCATGACGCGCGCGGATTTCACCACCTGCGGCAGGAACATCTTGCCGGCGCCGAACAGGTCGCCGACGACGTTCATCCCGTCCATCAAGGGCCCCTCGATCACGTCGAGCGGTCGTGCCGCGGCGACGCGCGCCTCCTCGACGTCTTCGAGGATGAACTCGTCGATGCCCTTGATGAGAGCGTGCTCGAGCCGCTTGCCGACCGGCCATCCGCGCCACGCCAGGTCCTCCGCCCGCCGCGCTGCGCCGTCGCCGCGGAATCGCGCGGCGATCTCGAGCAGGCGCTCGGTCGCATCCGGCCTGCGGTTCAGGACCACGTCCTCGCAGCATTCGCGGAGTTCCGGCGCGATCTCCTCGTAGATCCCGAGCTGGCCCGCATTGACGATGCCCATGTCGAGGCCCGCCCGGATCGCGTGATAGAGGAACACGGCGTGCATCGCCTCGCGCACGGTGTCGTTGCCGCGGAAAGCGAACGAGACGTTGCTGACGCCGCCGCTCGTTTTTGTTCCGGGGCAGCGTGCTTTTATCTGTTTCACGGCCTCGATGAAGGCGATGCCGTAGCCGGAATGCTCTTCGATGCCGGTCGCAATCGCGAAGATGTTCGCATCGAAAATGATGTCCTCGGCATCGAAGCCGGCGCGGTCGATCAGGAGACGATACGCGCGCTCGCAGATCGCAACCTTGCGCTCCACCGTGTCGGCCTGGCCCTGCTCGTCGAAAGCCATGACGACGACCGCCGCGCCGTAGCGCCGTGCGAGTTTCGCATGCTCGAGGAACGGGCCCTCGCCCTCCTTCATCGAGATGGAGTTGACGACGCCCTTGCCCTGCAGGCAGCGCAATCCCGCCTCGATCACCGACCATTTCGACGAGTCGATCATGACCGGCACCCGCGCGATGTCGGGTTCCGACGCGGCGAGATTCAGGAACCGCACCATCGCGGCCTGCGAGTCGAGCATGCCCTCGTCCATGTTGACGTCGATCATCTGCGCGCCGTTCGCGACCTGATCGCGCGCAATCGCGAGCGCCGTGATGTAGTCGCCCGCTTCGATCAGCTTGCGGAACTTCGCGGAACCGGTGACGTTCGTGCGCTCGCCGACGTTGACGAAGAGCATCTCGGGTTCGAGGTTGAGCGCCTCGAGGCCCGACAGCCGGCAGCGGCGCGGCGGACTGGCCGGCTTGCGCGGCGCCAGGCCGGCGACGGCGCGCGCGATGTGTGCGATGTGCTCGGGCGTCGTGCCGCAGCAGCCGCCGACGATGTTGACGAGCCCGCTCTCGGCCCACTCGCCGAGCTGCGCCGCGGTCTCGCAGGCCTGCTCGTCGTATTCGCCGAAAGCGTTCGGCAGGCCCGCATTCGGATAAGCGCTGACGAAGCAATCGGCGATGCGCGCCAGTTCTTCGACGTGCGGGCGGAGCTGCTTCGCGCCGAGCGCACAGTTGAGCCCTATCGCGATCGGCCGCACGTGACGCACGGAATTCCAGAATGCCTCTACGGTCTGGCCCGACAGCGTGCGGCCGGAGGCGTCGGTGATCGTGCCGGACACGATGACCGGCAGTTCGATGCCGGTCTCCTCGAAAATCTCGCTGATTGCATACAGTGCCGCCTTCGCGTTCAGCGTGTCGAAGATCGTCTCGACGATCAGTAGGTCCGAACCGCCCTCGATCAGCGCGCGCGCGGCCGTTCCGTAAGTCTCGCGGAGCGCATCGAAATTCGTGTTTCGGAATCCGGGATCGTTGACGTCGGGCGAGAGCGAAGCCGTGCGACTCGTGGGCCCGAGCGCGCCGGCGACGAAACGCGGCCGCCCGTCCGCCGCCGTCGCCTCATCGGCGGCGGCACGCGCGATGCGCGCCGACTCGAGGTTGATCTCGGCGACGAACTCCTCGAGCCCGTAATCCGCGAGCGACGGCGCGCTCGCATTGAAGGTGTTGGTCTCGATGATGTCGGCGCCTGACTCGAGATATTCGCGATGGATCGCCGCAATCAGGTCCGGGCGAGTCAGCGACAGCAGATCGTTTGCGCCCTTGAGGTCGCGTGGCCAGTCCGCGAAACGCCGGCCGTGGTAATCGGCGGCCTCGAGCCGGGCGCGCTGGATCATCGTGCCCATTGCCCCGTCGAGCACGAGGATGCGGTCCGCGAGCGCGGCCCTGAGAGCGGTGATCCGGCCCTGTCTCGCGTCGCTCATGCGGCCGCCCGGAGCCCGAGCGCGTGGCAGATCGCATAGGTCAGCTCGGCGCGGTTCAGTGTATAGAAGTGGAATTCCTCGACGCCTTCGCGGCGCAGTCGCGCGACCTGCTCGATCGCGACCGAGGCTGCGATCATCTTGCGGGTCTCCGCATCGTCGTCGAGGCCCTCGAAGCGCTCGACGAGCCAGGCCGGAATGGTGGCCCCGCAGCGCGCGGCGAACTTCAGGAGCTGCGGGAGTCGCGTGATCGGCAGAATGCCGGGCACCATCGCGGATCGGATGCCCCGGCGCGCGCAGGCGTCGCGAAACCTCAGGAAGCAGTCCGCGTCGAAGAAGAACTGGGTGATCGCCCGCGCGGCGCCCGCATCGAGCTTCCGCTTCAGATTGTCGAGGTCCTGTTCCGGCCCTTCCGCTTCCGGATGCGTCTCCGGGTAGGCGGCGACGGAAATATCGAAATCCGCGACGCCCTTCAGCCCCGCGACCAGATCCGCCGCATACGCATATCCGTCCTTGCGCGGCGCGTAGGGGCCGCTGCCGGCCGGCGGATCGCCGCGGAGGGCTACGATGTGGCGGATCCCTTCATCCCAGTAACCGCGCGCGATGTCGAGTATTTCGGCGCGGCTCGCGCCGATGCAGGTGAGATGCGGCGCGCCGGTGAGGCGGGTCTCGCGCTGCACGCGCGAAATCACCCGGTGGGTACGATCGCGCGTCGAGCCGTCGGCACCGTACGTGACCGACACAAAACGCGGGGCGAGCGGCTCCAGCCGCTCGATCGAGGCCCAGAGCGTGCGCTCCATGGCCTCGTCATTGGGCGGAAAGAACTCGAACGAGACCTGCACGGGAGGCCGGACGTACATCCGATCGAGTATACAATGGCGCCGGCATTCCGGAGTTTCCGCCCATGCTGGAAAAAGCGATCGAACGCCTCCTGTTCGCCTGCCGCTGGCTGCTTGCGCCGCTCTATCTCGGGCTGTCGCTTGCCCTGATCGTGCTCGGCATCAAGTTCTTCCAGGAAGCCTTCCACGTCATCGTCCACGTCACCACGCTCACGGAAGCGGATCTCGTGCTCACCGTGCTCGCGATGATCGACCTCGTGCTGGTCGGCAGCCTGATCGTCATGGTGATGTTCTCGGGCTACGAGAACTTCGTCTCGCGCATCGACATCGAGACCAGCGGGGACGCGCCCGCCTGGCTGTCGAAGCTCGACTCCGGCACGCTGAAGCTGAAGGTTGCGGTCTCGATCGTCGCGATCTCGTCAATCCACCTGTTGCGCATCTTCATGAACGCGAATCAGACGGAAAACGACAAGATCATGTGGTACGTGATCCTGCACCTGACTTTCGTCGTCTCCGCGGTGCTGCTCGGCGTCCTCGACCGCGTGGCTTTCGCCTCGCACCGCAAAGCCTGAACTCGGCCCGGGGCTAGTCGATGGCGGAATCGGGGAGCCGGAGCGAGGCCTGGCCGAAGACGTACTTCCATCCCTGCGGCGTGCGGGCATAGGTATCGCTGAACCAGAGTCGCCTGTCGAACGACTCACCGTCCTTCCGGCCCTTGATCCGGAGCCGCGCCGTGACGACGGCCGTGTCGCCGAAGACGCGCACGACCTGCGTGCCGGGATCCTCGTCCTGAATCTCATATTCGATCGACTTCTCGCGCGCCGACTTGAGTTGCTCCTCCTTGGTGACGACGCGTCCGTCGCCGAGGACGAGGATCATTTCGTCGTGCAGGATGCGATCCATCGTCGCGACGTCGTGATGCTTGACCGCCGCCTGGAATTCCGTGTCGAGGGCCGCGACAGCCTTGCGGTCCTCCTCGGGTGAAGCCACCGCGGTTGCACAAAGACCGCCGCTCATGGCGAGCAACAGTGCCGTGGAAAGAAGCTCGGTTCGCATGTGGGCATCCATCGAGTCCGGTGTGAGGAAGTACGATCCAGCCTAAGCCCCGCATCGGCCGGGCGCCAGCCCTGGCAAACTCAATGCAGCCCGCGCGGCGCCTGCTGGGCGGCGCCGGCTGAAAAGAGTCCGGCCACGTCGATTGCATCGAAGCGCCAGGCACGATTGCAGAACTCGCATCGCACCTCGACGTCGCCGCGCTCGCGCAGCAGATCCCGCACCTCGTCGCCGCCGAGTGCCTGGAGGATTCCCGCGACCCGCTCGCGCGAGCAACTGCATTGGAAGAACACGGGCGTTCCCTCGAACAGGCGAATGTCGTCCTCGGGAAACAGGCGCCGAAGCAGTTCACGGCAGGGCGTGTCGAGCAGCTCGCGAGTTGAGACGGTGCCCGCCAGCAGGCCGAGGCGATGCCAGGCGTCGTCGGCAATAGCGAGGTCCGCCGGGGATCCCGACACGCCCATTGCGACGCGCTGCAGCAGCAGCCCGGCCGCGCGGTCGGGCGTTGCCGCGAGCATCATCCGCGAAGGCAGCTGCTCCGAACGCTCGAAGTACTGCTCGAGGCAATCCGAGAGACGCGCCGCCGCCAGCGGCACGATTCCCTGATACTTGTCTCCGCCCTCCGCTTGCTCGATCGTCACCGCGAGCTGGCCATTGCCGAACAGGCCGTTGTCGCCGGGCGGATCGGCCGGCAGATTGTCGTGGCGCGCGACGCCGCGAATCGCGTGGCGGTGCGTGCATTGCGCGAGCATGAGGCGGATGGGACCCGGGCCCTCGAACTGGAGCGACAGCCGTCCTTCGAATTTCAGCGCCCCCGCCATCAGCGCAGACGCGGCCATCGCCTCGCCGAGCGCGTCGCCGACAACCGGCGGGTATTCGTGATGCTCGATCGCGGCGCGCCAGCTCGCGTCGAGGCGCACCAGGTGGCCGCGGACCGGCAGTCGCTCGAACAGGAATCGGTGCAGCAGATCGCCCGTTGCCGTCATGTTCCTGCAAGCATGCGCTTCAGCAATTCGTTCACCTGCGCGGGATTCGCTTTGCCGCCGGTCGCTTTCATGACCTGGCCGACGAAGAATCCCAAGAGCTTGTCCTTGCCGGAGCGGTAGTCGGCGAGCTGGCCGGGATTCGCGGCCATGACACCGGCGATGACCCGCTCGATCGCCCCTGCATCCGTGATCTGGCGCAGGCCGCGAGTTTCGATGACCGCATCCGCTTCCGCGCGATCCGACCACATCGACTCGAAGACGTCCTTGGCGAGCTTGCCGGAGATCGTGCCATCTACGATGCGCCGCAGCAGTCCCGCAAGCGCATCCGCCCCGACGGGCGACGCGTCAATCTCGAGACCGTCGCGGTTGAGGAATCCCGAAAGCTCGCCCATGACCCAGTTCGCCGCGAGTTTCGGCTCGCGGACGGCGGCCACGACGCGCTCGAAGTAGTCGGCGAGCTCGCGGCTCGCGGTCAGGACACCGGCGTCGTATTCGGACAGCCCGTGCTCGCGCGCGAAGCGGGTTGCCTTGGCGTCCGGAAGTTCGGGCAGAAGCGCGCGCACATCCTCGACAAAGGCGTCGTCGAGCTCGACCGGCAGCAAGTCCGGATCCGGGAAGTAACGATAGTCGTTCGCTTCCTCCTTGCTCCGCATCGGGCGCGTCTCGTCGCGGCCGGAGTCGTAGAGGCGCGTTTCCTGCACGATGCTGCCGCCGCCCTCGATCACCTCGATCTGGCGCGCGACCTCGTAGTTGATCGCGCGCTCGACGAAGCGGAACGAATTGAGGTTCTTGATCTCGCAGCGCGTGCCGAATTCGGTCCTGCCCTTGTGGCGCACCGAAACATTCGCATCGCAGCGGAACGAACCCTCCTGCATGTTGCCGTCGCAAATCTCGAGATAGCGGACGAGCGTGTGGATCTTCTTCATGTACGCGATCGCCTCGCGGGCCGAGCGCATGTCGGGCTCGGAGACGATCTCGAGCAGCGGCGTGCCGGCGCGGTTGAGGTCGATGCCGCTCGAGCGGCCGAAGCCCTCGTGCAGGGACTTCCCCGCGTCCTCCTCCAGATGGGCGCGCGTGACGCCGACCAGCTTGCGGATCCCGTCCTCGAGCAGGACCTCGACCACTCCGTCCTCGACGATCGGCTGCTCGTACTGGCTGATCTGGTAGCCCTTCGGCAGGTCGGGATAGAAGTAATTCTTGCGCGCGAAGATCGAGCGCCGGGCGATATTCGCATCGATTGCGAGCCCGAACTTAACGGCCATGCGTACCGCCTCGCGGTTCAGGACCGGCAGCACACCCGGGTAGCCGAGATCCACGAGATTCGCCTGGACGTTCGGCACCGCGCCATACGCGGTCGACGAGCCCGAGAAGATCTTCGAGCGCGTCGCGAGCTGCGCGTGGATCTCGAGGCCGATGACGGTTTCCCACTCGATGCTCATGGCGTTCACGCGAAGGCGGGCGGCAGCCTGCGATGCCAGTCCGTCTGGCGCTGCCAGGCATGGGCCGTCGCCAGCAGCCGCTCTTCCGCAAAATGCGGCCCGATGATCTGCAGGCCTACCGGCAGGCCGTCCACCATCCCGCAGGGCACCGACACCGCGGGCAGGCCCGCGAGGTTGGCGCCGATCGTGTAAATATCGTTCAGGTACATCAGGATCGGATCGGCGGTCTTCGCGCCGATCGGGAACGCAGGCGTCGGAGTCGTCGGTCCCATCAGCACGTCCACGTCGGCGAATGCGCGCTTGAAATCCGCGTTGATGAGGCTCCGCACCTTCTGCGCTTTCAGGTAGTAGGCGTCGTAGTAGCCCGCCGAGAGCACGTAAGTGCCCGTCATGATGCGTCGCTTGACCTCGGCGCCGAAGCCCTCGCCGCGCGTGCGCTTGTACAGATCCATCAGGTCGCGCGGCTCCGCGCAGCGGTGGCCGAAACGCACGCCGTCATAGCGGGAGAGATTCGAGGAGCATTCCGCCGGCGCGACGACGTAGTAGGTCGGCACGGAGAGCGGCAGGGCCGGCAGGCTCAGCTCGACGACCGATGCGCCTCGCGCGCGGAACGATTCGATCGCCGCGCGCACGGCGGCTCCGGTTCCGGCTTCGAGGCCCTCGCCGAAGAACTCGCGAATGATGCCGATTTTCAGCCCTTTGACGGGCTTTTCTAGACCGGCCGCGTAATCGGGCACCGGCGTATTCACGCTCGTCGAATCGCGCGGATCGTGGCCTGCCATTGCGGCGAGCACGAGCGCCGCGTCCTCGGCGGACTGCGCGAGCACGCCCGCCTGGTCGAGGCTCGAGGCGAACGCGATCATCCCGTAACGCGAGACGCGGCCGTAAGTCGGCTTGAATCCGGTCAGGCCCGTGAGCGCGCCGGGCTGACGGATCGATCCTCCGGTATCCGTCCCGGTCGCGACCGGCGCGAGCCGCGCCGCGACCGCCGCCGCGGAGCCGCCCGAGGATCCGCCCGGCACCTTCGACGGGTCCCAGGGATTCTTCACGGGCCCGAAGTAACTCGTCTCGTTCGACGAGCCCATCGCGAATTCGTCCATGTTCGTCTTGCCGAGCAGGACCATGCCCGCTGCGGTCAGCCGTTCGACCACGGTCGCGTCGTAGGGCGCGACGAAGTTCGAGAGCATGCGCGAGCCGCAGGTCGTGAGGACGCCTTCGGTACAGAAGATATCCTTGTGCGCGAGCGGCACGCCGGTGAGCGGCCCGCCTTCGCCGCGCGCGATGCGCTCGTCTGCGCGCCGCGCGTCGTCGAGAGCGCGCCCGCCGGTCACCGTCAGGAACGCATTCAGCGACTCGTTCGCCCGGCCGATGCGGTCGAGGAAGTGCCGCGTGATCTCGACGCTCGAGTACTCGCGCGCACGCAAACCCCGGCCGATCTCCGCGACCGTTGCGTGATGCGCGTTCACTCGATCACCTTGGGCACGAGGTAGAGCCCCGCCTCGACCGCGGCGGCGTTGGCCTGGTAGGCGTCGCGGCGATCCAATTCCGTGACGCGATCCTCACGCAGCGGCTGAACCTGCCCCTCGAGGGGATGGGCCATCGGCACTACGCCCTCGGTCGCGGCGTTCGAGAGCTGCTCCACGAACGCGAGGATCGCGGAGAGGCTGACGACCACGACGGGCATCTCCGCCTCCGTGATCTCGAGGCGGGCCAGATGCGCGATGTTTTCGACGTCGCGGCGGGTCAGCGTCACGTGCGCACCATTGCAGGAAAAGTGGGAAAAACTTGACGGAAATCATACATGTCGCCTTGTGGAAAGTCGCGCCCGCGGCTACACTCCCGGCCCTCATTCCGACGCCATTCCGGTATCCGGGCAATCATGTTCAAGAGCCTCCGGGGTTATTTCTCCAGCGATATTTCGATCGACCTCGGCACGGCGAACACGCTCATCTACGTTCGCGGCCAGGGCATCGTGCTGAACGAGCCTTCGGTCGTCGCGATCCAGGACGAGCCCGGCGGCGGCAAGACGATCGTCGCGGTCGGCGCCGAAGCCAAAGGCATGCTCGGGCGCACGCCCGGTCACATCACCGCCGTGCGGCCGATGAAGGACGGCGTCATCGCCGACTTCACCTACACCGAGCGCATGCTCCAGTACTTCATCAGCAAGGTGCACGGCAACCGCTGGCTGCGCCCGTCGCCTCGCGTCCTGATCTGCGTTCCCTTCGGGTCGACGCAGGTCGAGCGCCGCGCGATCCAGGAATCCGCCGAAGGCGCCGGCGCCCGCCGCGTGGACGTGATTCCGGAACCGATGGCCGCGGCCGTCGGCGCAGGTCTGCCGGTCAACGAGGCGCGCGGCTCGATGGTGCTCGACGTCGGCGGCGGCACGTCCGAGGTTGCGGTGATCTCGCTGAACGGCATCGTGTACGCGGAGTCGGTCCGCATCGGAGGCGACCGCTTCGACGAGGCGATCACCAATTACGTGCGCCGCAACTACGGCATCCTGATCGGCG
Source organism: uncultured Gammaproteobacteria bacterium (assembly GCA_963778585.1). Taxonomy (GTDB): domain Bacteria; phylum Pseudomonadota; class Gammaproteobacteria; order Steroidobacterales; family Steroidobacteraceae; genus SCUD01. The sequence continues at coordinate 272,145 of CAVZUU010000002.1, forward strand.
AGGCGACCGCGGAACGGATCAAGATCGAAATCGGTTCCGCATATCCGGGCCAGCAGGTGCGCGAACTCTCGGTCAAGGGCCGCAATCTCTCCGAAGGCGTGCCGCGCAGCTTCACCCTCAACTCGAATGAAATCCTCGAGGCGATGCAGGAACCGCTGCAGGGCATCGTACAGGCGGTCAAGAAGGCGCTCGAACAGACGCCGCCCGAACTCGGTGCCGACGTCGCCGAGCGCGGGATTGTGCTGACCGGCGGCGGCGCCCTCCTCAAGGACATCGACAAGCTCCTGATGGAAGAAACCGGATTGCCGGTGGTCATCGCCGAGGATCCGCTGACCTGCGTCGCGCGCGGTGGCGGCCGCATCCTCGAGTTGTCCGAAGAGCATCCGGGGCTGTTCGGCCTTCGCTAGAGGCCGCATTGTCCCTTCACGAGTCGGATCCTCGGCCTCTTCTCCTCGGCGGACCCGCCCTCGGACTGCGTCTCATCGTGCTCGCCCTGATGGCCGCCGGCCTCATGGTCGCGGACCATCGCCAGCATCATCTTGCCGCCATCCGCGACTGGGTTTCGACGGCAGCGTATCCGTTCCAGTGGGCCGTGCAGGCGCCCCTCGCGGCCTGGACTGCGACGCGCGAATCGCTCGCGACCCGCACGCGTGTCGATGCGGAGAACGTCAGGCTCGCCTCCGATAACCTGGTGCTCCGCCTGAAGCTCATGCGCTTCGAGTCGCTCGAACAGGAGAACCAGCGTCTGCGAGCCGCGGGCGAGAGTTCCTCGCGCGTCGTGAAGAGATCCCTCGTGGCGGAGATCGTGCGCGTCGACCTCGATCCCTTCCGTCAACGCGTGCTCGTCAACAAGGGTTCGCGCGCCGGCGTGTTCCGCGGCCAGGCCGCGCTGGATGCAAACGGCATCTTCGGCCAGGTGACGCGCGCCGGCCCGATCTCTGCCGAAGTGATCCTGATCTCCGACCCCGAGAACGCGATTCCCGTGCAGGTCAATCGCACGGGCGCGAGGAGCATCGCGCTCGGCACCGGACGGTCGGGCCTCCTGTCGCTTCCTTACCTGCCGCAGAATGCCGACGTCATCGTCGGCGACCTGCTCGTGAGCTCCGGGCTCGGCGGCGTCTACCCGCCGGGCTATCCGGTCGGCAAGGTTACGGCGGTCGTGCGCGATCCCGGCCAACCGCTGCTCGCGGTCGAGGCCGAGCCGCTCGCGTCGCTCGACCGCGATCCCGAAATCCTGCTCGTCTGGTTCGACAACGTCGTAGTCGAGCCGGAGCCGGAACCCGAACCCGAGGCGCAGGCAGAGACGCCCGCGACCGCGGCAGGCGCGCCGCAGCCCGCGGCACAAACGCCGCCGCCGACACCGGCAGGTCCGAATCCATGATGCGCGCCAGCCGCACGCACGTTGGGTGGCTCCGCGTCGTCGCGCTGACGATCGCGTCGCTCGCCACGACCGTTGCTCCGCTTCCGGAATGGCTCGAACTGCTACGGCCGGATTTCGTCGCGCTGACGGTATTGTGGTTCAGCCTGCTCGCGCCGCGCCTGCTCGGACTGTCCTACGCCTGGTGCGCAGGGCTCGCGCTCGACGGCTTCCGCGGCGTGCTGCTCGGCCAGCATGCGCTGACGTTGACCGTGATCGCCTACGTCGCTGCAAAGCTGAGGCTCCAGATCCGGGCTTTCCCGCCGCTGCAGCAGTCCGCGGTGATCCTGGCGCTCCTCTGGCTGAACGAATTCCTGCTCTTCTGGATCGACGGCGTGGCCGGCCATCCGGTCACGGACTGGCGCCGCTGGCTCGCCGTGCCGGTCGGCGCCGCCTGCTGGCCGCTGGTCACGGCCCTTTTCGCCCGGCTCGCGGCGAGGCGCTAGGCGGCTCCATGCGGCGAGTGCGCATCAAGGACGACGCCCTCGAACAGCGAATGTTCCTCCAACGCTCGCTGTTCGCGGCGGGCATCGTTGCCGTCGTGGCGGTGCTGCTCTCCGGCCGCGCATTCTGGCTCCAGGTCGTTCAGCACGCGCATTACGTCGAACTCTCTCAGGGCAATCGCGCGCGCATCGAGCCACTGCCGCCGAACCGGGGCGTGATCTACGACCGCGCCGGCCGCGTCATCGCCGAGAACACGCCCGCCTACCAGCTCGAGATCATTCGCGAACAGGCGGGGGACCTCGAAGTCGCGCTCGGCCGCCTGGCGCGATTCGGGCTGCTCGATCCGGCCGACATCACGCGCGTGCGCCAGCTCGTGCTGTCGCGACGCTCGTTCGAAGCCGTTCCCTTCCTGCTCCAGCTCGACGACGAGGAGGTCGCGCGCTATGCCGTGCACCGCCACGAGCTGCCGGGCGTCCTGCTCGAGACCCGCATGGCGCGCCATTACCCTTATGGCCCGATCGGAGCGCACGCCCTCGGTTACGTCGGCACCATCAGCGAGGACGATCTCTCGCGCATCGACCGCGAACGCTATTTCGGGACCGGCGTGATCGGCAAGACCGGGATCGAGCGCGCCTACGAGCAGCAGTTGCTCGGCGTCGGCGGTTACCGGGAAGTGCTCGTGAACGCCGAGGGCCGCCCGGTGAAACTCCTGAGCGATGCCGATGCGCAATTGCAGAGCCGCGAACCGCAGGCGGGGCGCGAATTGCGGCTCACGATCGACATCGAGCTGCAGCGCGTCGCCGAGGAAGCGATGGCGGGCAGGCGAGGCGCGGTGGTCGCGATCGACCCGTCGAATGGCGACGTGCTCGTCTTCGCAAGCCTGCCCTCCTTCGACCCGAATGGATTTGCGCGCGGCATCTCGCGAAGCGACTACCTCGCGCTCACGGAGAATCCCGATCAGCCGCTCTTCAACCGCGTGATCCGCGGCACCTATCCGCCGGGCTCGACGATCAAGCCGCTGATGGCTCTCGCGGGCCTCGAATACGACGTGATCAGGCCGACGGACACCGCCTTCTGCCCTGGCCACTACTCGCTGCCGGGTTCGCGCCACCGGTTCCGCGACTTCAAGCGCGAAGGCCACGGCACGATGGACATGGAAAACGCGGTGATGCAGTCCTGCGACGTGTACTTCTACCGGCTCGCGAACACGCTCGGCATCGAACGCATCCACGACGCGATGGTCCGCATGGGCTTCGGCGCGCCGACCGGCATCGACATCGCGGGCGAGCGCGGCGGCATCATGCCCTCGCCAGCCTGGAAGAAGACGGCATTCGGGCAGCGCGAACAGCAGGTGTGGTTCCCGGGCGAGACGGTGATCGTCGGCATCGGCCAGGGCTACTGGACGGCGACCATCCTCCAGCTTGCCAAGGCGACGGCGCTCCTCTCGATGCGCGGCCGGCACTTCAGGCCCAGGCTCGTGCGCGCGCTCGTCGATCCTCAGACGCATGTCGTCGAGGAACTGCCGCCGAAGCCGCTCCCGCCGATCGCGCTCAAGCACCCCGAGAATTGGGAGATCATCATCGATGCGATGGTCGCGGTGACCAGCGGCCCACGCGGTACGGCGCTTCGAATGTCGCGCGGCGCGGCCTATTCGATCGCCGGCAAGACGGGAACCGCACAGGTCTTTTCCGTCGGCCAGACCGAGAAATACAACGAGAAGGACGTCACCGAACGGCTGCGCGATCACGCCCTCTTCGTCGCCTTCGCGCCCGCCGAAAAGCCTGCACTCGCGATCGCGGTGCTGGTCGAGAACGGCGGGTTCGGAAGCGCGGCGGCCGCTCCGATCGCGCGCGCTGTCTTCGACAAGTACCTCGTGAAATCCCCGCAATGATGTACGGCGAACTCGGCGGATCACGCACGCGGCGCACGGTCACCGGCATGGCGCGCGTGCTCGGCGCGCTTCGCCTCGACGGCATGCTGCTGTCGGCCCTCATAGCCGTGAGCCTCTTCGGCCTCTTCGTGCTCTGGAGCGCCGCGGGCGACAACACCTCGCTCTGGTTCAACCAGCTCGCGCGGATCGGCATCGGATTCGCGCTGCTGATCGTGCTCTCGCAGGTACCCGACCACTTCCTGCGCATGCTGTCGCCGGCCGTGTATCTGCTCGGGCTCGTGCTTCTCATCGTCGTAGCCGTCGCCGGCGACATCGGCAAGGGCGCGCAGCGCTGGCTCGACCTGGGACTGATCCGCTTCCAGCCGTCCGAGATCATGAAGCTGGCGGTGCCGATGATGTGCGCCTGGTACCTGCACCAGCGGCCGCTGCCGCCCTCCTTCCGGGACATCGGGGTTTTGCTGCTCATCGTGATCCTGCCCGTCGCGCTGATCGCCGAACAGCCGGACCTCGGCACGGCGCTCCTCGTTGCCGCGTCGGGGATAATCGTGCTCGTCATGGGCGGTCTCTCTGCGGCATACCTGCTGGGCGGCGCGGCCGTCGCGGGGGCCGCGGTGCCCCTCGTCTGGCACCTGATGCACGACTACCAGCGTCAGCGCGTGCTGACGCTGCTCGATCCGCAGAGCGACGCGCTCGGCGCCGGCTATCACATCATCCAGTCGCAGATCGCGATCGGATCCGGCGGCGTGTTCGGCAAGGGCTGGATGAACGGCAGCCAGGCGCAACTCGAGTTCCTGCCGGAACGCTCGACCGACTTCATTTTTGCCGTGATCGGCGAGGAGCTCGGCCTGCTCGGCCTGTTCGCGCTCCTGATCGGCTACCTGTTCATCGTCGGGCGCGGCATCTACATGGCGATGCAGTGCCGCGACGCGTTTGCGCGCCTGCTCGCGGGCAGTATCGCGCTGACATTTTTCGTCTATGCGTTCGTGAACGCGGGCATGGTCATGGGCCTCCTGCCGGTCGTCGGCGTGCCGCTGCCCCTCGTGAGCTATGGAGGCACGTCGTTCGTGACCCTGATGGCAGGCTTCGGTATCCTGATGTCGCTGCATTCCAGCAGAAAGCTTGTGGGTTGACGATGAATGACGCGACAAGGACGCTGCGGGCGCTTTGCCTTGCGCTTGGCCTCGCGGGGCCGGCGCTTCCGGCCCTGGCGCTCGACACGACGCGCGAGGACGTGCGCGACTTCACGGAAGAGGTGAAGCGCAAGCACGGCTTCGACGTGGCCTGGCTCGACGGCATCATGGCGGACGCCGCCAGCCAGCCGCGAATCATCGAGCTCATGAGCAAGCCGGCCGAATCCGTAATGGCCTGGCACGACTACCGCGACCATTTCCTCACGACCGAACGAATCGACGCCGGCGTCGCTTTCTGGACCGAGCATCGCAATGAGATCGCCGCCGTCGAGAAATCGACGGGCGTCGCCGCGCACGTGATCGTCGGCATCCTCGGCGCGGAGACTTTCTTCGGCCGCATCACCGGCAAGTTCAGGGTCGTCGACGCGCTCTCCACGCTCGCCTTCGACTATCCGCCGCGCAGCAGCTACTTCCGCGCCGAGCTCGAGCAGTTCCTGCTGCTCGCGCGCGACGAGAAGTTCGATGTCGCGACAGTGCAGGGTTCGTACGCCGGCGCCATGGGCGCCGCGCAGTTCATGCCGCGCAGCTATCGCGCCTACGCGGTGGACGGCGACGGCGACGGAAAGAAGGATCTCTGGGGCAGCTGGCGCGATGTGCTCGCAAGCATCGCGAACTACCTCGAGGAACACGGCTGGCGCACCGGCGAGCCGGTCGTTGCACCGGCCGGCCTCTGGTTTCCGGTTGCCGACGGCCTCGTACCGGGCGCGCTCATGCCGGACACGACGGTCAAGGCGCTGCGCGACCGCGGGCTCGGCTTCGAGACGACGCTTGCCGACAAGGCGCCCGCGGTCTTCATCCGCGTGGACGGCGATACCGGACCCGAACTTCGCGCCGGTTTCCACAATTTCGGCGTCATCACGCGCTACAACCGGAGCATTCTCTACGCGCTCGCGGTGAACGACCTCGGCCGGCGCATCGAATCGAAGCTGCCGCCGCCATGATGCGTGTCGTGACTGCAGCACTTGCCATTTCGACGCTCGCCGTCGCGGGCTGCGCCCGCGAGTCGCAGCGTCCCGCGCCGCCACCCCAGCCCGTGCCGGTGCCTGCATCTGCACCTGCACCTGCGCCTGCGCCTGCCACCGTCCCGGGAAGCGAAGCCGCACCGCGCGACGAGCCGCGCGCAAAGAGCGGCAATCCGCCGTTCTATGATGTGTATGGCCGCCGCTACGTCGTACTGCCGACGGCGGCCGGGTACCTCGAACAGGGCGTTGCTTCGTGGTACGGGACCGATTTCCACGGTGGGCGCACGGCGACCGGCGAGATCTATGACATGAACGCGATGACCGGCGCGCATCCGACGCTGCCGCTGCCCGCCTGGGTGCGCGTGACCAATCTCGAGAACGGGCGTACCGTCGTCGTGCGACTCAACGACCGCGGTCCCTTCAGCAAGAACCGTATCATCGACCTGTCTCGGGCCGCCGCCGAACAACTCGACATGATCCGCACCGGCACTGCAAAGGTCGAGGTGCGCAGCCTCGCGGGCGGTCAAGCCGCCCCCGCCGCGCCGCAGCCCGCGGTCTATTACGCGCAGGCAGGCGCATTCGGCAGCCGCGAGAACGCGGAAGCCCTGGCCGGCCGCTTGCGTGCAGCCGGCATCGCCGGCGTCACCGTCAGCGAGGCGACAACCGACGGCCGGCCGGTATTTCGCGTGCGCGCCGGCCCGGTTGCGAGCGTCGGCGAATTCGATGCGTTGATCGAACGTCTGCGCCTGGCCGGAGCCGATGCTCCGCGCCTCGCGCTGTAATAAATAGTGTCTGTCCTGCTCACACGATGAGGTCTCCATTGAGAATCCTGCCCGCTGCCTGCCTGTTCTTCCTGTCCGCGATCGCCGGCGCCGCCACCGGACCCGTACCGCCACCGCCCTCGCTCGAGGCCACGGCCTGGGTCCTCGTCGACCAGCAGAGCGGCCAGGCGCTCGCCGGGCATCGCGCGGACGAGCGGATCGAGCCCGCGAGCATCACGAAGCTGATGACGGCGTACGCCGTGTTTCATGCGCTCAAGGATGGCAAGTTCAAGCTCGATACGGAGGTTCCGATCAGCGAGCGCGCCTGGCGCTCGGAGGGTTCGCGCACCTATCTCGACCTGAATTCGCGCGTGCCGGTCGAAGTGCTGATTCAGGGGATGATCGTGCAGAGCGGCAATGACGCGACGATCGCGCTCGCCGAAGCCATTGCCGGCACGGAAGACACCTTCGCCGCGCTCATGAACCAGTACGCCGAACGGCTCGGGATGCGCCAAAGCCACTTCCAGAATTCGACCGGCCTTCCGGGCACCAACCACCAGATGTCGGTCGACGACATCGCGCGCCTCACGCGCGCGATCATCGACGAGTTCCCCGAGTATTACCGCTGGTATTCGCAGCGCGAATTCACCTGGAACAACATCACCCAGCCGAACCGCAACGGACTGCTGAGGCGCGATCCGAGCGTCGACGGCGTCAAGACCGGCATGACGGACGCGGCCGGCTACTGCCTCGTGTCCTCCGCGAAACGCGACGGCATGCGGCTGATCGCGGTCGTAACCGGCACGAAGAGCATGAAGTCGCGCGAAAACGCGAGCCTCGCGCTCCTGAACTACGGATTCAACTTCTTCGAGACGCGGATGCTCAAGAAGGCCGGCACGGAGCTCGCGGTGCACCGGGTCTACAAGGCGCCCGGCGGCAAGGCGCCGGTCGGTCTCGCGGAGGACCTGCGGGTCACGCTGCCGCGCGGCCAGGCGGATCGGGTCGAGTTCAAGCTGGAACTCGCGCCGCGCGTGTTCGCGCCGCTGTCGAAGTCGGATCGCATCGGCGTGCTCCGCGCGCTCGTGGATGGCAAGGTCATCGCCGAGGCACCGCTGCGCCCGATCGGGGATGTGCCCCGCGGCAACATCTTCCGCAGAATCTGGGACACGATCCTGTCCTGGTTCGACTGAGCTCGAGGTTCCCGAGTGCCGCTGCCGCTCGTCTGGCTCGATGGCCGCCTGCTGCCGCTCGCAGAGGCGCGCATCTCGCCGCTCGACCGCGGCTTTCTGTTCGGCGACGGCGTGTACGAGGTGCTGCCGGTTTATGGCGGGAGCGCGTACCGATTCGACGAACATCTCGCACGGCTCGATCGCAGCCTGAAGGAGATCCGCATGCCACCCGCGCTCGACCGCGCGGGCTGGCTCGCCGTCTTTGGCGCGCTGGTGCACGGCAATGGCGGCGGCGATTTGCTCCTGTATGTTCAGGTGACGCGCGGCGTCGAACCCGAGCGCAATCACGTGCCCCAGGCGGGCACTCGCCCGACGGTTTTCGCCTGCGTACAGCCTCTGCCGGTCATACCGCCCGCCCTCATCGAAAATGGCTTCGCAGCGGTCACCGCGGAAGACTTCCGCTGGGATCGCTGCGACATCAAGTCCACGTCGCTCCTCGGCAACGTGCTTCTGCGCTGGATGGCCGCGGACGCCGGCGCCGCGGAGACGATCCTGCTGCACGACGGCAATCTCACGGAGGGCAGCACGAGCAGCGCGCACGTCGTGACGAACGGGCGGATCGCAACGCCCCCGCAGACGCACGCAATCCTGCCGGGCACGACCCGCGGCGTGCTTTTCGAACTCGCGGAACGGGCGGGCATCGGCTCCGAGCGCCGTCCCGTCAGCGCGGCGGAGCTGCGCTCCGCCGATGAAGTGATCATCGCTTCGGCCGGCGGCGCCATCCGCGCGGTCGCGAAGCTCGACGGCAGGCCTGTCGGAACCGGCGCGCCGGGCCCGGTGTACCGGAAGATCTACGAGGGCTTCAAGGCGACGCGCCAGGAGTTCTCGACTGAATTACCCGCATGAGCGCGCTCGACGAGCTCTTCGATTTTCCCTGCGAGTTTCCGATCAAGGTGATGGGCCGGGACTCGGAGTCGTTCCGGACTCTCACGCTCGCCATCGTCGAACGCCATGCCGGGTCGCTTCCGGCGGAACGGATCAGCGAACGGATGAGCAGCAAGGGGCGCTTTCTAGCGCTCACGTACACCATTCGCGCGGAAAGCCGCGCGCAGCTCGACCGCATCTACCAGGATCTGACCGACAGCGGCGTCGTGCTCGTCGCGCTATGAACCAAGGCCGGCGCTGGCGCAGGCTCGCCGCTCCAGATTCCATTCCAGGCGAGGCCGAGTGCCTCGCAGGCGAATGGCGCAAGCGCGAGCGCCGCGGCTTCAACTTCCATCGCGACGCCCTCGTCCGCGAGCTGCGTCATGGCGAGACCCGCCATGCCGCAGGGATTGATGCGCCGGAACGGCTCGAGGTCCATGTCCACGTTGAGCGCGAGACCATGGTAGCTGCAGCCGCGGCGGACCCGGAGTCCGATGCTCGCGAGTTTTCGTTCGCGCACGTACACGCCCGGCGCTTCGCGCCGGCCCGAGGCCTCGATGCCGTTGCGGGCCGCGAGTGCGATCACGGAATTTTCAAGCGCGCGGACGAGGTCCCGCACGCCGATTCGGCCGCGCTTGAGGTCGATCAACGCATACATCACGAGCTGGCCGGGGCCGTGGTAGGTCACTTGCCCGCCGCGATCGATGCCGACGACCGGGATGTCTCCGGTCGCGAGCAGATGCTCCGGCTTTCCGTTCAGGCCCTGGGTGAAGACCGGCGCGTGCTCGAGAAACCAGAGTTCGTCCGGCGTCTCGCCGCCGCGCGCGTCGGTGAACGCCTGCATTGCATGCCAGGCCGGCGCATAGTCCACGCGGCCGAGCCGCCGCAGGATCGCGTTCATGCCGCCTCGACCACCTCGCACTCGAGGTGGCGCTCCGCATTCAGGGAGTTCGAGACCGGACAGCCCTGCTCCGCCTTTTCCATGAGCCTCTTTGCCTTTGCCGCATCCGTCCCTGCGGGCACGACGAGCCGCACGCGCGTTTCGATTCGAGTGAACCGGCTGTTGCCGTCGATGCGTTCGAGGATGCCGCGGACGTCTGCGGACAGCTCCCGCCACTCGAATCGCGACGACTTCGCGATCGCGCGAAACGTCAGCATCGTGCAGTCGCCGACCGATGCAAGGAGGAGCGTCTCCGGCGACCAGTAACCGCCCGGACCGTCGAATTCGAGCGGCGGCAGTGACGCGATCTCGGGGAGGCCCTCGGCTTTCAGGCCGAGCGCGCCTTCGGGCTTTGCGGCGATGCCGACCTGGTAGCGGTGCGGAAACGGATGCATCAGTCCGCCGAAATGCCGCAGTTGTTTCCGGCCAGCGCGCGCTCGGCCCGATAGCTCGAACGCACCATCGGTCCCGAAACGCACTCCACGAATCCGCGCGCGAGCGCCGCTTCGCGCAGCGCGAGGAATTCGTCCGGGGTCACGAAGCGCTCGACAGGCAGGTGGTTCGGGGTGGGACGCAGGTACTGTCCGAGTGTCAGCAGGTCGCAGCCGATCGCGCGCAGGTCGTCCATTGTCGCGAGCACTTCGTCATTCGATTCGCCGAGTCCGAGCATCAGGCTCGTCTTGGTGAGCACCGCCGGACGATGGCGCTTGGCATGCGCGATCACCTCAAGCGTCTGCCGGTACCCCGCGCGCGGGTCGCGCACGGGGTAAGTCAGCCTCTCCACGGTCTCGACGTTCTGCGCGAACACTTCGATGCCGGAGTCGACCACGGTCTCGACGTCCGCAAGAACCCCCTGAAAATCGGGCGTCAGCGCCTCGACCGCAGTCCGCGGACTCTCGCTCTTGATCGCGCGCACGCAGGCTGCGAAGTGACCCGCGCCGCCATCCGGAAGGTCGTCGCGATCGACGGAGGTCAGTACGACGTAGCCAAGATTCATCAGCGCCACCGTGCGCGCGGCGTTCGCCGGTTCTTCGGCATCGAGCCAGCCGCGGGGATTGCCGGTGTCGACTGCACAGAAGCGGCAGGCACGCGTGCAGACCGAGCCCATCAGCAGCAGGGTCGCCGTGCCCGCGTTCCAGCACTCGCCGATGTTCGGGCAATGCGCTTCTTCGCAGACCGTGCTCAGCCGATGCTCGCGCACCGTTCGACGGAGCGTTTCGTACCGGGCTCCGGTCGCGAGCGGCGCACGCAGCCACTTCGGCTTGGCGCCGGGCGTGAAGGCCTCCGTCGCGCCGTTTCGCTTGATGCCGTCGCGAATCGCGGTGAATCCCTGCGGCGTGACGAATTTTTCGCCGCTCTGCACGGGCCGCCGCTCAACCTGGATTGGAATACCTTTTAGATCAGGCACTTATGGGCCATCTGATATCCGCCATCCCGCTACTTTATCCGACCGGGGACGAGAGTACGGAGTGCCGGGTCTTTCCGACGCGAAGCTCCGAATCGAGCGCCGCGAGACGCGCCGGCGTGCCCACATCGGTCCAGGCCCCGGCATGGCGTTGTCCGGTCAGCCGGCCGGCATCCATCGCGCGCTCGAGCAGTGGTTTCAGGGGAAATTCACCGCGCGCGCAGCCCTCGAACAGGCGTGGATCCAGCACCGAGATTCCGGAATAGGTGAGCCGGCCGGGCGACGCATGAAGTTTTCCGTGCACATCAATGCCGAAATCTCCGTCCGGGTGATGCGGGGGGTTCTCGACCATGACGAGATGCGCGAGCGAGTCCGGCGGCGGCCGCAACGCCTGCAGCGAAAAATCCGACCAGACGTCGCCATTGACGACGAGAAACGGATCCGAGCCGAGTAGCGGCAGCGCTTCGAGCAGTCCGCCGCCGGTTCCAAACGGTTTGGAGCCTTCGTCGCTGTAGCGGATCGCGAGGCCGTGGGACTTGCCGTCGCCGAGGACCTCGCGGATGCGCTCGCCGTACCAGGAAAGGTTGATGACGACATCGCGGATCCCGTGCTTCGCGAGCGCGGCGAGGTGGTATTCGATCAGCCGATGGCCGCCGACCTCGAGAAGCGGCTTCGGCAGCTTTTCGGTCAGCGGGCGCATGCGTTCGCCGCGCCCCGCGGCCAGGATCATCGCTTTCAACGAGGATGACCCGCGCGCCGCGACAGCGCCGCGAATGCCGGCACGACCTCTTTGCGGAGGAAGGCGTCGAACGAGGCGAGCGGCGGCATCGCGCCCGTCGCTTCGAGCGTGTAATCGAGCACGCGCGGCAGGTCGCCGAGATACCCCGGCTTGCCGTCGCGATGCCACAGCCGCGCGAAGATGCCGAGAACCTTCAGGTGGCGCTGCAACCCCATGCGATCGAACCAGCCGAGGAACTGATCGCGGTCGGCGCCGACGTCGAGCCCGGCTTCGGCGGCATGGGTCCGGTAGCGATCGAGCCACTCGAGCAGACGCTTCCGCGGCCAGACGACGTAACAATCCTTCAGGAGCGACACGAGATCGTAGGTGACGGCTCCGCGCACCGCGTCCTGGAAATCGATGATGCCCGGACCGCGTTCAGCGCGGACCAGGAGATTCCGCGAGTGATAGTCGCGGTGCACGAGCACGACGGGTTGCGCGAGTGCCTGGTCGCAAAGCCAGTCGAAGGCCTCCGCGATCGCCGCGCGTTCGCCGCGATCCGGGGACAAGCCGAGGTGACGGGCGACGAACCATTCGTTGAACAGTTCGAGCTCGCGCAACAGGAGATCGCGGTCGTAGGGCGGAAGCTCGGCTGCCGAGTCGGCGTCGCCCGTTTGCATGAGGACGAGTGCATCGATTGCATCTTCGTAGAGCGGCTCAGGGTCCGCGCCGTTGCCGAGGGCTTCGAGATAGTGATGCCGGCCGAGATCCCCGATCAGAACGAAGCCCTGCTCCGCGTCGACGGCGAGCACCGGCGGCACGTGGACGCCGGTCGCCGCGAGGATGCGCGCGACCCGAAGCCACGCGTCGAGACTTTCGCGTTCCGGCGGCGCGTCCATCGCGATCTGCGTGGCGCCTCCGCGGTGCACGCGGAAATAGCGACGGAAGCTCGCGTCGGAGGACGCGGGCGCGATGCGATCGACCGGCGGACCGGGAAGGCCTGCGATCCATCGTTCGAGTTTTTGCAGCCGCGGATCGGCGTTGTCGTTCGTTGTCATGCAGAGGCGACGGCCGGGGTGCCCGCATTATAGACTTCCCGACTCCAGTGATTTCCCCACGATTCATCGTCTTGATTGCAACGACCGGCGTACTCCCGACGGCCGGCGCCGACGAATGCCTCTGGCCTTCGTACGCCGATCCGCCCGCCGCGACCGCCCCGGCTGCCGACGGCGTCCCGGTCAAGGGTCCGGACGAGCTGCCGGTACAGGTCAAGAGCGGCGGCGGCGCGGAGGTCACGCGCGAGGGAGATGCGAAGCTCAGCGGCGGCGTAACGATCGTGCAGGGCGACCGCGAGCTCTCGGCGGAGTCCGCGACCTACGACGCGTCAGACCGCCGTTTCGAGGTCGAGGGCGATGTCGAGTTCCGCTCGCCTGACGTGCGCCTCAAAGGCGGCACGGGCCAGTGGGACGCGAGCGGCACGGGCGAGTTCACGGGCGCCGAGTTCGAACTTCCAGAGCGCCCGGCGCGCGGCTCGGCGGCAAAGCTCCAGATGACGTCCGAGGGCGACCTGAAACTCCGCGAAGTGCGTTTTACCACCTGCCCAGCGGGCAACAAGGACTGGGAGCTCCGCGCTTCCGCGATCGACATCGACCAGAAGACGCAGCAGGGCAAAGGCCGCAACGTCCGCGTGGACCTGAAAGGCATTCCGGTCCTCTACACGCCGGTGATCTCGTTTCCTGTCGGCGACGCGCGGAAATCCGGCTTCCTGTTCCCCTCTTTCGGCAACTCCGACAAGAGCGGTTTCGAACTCGGCGTACCGTATTACTTCGACCTCGCGCCGAACTACGACCTGGAGTTGACACCGTTTCTCCTTTCGCGCCGCGGATTCGGGCTCGGCGCCGAGTTCCGTTATCTCACGGAGCGCAGCCGCGGGGACTTCGACACGCGTTTCCTGCCCGGCGACGACCTCACGGGCACCGACCGCCGGCTCACTACACTCCGCCACCGCACCGATTTCACCGATCGCCTGCGCATCGAGGCGGATCTCGCCGACGCCAGCGACAGCGGTTACTTCGAGGATTTCGGCCTCGGGCCGGACGGCACGAGCATCACCTTCCTCGACCGCCAGATCCACCTCGCATGGCTGGGGCAGGGCTGGCGGCTCGACGGACGCGTCCAGGACTTCCAGACAATCGATCTGACCGTCGATCCGCTGGAGCGGCCGTATTCGCGGCTGCCGGAGATCGCGTTCACCGGCCTTTGGGCGGTGCCCGGCGGAATCGAGGCCTCGCTCGATGCGGAAACGACCTGGTTCGAGCGCGACGCCGGGACGACAGGCCTTCGGGCCGACGTGATGCCGCGCATCGCCTGGCCGGCGCGCGGTCCGGGTTATCACTTCGAGCCGAGTGCCGCCTGGCGCACGACTGCGTACAAGCTCTCGGAACTTCCGCCCGGCGCGGACGACGCGCCCGGCCGGTCGGCGCCGATCCTTTCGCTCGATTCGGGACTCGTGTTCGAGCGCGAAGCGGGTTCGCGCAATCACCTGATCCAGACTGTCGAACCGCGCGTGCGCTACACCTATATCCCGTTTCGCGACCAGACCGACCTTCCGATATTCGACACGGCCCTGCCCGACCTGAATCTCGTGCAGCTCTTCCGCAGCAACCGCTACGTCGGCGCGGACCGGCTCGGCGACGCAAACGAACTCGCGGCCGGCCTGACGACGCGGCTGCTGCGCGCAGAGACCGGACAGCAATACCTCACCGCGACCATCGGGCAGCGGTTCTATTTCGAGAGCCCGCGGGTCGTGCTGCCGGGCGAGGTGGCCGAGACGCGAAATGCCTCGAACCTCGTGGGCGAGATCGACCTCACGGCGTGGCGCGACTGGAGTGCGCGCGTCGCGATGGAGTACGACGCCGAGGGATCGAACACGCTTCGCGGCGAGGCGGGCCTGCAGTACCGGCCGCGACCGGACACCGTCGTCAACATGGGCTATCGCTATCGCGAGGGCCTTCTCGAGCAATGGGACGCGGCGGTCGCCTGGCGGCTCGCGCCGTCCTGGCAGGTGTTCGCGCGGCAGGTCTATTCGACCAAGGAAAACAAGTCGATCGACCGCTTCGCCGGTTTCGAGTACGCCGGCTGCTGCTGGCGCGTTCGCCTTCTCGGGCGCAACTATGTTTCGAATCGCACGGGCGAAAGCGACAATTCCGTGCTCCTGCAGGTGGAACTCACCGGCCTCTCATCGGTCGGAACCCGCAACGATACTTTCCTGGAACGCGGCATTCGGGGATACTCCCCCGCCACCGCAACCACCCTGCCCTGACACAGGCGATCAATGACCCGATTCATGACCGGTTTACTCTGCGTGGCGCTGGCGTCAGCCGCCCTCGCGCAGACGCGCGAGCTGTCATCGAGCGGAGTCGCGCTCGACCGCGTGGTTGCGGTCGTAAACGAAGGCATCATCCTGCAAAGCCAGCTCGACACCCAGATCGCGCTCATCACCGACCGGCTTCGCGGCCAGGACACGCAGTTGCCGCCGCCCGACGTGATCCGGCAGCAGGTGCTCGAACGGCTGGTGCTGCAGGAAATTCAGGTGCAGCGCGCGACGCGGCTCGGCGTCCAGGTTCCGGACGAAATGCTGAACCAGTCGCTCCGCGACGTGGCCAAGCGCAACAATATCGACTTCGAGCAGATGCCAATCGCGCTCGAGCAGCAGGGGATCGATTACGCCACGTATCGGGACGAGATGCGGCGCGAGATCCTGCTTTCGCTGCTGCGCCAGCGCGACGTCTTCCCGCGCATCTACGTATCACCGCGCGAGCTCGACCAGGCGCTGGAACGTGAATCGAGCCAGGCCGGCGAGAATTCCGAGTACGACGTGTCCCACATACTGCTCTCGCTGCCGGAGTCCGCCACGTCGGATCAGATGACGAAAGTCGAGCAACTCGCGCAGGACGTGCAGCAGCGCGCCCGGGGCGGCGAGGATTTCGGTCAGCTCGCGCTTGCGTATTCGCAGGCGCAGTCCGCGCTGGAGCGCGGCAAGCTCGGGTGGCGCCGACTGAACCAGTTGCCGCAGTTCATCGCGGAACTCGTCGCCGGCATGAAGCCCGGCGACGTCAGCGAGCCCGTGCGCACGCCGACGGGATTCCATCTCGTGAAGCTCGACGACTCGCGCGGCAGCGAAAGCGGGCCGGTGATGGTCGAACAGTTTCATTCCCGGCACATCCTGATGCGGCCGAACGAGGTGCAGGACGACGCGACTACCCGCCAGCGTCTCACGGCGATCCGCGACCGCATCCTGGCGGGCGAGGATTTCGGCGCGCTTGCAAGCGTCACCTCGGAGGATCCGGGTTCGGCAAGCCGCGGCGGCGATCTCGGATGGAATGCGCCGGGCGTCTTCGCTGCCGAATTCGAGAGCGCCCTCTCCTCGCTCCAGCAGGACGAAATCAGCGAGCCCTTCCGCAGCCAGTTCGGCTGGCATATCGTCCAGCTCCTGGGCCGGCGCACGTACGACCAGAGCGACGAATTGCGCCGGCAGCGTGTGCTCTCCGCATTGCGCGAAAGCAAGGTCGATGAGGAGACCGAGCTGTGGCTGCGACGACTCCGCGACGAGGCCTACGTCGAGATCCGGAATCCCTGAGCGCCCGGCGACTTGTCGTCACGACCGGCGAACCTGCCGGTGTCGGGCCCGACATCGCGCTCGCGGCGGCACTTTCAGACTGGTCCTGCGAACTCGTCTTTGCCGGCGATCCGGATCTGCTCGCCGCGCGCGCGGCGCTTCTCGGTCTCGCACTCAAGCCCGTCGAATGGCGGGAAACCGCCACTCCCGCGCCGCATCGCGCCGGCACCTTGCCCGTGTTGCCGGCAAGACTCGCGCGGGACGCGACGCCCGGCCGGCCTGACCCGGCGAACGCGCATTACGTGTTGGATACGATCGAGGCCGCCGCCCGCGGCTGCCTCGAAGGCCGATTCGCGGCAATGGTGACGGCGCCGGTGCAGAAGTCCTCGATCAACGAGGCCGGCATCGCGTTCAAGGGGCACACGGAATACCTCGCGGCGATGGGCGGCGGCGTCCATCCCGTGATGCTCCTGGTGGCAGGCCCGCTGCGGGTTGCTCTTGCGACGACGCACCTGCCGCTGGCCGACGTGTCGCGGCATATCACGCACGCATCGCTCGAGGACACTCTGACCGTGCTCGACCAAGGGCTCCGCGATGCGTTTCGCCTGACGACACCCCGAATCGTCGTCTGCGGCCTCAACCCCCATGCCGGCGAGGGCGGTCACCTCGGGCGCGAGGAAATCGAAGTCATCCGTCCGCTGATTGCGTCGCTCCAGGCGCGCGGTCTCGCCGTCAGCGGACCGGTGCCCGCCGACACGGCCTTCACGCCGGCGTCGCTCGAGGCAGCGGATGCCGTGCTCGCGATGTACCACGACCAGGGATTGCCGGTGATCAAGCACGCCGGTTTCGGGCGCACGGTCAACGTCACGCTCGGCCTGCCCTTTCTTCGGACCTCGGTCGATCACGGCACGGCGCTCGATCTCGCCGGCACCGGCCGCGCGGATCCCGGGAGCCTGTTCGAGGCGATCCGTCTCGCCCAAAAGCTCGGATGATCCGCGCGCGCAAGCGTTTCGGTCAGCATTTCCTGCATGACCCCGGCGTCCTCGCTCGCATCGTCGCGGCCATCGATCCGCGACCCGGCGAGCGCATTGTGGAGATCGGTCCCGGCCGCGGCGCGCTGTCGCGGCCGCTGCTCGAGCGCTGCCGGCGCCTCGAGGCGATCGAGATCGACCGCGACCTCATTCCTGCGCTGCACGAACATTGCGCAGGTGCCGGGGAGCTCATCGTGCACGAGGGCGACGTGCTCGAGATGGATCTCGTCAAGCTCCACGGCGGCGGCCCGCCACTGCGCGTCTGCGGCAACCTGCCCTACAACATCTCGACGCCGCTCATTTTTCACCTGCTCGAGTCGAGCGCGGTCATCGCCGACATGCACTTCATGCTGCAGAAGGAAGTCGTCGACCGCATCGTCGCGCCGCCCGGCGGCAAGACCTACGGAAGGCTCACCGTGATGCTCGCGGTGGCGTGCCGGGCGGAGGCCCTGTTCCGCGTCGGACGCGGCGCATTCCAGCCGCCGCCCGCGGTCGACTCCACGGTCGTGCGGCTCCTGCCGCACGCCGCTGATCCGTTTCCCTTGCCGGATCGCGCGCTCTTCGCACGCATCGTCGCTTCCGCCTTTTCGATGCGGCGCAAGACGCTCAGGAATTCGCTCCGCGGCCTCGCGGTGGCCGCGCAGTTCGACGAAGCCGGAATCGACGCCGACCGTCGCCCGGAAACGCTTTCCGCGGCCGAGTTCGCGAAACTGGCCGCTATAATGGCCGCACGATGAGCAATTACCGCAGGATCCTCCTGGTCGTCGACCTCGGCGAGAAGTCCGAGCAGATTGCGACCCGAGCGCGCGACCTGGCCGCCTTGCACGGCGCCGCACTGTCGATCCTGCACGTCGTCGAGTACGTCCCCGTCGAGCCCATGGGCGAAACCCTGCTGCCGGCCGTGCAGATCGAGGAGGAGCTGGTCCAGCGGGCCAATCAGCGGCTTCTGGAACTCACCGTGAAACTCGGCATCGACTCGGCGAAGCGGCAGGTGGCTGCCGGCAACATCAAGGCGGAGATCGTGCGCGCGGCGCAGGAGCAGCAGGCGGACCTCATCGTGCTCGGAAGCCGCGAGAGGCGCGGACCCTCGATCCTCGTCAATTTCACCGAAGACACGGTGCTGCATGCCGCGCCCTGCGACGTGCTGGCCGTCCGGCTGCGCTAGGTGCCCGGCATGGACGAATCGAACGAAAACATGATCACGGTCAACGTGGACACGCGCTATCTCGAGGATCAGTCGGATCCCGACGAGCACCGCTTCGTATTCGCCTACACGATCACGATCCGCAATCGCGGCACGGTGCCCGCAAAACTGCTCGCGCGGCACTGGGTCATTACCGACGCCAACGGCAAGGTGCAGGAAGTGCGCGGCGAAGGCGTCGTCGGCGAGCAACCGCACCTGATGCCGGGCCAGGGTTTCCGCTATACGAGCGGCGCGGTGCTCGAAACTCCGGTCGGCTCGATGCACGGCTCCTACCAGATGCTCGCCGACAATGGCGTGAAGTTTGACGCGCCGATTCCGGCTTTCACGCTCGCGATCCCCGGAACGATCCACTAGGACGATCGCTTGGCCCACTACGCCGTCGGCGACCTGCAGGGCTGCCATTCGGAGTTCATGGGCCTGCTCGCGCGGATTCGCTTCGATCCGGCGCGCGACCGGCTCTGGCTCACCGGCGATCTCGTGAATCGCGGGCCCGACTCGCTCGCCGTGCTCCGCGAAGTGCGCGCGCTCGGGGCCTGCGTGACGGCAGTGCTCGGCAATCACGACCTTCACCTGCTCGCGATGGCCTGGGCACCGAAAACCGTGCGCAAGCGCGAACAGGATCTCGAGGCCGTGCTGGACGCGCCGGATGCCGCCGAACTCCTAGAATGGCTTGCATCGCGCCCGCTGCTGAATCGCGACCGGGCGCTCGGCTGGACCCTGATCCACGCCGGGCTGCCGCCGCAATGGTCCCTCGCACAGGCGGAGAAATGCGCGAAAGAGGTCGAGCAGGCGCTTCGCCGGGATCCGGCCGAGTTGCTGACCGACATGTATGGCGACCGGCCGGATCGCTGGTCGCCGGGGCTCAAGGGTGCCGAGCGACTTCGCTTTTCGGTCAATTGCCTGACAAGGCTCCGATTCGTCGACGGCGAGGGGCGATTGCTGCTCGCCTACAAGGGGACGGTAGCGAACGCGCCCAAGGGTGCGATGCCCTGGTTCCGGCATCCCGCGCGCGCCACGAAGGACGACGCCCTCATTTTCGGGCACTGGTCGGCGCTCGGCTACCTCGCGGAGCCCGGTCTGCGCTGCCTCGACACGGGATGTGTCTGGGGCGGCGCGCTCTGCGCGCTCAGGCTGGATCGGGACGAAGAACCGGTGTTGCTGCCGTGTCAGCGGTTCTGAGCCTGCGCCGTATCGACCGACTGGATGCCCGTCAGGACTTCGAAGCGCAGATCGATCTGGTTGCCGACGAGCTGATGCGGAATGCAGTTGATGTCGCCCTCGACGGAACGCGTCAGGAACTTCGGCATCACTCGATCGCGGAAAATCTCGACGAGCTCGCAGTCGC
Source organism: uncultured Gammaproteobacteria bacterium (assembly GCA_963778585.1). GTDB lineage: Bacteria > Pseudomonadota > Gammaproteobacteria > Steroidobacterales > Steroidobacteraceae > SCUD01. The sequence continues at coordinate 292,164 of CAVZUU010000002.1, forward strand.
CCATGTCCAGGCCCTTCGGGGAATTGCGCTTGATGACGACCGGTTTCCAGACGCCGAGCACGGGGTCGCCGACGTCGCGATCGCCCTGCTTCGGAATCGCGGGCGCCCAGAAGGTGATCTTCAGGCGCGGAAAATCGGCGACTCTCTGGTAGCCGAATTCACATCCGCGCTCGAGGATCTTGACGTCGTCGCGGACTCCCATGTGTTTCAGCAGGAGCTTGACCTTGCTCTTCAACCCGCCGCAGGTGTAACGCGTCGTGAAACCCATGTACTGGAAGTCCACCTCGTGCTTCGTCCAGGCCGCGGCTTCTTCGGTCGGCGCGTCATCGTCCGCGATTGCGATGACCGGCATGGTTGCCAGCAAGGCGCACATCACGAGTCCGGCACGCAAAGCCATGTCAAAGGCCCCTGTCAACGGTTCCCTACCTCAGACCAGAGGCAGTCTGTCGGGTTCCATCGGGTGACTATAATGACACGATGACCGTCATGCGATTTGTGGCCGGGAACCGGCGGTTTCGGACAGACTTTTCGAGGCCACTCTCGATCGCTATTCCCCTCGATTTCAGCGGTCCCCAGCCCTCCTGCTTCGATGCGCCGCCGGCGACCGTCCGGCCGCTCGTCGCAGGCGACTTTGTCGGCGACATGCGCGAGGGCGGCAGCTGCAATTGCGAAGTCCTGACGCTTGCGCCGCATTGCAACGGCACGCACACGGAATGCGTCGGTCACGTCACGGACGAGCGCATCGCCATCGCCGAGCGGCTGAAGGGCGGCTTGTCGCTGGCGCTCGTGATCACGATCGAACCGTCGCTTGCAGCCGATCTCGCGGAAGACAGCGATCCGGCGCCGGTGGCGGGTGACCGGCTGGTCACGGCCGCGGCCATCGCCAAGGAGTTTGCACTTCATGCGGGTCCGGCGCCGACGGCCCTGGTCGTGCGGACGCTTCGAAACGGCGAGGGACCACTGCGCGCATATCGAGGACCCTCGCCCGCGCCCTACTTGACCCGGCTGGCCGCCGCCTGGCTCGTCGAACGCGGCATCGAGCACCTGGTCCTCGATCTCCCTTCGGCGGATCGCGCCGCGGATGGCGGGCACCTCAACGCGCATCGCACGTTTTTCGGGTTGCCGCCCGGCTCGATGCAAGCCGGCGAAGCGAAACGGCCGGATGCCACCATCACGGAACTTGCTTTCATCGACCCCGGCATCGCGGACGGTTTCTACCTGCTCGATTTGCAGATTCCGCCGTTTCTCACCGACGCGGCGCCGAGCCGCCCCCTCCTGTACGCGGTGCAGTCCGAATGACGGCCGGCACCGCGCTGGATGCGGCGCTCGCGCTCGATGCCGCCGATCCGGACGCGCCGTGCCGCGGTGAATTCCATTTCCCGCGCACCGCGGGCGGAGGACCGGTCATCTATCTCTGCGGCAATTCGCTCGGTCTTCAGCCGCGGCGCGCCGCCGACGACGTGATGCGATTCTTGGCCGAGTGGCAGCGGCTCGGCGTTCTCGGCTATCACGATCCGGGTGCCGATTGGCTGAACCTGCACGAGCGGCTTGCTCCGACGGTCGCCCTGCTCGTTGGCGCGAGGGTTCCCGAGGTGGTCGTCATGAATTCGCTGACGATCAATCTGCATCTCTTGATGGCAAGTTTCTACCGGCCGACGCCCGAGCGGCACGTGGTCCTGATCGAGCAAGGCGCCTTTCCCTCGGACCGCTATGCCGTGGTCTCGCAACTCGGCTGGCATGGTCTCGATCCCGTCTCGTCATTCGTGCAGGTCGGCGCGCGGGCCGGCGAGCAGCTGCTGCGGCACGAGGACCTGGTCGGCGAAATCGAGCGCCTGGGTCCGCGGCTCGCGCTCGTGCTGCTGCCGGGGATCCAGTATTTGACCGGGCAGCGGCTCGACCTGAAGGCGCTCGTGGAAGCCGCCCACCGCGTCGGCGCCGTCATCGGTTTCGACCTGGCTCATGCCGTCGGAAACGTGCCGCTCTCGTTGCACGACTGGAACGCCGATTTCGCAGTCTGGTGCTCGTACAAGTATCTGAACGGAGGCCCGGGTGCAACGGCCGGCGCCTTCGTGCATGAAAGGCACTTCGGCCTCAGGGCGCCGCGGCTCTCCGGCTGGTGGGGCAACGACCTGGAAACGCGGTTCGACATGTCGGCGGAATTCCGGCCGTACGCCGGAGCGGCTGGTTGGCAGGTCAGCAACCACCCGCTGCTCGGCATGGTTCCGCTCCAGGCGGCTTTCGCGCTATACGCCGCCGCGGGATTGCCGAAGCTTCGTGGGCGTTCGATCGCGCTGACCGGATGGCTCGAGCGCCTGCTCGAAGAACGGCTGGGCGAACGCATCGAAATCCTGACGCCGCGAAAACCCGCCGAGCGCGGCGCGCAGCTCTCGGTGCGCCTCTGCGGATCCCGCGGCAACGGGCGCGCCCTGTTCGACCGCCTGCTCGCCCGCGGCCTGACCTGCGACTGGCGCGAACCCGACGTCATCCGACTTGCGCCCGCCCCGCTCTACAACAATTACGAAGACTGCTGGCGCGCCGTGGAACTGATCGAGAGCGAGCTCAACGCCGCTCGAGCGTGACGAAGCTGAATGGCCAGGCATGCCGTTCGTCTGCGGCATGGTCCTCACGGAAGATCTCGCGCCACTGACGGCGATCGAATGCCGTGAGACGCGTGTCGCCCTCGACCTCGGCGTGAACTTCGGTCAGTTCGAGCCGCCCCACCCGCGGCCAGAAAACCGCGAAGACTTCCGCGCCGCCGATCACGAAGAGCGTCGAGTCACCGGCGGCTTCGAGCGCCGCCCCGGGGGTGGCCACAAGCTCGCAGCCCGCCGCGCGCCACACGGGATTCCGCGTGAGCACGAGATTGCGCCTGCCGGGAAGCGGACGGCCGATCGACTCGAACGTGCGCCGGCCCATCAGGATTGCGTGACCCATCGTCAGCGACTTGAAGCGCCGCAAATCGTCGGGCAGGCGCCAGGGCAGGCCGTTGTCGCGCCCGATCACGCCGTTGTCGGCCATCGCGACGATCGCGACTGGCGGAATCCTCACTCGCGCCGCTCAGACCGCGACGGGCGCGCGGATCGCCGCATGCGGCTCGTAGCCTAGGACCTGGAAATCCTCGTACCGGTAGTCGGCAATGTCCGCGGGGCAGCGCAGCATCGCGAGCGTCGGCAGGGGCTGCGGCGTGCGGGCGAGCTGGGTGTCGGCCTGCTCCAGGTGATTGACGTAAAGATGGCAGTCGCCACCGGTCCAGACGAGATCGCCGACCGAGAGATCGGTCTGCTGCGCGAGGATGTGCGTAAGGAGCGCATAGGAGGCGATGTTGAACGGCACGCCGAGAAAGATGTCGGCACTGCGCTGGTAGACCTGGCAGGACAGCCGGCCATCCGCGACATGAAACTGAAAAATGCAGTGGCAGGGCGCGAGGGCCATCTTGTCGAGCTCCCCGACATTCCATGCGCTGACGATGATGCGCCGCGAATTCGGCTCGTGCCGCAGCTGGTGGATGACGCGCGCGATCTGGTCGATTTGCCCGCCGTCCGCGGTTTTCCAGGCGCGCCATTGCCGGCCATAGACGGGACCGAGCTCGCCCAGCTCGTCCGCCCATTCGTTCCAGATCGAAACGCCCTTTTCCTGGAGCGAGCGGACGTTCGTTTCGCCCCGCAGGAACCACAGGAGCTCTTCGATCACGGACTTGACGTGCACGCGCTTCGTCGTGACCAGCGGAAATCCCGCGGCAAGATCGAAACGAAGCTGATGCCCGAAGACGGAGAGCGTCCCCGTGCCCGTGCGATCTGTCTTGCGAAGCCCGCGCTCACGTACATGACGCATCAGATCGAGGTAGGCGCGCATGTCAGACGTAATTTCCCGAGGGTTCGCGACGCGTATACGCGAATGCGAGCATGGCAACGCCGGCCGCGAGCACCGGCAGCGACAGCAGCTGCCCCATGGTCAGCCAGTCGAAGGCGAGATAGCCGATGTGTTCGTCCGGCACCCGGACGAATTCCACGGTCATTCTGAACAGCGCATAGAGGGTCAGGAACAGGCCCGCCGGCGCCAGGCGCGGGCGCGGCCTCGATGTGAACCACCAGACGATGATGAAGAGCAGGATTCCCTCGAGCGCGGCCTCGTACAGCTGCGAAGGATGCAGCACCTTGCCATTCACCAGAATACCCCAGGGCAGGTCGGTCGGCTTGCCCCAGAGTTCGCCGTTGATGAAGTTGCCGATACGGCCCGCGAAAAGTCCGATCGCCGGCAACGGAGCCATGAAGTCGAACACATCGGCGATGCGGCGGCCGCGGCGTCGCGCGAAGAGCGCGACCGCGAGCATGACGCCGATCAGGCCTCCGTGGAACGACATGCCGCCTTCCCAGACACGGATGATCGCGAGCGGATCCTCGCGCAGGGCATCGAATCCGTACAAGAGGATCCAGCCCAGCCGACCGCCTGCGATGACGCCGACCGCGGCGAAGAAAATCACGTCGTCGACGTCGATCGGTTTCCAGGTCGAACGCGGATCCGCGGCGCGGCGGCGGGCGAGCCACCAGCCCGCGATGAAGCCGACCACGTACATGAGGCCGTACCAGTGCACTCTGACCGGGCCGATCGCGACCGCGACAGGATCGATCTCGGGATAAGTCAGCACGAGTCGGTCACGCGGAACAGAAAGGCGCGGAGATAACGCGTTTCATCGATCGCCGGATGGACGGGATGATCCGGCGCCTGGCTGCCTACGACGATGAGCTGCGCGAATCGTCCCAGGTGCCGCGCGGCGCGCTGAACGGAATCCGAGAGCTCGCCCGGCCCGAGGTGATAGGAACAGGAGCAGGACAACAGGAGGCCGTCGCGGTCGAGAACCTGCATCGCGAGCTGGTTGAGCCGGCGATAGGCCGCAAGTCCCTTGGGGTGATCTTTCTTTCGCTTGATGAAGGCCGGCGGATCGACGATGACGACATCGTAGCGCCGGCGATCCGCGGCGAGGGCCTCGAGCGTCTCGAAGGCGTCACCCTGGAGGAGCTCGACCTCTAGTCCGTTCGCGTCAGCCGTCGTCGACGCGGCCTCGAGCGCGGCGGCCGACGAATCGACGCAAGTGACGGCCGATGCACCCGCGCGCCGCGCCTGCAGGCCGAAACTGCCGGCATAACTGAATACATCGAGCACACGCGCGTTCCGCACATGGCGCACGAGCATCGCGCGATTGGCTGCCTGGTCGAAATACCAGCCGGTCTTCTGTCCCGCCGCGAGCGGCACGCAATACGTGACGCCGCCTTCCGGCACCTCGACGAAATCCGGGACGTTACCGAAGGCGGTCTCGACGCGGCGCTCGAGCCCCTCGAGCTCACGGATCGGAGAATCGTTCTTCCAGAGAAGCGACTTCGGCGCAATCACCTTGATGAGTGCGTCCTGGATATCCGCCTTCATGGCTTCCATGCCCGCGGTCCCGATCTGGGCGACGAGCACGTCACCGTAGCGATCGACGACGAGCCCCGGCAGCAGGTCGGCTTCGCCGAAGACGAGGCGGTAGTAAGGAACGTGATACAGCCGCTTCCTGAGCGCGAGCGCGACTTTGAGCCGATGCACCATCAGTGACTTTCCCGGCGGGTAGTCCGGATCGCGCCCCAGGAGGCGCGCGCTGATCAGCGTGCGCGGATTCACGTAGGCGTAGCCCAGAAAGCGATTGCTGCTCGACAACACCTGAACGTGCGCGCCCGGCTCAAAGGCCGTGAGCGGCGTCGCGCCGACATTGACCTCGTTCGAGAAGATCCACAGGTGCCCGGCCTGGAGCCGGCGCTCTTCCTGGGGTTTCAGCACCAGCGGCGGTAGTGCGCCCCCGGCAACTTCAGCGGATTCGGAGAGACTCGGCATTCGCGGGAACGTAGCGCGGTGGCTATAGTGATCGTAATTCTACCCGACCGCGGCGCCACCCATGCATGCCGAGCCATCCGCCGGGCCGCGCAATCGGCTCGCGCAAGAAACGAGCCCGTATCTCCTGCAGCACGCGGCGAATCCTGTTGACTGGTATCCGTGGGGCGCGGCGGCGATTGCAAGGGCTAGGGAAGCGGACCGGCCGATCCTCCTCTCCATCGGCTATTCCGCCTGCCACTGGTGTCACGTGATGGCGCACGAATCCTTCGAAGACGAGGCGACGGCCGCGGTCATGAACCGGCTCTTCGTCAATGTGAAGGTAGACCGCGAGGAACGGCCGGATCTCGACAAGGTGTACCAGTTCGCGCACCAGCTCCTGACCCAGCGCGGCGGCGGCTGGCCGCTCACGATGTTCCTGGCGCCCGACGATCTGACGCCTTTCTTCGGCGGCACGTATTTCCCGAAACAGGCGCGCTACGGCATGCCGGCATTTGCGGATCTCCTTGAACGCGTCGCCGGCTTCTATCGCGACGAGCGGGCGAACGTACGCGCGCAGAATGCGGCGCTGCGCGGTGTTTTCGAGGATCTTGATCCTCCGCAGGCCGATGCCGGTCTTGCGATCACGCGCGAGCCGATCGACCGCGCCCGCCGCGATCTCGAGGCTGCGTTCGACGAGCGCTACGGCGGATTCGGTCCCGCGCCGAAATTCCCGCACGCCGCGAGCATCGAGCTGTTGCTTCGTCTCGGAGACCCCAAGGCGATCCAGATGGCGAGCTGGACGCTCCTACGCATGGCGGAAGGCGGAATCTTCGATCAGCTGGGCGGCGGCTTCTGCCGGTACTCGGTCGATCGCTTCTGGATGATCCCGCATTTCGAGAAGATGCTGTACGACAACGGCCCCCTGCTCGCGCTCTGCGCGCAGGCGGCCATCGCAACCGGCGACTCGCGCCTGCGCGATGCCGCGCTTGCAACCGCGACCTGGGCCTTGCGCGAGATGCGCTCGCCGGAGGGCGGGTTCTACTCGGCACTCGACGCGGATTCCGAGGGACACGAGGGCCGCTTCTATGTCTGGCGCCGTGATGAGGTCGAGGCGCTCCTTTCAGCCGACGAATTTCGCGTGCTCGCGCACCGTTACGGACTCGATCTCGAACCGAACTTCGAGGGGATCTGGCACCTGCACTGTTTTGCGGAGATCGCGCCCACGGACAAGGCCCTGCTCGATTCCGGCCGCGCGAAACTCCTTGCCGCGCGCGAGCGGCGGATACGACCGGGACTCGACGACAAGATCCTGACCGCCTGGAACGGCCTGATGATCCGGGGGCTCGCGGTCAGCGGACGACTGCTCGGCGAACCCGCGCACATCGACGCCGCCTGCCGGGCTGTCGATTTTCTCCGCCAGAAATGCTGGCGGGACGGCGTCCTGTTCGCCAGCTGGAAGGCGGGCGCCGCTCGCTTCCCGGCCTATCTCGACGACCATTCCTTCCTGCTCGATGCCTTGCTCGAATTGATGCAGTCGCGATTCCGCGTCGCGGATCTCCGTTTCGCCTGCGAACTCGCGGATGCCCTGCTCGCGAAATTCCCGGATCCGGCGAATGGCGGCTTCTGGTTCACGGCGGAGGGACAGGATCCACCCTTGCATCGACCGAAGAATTTCGCTGACGACGCCATGCCCGCGGGCAACGGCATCGCGGCCCAGGCGCTCGCGCGCCTCGGCTGGTTGACCGGAGATACGCGCTATCTCGATGCGGCCGAATCGACGGTGCGCGGCGGTTTTCCGTCACTCACGCGTTCTCCGCAGGCACATGCCGCGATGCTGACGGCGCTCGAGGAGCACCTGGATCCGGTTGAAATCCTCGTGATCCGCGGTCCGGCCGCGGAAGTGGCGTCCTGGTCGGGCCGGCTCGCGCGGAGCTACGCGCCGCGGCGAATGGCGCTCGCGATACCTTCCGACGCGCTTGACCTGCCGGAGGCGCTCGCGAATAAGCGGGCACGGGATCGAACCGTCGCCTACGTCTGCCGCGGGCCGCAGTGTTCCGAGCCGATCACGGACCTCGAGGCCCTGCTGCCTTAGCGGCGTACCGCCCTGTACTTGGCGAGCCCCGGCTCTTCACTCGTATATCGCGGAAGCGTGTCGCCGACCTCGATCCAGCCGGCGCGCTGATCGAAGAATACGTGGCATTGCGCATCGCGATCGATGGGACCCGGGATCGCCGGCCGCACGACGTGGATCTCGCCGGGACAGAGCGTCGATGCGAAGAAGATCGTCGAACCGCAGCTCGTGCAGAATCCGCGCCGGCTCTGTTGCGAGGACTGATACCACTTCGGCTCGGCCGAACCCGGAAGAAAGCGGAATCGCGATTCGGCGGCGCCGACCCAGCTCACAAACGCCGCCCCGTGCGCATCGCGGCAAAAGTGGCAATGGCAATGCGCGAAGAACAGCGTGGGCGGCGTGATCGCGAAGCGCACCGCGCCGCAGAGACAACGTCCTTCGAAATCGCTCATCCGGCAATCCTCATGAAAAACGCGACCCACATCCCGAACAGCAGAAGCGTGCTGGCGGCGTAAACGAGAAATCGATGAATCACGCGGTTGTAGGTCACATGGATCGCGCTGTGGATGGTGCGAAGTCCGACGTAAGTCCAGGCGGCTGCGACGAGGCCAGGCGTCGAGCCGCCATTCAGCGAGATCGCCACGCACAGCACGTAGAAGAGCACCGGCACTTCGAAAAGATTGCGGAAATTGTCGGCCGCGTGCGTCCGCTCGAGCTTGCCCGCGGCGGCGCGCACGTTCGAAAGCTCCTGGGGATCGATTCGCTTCGCGCGCATTTCGCCCAGCCGATCCGCATAGAGCTTGATCCAGACGAGCGCCGTCAGGGCAACCAATGCCGTGCAAGGCAGCCAGATCGGATCCGTCATGAGGACTCCATCGCGGCGACGACGAGATGCGCCATGCGCAATGTCCCCTGCATGCGGCGTAACATAGCATTCGATGAATGCCGAATACGAATCCGCGCCTCTGCCGACCTTCGACGACGTGCAGGCGGCCGCAAAGAGGCTCGCGGGCATTGCACGGCGCACGCCGCTGCTTGCCGAAACGCCGCTCGACGAGCTGACGGGCGGCCGCGTGCTGCTGAAACTGGAATCGTTGCAGCGCACCGGCTCTTTCAAGATTCGCGGGGCGTACAACCGCCTCGTGCAGCTCGACGACGCTGAACGCCGGAAAGGTGTGGTCGCATTTTCTTCGGGCAATCATGCCCAGGGGGTTGCCGCCGCGGCGAAGCTGCTCGGCATCCGGGCGACGATTGTCATGCCCTCCGACGCCCCGCGCGCGAAGCTCGAGAACACGCGCGCGCTCGGTGCGGAAGTCGTCCTTTACGACCGCGTGCGGGAAAGCCGGGAACAGATCGCCGCAAAGCTCGCGGCGGACCAGGGCGCGACGCTCGTGCCGGCGTTCGACGACCCGCACGTCATCGCGGGCCAGGGAACGACGGGACTCGAGTTGATGCAGCAAGCCGGCGAACTCGGGCTCAAACCAGACCAGGTGCTGATCCCCTGCAGTGGCGGCGGGCTCGTCAGCGGATCGGCATTGGCGATTCGCGCGCTCTCGCCTCCGGCTGCCGTGTACGGTGTGGAGCCTGAAGCATTCGACGACACGAGGCGCTCGCTCGCCGCGGGCCGGCTGCTGGCGAATCCTCCTGAAGCCCGCTCGATCTGCGATGCACTGCAGTCGTCGCCGCCCGGAAAGCTGACTTTCGCGCTCAATCGCGAACTGCTCGCCGGGATCCTTACCGTCAGCGATGCCGAAGTCGAGGCCGCAATGGCGTATGCGTTCCGGCATCTGCGGCTCGTGATCGAACCGGGAGGAGCCGTCGCGCTCGCGGCTTTGCTCGCCGGCAAGCTGCCGCTCCGCGACCGCACGACCGCGATCGTCGTCAGCGGCGGGAACGTTGATTTCGAACGATTCGCGTCGGCCCTAACGCGGTAGCGTCGCGTCCAGGAATTCGACCTTCCCGGTCTCGAGCGAGTACCAGGCGCCGACGACCAGCAGGCCGTCCGACCGGATGAGGCCCTCGATGATCGCGGAACCGTGCCGCAACTGATCGACCGAGGAGAGTACGTTGGCGGTCATCGCCGCATGTTCCACCGCAAGCGCCCCCTCCGCTTCCTTGGCCTTCACCAGCGCTTCGACGCCCGGCCGGATCCGGTCCACGATCGCGCGCTGATTGGGCGATTGATTCGTCGTGGGCCGATGGAGTTCCTCGATGGTCGCGGCGATCGCTCCGCAGGACGAGTGGCCCATCACGACGACGAGCCGCGTTCCGAAACGATCCGCTGCGAACTCGACGCTGCCGACCAGGGACGGCGCGACGATGTTTCCGGCGACGCGTATCACGAACAGGTCGCCTGGACCCTGGTTGAAAACGATTTCGACCGGCACGCGCGAGTCCGAGCAGCCGAGCACGATCGCGAAAGGTTCCTGCGCCGCGGTGAGCTTCGCCCGCCGCGCCGCGGTCAGGAGCGTTCCGGTTCCGCGCGCATGCGCGGCGAAGCGCGCGTTGCCGTCTCGCAGCTTCTGCAGGGCGGCCGCCGCGCTGACGCCCCGGCTCATGGCCCGATCTCCGACTTGAGCTCGGCGATGAATGCGCGGATGAAGTCTGTGCGTCGCTCCGCCTCCCGCCGGCCGGCCGCGGTCTGCATCGTCCCGCCGAGCTTCAGGAGCTTCGAATAGAAATGATCGACCGACGCACCGCCGTCATCGGGCGTGCGCGCGGAACAGAACGGATCTTCCGATGCATAGAGCGGCCGGCCGAGCGAGCTGCCTACGGCGATGCAACGCGCGATGCCGATGGCGCCGAGCGCATCGAGGCGGTCCGCATCCTGCACGACCTTCGCTTCGATCGTCCGCGGCGGAATCCCCGCCGAATAGCTGTGCGCCTCGATCGCGTGCCGGATGTCGGGCAGCCATCGCCCGGGATAGCCGGCGCCCTCCAGAAATCCGGCCGCATGTTCCGCCGCCAGGCCGGATGCGCGGGCACGGTCCGGCGAATCCTTGGCGACATGAACGCAGTCGTGCAGCCAGGCGGCCGGAAGCACCACTTCCATGCGGGCACCCTCCTCAGTCGCGAGGCGAAGTGCCGTCGCCACCACGCGCTCGAGGTGGATCAGGCCGTGACCAGGATCGGAGCCCGGCTGGCTCGCGGCGAAATGCCGGAACCGCGGCTCCCAGACGCGGCGCAGGCCATCCGTTGCATCGAACGAGTTCGCGCTCAACGCCGCGTTTCCCGCCGCCCGCGGGCCGGCGCGCGGCGGCGGGCCGGCCGTCTGGTGCGCGCGGCGAGCGCGACATTCATCGCCTCTCGTGCCCAGACCGCAAGCACCTCGGCATCCTCCAGGACCTCCGCAGGAACCTGCCAATACGCCATCGGCTTGTCCGGCCGGTCTGGAAATGGACAGAAAGGCCGCGAGCCCGCATTCTCATAGCGCGCGCGGTTCGAATCGTCGGTCTTGAAGTAGAGCGTGTCGTCGTCGATCAGCGCGAAGAACAGCCCGTCGAGGTACAGACCGACACCTCCGAACATCGGCCGGGACGCGACCCGGCCCGACGGCTGCAACTGCTCGAGGACGAACACCCTGAAATCGTCGCTGACGGCCATCGTCGGAGTGTAATGCACCCCGCCTCAGGTAGTTTGCGCCGCTGTCTGCGGACTGGCGGCGAATGCGCCGAGCACCCGCGCCACATTCGCGCCAATCTCTGCGATCGCATAGCCGCCTTCCTGCACCAGTACGGTCGGCAGTCCGGCTGACGCAAGGCAGGCGCCCAGTTGCGTGTAGTCCGGTCCGGTCAGCTTGAATCCGCTGATCGGATCCGCTTCAAACGTGTCGACGCCGAGCGATACGACCAGCGCGTTCGGCCTGTAGCGACCGACCGCATCCAGCGCCACATCAAGCGCGGCCCGATACTCGCGCCAGCGAGTGCCGAGCGGCAGCGGAAGATTCAGCGTATATCCCTCGCCGACGCCTGCGCCGCGTTCGTCCGCATATCCCAGGAAATACGGGTATTCCGTCTCGGGCGTGGCATGCAGGGACACGAAGAGCACGTCATCGCGTTCCCAGAATATTTCCTGCGTGCCATTGCCGTGGTGGTAGTCGACATCAAGGACGGCAACTCGCGCGCGACCGTGGTCCCGCAAGTACTGTGCAGCGAGCGCCGCATTGTTCAGGTAACAGTAGCCGCCGAAGAAGCTGCGTCCCGCATGGTGGCCTGGCGGGCGACACAACGCGTAGGCGGCGGAATCGCCCTCGGCGACCAGGGCAGCGGCGGTCATCGCGCATCGAGCGGCGGCGAGTGCGGCCTCCCAGGTGCCGGCGACGATCGGTGTGCTGGCATCGAAGGTGTAGTAGCCGAGTTCACCGTGGATGCCGGACGGCCGGCGATCGCGCCGAAGCCCACGCGCGGGAAAGCCGCTCGGCAACATTGACCCATCCCGGCCGCCGGAGGTCCAGCGCGCATACGCACCTCGCAGGAATTCCACGAAATCGGCGTCATGCACGTGGAGGAGACAGGACTCCGGCATGTCGCGCGGCGGCACGACTTCGAAGCCGCCGTGCTGCAGCGCATCCAGGATGTAGTGCGCGCGCATCGGCGATTCGAAGCTTGGCACCAACGCACTGCGATGCAATTCGACTCCGCCGTCGTGGCGGGCTTGCAGCGGAGAATAAATGACGCGCATGGCCGGTGGCTGCCTAGGTGTTCCTGCCCAGTTGGGTGTGAATCCGGTCGCGCAACTCGCGATGACGTTCGACGTCGAACGCGGGCGCAGCATGCCAGTCGTACGCCCAGGGTTGCGCAGTCGCCAGCTCCGCGGGCTCGTCGTGGTAACGCGGGATCACGTGCGCATGCAGCGCAGGATCCTGGTTGCCGAAAATCGCGTAGTTGATGCGAACGGCGTGGGTCACGGAGAGCACCGCGTCGCCAAGCGCCGCCATGTCGGCCAGAAATGCGGCGCGTTCGGCGCCCTTCAGCGAATTCAGCGTCGGCACGACGGGATCCGGCAGCAGGAGGCAGCAGCCGGGCAGCACCTGCCGCTCGCCGAGCACAGCCCATCCGGAATTGAGCCGCGCGACGAACGTCGGATCTGCCCCCGCGCGCAGCGCATCGACGCGACGATGGATGGATGTTGTCACTACCAGCTTCGCACGCGCCCGACGTCAAGGTGCACGAAATCCGGGCCCGGATAATAGCCCACGCCGCCGGCCCCTCTGGCGAGCGCCAGGTCGCGAAGCCTCACAAGCGGCACTGCCGCGAGCCGGATGTCGATCGCCTTCCCATCCATATGCAGGCTGCGGGATGAAACCCCGTCGCTCGTCGCCGCCAGCATCGCGTTGGTGGCCGGTGAACGATACCCCGAAATGATTTCGTAGCGTGGCTCGACGCCTGCGGCCGCGGCGAGCTCGTGCAGCAGGTCGAATAGCCGCGCATCGATCGGCAGCACGCTCCCCGTCCGGTGATCGCGCAATATCCAGTCGAGTCGGCCGAGCTCGGCCGGCTGCAGCCGGCCGGCCGTCCAGTAGACCGTGTCCAGCACGTCGCCGGTGTGCGTGTTCCGAAGGAAGAGCCTGCGCGATTCGCTGCCCGCCGCGAAAACGCCAGGTGAAACTGCGCAGGCGCAGCATCCCGCCAGGAGCGCCTGAAGGAGGAGCCTGCGCGGCCTAGGGTTCGACATTGACCGCGATCACCCTCGCGCGCGGGAAAAAGTTGAAATCGGTCGCGGTCGACATCGTGTAGGCGCCGATCTGGCGCGCGATGAGGACTTCTCCGATCCCGAGGTTCGGCATCGGCAGGTCCTCGGCGATGACATCGAGGCTGTCGCAGGTCGGACCCGAGAGTACGCAGGGTTGGCGCGGCCGGTCGCGTCCGCGCACGGGCGCCACCGGGAAACGCATTTTGTCGTACTGCTGCCCGCTGAACGTGCCGTAGATGCCGTCGTCGAGGTAATACCACCAGCGGCCCTCGCGCTCCGCGCGGCCCATCACCGTGGAAAGGTTGATCGCCGCCGGGCCGCAGATGAAACGGCCCGGCTCGGCGATGACGCGCAGACCCTTCGGCAGCCGGCCGAGCGCCGCGCGGATCGGTGCGCAGAAGCCGTCGATCGCCGGCACCGGCTCGAGGTAGTCGATCGCGAATCCGCCGCCGATGTCGAGTTCCTCGAGCGGCGGCAGCCCGCGCTCGCGGGCTTCCTCGACGATGCGGCCGCAGGTGTCGATCGCCTCGACGTATTTGTCGGGACTGCCGACCTGCGAGCCGACATGGAATGAAAGTCCTGCGATCCGCAATCCGCCCTTCATCGCGTGCTCGATGAGTCCGATCGCGGCGCCCGCGTCGCAGCCGAATTTGCGCGACAAGTCGATGATCGCCTGGGGATTGCGGAACGAAACCCGCAGCAGCAACCGCACGCGCTCGCGGTAGATCAGGAACTTTTCGAGTTCGTCGGGGTTGTCGACAACGAAGGTCGTAACGCCGTAGGCGAGCGCATGACGGATGTCCGAGTCGCGCTTGATTGGATGCGTGTGGACACATCGTTCCGCCGGGATGCCGGCCTTCCGCACGAGATCGACCTCGCCGTTCGTCGCGAGGTCGAACCAGGAGCCTTCGCGCGCGAGCACCTGCACCACGGTCGTATCGGGCAGGGGCTTCAGGGCGTAGTGCAGGTCCACGCCCGGCAATGCTCCCGCCAATAAATGGTACTGGCGGCGGAGCGCATCGCAGTCGATCACGAAAAGGGGTGAGCCGAAACGCGCGACGAGGGTCTGGAGCGCGTCCTCGGTGTAGGGTGTCGCGAGTCGCACGTCGGTATTCAAGTCTGTTCTCCGTTATTCGAGCAAGGGGTCGACGAGCGTCAGCAGGCGATCGAGCGCTCCGCGGTTCTCGTCGAGCACGGCCTTGCCGGCCGCGCCCATGACGGTGCGCGACTCCGCGGCGTCGAGCAGATCCGAGATCGCGTGCGCAAGCTGCTCCGTGTCCTTCACGATGTATGCCGCGCCGGCGTCCGTCAGCAGGTGCACGATTTCTTCGCTGTTGAAATTGTGGGGCCCCGTCAGCACCGGGCGGCCGACGGATGCGGGTTCCAGCAGATTGTGCCCGCCGATCGGCACGAGGCTGCCCGCCACGAATGCGACGTCGGACGCTGCGTAGAACATCATGAGCTCCCCCATCGTGTCGCCGAGCAGCACGCTCGTTCCGGGCGGGATCGCGGTGCGGGACGAGCGATTGGCCGCACGGTCGTGGCGCTTCGCCAGCAAGTCACGGACCGAATCGAATCGCTGCGGATGCCGGGGCACGAGCACCAGGAGCGCTTCCGGGAACCGCTCGAGCACGCGGCGGTGCGCGTCGAGGACGATCGCTTCTTCGCCTTCGTGCGTGCTGCCTGCCACCCAGATCGGCCGGCCAGGCGCATTCTCCTCGCGCCAGCGCAGCCCCTGCGCCTCGATGCCCGGCGGCGGCTGGAAGTCGAACTTGATGTTGCCCGTGACGTGCGTGCGTTCCGGCGTCGCGCCGATCGACCTGAATCGCTCCGCGTCGATCTCGCTCTGGGCCGCGATGACGATCCCGTGTGATAGCGTCTTTCGGAAAAGCGGCACGAGCCGGCGGTACTTTCCGACCGATCGCGGCGACACCCGCGCGCTCGCGAGCACGAGGGGGATGCCGCGTCGCCCGCACTCCGCGTAAAGGTTCGGCCACAGCTCGGTCTCGAGGATCATCGCGAGCCGCGGCTGCACGCGGTCGAAGAAGCGCCTGACCGATCCCGGCAGATCGAGCGGCACGTACCGGAGTTCGATCTGGTCGCCGAACAGCAGCCGCGCGCGCGCGGCGCCCGTCGGCGTGACCGTCGTCAGCAACATCTTGTAACGCGGATGCCTCTTCCGGAGCTGCGCGACGAGCGGCTCCGCCGCCTGCACCTCGCCAACCGAAACCGCGTGAATCCAGATCGTCGGGCCTGCCGCCACCGTGCCGAAGCCGAAGCGTTCCGCCAGGCCTTCGCGATAGCTGGGATCGCGCAGGCCGCGCCAGAGCTGAACCAGGATCGCGAACGGCGCCGCGAGGTAGATGAGGACGTTATAGACGTAGTTCATCGCGGCTCAGGCATCGTGCGCGAGGCGCAGGAGCGCAAAGCCGCTCTTCCACTCTATCGCGCCGTTGCTGACCTTCGCGAGACTTCGGGCGAGCCGGTCGAGCCCCGGCCCGGACCAGGCGCCCGGTGTGCGCAGGCGGCCGCGATCGAAATCGAGCAGCCAGACTGCGCCATTCTCTCCAAGCATGATGTTGTGCGCATTGAGATCCGCATGCTGCACGCCGGCGTCGTGGAAGCGCCGCAGGCAGCGCCCAATCTCCGCCCAGCGCGCATCGTCCATGCGCCCGGCGACGAGCGTCTCCGACAGCGTGCTCGCGCCGCACAACCGCTCCGTGATGAGCGCCGCCGAATAGGTTGAGAGCCCACGCCAATAGCAGGCGGCCACCGGCGCCGGCACTGGCAGCTTGCGGTTCCTGAGTTCCGCGAGCAGTCGAAGTTCGCGGAAGGAGCGCGTCCGTTCCTCGCCAAGGAACAGGTAGCGATCTCGCGCGACCTGCGCCGCCATCCCGCCGCGCAGGTAGCGGCGCATGACCCAGCGCCGGCCATCTCCGTCGATGAAATCGATCGAGCCGCGACCGCCCGCCTGTTCGGTCAGGGCGCCGCGTCTTTTCCAGTATTCGCGCTGGAACAGCTGTGCCCCAGGTGCGGGGACACGTTCGGCATCAAACAGGATTGCGCCGCGGTCGATTGCGAGCCGCTGGAACATCGGCGGTCAGCGGGACAGCACGTACTCGGCGCTGCAATAGGGGCATTTTGCAAAGCCCGTCGCCTCGATCGGAAGATAGACCCGCGGATGACTGTTCCAGAGCGACATCGAGGGCATCGGGCAGGAAAGCGGCAAGTCGGCCGGCGTCACTTCATAACGGTTACGCGCATTCGGAGCCTGCAATGGGTTTGGGTGCGACACTCGGCGATTATACCGGCGCCGGGTCCGCGCCCGCGACCATCACCCGGTCCCAGATCGCCGCGACCTGCGCTCGCACCTTCGCGTGCGCCCCGGCCTCCACGATCGCCGGCCGTTGTTCCAGCGACAGGTGATGCGCGGCCTCCCGGTATTGACGGTAAGCGTCGACCAGGCGGTCAATGACCCGGTGATCGACGAGCGCCGCCGATCCGACCGACTCCAGATGCCGGATGGTGTCCGCATACTCCGCGAGCGGCGGATACCGATTCACATCGCGAAGCACCCAGTACTGGGCCAGGAACTCGATGTCCGCGATACCTCCGCGGTCCTGTTTGAGATCGAAATATCCCTCGCGCGTGACGCCATGGCCCGCGCGCATGCGCTCGCGCATCCCGACGATGTCGTCGCGGAGCGTTTCCCGCTTGACGGCCTTCATCAGCACCGCGCGCCGGATATTCGTGAAAGCTGTGCCGAGCCTCGTATCGCCCGCGACCCACCGCGAATGCAGCAACGCCTGGTGTTCCCAGGTCCAGGCCTCGCGGCGCTGGTATTCCTCGAAGGCGCCGATCTGCGTGAACGCGAGGCCGCCTTTGCCCGACGGGCGTAGCCGCACGTCCACGTCATAGAGCCTGCCGGCGGCAGTGTGGACGGTCAGCAGATGAACGAGCCGCTGCGCGAGCCGCAGGAAGAAGACTTCGTTTTCGACGACCTTCGGCCCGGCCGTCGCCTGCCGCTCGCCTGCGGAGTCGTGAATGAATACGAGGTCGAGATCCGAGCCGTAGCCGAGCTCCATGCCGCCCAGTTTTCCGTAGCCCGCGATCGCGACGCGGGGCGTCCGCGAGCGCCCGTCCTCTTCGCAACGCGGCTCGCCGTAAAGCACTATCGTGTGCTGCCAGGCCAGGGCGAGGGCTTTCTCGAGAATAAGTTCGGCGACGTCCGTGAGCCGGTCGCTCACCTGCATCAGGGGCAAGCGCCCGGTCAGGTCGAGCATCGCGACGCGAAACGTCGCGGCGCGTCGGAAATGACGGAGCGCGTCCACTCGCTGCTCGTCGTCGTCGCCCGCGTGCTCGAGACGCGCAGCGAGTTCCTGCTCGAATTGCGTGCGATCCGGCAGCGACTCGAACACGCGCGAGTCGAGCAGCTCGTCGAGCAGAAGCGGATGCGCGGCAACCTGGCGCGCGAGGTAGTCGCCGAGGCCGCAGATCTGAACCAGCCGCGCGAGCGCGTGCGAGTTTTCGTTCAGAAGCGCGAGATACGCTGTGCGCCCGCCGATCGCCTCGACGATGCTGAGAAGCCGCGCCAGGACCGGCAGGCTGTGGGTCTGCGTCAGCATGCGCGGCAACAGGGTCGCAAGCCGGCGCCGCCCATGTTCGTCGAGCCGCCGGAAGTAGGCGGACTGGCGCAATTCGAGAAGCATGCGGGCGGCGGCCTCCGCGTCCGCAAAGCCGAAACGGGTCATCTCGGGAGAGATGCGCTCGAGCGCGGGCTCGCCGGTCCACAAGGATTCGAGCAGGGCTGCCGGCGGCGTATCGCCTGCCGTTCCCCGTCCGAGAACGACATCGGCGAAGTGCATGGTGACCGCGCTCCGCCGCGCTTCGAATTTCGTACGAAACGATTCCCAGTCCGCAAAGCCCATTGACACCGCCAGCCTCTCGCGGCCCAGCTCCTGCGCGGGCAGTGCATGCGTCTGCGAATCGTCGACCATCTGGAGCCGGTTCTCGACGCGGCGCAGGAAGTCGTAGGAAGCCCGCAGATCGGCCACCGTCGCCGCGGACAGGAGCTTCGCCCCGGCGAGCCGCGGCAGGGCAGCCTGGAGCGACGCGGTCTGAAGTCCCGGTTCCGCGCCGCCGCGGATCAGTTGTTGCGACTGTACGATGAATTCGATCTCGCGGATGCCCCCGGGCCCCAGCTTGACGTTCTCCTGAAGGTCTCGCCGCGCGACCTCGCGCGCGATCATCGCTTTCATTTCCCGCAGGCTTTCGTACACGCCGAAATCGAGATAACGGCGATAGACGAAGGGACGCACGACCTCGTCGTAAAGCCCGGGGTATTTCGCGGTACCGGTGATCGCGCGCGCCTTGACCCAGGCGTAGCGTTCCCAGTCGCGACCATGCTGCTGAAGATAGGCCTCGAAAGCGCCGAAATTCATGACCAAAGGCCCGGGCTCACCGAGCGGCCGGAGCCGCATGTCAACTCGGAACACGAATCCTTCCGGGGTTCGCTGATCGAGCAGGCGGATCAGTGCCTGCCCGAGGCGGGTGAAGTATTCCTCGTTCGAGACCGGGCGCGCACCGTCGGTCTCGCCGCCCTCGGGAAACAGGAGGACGAGATCGATGTCGGAGGAGAAATTCAGTTCGCCGCCGCCGAGCTTGCCCATGCCGATGACGAGCAGCTCCTGCGCCTCGCGCTGTGGCGATCGGGGCGTTCCGTGGCGCGCGACGAGCGCGCGCGACGCGAATGCGAGCGCCGACACGATCGCGGCATCGGCAAGCGCCGACAGCTCGCCGAGGGTTTCCGTCAGGCTCGCGGCGCCCGTGAGATCGCGCCAGGCGATGCGCACGAGCTCGCGCCGGCGCAGGCGGCGAAGCGCGTCCATGTACGCGGCTTCGGCGCCGTCGCCGATCGCGAGCGCATTCGCAAGATCCGCGATCTCCCCCGCAGCGCGCGGCCGATCGAGCTCGCCCGCGCTCGCAAGGATTTCGATCAAGGCGGGCTCGCGGGTCGCGGCTTCACAGACGAATTCGCTCGCCGCGAAGACGCGTTCCAGTTCTGCGGCGACCGCCGGTGGCAGTTTCGACCGGTCGCCGCCCGCGTCGCGCCACCGGGCCAGTAGCTCGCCCGTGCGTTGATGGAGCGGCGTCACTCGCCGGCCACGAACGTCAGTGTCCCGACAATGGCTGCACGCGGATTCATGCGGCACAAGTTTATCTTCTAATGCAAAAGGCCCGGGAGTTGCCTCCCGGGCCCTTCGTTTTCGGATGCAATGCCTTGCGGCTTTACATGTCCATGCCACCCATGCCGCCCATGCCGCCACCCGGCGACGGATGGTCGTGCTCCTCCTTCGGAGCCTCGGCCACCATCACTTCGGTCGTCAGCAGGAGTCCGGCGACGGAGGCCGCATTCTGGAGCGCCAGGCGCGTGACCTTGGTCGGATCCAGGATGCCCATCTCGATCAGATCGCCGTACTCGCCGGTCGCGGCGTTATAGCCGAAGCTGCCCTTGCCGTCGCGCACCTTGGCGAGCACGACCGAGCCGTCCTCACCGGCATTCTGCACGATCTGGCGCAGCGGCTCTTCGATCGAGCGCGCCAGGATGCGAATGCCGACGTTCTGGTCATCGTTCGCGCCGGTAAGCTTGTCGAGCGACTTCTGCACGCGGACAAACGCGACACCACCACCCGGGACCACGCCCTCCTCGACGGCCGCGCGCGTGGCATGCAGCGCGTCTTCGAGACGGGCCTTCTTTTCCTTCATTTCGATCTCGGTGGCCGCGCCGACCTTGATCACGGCAACGCCGCCGGAGAGCTTCGCAACGCGCTCCTGCAGCTTTTCCTTGTCGTAGTCGGAGGTGGCCTCCTCGATCTGGCGGCGGATCTGCTCGATCCGGCCCTTGATCTCGGATGGCTTGCCGGCGCCGTCGATGATCGTCGTGTTTTCCTTGTCAGCGACGATCTTCTTGGCCTTGCCGAGGTCATTCAGCGTCGCCTTTTCGAGCGACAGGCCGACTTCCTCGGCGATCACGGTGCCGCCTGTCAGGACCGCAATGTCTTTCAGCATTTCCTTGCGGCGGTCGCCGAAGCCCGGGGCCTTGACGGCGCAGACCTTGACGATGCCACGGATCGTGTTGACCACGAGCGTCGCGAGCGCTTCGCCCTCGACGTCCTCGGCCACGACCAGGAGCGGCTTGCCCGCCTTGGCGATGCCTTCGAGCAGCGGCAGCATTTCGCGGATATTCGAGATCTTCTTGTCGTACAGCAGGACATACGGGCCCTCGAGCTCGCTGGTCTGGTTCTGGGCGTTGTTGATGAAGTACGGCGACAGGTAGCCGCGGTCGAACTGCATGCCCTCCACGACCTCGAGTTCGTTCTCGAGACCCGAGCCTTCCTCGACCGTGATCACGCCTTCCTTGCCGACCTTCTCCATCGCGTCGGCAATCTTTCTGCCGATGGCCTCGTCGCTGTTCGCCGAGATCGTGCCGACCTGGGCAATGGCCTTCGAGTCCTTGCAGGGCTTGGAGATCTTCTTGAGCTCCTCGACTGCCG
This sequence comes from uncultured Gammaproteobacteria bacterium, assembly GCA_963778585.1. Lineage (GTDB taxonomy): Bacteria > Pseudomonadota > Gammaproteobacteria > Steroidobacterales > Steroidobacteraceae > SCUD01. Next base: position 313,323 of record CAVZUU010000002.1, read on the forward strand.
CAATCACGGCGAGGTCGACACCGCGCTTGACGTCCATGGGGTTGATGCCCGACGCGACGGCCTTCATGCCCTCGCGGATGATCGCCTGTGCGAGCACGGTCGCCGTGGTCGTGCCGTCGCCGGCCTCATCGGAGGTCGACGAAGCGACTTCCTTGACCATCTGCGCGCCCATGTTCTCGAACTTGTCCTTCAGTTCGATTTCCTTCGCGACCGAGACGCCATCCTTGGTGATGGTCGGCGCGCCGAAACTCTTCTCGAGCACGGCATTGCGCCCCTTCGGGCCCAGCGTCGCCTTGACGGCGTTCGCGAGCAGGTTGACGCCGCGGACCAAGCGGGTGCGCGCGTCGTCTGAAAATCTGACTTCCTTGGCTGCCATTGGTACTTATCCTCTTACTTTTCGATCACGGCCATGACGTCTTCCTCGCGCATCACGAGGAGCTCGTCGCCGTCGACCTTGACTTCGGTTCCGCCGTATTTGCCGAACAGGATCTTGTCGCCGACCTTGAGGTCGAGCGGACGGACGTTCCCGTTCTCCAGAATCTTGCCCTTGCCGACCGCGACGATCTTGCCGCGGATGGGCTTCTCGGCAGCGGTGTCGGGGATCACGATGCCGCCGGGTGATTTGCGCTCTTCGTCTTCGCGCTTGACGATCACTCGATCATGAAGCGGACGGATCTTCATGGTTCAACACTCCTTGGTAGTCGCCTGTGAATGCCTGGGAGGGCCCGCCCTTGCGGTTAGCACTCTCCCCGGTCGGGTGCTAATGATAGGGCCCGCCAACCCAAATTCAAGCACTCTGTAGCGTCGAGTGACAGTGAGCCGTAACCTGTTGAAAGATAATGCCAATCTCGTAAACGTCGCTGCATCGTGACAGCTCCCGGTTCGCGAAATCGGGCAAGCCGTCGCGACAATCGGGCGGGAGGCCGCTAACCTCCGCGCCATGACGAAATTCAGGCTGGTGTTTTTCGTGCTCGGATTCGCGCTTGCAGGCGCTGTTTCGGCACAAGGCCTCCTCGGGCCGTCGACCAACGAGGATCAATTCCTGCCGGTCGATCAGGCCTTCGTTTTCAGCGCGACGGCGGACGGCGGCGAGCAAGTGCGGCTCGATTGGCAGATCGCGCCCGGTTACTACCTCTATCGCCACCGGGTTTCGGTAAAAACGGCGACCACGGGTTTCGGGCTCAGCGAAGTCTCGATGCCGTCCGGCAAGAAGAAAACGGACGAGTTCTTCGGCGACGTCGAGGTCTATTACGACGCGCTCAGCGCGACCGTGCCGGTCACGCGGCCGGCGGACGCCTCGACGTTCGAAATCGCGGTGAGCTACCAGGGTTGCGCCGACGCGGGACTCTGCTATCCGCCAGTGACGAAAACCGTCGCGATCGAGCTGCCACCGCCCGGGACTCCATCCCGTGCCGATGCGCCGCCGATGGTTTCGGAACAGGATCGCCTTTCGAACCTGATCGCGGACGGAAGCCTGTTCGTCGTCATGGCGAGTTTCTTCGGCCTCGGTCTGCTCCTCGCCTTCACGCCCTGCGTGTTGCCGATGATCCCGATTCTCTCCGGCATCATCGCCGGCCAGGGCGAGGCGGCCACGCCTCGACGCTCCTTCATGCTGTCCGTGGTCTATGTCCTCGGCATGGCGCTTACTTACACGATCGCGGGCGCCGCCTTCGCGGCGGCCGGCCAGCAGGCGCAGGCCTTTTTCCAGCAGCCCTGGATCATCATCCTGTTCGCGGCGCTGTTCGTCGTTCTCGCGCTCGCAATGTTCGGTCTGTTTGACCTCAAGATTCCGTCGGCACTCGAGACACGACTCGCCGGTGTGTCCGGCCGGCAGAAGGCGGGCAGTTTCGTGGGCACCGCGATCATGGGAGCCCTCTCGGCGCTCGTCGTGACCGCCTGCGTCGCACCGCCCATGGTCGCGGCGCTCGCCGTGATCGGCCAGACCGGGGACGTGCTGCGCGGCGCGCTTGCGCTGTTCGCGATGGCGATCGGCATGGGATCCCCGCTCCTCCTCGTCGGCGTGGCGGGCGGTCGGTTCCTGCCCCATGCCGGGGCCTGGATGACGACGGTCAAGACGCTTTTCGGCGTTCTTTTCCTCGCAGTCGCGGTCTGGATGCTCGAGCGTGTCCTGCCGGGTTCGCTGACCCTCGCGCTCTGGGCGCTTCTTGTCATTGTCGGCGGCTACTACTTCGGCGGATTCGGCCGGACCAGCCCGGGCGGCGATGCCTGGCGTCTGGTCGCACGCGGCGCGGGGCTCGCAGCGATCGTCTGGGGCGTCATCATGCTGGTCGGCGCCGCCGCGGGCGGCCACGATCCGCTTCAGCCGCTGCGCGGCGCGGCGCTGCCCGGCTTCGCCGGCGAAGCCGCCGCGAAGAGCGCCGAGCCATTACCGTTCAAGATGATCGCTTCGACTGGGGAACTAGACCGCGAACTCGCTGCGGCCAAGGCGGCCGGACAATCCGTGCTCCTCGATTTCTATGCCGACTGGTGCGTGTCCTGCAAGGAAATGGAGAAATACACTTTTTCGGTCCCCGAGGTACAGACGGATCTTTCCGGCTTCGTACTGCTCAAAGCTGACGTGACCAAGAACAGCGAGGCTGACCAGGCCCTGTTCCGCCGCTTCGGCGTCTACGGGCCGCCGACGACGGCGTTCTTCGGCGCGCATGGCCGCGAATGCCGCGCGTTTCGCCTGGTGGGCTTCGTAGACGCCGACAATTTCCGTTCGCATCTCGCCCGATTCGCGCGCGAATGCTGAAATTCGGGCGTCAGGGGCGATGGGCCCTCGTCGCCCTGATTGCGATTGCCGCAGGCGTTGCCGCGTACTTCACGAGTCGCGAAGTCCTCGCTCCCGGGAAACCTGCGTTGCCATTGGCCGCCCAGGCAGTGATTCCCGAAGTGCGCCCGGACATTTCGCTCACGGATCGCGAAGGCCGGGTACGCGCACTCTCCGAGTGGAGCGGCAGGCCCACAATCATCAATTTCTGGGCGACCTGGTGCGCTCCCTGCCGGCGCGAGATTCCGATGCTGAACGCCCTCGCGGGCGACCCGGGTTATCCGGAGTTCGCGTTGATCGGGATCGCGATCGACTTCCGCGAGGATGTACTGCGCTACCTGACGAAGACGCCGATCGACTACACCGTCCTGATCGGCGAGCAGGACGGCCTGGATGCCGCCCGGGCTTTTGGCATGGAATCCATCGGCTTGCCATTCACGGTCTTCACCGACAAGTCGGACCGGATCGTGACCGTCCATGTGGGCGAGTTGCACCGGCTTCAGGCCGACGTCATCTTGTCAGCCGTGCGGTCGATTGATGCCGGGCAGATCGACTTGAAGGCCGCCCAGGAACGGATCCGGGCCGATCTGGCGACAATCGACTAGCTTCGCGTCAGATCGACGCTGTTAGCACCATTTTCGGTGCATAATCCCGCCCGTGCGTCGAATCTTGCTCGTCAATGGGCCCAATCTCAATTTACTCGGCCTCCGGGAGCCCGGCTGGTACGGGGACGTCACGCTCCCCGCTATTGAGGATCGACTGAAATCGGAAGCCGAGAAGCGCGGCGCGACCCTCGAAAGCTTCCAGAGCAATGCCGAACACGAGCTGGTCGAACGGATCCAGGCGCTCGCGACGAACCCGGTCGATTTCGCGATCGTGAATCCCGGCGCCTTCACTCACACGAGCATAGCGCTCCGCGATGCCCTGCTCGCAGTCTCTGTGCCCTTCATCGAGGTGCATCTTTCCAACGTGCACGCGCGGGAACCGTTCCGCCGGCATTCCTATTTTTCCGATATCGCGGTGGGCAGCATCGTCGGCCTTGGAGCGCAGGGTTACGAACTCGCGCTCGCGGCCGCGATTGACCGCCTCGATCGGCCGTCCGGAGGGGAATGATGGATATCCGCAAGATCAAGAAGCTCATCGAACTGCTCGAGGAGTCGGGGCTCGCCGAGATCGAGATTTCGGAAGGCGAGGAATCCGTGCGTATCGCGCGATTCAGCCAGGGTCCGCCGGTCTCCCAGGGCACTCCCGCGCCGACGACGGTCATCGCGACGAGCGCCGCGCCGGCGACCTCCGCTCCGACGGCCCCGGCTGCCGCCCAGGCACCCCCTGCGCGCGATGAAAACCTCGTGACCGCGCCGATGGTCGGCACTTTCTATTCATCGCCAGCCCCGGGAGCCAAGTCCTTCGTCGAGGTCGGCCAGGAAGTCCGGGTCGGCCAGGTGCTCTGCATCATCGAGGCGATGAAGATGATGAACCAGATCGAGAGCGAGCGCGCGGGCAAGGTCGTCGCAGTGCTCGCCAAGAACGGCGAACCGGTCGAGTTCGGCCAACCCCTGTTCGCGATCGAGTAAGCGGGATGCTGGACAAGATCGTGATCGCCAATCGCGGCGAGATCGCGCTTCGCATCCTGCGCGCCTGCCGCGAGCTCGGTATCAAGACGGTTGCGGTGCATTCGACGGCCGACCAGAACCTGAAGCACGTGCTGCTAGCCGACGAGACTGTCTGCATCGGCCCGCCGGCTTCGCGCGACAGCTACCTCAACATGCCGGCGATCATCAGCGCCGCCGAAGTCACGGACGCGGTCGGCATCCATCCCGGCTACGGTTTCCTGTCCGAGAACGCCGATTTCGCCGAGCGCGTGGAGAACAGCGGCTTCGTCTTCATCGGCCCGAAGAGCGAGACCATCCGGCAGATGGGCGACAAGGTCTCCGCGATCCGCGTCATGAAGGAGCACAGCGTGCCCTGCGTTCCCGGCTCCGACGGCGCCCTGCCCGAAGACCAGGACGAATGCTTCCGGATGGCCCGCAGCATCGGCTACCCGGTGATCATCAAGGCCTCCGGCGGCGGCGGCGGCCGCGGCATGCGCGTCGTGCACAGCGACGCGACGCTCGTGAATGCGATCAACGTCGCAAAGACCGAGGCCCTGGCCGCCTTCGGCAACGACACGGTTTACATGGAGAAATTCCTCGAGAAGCCGCGGCACATCGAGTTCCAGATGCTCGGCGACAACTACGGGAGCGTCGTGTCGCTCGGCGAGCGAGACTGCTCGATCCAGCGCCGGCGCCAGAAGATCATCGAGGAATCCCCGGCGCCGGGCATCACGGCGAAACAGCGCGCTGAAATGAGCGAGAAACTCGTCGCCGCCTGCACGGCCGTCGGCTACCGCAGCGCCGGCACGCTCGAATTCCTGTACGAGGACGGCAACTTCTACTTCATCGAGATGAACACGCGGGTGCAGGTCGAGCACCCGGTGACCGAACTCGTGACCGGCGTGGACATCGTCAAGATGCAGCTGCGTATCGCGGCCGGCGAGCCGTTGCCCTTCAAGCAGGAGGATATCGTGCTTCGCGGCTGGGCCATGGAGTGCCGCATCAATGCCGAGGACCCCAAGACCTTCGCGCCGTCGCCAGGTCCGGTTCGGCTCTGGCACGCGCCCGGCGGTCCCGGCGTGCGCGTCGACAGCCACCTGTATTCGGGCTATTCCGTCCCGCCTTACTACGACTCGCTGATTGCGAAGCTCATTTCCTACGGCGAGAACCGCGATACCGCCATTGCGAGGATGCGGAATGCCCTTTCCGAGATGGTCGTCGAGGGCATCAAGACGAATGCGCCCTTGCACCAGGAAATCTTCGGCCACTCGGCGTTCCGGCAGGGCGGACTCGATATCCACTATCTCGAGCGACGTCTCGGCCTGAAGTGAGCTGGCACCAACTCGTGATCGAGCTCGGCCGCGACGACCTCGCGCGTGCCGAGGAGGCCTGCACGCGGCTCGGGGCGATCGCACTCTCGCTTGCTGACGCGGGCGACGAGCCCCTGCTCGAACCCGCGCCCGGAACGACCCCCCTTTGGCACGAGGTCCGTCTGCGCGCGCTCTTCCCCGAATCCCACGACCCCCCATTGATCGCGGCAACGCTCGAGGCGGTGCTGGGACTGCCGGCCGCGGCGTTCCGGATCGAACAACTCGCCGATCGCGCCTGGGAGCGCGAGTGGCTCAAGGATTTCCGTCCAATGCGCTTCGGGCAGCGCCTCTGGGTCTGCCCCGCGGGCCAACGACCGGCGGAAACAGCGCCGGTCGTACTCGAACTCGACCCGGGTCTTGCCTTCGGCACCGGAACGCACGCGACGACCGCGCTCTGCCTCGAATGGCTCGATGCGCGATTGCTCGCCGGCCTTGCAGTGCTCGACTACGGCTGTGGCTCGGGCATCCTCGCGCTCGCCGCGCTCAAGCTCGGAGCTGCTGAAGCAACCGCCTTCGACATCGATCCCCAGGCCCTGCTTGCGACGCGGGAAAACGCAGGGAAGAACGGCCTCACCGGGCTCATCACGGTCCTGCCGGACGCTGGCGTCATCGAAGGGCCATTCGATCTCGTGCTCGCGAACATCCTGGCGGGCACACTGATCGAACTCGCTCCGCGGCTTGCCGCCTGTTGCAGGCCCTGTGGCTCGATCGCGCTCGCCGGCATGCTCGAGCGCCAGGCCGATGAGGTAGCGCAGGCGTATCGACCGTGGTTTGATATCGAAACATCGGCGGAGCGCGATGGCTGGATCCTGCTAGCAGGCCGGCGCGCGGAGTAGGCGTGTACACCCAATGTCCTGATTGTGCAACGATCTTTCGCGTCACCGCGGAAACGCTTCGGGCTGCCCAGGGCGATGTGCGTTGCGGCGTCTGCTCCACGAGTTTCAATGCGCTCGAGAACCTGAGCGAACAGGCTTTCAAACCGGTACCGGCACCGGAAGAAGGATCGCCTGACGACTCGATGACGGTCGAGGAGCTTCCGGGCAGCGAAAACATCGAGTTGTCCTCGCCGGTCGAACTCGCCATCGTGCCGGACCCCGCGACGGCCGTGCCGGCCGCAGGAGAGACGGCGGCAAAAGACGAAGAGGAACGCGCTCTCGAATTCCACGGAAATGCTGCCGATCTCGATCGCCTGTTCGTCATCGAGACCCCGGAAGTCGCGCGCTTCGATCCGGCCGCCGTCGCCGCGACGCTTTCCGTCCATGAACCGAAGAGCGATCTCGAGAGCACCGACGAGCATCCGATCCTCGTGCTCGACGAACAGGACGAACCGATCAAGGAGGTCGAAGAGGCCCAGGAAGTCGTAGAGCTCGAGGAGGCGGGAGAGGTCATCGTCCTCCAATCGGACGAGCCGCCGGCGCCGCCGCCACCTGCGCGTTCACCGCCGCGGACAGAGGCCTCTACGGGCACCCACACGGCGCCGCGGATCCTGATTCCGGACGAGATGCGCCGGCGACTCGCCGAAGAGGCCGCCGCGCGCGCGGCAGCGGCGCGGGAGTTCGAACCGCAGGTGTCGGACGGGTTCCTTTCGCAACGCTGGCCCTGGGTCGCGGGTGTCGCGGTGCTCGCGCTCCTGTTCGCCGTCCAGGTCGTGCACAGCAAGCGGAATGAACTCGTCAAGAGCCCCGGGATCGGCCCGGTGATCGCGGGCACCTACTCGTTCTTCGGCTTGACGCTTCTGTCGCCGACGGACCTTTCCGCCTACGAACTCCGCCAATGGGGCGCAGCCAGCGACCCGAAGGAAGCGAACCGGCTGTTGCTGCGCGCGAGCATCGTCAACCGCGCGACCTACGCGCAACCTTTCCCGCTGCTTCGGCTCGTCCTCCAGGACCGGTTCGGCGGCACGCTCGGCATGCGGGACATCGGGCCCGCGGACTACCTGCCCGGTACGGGCTCGCAAAGCCTTCTGCAGCCTGGCGAGCGCGCGGATGCGGTGATCCGCATCGTGGATCCGGGCACCGAGGCCGTCGGATTCGAGCTCGACATCTGCCTGCCGGCCACGGGCGGTGTGCGCTGCGCCAATCAGATCAAGACCGCCCGGCAATGAAAGTCGGACCATTCACGCTCGCGGCGCCGCTCGCGCTCGCGCCGATGGCGGGCGTCACCGACCTGCCGTTCCGGCGGCTCTGCCGCCGCATGGGCGCCGGTATCGCCGCGTCCGAAATGGTGACCTCCGACGTGCGGCTCTGGAACACGTCCAAATCGCGTCATCGACTCGATCACCGCGACGAGCCCGAGCCGCGAGTCGTGCAGATCGCGGGTTACGACCCGGCGATGATGGCCGAGGCGGCGCGCATGAACGTCGCGCTCGGCGCCCAGGTCATCGACATCAATTTCGGCTGTCCGGCCAAGAAGGTCTGCAACCGCGCGGCCGGCTCCGCGCTGATGCGGGACGAGCCGCTCGTGCGTCGGATTCTCGCGGCGGTCGTCTGCGCGGTCCAAGTACCGGTCACGCTGAAGACACGCACCGGTTGGGACCGCGACAGCCGCAACGCGGTTGCAATCGCCCGGCTCGCGGAACAGGAAGGCATCGCGGCAATCGCGGTGCACGGACGCACGCGCGCCGATTTCTTTCAAGGCGAGGCCGAATACGAAACCGTCGCGGCCGTCAAGCGCTCCGTGCGCATGCCCGTTTTCGTGAATGGCGACATCGATTGTGCCGCCAAGGCATTGAAGGCGCTGGAACAAAGCGGCGCCGACGGCGTGATGATCGGTCGCGCGGCGCAAGGCCGGCCCTGGATCTTTCGCGAACTGCGCGCGGGACTCGCGGGCGCGATCGCCGCGCCGCCTTTGCTCGAAGAGGTCCGTGGTATCATGATCTCGCACCTCGAGGCCCTTTACTCGTTCTACGGCGAGATGAAAGGAGTCCGCGTGGCGCGCAAGCATCTCGGTTGGTATTGCCGTCTTCATCCGGAGGTCGGACACTTGCCAACAGGGTTGTTGACGACGGAATGTGCGAGGGAGCAGTTGTCGCTCACGAGCGAGTTCCTCTCAGGACTGATCGGGCGCGTGGCGCGGGCAGCCTGATCGACGGATGACGACGGATTCGGGGACCCATTGGCAATGATCGCGAAGAACCGGGCGCTGACATCGCGCCGTCCGCAGTTTTCCCGTCCCATCAACGGGCACTCCCGCGACATACCGCTCCGCGACCACACGGAACAGGCGCTCTGCACCTATTTCGACAGCCTGAACGGGCATCGGCCCGGGCGACTCTACGATCTCGTGATGCGCGAGGTGGAATTGCCGCTATTCCAGGCGGTCATGGACTACGCGGACGGTAACCAGAGCCGCGCGGCGACGATCCTCGGCATCAATCGCGGCACCCTGCGCAAGAAATTGCGCGAATACGGGCTCGCCTCCTGAGCAGATGACGCTGCCGAACGCCCGGCGGGCGTTGCTTTCCGTTTCAGACAAGACCGGCATCATCGAGCTCGCCCGCGAACTGCGACGGCTCGGCTTCGAACTGCTTTCGACCGGCGGCACGGCGCGTGAGCTCGCCTCCGCCGGCCTTCCGGTGACCGAAGTCGCGAGCGAAACCGGTTTCCCAGAGATCATGGACGGGCGCGTGAAGACGCTGCACCCGCGGGTGCACGGCGCCCTGCTCGGCCGCGCCGGACAGGACGACGCCGTCATGCGCGAGCACGGCATCCGGCCGATCGACGTCCTCGTCGTCAATCTCTATCCCTTCGCCGAGACGGTCCTGCGCCCGGGCTGCAGCGAGGCAGATGCAATCGAGAACATCGACGTCGGCGGCCCGGCAATGCTCCGCGCCGCAGCGAAGAATCACGAGCGTGTGACAGTCCTCGTCGATCCCGCCGACTATCCAGGCGTGCTCGCCGAGTTCCGCGCAGGCGCGGTGGCGGGCGCGACGCGCCGCCGCCTCGCGGCCAAGGCGTTCGCCCACACGGGCCAGTACGACGCGATGGTGTCGGCCTGGCTTCGCCGGCAAACACAAGACGATGCCTTCCCCGGCACGCTCGCCGCGGGGTTTCACAAGAAGCAGGACCTGCGCTACGGCGAGAATCCGCACCAGGCGGCGGCCTTCTACGCGGAACCGCTCGCGACCGCGGCGTCGATTGCGACCGCCGTCCAGCTGCAGGGCAAGGAGCTTTCCTACAACAACATCGCGGACGCGGATACCGCGATCGAATGCGTGCGGCAGTTCGAATCGCCCGCCTGCGTCATCGTCAAGCATGCCAATCCCTGCGGCGCGGCGACGGCCGAGGGCACTCTCGAATCCTATCTGCTCGCGTATGAGGCGGACCCGACCTCCGCCTTCGGCGGCATCATCGCGTTCAGCCGCACGGTCGATGCGAAAACGGCGACCGCCATCGCCGATCGCCAGTTCGTCGAGGTGGTCGCGGCACCCGACTACGAGCCGGATGCGCTCGCGGCCCTCGCTTTGAAGCAGAATGTCCGGGTGCTCCGGACCGGGCCGCTCGATGGCGCCTCGCCGCCGTCGGTTGAGCTGAAATCCGTCGCGGGCGGCCTGCTCGCCCAGATGCGCGACAGCGGTTCGGTCGATGCGGCGACCCTCAAGCCGGTCACGCGGCGCGCACCCGACGCGGCCGAGCTCGCCGATCTCCTGTTCGCCTGGCGCGTCTGCAAGTACGTCAAGTCCAACGCGATCGTGTTCGCGCGGGACGGGCGCACGATCGGCATCGGCGCGGGCCAGACGAGTCGCGTCGTGTCGACGCGCATCGCCGCCATGAAGGCAGCGGACGCCAAGCTCGCGGTGAAAGGCAGCGTAATGGCGTCCGACGCCTTCTTTCCCTTTCGCGACGGCCTGGACGCCGCCGCGGAGCTCGGCATCCGGGCCGTGATCCAGCCGGGCGGGTCTTTACGCGATGCGGAAATCATCGCTGCCGCGGACGAGCGCGGCATCGCGATGGTCTTCACCGGCATGCGGCATTTTCGTCACTGAGCGCCGTGAGAGTCCTCGTCATCGGCGGCGGCGGCCGCGAACATGCGCTGGCGTGGAAGTTCGCGCAGTCCGCGCGCGTCTCGGAGGTCCTGGTCGCGCCGGGCAATGCCGGCACCGCGACTGAAGCGAAATGCCGGAACATCGCGGTCGCCGCGATGGATACCGCCGGTCTCGTCGCGCTGGCGGGCAGCGAGCGCGTCGACCTCACGGTTGTCGGTCCCGAGGGCCCGCTCGTCGCCGGCGTCGTCGACGCCTTCGAGGCGGCGGGCCTCGCCTGTTTCGGTCCGAAGCGCCTCGCCGCCCGGCTCGAAGGCAGCAAGCAGTTCACCAAGGAGTTCCTGACTCGCCACGGCATCCCGACCGCGCGCTATGCCGCATTCACGCAGGCGACCTTCGATCCCGCCGCGATCCGGGCGCAGCGTCCGCCGATCGTCGTCAAGGCGGACGGGCTCGCCGCGGGCAAGGGCGTGATCATCGCCGCGGGCGCTGACGAGGCCATCCGCGCGGTCGAGCAGATGTTCGCGGGCAGCTTCGGCGACGCGGGCCGTGTCGTCGTCGTCGAGGAATTCCTCGAGGGCGAGGAAGCGAGCTTCATCGTCATGGCGGACGGCAAACACGTGCTGCCGCTTGCAACCTCCCAGGACCACAAGCGCCTGCTCGAAGGCGACGCGGGTCCGAACACCGGCGGCATGGGCGCCTATTCTCCGGCGCCCGTCGTAACGCCTGGGCTTCACGATCGCATCATGCGCGAGGTGATCGCGCCGACGCTGCGCGGTCTCGCCGCCGAGGGCATGCCATACACGGGATTCCTGTACGCGGGAATCATGATTGCGCCGGACGGCACGCCGAACGTGCTCGAGTACAACTGCCGGTTCGGCGATCCGGAAACGCAGCCGATCATGGCGCGGCTCAATAGCGACCTCACGACGCTTTGCGAGGCCGCGCTCGCGGGGCGGCTGAACGCGGTGCAGGCCGACTGGGATCCGCGGGCGGCGCTCGGCGTGGTACTCGCGGCCGGCGGATACCCGGACGATCCGCGCACGGGCGAGGTGATCGACGGTCTCGACGCTGCCGCGGCCCTGCCAGGCAAGGTCTTTCATGCCGCGACGCGCGAGGACGGAGGCCGCGTCGTGACGGCGGGCGGACGGGTGCTCTGCGCCGTCGGGCTCGGCGCCGGAGTCGCCGACGCGCAGCGCGCGGCCTACGCCCTCGTCGATCGCGTGAGCTGGAACGGCATGCAGTACCGTCGCGATATAGGCTGGCGCGCGCTATGAGCAGGATCCGTCTGCGCCGCAGTCACGACCTCACGGCGAAGGCCGCGCGCCAGAAAGTCGACCGCATGGCCGCCGCGCTCGCCAAGCGCTTCGAGGCCGAATGCCGGTGGAAGGGCGACGTCCTCTTGATCGAGCATCCGAGCGTCAAGGGCAAGGTCGTCGTCGGCAAGGACGAAATCGTCGTCGAAGCGACGCTCGGATTCCTGCTCGCGATGTTCCGCGATCGCGTGGACGAGGAGCTCGGCCGGATCCTCGACGCGGAGTTTCCCGAAACGAAGGCCTAGTTCGGCGGCCGGACGAGAATCGGCCAGGACAATGTCGCTTCGACATTGACGCCGTTCCGGCGGGCCGGCAAGAAGCTCATTTTTCTCAGTATGCAGACGCCCGCCGCGTCGAGCGTCCCGTCGCCGCTCGTCGTCACGACTTCCGCCTTGCGCACGCGGCCGCCGTCGGTCACGGTGATCCGGTAGGTGATCTGCACCTGTTCGCCGCGCCCGGCCGGATAGCAATCCCGGTAGGCCGCGAGGATCTCTTCGTCGGTCGAGCGAACGGTCGGCGGATCGAGGCGGACACGCTCATGCGGATTGCGCGACAGATTGAAGTCTATGGGTACCATCGTCCACGACTCCACCGCTTCGAGATTGAGCCGAGCCGGATAGAAATCGAGGCGCTCCTCGAGGCAGCGTGCCGCCTCTTCCATCCACGGCAGCACGCCCTCCGGCAGCACGGTCTCGACCACGCGTCCGTCCTTGCCGACCTTGACGAGCAGGTCGAGCTCCCCTTCGTAAGCCTGGTTCAGCGTGACAAGCGGTTGAATCGCGGGCTGGCAATACGCGATCGCGCGCTGCAGGTCCTGGCGCAGTTTCGGCGGCGTCGGGAACCCGATGGCGATCGTGAGTTTCCCCGCGACGGGCTCACCGTCTTTCAGCGCCGGTTCGAATTTCATGGTCACTGCGACGCACTGCGCGGCAGCGGCGAGCGGCTCTGGCGTGCCCGGCTCACTGATCGCGCCGGTGACGCGGCCGCCGGCATCAACTGACACAGTGAGCTTGGCCTCGCCCGTCACTTCACCTTCGCGGCTGTGCAGGCGATAGCAGTTGTCGGTCGCGTTGCCGGGACTGCCGAGCGCGCGAGGCGGGCGCGTGTCGTCGCCGAATGCGGCGACGGCTGACAGACATAGTGCGGTGCAACACACGACGCTGTGCGTAGCCATGCACCGATATCATAAGTCCTGGCTCGGCCTCGCGGCCGCGTTTGCGCTCGGCGGATGCGGTGGCGAAGCCCAATTGCAGGTCGAGGACGGCACCGGACCCGATCCGAAGCTGCCCGCGCCTGACCAGTCACTCATTCCAACCGTGAACATCGCGCCGGCCATTGGCTGGCCGGATGGCGCACGTCCGGTTGCGGCTGAAGGCACCGAGGTCACCGCCTTCGCGGATGGGCTCGATCACCCGCGTTGGCTCTACGTGCTGCCGAATGGCGACGTGCTCGTGGCTGAGACCGCGGCACCCGAGCGCCCCGAGGACGGCAAGGGCATCAAGGGCTTCTTCATGCGCAAGGCGATGAGCCGCGCGGGCTCCGCCGTTCCGAGCGCCAATCGCATTACTCTGCTCCGCGACAACGACGGCGACGGCGTCGCCGATCAGCGATCCGTTCTCCTCACGGGACTCAATTCGCCGTTCGGCATGACGCTCGTTGGCGATGAGCTCTACGTAGCAAGCACCGACGCGTTGCTGCGGTTTCCCTACCAGACTGGCGACACGACCATTTCGGCGCAGGGCGCCAAGCTCGCCGACCTGCCCGGTGGAAGACTGAATCACCACTGGACCAAGAACGTCATCGCAAGCCGCGACGGTTCCAGGCTCTATGTCACGGTCGGCTCGAACAGCAACGTGGCTGAAAACGGAATGGATCAGGAAGTCGAGCGCGCGGCCATCCTCGAGATCGACGCGAAAACCGGCGCGCGGACGATCTATGCCTCCGGTCTCAGGAATCCGAACGGCCTTGTCTGGGAACCGACGACCGGCATGCTCTGGACTGTGGTCAATGAGCGCGACGAGCTCGGCAGCGACCTCGTACCGGACTACATGACCTCGGTGCGCGAGGGCGGCTTCTACGGCTGGCCTTACAGTTACTACGGCCAGATCGTCGACGAGCGCGTGAAGCCGCCACGCCCCGACCTGGTCGCAAAGGCGCTCAAGCCTGATTACGCGCTCGGGCCACACACGGCTTCGCTCGGTCTCGCACTCGCGGACGGCGCGAAGCTGCCGGAACGGTTCCGGAACGGCATGTTCATCGGCCAGCACGGCTCGTGGAACAGGAAGCCACCGAGCGGCTACAGGGTCATCTTCGTCCCGTTCAGCGCCGGCAAGCCGTCCGGCCCTCCGAGCGAGTTGCTGACCGGTTTCATCGACGACGCAGGCAATGCGAAAGGCCGGCCGGTCGGCGTCGTTGTCGACAAACAAGGCGGCGTGCTCGTGGCCGATGATGTCGGCAATGTCATCTGGCGCGTCACGTCGCGCGACCGCGCACGTCAGGCGTCCAATCGTTAGAAGGAGTGCCACGTATGTTCACCTACGCCGTTCTCCTGATCGCGCTCGCTGCGGTCGTGGGCCTCTACATGGCGGTACAGCACTTCAAGGGCCGCACGCCGCCGAAACCGGGCGTCGCGATCCTGCATGGCCTGCTCGCGGTGTCCGGCGTGATCGTGCTGCTGCTCGGAGTCTGGGAAATCGGGTTCGGAACCGCCCATACCTGGGCGCTCTTGCTTTTCGGAATTGCCGCGCTGGGCGGCCTCTATCTCGTGAGCCATCACATGCGGCAGCGGCCATTGCCTAGCGGCGTGATCGTGATTCACGGACTGGTCGCCGCGATCGCGTTCCTCGTGCTGCTGACGGCGGTTTATCTCGCTCCCTAGTCCCGCGACCGCTGGCGGGCCTCACGGTCGAGATCGACGGCTCGCCAAAGGTACCACGACGCTGTCGTCCGATAAGGTGCCCAGCGTTCGCCGAGTTTTGCGAGCGCCTTCGCCTTCGGCAACGCGCGCTTGCCGTAGGCGATCTTGTAGCCGAGGCGTATGCCGTAGTCGTCAACCGGCAGCACGTCCGGCCGGCCGAGCGTGAACATCAGGAACATCTCGACGGTCCAGCGGCCGACGCCGCGGGCTTCGATGAGTCGCTCGATGATCGATTCGTTCTTCATGTGCGCGAGCGCCCGGCGCGCCGGAATCGTGCCGTCGAGCGTCTTCGCCGCGATGTCCTTGAGGGAAGCCGACTTGGCGCGGGAAAATCCGCAACCACGGAGCGCCTCGTCCGGGGTTTCGACGAGCTTCGCGGGTTCCGGGCAACAATCGTCCCCGTAAAGGGCGTAGAACCGCCCGAGGATGGTCCTCGCCGCCCTGCCCGTGAGCTGCTGGTGCGCGACCGCCTGGACCAGCGCTTCATAGGCGCCGACCCCGCGTTCGGGTTTCACCGCATAAGGGCCGGCGCGGCGGATGAGCTGCGCCATCACCGGATCGCACCGGCGAAGGTGGCGCAGCGCGTCCGTCATCCGCGCTTCATCGAGTCGAAGAATTCCGCGTTGGTCTTCGTGTCCTTCATCTTGTCGATCAGGAATTCGACCGCGGCCAGTTCGTCCATCGGATGCAGGAGCTTGCGCAGGATCCACATCTTCGCGAGCTCGTCCTGCGCGGTGATCAACTCCTCGCGGCGCGTGCCGGAGCGGTTGATGTTGAACGCGGGGAACACCCGCTTCTCGGAAATGCGCCGGTCAAGGTGGATTTCGCTGTTGCCCGTGCCCTTGAACTCCTCGTAGATCACGTCGTCCATGCGCGAGCCCGTGTCGATCAGCGCGGTCGCGATGATCGTGAGCGAGCCGCCCTCTTCCACGTTCCGCGCCGCGCCGAAGAAGCGCTTCGGGCGCTGGAGCGCGTTCGCATCCACGCCGCCCGTCAGCACCTTGCCGGAGCTCGGCACGACGGTGTTGTAGGCGCGCGCGAGGCGCGTGATCGAATCGAGCAGGATGACGACGTCGCGCTTGTGCTCGACGAGACGCTTGGCCTTCTCGATCACCATTTCCGCGACCTGCACGTGGCGGCTCGCGGGCTCGTCGAAGGTCGAGGCGACGACTTCGCCCTTCACCGTGCGCGACATCTCGGTCACTTCCTCGGGCCGCTCGTCGATGAGCAGCACGATGAGGTAGAGGTCGGGGTGGTTCCAGGTGATGGAAGTCGCGATGTTCTGGAGGAGCATCGTCTTGCCGGCTTTCGGCGGCGAGATGATCAGGCCGCGCTGGCCCTTGCCGAGCGGCGCCATCAGGTCGATGACGCGGGCCGTCAGGTCTTCCGTCGAGCCATTGCCCCGCTCGAGCTTGAGCCGCTTGGTCGGATGCAGCGGCGTCAGGTTCTCGAACAGGAGCTTGTGGCGCGCGGACTCCGGCGTATCGAAATTGATCTCGCCGACCTTGAGGAGCGCGAAATACCGTTCGCCGTCCTTGGGCGGGCGTATCAGGCCCGAGATCGAGTCGCCGGTGCGGAGGTTGAATCGGCGGATCTGGCTCGGGCTGACGTAGATGTCGTCGGGCCCGGCGAGATACGAACTGTCCGACGAGCGCAGGAATCCGAAACCGTCCTGCAGGATCTCGAGAACGCCGTCCCCGTAGATGTCCTCGCCGCCGCGCGCATGCGCTTTCAGGATCGAGAAGATCACGTCCTGCTTGCGCTGGCGCGCCATGTTCTCGAGTCCCATGGACTCCGCCATGGTGACGAGCTCGTGGACCGGCTTGGTCTTGAGCACCGTCAGGCTCATCGCGCTGCGGGAAGCTGCAAGCTCCTCCGGCGAGATGATGTCGGCTTCACCCCCCTCCATCACGTGGTCATCGACCGGGAGTCCTTCCTGGCCGTGCCTTGGACCGCCACCGCCTCGATTGCGATGTCCCTTTTGGCGATTGCGCGCCTGATTGCCGAGATAGCCCCTCACAGGTGCTGATCCAGCAGGGCCGCCAGCTTCGACTTTCCGACCAGGCCGACCTGTTGCGCTTCGGGCGCGCCGTTCTTGAACAGGATCAGCGTCGGAATGCCGCGCACGCCGTACTTCACGGGCGTGTGGCGGTTGTCATCGATATTGAGCTTCGCCACCTTCACCCGGCCCGCGTAGTCTTTCGCGATGTCGTCGAGTATCGGGGCGATGGCCTTGCAGGGGCCGCACCATTCAGCCCAGAAATCGAGCAAAACGGGCGTTTCGGATTTGAGGACGTCGGATTCGAACGTCGCGTCGGTCGTATGGACGATATTGCCGCTCACGCGGAAGATTCTCCTGGTCTGAAGTTGGTCGGTGACGGGCGAATGCCCGATACGGCACAATGTTGGGCGCGGTAGGGGGCGTTACGTGCGGGAGTCCGCACCGCTAGGATGCTTTTGTAGCGCGTCGGAGGGCAATTTTCAAGTGATGGGTGTCAAAGTAGTAAACCGGTGACAGAACAGCAATTTTCGGACCTTTCCTTCACAGCCCTGCATTTGCCTGAATCCGTCGCCCGAGGAGTCGCCGACGCGGGCTTCGAGCGATGCACGCCGATCCAGGCGGCCACGCTGCCAAAGGCGCTTGCGGGGCTCGATGTCGCTGGACAAGCACAGACCGGGACTGGCAAGACGGCCGCATTCCTGGTCGCCCTCTTCGCCCATCTGCTGCGCTACCCGGCGTCCGCCGGTCGGCCGGGCACGTCGCCGCGCGCGCTCATTCTTGCGCCGACACGCGAGCTTGCGATCCAGATCCACCGCGACGCCGAGATCCTCGTGCAGTACACGGGTCTCACGCTTGGCCTCGCCTTCGGCGGCGTGGACTACGACAAGCAGCGGCGCACGCTCGCCGCAGGCGTCGACGTCCTGATCGGCACGCCGGGCCGGATCATCGATTTCTTCCGGCAGCACGTCTTTGACCTGCGCCACGTGCAGGTCATGGTTCTCGACGAGGCCGATCGCATGTTCGACCTCGGTTTCATCAAGGACATCCGTTTTCTGCTGCGACGCCTGCCGGACCCGGAATACCGGCTGAATATGCTTTTCTCGGCGACGCTTTCGCATCGCGTGCTCGAGCTCGCCTACGAGCACATGAACGACCCGGAGCTGATCCGCATCGAGCCCGAGCGCATCACCGCGGAGCACGTGCGTCAGGTGATCTACTACCCGGCGATGGAGGAAAAGGCCTCGCTGCTGGTGCACCTGATGCGCAAGGGCGCCGCCACGCGCACGATGGTATTCGTCAATACCAAGCGCCTGGCCGAACGCCTTGAACGCCTGCTGCGGGCGAATGGAGTAGCGGCAGCCGCGATGTCCGGCGACGTGCCGCAACGAAAACGCATGCGCATGCTCCGCGAGTTCCACGAAGGCAAGCTCGCCGCGCTCGTCGCGACCGACGTCGCCGCGCGCGGCCTGCATATTCCTGACGTCAGCCACGTCGTCAATTACGACCTGCCCCAGGATCCAGAGGACTATGTCCATCGCATCGGGCGCACGGCGCGTGCCGGCGCGGCCGGCGACGCGGTCAGCTTCGGCTGCGAGCAGTACGTTGAATCGCTGCCGGAAATCGAGGCCTTCATCGGGCAGCGAATCCCGGTCGGCAGCTTCGAACCGACCGAGTTGCCGTACCTGAAATCGGCGCACTACGCGCCGCGCTCCTACGGCGACGAGGAAGAGGATGGCCCGCCGCCGAGCCAGATTCACCGGCCGCAGGCCAGGCAGGGCCAGTCCGGACCTCGACGGCGCCGGTAGCCCCGCGCTAGGCCGCGGTCCCGGGCGGCGCAAGTCCCGCCGCAAGTTCGAGCACGGAGTCGATACCGGGAAACTCGATCGCTGCGCGTATCGGTGCGCGCAGTGCCGGTCGGCGCACTGCATAGAGCCAACGTATGCCGTGCGCGTCAGCGGCCCGCAGCACGGCCGGACTGTCGTCGGCGAAAAGCGTCCGCGCCGGATCGAACGATTCACGCGCCGCGAGCCGCGGCCAGAACGCCGCGCTTTCCTTTGCCTCTCCGAATTCGTGCGACGTGTACACCGCATCGAACCGGCTGCGGATGCCGAGATGCGCGTCCTTGATCGCGAAGATCTCGGGATCGGCATTGGTCACGAGAACGAGCCGGCGCTTCGCCCGTCGCACTTGCGCGAGGAAGTCGCGAGCCTCCGGCAGCCAGTCGATCTGATGGCGCATCGCGCGCTTCAGCGTCACGATGTCGAGCGACAGGACGCGGCTCCAGTATTTGACGCAATACCAGTCGAGCGTTCCCTCGGTCGACTTGCTGATCGGGCGCATCAAGCGCTGCGCCTCGTCGACCGAGATTCCGCGGCTCTCGGCGAATCGCCGCGGCAGGAGTTCGCCCCAGAAATAATGATCGACTCCGAGATCGAGCAGCGTTCCGTCCATGTCGAGCAGGACGGAGTCGATCGAATGCCAGTCGGGCGAATGGGCGCTTCCCTGCACGCGCCTATGATATAACGCGCCACTTTCCGGAGCCGAAATGACGTCTGACCCGAACCGGTTGCTGCTCGAAGTCACCGCGCTCGCGCGCGAGGCGGGCCGCGCCATCCTCGAGGTCTATGCGTCGTCTTTCGCCGTCACGGAAAAGGCGGATAGCTCGCCGCTGACCGAAGCGGACCTCCGGTCCGAGCGCCTGATCCTGGCGGGCCTCCGGCGCATTGCGCCGGAAATTCCGGTCCTCTCCGAGGAATCCGGCAAGGTGCCTTACGCGACCCGCCGTCATTGGAGCCGTCTCTGGGTCGTCGATCCGCTCGACGGAACCAAGGAGTTCGTCCAGAGAAACGGCGAATTCACCGTGAACATCGCGCTCGTCGACAATCACCGTCCCGTTCTCGGCGTCGTGCATGCGCCGGTGCTCGAACGCGACTATTTTGCCTGCGAGGGCGTCGGCGCGTTTCGCTCGAATGCAGAAACCTCGGGTACGCCGATCCGGGTCGCGAAGCGGGGATCCGGCCCCGTGCGCGTCGTCGGCAGCCGCTCGCACCGGGGCAGCTCGCTCGACGCCTTCCTCGGTCGCGTCGGTCCGCACGAGTTCGTCGAAGTCGGCAGTTCATTGAAGCTCTGCCTCGTCGCCGAGGGCAGGGCCGATGTCTATCCGAGGCTCGGCCCCACGAGCGAATGGGACACGGCCGCCGGGCAATGCGTTCTCGAGCAAGCGGGTGGCCAGGTTCTCAAGCTCGACGGCGAGCCGCTCGACTACAACTCGCGCGAGGAGGTGCTCAATCCGCATTTCGTCGGCATCGCCGATGCAGATACCGACTGGCTCGCGATGATGCGATGACCTGGGAACTCCTGTTCGGGGTCGCCCTGCTCGCGTCGCTCGCGGGTTTCTGGCATTCGAGTCTCGCGGCGCGCGAGCTTGCGAATCGCATTGCGATGGAAACCTGCACCGGCGCCAACGTGCAGATGCTGGACGGGACGGTCGCGATCCATCGCCTGCGCCTCGTGCGCACGGGCGATGCGCCGATCGCCTGGCACCGCACCTACGTTTTCGACTACACGACTGACGGCTTCAGCCGCCAGCGCGGCTTCGTGGTCCTGACGGGCGACACCGTCGATAGCGTCGGACTCGGGCCGAGAGCCGTATGAACGCGCAGTCTCCCGTCGATCTCCACCTTCACTCGACGGCATCCGACGGTATGCTCGACCCGGCAGCGCTCGTCGCGCACGTCGCCGGCTGCGGCGTGCGGCTGATGGCGCTTACCGACCATGACACGGTTGCGGGCGTCGAGGCCGCCGCCTCCGCCGCGCGCAGGCTTGGGATCGGCTTCGTCCCGGGCGTGGAGCTCTCCGTCGCCTGGCGTGGCAAGGCGCTGCACGTGCTCGGCCTCGCGATCGATCCCGCTTCTCCCGCGCTGATGCGCGCACTCGACTGCCAGCAGGCGATACGCGAAGAGCGCGCCGAACGGATTGCCGACAAGTTGCAGGCCGCGGGTGCGCCCGGCCGCGAGGTGCTCGCAAGCATCCGCGCAAACGGGAGCTTGCCGACCCGCACCCATTTTGCCCGCGCGCTCGTGGCGCTCGGCGCCGCAGCCGACAGCGGCAAGGCCTTCGACCGCTGGCTCGGCCGCGGCAAGCCCGGTCACGTCGCGAGCGCCTGGCCGACGCTCGAGCAGGCAACCGGCTGGATCGTCGAAGCCGGGGGCAAGGCGGTCATCGCGCATCCCATGCGTTATCCGCTGTCAGCCGGCGCGCGGCGCGAGCTCTGCACCGACTTCGCAGCCAGCGGCGGCCGCGGCATCGAAGTGGTCACGGGCGGCGGCAGCGTGCGCGATCGGGAACAGGCCATTTCGCTTGCGGTTCGCTGCCGGCTCGAAGGCTCCGTCGGTTCGGACTTTCACGACCCCGCGGTGCCGTGGAATCCTCCGGGTCGATTGGCTAAGCTGCCCGGGTCGGTCCGTCCGGTTTGGTCGGACCCGCCGTTCCCCGTGTTCGAGACCGACGCCGAGCCGGCATGACGGACGAAGACAAGGTCAATACACAGCTGTTCGAGCGGATGACGCGCCTGCGCGAATTGCGCATCGAGCACCGCGATCTCGACGACGTGATCTGCCGGCTGTCGCTCGACATCTATGTCGATGAACTTCAGCTCCGGCGCCTGAAGAAGCGCAAGCTCATGCTCAAGGACCAGATCCTGCGACTCGAAAGCGAACTGATTCCGGATCTCAACGCCTGATGGACCGCATCGACGCGCTCATCACCGCGATCCGCAGTGCCATCGGCAACGCGCAGTTTCCCGTCATCGCGCTGACTGTCGTCGTCGTGGTCATCGGCGTGCTCTGGGGCAAGCGCTGGTATGTCAACCGCGCGAACGGAGGCCGCGCGCACGGGACCCTGACCGATGCGTTCGCGGTCATCTCGCCCTACCTCGTCGGACTCGCAATCATCGGTATCGCACTGGCCGGTTCCGGCGGCAAGGAACTGCCCTGGCTCGAAACGGCCTGGACGCTGCTCGCGCTGCTCGCGCTGATTCGCCTCCTGATGTTCCTGCTTCGCCTGACGCTCGGAAAGGCCAAGATCATCAAGGCCTGGGAGCTTCGTGCGACGCTGATCGTCTGGGCCCTGATCACGACTCAGCTGCTCGGTCTCCTCGATCCGGTGGTCGGCTGGCTCGATTCGATCGATCTCTCGAAAGGCAGCGCGCGAGTCACGATCTGGTCGGTGCTGCAGGCGATCGCGACAGTGACTCTGTTCGTCGTCGTCAGCGTCTGGATCGCGCGCTGGATCGACAAGCGGGTCAGCACCATCCAGGAACTCGCGCCGTCGACCCGCATCGGCATCGGCAAGTTCGCCTATGCCTTCCTGATCGCCTTCGGCATTCTGTTCGGCCTGCAGGCCTCCGGTGTCGATCTCACGGCGCTCACCGTGTTCTCCGGCGCCATCGGCCTCGGTCTGGGATTCGGTCTGCAGGCGGTCGCCGCAAATTTCGTGAGCGGATTCGTGCTCCTGATCGACCGGTCGATAAAGCCCGGCGACGTGATCAGTTTCAGCGGCACGACCGGCACGAGCACGACCGGTTTCGGCTGGGTCGAGGAACTCCGCGGCCGCCACATCGTGATCCGCGACAGGGACGGCGTCGCGACACTCGTGCCGAACCAGAACGTGATCACGAACCCGCTGATCAACTGGAGCTACGGCCATCCGCGCGTGCGGCTCCGCCTTCCCGTGCGTGTTGCCTACCACGACGACGTGGAGGTCGCGCTGAAGCTGCTGCTCGAGGCCGCCGACCATCCGCGCATCCTCCGCGACCCGCCCGCCGTGACGCGCCTCCTCGAGTTCGCGGACTACGGCATGGAAATCGAGCTTCGCTTCTGGATCGGCGATCCGGCCGAAGGCGTCAACAACGTCCGCTCGGACGTCAATCGCAAGATCTGGGCGCTCTTCCGCGAGCACGGCCTGACCATTCCGCCCGCGCAACGCGAGATCCGAATCCTGGAAGGCCGCAAGTCGGCCTCTTCGCTCGCGCCGCGCCCGACGAGGCCGATCGAGCCGTCCGTTGACGGTCAGGACTGAAATGCCGGGCGGCGACGGGCAACGCGTCGCGATCCCCGAAGGCGAATACTCGCTCTCCTATGTGCGAAGCCCGGGACCCGGTGGCCAGAACGTCAACAAGGTCGCGAGCGCCTGCGAACTGCGATTCGACGTTGGCAGGACCGCACTGCTCAACGACGCGGGAAAGCAGAGACTGCGCGTTCTCGCGGGCCGGCGGCTCACGCAGAACGACGAAATCGTCCTCGAGGCCCATCGGCATCGCAGCCAGGAAGCGAATCGCCGCGACGCCGTCGGGCGCCTCGAGGAACTGATCATCAAGGCGATGCGGGCGCCGAAGTTCCGCAGAGCGACGCGGCCGGGCCGCGCGGCCAAAGCCAGGCGGCTTCAAGGCAAGAAAATCCGCAAGGAAACGAAGCGCCTGCGCGGCAGGCCGAATTTCGAGTAGCCCGGTTCAAGCCTCCGCAGACTTGCGCGGCAACAGCCACGCTCCCAGCGCCGGCAGCAGCAGCATCGCTCCCAGCATGTTGACCAGGAACATGAATGTCAGCATGAGGCCTACGTCGGCCTGGAACTTCAGCGGCGAGAACACCCAGGTCGCGACGCCGATCGCGAGCGTGACGCCCGTGAAAAAGATCGCCGCGCCGGTGACATGCAGCGCCGCCAGGTAGGAGTAGTGGAGGTTGTGGCCGCGCTTCAGGAACTCCTGCATACGGGTGAAAAGGTAGATGCCGTAGTCCACGCCGATGCCTGCGCCAAGCGCGACCATCGGCAGCGTATTGACTTTGAGCCCGATGTCGACGAAGGCCATGACGGCATAGACGAGTATTGAGACCAGTGCCAGCGGGACGATGACCATTATCGTGCCGATCACAGACCGGAAGCTGACCAGGCACATGATCGTCACCGCGGCGAAGACCCATCCGAGGATCACGAATTCCTTGGCCTTCACTTCCTCGTTCTGCGCGGCCATCACGCCGACGTTGCCGGTCGCGAGGCGATAGGTCACGCCCTGCATCGGCATCTTATCGCGGTATTCCTTGACCTCTGCGACGACGCGCTCGATCGTCTCGGCGCGATGATCCGAGAGGAACAGCATCACCGGCATTACGCTGCAATCGCGGTTGAGCAGGCCCGTGCTGGTCTCGATGTAGTTCTGCGCCTGCACGAGCTGGCGCTCGTCGCGCGGAAGATTCCGCCACTTGAGGCTTCCCTCGCTCCAGCCCGCGCTCACGGCCTTCGACACGCCGGCAAGCGACATGACGTCGCGCACGCCTTCCACGTTCGCCATGCGCCAGGCAAACCGGTCGATAGCATCCATGATCCGGAAGTCGATGCAACCGTCGGGCTTCGTCTCGACGATGACATTGATGATGTCGGTGCCGATGGAGAAGCGGCTGCTGATCAGGTTGCTGTCGCGGTTGTAGCGCGAATCCGCGCGGAGCTCGGGCACCCCCGCCTGGGTATCGCCGATCGGCGTTTCCAGTCCCTTGATCGCGCCGAGTACGCCGAGCACGAGCGCGATGCCGATGATCACGGCCGCCGGGCCGCGATGGGTGATGCGCGCAAGCCAGGACCAGACTCCCTCAAGCGCCCGCTGACGCCTCTCCACGCGGTCCCGGAAGCGCCCCGTGATCGGCACGAATGACACCAGCACGGGCAGGAGGATCAGGTCCGTCAGGATGATCACGCCGATGCCGAGACTTGCGGTGACCGCCATCTCGCGGATCACCTGCACGGGAATCAGCAGGATCGTGACGAATCCCACGAGATTCGCGAGCAGGGCGACGATCGCGGGCAGGAACAGCAGCCGGAACGTGCGGCGGGCCGCCTCGTTGCTGTCGGCGCCGCTCATCGCGGCGTCGCCCACGGCGCTGATCTTCTGCACCCCGTGGCTCGTGCCGATCGCGAAGATGATGAACGGCACGAGGATGCCGAGCGGGTCCACGCCATAGCCGAGTATCACGAGGAGACCCAGCATCCAGACCATCGCGACGAGCGAGGAGATCACGGGCACGAGCGCAATGCGAAATGACTGGATGTAGATCCACACGAAGAGCAGCGTGAGGACCACGGTCACGATCGCGAAGGTCACGACGGAGAGCGCCCCGTCCGCCACGTCGCCCACGACCTTGGCGAAGCCGATCATGTGCACCGAGACGGGAGACTGGATCGCCACCGTAACTTTGTCGTGCTCGATCCGCGCGCGGACCTTTTCCTCGAGCTCCTTCGAGATCGCGATGTAATCGACCGGCGCGCCGGTCTCCGGATCGGCGTCGAGCAGTTGCGCAGTGACCATCGCGCCCGAGAAGTCGTTGGCGACCAGCCGGCCGACGATGCCCGCCTTCAGGATGTTTTCCTTGACCCGCGCGAGCCCGGCGGCGTCCGGCTGGAAATCGGACGGAATCACGTCGCCCGCCTCGATGCCGCCCTCGACGACTTCGGTGTAGCGGGTGTTCGGCGTCCAGAGTGACTGCACGCGCGAGCGGTCGACGCCGTCGATGAAGAAGACCTCGTCGGTCGCGATCTTGAGCGCCTGGAAGAACCCCGGCGTGAACATGTCGCCGTCGCGGGCGATCACGGCGATCAGGAGCCGGTTTGCGCCACCGAATTCCGCCTTGTGATCGAGATAGGTGCGGACGTACTCGTGCTGGAGCGGCAGTTGCTTGTTGAAATTCGTGTCGAGCTTGAGCCCGGTCGCCGCGATCCAGCCGAGCGCCGCCGTCACGAGCGCGAAGATCGCAAGTATCAGCGTGCGGTGGCCGAATACGTGCGGCTCGAGCCAGGCTGCGATTTTCGCGTCGCCGGACTCCTTCATGGCGCCGGACCGCCCGGAAGCGGCAGCCGGCGCACGCCGCCCTCGCCGGCGACGATCAGCGCGCCGTCCCCCGAGGGCTGGACCGCCGAAATCGCCTTGCGGTCATCCTGCTGCGTCAGGACGAAGCTGCGGCCGCCGTCGCGGCTGATGAGCATGACGCCCGCCATGCCCGCGACCACGATCGTGCTCTCGTCGATGCGCGCCGCGGAATCGAGGAGTGCGCTCGTGCCGGTCTGGATGGCGGTCCAGTTTTCGCCGCCATCCTCGGAGCGGAACAGGTTGCCGCGCAGGCCGAAGGCGAGCAGCGCGTCACCGTCGAGGGGCAGGATTCCATGGAAGGATCCGTCGTACGGCGAGGGCAGCTCGCGCCAGGTCTTGCCGTCGTCGTCCGAACGGAACAGCCGGCCCGCCTCGGCGCCCAGGTACAGGCGACCTCCCCGACCGCGCGCGAGCGCGTTCAGGTGAAACTCGAATCCGAGATCGACCTCGGCTTCCATGTCGTCTGCCGCAGTCTCGACCTTGGCGGCGCCGGGAAGCGGCGCGGGCTCGAACGGTACGTGGCTCCAGACGGCGCCGCCGTCTTCGGTCGAATAGATCAAGCCGTAGGCCCCGACCGCGAGACCGCGGAGCCCGTCGCCGAAACTCACGTCGAGAAAGGGTTCCGCCTCCTCAGGCTCGAAATGCGACAGTACCCAGCTGTCGCCGCCGTCCCGCGTGCGGAGGATTGTCTGCGCGTGGCCGACGGCCCAACCGTTTTTCGCATTGGCGAAATACACGGCCGTCAGATTGGCACTCGCGGGCACCTGCACCTGGGTCCAGGTCCTGCCCGCGTCGACGGAATAGAGCACATGGCCCCGCTCGCCGACGGCGACGATGCGCGGTCCTGCCCAGGCGAGATCGAGCAGCAGGGACTTGACCGCGAGCGGCGCGATGATCGACGGGCGGGCCGCCGGATCGGTCGCGGCGGCGTCCTGGGGAAGCGCCTGCGGCGCCACCGCGAGGGCGAACGCCGCGAGCGCGAGTCTCACAAGGAACCTCTGTTGTTCCCTAGCGCGTGCCGCGATTCGCAATCGCGGCCGGCGTGAAATCCGCTGCCGTGCGCTTGGCGCCGAAGTTGACGGTCCGGGGTTCCTCGTTGTCGAGACCGAGCGCGAGATAACGTCCCGCCTGGAGGTCGTAGGTCGTCTCGAGCGTCGTCCAGAAAGTCGGGATTTCGTAGTACTCGATCGAATGGCCTTCCTGCACGCGCCACAACTGATCCCGGTTGTCGTAGCAATCGACCACGAGGACCTGCCAGGAATCCTCGTCGACGTAGAACGTGCGGCGTTTGTACAGGTGCCTTTGCCCAGCCTTGAGCGTCGCATCGACGACCCATACGCGGTGCAGCTCATAGCGCGCGTGGTCCTGGTTGATGTGCAGCGGCTTCAGGATGTCACTGTTCTTGAGCGTGTTGCTGTGGAGCCTGTAGGCGTTGTACGGGACGATGATTTCCTGTTTGCCCACGAGCTTCCAGTCGTAGCGTTCGGGACTTCCGTTGTAGATGTCGAACTGGTCCGATGTCCGAAGCCCGTCCGAGCCGGTTCCGGGATTGTCGAAGGCGACATTGGGCGCGCGCCGAACGCGGCGCTGGCCCGGGTTGTACAGCCAGGCCTTGCGGTGCTCGATCGTCTGGTCGAGCGTCTCGTGCACGAGCAGGATCTCGCCTGCAAGCCGCGCCGGCGCAATCGTCTCCTGGATGAAGAAGAGAATGACGTTGTCGAGAGCGGCTTCCGTCGCGCCCGGAAGCGCGTAACCGACGTAGGTCTCATCGTGTAACTTGACCATGTTGTACGCGCCCGAGCGGGTCACGGCCGCCTGGCCGATGACACGTTCCGCAATCTCGGCGCGAAAGCGAAGGATGTGGTTCCAGATGACCTCCACGCCGGACGACGGAATCGGGAACGGAACGCCACCGATCGCGCCCGTCACGCCATTGCCGCCGTCCGAAAGCTTGGCCGACGTCGCGTTGGCCTTGGTCGCGTCATAGATACGCTGCGGAAATGCCACGCTGCGATGCGAAGGATAGACATTCAGGAAGTAGCTGCCCTTGTAGGCATTGAGGAGCGCCTTGTGTCCCGCCGTCAGGTTCGCGGCGTACTTCGACAGGTTCGAAGCGTCCACCTTGTAGAGCGGCTTGTCGCTTGCGTAGGGATCCGGATGATGTCCGCCTGACTTGAATCCCGGTGCGCCGGCCTCGGCGGCCGACTTGATGCCTCCGGTCCAGGCCGGAATCGTTCCGCCGGCGTTCGCAGCTTTTTCCGCGCCCATCGGAGTCAGCTCGGCGCCTAGCCGCGCCGCCTGCTGAGCCGTGACGCCAGCGCTCGCGATCGCGACTACGACGCCCACGGCCAGCAGCCCGGGAACGAGGATGCGCTTCAGCTTCATCATGGCTTGTCTCCGTCCCGGTTCAGAACGAGTACTTGATCGTGGCAGAGAAGAAATCACGGTCGGTCAGCTCGTTGTAGCGACCGGCACCATCGAATGTCGTGTAGCTGAAATCCAGTTCCAGCTCCGACTGGTAGCTCGCAAGTACGCCGAACGTCGCTCCGCGGCGGCCGTCGACGAAGTTTCCGCCCGGCCCCGGGGTCGTGCCGTCGACGTCGTGCGACCACACGAAGCGCGGCGAGAAATTCCACGCCCCGATGACGCTCAAATAATCCAGCCTGAGCGCCGCGCGATATCCCCAGGAGTTCTCGTCCGCGAAGCGATCGAGCGGCTCGACTTCGCCGAAATGGCGGCCGGCGAGTTCCAGGTTGCCGGACACGGACGTGCCCGGCCCGTTCAGGCGGATTCCGCGGCCGTTCGGGCCGCCACTGGTCTTGTCAGGCATGCCGTCCACCTTGGTCATGCCGGCTTCGACGACCGCGACGAGTTGCGAAGCGCCGAGCATCGGCGGGAACGCCTTCGTCCCCGTCATCTGGCCCTGCCAGACATCGAAACGTCCCCAACCCGGCACTTCCTGGTCGACGCCGAAGGCGCCGAGCTGGCCGCAGCGAGCGAGAGTCGTCAACGGTGCCGCACACGCGGCGGGAACCGGAATCCCCTGCGCGCCAAGCGCAACGGCCTCAAACGGCGTCAACGTTGCGAACAGCAATTCGACGTCATCGAACTGCAGCGGCACGTCCTGGCGGAAAGACACTTCGCCCTGCAATGCAACGCCTGTCCTGCCAAGCTGCGTGTTGAAGGACACGCCGAACAGCTGGATGTCCTCCGGATACTCGGTGAAATAGCTCGCCGTCTGCACATATTCGTGAGTCGCGAGCGCCGTAGCCTGGGAGGTAATGTTGCCGCCCCCGAGCACGGTATTGCCTGCGATCGTCGCATAGCCCGCCGCGGTCTCGGCCGTGAGGTCTCCGCCATTCGCGGCTGCAGCCTGCACGCCGGCGCCCGTCGCGACCGCGATCGCGGTATTCAGCGGAAGCCCTGCGGCGAGTCCCTGGGCGGTCGCGATGGCCGCCGTCAATGTACCGACCGAGTTGCCGATGCCCGCTTGAGTTCCGGTGCGGCCGTTGATGACTGGCAGCTTGCTGTGATAGTTGACGAAGTAGAATCCGAACTCCGTGCCCTGGCTGAAATCGGGCAGGAACCACCGGAGCGCAATGCCGTACTGGCCCGAGTCGCTGGGCTCGAGCGTTGGCCCTCGCGGCGCAGCCTGAAAGTTCTCGATGAACGGTCCGCCGAGCGGCGTGAAGTCGGTGCCCTGGTCGGAAAACGCGCCGAAACCGAGGAAGACCTGGTCGCCGCCTCGCGGAACGAAGTCGTTGCTCGAGAAATAGGTGCCGACCGGTTCCGGTTCCGTCCGGTCCCAGTCGAAGATGCCGATCGCCTCTGCGGTCACGTTGTCCGTCAGGCCGAACCCGATTTTCAGGATTTCCTGGGGCAGGTACGCTTCGCGCAACTCCGAGCCCGGCACCCGCAGCGCCGCCACGTCGAAATGGTTGATGGCGTTGTTGATGCCGCCCTGGATGAAAGTACTCTCGCCCCAGTTGACGACCTGCCGGCCCGCGCGGATGTCGAGCTTGTGGCCGGCAAGGTCCCAGTTGCCGTAAATGAATGCGTCCAGGAGTCGCACGTACGACCCAGCCAGGTTCTTGCCGGTCTCTGAAATGGGCGTGCGATCCGTATCGGAATCCTCGACCAGGTCGTCATAGAGCAGGGAGCCGCGGACGAAGAGCCCGAAGTTCCCGCGGTCCAGCGACAACTCAGATACGACCTTGTAGGCGCTCGAGACGCGGCCCTTCCGGTAGTTGAGGTCGCCATCGTCGATGTTCGGCGACCGGCCCGTGCCGCCATCGGCCGTACCGATGAGCCGCGGGTCGCGGGATTCCTGGCGCCACGTCTGACCGAAGGACAACGTGGTGTTGAAGCTGCCGTTCCAGCCGCCGGGGGCGAAGTCGACTGCCTGGGCTGTTCCGGGCATTGCGATCGCTGCAACCAAGGCGGCGCGCACGCCGGTACGCAAGGGCAGCGGCAAAGGGCGCATGCAGATTGAGGTCATGAGGTTCCCCAGAGCCAGGACCGATCGGAATTTCGCGCAAGGATATATCAGCGCCCCCGCTTTGCAGTGCAAAACGCAGGCGCCGATCAGCTGTGAGTGACCTGCAGGATGCTGTTGCGGATCTGCTCGGACAGTACGATGCGTGCGTCCTGCGCGACAGCGAGCAGGGCGTCGTCATAGGTCAGGCGTCCTTCCCCATCCTGGCGGACGACGCCGCGCTCGCGCAGAAGCTCGATGAAATCGCGAAACATCGTGCGATCGAAGAATTCCGGAGCCGCGAGACCGTAGAGCATCGACATGCGCTGGGCCATCGCGACGCAGCGCCGCTCGAGCGCGTCGGGAGTCAACGCCGAGCGGCCGGCGCGTAGCAGGAGCGCAATGGCGAGGTAGTAGCGCTCGATTGTCTGGATCGTCGCCTGTGCCAGCACCGACAGCCTCACGGCCTCGGCGCTGCCTGTCGTGGTGCGGCGCCAGACGGTTCCGTCCGCGTCGCGCTCGAGCAGTCCCTGCTGCGCGAGCGCTGCGAGCACGCCGTCGACGACGCCCGGAAGCTCGTCCTCGCGCCAGCGCAGGCAGAGCTCCGCGCGGACGTAAGGATAGACGCGCCAGACCAGGCGCTGGATGTCCTCGAGGCGCATGGCGGGGTTATTGAGGAATGCGCAGGCGACGAGCGATGGCATCGCGAACAGGTGCAGGACATTGTTGCGGTAGTAGGTCGCGAGCACGGCATTGCGCTCCTCCATCCGCAGAACGTCGCCGAGCGGATGTGAGCGCCGTTCGAGGAGTCCCATCTGCTCGCCGTTCTTGATGATCGACGCGCCGTCGGTTGCGGCGACTGAAACGTCCGGCGAATACGGGAAGCTGCGCAGCAGGTCGATATAGAGCTGTAACTGCCGCTCGAGGTCATTCTCGAGCATCGCCTGGCGCGGCGCCGCAAGCAGCGCAACCGAGAGCAGGTTCACCGAGGTGACCGCGGCGGCCGAGTTGATGCGGCGCATGATCTCCGCGGCCACCGAATCGACGGCGTCGCCGAACCAGGTCGGCCGCGTGTTCTCGTCATACAAACCCTGGCGCCAGTCCGGCTGCACCTGATCAAGCATGCCGTCCAGCAGCAGCGGTTCGCCGAAGGCGACATGGACGCGGCCCAGCTGACGTCGCAACTGCGGGAGTACGCGCAGAATTCCGCCGACCGATTCCTTCTGCTTCGGCCGGCCGAGCAGCTCGTCGATGTAGCTCTCGCCCTCGAGCAGACGGTCATAGCCGAAATAGACGGGCACGTAGGCGACCGGGCGGCGCGTATCGCGCAGGAAGCTGCGCACAGTCATGCCCAGCATGCCGGTGCGAGGCCGCAGCAGCCGCCCGGTGCGGCTCCGGCCCCCCTCGATGAAAAACTCGATCGGATGGCCGCGATTCATCATCACGTCGACGTATTTCATGAATACGATCGGATAGAGGCCCGAACCGCGAAAACTGCGGCGGATGAAGAACGCGCCGCCCTTGCGCAGGAAGCGCCCGATCACCGGAAGATTCAGATTCACGCCCGCGGCGACATAAGGCACCGCATAGCCGCGCTGGTAGATGACGTAGGAGAGCAGCAGGTAGTCCACGTGGCTCCGGTGACAGGGCACGTAGACGATCTCGCAGGTCGGCGGCAGCCGATCGAGGTATTCCGCGTTTCGTACCTGGATGCCGTCGTATACGCGAGTCAGGAACCTGCTGAGAATCCGCTCCGCGATGCGGACGAAGGTATGCGAGTAGTTGGCGGCGATTTCGAGCGCGTGGCGGCGCGCGACGCGCAGGCCGTCGCGGCGCGAATGCTTTGTGTCGCGGATCTCCTGGCGCACCGCCTGGCGCACGGCGCGGGTGCGCAGCACCTGGGCGATGATCGCGCGCCGGCGCGAGAGATCGGGCCCGAGCGTATCGGTGCGCATGTGCCGAAATTCCGCGCGCATGTCCTTGAGGAGCCTGCGCGCGCCGCGAGCGCCGTCGGGACCGGCCGCGCCGTAGGTCTTGAGCGCGCGCGGCTCGCCGAACCGGATCAGCGTGCTGCGGCCGTTGAACACGATGGAGAGCATTCGCCGGAACGGCCCCACGAGTGCCCAGTTCTCGGAGAGGATCATCCGCAGCCACGATTTCTCGCGCTGCGGCGCGCGGCCCCAGTAGACGGCGACCGGCACGATGTCCAGTTCCAGCGTTTCGTCGGCGCCCGCGGCCGCAACCGCGCGCGCGAGCTCGGGCGGCGTGCGGCGATCGGCGCGACGGCGCAGCACGCCTGCCCGGCGCTCGAGTGCAACCGCGGAGTGCGGCAGATCGAGACCGCGGAGCTTGAGCCGCTTTCCCGGGCGGCGGAGCCCACCGTTCATGCAGGCGATCTCGAGCGCGAGCAGGTCGGAGACGCTTCGTTCTTCCAGAACGTAGATCAGCGGGCGCGCGCGACCGTGCAGGCGCTGCAAGGCGTCCTCGGGCACGACGGCCGGGCGCACGAACACGCGCATGACTCCGCGCAGCGCCCACATCAGGGTGCGATTCACCAGCGCGCCCGTTCAGTCCTCGGCCGGCTCTTCTGTCGGCGCGCCCTCGTCTTGCTCGAGGCGCTTGTCCAGCGATTCGCGGTGCAGCTCCACGGCCGCATTGGAGCGATCCCGCGCCTTGTCCTGCGTGCCGATGAGGTCGCCGAACACCGTGTCCTCGACCTTCATCGGCGGTTCTTCCTCTTCCGGTTCTTCATTACCGCCGCAACCGGCTGCCAATGCCGCAGACAGCACTCCGAACGCCAAAATTGCGCGCATCGCGGCCTCCCCGTTCGCCATTCCGGCCAGTCTAGCGCGATCCCGCGACGGAGCATGTGCGGACGCGGTCCACGCGCCGGGCGGGGTTCCCTCGCTCGCTCACCAGATCGGACATTCGCTTGCTCGGGACCCCGCCCGTCGCTGGCCCGCGTTCGCAGTGCACCGGCGCGCCACGCGCTGGCGCGCGCCGATCGGCGGGCGGGTGGCGAGCGAGCGCGTAAGTTCCGGCGGCGCGAGCGAGCCAGCCCGCCCGACGAGACGGCAGCGCCAGCGCGCAGAAGCGCAGGATGAAGTGCGCGCGCTGATCAGCGGCGTTTGGGGAGGTCGAGCGCGACGAGAAAGAACTCGAAGAGGTAATTGACGAGCGAGAGCTCGCTGTGCAGGCGGTGGTCCGAGTCGAGAATGTGCAGCGTCGCGGAATGCTCGCGCGCGAACTTCATGCTGTTTTCGACCGGAATGACATCGTCGCGCCACCCGTGCACGATCGTCTTCGGGCAGGGTGCCGGCTTCGCCGTCAGCTGCTCCGTGCCCGGCATGTAGAACGCGGGCGCCATCAGGAAAAGACCGCGAGCATGCAGGAGCGCGGACGCCGAGGTCGCGACGTAACCGCCGAGACTCGAACCGACGAGCACGAGATCGCCGCGGATGTCGCGGCAGAAGCTCAGGAGTCGTGTGACGCGATCGCGCGCATCATTGACGCCGCGATAGTCGACCGAGTCGACGTTCCAGCCTTCGCTCTTCGCGACCTCCGACATCGCGGAGATCTTGGTTCCCCACGGGCCGCTTTCGAGGCCGTGCGAGAACACGACGTGACGACTCGCCATGCCGGGATGGTATCAGTCCTTTCGCGGGCGCCACAGCAGGGCGTCGAGATCGAGTTCGCCGGCTGGCGGCGCGAGATTGACCCGTCCGTTGCGGAAGACAACGCCCTCTTCTTCCAGCAGCCGCCGCTGCGTCCGGTGCGCTTTCGATCCGGCGGGCAGGCTGATCCGGCCTTGCGCGTTGACGACTCGGTGCCATGGAAGCCGCAGTTTCGCCGGCGCGACCTTTAGCGCGTGCCCGACGAGCCGCGCGCGCCGCGCCAGGCCCGCGCGCCGAGCGATGGCGCCATAACTAGCGACCTGGCCGCGCGGTATCTCGGCGACGGCTCTCCAGATCCGCTCAAGCAGCTTGCGGTCCGTCACAGTCATGGCCGCCGATTCTAGCCGTCGCGACCCTGCGTGATATCGTCCCGCTGCCGTGGACGCAGAGGACGACCGGACCCAGATCGATCCGCGGGCCAATCCATGGGCGATGCTTGCCGCATTGCCCCTGTTTTCCGGCCTGCCCAAGAGCATCGTCGACGCGGCCGTCACCGAAATCGATTGGTTGTCGCTTCCCGGAGGGACCGTGCTGTTCGAAGCAGGCGCGCCCGCCGATGCGGTGTATTTCGTCGTCAGCGGCTGTCTCGGCGTCTACGGCAGCGGCGGCGAGCTGATCCGCCGCATCGCCGCCGGCGAAACGGTCGGCGAGATGGGTCTGATCGTCTCGCGGCCGCGCACCATGACCGTTCGCGCGCTTCGCGATTCGGAACTCGCGATGCTTTCTGCGGGCACATTCGAGCGTGTCCTGCTCGGGCACCCCGAGGCGATCCTGCGCCTCGCACGCATCACAGTGGAGCGGCTCGAAGACGAAGACGCGAGCCGCGAGCGGCAGATGGCGCCACGCACCATTGCGATCATCCCCCAGGATGCCGGCACCGATCTTGCTACACATGCCGAGCGCCTGGTCAATGCACTCTCGCGCTTCGGCCGAGTGGATCTCGTTGGCAGGCAGCGCGCGGGCAGCCACAGCCCACAGTGGTTCCACGAGCGGGAATCGCGCAACGACTTCGTCGTCTACGCGGCCGATGCCGACGATTCGCCCTGGACCCGCCTCTGCCTGCGGCAGGCCGACGTCGTGCTGCTCGCCGCGCGCGCGGATCGCGAACAGGCGGGCTGGACCAGCCAGCAATGGCAGGCCGGCACCATGCGGCGCGCTGAACTCCTGCTGCTGCACGAAGGCGCGTTCGCAAACGGCGCGGCGGCGCGCTGGCATTCCCTGCTGCCGGGCATGCCGCATCACCACATGCGCGGGCCGGCCGATTACGACCGGCTCGTGCGGCTACTGACTGGACGCGCGGTCGGCCTCGTCCTGTCCGGCGGCGGCGCGCGGGGATTCGCGCACCTCGGTGTCGTCCGCGCCTTGCGCGAGCACGGCGTGCCCATCGACCTGGTCGGCGGCACGAGCATGGGCGGCATCCTCGCAGCCGGGGTCGCGGCGGACTGGAACGACGATGAACTGGTCGAACGCTTCCGGCGCAGCTTCGTCGACACCAATCCGCTTTCGGACTACACCTTCCCGCTGGTGTCGCTGGTCTCGGGTCGCAAAGTCGGGCTATTGCTCCGCCGCGAGCTCGGCGACATCGACATCGAGGATTTGCCGCTGCCTTTCTTCTGCGTTTCCTCCAATCTGACGACCGGCCGCATCGCGGTTCACCAGCAAGGCCTGTTGTGGCGCTGGTTGCGCGCGTCCGTCGCAATACCCGGTGTGTTGCCGCCGGTGCTCCACGGCGGAGAGGTTTACGTCGACGGCGGCGCGATGAACAACCTGCCGGTGGACGTCATGCGCGCGAAAGGCCGCGGCCCGGTCATCGGCGTCGACGTCGGAACGGATCGCGCATTCACGACCGATGTGGATGCGACCGAAGGGCCGTCTTTCTGGAACCTGTTCGGGGGCCGCCGCCGCCACCCGAACATCCTGCAGATTCTGTTTCGCTGCGGGATGGTCAACAGCAATACGGCAAAGCTGGAGCACCGGGCGCAAAGCGACCTGCTGTTGACACCGGCGCTCG
Organism: uncultured Gammaproteobacteria bacterium; assembly: GCA_963778585.1. Classification (GTDB taxonomy): domain Bacteria; phylum Pseudomonadota; class Gammaproteobacteria; order Steroidobacterales; family Steroidobacteraceae; genus SCUD01. The sequence continues at coordinate 349,344 of CAVZUU010000002.1, forward strand.
AATCGCTCGACCTGCTCGACTGGAAGGCATTCGAACGAGCTATCGCAATCGGTTATCGCGACACCTGCGAGCGTCTCGCAAGTGGCGCTCTGGCCCGGCTTCAGCAAGGATTCGGCGCCAGCAAGTTATCCTGAGTACATGGGCAAGGGGAACGGCTGGCAATTCTGGCTCGATCGCGGCGGCACCTTCACGGACATCATCGGGCGCGCGCCTGACGGCCGGCTGACCGTCGAAAAGCGCCTGAGCGTCGCTGCCGAATCTGCGCCGGATTCCGGCGTCGCAGGAATCCTTGCCCTGCTCGAGCGCGAGGGCGGCGCAGATCCCTGGATCGACGTCATCCGCATCGGCACGACGGTTGCGACCAATGCGCTCCTCGAGCGGCGCGGCGTGTCCACCGCGCTCGTCACGACGGCGGGATTCGGCGACGTGCTCGCGATCGGCTACCAGAATCGCCCGCGGCTCTTCAGCCTCAACATCGAGCTGCCTGCGCCGCTTTACCAGACCGTCATCGAGGCGGAAGAGCGCGTCTCCGCCGAAGGCGAGGTCCTGCGGCCGCTCGATGAGGAGCGACTCGCAGCGGACTTGTGGCGCCTGCGCGCCTCCGGCATCGCAAGCGTCGCCATTGTCTTCATGCACGGATTCCGTCACACGGCGCACGAGCGGCGCGCCGCAGCGCTCGCGCGCGAGTCCGGGTTCGACGAAGTGATCGCCTCGCACGAGGCCTCGCCGCTCATCCGCTTCGTCAGCCGGGGCGACACCACGGTCGTCGACGCCTATCTCACGCCCCTGCTCGCCCGCTATGTCCGCGAATTCCGCGCCGGTCTCGGCGAGCGCCACCGCGGCGTGCGCCTCGAATTCATGCAAAGCAACGGCGGGCTCGTCGGGCCCGAAGCGTTTCGCGCCTGCAATGCCGTGCTCTCCGGCCCGGCCGGCGGACTGGTCGCGACCGCGCGCATCGCAGAGAGTCTCGGCCGCCGGCGCCTGATCGCGTTCGACATGGGCGGGACATCGACCGACGTCGCGCTTTACGACGGCGCAATGCCGCAGCGCTTCGAGACCAGCGTCGCGGGCGTCCGGCTCCAGGCGCCCATGATGAACATACATACGGTTGCGGCCGGCGGCGGCTCGGTGCTCGCGTACGAAGGCGGCCGACTGCGAGTCGGGCCGGAGTCCGCGGGATCGCGCCCCGGTCCCGCGAGTTACAGGAACGGCGGTCCGCTCTCGGTGACGGACGTGCAGGTGCTGCTCGGCCGGATCCGGCCGGAGAATTTTCCCGCGATATTCGGGGCGGGCGGCGACCAGCCGCTCGACGCGGGCATCGTGCGCCGGGAGTTCGACGAGCTGGCCGCCGCCGTGTCCGCAGAAACTGCGTCGATCACGGATGCCGTCGGTCTCGCGTCCGGATTTCTCGACGTCGCGATCGAATCGATGTCGCGCGCGATACGCCACGTATCGGTCCGCGAAGGCCACGATCCGGCGGACTTCTCGCTCTGCTGTTACGGCGGAGCGGCGCCGCAGCATGCCTGCCGCGTGGCGGATTCGCTCGGGATCGCCGAGATCCTGATACATCCGTTCGCGGGCGTGCTTTCGGCCTGGGGCATCGGCCTCGCCGACCGCAGGCTCGTGCGCCGCCGGAGCATCGAGCAGCCGCTCGTGAACTTCTCGACCGCGGCGCTCGAGGAGGAGTTTGCCGCGCTTGGCCGTCCGCTTGTGGAAGCGATGCGCGCGCAGGGCGCCGACGGCGGGAGCGTGCGCCTGCGTCGCGTCCTGGAGCTGCGTGCGCCGGGCACGGAGACTTCGCTTGAGGTCGAGCTCGCGGCGCCAGCGGAGCTCGCCCGGAAATTTCGCGCCGAGTTCTCCCGTCGTTTCGGCTTCGCCCCCCCCGAGGTCGACCCACAGGTCGCCACACTCAGGGCCGAGGCCATCGTCGAGGGTGAGCGACCGATGCAGCCCAAAGTGGCGGCCGCGAAATCCGCGACACGCAGAAGCGCCCAGGCCTGGTTCGGCGGTTGGCGCGAGGTCCCGCTCATCGATCGCGGCGGAATCGCGGAGCGCGAGCGCATTGCGGGCCCGGCGCTCATTGTCGAGCCGAACTCGACGACCGTGGTCGAATCCGGGTGGACGGCCGAGCGCCTGGACGACGGCAGCCTCAGGCTCTTCCGACAGGAGCCGATCGCTGCGGTGCCGGCCGCAGCCGGGCGGCCGGATCCCGCGCAACTGGAGCTCTTCAATCACCGCTTCATGCAGGTGGCGGAGCAGATGGGCGCCGTGCTCCAGTCGACTGCGGTCTCGGTGAACATCCGTGAGCGGCTCGATTTCTCCTGTGCCCTCTTCGACCCGGAGGGCGCGCTCATCGCGAATGCGCCGCACATGCCCGTGCATCTCGGTTCCATGGGCGCGAGCGTCCGCGCGGTCATCTCGGCGAATCGCGGCAGGTTGCGCCGCGGCAGCGCCTGGATGCTGAACGCACCCTACGCCGGCGGCACGCACCTGCCGGACATCACGGTGGTGAGCCCGGTGTTCGTCGAGGACCAGACGGATCCCGCATTCTTTGTCGCCTCGCGCGCCCACCACGCGGACATCGGGGGCATCACGCCGGGCTCGATGCCCCCCGCCTCCCGCACGATCGCCGAGGAAGGCGTGCTGTTCGACAATTTCCAGCTGCTCGACGAAGGACATCTCCGCGAGCGGGAACTCCGGACCCTGCTCGCCGCCGGCCCCTGGCCCGCGCGCAATCCGGATCAGAATGTCGCCGATCTGAAGGCACAGCTCGCTGCGAATGCCCGCGGCATCGCGGAGCTCGAATCGCTCATCGCGCGCTGCGGCCGCGAGACCGTCGTTCGCTACATGGCGCATGTGCAGGACAACGCGGAAGCCTGCGTGCGCGAGGTCATCGGGCGGCTCGGCGACGGGCATTTGCGCTACGAAATGGACGATGGCAGCGCAATCGAGGTCACGGTCAAGGTCGACCAGCACGAGCGAAGCGCGGTCGTCGATTTCGCCGGGACTTCGCCGCAGCAGCCCGGCAATTTCAATGCGCCTTTCGCGGTCTGCACGGCGGCCGTGCTGTATGTGTTCCGGACGCTCGTCGACTCCGATTTTCCGCTGAACGAGGGCTGCCTGCGGCCGCTCTCGATCCGGGTCGCGCAGGGTTCGATGCTGAATCCCGTGACGCCCGCCGCGGTGGTCGCGGGCAACGTCGAAACTTCGCAATGCGTCGTGGATGCGCTCCTCGGCGCGCTCGGCGTGCTCGCGGCCTCGCAGGGCACGATGAACAATCTCACTTTCGGGGACGCCGGCCATCAGTACTACGAGACGATCGCCGGAGGCGCCGGCGCCGGGCCCGGGTTCGACGGTGCCGCCGGCGTGCAGACGCACATGACCAATTCGCGCTTGACCGATCCCGAGGTGCTCGAGACGCGGCATCCCGTGCTATTGCATGAATTCCGGTATCGACGCGGCTCCGGCGGCGCCGGACTTCATCGCGGCGGCGACGGCCTCGTTCGCCGCATCGTTTTCCGCGAACCGATGACGGTGGCGATACTTTCCAACCACCGGCGTGTCGCGCCGTTCGGCCTCGCCGGCGGTGCCGCCGGCGCGACCGGGATCAACCGGCTCGAGCGCGCAAACGGCGAATCGGTCGAGCTGCCCGCCTGCGCGAGCGCGGCGGTCGAAGCGGGAGACGCGATCGTGATCGAGACGCCGGGCGGCGGCGGTTTCGGCTAGACGCCGCCCGCGGCCGGTACGTCCAGTTCGGCAAGTACCTGGGTGAGGCCCGTGTCCGGCAGTCCAGCGAGATTCGGACTGACCGTCTGCACGCGGCTTCCGCCCGCCCGATGGCTCACGATGTAGGCGTGGAATCCGCCGGAGCGCTGCGCCGGAAATCCGAACATCAGGTTGACGATGCCCTGCTCGCGCAGGCGCTCGCGGTTGATGCGCTCGTCGCAGAGCACGAACCAGCGGTCGCCCTGTGCACGGTGCGCGAACGCGCCGCGCGCTTCGAGCGTGCCGAGGAAACTGCGTACCTGCTGGGCGGCGCGGCTCCAGGTCGTCGGTTCGTTCGGCTCGAACACCATCCAGCGCGTGCCACGCTCGATGCTGTTGACGATCAGGAGCGCCAGGCGCCGCGCCGCAAGAGAGCGCCAGTCCGCCGCCATCGCGCCCGGGCCCGCGAGCGTGCAGGCGAGCGGCGATTCGCGCCCGGAACGACGCACGCTCTGTACCGTGTTGACGCCCGCGGCCGCAAGGCGACCGCGTTGTTCGTCGTCGACCGCGCAGGCGGGTCTGAGGCCTGGGCGCAACACCGCATCCTCGCCGCAGGCGGTCGACCAGACCGGCCAGTGTTCGGACGCGCGCGAGAGCGTGCCTGCCACGGCGCCCGAAGGCGCGAAAGCTTCGAAGCGGCCGCGCAGCTTGTCGTAGCCGAGCAGGCGCGGGAAGAACATGCAGGCGGAGTCGGTCGGCAACGGCCAATGCCGCATCTCCGCGACCGCCTTGGCCGCGCTGTCCCAGGCGAGAGGCGGATCGACGAACAGGAGCGCGCGCCGCTCGCGGCAGAAACGGTTTGCGACGAGGAGCGTGCTCGCGCCCACGTCGACTTCGCGGGCCAGTGGAGGAATGCAGAGCAGATTGAATCCATCGGCCGCATCGAGCGCGAACAGGCCCGTGCCCTGCGCGGCGGATCCGATGATGTCGTAATCGGTGAGCGGCGCGCCGTCATCCGCGTCCGTGCCGGAGAACACGTAGCCCGCGATGCCGCGCGGATTGTGGCGGGGAGTCGGGTCTGGACGGAGCGGCGGCAGTTCGCCTGCGACGCGGGCGAGTTCCGAACCGGCGAGCACCGTCGCGACCGAGCGCGCCGCATCCGGCGAGATCGAGAGCCGGCGATAGATTTCCTGGTCTTCGATGTGTTCCGAGCCGGGCGTCCGTACGCGCTGGATCACGAGGTTGAACAAGTCGTCCTCGTTGTCGCCGATGCCGTCATAGTCGACGGCCGCGCGGAGGAACTCGCGCGTGCCCGGCGCGAGCGCCTCAAGCACGAGCTTATGGCCGCCCGCCGGCAGTTCGAGCGTGCAGCAGCGCGCGCCATTCGTGACTCGCACGATGATCGCCGCGCGCCCGCCGTTCTCGAAGAACTGCTCGACCGCATAGGAGAGCGTGCTCGGTTGCCAGAGGCCGCCGAAGATACGCTGGAATTCGTTGAAGCCGGAGATTGCAACGGGGCGATTGACGGGGCCACGCAGGCAGCGGCCGACGAATGCCGTGACGGCCGTCAGCGCTTCCGCGATCGATTGCCCCGAGCCGGCTTCTTCTTGAACCTGGATGCCGGCCAGTCGTTCCGTCACGGCTGACTCCCCGAGCTGGAGCGGGAGACTATCATGAATGGATATGCGGGGCGGTTCCGGCAACTGGCGGCTCGGATTGACGCTTTCCCTCTTCACCGCGGTGATGTGGGGGTTGCTTCCGATTGCATTGAAGATCGTGCTCGAAGGTATGGATCCCTACACGATCACCTGGTGGCGCTTCGCGGTCTCGATGGTGAGCCTCGGTCTGTTCCTCGCCGTGCGCGGAGGGCTGCCTAGCCTGCGCGGCGCGGGCGCATCCGCGATCGCCTTGCTCGTCATCGCGATGTTCACACTGGTCGGGAACTACGTGCTCTACCTGGTCGCGCTCGATTTCACGACGCCATCCGTCACGCAGGTCGTCATCCAGGTTGCGCCGCTCCTGCTCCTGGTCGGCGGCGTATTCGTTTTTGGCGAGAGATTCGCGCGTCTCCAGTGGATCGGCTTCATCGTGCTCGGCACCGGGCTCGTCCTCTTCTTCAACGACCGGCTGCCCGAACTCGCGCGGCCCACGGAAGGACTCGGGCTCGGCGTGATGCTGGTCATCGCAGCCGCGGTCTCGTGGTCGATTTACGGCCTTGCGCAGAAGCAGCTGCACGGCCATTTCACGGCACAGCAGGTGCTCTGGATGATTTACGTCGGCGCGACCGTCGTAATGTGGCCCGCGGCGACGCCCGCGGAAATCCTGGACCTGAGCGGCCTGGAATTTGGAATGCTCGCATTCTGCTGCGCCAACACCATCGCCGCGTACGGCTCCTTCGGCGAGGCGCTCTACCACTGGGATCTCTCGCGCGTCGGCGCGGTGCTGGCGACCGCTCCCCTCGTCACGATCAGCGCGATGTGGTCCATCGAACATTCGGGGCTCGCGCTCGTCGCAGCGGAGGGGCTCAATGGGCTTGCGATCGCGGGCGCGCTTGCAGTCGTCGCCGGCTCGATGACCTGCGCGCTCGCCGCGCGGAATTAGTTAAAGGGGACGTTCCCCTTTGCTGAGGGGAAGTCTCCAGGGCCCCGCCCCAGCAAAGGGGAACGTCCCCTTTAACTAAGGACCGGTGCTCGCCTTGCTGCCGTCGCCTTCGGCCGCCGGCTTCGCGAACTGCGGATCGCCGGCGTACTGATCTTCGACGCCATTCCAGGTTGCGCCTGTCGGAATGGCGTTCCTGACCTTCGGGGCCTGCGCGATCGCAGCGTTCAGATCGCCGGCCGGCCCGGGGCCGATGGCAATCGCGATGCCGCTCGGGTCGGCCGCGGCAGCGCGGACCTGCTCCCAGTCGATCGATTCGTCGTGCTCCGCGATCTTCTTCCAGAGAGGCGCCTTCGACTTCTTCGCTTTCTGCCGGAATACCTTCGGGACGTCGGTCCAGTCGCGCTTGTCGTCCTCGAGTGATTCGTAGGTCTGCACCAGCAAGCGATCACCTTTCCAGCCGAGGAGATACGGCTGATTGACGACCGTCACACCGGTCCCATCCGATACGCGTTCGTAAATCTGCGCGATGTCCTCGGGATACAGGCGGATGCAGCCGGCGCTCGCGCGCATGCCGACGGCGGGCGGCTTATTGGTGCCGTGGATCAAGTAGCTCGGCCAGCCAAGCCGCATCATGTGACGTCCAAGAGGGTTGTCGGGTCCCGGCGGCACCTTGTCCGGCAGGATGTCACCGTCCTTTGCATGCTCCCGTCGCACCGACACGGGGGGCGTCCAGACGGGATCTTTCACGTGCGAGACCACCTTCGTGTTGCCTTCGGGCGTCGCCCAGCCGACCTTGCCGATTCCAATCGGATGGGTGAAGACCTCCGCGGGTGCGTCCTTCGGCGCATCCTTCGGACGTTTCGGGTAGTAGAAGAGCCGCATGGCAGCGAGGTTCAGCACCAACCCCTCGCGCGGCGCGTCCGGCAGGACAAACTCTGTCGGCAGCACGATCTGCGTGCCCTCGCCGGGGAGCCACGGATCGACTTTCGGATTCGCCCGCAGGATCTCGGCGTAGCCCACGTTGAAGCGGCGCGCGATGTCGGCGAGCGTGTCTTCGTGCTTCGAGACCGTGATCTGGAGCCGCCCGACCACGTCCTGGTCCGGCGCGACCATGAAACGATGCGTCGCCTGCGCAAGCGGCAGCGGCGCCGCCGGGGCGACAGGTGCCGCGGCTTTCGCGGCCGGCTTCGGCTTGTGCCAGAGCGACCCGAACGGCGTGCAGGCGACAAGGGTCGCCGCAAGCACCGGAATCGCGAGACGGATGGCCGGCCGGATCATGTCCCGGCATTATCCCCGGCCGGGCGCGCGTTCACCAGATCTTCACGCGCTCCGCTTCGGGCCGCCACAGCTTGTCGCCCTCTTTGACGCCGAAGGCTGCGTAGAACTCGGCCATGTTCGACACCACGCCGTTCGCGCGGAACTCGCTCGGCGAATGCGGATCGGTCAGCACGACTTCCCGCATCAGCCCGTCGCGCCACTTTGCGCGCCAGGCCTGACCATAGCCGAGGAAGAAACGCTGCGGACCCGTGCTTCCGTCGATCACCGGCGCTTCGGCGCCATTCAGGGAGTGAATGTACGCGCCGTAGGCCACCGCCGCGCCCGAGAGATCCCCGATGTTCTCGCCGAGCGTCAGTTCGCCGTTGACATTGAGCCCAGGCAGCGCCTCGAATGCGGAATACTGCTTGATGAGGCCGCTCGCGCGCGTCTTGAATTTCTCGTTGTCTTCGGGCGTCCACCAGTCGCGCAGATTGCCGTCGCCGTCGTATTGACGTCCACGATCGTCGAATCCGTGGCTGATCTCGTGGCCGATCACCGAGCCGATCGCGCCGTAGTTCGCGGCGTCGTCGGCGCGCATGTCGAAGTACGGAGGCTGCAGGAACGCGGCCGGGAAGACGATCTCGTTGTTGGTCGGCAGGTAGTATGCGTTGACCGTCTGCGGCGTCATGAACCACTCCGACGGGTCCTTCGGCTTGCCGGCCCGCGCCGCCTGCCATTCCCACTCGAACTGGTTCGCGCGCATGACGTTGCCCGCCAGGTCGTCCGGCCGGATTTCGAGTCCCGAGTAGTCGCGCCACTTGTCCGGATAGCCGATCTTCACGTTGATCTTCTTGAGCTTCGTGTGCGCCTCGGCCTTGGTGGCGGCGCTCATCCATACAAGCCTGTCGATGCCGCGATCAAACTCCGCAAGGAGGTTCTGCACCAGCACGTCCATGCGCGCCTTTGCCTCCGGCGGGAAATGCCGCGCGACATACGCGGCGCCGATCGCCTCGCCCATCGCGTTGTCGGTCTCCTGCACGGCGCGCTTCCAGCGCGGCCGCAGCGTCTCAGTGCCACGCAGCGTGCGCGAGTTGAAATCGAACGACGCCTCGACGAACGCGGCCGGAAGCACGCGCGCATAGGCGCCGATCGTGCGCACGGTCAGGTAGTCCTTCCAGACCGCGAGGTCGCCATCCGTCATCTGCTTGCCGAGCGCCGTCGCGTAGGTCGGCTGCCTCACGATGAAATCACCGACCGGCAGGCCGCTCGCCGCGTGATAGGCCTTCCAGTTGAACGCGGGTGCGAGCGCTGCCGCGGACTCGAGCCCGTGACGGTTGTAGGTCTTGATCGGATCGCGGTTCTCCACCGGTGTCCACTGGTCGGTCGCGACGCGCGTCTCGAGCTCCAGGATCTTCGCGGCGCGGGTGGCCCCGTCTTTCTCCCCGGCGAGCGTGAAGAGCTTGGCCAGGTAGTCCACGTACTTGCCGCGGAATTCAACGTACTCTTTTTCCTGTTTCAGGTAATAGTCGCGATTCGGCATGCCAAGGCCGTCTTGCGTCAGGTAGGCGACGTTGTGCGTCGAATTGCGCGCGTCAGGATAGACGTAGACGCCCATCGGCACGCTGATGCCGAGTCCCTGGGCGCGGCCGAAGAAGCGAGCGAGCGCCTGCGGGCCGTCGATCGCCGCGATTTCGGCAAAGAGCGGCTTCAGCGGCTCGATGCCGCGGTCTTCCACTTTCTTCTCGTCCATGAAACTCGCGTACATGTCCCCGAGGCGACGCATGCCGGGCGTCGCCTGGTCACCCGCCGCCGCGGCCTCGAGCAGGATCGCCTGCACGTCGGCCTGCGCCTTCTCGAAGAGCATGATTCCGATGCCCGCGCTCGCGTACTCGGCCGGGAACGGCGTGTTCGCGAGCCAGGTCCCGTTCACGTGGCGGAACAGGTCGTCCTGCGGGCGGACAGCCCGATCCATCGCGGAGGGGTCGATGCCGGACGCGAGTGGAATCTCCGTATTGTCGGCGGATGCGAGGCCGGCGATCGAAGCGCAGAGGAGTACAGGCAGAAGTTTGCGGAGCGACATTCCGTAATCTCCAGTCAATGAGGCCGCGGAGTATATGGCAGCACGTCGGCAGCCGGGTTCCGTGGCGCGACCAGCCGTGTCTCAGGCGCGACCAGCTTTGATGACGAGCGGCCAGCGGACACGGCGAGGTACATCGCCCCAGGCTGCCGCAAGCGGTGTGGACAACAGACTCAACGCATCGCGCCCGGTTCGCGCGCGATGCCGGCGCACCGCGGACCACGTGTCGAGGTATCCGAGCATTGCCGCGGCATCCCAATCGGCGAGCATTTCAAAAGCAGGCGTCTCGATCGCCGGAAAGGGCAGTACGAGATCGCGGTACCGTTCGTCGACATGGCGTCGCTCGCGCGGCCAGTAAGGCCCGACCGCGTCACGTGAAAAGTCCTCGATCATCCGGTCGATATCGGCCGCAATCCCTGCGCTCCCGTAGTTCCAGATCGCCAGCACGCCCCCGGGCCGAAGGACCCGGGCTGCCTCCGCGCAGAATCGCGGCCAGTCGAACCAATGTGCCGCCTGGGCCGCGACGACTAGATCGGCCGTGGCCGGCGGCACGGAGATCGACTCCGCCGGCTCGAGCCGGTACTCCACGCGCGGATCGGGGCGCGCTTCGCGAAGCTGTGCCGCGGAAGGCTCGGTCGCAATGACGGATCTAAAATGGCGCGCGAGGCCGAGCGCCGCCTGGCCATTGCCGGTCGCGACGTCGATCGCGAGCGCGTGGCCAGGCGTCTGCTCCGCGAGCCAGACGAAGAGGTCCGCCGGATAGACCGGCCGGTGCTTCTGATAGGCATCCGACTGGCCGGAAAAGTGGTCCTTGAATACGGACGGCGCCGACATCGAAAGATTGTAGCGAGACGAAAAAAAGCCCCGGGCTTTTGACCCGGGGCTGGAATGCGGACTTTCGGTGAAGGGAAGGAAGTCCGCTAGGGGATACTGACGCAGGCAGAAATGACGATTCGAAGGTTAGCGCCGGCTTCAAACGCCTAGCGTGAAGCGCGCCACAGTTTGGGGTGCGGGCCGCGATTGACCTGGAAAGGTTTACAATTCATGGGGTTGGACATTGGGCGGCGAACAGGCGTGGGTTCAAAATACGCGACGCCTGAAGGCGCTCGGCGCCTTCGCGCCGAGCTCGATGCGCTTTGGCTCGTCGAGCGCCCTGCCGTAACGCGCGCCGTCGCGGAAGCCGCGGCTCAGGGCGACCGCTCGGAAAACGCCGAATACATCTATGGAAAGCGGCGGCTCCGCGAGATCGACCGGCGGGTCCGGTTTCTCCGCGGGCGGCTCGACGGCCTCAAGATCGTGTCAACTCCGCCGTCCGATCGCAGCCGCGTATTTTTCGGAGCCTGGGTCACGATCGAAGAGAACAGCGGCGCCTTGCGACGCCATCGAATCGTCGGCCCGGACGAATTCGACCGGGAGCCCGGTTACATCAGCATGGATTCGCCGCTCGGGCGCGCGCTCATGGGCAAGCGCGTCGGAGACGGGGTCGAATTCGCGCTGCCCGCAGGCAGGCAAAGCGTCGCCGTCACTGCGATCGATTACGAATGATCAGACGACGCGGATGTTCTTGAACTGCCAGGGATCGCTCTCGTCGAGATCCTCGGGGAAAAGCCGGCCGCGATCGAAGAGCGGTGTCCAGTCCGTGTACTTGCCGACGACCGGGCCGAGGTAGGGACGGCAGATCTCGAGATTGCGCCGGAAGTCGATCTCGTCCGGCTCGACGATGCCCATTGCCGGATTCTCGATCGCCCAGATCATCCCGGAGAGCGCCGCGACCGTCACCTGCAGGGAGGTCGCGCTGTTGTAGGGCGCGAGCTTCCGCGCCAGGTCGATCGAGAGCTGCGAGCCGAACCAATAGGCGTTCTTTGCGTGGCCCGCGAGCAGCACTCCGAGCTCGTCGATGCCCACCGTGATTTCGGCCATCATGATCCGCTTGTGTTCCTGGAGCTGGAAATTGCGTCCGCAGAACTCGTGCACGGAAAGCACTGCGTTGTCCGACGGGTGATAGGCGTAGTGCACGGTCGGGCGGTACGTCGCGCGGTCGTTCTGCCGGACGGTGAGAAAGTCCGAAATCGAGATCGACTCTCCGTGCGTGATCAGGAAGCCGTGGAAGTGTTTCGCCTCGGGCGTCCAGGTGCGCACGCGCGTCGCACATCCGGGCTGCGTCAGGTAGATCGCGCTCTTGCGGCCGAAATCGTGCTGGCGTCCATCGCGGGGGAAATGACGCTCGTGCGTGCCCCAGCCGAGCTCCGCCGGCTGGCTGCCCTCGCTCACGAAACCGTCGACAGACCAGGTGTTGACGAACTCGCCCGGCATCTTGGGCTTGTTCGAAACCTGCGTGTCGCGCTCGGCGATGTGGATGACCTTCACGCCGAGCACCGACGCAAGGTTCGCCCAGTCGTCGCGGCTCTTCGGATCGTCGCCCTTGCGCCCGGTGGCTTCCGCGACGTCGAGCAGCGCCTGCTTGACGAAATGGGAGACGAGGCCCGGGTTCGCGCCGTGCGTGATCACCGCGGTCGGTCCGTTCGTCCAGCCCTTGCGGAGGTCGAGCACTTCCTCGCGAAGAGCATAATTCGTGCGCCGGCTCGCCGGGATATTCGGATCCGTGTAGCCGCCCGGCCATGGCTCGATGCAGGTGTCGAGGTACAGCGCGCCCTTTTCATGGCAAAGCTTGATGAGCGCCACGCTCGACACGTCGACGGAGAGGTTCAGGACAAAATCGCCGCGACCGACCAGTGGATCGAGCACGTGACGGAAATTCTCCCGCGTCAGCGGATGATTGATGATCTTGATGCCGAACTTGCCGGCTTCCTCGCGGCCCGCGTCGTCGGCGGTGACGATCGTGATTCGATCCGCGGTCAACCCGCCGACGTGACGCATGATGAGCGGAAGGACGCCCTGGCCGATGCTGCCAAAGCCGATGAAGATCAGCCGGCCCGGAAAATGCGTGTGGACTTTGTGCTCGCTCATGTTGCCGGAAATTCCGCTATCTTAGGAATCAAGGGCGAAGAATGTACCGCAAATCCACGTCGACGTGGCGCTATCCGCTGGCCCTGCTCGTGGTCTACGGCATCGTCTGGCTCGCGCTTGCGATCGATCCTGTTTTCCGCAAGGACTGGCTGCTCGAGAACGCGATCGTGTTCGTCGCAGTGCCGCTCATCGCGGCGACGGCACGGCGGCTGCGGTTCAGCGATTTCGCCTATACCTGCCTTTTCGTATTCTTCCTGTTCCACGCGATCGGCGCGCATTACACCTATTCGCTCGTGCCGTACGCCGAATGGTGGCAGTCGCTCACGGGCGCCGCGCTCGATGGGCGGAACCAATACGACCGGCTGGTGCACTTTTTATACGGCCTGCTGATAACGCCCGCGGCCGTCGAGATCTTCGCCCACTACGGGCGCTATTCGCGGACCTGGGTTTTTCTCTTTCCCTGGATGTTCATGGCCGGCCATGCCGTCGTCTACGAACTGATCGAGTTCGCCGCGGCCATCGCATTCGGGGGCGACCTCGGCCAGGCCTATCTTGGGACTCAGGGCGACATCTGGGACGGACAGAAGGACATGGGACTCGCGCTCGTCGGCACGACGATCATGCTCGCGGCGCTTGCGGCGGCCGGCCGCCTGCCCGTCCGGCGCGCGGCGGCTCAGTAATCCTGGAACGGAAACGGAGCCGGGCGGCCGTATTTCTGCCGCGCGCGCTCGATTGCGACCGCGCGCCGCCAGAAATCGCGTTCGGCGTCGCTGAGCGAGGGCATCGGGCTCTCCGCCTGCGGCGCGGGCCGGGACTCGCCAAAAACGGTCATGCACTCATGGGTGGCTTCGTCCATCGCAGGTAAGATGCACGCGGCGGAAAAAAGGTTGCGTACCCCTCTCCTATCCACGGCTGACCTCGCGGCACGGCTGACCGACCCGGACGTGCTCGTGGCCGACTGCCGTTTCGAGCTCGGCAGGCCCGAAGCCGGCAAGCAGGCCTGGCGTGCGGGCCATATCCCCGGCGCGATCCACGTCGACCTCGAACGCGACCTGTCCTCGTCCGTGACGGCGAGGTCGGGTCGGCACCCGCTGCCCGCGGTAGCGGATTTCGAGGCGACTCTGTCGAGACTCGGCGTCGACGCGGAAACCTGGGTCGTCTGCTATGACGCAGGCAGCGGCGCTTATGCCGCGCGACTCTGGTGGATGCTGCGCTGGGCCGGACACGATCGCGTCACGGTGCTGGATGGCGGCTTTGCCGCGTGGTCCGCAGAAGACCGGCCGGTCTCGACAGAAACCGCGTCTCGAAAACCCGCGCGCTTCGTCGCGCGCCAGCGCCCGCAGATGGTTTGCGATGCTGCGGGAGTCGCGGCTGCGCTTGCCCGCGGCGAGACCCTCGTCGACGTTCGCGGCGCCGAGCGCTTCGCCGGAAGCGTCGAGCCGCTCGATGCCGTCGCTGGCCACGTCCCGGGCGCCGTAAACCTCCCGTATCTCGAGAATCTCGACGCGAATGGCCGGTTTCTTCCTGTGGACGGACTCGCGGCGCTCTGGCGCGAACGCACGGGAGCCGCGGCCGGCCGCGCGCCGATCTGCATGTGTGGCTCGGGGGTCACCGCCTGTCAGGGTCTGCTCGCGCTCGAAGCGGCCGGCATCGGCGGTGCGCGCCTCTATGCGGGCTCTTGGAGCGAATGGATCCGCGACCCGTCGCGACCGATTGCGCGGGGGGCGACTTGATCTGCTATCTTCCGCAGCCCTGCTTGGGTCCAACGGGACGACTGATTTGGATAGCGTGACGCGCGGGCCGGCGACTGCACGGCCGCCCTGGAGCATCGAGGACTCGGACCAGCTCTACGCGCCAGGCTCCTGGGGCGGCGGCTACTTCGGCATCAACGCCGCGGGTCACGTTGTCTGCCGGCCCGGCCGTGACGTCGACCGCGAAATCGACCTGCATGAAGTCGTCCAGCAACTGGGCGCGCGCGACCTGACGGCGCCGATGGTGCTCAGGTTCTCGGACATCCTGCGCGACCGCCTGCGCTCGCTGCACGACGCGTTCGCCGCCGCAATCGCCGAGAACGACTACAAGAACCGCTATGCGGCGGTGTTTCCGATCAAGGTCAACCAGCAGCGCCTGGTCGTCGAGGAGGTTTATCGCGGCAGCGCGGACCTCGGCTTCGGGCTCGAGTGCGGCAGCAAGCCCGAGCTGCTCGCCGTCATGGCGATGACCGGGGACGCTCCCGAGCGCCTGATCATCTGCAATGGCTTTAAAGACGACAGCTACATCGAGGCGGTGATCCTCGCGACCAAGCTCGGGCGTTCGATCATTCCGGTGGTCGAGAATTTCTCCGAGCTCGGTTACATCCTGCGGCACGCGGAGAAGTACCAGGTGCGGCCGAAGATCGGCGTGCGCGTCAAGCTCGCAGCCGAAGGCGCGGGCCGCTGGCGCGAATCGGCGGGCGACCGTTCGAAGTTCGGGTTGTTCACGACCGAAATCCTCGAACTCGTCGAGGTGCTCCGCTCCCACGGCATGCTCGACTGCTTGAAGCTCGTGCATTGCCACCCCGGCTCCCAGCTTCACGACATTCGCCGCGTCAAGGACGCGGTCAACGAACTCGCCCAGGTGTATGCCGAACTCGCACGGCTCGGCGCGGGTCTCGAATACATCGACGTCGGCGGCGGCCTCGGCATCGACTACGACGGGTCGAAGACCAATTTCGAATCCTCGACGAACTACTCGCTGCGCGAATACGCGAGCGACGTCGTTTATCGCGTCGCAAGCGTCTGCAACGCCCGGGGACTCGCCCACCCGATGATCATCAGCGAGTCCGGCCGCGCGATCGCCGCCCACCACAGCGTGCTCGTCTTCAACGTGCTGGGCGCCGCGCGGCTCGACCTCTTCAGTGTTCCGGACCGCGCGACCACCGACGACGGCAGCCTGCCGCAGCCAGTGGCGGACCTGTTCGATGCCTATTCGACCGTCAGCGAGCGCAGGCTCGTCGAATGCTGGCACGACGCGCAGCAGGCGCGCGAACAGGCGCAGCAGATGTTCAGCCTCGGCTACCTGGACATCGAGATGCGCAGCCTCTCGGAAAGGCTTTACTGGGCGACCTGCGCGAAAGTACGCGACCTGACGCGGAAGCTGGGACGGATCCCCGAAGAACTCGAGAATCTCGAAGCGGTGTTGTCCGACATCTATTTCTGCAACATGTCTGTGTTCCAGTCGCTCCCGGACAGCTGGGCGATCGACCAGCTATTTCCGATCATGCCGCTGCACCGGCTCGACGAGAAACCGACGCGCAGCTGCGTGCTCGCGGACATCACCTGCGATTCAGACGGCAAGATCGACCGCTTCGTGTCGCAGCGCGACGTCAAGCGCTCGCTCGAGGTGCACGAGCTCGCCCCCGGCGAGGACTATTTTCTCGCCGCGTTCCTGGTCGGCGCCTACCAGGAAACGCTGGGCGACCTGCACAATCTCTTCGGCGACACGCATGTCGTGCACATCCGCCTCGACGACGAGCACGGCTGGTGGATCGAGGAGATCGTCAAGGGCGATACGGCGAGTACCGTGCTCGGTTACATGCAGTACGACCCCGGCGAGCTCTATCCGCGCTTTGCGCGCGACTGCGAGCGCGCGATGCGCGTGGGAAGCCTGTCGGTGGCGGAAGGACAGGCGCTCAAGCGCTTCTACGAATTGGAACTCGCCGGCTATACCTATCTCGAACCCGATGGCGCCAGTTGACGGCGCATGCAAGGAGCAAGCAGATGCACGCAACACGGATTTTCACCCGCACGTCCCTCGCGGCCGCCGCCTGCCTGACCGCCTGGGCGGCCTTTTCCGCCGGTGCGCCGGAACCGCCGGTCACGGACGCGGCGACACTCGCAACCCTCGATCGCGTGCTGGCAGGCGATCACCGGTCCGCGCAGAACCGCGCACGAGATGTCTGGCGTCACCCGAAGGAGACGCTCACGTTCTTCGGTTTCAGACAAGACATGACGGTCATGGAAATCTGGCCGGGCGGCGGCGGCTGGTATACGGAGGTGCTCGCGCCGGCACTGCGCGAGCATGGCCGCTACGTCGCGGCCAGCTGGGACCCGAAATCCGAGAGCAAATACGTTCAGGAGAACTCCAGGAAGTTCGCCGCGAAGCTGGCGGAGCGGCCAAACCTCTACGACCGCGCGAAGGTCGTTGCGCTCCAGGTCCCGAATGAACTGAAGCCCGTGCCGGACGGAAGCGTCGACATGGTGCTCACCTTCCGCAACATCCACAGCTGGATGGGCAACGACGGAGCCGAAGCGATGTTCAAGGCCATGTTCGCGGCATTGAAGCCCGGCGGGATTCTGGGCGTCGTCGAACATCGCGCCCGGAACGACAAGCCGCAGGACCCGAAAGCCGAGTCAGGCTACGTGCGCACGGATTATGCGATCGCACTGGCCGGGAAAGCCGGCTTCGAGCTGATCGGCCAAAGCGAGATCAACGCCAATCCGAAAGACACCACGGATCATCCGAACGGCGTCTGGTCGCTGCCGCCGTCGCTCCGCGGCGGCGACACGGATCGCGAGAAATTCGTGGCGATCGGCGAGAGCGATCGCTTCACGCTACGGTTCCGTAAACCGCTCTGAGACTTGTCAGTTTGACGCGGGTGACCGGCGCGCTTGCGTCGCAGTGCAGGTACTTCGACGTCGCGAGCCAGGCGGGATCGGGATAGTAGGAAAAGATCACCCCGCCACCGCGGACCGTATCTATGACCTGCCGTGCGATCGCCGCACGCAGCGCAGGACATCCCCAGCTCCTGCCGATGCGCCCGCTGGCATTGGCGACCGCCGGATTAACGTACTTCGCTCCGTGCATCACGATCGCCCGCGCCCGGGCCTGGCTGTTGAAGCCGGGCTCGAGTCCGTCGAGGCGAAGCGAGTAGCCGTTCTGTCCCACATAAGTATCCGCGGTCCTGAACAATCCGAGGCTCGATTGGCGGCTGCCCAGCGCGTCGGAAAAGCGCGTGGCGGCCGCCACTCCGCTGTTGCGTCCGTGCGCAACGAGTTCCTTGAAGAGCAGTTTGCCCGAGCGCAGATCGAAGACCCACAATCTCGGGTGCGATGAAGGCAGTGAATAGTCGATCACGGTCAGCGTGGGCGGCAACAGGAAATCGCCGGAAGCCAACCCGCAATTGACGGCGCTCATTGCGAGGTCCAGCACTGGTGCCGACACGCCGGCGCGGACCGCCATTTCGCGATCGAGGTTCAACTCCGATGCCGCTTCGCTGCGTGCGAGCGCCTGCTGCGCACAAGTACCCGCGAATACCGCCAGCACAAAGGCGGGAAATTTCTTACGGATCAACAAGTTATTCTCGTGCACTGACCTGTGTGAGCCGCGCATACTACTGTCGGGCAGTCTCCGGTTCAACTATTGACCTCACAAATGAAAACACAGCCAGCTGTCTCAGCCTGTCTCGCTCTTCTGCTCACTCTGTCCGTCTTTGCTGCCGCTGGTCAGACGCCTCCCAAGAACACCTCCACGCTCGGCACCGCGAAGACGATCCTGCCGGCCGAACTGAAGCCGGGCGAATACGCCTGGCACCCCGAGTTTTCGCCGAAAGGGCCGATAGTGCTTATCGTGTCCCTGCCGGAGCAGCTGGCCTACGTGTACCGGAACGGCGTGATCATCGGCGCGTCCACGGTTTCTACGGGCAAGAAAGGTCACGAGACGCCTACCGGCGTCTTCACGATCCTGCAGAAGCACGCAGATCATTATTCGAACCTCTACCAGAACGCGCCCATGCCTTACATGCAGCGACTCACATGGTCCGGCGTCGCACTCCATGCAGGCCGCCTGCCCGGATACCCGGCGTCCCACGGTTGCGTGCGCATGCCCTATGAGTTCGCGCAACTGCTGTACGGCGAGACGAAAACCGGGTTGACGGTCATCGTCTCCGACGAGAAGTCTTTCCCCAGCACGGTTGCGCACCCGGGGCTGACCGCGCCCGTGGACACCAAGGGCGCATTGGCTGGTGCATTGCCGAGCACAGGCGACATCGCGTGGCGGCCGGAGGCGGCGCCGGAGGGTCCCGTCACGATTCTTATCACCAACGAGGATCGTCGCGTCCGCATCTTCCGTGCGGGCGTCGAAATCGGTCATGCGCTGTTCACACTGGTCGACCCGGACCGCAAGTTCAAGCTGCATGTGCTGACTCGCCTCGAGTCGTCCGCGACAGACATGGTCTCCCCTGCGACCGGCAAGCCGATCCCCCGCTGGCTTGCGGTTTCAGGAGGTCAGGAAACTACCGTTACGGCGGACGAGCTTTTGGACATCATCTAAAGTAGCGCCCGAATTCCTGCGTCAGGCAGAGACGGTGGTGGGTCCTGGCACGACGATGGTCATTGCGCAGCCGGCCTCGACGTCCTCGACGACCACCGCGGCGGGGACGGATTTCACCGTCATCACCGGTGAGAAATAAGCGAACCCAGTTGGCCTGACATTTACCAGAGTGCCCTGAGGTGTCCGGCGACATCGACGCGAACGGCGCTCGTCGAGTCACGGGCCTCCATCCCCTCCGGTCCATCAGGCCAACCGCACTGGTCGAACGTCTCGAGGACAGGTCCGTCCAAAAACCGGCTGCGCGCGCCGTATACATGGCGATCGCCGAGCGGCGCCTGCTGCGTGACGAAATAACGCTGCGGCTCGAGCAGGTGCAGTTCGAACCGCGCCCGCGTCATCGCGACGTAGAGGAGCCGCCGCTCCTCGTCGATGCCCGCGGCCGAGCCGGTCGCGAATTCATTCGGAAATGTTCCATCGGTTACGTTCAGCACGTGCACCGAATCCCATTCCTGCCCTTTTGCCGAATGCACGGTGGAAAGCACAAGGTAATCCTCGTCCTTGAGCGGCGGGCCCGCCCGGTCGCCGGTCGCGGCCGGCGGATCGAGCGCGAGTTCGCTGAGGAACCGCTCGCGACGCGCAAACTGACCGGCGAGCTGCTCCAGCATCTCGAGATCGCCGGCGCGCGCGGCAGAGGAATCGTGGAGCCGCGGCAGTTCGGGCTCGTACCAGGCGCGGACTTCGGCGATCTGGCCCGGCCACTCCGCCTGCGGCCGGACGAGCGTCGCCATGAGCGCGGAGAATCGCGGCCAGTGCTCCGCCGACGCCGCGGGCGCATCGAAATCCGCGAGCCCGGCCATCCGGAAGCCGCCCTCGGCGAAGCCCCGCCAGCAACGCGCGGCATTGGCCGGCCCCATGCCGGGCAGCAATTGAAGGGCGCGGAACGCCGCGAGCCCGTTCTTCGGGTTGTCGGCCCAGCGCAGGACCGACAGGAAGTCCTTTACGTGCGCGGCCTCGAGAAACTTGAGTCCGCCGTACTTGACGTACGGAATGTTGGCGCGCATCAGCGCGACCTCGAGCCAGTCGCTGTGGTCGGAACTGCGGAAGAGCACCGCCTGGCGCATGAGCGGCGTGCCCTCCTCGCGCCGGCGGAGCACGGACTGAACGACGTAGTCGGCCTGCCGGCGGTCGTCCTCGACCGTCACGAGGCGCGGGCGCACGCCGCCGTCGCGCGCGGCGACGAGCGACTTGCGGTAGCCCCGCGATGCGCCCCCGATCAGCGCATTCGCCGCATCGAGTACCGGCTGCGTCGAGCGGTAATTGCATTCGAGCGCGATGATCTCGGCCGGCGGATCGAAGCGTCCCGGAAACTCGAGGATGTTCTCGACCGATGCGGCTCGGAAGGAGTAGATCGCCTGGGCGTCGTCGCCGACCACGGTGATTCCGTGCCCGCCTGGCTTCAAAGCAAGCACGATATCGGCCTGCAGGCGATTGACGTCCTGGTACTCGTCCACCAGCACCTGATCGAAACGGCCGCCGACCTCGGTGGCCAGGCACGGCTCCTGCATCAGCACGTGCCAGTAGAGAAGCAGGTCGTCGTAATCGAGCAGCGCTTCGGCCTGCTTGCGCTCGGTATAGGCGCGAAAGAGGCCCGCAAGCTCGTGCGACCACTCCTCGCACCAGGGAAACGCCTCGTGCAGGACTTCGTCGAGCGTCCGGCCGCCGTTGACGCGACGCGAGTAGATCGCGAGGCAGGTGTCCTTGCGCGGAAAGCGCCGCTTCGACGCCGCGAGGCCGCGATCCTGGCGGATGAGGTCCAGCAAATCCGCCGAATCGCCGCGATCGAGCACGCTGAAGTCGCGCGCAAGACCGAGGTTCATCGAGTACTCGCGCAGCAGCCGGTTCGCGATCGCATGGAAAGTGCCGGACCAGGGCAGGCGCATGGTCCCCCCGAGGATTCCCTCCGCCCGGCGGGTCATCTCGAGTGCCGCGCGGCGCGTGAATGTCAGGAGGAGGATGCGCGCCGGGTCGACCCCTGCCGACACGAGGGCCGCGACGCGGTGTGCGAGCGTCGCCGTCTTGCCGGTCCCGGCGCCAGCGATGATGAGGAGCGCCGGCACCGGCGCGGGCGATCCGCTGCCGAAGGCCACGGCTCTCTGCTGCGCATCATTAAGTGTCTGCCGGAAGCTCGCGCCCACGACCGGCATCGTAGCGGGCACCTGTATATTCATCCAGTCCCCTGATTCCGTACGGGCGCCCTCATTATGTGAAGCCTTTCGCGGATTGGACCCGGCCGCTCAGCTACCGTCCTGAGGGTAGGCGCGAACTCGCGCGTGCGGTAACCCGATGGGCGAAAACGACAAATCAAGGAAGATTTCCGACGACGCGAAGGAGATGTCGCACTACGCCGAGGAGCAGCGTCTCGGCCACGGCCGCATCGAATTCGACGAGCTCGGCAATGCGATCTGGGTGCCCTTCTCGGGCTCGACCAGCGACGAAGTCATGCGCCGCCTGCTCGATGATCCGACGCTCGCGTTCAGTAACGAGTATTCGCAGGGCACGCAGAAGCGCATCGAGAAGAACCAGCAGGGCGTGAAGAAGGGCTACGATCCCTACGACAGCGGCCTGCTCGTCAAGAAGGAATGGAAGGCGAAGAAGGACCTCCGCCGGCTCTCCGCCTGGATCAAGTCGCGCAAGCCCAAGGACGAATGACCTGTTGACCCTCCGGGGTCCAACGCGCAGTCTCGCGCGCATGGATCCCCTGACGCTCGTCATCGGCACGCGCAACTACAGTTCCTGGTCCTTGCGACCCTGGCTGTTGCTCAGGCATCTCGGGCTCCCGTTCTCCGAGCAGCAGTTTCATCTTGACACGCCCGAGTTCCACGCCGAGGTGCCGAAATTCTCGCCGACGCGGCAGGTGCCGGTCCTGATGCACGGCGAGCGCCGGATCTGGGAATCGCTGGCGATCTGCGAGTACGTCTCGGAACTCGCGGGCGGTCGCGGCTGGCCCGCGGACCCGGCGCTCAGGGCGACGGCGCGCTCGGTCGCGACCGAAATCCACGCGGGATTCCTTGCGCTGCGCAATGCCTGCCCCATGAATGCGCGGGCGACCGGGCGGCGCGTGCCGATGACGCCGCCGCTCGAGCGCGACCTTCGGCGCCTCGACGCCATCTGGTCCGGCTGCCGCCGCGATCACGGCGAGCGTGGCCCCTACCTGTTCGGGGCGTTCAGCGCTGCCGATGCCATGTACGCGCCCGTCGTGCTTCGCGTTCGAAGCTACGGCCTGCCCCTGTCGGAACTCGCGGCGCGCTACCTCGAGACGATGCTGGCGGACGAACACCTCGGCGACTGGATCGGCGCCGCGAGCCGGGAAACGATCGTGATCCCGCAAGAGGAAGTCGGTGCCGGCGCCTGAATCGCGAGTCGCCATGTCCTGGGCGAGCGCAATCGGCCTCGGAATGAAGCTCGAGACGGCCGTCGCCGAAGCCGCCGAGCAGCTCGGCGGCGAGATAGGCGCACGGAAGCCCGACCTCGCGATCGCCTTCGTCACGGCGGCCTACGACTCGGCCATCGACAGGCTGCCGCAACTCCTGCGGCCTGTTTTCGGCGACTGCCTGCTGTTCGGCTGCAATGCGGGCGGACTCATCGGCGGCGGAACCGAGGAGGAGGAAGAGCCCGGCGTCGCGCTGCTCTGCGGCCGCCTGCCCGATGCGGCGCTGACGTGCGTGCATCTCGAGCAGGCGACGCTTCCGCCGCTCACAGCCTCGCGCGAAAATTGGTGGCGGCTCCTCGATCTCGGGCCGGAATCGGAAGCGAGCTTCATGCTGCTCGCGGATCCGGGGACGATCGACGCCGAGGCCTGCGCGCGCGGAATCGACCGCGCGTATCCGGAATCGACCGTGATCGGCGGTCTCGCGAGCGGCATGCTGGAACCGGGCTCCGCGCGCCTTCTCACGAATGGCGAGGTGCACCGTTCAGGCGCCATGCTGCTCGCGCTCACGGGCAACGTCGTGATCGATCCGGTGCTTGCGCAGGGCTGCCGCCCGATCGGCGATCCGCTCTTCGTCACCGCCTGCGACGGCAACCTGATCAGCGAGCTCGACGGACGACGCCCGAAGGAACTCCTGACGGCGATCTTCGCGACGCTCGACGAGGCGGACCGTGGCCGGTTTGGCGACGCGCTCTGCATCGGCCTCGCGCTCCCTGGCCCGCGACAGGCGATCGGCGTCGGCGATTTCCTGATCCGGAACGTGCTCGGGCTCGACCCGGACAGCGGCGCGCTCTGGATCGGTTCGCGTGTTGCACAGAACGCCATCGTCCAGTTCCACCTGCGCGACGGGAAAACCGCGTCCGACGAACTGGAGACGCGCCTCGCCGCATCCCTCGAAGGCCGGCTACCGCCGGCGGCCGCCCTGCTGTTCGCCTGTGCGGGCCGCGGCCAGAATCTTTTCGGCGTCAGCGGGCACGATTCGGGAACCTTGCTGCGGATGATCGACATACCGGTCGCAGGCATGTTCAGCGCAGGCGAGATTGCCCCGATCCAGGGCGCGACTTTCGTCCATGGTTACTCGAGCGTATTCGGGCTGATCCGGCCCCGGGCCGGTACGGCCGCCTGATCGGCGCCGGCGCTAGTCTTCCCTCCACTCGGCGCGGTACGAGCGGCCGAGCGAAATGAGTCGCTGCAGCAGGCCTGGATACGCGATGCCGTCGTGCAGGGCGGCATCCGCGAAATCCTCCTCGCGTTCGAGATTCGGATTGGCATTCGCCTCGAGCACGAACGGCGTGCCGTCGTCGCGCACGCGAAAATCGATGCGCGCGTAGCCCGTCATGTGGAGCGCCCGGTAGATCCGGCGCGCCAGGCGGTCGAGCCGGTCTGCGAGTCCCGTCGGCAGGTTCTCCGCCTTGCCGCTCGTGATCCCGTGCCGCGCCTGGTAGGCGCGATCCCATTTCGCTTTCCGCGTCGCGATGGCGGCGCGGCCGGACTTCAATTCGCCGAAAATGAACTCCCAGGGCGTCAGGGTGCGGACGCGGTCGTTGCCGAGGACACCGACGTAGAGCTCGCGCCCTTCGATGTATTCCTCGACCAGTGCGTCGGAATTCGTGTGCTGATGGATGAACTCGATCCGCTCGCGCAGCTTTGCCGCGTCCTCGACGATCGAGGCCTGCGAAATCCCGAGCGAGGCATCCTCGGTCGCCGATTTCACGAACAGCGGGTAGCGTAGCTCCTTCGGGATGCGGATCGCCCCGCCCTGTCTGAACACCGCAAAGTGCGGCGTCGGGATCCGGTGATATGCGAGGAGCTGCTTCGACAACACCTTGTCGCGCGAGAGCATCATCCCGCGTGGATTGCAGCCGGTGTACGACTGGCGCAACAGCTCGAGGTAGGCGACGACGTGCTGGTCGTAGGTCACGATGCCGCCGAATTCCTCGAGCAGATTGAAACAGACCTGCGGCTGCCATTCGTGTATGACGGCGCGTAGTTCCGTCAGGCTATCGCCGATTCCGACCGGCCGCACCTCGTGCCCGGACTCCCGCAGGCAGCTCACGACGTCGTATTCGGTGCGGACCTCGGCCGCAGCCTGTTCGCCGACGCCTTCGAGCGTATCCGGCGGCACCAGCGTCTCGTGGACGAGAACGAGGATCCGGAATTTCTGCTTCGCCATCAGGAATCCCGCCCGTGCCCGGCCGCATCGATCAAGCGGTCCGCGAGCGACTCGATTTCGTCTGCGCGCGCGAGGCTCGCGAGCCAGGCGGCGGGTAGCGACGAGGCGCCGTAGTGCGCACCGGCGAGCTGTCCGACCATCGCCGTGGCCGTTTGCGCGCCGCCCGGCTGTGCAGCCGCCGATTCCACACATGCCGCGAGATCGCCGCCGCCGTCGAATGCCGTGAGCGCCGCCTCGAGCGCGGTGGCGGCCGCGAACCGGCCGCGCTGGATCTTGCGCGGCTTGCGCCCGCGCCAGGCGCCGCCCGCGAGTTCACGGATAGGAGACCTGAGCGCCGCCGAGTCCCAGCCCGCGGACAGCGGGCTGAAGTCGGGCGCCAGTATTTCCTCCTTGGCTGTGCCCGCGAGCGCGCCCGCGAGAAGCACCGCGAATAGTCGCGCGGCGTCGAGCGTAAGCGGCGCCTGGTGCGTGATCCGGACCGCGTTGATCGCCGCATCGATCGCCTTCGGCGGATCGTCTAGATACCAGGCGATCGCCGGGCCGATGCGCGCAAGGGGTTCGGCATCCGCATGCGCCGGGTCATGCGAACCGGCAAAAGGATTGCCGGTCCATTGCGCGGCCGCGAGCGCGCGGCTCGTCGCGGCGCTGATGCCGACACAGCTGCCCGTGCTCGACCAGCGTCCGGTGCGATGCCAGTCCTGGTAACGCTCGACCTGGTCGGCCGGATCGGTGCCGCCGCGGGAAACGAGGCTTTCGGCGAGGCAGAGTGCCATCGCCGTCTTGTCGGACCACGCACCCGCCGGCAGTCCGTGCATCGCATGACCGTACGCGTCGCCCGCCGCGAGACCCAGCAGCAGCCCGCGGATCCGATCGCGGAGACTGCCTGCAACCGCGGACTTCGTCGCCGGTTCCGATGCGGCACGGGGCCACGCGACGCGCTTCGGCTTCCAGTTGCGCACGAACTCGGCCTGCGCCGGCGTTTCGGGAATGCGCGGCCAGGAACTCGAGCGCGCGGAGCCGAGCCATTGCCGGTTCAGGCGTTCGAGCGCCGCCTTGCCGCCGCCGCCCCGGTTTGCAATCCAGCAGCCCGCGACGACATTGGTCCGGCCAATCCCTGCGCGGCAGTGCAGATAGACGCAGCGGCCGTCCGCGAGGGCACCATCGAGCGCATCGAGGATCTCCCGCATCCGCTCGGCGGACTCCGGTACGCCGTGATCGCGGATGGGCTTGCGCAGGTAGAGCGTGTCCCGCCGCGCGGAAGGCGCGGACAGGAATTCCTCGTAGGAGTCGAGCTCGCCGGCCTCGGTCAGGTCGATGAAACAGTCGATGCCCGCGTCGAAGAGCCGCCGCATCCGCTCGGGTATCGCCTCCGGACCCGCGGCCGAAGGGTGTTCGCCGGCAAGGATCCGCTCCGGCTCCACCCAGTAACTGTTCGGCAGCGGCGTCCGAGCCACTTCAGTCGCCGGAAACGGTTTGCAGGCGTTCGAGACCGGAGAAATCGAATGCCGCGGGATCCGCAAGATGCGAGGGCTCGACATTGCAGATCGCGTTGAAGATCGACTCGACTCGCCCGGGACTCGCCCGTTCCCAGTCATCGAGCATGCGCGCGATCGCCTCGCGCTGCAGGTTCGGCTGCGAGCCGCAGAGCGTGCAGGGAATGATCGGGAACCCGCGCGCGCGCGCGTACCGCGCGATCTCGCGCTCCGGCACGTAGCAGAGCGGGCGGATCACTACATTCTGACCGTCGTCGGATCGGAGCTTCGGGGGCATCGCCTTCAGTCGCCCGCCGTAAAACAGGTTGAGGAACAGGGTCTCGACGATGTCGTCGCGGTGATGACCGAGCGCGATCCGCGTGAAGCCATTCTCGCGTGCGAAGCGATACAGCGCCCCGCGGCGCAGGCGGCTGCAGAGGCCGCATTGCGTGCGTCCCTCCGGTATCACGCGCCGGACGACGCCGTAGGTGTCCTGCTCGACGACGTGATACGCCACTCCGAGCGACGCGAGGTAGTCCGGCAGCACGCGCTCTGGAAAACCCGGCTGCTTCTGGTCGAGATTGACCGCGCAGAGCTCGAAGGACACGGGAGCCGCGCGCTGAAGCGACAGCAGGATGTCGAGCAGCGTGTATGAATCCTTTCCGCCGGAGAGGCAGACCATGACCCGGTCGCCCTCCCCGATCATGTGGAAGTCGGCGATCGCCTTGCCGACCAGTCCCCGGATCCGCGCCGCGAGCCGGCGGAAATTCGCGGACGTTTCGTTCTGCGCGGGAATCATGCCGGCATTCTAAGGGCCCTGGTTCTCCTGGACGTACTTGCGCTCCAGATAGCGCAGGAACGGCGTCGCAGACAGCGGACGCCCGGTCGCGTGCTGCACGAGCTGCGGCACGCCCATGCTCGCGCCGGTCGAGTGCACACGCTCGCGCAGCCAGGCGAAGAGGCTTCCGAACCGGCCCGCGGCGATTTCCGACTCGATGCCCGGCAATTGCTCGTGAATCGTTTCCCAGAGCTGGCCCGCGATCACTGCGCCGACGCCATACGAGGGGAAGTGCCCGAACGAGCCGATCGCCCAGTGGATGTCCTGGAGGCAGCCTTCGAGGTCCGTTGCCGGCACGAGTCCGAGACGGTCCGACGACAGGCTGTTCCACGCATCGCGCAGATCCTTCACCGCGAGCTCGCCCGACAGGAGGCGACGCTCGAGTTCGTAACGCATCCAGATGTGCGTCTGGTAGGTGAGCTCGTCGGCATCCATGCGGTTCGGACCGCGCGCGACGCGATTGAGGTGCCTGTAAAGATTCTCCTCGGACCATTCCGGACCCGCGGCGCCGTAGTGCTTCTCGAGGAGCGGCCGCAAGTAAGTGACGAAGGCACGGCTCCTGCCCACCATCATCTCGAGCAGGAGCGACTGGCTTTCCTCGAGCGCCATCCCGCGGTCCTGCCCGACCGGCTGATCGACCCATTCGGACGGCAGGCCGAGTTCGTAGAGCGCCTGCCCGGTCTCGTGCAGCGCCCCGAGCAACCCCTGGAACGGATCCTTCAATTCGAAGCGTGTCGTGATCCGGATGTCGCCGGACACGCCCTCGGTGAACGGGTGATCGCTGTCGTCGAATCGTCCGCGGTCGAAGGGGAAACCGAGCGCCTTCATGACATCGATGCAGAGCCCGCGCTGGCGGCTGACCGAGAACCGTCCCTCGATCCGCGTCGCGGGCATGGCGGCCTGCAATTCGATCGCCTCCGTCACGAGGCCCGGCAGGCGCTGCGTGAGCGGCGTGAAAATCGCCTCGATGTCGCGGGCCAGGAGGCCGGGCGTGAATTCGTCGGCGAGCGCGTCCCAGGGATCGAGCGAAAATCGCTGCGCGAGAAGCTCCGCCTTGCTGCGGACGAGCTTGATGGTCTCCTCGAGTTGCGGAGCGAGGACGTTGAAGTCGTTTTGCTCGCGCGCCTCGCGCCAGCGCGCCTCGGCGCGCGCGAAGGCTTTCGCCATGCGGCCGATCAGGGACGGTGGAGTCGCGATCGCGTGATCGTGCAGCCGGCGCATCTCGCGCAGGTTGGCCGACTGCCAGGCGGCGAGCGAACGGGCACTCGCGTCGGCGCGATCGAGCAGTCGCGAGATGCGCGGCGACACCAGCAGCGAATGGACCTCGAGCTGGATCGCCGCGAGCTGGTCGCCGCGGAGCTCGGCGCTCGCGCGCGGCATGGTGACGGCGGCGTCCCAGCGCAGGAGCGCGAGCACGCCCCGGAAGGCATGCAGCCGCCGGAATTCCTGCTCGAGCTGCTGATACGGGCTCGCCGTCGCCAACGCTGCTCCTGTGTCGCCGGGTGGAAGGCGCTCGCGCGCCGAGAGCCGCGAGGCCTGCAATGGGCCGTCGATTCTATCAGCCGGGGCTCTACAGGGCCGGCGTGGATTGCAGAACAGCTTTTAAAATCAGTGAGTTGACAGAATTCGCCCGGCTTGACACCGGCGGCTGGCAGTGGCTCGCATCAGGCGGGGCCCGTGAGCTCCGGTGTCTGCCGTTCGAGGTTTTGGAGGCGCTTGGACAAGGCTTCCGGCGAGCCCGTGTAGGGGGCAAGGAGCGCATAGAACGAGGGCACGACAAAGAGCGACAGCAGGGTCGAGAACGCGACGCCGAAGATCACGACTACTCCGATCGTCGACCGGCTGGCAGAGCCGGGCCCGCCATCGAGCACGAGCGGCATGGCGCCCATGATCGTCGCAATCGAAGTCATGAGGATGGGCCGCAGGCGCACGGCGGCGGCCTCGACGATCGCATCCCGGATGTTTCTGCCCTCATCACGCAGCTGGTTCGCGAAGTCCACGATCAGGATGCCGTTCTTGGCCGCGAGCCCGATCAACATGACGATGCCGATCTGGCTGAAGAGGTTCAGTGTGCCCCCGGATACCGCGAGCCCGATCAGCGCACCGAGAACGGCGAGCGGTACGGTTAACATGATCACGAGCGGATGGATGAAGCTCTCGAATTGCGCGGCGAGCACGAGGTAGACGATGAGGAGCGCCATCGCGAACGTGAAGATCACGGCGCCGCCGGCGGTGCGGTACTCGCGGGCCTGGCCCTTGTAATCGAGCTGCGCGTAGTCGGGCAACTCCTCCGCTGCCGTCCTCTCCATCCACTCGAGCGCCTCGCCGAGGCGGTAGTCCGGAGCGAGATTCGCGGACAGCGTGATGGCGCGCAGTCGGTTGAAGCGGTTGAAACTGCCGGGCTCCGCGAGCTCGGTCAGTGTGACGAGGCTCGAAAGCGGCACCAGCTCGCCGCTGCGGTCCGAGCGCACGTACAGGTTCTCGAGCGCCGCGGGTGCGGTGCGGTCGTGACGGTCGGCCTGCAGAACGACGTCGTATTCCTCGCCGTCTTCGACGAAGGTCGTGACGCGTCGCGAACCCATCATCGTCTCGAGCGTGGTGCCGATCTCCTCGGTAGAAACCCCGAGGTCGGCGGCACGGTCGAAATTGATGTCGACGCGCATCTGCGGCCGCGTCTCCTTGTAGTCGGAGTCCGTGTCCCGCAGCCCGGGATTCTCCGCCATTCGCTCGAGCATGCGGTCGCGCCAGGAGGCGAGTTCCACGTAGTCGGGCCCGCCCAGCACGACCTGCAGCGACTGTCCGGTGCTGCGTACGAGGCCGCCGAAAGTCCGGGGTGTCGCCCGTATCGCAGGGATCGACCCGAGCTTCGCCCGCAACTCTTCGACGATCTCAGCGGTCGTGACGTCGCGCTCGTCCCATTCCTGCAGGAAAACGACCGCCTGGCCGGTGTGCATCTCTTCGCTTGAACCGAAGCCTCCCGGCACCCGCGTGTTGACACGCTGGATCGGCTTGTCCTCGCCGATCATCGGCGCGAGCAGGCGCTCGACCTTGTGGATCTGGCTCACCGTGTAGTCGAACCCGGCCCCTTCGGGGCCCTCGATCGTTATCCGGAAAGCGCCGCGATCCTCGTCAGGCGCCAGTTCCTGCGGCACCACCTGGAACAGCACGACGATGAGGACCAGGCTTGCGGCCATTACCGCGCCGAAAATCATGGGCTTGCCGATGGTCCGCCCGACCTGCTCGCGGTAGCGCTCCGACAGCCAGTTGAGCCGCCGGTGAATCCATGCGTTCAGCCCGCGCGGCTCCTTGTGCGGCCGCACCAGGATGGACGACATCATCGGCGTGAGCGTGAGCGCGACAAAGCAGGAGATCGCGACCGCGCTCGCGAGCGCCACCGACAATTCCCGGAATAATCTTCCGGTATTGCCCTCCATGAAGCCGACCGGCAGGAACACGGCCACGAGCACCGCGGTCGTCGCGACCACGGCGAAGGCGACCTGCGAAGTGCCGCGCTTCGCCGCCACGAGCGGCGGCTCACCGCGGTCGGCGCGGCGCTGGATGTTCTCGACGACCACGATCGCGTCGTCCACGACGAGGCCGATGCAGAGCACGATCGCGAGCAGCGTCAGGAGGTTGATGGTGAAGCCGAAGGCCCACAACGCCGCGAAGGCGGTGACGAGGCAGACCGGTATCGTCACCGCGGGTATCAGCGCCGAGCGCGCGCTGCCGAGGAACAGGTAGATCACGACGATCACGAATGCGATCGCCTCGAACAGCGTCATGAACACGCGCTTGACCGAGGCGTCGATGAATACAGTGCTGTCGAAGGCAACGAAGATGCGCGTGCCCTCGGGCAGGCTCTTCTGGATCTCCTCCGCGGTCGCGCGCGCGGCACGGGCGACGTCGAGGCTGTTCGCCGTCGAAGTCTTGATGATCCCGAGCCCGACGTTGGGTTCGCCGTTACTGCGCAGGTAAGAGCGCCGCTCCTCGGACGCGCGCTCGACGCGCGCGACGTCTCCGAGCCGCACCAGGTAGCCGTCCTCCCCCTTGGCGAGCGTCAGGCGCGCGAAGTCCTCCGGCTCGCGGTAGCCGCGCTGCACGCGCAGCGTGAAGTCGCGGTCGGTCGACTCGATACGTCCTGCCGGCAACTCGATGTTCTCGCGCTCGAGCACATCCTCGACGTCCGTGACCGTGAGATTGCGGGCGGCGAGCGCCGACGCGTCGAGCCACACCCGCATGGCGTAGCGCTGCGAGCCGCCCAGCCGGACCTGGGCCACGCCGTCGATCGCGGACAGGCGATCGAGGACATAGCGGTACGCGTAGTCCGACAACTGCAGCGTGTCCATGCGGGTGGAGCGCATGTTGAGCCACAGGATGACCTCGGCATCCGACTCCGCTTTCTCGATTTCCGGCGGATCGGCCTCCTCGGGCATGCGGTCGAGCACGCGGCTCACTGCGTCGCGCACGTCGTTCGCCGCGGCCTCGATGTCGCGGGAAAGCGAGAACTCGATGCTGATCTCGCTCTCGCCGTTGCGGCTGCGCGAGTCGATCGTCTCGACGCCCTCGATGCCCGAGAGCGAGTCCTCCAGGATCTGCGTCACGCGGGTCTCGACCACCGCGGCCGACGCGCCCGGGTAACTGACGCCGACCGAGACGATCGGCGGATCGATCGCGGGCAGCTCGCGGAGCGTCAGGCGCGTGTACGCGATCACGCCGAGCACCACGAGTAGCAGGCTCATGACGGTCGCAAAGACCGGTCGGCGGATCGATAGCTCGGACAGGTTCACGGCGCCGCCTCGCGCGCAGGTGCCGCCTCGCGCGGTTCAGATGCGGCCTCGACTACCCGCAAGCCGTCGCGCAGCTTCACGATGCCCTCGGTGACGACGCGGTCGCCGTTTGCGAGACCGCCGCGGATCTCGACTTCGCCCTGGCGCCGCGAGCCCAGCTCGACCTTCGCGCGCTCGACGGTTTCGTCCGGCTTGACGCGGAAGACGAAGGAATCCGGCCCGACCTGGATCACCGCGATCTCCGGCACGACGACCGCCTTGCGCGGCGCGAGCAGGACGTCGAGCGACATCAGCATGCCGGGCCGCAGCAGCCGGTCGGGATTCGGGATATCCGCGCGAACGGTGACCGAGCGGGTCACCGGGTCGACGCGCGAGTCGACGCTCGCGATCTCGCCCGCGAACTCGCGGTCCGGGTAGGTTTCGCTTCGCGCCGCGATTGCCTGTCCCGGCGCCAGTACCGCGATGTACCGCTCCGGCACGGAGAAGTCGAGCTTGATGACGGAAACGTCGTCGAGGGTCGCAATCGCGGTGCCCGGCGTCACGAGCGAACCCGGGCTTACCTGCCGCAGGCCCAGGACACCGTCGAAGGGCGCCGTGATCACCCGGTCCGACAGCTGGGCGCGCACGACGTCCATGCGCGCCTTGGCGGCATCGCGCGCCGAACGCTGCGTGTCGATCGCGCTCGCGGCGATCAGCTGCATCCGCGCCAGTTCCTGGCTTCGCGCCAGCTGCCGCTCCGCCTCCTGGTAGGCGGCTCGCGCTTCCTCGAGGCCGGCGAGTTGCGCGCCGCTCGACAGGTCGACGATCACGTCGCCGGCGCGCACCAGGTCGCCGCTGTCGAACGCGACTTTCCGGACCGTCTCGCTCACTTTCGCCGTCAACGTGACCGACTCTTTCGCGCGGCCGGTGCCAAGCGCCTCGATCGTGTCGTGCCATTCGACCGGTGAAACCCTCGTCGTGACGACCGTGGTCGCCGGCGGCGCTTCGCTGGCATCGGGACCGGCGTCGCCACAGCCCGATGCGAGGCCTGCCCCCCATATCAGGGCGGCCGTGGCGCAAACACGAAAAATCGAAAACCGACGGGCTTCTCTCATCGAGCTCCCCATGCTAACCGAAGCCCATGACTGTGGCGCGTCAACGGCTCTCCAGCCATTGGGCGATCGTCCGGGGCAGGAGTTCCTGGGCGGTCTTGCTGACGTAGATGCCGATGTGCCCGCCTTCGAACTCGAAGGCCGTGTAATCGCGGCTGCCTGTCAGGCCGGCAAGCGGCCGCGACGCCGAGGGCGGTACCAGGTGGTCCTGCGCCGCATAGATATTGAGGAGCGGACAGCGGATCTGACGCGGGTCGACAGCCCGACCGCCGATCTCGAGTCCGCCCCGCACGAGCCGGTTCTCCTGGAAGAACCAGCGTACGAATTGCCGAAAGGCCGTGCCGGCCTGATCGGGGCTGTCCTGGATCCAGCGCTCCATGCGGAGGAAATTCGCGAGCGCCACGGGATCGTCTGCGATATCGGCGATGCCCGCGTATTTGCGGGCAGTCAGCCTGAGCGGCATCAGCGAGAGGAATGCGGCGTTCAGCAGTTCACCGGGCACGTTGCCGAGGACTTCCACCATCCGGTCCACGTCGACCTTGCGTACCCATTTCGACAGCAGATTCTCCTCGGTATGGAAATCGACCGGCGTCACCATCGTCACGAGGTTTCGCACGCGACCGGGATGCATCGCCGCATGGCACAGCGACATCGTTCCGCCCTGACAGACGCCGAGTAGATTGACCGCCGGCGCATTGGCGGCGCGCTCCACATGCTCGATGCAGGCGCCGAGATAGCGATTGATGTAGTCGTCGAGTGAAAGGTCCCGGTCGTGCGCGTCCGGATATCCCCAGTCGACCAGATACACGTCGAGCCCTCGTGAAAGCAGGCCGCGAATCAGCGACCGATCCGGCTGGAGATCCATCATGTAGGGACGATTGACGAGCGCGTAGCAGATGACGAGCGGCGGCGATCGCACAGCCGGCGCGCTTGGTTCGTAGCGCCAAAGCACGGTCTTGTCGACGCGAAAGACTTCCCTGCGGGGAGTGCAGCCTTTTTCGAGTTCGCCGATGCCGGCAAACTGCTGCGCCGCGAGCGCCATGCGCTGCCCGAACTCGGCCATCTCGGCCGCGGCGCGCGCGGGATCGAGTGCAAGTCGGGTCATCGCTTCAATTGCCCGGCACGCAGTTCGACGAAAGCCGCAAGGAGCTCCGCCTGCGCGTCCGCGAACTCCTCCCGGTGCGCGTGCGCCGCATACGCAGCCTCGCCGCATTCAATCCAGAGCGCGTGCAATTCGCGAAGGCTCGTGATCGGCGGCGCTTGCGAACCGGTCGCCGAAAGTGCCGCGCGGAAGCGCTCGCCCGCGTCGATCGCGATCGCCGTGGCCTGCCGGCCGTATCGCTCCGCGGCCTGCTGGCAACGAATGAAGCCCGCGCTCGTCTCACCGGCGGCGGTATCCGGCACCGCAAGCGGTGTGAACAAGCGTCGATAGTGCTCGACGAGGCCCGCCTGCATCGCGGCCGGATCCGGCGCGGACGCGAATTGCGACAACTGCTGCTGTACGTCGCACCAAGCTTTGAGCCAGGGCAGGCCAGGGCTGACGTCAGCCATTGATCCCAGAGCCTTGTTTGACTGTGCGTCGCACAATATCGATCTCGCAGTAGGGGTCATAATGGATGTTTATATACTTCTGAATTATTAATAACTCGTTGTTTATAAAGAATACAAATAACTCACGAGATGATGGCTCATATTTCATGTTGCACTGCAACATTGACTGCACTACAATGGCGCCGTCGCCCACAGACCTATTCGTATTCAAGGATGCCAGAAATGACCAACCCGACCTTCGATTTCAATTCATTCATGGACGCAGGCAAGAAGGCCTTCGCCCCCGTCGTCAAGTTCAACGAGCTTTCGGTACAGAGCTTTGAGCGCATCGCGCGCCAGCAGTACGCGTTTGCCGGTGAAATGCTCGAGTACTCGCTGAAGCAGCTTCAGCTCACGAGCACCGTGCGCGACATCAATGACCTGACCGCGCGTCAGATCGAGCTGTCGACGCAGTTCGCCGAGCGTGCGACCCAGCGTTCACAGGACCTGATCAAGGCCTCGACCGAGCACCAGGCTCAGTTGTCGAAGTGGTTCGACCAGACCGTTACCGAGTCGGCCCAGACCGTTTCCGAATCCGCCAAGAGCGCCAAGAAAGCCGCCTGATCGGATTCCAACCCTCCCCCTCGGGACGGCGTGCCTTCAGGCCGCCGTCCTTTTTTTTGGCACTCATGTGCGAATATTGACGGCGAGCCATGAGAAAACCCGCCGCCGATCCGGATGCTCTCACGCAAGCCGCAGTCTCGCTGTATCAGCGCGGCCAACTTGACGCGGCCGTTTCGAGTTGCCGCAGGGCCCTTAAGACTCGACCTGCGCACCTCGGGGCACTCAATCTGCTGGGCGTTGCACTGAATGCACAGGGCCAGCATTCGAAGGCTTCGGAGGTCTTCGCTGAATTGGTGCGCCGCGACCCGAAGCAGGCGGATCACTGGATGAACCTTGGAACCGCACTGCTGGCACAGCGCCGCCACGATGAGGCGCTCGCCGCATACGCGCAGGCCGGAGCCCTCGGCGAGGCCTCTGCGGATTTCTTCTACAACGTGGGTCTTGTCCACTTCAACATGGGCAATTTCGAGGCGGCGCTATTGGTCCTGCGCGACGCCGTGAAGCTGGCGCCGGACGACGGCGAAATTTGTTACCAGTACGCGGTCTGTTGCGACGAAGCGATGCGACCGGACGATGCGCTCGTGGCGCTCGACAATTGGCCGCGCATGCAGCGCCTGACGACCGATCTACTTGCCAAGATTGGCCTGCTCCTCATGAAACTCGGCGACCTTCAAGGTGCCGGACGGGCCGTCGAACTTGCTTCGCGGGATCCGCGACCCGATGTCGATGCCAGCCTGCGCATGATCCAGGTGCAGGAACGCACGAATCGGGTTGCCGAAGCTCGCGCGGCAATGGCGCGCCTGAAGCAGGATGCGCGCGCGAACTCCCTCGGCGCGGACCTGAAGGCCGTCGAGGCCCGGCTGGCGGAACGCGATGGTCGCGCGCAGGACGCTCACGACCTTCTCGTTGAACTCCTTCACGCGACTGCCGAATTTCACTTGCGGCACCATCTGCTGTATCCGCTGGCCAAGTCGCTCGATGCCCTGGGCCGGCATGAGGAGGCACTGTCGACGCTCGATGAGGCA
The DNA here is from genome assembly GCA_963778585.1 of uncultured Gammaproteobacteria bacterium. Lineage (GTDB taxonomy): Bacteria > Pseudomonadota > Gammaproteobacteria > Steroidobacterales > Steroidobacteraceae > SCUD01. The sequence goes on from CAVZUU010000002.1 coordinate 385,287, forward strand.
CACCGCTCGCAAGTGTCATACCTGAAGCTCGCCGCGCCCGATTCACCGGCATGGAAAACTCGGCCATTCAGGATCGCAGACTTCGGTTGCGACCCCGTGGATGTCGCCGCCTGGGACAGGAGTGGGGCGCCGCCGCTGGAAGAGAGCCCGATCTTCATCGTCGGTTTCCCGCGCTCGGGAACGACTTTGCTCGAGCAGACGCTCGACGCGCATGCCTCGCTCGCATCCATGGACGAGACCCGATATCTGTACCGTGCCATCGATTGCATGGGTGGCGAAAAAATCAACTATCCCCGAAAGCTGGCAGACATGAGCCGCGCGCAACTCGACCAGCTGCGCAATGGCTACTGGCAGAACGTCCGGCGCAAGATCGATCTGGCGCCTGGTCAACGCCTGGTCGACAAGAATCCGCTGAACATGCTCGCGTTGCCGGCGATCTGCCGGTTGTTCCCGAATTCCCGCATCCTGCTTGCCATTCGCCACCCCTGCGACGTCGTGCTGAGCTGCTACATGCAGCATTTCACGGCGCCTGATTTCATCCTGCTGTGTCGCAATCTCCAATCGCTGGCGGCGGCCTATGTCCGGGCGTTCGATTTCTGGAACCGCGAAGCGTCCTTGCTGCAGCCGGCAGTCCGCGACGTGCGCTACGAAGACTTCGTCACGGATTTCGAGGTCCAGGCGCGGGCAACGGCCAATTTTCTCGGACTTGAATGGACAGATGCGATGCTCGAACCGGGCGAGCATGCGCGCAGCAAGGGCTTCATCAGCACGCCGAGCTACAGCCAGGTCGTGCAGCCAATCAACGCTCGCTCCATCGGTCGCTGGAAATCCTACGAGAAGCGCTTTCGAGAAGTGATTCCGCAGTTGCAGCCGTACCTCGGCCGCTGGGGCTACAGCGCCTGACGCCTAGAACAGCAGATAGGTCGAAAGAATGTATTTTTCGCCGGACACCGGCGGCAGACCGGCATGCTGGAACATCCAGTAAGGCGGGAACGTCAGGAGCCTTCCCTGTCGCGCTTCGATCTTGACATCGAGCTGGGGGAATACGGTTTCCCCGCCTTCGGTGACGTCGTTGAGGTACCAGATCAACACGAAGTAGCGGTTCGCGACTTCGTGAATCGAGTCGAAATGCTGCTGGAACTGCTCGTCGGTGCCCGGACGATAGCGCTTCAGGATCAGGTCGGCCGTATGCGGTGAGTTCGGCACGCCGATACCGAGGCCGACGTCCCGGTTGTACCGTTCGAGGGCGAGGTCGATCCGTGCCCGGAAAAAGCCCAGGAAGGGCGCGTCCGACAATCCGGTGACGTTGAGCTCGGTCCACGCCGAGTCCTCGAGAGCGGCCCGATGACCGCGGCCCTTCGCGCGGTGATACCGGCTCAGCGCATGGAAAGAGTCGAGCATGCGCTGGCAGAACGCAGGCTCCAGATCGCCATCGTAGGTACGGATGTAATGGCGGAGATCGCTGATACCCATGACGGCTAGAATATCCCGCCAATGGACAAGCGAGAATGACGACTCTGACCGAGGCGCAACGGTTGCTGCGTGAAGGGCGCTTCGCCGAGGCCGAACGCGCCTGTGAGGCGGTACTCGAGCGCTCTCCCAACGACGTCGAAGCACTGAATGTCGTGGCGCTCGCGGCCGTCCGCGACGGCAAGCCGGTCAGGGCCGTCGCCTTGCTCGAACGCGCCACTCAAATCGACGCGGCCAATCCCGTTTCCTTCCACCATCTCGGGCGCGCACACGAAAGCCTCGGAAACCTGCCGGCTGCCCTGGCCTCGATTGCCGAAGCGCTTCGCCTCAGGCCAGGCTTTTACCTCTCGCGGCTGCATTACGCATCGCTGCTGGAGCGCAGCGGAGAGGCCGGGCGCAGCGCGATGCAGTTTGCGAGAGCCCTGCGGGATGCCCATTCGCAGAATCACTGGATCAATCCCGCCTCGACGCCAGTCGGATTGCGGCCGCTCGTCGAGCACGCCGTGCGGACGGTGCGCGCCAGGAGCCGGTCGCTCTTGTTTGGCGTCGCCGACAGGCTGGCGGAGCGCTATGGCCGCAGCTCGATGGAGCGGGTCGAGAAATGCCTGCGCGTCTATCTGGGCGAGGAACCCGCGAAATTTCCCGACCCGCGGCAGCAGCCGAGCTTCCTGTATTTCCCCGACCTCCCACCGAGCGCGTACCTGGACCGCTCGCTTTTGCCGTGCATCGCGCCGCTCGAGGCGCAGACCGCGGCCATCCGCCAGGAATTGCTGCAACTGCTGCCATCGCAGCAGGGCCGTGAGCGTGTTTTTACGGCGGAGGATGTCGAGCGGCAAAATCTGCGCGGCGCGGACGGTGCGCCGGCTTGGGATGGCTACTACTTCTACCGGCACGGCGTTCGCCGCGAAGAAAACTGCACCCGATGCCCGATCACGTCCGCCGCGCTCGAGCGACTGCCGCTGTCGCGCGTGCGCGAGCACGGACCGGAAGTCCTGTTCTCGGTGTTCAAGGCGGGTACCCACCTGCTGCCCCACCGCGGCGTTACCAACACCCGCGTCGTCGGCCACTTGCCGCTGATCGTGCCTCGTGACTGTGCGCTCAACGTCGGCGGCGAAATCCACGCCTGGCAGGAAGGAGAGGTGGTGGTCTTCGACGACACCTACGAGCACGAAGCCTGGAATCGCAGCGAGGATACGCGCGTCGTCCTGATTTTCGACCTGTGGAACCCCTACCTCACCGAGTCCGAGCAGGCAGCCGTCACCGACGTGGTCGCGGCCGTCGGAGATCTTCGCGAGGCGATCGAGCGCCTGTAGGCGATGAAGCTCACCCAGCCTTTCTTTCGCTTGCCAGTGCGCTTCGACGCAACGCGCCTGCGCGCCGAGATTGCCGCCCTGCCCGACGACGCCTGGGCCAAGCACCCGAATGAGATCGAGGGGAACAGCGCACTGCGGCTGGTCAGCGCGGATGGCGGCGAGAACGACGATGTCTTCGGGCTGATGCAGCCGACGGCGCACCTCAGGCGATGCCCGTACATGCGCCAGGTCTTGTCGAGCTTCGGCGTGGTCTGGAACCGCTCACGCCTGATGCGGCTTGACCCGCACAGCGCGGTCCCGGAACACGCCGATATCAATTACCAGTGGTTCTACCGCGTGCGCATGCACATCCCGATCGTCACCCGTCCCGAGGTTCAATTTCATTGCGGCGGGCAGAGTGTGCACATGGCGCCGGGTGAAGCGTGGATCTTCGACAATTGGCGTCGGCACCACGTCGAAAACCCGACCGACGAGACGCGCATCCACCTGGTCGCCGACACCTCGGGTACGGCGTCGTTCTGGCAATTCGTCGCCCAATCCGCTGCGGGCCCGCCCGCAAACGGCACCGTCGCCTATCGTCCGGACGTGGACGCTGAACTTCTCACCGAGCGAGCCCTGCCGAGACCGGTGATGCCGCCCGCCGAGGTCGAGTTGCTGGTGACCGATTTTCGCGGCGAGCTCGCGCCGCGCGAAGACTCCGCCGATGCCCGGGCGCAGCTCGCGCGTTACCACTGGCTGCTGCAGGGATTCTGCTTCGACTGGCGTCAACTCTACATGCTGCACGGCGAAAGTGCGGACGGCAGGCGGGAATATGGCGAAATTCTAGAGAAGCTCCGCGCTGCATCGCGCACGATCGCTGACGGGTTCGTGATGCGGACGAACAGTGTCGCGGCGCACACGGTGCTCGAGGCGAGAGTGTTGCGACGTTTGTTGCACGATCAGTCCCCGAACCGGTAGCCGTGCCGCCCGATGACCGCTGTGTCGCGCTCGGCCACCAGATTCCGCAGCTCCTCGTCGTAGTACTCCGTGTAGCGCCCATGCACGCCGAAGTTTCGTCGGGGGGCATTGTCGATGTACTCGCGCATCTCCGGGCTCAACGGTTGCCCGACGGCCTCGAGCATTCGCGACAATTCCTCCCGCAATGACTCCATGCGGCCAATCATGAGCTGGTGATCGTCGCCACCGAACATGTAATGGTAGAGATACGAATAGAAACCCAGCCCGCTGCCGCGGATGGGCGCCAGCGCGAAGCCCGGAAGGTTGATTCCCCGATGACCATAGGCCCGGGGCAGCGCGTCGAGCAGTCGATCAAGGTAGTCACGGCGGCTGCCGAGTTCCAGCAGGTTTCGCAGTGTGCCCCCGAAGTCGCGGCCGCCGTCGTCGCTCAGGAGGCGATAAAGCACGTTCGGCTGAGGCCGCGCAGCCTGAAATGAAAACCAGGAGACGTAGTAGCTCCAGGGATTGCGAACGAGGCCGAACACCGGCAGCGCTGCGAACTCAGGCGGGATCCGCCGGCGTGGCCAGTGATACCCGACGCGCCGGGCGTCCGGCACAAATCGCAGCAGGCATTCGTTGACGAATGTTCCACCGGACTTGTGCAAGTGCAGAAAGACGAACCGGCCCGTGGTGATCATCCACCCTCGATGGCTTGTCCTGACAGCAGCGACGCAAAATGCGCGTCGGCGTCCGGCATCGGCCGGCCGAGTTCCCGTTCGCCGCGTGACAGGAGCGCGAGCAGCGCAGGTTCCGGCAGGAAGTCGCAGATCAGATGCGTGCGGGCGAGACTTGGGTGTGCGTTCCACACCGCATGCACGGCGATATTGTTGAGCGCCCAGGCTTCACCGGGCTTCATCTGGTAGGCAAGCCCGTCGCAGATCATCCAGGTCCTGTCGTTTGATTCGACCGCCACGTGCACTCGCAGCGTCTTCGAAAAATACGGCGCACGGTCAACGTGCGGGAGGACGCTCGCGCCGGCCGGAAGACGCGCCAGCATGCATCGCTGTGGACTAGAGCCGATCTCGCGTTCGATGAGCTGCCTGATGTAGGTCAGTTCTTTCAGCAGCGGCCGGTCTTCGATCGGCTTGTCTCCTTCTGCGGGCGTGTGTCCGCGCAGAAAAACCGTGTCGGCCGCAGCATGCACGCCTTGCTGGGGATAGCGGTTCTTGCCGCCCCGAACATCCCAGATTGAACTCGCCAGAGCCGACACTTCGGCCGCCAGCCGTTCGGCATCGATCTGCAGCGGAAGCCGCACGCAACCGCCCACCAGGGCGTGCTTGTCGAGAAGCGGCTGATCACGAAGGTCGCGCACTTGCGGAATGTGCACCATAACGAACGCCGAGGCCAAGTCAGCGAGCGAATCGCCGCCTGCAATGACCGGCTTCAAAAACAAGTCGTACTTTTGCGACATCGATCGAGCAGGTCGGGGGCAACCGGAAAGAAACTTCGAGCCATCGCACTTTTTCAGCGGCAAACGACCGTATTTCCGTTGCGAGTTGCTTTGCCTGCGACACTTCACGTGGCCATCGCTCGTGCCTATCGTACGACAGCCCCGAAAATTGCTGATGCAAACGACAAGCTCAACCAAGGAGACAGGCGTCATGGCCACGAAACGAAAGCTGACCCAAGCCATTCGTTTGGCGCTTCTATCATCCGCAACGGCCGCCGCCGCATTTCAGGCGCCCGACGCAATGTCGCAGGACCAGGTGCTCAGTGAGGTCATCGTCACGGGCAGCCGCATTCGCCGCGTCGAGGCGGAAACTGCCAGTCCCGTTTTCACGCTTGATCGGGACGCGATCCAGGCTTCCGGCGTCACCACGATGGGCCAACTGGTGCAGAGGGTTCCGTCCGTTTCCGGCGCCGCGACCAACACGGCGGTCAACAACGGAGGTGGCGACGGTGCATCCACGATCGAGCTGCGCGGTCTGAGCGACGAACGCACGCTGGTGCTCTTTAACGGTCGTCGAGTGATCGGCATTGCCGGCAGCAGCGGTGCGACCGGCGGCGCGGTGGACATCAACCAGTTCCCTGTCAACCTGATCGAGCGCGTGGATGTGCTGAAGGAAGGCGCCGGCGCGATTTACGGCTCGGATGCCATTGGCGGCGTGGTCAACTTCATCACCCGCAAGGAGTTCGATGGCCTCGAACTGGGTTATGACTACGGCGAGTCCGGCGAGAGCGACGGCGCGAGAGACAACTTCAGCATCGCCTGGGGCACGCACAGCGACAACGGCAGCGTGGTCATCAGCGCGAACTACAACACGCAGGATCCGATTTCCGCCAACGACCGCGATTTTTCACGCAACGCCCTGTATCTCTACGGCGGAGCGGTTTCTGCCGGGGGTTCGAGCCGCTCTCCAGGCGGGCGCATTCGCTTCGGCGGCGGAACTCCCGACAACCCGAATCCCGCAAGCCAGGCGCTGCAGGATTTTTACGGCTGCGGGTCGGTAACCCTGATCGACGGCGCGCCCGGCGATTCCCTGGATGACTATCGCTGCTTCATCACGAGCGGCGACAACGCGGACTTCTACAACTACCAGCCGCTAAACCTGCTCATTACGCCGCAGGAGCGCGCGAGCTTCTTCACGTCGGCGAACTACGCCGTGGCGGAAGACGTCGAGTTGTATGCGGAGTATCTGCACAGCAACACGACGTCCGGCTACCAGATCGCGGAGCTCCCATTCGACTCCCGGGACGACGACATCGTCATTCCCGCCAACAATTTCTACAACCCGTTCGGCATCGCCTTCGGCGGCGTCGATGCGATAAATGACGACGCCGAGTGGCGCGTGGTGTCGCTGGGCACGCGGCACAACACGGTCAACACCGACAATGATCATGCGACCCTCGGCTTTCGCGGGGCCATCATGGACTCGGGATGGGACTGGGACCTGAGCGGCGGCTATTCGCGCGTCCACCAGACCAATGGGACCGACGGCTATCTCCTCCAGTCCCGGCTTCAGGACGCATTCGGTCCGAGCTTCCTTGATCCGGTCAGCGGCGAAGTAGTCTGCGGCACACCGGGCAACATCATCTCCGGATGCACCCCGGTCAACCCGTTCGACATCAACAACCCGAATCAGATCGATGAGCTGGGTACGATCGCCGCGTCCTATAACCAGAGGACCGAAGCGAGCATCAAGTCGTTCGCGCTCGGCTTCACCGGCGAAGCTTTCGACATGCCGGCAGGCGCGTTGCAGCTGGCGACCGGCGCGAGCTACGAGGAATATGACTTCGATTTCGACACGGACAGCGTTACCGAAACCCTGCCGCCGGACAACCTCAATTGCGGACTCGCGCAGGAGACCTGCTCCTCGGATTCCAGCGGCGGCTACGACCTCACGTCGGTCTATGTGGAAGCCCTGATCCCGATCCTGAAGGACCTCCCGGGTGCGACGGCTTTGAACCTCATACTCGGCTCGCGCTATTCGGACTACAACCTGTTCGGAGACTCGACCGACAGCTCGGTCAAGCTCGAATGGCGCCCGGTCGGGGACTTGCTCATCCGCGGATCGTGGTCCGAAGCATTCCGCGTGCCGCAGATCGGCGATCTTTTCGGGGGCAAGTTCGCAAATTCGCCGACCTTCAACGATCCCTGCGTAGGCATCACGGCTGCCAATGTGGCGGCCAACCCGAACCTGACGTCTGCCTGCGTGAATGTCGTGGCGGATGGACAGTTTACGCAGCCGAATTCGCAGGTGACCGGCCGCTACGGCGGAAACGCCAACCTGGTTCCCGAAACCGGCGACGTGCTGACTGCCGGCTTCGTCTACCAGCCGAGCTTCCTCGAAGGACTATCGATGACGTTCGATTGGTGGAGCTACGAACTCGACGACGTCATCACGTCGCTCGACGTAAACTCCACCGCCGAAATCTGCGTCAATTCGGGCCCTTCGGCCCTCGTGACTTCGCTGCCGGGCAGTCCGTCATTCTGCAGCCTCATCAACCGCAACCCGGACGGCACGATCTACTTCATCGACCAGCCGACGCTGAACTTCGGCAAGCTGGAGACGAGCGGCTACGACCTCGGCTTCAAGTATTCGCTGGCCGACACGGCCGCCGGCAGCTTCCAGTTTGCCGTGGACGCGACGTACATCGACAAGTACGACTCCACGCCGTGTGACGTTTGCGCGACGACCGAAGTCGCAGGTACTTTCGACCGCCAGTTCGGCAACTATGCCGACGTGCGGGCCCTGGCGACCCTTGGCTGGAGCTTCGCTGCTTTCAATGCGCTGGTGTCCGGGCGCTACGTGGATGGTGTGGTGATTCATGATGCGGATGGTTTGCCCGGCATCCAGGGTGACTTGAGCATCCCGTCGGTGACCTACATGGATGTGAGCTTTGGCTATACATTCAGGGAGAAACTGTCGATCCAGATCGGCGCAGACAATGTGACGGACAAGCAGCCGCCGCTTCTCTATCAGAACAACGTCATCAATGCGAACACCGACGTGAGCACTTATGACACGGTCGGCAGGTTCTATCGGGCGAGTCTCAAGTACAAGTTCTGATCGACTGGCTACATCAGGCCGCGCGGCTCGAGCCGCGCGGCCTTTTTGCTGGTTCGACCGGGCGGCGCGCGGCACCCGAACCTGCGCCTCCTGCTAGCATGGGTCATCCCCGGCGGTTTCGCACCATGGCCACGACCCTCGTCTTTTCCGCCGATACGCTGGTCCGATTCCGCAATGGCCGGATTCTGGTGCATACGACGTCCAGTCCGTTGCCGGCTTTTGAAACGAATCAACCCATGCTTGTCGGCTGGATCTGCCGGTTTGCCGTTCCGACCGAGATGGACGCGGCAGTCGAAGCGCTATCGCCTGACGATCGCAAGGGCGCGGGACAGATCGTCGATTACCTGACGCGGAGCGGCGTCCTCGTTGCAACCGGTACGCGAGAGGCTCGTGAGCGCCCGGTCGTGGACTCAGCCAACCTCATCCGCAATCACCTGCGTCTGCTCGCTCGCAATGTTTACGACCTCGCCTGCGACGTTCTGGGCCTCGGGCCCGAAGTGAGCGAGCTGGCCCTGGCCGAGAAGACCGGGATCGGGCTCGAGCGCCGGCTGATGGCGGCCCTGGCGTCCCTCGACGGACTGCGCAACGAGTTACTGCCGTTGCGGCGCTCGCGAATTCGGGAGCAGCTCGCAACACTCGGCGTCGGCCCGGCCTCGAAAGACCTGCAACTGCACATTGGTTGCGGAAGCGGGCACTTGCCCGGATGGATCAACATCGATGTTCACCCGGCACCTCTCGCGATGAATGTGTTGTGGGGCCTGCCATTCCCCGATCGCAGCGTGAGTCGCGTGTTTGTTTCTCACATGCTCGAGCACCTGTTCGTCCCGCGCGACGTCGGATTCTTCCTGGGCGAGTTGAAGCGGGTAATGGCGCCGGGCGGCATCGTTCGCATCGCCGTCCCCGATCTCGAGCAGTGCATCGCGGCGTATACGGCGAATGATCGGAGTTTCTTTGTCAGCCGCCGCGAGACCTGGAGTTGGTGGCCCGAGAACACCACGCGCCTCGAGGATTTCCTGGCTTATGCGGGCGCCGGGGCCGAGCCCGCCTATCTTTTCGAGGCGCACAAATACGGCTATGACTTCGAGACGCTGGCAAAAGTGCTCGCCGAGGCGGGCTTCGAGCACGCTAGCCGATCCGCCTACATGGCCAGCGAAGATCCGGCGCTGCGCGTAGACGAAGTCAGCGCCGTGGCAAAGGCCCAGTACGGCGCGCGTCACTACTCCTTGTTCGTAGAGGCCAGAGCGCCGGCGAAATAGGGCTCGGCCGCTAATTGCCCGGCGGTGACGGGGGCGAGCGCTGAATCTGGTCGAGGCTTCGCTGCTGCGCCGCGCGCGCCAACTCGAGCTCTTCCGGTGTCAGGCAAATCGTTTCCTTGCGCATGTGTGAGCCCGTCATCAGTTGCTCGCGGCAATACATTTCCTTGCCGTTTTGGTTGACGACCTTCCACCCCGCCTTCCGGGCGGCCTGCACCGTCTTTGGTTGTGATTCCGTCGCGGCGGCGGCAGGCTGACTCGCGACTGGCGCCGCCGCCGGCGCAATGGGCACCGAGGCGCAACCCGCCATTAGCAGGAAAGTGATTCCGGTCAAACGGATCTGCATGAACCTGAGTCTCACGATGATCTGGTCGACGTTTACGCTAGACGAAGAATTTATCCTTGTACATCAATAAGTTGGCCGAATTTGGCAACATGTCAACTCCGCGCATTATCGCACTGCAAGATGGTCCGGTACACTCTGGCCATGACCAAGGAACGCTTGATCAAGAAGTACGCCAACCGGCGGCTTTACGACGCCTCCATCAGCAAGCACGTCACGCTCGAAGACATCCGCGACCTGATCGTGCGGGGCGAGAAAATCCGTGTCGTCGAAGACAAGACCGGGGAGGACATCACCCGGCTGATCCTGCTCCAGGTGATCGCTGAACAGGAGCAGTTCGGAAAGCCCATCCTGACGACGCAGCTGCTCGAATCGATCATCCGCTATTACGGCGGGCCGATGCAGGAGTTCATGGCCGGATATCTCGAACAGAGCGTCGCGGCCTTCATGCGTCAGCAGGAAAACGTTCAGCAGCAGATATCGAGCATGCTGACGAGCGCTCCACCGCCCGTGAACGCCATGGCGGAACTCACGCGGCAGAACCTGGAAATGTGGAATCGAATGCAGGAAGGCATGCTTGCGATGCTCGTGCCGGCCCGGAAACCCCGCGGCGCGGCCGAGCCCGGCGAAAGCGAAGGTTCCGACGAGACGACGGCCGCCTAGCCGCCGGCCGAAACCACCGCCGCGTGTTCCCAGGCAAGCATGGCGCGCTTGCGCTCGACACCCCAGTGATAGCCGCCCAGCCCGCCGTCCTTCCGGAGCACACGATGGCAGGGGATGAGCCAGGCGACTGGATTTGCACCGACCGCCTGCCCGACCGCCCGGCTCGCGCCCGGACTTCCGATCGCAGCAGCGATCTCCGAATAGCTGGTCGCGCCCCGTGAACCGAGATCGAGCAGCGCCTCCCAGACTTTCACCTGGAAATTCGTTCCAACCGGTGCGAGCACGATCCGCCCGCCCCGCTCGTTGAATATCTGTCGCGCCACGGCCGCGACGGCATCGTCGTCCCGCTCGAGCGATGCCCGGGGCCAGCGGCGCCGCAGTTCCGAGATCGCCTGCTCGTCGCGACCGTCCACGAATGCGAGATAGGCGAGACCGCGATCCGAGAGTGCCGCATGAATGCGCCCGAAAGGCGATTGCCCGAACCCGTGGCGCAGCCGCAAGCCGCCGCCGCCCGCCTTGTATTCGCCGGGAGTCACGGCTTCGAACTGGACGAAAAGATCGTGAAGCCGGCCGCCGCCCGAAAGCCCGGCCGCCCAGGCGGCCGCAAGCACCGAACCGCGTTCGTCGAGTTCCTGCTTGGCGACCGATAACGACAGCGTCCGCAGATAGCGCGTCGGCGATAATCCCGCCCAACGGCGGAACTCGCGCGAAAAGTGGAAGACCGATAGCCCTGCGACGCGCGCGAGCTCGCCGAGATCCGGCTGCCGCGCATGATGGCGATCGATGTGCGTGATGACTTTTTCGATGCGGCGATAGTTCGCGGATTCGTTCATGGCGCCAGATTGAATCGGCAGGATCCGCGTGGCAACCCGGATCTTGCTGCGATCAGCCTTTCTTGCGTTTCTTGCCAAGCAGGTCCGCGACGGGGACGGTCCCGGATTCCTCGAACGGAATCGACCGGAGCAAGCCGATACGCGTCGAAAGCCTGCCCTTCAGCTTGTAGCCGACTTCCTTGCGGTCCCGATCGCCGCCGAGGATCTTGAGAATGGCATTCGCCGCGTTCGCCGTCACGATCATGTCGAACTCCGCCTCGCCCTCTGCGGGCACGATGAATTCACGTGTCGAAACTCCGCGCGCGAACGGCTCATCCGCAAGCTCCACGTCGACATCGAGCCCATTGACCGGCAGCTCGATCGAATTCGGATTCCGCACCCGCATGCGCACCTCGACTCGCTGCTCGAAGAAGTTGGCCTCGAGCCCCCGTATTTCCACGAATGAAACTTCCGGTGTCTCGAGATTGGTGGGCAGCACCGCACAAGCTGTCAGCGACAGGCTGGAGAAGATCAGGAAGAGCAGTTTTCTCATACGGATTGAGACCTTGCCTGAAGCCCATGGATTGATGAAGATTATTCTTGACTATTACTCAGTTAGTAATACTATCCAGTTCGTAGTGCTACGAAACAGGTAAGCATTAGTGGAACCCGCTAGCGATCCCCCTCAGGGTCAGGACCAGGATGAACAGGACCGGCTGTCCCAGAAATTTCAGCGCGAGCTCAATGCCGGGCTGGTCGGCCTGGTGCTTCTGTCCGTCCTCGAGCAGGCCAATGAGGATCTCTACGGCTATCAGATTGCGAAGCGCCTGCAGGTTCTTGCCGACGGGAGCCCGCCGGTGAAACAGGGAGCGCTCTATCCGGTCCTGCGCCAGTTGTCGGCGAACGGCCTGTTGGCGAGCCGCATCGTGCCGTCATACGCTGGCCCGCCGCGCCGCTACTACCGGATTACCGCGGCCGGTCGCGGCACGCTCACCGAATGGCGGGGAATCTGGCGCAGCACGCGCGACTTCGTGGATGGGTTTATGGAATCGAACGGAGCCTCCTCATGAACGAAAAGACCGCCCCGCGCTCGATCGAGCAGTACCTGGCCGCCTTGCGCGCAGCGCTTGCCGGCGAAGATCCGGCCCTCGTGCAGGATGCGCTCTACGACGCGGAGGAGTATCTCCGCGCAGAAGTCGCCGCGAATCCGACGCGGAACGAAGCCGATACGCTCGAGCTGATCTCGAGTACCTACGGCGCGCCTGAAGAAGTGGCGGAGGCCTATCGCACGACGGAGAAACAGGTGCGCACCGCCCTCGCTCCGCCGCCCCGCAAGCCGGCGCAGACGGCGTTCGGGCGCTTCTTCGGCGTTTACGGCGATTCCCGGACCTGGACCGCCCTCTTCTTCATGCTGCTCTCGATCGTCACGGGCGTTTTCTACTTCACGCTGACCGTCACCGGACTCTCGATGTCGGCCGGCCTGATTTTCCTGATCGTCGGAATCCCGTTCTTCCTGCTGTTCGTCGGCTTCACGCGCGTGCTCGCGCTCGCCGAGGGGCGTCTCGTCGAGGGTCTGCTCGGCCAGCGCATGCCGCGGCGCCCGGTCTATCCCTCCAAGGGCATCCCGATCCTGGAGCGCATCAAGCAGATGCTCTTCGACCGTCGCACCTGGACGACGATGTTCTATTTCCTGCTGATGCTGCCCTTGGGCATCCTCTACTTCGTGATCGCTACGGTGGGAATTTGCGTCAGCCTGGGATTGGTCGGCGGCTCGATCGCCGGTCTGCTGCTTGCCGCGGGCGTCGGCGGCGGCGAACTCATGCTCGACGACCACGCGATCTTTTACGGTCCTTCCGTGTATGCGGCTCCGCTCATCCTGGTCGCCGGCATCGTACTGCTGACCGCCGTACTGCACCTGATACGCGGCATCGGCCGCGGCCACGGTACGCTCGCGAAGCACCTCCTGGTTGCGCGCGCGGACGGCTGATGGCCGTGACCGGTTCGTGGATCGCCGTTCTCCTGTCGCTGCTCGGACAACAGGCGGTCGCAGCGCCACCCGAGTCGGCTGCGATTCGCTGCCTGCCGGACCAGGCAGGATTCCTGACGATGCGGCTGCGCGGCAGCATCGAGGCGGAAGTCCGCTGGCGCGAACCGGAACTCGCCTGCACCGGGATGGCGCGTCCGGATGGTCGGGGTCTCCGAATGCGCTTCGCGGGACCGATCGAGGGCCGCGGCGATCTGGCAATCGTTTTTGCAGCTCCGGAACTCGCCATGGGCGTCGCGGCGCGCGCGGTGCCGGTCAATGTCACGCTGCTCGACGAGGCCGGCGAGCGCATCTATGGCACGCTGGGTCATGAGCGTTGTGCGTTCGACGAGGTCGAACAACGGGTGATCGATGATGGATCAATGCCGCCGCGGAGCTACCGCGTTCTGGCCCGCGGCTTCTGCACCGCGCCGGCGCGGGCGATGGACGGCAACGGGGCCGTGCTGCTGACCCGCTTTGATTTCGCGGGCGTCGTCACATTCGAAGACGACCCGAATCCGGCCGGCACCACCGAGACTCCCGCACGATGAATTTCGCAGTCGTTGCCCTGCTCGTGCTCGGCGCCAATGCCGCCGACATGCCGGGCCACTCGCCGCAGGCGAGACTCGACAGCCTTCCCCAGTCGGAGATCGAAGTATCGACTGGCCGGGGGACGCATCGATTCCGGGTCTGGATCGCATCCGATGATGCGAGCCGGGAACGCGGCCTGATGTACGTGCCCGAACTTCCGGCCGACCGCGGAATGCTGTTCCTGTTCGATGATCCCCAGTTTGCCGCGTTCTGGATGAAGGACACGCGCGTGTCGCTGGATATCCTGTTCGTCGCATCCGACGGCCGCATCGTCAACATCGCGCGGAATACGGAGCCGTATTCCTTGACGCCGATCGAATCGATCGCACCGATCACAGGCGTGCTTGAAATCGCAGCGGGAGGCGCGCTTCGGCTCGGCATCTTGCCGGGCGACCAGATACTGCATCCGGCCTTCGCGAAGGGTCGCTGATACCGGTCAGGCGCCACCAGCCGGTTCGATACCGCTGAACTCCCGCGCGGCTGCGGTCATGGCCCTCACCATTTCTCGTTCGGCCGGTTCGAGCAGCGGATTCCAGACGTCGAAGATCAGGACCACGCGATCCTCGTCGCTGTCGTTCCTGGCCTCGTGCTCGATCGAGTCGTCGAAGACCAGTGCCTCGCCGACCTTCCAGCTTCGTTCCTCGAAACCGACGCGATACCAGCATTTCGGCGGGATGATGAGCGGCAGGTGGACCACAAGGCGCGCGTTGGTCTCGCCGTTGTGCGGCGGGATGTGGGTGTGGGGTGCGAGAACCGAGAACATGGCATTGGGGCAAAGGCCGGGGATATCGGCCATTGGAGCGCACGAAAGCGCAGCCGTTGTCCGCGGGCAGCGGTCCTGGTTTTCGGGCACCGGGGCGCCACCGCGCCAGAGGTGCAGCGTGCTCCATCGGTCGGAATGGTTCAGCTCCTTCCACTGGTTGACGGGATCGCCCGGCTTGTACCCGATGTAGGGACTGAATCTTGCGCGCTCCGCCGAAAGCACAGCCGACAGTTCGGAGCGGATCACGTCGGTCTGCGCCTCGATCTCCGCCAGCCAGTCGAACTGGCTACGGTCGTAGAATGGAATTGCAGGCAGTCGCGGAACGTGCAGCTGGTTACATTCGGCGTGGTATGGCCGCGACCTGCGCGCGAGTATTGCCGCCGCCTCGCGCCAGCGGCCGGCCTGGCCCTCCGGCAGCGCCGACTTCAAGCCGGCCAGACGCTCGTCGAGAAAGGCGCTGTAAGACGCGACATGGCGCTCGACGAATTTCTTCGCGTGCTCGAGGTGCGGGCGGAGCGTCGCCGGCCAGTGTGACTCCGGCGGCGCGATTTTCAGGCAGTTCGCATAGGTGGCCGCGGCACCCGCCGGCTTGCCGGAGCGCTCGATCCAGGCCGCCTTCGCGAGCAACGCCGGCAGGAAATAGGCATCCACCGCGAGCGCGGCTTCGATGGCCTCGCGCTCGCCCGCGGCGTCGCCCTGGTGGCGACAGGCGGCACAGAGAGTCATCAGAACAACGAGATCCCCGGGCGTGACGGCGCGCGCCGCGCGCAACAGCTCGAGCGCAGCCGTCGAATCGCCCCGCGCCAGCGCATGGAATCCGAGGCTGAAGAGCGCCTTCGGGTGCTGCGGCTCTCGCCTGCGAATCTCCAGCCACAATTTTTCGGCCTCGTCCATTCGGCCCGCGTTTGCGAGCTGGCCCGCGGTCTGCACGAGTTGTTCTACGGGCACGGACATCGCCGGAAGACTAGCCGCATGGCTGACGGCGTTCAACACGTCAAAAAAAACGGCGGGCCGAAGCCCGCCGTGTGAAGGTCGATAAAAGTTGTCTTAGAACTTGACGTTCAGGCCGACGGTGAAGACCTGTCCGAGAGTTTCGTAGGTTCCCGGATAGGTATTGCCGGAGTTGAATGCCGTCCCGCCGTGCTGGTTGCCCACGATCGGCGGATCCTCGTCCGTCACGTTCGTGATGCCGAGGCTCAGCTGCGCCTTGTCCCACAACCGGTACCCGAAGTACAAGTCGAGGTAGTCGAACGAGTCGATCTTCTGGAACTGCCCGAAGACGCCAGTGATATCGGTCGACGGCTCGACCCACACCGAACCCACGTGACGCCACAGCAGGGACGCCGTGAAGTCGTTCCAGTCCCAGGTCGTGCGCTGGATCCAGCGCTGCTCTGGGAGCGGCTGCTCGCACTGCACGCCTGTGAAGCCCATGCAGTCGATTACCGGCGACACGGGAGAGCTCTGCGACTCCTGGGTCAGGTACTGGTTGATCTGGCCCGAGAAGGTCAGAGTACCGAAGGTGCCGACGTCAAGACCCAGCGCGAACCCGAGTTCGACGCCCTCCGCCTGGAGGGACACGAGGTTGGTCGTGAAGAGCTCGACACCGCTGCCCGGCAGCGTGAGCCCGCCGCCGACGCGCTGGATCTTCGCGCACTCTGCCGCGATCGCCAGCACATAGCACTGGTCAAGCACTTCCTGCGGGGTGAACTCGCCGATCCAGTCGTCCACTTCGATGTTGTAGTAGTCGAGCGAGAACATGGCCGAGCTGATATTTCCGCCAAAGTCCGGCGTCCACACGACGCCCGCGGTGAACGTGTCCGCATCTTCCGGATCGGGCAGGTTGTTGAGGTCCGTGCCGAAGAAGCCGTTGATCTGTCCCACCGCGATGTCCGACACGACGCCGACCTGAGCAGCGGTCATGCCCGTGGATATGCACAGTGCCTCGAGCTCCGCGTCGATGTTTGCGGCATTGAACACTGAGCAGGGGTCAAAGTTCGCATTGTCGAGGCCGGCCGTTTGCGGGGACGCGAGCTCCCCGACGTTAGGCGCGCGCGTCGCCTTCTGCTGCATGACGCGGAACAACAACTGTTCGACCGGGCGGTAGTTGAGCCCGACCTTCCAGGTATCGTCCGTGCCCGACAGGTTGTAGTCCGAATAGCGGTAGCCAAGTTCCAGGTCGAGTCCCTGGATGCCGGTCATGCCGCTCACGAGCGGCAGGATCGCCTCGGCGAACAACTCGTTGACCCGATAGCCGCCCTCGATCGGCAGGATATTGCCGCCGGCGCCGCCAAGGCAGCTCGCCGGCGCG
This sequence comes from uncultured Gammaproteobacteria bacterium, assembly GCA_963778585.1. Lineage (GTDB taxonomy): Bacteria > Pseudomonadota > Gammaproteobacteria > Steroidobacterales > Steroidobacteraceae > SCUD01. The sequence continues at coordinate 402,333 of CAVZUU010000002.1, forward strand.
AGCTTCAGGCACTCGTCCGGATTTGTCGCCGCACTTTCGTCGCGGTACTCCGCGCCGAAGCTGACCGCCAGCGGGTTGTCCGCCGTCGGGAGCTTGATGACGTCGATCGGGCCCGTCACCGAGCCGGTCACGATCAACTGCTCGTAAGTCTGCTGCTGGAACGCCGTGGCGCTCGCATAGGCCGCCATCTCCGGCGTGATCGAGCCGAACCCGCCGAACAGGTTGATCGGCACGCAGCTCGGGTCACCGTTCGCGCAGGTCACGCCATCCGTCGTCTGGAGGGCATTATTGATGTTGGTGACGTTCGTATAGCCGCCGCGGACCAGCATGCGATTCGTCTCGCCATAGGAGACTGCGGCGTCGTATTCCCAATCGCCGGCGATCAGCCCGCGCGTGCCGAGCAGCAGTTGCCAGTTCTCGTTGTCGTAGTTCTCAGATCGCGGTTCGAATTCGACCGTGCGGCGGAAGTAGGCAATCTGGAGGTCGTCTGGTGCATCAACGACGCCGTTGCCGTTGAGGTCGTTCCAGTTGTGGAATTCGTCGCCAGTCGGATCTGTTTCCCGGAGGACCGTGCCGGCCGCGCGGCCGGCTTCAGCAGCGGCAATGAAGTCGGCCCGCGCATCGGCGCTCATAAGCGGATTCGAAAGGGGCGTGAAGAACCCGTTTCCGAACACGCCCGAGGGCGCGATCTGCTGCCGGACCGTGGTGCTGCCGTAGTTGAAGCGGGTGTACACCTCGGCATGTTCGCTCACTTCGAAGTGCCCCAATACCGCGCCCCCGAATCGTTCGAGCGGCGTCTGGTAGTAGTTGTACGGGTTGAAGTTGAAGCTGGAACAACCATCGGGCTGCAACGACCCGTCATTGCGGAACTGGCCAACAGCACCAGCGCCCGCTATTTCAACAAAGGTTGGCAGCGATGTCGGCGAGCCGCCTGCGTCAAAGTCGATGGCATTCGGGCCTTCGCACCCGGCCCCTGCCGGAAGGGCCCCCTCGCCAGCCAGGAATTCCTCAAGGCCGGCGCCGCTACCCGTGCTGATGCCGACCTGTCCCAGCGGCCGGGCGCCCAGCAGGACCGGCTTGCGATCGGAATAGTTCAGGTTCACGGCCATGTTGCCGCGGCCATCGGCGAAATTTCCGCCCAAGGTCGCGTTCACGTTGACGATGCCGCCGTCGTCCTCGCTGGTCTGCGAGTACACCGACTCGATCTCGACGCCCTCGAAGTCCTTCTTCATGATGAAGTTCAGCGCGCCCGAGATCGCGTCCGAACCGTACACGGCGGAGGCGCCACCCGTGACGATATCGATGCGCTCGACGAGCGCGGTCGGAATCATCGAGGTGTCGACTATCCCGAAGTGGTTGAAGGGCACCAGGCGCTTACCGTCAATCAGCACGAGGTTGCGCTGCTCGCCCAGGCCGCGCAGGTTGACCGTCGATGCGCCTTGTGTGCCGTTGTTCACGTTCTGGCTGTCGGCAGGAGCCGAAATGGGCAACAGTCGAACGATCTTTTCGACTTCGGGCTGCTGCTGAATGTCGATCTCGCCCGCCGTCACCGAATAAATCGGGCTCGACGAAACGACGCCCGGCAAAGTAATGCGCGTGCCGGTGACGACGACTTCTCCCATATTTTCCTGCGCCGACGCCGGGCCGCTGACGGCAAGCATCGACGCGCCAACAGTGAGTGATCCCGCCAACACGCGATGTATCGTTCGCGCGAGCTGGCCGTTCTTGCTGCGACTCATTTTCATGAACCTCCGTTATGAATCCCCAAGACGCTCCAGAGTCGAATCTGAGTAGACACGCCGACTCAGAGGATGGCGGATCATACGACCGTGGTATCTCAAGGACAAGCCTTCTCGCAAATTGGCTTGAGTTTGTTGCGTATTACCAACAAGCAGTCGCAAAGCCCGGGATTTTTGCATCTCCGGTGTGTGCGCCCTACGACAATTGTGGATCGAAGCTGTGGCTGTCAAACAACAAAACAGGCCGGTCAGGTCCCTTGGTCCAGCAGGTCCCATTCGCCGACAAAGCGGACATCGGTCGTCGGCACGGGCTTGCCTGACTCGAACCTGGGGCTGTACCTGGCTTTCTCCAGCGACCGGCGCAGGTAATCCGCCTGTGTGGAGGACACTTCCGAGCCCTCGGGCACGATATTTCGCGGGATGCCGGCTTCGTCGACCAATACCCGGAACACCGCTGTACGCGTGACAATTTTGCCCAGGGTCGTCTCGGGATCGCGTTGCGATGCTGTCGGGGCGCGGTAGAACACGAGTCGGGGGACAGCGAGCGGATTGGGCTCCTCGCTCAGTTCGGTCGCGGAAACACTCCAGGCCTCCGCGTAATAGGGCATGGCTTTTTCATGTTTGCCCTGGGCAACGAGCCAGTCACCCATCTCGAGGAGGGCGGCCACCAGGTAGCGCGGCGGCGGACTGTCGGTGGCGCGCAGCAGTGACAATGCCTCGGTGATGGCCTTGCGGCCTTCGCGGTCAGGTTTCGGTGACTGGAAGGGTTCGATCGACATCAGCGGCACCGACTGGCCCGTGACCGGGTCCTTATAGAGTGCCTGCTCGAGTATCGAACGCGGTTCCCGTGTGAACTCCAGGCGGTGATTTCGGGCGATGCCCAGGAGGGCGTCAATCGCGACCGCGTCGCCGGGGCCGCCCTCCTGGCGGCTGATACGGTACATGTGGGCGTATGCGCCGCGGGCAAAACCGTATTCGTCCATCGATTCATAAAGCTCGGCGATTTGCGTGACTGCCGGCAGGGTCCTCAGATCGTCGGCGCCAAAGTTCTGTTCAATGATCCTGAGCGCGGTCAGCCGTTCCGCAAGCACGCCAAGCTGGTTTCCAGTGGCTTCGAAGCTCGCGACCAGACGATTCATCAATTCGAGTTGCGGCAGGCTGAACAAGCCGTCCGCGCGACGACTGACGTTGATCGCTCGCTTCCAACACTCAATGGCCAGGTCGTGCTGATCCTTCGCTGCGTAAGTGGCGCCCAGTCCTGCGAGCGGCACGACGAGGCGCTTGTCGGTGATGCTGTGGTTGGCTTCAGTCAGCTCTAGGGCGCGCAGATAGCTCGCCTCGGCGCCATCGAGGTCGTCGATCCGCAGTTGCGTGGCCCCGAGGTCACTATAGGCCGAGGCGAGTGCGTCGCCAGGCTCGGGACGGGACTCGATCAGCTCGATTCGCCTGCGGGCGAAGGGCAGTGCCGCCTCGAACTGGCCAGTCGCAAACAGGCTCCGGAATTGCTCGTCGGGATCCTGCCCGGGATCCGTGGACGCCGGGCCATCGGTCGAGGTGATTGCGGGCGGGTTTTCCGCTGCCGTCTGGTAAAGCGTCGTGCCCGATGCCCACACCGGCAGCAACAGGATTCCGGCAGCCAGCAGACGGTGCGCGCGCTTCATCGCAGCACCGATAGACCCTAAATGAGCCGGGATGTTCTGGGTTGCCGCGGGATTCAAGCGTCCCACCGGGCGGCCGGCGTGGCGCCGTAGCTGTCCACGGCCTGCATCAAGTCGGCCACGAGTTCACGCTCTTCGAGCGTCAATTCCGGATGCCAGATGTCGAAAATCAGGATGATGCGAGACCGATCGCTTGTGTTGCGGGCCTCGTGCTCGATCGTGTCGTTGAACACCCAGGCCTCGCCCTTGCGCCACTCGCGCTCGTCATTGCCGACGCGCAGCCGGCAGCCGGGCGGCACGATCAATGGCAGGTGGCAGATCAGGCGGCAATTGAGGAATCCCGTGTGCGGCGCGATGTGCGCACCCGGCCGAAGTTGCGAGAAAAGTATGGACGGCGTTCGACCGGGGATGCGGGCGAGAGGCGCATCCGCGAGCGCGGCGAGGGTCTTCGGGCAATTGGCCGCATTTTCCGCAACGGGCGCTCCGTCCTTCCAGAGGAAGTGCGCGCTCCAGTCGAGATTGTCCAGAAGACGATGCTGAAGGTTTGCGGGTGCGCCCTCCGCCGGCTGGACATAGGGCGTGAATGCACCCTGCCGTTCGAGGACGCCCGCCAGTTCCGCGCAGATGTCGTCCGTCGCCGCCTCGACCCGCGTGAGCCAGGGAAACTGCGAGCGTGGGTAGAACTGTGTATCCGGCAGATCCGGATAGAAATAGGCCCGCGGGCGCGGCGAATACCTGTGCTTCCGGCCGGTCAGCAAGTCGAGGGACAGACTGAACCGGGCGCTCGACCGGTTTTCGTCGTAGCCCTGCGCGCCAAGCTTTTCGCGCAGGTGCCGCTCGATGTCCGAATTGATTCGATCGCGCGCGGCTTCGGCATGGCGAACCATCTGCGCCAGAGACGGCGGCATGTTGGGTGCACGCGCGGCGAGCGTTACGGCCAGCCCATAAAATGAGGTTGCGGCCCGCGAATTGCCGGCGGCCTGCAGGTAGTCGCCCTTCATGATCAGCGCCGGCAGGTTCGCCTGTTCGAGCGCGAGCGCCTTGTCGATCGCCGCAAGCATGGCCGGCAGGTCACCCAGCTTCTGGCAGGCCATCGCGAGTGCGCCCCAGACCGAGGCATTTGCCTGGCCCGCGTCGGCGATCTGCTGGAATTGACGTCGTGCCGCAGCGGCATTGCCCGCTTGCAACGCCGCCAGACCTGTTTCACGCAGCTCACGCACGTCGATGGCAGATGCGGACATTGGGCTGATGTCGAAATCGGGTGATCCGCCGAGAGTAGCTTCCGAATTGCAGGGTTGCCAGCCTGAAAGTCCGGTGGCGTTATGTCACGGCGATCCGTTGATGTTTTTTCGCCACGCCAGAATCTTTACAAACGACGTCTTCAGAGGTTAACTCCGACTTTGGGAAGCCGCTCGCCGACTTTGCGAGCGGGTTGGATCGTCTGTCTTAGGGCTCAAGGATCAGGGGGATCGTCATGCTCAAGAATGCGACGTTGGCGCGCGCGATCAGTTGCGTCATTGCCACGAGTGGCCTGGCTGCAATGGAAAGCCAGGCTCAGGACCGGGCCGCGGCAGATGCCGCGGATCTGGAAAGCGTGGTCGTCACCGGATCCCGCATTCGACATGACACGTATACGAGCGCGCAGCCGATCGACGTTGTCGTGCCGGAAGCTGCCGCGGTCCAGGGGATCGGGAGCGTCGCCGGGTTACTTCACACTTCCACTGTCGCCGCGGGTTCGCCCCAGGTCACGTCGGCGACTTCGACGGCCTTCGTGCAGGCGGGCGGCGTCGGCGCCGAGACCTTGTCATTGCGTGGTCTGGGCCCCAATCGAACACTCGTCCTGCTGAACGGACGCCGCGCCGGACCGGCCGGAGTGCGCGGTGAAGTGTCTTCGTTCGACTTCAACGTCATGCCCCTTTCAGTCATCGAGCGCGTCGAGATACTGAAAGATGGCGCATCCTCGATTTACGGTTCCGATGCCGTGGCCGGCGTCGTCAATGTCATCACGAAAAAGGGCGACGGCGCGACGGCCGATGCATTCATCGGCGTGCCAAATGAAAGCGGTGGCGAGGAATCGCGGTTCAACTTCTCCTGGGGCAAGGGCTTCGAGCGGGGCAATTTCCGCGTCACCGCGGACTATCACATGGAGGAAGAACTGGCGCGCGGCGAACGCGACTACTTCAACTGCGCCCAGCAGAACATTTTCGATACGGAAACCGGCGAGCGGGCCGACCTCATCGATCCTCGCACCGGCGAGGGGCATTGCGACGACCTGCCGTGGGGCCATGTCTGGCTTTACAACTACCAGTACAACTTCACGTCCGACGGTGGCAACGGCAATGTGCCGACGGTGACACAAACTCTGGCGCAATTCGATTACGACGGCGACCTCGGGCAGTACGTCCCGGGACTCACCACCGATCCGAACCAGCCGTGGAATCTGACAGCGCCTCCGGGCTGGTTCATGACCGGCTACGACCGGCCGTCGGACGCAATCCAGAATTCCGATCATCCATTCCAGGACACGCAGTCGCTCATCCCGCGAAACGAGTTGATGACGATCTTCGTCGATGGCGAGTTCGACCTGACGGACAATCTCTCGGTCTATGCCGAGGTGCTCCTGAATCGGCGCAAGACAAAATCCAATGGATACCGCCAGTTCTGGACCTACCAGTACTCGGCGAACTGGGCTGGCCGCGATGCTGATGGTAATCCGCTACCTCTGGCACCGGGGTCTGGCGATCCGCAGAGCGCAGGCTGGGAGGGCGCGCTGCTACTGAGCCCGCTGTCGATCACGGATCACGCTGACAGTCTCATCGAGGTCGAATATCAGCGCTACGTAGCCGGATTGAGAGGTGACCTTGGGTCCCGCTGGAACTGGGATGTGTCAGTCCAGTACAGCACGTCGGATGGCGACTATACCGAGGACCAGATCTTCGACGATGCGGTTATCCTCTTCCCATTCGGCTCTTGCGTTGGGACCCTCACGGCGGTCCGCGAAGTTCCCTGCGTCGATGTCCCGTGGCTGGACCAGCAATTCCTGGGTGGCAACATCGCGCCGGAGTTTCAGGAATTCCTGTTCGGAGTGGAGACGGGCAACACGCAGTATGACCAGATGTCTGTCGAAGCCTTCATCAGTGGCTCGGTCTTCGACATGCCCGCCGGCCCCCTCGGCATCGCTTTCGGCGTCCACTACCAGGAGGACGAGATTCTAGACGTTCCGGGCGAGATCACGCTTGCTGGCAATGCCTGGGGATCGTCGTCGGCCGGAATTACGGAGGGCGACGACACGACCAAGGCGGTATTCGCCGAAGTGGAAATCCCCTTGCTGCGGGACAAATTCCTGGCCGACAGCCTGGCGTTGACGGCCTCGGGCCGCTACACGGAGGTCGATTCCTACGGCAACGGAGACACTTACAAGGTAGGGCTCAACTGGGGGATCACGCCGGCCCTGCGAATCCGCGCAAGCCAGGGAACCTCCTTCCGCACTCCGGCGCTTTTTGAACTGTATCTGGCCGACCAGACGAGTTTCATCGCGCAGCGCTTCGTGGATCCCTGCATCGGCTGGGGCGATAAATTGGCTAACGGCTCCATCACCCAGGTAACCGCCAACAATTGTCAAGCCGATGGAATTCCACCGGACTACACGGGTGGAACGGTGACCGCCACGGTCATCGCCGGCGGCGGCGTGGGTCTCCTCGAGGCGGAAACTTCGACGTCGAAGACGATCGGATTCATCTGGACGCCGCAGTTCGCCGACTTCAGCATGTCAATTGATTACTTCGATATCGAGGTCCGGGACGAAGTCGACCAGTTCGGTCCCGACAACATCGTATTCGGCTGCTATGAATCCGATTTCTTCCCGACCGATCCGCTGTGCGATCTGTTTGAGCGAGATCTGGCTGCCAACGGAATCGACAATATCAGGGACAGCTTCATCAACATCGCCAGCCAGAAGAACAGCGGCTTCGATGTGGCGGCGCTGTGGCGCACGACGATTCCCTGGGGCGAGCTGAGCATCGAAACTCAGCACACCTTCCAGGAAGAGGACGAGCTCGCGTTCTTTGCGTCGACGCCCGAGGACCTGAATGGCCAGTTGGGCGATCCCGAGTGGGTGGGCCGCCTGAACCTGACTTTCGACCGCGGACCGTGGTCTTACTTCTGGGGCGTCCAATTCATCGGCTCCTCTTCGAATCGGGAGCATTACCGTGAGGTTAACGGTAAGGAAACCGCCACTTACCGCGGGCAGGAGTTCAACGTCCTTGTGGAAACGGATATGGTCCATTACCACACGGCGTCGGTTAAACGCGATTTTGAGGATATGGGCCTGACCGTGCTGCTCGGCGTTTCCAATGTCTTCGACGAGGAGCCGCCGAGGCTGACGACGCTCGGCGCCACCAGCGGCGAAAACTTGACGGCCGGCAATTCGGCGTTCTACTCGCAGTACGACTGGATTGGCCGCAACTTCTACCTGAACCTGACGAAGACGTTCTAGAGCGCCGGCCGATCAATCAAATGGTGTACGACGTGCCGCCTTCGGGCGGCACGTCTTTTTCGAGGGCTTATACTTCTTCTTCAGCCCGGCGGCCTCAGGAGCCAATTGGATGCCGACGATTGTCGTGAAGGCCGACAACCTGAATGAACTCAACAAGAACTATTCGCAGGCGCCGCTGAGGTTCCCGGTCTTCCTCAATAGCGTGCCGAAGTGCGGCACTCACCTGCTGCGCAACGTCGTCCGGATGTTCGTGCCCGTTGAGCAGCAGTACGACAAGGATTTTGTCCAGCACGCAATCCTTCGCCAGCACGTGCGCGCCTTCAACCCCGCGACACCGATGCTGAGCTGGGGACATCTCTTTTTCTCCGACGCGGCCGCGATCGTGCTGCACGAAACGCGCAAGATTCTGCTCGTGCGCGACCCTCACGACTGGGTCCTCGCGCGGGCGCGTTTCTTTCTTTCAGATACGTTCCAAGGCTCGATCGAACATCTGAAGGGCGGCCGCGTGGCGGTGGACGAAGTCCTCAACATGATGATTTTCGGCGTTCACGAAAAAATGCCGAACCTGCACGAGATCTTCCTCCACAACGCCGTCGCATGGCTCGGGACCGACGTGGAGCTCCTGCGTTACGAGGAACTCGTGAACGGTCTCGCGAATCTTGACTCGCCGGCGGGCGAATCCTATTTTGGAACCCTGCTTGCCGGCTGCGGCATCGAAGGTCTGCCGGCCGACTGGCGCGAGCGAATTCGCGTAGGCTCCGATCGCAGGCAAAGCGGCACGGCGCGCGAGAACCTCAAGGGCCTGGCCGCCGACGTTCCGGATGAACTCCCGGACATGCAGAAGCAACTGGTGGAATTCGCGGCGCCCGGTCTGCGGCGAATACTGGGCTATAAGTGAGCGATGGGTGAAACGATGGGCGGCAAATCAAACGGCTTGACGTTTTCGACGGCAATGCTCGCGACTGTGATGGCACAACAGACTGCCGTTGCAGAGGATCCGTCAACGACATTGGCGAAATGCGCCGAAGAGCAAGACGATGCCCGTCGCCTGGCCTGCTATGACCGTGCGATCGGCACACAGGAAAAGCGCCCCATACCGGGCGCCGCGGCACCGCCAGCAACCGCGCCAGTGCCGGCCAAGCCGGACGAGGAACTCGGAGCCCGCGAACTTCGCGACCAACAGGAACGCGAAGCGGAGTCGAGTGACCCGAACCGACCCACGGAACTCGTGGCGAAAGTCGCGGAAATTGCCAAGCGCCCGAATGGCACGCACGTCATTACGCTCGACAACGGCCAGGTCTGGGTGGAAAGCAGCATCGACTATTCTTTCCGGGTCAAGGTGGGGGAAACGGTCAAGATCAGGCGGGCCGCGCTCGGCTCGTTTCTGCTGTCGACGCCCGGCAAGCACTCCACGCGGGTGACGCGGCAGAAATAGGATGAGCGCTCTGCCGCTCGTGTGCTGGAAGTGCGGCGCATCGCTTGCCGAGTTCAGCCTGCCTTTCTTACGCACCGAAGAGTGCCGCTCTTGTCGCGCGGAGCTTCATGTCTGCCGGATGTGCCGGTTCTACGACACGACGAAGGCGAAGCAATGCGCGGAGCCGGTCGCCGACCCCGTGAGCGACAAGGCACGGGCCAATTTCTGCGGGTATTTCGAGCCGGCTGCCGGGCGATTCCAAGCACCGGGAACCGCCGCAAACCAGGCCCTGGACACGCTCAACTCGCTTTTTGGGGCAAAAAAGTGAACTTGCTTCGTATTCGGGGTAGGCACGCCCCGCCGCTTCGTACACAATGCGGCCGTCCTTCCCCGCCGGAATTTCCTGCATGAATTCGACCGCCGCCGCCAAGCCGCGCCTGCTCTGGGCGAACGTGCTGATGTTCGTCCTGACCATGGCGGGAGCCGTGATCGTCGTGCCCTGGTATGGATTCACATTCGGCTACAGCCTGGCAGCCTGGGTCTGGTTCGCCGTGCTTCTCTATGCGAACGGCCTCGCGATCACGGGCGGGTATCACCGCCTCTGGTCGCATCGCACCTATGACGCGCATTGGTCGGTCCGGCTGATCTACATGCTGCTGGGCGCAATGGCTCTGCAGAACAGCGTGCTGGTCTGGGCCTCCGGTCACCGGAGTCATCACCAGTTCGTCGACGACGGCGACCGCGACCCTTATTCGGCGAGCCGCGGCTTCTGGTTCTCGCACATCGGCTGGATGCTGCGGCGCTATCCGAGCGGCGAGACGGACCTCAGCAATGTCCGTGACCTGCAGAAAGACCCGCTGGTCGCGTTCCAGCATCGCCATTACTACGTGCTCGCGATCGGCCTCAACGTGCTCGTGCCGCTTGCGCTCGGCTGGCTGCACGGCGACCTATGGGGCGTGTTCCTGCTGGCGGGCGTGCTTCGTCTCGTCGTCAGCCACCACTTCACGTTCATGATCAATTCCGTCGCCCATGCGTTCGGCCGCCAGCCTTACAGCGACGAGCACAGCGCGCGCGACAACGGTTGGCTCGCCTTCCTGACGTACGGCGAGGGTTATCACAACTTCCATCACCAGTTTGCGCACGACTACCGGAATGGCATCCGCTGGTGGCACTGGGACCCGAGCAAGTGGATCATCTGCTCGCTATCCTGGGTCGGATTGACGAGGCGGCTCCGCCGCACTCCAGCCGTCGCCATCCAGCGCGCGCGGCTGGCGATGCAGTTCCGCCGGGTCGAGGCGAGCCTCAAGGACAAGAGCGCAAGCTTGCCGCACGTAGACTTCGAACGACTGCGCACCGCGATCACGCGCGAGTACGAACAGTTCGCCGCGACCGTCGCGGACTGGTCGAAGCTCACGGATGCCTGGTACCAGAAGACGCGAGAGCAACTCGTGCAACGCTGGGAAGAGGCCCGTTTCCGGTCCGAAAGCCGGGCTTTACTCGCCGAGTTGCGCCGGCAACACCGCCGGCTGCAGGTCCTGGGGGCCCAGCTCGCCTGACACGCGGCGCGGTACGGATGGCCGTACGACTGCAATGACGAAGAATCCTGGGTCGCAATGGGCGGTCACTGCGGTGGCCTGCCTCGCCACATCGATGGCGGCCTGTGGCGGGGGCGGTGGATCGACTGCGCAAAGCGGAGGCTGTTCAGCTTCCAGACAGAATAGTTTCGTGCTGAGTGCTGCGCGCGAGTGGTACCTGTTCCCGGACTTGCTGCCCCAAAGCGTCGACATCGATGATTTCGCGACTCCAGACCAGCTTCTGGATGCACTGACTTCCGGCGCCCGTGCCGAGGGCAAGGATCGCTTCTTCAGTTACTTGACGACGCCTCAAGCCGACAGCTCGTTTCTGGAGGAAGGTGAATTCATCGGTTTCGGTTTCCGGACCAGCATCCAATCCGACCGTGTTCTCATTCCGGACGTGTACGAAGGCAGCCCGGCTGCTCTCGGCGGGCTTGCTCGGGGTGCCGAGATCACGCACGTCGATTCCGGCAGCGGTTTCGTCCCGATTGCGACCCTTTTGGCCGCGGACCCGGACCTCGAGGAGGCATTCGGCGCGGCGACCGAAGGTTTGCAGCGCGGACTGCGATTCGTCCTTCCGGATGGCCAACAACTCGAATCGGTGATCGTGAAACAAGTCGTGACGATTCCGCCGATTCCTGCCGGTGGCACCGCGGTGTTGACTTTGCCGTCGAATTCTTCGGTGCCCGTCGGATACGTCAATCTGCGTGCCTTCATTTCGACTGCGGAGACGCCACTCCGCAATGCATTCGCGCAATTTCGCTCGATGGGGATCCAGTATTTCATCGTCGATTTTCGCTACAACGGCGGCGGATTCACCAGCATTGCCGAGCTTGTCGGTGACCTACTGGGTCAGGCCAGGAGCGCCTCCGACGTCCTGACGCGTACCCGGTTCAATGCAAGCAAGTCGTCAAACGATTCCGTGCGCCGGTTCATTCCACGGTCGCAATCGGTTGAGCCGGTGCGCATCGCTTTCATCACGACCGGGGCCACGGCCTCTGCGAGCGAAATCGTCATCAATTCCCAGGATTCCTGGGTTGAAATCGCGATCATCGGCTCAGACACGTTCGGCAAGCCGGTCGGGCAATCGGCATTCGATCTGGGTGGCTGTGACTTCCGCCTGCGACTGGTCAGTTTCGAGACCCGAAACGCCGACGACGAGGGCGAATACTATGCCGGCCTCGCCGAAACCCTGGCGTTCGCTTGCGCTGCACCCGACGAGCTTGAGCGCCCGCCCTGGGACAGTGCCGAAGAATCGACAGCGGCAGCGCTCCAATGGCTGGAAACCGGAGTCTGCGGTCAGATAATGACCGCGGCCGATGCGGCCATTCATAAAGCCAGGACCGGGCACCGGACACCTCAGGTACGCGTACCCTCTGCGGCACAAGCCTGGTTGCCCGGCCTGTTTTAGCCAATGCCGGCCGGAGAGGCAGTCGCAATATGGCAACAGTTCAGTTCTGGGACTTCGATACCGTACGGCGCCCTCGCCCGCGGCCGCCCAACTGGCTACTCTAGCCGTCCCCCACCGGAGGAACTCCCATGGCCATTTGGAAGGACATTGTTGCGAAGGATTCGACACAGCCCGACGCGTCCGCGGGCAGCGCGCCGCCCGTAAATCGCCCGAGGCCTGAGGCGGTCCCGAGCTCGCCGGCGCCGCAGGCCGCTGCAAATCGCAAGGATATGAAGGAGTCGATCCTCGCGACCGGCCTGACATTCGAAGGCAAGATCGAGGGCTCCGGCCACGTCCGGATCTCCGGCCGCTTCAAGGGCGATGTCCACGTGGACGGAACGCTGACAATCGACGCTGGCGCTCACCTCGCGGGCTCGGTTCGCGCGGCCTCTGTCGTCGTTGCCGGCGAGATCGAAGGCAATATCGAAGGCGCACAACGCGTCGAACTGCACCAGAGCGGCGTCGTGAACGGCGACGTGAGCGCGGGTTCCCTGACGGTTGCGGACGGCGCGCGCATGCGTGGCCGCGCGGAGTTCGGCTGGAGCGAGGCAGGCGGTACGAAGGGCGGCCGCTCCTAAGTCATGGCAAGAGTGGTAGACCGTCGCGCGGCGGCGATCGGCAAGACGCGGTCCTGTCCGCATTGCCGGGCGACGATCCTGGAAAGCGCGGCGGTTTGTCCAGCCTGCAAGCATCACCTGCGGTTCGAGTCTCGCCGCGGCGCGCAACCCGAGCCCGCGAGCCAGGTCGCGCTCAAGATTTCGGGGCAGTTCGCGCGAGCATCGGCGGAAGGTCCGGGGGAATATTCCGTCGTCGTCGTCATCCGCGATGCGGGTGGCGCCGAACTCGCCCGCAAGGTGATCGGCGTCGGCGGCCTGGCGCCCGGGGAAGAGCGCCGGGTCGACCTCTCCGTCGAGATATTCGACCCTCAAGCCGGGACATGACGCTCAAGATCGCGGAACTGCATCATCTCGCGGTGCGGATCGCGCCGGGCCCGGATGCCGCGGGTGCGGCGCTGCGTTTTTACGGCGATGTGCTCGGACTCGAATGCGACCATGTGCCCTGGGACCGTCCCGGCGAGGGCCAGCGCATTAATGCTGGCGCATTCGCGCAGATTCACCTGATCGCGGGCGCCCCGAAGAACACGTTGGCTACCGGCGAGCTCGATCTCTCGGCGCCGCACCTGGCGCTTGCGGTGACCTCGATCGAAGAGGCGCAGGCGGAACTCGACCGACTGACCGTGCCTTATCGGGTCGTACATGGCCGGCTGGGCCCTGATTCAAGGCGCTTGTTCCTGACCGACCCCGCCGGCAATCTCATTGAACTGCACCAGCTCGGGAGCTGCCGCTGCACGGCCAGAGCGCGCGACGGTATCGGTCAGGCGCGGGTCTCCGGTACTGTCCTCTTTGCGGACATGCGCGGCTTTACCACGGTCGCCGAACGCCTGTCCCCTTCCGACGTCGTTCCGCTCCTGAACGAGTATTTTTCGATGCTGTCGGCGGTGACCCGCGAACACGGCGGTACCGTATTCCACATGGCCGGCGATGGCCTGATGGCCGGCTTCGGCCTGCCGCTGCCATCCGATGATGCGAGCGGCCGCGCGATTTCGGCAGCCCGCGGGATGATCGCCGGTTTCGGCCGTCTGGCGACCGACTGGAAGGCGCGACTCGGCATCGAAACCGGAATCGGCATTGGCATTAACGCGGGGGACGTCATCGTGGGCGACGTCGGGGCGCCGGATCGGCCGAGTTATACGTTGATCGGGGATACCGTCAACGTAGCGGCCCGCCTGGTCCAGCGCGCGCGCGCCGGAGAGGCCCTGTTTTCACTTTCGGTGAAGCAATCCCTGGACCCGATTCCCGGCGGTATCGTTGAATTGCCGCCGCTCGTCTTGCGCGGCCGGACCCGCCCGGTCGAGATCTACTGTATGGCGTCGTCCCAGCGGCTGGATCTTCGTCCCGCTGCCGCCTGAACCAAGGCTCGGCGGTCCTCAGGGTTATAATGCGGCTGCCCGCCGGGAGCCGGCGGAACTGTCGCGCAGCGTGACCGTCTATCGGTCGCGGAATATCAACAGAGACGGGATCCCGATCCAATGGCATTGGCATTTAGAGCCGCCCTTCGCGCGGTAACCGGAATTTGCGCCCTGCTCGGGTTCATCGGCCTCGCAGGCTGCGAAGGCGCCCTGGGAACCAGTCCCCCACATGCTGCGCCGGCAAATCCAAACGCCGAGGGCGGGAACGGCCAGGTTGAACTCAGCTGGAGCGCCGTCACGGACGCCACGCACTATGTGATTGTCTGGGACCTCAATACCATCGACGCTGATTTTGACAACGAAATCACCGGGATAGAGGGTACGTCGTACGTCCATACCGGACTCACCAATCAACAGTCCTATCGCTACATGATCATCGCGGCAACGAGCGGTGGTCGCGGGCCCGAAAGCAATCCGGTTGTGGCGACGCCGGGCCCGGTGCCGGGACCCGTCGAATGGGTCGCCGTTACGAGCCAGGCGCCAGGACACACGGTCCATTTCGCTCCGACCACCGGCGCCACCGGCTATCGCGTCTATTTCGCCTCGATCGAGTCCCAGCTCGTCGGGCGCCGGCCGAGCGCACTGTTCGAGGAAGCAAATGGTTCGCCACATGTCCGGCCCCTGGTCAACATAGCGACGCCGGTTTTCTACCGTGTCATTGGGGTGAACGACACACGAATCGGAGTCGGCGGACCCATCGCACTTTCCCCCACGCAGCTTGTCGTCCAGCACAGCCTGCCACTGGCCGGCGCCGCATTCGGCGACCCGAACGACGACGAATGCCTGGATTTGCCGACCGCCAGCGGCACGGTGGAAACCGGGGTTTGCACGGGCGGATTCGTGGCCAGGGCGTTGCCTGAAGCGGGCTTGTCAGACCTTCTCGCGGCAGGACGCACAACGGGCGACTCGCGCTTTGCCGACTTCACCGGCGACGGTTTCGACGACCTCTTCAGCAACACGCAGTCGCCGGCCGGCACTCCGGCGTCGATCGCGCTGATGCATGTCAACCAGGGCACCGGTAATTACCTGACTTCCGCCGGAGTCTCGGCACTTGCGATCGGCGGATTCGGCGGGACACTGCTCGCCGCCGACTTCGACAATGACGGCGATATCGACGTATTCGCGCCCAATGACCACACGCAAGGCGATGGCGCCCGCAACTGGCTACTCCGGAACGATGGCAGCGGCGGATTCACGGACATTGCCGCGGCGGCCGGCGTCGACGCCAATCCTGCCGGTGCGGATTTCATTCCGCGCGGCGGGCAGGCCGTTGATTTCAATGAGGACGGCTTCGTCGACCTGCTGTTCGGCTCGCGCTTGATGCTCAATGATGGCGACGGCACTTTCAGCGACGGGAGTGCGGCGGCGGGCATCCCGGCGCGCGGGGACAACGGCTTGAAGCTCATCGACTTCGACCTCGACGGAGACCTCGATCTCGTCCACACCACCGGCGCCATCGTGCGCCTGCACCGGAATACCAATGGCATCTTCGACAGCGGCGAAATCCTCGATCCCGATCCCATCGACCCCTTCGGGTTCGGACTCACGGTCTGCGACGTCAACGTCGACGGCTTCGAAGACGTGATCTTGGCGAACAACCTGTTGGTCACCGGATCTGTAGTTCCCAGGATCCTGGTCAATGTCGCGGGAACGCTGTTGCCGTCAGCGGCGCAGCGGGGAACCACAACCAATCTGAATCCCGTGAGTAACAGTAATGACAATCTTGCCTGCGGCGATACCGATGCCGACGGCAGTGGCGACATCCTCGCGCGCTGGCGCGGTACTTACCGCCTCCTGCGCGGCGCAAACACTCTGACGCGAAGGATCCGGCTCCGGATCGTCGGCGGCGGCGACGAGCGCAATCAACAAGGGCGGATCGTGCGTGTCGTGCCACAGCTGGCGTCGAACCGGATCATGACGCGCGTGGTCGAATCGGGCTCGGGTCTTCGTTCGCAGAACATGTACGATCTCGTGTTCGGCGCGCCCTGGCCCGGCACTTACGATGTGACGGTACGATTCGCCGCCGGCGACGTCACGACGACGGCGGAAGCAGGCGATCAACTCCTCATTTCCGCCGACGGCCGCGTCGAGGATCTCGACCCCTGAGCCCCTTGGCCGGCGCTCAGTCGAGCGCCGCTTCCAGGTCCGCGATCAGGTCCGCGGTATCCTCGATGCCGACCGAGAGCCGGACCAGTGAATCGCTGATGCCGAGCTTCGCGCGCGCCTCGGGCGGCACCGAGGCGTGGGTCATGATCGCCGGGTGATCCACGAGGCTTTCGACGCCGCCCAGGCTCTCCGCCAGCGTGAACAGATCCAGGCGTTCGAGGAAGCTCCGCGCTTCCGCGAGACCGCCCTTCAGGAAGAAAGTCACGATCCCGCTGCCGCCATTCATCATCTGGCGCTCAGCGAGCGCGCGCTGAGGATGAGACGGCAGGCGCGGATAGATCACGCGCTCGACGCGCGGATGACGCTCGAGACGCTCCGCGATCGCGAGCGCCGATTCGCTCGACTGCCGCATCCGGAGCGGCAAGGTCTTGAGTCCCCGGAGCGCGAGGAAGCTGTCGAAGGGGCCGGCGATCGCGCCGATCGCATTGTGCAGATAGGCGATGCGCTCGCCGAGTTCCGCATCCCGCACGATCGCGACGCCCCCGACCATGTCCGAGTGCCCGTTCAGGAACTTGGTCGCGGAATGCATGACGATGTCTGCCCCGAGTTCGAGCGGCCGCTGGATCCACGGCGTAGCGAAAGTGTTGTCGACTACGGTGAGGATTCCGCGGCCGCGCGCGGCCTCCGCGACTGCCGCGATGTCGACGAGCCGCAGCAGAGGATTGGAGGGCGACTCGATCCAGATCATCCGGGTCTTCGGCCGAATCGCCGCCACCGCGGCCGTGGGATCCGAAAGGTCCACGAAGCTGAAATCGAGCGCGGACGAGCGTCGTCGCACGCGCTCGAACAGGCGGAAGCTGCCGCCGTACAGATCATCCATCGCGACGACGTGGGAGCCAGAGTCGAGAAGCTCGAGAAGGGTCGCCGTCGTCGCCATGCCCGAGGCGAAGGCGAAGCCGCGGATGCCACCCTCGAGATCGGCGATGCAGCGTTCATAGGCCATGCGCGTCGGGTTCTGGGTCCGGGAATACTCGTAGCCCTTGTGGACGCCGGGGCTTTCCTGCGCATAGGTCGATACCGCGTAAATCGGTGGCATGACGGCGCCCGTCGTCGGGTCCGGGGTCTGGCCTGCGTGTATGGCGCGGGTCGAGAATCCCCGCGTTTTCCTGGAATCCTTCATCGATAGCCTCAGTGCGCCGGTGCCGATGTCATCTGGCGGCGCAGGTAGTTTAGAACGTCGGCCCGCGTGATGAGCCCGTGGAACTCGCCGCGGTCCATTACCGCGGCATAGGGCTGGACATCGAGCATTGCGACCAGGTTACGCATGGAGAGTGTCGGCTCGACCACGAGGAAGTTCGTGTGCATCGCCGACCGCACCGGATCATTGAACCGTTCGGGCTTGCCGAAGGCGTGCCGCAGGATGTCGTCCTCGTCGATGAAGCCGACGAGCCGTTCGGCCTCCATGACCGGAAGCTGGCTGAAGCCCGCATTCCGCAACCGGTTGTGCGCCGTCGTCAGCACGTCGTCGGGGCCGACTGTGATCGTCGCGCGTTCGCCGTGCGGACGGCCGACGAGATCGCGCAGATCGCCGTATTGCTTCCGCTGGGTGAAGCCCTGGTCTTCCATCCAGAAATCGTTGAAGAGCTTCGAGAGGTACTTGTTGCCCGTGTCGCAGGCGAAAGTGACGACGCGCTTCGACTTCTTCTGCTCGCGGCAGTACCGGAGTGCCCCCGCGACGAGCGTTCCCGTCGACGATCCGACGAGAAGGCCCTCCTTGAGCAGGATCGCGCGCGCGACCGCGAACGATTCGGCATCGGGAATGCTGTACGCCTTGCGGCACATCGACAGATCGCAGATCTCCGGGATGAAATCCTCGCCGATTCCCTCGACGAGCCAGGATCCCACCTTGTCGAATGCACCCTTGTTGACCTGGTCGGCGAGCACCGAACCCTCCGGGTCGGCGAGGATCATCTCGACGGACGGCAGCCGTTCTCGGAAGAAGTTCGTGAGACCCGTAATCGTCCCGCTCGAGCCGATGCCGACGACGACGGCGTCCACCTGGCCTTCCATCTGCTCGAGGATTTCCGGACCGGTCGTCGTCGCATGCGCCTTGGGGTTGTCGGGATTACCGAACTGGTTGATGTGGAAGTAGCCCTTCTCGCGCGCGATCCGCGCGCCGAGATCCTGGTAGTACTCCGGGTGGCCCTTTTCCACGTCGGACCGGGTCAGCACGACTTCCGCGCCCATCGCGCGCAGGTTGAAGATCTTCTCCTGGCTCATCTTGTCCGGCAGCACGAGCACGACGCGGTAACCCTTCTGCGCCGCAACGAGCGCTAGACCGAGGCCGGTGTTGCCGGCCGTCGCCTCGATGATCGTTCCGCCGGGCTTCAGGTCGCCGCGGCGTTCCGCCTCTTCGATCATCGAGAGCCCGATGCGGTCCTTGATCGAGCCCGCCGGATTCTGGAGTTCGAGCTTCAGGAAAAGCCTGCAGGTCCCGGCATCGAGCTTGTGCATCTCGAGCATCGGCGTCCGGCCGATCATGTCGAGCACGCTGCCGTAGACCTTCATGGTTGTTGCTCCGCCGCAGGGACGCTACTGTGACGGAATTGTAGCGGGAGACGCTCGGTGCATTGGCGAATGATCGCGAAAGCCTTGCCAGTCGCCGGCATCGTCCTGTTGCTCGCAGCGTCGCCCGCCCGGCCGGAAGCCGGCCGCCCTACTCCGATTCGCGACGACGCCGGATTGCAGGAGGCCGTCGAAGACGCGGGGGCACGTTTCTTGACGGGCCAGAAATTCGACCGGCTCGACGTGACCGTGCTTCTCGCCACGGCTGACGGAACATGGCTTCGAGGCAGCATTGGAGGGGATCGCCCCTGGTATCCGGCAAGCTGCGTCAAGCTCGGATACGCGATCGCCGCGGTTCACTGGTGCGAATCCCGTGGCCGCGCCGCGGACTGCCTCGACGAGGCCGTGCTTCCGATGCTCCGCGATTCCGACAACGTCGCGACCGGTGTCGTCGTCGATGCGATCACCGGAGCGGTCAACGGACCGGTCGATGGCGCCGATTACGAGGCCTGGTTTGCGCGCAGGCTCTACACCGAGAATCTCCTCGCGGAGCACGGCCTGCTCGACGGCCAGCGCTTCATCAACAAGACGTATCCGACGAACTCGGGCGAAGAGCCGTCCGGCCTCGAGGCGCTCGCGCGCGAGCGTCATGGCCGTAACTCCATGCACGCGGACGGCGCAGCCAGGCTGATGCTTGCGCTCGTGAGCGGAAATTTCGGCGCGCCGGCCGCGGACTACATTCGCTCGCGGCTCCGGCGTCCGCTTCTGTCGCGGAACAGCAGCATGGGCGGCGGGTTTCCCGAAGGAACGAACTACGAGAGCAAGATCGGCGACGCCTACGATACGCTCGCCGAAATCGTGCACGCGGAGCTGCCGGACGGCCGTCGGGTCATCGTCGCCGCGTTTTCGAATGCACGCGACCCGGAGGCACCTGACGAGCAGGACCTGACGGCACTCGCCGGCTTTTCGAAGCTGCTGATCGAACGCCTGCCCACGCCCAATGACTGAGCGCGCCGACCGACTGCGCGGCGTGCTGCTGATGCTCGCGGCGGTGGGTATCTTTGCCCTGATGGACGCGCTGATGAAGCACATTTCGGCGCGCTATCCCGCGATCCAGATCGCGAGCCTGCGCGGCATGAGTTCGCTTCCATTCGTCGTGCTGATGTACGCGACGACGGGGCAGATCCGCCTGCTGCTGCCCGTAAGATTTGGAATTCATCTGCTCCGGGGCGCGCTCGCGGTCGCCATGCTCTGGGGTTTCCTCTGGGCGCTCGCGCGGGCAAGCATGGCGGACACTTACGCGGTTTACATGTGCGCACCGCTCCTGGTCGTGCTCGCCGCCGCCTTGTTGCTCGGCGAAAAAGTGGACCGCCACACCTGGTTTGCGGTCATGGCCGGGCTCGCAGGTGTCTTCGTGATACTCAAGCCGTCGGTCGCGGGGATCGCGAGCCTTGCGGGGCTCGCCACCTTTCTCTCGGCAATCGCCTACGCATTCGTGGTCGTGCTCGTCCGCGTCCTGTCGCGCACGGAGACCACGGCCTCGATGGTTTTCTGGTTCCTGTTGTTGCTCTCGATCGGAGCCGGACTGATTGCAGCGCCGGTCTGGGTGACAATCCTCGCAAGCGACTGGATCTGGATTGCGGGTATCGGACTCACCGGCTGGGTCGCCCAGCACCTGCTCACCGAGGCATTCCGCCTGGCGCCGGCATCGCTGGTCTCACCCTTCGAATACACCGCCATGATATGGGCGATCGGGATCGACTGGTTCATCTGGCAAACACTGCCGGGATCCCGGATGCTGGCCGGAGCCGCGATCATCGTCGCGGCCGGACTCTATCTCATGCATCGCGAGCGAATTAGGTTCAACAGGAGTCTGGCATGAAGCACATCGCCTGCGTCGCAATACTTCTATCGCTTGCCGCCCATGCCGGCGAGGACGTCGCGATTGAAACGCCGGCTGCTGAAAGAGAGTTACGCACGCTCGAAGTCAACGGCGCCGAACTTCACTACGTCGCCGAAGGAAGCGGGCCGGCAATTGTTTTCGTTCACGGAGGCTTGGCCGATTACCGCGAGTGGCTGCCGGTGATGGATCGGCTCAAGGGTCGTTACACGACGATCGCCTACAGCCGGCGGCACAGCCATCCAAACCGACAGAATCCCGTCAGTCCCGACCATTCGCCGATCTCCGAATCCGACGACCTGGCCGGATTGATCGAAAAGCTGGAGGTGGGTCCCGTCCATGTGGTCGGCGCTTCCTACGGCGCGTCGACGTCTCTCTTCCTCGCGCTCCGCCATCCCGATCTCGCGCGCTCACTGTCCCTGGTCGAACCACCGCTCGTTTCCTGGCTGCCGCAGATCGAAGGTGGCCAGCCGGTGCTCGACGATTTCAACGGGAGCTTGGTCAAGCCGGTGCGGGCCGCATTCAGCGCGGGTGACCGCGACTCGGCATTTCGCATCACGCTTGAGTATTTCGTCGGACCGGGAGCGATGGATCAGATACCGCCTGAAGCGCTGACATCGCTGCGCGGAAACTTGCGTGACTGGGAGGTGATGTTCCGGTCCCGCGAGCTACTGCCGGACATTCCTCGCGCCGACCTGCGAGGACTGAAGCTGCCTGTGCTGATGTTGAGCGGTGCATCCAGCTATGAACTGGGAAAACTGGTCGACGCCGAACTCGAACGCACGATACCGGACGTCCGGCGCGTGCTGGTTCCGGAAGGAACGCATGATGCCTGCGTCGAACATCCGGAAGTCTGCGCCCGCGAAATAGGCGCCTTTATTGATGGACAAGGCAGTTAGCGGGTGAGGTCGCGAAGCATGCTGCGCCACTGGATCACGGCGCCGTCGATCGTCGCGACCGGCACGCGTTCGTTCAAGCCGTGGGCAAAATTGTCCTTCGGGTGCATGAAGATGCCCGACACGCCGTAGCTCGGCACGCCGACATTGCGGAAATACAGGCTGTCGGTCGCGCCCGCAGACATCGACGGCACGATCGGCAGGCCTGGCGCGCGCAAGTTGATCGCCTTGCGGAGCGCCTTCATCACGTCGTCGCGAAGCGGCGAGGCGTCGCTCGGTACGGGCGCGCCGACGACTTTCACCTGGGCTTTGGGATCGTCGATTGCCGTGACGAGCGTCGACCTTACGCTTTCGACGGACTCGCCGGGAAACACGCGACAGTTGATGTTGACCATCGCGCTCTGCGGCAGCGCATTCGCCGCATGACCGGCCCTGGCCTGCGTCGCGACACAGGTCGTGCCGAGCTGGCCGACGTACTCCGCGTGCGAAGCCAGGATTTCGTAGGACTCCTTGTCCGACGGATTGTCGGCATAACGGAGCATCGCCGGACCCACGGGAGCGGGCGTGATCGGGCCGGCCGCGCGGAAATAGGCCTGCGTCAGTTCACTGCTGCGGGCGGGAAAGCGGAATCCGGCAACCTTCGTGATCGCCCTCGCCATGTCGTAGATCGCATTGGTCGGACCGGGCCGGCTGCTGTGGCCGCCCGGATTGGTGAAGCTGACCTCGAAATCCATGTAGGTCTTTTCGGCGGCCTGCAATGCATACACGACCGGTTTCCCGTCATCACCGAGGTACGCGCCGCCCGCATCGCTGTTCAGCAGCATCTCGGCATTCTTGAGCTCCTGCGCGAGGGCGGCCGTCGTGTCCTGACTCGTTTCCTCGTCGCCCGTGAGCGCAAGGGCGATGTCCCGGCGCGGCTTGTAGCCCTCCTGCTTGAGCCAGAGTAGCGCCGCGACCATCGAAACGAGGCCGAGCTTGTTGTCGGAAGCCCCGCGGCCGTAGACGTAGCCGTTCTCCACCACGGCGACGAACGGATCGCGCTCCCAGTCCTCGCGCATCGCGGTCACGACGTCCATGTGCGCGGCGATGACGATCGGCTTCGCGGACGAATCCTTGCCACGGTAGTAGGCGACGAGCGTCGCGGTCTCTCCGCGCGGCGTGATCGTGATGTCCTCGGGAGCGAAGCCGCCGGCCTTCAGCACACCGGCGACATATTCGGCATAGGCCGGGACCTGGCCGTCGCCGGCCGAGGTCTTGAAGCCAACCGAGCGCTTGAGCATCTCGAGCGCCTGGCCGGAGATGTCCGGCGGAATGGCATTTTCCTTGGCGACCGCAGCCGCGAGCGGAAGGACACACAAAAATGCGGCGCCCAGTCGGCGCCCGGAGATTCTGAAATGCATGTGACCAGTCCCTTGGAGCAGGTGACGCTATTCTGAGGTACAGTACGCGCGATGCGCAAACCCGGGACCACATGATCCTCACCATCCTGCTGATCGCGCTTGGCATCCTTGGCCTCGCATTCACCTGGGTTTTCCTGAGCACGCTGAAGAAGCGCGGGCACTTCCGCCCGAGCGCGGAGGCCATTGGCCTCGGCGCGGTCACCAATTTTTTCGATACGCTCGGTATCGGATCCTTTGCGCCGACGACAGCGTGGCTCAAGTTCCGCAATCTGGTGCCAGACAGCTTCATTCCTGCGACGCTGAATGTCGGTCATGCAATGCCGACGGTCGTCCAGTCCGCGATCTTCCTGGTGCTGCTCGGCGTCAGCGTCGATCCTATCCTGCTCGCCTCGTGCATCGCGGCCGCCGTCGCCGGCGCGCTGGTCGGTGCGCCGATCGTCGTGCGGGCGCCCGTGCGCGTCGTCCAGGGCGTTGTTGGCGTGGCGCTGCTGATTGCGGCCGGCCTCTACGCGATGAGAAACCTGGATCTCATGCCCGAAGGCGGCCTCGCGACAGCCCTGCCTTCGCCGGAGATGTACATCGCGATCGCTGTGCACTTCCTGCTCGGCGCCCTGATGACCTTCGGCATCGGCCTCTATGCGCCGTCGCTGATTTTACTGAGTCTTCTGGGACTCGATCCGCGGCTCGCGTTTCCGATCATGACGAGCGCCTGCGCCTTCCTGATGCCGACGACGGGGTTCACCTTCATCAAGACCGATCGCATCGATCTCCACATCATCCTCGGCATCACCCTCGGCGGCATTCCGGCGGTCCTCATCGCCGCATTCATCGTCAAGGAAATGCCGATGGTCTGGCTGCGATGGGGCGTCGTCGTCGTCGTACTCTATGCGGCGATCCTCCTGATTCGATCCTCGATCAAGGGACAGGCCGCACCCGTGGGAGCAGTGCCATGATGAATCGCCGACATCTTCGTCCGGTCGACTGTCGCCGCTGTGGTCGCAACCGCCCTGCCCTGGTCGCGACTGTACGCGCTCGATCAGGAGGCATCGCAGGCCGCGGCCGGCGTATCGGCCGTAAAGCTCGACGGCTCGGCCACCGTCATCGAGCAGGCCGCGATCAAGGAACTGAAGGGGAGCCTGCGCGGTTCGCTCCTGCTCGCGGGCGATCCCGGTTACGAGCAGGCGCGCCGCGTGCTGAACGAGTCCATCGACAGGCACCCTGCCCTCGTCGTGCAGCCGACGGGCGTAGCTGACATCCAGACCGCGGTCAACTTCGCGCGCGAGCGCGAGCTGCTGCTTGCCGTCAAGTGCGGCGGGCACAGCCCGGGCGGCAAGTCGACCTGCGAAAAGGGCATGCAGATCGACCTGTCCCGCTTCCGCGGCGTGCGCGTGGACGCGGCCGCGCGCCGCGCCTGGGTGGATGGCGGAAGCCTCCTCGGCGACATGGACCATGAGACGATGGCGCTCGGGCTCGTGACCACGGCGGGAACGGTCTCGCACACCGGGGTCGGCGGACTCACGCTGGGCGGCGGATTCGGGCGCCTGGCGCGACGCTTCGGCCTCGCCCTCGACAACGTGCGGGCCGTGGACATCGTGACCGCGGACGGCAGTCTCCGTCATGCGAGCCCCTCGGAAAATCCGGATCTCTACTGGGGCGTGCGCGGCGGCGGCGGGAATTTCGGCGTCGTCACGAACTTCGAATTCGAGCTGCACCCGATGCAGCGGCAGGTCGTCGCGGGCTCCCTGGTGTTTCCGATCGAGCGCGCGCGGGAGCTGCTCGCGTTCCACGGCGAATACAGCGCCGCCGCACCCGATGAACTCTACGTGGACGCCATCATGTCGGCGCCGCGGGACGGCCAGCCGGGAATGGTCATCCTGGCTCCGGTCTGGTCGGGCCCGGCGGGCGATGCCGATCGCGTGTTCGCGCCGCTCAGGAAGCTCGGCACGCCGCTCCGGGATTCGATCAAGGCCTGGGACTACGTCGCGCTCCAGCGCGTCTTCGACGACAGCGATCCGCGGAGCGAAGGTACCTATCTGAAGTCAGGATTCATCGACGCCTATCCGACCGACCTGCCCGGGGCGATTGTGGACGGGTTCAAGCCGGACCCGAAGCGGGATACCGTCCTCTTCTTCCAGCATTCTGGCGGCGCCATCGGACGAGTGGCCCAGGACGCCACAGCGTTTCCGCATCGCCGCTCGACCCACAACATGCTGTCGGTCGTCACCTGGAAGCTCGAAGACGACGCCCGGCCGCACATGGATTACCTCAAGGGCTTCTGGTCCGGCCTCGAGCGCTTCACCAATGGCTACTACACGAACGAGACCGCTGACGAGGCGCAGGGCGTGATCGACGCGAACTACCAGGGCAATCTCGGGCGAATGCGCGAGATCAAGAAGAAATACGATCCGATGAACCTGTTCCGCCTGAACGCGAACGTGAAGCCGGCCTGATTCGGGATCAGTCGCCCTTCACCGCCAGGACCGGGCTGTACGCCCAGCCGATCTGGATGCCGACGTCCGGCGTATTGTTGAAGTTCTGCAGGTTCTCGGTGATCGCAAAGGACATGACGGAGCGCCCGAAGCGACGGTAGACCCCGAGGCTCAGCTGATACTTGGGGTCGAGCAGTTCCTGGAGATCGGTCTCCTCGCGCGAATACACGCTGTCGCTGAGGTATCCCTGAAGGATCACGTGAGTCTTGTCGCTCAGCTTGCGCTCGTAGCCGACCACGAGCGTCGGCACGATCTGCGATCCCGTCGGCGTGATGCTCGTGGAACCGTCGTAGTAGACGCCCGATGCGCTCACGTACCAGGCGTGGTGATCGGAAAAGCGCTGCAGCGTCGCCTGCACGCCGTAGTCCGACTTGCCGGTGGAGAGGAAATCTTTCTGGCCGCGGAAGGCGAGCTTGGCAGCCGCTTCGAGCACGATATTCCAGCCCTTGACCTGATCCATGCCGGAATACCGCAGGCCGATGGTGGGATCGAGCATTCCGCCGCTCGTCGGCGAGTCGAGGAATGAAAGGTTGGCGGAGTTCGAGTCCGCGATCAGGTTCACGTCGTTGCGGCGCACCGCGGGCCGCCCGTTGTCCTCGAAGCCGAATGCGTCGTGAAAGCTCTCGATCGAACTGTCGAGGAATCCGCCGCTGTAATTGACGCCGCTCAGGACGAGATATCCGCCCAGGTGATTCGTGAACTTGTAATGCATCGTGACATCGAGTTCGGCGAGTTCCATGTCGAACAGGTAGTTCTCGCCCGGCAGCGCCTGGATGTCGGCAAGCTCGGCGGGCCCGAGCTCACGGCGCCCCTGCAGTGTATCGAGGTAGTCGCCGGCGCCCTTGCTGACAGCCCAGGTGTTCTGGTGCGCAAGCTCTGCTTCGATCGCCCAGTTGCCCTTCGGCGCATCGACCGCATGTGCCGGGCGCATGTCGAGGCGCAGGAACCCGAAGGTCGTCAGGTCGCGGGCTCTGAGGAGTCCCAGGTAATCGCTGTCCGCGGCCTGGATCAGCGGCGAGTGCAAGAGAATCGCGGCTGCCGTAGCCGCGATGCCGGTGCGTTGTGCGTTGGGACCCATCGGACCCTATGTTAGCCGTCCCTCGAGGAACTCATTTGCCGTGTAGGTGGGCTCTGACAAGCGGGCCCGGCCGGGCGGGCCCGCCTGGATCGTTCAGAACTCCTTGGTCAGTCGGACTCCATATTCGCTGGCGTCGTTGCTCTTGATCACCAGCACATAGTCGGTGACATTCAGCCGCGCGTTGTCGTAGCGCTCGTCCGTGATGTTCTTGCCATAGCCGGAAATGGACCAGTCGCCGTCGGACGGCCGGTAGGTGATGTCGAAGTTGATCAGGTCGCGGCTGTCGATGGCCGTAAACCTTTCCGGAATTGAGCTCGGCTCACCAAACATCTCGTCGCGGAAGGACCAGTCGGCCCGCACGGTGACTTCGCCATTCGCGAGCGGGAAATTGAACTCCGGGCTGATGGAAGCCGTAAGCTCGGGCGTCAATGGCGCGACTAACGTCGGATTCGGATCGTCTACGTCCGCATCGATGTAGCCCAGCGTGGAGTGGATGCGGAAGGCGTCCGTTACCAGCCACGTGCCTTCCCATTCGACGCCGGTCGAGGTCTGATCGACGATGATGTCCACGGTGTTGAATCCACCACCCGGAACGGACGTGCTGACCTGGTAAGGCAGGTCAGTGTATTCCGTGTAGAACACCGCGATGCTCATCTGCAGATTGTCAAACGGCTGGCCCTTGATGCCTACCTCGTAATTCTCCGCCGTCACGTTGTTTTCGGTCGCCAGACTTCCATTAAAGCAGTTCGGGTCGGTCGTTACGGCCGGACTGGGGGGCGTGACGGCAACGATTTGGCCGAACAAGCAGAATGGGCGCGGTGGGTACCGGCCCGACTGATAACCGCTCTGGATCGTCCCGTACACATTCAGGCGCTCATTCAACTGGTAGTTGGCTGACACGTCCCAGCTCGTCTCTGACCAGTCCCGTGAGTCGGATTCGTTGAGAAGACCGTTCGGGAACGTGGGGCTTTCGTTGATGATCGCCTGGGCAGTCTTGTCGTCCTGCGTGTAACGCAGGCCGCCCGAGAGTCGGAATTCCTCGGAGAAGTTGTAGCCTACGTTCGCGTAGATGGCCTGGCTGTCGACCGACTGCCTCAGAAAGAAGTCGCCCGGCCCTTCGTTAAAAACCGTCGGGTCCTGATTGTTCTTGCCCTCTTCCTCGAACCAATAGAGGCCGGCGACATAGTCCCAGGCTCCAAAAGTGCCTGTGAGCTGGAGCTCGGCTGACTGCTGGTCGGCCTCACCTGTTTCGGGAAAGCTGTGAACATCGGCGAATGCTCCGTCGTCATCGAGCCCGGCCTCGTACTCGGAGTGGCGATCGCTCAGGAGAAGCTTCGCCGCCATGTTGTCGGAAATCTCGAAATCGACCGTCAGTGAGACGCCCTCCGCTTCGTTCGTCACCGCGATCTGCGATTCCTGGCCCGTGTTGTTGTTATAGGGATTTGCAGCCGTCTGGGCATTGGTTACGCCAAACGACGGGAGAGCGCTGGCCGGCAATTCGTCGATCAGCGTGTCGTAGGGGCGAAGGCCGTTGTCGCCCTCGTTGCCGTCGGCCGTCAGGAGAAATGACAGCCGGTCGGTCGGAGACCATTTCATCGCGATGCGCGCAGAAATGTCCTCAATCTCGCCGACTTCCTTGCGCGGGTTCTCGATCTCCAGGAATCGTCCGAGACCGTCGCGGCGCTGAAAAGCTGCAGTCACCGACATCGCGAACTGGTCGGTAAAACTCATGTTCGTGTAGAAATCGCCGGCCAGCCGGCCCCGCGATCCGGCCGTCAACGACACGCGCCCGCCGTCCTCATCTCCGGGCTGGCGCGTGATGATGTTGATCGCACCGCCGATCGAGTTGCGACCGTACAGGGTTCCTTGCGGGCCGCGGAGCACCTCGACGCGCTCGATGTTCGCAAGGCTCCAGTTCTGGCCGACCTGGCGTCCGAGATAGATACCGTCCACATAGACACCCACGCCCGGATCGGTCGTGATCAGATGGTCCTGCAGGCCGATGCCGCGGATGAACGGATTGGCCGAGGAGGTGTGACCGGCGGAAAAACCCGTGACATTCAAGTTCGGCACGAACTTGCCGATGTCCGTCAGATCCGAGATACCCTGTTTTTCAATCATTTCGGCAGAGAAGGCGCTGATCGCGACCGGGACGTCGTAAATGCTCTGTTCACGCTTCTGCGCCGTGACAATGACTTCCTCAAAAGCCGTTTGCTGCGCGATTGCGGATGGCGCGGCCAGAAGACCACCGATCGGCAAGGCGCTCATGGCGAGCATCAGGTTTTTCTTGTGCACTGCGAAATTCCCCCTATCCGGTTTCAATTGGTGGCGATCATAACCCTTGGCGAGGCGCGCGGTTATTCCCGGCCGATGTCTTCATTCCAGACGCCGGGGTGGTCGCGAATGTACCGAGACAGCATGTCGACGCATTCGGCCGAGTGCAAGTCGATCACGCGAACCCCGTTTTCTCGCAACCATTCGACGCCGCCCTCGAAATTGACCGATTCGCCGACGACGACCGTGCCGATCCCGAACTGGCGTACCAGTCCGCTGCAATACCAGCAGGGAGCAAGGGTCGTGACCATGACTGTGTCGCTGTAGGACTTCTGCCGGCCGGCCTTGCGAAAGGCGTCCGTTTCGCCGTGGACCGAGGGATCGCCCTCCTGCACGCGCCGATTGCGCCCCCGGCCGAGCAGCCGGCCGGCGGCGTCGAACAACGCTGCGCCGATCGGAATTCCGCCTTCCGCAAGTCCGGTGCGGGCCTCTTCAATTGCGACTACGAGCATCGCGCCGTAATCGGGATTCATCCGGCCGGCCGGCGCATCGGATTGTTGGGATGGGTGGTCCAGTCCGCTCTCCGGTCATCGATCGGCCGCCCGGTCCTCGTGTCGACCCCGCCGGTCAATCGCTCCATTGTGATGCAGTCGACGACAGGGCAGACGCTGACACAAAGATTGCAGCCGACGCACTCCTCGTCGATGACTTCGAAGCGCCGTTGCCCGTTCACCGTGTGCGTGATCGCCTGGTGCGAAGCGTCCTCGCAGACGATGTGGCAGCGGCCGCACTGAATGCAGAGGTCCTGATCGATACGCGCCTTGACGACATAGTTAAGGTTGAGGTACTGCCAGTCCGTCACGGACGGAACGGCGCGCCCGACCAGTTCCCTGACGCTCTTCATGCCCTTGTCGCGGAGGAACCGCGACAGGCCGCTCGTCAGGTCGTCGATGATCTTGAACCCATAGACCATCGCAGCCGTGCACACCTGGATGTTGCTTGCGCCGAGCGCGAGGAAATCGACCGCATCGCGCCAGTCCGTAACGCCGCCGATACCCGAAATCGGCAGTCCGCGCGTCACAGGATTGCGCGCGATCTCGGCGACCATGTGCAGCGCGATCGGCTTGACCGCCGGACCGCAATAGCCCCCATGCGAGCCCATGCCGTCCGTCGCCGGGTACATCGTGAGGGTGTCGTAGTCGACGCGCATGATCGAATTCAGCGTGTTGATGAGCGACACCGCGTCCGCGCCGCCCGCCTTCGCCGCTTTCGCAGGCCCGAGAATGCTGGTGACGTTCGGCGTCAGCTTGATCACGACCGGCACGCGCGCAACGGACTTGCACCACTCGGTCGCCTGCTGGATGTATTCGGGCACCTGCCCGACTGCCGAGCCCATGCCGCGCTCCGACATGCCGTGCGGGCAGCCGAAATTGAGCTCGAGTGCGTCTGCGCCCGTGTCCTCGATCATCGGCACGTACTTCGCCCAGACCTCGCGATTCATCGGCAGCATGACCGAGACGACGACTGCCCGATCCGGCCAGTCGCGCTTGATCTCGCGGATTTCCTTCAGGTTCGTCTCGAGCGGCCGGTCGGTGATCAACTCGACATTGTTGAAACCGATGACGCGGCGGTCATTCGAGTGGATCGCGCCATAGCGCGGACCGCTGACGTTGACGATCGGCGGGTCCTCGCCGAGCGTCTTCCAGACGACGCCGCCCCAGCCCGCTTCGAATGCGCGATTGACGTTGTAGGCCTTGTCGGTCGGCGGCGCCGATGCGAGCCAGAACGGATTCGGCGAACGGATGCCGAGGAATTCGGACGCCAGGTTGACCGCGCCGTTGCCGTTTCCGGGTCTGTTCATGGCTCACCCGTCCGATTTGAGGTATTCGTCGATCGCCTGCGCCGCGAGCTTTCCGTCCTGCACCGCGGTCACCGTCAGGTCCTTGCCGCCCGCCACGCAGTCGCCCCCCGCCCAGACATTGTCCAACGACGTCTTGCGGTTGGCGTCCACCGCGATGCGCCCGTCTGCCACGCGAAGTATCGCGCTCGCGGCACCCAGCTCATTCCACGCGATCTCCTGACCGATCGCCTTGAAGACGACGTCGGCATTCATGGCGAATGTCTCGCCCGTCCCTTCCAGCCGCCGGTCCGGGCCTTCGCGCGTGTTCTCGAACTCGACCCGCGTCACCATCCCTTTCCCGACGAAACGCACCGGCTTCGCCCAGTCCCTGATGCGCACGCCGCCGGTCTGCGCCAGATCCTGTTCGTAACCGCTGGCGCCCATCTGATCGCGGCCGCGGCGATAGACGATCGTCACGTCCTCCGCGCCCAGTCGCTTGCACTGCACGGCGACGTCGATTGCCGTCATGCCGCCGCCGATGACGACCACGCGCCGGCCGACCGGAAGTTGCGACTTGTCCGGCGCCTGGCGGAGTTCCGCGATGTAGCGGACGGCATCGACCACACCCGGAAGATCCTCCGACTCGAGGCCGAGCCGGTTGATCCCGCCGAGGCCGACGGCGAGGAATACCGCGTCGAACTCGCGGCATAATTTCGCGAGCGACAGGTCCCTGCCGAGCGCGACATTGGCGCCCACGTCGATGCCGCCGATTCCGAGGATGTACTCGACTTCGCGCTGCGCAAAATCATCGACCGTCTTATAAGCCGCGATTCCGTATTCGTTCAGGCCGCCCAGTTTGCCGTCACGACTGAAGATCGCGACCTCGTGCCCGAGCCAGGCCAGGCGATGCGCGCAGGAGAGCGCTGCGGGACCGCCTCCGACCACGGCGACACACTTGCCCGAGGGCGCGGCGCGGGCGAACAGCTGCGTGCCCGCGTCGATGACCGGGTCGGTCGCGTAGCGCTGCAGCAGTCCGATGTCGACCGGCTTCTCTTCGTGCAGGTTCCGCACGCAGGCTTCCTCGCAAAGCACTTCCGTCGGGCAGACGCGCGCGCACATGCCGCCCATGATGTTCTCGGAAAGTATCGCGTAGGCCGCGCCCTCGATATCTCCGCTGCGTATCGATTGGATGAAGCGCGGTATGTCGATTCCCGTCGGACAGGCCGTGGTGCAAGGCGCCGCGAAGCAGAAATAGCAGCGGTCGGCGGCGATCAGCGCTTCCGACCTGGAGAGCGGCGGATGCAGGTCCGCGAAGTTGCGCTCGATCTCGTCGGCGGTCAGTCGGCCGGGAGCGATGTCGGGAGCGTTCAAGTTCGCTTGACGGCGGAGGGCCGTGCGAGTTCCGCCTGTTTCCTGACGGCTTCATAGTAGGGCGGATAGGGAGGACGATCGACATGGCGCCCGGCGCCCCGCTCGACGCGCAGGTCCCCGCCCGCGTACACGAGCTTGCCGGCGCTGATCGTATGGGAGGCCCTGCCCTGGACAGTCATGCCCTCGAAAATGTTGAAATCGATGTTCTGCCGGTGCGTCTTCGCGGAAATCGTCTTGCTGCCATTCGGGTCCCAGACGACGAGATCCGCGTCGGCGCCGACCGTGACGCTGCCCTTGCGCGGGTAGATGTTGAATATCTGCGCCGCGTTCGTCGACGTCACGCGCACGAACTCGTTCATCGTGAGCCGCCCGGTGCGGACGCCATGATGCCAGAGCACTTCCAGGCGGTTTTCGATGCCCGCCGTTCCGTTCGGGATCTTGCGGAAGTCGTCGCGGCCCGCCGCCTTCTGCGGGGCACAGAAGCAGCAGTGATCCGTCGCCGTCGTCTGCAGGTTTCCGGACTGCAGCCCGCGCCAGAGCGCGGCCTGGTGCTCCGGCGGAACGGAATGGCGGGCTCATGACGTACGCCGCGGCACGCGTGAAGTCGGGGTCGCGGTAGACGGAGTCGTCGACCAGCAGATGGCCGGCCAGCACCTCGCCGAACACGCGCTGTCCCTCGCTTCGCGCGCGCGTGATCGCCTCGAGCGCCTGGCGGCACGAGACGTGGACGACATACAGCGGAACGCGGAGCACTTCGGCGATGCGGATCGCGCGATTGGCCGCCTCCCCTTCCACTTCCGGCGGCCGCGACAGGGGATGGCCCTCGGGACCGGTGATGCCCTGGCGGAAAATGCGGTCCTGGAGCGTATAGACGAGCTCGCCGTTCTCGGCGTGCACGGTCACGATTGCGCCGAGCGTGATCGCCTTCGAGAAGCTGTTCACCAGCGTCTCGTCGTCGGCCATGATCGCGCCCTTGTAGGCCATGAAATGCTTGAAGCTGTTGACGCCGTGCTCGCGCACGAGCGTCTCCATGTCGCGGCCGACCGTCTCGTCCCACCAGGTGATCGCCACGTGGAAGGAATAGTCGGCGCAGGCCTTCTCGGCCCAGCCGCGCCACTGGCGATAGGCCTCCATGACGTTCTGCTGCGGATTCGGGATCACGAAGTCGATGATCATCGTCGTGCCGCCGGCGAGACCCGCCGCGGTGCCCGTGTAGAAATCGTCGCTCGCGACCGTGCCCATGAAGGGCAATTGCATGTGCGTGTGCGGATCGATCCCGCCCGGCATGACGTACTGCGAGCCGGCATCGACGATTTCGGCGCCCTTGGGCGCGTCGATCGACGGCGCGACGGCGACGATGCGGCCGCCGTCGCAGAGCACGTCGGCGCGCCGGGTTTCGTCCGCCGTCACCACCGTGCCGCCCCGGATGAGCAGTGCCAAGCGATCTACCTCTTGCCGCTCAGAAGATAATAGAGCAATCCGCCGAGCAGCGACCCGGTGAACCAGCCGTAGTCGTAGAACCAGCCGAGCCAGCCGGTCGTGATCGCGACCAGTGTCAGGGCGACCGGCACGAGGAATGCGACGAAGCCCGCCCGGTTCCACGCCGGGTAGGGCCCTTCGTCCTTGTAGAGGCCCGCGAGATCGAGCTTCTGGCGACGGACGATGAAGTAATCCACGATCATGATGCCCGCGATCGGGCCGAGCAGGCTCGAATAGCCGATCAGCCAGTTCGAGTAGAGGCTCTCGACGCTGACGTCGGACTCGAGCCATCCCATTTTCTTGAGGAGCTCCCAGCTCATCAGCAGGATGCCGATCGCGCCGGTCAGCAGAACGCCTTTCGTCTGGTTGATCAGCCTCGGCGCGACATTCTGGAAATCGTTCGTCGGCGAGACGACATTCGCGGCCGTGTTGGTCGAGATGGTCGCGAGGATGATCACGATCATCGAAACGACGGTCCAGAATGGGTTGTCGATGAGACCGATGAGCGTGATCGGGTCCGACACCGTCTGGCCGACGAGACCGGCGGACGCCGCCGTCATCAGCACGCCGAGCCCCGCGAACAGGAACATGGTGAGCGGCAGGCCCAGGATCTGGCCGACGATCTGGCTCTTCTGCGAGTTCGCAAAGCGGCTGAAGTCGGGAATGTTGAGCGAGAGGGTCGCCCAGAAACCGACCATGGCCGTCAGTCCCGCGAAGAAATAACCGGCGAGATTCGCGTCCGGCGGCCGACCCGGCGGACGCGCGATCAGTTCGCTGACGGATGCCTGGGGCCAGGCCCAGATGATGAGGCCGATCCCGACAGCCATCAGCATGGGCGCAGCGAATGCCTCGAGGTGCTTGATGGACTCGGAGCCTCGGATCACGACCCACACGTTCGCGAGCCAGAAGATGAAAAATCCGGCGACCTCGCCTTTTCCACCGAGGCCGGCCCAGGAGTCGGACAGCGCGGACAGCAGGAGATGAACCGCGATCCCGCCGAACATCGTCTGGATGCCGAACCATCCGCAGGCGATCAGCGCGCGGATCAGCGCCGGCACGTTGGACCCGATGATGCCGAAGGACGAACGCAGCAGCACCGGAAACGGAATGCCGTACTTGGTACCGGGAAACGCATTCAGCGTGAGCGGGATCAGGATCACGACATTCGCGATCAGAATCGTCCAGAGCGCCTCGACGACCGAGAGCCCGAAGTAGGCGGTCAGCACGCCGCCCAGCGTGTAGGTCGGCACGCAGATCGACATGCCGATCCAGAGCGCGGCGATATGCCAGTGATTCCAGGTGCGCTGGCTGGCGCGGGTGGGTGCGATGTCCTTGTTGTAGCGCGCGCTCGTCGTGACGTCGGTGCCGGCATCGAGCTCGACGAAGGCGCCGACCGCGATCGCCTGGCTGACGGTTTTCAGCTCAGGCATCGGACTCAGACCAGCGGCCCGTAAGTCTCCGGCCGGCGATCGCGGAAGAACTGCCAGGTGTTCCTGACCTCGCGGATCATGTCGAGGTCGATCGTGTGCACCAGAAGCTCGTCCTTGTCGCCGCTCGCCTGCGCTTCGATCTTGCCGCGCGGATTGACGATATAGCTCGAGCCGTAGAACTCCCCCATCTTCGCGGCCCAGGGCTCTTCCCGGCCGATGCGGTTGATCGCGCCGATGAAAACGCCGTTCGCCGCCGCCGAGGCCGGCTGCTCGAGTTCCCAGAGATACTTGCTGAGGCCGGCCACTGTGGCCGACGGGTTCACGATGTACTCCGCGCCATTCAGCGCGAGCGCGCGCCAGCCCTCGGGGAAGTGTCGGTCGTAGCAGATATAGACGCCGAGCTTCACATACGCGGTGTCGAAGACCGGATAACCCGAATCGCCCGGCTTGAAAAAGAACTTCTCGTAGAAGCCGGGATCGACCTGCGGGATGTGGGTCTTGCGGTACTTGCCGAGGTAGTTGCCGTCGGCATCGATGACCGCAGCGGTGTTGTAGTAGACGCCCGGCATCGCTTCTTCATAGAGCGACGCGACGATCACCATCTTGTGCTTGCGCGCGTAGTCCTGCATCAGCCGCGTCGTGTGGCCGTCCGGGATGCGCTCCGCGGCCGCGTACCATTTCCGGTCCTGGCCCGGACAGAAATACGGCTGCGTGAATACTTCCTGGAAGCAGAGGACCTGCACGCCTTTGTTCCCGGCTTCTTCGATGTAGGGGATGTGCGCCTCGATCATCAGGTCGCGGATGCGATCCGGCGCCATCGAGGTGTCGCCCTTCAGGCCCATCTGGATCAGGCCGCAGGTCAGCTTTGCCATGCCCACGCTCCCCGTCTGTGCTCGTGCCTTGCGGAGTCTAAGGTGGGCGAGGCCAGCGCGCATCACAGCCGCCGAAAAACTTTGCATTTCCGGATGTTGGGCAGGTTTATCAGAGGCCTCCTCGCGTCCGACTCTCGCGGCGATTGTCACGGCGCAAAATGCGGCGCATATTCCGCGCGACTACCGCGCATAACTCGCAAGAATGAATTCGGTGGAGGACCAGCCATGATCCTGAAACGCTGCATCGCGTCGATTCCGCTCGTCTGCGTGCTGTTCGCCACATCCGTGCAGGCCACGACGGCCAAGCGCATGGACCTGGCAGAGCTGGCCCAGACGGCCGGCCTGATCTTCAGGGGCACGGTCATCGAGGCCGACAAGGGATCGAAGAACGCCGGCAGCCGCAAGATTCCGACGGTTACCTACCAGATCCGGGTCACCGAGACGCTGAAGGGGTCCTTTCCGGCGGCAACCGGCAAGGAATTGATCGTTTCGATGCAAAGCGTCGACATCAAGGCGATCGAGCTGCCGAAACTCAGCGTCGGCCAGGAATACCTGCTGATGACGACGACGCCGGGTGCGAGCGGCCTTTCCACCGTGGTAGGCCTCGGACAGGGGGCGTTTCGGGTGTATGGCGAGGCGAATTCGGAGCTCGCCGTGAATGAGCTGAACAATGCCGGGCTCGCGCGTGGACTGAGCGGCCCAGCACGTTATGACGATCTGGCCGAGCGCATCCGCACGATCGTCCGCAAGGGAGAGCAGAAATGAAAAATTCCAGCACCCTACGCGTCGGCTTCGCCGGTATCGCGCTCCTCGGTGCGGCAACAGCGGCGCAGGCGGCCGGACCGCTCGATCTCTGCGCACCGAATGAACCGTTCCTGTGGCCGAACGGCGGTACGAACATTCCGTTCAATCCCGATCAGGGAGATCTCGCGATCCTCGACAATGCCGCGGCGACGGCGGCCGTCACGGCCGCGTTCCAGGCCTGGGCAGACGTGCCGACGGCGACCGTCACTTACACCAATGCCGGCCCGTTGCCGATGGATGTAGACGTGACCAACTACGGAGATTTCTTATTCACCGGCGTGCCGGATGACCTGAGCCCGATCGTGTTCGACGACGACGGTTCGATCTTCGTGGACCTGTTCGGGCCCGATTCCGGAATCCTCGGATTCGCGGGCGCGGATGTCTTCGTGCCCGCCGCCTGCCAGATCGCAGAGGGTGCGGCCTTCCTAAACGGCCCGGCGATCGGCACGCTCAATGGATTGCTCAACCTGATGGTGCACGAGTTCGGCCACTACACAAATCTCGCGCACACGGTGGTCAACGGGCAGATCTTCATTGGCGACACCACCGGCCCGACACCGGACAACGACACGTTCGGCTTCCCGGATTTTCCCAACGGCGTCGAAGTCATCGAAACGATGTATCCGTTCCTGTTCACCAATGTGGACCAACTCACACGTACGCCGGACCGGGATGACATCGCGAGCGTGTCCAACCTGTATCCGACGGCGAACTATCTGGCGACGACGGGGACGATTCGTGGCCGGATCCTTTCGATGGGCAACGAAGTCAGCGGCATAAACGTCATCGCGAGGAATCAGGCGAACCCGTTCGGCGACGCCGTCTCCGCGATCTCCGGCGACTACACTCAGGGCGCGCCGGCGACCGGCGTCTACACGCTCAACGGACTGACACCAGGCGCAACCTACCTGGTCTACTCCGACGCGATCCTCGACGGCGGCTTCAGCACCCCGCCACGCCAGGGGCTCCCGGGGCCGGAGGAGTTCCACAACACGGTCGAGTCGGAGACCGACGATCCGCTTTCATTCGACGGCGTAACGGTCACCGCCGGCGTGCCGCGCAACGGCATCGACATCATCTTCAACCGGTTCCTGGCGAATACTCCGCTGCCGGTTGGCGAGGACGGCTCGGCGGAGGTGTCCCTGCCATTCGAGTTCCGGATGTGCCGCGATAATTTCGAGTCCGTATTCATCAACGCCAATGGCAGCGTGAGCTTCGGCAGGGCAGATCTTTCCTTCATCGAAAACACGCCCGGATTCCTGGGCGGCCCGCCGCGGGTCGCCGGGCTCTGGCGCGACCTCAGTCCCTTCAATTTCTTTACCGGCGTACCGCAGGGCTCGGTCAGCTTCTCGGAGACCCGCCATTCGTTCACCGTGCGCTGGAGCGGCGTGCCTGAATTTCCGAACGTGGGTTCCAATACGTTCTCGATCACGCTGCATCGCCTGCTCGACATCATCGAGATCAAGAGCGGCAACATGACTGCCGCCAATGGCATCGTGGGCCTGAGCTGCGGCGGCGCGTTCACGTCTCAGTTCGAGCTGGAGAGCAATTTCAGCGGTTTTCTCCAGACTCGCCATTGCGGAAACGGGACCGCCTGCCTGCCGGTGACGAAGCCGGCTGTTTTTGAGCTATTCAGCGCCAACGACCACGACCTCGACAACACGACCTTCCTCGGGGCGACGCTGCCGTTCGCGGATGTGTTCGAGCGCAACAACAGCATGGCGAAGGCGACGCAGGTCAACCTGCCGTTCAACACGCAGGCAGAGCTGAAGTTCACCGGAGTCCGGCCGGCAGGTGGAGACGTGGACTACTTCAAAGTGCGGAACCTCCAGGCCGGCAAGACGCTGATCGTCGACCTGCTGTCGGGCCAATTTGACTCCGTGCTCGGAATCTTCGACTCGGCCGGCAACCTGCTTGCGGCCAACGATGACGGCGGACTTGGGCTCCTGTCACGCATCGAGCTCGTCATTCCGGCGAACGGCACTTATTTCATCGCCGTCAGTGCATTCGACGACTTCGACTTCACAGGGGACGGCAACACGGATCCCGTCTTCGGCACTGGCCGCTACGTGATCGACGCACGGACTTTCTGAATAAACGCCGGGGCGCTGCGAAGGCAGCGCCCCGGTTTCCCGGTCAGAAGCTCGCGATTACGCCCACCCGGACCGCCAGCGGCGAGCCCGGCGTGATGTTGTTGTTGTTGTGAGCGTTCGGGTAGTACTCCTCGTCGAGCAGGTTCTCGAGATTCAGCTGCATGCGCAGGCGCTCGCTCGGCTCATAGAAGACCGCGGCATCGACGCGCGTAAAATCCGGTAGCGTCACGTTGTTGTCCACGGCCGCAAACATCTCGGTCTGGTAGACCACGCCGAGGCCGACGCCCCAGGCCGGCGCGAAGTCATACCGGTTCCAGAGTGACGCGACGTGCTTCGGCAGCTGGGCGAGACGGTTTCCGCCGAGCGCTTCGGTCAGCTCGCCGTCCTGGTAGGTATAGCCGCCCTGGATGCTCCAGGCTTCGTTGACCCGGCCGCTCGCACCGAATTCGAAACCCTTCGTGCGCTGGCCGTCGACGAGGATGGAAACGTCCGGTTCGTTTGGATCCGGGATCACGACATTCTTGCGGTCCAGTTGGAAGATCGCGGCGGTCAGGGCGAGATCCGGCCGGATATCCCATTTCGCGCCGATCTCGATGTTCTCGAATTCCTCGGGATCGAAGGCCTCGTTCGTCGGGTTGAGCGACGCGAGTTGCGCACCCGCGCGCGGAATGTAGGTCATGCTGTAACTCGCGTAGAGCGACATCACCTCGACCG
This sequence comes from uncultured Gammaproteobacteria bacterium, assembly GCA_963778585.1. Classification (GTDB taxonomy): domain Bacteria; phylum Pseudomonadota; class Gammaproteobacteria; order Steroidobacterales; family Steroidobacteraceae; genus SCUD01. Next base: position 442,003 of record CAVZUU010000002.1, read on the forward strand.
GCTTGTAGATGAGCCCGGCGCGGGGCGAGAGCAGGTCGTCCGACGTCCTGAAGTTGTCGCCGGTGCGATTATTCGTGAAGTCCATGTCGAACTGGTCGAAACGCAATCCGAGCACGGCCTCGAACTTTGGTGACAGTTCGATCTGGTCCTGCACATAGACGGCCGCAATCGTTGCGCGCCCGTGATTGTCGGCGTCGGTCGCACCCTGGCGGAACGTCACCGGCACGGAGATCGTCGGATCGCTGGCGGGCGCAACGAACACCAGGTCGGTGTCGTTGAAGAAACCGGTGTTGCGGAAATTGTCCGTGGTCTGCTCTCCGAGTTCGATGCCCGCGAGGAATCCGTGCCGGATTCCGCCGGTGTCGAACGAGAAAGTCAGGTCGGTCTGGTTGAAGAAGTTCTCGCGCAGTTGCTCGTTGTTGTACGCAGAGATATTTACGTTGCCCGTGGTCGCATCGACCGGCCCGCCCGCGAAGATGTTCTGGTAGAACTTGTCGTAGTCCGCGTATAGCGTGCGGTTGCGGATGCTCACGTTGTCGTTGAATGCGTGATCGATCACGATCGAGCCCTGATTGACCGTCGCATGGGTCGGGCTCTGCGTCGGATCGCCGAAGAACGTCGACTCGTCAGTCTGGAAGGGCCTGCCGTCGAGCGATGGAATGCCGCGGTCTGCGGTGCGGTCGTAGTCGAAGTATTCGTACGAGAGGCGGAGCACCGTGGCATCGCCCAGGCTGAACGCGATTGTCGGATTGACGCCCTTGCGCTCGAGTTCGACACCGTCGCGATAGCTGTCCGAGTCCTCGTACAAGCCCGTGATGCGCGCGGCGAATGAATCGGTGACTCCGTCGCCGAGATCGAATGTGGCCCGCCGGTTGTCCCAGGATCCGCCCTGCAATGAGACTTCGCGCACCGTGTCCCAGTTCGCCTGGCGCGTCACCCGGTTGACCACGCCGCCCGCGCCGCCGCGGCCGAAAATCATCGCGTTCGGGCCCTTGAGCACCTCGACGCGGTCCAGGTTGTAGAGGTCGCGGAAATACTCGACGTCGTCGCGGACGCCGTCCAGGAAGAAGTCCGAAGTCGAGCTGTTGCCGCGCAGGATGATCGTGTCGCGATTGCCCTCGCCCTGCGCCATGCCGGCGCCGGGAACGTAGCGCGCGACGTCCGCGAGACTCTGCATCGACTGGTCCTGGATCAAATCGCGCGTGACGACCGAGACCGACTGCGGAACGTCGAGCAGCGGCGTGTCGGTCTTGGTGGCCGTGCGGCTGTGATCGACTAGATAACCGTCCGATTCGTGCTCGGCAGTGACCGTGACCCGGGGAAGCGGCGTCGGCGCGGCCGCGGCGTCGTCCGCCCGCGCTTCAACGAAGGCAGCAGTTCCGAGCGACAGCGCGATCGCGACAGTGAGGACATGGGACTTCGCCATGACGGTTCCTTACGTGAATACGAATGCGAACGATTCGCATTAGCATACACGAGGAACTTCGGGGTTGTCACTTGACCCCGGATCAGGCCTGAAATCAGGGAATAAGGAGGTCGGCTCGGGCGGTCAGCCCGTTGCCCGGGCGATCGCCTGGTATTGCGCCGAGATCCAGAAATCGACGCGCTGATTGCAGGGCTGGCGCGCAGTGCCGCCCGCGGTGCGGGAGCCGGGGCAATGCAGCGTCCCGTCGGCCTGGACGCCGGAATTCCGCAGGAGCGGCAGGGCAACGCTGTTCAGGTCGATGCTGCCGTCGCAGTCGCCGTGGGGGCAGGCAAATTCGAAGTACGCCTGCGCGGACGGATAGAGCGCATGAGTCTGCGCCGCGGGCACGGCGCCCTGCGTCGAGACGAAGCGAAGCTGCATGCGGATCTGCTCGACGCGCGGAAATGCCGTCGCAAGCGTGCCCGCAGCCTGACGCTTGCGCATCGATTTCTCGCGCTTCTGTTCGAGGAGTGATCGGGTGGTTCGAGACACGATGCGCATGGGTCAAACCTCGCGAATTCAGGATTGGGCTAGCGGGCGCCCTTCTCGATACGTCGCCGGAGCTTGGCGTTCTGCACCAAAAGCTCGGCGACTTCGGCTTTTGCGCCAAACCAGCGCTTGCCGAGGTAAATTGCGACTGCCGACAGGCCGACGATGATTGCCACAGTCATTGGCTTTCGTCCCGACCTGCCGGCAGTCTCAGGCCGGAATCAGTAGCGATTCCCGCCGCCGTTGCGGTTTCCGCCGCCGCCGCCGCCACTGCGCTCGCGCGCCTGGGCTTCGTTGACCTTCAGGTCACGGCCTTCGAAGTTCTTGCCGTTCAGCGCCTGCATGGCTTTCGCCGCATCGGCACTCGGCATCTCGATGAAGCCGAAGCCACGGGGGCGTCCGGTCTCACGGTCGTTGATCAGGGCAAGCGAATCGATCGTGCCGTGCGGTGAGAACAACGCGCGCACAGACTCTTCGGTCGCCGAGAAGGGAAGATTTCCAACAAATAACTTGGTCACTATGAATTACTCACATAAGAAAGATTGCAGCAAGCGGATTTCCACCTGCTGGTTCGGCGATGCTTTTCGTGGTGGCTGGACCGGGTCAGAGGGCGCGCCGAAGCGGCGCAACGAACCAGACAAGACAGAACTAGGGAATCACCAGACCCGAGGATTGTACCCGATTTCGGGCAGTCTCGCTCGACTTTGAGAATGGCCCCGTCCTACAGGCCTCAGGCAGGTGTGACGCGCCTCGCGACTTCGGCCATATCTGGGCAGACGTTGTCCGGGCCCACCAGCGCCAGGATCTCGGCTCGTCCCAGGGCGCGCGACAGGCGCTCCTGGATCTCGCACAACATGACGCGGATGCCACGCCGCTGGAAACGCTCAATGATCTCGGAGAGCGTGTGCATGCCGGTTGCGTCCATGAACGGAACCCGGCCGAGCCGGATCACGACGGTCCCGACGTGCAGCTGTGCACGCTCGACCGTGCTCTCGAGCTTCTCGGCCGCGCCGAAGAAGAATGGCCCGTCGATGCGATAAACGAGCACGTTCGGCGGCAAGGCGACGTCGTGTCGCGCCTCCTTTTCCCCGGCGCGATCCTCGAGTCCCCCGAACACTTCCTGTTGCACGCTGACTGATTCTGCCATGCGGCGCATGAACAGTAGTGCCGCGATCACGACACCGACATTGACGGCGACCACCAGATCGACGAACACGGTCAGCCCGAACGTGATCAGGAGCACCAGCCGGTCGGAGCGCGGCGCACGCGTGAGGAGCCGCGAAAAATGCCGCACGTCGCTCATGTTCCAGGCGACGTAGAAAAGGATCGCCGCGAGCGCGGCCAGCGGGATGTGCGCAGCCAAGGGCGCGAACAGCACGAAGACGAGGATCAGGAACACGGAGTGCACGACGCCCGCGAGCGGGCTGGTCGCCCCGTTTCGGATGCTGGTCGCCGTCCGGGCAATGGCGCCAGTCGCCGCGAATCCGCCGAATACCGGCGCGAGCATGTTTGCCGCACCCTGTCCGATCAGTTCCTGATTCGGGTTGTGCCGCGTGCCGGTCATTCCGTCGGCGACGACGGCGGTCAGGAGCGACTCGATCGCGCCGAGAAGCGCGATCGTGAACGCCGGTCCGACGAGCCGCAGGACATCCGTCAGCGTCAGGTTCGGCCATTGAAGCATGGGTAGGGTTCGCGGAATGCCGCCGAAAGCGCTGCCGATCGTCGCCACGCCGGGGAATTGCCAGATCGCCTGCACCGCAGTTGCAAGCAGCATCGCGACAAGCGGCGCCGGCACGCGACCGAGAAGCGGTATGCGGTCGAGCAGGCGATTGCCGGCGACGATGACGAGAAGCGCCAGCAGCGAGATGCCGGTCGTCTGCAGGTCGAGATCAGGGAGCGCCTGGATCAGGGACCAGGTCTTCTCGTGAAAATGCGTTCCGGCTTCGGCCGGGTTCAGGCCGAAAAAATACTCCCACTGCCCGACCCAGATGATCACGGCGATGCCTGAGGTGAAGCCGACGATCACGGGATTGGGAATGAAGCGGATCACGCCGCCGAGCTGGGCGAAACCCATCGCGAGCAGCATGACGCCGGCCATCAGAGTCGCGACCTGGAGTCCCGCAATGCCGAATTGCGCGGTAATGCCCGCGAGCACGACGACAAATGCGCCGGTCGGGCCCGAGATCTGGACACGGGTCCCGCCGAACAGCGACGTCACAACGCCCGCGACGATCGCCGTGTAGATCCCCTGCTCCGGCTCTGCGCCGGAGGCGATCGCAAACGCCATTGCGAGCGGCAGGGCAACCACGCCAACGACCACGCCCGCGACGACGTTTCGCCAGATTTCGCCGCGCCGGAAGAGGCCCGCGCGGTGGGCTTCGAGAAAGGCGATCATCAGCGCCCGGCATTGTAAGATGCCGTGCGCCCCGGCTGTGAATCCGCATATACGGAGAACGCTTGGCCGAACAGTCGAAGCTGGTTGCGCTCGGATCGAAGGCGCCGGATTTCGCGCTGCCGGATACGGTTTCCGGTCGCAGCGTGAAGCTCGGGGATTTTGCGGACGCGCCCGCTTTGCTCGTCGCGTTTCTTTGTAACCACTGCCCCTACGTCAAGCATGTGCTTGACGGCTTCGTGTCGTTTGCCCGTGAGTACGGACCGCGTGGACTGGCGGTGGTCGGGATCTGCTCGAACGACGCGCGGGCCTACCCGGAGGACGCGCCGCCCGAAATGGCGAAACTTGCCAGGGCGAAGCAGTTCCCGTTTCCATACCTGCACGACGAGTCGCAGACGGTCGCCGCTGCCTACGATGCCGCGTGCACGCCCGATTTCTTCCTGTTCGACCGCAACGGGCGGCTTGCTTATCACGGCCAATTCGATTCCAGCCGGCCGCGGAGCGCGATGGCGGTTACCGGCGTCGATCTGCGCGCGGCCGCGGACGCGGTTTTGCAGGGGCGCACGCCGTCGACCGAACAGCTTGCAAGCGTTGGATGCAGCATCAAGTGGCGGAGGTAATGATCCTCGATGGCGGGCTCGCGACCGAGCTTGCGCGGCGCGGCGAGGACATCTGCGGGCACCTGTGGTCGGCGCGAGTGCTGCAGGAGAACCCCGAAGCGATCGAACAGCTGCACTACGACTACTTCGCGGCCGGAGCGCTCTGCGCGACCACGGCCAGCTACCAGGTGAGCTACGAAGGATTCGCGACGATCGGCCTTGGCGCCGACGAGACCACCGCGGTGCTGCGGCTTTCCGTCGAATTGGCCCAGTCCGCGCGCTCGCGTTATCGCCGGGATAATCCTGCGGACCGCCGCGAGCGATTTGTCGCCGCCTCCGTCGGGCCCTATGGCGCGATCCTCCACGACGGCTCGGAATACCGCGGCGACTATGGGCTCGCCGTCGAGCAATTGGCCACGTTTCATGCAAGGCGATTCGAGGTTCTGGCGACGTCTGGAGCCGATTTTCTGGCCTGCGAAACCATCCCGCTGCTCGATGAGGCGCGTGCGCTCGCAACACTGCTCGCCGACTATCCCGATGCGCGTGCCTGGATGAGCTTTACCTCGCCTGACGGGGTCCACACCTCACACGGCGAGCCGCTGACCGATTGCGCGCGTTTTCTGGACCGCATTCCGAACGTGATCGCGATCGGCGTGAACTGCGTGCGGCCCGAAATCGTCGGCGAGTCGATTCGAGCCTTGCGCGCGGGCTCCGGCAAGCCGATCGTCGTGTACCCGAACTCGGGCGAACAGTGGGAAGCGAAATCGCAGGACTGGAGCGGCGCCCCGGATCACCGCGATCTCGCATCGCTCGCGGCGCAATGGATCGACGCGGGCGCGCGACTGGTCGGCGGATGCTGCCGAATCGGGCCGCGGGACATTGCCTCGCTTGCGGCCGCGTTCAGAGTATCTCGTTGAACAGGTAATACATGTTGTCGATGAGCGTGTGGCCCCATCCGCGCTTACGCCAGGCTTCCAGTTCGATCTCGTGACAATGCGGAGCGTACTTCTCGAAGATCGCGTCGAGCCTCTTTGCGGTCGCAGCATCCTGGATGCCAAGCGTGATTTCGTCGTTGATCTCAAACGATCGGTCATCGAAGTTGGCCGATCCGACGGTGCACCACACGCCGTCGATCGTCATCACTTTCTGATGCAATAGCGTCGACGGATATTCGAAAAGCCGCACGCCGCAGCGAAGCAGCTTCTCGAAGTTGCGATGCCCCGCATGCTGCACCATTGGATTGTCCGAGCCGCTCGTTGAAGGCATCATCACCCGCACGTCGACGCCGCGCGCTACCGCCCTCCCAAGTGCGTCGATTGCCTCGGGCTCGGGAATGAAATACGGATTCTGAATCCAGATACGCTTCCTTGCGCAACAGATCGCGGCATGATGCAGGATCTGAACCGCTGGCGCGGAACCCTCGGGCTTCACGTAGGCTGCATGGACGCTGATTTCGCCCGCGCGCGGAAGCTGCGGGAACACCCCGTCTCCCATGAACAATTCGCCGGTGTGCCCTACCCAGTTTTCGCTGAACGCCGCCTGCACGCTGTGCACGATCGGCCCGCGCAGCCTGACACTCACGTCGGCAAAGTGTTTATCGTCCTCCGCGTTTCCAAGCCAAGTGTCGACGATGCAGTGACCACCGACTAATGCGACGCGGCCGTCGAGCACGACGAGTTTTCGGTGGTCGCGCTCGTTCATTACGCCGAGATTGAGAATGTGCCATTTGTGAAACTTCACCAGTTTGCAACCCGCCTCCGTGAGTTGCCTCTCCGCGGACTTGCCCATCTTCTTCGAGCCAGTGGCATCAAGGAGGACTCGAACCTGCATTCCCGCGCGGGCTTTGGCGGACAGGGCATCAGCCACGCGCTGACCCAACACTCCCTCTTTCCACAGGAAGCTCTCGAAATGAACCGAGCGCTGAGCAGCCGCAATCTCGTCAACCAGCACGTCGAAGAATGCGCCGTTCTCGAAAACCTCGACGCTATTGCCTTCGACTGCCGCGCTCAAAGTCAGACCCGACAGCGATGGGATCAGGTCTTCGATGGAATCGTCACATTCGACGCGCAGCGTGGGACTGCGATGACGCTTCATCGACCAGATTACCACCACAAAAAAAATCACGATGCCGGCGATTATCAGTGGCACCATCATTGACGGCTTCCAGTCCGGTTTTGCGAGGCTTCTCCGGGTTCTATGCCAATGTCTAACACGACTGGCGGCCAATTGGATATCGGCGGACGGAGCGGTCGCGTATCATCGGTAACGATCCGGTTGTTGACGCTGAACGCACACCAGGGCTTCAGCGCCCGCGGACGCGGCGATGCCTTGCTGCAGATACGGAATGGCCTCCGGACTGCTGGCGCTGACCTCGTCTTTCTGCAGGAAGTCGGCGTTGCCGACGGTACCGAGGTGCCGGTCCATCAATACGAAGTCCTTGCAGATGGCGTCTGGACACAGCACGCATACGGCCGCAACGCGGTTTCAACCAGCGGCCATCATGGCAATGCGCTGCTTTCAAAGTATCCGATCGTGACCTGGCAGAATGTCGATGTCTCGGTTGGCGGCTCGGAACCGCGCGGGATGCTCTATTGCGTTCTGGACGTGCCACAGGCTTCGAACCGCCTGCACGCGATATGCGTCCACTTTGCGCTGCGCGGATCGCACCGGAAGCGGCAGGTTGGCTCCCTGCTCGAACTGGTGCGAGGCCGAATACCGCGTGATGCGCCGCTTGTGGTTGCCGGTGACTTCAATGACTGGCGCGAGCACGCACACGTGAAACTTGTGCGCGACGGCGGGTTCCAGGAAATCCATGCCGGGCTCCACGGGCGGCCCGTCCCTACATTTCCGGCGCGCGCGCCGTTTCTGCGTTTGGACCGCATCTACGTCCGCAATGTCAGCCATCAACCGTTGCAATTGCCGCGACTCCCGTGGGCAAGGCTGTCGGATCATGCGCCGCTGGCCGGCGAGCTGCGCCTGGATCCGGGTTTGCATCATGGATGACTGCGTATCGCTGCAATGCCCTTACTGTGGCGAAGCCGTCGAATTGCAGATCGACGGCGGCGGCGGCCCGCACCAGAAGTATGTGGAGGATTGCCCGGTCTGCTGTCGCCCCTGGCAAGTCGAGGCCTGGATCGAAAGCGACGACACCTGGCACGCGGAGCTGCGAACGTCAGATGAGTAGCGGAAAACTTACCGGCATGCTGAAGACGGTGCTCATCTACGGCTTCGCGCTCGCTGCCGGTGCCGTTGCGCTGCAGTGGCTCGAGTTCCAGATCTGGGCCCGTACGCACGCGGGCACAATCTACGTCGCGCTGATCGCGGTGGCATTCATGGGGCTCGGAATCTGGGTGGGCCGCAGGCTCTTCCGCAGTGAGCCGCGCGCCGGTGAATTCAATCCGAATGAGCGCGCGCAGGCCTCGCTCGGCATCACCGAGCGCGAACGCCAGGTCCTGCAATTACTCGCGGACGGCCGCTCCAACAAGGAGATCGCCGCACGACTCGGCCTGTCGCCGAACACGGTCAAGACCCACGTCGCAAGCCTGTTCGAAAAACTGCGGGCCTCACGCCGGACGGAGGCGATTCTGTACGCCCGCGAGCTCGGCCTCGTGCCGTAGGCTCGCCGGGCCGCCGCTATTCGGGGTGAGTCGGCCCAAATCACCCTTTAGGACGATGGTGTGTTGGGGCCATTGCTGGTTAATGTCATCGCCACACCAGGGAGGACTCCGATATGTCTCGCATCATTCTGATCTTCGGCGCTGCCGCCGGCCTTATCGTCGCGGTGCCCATGTGCCTGCTGGTCGCGAATTCCGAGCCGGGATCCGCGGCGCAGTCCCACTTCACCGGCTACCTGATCATGCTGCTGGCACTCAGCCTGATCTTCCTCGGCGTGAAACGCTTGCGCGACCGCGAGCTGGGGGGCGCGATCCGCTTCATGCCGGCCTTCCTGGCGGGTCTCGGAATCAGTGCCGTGGCGAGCGTGATCTATGTGATCGGCTGGGAAATCACGCTGGCGGCTACGGATTTCGCATTCGTCGATTCCTATAGCGCGGCCGCGGTCGAGGCCGCACGCGCCAAGGGCGCATCGGCGGCCGAAATCGAAGCCGTGATCGCGAAAATGGATGATTTCCGGCGGCAGTATGCGAACCCGCTTTTCCGGCTGCCGGTCACGTTCATCGAGATCTTCCCGGTCGGCCTGCTGATTTCGCTGATTACGGCGGCGTTGTTGCGCAACAGCCGGTTCCTGCCCGCGCGGACACCGGCACATTGATTTCATGCGTCGCTTCCCATGAACTCGCCTATGGGCTTGAAATCCTCGACGTGGTCGCAAACCGCCTTCACGACCATCATGATCGGCATGCCGAGCACCAACCCCCACCCACCCCACAGCCAGCCCCAGAACAGGAGTCCTGAAAAAACGACCACGGTATTCATGCGACTCGCACGGCTCGCGAGCCAGGGCATCAGCCAGGAGCCTTCAAGCGTGTTGATCACCAGCGAAATGCCGGCGACCGCCAGCGCCATGCCGACCGTCCCGAACTGGAAGAACGCCACCAGCGCCGTGCCAGCGGTCGTGACGATGGCGCCGAGGTACGGCACCAGGTTGAGGACGCCGGCCGCCACTCCCCAGACCGCGGCGTTCTCGAGACCGATCGCCCAGAACGCGAGGCCGCTCGCGACTCCGACGATGACACTGGTCAGGACCTGCACTCCCAGATAGCGCTTGATCTGGCTGCCGATTTCGTCCATGACCTGGACGGTGATCTTCTTCCGGCTGAGGGTCGGGCCCGACAACTTGACCCACTTCCGGCGAAATTCGTCGCCCGATGCGAGCAGGAAATATGCGAGAAACAGCACCATCAACGCGACGCCGGTCGCGGCAATCGCGCCGCTGACGGTCGTCCACACATATTCCCGAATGTTCAACTTCGGCTTCTCGATCCGTACGCGCGTAACTCCCGTCGGTACGTCGTCGGCCGCCCCCTGCCCAGTCGCGCGCTCGAGCTCTTCTGCCGCCCTTTGCACTTTCTCGATGGTGTCCCCCGAACCGCCCCACTCCTTTTGTGCGGATGCCCGGATCTTCTCCACAGCCTCCGGAAGCGTCTGGATGAGGCTCACGGCCTCGCCCCGAAGCGAAATCGCGGTCGCACCCACGCCGACGACGATCGCCAGAAGCAAAACGGCCGCCGAAAGCGCCCTGGGGATGGCGAGCTTCTCGAGGCGATCAACCACGGGGGCCAGGGCGTAACTCACGACCAGGCCCAGTACCAGGGGGATCAACACCGGCTGCGCCCAGTCCAGGATGAAGATCGAGGCGAAGACCGTCAGCAGGATCAGCGGAACATTTCTCTCCGGATTGCGAGGATCGGCAGCATTCTCCAGCGCAACCGGTTGGCCCTCTTCCGCCATAAATTTCGGCGGACCCTATTCGCTCGACAACGCCGCGACGAGCGCCAGGTCCGCCGACCGCACCTTTCCGACATCGAAGCTCTTCGCGGCGGCCGTCATGCGCGTGAGGGCAGCCGCGATCGGCATCGGCGGCCTCTTGTCGCCTGGCTTGGCGCGATGGAAGCGCACCGGGTTGATGCGCGCCACGACGAAGGTGCGCAGGTACGGCGACTTGAAGCCTCGCGTCTCCAGGGACTTTACGATTTTTCGCACCTGCGAATCGATTTCGCGCAGGCGGGCGGCGAAGCCTTCGCGCTCGCGCAGGCTCACCGCCAGCGTACGGTCGCTGAAGCGATCCACTTTCCGCAGAAACGAACCGTAGGCGCCGCCGGCGAAGCGCTTGTCCTTTGCATAAAGCACGCCGAGCGTCAGGAACTCGGGCGCTTCGAACTGCGCGGCGTAGTCGCTCTCCTTCGCGCGCGGCTCGCGGCGAGTCAAAGCGCGCGCCATCCGTATCACCTCGAGGCTCCGGTCCTTGAGGTTGTGCGCTTTTTCGGTGTTGAGCGCGAGGATGCGGAACGATAGCCCCTCATCGGGCGATATGAGCGCCGTGATTTGCTTCAGACCGAGGACTTTGGCGGCGGCGAGCCGATGGCGGCCGTTCGGCGTGCAGAATTCGCCATCCTCGCCGCGCACCACGATGATCGGGTCGAGAAAGGATCCCGCCTCGTCGATCTTCTGGGCGAGGCGCTTCGTGTGGGTCGGCGAGAGGTCACGCTGGAAGGGCGTCGGCTGCACTGACGCGAGCGGCAGTGCTGCCACCAGCACGGTGGTGCCGGAGAGCGGTTCGCGATACGCGCCGATCGGCGCGCCGCCGCGCTCGCGCACCTGCGCGGCGAGCGCCGCGATGCGCTCATCGTCCATCGCAAGCGCGATGTCTCCGGCATCCAGGCCGCGCCTGTCCTTGCTCGGCGCGAGCGACTTGCGGCGGCTCCCGCTCTTTCTTGTGCCCGCTTTTCCGCTCCCGGCCTTGTTCCGCGCTGCCACGCATGCACCTCTGATCTGCCGGCTGGATCCTACGATATTCCATTGTAGGCCTGTCGGCGCAATCCGACGGCGCTTGCAGCGATCACCCGCTGTTGTTCAGGGGCCGTTAAGGAGATGTATTCATTAATAGATTCACTGTCGCCAACCACGAGTACCAGAAGATGGCCATTCAACTCGGCACATTCGTCCTTACGACCCTCCTGGGATCCGCTTTAACCATGTCCGGCATGCAGGGAAAGGCCCAAGGCAAGGCTGCGGACCAGGCTCCGGAGCAGGCCGCACAGCCGCAGATTCCGGCTGAGACTGCGGAGGAAAAGGAAAAAGCGAAAAAGAAAAAGCAGCAGCACGAGAAGCAAGAGCAGCAACGAGAGGAGCAGCTGCAGAAGCAGCGGGAACTCGAGGAACGGAAGCGGCAGCAACAGCAACAGCAGCAACGGCAATCGCAGCTCCAGGAGCAACAGAGAGAGAAGCAGCTGCAGGAACAGCAGAAACAACAGGTAAAGCAGTCGCAAGCGGAGCAGAAGCGGCCGCCACCAACGCTAGATGCGCGGGAGCAGCAGAAACAGCAGTCGCAGTTGCAGGAGCAACAGGAACAGGCAAGACAGGTGCAGCTGCAGAAGCAGCAGGAGCAACAGCTCCAGCAGAAACGACAGCAGCAAGAGCGACAGCTACAGCAAAAGCGTGTTTCACAGCAGGAGCAGCAGGAACGGATCCGCAAGCAGGAACAGCAACTCGCGCTCTACCGCAAGAACATGGCGCTGCGTGAAGAATTGGCTGAGCGCGACGCGCAAATCCTGCGCCAACAAAAGCGCAACCAGCACCTGCGCTTCCAGGAGCAATACGAGGAGCGCCTGCGCGCACAACGGCTGCAATTGAATCAGGCGCGGTACGACTACCACAACGACCCGTTCTACTACACCGCGCCGAACTACCGGTATCGCCGCGATAGCCGGTATTTCCACACCAATCAGTACGGCATCAGGAAACTGGAGAAGGCCTTGCAGGCCGGCTACAACGAGGGCTTCAGAGCCGGCCGCGCTGACCGCGAGGATCGTTGGCGGTACGACTACCGCTCAGCCTTCGCGTACCAGGACGCCAACTACGGCTACGACGGCCGCTACATCGCCCAGGACGAGTACAACCACTACTTCCGCGAGGGATTCCAGCGCGGTTATGAAGACGGTTACTACGGCCGCCAGAAGTACGGCAGGAGAAACGATGGCGGCGGTATCAATGACGAATGGCTGATTGCAGGCGCGGTCGTTGCCGCGATCCTTGGGTATGAATTGCTGACCGACTGACCGGTCGGTCTTACTCGTCGCCCATCAGGATGGAGAAGTGTTCGAACCGGTGCAGGCGCCGGCCTTCGGTCGTCGGCTCGAAGGGCGCAGTTCCCGCGCGGATGTCCTGCAACGCCATTTGCAGTTCAAGCAGCCGTTGCGGCTCGGCGACGGGCCTTCCGTGCGCCGGCAACAGCAGCTTCAGGTGGCGCGCGAGCTGGACGAGCCTGGCGATTGAGGCCGTGTAATCGGCGACGCTCGTTTCCGGCGCCCAGAGATAGATCTCGCCCGAATAATAGGTATCGCCGGTGAATATCAGCCCGTTCGCATCGTCGATCAAACAGAGGGAATCGGGTGTATGACCCGGTGTCCGCACGATATCGAGGCTGCGGTCGCCGAGATCCAGTCGCTCGCCGTCCCTGACGTGGGCAGCGACGTTCCAGGCTGGGATGATGTATTCGCGGCTCGATACGCTGGCAGGCAGCGGTCCACACACGTGATCTTCGGCGAGCGTCTTACTCGCATAGGCGCGGAGCGCCTCGCCAATCTCGCCGCGAGCACTTGCAAGGCTGAAGGGTTCGTCGAGATTGCGAACATCCGGAAATTCACTGTTGCCACCGACGTGGTCGAAATGCGTGTGCGAGTTGAGCACGGTCACCGGCAAGGCCGTAAGCCTGCGCACGACGTCGCTGATTTCCCCGACCCCGAGGCCGGTGTCGAACAGGACCGCCCGCTTCGAGCCAACGATCAGGAAGGAACTGACGCCCTCGGCCTGCCTTGGCTCGGAGATCGCGAACACGCCCGGCGCGACCGAATACACCTTGAACCAATCGTCCTCGACCCGGACCGTTTCCAGCCCGGGAGAGTCGGTCGATGTCGCGGAATCGCACCAGGACGCGGCGAAGGCGTTCTGGGCGAACGCGGCAAGCAGAAGGAGCCGGACAGCTATCAGGAACGCAGCAGCCGCCAGAGTCCGATCGTGAGCACCGGCACGATCAGCAACGCGATGAATGCGTACGTGAGGTACCCGTAGCCCTTGGCGATCAGGTCGACGAGCCCGATGGCGGAAGCCGCATAAACCGAAGCGACCATGATCGATACGGCAAGTGCGGGGCGGAGCGTCCTCGGCATCGGCCGTGACCTTTCTTCGCAGACTTTCGCCACTCGTTCATTGATCGAGTGCAGCATCGCGACGCCGGTGTCAACGAGCGTCAGCAGCACGGCGATCTGGAAAGCCAACTCGAACCAGGGAGCCTGAAGCTTCGCCAGGAGGAAGGCAGACGGCAGGGAAACATCGGCGAGTTCGCGGTGATACCCGATCATCGCGACAAAGAACAGGACGCCGGGAAGCATGCCAAGGGGCCCCGCGAGAAACCCGGCGATGAGTGTCTCGCGAGGCCGCTTGAGGTGCCGAATGCAGAACAAGACTGCTGGCAGTGTCGCGACGTTATAGCCTGCGTAGGTGATCCCCGCCTTGAACCACTGGTCACCGACCGGCTCGGTAGCCAATGCATTCTCGATCCTGTCGCCGAAGACGACGATGCTCCAGACCACGAACACGATGTATACGACGTACAGGTAGCCCACCGAGAGAGCGAGGAAGCGCTCGATGATCGCGCTGCTGTAAAAGAGCAGGAAACCCGTTGCCCCGATCATGCCGAGCGAGCCCACCAGTTTTGGCAGGCCGAACAGGCTGTGCACGATCTCGCCGGCGGCCGCGCCCATGACCGCGAGGATGATCACGAGCAAAAGCAGGTATGCGATCTCGAACAAGACCCAGCCACGCCCGAGCAGCAGCTTGAAGAAGGAGCGGTAGTCGTAGGTCTGGGCTCTACGGGCCAGCTCGAAGCTGATCATCAGGACCGCGCTCCAGAAGAGCATGCTGACCAGCATGCCGAGCAAGCCGCCCCAGGGACCCGCCGGTAGGAAGAACTCCACCAGCTCGCGCCCCGTCGCGTAGCCTCCGGCGATGACCGCCGCTTCGAACACGAATCCGGGCAGCAGATAGCGTCGGAACCAGTCGCTCACGGTGGACCCCTCCCGCAGACCTCGCGGCGACTGTACGCGATTCAGTGTTCAGTCGCACACCGGCGCGATCGGTCGCGCGCCGGGCGGTGGACAGGGGAATCAAACTACCGACACGCGGATTCGCGGGTCTATCGCAGGGCGGGCTCAGGCGACTTCTTCGGCGGTCTCGCTCTTGCCAATCGCGTGCAAGTGCTCTTCCAGCTTGATGCGGTCAAGCGTGCGGATCGGAAGGCTCGTGAAAAGCTTGATTCGGCTGTCCAACTCGCTGAATGCGGTCCGGAATGCCGCCAGCCGCTCCTTCTCGGTTCCACGTACGGCCGCGGGATCGGCAATGCCCCAATGCGCGGTCATCGGCTGACCCGGCCATGCCGGACACACTTCGCCGGCCGCGGCGTCACAGACTGTGAACACGAAATCCATTTCCGGCGCGCCCGGCTCCGCGAATTCATCCCAACTCTTGGTGCGCAAGCCTTCGGCCGGCACGTTCATGTATTTGAGGACCTCGAGCGCCATCGGATGGACTTCATCCTTTGGAACGCTGCCCGCACTGAAACCCACGAACCGGCCGCGGCCCCAATGATTGAGCAGGCTCTCGGCGAAAATGCTGCGAGCGGAATTGCCGGCGCACAAGAACAGGACGTTGAATGGCTGTTCGCTCATGAGGGACCTATGTGGCTCTCGGCCGTCTACGCCTTCTCCAAGGCAGTCAATCTCGACGAAGAACATTTCAATTTGATGACAGTCCGGAATTCCCCGTGTGACTCGCTCGAGTTTGGAAAGTACCGGCGCGCTCCCGCGGGACGGTCGCCACCGCAGCGAGTTGAGCTAGCACTCGGCTGCTCGCCGTTACTCCGTTGACGGGCGCAGAATCTGCGGTGGAACCGTAGCAGCAACCGATTCTGGCGGAGCAGGTAACGGAGCATCGGTCTGCCGTGAGAACGCCGCCTCGGCATTCTCTGGTCTTATGCTTTTTGCGCGCGAACGAGCGGGGACTTCAGCTGTCGCACGGCGGTTGGAGATGGATCCGAGTTTCGCTTTGCGTGTTGCGGCTCTTCTTGCACCATTCGAGGAGACAGGGCGTTTAGTGGCCTCCTGCCGTACAGACGCGGATCGCGCTTTCCCCCGCCGCTTGGGCTGTTTCGACTGGGTGGCGCCGCTCTGCGGCGTGGCAGGCGCGGTTCTCGATTTAACGCGGCGTGCGGCGCGTTTCGACGCGCGCTGTGCCAAATTTGCCCGCTTGCGGGCCCGCTTGAATGCGCGTTTGGCCACTTTGACCGCTTTGCGCGCGACCTTCAGTCGAGCTTTGGCTTTCTTGAGTCGTCGCTTTGCGGCCTGCGCTCTCAATCGGGCCGTAGCCAGCGATTTCGTGGACACGTATGCAACTCCAGGAGTCTCGATCGGCAGATCGATGCGTGGTCGAGTTTCGCATGAACTTTGCGAGAATGTCACCGAGCTGAAGGAGATGGTATCCGCAACACCAACCGCATCAACCGGTTAGCCGGCGTCGATCGTCAGCGCGTGCCCGCGGCCCGGCATCTCAGAGCTTGCGGCGATTACAGTTTGACCATCGGCAACGGCGTCAGCGGATGCGTGCGGAGTCTTTCGAGAGTCAACTGCACCAGGCGCCAATGAAACCCGGCGCTCGGCCAACTGGCGAGCACCGGCCGGATCAATGGGCGTGGCAGCCCGAATGTTCTCAGTCCGCGCGTCACGTCGATCCAATCGGCTCGTCGGAATGGCTCGACGAGCGAGTCGTGATTGGCGTGGGAGGTCGTGATCTTGTGGTGGTCTGCGATCATTCTCTCGATCTCAGCGATCCAGGTCGCCCGACCCTTGGCGGCTAGGTACTCGCGTGCGAGCGCGACGGACGGCGCAATGTAGTCGAACGTCTTGTTGGTCCAGATCCCGAGGTCGTGGAAGACCGCGGCGACCGCGATCTTCTCGAGGTCTACCCGGTCTTTCACAATGGTGGCGCACAGGTTCACAACGCGGTACGCGTGGTTCCGATAGGCGATGAAGTCGTGCCCCAACTCCGACTCGTGATCGTGCAGAACCTCATCGATCGTCGGGACGCTCGTCAAGAGGCTGGGGCCGGCGACAGACTGCATCATCGGTGTCGAACTCGATCAGCTATGCATCCGGTCTCTTAGCTCACGATCAGATCGATCACGCGAACCGCTTGAGGAACTCGAGCGCCGCGTTCTGCATCACTGCCCTGCGAGCCACAATGCCACGTTGTGAACGTAGCGATGAACTGATGCCATTGCGCGAGAATTCCTTGCCAGCCCATCACCTGCGGTTTCAGTCACGAAATCAGGACACCCCCGCGTCGTATCCCAGTTGTAGTCGACGAAATGATGGAACGTGGACTCCGCGATCGCCGGACCGCCGGCATTGGAACCCTCAAACGCCACGGCGATATTGAATCGGTTGCCGGTCGCAAGGCTCCGGCCCGTGGCAATCACTCGCGCAAAAGGTTCCGAAACTGGTGCTACGACCGCGCCTTCATGCGGGTGCGCCGGCAGGTACGTCACCGTGCCGCTCTCGGAATCAGGATCGCGCATCACGGGATGCACCGGGAGCTCGACATGGATTCGTTGAGCATCTCCGTTCGCGCCTGAGTGAAAGTTGGGCCACAGGTTCGTCGGCGTGCCTCGGTCATCGGGTGGCGGAACCGGACGATCCGGATCGATGTTGTGCGAGTGAAAGATGTGAGCGGCGCCTACCGCGTCGAGCTTACAGATCGAACATCCAAGGTCCATGTGATCGCGGGTGAGCATGAGGCCCCCGCCACGGGCGCGGAATCGCTCTATTCCCGCGCGATCGGCGTCAATGGAGTCCCTCCCCCTCGTCCACTGCGAACAGCCACAGCTCGTCGTAGCCTGAACTGTCGAGCGTGGAAAGAACCGGGTCGGGAGTGCCCAGGGGACCTCGATCTCTGGCCGTGACTTGGAAGAGGCGGCTCCCGTCCTTTGCCGTCAGCAAAGCGAGGTAATTCCGCAACAGGGAGAATCGGCCGATGTGCCAATCGTTCTCGGTTGGTTCGATTGTCGTTTGCAGAAGGATGCGGATCGGCGTGTTTATGGCTGCGGGCTCATTCGGGCCCGGCGCCAGACTCGCGGGCTCTCTCCGACGATCCTGCGGAACATTCTGCTGAGGTGAGCTTGGTCTGCGAGGCCGCAGTCGAGCGCAATCCGGCTGAGAGGCGCGTCGGTTGACAACATGAGTCCCTGAGCACGCTCCATGCGCTGTCGAATGATGTACTCGAGCGGAGATTTCCCGAAACTGTTGCGAAAGGCGCGACTGAAGTGGCACGGATTCAAATGCACGATCGCGGCGAGCTCCTCGCTCTTGATCGGAC
The DNA here is from genome assembly GCA_963778585.1 of uncultured Gammaproteobacteria bacterium. GTDB lineage: Bacteria > Pseudomonadota > Gammaproteobacteria > Steroidobacterales > Steroidobacteraceae > SCUD01. Next base: position 460,052 of record CAVZUU010000002.1, read on the forward strand.
TGTCCAGATTCGTCTCGATGTGCGACGTCACTTTCCGGACCTGCCAGGGAGCCAGGCCTCCGCGCACCTGCGTACCCGCGGGTACTCGCGGCTCCTCCGCGGATTGCAGAATTGCGGCTGCGCGCCGCAAACTGTCTCTTGCCGGGCCGCGCTCGTCGCCGAGCGCGCTGGTCAGCGCGGCGAACAACTCGGCCATCACCGACCGCAGTTGCTGCACGGAAAACTGGAGGTCGCTGCCGGCTGACGAACTTGCAGTGTCCTGATACATATCGCTACTCCAGAAGAACCGGCGGCCTTCGTAGAACCTCGAGACCGCCGGTTGCCGGTGAGTGGGTCAGCTTTGGAGGAATTTCAGCAATTCCGCATTCACCTGATCCTGGTGCGTAGCCGTCAGGCCATGCGGCGCGCCCGGGATGTAGACATCCTTCGCGCCCTTGATGAGCTTCGCGGATTTTCTCGAGGAATCGTGCACCGGCACGATCTGGTCGTCCTCGCCGTGCAATAGCAGAGTGGGGACATCAATCCTCTTCAGATCCTCGGTAAAATCAGTTTCAGAAAACGCCTTGACGCTCTCGTACGCGTTCTTGAGACCGGCCTGCATGCTCCAGAGCCAGAACTGATCCAGCGTCCCTTGCGAGACTTTCGCTCCGGACCGATTGGCACCATAGAACTGGATGGCGAGGTCCTTGTAGAACTGCGAGCGATCGTTGACGAGTCCGGCGCGGATGCCGTCGAAAACTTCCATTGGAAGGCCCTCAGGATTCCCCGCCGTCTTCAGCATGATGGGCGGGACAGCCGCGATCAGTACGGCCTTGGAAACGCGCTTCGTTCCATGACGTCCGATATAGCGTGCGACCTCGCCTCCCCCGGTGGAGTGACCGACGACCGTGGCCTTGCGCAAGTCGAGCGTATCGATCACGGCGGCGAGATCGTCGGCGTAGCCATTCATGTCGTTGCCGGAGGATGCCTGGCTCGAACGGCCGTGACCGCGGCGATCGAGTGCGACGACGCGGAAACCCTTCTGCGCCAGAAAGAGCATCTGGCCGTCCCACATGTCCGCATTCAGCGGCCACCCATGGGAGAAGGTAACGACCGGACCCCTGCCCCAGTCCTTATAGTAAATCTGGGTCCCGTCTTTGCTGGTAATCGTATTCACGGTCCCGGTTCCTCTCGACTGCATTTCAGGCAGCGGGTCCTCACGAAGCGCCGCTCCGGATTCGGCAACAGCCAGACCGGCCGCCGCCGTTGCCATGGCGCGTTCCGGGAGCGACTCGCGGCGGGTCTCGCCGATCGAAGACGAGGGCTCGTTCATGATGTCTCCTTTGCGTCGGTGCTTGATTTCAGGGTCGCCTTTTCAGGACCAGGTTGACTCTCCCGCCCGGCCGTTCCCGCCACAAGTTCATCGGTGTTAAGGCGCGTTAAGCAGCGCGAGGGGTGGCTGGGCGATGCCCGCCGGATGAAACGGAAGATTCACTTTGCCCAAGGCGCAAGTCGGAGTAGCCTTTGGCTGACGCACAGGTGGGGGCATCGCTCCCGCCTGCCGCCAGCGATTGGACGTTCAGAAACCTGGATGCTGCTCCTCCTTCCGGGTCGTCAGCATGGATAGCCCACAGAGCGAGATCGTCTCATTTGGACCCTTCCGGCTCTCGCCGGGAGCACGCGCCATTGAAAGAGACGGCATGCCGGTCTCGCTGGGCGATCGTGCGCTCGATATCCTGATCGCGCTCGTGGAGCGCGCAGGCGAGATCGTCAGTCACCGGGAGCTGATCACGCGCGTGTGGCGCGGTCTTGTGGTCAGTCCGGGCAACCTTCGAGTCCACATGACCGCTTTGCGCAAAGCGCTCCGCGACGGCGAGGGGGCCACCCGGTACATCGCCAATGTCTCCGGTCAGGGCTATTGCTTCGTGGCACCGGTCAGGCGCGGAAGCTCACTGCGGCCGATAGAACCCGCGCCATCGTCTCCGTTCAGCGCCGACAGTCAGGGCCGCACTTTACCGCCGCTCCTCGCGCGAATGGTCGGACGGGACGACGCGGTTCGCATCATCTGTGCGGATCTCGTTGCCGAGCGCTTCGTGACCATTGTCGGTGCTGGCGGGATGGGCAAGACCACCGTAGCCGTATCCGTCGCTCACGCTATGTTTGAAGCCTTCTCCGGCGCGGTGTGCTTCGTCGACATCGGCGCCACCTCAGATCCAAGGCTTGTTTCCGCCACAGTGGCATCCACGCTGGGACTCTCGGTCCATACCGACGACGCACTGCCGACGCTGATGGCATTTCTGCGGACGACGCGGATGCTCCTGGTCCTCGACAACTGCGAGCACGCGATCGATGTAGCGGCTCCGCTGGCTGAATCGATCTTCAGCGAGGCCCCCGGGGTTCACATTCTTGCAACCAGCCGCGAGGCTCTAAGAGTTGAAGGCGAGCACGCTTACTGGCTGCCGCCCTTGGAGAGCGCGCCGCCGGACTCAAGCATGGCAGCCGCAGTGGTGCAGAAGTTCCCGGCGGTGAGACTTTTCGTGGAGCGCGCCACTGCTAGTGGAAGCCGCTTCGAACTGAGCGACGCGCACGCGCCGATCGTCGCAGGCATTTGCGGCAGGCTGGATGGGATTGCGCTTGCGATCGAGATTGCCGCCGGCCATGTCGGTACTCACGGCTTCGAAGGAACGGCGCGCTTGCTGGAAAAGGGCCTCGGCTTGCACTGGCAAGGCCGGCGCACCGCGCTTCCCCGGCATCAGACGCTTCGCGCTCTGCTCGACTGGAGCTATAACTTTCTGACTGAGTCCGAACGGCTCGTGCTCCGACGCCTCTCAGTCTTCGTCGGCGTATTCACTCTCGAGGCGGCGCAAGCCACGGCCTGCGAAGGCGGGCCGGATGAGTCGCAAGTCGCCGACGCCGTGGATAGCCTTGTCGCGAAGTCTCTTGTATCGGCCGTGGCCGCGAACGGTACAACGCGTTTTCGGCTTCTGGAGACGACCCGCGTCTATGCCTTGGAGAAGTTGGAGGAGAGCGGCGAGAAACAGGCAATTGCTCTGCGTCACGCAAGGTATTTCGCGTCCTTTCTGGGCCTCATCGAGACCCGCAACTCCCCTCGCTCGCTCGGGGAGCACTTGGGTAACGTGCGCGCAGCGCTCGAGTGGTCGTTCAGCGATGGCGACCCGATCCTCGCAATCGATCTGACAGTCGGCTCGGTTCCGATTTTTCTGGAGCTGTCGCTACTCAGCGAATGTCACAAATGGAGCGCGGCGGCGTTGCTGCTGCTCGACGATACAACGCGCGGAAGCAGGCAGGAGATGGTGCTGCAGGAGGCAGTGGCGGTTTCATCAACATGGACACGGGGCAATGGCGACGACGTGCGCGCGGCGATCATGCGGGCGTTGGAGATCGCGGACAGCCGCAGTGATACTTCAACTCGCTTGCGACTGCTGGCAGGTCTCCACATGTTCCTTCTCCGCGCCGCAGACATTCGGGGCTCCCTCGCGGTCGCCGAGGAGTTGGAGAACGCGGCGCGAACCGCGATGGATGCGTCTTACGGCGTTATTGCGGATTGGCTGCTGGGTTGCTCGCACCATTTCATGGGCAATCAGTCTGCCGCCCGGCGGCACCTGCAGAGAGGGTTCGCGCGATCGGGTCATCTCAAGTGCACAGCTGTTCGGACTCGACTATAGGCTTCGGGCACTCATCGTGTTCCACCGCGTGCTGTGGCTAAAAGGCTTTCCGGATCGCGCATTGGAGGCTGCGCGGGAGGCGATCTGCGAGGCCGAGGCGTCGAGCAAGCCAGTGAATGAATGCTTCTCATGTCTTTACACCGCGCCCTTGTTCCTGTGGTGCGGTGAATTGGGGGCCGCCCAGGATGCGCTCGAGAAGCTGATGACGCACCCGAGCTGGCACGCCTTGCCGCCATTGCACGCAACGGCGTTTGCCCTGCAGGGGGAACTTGCAATCCGCCAGGGAGAAGTCGAGCGCGGCCTCTCGTTGCTGCGGTCCGCGCTCCCCATGATGAGAGCCGATCGACAGACCATTCAGCTGGCCCGCGCAAGCTGCGCGCTTGCGGAGGGACTCGCGGCCGCTGGGCAACTGAACGAGGCGCTTGCCGTGATTGGTAACGCGATCGCGGAGACCGAAGCGGGCACCGAGACTTCGCAATTTCCGGAATTGCTGCGTATTCAAGCTGACATACTTCTCTCAATGCCATCGACCGACGAGATGCTCGCGGAGGCCGTTATCAAGCGGTCGCTCGCCTCGGCCCGCCGCCAATCGGCAATGGCCTGGGAACTGCGCACGAGCATGACGCTGGCAAAGTTTCGAGCGAGGCAGGGGCGCCACGAAGAAGCTCATCAACTGCTGCACTCCATCTATGGTCAATTCACCGAGGGGTTTGAGACGGGCGATCTCAAAGCCGCCAGGCTGCTTCTGAATGAGCTGGATCAAGCGGTTGGGTCAAATGCGCCTGCCGGCTCGCATGCAGATTCCGGGCCGAACAGGCTTCACGTTCCGGCCGACCGGCAAATCCCGTCCAAGTCGCCTCCAAGCTAGTCAAGAAACGTCCGCAGATGTCGCAGAGCATTGAATCATGAAGCTCTGCCTCGATCCTTCTGTCGCCGCACCGACAAACATCACCCCCGACTCGTTGGCACTAGACATGTCTCATCTACGAAATATCGTCGTAATACTGGGCCTTGCGTTCTGTTCGTTCGCAAGTGGTGCGGACGACGCCGTGGTGGCTTCGCTCGTTTCGAAGGAACTCGGCGACATTTCCGGCAAGGAAGTCCTGATACTTGCCGTGGAGTACCCGCCCGGCGGCGCCGATCCGATCCATCGCCACGATGCCCACGCATTTGTCTACGTACTCGAAGGCTCCATCGTCATGCAGGTGAAGGGCGGCCAGGAGACCACGTTGACGGCCGGGCAAACCTTCTATGAGGGACCTGGCGACATCCATACCGTTGGGCGAAACGCGAGCGATACCCGGCCGGCAAAGTTCCTGGTATTCCTGCTCAAGAACACAGGGGTGCCTGCGGTCCTGCCTGCCAGATAGCTTTTTTGCCGCCCGCCCGTCGTGACGAGGCGCGCACTTTGAATCGTCCGGACGGCGTGGCCCAAAACCCGCAAAACCAGGAGAAAGACATGAAGATCGTAGTTATTGGCGGCACCGGACTCATCGGATCCAAGCTCGTCAACATCCTTCGTCAGCGTGGCCATGAAGTGCTTGCGGCGTCTCCGGACTCGGGTGTCAATACCATCACGGGCGAGGGACTGGCAGAAGCGCTTGCGGGCGCCAAGGTCGTTGTCGACGTTGCGAATTCGCCTTCGTTCGAGGATGCGGCAGTCCTGAAGTTCTTCGAGACATCGGGCCGCAATCTCCTGGCCGCCGAAGCGGCCGCGAGTGTCTCTCATCATGTCGCGTTGTCGGTCGTAGGAACGGACCGTCTCCAGGACAGCGGCTACTTCCGCGGAAAAATGGCCCAGGAGAACCTGATCAAGGCGTCCCCGGTTCCCTATACGATCCTGCGCTCGACACAATTCTTCGAGTTCATGGGCCGCATCGGCCAAGAGAGCGTCAACGGGCAGACGGTTCGCGTTTCGCCCGCGCTCGTGCAGCCCATCGTGTCGGATGATGTCGCTGCTGCGCTGGCCGACATTGCGGTCGGAGCGCCTGCAAACGGAACGATCGAAGTCGCCGGCCCGGAACGGCTGCGTCTCGACAAACTCGTTCGGCAGGCCTTGATCGCGAGCCAGGATTCACGCGAAGTGATCGCGGACGGCGAGGCAAGCTATTTCGGCGCCAAGTTGAACGATCAGACACTCATTCCGGCCGAAGACGCCCGCATCGGCGCGACGCGTTTCGAAGACTGGCTCAGCGACTCCAAGTCGCAGAAGCCGCCCCGGAAGGCTGCGCCATCACGAGTTCCGGCACCGGCTGCGTAAGAAGTCACGTGCCATGAAGCTCTACTACACTCCCGGAGCCTGCTCGCTTGCCGATCACATCGTTCTTGAGTGGATCGGTGCATCGTACGAGGTCGTCAGGATGAGCCACGCGAGCATCAAGAAACCGGAATACCTGGCCCTCAACGAGGGCGGAACGGTTCCGCTGCTGGTTGACGGCAATTTCCTCCTCACTGAAAACGCCGCCATCCTCGGTTATCTCGCGGACCTCTATCCGGGAGCTCGACTGATCGGCGACGGCACGCCGCGCGGACGCGCCGAGGTCACGCGCTGGCTTGGATTCCTCAACTCCGAAGTGCACCCGGCATTCAAGCCTATCTTCACGCCGGCTCGTTTCCTGCCGGACGAGTCTGCCGCTGGAGCGATCGTGGACGCCGCAAGGATTCGCGTGCGCGCATACCTGGCACGCCTAGATGCCCGGCTCGAAGGCCGGGATTGGCTCACAGGGGAGCGGTCAATTGCCGACCCCTACCTGTACGTCATGCTGCGCTGGGCAATCCGCCTTGAAATCGGTCTGTACGGATTTACAAACCTGATTCGATTCGCTGAACGCTTGTACCAGGATGCCGGCGTTCGCGCGGCGATCATCGCCGAGGAAGACGACCTCGCCCAAGGGCGGTCAGGACTCGCTCCCGACGGCCAAAACGCGGCACCTACTCCATACAGGAAAGCATCATGAACACCCAGCCCCTACAGACTTCCGGAAGAGCTGCGGCGATGCCCACTGCTTCGATGCCGAATCCGGCGCTTCCCCTGCGTTTGCTGGCGGGTGTTGCAGTTCCCGATACGCCGTTGATTACCCGAGCCATCGAATACGCACGCGAGCACTCTGAGCCGTATCTTTTCAATCACGTCATGCGGTCCTGGCTTTTTGCGGTCATCATCGCCGATCTCAGGAAAATTCAGCTTGACGCCGAAGTTCTTGCGGTCGCTACCGTGCTGCACGATCTCGGTCTGGCGAAAGCCTTCGATGGTCCGCTGCGATTCGAGGTTGAGGGGGCGAATGCCGCGCGCGCCTTCGCGCGCAATGAGGGCATCGACGATCGCCGGGCCCAGTTGATCTGGGACGGGGTCGCGCTCAACTCGACAGTTTCGATTGCCCTCTATAAGGAAGCGGAGGTCGCCATTTGTACCGCGGGCATCGGACTCGACTGGGGCGGGTTCGGCTACGAGATGGTAAGCAAAGACCAGGTGGCGACGATCGTCGACGCGTTCCCTCGATTGCAAATGAAGCAACGATTCACGCGCGCGGTCTGCGGCATCGTCGAGACACGGCCCGCCACGACCTACGATAACTTCGCCGCCGATTTCGGCGAGCGCTTCGTGCCTGGCTACAAGAGAAAGTCGATCGCGGACTATCTGCTGAATTCTCCATTCCAGGAGTAAGTGCACACTCGATTTACTGATCATGCGATAAAGGATTTCAAGATGGCGGATCAGGCAGCTCCGGCCGGAACCGGCAGGCTGGCGGCACTGGGCGCGTGGATCGACGAGCGTTTTCCGATGACCCAGCTCTGGAAAGAGCACGTGTCGGAGTATTACGCGCCGAAGAACTTCAACTTCTGGTATTACTTCGGCGGGCTGGCGCTGACCGTGTTCGCGCTGCAGCTCATTACCGGCATCTTCCTGACCATGAGCTACAAGCCCTCCGCCACCGAGGCGTTCGGCTCGGTCGAGTACATCATGCGCGACGTCGAGTGGGGCTGGCTGATCCGCTACCTGCACTCGACCGGCGCTTCCGCCTTCTTCATCGTCATCTATTTACACATGTTCCGGGCGCTGCTCTACGGCTCGCACCGCAAGCCGCGCGAGCTGTTGTGGATCTTCGGCGTGCTGATCTATCTGGCGCTGATGGCGGAGGCCTTCTTCGGCTACCTGCTGCCCTGGGGCAACATGTCCTACTGGGGCGCGCAGGTGATCGTGTCGCTGTTCGGCACCTTCCCGCTGATCGGCGACTGGCTGATCGAGTGGATCCGCGGCGACTATTTCATCTCCGACATCACCCTCAACCGCTTCTTCGCGCTGCACGTGGTGGCGCTGCCGCTGGTGCTGATCTTCCTGGTGGTCGCCCACATCCTGGCGCTGCACGAGGTCGGCTCCAACAACCCGGACGGCATCGAGATCAAGCAGACCAAGGGGCCGGACGGCCATCCGGTGGACGGCATCCCGTTTCATCCCTACTACACGGTCAAGGACCTGTTTGGCCTGAGCGTGTTCCTGGTGCTGTTTGCAGCGGTCGTCTTCTTCGCCCCCGAGATGGGCGGCCTGTTCCTGGAGGCGCCGAACTTCGAGCCGGCCAACCCGCTCCTGACTCCCGAGCACATCGCCCCGGTCTGGTACTTCACACCTTATTACGCGATCCTGCGCGCCGTGCCGGCCTTCGCCGGCACCCAGGTGTGGGGCGTGCTGGTCCTGTTCGCCGCCATCCTGCTGCTGTTCTTCGTGCCCTGGCTCGACCGCTCGCCGGTCAAGTCGATCCGCTACCGCGGCCCGATCTACAAGACCGCGCTGATGGTGTTCGCCGCCGACTTCATCCTGCTCGGCTACTGCGGCCTGAAACCCGCGGTGCAGCCGTTCCAGACCCTGTCCGTCATCGGCACGCTCCTCTACTTCGCCTTCTTCCTCGCCATGCCCTGGTACTCGCGCATCGATCGCACCACGCCCGAGCCGACACGGGTGACCTCTTGAGGCGGTTGGTCAGGGACAGAATCGAACCACCAACACGCGGATTTTCAGGACTTGTCGAGGGCAACCTGGGCCAACCCGAGACAACCTAAGAAGCTGATCTGGCTGAAATCACGACCGCCCCGGGTTGGCCTGAGTTATCTCAGGTTGGTACGGGGCGGTTGTTTTTTGGTTGCTGCATGCATCTTTACACTCTAACGGCCGCAAGCGCATGCTACTTGCGCGATGGGTATTCGGCGGTGGCCGGAATAATGCCCATTCGACGCTATCAAGAATCAACTAGGGGAAACGCCATGATTGCTTTTGCGGCGGCAGCAGCGTCTGTCGTACTTGTGCATGGAGGGTTTGTCGACGGTTCAGGCTGGGAAGGGGTATACCAAATCCTAAAAAAGGACGGACACGAGGTCGCCATCGTCCAGAATCCAACGACCTCACTCGCGGACGACGTAGCTGCGACTAAGCGCGTCATCGCGGCGCAGTCGGGGCCTGTCGTCTTGGTCGGACACTCCTACGGTGGTGTCGTGATCAGTGAAGCAGGCACCGACCCGAAGGTCGCGAAGCTCGTCTACATCGCCGCTTTCGCCCCGGACAAGGGTGAGTCGGTCAATGCGCTCATCAAGGACCCGGTCCCCGGCGCGCCGGTGCCGCCGATCCTGCCGCCGCAAGATGGCTTTCTTGCGTTGGATAAAAGCAAGTTCGCCGCATCTTTCGCCGGAGACTTGCCGGCCGACAAGGCTCAGTTCATGGCCGATTCGCAAGTGCCGTGGGGCGTTGCGGCGCTCGAAGGGGCGGTCACCGAACCTGCCTGGAAGTCGAAGCCGAGTTGGTACCTCGTGGCGACTGACGATCACATGATTCCACCAGACGCGCAGCGCGGAATGTCGAAGCGTGCAGGGTCTACCGTCGTTGAAGTACCTGGGAGTCATTCAGTCTACGTTTCAAATCCCCAGGCAGTCGCCGACTTGATCAAGGCCGCTGCAGCAGCATTGTAAAAATAGCTGATTTTTCCAGGCATCCCACATTCCGCCCCGAGCTGGCCTAAGGCGACTTAGACCGGTTCGGGGTGGATACTTGCCCGGTCGGCATTGAAGCAATCGCCTCTTGCAATGGAAGGGGATTCAAGTATTCGCGCCAGTGGCTGATGCGGCCGTCAGAGACACGAAACATGGTGATGTACTTTTGCCGGTACTGATATCCACTTTGGGCCACCACACCTTGCCCATCCAATTCAGTGAATAACAGATCCGGATCGCCGCCGGGATAAATCCGAATATTGTGAATGTCCCAGCCGGTAAACATCCCGTGTTCTTTTCCGAGAAACTGTTCCAGAAATCCAACGACTGTTCTTTTTCCTTCAACGCGGTCAGGTAAGCCCGGCAAGGCGAATGGCATCTCAAAAACTATGTCTTCCGCCAAGACATCGGCCATTCCTTGAACATCCTGCTTTGCAAATGCTTTCAGAAATCTATTGACTACTTCTTTGCCATTCATTTCCAGTTCCTCCTTAACTGCTAGAGGGATCGCAAGGCAAGGCTCCAAGTCGATGCGAGACGACTCCGTCTCGCGTCGCAATGATGGGTGTCTCATGTGCGGAGAGCCACGGGACTTCCGGCCACCATCTGTCGGGAATTGATGAGCCGTCGATCTCAATACTTTCTCCAGGACGCGGCACAAGCACATTCACGTCATGACACTTTGCCGCCGCGAGCACCCGCTCGACCGGCTCGGTCCAACTGTGATGGGCCAGTTTGAGCAGCCCCCAATGCACTGGAATCATCCATTTGCCGCGGACTAATCGGTGCGCCTCGACCGCTTGCTCAGGGCCGAGATGCCAGTCGGGCCAATCCGCATCATATTGGCCAGCCTCGATCAGCGTGACGTCGAAAGGTCCGAAGCGCCGGCCGATCTCCTCCAGCGAGGAGTGAAATCCCGTATCACCGGAATACCACGCACGATGCTGCGTGCCGACGAGCCCATATCCGGCCCACAACGTGCCGTTACCTTGCAGTGAAAATCGCCCCGAAGCATGACGTGCGGGCGTGGCGATTATCTCGAGCGACCCAATGCGTGCGGACTGCCACCAATCCAGTTCGACGATACGCGCAGCCGGGATGCCCCAGCGTTCCAGATACGCACCCACGCCAAGCGGCGCAATGAATGTTGTGGCCCAGTCCGCCATGGCGGCGATCGTTGACCGATCCAGATGGTCGTAGTGATCGTGGGAAATCATCACGGCGTCGACCTTCGGCAACTCGCGCAAGCTAACGGGAGAGGGATACCACCGTTTGGGGCCGACCCAACTCACCGGCGACGCACGCTCGCTCCATAGTGGATCAGTCAGTACCGTCACGCCGTCGATCTCGATCAGCATCGAAGAGTGTCCAAACCAAGTTACGCGCAGCCCCGACGCCGCGGGGGTAAGCAATGTCTGGCTGCCGTTCATATCGACGGGAACGGAAGCATCCGGAACATCTCCTGGTGTAGATTCGAACGTGCGCAAGAGCCCGCTTCGCGTGTCCGTCCACATGGGCTGCGCGTTTACGAAACGCCCATCCGACCATTGCGGCGAGCCGCGCATCCGACTCAGTCGCTCGTCATTGGATTTCTTATCCAACGTAGGACCCCTGTAATACAACCCAGCAGCCAGCCCGCTCAGAGCGATTGCGATCAGACTCGCCCATAACAACCGAGACCTCATGACTGCTCACCTTTTCCATTTCTGTTCCTATGCGCCGAATGGTAATCGCAGTCCGTGAGACGGTGCCGCGCGGCTTACCTGTTGGCACTCCGCGCGACTACCGTCCGTGATCTTTCACTGATTGACCGCCTGCGCGCGTGCGCCTGCTGACGTCGATTCGAGCGCTGCCTTTGCGATGAGCGCGGCCACAGCTTCCGCCTGGGACACGTACACCGCGTGACTACCCTTCACCTCGACAACTGTCGAGCCCGCTCGCTTGGACATCGCCTTCTGTGCCGGCGGCGGGATCATCTTGTCGTCGGTTGCGATCAGGGACCAGCTGGGCTTGGTTCTCCACGCGGGCTCGCTGACCGCGCCATTCAGCGCGTTGAGGCCCCAAGGAACCTGAGACTTGGCCATGAACTCGGCCTGGTCAGCCGGAAGGTCTGCCGCGAACGACGCTGCAAACTTCGATTGGTCAAGGGTGAGAAAGCCATCCTGAGGCGGCAGGATCGGCGGGACCGGCGCGCCGGGGACTGGATCTTTAATGAGCGTCGCAACGGACTCGCCCTTGTCCGGGACGAAAGCAGCGATATACACCAATCCGACGACCCTGGGATCGGTGCCTGCCTCCGTAATCACAACCCCGCCATAGGAATGGCCGACAAGAATGGCCGGTCCTGAAAGCGTCGAGAGAATCCGCTTGGTCGCGGCTACGTCGTCAGCCAGCGACGTCGTCGGATTCTGAACAATGCTGACGTCATATCCGTCGCTTTTCAGAATCTTGTAGACGCCCTCCCAGCCCGAGCCGTCCACGAATCCGCCGTGGACCAAGACAATAGAAACTGCTGTCGATGCCAATGTACTCATCACACTCTCCTTTTGATGTGTGCCGTTCACCGCGAGCGGACTTTCATTTCAAAAAAACGTTACTTGCGTTGCGTGACGACTTCCTGCGCCTTGTTGAAACTCTCGATCAACAGCTGATAAGGCGGAAACAACGCGGCGTATATTTCGGCCCACTGCCCGGCGTCGTCACGGTTCCAAGTGAGCTGGAGTTCCGAGCAGACGGCTGCGGTGTCAATCGGCACAACGCCCGCCTGCACCACGCGCGCCAGCGTGATTTCCTGTGCCATCTTCGAATAGGTGCCTGAGGCGTCTATAACTGCAAACACTTGGTAGCCGTCATGCGCGGCTGCAATGCACGGGAAGGCCATGCAAACGCTAGTGATCGTGCCTGCGATGATGAGTTGCTTCTTGCCCGTGGCCTTTACCGCTGCCACAAACTCCGGGCTGTCCCACGCGTTGATCTCGCCGCGGCGCGCGACGTACCGCGCATGTGGCGCGTATTTGTGGACTTCCGAGATCAGTGGGCCATTGGGCCCCTGCGGGAACCGACGCGCTGGTAATTACCGGAATGTTCGCCAAGTTCGCCACCTTGGCCAGGACGGTCGCGTTGGTCCGCACCTCGGTGAATGGCATGTCCCGGATGGTCTGAAACAACCCACTCTGGTGGTCGATCAGCAGCATCACCACGTTAGCGGGATCGATGATCGGCTTGGCGCCGTTGAAATTCGCGGGTGCGCTCATGGGTTTACTCCCAGTTATCGGCTCTGTGAAGGGATCCGACCGAAGCGGCCGGAATTGAAGTCTTCGATGGCTTCGGCGATCTGCGCCTCGCTGTTCATCACGAACGGGCCATAGCCGACGATCGGTTCGCCCAACGGTTCGCCGCTGAGCGCTAGCAATGCTGCATCGCTATTCGCTTCCAGCACTACCTCGTCAGCCTCGCGGTCCAGCAGGACGAGCTGCGCTTCACGCACGGTCTCGGTGCCGTTGACCTGCACCGTTCCACGCAAGATCACAAGGCTCGCCGTACGCCCGGCATTGAAAGCCAGGCTCGTGCTACGACCTTGCTGTAGGCGCAGATCCCACACGTCCATGGGACTGAAGGTGTGAGCCGGCCCACTGCGTCCGCCGTACTCGCCGGCAATCACGCGCAAGCTGCCCGCGCCTTCAGGCAGGTCGACCACTGGGATGTCCTGCCGCAGCAAGGCTTGGTACGTCGGGGTGGTCATCTTGTCCTTGGCCGGCAAGTTGACCCACAGCTGCACCATATCCAGCGTGCCGCCGGACTTGGCGAAAGCCTGCGAATGAAATTCTTCGTGCAGAATTCCGGCGCCGGCTGTCATCCACTGCACATCGCCGGGGCCGACAATTCCGCCGGCACCGGTTGAGTCGCGGTGCTGCACCTCGCCTTGATAGACGATGGTCACCGTCTCGAAGCCGCGGTGCGGATGCTCGCCCACACCGCGCCGCTCGGTGGTCGGCGCAAATGACGCTGGGCCGGCATGGTCGAGAAGCAGGAATGGGCTCACTTGCCGGCCATGGCTGTCGTACGAGAACAGCGATCGCACCGGGAAGCCGTCGCCGACCCAGTGCAGGCCAGGAGCGGTATAGACGCCGAGAACTCTTTTCATCGGATTTCTCGCGATTGAAGGGTTGAATAGATTTGCCATGTGCCGACGATAAACATGGAACGCTGACATCAGTAGATGGCATTTTGTAGACGCATCGTTCCATTAGTGGAACAATGAGTCGTCATGCACGACCTCAATGACCTCCACTACTTCGTGCAGGTGGTCGATCACCGCGGATTTGCTTCCGCTGGGCGGGTGTTGGGTCAACCCAAATCCAAGCTCAGCCGGCGAATCGCTCTACTGGAGGAGCGCCTCGGAGTACGGCTGATCCAAAGGTCGACGCGACACTTCTCGGTGACCGAGATCGGCCAGAACTACTACGCCCACTGCAAGGCGATGCTGGTCGAGGCCGATGCCGCTCAGGCGGCGGTTGATGAGACCCGCTCCGAGCCGAGCGGCATCGTTCGCCTTAGCTGTCCGGTGGCTCTTCTGCATGCGCGAGTCACCGTCATGCTCGCCGGATTTATGGTTGATAACCCGCGAGTGGTGGTGCACCTGGATGCGACCAACCGGCGTGTCGACCTCATCGCCGAAGGCATTGACGTGGCTATTCGAGTCCGCCCGCTGCCAATCGAAGTCAGTGATCTCATGTTGAAAATCCTGGCTCCGAGCGAGCAAGCGTTGGTGGCGAGTCCCGATCTTGTCGAGGGGACGGCAGCAGTCCGCGTGCCGGCAGAACTGAACAGCCTTCCCAGCCTCGATCTAGGACCTCCGCGTGAGGAGCACACCTGGAAGTTGGAAGGGCCGGACGGCGCGCAGGCAATCATCCATCATCGGCCACGGCTAGTCAGTGACGACATGATTACGCTGCGCAGTTCCGCCATCGCGGGTGTTGGTGTCGTGCAGCTACCGCTGTTGATGGTGTCTGAAGAAATCCAAAATGGGCGGCTGGTACATCTACTGCCCAGCTGGGCCCCAAAACGCCAGACAATCCATGCTGTGTACCCATCCAAGCGCGGACTGTTGCCCTCAGTGCGGGCGCTTCTCGACTATCTCGGCGCGCGCTTCGGCGAGCTTCGCAATGTTTAGCTGCGAATTGATTTACCGATCCGCAAATTGTCGGTCGTTTGGGAAGGCATTCGGTCGAAGATAGTGACCAGGGGCGGAATCGAATCACTGACACGCGGATTTTCAGTCAGAAACTGGTGTCTGCAGCTTCAACTGCATTAACCGGCTAGCCGGGGCCCGTTGGCAATGCGATCCTGTTCATAGTTATTCTGCTTATGTTATAGTTAAATACATCTAATCCTAACCTCGAGACCGGCAGTCATGACCTCCCCGGACCAGGCGGCAGTACAGGCCCTGCGCCGTGACCTCGCCCTGCAGATCGCGCGTCACGTCGGACGCGACGGACACACCCAGGCGGTGACGGCGAAGCGCCTGGCCATTCCGCAACCCACGATGAGCAAGATCATGCGTGGGCAGGTGGAGGCACTTTCGCTCGAGCTGATGCTGAAGATCGCGGTGCGCGCCGGACTTTCGATCGTTCTCCAAACCGGAAAGGACCCGGCGGAAGCCGGGGTGTATGTCTCCGGCGTCACGACATCGAACCCCGCGCGCATCAAGTCCCGCCTTGCCGACGAAGCGCGCCACGCGGTGAGTGAGAGCGTGCGTTCCTTGTCCCCGGAGAAACGCCTCGAGGCCCACCTGAAGCACAGTGAGCTCGTCACTGAACTGCATCGCGCAGGGATGGACCATGGCCGCGGACTGGCCCGGAGTTCCAGGTGAGCGCGACTGGCCCCGGTCAGTCTCTGCTACTGCTCCTTGATGTCGTCGCCGTCCTCAACAAGCTGGGCATCGAGTATGGGGTCGTGGGCGCCGTCGCCGCTTCGGTCTATGGCACGGTTCGTGCCACAACTGACGCCGACGCCCTGGTCTCAGTGTCGCCTTCCAGGCTTGCTGGTCTCGAAAGGACGATTCGGAAAGCGGGCTTGACCGTAAAGCTCCATCGCGGCGACGCCGACGATCCCATTCCGGCACTATTCGCGATCAGCGATAAGTTCGGGAATCGCGTAGACCTTCTCGGAGGACTTCGCGGGCTGGATCCGGAAGCGTTCGAGCGAACATTTGCTGTCGCATTCTCCGGGACGATCCTGCGGATCATCGGGCGCGAGGACTTCATCGCAATGAAGTGCTTCGCCGGCGGACCGCAGGACATTGCGGATGCACAGGAAGCGGTCCGGGCTTCGGACTCGCCAATCGACCTGGACCTGGTGAGGCGAGTCACTCGGCGGTTCGGGCGGCCGGCGGCGGATGCACTCGAGAATTTACTGGCTAGGTAGTCCGGCTCCGGTTCGCGCGGGCAATCCCTTCGCGGCAAAAGTGTTACCCATACCTCAGGTACGGCGTGAGTGGCAGGGAGCGTCGAGGTAATGAATAAGGCCACCAGTCTCGCATTCGCGGCCTTGGGCCTGATCTGGGGCAGCAATTTCATTTTCATGAAGTGGGCGGCCGTCCTGATCAGCCCGATACAAATCGTGCTCCTTCGGGTCTTGTTTGGATTCTTGCCGATCCTGGCGCTCGCACTGTACCTCAGGGCGTTGCGCGTCAAGGACCTCCGTCATTGGCGCCATTTCGTTGTCATGTCGATCCTGGCGACTGCGTTCTACTATTACGCGTTCGCAAAAGGGACCGCCCTGCTACCTTCAAGTGTCGCCGGAATGTTGAGCGGCGCAATTCCCCTTTCTACGTTCGTCCTGACGGCGCTGTTCCTGAAACAGGAGCCGGTAACCGGCAGAAAAATCGTCGGAGTGGTCCTGGGATTCCTTGGTGTTCTACTGATAGCACGCCCCTGGAGCACGGGTGCTGGCAGCCTCGAATTGTGGGGCGTCGTCCACATGATCCTGGGTTCCCTCAGCCTCGGAAGTTCGTTCGTCTATGCCAGGCGTTTCATGGCGGATCTGGAGATCTCGCCTTTGGCCTTATCCACTTATCAGGTCGGAATTGCACTGTGTATTCTCGCTGTGGTGACGCCGTATTCAGGCTTGAGCAATATCGGGCAGAGCGCCGTCGCCCTGACCGGACTCATCCTTGGTCTAGGACTACTGGGCACCGGTATTGCCTATGTCCTCTACTACTATCTCGTCCAGCGGATGGGCGCCGTGCAAGCTTCGACAGTGACGTACCTGCCGCCGGTGGTGGCATTGATGATTGGGCTGTTTGTCGGGGAGCCGCTGCGCGTGATGGATTTGATCGCGATGGGCGCAATTCTCGGCGGAGTCTATGTGATTCAGACCGCCGGTACCGCCGGTACTCAGCCTGAGTCGAAGCTCAAGGGTGCGTAGGACTCGACGGAGTTCCGGAGAAATACGCGCGCGCCAGCCGCCTCAGGATTCGAGCCGCCGCCAGTTGGTGCGGCGTAGTTGCTCAGCCAGGGTCCGGAACGCGGACTCTCCAAAGCGACGCGCCCAGGAGCTGAGCCAGTCCTCGTTGTCCAGGAAGAACATCCAGTCGCTCAGGACCGTGTGCCTCATCAGGAGGAACGGCACCGGTGCCTTGAACGGTCGAAAATTCAGGTTGCGAATCGCAGTCCCCTCGTTCCTGGCGTGAAAGTCTCCAATCACCACGCCGTCTTCCACATAGGAGAGTCGCTTGAGATCCTGTATTTGCACGTCGTCCATGTAGGTTTTTGCGCGTTCTGCCGACAAGTCGGTGAGCACGACGACGAGCGATTTGTAGTTCACGCCATCGCCCTCCGTGGGCTGAGCCTGCATGAGTATTCTCCTGTAGCGGTTCATGAGCTCAGCAACATCTGACACGCTCCCGCCGCTCAGGTGCTCCGGCGCGAGCCACAGTGTCTTGCGTTCCAGGGCCTCAGGTACGAAGGGACACACGGGTCCGGTTCGACCAAGATCCTTGTTAGCCGAGGCCACGAAAGTCTTGATCCAGTCTGCGACACTGCGAAGCGCATTCAGATCGCCGTCCGCGAGCCAGCTCGTGCGGTCTGGATCTTCGAGATCCTGTGGGAGGAAGAGATTGGTGGTAGTCGCCAGCATGGCATCACCGCTTCGCGTAAACGGTGAAGACATAGTCCTTTGACTTCGCGATTGTGTGGCACGCCGCCCCGCACTTGGCATCGCTATTTTGTACAGAGGTATTGGGCGTGAACGCGTCGGATGCGGTTTCATAGTCAAACTGGGCGTATCCCCATCCGCCGGTGTCCGGGAATCGGGAGCTATCCTTTACCATCAAACCAATGCCGGACAGCTTGTCGGGCACTTTCACGGCAAATGGGGCGTCCGGGTGCTGTCTGGAGCCGTACGCAAGCTTCGCCATCTTGGAGCCGTCGGGGAAAGGCTTGCCATTGCCGGGGATACCGGACCGGTAGGCTTCGATCATTGCAGGATTGGCGACGATTACGTTGAGCTGTTGGCTTTCTCCGGGGTGACTGACGGCGACAGCCTGCCAGTCTTCGTATCCTTTGAACTCCGAGAACGCGAGTCCACCAGGCACTTTCAAGCCATATTTGTCCGGCGTATCCTGCGCGGAAACGACCGTGCCACCCACAGCCGCGAGTGCCACCGTTGCAGCCGCAATCGCCAGTATCGTCTTGCTCTTCATTGCTCGCACTCCTATCGGTGTTCGTCACCTTCAACCTAAGAGTTTTTGTGGCCGTGCACTAGCCGGCAGAACGTGTAATCACTGTGCAAGGCGTACGGACAATGTGGTCGGTGGATGCAATCGCCGTCTTCGTGAAGGTCGTGGAGGCTGGCAGTTTCTCGACTGCTGCGAGAAGGCTCGGCATACCCAAGACAACGGTCAGCGCCAAGGTCGCGGGACTGGAAAAGCGCCTGGGTGTCCGCCTGATCCAGCGCACGACTCGAAAACTGCGCATGACCGAAGCGGGCGAGAAATACTTCCATCACTGTGCGATTGCGACTCGTGAAGTCGAGCTGGGCGAAGCCGCGCTCCAGTCGGCGAAGGAGAAACCCTTCGGTGTCCTCAGGGTTAGCGCACCCGTGGATTTCGGACGGGCTGTTCTGCCGCGCGTCGTACGGACTTACACGACGAAGTATCCGGACGTGTCGGTCGAACTCATCATTACGAACAGGATCGTGGATGTGGTGGAAGAAGGTATCGATCTTGCGATTCGGTGGGCGGGATCAGTGAAGGACTCGTCGCTCATTGCTCGACGCTTCATAGAGACACGCTCGAACCTCTGGGGGTCGCCGAAGTACATCAAGGCGTTAGGCAATCCGGCCCATCCGCGCGAGCTGGACAATGCCGCGTTCGTGGCCCATCCCGTTCTGAAGACAGTGATACTCACGAACGGGAAGTCGGACTTCGAGCTTCAGCTAAACGGACGTGTTAACTCCGATGATCTGGAAGTAATCACGGGGCTGATCGTGCTGGGAGAGGGCATCGCATGGTTGCCGGACTTCCTGGTCGAGGATGCGGTAAAAGCGGGGAAGCTCGTGTGCGTCCTGCCGCAATGGCGGCCGAAAAAGGAACAGCTGTGGACCTACTACTTCGTCTACGCCGGTCGCCGGTACGCGCTGCCGAAAGTGGAGGGATTTATCCAGACGGCATTGGAGCTGATGCCGGGGGCGAAAGGTTCGAACTAGTCGTGAGACGCACGGTGCGAAGACGAAGGTGAAGCGAGCCGCAAAGCGACTCGCTGCCCTCGAGGCCCCTATACGTCAAGGATAGGCCGGAAGCCGCCCCAGAACATGCGCTGCCCGTCGAAAGGCATCTTGTCGCGATCGGGCTGCATGCGCTTGTCTTCCATGATCTTCGGCCAGGCTGCGTCACGCGTCGCCTTGTCCGGCCATTCGACGAAAGAGAAGACCACATTCTCGCCGTCTTTGGCCTTCACGGCGCGCTTGAAGTCCGTGACCTTGCCGTCGGGCACGTCGTCACCCCAGGCTTCGACGACGCGGGTCGCGCCATATTCCTTGAACACGTCTGCCGCCTTGGCGGCCATCTCCCGATAGGCCTGTTTGTTGCCCTTGGGTACAGGCACCACGTAACCGTCGGCATAGCCCGAGGAGCCCCGGCCGGCTTCGTCAACGATCGAATCGAAGCCACCAAAAATCATGCGCTTGCCGTCGAACGGCATGTTCGAGAACATCTCCTTCATGCGCGGGTCGTCCATCATCTTCTTGTTGGCGGCCTCGTAAGTCGCCTTGTCGGGATACTCAATCCAGGAGAAGACGACGGTCTCGTCATCCTTGGCCTGTACCGCGCCCTGGAAATCGGTCACTTTGCCCTTGGGCACATCGTCGCCCCAGCCTTCGACCATCCGCTTTATGCCGAACTGCTTAAACAGCGGCACGGCGTCCGACGCCTGCTTGAGGTACTTTTCCTTGTTGGCGGTCGGCACCGGTGTCACGAATCCTTGCACGTAGTTCATCGATGTTCTCCTCAGTCGGCGTTTACGATTGATTGCGCATCCGGGTTGCGCGGCTCCGCGCAAACGAAAGTTCGCGTCGTCGCCAGCCACAATGACCGCGAGCCACTTATATTTAGCGGACACTGGGAATACCGGTGAGTTCCCAAGTTTTTCTTATGGACGACTTGCCATCGCGTCGACGTCCTACAGCGCATCACTGCCTACGGCGCTATTCAAGGTATGCAAGTAGCGAGGTAACACCAGATGAACCCAATCCATGCAATGGCAGCGCTCCTGTTCGGCGGAATTTTCCTTGCCGGATGCAATCCTGGTAGTGATCAAGTGGATCCCGTGACCGAACAGGATCAACCTGCGGCCCCGGCCGCGCCGGCTGAAATGCCGCCGGCAACTGGCGATACAGGCGTTCCGGCTGCCGACGAAACGATGTTGCCGCCAACGGACGCGGCTCCGGGCACCGCGGCGCCTCCGCCGGACGTTAACAATCCGACTGAACCCACCCAGGATCCCCCTCCGCCGGATCGTTGATCGGCGGGAAGTCGCTGGTTCATAGCGGGTCGATTGCCGAAGGCCTTAAGGAGCGTAACCACCTCAAGTCTCCTGGACTGAGGTTTCTCCGGTTCCACAGAGTTGCGGTTACGCTTCTTGAGGCCGACTACGGCGGGCTTGAGTCACTCAAGTTCGAATCCGGATCGCGCGCTCAAGACCGACACGCGGATTTTCACTCACCAGCCAGCAGTTTCAACGCCTCATCGAGGCGTTCACTCGGCACGAGCAACTGCACGCCTGCTGCTCCACCTTCCATGCCGACGCCGATACCAATGACGACCGCTGGTATGCCGGCGCGATCCAATTCAAGCTTCGCCAGATCGGCTTCGAGCCGAGTGGAGTACGTTGCGACGGTTTTCATCGCCGGTCACCCGCTCCGGTTCTGCTCTTACGCGCGGATTCGTTTGGTGGCGCCTTGTGCCAAGCCTTACCACTTGCCCCGAGTGCGTAGGCGTAGTCATACAGCCGCTTCATGAACGCATTGTCGAATACCTCGGCATGCGGGTAGCTGAATTCCGGACCGATGTAAGCCAGATTGAAATCCACCCGGTCTTCCAGGGCAATCGTGTAGATGCGATCGACATCGCCGATACCTTGGGATTGGACGAGCGTCCGGATTGCACGATTTCCGATCTCGACCGTGCGGCGCTTTGTGTCCTTCCATTCCGGCTGCATTCGACCGTTAAGTACAACGTAGACGTGCACTGCGCGCTGAATTGGTTTGCCAGTCACACGTGCCCATTCCTTGAGAATGTCGCGCGGGTAGACATACGTCTGGGCGATGACACCGCCATCCACGTGCATTTCCTGATAGCGCTCGCCGTCAACTTCGACATCGAACAGGACTGGTGACACCACTCCGGGGATCGAAGCCGATGCGACCATGATCTTGCGAAAAAGCTCCAGCGCTCCCGGCGCCGGGCTAGCCGCAATCGCACCCATGTTCCAGATTACGGGGCGCCCCGAGTCCAGGTCGGTCGTTGCGATTTGCAGCGCACGGCCTTTGGAATATTCCGCAGCGATCGCCGCGAGCGTTTCCGACGTCACGTACTTCGCAACCAGGCCCGCCAGCGGCCCGCTGTCGGCCATGCCGTCGCTGGCGAGGCCGACGAGCACGTTGCGGCGATCGAAGACGTCGTCCGGACCGACGGACGTGGCCACAGTTCGAATGACATCATCGTAGGCGGGTCCAAGGTAAGCGAACGGAGCGATCAGCGCACCGGCGCTGATTCCGGTCACAAGCCTGAATTGCGGTCGATCCCCGCGGGAGCTCCATCCCGAGAGCAGGCCGGAAGCAAATGCCCCGGCATCTCCACCACCCGAAATCGCAAGCACGTGGGCGGGCGGCATCGGATCCGTGGAAATGCCAAGTCGGGTCAGCGCTTCGCGTTCGCGCTTGTCGTCACGAAGCGCTTCCTGAAGCAGCGCAGGAAAATCTTCGTCGAGCCAGTACCGACTGTTCGAAAAGCCCGGAACAATGGCGCGCGCGGTTTGCATTGGCGGCACAGCTGCGAGTCGCGGCAGCGGTGCGCAGGCCTGCAAAGCGACGAAGGCCGCCAGGATTGCCGCAGCACGGTCCCGCTGGCCGCTGGTATGTTGACGCAAGCTCACGGTTTTCGCGCCAACATACCGCGCCGAACTTCTCGAACTCGACGACCTTCGCGTAGTCTAGGCGGCCTTGTCCGCCTTCTGTGTGCGCAGCGATCTGAATGCCGCGCGCATCTCCGACGCGAAGAGCAGCGGCTCTTCCCACGCCGCGAAGTGCCCGCCCTTGTCAACCTCGTTGAAGTAGGTGAGGTTCGCGTAGCCGCCCTCTGCCCAGCGCCGGGAGGGCTGGTAGATCTCGCCGGGGAAGACAGTGAACGCCGCCGGGATGGAAAACTTCTTGGGGCCGAAGTACGGGGGCTTGTTATCCCAGTAGCTGCGGGCCGAGGAGACCCCGGTGTTGGTCAGCCAGTAGAGGGTGATGTTGTCGAGCACGTCGTCCCGCGTCAGCCGCTCCGCGGGCTGTCCCTTGGTCGGCGTACGCATCGCCGCGAGGACCGTCGCCGCCGGCTGGTCGTCGCCGTCGCCGTGGTCGATCAGCCAGGCCGCGAGGGCGACCGGAGAATCGGCGTTTCCATAGAGCGTCTGCGGACGCGTCGCCATCTCGATCGCGTAGGCCGCGTTCTTGGTGAAGAAGCCCTGCAGCTTGGCCAATGCGCGTCGCTCCAGGTCGGTAGCATCGGATGGCAGCGGTGCGCCGGCCTGGATCGCGTTGGCCACGTCCTGCGGGAGGGCAAACAGGAAGTTCGTGTGAATGGCAACAAGCTCCGCGGGCGCCTCGACCGCCATGGCATCCGTGATCTGTCCGCCCACGTCGCCGCCCTGCGCGACGTATCGCGTGTATCCCAGGCGCTTCATCAGCTCGATCCAAGCGCGTGCCATACGGGCATGATCCCAGCCGGTCGCCGTCGGCTTGCCCGAGAACCCATAACCGGGGATCGACGGGATCACGACGTCGAAGGCGTCCTCCGCGCTGCCTCCGAAGGCCGTGGGGTCGGTGAGCGGGCCGACGAGCTTGATCTGCTCGAGGATCGAACCGGGCCATCCGTGCGAGACGATGACGGGTAGCGCGCCCTTGTGCTTCGAACGCACGTGGATGAAGTGGATGTCGAGCCCGTCGATCTCGGTGGTGAACTGGGGCAGAGCGTTGAGCTTCGCCTCGCACTTGCGCCAGTCGTAGTCCGTCACCCAGTAGCGCGCGAGGTCCTGGAGCGGCACGAGCGGCACGCCCTGCGACGTGTCCGCGACGGTCTCCTTCTCCGGCCAGCGCGTGGCCTTGATGCGCCGACGCAAATCGTCCAGTTCCACTTCCGGAACTTCCACACGAAACGGTCGTACAGCGGCTCTGTCGCCGATAGATGCTTTTGTTTTGCCATTCATGGCCATGCTCCTCTCCGAAAGTAAGAGTCCGGAAAAACCGAGCGGGCTCGCAGCAACGGCTGCCACTGCAACACCGCAAAAGCGACGGCGATCGACGTTGAGCATCTCTTCCCTGGCGAACTCCCTACCAACTGTTATTTGTATCCGGGTGTGCCCGTAGAGGCCCACATCGTGAGTGGCAAAGAGGGTGCGCGACGCTTCAATAAGCGTCAATAAGTCAATGGTCTTACACAATCTTCTGCGACGTACCGCATGCGTCGCCCGGACATGCAGCAGGCAAGTGCTAGCGGCACTTGAGTTGCAATCATTCCAAATCCAACCAGGTGCTTGAGGGAGATGGTGGCCGGGGGCGGAATCGAACCACCGACACGCGGATTTGCAGTCACCAACTGATGTCTGCAACATCAACTGCATCAATCAGTTAGCCGGGGCGCCCGGCCCGTCTCTCAGGAACTGGTCTTTGGGAGCGAGGACATGTCGATCACGAAACGGTAACGAACGTCGGAACGCACCATCCGTTTGAACGCGTCATTGATCTCGTCCATGCGGATCATCTCGCATTCGGGCAGGATTTTTTTGCGCGCACAGAAGTCGAGAAGCTCCTGGGTCTCGGCAATTCCGCCGATCGGCGATCCCGCTACGCGTCGACGCCCGAGAAGCAGAGGAAACGTGATCAGTTCGTCGAGCGGACCGACTTGTCCGACGACGACCAACGTGCCGTCGATATCCAGCAGTGGTAGGTAGGGATTGAGATCGTGCTTCACCGGCACGGTGTCGATGATGAGATCGAAGCTCGACTGCGCCTTGACCATGGCCTCTGCGTCCGCCGACACCAGGAGCGCATCGGCACCGAGCGACCGCGCGTCGGCCTCCTTGTCAGTGCTGCGACTCAAGACCGTGACCGCGGCGCCCAGACCCGACGCGAGCTTGACCGCCATGTGACCCAGGCCGCCAAGGCCGATAACTCCCACCCTGCTTCCCGGCCCGACGTTCCAGGTCCGCAACGGCGAATAGGTCGTGATCCCGGCGCACAATAAGGGCGCCGCGCGGGAGAGATCGAGCGCATCGGGCACGTGCAGGACGAACTCCTCGCGGACGACGAGGTGCCTGGAATAGCCGCCGTGGGTCATCTCGCCCGTCACGCGATCCGGCGAGCTGTAAGTCATAGTCATGCCTTGCCGACAGAGTTGCTCTTCACCCTTTCGGCACTGATCGCAGACCTGGCAACTGTCGACCATGCAACCGACCGCGACAGCGTCGCCGACTTTGAATCGCTTCGCCTCTCTGCCGACCTCGATCACGCGACCCACGATTTCGTGGCCCGGAACGATCGGGTACGTGGTCCATCCCCAGTCGTTGTGGGACATGTGCAGGTCGCTATGGCAAACACCGCAATAGAGAATCTCCATCGCGATGTCGTTCGGGCGCAGTTCACGCCGCTCGAAGGAAAAAGGCGCAAGCGGGGAATTAGTGGATTGAGCAGCATAGCCAATGGTTTTCATATATGGGCTTCTGGATTAATGGATATCCTGCGACAGTCTGCCTGACACAGAACGTCCGTGAAACACCTGAAGGAGATGGTGGCCAAGGGCGGGATCGAACCACCGACACGCGGATTTTCAGTCCCCTTCCGCATCGAGAATGCGCCGCAGCCAAACCGTGATCACTCCGACGCATTCACGTCGACCAGATGCCGACGGAAAAACTCCGAGAGTGTTAGCGTCGACTTGACCCGGTTCGGAATCTTGCGCCAACCGTGGCCTTCGTCCGGGAACAGGAGAAACTCCACGTCACGACCGTTCTTCTTCAATGTGTCGACGACTTGCTGCGCTTCGACCAGTGGCACGTTGGTGTCGTTGGCGCCGTGCATCACCAGCATCGCTGCAGTCACGCGATCGAGCTTGTGTATTGGTGAAAGCCGCCTCAGGAGATCTGCCTGAGTTTTCGGATCGCCATACTCGCCGCTGGATACGGCGCCCATCCACGGTGTGGACTGTGCAAAGAACGTTTCGAAGTTGACGATGCCGAACTGATCTACGCCCGCGGCGAATGTGTCCGGATACTCGGTGACGCTCACCATCACCACGTAGCCGCCATATGAGCCGCCGACGATGCCGAGACGGCCTTTGGCGCCAACACCGGATTGGACGATGTAGTTCGCCGAAGCGAAGATGTCGCGATTGGCGTCGAATCGCTTCTCGTGATTATCTAGCGCAAGAAAGGACTTGCCGAAACCGGACGAGCCTCGAATGTTCGGCGCGAACACCGCGATCCCCTGCGCAAGGATAGCCTGATAGTCGGCGCGGAACGCGGGGCGCTCCTGGCCCTCCGGACCGCCATGAAAACTCAGTACGACGGGACCGGGCTGTTTGAAGTCCTTCGGCAGGTAGAGCCAACCCGATAGCTCGAGTCCATCCTGCGCCTTGTACTTGCGCAACACCGGACGCACGAGTGTCGAGAGTTCGACGCCCGTAACAGCAACGGGCGCTATCGGTGTGTAGCGTTTCGATGCGAACTCGTATTGCCACGCACCGGGAGGCTGCGCCGAGCCGCTGATGTTCAGCGCAATTCGATCGCCCTGCGCCGAGAAATCGCTGATCGAGACCAACTCACCGGGCGGTTGCGGCAATGGCGTGCGCGTTCCGCTCGGAAGCGCAATCAGCTCCAACTCCGTGCGTCCGCCGACATTCCAGCTCAGCACGGCGTGGCGGCCGTCATCGGACAACGCTAAGGCGTCTGCCTCGGCGTCATCCCGCTCGGCTACCAACGTCATCGTGCCGGGATTGCCGGCTGCATCGATGGGAATTCTGGAGACGACTAAACGGTCGCGTCCGAGGTTGTTGACGATGTAGGCGGCGCTGCCGTCCGGGGCTAGCTCCCCGAACGCGATGGCGGGTCCCTCGTGCGGCGTCAGCAAGATCTCCTTGCCGGAATCCAGGTCGTGCAACAGGAGATTGGTGTTGCCGCGCGTGACAACACGGGAGATGAGCGCCCGATTGCCGGGACGTTCGATGTCATTGATTCCGCCCAGGCCGTCGTACTTGATGGCGATGGCCGCCTTACCCGATCGCGGTTCGTAGATCCAGGAGTCAGTGGCCTGCGGATCGCGCAGGTTGGATCGAAACCAGAAACGTCCGTCTGGCGCAAATGCGCCGATGAAGTTGTCCTCCTTGCCTCCGCTCGTGATTCGCCTGACCTCCGTGCCGTCCGGTCTGCTAAGGAATACCTGCGCGTTGTAACCACCACCGCGGGCCACGTCATAGGCGATTGTGTCGTCGACCGGCGACCAGGCAAGCGAACCGACCGGATCGGTGGTCTGCGTGATCTGTTTCGCACCTTCTCCTGCGGCGTCGACCAGCCAGACCTGTGGAGTTCCGCTGCGATTGCTGATGAACGCAATGCGCTTGCCATCGGGCGAGTACACCGCGTTGTAGGTGCTCGGAATCTCCGCCATCGCCTTGATGCGAGCAACCAGGGCGTCCGATGATGAGCCCGCCTGCGCGCACACGACTCCAACGCCGGAGAAAAGACAAGCAGCCAGCAGGACCTTATTCACTGACGTACTCCAATTTCGACATGCCGATCGTTCCGGCGAGGAGCGTTCAAGCGTACTTCTGACAGACACCGCACAGGCAGAGCCGCCGTATTCAGGGGAAGGAAGATGGAGATGATTGATCGCCTGGTACCGTGGTGGCAACCCTAATGCCAGCCGTGTACGCAGGGTCCCAGTTTTCAGTCCGTCAGGTTCCCGCGTCGACCGGGACCGCGTTATGAATCCGCGCGACCGACCCGATATTGGAAAGGCCGATGGTTGGCCGACTCGGCGCACCGGCGGCCACCGATTACTCCGCAAGTGACGCCGGAAATCACTTGCCGGTCAACGCGGTGGAATTGGTGGCCAGGGGCGGAATCGAACCACCGACACGCGGATTTTCAGTTCGCGCCACCCAGCTTGTGCGGAAGGCAGCAGATTTCCGGATACCTGTTGCCACGACCCCGGACCGACGGGTAACGTCATGTCCACGTTCCGCTTGAGAAGAGTTTCACATGCACACCAATCCCAATCACGCCAGTCGCTCGTTCCGTCGCTGCGCCGCGATCGTGGCCGTCACGTCGATCGCGATCGTTGCGTCGCAAGCCGCCATCGCCGATATCGTCACTGGTACGCTTAAACCGGCGTCAGCCAAGGCGAGCCTTGTCAACGCCAAGGGCGAAGTCGTTGCCGAGCTCAAGCCTGGCGCGTACCAGTTGCAGCTGCCGGTCGGCAAGTACAAGGCCAGATGCGAAGCGCCGAAGGCCAAGGAGCAGGACGTGCTCGTGCTGTCCGAGCCCGTTACGTTCAACCTCGACTGCGGCTGATCGAGCGGACAAAGCTTGAGTCCCACCGACGATCCGCGGGCCAACGTGTCTGGCCCAAGGCCGCCGCACCCGGCCAATGCGCAGCCCAAGGCGCACCGAGACTGGCGTGAAAACACCAGGTTCATCGCGAGCGTCATCAACAGCCTCGCGATCCCGCTCTTGACCATCGCCGCCACAGCGGTCGGCCTCTACGCGACCAACACGCTCAAGGAACGCGAAATCGAGATCGCGACCGAAAACAACGCCCAGGCGCTGCGCAACCAGCGCGAGGAATCCGAGACGAACCTGCGCTCAGCGATGTTCCGTGAGCTCGTAGGCCCACTGCTGCAAAGCGAGACCGGGAATCCTGCGAAGGGCGACCAAACCGACCTACCTCGGTCTCAACGGCTCGCGCTGCTGGCCGAACTTCTTGCCCTGAATTTTCACGAGCACTTCGAACTGGGCCCTCTGCTGCGCTATGTCGACACGCTGCCCGGACAGACAGACGACGCGCGACAGCGCCTGCGCAGCACGTCCCGGCGGGTGATCTCGAGACAGCTCGCGCCGCTGCTGTCTTCCGCGACTTCAACGAGCCAGAAGCACCCGGCGTTTCTTGAGCTCTCGCTGAACTCGGACGCCACCGAACCCGCCGACAAATCAATCTCGTGCGCATTGCCGGAAGGCTCCGCCACTGCGGAGCCAGGCCCACTTGCGCTGCAATGCTCGAGCATGGCAATGGGCGTACCGTTGCAGATCGTTTCGCCGGACGGCCGGGACAGGCTTCAGCTCAACGTGCGCGCCGTGAATTGGGCCGCACAGACGGTCGGCATCTACTCGGTGCTGCTCGGCCCAAAAGGGGAATCGCAGACGCTCACGCCGCCAATCGAGTTCACGCTCTCGCCCTACTCGTTCCCGTTCTCGGACAACACGCTGCTGCCGAGTGGCAACCGCTTCGGCATCTACCTTACGCGCATCGACGACATCCCGGATGTCGCGCGGATCATGCGACTCTCTTTTGTCTGGTTCCCCAAGGACTTCGTGCCGCCGCGCGAGCGGCCGTTCGATTTGGACGTAGAGACGCCGCCGGTCGTCGCCGCCCCACCTAGTTCCGCCGAGCCGGACCTCAAGTCCGACGAGGGTGACGGCACCTAGCGAAGACTAGGGTCTGCGTGTCACCGGCGTGACGCGAATCTACACAGCGAGAGATGGTAGCCAGGGGCGGAATCGAACCACCGACACGCGGATTTTCAGTCACAAACTGATTTCCGCAACATTAACTGCATCAACCGGTTAGCCGGGGCGCCCGTTGCAACGATTGCCCCACGATGCAGGACCGTGCAGGACTCAGTCACGCAAAACTCCCGCAGTCGTTCTTACCTCTTGGTCGCGGAAGAGCACCCCAGCCAGCAGTAGCCCGACGAGGCCGCCGACGAGTTGCGCGCCAATAAAGGCCGGCGCATCGATCGGGCGAATCCCAGCAAACGTATCCGATAATGACCGTCCCAGCGTAATCGCCGGATTGGCGAATGACGTTGAGGCGGTAAACCAGTATGCCGCCCCGATCCACGCTGGCACACGCCATGCGGCCTCTCGCACCGATGGGGAGCCCAGTGCGACGAGCACCAGGCCTGCCGTTGCGACACTTTCCGATAACCACTGCGATCCACCGGTTCGTGCGTGCGTCGAAGCTTCGACCAGCGGCAGATCAAACATGACATTCGCCAACATCGCGCCCATGCAGCATCCGAGGACTTGCACGGCGAGGTAACCGGCGGCATGCCAGCCCGGAAGTCTTCCACGCACGGCCTCAACCAGCGAGATCACCGGATTGAAATGCGCACCGCTGAGTCGGCCCAGCAACGCGATCAGTGCCGCGAGTGCCGCAACTGTCGCGAACGTATTTGCGATCAGCGCCACGGCCAGATTACCGTCCGCCAGGCGCTCGGCCATGATTCCCGAGCCGATGACCGCGGCCGCCAGCAGCAGCGCGCCGAGCCATTCCGCAATCAACGGGCGGAAAATCGGTTTATGCGACTTGGTCAGCGGGGGTGCTCTTGCCAATCGCGTGCAAGTGCTCTTGCAATTTGATGCGGTCCAGCGACCGGATCGGCAGGCTCGTGAAGATCTTGATTCGGCTGTCCAGTTCGCTGAATGCGGTGCGGAAAGCGTTCCACTGCTCTTTTTCAGTCCCGCGCACGGCTGCTGGATCAGCGATGCCCCAATGCGCTGTCATCGGTTGACCCGGCCATACCGGGCACACCTCACCGGCAGCGTCGTCACAAACGGTAAATACGAAATCCATTTCCGGCGCACCGAGCGCCGCGAACTCGTCCCAACTCTTGCTGCGCAAGCCCACGGATGGCACTTTCATGTTCTTGAGCAATTCCAGCGCGATCGGATGGACCGCACCTTTCGGATGGCTCCCCGCGCTATAGCCGACGAATCGACCGCGACCCCACTGATTGAGCAGACTCTCGGCAAGAATGCTGCGAGCGGAATTGCCGGTGCAGAGGAACAAGACGTTGAACGGCTTTTCAATCATGAGTCACCTATGCCGCTTTCGGACCACAGCAAGACGAAATTGGAGCCGGATCGGTGCCATACGTTGTGCTTGAGCCGGTCGTCAGAAAGGTCTCCCATCTCACGCCTTGTGGGTCCTCGATCCAGCTCTTTTGGCTCATAGCGTAGCAGCACGCAGTCGCCCCCTCCTCCAGGATCGGCGCATCGGCGCGCTTCAGCCGCGCATACACACCTTCGAGTTCTGCAGCATCCTCGGCTTGTATCCCGAGGTGGCGGATGCCGTTTGCGCCTCCCCGCTTCGAAACGGCGAAATTTACTCGCGGATCGTCGAGCATCCACTTGGCATAGTCATCCTTGCGGACGGTGGGTTCGGCCTCAAACAGCGTCGAATAGAAGCGAATTGAGTCCGCAAGATCGGCGACGCTGACGTGGACATGTAGGCGTTTCATAAGTGTTTCACCATAGTTGCCGAGCTAGCCGGACAAATCTCGGAATACTCGGCCGTTGAACGAATCGAATCGGGAACCTGGCTGCGGTCGACTGAGGAATAGCCCCGTCGTGCAAAAAACTCTTCTGCGGTGGTCGTCAGCAGGTACATCGCCCGAACGCCCTGCTTGCGAGCGTAGACCTCAACATGCTCGACCAGCGCCGAACCCGTACCGGCACCGCGATTGACGGGCGTGACCACCAGCGAACGAAGCAGCCCGTCACTGCCATGAATCTCGCAGCCGACCAATCCAGTCGGCGCCGCGGGCGGACCCAGGTAGAAAAAATGATCTAGATGCCCGTCACGCAGGTCGGCGGTCGGAAGCTGCGCGGCCTCGAGAAGTGCCAAGACGCCAAGTCGAGTTGGACGTCGCAGAATCGTCAGCATTTCTGCGGCCATGAAGGTGCGTCAGGCAGCTTTCCGACGCCGGCCCGTCTTGGCAGATTGCGCAGGTTTGCAATCAGCCATACAGGCCTCCGAACTCGATGCACAGCAGTTTTCCGTCAGGTATCCCACCAATTCATTCATTACGCCGAAATCAGCGCTATAGATGAGTTGCCGGCTCGCGCGTGCGGATGTGATCAGCCCGGCACGTTGCAGGGCTTGTAAATGAAACGTCAGCGATGACGGCCCAAGTCCGATGCGAGACCCAATAGCACCCGCAGCCAGGCCCTCAGGCCCTCGCTCTACCAACAAGCGGTAGATCACTAGACGGTATTCGTGGGCAAGCGCTCCGAGCGCATCGATGATTCGTGAGGTCTTCATGCCTCATATGATCGTACGATATTACTCGTACTGTCAAGAGCTGCGACACGTATCCAGCGTGCGCCTTTAGAACCGCGGCAACAGAAATGCGAAAATACTGCTCACCACGAGCAAACCCACGCTTACGGCATAGAGCCTCGCACTAATCTGTCGCAAACGCATGCATTTGCGCCCGAGATCCGAATCCATCGGGCAAGGCAGCCGACGGGCCCACGCGAGGAGCAGTCCGCTGACCACGAGCAAGGCAGTCGCGACACCAAAGACTGCTGCTTTGTGTTCACTGAGCCAAATCAACTGCGGGAAAGTCGTAATCAGCCCGACGACGGCCGCGCCCGCCCCGAGCGAGACCATTGCCGCCGGCAGGACGCAGCACACCAGCGTTGTTGAACTCGCCACGAGTGCGGCAAAGGCCGCGCCAAGGCTTTCCTTGCCGCCCGTCCTCACTTAACCGAACTCTTCAATCGTTCACGAATCGCAGCGACTGGCGTTTCCGTGCGCTCGATCGTCTTGATGTCATAGCCCGCGTCGGTCAGCGTTGCTCGCAGCTCTTGATCCGAGATATCGGTTCCCTCCTTCACTTGCACGGCGACTAACCTGTCTTCGAGGCTCACGACCACATCGGCCACTGCCGGATTCTTGTGAAATGTCTTCTCAATGCCTCTCGCGCAGAATGCGCAGACGAGGCCATTAACCTTCATTTCGATAGTTTCCGCCTGGACGGCCGTCGCCATCAGCAGTAAAACGGTTAGCAGAATTGACTTCAACATGGGTGCTTCCTCGTTTCAGAAATTGACCATGAACATGGCTTGCAACTTGCCATCCGTGGTCGCGCCCGCCTCGATCCAGACAGGTCCCTTGAATATTCGAAGTAGAAACGCAATTTCCGTGCCGTCACTAATCTCGCCCGTATAGCGTCTGCTTTGCACTAGCAGCCAAGTGGCAATACCCTCGTATTCGTGCTCATAAGGCGCGATACCTAGCTGCAAGGTGTCGATCCGGTGCGAGAATGCGGACGACTCGTACAGGTCGCTCTTGAGCGAGGCATAGACGCGCCGAGTCTCGTAGTCCAGCTGCAACCCGGCGTTCCATGTGAATTTGTCGCCGCCGAATTCGGACAGGTTCGCTTTGCCAGCGCCGCCCCACGCGAAGACATTCGCCTGGGAGTCTTCGCGGTTCCAGCGTTTCACGAGATAGTTGAATCTTGCGTAAGTGATGTCACGCGATCGCCCATCGATGTCGCTATTCAGGGCCAAGTGCCCTCCACCCACGGAATAAAAATACCGAGGCGCGTAGAACACCTGCAGCTCTTCCATCGTGCCCGCCCCGCATTCGCCCATCACGGTGGTGCCGTGGGCAAAAGCAATTGGCTTGGCGGCAGCGATTCCAGGGGCGATAAGTGACGACAACAGCGCAGCGGCTGCCAACGCTTTATTCAATCGTTTCACGAGCAATTCCTCCAACGGCGAAACGCGAGCGCGCGACCGCCCGGCGTCGTGCCGGCCGATCAGAATCAACGACGGATTTCAGCCGATTGGAGGCGGGTTGACGGGTGAATAGACCCGACTAGGGAGCAGCGGCGACGCAGACACGGAATGAGCGATACCGATCGATGCCCGCGACATCAGCAAGATTGCCGGTGCCGGAGCAGTAGCGCCGACGCATGCAGCTGCACAATTACCTGCCGTGAGACCGACGGGCAGACAACAAGGACAGTCGTTGTGCGCGGCATCTGTTCCCATGTCGCAATCTCGGGCGGACATTGCGACTGAATGGGGCGCCAGTGCCATTGCGACAGGTGCAATCACGGCGGCCTGCAAAGTCAGGAGGACTACAAGAAAAGCTCGCACTGCTTGCCGGCAAGTCATTTGGCCAATAGTACGTCAGCCACACGGTTACGTGCGGCACTCTATTCGACAGCCGTCGTTTCCGGGGGTTCGAGGCAAGATGGTGGCCAGGGGCGGAATCGAACCACCGACACGCGGATTTTCAGTCCGCTGCTAACTTGTCGCTTGGCGCGCCCGTCGAGACTGTCAGCCGCCTGCAGCCGCGAATCCCCCGCTGCGCTCAGTACCATCCCCACTGCGCCACGACGACTTTCGGCGTGACCGCGGACACCAACGACAGTATTCGCAGAATCGCCCTCCCGGCCAGCATCCGCTCGCAACTCAAGAGAATCCGCCCAACCATCCCCGTTGAACCGGCTCTCGCAGGCGTCCGGGGCAAATGTAGGACATCTGCATATTGCGGCGCGTCATCCGCTATCGATAGTCTTGCTTCATGAGACTCGGTTGGCTCCTCGGTGTCGCGATTTGGGTTGTCGCCTGCAGCACGACGCCGGTGCCGAGTTCGTCCGCGAAACCGGTCCCCGGGGATCGAATTCGAGCGCCCGAATTTACCCATGCAGAGGAAGGACACGCGCTCGTCGTGGTAACCCGCGACAAGAGCTTGACGCCAATTGCATGTACGGCGCATCTCTACGTTGACGGCACCCTGGTCGCCGATTTGCGCCCGAGCGAACAAATCAGGCTCTTTCTCGAGGAAGGCCAACACCTCGTCGGCGTCAGCGCGGCTGGCTGCATTGGAGGAGCTGACCAAACCTCGATCGACGTATCACGGGCAAGACCGGTCTTGCTGCGCATTGCTGCAGGGCGTGCCCGTGGCCTCACGATTCAACTGAGCGCATTCTGAAGGGGCCGCATGCGCTGACGGCCTCGGCCGATTGACCTGGCCGGTTCATCGGCGTAGAAACTTTCAACTAGCGCTCGACAGCACAAGGAAAGGCGTCGATGCATAGCAAGCTTGTAGTGATGCTCGCCGGCGGAATGCTGGCCATTCCTTTGGGCGTGCAGGCTGAGCCGTTCGCCTACGTTACGAATGCGTTCGCGCCTAGTGTCTCGGTCATCGACACGGCGAACAACCAGATTGCAGCAACGATCCCCTTCCCGCCAGGATCAACTCCCATTGCCGCGGCGATTACGCCGGATTCAAGAAAAGTCTATGTGACCAGCCTGGATGCGTTCACGACGTGTGGCGCCAACGACGGCGTGTTTGTAATCGATGCGGCGAGCAATACCGTCGAGGCGGGGCCCGTTCCGGTCGAGTGTGAACCGACCGCCATTGCGATTACCCCGGATGGCAAGCTCGCTTACGTCGCGGGCCAATTGAGCGACACGATTTCGGTGATTGATACGGCATCGGATGCCGTCAGCGCGACGATCACTCTCCCGAATGGAGAAGGAATCGCGCATCTCGCAATTTCGCCGGATGGTCAGCGCGTCTATGCGACGGTGCTGGCGGGGAACTCAATACTTGTCATTGAAACGAGCGGCAATACCGTGCTCGACCCGGCGATCGACGTGGGATTCAGTTCCGCAGGAATCGCCGTCAGTCCGGATGGCAATCTAATCTACGTAACCGACGCGGGCGCCTCGGGCGGCGTCGCAGTGATCGACGCTGCCGCCGGTACGGTTATAGCCACGATTGCTGTCGACAACCATCCATCCGCGGTCGCTTTTGCACCGGATGGCCTGTTGGCGTATGTAACCCAGGCTGGAATCAACACCGACGGGGAATTTACGGTTTCGAAGATTGATACCGCCTCCTCCGCTGTCGTCGGCGATCCCATCGAGGTCGGCAATTTCCCCACATCCATTGCAATTACCGCGGACGGCATGCAGGCCTATGTAGGCAACGAGCGCTCGAACACCGTGTCCGTTATCGATACCGCCAGCAGCTCACTAACCCTGACGCTGAGCGGAATGAGCTCACCCCGAGGTTTGGCCGCGAGCGCGACCCCTGCCGGGCACCAGGTGCCTAATGTGATAGGCGAGAAAGAGTTTGACGCAACGTTAATCTTGAATGCATCTGAACTTTCCGTCGGAAGCGTGACACCGCAGATTAGCGACACGGTGCCCTCCGGCAAGGTTATCAGCCAAAGTCCGCTGGCCGACACATACCTCGGCAGCGGTGCCGCGGTCGATCTAGTGGTCTCGAGCGGTCGCGGAGGTGGCGGCGGCGGTGGCGGCGGTGGCGGCGGTGGCGGCGCAGTGGGCTTCGAACTGCTGGCGTTACTGGGCCTGCTCAATGCATTCAAAATGCGCAGGACCCGGCCGATCGCGCGAACGTAGTGAGGCTTGGTGCCTCCCACGCGTAAACGCCAAATAGATGGTGGCCAGGGGCGGAATCGAACCACCGACACGCGGATTTTCAGTCCGCTGCTCTACCAACTGAGCTACCTGGCCGTATTCAGGGCTGCGTATTAGACAGGGCCGGCCGCACGAGCGTCAAGAATTCGCCTTGTCCGGATCGACAAAGCCGTCGGGCGCCTTGGATCCGGCGCCGAAGAAGAATTTCTCCATTTCGCCGACAAGAAACTGACGAGCCTTCGCCTCGAACGGCACGAGCCGGTACTCGTTGATCAGCATGGTCTGGTGACCGAGCCATTTCTGCCAGGCCTCTTTCGAGACATTGTCGAAAATGCGCTTTCCGAGCTCACCCGGATACGGCTGGCGCTCGAGACCGGGGGCCTCGCGGCCGAGCACGACGCACTGAACCATCCTGGTCATTCACGCACTCCTTCAGCAATTTTGCTACGGGCGCCGGCAATCCGACAGCATGCAATTCAATCAGTTTGTGCCAGCGCGTGCCCTCCTCCGCAACTTCGCGCGGTACGCCCGGGATCTCGAGCACCCAGGGTTCGATATCTAGGTCGAAATGCGTGAAAGCGTGCCGCAGCACGGGAAGCCGCTTCGCCGACAATCCCGGATTCGTGAATCGCGATGCTGCCCAGGCCTGCGCCGCCTCGGCTTCGGGAAATTCAGGCGGCGCCCAAAGCCCGCCCCAGATACCGTGCGGCGGGCGACGTTCGAGGAACACGCGCCCGCTCCCCAGCACGAAGAGCATGTGCGAGCGGCGGAGCCGCCGCGGAGCGCGACGCTTAAGCGCCGGCAGTTTCGAAACGCTGCCCGTAGCAAAAGCTGCACAACGCACCCGAAGTGGACACCGGTCGCAGGCGGGATTCGCGCGCGTACAAACGGTCGCTCCGAGATCCATGATGGCCTGTGTGTACTCCGCAACGCGCGTCGTCGGCGTGCACGCCACCGCGTGCTCCCAAAGTTTTTTCGTGCCGATAGTCGACGCCGGTGCCTCCTTCACGAGAAATACGCGCGCGAGCACACGCTTGACGTTTCCGTCCAGGATCGGATGGCGCTGACCGTGCGCGAGAGCGAGGATCGCGCCCGCTGTTGAACGGCCGATGCCTGGGAGCGCAATCAATTCGTCCAGCGATTTCGGCAGCCGTCCGCCGTGATGCGCGACGATCTCCGCAGCGCCGCGTTGAAGGTTGCGGGCGCGCGCGTAGTAGCCGAGGCCGGACCAGAGGCGCAGCACTTCGTCCAGCGGCGCGGCAGCGAGCGTCACCGCATCCGGAAACCGCGCGATGAAGCGCTCGAAGTACGGTTTGACCGTCTCGACCTGGGTCTGCTGCAGCATCACCTCGGAGATCCACACGCGATACGGCGTCGGATTCTGTTGCCAAGGCAGGTTTCGGCGGCCATGGACTTCGAACCACGGCAGCAGGAGATCGGCGAGTTTCGCAGACGCTTTCTTCATGGCGTTTCGAAGCTGCGCTCGACGCGGATGACGGTATCGCGAAGCTTTACGCCGGCGACACGAGCCTCGGCAATCCGGATCTCGGCGTCGATGTCGAACTCGGCGAGTTGCGCGACGAACGCCTCCAACGTCGCCTTCTTTTTCAGCACGCCCTTCACTTCCGGCGCCACATAGCGGTTCAGGTCGATGCGATCGAGGCTGGCGCGGATCAGGCGAATCCCCGGCACGACCCTCGCGTCGAAATTCGTGTCGTCGAGCCGGCCGGAGACGGGATCGAGCTCGAGTTCGCCTTCCCGCACGCGGCCCTGGAGCGCGAGCTGCAGGCTCGTCAGGACTTGCGGATCGGTCGTTTGCGGCAGTGGATGGCCGAAAATGATCGCCGGGGCCCGTGGCTCGAACGCACTGGTAGTCAAGCGGAATTCGGCCTGCAGCTTCGGTTCGTCGAAGTCCATCGTGCCGCCGAACTCGCCCGGAATTCCCGCAAGGCGGAAGGTCCCGGCGTCGAACGTCGCGATGCCCGTCGCGCTCTCGAAGGCCGCGCGCTTCATCGCCCCCGTCAATTCGACGCCCGCGAGCGGCAGCGGGTCGCCGCCGGCCCAGCCGCGAAAAACCAGACCGCTCGCCTCGTAACGGCCCGCGTCCAGGTCGAGCCGCGCCTGCCCTTTCAGCGCATAGTGAATGGTGTTGGCGCCGAAGATGCCGCCGAGACGAAGCTCGAGTGGAAACGCGACGGCGGGCGCCACGTCTGCCGCAGATGCATTGATCGCCGTCAGTTGCCAGCGTGACTCCGCGGGCTTGTCCTTGTATTCCACGGTGCCGCGTTCGAGATCGAGCTTGCCGATCGACCAGGCCGGTGCCAGCGGCTCGTCGCCAGGCTCGCCGGCCTCGCCACCGAGGCGCGACCAGTTCGTCTCGCCGTTCCTTGCGACTTCGAGCCGCGCTGTTGCATCCGAAACCGATAGGACCTCGATCGACGACGGGCCGAAGAGGCTTCCCCAGGGCACCGACAGCCGCAGGCGCCCGACCTCGATGAACGGCTTCGGGCCGAAGCCGGCTGGCTGCGCGATCGCAAGCCCGCCGATGTCGAGCGCAGGCCTCGGCAGGAACCCGATCCTGAGGGTTTCGATCGTCGCGGGCAGGCCGGCGGATTCGGTGATCCAGCCCGCGATCATGCCGCGCACCATCGCCGTGCGGGCACCGATCCAGACGACTGCAAAGGCCGTCACCGCGACGAGCGCGATGACGGCCGGAATGAGGATGAGTGGTCGCCTAAGTGTCATGAATCCGGAGGTCCCACGGGGCCCCCAGATTCTATCTCAGCGGTCGCAGATTCTGATTTCGCCGGAGAGCGTCTGGATTTCTACCCGCGCGCCGCCCTTGCCCTGGGTGAAACTGAGCTCGCTGCCCGGCGTGTACTTGCTCGTATCGCGCGCCTTCTGGCCGAAGCAGTTCTCGATGTCGCCGCTGAAAGACTCAATGTCGAAGTCGGCATTGACCGGCGGCTTTACGACCAGTTCGATCGTGCCACTGACGGATTCCATGGTGACGCGCGCCATCGGAACCAGTTCTGCGTGGACTACGATGTCGCCCGACACCGTGTTCGCGTCCACGCGTTCCGCAGCCGCCACCGTGGCGTTGATGCTGCCGCTCACGACCTCGCCTTCGTAACTGCCGCGAATGCCCGTCACCGTGGCCGATCCGCTGACGTTCTCGGTCGTCACCGCGGCCTTGCCGCCATTGCCGCTGATGGTGACGTCGCCCGACACCGCGGATGTGGAGACTCGTGCGTCAAAGGCCTGGGTCTGGACCTCGCCGCTCACTGATTCCAGGCTCTGTTCGCCGCGCACGCCGACGATCGTGATGTCCGCGCTGACCGTGTCGACGATGAGTCGAGTGCCCTTCGGCACACGAAGCGTGAGGATTGCATCGTCCGTGTCGGAATGGCCGTACTTGCCGTGTGGACGGTCCACCTCGATGTGCACATGGCGGTCCGTCGCCTCGAACTCGAGCTCGTCCTTGCTGTTCTCGAGTACCGCGACGAGTTCCACCTCATTGCGGTCCCAGGCGGAGACGTCGACTCTGCCCTGGACGTTCGACACTTCGACTGTCGCGTCGGGCGTGACGGTCACGCGCTTGGTGATTTCCTGCTCTGCCGACGCGGGTCCCGCGATTGCCGCGAAGATCGCCGTCGACAGTAATGCGTTCCGGAGTCTCATCTCACGTTCTCCTCGTGAGGCCGTCACTCGCGGTGACGACCGTCAAATACAACTGCAATTCCTGCTTGTAGGTGCCGGCCAGGAAGCCTTTCAGCATCCCGCTCGCCGGGTCCTTGGCGAGTGCGGCGTCGATCTCGTTGGCGGCCGTCTGGATGACCGCCAGATTCTTCACGATCGCCTCGCGTGTTTCGGGCTTGAGCTGCCCGAATTTCTCGCGGAATTGGACCAGGAGTTCGTCGCGCAGGACGAGTTCCTTCGCCGTGATTCCGGAATTGGGGCCGTAGTTGACCGGCACGATTGCGGATTCAACCGTCTGGGTACCGGCGACCACGACCGGCGTCGCGGGTTCCGGGTCCCGCAACATGCCCCAGGTCAGCAAGGCCGAAACCGAGGCGACCACGAAGCCCGCCGCAAGCGCGGCCGGCCATCCGTATGCGCGCGGCCGTGCAGTTTGCGTCTCTCCGGCAAGCCGGGCGGCGATCGAAGGCCAGAGATCCCGCGCCGGGGCGACGTCCTTCGGAAGTTCCGCCGCTTTCGCCAGGAGCGGATCCTCGTTGCGCGGGCCAAATGGAATCGTGTTCATGTCGACTTCTCCGAACCCATCCGCGAGCGCATCAGGTGACGCGCGCGGTGCAACTGTGCCTTGCAGGTGCCGACGGCGACGCCGAGCATCCCCGCGGCTTCCTCGTGGCTGTAACCGTAGATCCCGTGCAGCACGACGATGTCGCGCGCACCCGGCGGAAGCTGCGAGATCGCGCGTTCGATGTCGATCGGTGTCGCTTCGTCCAATCCCGCTTCCGCCGTGAATTCCATCTGTTCTCCTGCCTCATCCGTCATGCTGATCTCGTTCCGGCCCTGCGGGCTCCGCCTTCGCGCGAGCACTGCATTGACCGCGATCCGGTGCAGCCAGGTCGAAAAACTGCTGCGGCCTTCGTATCCGGGGAGGCTCCGCCAGGCGCTGACGAAGGTGTCCTGGGTGAGGTCCTCCGCCGAATCGGGCTGGCCGGTCATGCGCAGGCAAAGCCCGTAAACGCGGCCGACATTCTGGCGATACAGGTCCTCGAAGGCGTTCACATCGCCCCGGCAGGCGCGCGCCACGAGTTCGTTGCTTCCCTCCGCCACGCTCGCCAGACTCGTCACCTGTTGCATTCGATCCGTTGTCCGTTCATGTACTTGGACGCGGCGGCCGCCCCGAAGGTTGGAAGCCTTACAATCCCCGGGGTATGGCCGCACAGTTTGCGACGATCACGGGCTGGGGCAAGTGCATGCCGCCCGCCGTCCTCACGAATGCCGATCTGGCGACCTTTCTCGATACCGACGACGAGTGGATCCGCTCGCGGACCGGAATCAACGAACGGCGCGTTTCCCACGTGTCGCTCGGCGAGCTCAGTTATGTCGCCGGGAGCCGCGCGCTCGCGGGCGCAGGCCTTGCTGCCCGAGACCTCGACCTGATCGTTTTCGGCACCTGCAGCATGGACGAGCAGGTTCCGAACATGGCGTCGTGGCTCCAGAACCGGCTCGGCGCGCACGGCGCGGGCGCCATGGACGTGAATACCGCCTGCACGAGTTTCCTGTACGGGCTCACGACCGCGAGTTCGATGATCAAGTCGGGTGTCGTCAAGAACGCGCTCGTGATCGGCGGCGAGCTGATTTCGTCGCTGATGGACTGGTCGAATCGCAACGTCTCGGTGCTCTTCGGTGACGGCTGCGCGGCGGTCGTACTGCAGGCGACCGAACGCGAGGAAGGCGTCCTCGCCGACAAGCTCGGCTGCTACGGCGACGTGCGCGGCATTCTCCAGGTTCACGGCATGGGCACCCGCTACGCAAACCAGGGCTGGGTGCTCGGCGACACGGAATGGGTCTTCGAGGGACAGGAAATTTTCAAGCGCGCCGTCGTCGGCATGAGCAAGGCCTGTGAAACCGTGCTCACCGCTCGCGGGCTCGAGGCCGACAACGTGCATCTCGTCGTGCCGCACCAGGCCAATCTCCGCATCATCGAGGCGGTCGTGAAGCGCGCGGGCATACCGATGGAGCGCTGCTTCGTGAACATCCAGCGCTACGGCAACATGTCGTCCGCGACCGTGCCGGTGGCGCTCGTCGAGGCGCTCGAGGAAGGACGCGTGACACCGGGATGCAATCTCCTGCTGACGGGCTTCGGCGCGGGACTTTCCTGGTCCGCGCACGTGCTGCGCTGGGGCGAGCGCACGACACCGCTCGGCACGAGCGACGCGGAACTGCCGCCCTGCCCGAAGAGCGCGCTCGAACTCGTCCGCGGCTACATGGCCGTCAAGCAAGGCTCGCGCCTGAAAGTAGCCGGCTGACGAGCTTTTCGTAGAGGTCGACGAACGCGTCGGCCGCCCCCGCGACATTCTCGCGCCAGTGCTCCGCGGCCTTTTCGTCGGCGCCGTCGCTCACGTATTTCACACAGGCAAATCCCGCGCCTTCGATGCGGCAGGCTTTCGCGAGCGCATACGCCTCCATGTCCACGACGTCGCAAGCGAGCCGCTGGGCGCGCGTCGCAAACGTATCCCCGGTGCCGCAAATGGCCTCGGGCAAATCCGGAAAGCACGATGGAAACTCGAGCATGGCCGGCAGATCGTCGAGTGGCGTCTCACCGAGCGCGAAACCGAGCGCCGCCACGTCCATGTCGCGATCGATGAACCGTCGACAGGCGACCAGCGTGCGGGGTGCAATTCCGACGCCGCCCGCGGTGCCGAAATTGACGACGAGCGGCGGTCCTTTGCCCTCGCGGCGATACCGGGCGAGCCTGCGCGTCAGCGCGATGGCCGCATTCACCTTGCCGATCCCGGTGTAGAGCACGGGGACGCCGTGCTTTTCGAATCGCCCCGCGCTTTCGGCGGGAAGCGCCATCGCGACGACGATCGCGGAGCGCTTCACTCGCCATAGCGGATGACGGAACGCGGGAGCATGCCGAGGCAGCGGTAGTCCCTGGCGATGCCGAGGTCGATCAGCACGCCGACGTGCGGAACCTGGAATCCGGCGTCGACCGCGAGCGCGGCCGAGGCCGCGAGCGTGCCGCCGGTTGCCAGCACGTCGTCGACGAGGAGCAAGCGTCCATGGCCGCGCTGCATTTCGAGAACGCCGGATCCATATTCGAGTTCGTAACGCCGCTCGACGATCGGCGGCGGCAGCTTGCCTTTCTTGCGCACCGGCACGAAGCCCTTACGGCGCTTCTCGGCGAGCGCGGCCGCGAGAATGAAACCGCGCGATTCGACGCCGGCGACGGCGTCGATGCTCCCCCACTCCGCCTCCGTCCAGAGCGCATCGAGCGCTTCGACAGCTTCCGGGAAATGCGAGGCGAGCAGCGGCGTTATGTCACGGAACAGGATGCCCGGCTGGGGGAAGTCCGGGACGTCGACGATCTGTTGTGCAAGCGGATGCATGGGGTCCTCGTCAACCGGAGCCGCGGCCGGCCGTTCCTTTCACTGAACGCCGCAAATCGTGAGCGATTGGTAACGGAGACTCAATATGTTCAGGAAACTCGTCTTCACCGTCCTGCTGACCGCAATCACCGCGCCCGCTTTTGCGGACACGCCTCGCATCGATGCCCGCGAACGCAATCAGCGCGAACGCATCGTACAGGGCGTCCAGTCCGGCGAACTGACGCGGCCCGAAGCGCGGCGCCTGGTGCGCGGCGAAGTCCGGCTTCACCGGCACGAGCGAATCGCGCGATCGGACGGCATCGTCACCCGTGCCGAGCGCATCCGGTTGCACCGTCATGCCAACCGCATGAGCAAGCGGATCTATCGCCAGAAGCACGACATTCAATCCCGCTGATCAAAAGGGGACGTTCCCCTTTAAAGGGGAACGTCCCCTTTAGGACGCCCCCCGGGTCGCGGCAGAGGTGTGCTCCCGGATGAACTCGCCGATCTCCCCGATCGCGCGATCGCCGGCCTCGAGCCCGCGGATCGCCGGAAAGACATGCGGCATGTCGTGCCAGACCGCCACACTCGCTCGCGCGACTTTTGCCGAGAAACGGAGTGTGTCGTCGAGCAGCAGTTCCGAGCTGCCGACGTGCAGCATCACGGGCGGCAATCCGTTCAGCCGCCCGAAGAGCGGCGACAACCGCGGGTCGCGGAGATCGAGCCCAGTTCCATACCAGGACTGTAGCGCCCGCACGCTCGAGGCGCGAAAGAACGGGTCGATGCCGTCGTTGCGCTCCATCGATGCGCCGCTGAATGTCAGGTCGAGCACCGGCGACAGCAGGACCATCGCCGCGGGCATCGGCAGGCCCTCGTCCCGCGCACGCATCGCGGTGACGACCGCCAGGTTTCCGCCGGCCGAGTCACCCGCAAAGACAACGCGCTCGGGATCGATGCCGGACGACAGCATGAAATTCCACGCCGCAAAACAATCCTCCGTCGCGGCCGGAAACGGATGCTCGGGCGCGAGACGGTAGTCCACCATGAGTCCGCGCGAGCCCGAGGCCCGCCCGATCGCGGCGAGCAGCGGGTCGTGGATCGCGCGCGCCTCCGCGACGAAGCCGCCGCCGTGAAAATAGAGAATGACGCCGCCCGGCGGAACGCCGGTCGGCTGGACCCACCAGGCCCGTGCCTCGCCGATCGCAAACGGCACCGAGGCCTCGAAGGATTCGCGGCGCGCGATCGTGGGCGCTGCGCGCGCGACGAGTTCGCGGATCCTGGCCGGAGTGGGCTCGCGCGCGATCAGCGCCCGTGCCGCGTGCAACGTGCGCTCGATCGCCCAGCGTTGTACAGCCGCGCGCATCCCGGCATCCTACCCTCAATGGGTCGCATCTTCGAAGTCCGCAAGCACGCGATGTTCGCCCGCTGGAACCGCATGGCGAAGCAGTTCGCGCGGATCGGCAAGGACATCACGATCGCGGTCAAGGCTGGTGGCTCGGATCCTGCGAGCAACCCGACGCTGCGCCGCGTCATCCAGAACGCCCGCGCGATCAACATGCCGAAGGACAAGGTCGAGGCTGCGATCCGCCGCGCCTCGGGTCAGGGCGCGGCCGATTTCCA
The DNA here is from genome assembly GCA_963778585.1 of uncultured Gammaproteobacteria bacterium. Classification (GTDB taxonomy): domain Bacteria; phylum Pseudomonadota; class Gammaproteobacteria; order Steroidobacterales; family Steroidobacteraceae; genus SCUD01. The sequence continues at coordinate 504,599 of CAVZUU010000002.1, forward strand.
GCAGGTTCTCTACGAAGGATACGCGCCGCACGGCATCGCGCTCCTGGTCGAGACGGCGACCGACAATCCGACGCGCACGGTCGCGGGCGTGCGAAACATCCTCTCCAAGCACGGCGGCAATCTCGCGAGCAATGGAAGCGTGAGCTTCCTTTTCCGGCACATGGGCGTGTTCCGCCTGAACCCCGCGGGCATCGACCAGGACGAATTCGAACTCGATCTGATCGACCACGGACTCGACGAGATGGGCGAAAGCACGGGCGAAAACGGTGAGGCGCAGCTGGTCCTGCGTTGCGCTTTCGAGGATTTCGGCCAGCTTCAGAAGCGGCTCGAAGAGAAAAAGATCGTGCCTCTATCGGCCGAGCAGGAATACATCTGCACGACGCCCGTCGAACTGCCGGAAGCACAGGCCAACGAGGCGCTCGAACTCATCGACAAGCTCGAGCAGGACGATGACGTGCAGAAGGTCTACCACACGCTCGCCTGAATCGGCGAACCACTAGAGCATCACGGGCCGATTCGACAGTTCGTCGCGATCTCCGCCCTGACCCGGGAAATGCCGGCCGAGCAGCCGCCCGACGCCGGCAATTCCGGATTCCGCGCCTTCGGCAAATCGTCCGGCCCGGAAATGCGATTCCATCTCCCGGCAGACGGCTTCCCACTCCACTTGCGGTACGCGCGCGGCAATCGCACGATCGGCCACGATCTCGACGTCGCGATCGGCCATCAGCATATAGATGAGCACGCCGTTGTTGCCCTCGGTGTCCCAGACGCCGAGATGGCCGAAGACCTGCAGCGCGCGCTGACGCGGCGTCACCTCGTACCAGAGCTCGGGCAGGTCGAACGCGGTCTCGATCGCGAACCGCAGTTCTCCCGCATGCTGAGCTTCGATCCGTTTCACCGCGGACTCGATGCGCGCGAGCACCTCGCGCGTGAACCGGCGCCGCGTGCCCCAGCGGGTCGCAAACAGGTGACGCAGCACACGCGCGGGTTTCACGAGTTACCACCGACCCGACGCGCCGCCGCCGCCGAAGCTGCCGCCGCCGCCGCCGAATCCCCCGCCTCCGCGGCTCGAAACCGAACCCCCGCCTCCCCATCCGCCGGACGACCAGCCGCCGTGTCCCGGCCGGCTCGACCAGCGGCCGCCATTCCGGAATCCGAGCATCAGCGACGCGACGAAGCCCAGCACCCCGATGCCGACGGCGAGTCCCAGCGCCTGCGTGATCCACCAGACAAATGTTCCCGCGGCGGCGCCGGTTGCGGCGGAGCCGAGCGCCCGCCCGAACAACGTTCGAAGCACGACCGAACCGATGAAGATCAGGCCGAAAATGAATGGCAGGCTGCCGGCAAGCTTTTCCGGCCCGCCGGCCCATTGCGGATCCGGCTCAGGCAGCGGCTCGCCGTCGACGACACGAATCATCTGCTCGACGCCCGCATTGATGCCGCCGGCGAAATCACCCTGCCGGAAAAAGGGCGTGATCGTGTCGGCGATGATCCGCTTGCTCACGAGATCGGTGAGCGCGCCTTCGAGGCCGCGTCCCACTTCGATGCGCAGGCTCCGGTCCTCCTTCGCCACCAGGAGCAGCGCCCCGTCGTCCGGCTTCTCGCGTCCGAGCTTCCAGGCGTCGACGACCCGGATCGAGTACTGCTCGATCTCCTCGGGCTTCGTGGTCGGGACGATGAGGACCGCGATCTGCGCGCCCTTCCGTGCCTCGAATTCCGCGAGCCGGGTCTCGAGTTGCGCCTTCTCCTGCGTGGTGAGCGTGCCCGTCAGATCGGTGACGCGGGTCGTGAGCGGAGGGACCGGCTGCAGTGCCGCAATGAAAAATGGTGCCGCGACCAGTACGGCGAAGCGAAGCGCGGAATGCCGGATCACGGATTCGTTTCGAACTCGACAGCCGGCGGCTCCGAAATTTCCGCCTCGTTCTCAACGGTGAAATTCGGCTTGACGTCGTAGCCGAACATCATGGCAGTCAGGTTGACCGGAAACTTCCGGACCGTTCCGTTGAAGACCTGCACCGACTCGATGTAGCGGTTTCGCGCGACCGTGATGCGGTTCTCCGTGCCCTCGAGCTGCGCCTGGAGGTCGCGGAAGTTCTGGTCCGATTTCAGGTCCGGGTAATTTTCGACGACGACGAGCAGGCTCTTGAGCGCATTGGTGACGTCCCCCTGCGCAGCCTGAAACTTCTTGAGCGCTTCCGGATCGTCGAGCATTTCGGGCGTCAACTGGATCGACGTGGCTCGGGCGCGCGCCTCTGTAACGCCGATCAGTACCGCCTGCTCCTGGGCCGCATATCCCTTGACTGTTGCCACGAGATTCGGGATGAGGTCGGCGCGGCGCTGATACTGACTCAGGACCTCGGACCACCCTGCCTTCACCGCCTCGTCCTGGGTCTGGATCGTGTTGTAGCCGCAGCCTGAAAGGGCCAGGCCGAGGGCCGTCAGCAGACCGGTCAGCAGGTAACGCATGGGATGACTCCGTCTCGGATGGCCTATCCTACTGCGCCATTCCGAGCAGAGGCGCCCGCGTTCCTGTATAGTCCGCGCGCCTTTCCCTCCTCGGACCGAATAAATCATCATGAATTTCAAGGATCTCGGGCTAGAGCCTGAGCTGCTTTCTGCCATTGCGGCGCACGGTTACGCGACCCCGACCCCGATCCAGAACGGGGCGATCCCGCCTGTGCTCGCGGGGCGCGATCTCCTGGCCGGCGCCCAGACGGGCACCGGTAAGACGGCGGCCTTCGTGTTGCCGCTGCTTCAACTATTGAAGGGCGCCGCAGGCCGCGGGCCGCGCGCGCTCGTGCTTGCGCCGACGCGTGAACTCGCCGCCCAGATCCTGGAGAGCATCCGCGTCTATGGCGCGAACAAGAAGCTGCGCTCGCGCGTGATCTTCGGGGGCGTCGGCGAAAGACCGCAGATCGACGGCCTCCGTATCGGCTGCGACATCCTCGTCGCGACGCCTGGACGCCTGCTCGATCTCGCGAACCGCGGGTTGGCCAATCTCTCCGAGGTCCAGCATCTGGTGCTCGACGAGGCCGACCGGATGCTCGACATGGGATTCATTCACGACATCCGGCGCATCATCAAGCTGCTGCCGTCGAAGCGCCAGAACCTGATGTTCTCGGCGACCTACACGCCGGACATCCGCTCGCTCGCCGCGCGCATTCTCGTGAACCCGGTGCAGGTCGAAGTCACGCCGCCGAACAGCACGGTCGATCGCGTCGTGCAGCTCGCGTTCCGCGTCGCCAAAGACGACAAGCGCCACCTCCTGGTGCACCTCTTCAAGAATGGCGCCAATGGCGAAGGCAGCTGGCAGCAGGCGCTGGTATTCACGCGCACCAAGCACGGCGCGAATCGCTTGGCCGAGCAGCTCGGCCGCGCCGGCATCCGCTCCGCCGCGATTCACGGCAACAAGAGCCAGGCCGCGCGCACCCGCGCGCTCGCGGACTTCAAGGCGGGCAAGCTGACGGCGCTCGTCGCGACCGAGGTCGCGTCACGCGGGCTCGACATCCGCGAACTGCCGCAGGTCGTCAACTACGACATGCCGCATGTCCCCGAGGACTACGTGCATCGCATCGGACGCACGGCGCGTGCCGGCAACGACGGCCATGCCGTGTCGCTCGTGTCCTCGGACGAAGCTTCATTGCTCCGCGACATCGAGCGGACGATGCGCCAGGCGGTGCCGTTTTCGCCGACGCCCGAATTCGCGCGCACCGACCTTGCGCCACTGCCGGTCAAGCGCGCCGAACAGGCTGCGCCCGCGCGGCGGGTCGATAGCCGCCCACGTCGCTTCCAGAGGCGTCGCTTCGGCTAGTCGATTCGCTCGATCAGCGGGGCCGCCACCGGCGCCCGGTCTCCCAGCGAAAACGCCGCGGCGACTGCCGCACCAGCTTCCTCGGCGGCGGCGGGTCCGGTCGCGTGGATCCGCGCGATCGGCTGGCCCTTCTGGACCGTCGCCCCGACTCGCAAGAGCCGGTCGAGGCCGACCGTCGGGTCCACGGCCTGTTCCGGGGACGTCCGGCCACCCCCGAGTCTCACGACGGCGAACCCGATTGCGCGCGTGTCGATGGCGGTGACGACGCCGTCCCGCACTGCCGGCACATCGGACACATGCGACGCACGTGCCAGGTGCGCGTCAGGTTTTTCCACGAGATCCTTCGGACCGCCGAGGCTCACGACCATGCGCGCGAAGCGCTCCGCCGCGCTGCCGCTCGTGATTGAACGGGCCAGCGCCGACCGCGCAGCCTTTGCATCTTTCGCGAGCTTGCCGAGAACCATGACTTCCGTGCCGAGCGCCAGCGTGACTTCGAGCAGTCGGGGATCGCTCGTCTCGCCGCGGAGCAATGCAATCGCTTCCCGAACTTCGAGCGCATTGCCCGCAGAACGCGCGAGCGGTTCCGACATGTCGGTCAGGAGCGCCCGCATCGGCAATCCGGCGGCGGCGGCGGTTGCCGTCATCGCCCGCGCGAGCTCGCGGCCCCGCTCAGGCTCGGGTAGCACGGCGCCGTTGCCATGCTTGATGTCGAGCACCAGCGCATCGAGTCCCGCAGCCAGTTTCTTCGACAAGATCGAGGCGACGATCAGGGGCAGGCAGTCGACCGTCGCCGTTACGTCGCGGATCGCATAGAGCCGGCGGTCGGCCGGAGCGATGCGATTGCCTGCGCCGACGATCGCGACACCGGCATCGTGCAGCGCTTTTCGTACGCGCTCGGGGGCCGGCCGCGACTCATAGCCCGGGATCGATTCCAGCTTGTCGAGCGTACCGCCCGTATGCGCGAGTCCCCGCCCGACGATCATCGGCACCCATGCGCCGCAGGCGGCGAGCATCGGGCCGAGCGCAAGCGAGACGAGATCCCCGACGCCGCCCGTCGAATGCTTGTCGAGGACCGGACCGGGCGGCGATTCGCGGCGCCAGTCGAAGACTTCTCCGGTATCGCGCATCGCCAGGGTGAAGGCCGCGCATTCCGCGGGCGTCATGCCGCGGAAATGAACCGCCATCGCGAATGCGCCGATCTGCGCGTCGCTCAAGGAACCGTCGCCGATGCTCTCCGCGATGCGCTTCAGATCAGGTGCGCCGAGCGTGCCGCCGTCGCGTTTGATCCGGATGGTCTCCTGCGGCAGCCAGGTCATTTGACTAAAGATAACCCGCGAGGACCGCTTTCGCGCCTCTTGCGACAAAATGCATTAGGTAAAGCACCTAAGTTACCGAATGTAAAAAAGAATTAACCTGACTGTCATCGATCGTTAATGGGCGGTGGCCAAGCTTTCAACGTATGAAAGTCCGCAGCATTTTCATTTCGGACGTTCACCTGGGGCATCGGGGCAGCAGGGCCAACGAACTGCTCGCCTTCCTGGCGGAGGTCGACGCCCGGAACATTTTCGTCATCGGCGACCTGGTCGACTTCTGGGCGCTCGGCCGCTCCGTTTGTTGGCCGCAGGCGCATCAGGACGTCCTCAGGACCCTCGTCGAGCGCGCTCGCTCCGGAGTCCGCGTCATCTACGTGCCCGGAAATCACGACGAGGCTGCGCGGGAATTCGCGGGCATGAGCATCTGCGGTATCGCTGTCCACCGTCAGCATGTGCACCTGACGGCCGACGGGCGGAGGATGCTGCTCATCCACGGCGACGAATTTGATGCCGCCGTTCGCTGCGGCCGCTGGCGCGTCAGATTGGGCTCGGTCTTCTACTCGATCGCGCTCAGGATCAATCACCTGATCTATCTGGCAAGGCGAACCCTCGGACTGCGAGAGTGGTCATTGACCGCCTGGCTCAAGCGGCGCGTCTCCGACGCGCGCGCCTACATCGCGCTGTTCGAAGAATCGGCCGCCGGCGCCGCCCGGCGCGCAGGATGCGACGGCGTCGTCTGCGGCCACATACATCACGCGGCGACACGGGAGATCGATGGCGTCCTCTACTGCAACGACGGCGACTGGGTTGAAAGCTGCTCGTCGCTCATCGAACACATGAACGGAAAGCTCGATCTCGTCTACTGGGCCGAACTCCGCGCGAGGCTGCGCGTTTCGCCGAGAATCGAGCTCGATCCGATACGAAACCTGGCGGGTGTCGCCCAGCCGCTGCCGCAGATCCGATCCGCGAGTTCGAGGTAGACGCGGGCCTGCTCCAGCGACCTGATCCCGCCCGATGCCTTGAGCCCGCCACGGCCGCGTTCGCGCAGGCACTCCAGGACTGCCTGCGCCGCCTCGGGTGTCGCGCCGACGCGGCTTCGGCCGGTCGAAGTCTTCACGAAATCCGCGCCGGCATCGATGGCCGCGAAGGAAAGCTCGCGGATCAGCAGCGGATCGACGAGCTCGCCGGTCTCGATGATCGCCTTCAACAGCCTTGATCCGCAGACTTCCTTGCACCGCGCCACGATGATCGGCCCGCTTTCCCGATCGCCCGCGACATAAGCGCGCCAGGAAAAAACGAGGTCGATCTCGTCGGCCCCGGCCGCAAGTGCGCGGCGGGTCTCGGCGAGCGCGCGGCCCGGATCGTTGGCGCCGTCCGGAAAATTCACGACGGCTGCGACCGCCACACCGGTGGCATCGGCCGCCGCGAGTGCGGCGCGGGCGGTCACGATGTGCTCCGGAAATACGCAGACCGCCGCGGGCCGCACGGCGCTTGCGGCCGCTTTCGAGCAGAGCTCGCGGATCACGGTGGGAGTGTCGTCCTCTCCGAGACTCGTGAGGTCGAGCGTTTCGAGTACGCGCGAGTCCGCCGCATTCATTTTTCGCGCGAGGCGGCGGGCAGCGAGAACGCGAATGGCAGCAGATCTCCGATACTCGTCGTCCGCGTCTCTCCTCCATGCCAGGGGAAGTGCACGCTGACCTCGTCGTCGACCGCGAGCTCCTGGATGCGCTGCCGGCATCCGCCGCAGGGCGAACAGGCGAGAACCTTTCCATCGCGATCCGTCGCCCAGACCGCAATTTCCGCGATCCGGAATCTCGCGCCCTCGGCCGCGACGCCCGCGGCGACCGCGCTCGGCTCGGCGCAGTTGCCGAGCGGATACGCCGCATTCTCGACATTCGTTCCGCAATAGATAGTTCCGCTCGTCGAACGAACTGCGACGCCGACGTGAATGCCGGAATACGGCGCATGCGCGTTGCCGCAGCATTCGCGGGCAGCTGCGACGAGCGGATCGCGAGTCGCGATGGTTCCGGTTTTCATGATGGAGCGGGTGATGGGAATCGAACCCACGTTAGCAGCTTGGGAAGCTGCAGTTCTACCATTGAACTACACCCGCTTGCCTCGCGGGATTCTAACCGCCGGATGCGGTCACTTTGTGACGAGGATCTTCTTGACCCAGCCGCCGCCCTTGCCGGACTCGATTTTCAGGAACCCGTTCTCCTCGGCACCCATGTAGATGAGCTCTTCGCCCTTGTCGAGCGTCGCGATCGCCTTGCCGGCCTCGGCGGCGCCGCCCATGATCTTCACGCCCGCGATCTTGGGGTAGAGCACGTCGCCTTCGTTGTAGACGGCGCCCGCTTTCGTCGAGCCGCCAGCCGCCGCTTCCTGCGCCAGCGTGCCGACGTCGCGGTGAAGGGTGGGGTCGTTGCGGACCGAGCGCACAATGTTGTTGTAGTTGTCGGCGAAACTCGCGGCGACGATCTTGCCTTCATTCGTATTGCCGTAGCCGCCGATACCGCCGCCGGCGCCTCCGCCCCAGATTGCTGCGCCCAGCGCCAGATCCGCTTTCTTGGAGCTGCCCTCCGCCGAAGCGACCTGCACGCCGGAACGCGCGTCTGCGACAAGCATGCTCGTCTGCGCTTCCTTGAACTTGAGGCCGCCTACGACTGCACCTATGACCCCGGATTTGCCGCCGAGAAGGCCGCCGAGCGCGCCGCCCATGCCGCCGGCGTTGTTCTCCGAAAAGACGACGGCGGGCGTCAGGATGAAATCCGCCGCGACCATCTGTCCGCCGCCGATATTCGAGTTGGCGCGCATCTCGCCGCCGCCGGCGAGCGCCCGCTCCTGCATCATGTTCTGCATGCCCTGGCCGCGCTCCACGACGATGAAGCAGTTCGACTGCTGGATCATCATGCGGATGAGCCCGACGGGCGACTGAAGATTGTAACGCGCGAGCGCTCCCATCACGTAGTCCTGCGGCTCGACGACCGCGACCGCGCCCATCGGCTTGTCGCATCGTTCGAGATCGGAAGCAGCGCCCTGCGCTCCTTGCGTGCCGGCCGCGCCCTGGACGGTCGAGCCGCCTTGTCCTTTCTTCGTGTCCAGCACGCTCTGCGCCTGGACACTCGTCATCACCGCGACACCGGTCAGCAACGCCGCGATCGGGCGAAGCACGCGCGAGCAGGAATTCATGGTCCCCTCCCCTGATCCAATTACGCGCGGAATATACTCCTGCATGATGCCCGACCGCTATTCGGCCGACGTCGTAATCGCCGGCGCGGGAATCGCCGGAATCGCCGCGGCGATCGAGGCGCTCTCCCGAAACAGGCGGGTGCTCCTGCTGGATCGCGACCTCGAGGAGAACCTTGGAGGCCTGGCGAAAGACGCCTTCGGCGGCCTCTGGTTTGCCGGAACGCCCCTGCAGCGCCGCCGCGGAATCCGGGACGATTCAGTACTCGGCCTCGCCGACTGGCTCGCCTTCGGCGAGCTGCGGCAGGAGCACGAGTGGCCGCTGGCCTGGGCACGGGCTTATGTCGAACGCTCGGTGCCGGACGTCTACGAATGGCTTTCCGCGCTTGGCGTGAGTTTCATGCCGATGCCGATGTGGGTCGAGCGTGGGCTCTACGTGCCGGGCAATTCCGTGCCGCGCTTTCACCTCGTCTGGGGCACGGGGCGCGCGCTGACGGATGCGTTGATCGACAGGCTTCTGAACCATCCGCGCCGCGAACTACTCGAGATGCGCTTCGGGCATCGCGTGGACTCGCTCGTGACACGCGCCGGACGCGTCAGCGGACTGCTGGGTGCGACCGAACCCGACGGCCGTCCGTTCGAGGTCACCTGCGAATCGGTCGTCATCGCCGCCGGCGGCATCAACGGCGACATCGAACGCGTCCGCCGGCACTGGCATGCGGACTGGGGCGTGCCGCCGCCCGTGATCCTGAACGGATCGCATCGTTTCGCGAACGGCGCGCTCCACGACGCCGCAGCGGCCGTGGGCGCGAACCTCACCCACCTCGATTGGCAATGGAATTACGCCGCGGGAATCCGTCACTGGCGTCCGCGGAAACCCGATCATGGACTCTCGATCGTTCCGCCGAAATCGGCGCTCTGGCTCAATTCGCGCGGCGAGCGTATCGGGCCCATGCCGCTCGTCGCGGGCTACGACACGCACGAACTCGTCGCGCGCATCTGCCAGGAACCGGGCGGCTACAGCTGGCAGCTGCTCAACCGCCGCATCGCCCTCAAGGAGCTCGCCGTGTCCGGCGCCGAATTCAATCCCGCGATCCGCGACCGGCGCAAAATCCGCGTCGCGCTCGATCTCCTTTTCGGCAATCGCTGGCTCTACGAGGAACTCACGCGCAACAGCGAGGACATCGTCGTCGCGGACACGCTGCCGGAACTCGTCGAGCGGATGAACGCGCTGAACGGGGACGACGTCGTCGATCTGGCGACCGTCGAATCCGCGGTTGCGCGCTACGACGCGGCGATCCGGCGCGGCGAGCGCTTTCACAACGACGAGCAGTTGAGGCGCATCGCCTGGGCAAGGAAGTGGCCGGGCGACCGTCTCCGGACCTGTGCGTTCCAGCCCATCCTCGATCCACGCGCCGGACCTCTGATGGCGATTCGCGAATACGTGATCAGCCGCAAGAGCATGGGCGGGATTCAAACCGACCTCGAATGCCGTGTTCTCGACGGGCATGGCCGCGCGATCGCCGGCCTGTTTGCGGCCGGTGAAGCCGCGGGATTCGGCGGAGGCGGCATGAACGGCAAGCGCGGCCTCGAGGGAACCTTCCTCGGCGGCTGCCTGCTGACCGGCCGCGTCGCCGGCCGGAACGCTTAGGATCGCCCGATGGGCTACCAGGATGCTATCAACATAGAGGACCTTCGCGCGATCGCGAAGAAACGCCTGCCCCGCTTCATTTTCGACTACGTCGATGGCGGTGCGGAGGACGAGATCACGTTGCGAGGAAATCGCGAGGCCTACAAGCGGCTCCGTTTCCGGCCACGCACGCTGGTCGACGTCTCGAAGCGCGATCTCTCGACGCGGATGCTCGGAACACCGTCCGCGATGCCCTTCATCGTGGGCCCGACGGCCCTCAACGGGCTCTCCTGGCGCGACGGCGACATCGAGCTCGCGCGCGCCGCAGCGGCGGCCGACGTGCCATTTGCGATGTCCACGGCCTCGATGAGCCTTGTCGAGGACGTCGCGCGCAAGGCGCCCGGGCGGCATTGGCTGCAGGCTTACGTGTTCGCCGAGCGGCGCATCACGGATGCGATCATCGCGCGCGCGCAGGCGGCGGACTTCGAATGCGTGGTACTGACGAGCGACTTCCCTGTCGCCGGCAAGCGTGAACGGGATCTGCGCACGGGTCTCCTGCCGCATCAGCGGTTCACGCTCGCGACGAAGCTCGACATGCTGATGCACCCGCGCTGGCTCGCGACCGTCGCGATTCATCGGCCGCGTTTCGTCAACGTCGAACGCGAACTCGAACCCGGGCGAAACGTCACTTCCTTCGTCGGCCACGGCATGTTCGACCCGTCGTTCTCCTGGGACGACATCAAGCGGTTCCGCGACCGCTGGCCGCGGAAACTGATGCTGAAGGGCGTGATGCGCGCGGACGACGCCGAGCGCGCCGTCGCCGCGGGCGTCGACGGTCTCGTGATCTCGAATCACGGCGGACGACAGCTCGATGGCGCAATCAGCGCCATCGAGGCCCTGCCCGAGATCACGCGCGCGGTTGGCCGGCGGACTTCGATATTCGTGGACGGCGGCATCCGTCGCGGCAGCGATATCGCAAAAGCGGTCGCCCTCGGCGCGGAAGGCGTGATCCTCGGCCGCGCGCCGGTCTACGGCCTCGCGGCCGGCGGCCGTGCAGGTGCAACCCGCGCGATCGCGATTCTCGCGGACGAACTCGATCGCACGCTCGCCCTGACCGGCTGCCCGGACATCGCCGCGCTCACCGCCGACCTGATCGCGTGAACAGGCAACCCGTCCGGAGCTACGTGCTGCGGGCCGGGCGCATCACGCGGGCGCAGCGGCGGGCGCTCGATGAACTGCTGCCGCGCTGGGGCATCCCCTATTCGCCCGCGCCCCTCGACCTCGACGCGGTCTTCGGGCGACAGGCGCCCCGGGTGCTCGAGATCGGTTTCGGCGACGGCGCGACGCTTGCCGATCTCGCTGCGGCTTCTCCGCAATCCGATTTCCTGGGCGTCGAGGTGCATCCGCCCGGCGTCGGTCATTGCCTGCTCGCGATCGAGTCGCGGGCGCTCAGGAATCTCCGCCTCATCGCGCACGACGCGGTCGAAGTGCTGGCAAATCAGCTGCCGCCCGCTTCAATCGACGAAGCGCTGCTCTACTTCCCGGATCCCTGGCCGAAGAAACGCCATCACAAGCGGCGCATCGTTCAACCGCCGTTCGCCGCGCTCGTCGCGAGCCGCCTGAAATCCGGCGGCGCGTTTCGCCTGGCAACCGACTGGGAGCCATACGCCGAATGGATGCTCGGGGTGCTTAACGCCGAGCCCCGGCTCGCCAACCTGTCCGCCGATCGACGCTGGACCGCGGACCCGGCATTCCGCGGCCCCACCCGCTTCGAGCTGCGCGGCAGGCGGCTCGGTCACGATGTCTTCAATCTTGCGTACCGCCGCATCGAAGCGGGGTCACTCCTGCCCTAGCATTCGCACCTCGAATTGCGGGACGGCGATCCGGATGTCATTGGCGCTCAGCGTTTTTACCAGCGCCTGATTGATTTCGGCGCCAGCCGGTCCGAATTCGCTCACCTGCACCCAGGGCCTGACTGAGATGCTGACCGAAGAGTCGGCGAGCATGGCGACGCCGATCACCGGCTCCGGGTCTCGCAGCACGCGCGGGTTGGCAGCGACAACCTCGCGAACCACGGCCAGCGCGACATCCAGCGGCGTGTCGTATGCCACGGCAACCTTGAGGTCGAGCTGGCGAATATTGCCGTAGTTGTGCAGCACCTCGCCCACGACCTTGCGGTTCGGTAGCACTACTCTCGAGCGGTCGGGATGCGCCAGCACGGTGGAAAAGAGGCTGATGTCCACGACCTCGCCTTCCTCGCCGACTATCGAAATGTATTCTCCGATCTTGAAGGGCCGCGTGAAGATGATGGTGAGGCCCGCGACCAGGTTGCCGAGCACGCCCTGCATGGCAAGCGCAATGCCTGCGCCTGCGATGCCGAGTCCGGCGATCAGCGGCAAGAGTTCCACGCCGAGGTTCTGCAGCGCCATGATGATGAACAGCAACAGCACGAGCGCATAGACGATGCGCGTGAGCAGCTGGCGCACCGCCACTTCGACGTGCATGCGCTCCAGCAGGTTGTCCGCCGGGCGGCTGATCCAGCGTGCCGCAAAGATCCCGGCGGCCATGATCAGGATTGCCACCAGCAGCTTGGGCCCGAACTCGATGGCAAGGTCGATCAGCTTGCTCCTGGCCTGATCCAGGGTTTCGAGATTTTCGTTCATGACGATTCTCCCGTTCAGCCGAAGGCAGATGTCGCGCCGTCAATGATGAACTGGACGGCCAGCGCCGCGAGCACGACGCCCGAGAGCCGGTTGACGACATTCGCGCCCGTGACGCCCATCGCGCGCATCACGAGCGGCGTCACGCGCATCAGTATGTAAGTGATAACGAGCACGAGCACGACGACGCCGAAGAGCCCGCCCGACAGTGCGAGATCGCCACGCGAAGCGCCGAAAGTCAGCAGCACGATCGCGAGCGCACCGGGCCCCGAAATGAAGGGGAATGCGAGCGGGAATACCGAAATGTCGGCGCGCTTCTTCGCCTCGACGCGCTCCTTTGACGTCTGGCGCGTGCCGGACTCGCGCGCAAACACCATCTCGAGCGCGATCAGGAACAGCATGATGCCGCCCGCGATGCGAAACGCCTCGATGCTGATCCCCATGATGCGGAGGAACGCCGCGCCGCCCACCGCGAAGAGCAGGAACACCGTCCCCGACAGCAGTACCGCTTTCAGCGCCATCCGGCGCCGGAATGCATCGTCGGCGCCCTCGGTCAGCGCGGCGAAGAGCGGCACGAGCGAGATCGGCTCGACCACGACGAAGAGGAGCACGAAAAATTTCAGCAGCTCGTCGATCATTTGCCGCTCCGACCCGCGGTTCCGAGCGCGCGGTCGATCATACCGCTCTGCATCATGAACCAGAAAAGCAGGATGCCGGGTAAGGCGAGCACGGTAGTGAGCAGGTAAAAGTTCACGTAGCCCAGGGTCTCGATCAGCCCGCCCGCGGTCGTGCCGGTCAGCGCGCGCCCGAGCACGGAGGCTGCCGCGGAGATGAGTGCGTACTGGACGGCCGTGTACTGCAGATTGCAGAGCGCGGAGAAATAGGCCACCACGACGACGCCGCCATAGCCGCTCGCGAAGTTCTCGAAGCCGATCGCGGCGGCGAGCCCCGGATTGCTGTGACCCGCGGCTGCCAGCAGCGCGAATCCGAGGTTCGAGACGCACATTAGTACAAGTGCAAGGAGCACCGACCGCTTCAGGCCCAGCTTCGTGTAGAGGATCCCGCCCAGGAAAATGCCGGCGAGGTAAGCCCAGAACCCGAATCCGACGTCGTAGAGCGCAATCTCGTTATTTCCGAACCCGAGATCGTCGAAGAGCAGGCGCAGCGTGAGATTCGCGAGCGTGTCGCCGATCTTGTGCACGAGGATGAAGAGGAGCACCAGCCAGGCGCCCGTCCGCTGCAGGAATTCCGCAAACGGACCGACGATCGAGCTCCAAACGGCCGCGAGGCCCCGCTTCTCGATCGCGACGTGGCGGGCAGGCTCACCGACGACCAGTCCCGTCAGCATGGCCGGCAATGCGAATGCGGCGCAGGCGACATAGGCCGCTGCCCAGCCCATGCGCGCCGCGACGACCAGCGCGAGCGCGCCAGCGGCCGCCGAGCCGATGCGCCAACCGTACTGGGACATGCCGGAGCCGACGCCGAGCTGATACGGCTTCAGTGTCTCGATGCGGTAGGCGTCGATGACGATGTCGTAGGTTGCGCCTGCAATCCCGACCAGCACGGCCGCAACGACTGTAGCCTGAATGCTTGCAGTGGGATCCACGAGCGCGAGATTCACGACTGCAGCAATCACGGCAAAGCCGGCCAGCAGGAGCCAGGAAACCCGCTGGCCAAGACGGCCGAGCAGCGGGATGCGCACGCCGTCGACGATCCAGGCCCAGAACACCTTGAGGTTGTAGACGAGAAACGCGAGCGCGAACGCAGTGATGGTCCGCTTGTCGATGCCGTCCTGCGAGAGTCGCGTGGTCAATGTTGCGCCGATCATCGCGTACGGGAATCCGGACGAGATGCCGACGAAAAAAGCGGCAAGCGACTCCTTCTCGATATAGGGCTTGAGAGAGGGCCAGCGTCCGCTCACAACTCGTAGTCCATCGTCAGCGGCGCGTGATCGGAGAACCAGCTGTCGCGGTAGATGGATGCCTTGCGTGCGCGGCCCGCGAGCCTGGGGCTCGCGATCTGGTAGTCGATGCGCCAGCCGACGTTCTTCGCGCGGGCCTGGCCGCGATTCGACCACCAGGTGTACTGCTCGGGCCGCAGGTCCACTTCGCGGAATGCGTCGACCCACTTGAGCTCGCCGAACACGCGATCAAGCCAGGCGCGCTCCTCCGGCAGGAATCCGGAATTCTTCTGGTTCGATTTCCAGTTTTTGAGGTCGATCTCGCGGTGCGCGATATTGACGTCGCCGCAGAGCACGTACTCGCGGTCGCGCCGGCCGAGCTTCTTCAGGTAGGGCAGGAAGGCCGCGAGGAAACGGAATTTCGAGGCCTGCCGCTCGGGGCCGGCCGATCCCGACGGCAGGTACAGCGAGACGACGGACAGGCGCCCGAACCGGTATTCGAGATAGCGCCCCTCACGATCGAACTCCGGCACGCCGAAGCCCGCGATCACGCGGTCGGGCTTGCGCTTCGAATAGAGGGCGACGCCGCTGTAACCCGGACGCAGGGCGTCGAAGTACCGGCAGTGGTAGCCGGTCGGGCGGAAGCATTCGTCCCCGAGCTGATGTTCCTGGGCCTTGGTTTCCTGAAGGCAGATGACATCCGCATCCTGCGCGGGCAGCCACCGGAACAGGCCCTTCGAAGCCGCGGAGCGGACACCGTTGCAGTTGAGAGTGAGGATGCGCATGCTGGACCCGCGGCTGTCCCGCAATAATACGCATTGGCGCGAGTAACCTGCATGCGATCGCACCAGAAAGAGTTCATCGAGATGATCCTCGCGAAGCAGGTGCTCCGGTTCGGGGACTTCACGCTGAAGTCGGGCCGCACCAGTCCCTACTTCTTCAACGCGGGATTGATCAACGACGGCGGCTCGCTTGCGAGGCTCGGCATCGGCTACGCCCAGGAGATCGTCGATTCCGGAACGGCTTTCGACATGCTGTTCGGGCCTGCCTACAAGGGCATTCCGCTCGCGACGGCGACGGCGGTCGCCTTTGCCGAGCAACATCGCCGCAACGTGCCGATCGCCTACAACCGCAAGGAGACGAAACAGCACGGTGAAGGTGGAGCGCTCATCGGCGCTCCACTCGAGGGCCGCGTCCTGATCGTCGACGACGTCATCACGGCGGGCACCGCCGTCCGCGAATCGGTCTCCCTGATTCGCAACGCGGGCGCGACCCTGGCTGGGGTCGTTCTCGCGCTCGACCGCCAGGAACGCGGCCAGGGCCAGCTTTCCGCCGTCCAGGAGATTCAGGCTGCGTACAGCATCCCTGTGATAAGGATCATCACGCTCGATCACCTGATCGAGTACCTGGAGGCCGGGGAGCAGAGCGAAGAACTCGCCTCGCTCAGGAACCATCGCAGGAGCTACTGTGTCGACAGCGAAGCGTGATGCAGTTACGGTCGACACTCGGAGCTTGAACCGAGAATGTTCGACAGAGGTGCCCCGTATGAATGGCTGGTCGGTCAGGGTTCTGCTACCCGTCGTGCTGCTCGCGCTCATCGCGGGCGCGGCCGACGCGCAGGCCACCAACCAGAAGAAGCTCTATCGCTGGGTCGACAAGAACGGCCAGGTCCATTACGGCGACAGCGTGCCGGCCGAATACGCCGAGCAGGATCGCGACGTGCTGAACAAGCAGGGCGTGGCGGTCAGCCGCGAGGAAGGCACGATCACGCCCGAAGAGGCCGCGGCCAAGGCGGCGGCCGACAAGGCGGCGCGCGACGAGCAGAAGCGCAAGCTGCGCGATCGAGTGCTGATCCAGACGTATCAGTCGGTCAAGGAACTCGAGGTCCTGCGCGACAACCGGCTCGAACTCGTGGACGCGCAGCTCACGATCCAGGAGCAATCGCTCTCGAACCTGCGCGCGCAGCGCGCGCAGATCGAGCGCCAGGCCGCGCGCTATGCGCCGATCAACAACAACCCGGAAGCCCCGCCGCTGCCGGATGAAGTCGCAGCCGATCTCGAACGGTCTTCGAGCGACATCGTCACGCAGGAGGCGAACCTGGTGAAGCGCCGCGAAGAACGCGAGAGCATTCGTCTGAACTTCGAGGCGGACATCAAGCGTTACGAGGAACTGCGCGCGATCAAGCCGCGCTAGCCGGTACTGCCGAATCCGCCCGCGCCGCGGGCGCTCGCGTCGAACTCGGTTACCACGTCCAATTCCACCTGCACGACTGGAACGACGATCATCTGCGCGATCCGGTCGCCGGGCGCGATCGTGAACGGATGGCCACTCCGGTTCCAGACCGAGACCATCACCTGCCCCTGGTAATCCGAATCGATCAGGCCCACGAGGTTGCCGAGCACGATGCCGTGCTTGTGCCCGAGCCCCGAGCGCGGCAGCAGCACTGCCGCGAGTCCCGGGTCTGCAAGGTGGATCGCGATGCCGGTCGGCACGAGATGCGTCTGTCCCGGCTCCAACACCAGCGGTGCATCGAGGCAAGCACGAAGATCGAGGCCCGCTGAACCACTGGTCGCGGGTTTCGGCAATGCGATCTCGTGCCCGACGCGCGCATCCAGGATACGGATCCGAAGTTTCCTCATGCGCCGATTATCCCACTACCGGCGCGGTTTGCGCTCGGTGGCATCGCGACCACGCACGGGCTTCGACATCCTCGGCAAGCGGGAGCAGACTAGCCTGCGCGCTGCACCATCAGGAACGTGAATCTCGATGCCCGGCCTGCAATTCTTTTTCAAAATCTTCGCCATACTGTTGCTTGGACTGATGATCGCCGCCAGCGCGGTCTGGGGCGTGCTCGCCCTCGCCTATTCCGGGCCGGAGAGCGCAGTCCCTCGCATGGTTCTCGCGGTGGCATTCGGCTGTTTCGCGCTGGCTGCGATGGCAGGACTTGCGGTGCGTCGCTGGCGCTGGCGAACGTTCGCGGTGTACGTCCTCGCGTTCTCGGGACTGCTCGCGTGGTGGAGCACCGTCACGCCATCCAACGATCGGGAGTGGAAGTGGGAAGTGGCGGTGTTGCCGCACGCTACGTTCAATGGCGACCTGGTCACCGTCCACAACATCCGCAATTTTGATTACCGGACCGAAGTGGACTTCACTGCCGATTACTACGACAAGACGTTCGACCTCCAGAGGCTCGAGTCCGTGGACCTCGTCGCATCCTATTGGGCAGGACCCGCGATCGCGCACATTTTTCTGAGCTTCGGTTTCGGAGGGGGCGATCAACTGGCCGTGTCGATCGAGAGGCGGGATGAGCGTGGCGAGGGATACTCGACCGTCAAGGGGCTGTTCAAGCAGTTCGAGCTTTTCTACGTCGTGGCGGACGAGCGGGACGTCATTCGCCTGCGCACCAACGTTCGCCGCGATCCGCCCGAGGAAGTCTACGTCTACCGACTCCAGGGTCCAATCGAGAATGGCCGGCGCCTGTTCCGCGCTTACATGAGCAAGGTCAACGCGCTCAACGAGCGGCCCGAGTTCTACAACACGCTGACGACCAACTGCACGGGCAATATCTGGCTGCACGCGCAGGTCAATCCGGGCCGCGTGCCGTATTCATGGAAAATTTTGCTGAGCGGCCATGTTCCGGAATATCTCTATGAGCTCGGGAGGCTCGATACGCAGCTGCCATTTCCCGAGCTCAAGCGCCGCAGCCGGGTCAATGCCGCGGCCCAGGCGGCAGACAGGGCCGCAGATTTCTCGTCACGGCTTCGAGTCGGAATGCCAGGAACACGCTAGGTATGCCATGAACACGGCCAGGGAGAACGCGACATGACCGCCTCCTTGCGGCTTCCATCGGCAATTTCAGTCTTTTCACTGGGATTGTTGCTCCTCCTGGCCGCACCCGTGGCAATGACAGCGGACGAAGAAGCGGCCGCAGCCACTCGGCCGCGCATTGGACTCGTACTGGGGGGCGGGGGAGCGCGCGGGGCGGCCCATGTTGGCGTGCTGAAGGTACTGGAGGAATTGCGCATTCCCATTGACTACATTGCCGGCACCAGCATGGGTTCCATCGTCGGCGGACTCCATGCGTCTGGCCTGAGCGCAGAGGAAATCGAACGAGAAATCATTGCCATGGACTGGGAGGACCTGTTCCACGACGCTCCCAGCCGTGCACAGAGATCGTTTCGCCGCAAGCGGGATGACGACATCTATGCCTTCAAGGTGAAGCCGGGATTCAATGACGGCAAGGTCGAGCTCCCGCTCGCCTATGTTCGCGGTCAGAAGTTCGATCTGGTGCTCAGCCGGCTCACCCTCCCCATGTACGAGGTGAAGGACTTCGATCACCTGCCGATTCCGTATCGCGCCGTGGCGACGGACATCGAGACCGGTAAGGAGGTCGTGCTGGCCCGAGGCAGTCTCGGTGAAGCCATCCGCGCCAGCATGGCGGTGCCGGCGGCCTTCGATCCAGCGGAGATCGACGGGCGGCTGCTGGTGGATGGTGGCCTTGCCAACAACGTGCCCGTGAGCGTGGCGCGCGACATGGGCGCGGAAGTCTTCATCGTAGTCGACGTCGGCAGCGGCCTGTTGGGCCGGGACAAGATCACCAGTGCACTGGCTATCACCGGACAACTCGCCAACTTCCTGTTCACCCTCAACACCGAGCAACAGCTGAAAACCCTCGGGCCGCGCGATGTCCTGATCCGCCCGCCGCTCGGGGACATCGGCGGGGGCAGCTTTGAACGGGCGGCTGAAGCCATCCCGATCGGTGAGCGCGCAGCGCGCGATGTCATCGATTCATTGCGCCACTACTCTCTCAGCCCGGAAGATTATGCGCAGCATCTCGCGGCGCGCGGTCGCCCAGAGTCGAAGCTGCCGGAAATTGATTTTGTGCGTGTCGACGATGAGTCCCGATTGAGTGATGCAGTCATTGCGGAGCGTATTTCGGCCAAGCCGGGCCAGCCGCTCGACGAGAAACAGCTGGAGGAGGACATCGGCAGGGTCTACGGGCTCGAGACGTTTTCGTCTGTGCGCTACGACCTCGTGAGAGAAAACGACCAGACAGGATTGGTAGTCAGCGCGACCGAGAAATACTGGGGTCCCTCCTATATCCAGTTCGGGCTACTCACTTCCAATGACTTCGAAGGCGACAGCCTGCTCAGGTTCGGCATGCTCCATACACGCACCGCGATCAATAGCCTCAACGGCGAATGGCGCACCGGATTGCAACTAGGCGACGAATCGGGCCTTTTTACCGAGATCTACCAACCGCTGGATCCACTCTCCCGCTACTTCACATCCGGCAGGATAGGCTACGGGACAAGCAACCTGAATGTGTTCGATGCGGCGGGGAACAACCTGTCGCGCTTCCAGTTGGCCATGTACGGGCTGGAACTGGGGGCAGGCCGCGAATTCGGCACCTGGGGAGAAGGCCGGCTCGGCTACCGGCGGGAAAGCGGCACCGCAGAGATCACTGTCGGCGCGCCGGTGCCCGACGTCGATGTGGATCGCGGAGAGGCCTTCCTGAGGCTGTCTGCCGACACATTCGACAACCTCTACTTTCCGCGCGCCGGATATCTGGGCCAGGTTGAGTGGCGCGTCGCGCGCGACGGACTTGGCGCCAGCAACGATTACGATCAGGTGTTGCTCGGCTATTCGCAGGCCTTTTCCTGGGACACCAACACCATCATTGGCCAGCTCGCTGGCGCGTCTACATTCGACGACAACGCGCCGCTCCCAGGCCTGTTCCGCCTCGGTGGATTCCTGCGTCTCTCCGGATTATCGGATGCCGAACTGAGTGGCCAACATCTTGGCCTGGCCAACCTGGTCTACATGCGCCGCCTGGTTGCCGCTCAGTTTCTGGAGGCCTATCTCGGTGCCAGCGTCGAGCTCGGGAACGTCTGGCAGGATTCGAGCGATGTATCGTTCGACAACACGATCTTCGCGGGCAGTGTTTTCCTGGGGCTGAATACCCCGATCGGTCCGATCTACCTGGCCTATGGCCGCACCGAACTGGACGACCAGGCTTTCTATCTTTCGATCGGGCCGCGCTTCACCTTCTGAAGTTGCCGTAAAGGGATTGGCGCTATGGGCTACGGCATCGTGATCGCATTCAGCACCATGGCGCTCCTTCTGCAATCTTCGCTGGCTGCAGAAAACACACCAGACGTAAAGGCGACTGAAGTTTCCCAGGCAAGCGAGACTTTCATCGTCGGCAACGTCGCATTCGCGCTGCTGCACGAATTCGGCCACGCCATCATTCGGGATTTCGACGTGCCCTTGCTGGGGCTGGAGGAGGAATCCGCAGATACCATCGCCGCGGTATCGCTGATCCGGCTAGATGCCCAGCACCCGGATGCCGGATTCGGCGAAATGCTGGGTGTGACGGCGCTCGCTCAGGCTTATGTGTGGAAAACAGGGATCGAGCGCGAGGGCGCACGAATCGCGTTGTGGGCGCAGCATGGGCTCAGCGCGCAACGCTTTGCACGGCTCGTGTGTCTCCTGTACGGCAGCAATTCCAAGGCGAATGTCTGGCTCGTCGAGGCGGCTGAGATGGAGGAGATCAGGACCGAGAACTGCGAGGACGAATGGAAGATCGCCGAGCGTGGCGTTCTGTGGGTGCGCGATACCTACGGCATCTCGCCGAGTCAGCGCTCGTCGCGTCCCGCCGCCGAAATCACAGTCAAGTATGCGCAGCCTCTTGACGCCAACGAAGCCAGGCTTGCGAAGCTGATTCAGGGCCGCCAGCTGCTCGAGAAGTTGGGCCAACTGGTGCAGGCGAGCTTTGCATTCCCAGAGCCTCTGACGCTGAAGCTCAGCCGCTGTCGGGTTCCGAATGCGTACTGGGACGATGAGTATCGCGAGGTGGTGCTCTGCTACGAGCTGATCGAGGCGCTCGAGAAATATTCGCAGCGCCCGGAGGTCGCCAATGTCGTGGAACGGTTTCACGCCCGGAAGGGGCGGAAAGCGGATACCGCCGAATCGGCACCGTCGTCTCGTCCGCCGGGACAGCCCCGCGAGGTGATGACTTTAGCCTCAAACATGCTATAAGCCTTCGATATCGTTGGCCCGGCACCGAGGGCTCGGCCTCCGGAGTACATACGAGAGGGAATCCAGCATGTACTACAAGACCTTGATCGCCGCCAGTACGTTGACGCTGGCAGCCGCCACAGCGTTCGCCGCGTCCGGGTTTCTAACCGATTACAGCAAGCTCAAGTCGATCAAGACCGCGACGGGTACTGACCTCGCGTACGCCGCACCCGACGCCTTCAAGCGCATGGCCGGATACAAAGCCGTGATGATCGACATGCCGGAAATTCACTTCGCCGCCGATTCGGAGTATCGGGGACTGAAGCCGGAAGACATCGAGACCCTCGCCGTGGTCATGCGCGATGCAATCAAGTCGCGGCTCGAAGCCGGTCGCTACACGGTGGTGGATAATCCGGGTCCCAATGTCTTGTTCGTGCGCACCGCGCTTACCGAGCTCTACCTCAAGAAAAAGAAGCGTGGCGTCCTCGCCTACACACCCATTGGCGCCGTCGCCAAGGCCGGTGTCGACGCGCTGAAAGAGACGCTCGACAAGGTCGATATCATCGAGATGACGCTCGAGGCCGAGATTGCGGACAGCAATTCCAGCGAAGTGCTGGCAGCCATCGTCGTTGAGCGCGGAGCACGCAAGGCGGAAGGGCAGAAAGAGCAGCGGATGGACATGGATGAATTCCGGGCAACGCTCCACGAATACGGCTCGCGACTGCGCTGCCGCCTCGACAACTCCAAGCTGCCGGAGTCGCAGTGGATCGACTGCACCAATCCTGAGGCCCGGAAGGGCCGAGAGGGCGCAGCAACCTGACGTCCTGACCGCTTCCCGTTAGGAGAATGTCATGACATCGCGGAGATTCTTCGGTTGTACGGCATTTGTCCTGGGCCTGACATTTGGCGTGTTGGCACAGGCCGCCGACGACGATTGGCGCTGGAGCATCACTCCCTACATCTGGGGCAGCGACATTCAGGCTGACGTCCGCTTTCCCGCCGGACAGGAGATCAGCGGCGAGGTGCAGTTCGACGACATCCTGGACAAGCTCGATATTGGCGCCCAGGTTCACGCCGAAGGTCACCGTGGAAAATGGGGACTATTCGTCGACGCCACCTACTTCAGCATGAGTGATGACGGAGTTCGAGGTCCGATAGCAACGGACGGAGAGATCGACATGGAAATGTACGAGTTTGCAGGAGTCTTCACGCCGGGCGGTGCTGCCGGGCCGTTCAGCGTTTTCGCCGGCGCGCGCATCGTCGAACTCAGCCTGGATCTCACCTTCTCCGGCGGCTTTCCGAACAGTCCGATCGAGAGGTCAGCGGACAAGAGCTTTACCGATTTCATGGTCGGCGCGCGCTATGTGTACCCTATCAGCGATCGCTGGCTGGTGAATCTGCGCGGAGACGTCGGTGGCGGCGATACCGAGTCGAGCTGGAACGCGCTCGCAGTCGTCGGCTGGCGATTCGGCAGCGATCTCGACCATTCCGTCTTGTTCGGTTGGCGTCACATGGAAGTCGAAGTCAAAAACGAGGGCGTGCAAAACGACCTGACAATGGACGGCCCGATTGCGGGGGTCTACTTCGGCTTCTAGACCAGCGCTGCGACCTGAAATGGTCAAATGCGAGGTTTCGGCCAGCAGGCTGACCGGCACATGCCCGATTTCATCCCAGACGCACAACGGCTGCACGATATCTTCTCGCACGCGATCGCCCCCACGTTTTTCATCGGTGCGGTTGCCGCGATTGTTTCGCTCATGACTTCGAGGCTGTCAAACGTCGTGGAGCGCATTCGGACGCTGAACGCGATACCGGATGACGACCAGACACGAGCTCGCCTCAAGGTCGATGTCGAGCGCTTGAGGCGTCGCGCCCGCTTCTTGAACAGTGGCATCCTCTCAGCTTTGCTCGGTGGCGTTTGTGCCACTATCCTTCTCGCTATCATGTTTGCCACCGGATTCCTCGGGCTGAAACACGCCTATGGCGCCGCATTGCTATTCATCATTGCAACGGGCTTCCTCGGCTTTGCGTTGATTCGCTTCGCGCAAGAGGCACATATCAGTCTCGCTGAGCATGATGAATACGAGTGACCCCACCTCAGCGGATGGCTTCTACGGGTCGATCACCCGATCGCGGTCGATTTTTGCCTTACCAGTGCGATTTGCGCCCGGCGGGTCCGCATCAGCGGTCGCAGACTGTGTGCCGGAGGACAGGATTGATGCAGATCAGGGACTGGCCCCTGGCCGAAAGGCCGCGCGAAAAATTGCTGGCACTCGGTTCCGGCGCCCTGTCTGAAGCGGAACTGCTCGCGATCTGGCTGCGTCATGGAACGAGCGGCATGAACGCCCTCGATCTCGCGCGTTCGCTGCTGGTGCGCTTCGGATCGCTCAGGAGCCTCCTGACGGCGGGACGCACTGCGCTATGCGGCCAGTCGGGCGTCGGACCCGCTCGCTGGGCCGAACTGCAGGCTGCGCTCGAAATCGTCCGGCGCCATCACCTGGAACGGCTCCAGGCGGGCCCGGTGCTGGCGAGCCCGCGCGCGGCCCGCGACTACCTGATCGCGCGGCTTCGGGATCTCGAACACGAAGTGTTTTGCTGCCTCTTCCTCGACAGCCGTCACCGGCTGACGAGCTGCGAGGAGCTGTTTCGCGGCACGGTCGACGGCGCGAGCGTTCACCCGCGGGAGGTCGTCAAGCAGGCACTCGCGCGGAACGCGACGGCGGTGATACTCGCCCACAACCATCCTTCCGGGATCGCGGAACCGAGCCAGGCGGACGAAATCATCACGACCCGGCTCCGGGACGCCCTCGCGCTCGTGGAGATCCGCCTGCTCGACCACCTGATCATCGGTGACGGAACCTGCATTTCGCTCGCCGAAAAAGGCCTGATTTGAACCGCAACACGCTGATTTGACTGCCAATGGCGAGGCTGGTCTAATACGCGGCCCCGCTGGAGCACGAACATGTCCCGAGTCTGTCAGGTCACCGGAAAGCGCCCGAGCTCCGGCAACAAGGTCTCGCATTCGAACATCAAGAAGCGCCGCCGCTTCCTGCCGAATCTGCACACCCAGCGGTTCTGGCTCGAGAGCGAGGGACGCTGGGTCACGCTTCGCCTTTCGACCCGCGGACTGCGGACGGTCGAGAAGCGCGGCCTCGAAACCGTGGTCGCGGAACTGCGTGCCGCGGGCACTCACATCTGAGGTAGCCGCCATGCGCGACAAGATCAAGCTCGTTTCCACGGCCGGCACCGGTCATTTCTATACCACGACCAAGAACAAGCGCCTGCATCCCGAGAAGATGGAGGTCAGCAAGTTCGACCCGGTCGTGCGCAAGCACGTCGCCTACAAGGAATCGAAGATCAAGTAGGCCCCGGGCTGGCGCTCGGCTAAACTCCTCCGCCTGACAATGGGGGAGTTCAACAATGCGTAATGCAGTTCTTGCCGCCGCGATCGCCGCGGCTTTGCCGTTCCCCGCCGCGTGGGCACAGGCTCCGGATTCAGGCGCGACGCTCGAAGACGTCATCGTCACCGCGCAGCGGCGCGAGGAAAGTATCCAGGACGTGCCGGTCGCGGTCTCGACGCTCTCCGACGAGAAGCTCGACGTGCTCGCTTCCGGCGGCAACGATATCCGGTTCCTTTCCGCGCGCCTGCCGAGCCTTCAGATCGAGTCCTCGTTCGGCCGCGCATTTCCGCGCTTCTATATCCGCGGACTCGGCAACACCGACTTCGACCTGAACGCCTCCCAGCCCGTGTCGCTCGTCTATGACGACGTCGTGCAGGAAAACCCGATCCTGAAAGGATTCCCGGTCTTCGATCTCGAGATGGTCGAGATGTTTCGCGGGCCTCAGGGAACGCTCTTCGGACGGAATACGCCCGCGGGTGTCCTGAAATTCAACTCCGCGCGCCCGTCGCGCGAGCGCGGAGGCTACCTCCGGGCCAGCTATGGCGACGACGCCTCGGCGAACGTCGAAGGCGCGGTCGGCGGGGCCATCGGCGAGAACTGGGCGATGCGCTTTTCCGGCTTCTACCAGCATCGCGACGACTGGGTCGACAACGTTCAAACTGGCGAGGGCGACGCGCTCGAAGGCTACGACGAGCTGGCGGGACGCGTGCAGTTTCTTTACGAGCCGGGCGACGCTCTCTCCGCTCTGCTCAACGTGCATGCCCGGAGCCTCGACGGCACCGCGCGCATGTTCCGGGCGAATGTCTTCACGCCCGGCACCAACGATCTCGTCCCCGGCTTCAGCGAGAACCAGGTGTTCCTCGACGGCGCCAACGACCAGGATCTCGACGCCGTCGGCGGCAACCTGCGCATCAGCTACGAATACGGGCGCGTCACGCTGCATTCGATCACGGGATATGAAACGGTCGAAGTCCTGAGCCGCGGCGACATCGACGGCGGCTTCGGTGCGGTGTTCCTCGGACCCGGTAATTTCGGCCCGGGATTCATCCCCTTCCCCGCGGAATCGGCGGACGGCCTGCCGGACCACAGCCAGATCACGCAGGAGTTCCGCTGGGAGTCGAACGACTGGGGCAGGTTCGACTGGCAGGCGGGCGTCTACTACTTCGACGAGGACCTGACGATCGACAGCTTCAACTACGACACGCTCGCGAACGGCGTCCGGAACGGCGACGTCGAGCAGCGGCAGGACAACCAGGCCTGGGCGGTATTTGGCTCGGCGGAGTACGAGATCGGGGATGCGTTCACGCTGCGCGCGGGATTGCGCTACACCAGCGACGAGAAGGACTTTACGGCCGAGCGCTTCCTCTCGCCCGTCGGCGCGGGTCCGATCGGGCCGATCGACGTCAGCACGGATGAAGAAAACGTGAGCTGGGATGTCAGCGGCACCTGGGCGCTCAGCGACGCCACAAACCTCTACGCGCGCGTCGCACAGGGATTCCGGGCGCCTTCGATCCAGGGACGCCTCCTGTTCGGCAACGCGGTATCGGTCGCGGACGCCGAGGAAATCCTCTCATTTGAGGCGGGCATCAAGACGAGCCTCTTCAACGACCGCGGCAGGCTCAGCTTTTCCGTCTACAAGTACACGATGGACGACCAGCAGCTGACGGCGGTCGGCGGCGGCGCCAATTTCAATACCCTGCTCAATGCGGATCAGACCGACGGACAGGGCGCCGAACTGGATTTCGAGGCCTACCTGACCGACAACTTCCTGATCACGATCGGCGCGAGCTATAACGACACCGAGATCGACGATCCGGACCTCGGCGTCCAGGTTTGCGGCGGCGGCTGCACTTTCCTGGATCCGGTCATCGCCCCCGCCATTCCGCCATTCGTGCCGGCGACCGTCAGCATCGACGGCAATCGCCTGCCACAGTCGCCGGAAGTGATCGCGAACCTGACGGCGCGCTGGGGCATGCCGGTTTCGAACGGCGAATTTTTCATCTTCACCGACTGGGCCTATCGCAGCGAGGTCAATTTCTTCCTGTACGAATCGGCGGAGTTCGAAGGCAAGGACCTGCTCGAGGGCGGATTGCGCGTCGGCTACAACTGGAACGACGGCAAACAGGAACTCGCGGTCTACGGCCGGAACATCACGGATGAGATCGAAGCGGTGGGCGGCATCGACTTCAACAACCTGACCGGCTTCATCAATGAGCCGCGGCGCATCGGCGTCGAGTTCATGACCCGCTTCTGAGGCCGGGCCGCATGGGATGCCGGAGCTACCCGAGGTAGAAACGACGCGCCGGGGCATCGAGCCCTGGCTCGTCGGCCGGCGCATCGAACGGCTGCTGGTGCGCGAGTGGCGCCTGCGCTGGCGCGTGCCTCGCGGTCTGCCCGCGAAAATTCAGGGGGCGACTATCCGCGCCGTCGGCCGGCGCGCGAAATACCTGTTGATCGGGACCGACTCCGGCACGCTGATCTGGCACCTCGGCATGTCGGGGAGCCTGCGGGTCATGGATGCGACGTCGCCGCCGCTCGTTCACGACCACGTCGATCTCATCCTGGATTCCGGGCGATGCCTGCGTTTCAACGACCCGCGGCGGTTTGGCTGCCTCCTCTTCACGGCAGGCGAACCCGGGAAGCACGCGCTGCTCGCCCGGCTTGCGGTCGAGCCCTTGTCAGATGATTTCGACGCGGACGACCTCTGGCGCCGCGCGCGCGGCCGGCGCGCTTCCATCAAGGCATTCATCATGGACTCGCGCATCGTCGCGGGCGTCGGCAACATTTATGCGAGCGAGGCGCTCTTCCGCTCCGGCATCCGGCCGCGTCTCGCCGCGGGGCGAGTGAGCCGGCTCCGCATGGCGGCGCTTGCGGCCTCGATCCGCGACGTGCTGGGCGAGGCGATCGGGGTCGGCGGCACGACGCTGCGGGACTACGTCGATGCCGCGGGAATGCCCGGGTATTTCGGGCAGAAGCTCTACGTCTATAAGCGCGCGGGCAAGCCCTGCCGCAAGTGCAGGACGCCCATTCGCCAGTTCACTCAAGGACAGCGCAGCACCTACTGGTGCCCGCACTGCCAGCGCTAGGATTTCTTCCGGCCGCGAAGCGCAGCGGCCACCACCGGGTGGACGAATTCGGAGACGTCGCCGCCGAGCAGCGCGATTTCGCGCACGAGCGTCGAC
The DNA here is from genome assembly GCA_963778585.1 of uncultured Gammaproteobacteria bacterium. Classification (GTDB taxonomy): domain Bacteria; phylum Pseudomonadota; class Gammaproteobacteria; order Steroidobacterales; family Steroidobacteraceae; genus SCUD01. Next base: position 532,702 of record CAVZUU010000002.1, read on the forward strand.
GAGATGAAAGTAAACTGCTCCTGCGGCGTCAGGAACACGTAGTCGATGTCGCGCGCGAGGTGACGGCTCATGTTCGCGAGCTGGAACTCGAACTCGAAATCGGACATCGCGCGGAGCCCCCGGATCACGATGCCGCAACCCTGTTCGCGCGCAAAATCGACCGTGAGCCCGGAGTAGCCGAGCACGGTGACGTTCCGGAGCTCCACGAGCACCTGCCCCGAAAGCTCGACCCGTTCTTCGACCGTGAAGAGCGGCGTCTTGCCCGGATTGGCCGCGATCCCGATCACTACGCGATCGAAGATTCCCGCGGCGCGGCGGATCAGGTCGTGGTGGCCATTCGTAATCGGGTCGAATGTGCCGGGATAGACTGCGCTCCGCCTGGGATTCACGTCTCTGGATCTCCGCCGTTCCGTCGCCGGGCCAGATGATAACCGACCGCACCCGCACGGCCGGACCGGTGCGCGTACCAGCCCTCGGGCAGTGCCGGGGCGCCCTGCTTCGCGGGCAATTCGATATAGATGCTCGCAGCAGTCGCAAGCCAGCCGCGCGACTCGAGATTCTGCATCATCCCGGCCGGCAGGCCAGAATCGAACGGCGGATCCAGGAAGACGATGTCATGCGGAACCGCTGTCCGGGCAAGCCAGGCGGCGGCATCCCCGTGCACGACGGCGGCGCGGTCCCGCGCAAGCAAGTCGACCGTTTCGCGGAGCCGACTTGCGGCTTCCCGATCGCGTTCCACGAAGGTGACACTTGCGGCACCGCGCGACAGCGCTTCCAGGCCGAGGGCGCCGCTGCCGGCAAACAGGTCGAGGCAGCGGCTTCCCTCGATGACCGGCGCGAGCCAGTTGAAGAGTGTCTCCCTCACCCGGTCGGGTGTGGGTCGAATGCCGGCAGTTCCCGGAAACCGGATACGCCTGCCACGCCATTCGCCGCCGATGATACGGAGGGTATTGAGCATTTTTTGCAGCGCACACGCCCGGACTTGCGCGATGATACGCGCCCGCGACCTCTACATTGCCGGAGCTTCCGACATGAGCATCCGATTCGCTGCCGCATTGCTGCTCGCCAGCTTCCTGCTCGCCGGTTGTTCCGGGTCGTCTTCGGACGGCATCGGCCCGACAAATCCGCAGTCCGGCAACGGCGTTCCGCCGCCCCCGCCTGCGGGTGTCGGCGATTTCGTGCCGCTGTTCCGGCCAACGAGCGGCCTCCTGCCATTCCCGATCGATCTGTATTTCAGTGGCACGACCGACGGCACGCTGAACCTGCCATCGACGCTGCGAAACCTCACGCCTCATTTTGACGCGCTCAATGCGCTCGACGGCTTCTCGACTACCGCCGACATCACACTGCGCTTTTCGGGCGCGATCGATGAGTCAACCCTCGCGGCGAATGTGCGGGTCGTACAGGTCGCAATCGACAATGCCACCAAGGCGACGGTCGGCGTCCTCGGCATCCTGCAGCCGGGTGTGGATTATTCGATCGGAGTCTCTCCCGACATCGACACCGGTGGCTCGACGGTCCTGATTCGCCCGCTGCGTCCGCTCGTGGCCTCGACCGGCGGGACCAACAATGGCTATCTGATTCTCGTCACCAATGGCGTCGAGAGCACGAGCGACACGCCGGCAACCCCCGATACCGAGTACTTGACGGTGCGCACGGCAGCGATCGCCGATCTGACCGCCGGCGTCAATCCGCCGACCTGCGCAACCATCACAAATGCAACTCTGAATGGAGTCTGCCGCCTCACCTTCGCGCATCTGTTCATCGGCACTCAGCTGCCGGGCGCATTGGCAGTCGCCCCGACCAGCGTCGTGGCCTCCTGGAGTTTTTCGACCGTCGCGACGCGCGACACGCTGACAATCCTCGCCGCCACGACCGCGGCCCGAACCTATTCGGTTTTCAGGATGCCTGCTCCTTTTCTGACGACTGCTTACTTGGGCGGGCCGGGAATAGCCGACCTTTACGCCGGAACGCTCAACGTCAACTACCGGCTTGCAGTACCGGCCACAACGACCTCGAGGACCGTACTGGATCAGCCGTGGCAGGCGGCGGGGCCTTCGCCGTCACCCTTGATCGATCCGGCGAGCCGCAATCTGACGCGCTTCAATCCGGTGCCCGCCAGCGGGACGAATCTCGATATCCCGTTATTGCTCGGCGTGCCGAACATTGGAGTCAAGCCTCTTGCGGGCTGGCCGGTCGTCATATTCGTGCACGGATTCCCGCGCGACCGCACCGATGCGCTGCTCGTCTCGGACGCGATGGCCTCGCGCGGCTTTGCGACCATCGCAATCGACTTGCCGCTGCACGGCGTGACGCCCTCATCGGCCGATTACGCCCAGCCGTTCGCGACACTGTTCGAGCGCACGTTCGATCTCGACCTGCAGATCAATGCCCAGTTCGGGGCTCCGGGTCAGGACGGTCAGGTGGACCCGACCGGCGTCAATTTCCTGAATCTCACCAACGTGCTGGTACAGCGCGACAACTCGCGCCAGGCCGTCGCGGATCTCATCGCGCTGATCCGCACTATCCCGACCATCGATTTCGACCTCGTTGCAGGGGCGGATTTCGATCCTGCCCGGATCCACATGATCGGCTATTCGCTCGGCGGCACGCACGCCGGCACGGTGCTCGGTCTGCTCGGCGCAGAGGTGAAGGCTTCGGCATTGCCGAGCGCCGCTGCGATGCTGACTGAAACGATCAAGCAATCTGCGACTTACGGTCCGATCATCAACAATCTGCTCGCTGCGCGCGGGCTGCAGGCCAATACGTCGCTGTATCGCAATTTCTTCCGCAACGTGCAGGCGGCGTTCGATGCGGCAGACACGGTCAACTACGCGTCGACGTTGGCAGGAGCTGCGGCGGGCGGGCGTGAAGTGTTCATCTCGACGTTCGAGGGCGGAGTGGGCGGCTTTCCGACGGATCCGGTCGTGCCAGTCAACTCGACGCGGCGCCTCATCGACACCGCGGGCGTCACCGGCGTGACGCGGGTCAATTCCGTTGGGGCGAACAACGTGGCCGGAACAAACGGCGGCTGGGTGCCGTTCTCACAAGGAATCCACAACTCGCTGCTCGACCCGGGTCCCTCGGCTGCGGTGACTTTTGAACTGCAAAGCGAGATCGCGGACTTCCTGTTCACCGGCGGCGACCAGATCATCATCACCAATGGCACGGTGATCCAGCCGTAGTGCCGTCAACTGAATTCTTCGCGCGCCTGCGCGCGAAGGTCAGTCGCGGCACGTCCTGGGTGGCGGATCTGCTGCCCGGCCGCAAGATCGACGACGCGCTCCTCGAGGAACTCGAGAATCGCCTGCTCGCGGCGGACATGGGCATCGAGGTGACGCAGGCATTGCTTTCCGATCTCAGGCACAAGGTCGCACGCGCCGAGCTCGGCGATGCGAATGCACTCGTAACCGCCCTCTCCGCGTCGCTCATCGCGATCCTGAAGCCGGTCGAACGGCCGCTCACCGTCGACAGGACGCGAAAGCCCTTCGTCATCCTCGTCGTCGGCGTCAATGGATCGGGAAAGACGACGACGATCGGCAAGCTCGCGAAGCGCCTTCAGCTCGAAGGACTCTCAGTGATGCTCGCGGCAGGTGACACGTTTCGCGCCGCTGCCGTCGAGCAGCTCGCCATCTGGGCCGAGCGAAATGGCGTCCCGATCGTTTCCCAGGCGCCGGGCGCGGATCCGGCGGCCGTCGTGTTCGATGCGATGCAGTCCGCGAAGGCGCGCGGCATCGACGTACTGATCGCCGACACTGCGGGCCGCCTGCACACGCAGTCCCATCTCATGGACGAGCTTTCCAAGATCGCCCGCGTGATGAAGCGCCTCGATGCGGATGCGCCCCACGAGGTGCTCCTCGTGCTGGACGCCGGTCTCGGGCAGAACGCGCTGAGGCAAGCCGAGCAGTTCGGCAGCGCGATCGGCGTCAGCGGCATCGTCGTGACCAAGCTCGACGGGACCGCGAAAGGCGGAATCGTCGTCGCGATCGCGCGCCGGTTCGGCCTGCCGATACGATTCGTCGGCGTTGGCGAACAGGCCGAGGATTTCGGTATCTTCGATGCGAACTCCTATGTCGAAGGGCTCCTCCGGCCCACAGGTGAACCGCCGTGATTCGTTTTGACCGCGTATTCAAGCGATATCCGACCGGGCGCGAAGCTCTGTCCGAACTGTCGTTTGAACTCGACACCGGAGAAATGGCCTTCCTGACCGGCCATTCAGGTGCGGGCAAGAGCACGGTGCTCCGTCTCATCGCACTTCTCGAACGGCCGACGCGCGGACAGGTCTTTGTCAACGGGCGAAACACCGGGACGCTTCGGCGCGGTGCCATTCCGGCTTTCCGTCGCCAGATCGGTGTCGTGTTCCAGGACCACCGGCTCCTCGACGACCGGCCGGTCTACGACAACGTCGCGCTGCCGCTCGCGATCGCGGGCGTCCCGCGCCGCGAAATGGACAAGCGCGTGCGCGCAGCGCTCGACCAGGTCGGGCTTCTCGGCCGCGAACGCTCTTTTCCGCTCGAGTTGTCCGCCGGCGAGCAGCAGCGCGTCGGCATTGCCCGGGCGGTCATCACGAAGCCGCCGGTGCTGATCGCGGACGAGCCGACCGGCAATCTCGATCCGGATCTCGCTCTCGAAGTGATGAACCTGTTCCAGCGATTCAATGCGGTCGGAGTCACCGTTCTGGTCGCGACGCACGACATCCACCTCTTCGCGCGATTTCGTGTGCGGCGCGTGCATATCGAGCAGGGTCGACTCGCCGGACTGCCGCCGGCGGCTGCCTGACCATGTCGATCTACCTCGAGCGCCATGCGCAGGCCCTTCTCGGTTCGCTCGGGCGGCTGGCGCGCCAGCCGTTCGCCACGTTCCTCACGATCGTCGTGATCGGGATCGCGCTCGCACTGCCCGCGGCACTCTTTGTCGTTGTCTCCAACTTGCGCACGGTGACCGCGGGGCTCGGAGACACAGTTCAGCTCTCCGTTTATCTCCGCATGTCGACGACCGACGCCGGAGCGAAGAAGGCGGCAGCGGCGATCGCGGCGCAAGGCGGCATCCAGGAAACCGAGATCGTGAGTCCCGACGAAGGGCTCGCGGAATTTCGCAGGCTGTCCGGGATCGGCGACGCCCTGAAAGCCCTGCCCGAGAATCCGCTGCCCTGGCTCGTGAAGGTGCGACCCGCGGTGAACCACGACACGGCGGCTGCAGTCGAGGAACTCGCGGCGGAACTGCGCAAGATCGAGGATGTCGAGCTGGTCGAAGCCGACACCGCCTGGGTCCGGCGCCTGCATGCGATCGAGGACACGATGGAGCGGCTCGTGCTCTTCGTGACCGTGTTGCTCGCGGCCGGCGTGCTCGCGGTCGTCGGCAATACGATTCGCCTGGAAATCAATGGTAGGCAGGCCGAGATCGAAGTCACCAAGCTCGTCGGCGGGAGCAATGCATTCGTGCGGCGTCCGTTCCTGTACTCGGGTCTCTGGCAAGGGCTCGGCGGCGGCCTGCTGGCCGTCGGCCTGATCGCGGCCGGACTCATCGCGCTCGAGCCCTATGTCGCAAGTCTCGCCGAGGCCTACGGCGCGGCATTCACGCTCCGGGGGCTGTCGATCCGCGAATGCGCCGCTGTCGTCGGCGGCGGCGCCGCGCTCGGATTCCTGGGCGCCTGGCTTACGGCCGCATATCACCTGCGACGCATCGAACCGCGCGCCTGACCCCAGCCATTCAAGAGGCGTAACTCTTTCTTATATCTATAGTTTTTAACCTTTTTCCGCGCGAACTTTTCCCGCTGTTAGCACTCTATTGACACGACTGCTAATATCTTTCAGCGGAGGTAATACCCGAAATGACTGGCAAGGCGCTCGCGCTCCCCAATTCTTCGCTCGTCCTCTCCGGCCCGGTCGGAAGCCTCGAGGCTTACATCTCGCAGGTCTCGGCGATCCCGATGCTCGACCGCGACGAGGAACGCGCGCTTGCGCGCCGTTTCCACGAGCACCAGGACCTCGAGGCGGCGCGGGAACTCGTCGTTTCCCATCTGCGCTTCGTCGTGCATATCGCGCGCGGCTACATGGGCTACGGCCTCCCCGTCGGCGACCTGATCCAGGAAGGCAATGTCGGCCTGATGAAGGCGGTCAAGCGCTTCGATCCCGACATGGGCGTGAGGCTCGTCAGCTTCGCCGTGCACTGGATCCGTGCCGAGATCCATGAATTCGTGATCCGCAACTGGCGGCTCGTCCGAGTCGCGACGACCAAGGCGCAGCGGAAGCTTTTCTTCAACCTTCGCCGGATGAAGAAAAACCTCGCATGGCTGTCGGACGAGGAAACCCGCGCCGTCGCCGGAGAGCTCGGCGTCGAGCCTCGCGAAGTACGCGAAATGGAGCGCCGGCTATCGGCGCGCGACCTGTCGTTCGATCCGGCGCCGGATACCGGCGACGACGAGACGACCGCTTCGCCCTCACTGTACCTGCCCTCGCCGGAGGCGGATCCCGCCGCCATCGTCGAGCAGGATGAATGGGAGGGCGCCCAGTCCGGATCGCTCGCGACCGCGCTCGCGAGCCTGGACGAGCGCAGCCGCACCGTGATCAAGGCGCGCTGGCTCGCGGAAGACAAGAAGACGCTTCAGGATCTTGCGGACGAATACGGCGTTTCCGCCGAGCGCATCCGGCAGATCGAATCCGCCGCGATCCGGAAACTCAGGAACGCGCTGACAGACTGACGGCCGTCGCAACCGCCTGGTGAACGCCGAGGTCGAGAGCGTCGGGCACCAGGTCGTCGCCCTGCGCAAGTTCCGCGATCGCCTGCGCCGCGGCGAGCAGCATCGCGTCGGTGAAGCGCGGGGCGCGCGCCGCGAGCGCGCCCTTGAACAGTCCCGGGAATCCGAGCACGTTGTTGATGCCCTTGCCGTCCGCCGCGATCGAGGCACCCTGCTGGATCGCGAGCGCGGGCTCGATTTCCGGATCCGGATTCGAAAGCGCCATCACGATCTGTCCCTTCCTCACCAACTCCGGCTTGATCAGGCCGCGGACACCGGTCGTCGCGATGACAATGTCGGATCTCTGCATGATCTCGGCGAGCGTCGCGGGCTCGCCGCCCATCGCGACGAGGCGGCGGCGGGCGCCTTCATCCAGGTCCGTACCGATCACGCGCGCGGCGCACGCGCGCATCAGGAGCCGAACGATGCCGATCCCCGCGGCGCCGAGACCGATCTGGCCGATGACGCAGGATTCGAGCGCCTTGCCCGCGCGCCGGGTCGCATTGATGGCGGCCGCGAGCACGACGACGGCGGTGCAATGCTGATCGTCGTGCAGGACCGGCCGGTCCAGCCGGGCCCGCAACCCTTCCTCGATCTCGAAACAGGCCGGCGCCGCGATATCCTCGAGCTGTATGGCCCCGAATCCGGACGCGATCGCGGCGATGTATTCGATGCAGCGTTTCGGGTCGGTCTCGTCGAGCAGGATCGGTACGGCGTTGATGCCGACGAGCGTCGAAAAGAGCGCCGCCTTGCCCTCCATGACGGGAAGCCCCGCGAGCGCGCCCACGTTTCCGAGCCCGAGCACGGCCGTGCCGTTCGTGACGATCGCCACCGAATTGCCGAGGCCCGTATATTCGTAGGCCTGGGCGGGATCCTTCTGGATCGCGAGGCAGACCCGCGCGACGCCCGGAGTGTAGATGTCGCGCAGAATCTGCTGCGTCGTGATCGCGATCGCCGACTGCATGCGGATCTTGCCGCCGCGGTGCCGGTCGAACACGCGGTCGGACTTTCCGACGAAGCGGGCGTTGGGAAGGGCGTCGATGCGGCCGTAAAGGCTGCGGTCCGCCTCTTCGTCCATCTCGAGAGTGATCTCCCAGAGCGTGCGTCCCTGCTCGCGGCGGAGCGCCTGGAGGTGATCGATCGTGAGCCCGGCGTCGGCGATGACCTGCAGCACCTTCGCCAGGCTGCCCGGCTGGTGCACGGTCTCGATGATCAGGATCTCGGGTATCTTCACGCGCGGAATGGTACCCGAACGGTGTTACGCTAAGAGGTCTGTATTTGCAGGGGTATCGACATGTTCAAGGGATCGAAGAGCTTTGCATTGGCGGCTTTTGCCGCCGCCATTCTCGGCCTCGCGGGCTGCGCCAGCCAGAAAGAGCCGGCCGAACAGGCGCTCGCCGCAATCGAAAAGACATTCAAGGATTCCGGCGCGGAAATCGAGAAATATCTGCCGGAGCGTCATGCGGAAGTGAGCGCGAGCATCGCTTCGCTTCGCGAGGCGATGTCGAAGGAGAATTTCGGCGACGTGGTCGCGGACGCGCGTTCCGTCCAGGACACGCTTCGTCGCGCGGTCGCCGAGAGCCGGATCCGTCGCGCACAGATGCGGGTCGAGATGGAATCCGAATGGGCCGAGCTCACGAAGACCATGCCGGGCATGATCGCGGCCGTGGACAAGAAGATCGACTCCCAGGGCTCCCGGCCGCCGAAGGGCATGGAGAAGGACGTCTGGAGAGCGACGATCAAGGAATACGACGCTGCGCGCGATTCCTGGAGCAAGGCCGCGGGCGAAATCTCGACTGCGACGTTCGAGGCCTCGGTGCTTGCCGCCCGCGACGCGAAGGCGAAGATCGCGGGCATCATGGAAACGCTCGGCCTCAAGGCTTCCTGAGGAGTATCCGTGAACAGCTGGAAAATCGTCGCCGCGCTCGCCGGCCTCGTCGCCCTTGGGGCCTGTTCGCAGAAGGATCCGGCCGCAGATGCGATCGCGGCCGCGGAGGATGCGCTGAACGCCGTTTATGACGATGCGCAGAAGTACGTGCCCGAGCGCTATGCGGAAGTGAAAGCGGAGCTCGACACCGCGCGCACCGCGTTCAGCGAAGAGCGCTACGCGGATGCCATCACCGCGGTCAAGGACCTGCCCGCACACGCCGAAGTGCTCGCGAAGGAAGCGGCCGCAGCCAAGGAAAAGCGCGTCTCCGAGATGAACGCGGATTGGGCGCGACTGTCGGGCAGCCTGCCGGGCCTGCTGACCGGCATCGGCGCCCGGCTCGACGAGCTCGGCCGGATGCGGAAGCTCCCGCAGGGCATGGACAAGCAGCTTCTCGAGGAAACCAGGGCCGCGTTTGCGAGCGCGCAGTCCGCCTGGGACGAAGCCGGGGCGGCGTTCACCGGCGGGAACCTGGAGGCCGCGGTCGGCAAGGCGCGCGATGTCGAGGGCATGGCGCAGGATCTCGTGACCCGTCTCGGAATGCAGGCCGGGTGAACCGGGAAGCAGCCCGCGAAGCGCTCGACGCCCTCGATCTCTACGAGATCGGAGCGTCCCTGTCCGACGAGGAGCGCATGGTGCGCGACTCGGTCGCGCGCCTCGTCGACGATACCGTCCTCCCCGTCATCCAGAAGCACTTCGAGGACCACACGTTCCCGCGCGATCTCATACCCGGGATCGCCTCGCTGGGACTGCTCGGAAGTTCGCTCACGGGCTACGGCTGCGCCGGCATGAACGCCGTCAGCTACGGCCTCATTTGCCAGGAACTCGAGCGCGGAGATTCGGGCATCCGCAGCTTCGTCTCCGTGCAGTCGAGCCTCTGCATGTACCCGATCCATGCCTACGGCAGCGAGGCCCAGAAGGAGAAGTACCTTCCGCGCATGGCGACCGGCGAACTGATCGGCTGCTTCGGCCTCACCGAGCCGCACGGCGGTTCGGATCCGTCGAACATGAAGACCCACGCGAAGCGCCGCGGCCGCGACTGGGTGCTGAACGGCGCGAAGATGTGGATCACGAACGCGCCGATCGCGGATGTCGCGGTCGTCTGGGCGAAGACCGAGGAGGGCGTCCGGGGTTTCCTGGTCGAAAAAGGCACGCGCGGATTCGCCGCGCCCGAGATCGAGCGGAAGTTCTCGCTGCGCGCTTCATCGACGGGCTCGCTCTTTCTCGAGGACGTGGTCGTACCGGAGGAAAATGTCCTTCCCGGCAGCACAATCGGGCTGAAAGCCCCGTTGTCCTGCCTGACGCAGGCCCGCTTCGGGATCACCTGGGGCGTGATCGGCGCGGCCCAGGCCTGTCTCGCCCAGGTCCTCGACTACACGCAATCGCGCGTGCTGTTCGGCCGCCCGCTCGCGGCGAACCAGGCGATCCAGCTGCGACTCGCGGCGATGGCGCGCGGAATCACCTGCGCTCAATTGCTTTCGCTGCAGCTCGGCCGCCTGAAGGACGGCGGACGCATGCATCCCACGCAGGTCTCGCTTGCCAAGTGGAACAACTGCCGCATGGCGCTCGACGTCGCTCGCGATGCGCGCGACATGCTGGGCGGCTCCGGCATCAGCGCCGAGTACGTGCCGATCCGCCACGCGCTCAACCTCGAGAGCGTGATCACCTACGAAGGCACGGAAACCATCCACCAGCTCACGATCGGCCGCGAGCTCACGGGAATCAACGCGTTCTGAGGCCTGGTTCACCCGCCGTTCAGCGATCTCCGGCCTAGACTGTCCCAGGACCACTACGGGAGGGACACCGTGAAATTATTCCTCGCTGGCTTCGCAACGACGCTCGTTATCGCGGCAGTGGCATTTCCGCTGACCGCATTCGCCGATCCTCCGCCCCATGCGCCCGCCCATGGCTGGCGCAAAAAACACGATCCCTACTATGTGGGCTATACCGGCCGTCACTGGCAGGACGACTACGGCATCCGTGAGGGTCGCTGCGATCGCGATCGAGTCGGCGCGGTGCTCGGCGCCGCCGTCGGCGGTGCGATAGGCGGGACGGTGGCGGAAGGTGACGACCGCCTGATCGCGATACTCGCCGGCGCGGCAATCGGAGCGATCATCGGACACGAGATCGGCGATGAAATGGACGAAAACGACCGCGCCTGTTTCGGCCATTCGCTGGAACTCCGGGAAGACGGACGCAATGTCCTTTGGGACGGCAATCGCCGCGGTATGCGGTACATGCTGACCCCCGACGGCCGCTTCGAGCGTGACGGTCGCGTGTGCCGCCATTTCTCCCTGATGCGCGAACTCGACGGACGCCAGGTCGTCAAGCGCGCCGGCGCGTGCCGATTTGGAGAGGGCGACTGGCGCATGATCCGCGGCTGATCCGCCGGATACGCTACGCTGCGCTCCACGGGGAGGCAGCATGCAAAAGACCGCAGCCTGGCTTGCACGCCACGCGCTCGAACAGCTCGGCATCCGCTACACGTTCGGAATACCCGGCGTCCACAACACCGAGTTGTACGACGAATTCGGCGCGTCGGACTCGATCACCCCCGTGCTCGTCGCCCACGAGGGCGGCGGCGCGTTCATGGCGGACGCGGTCAGCCGCACGGGCGCCGGGGTCGGCGCTCTCCTGATCGTGCCGGCGGCGGGCGTGACGCACGCCGCGAGCGGGATTGGCGAGGCTTCCCTCGACGGCATCCCGATGCTCGTGATCGCGGGCGGCATCCGCCGCGACCTCGGCCGCGCCTATCAGCTGCACGACATGGACCAGCACGCCCTGCTCGCGCCGATCACCAAGGGCCGCTGGCGCGTCGAGAGGCACGCCGATGTCGTCCCGGTGATCTACGAAGCATATCGGTTGGCGACGAGCGGCGAACCCGGGCCGGTGTTCGTCGAGATTCCGGTCGACCTGCAACTGATGCCCGGCGACGCCGGCGACATTCCGGAGTTCGTAGCTGCCCCGGTCGTGGGCCATCGCGCGAGCGATGCGGACATCGGGCGCGCGGCGGAACTTCTCATGCGCGCGAAACGCCCCGGCATATTCTGCGGGTGGGGCGCAGTGGATGCCGGGCAGGAGCTCAGGCAGCTCGCGGAATCGCTCGGCGCGCCGGTTGCGACAACCCTTCAGGGCCTGTCGGCATTTCCGGCAAATCATCCGCTGCATGCGGGATTTGCGCTCGGTCCTGCTGCCGTGCCCGCCTCGGAGAACGCGTTCCGCGACTGCGACTGCCTGCTCGCCGTCGGCACCCGCTTTGCCGAGATTCCGACCGGCAGCTACGGCTACGAACCGCCCGCGGATCTGATCCACGTGGATATCAATCCGCGCGTGTTCGGCGCGAATTATCCGGCGGCTGTCGCGCTCGAGGGCGACGCCCGCGCCGTGCTCCGGGCGCTGGCCGCGGCACTCGGGACGGCGCCCGGTGCGGCCGGGCGAAAGGTGGACGTCGCCGCGCAGATAGCGACCGACAAGCGTCGCTATCGCGAGGAGTGGCTCGCGCACGATTCCAGGGGCCGCGTGAATCCGCAGCGATTCTTCGATGCTCTCCGCCGCCGCCTGCCGGATGACGCGATCGTCGTCGCCGACGACGGCAATCACACCTTCCTGATCGCGGAACTGATGCCGATCCACGCGCCGCGGACGTTCTTCTCGCCGTCCGATTTCAACTCGATGGGCTACTGCATTCCCGCGGTCATAGGCAGCAAGCTCGCGCGGCCCGACCGCGCGGTCGTCGGAATCGTCGGCGACGGCGCGGCACGGATGACGGGACTCGAGATGGCGACCGCGGTCGCCCAGAAGGCGGGCGTCGTGTGGTTCGTCTTCAACGACGGGGAGCTCGCGCAGATCGCGCAGGCCCAGGAGACACCCTACAACCGCAAGACCTGCACGGTGCTTCCGGAACTCGATTTCGAGGGGCTGGCGAAGGCGAATCGCGTCGGCTTTCGCCTCATGCGCGACGATTCGGACATCGACCGCGTCGTCGGCGACGCGCTCGCCGCCGCAGCGTCGGGCGAACCGATACTGGTCGATGTCCGCATCGACTACTCCAGGCGCACGCGTTTCACCGAAGGCGTCATACGGACGAACCTGAAGCGCTTCGGCCTCGCCGACCAGGCGCGGCTGGTCGGCCGGGCGCTATGGCGGCGGCTGACCGGCTGAACCGCCCACGACCGGCACGCAATCGACGCCGCCGCCCCGGAGTTTTTCGCACAGCTCGCGCGCAGCGGCCTCCGCAAGTGGACCCGTGCGAAGCCGCCACACGTCGGTGTCGGGCAGCTGCGGCGCCAGAATCACGAGCTCCTGACCGGCAAGCAAAGCCGCGTGCTCGCGGGCAAGCCGCGCGAGATTCTCCCGTGTGGAGGCCTCGTTCGACCAGGCGCCGAGTTGAACCGCGAAATCGCCTTGCGCGGCCGGCGCTTCCGCGGGAATGAATGCGACGAGATGCCGCCGCGCGAGGGCCGCATGCCGTCCGTCCGGCCATTCGCCGAGATAGCGCTGCCAGGCCTCGGGCGTTCGCAGCCGGTTGGCTCGAGTCCAGGCCGCTGCTTCCTGCAATGCCACGACTCGCGCGCGAGCCTCGGCCGCATGTGCGCCCGCGGGAAAATTCCCGAGGTAACTCTGGTAGGCGGCGATCGAATTCTCGCGCGCGGCATCCTGCCAGCCCGCTTCCTGGCGGCTGCAGGCCGCAACCGCCAGGGCGGCCAGGACCCACAAGACTATAATTCGCCGCATGCAGCCTACGATCGTCGCACACCGTGGCGACGCGGAACACTTCCCCGAAAACAGCCTTCCCGCCCTCGAAGCGGCCTGGCGACGCGGTCTCAGCCACGTCGAGTTCGACGTGCAGCTCTCCGCCGATGGCGTGCCGTACCTGATCCACGACACGAACCTCGAACGCACGACGGGCGCGGCCGGCGACCTCAGGCTCATGATGTCGGGGCAGCTCGACGGCATCGACGCCTGCGAGCCTGCCCGTTTCGGCCGGGCACACGCCGGCACGTCGCTGCCGCGGCTCTCGGCAGCCGTCGAGCTGATGAGCGGAATCCCGCAGGCCCGCGCGTTCGTCGAAGTGAAGCGCGCGAGCCTCGTGCATCATGGGCACGCTCACACCCTGCAATGGATTCTTGCGGCGCTCGCGCCGGTGCTGGATCGATGCACGCTGATTTCCTTCGATGCCGACGCCTGCCGGCTCGCGCGTACCGCGGCCGGACTGCCGATTGGCTGGGTGCTGGACGGTGACCCGGCCGGCCTCCAGGCAGAACTCGAAAACTTGATTCCTGAGTACATTTTCTGCGATCACCGGCGGCTTCCGGCGGACCGGCCACTACCGTCCGGGCCGTGGTCCTGGGTCGTGTATGAAGTGACCGATGCCGGTCTCGCGCTGGAACTGCACGAGCGCGGCGTCGGGATGGTCGAGTCGATGGCGCCCTTCCGGCTCGCAGAGATGCTCGCCGCGCGCGGCCGCCAGAGCGCATGACAGGCAGCCTTTACATCGCGATCGACCAGGGCGGTCATGCGACGCGTGCGAGCGCCTACGATGCGACCGGAACACTCGAGGGTGCCGCCCTCGTGACGATCGCGACACAGCGAAATTCGCTCGGCCACGTCGAGCACGACCCGGATGAAGTCGTTGCGAGCGTCCGGACTGCGCTCGCGGAACTCGCGCGGATCGCGCCGGCCTCGCGCTGGAAGTCCGCGGGTTTCGCGGTCCAGCGTTCGAGTCTCGTCTGCTGGGATGCGGACGACGGGCGTGCGCTGTCGCCGGTCATTTCCTGGCAGGACACACGCAATGCCCAGTGGCTCAAGGGCCTCGCGCGCAAGTCCGAAGACGTGCAACGGCTGACGGGCCTGCTTCTTTCGCCGCATTACGGCGCGAGCAAGCTGCGCTGGTGTCTCGATCACCTTCCGGAAGTCAGGAGCGCCGCCGCCCAGAGCCGTCTCCACGCCGGACCGCTCGCCTGCTATCTGCTGCACCGGCTGCTCCGCGAACGGCCTTTTCTCGCCGACGCGTCGACTGCGGCGCGCACGCTCCTGTGGTCGCCATTCGAGCGCGGTTGGTCAATGGCGCTCCTGGAGCTCTTCGGCATTCCGCGTGCGGTCCTGCCGGACACGACGGGCACGTCCTGCGAATTCGGCACACTGGACTGCGATGGCATGGCCGTCCCGGTCGTCGTCAGCAACGGCGACCAGTCCGTCGTTCCCTTTGCTGCCGGTCCACTCGACCGCGATGCGGCCTACGTCAATCTCGGAACCGGCGCATTCGTGCTTCGCCCGACGGCTGATGCCCTTCATGCGCCCCCGCTCCTGACCAGCGTGATCCGTGCCAGCGCGGAGCACTACGACTTCGCGCTCGAAGGCTCGGTCAACGGCGCGGGCGCCGCGCTCGACTGGCTCGAGCGGCACCATGGTGCCGCGGCCGGTCGCCTGCTCGCGCTCCTCGATGACGAGCCGCTCGCGGACGATGCGGCGCCGTTTTTCCTGAACGGTGTCGCGGGTCTCGCCTCGCCGTTCTGGCGACCCGATTTCGAGTCCACTTTCGTGGGGGAAGGCTCCGATCTCCAGCTCTGCCGGGCCGTGCTCGAGAGCGTCGCGTTCCTCATCAAGGCGAATCTCGACGAGATGGACCGGCATCGTCCGTCGCCCGAGCGGCTCGTCGGGAGCGGCGGCCTCGCGGAGAACCGCCTGCTTTGCCGGATGCTCGCCTGTCTCTCCGGCGCGCCGATGGACCGCGGAAGCGATCGAGAGGCGACGTCGCGCGGTCTCGCTTACCTGGTCGCCGCCGAACCCGCGGGATTCGCGGCCCCGCCGGTTCAGCGCTTCGAGCCCGAGCCGGACCAGAGCCTGCTCGCGCGTTATCTGAAGTGGCTCGAGCTGATGCGCGCTGCAGCCGGCGAGTGACGATCAGTCGCGCTCGAGTTCCGAAACGATCCAGCGATCGATCCAGCTCGGGCCCCTGACCGCATCCATGAATCCGCAATGCCCGCCGTGCGGCATGACGGTCAACTGGAGCGAACTCGAGCGTGCGAGCAGGTCGAGATCGCGCGCGAGAATCATCGGATCGTCCTCCGACGTGACGATGCGCGTCGACGCTTCCAGGCTCTCGAGCACGCTGCCAGTGATCGCATAACCCCTGAGGTAGGTCGCGAGATCGGGATAGTCGGTGTACTTGAGGACCATCTGCTCCGTCATGCCCGAAAGCGACGGATGCCTGATCAGGTCGCCGAAGTCGTAGTCATCCGGCCACGTCGCCTGTTTCGAGCGCAGCGACCGGCGCCACTTGTACATGAAGTATTGGTGATAGATCGCAGGCCCGCGCTCCAGCGCGTCGAGCGTCGTCGCAGGATCGAGCACCGGGCAGACAGCGACGATGCGCGCGATGCGAAGTCCGGCCTCCCGCGCGCGCGCGCCGACCCGCAGGCAGAAATTGCCGCCGAGCGAAAAACCGGCGAGAAAAAGGCGGTGATCGGGATGAAGCGCCTGGAGCCGCGCGACGGCTCCCACGACCTCGGGCAGGCGGCAGGAGTGGAACAGTTCGCGGTTCAGCGCGTGCGTGCCGCCGTGATCGCGCAGGTTGAGCCTGAGCACGGCAAAGCCGCGCTGATGGAGGAGTTCCGCGACCGAGAGCACGTAGAGCGATTCCGAACTGCCTTCCCAGCCATGCAGCAGGACCGCAAGGCGGCGTTTCGTGCCGCCGCTGCCGGCGGGAGGCTCCGCGTACCGGCCCATCAGGCGGACGCCGTCGCCGCAATCGAGAATGAGCGGCCGGCTCGCGGCCATCACCGCGGCCGCGCGCCGTTCGATTGCGCTCCGGCGGAACGGCAGGCTCGGAAGTATCGATTGCACGTGCCGGTTCGAAAGCCAGCGCGGCGGGCGGAATGGCGTCATCGCTCGACGATACTGATCTCGATCCGGTTGTTGGATTGGGCCGCGGCGTTCCACTGCCCGGCCGTCGCCTGCTCGACGGCGGGATACGAGACTGCGAGGCGTTCGCGCGGACCCGGCACGAGTTCGAGTTCGATCGCCCCGGCCGTACGCTGCCGCACGGACGCTGCGAGATTCGCGAAGCCGAGCGGCTGCCGGGACGCGCTGCCGCGCGTATCGTCGAACGGGTTTCCGATCTGTTCGCACTGCGCGGCCGGGGAGGCCGGGGCCGCCAGCGTATAGCCGTCATCGCCCGCGTTCGCGAGGCAGAAACTGCCCGCGTAGGTTTCGATCCTGACGACCCCGCTGATCGCCGCGCGCTCTAGCTGCGCGACGAGCGTGCGCACCGACTCGAGTCTCGTGGGATTCAGTGTCTGCTCGCCGAATGGAACCGCAAGCACCATCGGCCGGAAGCCTTCCTGCCCCGCCGATTCGGCCGAGGCGTCCCCGGCGATGCGCCATTTCTCGATCGCCTGAGTCAGCGTCTCGTTCGATGCCGTGACCGCCTCGAATGCGCGCTCCGCCTGCCGGGTCGCGACCTGGGCCTGCCAGTAGAGAAGCGAGACGATGAGAAATGCCAGAACTGCCGAGGCCGTCGCGATGACCCAGGGCCAGGGCCGCGAAGGCGGCGCTTTTTCGACACCCGCCCCGTCCGCCTCGGTTTCGTCGGCCGGGATCTTCGGGCGGAGCTCGGCGACGATGCGATGGGTCCAGGTGTCGAGCGTCGAGACGATGAAGCGCCTGAGTTCGAGATTCTGCTCCTTGAGAAGATTCTCGATGGACCCGGGCGGGGCTGCCTGCGCCCTCTCCCTGGGTTTTTCGCCGTCGACGGATTCGAGCGCGGACGGCTCGTCGTCACGGCGGTCGGGCAGCAACTGAAGCTGGTACAGCGCCTTCGTCACGTCGATCGGGCGAATCGACTTCGGCAGCACTCCGACAGCGCCCGATTCGCGCGCCTGCCCGCCGTAGATCTCCCCCTCCTGCGACGTATACATCATGATGGGGATCGAGGAGAGTTCGGGTTGCGCCTTGATTTGACGGACGGCCTGCAGGCCGTCCATGCCCGGCATCAGGTGATCCATGAAGATCACGTCCGGGCGGCGATCCTTCAGATATTCGAGCGCGGATTCGGCCGACTCGGCGGAGTCGACTTCGATGCCATAGCGCTCGAGCATGCGGGCGAGCACGACCCTCGCGGACTTCGAATCGTCGACCACCAGCGCCCGCTTGCCCGGCATCATTGCGCTCTCCGCCTGCCCCGCAGCAGTCTATCCCACCCCGCCTCCGCAGGAATGTGGACCCACCGTCAATTTTTCAGACGGTAGCCGGTCCGGAAGATCCAGGAGATCGCCCCGAGGCAGGCCAGCATGAACACGAGCGTCATGCCGAGGCTTGTTTCGACCGAAACGTCCGATTTTCCGTAGAAGCTCCAGCGGAATCCGCTGATCAGGTAGACCACGGGATTGAAGAGCGTGACCGTGCGCCACGCGGGCGGCAGCATGTCGATCGAGTAGAAAGCGCCGCCCAGGAAGGTCAGCGGCGTCACGATCAGCATCGGTATGAGCTGCATCTGCTCCCAGTTCTTCGCCCAGATCCCGACGATGAAGCCGAACAGGCTGAACGTGACCGCCGTCAGCACCATGAACGTCATCATCCAGAACGGGTGCTGGATCGTGATGGGCACGAAGAACGAGGCCGTGGCCAGAATGATGAGGCCGAGCAGGATCGACTTGGTGGCGGCCGCGCCCACGTAGCCGAGCACGATCTCGAAGGCGGCGACGGGCGCCGACAGGATTTCGAAGATCGTGCCCGTGAATTTCGGGAAGTGGATCCCGAACGAGGCGTTTGAAATGCTCTCGGTGAAGAGCGAAAGCATGATCAGCCCGGGCACGATGAAAGCACCGTAGCTCACGCCGTCCACCACGCTCATCCGCGATCCGATCGCCGCGCCGAACACGACGACGAAGAGCGACGTCGTGATGACCGGCGTCAGCACGCTCTGGAGAAGCGTGCGCAGGAATCGCGCCATCTCGAACCTGTAGATCGCCCAGACGCCGTGGCCGTTGAAGGTTTGCTCCTTCACTGCCGCGCACCGCGACCGACCAGCCCCACGAAGATCTCCTCGAGCGAGCTTTCCCGCGTATTCAGGTCCCGGTAATTGATGCCGAGCTGCTCGAGGCGCCGCAGAAAATCCGCGATCCCGGTCTGCTCGAGCGCCGCATCGAACGTGAATTGAAGCTCGCAGCCGCGCGCGTTCAAGGCGAGCTGCCACTCCGCGAGTTCCGGCGGAATCGCAGCGAGCGGCTCCTGGAGCGTCAGGGTCAGCTGCCGCTTGCCGAGCTTTTTCATCAGTATCTTCTTGTCCTCGACGACGATCAGTTCGCCGTGATTGACGACGCCGATCCGGTCCGCCATCTCCTCCGCCTCGTCGATATAGTGCGTCGTCAGGATGATTGTCACGCCCTGGTCGCGAAGCCGCCGGACCAGCGCCCACATGTCGCGGCGCAGTTCCACGTCGACGCCCGCCGTGGGTTCGTCGAGAAACAGGATGCGCGGCTCGTGCGCAAGCGCCTTGGCGATCATCACGCGCCGCTTCATGCCCCCGGACAGCGTCATCAGAATGTCGTCGCGGCGGTCCCAGAGCGAAAGATCCCGCAGCACGCGTTCGACATGCGCCGCGTCCGGCGCGCGGCCGAAAAGACCGCGGCTGAATGCGGCCGCCGCCCGCACCGTCTCGAACGCTTCGATTGCGAGTTCCTGCGGAACCAGCCCGATGCGCGACCGGGCCGCGCGATATTCGCGCTGGATATCGTGGCCGTCGACCAGGACGCGGCCCGATGTCGGCCTGACGATGCCGCAGACGATGCTGATCAGGGTCGTCTTTCCGGCGCCATTCGGGCCGAGCAGCGCGAAGATTTCGCCCGGCCGGATGTCGAGCGAGACGTTCTTCAGCGCGGACTGGCCGGTCGCATAGGTCTTCGTGAGATTGCTGATCGAGATGACGCCCGGCATCGACGCATTCTACAGGCTAGCCCGAAGCCAGCTCCGCGAGTCTCCGTTCCAGGAACCGGCGCGCCGCGCCCTGCCGGGTGAGTTCGAGCGCGCGCCGGTACGACTCGCGGGCCTCATGCGTCCGGTCGAGCCTGCGGCAGAGATCTGCCCGCGCGGCGTGGGCCGGCTGGTAGTCCGCGAGTTCGCCGCGTTCCATGATCGTGTCAATGAGCGCGAGTCCCGCGGCAGGCCCGTCGCGCATCGCGATCGCGGCGGCGCGATTGAGTTCGATGACCGGCGACGGCTCGACTTCGAGCAGCAGATTGTAGATGCCGACGATCCGGTTCCAGTCGGTCGCGGCCGCCGTCGCGGCCTCCGCATGCGCCGCCGCGATCGCCGCCTGGAGCGTGTACGGACCGAAACGACGCGAAGCCAGCGCATGCCGCCCGAGCGCGAGACCTTCCTCGATCTGCCCGCGGTTCCAGAGCGACCGGTCCTGTTCATCGAGCAGGACGATGTCTCCGGCTGCGGACGTGCGCGCCTGCCGGCGGGAATCCTGGAGGAGCATTAGGGCGAGAAGTCCCGCGGCCTCGGGTTCCGGCAGCAGTTCGAGCAGGAGCCGCCCGAGCCGGATCGCCTCGGCGGAAAGGTCTGCGCGCGTCAGCTCATCTCCGCTCGAAGCCGCATAGCCTTCGTTGAACACGAGGTAGACGACGCGGAGCACCGCGTCCAGTCGTTCCGGCAGCTCGGTAGCCGCCGGAATCTCATAAGGGATGCGCGCATCGCGGATCTTCGACTTGGCGCGAACGATCCGCTGCGCGAGTGTCGACGGCGGAATCAGGAAGGCGCTCGCGATCTCTTCCGTCGTCAGTGCGCAGACCTCGCGAAGCGTCATCGCGACCTGGGCGTCCGGCGCGAGAGCCGGATGACAGCAGGTGAAAATGAGCCGCAGCCGGTCGTCCTCGACCGCTTCGTCCGCCGCACGCGCAGGATCGGAAGTCTCCTGTGCCGCAAGATCCTCGACCGTGTCGTAGGAGCCGTCGATGCGCGAACTGCGGCGGATTGCGTCGATGCCCTTGAATCGGCCGGCCGATACGAGCCAGGCGCGGGGATTCGCGGGCACGCCGTCCCGCGGCCATTGCTCGACGGCCGCCGCGAACGCCTCCTGCATCGCCTCCTCCGCCCGGTCGAAATCGCCGAGCAGGCGGATCAGGGTCGAGAGCACGCGGCGGGACTCGTCGCGATAAATGGCCTCGACGATGCCCGGCTTCAGGGTTCCACGGCCCGTACTTCGACCACGCCGCCGTGCGGCAGCGTCGGGATCTTCCCCGCGAGAGTCATCGCTTCGTCCAGGTCCCGGCATTCGACCAGATGGTAACCGCCGAACTGCTCCTTGGTCTCGGCGAACGGTCCGTCGATCACGATCCTGCGCCCTGCCTGCTGGCGGATCGTCTGCGCGGAAGCCGAGGGCGCGAGCCGGGCGCTCATGCGGTGCTGTCCGTTCTCTTCGAGCTCGGCAATCCACCGGCCGTAGTCGCGCATGATCGCGTCGCGGCTCGCCTCCGGCAGCGCCATCCAGCGCTTCTCCTCGATGCAGCACATCATCATGTATTGCATGTCAGTACTCGACGATGCCCTTGAATCCGCCCCAGAACATGCGCTTGCCGTCGAACGGCATGTTCTTCGGGTCCATGTATTTCTTGAAGCGGGGGTCGGTCGTGAACAGTTGCATGACCTTCTTGTTGATGCGGTCGCGCTGGCCCCGCGAGCGGTAGACGATGAACGAAAACACGACCGCCTCGCCCTTCTTGAGCTTGACGCTCTGCGGGAAAGACGTCCACTTGCCGGGTTTCACGTCGTCTGCCACGGTTTCGACGTACTGGAGCGCGCCGTACTTCATCCAGATCTTGCCGGCTGCCTTCGCCATGCGGCGGTAGGCGCCCAGGTTCTTGCGCGGGACCGGCAGCACATATCCATCCACGTAATGCATTTCTCTCTCCTACAGTGATTTTAGTATCGGATGTTCCGCCATGAATGTTTCGTCGGCGGGCCTGACCTCGAAGCCGCCCATGCGGACGCCCGGATGGCGGCTCATGACCCGGAGTGCCTCGTCCTTGTCCTTCGCCTCGAGGATGAGGATGCCGCCCAGCAACTCCTTGGTCTCGGCAAACGGTCCGTCCGTCTGCGACGCCTTGCCGTCCTTCCAGCGCAGAGTGGTCGCGGACTCCGCTCCCTGGAGCGCGACTCCACCCGCGAAATGGCCCTCTTTCTGCAGACTCAAGTCGAAAGCGGTGCATTCGGCAACCATCGCCTGCTGTTCGGCCTCGTTCAACGTGCCCCACCACTTCTCGTCGAAGTAACCCAGGCAAACGAACTTCATGACAGCTTTTCCTCTCCGCTCATGCCCATCTCGCGGAAGCGGTCGAGCGTCTCGCCCTCCCCGAAATCCGCGAGCTCGAACATCTGCCGCACCTCGATCTCGCAGTCGGATCCGTCCAGCGTCGGATTCGGAAACCTTCGTGACCACTCGACGGCTTCGGCACGGGTCTTCACCTGAATGATCGTGTAACCCGCGATCAGTTCCTTCGTTTCGGCGAATGGCCCGTCGACGATGCTGCGGTTCGCGCCGCGGTAACGCACGCGCCAGCCCTTCGAGGTCGCCTGCAGCCCCGAGCCGTCGATCAGCACGCCGGCCCTTGCGAGCTCCTCGTGATAGGCGGCCATCTCGGCGAGGAGATGCTCGGGCGGCATCACGCCGGCTTCCGAATCCTTGGTTGACTTGACGACGATCATGTATCGCATGCGCTACATCTCCGTGACAGGGCGCACTTCGACTGCGCCAAAACGCGCGCCCGGAATCCGCGAGGCGAGCTGGATCGCTTCATTCAGGTCCCGGGCCTGCAGCAGGTAATAGCCGCCGAGCTGCTCCTTGGTCTCCGCAAACGGTCCATCGGTCGTCGCCAGCTTTCCCTTGCGCATGCGCAGCGTCGTCGCGGTATGTGATGGCTCGAGGCCGTTTCCGCCGAGATAGTGTCCGCTTCGCTTGACGGACTCGGTATATGCCGAGTACTCCCCAAGGAGCTTGTCCGTCTGCGCGGGCGGCAGCTTTTGCCACTCCTTCTCGTCCTCGTAGATAAGGCAAAGGTATTGCATTGCCGCCTCCTCGCTCGCGGTCCGACGGGTTGACTCCGCAGCCGTCAGGACGGCAGCGACCATATATGCTGGATTCATTACAACTATTAGTCGGTCAGACGGCGCCTCAATCGACACGCCGTCGGAAATAATCGGAAGCGACTGAATCTGCTAGAAGAATCCCTGCCGCAGATTGACCTGATACTCGAGATGGGCTTTGAGGCAGCAGAGCATCTGCGTCCAGCCGTAGCAGTTGCCGTACGAGTTCTTGAGACCCTTCGGATCGGGATTCCAGACGCCCTCCGCGATCCGTACGAGCGTTTGACCGCCGTCGAGCGCCTCGAATGTCATGATGACCTGTGTCAGGTAGGTGTCCGCCTCCGCTTCCCAGGTGAACTCGATGCGCTCATTCGGCACGATTTTCGTGACCTCGACGGGATATTCGCCCGGCGAATCGCCGAATTTCCAGAGCACCTTCGCTCCCTCGCGGAGCCTGCCGCTCGAGCCGCCTGTCGTGAAGTAGGCGGAAAGCTGCCTGGGATCCGTGACCGCCTCGAATACGGTTTCGACCGGTCGCGCGATCTTCGCGTATACGTCGAACTTCAGTTCCATGGCGGCTTCCCCGGATTGGATAGGTGTTATAATCTTATAACATGATAAGACGGCTCGACAAGCAGGACCGGATTTTCCGGGCGCTCGGCCACGCGACTCGCCGTGAGATCCTGGATCTCCTTCGGGCCGCCCCGCGCACGACAGGCGAGCTTTGCGCGCGTTTTGAGAAGCTGGACCGCTGCACGGTCATGCAGCACCTCGGAGTTCTCGAGCGCGCGGACCTGGTGGTCGCAAGGACCGAAGGCCGGACGCGGTGGAATGTGCTGAACGTCATGCCGATCATGGAGATCCACGATCGCTGGATCGGACGCTATGCTGCAAATGCCGTCGACCTGCTTGCCCGGCTCAATCGTGACCTCGAGCGGCCGGCCGGTGTCCAAAGATCCCGTCGGCGTGCCTAGTTTTCGCTGGCGCCCGTGAGCGGCTTGCCCTTCGACGCGCTACCGGGGAACCGCAGGTACAGCTCCGACACGAGCGCATCGATCGCAGGCTGCGGGTTCTTCATTTCCTCGCGCGTGATCCGGCCCTCCGCGACTCCTTCCCAGATCAACTGCATGCGCTCCGCGTCGACGATGTCGATGTTCGCCGTGCCCACCTTGTAGTGCACCGTGTCGACGTCGTCCTGATACATCGGCCAGGCGCCGTACAGCCCATATCGGTAGCCGTAGTAGCCGTAACCAGCCGAGAAATTCGACGACCGCCGCACGTCGGTCACGTCACGCACGTTCGCGAAGAAATTGACGAGCAGGTCAGGATCCTTCTCGTCATACGTGTACCCGCGCTTCAGCATCTCGCGGTTGACCGCATTCTTGAAGTACGTCGTGATCAGCGTCGAGTAGCCGGCGCGATCGGTGCCGAGCTCTTCGGGGAATCCGTAAGTCTGGAACGACCCGAGATCGGCCGACCGGTCGTAGTCGATCGTGAAATCCGGTCCCGACGACGTCGCGCATGCAGAGAGCGCGAGGGCCGCCATCCATCCGAGGTGCTTGTTCATGGCCATGTGTCCGATACTTGCAGGGTATGACAACGAGGGTGGCCGCCGCGTTCACTGCCTGCGCCCTGCTCGCTGCGGGCGAGCCAGCGCTTGCGGCGGGCAAGGTTCACGTCGAAGTGGGCGAGCTGGAATTCGAGGGCCTTCAGATCGAGGATCTCGATCTCGACGTGATGCTGCACGCGGGCGCGCCCGGCGCGATCGGCGTCCGCGCGGCGCGCATTCGCGGAATCGCGGCGACGGGACCGCTCTCGCGTTTTGCGCTCGACTGTCCGGCTTTGCGGATCGCCGGCGATGAAGTGAGCTGCGAGAACGGCCGGCTCTCGGGTTCGCTCGGGTCTCTCGGCGCGCAGAACACGCGGTTCAATGCGAAGCGGCTGCCTGACGGCGGCCTGAGGCTCAGCTTCGATCGCTTCGGAATCGCAGAAGGCCACGGCCGCCTCGAGCTGTGGCTTCGCGGCACGAACTGGACGCTCGACACCAACCTCGAAGATCTCGACATCGCCCGGCTAGCGGCCGTCGCGAAGCCCTGGCTGGAATTGCCGGCGGATCTCAGCGTCGCGGGCAAGGCCGCCGGCCACATTCGCGCCAGCGGGAACGGCGAGTGGCTTGCCACGGCGCAGGCGGATCTCGCGCTTCAGACACTCGATTTCTCCGATACCGCCGGAACGCTCGCCGGCGAGCGGCTCGCGGGGACGATGGAAATCGAGGCGACCGCGAAGGAGGCCGAAGCGTTCGCGACCCACGGTCGGATTGCCCTGACGGCCGGGCAAGCCTACAGCGATCCGGTATTCCTGGATTTCGGGGCGCATGGCGCAGAGATCGGGTTCTCGGGAATGCTCGACACGGATGCCGCGCGGCTCACTGCGTCCGAATTCACGCTGGATCATTCGAACGTCCTGCAGGCGAGCGGCTCCGCGACACTCGACTTCGCGGCTGACACGCTGCTGCCCGAGGCGCGCATCCGCATCGCTGCCCTCGATGTCGCGAATGCGCTTCCGGCCTACGTCCAGCCCTTTCTGATCGACAGCGGATTCAAGGACCTCGAAGGCGCCGGTACGATCCGCGGCGAAGTGGACATCGGCAGCGGCGTTCCGACGCGTGCAGCACTCGAGCTCGACGCGGTCACCGTCGACAGTCCGACCGCGGCAATCGCGCTCGAGGGATTGCACGGCCAGCTCAATTGGTTCGACGACGCGGCACGAAGCGAACTCGCGGGCCGCATAGACGACAGCCTTTTCCTTTCGCGGATCGCCTGGGAATCCGGACGGCTGTGGGGACTCGAACTGGGCGCCGCTGAACTGCCGTTTGCGACGACTGGACGGCACTTCCGGCTGCTGGAACCGGTCGTCCTGCCGATCTTCGACGGCGGGCTCGCGGTCGAGACCCTGCGCGTCCGCCATGCCGGGACGCCCGAGATGTACGTGCGCTTCGACGCAGCCATCCGCCCGATCGGCGTCGCGCAACTGTCCCGCGCTTTCGGCTGGCCGGAATTCCAGGGCACGCTCGCCGGCAGCATCCCGGGCCTCCAGCTGCGCCAGGGCGTCGTGACGCTCGACGGCAATCTCGAGGCGACAGTATTCGACGGGCAGGTCGTCGTGAGCGGCCTGAGCCTCAGCGATCCGCTCGGAAAGTTTCCGCGCATGCATGCGAGCATCGCCATTGACGATCTCGATCTCGCCCTCGTCACGCAGACGTTCTCGTTCGGCATGATCACGGGCCGGCTGTCGGGCCGGATCGCGGGCCTCGAGACATTCGGCTGGATGCCGGAGTCATTCGACGCTTTCCTCTACACGCCGCCGGACGATCGCTCGAAGCACCGCATCAGCCAGCGCGCGGTCGCCAACCTGTCGAGCATCGGGGGCGGCAGCGGCGGAAGCGTTGCAGCCGCTCTTCAGGGCGGCTTTCTCAAGTTCTTCGACGATTTCGGCTACGGGCGTCTCGGACTGAGCTGCCGGCTCGCGAACGACGTCTGCATCATGGGCGGAGTCGAGAAAGCCGGCGCCGGCTACTACATCGTCAAGGGCGCCGGCCTCCCGCGCATCGATGTGATCGGCAGCCAGACACGGGTCGCCTGGACCACGCTCGTTCGCCAGCTCGGTACCGTGATGGATTCCGAAATCGTCGTCGAGTGAGGCGATTCGCTGCGCTAGAATCGGTTCAGGAGTCGTTCAGCCGCCGGGTTCATACTGGGGTTTATTAGGAGTAGTCCATGTTCCGCTGGATCATCGCCCTGCTCGGCACATTTGTTCTGGGTCTCGCCGCCTGCGTAACGGTCAACGTCTATTTTCCCGCTGCCGCGGCGGAAAAGGCAGCCGACCGGATCATCGAGGACATCTGGGGTCCCGACAAGGCCGCAAAGCCCGCCGGCAATGAGCAGTCTTCCGCGGAACGCGGCGGCGCCGATGTCGTGGTCGCCGCATTGCAGGGCGCGCTCGATTTCGTCATCCCGGCCGCGCAGGCACAGGCTGACATCGATGTCTCGAGCCCGGCGATTCGCGCGCTGACGGCTTCGATGAAGGGGCGCGCCGCGGATCTCGAGACCCAGTTCAGCGCGGGGGCGATCGGGCTCACTTCCGACGGTCTTGTCGAGATCCGCGATGCGAACGCAGTACCGCTCGCCGACCGCAACCGGATCAGGAAGCTCGTCAGCGACGACAACTCGGACCGCAACGCGCTCTACCGCGAAATCGCGGGCGCGAACGGCCACCCGGAATGGGAGGCCGATATCCGGAGCACATTTGCCGAGCGCTGGATCGCGAATGCGCGCGCCGGCTGGTACTACAAGACGAAGGCGGGCGCCTGGACCCAGAAATGAATCATTCGGCCCGGGCGATCAGATCCGGGCCCTGATTCTTCGGGGCGTTGACCTGCCGGCTCACCGGCCAGGCCTCGAGCGCACTCGGCTCGTAGGGGCGGAGCAGCTCCGAAAGCTTGTCGGTCTCCGAAAAGGCCGTGTCGAGCCAGCGGTCCCAGTCCGCTTCCGCGACGACGACCGGCATTCGCTCGTGAATTTTCCTGATCGACTGCGAAGCGTCCGTGGTCGCGATCGTGCACGACTCGAGCAGGGCGCCGTCCGCCGGGTCCTTCCACCGTTCCCAGAGTCCCGCGAATGCGAACGGCCGGGCGTCCTTCATGCGGATGAACCACGGCTGCTTGCCGTCCGGCGTGACCTGCCATTCGTACCAGCCGTCCGCGAGCACGAGGCAGCGGCGCTTGCGGAAAGCGTCGCGGAACGAGGGTTTTTCCGCGATGCTCTCCGAGCGCGCATTGATCATGCGATTTCCGATCGCGCGTTCCTTCGCCCATTTCGGAACGAGTCCCCAGTGCAGCATCGCGAACGCGCGCGCGCCCTCCTCGCCCGCGCGCACCGCGGGGACCGACTGCGTCGGGGCGACGTTGTAGCGCGGTTCGAGCGCAGGCACCTCGTCAAGCGCGAAAATTCGCTTGACCGCTTCGGCCGGGGAGAAGAATGCGTAACGCCCGCACATGCTTCTGCCCGCCTATTCCCTGATGCCGGTTCCGCGGTTCATCAGTGCGACGACGACCGTGAACATCGCGATGGCAAACGCGCCCATGATCACGAACGCAAATCCGGGATCCACGTCGCTCGTGCCGAGAAAACCGTGGCGGAACGCATTGACCATGTAGAGGATCGGATTCACGTAGGAAAGCCGTTCCGCCCATTCAGGCAGCAGCGAGACTGAATAGAACACGCCGCCGAGATAGATGAGGGGCGTCAGGATGAACGTCGGAAACCAGGAGATCTGGTCGAAGTTCTTCGCGAAAATCGCGTTGAAGAATCCGCCGAGCGAAAAGACAACGGAGGTCAGCAATACCGAACCGATGATCAGGAACGGATGCGCGACCGGAACGCGCGTGAAGAAAAGCGTCACTCCCGTGACGACGGCACCGACCAGGAGTCCGCGCATCACGCCGCCGGAGACGTAGCCGAGCACGATCAGCCAGTTCGGCAGCGGCGCGACCAGGAGCTCCTCGATGTGCTTGCCGAACTTGGCGCCGAAGAAACTCGAGACGACGTTGCCGTAGGAATTGCTGATCACGGCCATCATGATGAGTCCGGGCGCGATGTACTGCATGTAATCGTAGCCGCCCATCTGCCCGATGCGCCGGCCGATCAGGCTGCCGAAAATCACGAAATAGAGCGCCGCCGTGACCGCAGGCGGCACGAGCGTCTGTCCCCAGATGCGGATGATGCGCCCGTACTCGCGGCGCACGATGGTCTGAAGGCCGATGCGGCGGATGCGCGCGAGCGAGGGCGTCTCCACCTCAGCGCGCCCCTGTACCGGCGGCGCCCTTGTTCTCGACCAGGCGCATGAAGAGCTCTTCGAGCCGGTTCACCTTGTTGCGCATGCTGTCGACTTCGATGCCCTGCTGCGACAGGCGCGTGAAGATGTCGTTCAGTCCCTGCTCCTTCCTGACCTCGACCTCGAGCGTATGGTCGTCGACCATGCGGGATACGTAGCCGGGAAGAATCGGCGCGGCCGTCGTCGCGGCGCGGAAATTCAGCACGAAGGTCTCCTGGGAGAGCTTGCGGATGACGCCCGCCATCGTGCCGTTCTCGATGATGTGTCCGCCGTCGATTATCGCGATGTTGCGGCAGAGACTCTCCGCTTCCTCGAGATAATGCGTCGTCAGGATGATCGTCGTGCCCTGCTCGTTGATCGTCCGCAGGAAGGTCCACATGCTGCGGCGGATCTCGATGTCGACGCCCGCGGTCGGCTCGTCGAGGATCAGGAGGCGCGGCTCGTGAACGAGCGCGCGCGCGATCATGAGCCGCCGCTTCATGCCGCCCGAAAGCGAGCGCGCGATCTGGTCGCGCTTGTCCCACAGCTGCAGCTGCCGCAGGTAGCGTTCCGAGCGCTCGACGGCGAGCTTCCGCGGAATGCCGTAGAAACCGGCCTGGTTCACGATGACCGTGAACACCTTCTCGAACTGGTTGAAATTGATCTCCTGAGGCACGAGACCGATGCAGGATTTCGCGCGGTCGAGCTCGCGGTCGATGTCGTGGCCGAAGACCGCGACCGTGCCTCCGCTCTTCTCGACGAGCGACATGATGATGCCGATCGTCGTCGTCTTGCCGGCGCCGTTCGGCCCGAGCAGCGCGAAGAAGTCGCCCTCCGCGACGTCGAGGTCGATGCCGCGAAGCGCAACGACGCCGTTCGAGTAAGTCTTCGTCAGCCCGCGGATCGAGAGCGCCTGCATGAGGCGCGAAGCGTACCTCAGGCCGCTGCGCCCCGCCTGTGACGCCTCTGCAGCGCCTGGCCGCGGGCGCTATCCGCGCCCTGGATCTGGAGTCCGAGCTGCCGCAGCAGATTCACGGCCCGGTCGTCGGGCTGCACGGCGCAGCCTTCGAACTGAAGCCAGAATCTCGCGCGCGATCCGAATCGCGCGGTGAGCGCGGGCGCCACGCGGCGCGCGAGCCTCTCGGCCACGGCAATCGGCATCGCCGCCAGCGCGGCGACCGTTGCGGGCGAGGCGCCGAAGATGAGCCGTGCGCCCGCGGTCCGCGTCTGGGCGAGGTGCCAGGCCAGCATGATCGCCCCCCGCGCGAAGCCGACGAGCCGATCGTCGGCGGCCGGTCCCGGCTCCGCATCCTGCACGCTCCCGGCCGCCGCGATTTCGCTCGACCAGAAACTGCCGTCGCCGAAGCGCAGATCGAAGAGCGCATACGGCAGGCTCTCGCAGAGCCTCCGGCCCGCGTCGGGATCGATCAGCGAATCGATCGCCCGTGGCGGCAGCCCCGAAATCAGCTTGAGCCGGCCCTCTTCGGCCAGCTCGATCGCCAAACTCAGGAATGCCAGGTTCATCGAGCCGAGAGCGCGTCGGGTCGACGCGTCCAGGAGCGATTGTTCGGTCCAGTCGGCTTCGCCCGCGGGCGGTGCAAGCGCAAGAGGCTGTTGACGGTTCATGGCATTTCTCCCCGATGACGTGCCATTTCGCGTTTGGCCGGCTCTGGGACCGGCTTACGATTGACTGGTGTGAAACTACCAGTACTATCTCGAACCGTCAAGGCGAAAACATGCGTATTACCGACGACCGATACACGCGCGACCGGCTGCGGCTCGACCTCGCACTCCGGCTGATCCGCCATGAGGCGCGCACCCGCACGATCAGGAGCTGGACCGGCCTCACTGACGACCGGATCCGCAAGCTTTATCGCGCCTACGTCGCGGACGCCGGGCGGCGCGATGTCCGCCGGCACCGCGGCAAGAGTCCGCGCCAGAGCGCCTTCTTCATGCGCAATGCCGGAATCCGGCGCGAGGCCGCCGGGCTCGCCACTCTACTTTGCATCCTGGGGCTGCTGCGCCGTGAATCGTCCGCGACGCCAGGCGCGGTCGATCAGTTGCGATGGGGCGAGAGCTTCTGCGAAGCGTACGAGACCTTCATCAGTCTCAACGAGCATCCGCAGATCTCCTTCGAGCACGCCTGCCACCTGATGCGCTCGCTCGAGAAGCAGAACGAAATCTGCCTCGACGATTGCGAAGGCTGCGGCAGCCTTCTCGTCGTGATGCGCTACGCCGAGCGGCCGAAAGCCTGCGAATTCTGCGCGACGAGTCGGCCGCCCGCGCGGCCCGGGCTCGCGGTGGGCGACTGCTAGAATGCGGTACTCGCTACTCAGGAACGGGCACCGATGCGCCCCAACGTTTTCGCCGGGCCGCATGTCGATCGGCTCAAGTTTGCGAATGCCGACGCCGAATCCGTCGCGCGCGCGATCGCGGAGGGATCGGCGCGACTGATTCCCGTGTGGAAGTCGCGCTGCCCCGTCGTAAGACTTCCGACGCCGGCGGCCTGCCTGATGCCGTTCGGTAGCGGCCCGTTCGCCGGCATCGATATCCGCGAAATGATCCT
The DNA here is from genome assembly GCA_963778585.1 of uncultured Gammaproteobacteria bacterium. Lineage (GTDB taxonomy): Bacteria > Pseudomonadota > Gammaproteobacteria > Steroidobacterales > Steroidobacteraceae > SCUD01. Next base: position 563,887 of record CAVZUU010000002.1, read on the forward strand.
CCTCGGCGACTATCGCGGTCTCGCGATTTTCACGACCGAGATCGAGGCCGCGGATCCGCCGCCATTGCCGGGCGGCGCGGAGTTCGCCGATCTCCGTCACGCGGCCGGGCTCCTGCCGCACGACGAGGCGGGACTCGTCGCCTACGCGCGCGCGATGATCTCGTTCCGTCACCGCCACCGCTTCTGCGGAAGTTGCGGCGCGCCGACAGAACCGCAGAATAACGGCCGCGTGATGACCTGCACGCTCGAGGGCTGCGCCACGGAATCCTTTCCTCGCGTGGATCCCGCCATCATCGTCCTCGTGACCGACGGCGACCGCGCGTTGCTCGGCCGCCAGCCGGACTGGCCCGCCGGACGCTATTCGACGATCGCGGGATTCGTCGAGCCGGGTGAGAGTCTCGAGGACGCGGTGCGGCGCGAGGTGCTCGAGGAAACTGGCATCGAGACCGGCGCGATGACCTACCAGTCGTCGCAGCCCTGGCCGTTCCCGCGCTCGCTGATGCTCGGTTTCCGCGCGCAGGCCAAAACGACCGAGATCCGGCTCGGCGACCGCGAGCTCGAGGACGCGCGCTGGTTTCACCGCGACGAACTCGCGACCGGTTCGATGATGCCATTCTCGCAGTCGATCGCTTACCGCCTCATCGACGAATGGCTGAACCCATGAGTGTCCTGTTGTCGGTGGCCACCGGCCTCGCGCTCGCGGCGGCCGCGGGATTCCGCGCCTTCGTCCCGCTTCTCGCGGCAGGTCTCGCGATTCACTTCGGCTACGTCGAAGCCGCGCCCGGCTTCGACTGGCTCGGCGAGCCGATCGTCCTCGTCGCGCTTTCAGTGGCGACGCTGACCGAGATCACGGCCTACTACGTTCCCGGCGTCGATCACGTGCTCGACCTGATCGGGGCGCCCGTCGCCATCGCGGCGGGAATCGTCGCCGCGGCCGGCGTCATCGTCGGGCTCCCGGAATGGCTTCGCTGGTTCACCGCGATCGGCGCGGGCGGAGCCGTGACGACGGCGGGCCATGCCTTGAACGCGGTCGGGCGCGCGAAGACGGGCGTCGCCTCGGGCGGTTTCGGCAATCCCCTGTATTCGACGGCGGAACTCGGAGGTTCCGTCCTCCTCGCAATTCTCGCCTTGCTCCTGCCGCTCATTGCGGTGATCGCAGTCGCTGCGATCGTCGCCTGGCTGCTGCAACGCCGGCGCCGGCCTCGGGTCTGAATTTGCATGTGGCGTCTCCTTCTCTTCGTCGCTCTATGCCTGGCGACTCTTGGCGGGATATCCCCGGCTGCCGCCGCCGAGAAGAAGAAGGACGAGAGCGAGGCGAAGATCGACGTCCAGTTCGCGGGGGTCGAAGGCGCGATCCTCGAAAACGTGAAGGCCTTGTCGAGCCTGCACCGGCTCTCGGCTTCCCCTGAACTCGATGACGAGATGGTCGGGCGCCTCGCGCAGCGCGCACCGGCCGAGGCGCGCGGCGCCTTGCGTCCATTCGGCTACTACGAGCCGCAAGTGGCGACCGAGCTCAAGCAGGCCGGCGATCATTGGCAGGCAACGGTCACGATCGATCCCGGCAGGCCCGTCATGCTGGTCGAACAGCAGGTCGAAGTAACAGGCAGCGGCCGCGATGAGGCTTTCATGCGGCGGGCACTCGCCGGTTCGCCGCTCCGAACTGGGGAACGCTTGAGTCACCAGGCCTACGAGCAACTGAAGGGTGAGCTCTTGCGCGCCGCACTCGGGCACGGCTATCTCGACGCGAGGTTCACGCGCGGCGAGCTCCTTGTCGATCCGGCGACGTATATGGCACGAGCCCACGTGACACTCGACACCGGAGAGCGCTACCGCTTCGGGCCGACGACAATCGAGCAGAATGTCCTGCGCGAAAGTCTCATCCGGCGCTACCTCCGCTACCACGAGGGGGACTGGTACGACGCCGAGGCGCTCCTTCGCACGCAATTCGCATTCGACGACTCGCAATATTTCTCGGTTGTCGAGGTTCTCCCGGCGGAGCGGGACCGCAGTACGAGGATCGTTGCGATGCGCATTTCGTTCGAGCCCAATCGCCGGCACCTTTACACCATCGCAGTCGGTTACGGCACGGACACGGGGGTTCGCGGCACCGTTGGCTGGGAGGACAGGCGACTGAACCGGGGCGGGCACCGCCTGCAGGCGAAGATACGCGCGTCGGAGATCGAAACCTCCGCGGGTCTCGCCTACATCGTGCCGTGGACGGACCCCGCACTCGAGAAACTGGCCTTCGAGCTCCGCGGCTTTCGCGAACAGCGTGGGGACGTCGAAACAAGCGGCACCACGTTCAAGGTCGGCCTGACCCAGGTCCATGGTAGATGGCAGCGGGTGCTCTCCGTCGCGGTTGACAGGACCCAAGACGAAGTGACAACCACTTCCGGCGGATCTACGAGCGTGAATGAAAGTCTCAGCACGCTGCTCGTACCCGGCATTACCTACGCGTACCTTCCGCCAGATTTTCTCGGCGTCAACGCCGTGCCCCGAGGCTTCCGGGTCGAATTGCTTGCCTCGACCGAGAATCTCGGTTCCGACACCAATTTCACGCGGATCGTCATGAGCGATGAGCGACGCATTCGGCTCGCGGACAATTGGCGCCTGTATCTTCGCGGACAGATCGGCGCCAGCGCCGTCGGTGAATTTGAAGAGCTGCCCGCAAGCTACCGCTTCTTTGCCGGGGGCGATCAGAGCGTCCGCGGCTATGGCTATCAGGAGCTCTCGCCGGTCGACGCCGACGGCAACAAGATCGGCGGGCGCCACCTCATGACCGGCACGATCGAGGTCCAGAGGGACCTGCCGAAGAACCTGGTCGCCGCGGTCTTCATGGACGCCGGAAATGCGATCAACAAGTTCGGCGATCCACTCGAGTACTCCGTCGGCATCGGCGTCAGGTACCGCCTTCCGTTCCTGAGCATCGGCATCGACGTCGCGCAGTCGATTTCCGAGCCGGAACGCAGCCCGCGCTTCCACATCAACTTCACGCCGGAATTCTGAGGTGAGGTGGCCCCAGCGAAAGGCGGTCCGGTGGCTCCTCCTGCCGCTAATGCTCGTCGTCGCGACCATCGTCGCCGCCGTGGCCTGGCTCGTGACGACCGAGGCCGGCCTCGCGCGGACCGTCGCGGCACTCGAGTCGCTCGACGCGGTGGAGATTCGCGTTAAAGGCGCCAAAGGGCGGCTCATCGGACCGCTGCGGTTTGCGCAACTCAACGTGGAGCATCCGCGGGCAAGGATCACGATCGTCGGTTTCGAGGCCGATTACGAACCGCTCGAGATCCTCGGCGGCAGGATTTCCGCCGAGCGAGTCCGCGTCGCGGAGGCGAGCATCAGGCTACTGCCGCGCACCGGGCCGACGAAGCCGCCGTCATTCATGCCGGGCTGGCTGGCGCTCGTCCTCGACGAGGCGGCGGTCGGCAAGCTCCTCATCGTCTCTCCCGCCGGCGTGGAATTGCGATTGCGGGACATCCGCGGCTCCGCGAAGCTGACGAAGGCCGAGATTGAGTTCGAGGAAGTGAATGTGCAGGCACCCGCCTGGGCAGTCGCCGGAGCGAGTGGAAGTCTCCATGCGCGGACTCCGCTCGCAATGAACGTGGATGCGGCATGGTCGGTCACCGGCGAGCGCCTTGTAACCGGCGTCGTTCATGCAGCCGGAGATCTCGATCGATTGTTGCTCGACGTTCGTGTCGCGACTCCCGGCAGGGGGCGGCTCGCCGTCGAGATGCGGGAACTCACCGGCAAGCTCCGCTGGAGCGGCAACGCCGAAGTCGACGCGCTCGACCTCGCGCAATGGATCGAGGAGCCGCCGGTGGGACCCTTGCGCGCCACGCTTTCCATCCAGGGTGATCGTTCGCGGTACACGGCAACCGGCGTCGCCCACGCCAATGGCCTGCCGGAATCCGGCGTCCGCGTCGGCGGCACCGCGGAATACGCGGATCGCCTCGTCACCTTTTCCCACATCGATCTCGTGGCTGGCGCAATGGCTGTTCGCCTGCAAGGTTCGATGTCGGTCGAAGAGAAGCCGCAATACGACATACGCGCGTCCTGGTCCGGATTCCGCTGGCCGCTCGTCGGCGACCCCGTGATCCGCTCACCGCGCGGATTGCTGGAGGCCCGCGGATGGCGTGAATTCGACTACCGGGTGACCGGCGACTTCGTGCCCGTCGCGGGTCCGCCATTTGCCGGCAGCGCTTCCGGCCGCTTCACGAGCGGAGAGATCATCGCCGACGAATCCGACTGGCGCGTATTGGGCGGGCGAGTCGCGCTGCAAGCCACGCTCGCGCGCGATGCCGGGCAGGCGTGGTCGGTTTCCGGCCGGGCGCGCGACATCGATCCCTCGAAGTTCAGGAAAGAGCTGCCGGGCCGGCTCTCTTTCGACTTCGCGGGATCCGGCGAGGGATTCGACGATGGCACGCCACTCGAGGTATCGGTCCGGAAACTGTCGGGGCGCTTCCGCGGGCAGCCCGTCAGCGGCGGCGGCGGCGTGCGACGCGCAAAGGAAAGCATCGAGTTCATGGACGTCACCCTTGCGCTCGGGCCGGCCCGGCTCGCGCTCAACGGCACCTGGGGCCGGGGCTCGCATCTCGACGCGGGACTCGTCTCGGACGACCTGTCGGCCATCCTGCCGGAACTCGGCGGCCGCGTGGACGCAACTCTCCTCGTGCGCGACCACACGCTCGCCGTTACATTCACCGGCCATGACCTCGTTTTCGGATCGCATCGCGCCGTAATCCTTTCCGTGGATGCGCACGTCGATCGTGACGGGCGCGAGCATTCGTGGCTGCGATTGCGCTCGACCGGCCTCGAGGTCGCCGGCTACGCGATCACCGACACGCGACTGTCGCTCGACGGTCTCGTTCACGATCATGAGCTGGGATTTCGAGTCGGCGCCGGCGCGGACGCCGTCGAACTCCGGGGCCGCGGCGCCTGGGTGGCCGAGCGCTACACGCTCGCACTCGCCACCATTGCGGCTAGCGGCCCCCGCATTGCGCCATGGCAGTTGGAAAAGCCGACTCGCGTTTCGGCGAGCGGCGACGACGTCGGGATCGAGCCACTCTGCCTCGTCTACGAGAATCGGCGCTTTTGCTTCGAGGGCCGCTGGCAGCGCGTGCAGGGCTGGTCGCTCAAGGCGGGCACGGAATCTTTTCCACTCAATGTGTTCGGCTCGGACGCGCCGGGCAAGCCGCGGTACCGCGGCCAGCTCCTCGTCAATGCGCGCGCAGCGGGCCGGCCAGGCGAGCCCTGGACTGCCGACGTCCGCGCGGAAATTCGAGACGCCGCGCTCCTGTATAAGTCCGCGAGCGGGGCCGACCGGACCGTCCCGCTCGGCCTGACGCGTTTCACGTTTCTCTCCGAGGCAGAGCGACATCGGCTCGACTTCCAGGTCATCAATGCGACGGATCTCGACCTCACGGTCACCCTCGAAGCGACACGGATAGCCGGGCGGCCGATCGGGGAACTCCCGATCAGCGGCCGCGTCGAGGGATTGAGCAGGCAGGTCGGACTGCTGCCGCTCCTGGTCGACACGATCGACAACGCGGGTGGCGACCTGGCGCTCGACTTCAATGTCGCCGGCCACGTCGCTGCGCCTGCGCTCACGGGCGAGGCGCGCCTGATTAATGGTTCGCTCGATTTCTACCAGTCCAACCTGCGGTTGCGCGATGCGAGTGCAACGATGCGGCTAATGGACACATCACTCGACCTAAGCGCGAAAGGCAAGGTCGGCGAAGGGACGCTCGACATAGACGGGCGCCTCGGCTGGCGAAACCGACAGCTGAGCGGCGAGTTGACGCTGAAGGGCAACCGGCTCCTGGTCGCGGACGTGCCCGAGGCGCGTGTTTTCGCCTCACCTGACATTCGCTTCGTGCTTGACGGCAAAAGCATGAACGTGAGCGGCAGCGTGGAAATCCCCGAGGCGCGGATCGAGCCGACCGATACCGCGAACGCGGTTCTCACTACGGCGGATGAGCAGATCGTCCGCCCAGACGTGCTGCCTGGAGGCGGCGTGGCGTTCGAAGTCACGAGCGATGTGAGACTTGTGCTGGGCAAGAAGGTGAGGATCCGGGCCTTTGGCCTGAGCGGCACGGTCACCGGCGCCGTGCGCACGCACGCGGCGCCGCACGAAGGGACGGTCGCGACCGGCGAGCTCGCGGTGGTGGACGGTGAATACCGCGCCTACGGAAAAGAGCTCGAGGTCGAGCGCGGCAAGCTGCTGTTTACGGGCGGTCTGGTGACGGACCCAGGCGTCGACCTGCGAGCCACGCGCGAACTGCCGGGGTACGAGGTCGGCGTGATCGCGCGCGGTCGCTTGCGCCGGCCGCAACTCACGCTGTTCTCGGTGCCCAGCCTGCCGCAATCGCAGATCGCCGCGATGCTGATCGTCGGCCGGACCAGCATTCAACGCGAGGCAGGGGACGCGGAGGCGCCGGACCTCGAAGAGCAAGGCGGAGCCCTGCTTGCCGGCCAGCTCGGCAAGTACGTTGGTCTCGACGACGTCGGCGTCACTCAGGACCCAACGGCCGGCGAATCGCTCGTGCTCGGCAAGTACTTTTCACCGCGCCTCTACGTCAGCTATGGCATTTCGCTCGTAGACGAGATCAATACGCTGAAGCTGCGCTATACGATCAGCGACCGTTGGGTCATCTCGGCCGAGTCCGGCAGCCAGTCCGCCATTGACGTCGAGTACCGGATAGAGGATTAGGGAAGATCGTTACAATGCCGCGCAAACCCGCCATGATGAAATCGATCATCGTCGACAAGATTTCCTCCGTGACGCAGGCCTGTGGCTTGTCGCACGAGCTTCGGATCTCCACCGACATTCCCTGCGAGGAAGGCGTCGTGCTGGCCGTCGAGATCCTGACCGACAAGTCGCAGTACAACACGCTCGAGCTCACGAGCGGCCGCATGGCAAAAGTCGCGCGCGGCAATGTCGTCGTGGGCGCGCTCGGCCATCGCAAGGCCCTGTTCGGCTATTCCGGCCACCTGCCGGAAAAACTCGCGGCGGGCGACGTGATCCAGATGCTGAACATCGGCGGCGTGCTCGGCGTCTGCGACTCCGTGAACCCGGAGAAAGGCCGCCCGTTCGACTGCCGCGTCCTCGGCACAGTGCTGCATTTCCCGTATCTCGGCGAGCGCATCGGCGTGCCGGCGCGCGTCGGCATGCGTAAGCTCGATTACGACGCCGTCCTCGCGACGAACGGCGTTCCGGTCGTGGCGCTCGCCGGCACCTGCATGGAAGCGGGCAAGACGGCGGCCGCCTGCGCGATGATCTCCCGCATGCGCCATCGCGGGCTGACGGTCGACGGATTCAAGGCGACGGGCGTATCGCTACGGCGCGACATCCTCGCTTTCGAGGATTCCGGCGCGCGGCGCTCGATGATCTTCACGGATTTCGGGATCGTCACCACGACGCCGAAGACCGGCCCCGCGCTCACGCGCACGATGCTGACGGAAATGGCGGCCGGCAAGCCCGACGTGATCGTGTTCGAACTCGGCGACGGCATCCTCGGCGCCTACGGCGTCGAGGCCATTCTCGATGCGCGGGACATACGCGAGTCGCTCACCGCGGTGGTCCTGTCCGCGAACGACCCGGTCGCTGCCTGGGGCGGCGTCAAGCTGCTCCGCGAGCGGTTCGGCATCGAGCCCGCGGCGGTGACGGGACCGTCGACCGACAACTCGGTCGGCGTCGACATCATCCGCGAGCAGCTCGGCGTGCCCGCGTTCAATGCGGTGACGAACGGCGCCGCGCTGGGTGACTGCGTGATCGCGGCCACCGGCCTCGAAGCGGTCGCGCTTTCCCGCGAGATCGTGGAATGACCGGCCGCGTGCCGGCGGTCATCCTGGGGGGCACGGGCTATGTCGCCGGCGAGCTCCTGCGGCTCACCCTTGGCCACCCGCATCTCGAGCTCGCGGCGATCGCCTCCGACAGCCAGCCCGGCGAGCCTGTCGCGAAGGCGTTTCCGCATCTCGCCGCGGCCTGCGGCGACCTGCGCTACGTCTCGATCGAACACGCCATTGAAACCGTCGCCCGCCATTCGAAGAGCGGCGTGCTCGCGGCCGCACCGCACGGCGTATCGCACAGATTGATCGACGGCCTCCTGAGCCGCGCCGCCGCCGCGGGCGCGAAACCCTCGGTCGTCGATATCTCGGCGGATTTCCGCTACGCGGATCTCGCGGAGTACGAGCGCGTTTACAAGCAACCGCATGGCGCGCCCGCCCGCGCGCGCGAATTCACCTGCGCCGTGCCCGAACATCTCGATCATGCCCCGACGCCGCATGTCGCGCATCCGGGTTGCTTCTGCACGGCGACTCTCCTCGCCTCCGTTCCGCTGCTTGCGCTCGATCTGGTCGAGCCGCCCATTTTCGTTTCGGCGATCACGGGCAGCACCGGAGCCGGTCGCAGCCCGATTCCCGGCACGCACCACCCGCAACGACACAGCGACCTCTACGCCTATAACGCGCTCACACACCGTCACTCGGCCGAGATCTCGGCGCTTGCAGGCGCGGCCACCGGGAAGGACGGGCGGTTCGCGTTCGTGCCGCATTCCGGGCCGTTCGCGCGCGGCATCCACGCGACGGTACAGGCGGTCCTCAGGAAACCGCTCGACACGCCGGCCGCGATCGAGGCGATCCGCGGTTTCTACGCCGGCAGGCCGTTCGTCCGCGTGCTTGCCGAGCCGCCGCGGGTGAAAGACGTGGTCGCGAGCAACTATGCTCACCTTTCGGCGGCGGCGGACGGCCGGACTATCGTCGTGATGTCGGTCGTCGACAACCTCGTGAAGGGCGCCGCGGGGGGCGCGATGCAGTGGATGAACCGCCTGCTAGGATTCGACGAGACGGACGGACTGCTGGCTCCAGCTCCAGGGTGGACATGATGGTGACGCACCGCAGCGACCAGACCGCCGTGATCGCCGCGCTCCGCGGCGCGTCGCCGTACATCCGCCTTTACAAAGGCAAGGTCTTCGTCATCAAGGCGGGCGGCGCCGTGTTCGGCGATCTCGCGGGGACGCGCGCGCTCGTCGAACAGATCGCGATCCTTCACCACCTCGGGATCCGCGTGGTGCTCGTGCACGGCGGCGGGCCGCAGCTCGACGAGATGCAGCGCTCGCTCGGCATCGAACCGCGGATGGTGCGCGGGCGCCGCGTCACCGACGATCGCTCCATCGACGCGACGACCATGGTCCTGAACGGGCTGATCAATACGCGGATCCTCGCCACCTGCCGCGAGGTCGGAATCGATGCCGTCGGACTCTCCGGCGTGGATGCGGGTCTCGTCCGGGCGAATCGCCGCCCGCCAGTGCACATCGAAGGCGAATCGGTGGATTACGGCTATGTCGGCGACATCGTTTCGATCGACACGACGGTGCTGCGCAAGCAGCTCGATGCCGGCCTCATGCCGGTCATCAGCCCGCTTTCAGCGGACGACACCGGTGTAGTCCTCAATATCAATGCGGATACGGTCGCCGCGGCCATCGGAGCGGCGCTCGGCGCCGAGAAGCTGATCCTCTGCACCGGCGCGCCTGGAATACTCGAGCGCAGGGATGACCCTCGCTCGCTCGTCTCCTACACGGATCTCGCGGGCCTGAAACGCCTCGAGAAATCCGGTAGCCTCGAGGACGGCATGCTGCCGAAAGCCTCCGCGATCGAGGCCGCGATCCGCGGCGGCGTGCGCCGCGTCCACGTCATTTCGTTCAATGCGCGTGACAGCGTGCTTGCCGAGGTTTTCACGAACGAAGGCACGGGTACGATGATCGTCGCCGACGTCAAGGCGCTGACACCCGCCGAGCAACATCCCGAAGGAGCATCGAAGCCATGAAGAACTGGATCGTTCCCGCCATCGCCGTCATCCTGATCGCCGGCGGCATATTCGGGCTGAGCAAGGGCCAGTTCAGCTATACCGAGGAAACGCACAAGGCGGACATCGCCGGCCTCGAGCTGTCGGTCAAGGACAAGGAGACCGTCGGCATTCCGAAATGGGTCGCAGGCGGAGCCATCGCGGTCGGCGCACTGCTCCTCATCTTCGGGCGCGGGAAGTCCTGACCTCGTCGTCGCGCGTCGGCGCGCTCTTCGGGGACGGGTCCGCCGGCGGAGGCTTTATCCGTTCGTGTACCAGTCCCGACACGGGATCGCTCGCCGGAAACGTGCCCGCCAGCGCCGCGTCCAGCAGTTCTTCGAGATGGATCTGGTCGGGTGTACGGTTCACTCACGCCATCGTATCCTTGTCCGGCCGCCACGGGAAACCCAGGGAGTCACCGTCATGAACGAGAGCACCGGCAAGCTGATCCTTCGCATCACGCTCGGATTTCTCATCCTGCTGCACGGAATCGGCAAGCTGATGCACGGCATCGACTGGCTCGACGGTGCCCTGACCGCGGCCGGCCTGCCGACATTCTTCAAGTACGGCGTCTACATCGGCGAAATCGTGGCGCCGCTGCTCGTCATCGCCGGCTACTACTCGCGCATCGGCGCCTGGCTGATCGCTCTCAACATGCTCTTCGCCCTGGGCCTGGTGCACGGCGCGGAGCTGTTCCTCATCGACCCGCAATCCGGCGGGCTAGCCCTCGAGCTGCAGTACTTGTACATGTTTGCCGCGATCGCCCTCGCCCTCATCGGGCCGGGACGCTACGCAGTCAACCAGAAGTGAGATGCGGCACTGGGAACGACATGGTTCGGGCCGCATCAACTGGCTTCGGGCGGCGGTCCTCGGCGCGAATGACGGAATCGTCTCGACAGCGAGCCTGGTAATCGGCGTCGCGGCCGCGGGCGCGGACCGCGGCGCCGTGTTGATCGCCGGGCTCGCCGGCCTCGTGGCCGGCGCAATGTCCATGGCGGCCGGCGAATACGTCTCCGTCAGTTCCCAGGCCGACACGGAGCTTTCGGATCTCGCGCGCGAGCGCACTGAGCTCGAGACCGACGTCGACGCCGAACATCGGGAACTCGCCGCCATCTATGTCGGGCGCGGCCTCGATCCGAGGCTCGCCGGCGAAGTTTCGAAACAGTTGATGGCGAAGGATGCGCTCGGCGCGCACGCCCGCGATGAATTGGGCATTTCCGAGATCCTGCGTCCGCGCCCCCTTCAGGCGGCGCTGGCATCGGGTGCTTCTTTCGCAGCCGGCGCCGCCTTGCCGCTGATCACCGCGACCTTGTCGCCCACGGAACATGTCGTGCCGATCGTGGCGGTACTGTCGCTTGCCTTCCTCGCAGCGCTCGGTGCCGTCGCCGCGCGGGTCGGGCGGGCCGCGATCCTGAAAGGCACGCTCCGCGTCACGTTCTGGGGCGCGATTGCGATGGCGCTGACGGCGGCGATCGGTCGCCTTTTCGGAATCACCGCCTGAGTCCGCTCGGCAATCCGGTCTGGCATTCGCTGGCGACGCAGCACGCCGGTCTCGCGCTGACCGCCGAGGGCGCCGCCCGGTATCCCGCGGCCATCGTTCCGTTCGCCGCGATTGCGGAGCCCTCGGCGCGCGCCGCAAACCAGTTGACGAGCCTGATCGACGACGCGGAGTCCGTTTTCATCGTCGGCGTCGCGCCGGAGCCGCCGCCCGGATGGCAGCTCGAGCCGCAGAAGCCGGTGCTCCAGATGATCTGCAATAGACGCGCCCCGGACGCACCTGGACCGCCGGTGACCTCCATGACGGACGCCCAGGCACCCGACATGCTCGCGCTGACCGACCTCGTGTTTCCCGGTTTCTTCCGGCCGCGAACGCTCGAGATGGGGAGCTACCTCGGCATCTACCACGGCCGGCGGCTCGCCGCGATGGCGGGCGAGCGCATGCGCCTCGACGGTTACCAGGAGCTCTCCGCAGTCTGCACTCACCCCGAATACACGGGACGCGGCTATGCGCAGCGCCTGCTCGCGATCCTCGGCAACTCCGCGTTCGATCGCGGCTTCACGCCGTTCCTTCACGTGTACGCGGACAATGCCCGCGCGATCGGTGTCTACCGCAAGATGGGCTTCGTCGACCGTGCGGTGCTGCCGTTCTGGGCGCTGCACCAATGATCGTGATCGCGACGGAGCGCCTCGAGCTCCGGCAATTCGGCGAGAACGACGCCGCGTTCATACTCCGGCTCGTGAATGAGCCCTCGTTCCTGCGCTACATCGGCGATCGAGGCGTCCGTTCACTCGACGACGCTCGCCGGTACATCGCGGAAGGTCCGCTGGCCGGCTACGAGCGCTACGGTCACGGACTGCTGTGCGCCATCCGCAAGGCCGATGGCCTGGCGGTCGGCATGTGCGGCGTGTTGAAGCGCGACACGCTGCCGGACCCGGACCTCGGCTTTTCCTTCCTCCCCGAGCACTGGTCGCAGGGCTACGCTTTCGAATCGGCAAGCGCCGTCATGATTCACGCGCGCCAGACGCTCGGGCTCGGCCGGATTCTCGCGATCACGACGGTCGACAACCAGCCCTCCATGCGGCTGCTCGCCAAGCTCGGATTCCGGTTCGACCGCATGATCATGACCGGCGACGATCCGACCGAACTCCGCCTCTTCATGTCCGAGCCATGAAGCGCTGCACCTGGGCCGCGACGCCGCTCCTCGCCGAGTATCACGACCGCGAGTGGGGCGTACCCGTGCACGACGACCGCGTGCTGTTCGAATTCATCACGCTTGAAGGCGCGCAGGCCGGGCTCAATTGGGAGACGATCCTCAGAAAACGCGAGGCCTACAGAGCGGCATTCGCGAACTTCGATCCCGCGAAAGTCGCGCGATTCACGGCCGCGCGGCGCGCCCGGCTGATGCACGACCCGGGAATCGTCCGCAATCGCCTGAAGATCGACAGCACGGTGACGAACGCGGCCGCGTTCCTTGAGGTCCAGCGGGAATTCGGAAGCTTCGACCGCTTTCTCTGGGGATTTGTCGAAGGGAAGCGGCGCGCCGGACTTGCGGACGCTCTCAGCAAGGAACTCAAGCGGCGCGGTTTTCGTTTTGTCGGCGCTACGATCTGTTACGCGTTCATGCAGGCGGTCGGCATCGTGAATGACCACACGAAGGAATGTTTCCGGTTTCGGGTCGGCCGCAATGTTTGATTCGCAGGTTCTCGCCTTCGCGGTCGTCGCGGCCTTCATGACGATGCTTCCGGGCGCGGATACGCTGCTCGTCGTCCGGAATTCCCTGCGCGGCGGCCGGCGAGACGGCGTCCTGACGGTCGCCGGCATCTGCAGCGGTCTCTTCGTGCACGCCCTTCTCTCGGCCCTGGGGCTCTCGGTCGTGCTTGCGCATTCGGCCGCGGCTTTCACGGCGATGAAGGTCGCGGGGGCCTGCTACCTCGCCTGGCTCGGTATCCAGTCGATTCGCTCGAGCCTGCGCCGGACCGCGACCGCGATGCCGGACCACGCGCCTGCGGCCGTGCCCGCCATCCGCTGCTTGCGCGAAGGCTTTCTGACCAATCTGCTGAATCCCAAGGTCGTCGTCTTCTATCTCGCACTCCTCCCGCAGTTCATCGACCCGGGCGATCCGGTGCTCGCAAAATCGCTGCTGCTCGCGGCGATTCACATTGTCGAGGGCATCTTGTGGCTCGGCGGCGTCGCCTGGCTCGTCGATCGCTCGCGGCGTTTCTTCATGAAGCCGGTGTTACGCCGCTGGCTCGACGCGGCCTGCGGCGCATTCCTGATCGCGCTCGGAATCCGGCTCGCTCTCCAGCACCGATGACGCGCCGCATCTCCATGGTCGCGCTGGTGGTTCGTGACTACGATGAAGCCATCCGGTTCTTCACGCAGTCGCTCGGCTTTGAGCTCCTGGAAGACACGCCGCGTGCCGACGGCAAGCGCTGGATTCGCGTTGCGCCGAGGGGCGGGAACGGCACCGCGCTCCTGCTCGCGCGGGCCGCGACACCCGAACAGCACCGCGCAATCGGCAACCAGACCGGCGGTCGCGTCTTCCTATTCCTGGAGACCGATGATTTCGACCGGGATTACCAACACATGAAATCCCAGGGCGTGCGCTTCACGCAGGAGCCGCGCAGCGAGGACTACGGCAAGGTCGTTGTCTTCCTCGACCTCTACGGCAACCAGTGGGACCTCATCGGATGAACAGGCGCGTCGCTTTTTTGCACTGCAAACTTGCCGTCCACCCTCGGACGGCCGAAAGTGCGGGCCATCGGGCCTGAGAGAGCCCTCGCTTCATGTGTTCAACAAGGGGATGCTCATGGACAAGAAGTTTTTCATCGCCTGGCTCGTCATGTTCATCGTGTACATGGCCGGCGGATTCGTCGTGCACGGGACGCTGCTGAAGGAAGACTACATGGGATTGCCCAACCTGTTCCGCAGCGAAGAAGAGTCGATGCCGTATTTTCACCTGATGATCATTGCGCACGTGCTGATGGCGGGCGCATTCACGTGGATCTACGCGCGCGGCGTCGAGAACAAGCCGTGGCTCGGCCAGGGACTCCGCTTCGGCCTCGCGGTCGCGCTGCTGACAGCAGTGCCGTACTACCTCATCTATTTCACGGTGCAGCCGATGCCGTCCGGTCTCGCGGTCAAGCAGATCGTGTTCGACACGATCTTGACCCTGATCCTCGGCGCGGTCGTCGCCTTCCTGTATCGCGGCCAGGGACGGGCTTGACAGGCTATTCGGGTACGCCGCTCGCGGCCAAGCTCGGCATCAAGCCAGGAATGGTGATGCGCGCCGTGCATGCACCGAAGGACTATCGTGAACTCCTGGCGCCGCTGCCCGACGGCGCCAGGCTCACGACGGGCACGCGCGGCAAGGCGGACGTCGTCCACCATTTTGCGAGCCGGAAGTCGGAACTCGCGACGGCGCTTCGCTCATATCGCAAGGGTCTCGGCGCGGCGATCCCGGTCTGGGTCTCCTGGCCGAAGAAATCCGCGCGCGTGCCAACCGACATCACCGAGGACGCGATCCGCGAGCTGGCGCTGCCTCTCGGCTTCGTCGACGTGAAGGTCTGCGCCGTTTCCGAAATCTGGTCGGGCCTGAAGCTCGTCGTCCGCAAGGAATTGCGGTGAACGACGAGCCCGCCGCGAAACCGGTGCAGGAAGTCCGCGGCGGGCGCATGGGCCACGAACTGGACACGCGAGCACGGTTAATTCGACCATGATTGCAGATTCAACAAGCAGGGGAGCTTGGACCACATGAACAAGTTCATCGTTGAGTTTCTCGGTACGTTCTGGCTGGTGCTCGGGGGATGCGGCAGCGCCGTGCTGGCAGCCGCATTTCCGGAAGTCGGCATCGGGCTGCTCGGTGTTTCGCTCGCCTTCGGCCTGACGGTCGTGACGATGGCTTATGCTATCGGACACATTTCCGGCTGCCACCTGAACCCGGCGGTCTCAATCGGGCTCTGTGTTGGCGGACGCTTCCCGGCGGGGCAGCTGCTGCCTTACATCACTGCACAGGTCGCGGGCGGTATCGTCGCTGGCGGCGTGTTGTACCTGATTGCCAGCGGCAGCGCAGGATTCGACCTGGGCGCCGGCTTCGCCTCGAATGGCTACGACGCCCATTCGCCCGGCGGCTACACGATGGCATCCGTGCTGATTTGCGAGGTCGTAATGACCGCGATGTTCCTGCTCGTCATCCTGGGCTCGACGGATCCGCGCGCGCCGCAGGGCTTCGCGCCACTTGCGATCGGCCTCGCGCTGTGCCTGATCCACCTGATCAGCATTCCGGTCTCGAATACTTCCGTGAATCCGGCTCGCAGCACTGGCGTCGCGATCTACGTCGGCGACTGGGCGACGGCCCAGCTCTGGCTGTTCTGGGTGGCCCCGATTGCCGGCGCGGTCCTCGGTGCCGCCATTTATCGAATCGTCGGGAGGACGCCATGACCACCATCGCTGCGCTCTGGCTGCCGATACTCCTGTCGACCGTGATCGTGTTCATCGCAAGTTCAATCATTCACATGGCACCGCTCTGGCACCGCAACGAACTGCCGGCCCCGCCCGACGCGGACCGGCTCCAGGACGCAATGCGGCCGTTCCGGCTGGAGCGGGGTGAGTACATGCTGCCGCGCCCCAAGAACATGAAGGACTGCAACGCGCCGGAGTTTGTCGAAAAGCTGAATCGCGGGCCGGTCCTCCTCATGACCGTGCTTACGAACGGACCCATGTCCATGTCGAAGCCGCTCGTGCAGTGGTTCATCTTCGTCATTGTCGTGTCAGTGCTGACGGCCTATCTCGCCGGCGCGACGCTTCCCGCGGATGCGCCCTACCTCGCCGTCTTCCGCGTAGCGGGCACGACCGCGTTCATCGCGTACGCCGCGGGCGTCTGGCCGCAGTCGATCTGGTACCACCGGCCCTGGTCGACGACGCTGAAGCACACGCTCGACGGCCTGATCTACGGGTTGCTTACGGGCGGCACGTTCGGGTGGCTCTGGCCCGCGGGGTGACGATCGAGATCAAACCGCGGAAGTTTCCGGATCACCTGCGGGTCGAGTGCGCCGGTTCGTATTCGCTGGATGCAGCTCACTCCGTCTTCGAGCGCGCCTTCGCGCTCGCGGCCGACGGCGGCGACGAAGCTCTGCTGATCGACGTCCGGAATGTGACCGGTCGCGAGCCGACGATGGCGGAGCGCTATGAACTGGCCGTACGCATCGCAGAGCTTCAAAGCACGCAAAGTCCGCGGATCCGATTGGCGATTCTCGGCCATGAGCCGATGATCCACCCGGAGCGATTCGGCGAGATCGTCGCGGCCAACCGAGGAGCCGTCGCACGCGCGTTCACGGGGGAAAGTGCGGCTCTCGAGTGGCTTCTCGCGTCGCCAAAAACACGCTAGACTCGAAGGTCGCGAGGGGAATCCGATGAAATGCCTGTATTACGTCGCGCCCGAGCTCGAGAGCACCTCGCAGGTCTCCGATGATTTGCACGACGTCGGCATCGACGATTTTTACGTCCACGTCATCGCGAAGGACGAGTCCGGCCTCAAGAAGCGGCACATTCACACGTGCAATTATCTCGAGACGCACGATTTCATCCGCCAAGGATTTCTCGGCGCCGCTATCGGTCTCTTCGCGGGAGTCATCGGCTGCATCCTGCTCGACCAGTTCGGGCCATTCGCCAATATTCCGTGGTTCGTCTATGTCGCATTGTGCGGCGTCGCCACGCTCTTCGGCGCTTGGGAGGGCGGACTGATCGGCGTCGAGAAGGAAAACAAGAAACTCGAGCGCTTCCACGAGGACATCGAGGCCGGCAAGTACCTGATATTGATCTACGCCCGCAAGGAGCAGGAATCGGTTGTCCGGCACATGATGAGCCGGCGTCATCCCGAGGCGGAGTTCGCCGGCGTCGACCGGCAATTCGTGAATCCGTTCACGACCGTGAGGCGTCGACGGAACCCGGGCGATCGGGCGCGCGCTTAACAAGGGGGCTGGACGATGGCGATTGCAGTTGTTCTGGTCCTCCTCGTCATCGGTTCAATCGCTTTTCATTTCCTGAGTCCCTGGTGGTTCACGCCGATCGCGTCGAACTGGACCACCATGGACGACACCGTGATCCTCACTTTCTGGGTCACGGGCATCGTCTTCGTTGCCGTCAACCTGTTCCTCGCCTGGGTCGTGATGCGCTATCGGCACCGCGAGGGCCAGAAGGCGACCTACGATCCGGAGAACAAGAAACTCGAGTGGTGGCTTACGATCGTGACCTCGATCGGTGTCGCCGCAATGCTTGCCCCAGGTCTCTTCGTCTGGGGCAAGTTCGTAATAGTCCCCGAAGATGCGGCGATCGTCGAAGCCATCGGGCAGCAGTGGAGCTGGAGCTTCCGCTTTCCCGGAAAGGACGGCGAGCTCGGCCACAGCGACGCATCGCTCGTCACGCCCGAGAATCCTTTCGGACTCGATACAGAGGACCCGAAGGGACGCGACGACGTTCTGGCCGCGAGCCCGGAGCTGCACCTCCCGGTCGATCAGCCGGTCAAAGTCCTGCTGCGCTCGAAGGACGTGCTCCACAACTTCACGGTGACGCAGTTCAGGGTCAAGATGGATCTCGTCCCGGGCATGATCACCTACCTGTGGCTCACGCCGACGAAGCCCGGCGAGTACGAGATCCTCTGCGAGGAACTCTGCGGCGTCGGGCATTTTGCGATGCGCGGGCGCGTCGTCGTGACGCCGCGAGAGGAATTCGACACCTGGCTCGCCGCCTTGCCGACCTTCAGCGAGACGCAGGCGCTCGCGAAGGCCGACCCGCTTGCGGGCGCGGCGCAGTACGCAGTGTGCATGGCCTGTCACGGGCCGTCCGGCGAAGGCAACCCGGCGCTGAACGCGCCGCGGCTCGCGGGACAGGAGGCCTGGTATCTCAGGCGCCAGCTGCACGCGTTCCGGAACGGGCTCCGCGGCGCGCACGAGCGAGACACATTCGGCGCGCAGATGCGCGCCTTCGCGTCCATGCTCCCGGACGACACCGCGATCCGCAACCTCTCGGCCTACATCCAGACGCTGCCGGGCAATGTGCCGCAGGCGACCGTGACCGGCGACGCGGAGCGCGGCGGTTCCCTGTACCACACCTGCGCCGCCTGCCACGGGAGCGAAGGCCAGGGAATCTGGGCGCTCAATGCGCCGCGGCTCACGGACATGTCGGACTGGTACATGGTGCGCCAGCTGCAGAACTTCCAGCAGCGCGTTCGCGGCGCGCACGAGCACGATTATTACGGCTGGCAGATGGCAACGATGGCGGATTCGCTCAAGAATGAACGTTCCATCAATGACGTTGTCGCCTACATCAACACGCTCGATCCGAGGACGAACTGATGGCTTACGTCGCAATTGCGGATCGCGATGCCCCGATTCACGATCCCCATACGTTCTTCCTGAAGTACATCTGGAGCCAGGACCACAAGGTCATCGCGATCCAGTACTCGATCGTCGCGATCTTCGTCGGGCTCGTGGCACTCGTGCTCTCCGGCCTGATGCGGCTGCAGCTCGGCTTCCCCGAGCAGTTCCACTTCGTCGATCCGAGCCAGTACTACCAGTTCATCACCATGCACGGGATGATCATGGTGATCTACCTGCTGACGGCGCTCTTCCTCGGCGGTTTCGGCAATTACCTGATACCGCTCATGTGCGGCGCGCGGGACATGGTATTCCCGTACATGAACATGCTGAGCTTCTGGGTGTATTTCCTCGCGGTAATCGTGCTGCTCTCGAGCTTTTTCGTTCCGGGCGGGCCGACGGGCGCCGGCTGGACGCTGTATCCACCGCAAGCGGTGCTGACCGGCACGCCCGGTTCCGGACTCGGCATCGTCCTCATGCTCGTCTCGCTCGGGATCTTCATCATCGCCTTCACGATGGGCGGCCTGAACTACGTGACGACCGTGCTCCAGGCGCGCTGCAAGGGCATGACCCTGATGCGGATGCCGCTGTCGGTCTGGGGCATTTTCATGGCGACGATCCTCGGCCTGCTGGCGTTTCCGGCGCTCCTCGTCTCGGCCGTGATGATGACGCTCGACGGCACTCTCGGAACCAGCTTCTTCATGCCGGCGATCAGCTCGATGGGCGAGAACCCCGGGCACCAGGGCGGCAGCCCGCTGCTGTTCCAGCATCTCTTCTGGTTCTTCGGGCATCCGGAGGTATACATCGTCGCCCTGCCCGCCTTCGGCATCGTCTCCGACCTGCTGTCGACGCATGCGCGCAAGAACATTTTCGGCTATCGCATGATGGTCTGGGCGATCCTCGCGATCGGCGGGCTGTCGTTCGTCGTCTGGGCGCATCACATGTACGTGAGCGGCATGAATCCGTACTTCGGATTCTTCTTCGCGACGACGACGCTGATCATCGCGGTACCGACGGCGATCAAGGTCTACAACTGGGTGCTGACGCTCTGGAGAGGCAACATTCAACTAACCGTGCCGATGCTGTTCGCGATCGGGTTCATCTTCACGTTCGTTCACGGCGGCCTGACGGGCCTCTTCCTCGGCAACGTGACGGTGGACCTGCCGCTCTCCGACACTTATTTCGTGGTCGGGCACTTCCACATGGTGATGGGCGTCTCGCCGATCATGGTCGTCTTCGGCGCGATCTATCACTGGTACCCGAAGATCACCGGCCGCATGTTCAACGAGAGGCTCGGCAAGATTCACTTCTGGCTGACCTTCCTCGGCACCTACGCGATCTACCTGCCGATGCACTACCTGGGCATTCTGGGCGTGCCGCGCCGCTACTACGCGCTCGGCGAAACGGCGTTCCTGCCCGACTCTGTGCACACGATCAATGCAGCCATCACCATCGCAGCGCTCGTCGTCGCGGGCTCCGTCCTGATCTTTCTTTACAACATGATCGTGAGCCTGAAGAAGGGCGAGAAGGCGCCGCCCAATCCGTGGAAAGCGACGACGCTCGAATGGCAGACGCCCGACACGCCGCCGCATCACGGCAACTGGGGGCCGAAGCTGCCCGTGGTCCATCGCTGGGCGTACGACTACAGCGTGCCAGGGGCGCCGGATGACTTCATACCGCAGAACGTGCCGGTCGATCCGAAGCTCGGCGGCGGTCGCGACCACGGGGTCCATCATTGAGCAACACGGCGATCGTCGTCGCGCTTCTCGTCGGCGTCGCCGTCTGGTTCGCGGTCGCGAGCCGCCTGACGGCCAAGCCCTGGGAGAATCGCGAACAGCCCGGAGACGTCGGCGCGATCCACACGGCCCCCGCGCGCATCGGGCTGTGGATCTTCATGGCCGTCGTGACTTCGCTGTTCGGCCTGATGTTGTCGGCCTATTCCATGCGGATGCATCAGAGTGTCGGCTGGTGCCACCTGACGATTCCGGGCATCCTCTGGTTGAACACTATCGTTCTCCTCGCCGCGAGCGTCGCGATGCAACTCGCAAGCGGCGCCGTCGGCCGAGGCAAACGCACCATCGTGAAGTGGGCGCTGATTGCGGGCGGCACGCTCACGATCGCGTTTCTCGCCGGACAGATGCTCGCCTGGCAGGCCGTCGGACCCTCGCTCTATTACATCCAGGGCAGCCCCGCAATCGCCTTTTTCTACGTATTGACGATCGCGCACGGCCTCCACCTGATCGGCGGCCTGTACGTGCTCGGCCGCGCGTCTCTCCGGTTCGCGGGCGGCGCGGAACCGGTCGATCTGCGGCAGAGCCTCTCGCTCTGCGCGATCTACTGGCATTTCCTGCTGCTCGTCTGGGTCGCCGTGTTCGGTGTGCTGCTGTTCCTGTGAGAGGAAGTCCTGCCAATGGCCCATGACGCGGAAGTCGCTGCCCTAGGCCCGCTCCAGCAGGTCGCCGGCGACTTCGCCAACGACAAGCAGGCGTTCACGGTGCCCTGGGGCAAGGCGATGATGTGGATCTTCCTGCTCTCCGACACCTTCATCTTCAGCTGCTTCCTGACGTCCTACATGAACGTCCGGATATCCACGCTCGATGCCTGGCCAAACCCGAGCCAGGTCTTCGCGCTCCACCTGTTCGGTCAGGACATCCCGCTGATCCTGATCGCGATCATGACGTTCGTCCTGATCACCTCGAGCGGCACGATGGCGCTCGCCGTGAACTACGGCTACCGCCGCGACAAGCGCAAGACCATGTGGCTCCTGATCGCGACTGCCGTGCTCGGCGCAACCTTCGTCGGCATGCAGGCCTTCGAATGGACGAAGCTGATCATGGAGGGCGTCCGTCCCTGGGGAAATCCCTGGGGAGCGCCACAATTCGGATCGTCATTCTTCATGATCACCGGCTTCCACGGCTGCCACGTGAGCGCGGGCGTGATTTATCTCCTGATCACGGCCAAGCGCGTCGCATCCGGCTTCTACGACAAGAAGGGCACTTACGAGACCGTCGAGGTTGCGGGCCTGTACTGGCACTTCGTCGACCTCGTCTGGGTATTCATCTTCGCATTCTTCTACCTGTGGTGAGGCAGCATGTCTGAAGCGAAAGAAGGCCAGCAACACCCGCTCACGGTCTACCTGTGGATATGGCTGCTGCTGTTCGTGCTCAGCACGTTCTCGTACCTCGTCGACTATTACCACCTGCAGGGCATGCTGCGCTGGTCGTTGATCATCCTCTTCATGCTGCTGAAGGCCGGCTTCATCGTCGCGATATTCATGCACATGGCGTGGGAGAGACTCGCGCTCAAGCTCGCGATCCTGGTGCCGCCGTTGTGCCTCCTGATCCTGATCGGCTTCATGGCAGTCGAGGGTGACTACACGTTCCTGACCAGGGGGACGGCATTCCTGCGCTGATCCGTGAAGCGGACTTCGTGCAGAGCGTCGCAGACGCCCTGCAGTTCATCTCCTACTACCACCCGGCCGACTACATCGCGCACCTCGCTCGCGCGTATGCGCGCGAGCAATCGCCCGCGGCGAAAGACGCGATCGCGCAGATCCTGACTAACTCGAGGATGTGCGCGGAGGGCCGGCGGCCGATCTGCCAGGACACGGGCATCGTCAACGTGTTCGTGAAAGCAGGGCTCGGCGTGCGCTGGGACACTTCGCGCAGCCTCCAGGAACTGGTGGATGAGGGTGTTCGCCGCGGTTATTCGGATCCGGACAACCGGCTGCGGCCCTCGATCGTCGCTGACCCGCTATTTGCGCGGAAGAATACCGGGGACAACACGCCGGCGGTCGTGCACACGGAGCTCGTCGCCGGAAACACGGTGGAAGTCACGGTCGCGGCGAAAGGCGGCGGCTCCGAGAACAAGGCGATGTTCGCGATGCTGAATCCGTCCGATTCGATCGTGGACTGGGTGCTCGAGACGGTTCCAGAAATGGGCGCCGGCTGGTGCCCGCCCGGAATGCTCGGCATCGGCGTCGGCGGCACTGCCGACAAGGCAATGGTCCTCGCGAAGGAATCGCTGATGGACCCGATCGACATGCATGAGCTGCTCGAGCGAGGACCGTCGAACACGCTCGAAGAACTTCGCATCGAGCTCTACGAGAAGGTGAATGCTCTCGGCATCGGCGCACAGGGCCTCGGCGGCCTCACGACCGTCCTCGACGTGAAGATCCTGACGTTTCCGACTCATGCGGCCTCGAAACCCGTTGCGATGATTCCGAACTGCGCCGCGACCCGCCATGCGCAATTCGTGCTGGACGGCAGCGGACCCGTCGCGCTCGATCCGCCGTCGCTCGCGCTCTGGCCGGACGTGCACTGGAAGCCATCGGCAGAATCGCGGCGCGTCGATCTCGACGCGCTGACACGCGAGGAAGTGGCCGGCTGGAAACCGGGGCAGACGCTCCTCCTTTCCGGCCGGATGCTCACGGGCCGGGATGCCGCGCACAAGCGACTGGCGGAGCTCCTGAACGCCGGCCGAGGACTTCCCGCCGGCGTGGACCTCGAGGGCCGCGTCATTTATTACGTCGGTCCTGTCGATGCGGTGCGCGACGAAGCCGTCGGCCCCGCGGGGCCGACCACCGCAACACGCATGGACAAGTTCACGGATCTCCTGCTCGAGAAGACCGGGCTATTCGCGATGATCGGCAAGGCCGAACGCGGGCCGGTTGCCATCGAGTCGATCAGGAAGCACAAGGCCGCCTACCTGATCGCAATCGGCGGCGCGGCTTACCTCGTGTCGAAGGCGATCCGGAAAGCGCGGATTGTCGCTTTCGAGGATCTCGGCATGGAGGCGATCTACGAGTTCGAAGTGAAGGACATGCCGGTGACGGTTGCCGTCGACGCGCGCGGCGAGTCCGTGCACGAAACGGGGCCGAAGCTGTGGGGCGAGAAGATCAGGGCGCTGAAGATTCCTGTGCGGGTGGCCTGACCCTCTGGACAATTTACGTTTCCGCGGAAACGTTTTTCTGTCGTTCCTCGTTCCAACCAACCATCGATTGCCAATGAATAGTCAAGCGCCTCGCCGGTCCAGTTGGTGACGCAGTACGCGGATTGACCACGATGCCGTGCACCTCATGTGCCGTCATGAGCTCCACCCAGTCCGTCACCGACGGGGTTGGGCTCTCGAAAGATCTTCCATCCGGCCGGGTGAACCTGAACGCGCCATCGTCGAGCGCCTGCACGACAACCTGCCCCTCGTGCACCAGTCGATGGTGAAAACGGCAGAGTGTGACGAGATTGGACATCTTCGTTTCCCCGCCATGCGGCCCAGTGCTTCACGTGATGGCCGTCGACATAGCGCGTGATGCTGCACCCGGGAAAGCGGCAGCCTCTGTCCCTCGCGTTGAGGGCCCTCCGAATCGCCGGCGGAATGGTCCGGGTCTTTCTGCCGACGTTAAGCGGCTCGCCTTTCTCGTTTTCGAGGATCGGACGACGCTGGCGTCACATGACAGACGGCGAGCCGTTTCGGCAGCGATCGAAGGGCCGTGTTCGAACTCGCAGCGCCCGGCGTGACGTGATTCAGCATTTCGGAATCGACGTGCACGACGATCTGCTGGCGGTCTCCGCCGGAAAGCTCCTTTGGGCCCGAGGCCAGGAAGCTCTCCGCCATGTCGACAAGTGCCTCGACTCGTCGCTTGCGCGATCGTGGAGATCGTCCGAAAACGTTCCGGCCGGAACGTTTTTGCGAATGGGCAAAGACATCCTCGGCGGCCTCCAGCGCTTTCCGGAACTAGCGCACCGATCTCGGCTGGTACCCGGCCCGGATCATCATCGACCCATCCGGTTCCGTGTGGAACCAAAGCGACTGGTCACGCTGCTGGATCGCCTCGCGACTGAGTTCCTGCGCATCGAGTGCCCTGCGGTAACCGCGAACCAGCTCTTCAACATGGCTCGCCGTCCCGTGGAGCGCGATATTCAGGAGATAGTCTTCGTTGTCCGGTGTCGCGACACGGGTGAGCTCCCGGACTTTGGCGTAGCTCAATCGACCTTCCGCCATCGCTGTCGCGATTCGGGGCAGTTTTGTGAGGCCGTGCGCGACACGCAGCTTTTCGCGAGCGGATCCAAGTCCAAACCCGCACTTCCAGTTGAGCCAATGGGCACACGACTTTACGCCCCACTCGGCCCAGCCGCGACGTCGGTCGAGTTCGGCGATCAGCGCCAGAAACCGTGCATTGGCCGCGTTCAGATGACCCGCCAATGTCGTGATCTGCTCCACCAGCTCGGGCGTGGAAACCGTCGGAATACTCCCCTTCCATAGCTCACCCCATGAGCCTGTGTTTACGTACAGTATCGTATCAGATATAGCCTACAAAGCAATACATTAGGAGACGACCAAATGAGCTTGATTGTCTACTCATATGAGCCGATAATGACGCCAGGAGATTACGAACTCATGGCCGTCCCTGCTGACCGTGTCGCCCGCATACTTGGCCTGCGCGCAAACGTCCGTTCGGTCGCCGATATCGCCGAAGCCGTCGAGTCGGGCCTTCCGAAGCAGAGTCTCGAGCGCGTGGTGGAGCGCTCCGGCATCGAGGGCCCTGCCCGTCTGAAGCTCATGCACCGTGTCGTGCCGGCGGCGACCTACAAGCGCCGCCATCGCCTGAAGCTCGTCGAGGGCGAGCGCACCGAACGTCTCGCCCGCGTGATCGCGCTCGCGGAAATGCTCTGGGACGACGAGGCCGAGGCAAAACGCTTCCTCGCTACGCCGCACGCGGAGCTCGGGCGCCGGAAGCCGATCGAAGCCGCACTCACCGAGCTCGGCGCGCGCCAGGTCGAGGACGTCGTCATGCGCGCCCTCCATGGACTCCCCGTCTGAATTGACCGATGCGGTTCTATCGCATCGCGGACTCGCGCCACTCGCCTGAGAGCGGCGACGGCGCCCGCCTCTACGGCGGCCGCTGGAATTCCCCCGGGCGCGCCGTGATCTACGCCTGCGAGACGATGACCGGCGCGATGCTGGAGAAGCTCGTGCACACGAATGGCCGCATGCCGAAGCACCAGGTCGCCGTGACCTACGAGGCGCCCAACGCGCTGAAGGCCATCTCCATGGATCCGGAAGCGATTCCCGGCTGGGACAAGCCCGACATGATCGCAAGCCGGGCGACGGGCGACGCCTGGCTGGCATCCGGCGAATCCGCCATCCTTCGCGTGCCGAGCGTCGTCTTCAGCGTCGAGCGCAATGTCCTGCTCGATCCCGGGCACGCGGACTTCGCGAAAATCCAGGTCGTCAGCATCGAGCCGGTCCGTTGGGACGACAGGCTCTTCGAGGAACCGCGCTCTAAATAGACGTCCGCAGGCTGATCAGCTCCGGGAAGAACCCGCGACCGAGCACGTGCTGGAGGTAACCGACGCCGCTCGAACCGCCCGTGCCGCGCTTGAATCCGATGATGCGCTCGACCGTCTTCAAGTGCGCGAAGCGCCATTGCTGGAAGCGGTACTCCAGGTCCACGAGCTTCTCGGCGAGCTCGTAGAGATCCCAGTGCGCGGTCGAGTCGCGATAGACAGCGAGCCATGCGGCCTCGACTGCGGCGTTCGCTTCATAGGGCTTCGTCCAGTCGCGCTCGGTGCACGCCGCAGGAATGTCGAATCCGCGCCGCGACAGCAGGCGCAGCGATTCGTCGTAAAGCGACGGCGTCGAGAGCTCCATCTTCAGCAGTGCGTGGACCGTCTTGTCCTTCGCGTGCACGTCGATGAGCCGCGCGTCCTTGTTCCCGAGCATGAATTCGAGCAGGCGGTACTGCCACGACTGGAACCCGGAGCTCTGGCCAAGCGAGTCGCGGAAGCGCATGTAGTCCGCGGGCGTCATCGTGCCGAGCACGTCCCAGGACTGGATCAGCTGCATCTGCACGCGCGCCACGCGCGACAGCATCTTGAAGGCGGGCTCGAGATCGTCGGAGCGGATCTGCGCGCGCGTCGCCGACAGCTCGTGCAGGCAGAGCTTCATCCACAACTCGCTCGCCTGGTGAATGAGGATGAAGAGCATCTCGTCGTGCTGGCCCGAAAGCGGCTTCTGCGCGGTGAGCACCTTGTCGAGCTGGAGGTACTGGCTGTAGCTGATCGAGCGGTCGAGATCCCAGTGGATCCCGGCCATCGGATCGTGTTTGTCTGTCATTCTGTGTCCGGTTGGGCCTCGGGCCGCGTCGTCGCAAAGGCAGGCAGCGACATCAGGTGCGCGTCGATCGCGACGAGCGCGGCGTAAGGCGCCAGGTCGCAATAGTACCGCCGCGCGTTGTACATCTGCGGGACCAGGCACAGGTCTGCCATCGTGACGTCGTCGCCGAATAGATAATGTGTGCCGTCGCCGTGCCGGCGAGCCAGCTCCTCGAGCGAGCGTAACCCCTGCGCGATCCAGTGCCGCACCCATTCCGCAACGGGGCCGTCTTCCTGCCCGAGCGGCCCACGCAGGTAATTGAGCACGCGCAGGTTCTGCAGCGGGTGGATGTCGCAGGCGATGCCGAGCGCCATGGATCTAACGATCGCGCGCCCGGCAAAGTCGGGCGGCAGGAGAGGCGGATCGGGATGAGTCTCTTCCAGGTACTCGATGATCGCGAGCGACTGGCCGAACACGCGATCGTCGTCGACCAACGCGGGCACCAATTCCTGGGGATTCATCTCGCGATAGGACTCGCTGTGCTGCTGCCCGCCGTCGCGCACGAGGTGCACGGGCACCGTGCCGTGTGGAATACCCTTCCAGGAGAGCGCGATACGCACGCGCCAGGATGCGGAACTCCTGAAATAGGTGAACAGTTTCATCGCGCCGCCATCGTGTGGGTGAGGACGCCGACGCCATCGACGCCGCCCCGAACGCAATCGCCCGGATTCAGCGGACCGACGCCCGCGGGCGTGCCCGTGAAGATGAGGTCACCGGACGCAAGTTCGAACCAGGTCGATAGTTCGGCGATGATTTCCGGCACGGCCCAGATCATGTCGGCGATGTCGCCATTCTGCCGCAGTCCGTCGTTCACCTCGAGCCATATCCGCGCGCGTGACGGATGGCCGATCGATTCGACAGGCGCGATCGGCGTGACCGGCGCGGAGTGATCGAAACCCTTCGCCGTGTCCCAGGGCTTACCTGCCTGCTTCATGCTCAGCTGGACGTCGCGCCGCGTGAGGTCGTTGCCGACGGCGTAGCCGAATATGCGCGCGCCGGCGCCGAGCGCGACGACGAGTTCGATCTCGTGATGCAGATTCGCCGTGCGGGTCGGGAACGGCACGACAGCTCCGCTCTCGATGACCGCGTCGGCTGGCTTCGTGAAGAAAAACGGCGGCGCGCGCACGTCACTCGCGCCCATCTCACGCGCATGTTCAGGATAGTTGCGTCCCACACAGAAGATCCGGCGCACCGGGAACCGCGATCGGAAACCCGCGACCGCGACGGTCGGCCTGGGAGCGGCGGGAACGGCATGTTCGTCGGGCATGCGGCGGGTACACTAACGGAAACGAGGATGGGCAGCCATGAGTATCTGGTTCAGGCAATTCACGCTCGAAGAGGTGCGTGAATTCCAGCGCGACACGATGGGCGAGCATCTCGGCATCGAGATCGTCGACATCGGGACCGACTATCTCGACGCGAGAATGCCGGTCGATCACCGCACGATGCAGCCGGACCGCATCCTGCACGGCGGCGCCTCGGTCGCGCTTGCGGAGACGCTCGGCAGCGTCGGCGGCTCGATGTGCATCGATCGCGGGCGTTTCCAGATCGTGGGCCAGGAGATCAATGCGAATCACCTTCGGCCGGCAATCGGCGGGCACGTGACCGGACGCGCGCGGCCGATCCATCTCGGACGGCGCAGCCAGGTGTGGAATATCGAGATCACGGATGACGACAAGCGGCTCATCTGCGTGTCGCGCCTGACGATCGCTATACTTGAACGATGAGATTCGTCCTGGGAATGGTGACACTGTTTGCGGTGGCCTCTTGCGGCCAGACCGGATCGCTGTATCTGCCCGACGAAACCGTCGAGACGCCGGTCGAGATCCGCACTCAGCCTGCTGCCCCGGACGATGACGAGGAAAAGAAAAACACCCAACCGCCGGGTGCCTGATCCCATGGGCAAGTCGGGCAAGCTCTGGCTGGTGGACGGCTCGTCCTACTTGTATCGCGCCTTCTTCGCGATGCAACAGCAAAGTCTCACCACGTCCACCGGTCAGCCCACCGGTGCGCTTCTTGTCGTGCTCAACATGTTGAACAAGCTCCTGAAAGAAGAGGACCCGGAGCTCATCGCAGTGGTGTTCGACGCGCCCGGACGGACTTTCCGTGACGAATTGTTCGAGGAATACAAGGCGCACCGACCGCCGATGCCGGACGATCTCCGCTCGCAGATCGCACCGCTCGTCGAGGCGATACCCGCACTCGGCCTGACGCTCCTGCGCATCGAGGGCGTCGAGGCCGACGACGTGATCGGAACTCTTGCGACGCAGGCAGAAAACGAAGGCCTGACCGTCGTCATCTCGACGGGCGACAAGGACATGGCACAGCTCGTCAACGACCGCGTCACCTGCGTCAACACGATGTTCGACACGAAGCTCGATCGCGCCGGTGTCAAGGCGAAGTTCGACGTCTTGCCGGAGCAGATCGTCGATTACCTTGCGCTCGTGGGCGACAGCTCGGACAACATTCCCGGCGTGCCCAAGGTGGGCCCGAAGACCGCCGCGAAATGGCTGAACGAATACGGCAGCGTCGACAGCATCGTCGAGCATGCCAAAGACATTGCCGGCAAGGTCGGCGAGAGCCTGCGCGAGAATCTGGCGAATCGCTCGAATTGTCACGTAAACTGGCAACCATTCGCCGCGACGTGAAGCTGCCGCTCCATTCCCTGGCGCTGAAAAGAAAGCCGCCGGACACCGAAGTCCTCAGCACGCTTTATCGGCGCTTCGAGCTGAATTCGCTCCTGCGCCAGCTCGGCGAAACGGCGCAAGGCCCTGCTCCGCCGGCCGCGCCAGACGTCGCCGTCGTCGCCCCGGCCCCTGGTTACGTGGCCCCCATCCGAAACTACGAGACAATCCAGACGGAGGAGCAGCTCGCGGCCTGGGTCGCCGCGCTCGAAAAGACGCCGCTTTTCGCATTCGACACTGAAACGACGAGTCTCGACTACATGCAGGCGGAGATCGTCGGACTGTCCTTCTGCATCGAGCCCGGGCACGCCGCCTACCTCCCGCTCGCGCACGACTATCCGGGCGCACCCGATCAGCTGGACCGGAAAAAGACGCTCGCACGGCTCAAGCCGCTCCTGGAAGACGCGAGCCGGCCGAAAGTCGGCCACCACCTCAAATACGACGCACACGTGCTTGCCTGCGCGGGCATCGAACTCGACGGCATGCGATTCGATTCGATGCTCGAGTCCTACGTGCTGAACTCGACCGCGACCCGGCACGACATGGATTCCTGCGCGAAGCTCTATCTCGGCGTCGACACGATCAAGTACGAGGACGTCGCCGGCAAAGGCGCAAAGCAGATCCCATTCAACCAGGTCCCGCTCGAGCAGGCTTCGACCTACGCCGCCGAAGACGCCGATGTCACGTTGCAGCTTCACCAGGTCCTGCACGCCGCGCTGGAAAAACAGCCCGCGCTGCTCAACGTCTACGAGTCGATCGAGCAGCCGCTCGTGCCGGTCCTGCTCGAAATGGAACACCGGGGCGTGTTCATCGACCGCGAAC
Source organism: uncultured Gammaproteobacteria bacterium (assembly GCA_963778585.1). Classification (GTDB taxonomy): domain Bacteria; phylum Pseudomonadota; class Gammaproteobacteria; order Steroidobacterales; family Steroidobacteraceae; genus SCUD01. The sequence continues at coordinate 594,259 of CAVZUU010000002.1, forward strand.
TCCTGAAAAAGCAGAGCGGCGAACTCGCAATACGCCTCGCTGAACTCGAGGCCGATGCGCACCGTTCGGCCGGCCAGCCATTCAATCTCGACTCGCCGAAGCAGCTTCAGGAAATCCTGTTTACCAAGCAGGGCTTGCCGGTCCGCCAGAAGACCCGCACGGGACAGCCGTCGACGGCCGAGGAAGTGCTCGAGGAACTTGCGGAGAAATACCAGTTGCCGCGCATCATCCTCGAGTACCGCGGGCTCGCGAAGCTCCGCTCGACCTACACCGAGAAGCTGCCCGAGCAGATCGACGCGAAGACAGGGCGTGTCCACACCTCGTACCACCAGGCGGTCGCGGTCACCGGGCGACTGTCATCCAGCGACCCGAATCTCCAGAACATCCCGATACGGACACCGGAAGGCCGCCGCATTCGCCAGGCCTTTATCGCACCGAAAGGCCATGTGCTCCTCGCCGCGGACTATTCGCAGATCGAGCTTCGAATCATGGCGCATCTGTCCGGCGACGAGAGTCTCCGCCGCGCTTTCGCCGAGGAAGGCGACATTCATCGCGCCACCGCGGCCGAGGTGTTCGACACCGCTCCGGACAAGGTGACGAACGATCAGCGACGCGCCGCCAAGGCGATCAATTTCGGGCTCATCTACGGAATGTCGGCTTTCGGCCTCGCACGCACGCTCGGGATCGAGCGTCACGCGGCACAGGATTACGTCGGCCGCTACTTCGGCCGTTACCCCGGTGTCCGCGAATACATGGACCGGACCCGAGCGGCCGCAAGGGCCCAGGGCTACGTCGAAACCGTCTACGGACGGCGTCTGTACCTGCCGGAGATCAACTCGCGCGACCGCAACCTGCAGCAGTATGCGGAGCGAAGCGCCATCAATGCCCCGATGCAGGGCACCGCCGCCGACATCATCAAGCGCGCCATGATCCGGGTGCACCATTGGATCCACGAGTCGAAGGTCCCCGCGAATCTCGTCATGCAGGTGCACGACGAACTCGTGCTCGAAGTGGCAAAACCGGCAATCGACGAAGTGCGCGAGCGCGTCGTCGAACTCATGTGCGGAGCCGCCGAACTCGCGGTCCCGCTCAAGGTCGACACCGGCATCGGTGCGAACTGGGACGACGCGCACTAGAAATGTCATCGAAATCAATGCCGTAAATTCCGGGCCTGCCGGATTGGAACTTGTCTTAATCGTCCCCATCTAAGTTTTCGAGCGCCGTGAGACGCTCCCCGCTTCCCTCCCTGAGCGGGTCGCCCGGATTGCATCCCCAAGCCGGGTATCCGCCCGGCGGTCCTCGCGGATCGCCGGGCATTTTTATTCATGCGTAGCGCTTTTTCCTCGCCAGCAGCGCATCGAGCGCCCCCTGTGCCGTATCAACCCCTTCCCCGGATTGGGCCGAGAAGAGCTGCACATCGGCGCGCTCGCCGAGAGCGCGTCGCACCGTCTGAAGCGTCTGGCGCGCCTCATTGCGTCCAAGCTTGTCCGCCTTGCTCAGCAGGACATGTGCCGGCACGCCGCGAGACCGGGCGTACGCGAGCATGGTCTCATCGCTCTCGCCGAACCCGCGCCGCGAATCGGCGATGATGAAAAGTCCCGCCAGGGACGCCCGCTCCTCAAAGTATTTCTCGATCAGTTGGCCCCAGGCCGCGCGCACGGACACCGGCACGTTCGCATGCCCGTAACCGGGCAGGTCCGCCAGGCGGCGCCCCGGCTCAAGCTCGAAGAGATTGACGAACTGCGTGCGGCCCGGCGTCCGGCTCGTGCGGGCGAGATCCTTGCGGCGAACGATCGCATTGAGCGCGCTCGATTTGCCGCTGTTCGAGCGGCCGGCGAATGCGACTTCCGCGCCGGAATCGTCGCCGAAAGCGTCCGGAGTCGCGGCGCTTTTCAGGAATCGGGCCTGGGAATAGCGGGACATATATAATTCTGGCATGAAGAACGCATGGATCGGTTCCGTTCTGGCCTCGTTCCTGGTTGCCGGAGTGGCGTACGCAGGCGATGCGGCTGTCGGCGCACAAAAAGCCGCGGTCTGCGGTGCCTGCCACGGCGTGACCGGCTCGAGCGTCAACCCCGAATGGCCGAACCTGGCGGCGCAGCACGAGTCCTATGTCGTCGCGCAACTTCAGCAGTTCAAGCAGGGCGAGCGGGTCGACCCCCTGATGACTCCGATGGCAGCCACGCTCTCGGAAGAGGACATGCAGGATCTCGGCGCGCACTTCTCACAACAGACGCCGGCGGGCCTCGAGGCCGACCCGTCGAACTGGAAGAACGGCGAGAAACTCTACCGCGGCGGTGACCCGGCCCGCGGCATACCGGCCTGCATCGCCTGCCATGGCCCCCAGGGAAAGGGGAACGCGCCGGCCAGTTACCCGGCACTTCGCGCGCAGCACGCGGTCTATTCCTACAAGCAGCTCCTCGCATTCGCGGACGCCCGGCGCGCGACCGCGGCCAACGACATCATGCAGGTCATCGCCGGGAAACTGACCGACGAGGAAATGCGCGCGCTCGCTTCCTACACGCAGGGTCTACGATGAAAAAGCTCGGCTTATGCATGCTTGCAACCCTGCTCCTGTGCGCCGCCTGCGGCAAGGAAACCGCGCCCGCGTCGACCGCTGAAAATGCGGCGCAGGCGCCGGCCGCCACGGTCACCGAAGCGCCGCCTGCCGAAACGGCGGCAAAGCCCGAAGCCGGCAGCAGCGATGGCGAAACGGTGGAAGAGACGACGACCTCGACGAGCCCGATCGCCGCCGCGGTCGCGGCCACGACGCCGGCGCCGCCGGCGGGCGATCTCGCGCGCTGGAAGGCGGGCGAAAACTTCATCGCGTATCCCGTGGCCCAGCCGGTCAGCACGCCGCCGGGGAGCGTCGAAGTCGTCGAAGGGTTCTGGTACGGCTGCGGTCATTGCTATGCCCTCGAGCCGCGCCTCGAGGCCTGGAACCGCGCCAATCCGGAGTGGATCAAGTTGAAGCGCGTGCCGGTCATCTGGAACGAAGTGACCCGCGAAGATGCCCGGCTCTACTACACGATCGAGTCTCTCGGCCTGGTGGACAAGCTCCATACCGAGATTTTCCGGGAGATCCACGCGAAGAATCGACCGCTCACGGTCATCCGCGGCGGCCGTGTCGACCGCGCCGCGACCGAAAAGGCCGCGCGCGCATTCCTGGCCGCAAACGGCGTTTCCGCCGAGGATTTCGCCAAGCATTACCGCACGTTCTCGGCCGAGAACAAGCTGCGCCAGGCCGAGAACCTGTCGCGCCGCTACCGGCTCGATCACACTCCGATGATCGTGGTTCATGGCAAGTACCTGACCGACGCCGAGATGGCTGGAGGCATCGAGCAGCTGTTCCAGCTCGTCAGCGATCTCGCGGCGCGCGAGCGCGACGCCACCTGACCCGAACCGGCGCGACCGGACGCACACGTGCTCAACTGTTTCGTACCCGGCAGCCAGGGACTGGATCGCCTGGATCCGCCGCCCGCGGACATTCCCGAAAAATGCGTATGGGTCGATCTCCTCGAGCCGACGCTCGCCGAGGAGCGCGCCGTCGAGCGGCTGCTCGCGATCGACGTGCCTTCGCGCGAGGAAATGCGGGAGATCGAGACTTCCAGCCGGCTCTACGAGGAGAACGGTTCGCTCTACATGACGGCGACCGTCGTCACCAAGATCGATACGGATCGCCCGGAGTCCGCCGCGATCACGTTCATCCTGTCACGCAACCGGTTGATCACCAATCGTTACGTCGATCCGCTGCCCTTCCGCCGCTTCGTCGCGTATTCCGAACGGCACCCGTCGGCGGCGACGAATGCGCCGGGAATCCTCGCTGGCCTGCTGGAAGCGATCATCGAGCGCACGGCCGATGTCCTCGAGCGCGTCGGGATCGGGCTCGATGACCTTTCGGCGGGCGTATTCGCCGCGCCATCCGCGAAAGGCGCGGCTCGCGCGCGCGACCTGCGTGGCGTGATGGAGCGGATCGGGCGCGACGGCGACCTCACCAGCAAGGCACGCGAGAGCCTGGTCACGCTCGGCCGCCAGCTGACTTTCATCCAGCAGTCGCAGGCGATCCAGATTCCGAAGGAGCTGCTGCCGCGCTATCGCAGCATGTCGCGCGACGTGCTCGCGCTCTCGGACCACGCTTCGTTTCTCGCGAACAAGTCGAGCTTCATGCTCCAGGCGACGCTCGGACTGATCAACATCGAACAGAACAACATCATCAAGATCTTCTCGGTCGCGGCCGCCGTATTCCTGCCACCGACCCTGATCGCGAGCATTTACGGCATGAATTTCCAGTTCATGCCGGAGCTCGACTGGCATCTGGGTTACCCGCTGGCCCTGTTCCTCATCCTGATCTCCGCCGTACTGCCCTACATTTATTTCCGCCGCCGCGGCTGGCTCTGAGGAGTTTCTATACAAGGGTTGATTTCCTTACAGAACGTTTTGTATAGTTAACTTATGGGCCGCCCACCGATCGCGAAAGAAAAGGTCCTGGCGGCCGCCCGACAGATCGTCGAGGACTCCGGCGCTGGAAGTCTGACCTTTGACGAGCTGGCCAAGGTCAGCGGTGTCACACGCGGCGGCATCACCTATCACTTCCCGACCAAGGAAGACCTGCTGCGCAGCCTGCTCGAATCCGACTTTGCGCAGTGGGAGGAAGCGGAAGCCGCGCTGACGCCTTCCGATTGCGATCCGGAAACCGCGCGCCTGCTCGGCTTCATCCGCACCTATACCTCGCAGGATGAATCGCACCGGCGATTTCTGTGTGGCATGTTGAGCGCCGCGACTCTCGACCCGTCCCTGATGGATCCGTGCCGGCAGGAAATGCATGAGCGTCTCGGCCACAAAGAGTGGACCGATCGCGACCTGCGCCTGCACCTGCTGCACCTCGCCGCTGAAGGCCTCATGTGGCAGGAACTGTTCCAGATGTATGCGATGCCGGCGCCCGCCAGGGTGCGCCTCGTCAGCTTGCTGGAGAGACTCGCCCGCGAATGGGGCGAGAATCAGCCTCAAAGATTCGCCAAGGAAGCATGAGCCATGTTCTCCCGTTACGCCGCTATCCTCGCCCTGCTCGTGCTGGCCGCCTGCGGCGGCAACGAGCAGCAGCAGCCACCGCCGCCCGACGTCAGCGTCGCCGCGGTCGTCAAGAAGTCCATCACCCAATGGGACGAGTACAGCGGCCACGTCGAGGCCATCGACTCCGCTGAAATCCGGCCGCGCATCGCGGGCCACCTCAGGCGCGTGCACTACAAGGAAGGCAGCATCGTAGAGAAGGGCCAGCTGCTCTTCACGATCGACAATCGCGAATACAAGGCCGCTGCCGATGCCGCTCGGGCGGACGCATCCCGCGCCGAGGCCCGGATTGCGCTTGCGAAGCAGGACCTGGCGCGTGCCGAGACATTGATCACGGATCGCGCCGTGTCGCAGGGCGAACTCGACCAGCGCCGCATGGAGGCGCTGCAGGCCGACGCGGACTTGCTCGCTGCACGCGCCAATCTGGCACAGGCGAATCTCGACCTCGAATTCACGCGCATCACGTCGCCGATCGCAGGTCGCGCCGGCGAAGTGCTCGTCAAGCCTGGCAATCTGGTGGCACCCAACGAGACGCTGCTGACGAGCGTGGTTTCCGTCGATCCCGTCTACGTCACGTTCACCGGCGACGAGCGAGCGTACCTGCGCTACCAGGATCTGGCGCGCGCCGGCAATCGCGAGAGTTCGCGCGATGTCCGCAATCCCGTGCTCATCGGCCTCGCAAATGAGGAAGGCTTTCCTCACAAGGGCGAGATGGATTTCGTCGACAACGCGCTCAATCCCGAGACCGGTACGATCCGCGCCCGCGCGGTATTGCCGAATCCGGAAGGCATGTTCACCCCCGGACTGTTCGCGCGCGTGCGCCTGCTCGGCGAATCCCAGACTGATGCGATGCTGATCCACGAGCAGGCCGTGCTGACCGATCAGGATCGCCGCTATGTCTACATTGCCGGCAAGGAAAACGCCGCGGAACGCCGTGATGTCAAGCTCGGCCCGCATGTGGAAGGCCTGGTCGTGGTCGAGTCCGGGCTGAAGCTGGGCGACAAGGTGATCGTCAATGGCATGCGCAAGATCTTCTTCCCGGGCCAGCCGGTGAAGCCGCGTGTCGTGCCGATGGACCAGCCGGACCTGCCGCCGCCCGCGAATGCGGCTGCTCCCGCGCCGACCGGCTGAGCCGCCATGGCAACGCATACCGACTTTTCGCGGATTTTCATCGACCGCCCGATCCTCGCGACGGTGCTGTCGGCTCTGATCCTGGTCGCGGGAATCATGGCGATCCCGAACCTGCCGATCAGCGAGTACCCGGATGTCGTACCGCCGTCCGTGCAAGTGACGGCGACCTACCCGGGCGCGAATCCGCGCACGATCGCCGACACCGTCGCCGGTCCGCTCGAGGAAGCGGTGAACGGCGTCGAGAACATGATTTACATGAAGTCGACGGCGAGCTCCGACGGCCAGATGTCGCTCACCGTGACGTTCAAGGGCGGCACGAACATCGACCTCGCGGCAGTGCAGGTGCAGAACCGAGTCGCCCAGGCGATTCCCCGGCTCCCGGAAGCCGTACGCGCGCTCGGCGTCTCGACCGTCAAGGCTTCGTCGACGATCACGTTGGTCGTTCACCTCGATTCGCCCAACAAGACTTACGACGCGCTGTATCTCTCCAATTTCGCGAATCTCCGCGTCCGCGACGAGCTCGCGCGACTGCCGGGCGTCGGCCAGGCGCTGGCATTCGGCATCGGCAACTACGCCATGCGCGTCTGGCTCGATCCGGAGCGCGTGTCGGCCCGCGGCCTGTCGGCAACCGATATCGTTACTGCCATCCGCGAGCAGAATGTCGAAGTGTCGGCGGGCAGCATCGGCAGTCCGCCGACACCCGCGGGCTCCGTCCTGCAGGTTTCGGTCAACGCGCAGGGCCGCCTCGCTTCGCCCGAGGCTTTCGGCGAGATCGTGCTGAAGGCCGAGGGCAGTCAGCTCACGCGCCTGAAAGACGTCGCGCGCATCGAACTCGGCGCGAACAGCTATGCCATACGGTCCTTGCTGAACAACGAGGACGCGGCCGCGATCGTGATCTTCGAGGCCCCGGGCGCCAACAGCATCGAGCTATCGCAGGCGATCCGCGACCGCATGACCGAACTGGAAGGCGGATTCCCCGAGGACGTTCACTGGTCGGTCGTCTACGACCCGACCGTGTACGTCAGGGACTCGATCGCCTCGGTCATCGAGACTCTGCTCGAGGCGATCGCGCTCGTCGTCATCGTCGTCGTGCTGTTCCTCCAGACCTGGCGCGCTTCGCTGATCCCGCTGGTCGCGGTGCCGGTCTCGATCATCGGTTCCTTCGCAGTCCTGTGGCTGCTCGGCTTCTCGATCAACGTATTGACTCTCTTCGGCCTCGTGCTCGCGATCGGCATCGTGGTGGACGACGCCATCGTCGTCGTGGAGAACGTCGAGCGCCACATCGAGAACGGCAAGACGCCGAGGGAAGCGGCTCACCAGGCGATGAGCGAGGTGTCGGGCCCGATCGTCGCGATCACGCTCGTACTGTCCTCGGTGTTCATACCACTCGCTTTCCTCGGCGGCGTGACGGGTCAGTTCTACAAGCAATTCGCCGTCACGATCGCGGCCGCGGTGATCATCTCCGGCTTCAATTCTCTGACCTTGTCGCCGGCGCTCGCCGCCATGCTCCTCCAGCCGCATGGCGCGAAGAAGGACGCCGTGGGCCGGTGGATCGAGCGGGTATTCGGTCGGCCATTCGGCGCGTTCAACCGAGTGTTCAGCAGATTCGGGGAGCGCTATTCGGGCGGCATCGGCGGCACGATTTCCCGCGCGCCGCGGCTGCTCGCGATCTACGCCGTGCTGATCGTCGTGACCATCATTGCATTCCGCGCCGTGCAGGGCGGCTACATTCCGACCCAGGACAAGCAATACCTGTTCGCAATACTCCAGTTGCCCGAGGCTTCGACCATCGATCGAACGGACGCCGTGATCCGCAAGATGGGCGATATCGCCATGGCGGTGCCGGGTGTCGAGAACGTGGTCCAGTTTCCCGGCCTCAATGCAATTCACTTCGTCGCCACGCCGAACACCGGCGTGATGTTCGTCGGTCTCGAGGAGCCCGGCACGCGCGAGCTCGCTGCCGGCGAAATCGCGATGCGCATCAACATGGGCTACGGCACGATCCAGGAAGGCATCGCCTTCGCACTGCTGCCGCCGCCGGTGCTCGGCCTCGGCAATGCGAACGGACTGGAGTTCTACGTGGAGGACCGCGGTGCCGTCGGCTACGGAGAGCTTTACACGCAGACGATGGGGCTCGTCGGCACGCTCGGCGCCACCGAGGGTTTCGACCCCTTCGCGACATTCACCTCCTATCAGTCGAATGTCCCGCAACTCGATGCCACCGTCGACCGCACCAAGGTCAAGGAACTCGGACTTGCGCTGACCGACGTTTTCAACACGCTGCAGATCTATCTCGGGTCCGCCTACGTCAACGACTTCAACCTGTTCGGGCGCACGTACTCCGTCTATGCACAGGCCGACGCGCCCTTTCGCTCGACCGTTCAGGACATCGAAGGTCTGAAGGTGCGCAACAATCGCGGCGAAATGGTTCCGCTTGGAAGCGTGGTCGACATCAAGCCGAGCTATGGCCCCGACCCCGTCATCCGCTACAACGGCTACGCCGCGGCGGACATGTCTGCGGGACTCAATCCCGCAATCCTTTCCTCCACCGATGCGCTCACGAAAGTGCGTGCAATCTCCGACCAGCAATTGCCGCGCGGCATGGAGATCGAGTGGACCGGCCTGACCTACCAGCAGGTTACGCAGGGCAATACGGCGCTGTTCGTATTCCCTCTCTGCGTGCTGCTCGTGTACATGGTTTTGTCCGCGCTCTATGAGAGCTGGTCGTTGCCGCTCGCGATCATCCTGATCGTTCCGCTCTGCCTCCTTTCGGCGATCGGCGGCACCTGGCTCGTCAATTTCATTCACGGGCTGTGGCTCGCGGTGTTGCCGCCCGCTTTCGCGCCGACATTCCTCGACAACAACATCTTCACGAAGATAGGACTCGCGGTTCTCATCGGCCTCGCCTGCAAGAACGCGATCCTTATCGTCGAGTTCGCGCGCGACCTCGAGGAGCAGGGCAAGGGCATCGTCGACGCCGCGATCGAAGCCTGCCGGCTCAGGCTGCGTCCGATCCTGATGACGAGCTTTGCTTTCATCGCGGGTGTCACGCCTCTCGTGTTTGCCTCGGGTGCCGGCGCCGAGGTGCGCTACGTCATGGGCATCACTGTCGTCGCCGGCATGCTGGGCGTCACTTTCTTCGGCCTGTTTTTCACGCCAGTGTTCTACGTCGTCCTTCGGAAGATGGTCGTGCGCCGCAATGAGCGCCGCGCAGCGAGATTGGCCACGGAGAGCGGCAGCCATGGCTAGGCGAATTGCAATCCTGTCGCTCCCGGTGCTGCTGGCGGCCTGCACCGTGGGCCCGCGCTACGAGAGCCCCGAGTTGCCGGTGCCGGCTCAGTTCGACCAGGTATCGGCCGAAGCGCCGGTCGAGCCCGCCGGCTCGAAACTCTGGGCCGGTTTCGGCAGCCCTGAACTCGACACGCTGATTTCCCGGTCACTCGAGGCCAATACGACGATTGCGCAGGCCGCGGCCCGTCTCGCCGAAACGCGCGCCTTGTCCGGCCTTTCGATCTACGCCTGGTTTCCGACCGTGACCGCCGCTGCCGACCGCGAAAAGGCCCAGTTCAGCACCGACGATCCGCTGGCGCCCGGCGGACTCCGCACGGACACCTACCGGGCGGGCTTCGACGCGAGCTGGGAGATCGACCTCTTCGGCGGGCTCCGCAACGAGTTTCGCGCCATAGACCGGCGCACGGAAGCCGACGCGGCATCACTTGCCGATGCGCAACTTTCGATCGTCGCCGAAACGGCGCAAGCCTGGTTTTCGATGATCGGCGCGCGCGAGCGGCTTGCGCTCCGCCGGCGACAGCACGCCAATCTTCAGGACAACGTCAGGATCCTCGACGCCCGCTTCAACGCGGGTTACTCGAGCGGGCTCGATCTCGCCCAGGCCGAGGCCCAGATGCGAAGCGTCGCGGCATCCGTGCCGCAAGCGGAGGCCGATCTCGTGCGCGAGGAGCAGCGGCTTGCCGTGCTGACGGCCTGGCCGATCGAAACGTTGCGCACGCATCTGTCGCCGACGACGCCGATTCCGGAGCTCCCGGCGCTCGTCGCGACGGGAACGCCGGAAGAATGGATGAAGCGCCGGCCGGACATCCGCGCGGCCGAGCGCGAACTCGCGGCTTCGTACTCCGACATCGGCGACGAGATCGCCGAGTATTTTCCGAAGATCACGCTCCTCGGCGGCTTCGGCTGGACAAGCCAGTCGCGCGAATCCATCGGCGAGCCGGAAGCCGAACGCTGGTTCTACGGTCCTTCGATCACCTGGAGCTTCCTCGACTTCGGGCGCGTGCACCAGCGCGTGAAGGCCGCCGAGGCGCGGCGCGACGGCGCCATTGCGCTGTACCAGGAGACGGTGCTGGAGGCGCTCGAAGAGACCGAGAACGCGCTCGCGGGCTTCCGCACGGCAAACCAGTCCGAGGTCGAATTGCGCGCGGGCGCCGCGGCCGCCTCCGAAGCCGCGCGCCTTGCGCGCAAACGCTACACCGTCGGCTCGGCCGAGTATCTCGACGTGCTCGTCACCGAGCGCGCGCAGATCGATCTCGAAGACCAGCATGTCCAGTCCGAGACCCGCCGGGCCACGGCCCTCGCGGCCCTCTACAAGGCGCTCGCCGGCGACCTCTGAAACGACCGGATGATCCACCACGCGGCCAGCGCCGCGAGCAGGTGCTTCATCGCATGGTAGTCGAGCAGTTCCGCGAGCTTGGCCGTTCCATAGGCGCCGAACGCGAGCCACAGGCGCCGCGTCGACAGCGCATTCTCCCGCCACAGCAGCAGAATCATCGGCACGAGCAGCATCGGCAGGAACTGCACGAGCGCGTAGGGCCGAAGATCGCCCTGCCCCGCGGTCTCGGTCCGGATCCACCACGCGATGCTCGCGATGCCCGCTGTCACGAGCGGCCAGAGGAGCGCCCGGCCGGCGAACCAGGACACGCGGTCCGCGACGATCGCGGAGAAGAGCACCATGAAGGCGGCCGTCATCGGCAGGCGATCCCACACGAGCGTGGGGTTCGAAGGCGCGAGGTGGTACCAGGCCGAACCGAATGCGACGAGCGCGACCGCCACGCAGAACGCGACGTAGTGCGCGCGAAGCTCGGGCGCGGCGAGCGCTTGCAGTCGCGCAAGTCCGAATGCGCCCGCGATCAGGAACGGCAGGTTCGTGACGACGTTCCAGAAGTTCGGCACGCCCAGGAATGCCCGTTTGCCGGTGAAATCGTGATACGCCGGATCCTGCGCAATCGGATCGAGCTGGAAGACGCCGGTGATCGCCACGGCGGCGACGACTCCGATTGCGAGCTTCCTATAAAATGCGCTCATGAGATTCCCGGTTGCGGCCGCGATTCTGATTCCTTTCGCGGCCGCAGGCGAGCCGGCCTTGGACCAGGCGACCATCCGGCTGTTCGAGCAGCCGGACGGACCGATCCTGCCGGTCGAACGGCGCCTCTATTCGACGCACTTCGATGAAACGCGCACGCGGATGCTCGCGGTCGAGGTCTCCGCGACTTATGCCACGCCCGATGAGACGGCGACCATTCCGATCACCTGCACGCTCACGCGGCCGGATGGCAGCCAGACGCCCGGCGAGACGCAATTGAACAGCGCGAGTCTCCTCTGGGGCGTCGCCGAGGACCAGGTCTGGCTGCCGGGTTCCTATTCGGTCGAATGCCTGGCGGGCGAGAAAACCGTCGGCAAGGCCGCGTTCGACATCACGCGTAACCCGCCCGAGGTGGCGGACGGCGACATCCGGGTCGTAGCCGTGCGCGTGTTCCCGGTCGAAGGGAATCTTCCGCCGCGAGCGATGCGTCAGTACCTGACGGAACTTGCCGCAGGCACGACGAGCCGGATCGGCATCGAACTCGAGTTCACGCACGCACCGCTCGGCCGCGCAGTCAGGATCCCCGTCGAGTGCTATTTCTTCTGGCCGGATGGACAGACTTCGCTGCCGCTGATCCTGAGTTACGAGCCGGAGCCGGCCTGGGCCGGCGGATATTCGGCAGGTGCGATGGGCTGGGAACAACCCGGAAACTGGTCCAAGGGCGTCTACACGATTTCCTGCGGGATCTACGGCCAACCGGTCATCGTCGACCGCTTCGACATGGATTGACCGCGGGTCAGGACTTACCGACCACCTCGTAGTGGACGACGCGGGGCTCGTACTCGAGCAGGAAACCCGCGTCCTCGGGATAATACTTGGCCTTCTCGACATCCTCGCCCGCGAACGCGCGGATCGCGTCGAGACTCTCCCAGAACGTCAGCGTGATGAAATGCGTGACGTCGCCTTCCTGCCGTTCCAGGACATGCACGCTCAGGTTTCCCGGCACCGAGCGATAGTCCGGTATCGCGCGCCCGTTCGTGAATTCGCGATATGCGGCGGCCTTCGAAGTCGGGACGCGGCCGTGCCACAGGCGGACGATCTGCGGAGCCGCCATCATTCCGCCCGGTCCATGCCCTTGATCTTCCCGTCCTCAATGGTGACGACCATCGCAGATGCCTGGCTGCCGCGGTCGTAGGTCCATTTCTCGACGATCGATGTGCCGTGCTTGACGCGCCCGGAACCCGAAACCGCGGGCCCGTAAACGTCGACTTCCTCGACCGTCTTGCTACTCGGCGCGCCGCACTTTTCGAGCAGCTCTTCGACGGACATGTCGGGCGATGCGATCCACTGGCCGCAGCGGAATGTTTCTGCGGCCGCGGGCGTCGAGACGAGAAGCAAACCTGCCAGCGACAGGACGATCCGGATTGAATGCGACATCAGGCCTCCATTTGGGCCAGCACCCTTTCGATCCGTCGATCGGGCACGAGCCACATCAGTGCTACGAGGACGTAGATCGCCTTTGAAACCCAATGCGAGCTGAAGGCGACCAGGATTGCGATCACGTACAGGACCGGCGAGATCTTGCCTTTCCAGTCCTTGCCAATGGCGCGGCGCAGCAGCGAATCCTTTCCCTGCGTGGCGATGAGCGTGCTCTGAAGGATGAAATAGGCGATCGCCGCCATCAGGAGGACCACGCCATAGAGTGCCGTCGGCCACACGGCGAAATGATTCTCGCCCATCCAGCCGGTCGTGAACGGAATGAGCGAGAGCCAGAACAACAGGTGCAGATTCGCCCAGAGGACCGGCCCGGTCACCCGGTGGCAGGCGTGCAGCATGTGATGATGGTTGTTCCAGAAGATCGAGAGGTAGATGAAGCTCAGGACATAACTCAGGAAGACGGGCACGAGAGGCACGAGCGTCGCGAGCTCCGTCCCATGCGGCACTTTCAATTCGAGCACCATGATCGTGATGATGATCGCGATCACGCCGTCGCTGAATGTCTCGAGTCTTGTCTTGTTCATCTTATCGCCAGGAACTCGGCGGAAAATTGGCGCGCCCGGCGGGAGTCGAACCCACGACCTACGGCTTCGGAGACCGTCACTCTATCCAGCTGAGCTACGGGCGCGTTGACTGGTGCGCGATTTTAGCGGCCACGGCGCCCCGGCGCTATAATTCGCGCGTGGCGAAAACAGACAGTCATTTCAAGACCGTATTCAGCGCCGTTCTCGGCGTTTTGATCGCGATCGCGCTCGTTTTGATCGGCGTTTCGCGCATGGTGGACAGCGGCCCGAAAGGCGCCCGGGACACCGACGATCCGCTGATGCAGGCGTCCGCGCACGAGCGGATCAAGCCCTTCGGGCAGGTCGCGGTCGCAGGAGAAGACAATGCCGCGCTCGCCATCGCGGCGACTTCGGTGTCGCCGGCCCAGGCTGCGCCGGCCGAGGCCGGGGCAATGGACGGAAAGTCCGTTTACGCGTCGGCCTGCACGACCTGTCATGGATCGGGCATCGCCGGCGCGCCGAAGGTCGGAGACAAGGCCGCCTGGGCTCCGCGCATCGCACAGGGAATCGCGACTCTCGACGCACATGCGATCAAGGGCTTTCAGGGCAACGCCGGCGTCATGCCGGCCAAGGGCGGCCGCCTCGACCTTCCCGACGATGCCGTCAAGGCCGCGGTCGAACACATGGTGGCGCAGAGCCGCTAGCCGGCCGCCGCCTGCGGCTCGCGATCGAGCCGCCTGAAACCGATCGCTTCCGACAATTCCGTCACGCTGACGCGTTGCAATCCCGCAAGGTCCGCGATCGTGCGGCCGACGCGCAGGATCCGGTGACAGGCGCGCGCTGAAAGTCCGAGACGCCGGGAAGCAGCGTCGAGCAGGCCGTGCTCGCGCAAGCCCAGACCGCAGGCATCGCCGAGCGAGCGCGGGTCGAGCGTCGAGTTGAGTGCACCGCGAATTTCCTGCCGGCCGCGGGCTTCACGCACACGCGCCGCGACGCAAGCGCTCGATTCCGCTGCCGTCGCTGCGGGCGCAAGCGACGAGTACTCGAGACGCGGCACCTCGATGTGCAGATCGATCCTGTCGAGCAAGGGCCCGGATATCCGCGCGAGATAGCGCCGGACCAGGGGTGCCGTGCAGCGGCAGCGCCCGTTCGAATCGCCCGCGTAACCGCATTGGCAGGGATTCATCGCCGCGACCAGCTGGAAGCGCGCCGGAAACCGGCCGTGCCAGGCCGAGCGCGCAATGCTGACCGAGCCCGTTTCGAGCGGCTCGCGAAGCGCCTCCAGCACGTCGCGCCGGTATTCCGGCAACTCGTCCAGAAAGAGCACGCCGTGATGCGCGAGCGAGATTTCCCCGGGTCGCAGCCGGCCCCCGCCGCCGACGACCGCGGCTGCCGAGGCGCCATGATGCGGCGCTCGGAACGGCCGTCGGCGCCATTCGGCGACCGGCGGCAGCGAACGCGCGAGCGAATGCAGCATTGCGCACTCGAGAGCTTCGGCATCGTCGAGCGGCGGCAGCAATCCTGGCAGCCGCTGCGCAAGCATGCTCTTGCCGGCACCGGGCGGCCCGATCAGCAGCAAGCTGTGCCCGCCCGCGGCCGCGATCTCGAGCGCGCGCTTGGCGCCGGCCTGGCCGCGCACATCGGCAAGGTCGGGACCCGATGCGCGACAGTCCGGCAATTCGCATCCACTGGTGAATTCGAGGCCCGCACCGCCCCGGAGTCCATTGCAGACGGCGGTCAGCGTGGATGCGCCCGCAACCCGCGCGCTCTGCGCGACGCGCGCCTCGTCGGCATTCGCGACTGGCACGACGAGACGGTGCCCTTCACGCACCGCGTGGACCGCAGCCGCGAGCGTGCCGCGCACCGGCCGCAGTTCCCCCGACAGCGAGAGCTCGCCGTAAAACTCGGTGCCTTCGAACTGCCCGGCCGGAAGCTGCTCCGACGCCGCCAGGATTCCCAGCGCGACCGCGAGGTCGAAGCGCCCGCCTTCCTTCGGCAGATCGGCCGGGGCGAGATTGACCGTGACGCGGCCGGCTGGAAACTCCGAGCCGCAATGTGCGAGCGCCGCGCGGACGCGCTCGCGGCTTTCGCGCACGGCCGTCTCGGCGAGGCCCACGACCGTCAATTGCGGAAGACCGGCGCCGCAATGCACCTCGACGCGCACGAGCGGTGCATCGAGCCCGAACTGGGCGCGGGTCAGGACGGTCGCGAGCGTCACGGGGCGACGCCCGCAGCGGCTATTTCTTTGGTGTCTTTTCGAGCGCGGCGATGCGCCGTTCGAGTTCCTCGAGCCGTTCGCGGCTTCGCCGCAGGACCGCGGCCTGGATGTCGAACTCCTGCCGAGTCACGAGATCGAGCTTCGCGAGCCCGCTCTGCAATACGGCCTTGAAGTTCTGCTCGAGATCCTGGCCGAGCGCGGCAAGGCCGGGCGGAACGGCGTCCGCCAGCTTTCGCGCAAGTTCGTCGAGGGATTTCGGATCGAATGCCAAGTTGCCGCTCCGCTGTGCCCGCAGCATCCCGACCGACGATGCCGGCGTCAAGGCGAACCGATCCGTATCCAATGTAATCCGTTGATTTGCAAACGCTTCCTGGATAGCCCGAAGTCTGCACTGTCTTTGCAAGCTAGCCGGTTTCGATCCTGGGCGTCGTCGCTCTAACACGGAGAAACATGTTGAAAGACGCAGTTCGCGCTTATGACCGCTGACCCTGGTTTTCGTTAAACTCCGGCCGGGGTCGGCCCCCCAGTGTGACGGACGTCAAGGGTTTTCAAGTGCCGGAAAGCCACACTGTGCTGCGCAGTCGGGAGTGGGAACATGGTCGGGATTCAAAAAGTCCTTCTGGCGTCGCTGTTGACGGGCCTCGCGGCGGTCGCCACGGCCGAGACCGTCTACAAGTGGGTCGATTCATCCGGACAAGTGCATTACACGGACCTGCCTCCACGGCAGGGCGATGCCAAGATCCTGAGCGTCTACCAGCAGGAATCCGGCATGTCGGAAGAGGACCCCACCGATAACGCCGATTACTCGGACGAAGGCGACGATGCGGACACGCAGCCGGCTTCGCAGTCGGGTGAGGCGACCACACCGGAACTGCCGCCAGTTCCCCAAGAAACGATGGCGGCCGTGGAAGCCGATGCGGCCAAGGCCAAGGTCGAACAGTGCAAGGCCGCGCAGGATCGCTATCAGCGCTACATCGATTCGCGTCGCCTGTTCCGCGAGACGCCGGACGGAAAGCGCCAATATCTGACGGACAAAGAGCTCACCGAAGCACGCGGCCGCGCCAAGCAGGCCGTCGACGACTACTGCAGCTGATCCGCCGAAGCGGGCAGAATGGAGCCCGCCATGAAAGCCGGATTCATCGGACTCGGAGCCATGGGCCAGCACATGGCCCGCAATCTCGATCGCGCCGGCCTCCTCGCCGGCGTCTGGAACCGCACCGCTTCCAAATCGACCCGGTTCGCCGCTGAAACCGGCGGCCGTGTCTTCGCAACGCCGGCAGAACTCGCGGCCGCGTGCCCGGTTGTCGTCGTCTGCGTTTCCGCCGACGGCGACCTGCTGGCGGTCGTCGATTCGCTACGGGCCGGCCTTCGCAGGGACGCCATCGTCATCGACTGTTCGACCGTCGCAGCCGACACGGCGCGCGAGGCTGCGCGTCGGCTCGCGGCGGCCGGTGCCGGCTTTCTGGACTGCCCGGTCAGCGGCGGCGTCGAGGGCGCGAAGAACGCGACGCTCGCCATCATGTGCGGCGGAGATTCCGGCGTATTCGAGCGGGCGCGTCCGGTGCTCGCGGCTCTCGGCAAGACAATCGTGCTGATGGGACCGTCAGGCGCCGGCCAGGCGACCAAAGCGACGAACCAGATTCTCTGCGCGGGCGCGATCCAGGTCGCGGCCGAAGCGATGGCATTTGCGCAGGCCGAAGGCCTGCCGCTCGAACGCGTCATCGAGATTCTCGGTACGGGCGCCGGATCCTCCTGGTATTTCGTGCATCGCGCGCCGTTCATGGCCCGCGGCGATTACCCCGCGGGATTCCGCGTGCGCCTGCACGCAAAGGATCTCCGCATCTGCCGCGACATGGCCGCCCGCCACGGCGCAACCCTGCCGGTCGTCGAAACGACACTCGCGGATTACGCGCGACTTCTCGACTCCGGGCACGGTGAAGAGGACATCTCGACGATTTTCAGGCTCAAGACGCCGCTCTTTTCCGGAAACCGCTCCGATGGCTGAACGCCCGGCCTTCTACCTGCCCGATTTCTGCCGCGCACAGAGCGTGCTCGCGGTGATCCTGATCGCCGAGCTGGTGGCGCTTCTCTTCACGCTCGCCCGCCACGGAATCTCGTCGAGTTTCTGGCCCGACCTCGCGCAGATCTCGCTCTTCCTGCTGTGGGCCGCGCTCGGAACGGCGGCCGCCTGGTGCGCCGCACGCGGCCTGCTGTCGAAAATGGACGTGCTCGCAGGATCCGCCGTGGCGCTCGCGCTGATGCTCGCCGTCACCGCGGCCGTCACCGAAGGCGCGTGGTGGCTTTCCTCCTATACCAACGAGCTGCTCGGTATCGAGGGCCGGGAAACCGGAGCCGACCACCTCAAACTCATGCTGCGAAATCTCGCGGTCTGCACGATTGCGGGCGGCCTCGCGCTCCGGTACTTCTACGTCGCGCACCAGTGGCGCAGCAATGTCGAAGCGGAGGCGCAGAGCCGGGTGCGCGCGCTTCAGGCGCGGATCCGCCCCCATTTCCTGTTCAACAGCATGAACACGATCGCCTCGCTCACGCGCACCAATCCGCGCGTCGCCGAGCAGGCGATCGCGGACCTGTCCGACCTCTTCCGCGCATCACTTCGCGAGCACCGCGAGCGCATTCCGCTCGCGAGCGAGATCGAGATCGCGCGCGCCTACGAGCGCGTCGAGAGACTCCGGCTCGGCGAGCGGCTGCAGGTCGACTGGCAGGTCGACAGCCTGCCGATGGACGCGTCGGTTCCCGCACTGATACTTCAGCCGCTGCTCGAGAATGCCGTCTATCACGGAATCGAGCCGCTCGACAAAGGCGGCACGATCCGAGTGACCGGAAAGCGCGAAGGCTCGATGGCGGTCCTGACGATCGACAATCCCGTGGCGGCGAAACTCGTCGCACGCCGTGCGGGCCACCGGATCGGCCTCGACAACGTGCGTCAGCGGCTCGAGCTCATGTTCCAGGGCAACGCGCAGGTCGAGGTCTTCGATGCGCCGGAGCGCTTCGTCGTCACGCTGCGCTTCCCGGTGGGCGGCGAGCCTTCATGAACCTGCGTGTCCTCGTCGTCGACGACGAGCCGCTCGCGCGCGAGCGTCTCTCGCATCTCGTCGAGGAGATGCAGGACGTCGAACTCGCGGGTGTCGCGTCGAGCGGAGAGGAAGCGCTCCTGCTCGCGGGCCGCCTGCGTCCGGAGGTCGTGCTGCTCGATATCCGCATGCCCGGCATGGACGGCCTCGAGACCGCGCATCATCTCGCGCGCATGCCGGAGCCCCCGGCCGTGATCTTCACGACGGCCTTCGAGCAGCACGCGCTCGCGGCCTTCGACGCCCAGGCCGCCGGCTACCTGCTGAAGCCCGTGCGGCCGGACAAGCTCCAGGAGGCGCTCGAGCGCGCGCGCCGTCCGACCCGCGCGCAGCTTGCGCGCATCGCGGAGGGCACGGGCGGACCCCGCACGCGCATCGCCGTGCGGGTACGCGATGAACTGCGGCTGATCCCGGTCGAAAACATCCTCTGCTTCATCGCCGAGCAGAAATACACGACCCTTCGCCACAAGGCCGGAGAGGAACTGATCGAAGAGCCGCTCAAGGCGCTCGAAGAGGAATTCGCGGGACGCTTCGTCCGCGTGCACCGCAATTCGCTGGTCGCGATCGCGCACATCGAGGGACTCGAGAAGAACGCCGAGGGTCAGCAGGTCGTGCGCCTGCGCGGCGGTGAAGCGCTTGCGGTCAGCCGGCGGCTCGCGGCGGACGTCGCTCGGACCCTGTGCTCGAAGCCGTCGCCGGATCGTTCCTGAATCCCTCCCAGGCGCGCATCGTGAATGCGCCGACGCCGGCCAGGAACAGGAGCCACCAGGCGATGTCTCCGACGACCGGTATCTGCCGGATGATCGCGATCACGATGATCGCGAGCAGCATGAAGAGCGCGCGCCACCAGACCGAGTCCAGTCTGGCGGCATTGATGCGCTCGAGCGCCTGGTCGCCGACGAAGATTGCCGCGATGAGGTAACCGAGCATCAGGAGCGCCACGTAGGTAAACGCGAGAAGCAACGCGAGCGGGATCCCGACGAGCGTCACGACGAGGATAGCGATCGCGAATGGCACGCCGACCAGCATCGCGCAGCCGAGACCGAGAACCTGCCACGGCAAGCGCCGGATCGACATCGCCGCTTCGCGGCTGAAGCGCGGCATCCCGAGCACGAGCACGCCGCCCAGGAGCAGCATCCCGATCGAAACCGTGATTCCACCGACGATCGTCGCGCCGCGCGCGAACTTGCGAAGCCATTCGTGGTCCTTAGTCGATTTCGCGACGCCGCCGGCAACCCTGGCCGCGGGATCCACGACGACGGCGTGCCGGCTCCGGTAGACCACCCGCCCGGAAATGAGGGCATCCGGGCCAATACGAATATTGTCGCCAGCCAGGTACGCATCCCCGTCTACGCTGCCATTGACGACAATCCGTTCGCCGTACGCACGCAGCGTTCCGCCGATCGCACCGTCGATTTCGATCGTGCCGCCCGCGAAAGTCGCCTCTCCACCGATGCTCGCGTTCGGGGACATGCGAAGCGTGCCGCCCGCCACACGGGCCCTGCCCTCGATTTCGCCCTCGAGCCGGAGATCGCCGCCCGCGGCGAAAAGATTGCGGCCGACGGAGCCAGCGACGGTGACGTCGCCGCCGCTGACGAAAGCGCTTCTTTCGATCCGTTCGCGAACCTCGACGCGCCCGCCGGCGGCGAAGGCATTGCCGTCGACCGGCTTGTCCAGCACGGTTTCGCCGCCCGCGATGAACTCGGAGTCGCCGATCGAGGCTTGCGCCGTGTCGTCGGCGACAGCCACGCACGAGCCGCAGAAAAGCAGGATCAGGGCCGCAATTGGACGGGTCATGGTCCGAATCCTAGCCTTTTGACCCTGCATGGCAAAATGGACCGATGTCCCGGCAGATCCGCATCGCGACGCGACGGAGCCGGCTTGCGCTCTGGCAGGCCGAACACGTAGCCGCTCGCCTGGCGGCCGCCCATCCCGGACTCGTCGTCAGCCTGGTTCCGATCGTCACGGAGGGCGACCGGATCCAGGGGAGCCTCGCGGACGCGGGCGGCAAGGGGCTCTTCATCAAGGAACTCGAGCAGGCTTTGCGGGCCGGGGACGCCGAGATCGCCGTGCACTCGATGAAGGACATGCCGAGCGAACTGCCGCCGGGGTTCGCCATCGGCGCGGCGCTCGAGCGCGGCGACCCGCGCGACGCCTTCGTTTCCCCGCGTCATGAGTCAATTGCCGCGCTGCCGCGCGGCGCGCGCGTCGGCACGTCGAGCCAGAGACGGCAAAGCCAGCTTCGCCACGCGCGGCCCGATCTCGAGATCGTCGTGCTGCGCGGCAACGTCGAGACGCGACTCCGGAAACTGGACGCCGGAGAATGCGATGCGACCGTCCTCGCCGCGGCGGGGCTTGAGCGGCTCGGTCTCGAAGTGCGCATCCGCGCTTACCTGACGACGCAACAGATGCTGCCGGCCGTCGGTCAGGGCGTCATCGGAATCGAGTGCGCGGCCGGCGGGGACGCGATACTCGCCCTGCTCCGCCCGCTGGAACACGCTCCGACGCGCTCGATGCTCGACGCCGAACGCGCATTCGCGGCGCGCCTCGGCGGGAGCTGCCAGTCGCCCATCGCGGCGCAAGCGACGCTCAGCGCCGGCGCATTGCAATTGCGGGGGCTCGTCGGCTCGCCGGATGGCCGGACGATCTTCGCCGACGAGATCTCCGGCCCGGCATCTGATGCGGCGAGGCTCGGCACCGCGCTTGCGGGCCGACTCCTCGACACCGGCGGCGAGGAGATCCTGAATTGCCTCGGCTGAAAGGCATCGGCGTGCTCGTGACGCGCCCCGAGCACCAGGCGCAGCACCTGTGCCAGCTGATCGAGGCCGAAGGCGGCGCGGCGGTGCGCTATCCCGCGCTCGTGATCAAGCCGCGGCCGGACCGCGCGGCGGTGCGTGCGGCCGTCGGTCCCGCCGATCGCTATGACCTCGTGATCTTCGTCAGCGCCAATGCCGCGCGCTTCGGTGCGGATTTTCTCGACCAGCGGCGCGACGCTCCAGTCGCGGCCGTCGGACAGGCGACGGCCGCCGCTCTGAACGCGGCCGGCTACCGCGTTTCCCTGATGCCGGCGGAAGGCGCCGACAGCGAATCGCTCCTCGCCATGCCGCAGCTTGCGCACATGAGCGGCCAGCGCGTGCTGATCGTGCGCGGCTCCGGCGGCCGCGAACTGCTCGCGGCGGTGCTTGCAGCGCGCGGCGCGCAGGTGCAGTACGCCGAGGTCTACACGCGCGAGCCCGCGCGTCCCACCGCGGAACTACAGACCGAAATCGAGACGCTTTGGCGGCAAGGCGGGATCGCCGCCTACGCGGCGACGAGCGTCGAATTGCTCGAAGCCCTCGTCGGCATTGTCACTTTGCGTTGCCGCGAGCTGATGGACTCGACGGCGCTCGTGACCGGGGCGCAGCGCGTCGCCGACGCCGCATCCCGCCTCGGCCTCGGATCACCGGTCATCCTCGCCGACTCGCCGGACGACGCGGCATTGACGGGCGCCCTCGTCCGCTGGCGCGCCGCAAGTCCCGTATAGTCGGCTGCAGACCAGCAAGGAGCGCCCCATGAAATCACTGAAATCAATATCGCGGACGGCGACAGCCATCCTGGTCAGCGGAGCAAGGGTTCCGGCTAGCGCGCAGACCACGCCACCTCCCGGCAAGTCTCTCGCCGCTTCTGCGGGCGTTCTCGCGTACCCGACGAAAAACCAGACACCCTAGCAGCAGACGAAAGACGAAGCGGAGTGCTACGACTGGTCGAAACAGCAGTCAGGCTACGATCCGATGGCGCCGGCGGCACCGCCGGCCCCGCACAGGCGAGCCAGCCCGCGCAGCCTGCCGCCACGGGTGCGCGTGCCGGGGGTGCGGTCAGGGGCGCCGCCGCAGGCGCGGTCATCGGCGAAGTGGCGGACAACGATGCGAGTGGAGGTGCGGCGGCCGGCAGGCCCGCAAAGCCAAGGAACAGCAGGCGCAGCAGGCCACGGCGCAGACGACAGCCAGCGCGGAGCAGGCAAATGCCGCGCAGCAGAAGCTGGCGGATACGTTCAAGTACGGAATGTCAGTCTGTCTCGAGGCCCGGGGATACGCCGTCAAGTAGCCGTCACGCGGGTGCGTAGTCGAAGGAGTCGAAGTAGATGCGTTCGGGGTCCGCTCCCTGACGCGGCAGCAGGGTGCGCACGGCGTCGATCATTTCAGGCGGTCCAGCCGAATAGATGTCGAACGGTGAGAGATCAGGGACCTGCTTCAATACGGCCTCGTGCACGAATTCCTTCAGCACCGGCGTGTAGCGAACATGCGAATGCACTGCCACGAGCGCGCGAAGCCACGCGTCGTCGTACAGGTCGACCGCGGCGCGCGCACCCCAGAAGAGATGCAGTTCGCGCCGCGCTTTCGAATCCACGATTTCGCGGATCATCGCCTTGAGCGGAGCGTAGCCGGTTCCGCCGCCGATCAGCAGAAGCGGCCGGTCGCCCGGCCGGTATATGAACTGGCCGAGCGGGCCCTCGATGCGAAGCAGCGATCCCGGTTTCAAGTCGCCGAACACCCGCTCGCTGAATTCGCCGCCTCGGGCGCGGCGGACGTGCAATTCGAGTAGCGCCGCGTCGCGGGGCGGATTCGCGAGCGAGAAACTCCGGCGCCGATCGCCCGGAAGCATCACGTCCACGTACTGTCCGCACTGCCAGCTGAACGGCTCGATCGCCGGAAGGCGGAGCCACAGTCCCATGACATCCGGCGCGAGCGGCTCCATGCGCTCGACGCGTGCGGGCAGCTCGCGTATTTCGACGTCCGTGACGTGGCGGATCTCGCGGATCTCGATGACGAGGTCCGTGGTCGCGCGCGCCTGGCAGATGAGCGCGTAGCCGGCTGCCTCTTCCGCCTCACTGATGCCGATCGGGCGGCCGTGCGGATACCCGAAGCCGCCGCGCAGAACGCGCACGCGGCAGGTGCCGCAGGATCCGGTCTTGCAGCTGTGCGGCAGATTCAGGTGCTGATGAAGCGCCGCCGAGAGTACCGGCTCGTCGCCCTGTGCCTGGAATTCCCGGTTTGACGGAAGCACACTGACTTTCACTCAGCCATTATGGCGAAAGAAAGGCCCCGGCATCCTGCGATGCCGGGGCCTCTTGGAGCGGTGTTGATTCTAGTTTGAGATGGGCAGCAAGTAAGTGATCGTGGACCCATTCGGCCACCTTCTCACCCTGCTGTCCGTGCCTCAGTGTCGGCGAAGCGGAAGTGAATGCCCAGGTAGACGCGGGCGTTGACCACTGCTGAGCAGCGGCCGAGAAGCTGCTGAACGATCCGCGCTTCTTCACGGCAAGCGGAGCATTGCTCGTGACTACGAAGCTCATGTTGTCGTTGCCGAAGAACAGTCGAAGCGAGCGCGTGATGGCACCGGTAATGTTGTTCGCGCCCGAGGTGTAGTCCGGATAGGACGGATTGGCGATCAGAGGAAACCCAGGCGGGATCGCCGGCCGTATTCGGATTTCCGTCGTTTTCCCCTTCCTGAATGGCCGTTTGTGGACGCCAGAAATTGAAATGCTTCTTGCTGTCCCAGGCGGTGATCAGCGCATCCGCCGCGGCAATATTGGCAAGCGCAAAGAGCCGCGCGCGATCGCCGATTTTCGGGACACGCTTGAGGACGATTGCCCGAATGGCGCGGTTCCACTGCACCGCAAAGTTCTCGCTCCAGAAGTGGCCGATATCCGTCTGCTCCGCAGTAGCGGGTGCTACCGACGAAAGCTCCCTTGGCCTTGACCTCGTTGTAGTCGGTCGTATAGCGGTCGCTCGTCACGTCAGGCGGCGGCGGCGCGCGGAACCGGGCCGGACCCGTCAGCGCGAGGGGATCGAAGGTGGCTAGCGGCACGAACGCCATGGCTAGTCGCCGGCGCTATCGGACGCCATTCCCCGATACCCGTACCACCCGTAAACGGATCCAGTGGCGGAACGGGGTCCGGACGCCGCAGCGGCACGTACAAGGCAGCGATGGCCTCGCCGACGACCAGGCCGGGGTCGCCCGCCAGCCCTTGCTGGCCAGGTAAGTGTGATAATGCGGGTTAAGGTTTGCAACCTGGTCCTGCCCGGCATAGAAACCCACGAGGACGCCATGCGCGGCTGCAGCCGCTGCCGCGTCCTTCGCACCCGCGGGTTTATCCACACCGACACGGGCTTGACCGCGGCGTAGTACGGATCGAATCGCTTTCGTAAGCCTGTATCGCGTCGTGCACGGCCGCCTGAACGAGTGCCAGATCGGGTTGGCCGATCGGGCCCGGGCGGCCGACGGCGACCGCGTTTGCAGCGATTTCATTCCAGTCAGTCACTACATCGGCGGCCGTCGGCCCGGCCAACAGGCCGAGTACGAGCACGGACGCCAGACGATGAAATTTCATTGTCGTTTCCCCTTCGATTTTTGCAGTGCGTTGGCCCGCCGTATTTGACAAAACTACGGGCTTCGGGCGGTCGAGAACACTCTCAGCAATCGCCTGTCCGCGTCCTGATGAAAGCCTGATATCGTGCTGACATCTTGTTGACATCGTCCCGATGAACGGCTTTCAGCTCGAAGAACTGCGAATCGATCCACTGACGGGCGAAGTCGCCGGGTCCGGGGGGCGAGAAAAGCTCGATCCGAAGGTGATGCAAGTGCTCGCGTATATGGCGCAGCACGCAGGCCAGGTCGTCTCGCGTGAAGACTTGCTGGCGCACCTCTGGCCTAACGCGGTCGTCACAGACGATGCCCTGACTCGATGCTTCTATGAACTTCGAAGGCAGCTGAGCCATGCGGGCGGCGACGAACGCTACCGGGCGCTCCTCGAAACCCTGCCAAAGCGCGGCTATCGGCTGAACGGAAAAGTCACTCCTGTTCCGCCTAAGCGGCGGATCCTGACGATAGCCCTCGCAATTTCCGCAGCGGCCCTCGTGACCGGCATCGTCGCCATGTTCCTTGCCCGATCGGCGGATGCGCCCGAGGTTTCACCGGCGGCAGCGACGCCGAATTCCATTGCCGTCCTGCCGTTCCTCGACATGAGCGCCGAAAAGGACCAGGCGTTCTTCTCGGATGGCGTCACCGAGGAGATTCTCAACCGGCTTTCGCAGTCTGAAAACCTGCGCGTCATTTCACGCACGTCATCTTTCTCGTTCAAGGATGAGTCACTGGATGTCCCGCAGATCGGCGAGCGGCTGAATGTGGCCTATGTGCTGGAAGGCAGCGTCCGCAAAGCCCGTGATCGGGTCCGGATTACCGCACAGCTCATCGACGTATCCACCAACTCTCACGTCTGGTCCGAAACCTACGATCGCGGCGTCGACGACCTGTTTGCGATCCAGGACGAGATTGCCTCGTCGGTCGCCACCGCCCTGCAGGCCACGCTCGCCGGGGGCATACCGCGCGGCCGGATGCCGGAAAGCATCGACGCGTACGAGCGCTTCCTCAGGGGCCAGTTTTTCTACAATCGTCGCGCTCCCGGCGATATCGAACTTTCGGTCCGCTATTACAAGGAGGCTGTCGCAATCGATCCTCAGTACGCCAAGGCGTTTGCTGCCCTCTCCGGGGCATATTCGTTGCTGGCTGCGGAAGACGATCGCCGCGAAATGCCCCTGAGGGAGCTGCAAGGCGAGGCGGCGCGCAAAGCGATCGAGCTGGACCCGAGGCTTGCGGCGGCTCACGCCCGCCTGGCCCAGTACTACTACCACATCGGCGAACCGGCAAGAGGCGAAGAGCACGTGCGCGTCGCGATGGAGCTCGACCCCGACGATCCCCTGGTGCTGGGCAATGCGGGCAGCCGAGCCGTTCGGCGCGGCGACATGGACCAGGCGGTCGCGCTTTGGCGCCGGGCCGTCGCAAAGGACCCGCTCTCACCAACACATCGCGGCAATCTCGCCGTCATGCTGCTCGCCAACGGACAGTTCGACGAGGCCCTGGCGGAAAACTACAGGGTATTGGAACTGCATCCGGAGGCCGGATCGAATGTCGAAGTCGAAATCGCGCGCATTCTCGTGCTGAAGGAGCGCTACGACGAAGCGTACTCAGCCATCGCGAGACTACCGAAGGGCAGATATCAGGACTATGCGCTCGCGCTTCTGCACAAGGCACCGGGCCGCCGGGCCGAAGCGGACGCCGCGCTCACGCGAATGGAGGCGGAGCCCGGTGACATTTCGGGCAAGGTGCACCTGGCTGACGTCTTTGCGTTCCGTGGAATGCGCGACAAGTCATTCGCTTTGCTACAGGAAACGAGCGCCGCGCTCGAGCGCGACAAGGGCAAGCGCCCCTATGGCCCTGCCTACTTTCAGGAAGAAGTGGCTTATTCACCGTTCCTCAGACCGCTGCACGCCGACCCGCGCTGGTCCGCGCTGACCACACCGTCCGGCTAACGCCGGTCCGTCACCCTCGACAGCGCTGCGCGGGTCGCGCATTCTGGTGCGGAGTGTCTTCGCCCGGAGAATTTCTGATGCGCCCCATCGACCCACGCGGCCGGCTTTGTCTCGCTGCGATTGCCGTCCTTGCGCTGTCCACACTGACGCACGCCTCCGCCGCCGAACCGTTCGAGCGGCCGCGAATCGGGCTCGTGCTCGCCGGTGGCGGCGCGAAGGGCGGTGCGCATGTCGGCGTGTTGAAAGTAATCGAGGAACTCCGCGTACCAATCGACTGCATCGCCGGCACCAGCATGGGCGCGCTCGTCGGCGGCGGCTACGCATCGGGTCAGCCGGCGGCGGAAATCGAAAAATTCATGAGGGCAATCGACTGGTCCTCCGTGGTCGGCGGCGTGGATCGCCGCCCGCTCGAACCCATCGAGCAAAAGCGGCTGGCCACCGAGGCCAACACCTCGATCGAGCTCGGGCTTCGCGATGGAAACATCGTGACGCCTTACGGACTCGCCAATTCCAGCGCGATCGACGACCTGTTGCGCACTTACGTCGCGAGATCGCGCGCCGAATCCGATTTCAACAAGCTGCCCATTCCCTTCCGGGCGGTCGCGACCGACATGATCACGGGAGACATGGTTGTCCTCGATCACGGCGATCTCGCGAATGCGCTGCGGGCCAGCATGGCTATTCCCGGCGCGTTTTCGCCGGTCGTTGGGGAAGGGTACATTCTCTCGGACGGCGGAATGGTCAGGAACATCCCGGTCGATGTCGCGCGCGACACCTGCGCCGACATCGTCATCGTCGTCAACCTCGTCGAGCCTCCAGCCACGGCTGAAAAACTGATGCAGGCGACCCAGCTTCTCTCGCGCAGCATGGACGTGATGTTCGAAGCCAATGAAAAAATCCAGCTGCAGTCGCTGACGGATCGCGATATTCGCATCGACGTTCCGATGGGAGACATCTCGACTGCCGACTTCGATCGCGTGCCGGACACCATTCCCCTGGGCGAGGCTGCGGCACGCCTGGTCACGGATCGCCTCGCTGCGCTCGCCGTTGGCGATGCGGAATACACCGCGTGGCGGCAACGGATCACCACCGGCCAGGACGTCGAGGCGCGCGTAGCTGCCGTCGAGTTCGAGGGCCTGAAGCAGGTCAACCCGGAATACCTGCGGACCATCACGACCATTCGTGCCGGTGACGAGGCCGACATCAAGTCGATCAGCACGGACGCAAGGCGCATGTCGGCGCTCAGAGAACTCGAATCCGTGTCGTATCGGCTGGATGGAGAGCCAGACGCCGCCACGCTCATCTGGACGCCCACGGAAGATTCGATTGGGCAAAACGTCGTGCGTCCCAGCATGGGCCTCTATGCAGACGGCGGCGGGGACCTCAAGTTCCTGCTGGGCGTCCAGCACGTGCGCCGCTGGCTGAACGAGCGCGGCGCCCAGTGGCGCAACAATCTGCAGATCGGCTACGAATCGGAGCTCAAGACCAGTTTTTACCAGCCGTTCGACATCGCCCAGCGATTCTTCTTCGAGCCCGAACTCTTCGTGTCGCGATCGGCGGAAAATGTCTACAACGACGGAGATCACATCTCCACCTACAGTTTCCTGGATTACGGCGGTCGCGTGGACCTCGGCTGGAACCTGTCGCGATTTGCGCAGGTTCGTGTCGGGTATCTGATCGACGAGCGCGAAGCGCGCGTGAACACCGGCTTGGAGCAATTCCCCGAAGGAAGCGTGACCGATGCCGGATTCATGATCGAGGCTCGCTACGATTCCCGAAATACGGCGCAATTGGCCACGGACGGCATCGCCGCAGCAGTCGAATACCATCGGATGGACGATTCTCTCGGATCCGATCGGGAATGGGAGACTCTGGAGGTGGGATTCCGCACTGCCCTGACCCTCGGCAAGAATCTCATGTGGGTAAGCCTTGCCGGCGGTACCGATCTTGACAGCGACGTGCCTGGGGATCGCGCGTTTTCGCTGGGCGGTCCCAGGACACTTCCGGCTTTTTCGCACGATGAACTTCGCGTGGGCCAGTACTGGCTCGCGCAGGCGAGCTTTCTCTGGCGCCTGAAGGAACTCTCAACCGTCAAGGACCAGGCGATCTACGGCGGCTTCGGCCTGCAGGCCGCCGGTCTCTATGACCGCGTGGATCCGGTTCCGGATGACGAGATCTACGGAGTGTCCGCCTATCTTGCCGGGAACACGGCATTCGGAACGTTTACGGTTGGAGCCGGCGCCACCGCCGACGACGAATGGAGCATCTGGCTGTCGCTCAGCCGGTCGATCGGAAAAGGGTCGATCCTGGACGACAGCTTATTCCGCTAGAATTCGGGTACTGTGTGAGCCCCAAAAGGAATGAAGGAGTCGTGACATGAGGTTCCGTTTTGCAATGACGCTGGCTGTAGTCTGCCTGGCCTGCTGGCAACCGGCGGCAGTGGCACAGGTCAACGAAAAATTCGCCGACATGAGCGCCGAGATCGAGGCGGCCCGCAGCGTCGCCCAGGCCGATCGCAAGACTATCGTCGACGGTGCGATGATCCTGACGAACGAGCAATCGACCGCATTCTGGCCCGTTTACAACGAATATCGGGCGGAAGTCACGAAGGTCAACGACAAGCTCGTCAAGGTAATCACCGATTACGCGGCACAGCGCGATACGCTTTCAGACGCACAGGCCGAATCGCTGGTGCAGGACTATCTGAAGTTCGAGGACGAGCTGCTGGCCTTGCGCAAGAAGTACGTCAAGCGATTCGCCGCCGCACTGCCGATGACCAAGGTGCTCCGCTTCTACCAGGTCGAAAACAAGCTCGACGCGCTGCAGCGGGTAGGTCTCGCGAGCGAGATTCCGCTGACGCGGTAGCGACTAGTCAGCCTCGCCCTTGATCTTCTCGACGGCTTCCTTCTTGGCCGCCTGGTTCTTCACAACCAGACTGTAGGCAATGTAGTACTTGTAGATGTTGCTGACGTAAGTCACCGTTTCCTGGCCCACCCGCTCGGCCGCGACATATTCCACGTTGTGGAACCACACATTGGGATCGAGACCGCGCTCGCCAGCCTCCGCGCGGAGCTTCCGCACGCGGGCGGGACCCGCGTTGTACGAAGCGAATGAAAACAACGCCTTGTCGAGATTCGTCATCGGCTCGTTTGCATAGTAGCGATCCATCATGAATCGCATGTACTTGATGCCGGCGTGAATGTTCGCATCGGTCTTCGTGACGTCGCCGACGTTCATTTCCTTGGCGGTCGCGGGCATCAACTGCATGACCCCGATGGCGCCGACGGAACTTTTCGCGTCCTGATTGAGTTGCGATTCCTGATAACCCTGAGCCGCCATCAGCACCCAGTCCACGTCGTACTGGTCGCCGTACTTCTTGAAGTACTCGATCAACGCCAGGAATTTCTTTCGCTCCTCCACTGAGGCCGCATTCTTCACGTACTTGACGTCTTTGAGGTAGCGCGTCAGGAGTTGATTGCCGATCGATGTTCCGACCTTGTTGCGCCTTGCAAAGTCGTCCAGTGCCGCCTTGAGCTGCGGCGTATTCTTGCGGATCGCCCAGGCGATTTCGCCACCCGTGTGAACGGCGATGGCGTCGTGGACGGTGAGTCGCGGGAAGACCTGTTTCCAGAAATCCGCCGTCGTCTCATTGACGACGATGAGCGGAATGAGCCCCGCGTCGAGCATCTCGAGCAGATCCTCGTCTTCGAGCGTCTCTGGCGCCTCCTCGAGCTTCACTGGCGGCTTTTTCTGTTCCGCGAACTTCCTGTTCAGTGCAACCAGATTTTCGTAGTAGCTCGACGATTTGCGCACGAAGACTGATTTGCCGGAGAGGTCCTCCAGAAGGGTGATTTTTGGCGAGTCCGGTCCCGATACCACGATCTGGTTCTCATTGCTCTTGCCCGCAGCCGTGAAGTCCACCACCTTGAGACGCTCGGGCGTGATCGTGAGACCGGCGGCGGCGATGTCACCCTTGCCGGCAGCCAGCGCCGGCAACAGCTGGTCGCGCCGCACCGGTATTAGCACCACGTTCACCTTGAGATTCTTGTTCTTGAGCTTCTTTTCCTTGGCGAGCTTCTCATTGAGCTCTTTCTCGAAAAGACGGGCGTAGTCGACCGCGGCGCCGCGCAAGACGCCCTTGTCGACAAAATGTATGGTCTTGCTGTTGACGGTCAGCACGCGAATGACCCGCCGCTCGACCATGCCGTCCAGGTCCCCGTTCCACGGCTTCAGCAAGCTTGGGAAATCAGACAGGAGTGCTTCGTCAACGAACTGCGCCGATGCCGGCGCCGGTTCTCCGGGTTCGACCGCCTTGTCGGACGCCGGTGCTTCAGACTTCTCGCCGCAACCGGCAACCGCCAGGAGCAGGCAAGCCATGCACCCGCGCAGCGCCCGGCAAGGGCTGATTTTCATGAATCGGACTCAGTCGCCGGTCGGGTGCCAGCTCTGATCAGGATCGTAGGCGCTGATCGCCGCGGCCGCCGTTTCCGTTTCAGCTCCGAGATCCTTCTGGAAGATGAGGCCCTGCTGATTGACCTGGAAGCTCATGATTCCCGAGTTGCCATATTTCGCAGGCCAACCAACGGCCGCGAAGCCGCGCGTCAATCGGCCCTTCTTGTCCAGGTAACTGCGCTCGCCGCCGGGCGCGTTCTTGCCCTGGCCCTCGAGGATGCGGAAGTGGTAGCCATGGAAGGGCTGTGGGTCGGCATTCTTCAATCGCTCATCCGCACTATCGGCATAGAGCGGCCCGATCGGGCTTTCCTCTTCTCCCTCCGCCACTGGCCAGTAGAGGCCGTCGTGCGCGCCTTCACTGCTTCGGAAACGTCGCGCATACGCCGGCGGCTTGCCATCCCGGCCCTTCGTAATGTATTCGCGCTGCGCGTCCACATAGGCGTGCAGGCTCGCAAGCGCGAGCAACTCATTGCGGCCGATGCGCCGATTCAGCAATTCCTCCCGCCCGGCAGCAGCGTCAAAGCGCCAACGGCCCTCTTCCTGGACCAACGGGATAGGGAACAGCCATTCCTCATTCCCGATGATGGCCGCCTTGGTCTTTTCGTCGAGATCCTCGAACACGACTTTTTCGCGAATCATTGCCTTTACGCGCAACGCGTCTTCATGGTCGGCGACCTTGTCGCCCGAATCGAACATTTCGAGTGCATCGGCGCCAAACATCTCTACGGTCTTCTTGGCGTCACCTGAGCCCGCGTGTTCCCCAAGCGTCTGGATGGCTTCTTCCGGAGTTTCGTATGTACCGGGTGGCGCTGGCGAACATGCCGCCAGCGTGGCCATGAGCACAACTCCGACCAGGGTGAAGCAGATACTGCGCAGTTGACTTGTCGTATTCATCGTCCCCCCTGATCCTTATCGCCGCCGCGCGCCGCCGCCACGGCTCATGCCGCCACCGCGGCTCATGCCACCACGGCTGCTCGCAGAACGATCAAAGCTCGAGTTTCGCGAGCCGCTATACGCGCTGTTGCGAGATGAGGCCCCGACGTCGCGCGACGAAGGTCCAGTGCCGCGGTTGGAAACTCCAGCGCTACGGTCGCCGCTACCGACTGCTCCGGTCGACGCGCTCGGGCCGCGCTGTCCTGATGACCTATCACCCACGCCTGCGCCCCCGCGGTCGTAGCCCCGCGCCTGGTCGCGCGATACGCGATTCGAGCCGGAGTTCGCCCCGAACTGCTGCGCCGTCTTGTTGTCGCGGTAGTTGACACCGCCACGGTGCGAGGCATCGTGCTTCCACGACTGCTTGCCCCCCGCCTTGTTCCCGGCCCTGTCATTGTTATTGATGTTGTTCCGGCCGCCGTCGATGTTCGTGTTGCGATTGAAATTGTTTTGCCGGTTGATGTCGATATCGACATCGCTGTGGCCCCAGCCCCAGTTGCACCCGCCCCAGATCGCTGCGCCCCACACGACGCCCACGGTGAACGCCATGGCGCCGTAGCCGTACGGCGGCGGGTAATACATCGGAGGGTAGTAATAGGACGGATAAGACCACCCGCCATAGACCACCGTCGGCGAGTAGGTCGGGACATAGATGATCTCGGGGTCAGCGGGCTCGATCACGATGATCTTGTCCGGCTGCTGCGTGACGACCTGTTGTTCCGTCGTCTTCAGGTTGCCGGAGTCATAGGCCTTGCCGCGCATGCGCTGGACCGTATCCATCAGCTCAGTTTTCTGGGCCAGGAAGGCGTCACCGAGATCCTGGGTCCAGTCGAGATTCTCATCCATCTGCTTGAGCACATCCGGAAAGCCACAGAGCGACTTGACGCTCGCGTCCCAATCCTGCTCTTTCAGCCTGCCTTCGAGCGCCGTGTCCTTGAGCGCGGGATTGGCTTTCATGAAGCGGGCGGCCTCGACAATTTCGAGCGGATAGGTGGCCGCCATCAACATCTGCGACACCAACCCGTCCGGATAGAGCGCCATCGGCGCTACCATTTGCTCGAGTTGTTCCTTGGTAAAGGTCGCGGCCGCCGGTGCCTGGGCCTCCTGCCCCTGTACCGTCGCGCTCAACGCAAATACGCTCAGGACTGACGCGAGTCCGAGGCTCCGGAGCTTTGAAAGTGCCTTCATGGAACGCCCCCCGAAACGCCGCACCGGCTGCTTGATTGGAGGTGCGAGTTTAATGGAAATCCGGGCAGGCGGCGCCCGCGAGGCCTTCGACAACTGACAGCAGCAAAAGCGGGAGCCAGGCGAGGCTGGTTCCCTCACCCCGGCATCGACATCTCAGCTCGAGCGGAGGTCAGAACGAGAAGTTGAAGAAGACCTGCGGCCCCGAATAGGTCCAGTCCATGTCGCCGGTGAATGTGTCCTTTTCTACATCCACATCGATCTTGAAATTATCAAATCCTGCGCCAATGCCGAGGTACTTCTTTGGCTGCCAGATCACCGCTGCCCGAAAGTTCGTGATGGTCCCGTCGAACTCGTCGAAGGAAATCGCGAAGAACTGGGCCTGCGCATCGAGATAGAAATTCCCGCCCATGCGCCACATGGTGCGCGCGCCGAGCACCGGCAGCGGTGCGTCGACCGACGCCGGTCCGCCAATTGACACAGTGCCGCCGCCGGACGCGGGAACGTCCGCCCGGAGCGAGACTTCGAAATCCGTGTAATGCAAGCCGATGCTGCCGGCCAATTCAAACTTGTCCGAGCTCATGAACGCGTATTCGTAGGACGCCTCGATGATGGAAAATTTCTGCTCGGCTCTGACCGTCGCGTTTACGGGAATCACGTCATCATCCCACACGATTTCCTCTTCGATAGTCTCGTTCACTTCGCGCGAATAATCCGTATACATCATCCGCAAATGGTGGCGCTCGTTGAATCGCCATATGCCATCCAGGCGCAAGCGCGTCACGTCTTTGTCGCCGAAGGTTCTGTCCCAGTCAACAGGGGTTCCGTTGCTTGTGTCCCCGTCCACCTGTACATCGACCTCGGAATTGTTGGTAAACGCTCCAAGCGAAACCTGGCCTTTCTGCTTGATGAGGTTGAAATCGTCGGCCTGCGCAGCGGGAATGCCCGCCCACATCGCTATTGCACCGCAGACGCAGAGAATTCGGACGGCGTTAGTCATGAATGGCATCCCCTAGAACCGGTCAAAATTCTAGCACCTTTAAGGGGGCTCGCTGTACGTCCCGTAATGCCTGCCGCTTAGACGTATGACACCCGGGTTATCAATCGCCAAAGTTAGGGAATCAGGAGCGAACTGCCGGTCGTCCGGCGCGATTCCAGGTCGCGATGGGCTTGTGAGGCCTCCGAAAGCGGGTAGGTCTGGCCGATGCGCACCTTCACCCGCCCGCTTCCAACAACCTCAAAGAGTTCGCGCGCTCCGCGGGCGAGATCCGAAGCCTTGGCCGTGTAGTGGAACAGCGTCGGCCGGGTTAGGAACAGCGACCCGCGCCGCGTGAGCTCGAGCGGCGAAAAAGGCGGCACGGCGCCCGAGGCATTGCCATAGCTGACCATGAGGCCGAGAGGCTCCAGGCAATCGAGCGAGGCGAAGAAGGTGTCCTTGCCGACGCCGTCGTACACGACCGGCACTCCCTTCTTCCTCGTGATCGCCCGCACGCGCTCGACGATGTCCTCGCGTGTGCTCACGATCACCTCCGCCGCGCCGTGCTCGCGGACGAGTGCCGCTTTCTCGTCGCTGCCGACGACTGCGATTACCTTCGCCCCGAGCGCCTCCGCCCATTGCAGCGCGATCAGGCCGACGCCGCCCGCCGCTGCGTGCAACAGCACGTACTCGTTGCGCCGCACGCGATGGCAGCGCCGCAGCAGGAACCAGGCCGTGAGTCCTTTCAGCATCAGCGCGGCGGCGACGCGATCGGTGACCGAATCCGGCAGCTTCACGACGCGGGCCGCATCCATGACGCGCTCAGTGGCGTAGGCGCCCGGCGTGGTTCCCGCGTAGGCCACGCGATCGCCGGCCTTCAGCGTCTTGACGCCCCGCCCTGCTTCCGTGACGACGCCCGCGGCCTCGCGGCCGAGACCGCTCGGCAAAGTGACTGGATAGAGTCCGGAGCGGTCATAGGTGTCGATGAAATTGACGCCGATCGCGGTCTGCCGGATGCGGACCTGCCGCGCGCCGACCGGTCCCGGGTCGAAGGGCTCGAGGCGCAGGACTTCCGGACCGCCGTGTTCGTGAATGCGGATCGACTGCGCCATGTCGCTACTATTCACGAATAATCAGGGCGGCTCAAATTCAAGCGAACTGACAAGTGCCTGACAGTCGTGCCCCGGGGGATTGATATCGTCCAGACCTATGGACGCAAGGCAGAGTATTCGGCTGAAGGACCTCGAGGGCGGTCGTGCTGATGCGAGCAAGCCAAGCGATCGCCTCCCATTCAAGATTGCGGTAGCGATGGGAATCGCAACCACGCTTTTCTTCGTGCTCGTCGGCTTGGGCGCCGGTTAGAGCGGCTTCAAGACAGTCAGGCGCCTTCCAATGGATGGTGCGCGAAACTGAGTTCCGCCACGGGGCGCCCGCCAATCAAGTGCTCCTGGATGATCCGCTCGATGTTCTCGGGCGTCGCGTGCCGGTACCAGGTGCCCTCGGGATAGACGAGCATGATCGGCCCTTCGCGGCAGATCCGCAGACAATCCGCGCGCGTGCGGAGCACTCCGCCCTCGACATCGGAGAGCCCGACTTCGCGCAGCCGCCGCTTCAGGTACTTCCAGGACTCCTCGCCGACTTCCTTCGGCGCGCAGTCGCCGTGCGTGCAGAAGAACACATGGCGTCGCGCGCCGCTGAGCGCGATCTTCGCGACCGCCGCTTCGATCGTCAGTGTTTTCGGGTTCTCGACCGGCTCGTTCAAAGCGCCGCCTCGTCCATCTCGCTCGTGCGGATGCGGATGACGCGTTCAATGGACGTCACGAAAATCTTGCCGTCGCCGACCTTGCCCGTCTTCGCGGCGTTGATGATCGCCTCCGTCACCTGCTCGACGAGATCGTCGCGCACGGCGACTTCGATCCGCGTCTTCGGCACGAAGTCGACGACGTACTCCGCGCCGCGGTAGAGCTCGGTGTGGCCGCGCTGGCGGCCGAAGCCCTTCACTTCCGTGACGGTCATGCCCGAGATGCCGATCTCGGAGAGCGCCGCGCGCACGTCGTCGAGCTTGAACGGCTTGATGATGGCGGTGACGAGTTTCATCGAGGCTCCTGCGGCTTGCGGTTCACACGCGGCTCCGGATGCAGATTCTACGGATTTACCGCACATAAGTGGCAGGCCACGCTGCGATCGAGCGGTTAGCTTGACCGCACCCGGATGGAAGCCGGCTCTATCGGAGACAAGGCAATGGAACTGCCCGTCGCAGCGCGCCGATTCGGCGTCATTTCCGGACTATTCCTTCTTATCGCCGCATTCGGGGCGGAAGCCGGTATCGGCCGGACACCCGGCGTTGCCGCCGTTTCGCAGGATGGCGAAGCGCAGTACACGATTCCGATCGACCTGCCCGCCGGCACGAACGGGATGACACCCGCTCTCTCGCTCGAGTATCGCCATCGGACACAGGGTGGTCTGCTCGGTGTCGGCTGGTCGATTGGCGGCCTGTCTCAGATTTCGCGTTGCGGCCGCACGATTGCGCAGGACGGCGTCGCCGCACGCGTCGATGGCACCGGCAACGACCGCTTCTGTCTCGACGGCCAGCGCCTCGTCATTGTGAACCACGTCATCTACCACACGCCTGGCGCCGAGTACCGCACGGAGATCGAGTCCTTCGCCCGCATCCGGTCCATACCGGGCGCTGCCGGCGGGCTGAACTATTTCGTGGTCGAGGCCGCCGACGGCCGCATCTACGAATACGGCGCCACCGCGGATTCGCGCATCGACGGAAAAGCAACCGCGACATCCAACAACGCTCGCACCTGGGCGCTCAACAGGATTCGCGATCGCGCGGGCAACGTCATCGACTATCGATACGTCGAGGATGCGACGAACGGCAGCTTTCGCCTGGCGAGCATCCACTACAACGCAAATCCGACGAACGGCGTTGCCGCTTCACATCAGGTTTCATTCGTCTACGTGAACCGGCCTGACAAGGAAGTCGACATCGGATACGTCGCGGGCACACCGGTTCGCCAGGTCGTGCGGCTCGATCACGTCGACGTTCTCTACAACGGAGCAGTCCTGCGCCGCCATGAACTCAAATACGAGCCCGCGCTGTCCTCGGGAGGTCGGAGCCGGCTGGCTTCGATCCAGCAATGCAGCGCCGGCGGACCCGATTGCCTCGCGGCCACGAAATTCGAGTGGCAGGACGGCACGCCGGGTTTCGCGCCGGTGACGGCGTTTGCCGTCGCGGTTCCGGGATCGTCGCCCATTCCGGCACATCGTCGCTCCAACGTTGCCGATCTCAACGGAGACGGTCGCGCGGACTTCGTCTGGGCCGGTGGAACCGCGATGTCGAACGCGACGGTCCGCTATCGTCTTGGTCTCGCCGTCGGTGGCTTCGGGCCCGAGGTCAATTCCGGAATCCCCTGTCCGTTCGGGATCGGCACTCCATTTGACAGCAACGGCGATGGCCGCGCCGACCTGTTGACCTACACGTCGAATTCTATTTTCACAATCATCAAGGGCAGCGCCAGCGGACTCGGCGCGCCGCAAACGACCGGGATCGTCCTGGCGCAGGGCACGAGGGATTTTCGCGGCCTCGACATGAATGGCGACGGGCTGGGCGACATCGCATGGTCCGAGGTGCCCGATCCGCAGGTGAACAGCCTGACGGTGCGAGTGCGCTACGCCTTGCCGGCCGGCGGATTCTCGGCGCCCACCACGCTGTATTCGCAATGGGATGCCGTCGCCTACGACAGTCCAGAAGGCGGCGATTTCATCGGGCGGCCCGGACGTCGCATCGATCTCGATGGCAATGGGACTGAAGATCTCCTGATGAACGAGAACTTCTCGGTCGCGCGCATCTCAGGCGCGGGTCACGGAACCGAACGCTTCGAGAACTTGTTCCCCGGCGGCGTTCCGTTCGATTTCAACGACGACGACTGCACTGACCTGGCCTACAAGCACTGGACCGGCAGCATCCGCGTCCGCGTCGGCGGCTGTGGAATGAACGGCACGCAGACGGAACTGCAGGGATCGGCCTGGACCGGTGCGGACCTTTACGGCCAGGACTGGAATGGCGACGGGCGCGACGATCTGCTGCTGCGGGGCGCCAGCAACTGGCATGTTTCGCTATCGAGAGGCGACTCGCTCGCGCCGATCGTCGACACTGGAATTCCCCATGACGGCGGCACGGCCTTCGCCGGCATGGACACCGACGGCAATGGGCTCGCGGATCTCCTCGCGCAGGGGTCGGGCCAGGTGCGGTTGCGGCTGAAGAGCGGGCCGCCTCCGGATCTCATGCTCTCCGCAACCGATGGATTCGGCGTGACCGCGGAACTCGAATACCGCCCGCTGACCGATGCCTCGGTGCACCAGCGCGGCAGCGCGGCCGCGTACCCGGAGCAGGATTCGCAGCCGGCAGCCCAGGTTGTTTCGCTGCTGACTACAACCGATGGCAGCGGCCGCGGTCGCAGGTCATCGACCGGTTTCCGCTACGAGGGCTTTCGACTGCACCTGAACGGCCGCGGAGCGCTCGGCTTCAGGAAACAGATCCGGACCGAACTCACGCCGGTGCAAAGGCAGAGCACGGAACTCACGCTGCGCCAGGATTTCCCGTACTCGGGCCTTCCCGAGGCAGTCGTCGTGCGCCAGCCGTCCGGAAAGATCATGGCGGCCACTGGCTATCAATGGTCGAAGATCGACATGGGAACTCTGATACAGCAGCGCAAATTTC
Source organism: uncultured Gammaproteobacteria bacterium (assembly GCA_963778585.1). Classification (GTDB taxonomy): domain Bacteria; phylum Pseudomonadota; class Gammaproteobacteria; order Steroidobacterales; family Steroidobacteraceae; genus SCUD01. The sequence continues at coordinate 633,704 of CAVZUU010000002.1, forward strand.
CGTATCCCGCGACCGTCACGTCACGCCGCTTTGAAGTCGGCGGGCCGCTCGACGGCAACGAGATTGCCCGGTTCGTTCGGAACGTGGCCGCAATCGACGCGTCATCCGGTCTCATCACGGACGAAACGACGACCGTCACCGAGATTGCGGGTGGGACCAATGGGGGCTCGTCTGCGAGCATCCGCAGTCAGCGCACGAATCTCCTGAACGACAGCGCCACCTGGTGCATGGGTCGACCCCAGTCATTGCAGCTCACCGCGAGTCATACGTTGACAGGCGGTGCCGCGATCGTCCGCGAGATCAGTCAGGCCTGGGACGGCTTGAAGTGCCGGCCCACGCGATGGACCGTCGAACCCGGGGATAGCGAGTGGCAAGTGACGCACGACCTGACCTACGACTCATTCGGCAATCTGGCAAGCGAGAAGGTCACCGGGGCCGGAATGGCTGCGCGAACCATCGCGATCAACTGGGGTCCGCGCGGTCAGCTACCCATACGAATCGCCAACCCGCTCGCGCAACTGACGGGTTACACCTGGGACGACGCAAATGGATTGCCACTGACGATGACCGACCCGAATGGATCGGTCGTGCGTTGGCGATACGACAATTTCGGCCGGCTGGCGCAGGAGACCCAGCCTGACGGCACGAGTACCGCGTGGTCCCTCGAGACCTGCCAGGCCGGATGCGATGCGCGCGGAAAGTATCGGATCGCACAGGAAGACCGCGACGGGACCGGCGCGGTCCGCGTCATGACGCGGCTCGAGATCGATCAGAACGAACGCGGATTTCGACTGAGATCGCAGCGGCCCGGCGGTGGCACTTCCATCGTGACCGTCGATCGGGACGATCGCGGACTGCCGATCAGCCAATACCTGCCGCACTGGGATGGCGGCACGCCTGCGGGTCATTGGCAGCAGAAATTCGATCTGCTCGGACGACTGACGTCAGCCGAGCTACTCGCGGGGGGAGGCGTCGTTGAGCGGGCCACAAAGATTCAGCACGACGGCCATGCCACGACGGTGACGGATTCGCTTGGTCACGCCACGACCGGCACGCGAACGGCCTGGGGAAGGATTGCGGAGGTCGTCGACGCCCTGGGCGGCCGGACGCGATACCAATACGACGCATTCGGCAGGCTGCAGGGCGTTCGCGACGCCGGAAACAACACGGTCGCAACAGCGGCCTACAACCCGCGCGGCATGAAGCTGGCACATGCCGACATGGATATGGGCACCTGGGTCTGGACACGTAATGCGCTCGGCGAAGTCACCGCGTTGCGCGACGCGAAAGGGCAGCTCATCCGCTTCGAGTACGACGCGCTCGGCCGCATCACGAAACGAATCGCGCCGGACGGCACTGAAAACTGGGTCTGGGGCAGCGCCGCGACGAGCCGGAACATCGGCCGGCTGGCCGGCCTCTCCGGTCCCGGCTACACGGAGAATTTCACGTACGACAGCGTCGGCCGGCCTGCGTCACGCACGATCGTGGCGGATGCGAGCTACCGTTACGACTACGCTTACAACTCGCTCGGCCTGCTCGACTCGATCACCTACCCTGCGGCGGGCGCGGCAACACCGTTCAAGATCCGCCACGACTACGGCGCCGGCCGGGTGTCGCGCATCTTCAATGGCAATGCGCCCGGCGACGCTTATTGGACGCAGAACGCCGAGGACGCCGCAGGAAACCGGCTCGACGAATCGCTCGGCTCCGCGATCCGCGTCGTCAGCGGATTCACACCCGTCGGCGGCCTGCTGGACTATCGGCAGGGCGTGGCCGGTGCCGCGACGTTCCAGAATCTCGCCTATGACTGGGATGCTAACGGCAATCTGACGCGTCGCGAGGACCTGAACCAGAATCTCGTCGAGTCATTCCGCTACGACGCACTCGATCGTCTGGACGATTCCCGCCGGAACGGTGCCATCAATCTCGAACTCGACTACGACGCTATCGGCAACATCCGCCGAAAGTCCGACGTTTGCCCATCGTCGACCACCTGTTACACCTACCACGCGACGCGCAAGCACGCCGTCGTCTCGGCAAGCGGCCGGAGTTTCGCCTACGACGCCAACGGCAATATGACCAGCCGCGACGGGGCGACGATCGGCTGGACCAGTGCCAACTTGCCGTCCTCGATTGCCCATTCAGGCGGCAACAACAGCCAGTTCTCCTACGGGCCCGGCGGCCGACGCTGGAAGCAGGTCGCGAAACAGGGCTCGGCCACCGAAACGACGATCTACGCCGGCGAACTCTTCGAGAAAGTCACGCGCGCGGGCGTGACGACCTGGCGTCATTATCTGGAGACCCCCTCCGGCTTCGCCGTCATTCATCTGCGCTACAGCAATGGTTCGGCGCCGGTCATGCGTTACCTGACGCAGGATCACCTCGACAGCACTGACCGGATTCTCGATGCCGCGGGAAAATCCGTCGTTGCCGAAAGCTTCAATTCATTCGGGCGGCGGCGCGGGACGAACTGGACCGGCGTTCCGACCGCCGCTGAGCTCGCAAAGATCGCCGCCGTCACGCGCGACGGTTTCACGGGTCACGAGCATCTCGACAATATCGGACTCATTCATATGAATGGCCGCTTGTACGACCCGGAGCTCGGCCGGTTCATCAGCGCGGATCCCTACGTCACGCTGCCGTACGATGGCCAGGGTCTCAATCGCTACGCCTACGCACTCAACAATCCGCTCGCGTTCGTCGATCCGAGCGGATTCGATCCCCCGCCCTGCATGCAGTCGTCTTCGGGAAACTGCGCGCAAGTCACCGTGGTGGGCATCAGGTGGGCCGACCTGTACCGCTACTTCGGCGGAGGCCTGGGGCAAATCGCGAGCGCGCAGGAACGCGATCCCTGCGGGCAGAACAGCGACGCATTGACCTGCGCGATGCAGTCGGGCCGATTTGTGTCGCCGTCGAGCATCGTGCTGACGGTCGGCACGAGCCCTGACCCGACTCTTTCGCGCGGCCGCGCCCTCGACGGCGTCCAGGGATTCGCCGCGCGCATCGGCAACTTGTTGATCAGCTCGTCTCCGGTAGCGATCCTCTTCGGCGCTGATCCGGACTTCCAGTATTTTGACGAACCCGACAGCGAGGCTGGGCGAATCGGCAGTCAGTATGGCAACGCCGGCTATTTCATTGGAGGAGCGGCGGGAGTCATCCGCAAAGGCGGGGCGGAGCTAGTCGGCGGTGGCGCGAGCCAGTTTGCGCGATCGTTGCAGGGCAGCTCCAAGTATCCAGGCGTCGATCGCTTCAAGGACATCACGCTCAAGAAAGGCACCATTGATCTACGCGGGTTACCCGGGTCAGGGCTACTTCTACACGACGCTAAGCGCGTTGCGTCGCTCTGGCAAACAGTGCTTCCGCTTTGTTCGAGAGGATTGCAGCTTGCAAGTCACGAGACAAAGCCCATGCGCACGCGTGTCGCCGCTTATCGAGGTCATCGAGGACACGCCCGCAGCTTTCGGACTCGCAATAGCAAATACCAAACACGGCCCGGGCTGGCTCCCACAAGTCGTAGTACCCTCCTATGTTTCCAGCCTACGCTACCTTGAAGACTACCCACTAGGCCCTGACATGAAGATCGACGAATCCAACGGATCGATCTCGTTTGCCGCAGGCACGATCGAGCCGAAGGTACGATCGCAGCAGTTTCTCGCGTCCGAAATTGGTCTCGACGTAAAGCCGGAGCCTCGTGAAACGAAGATTGGCGACATTACAGTATCCGGCCCGAAACCGGAGTCGCGGCAACGCTAGTATTTAGGGGCGAGCGTTTGCATCAGGTGTGGGTGTTAATGGAAATTCAGTCCGACGAAACGGGTCGAATGGACAATGGAAATCGAGCTGCAGCGCAAGTCGCTACATGACAGTTGGCTTCTTGCGCGAGCTCGGCAAGCCGCCCTATCAGTTTCCTGTGGGGCAGAATTGATTCCGAGTTCGACGCCAAAGGGTGCGTCAGTGAGATAATCGTCACCTATGCCGACTGACAAGGAACGTGCGGTCACTCACGACGGCGACATCGTCAAGATCGACGGCAAGCCGGTGCGCATGGAATTCATGGTGCGCGACGCGTTCTGGGCGGATGGCCGCGCAATCGTGCTGCTCGACCCGAATGCCTACCTGGACGAAATCGCTTTCGGCAAGGCGAGGCGTCGCAGTCGAGACCCGGTGCAAAACCTCCGCGCCTATGCGCCTTCCGGCGAACTGCTCTGGCAGGCGGAGCAGCCGGAGTTGGACGATCATTACTATCTGATCGAGAGCCACGAGCCGCTCGTCGCGCTCTCGTTCTCCGCCTATCGCTGCGACCTCGACCTTGCGAACGGCCGCCTGCTCAACAAGAAGAGCCTGAAGTAGCCGGTCAGGCGATCAGCGGAATCACGAGCATCGAGACCGCGGTCACGACCACGATCGCGGCGAGGTTCACGCGCCAGCCGGCGCGGATCATGTCCTGCATCGAGAGCCGGCCCGTGCCGAACACGATGGCGTTCGGCGGCGTGCCGACGGGCAGCATGAAGCCGCAGGAAGACGCGAGCGCCGCCGGCACCACGAGTTGCAGCACCGGATAGTCCGAGGCGGAGGCAATTGCGGCGAGGATCGGCATGAAGGTCGCGGCCGTCGCGACATTCGAATTGAGCTCGGTCCACAGCACGATCAGCGTCACGACGGCCGCGATCAGCGCGACCAGCGGCCAGGTGCCGATCGTCGCGAGCGTCTCGCCCATGTACGCGGACAAGCCGCTCCCCTGGATCGCCTCGGCAAGCGCAAGACCACCGCCGAACAGCAGCAGGACTTCCCACGGAACGCGCCGGAGGTCCGCGCCGACGAGCAGGCCCCCGCCCTCCTTCGTGCCGTTCGAAATCAGGAACAACGCGAAGCCCGCGAGCAGCGCGATCGTCGTGTCGTTGAATTCCGCGAGTCCCGGCAGCTCGCGCAGCAGCGGTCCCGTGATCCAGGCGGCGGCGGTGACGACGAAGACCGCGGTCACGCGTCGCTCCGCGGGCGACATCGGCCCGAGCGCCGTGCGCGCCTCGATGAGCCGGTCGCGCGCGATCGTCTGGGAGCCGAGCTTGAACGGAAATGCGATCTTGACGAGCACCAGCCAGGCAATCGGCATCAGCAACAGTACGGTCGGAATGCCAAACGCGAGCCACTGCGCGAAGCTGATGGTCTCGCCGTAGTTCTGCTGCATGAAGCCGGCCACCAGCGCATTGGTCGCCGTGCCGACGATCGTGCCGAGACCGCCGATGGTCGCGGCATAGGCGACGCAGAGCACGATCGCGCTCGCGAAATTCCGCGCATTGCGATCGCCCGTGTCGGTGTCCGGTGCGACGATCGTCGCGACCGACAGGGCGACCGGCAGCATCATCAGCGTGGTCGAGGTGTTCTGCACCCACAGGCTGACGAAGCCGGTCGCGCACATCATGCCGAGCACCAGTCCCTGCGCATGGCCGCCCGCGCGCGCCACGATCGCGTAGGCGATCCGCCGGTGCAGGTTGCAGCGCTCCATCGCGAGCCCGAGCAGGAAACCGCCGAGAATCAGGTAGAGCGTCGTGTTGCCGTAGCCGCCTGCGAGATCCGCCGCGGAGGCCGCACCGAGCGGCGGCAGCACGGCGAGCGGCACGAGCGCGGTCGCCGCAAACGGAATCGCCTCCGTAGCCCACCACAGCGCCATGAGCGCCATCGTGCCCGCCACCTGCCAGCCCGCGGGCGACAAGCCGGCCGGCGGTTCAGTAATAACGGTTGCCGCGAACACGAGAACACCGAGCAGGAGCCCCATGTTCTGCGCGCTCGTCCTGCCGGATGCCGCCATTGCGTCTCCCTGCCGCATCGCGGCGCGCCAGTATAAAGTGACGAGCAACCGGGGGTGTGCGCATGCAGGACACGATCGTCGTCGCCGGAGGCGGGCATGCCGCGGCGCAGGTCGTCGACAGCCTGCGCCGCGAAGGTTTTCACGGCCGGCTCGTGATGGTCGCGGGCGAACCGACCCTGCCCTATCAACGGCCACCGCTCTCGAAGAAATTTCTCGGCGGCGAACTCGAGGCGGAACGGCTTCCCATCAGGCCCGCGAGCTTCTACGAGAGCATTCACTGCGAACTGATGCTCGGCAATCCGGTCGTCGCAATCGATGCCAAGGCGCGGAAAATTCGCCTCTCCGACGGCGCGACCCTCGCCTACGACAAGCTCGTCCTCGCGGTCGGGGGGCACGCGCGGCCGTTACCCGTGCCCGGCGCCGATCTGCTGGGCGTGCACGTGCTCCGTACGATGGCGGATGTGGGCGCGATCCGGGCGCGGATCGCCCCGGGCGTTCGCGTCGCGATCGTGGGCGCGGGCTACATCGGCCTCGAATGCGCCGCGACCTTCCGCAAGCTCGGGCTCGACGTGACCGTCATCGAGATGCTGGATCGCGTGATGAACCGTGTCGTCGCGCCGGAGATGAGCCGCTTCTACCATTCGGAACATTGCTCGCACGGCGTCACCGTCCTGACCGACCGCAAGGTCCAGGCTTTCTGGGGCGACGGCAGCGTATCCGCCGTCGAATGCACCGACGGCACGCAGGTGCCCGCCGATCTTGCAATCGTCGGCATCGGCCTCGTTCCCAACACGGCGCTTGCCGAATCCGCCGGGCTCAAGTGCGAAGACGGAATCTCCGTGGACGAGAATTGCCGCACCAGCGATCCCGACATCTACGCGATCGGAGACTGCTGCAGTCATCCGAGTCCACGGTACGGACGACGCATCCGGCTCGAATCGGTGGACAATGCGTTCGAGCAGGCGAAGTCGGCGGCGGCGAACATCTGCAGCAAGACGGTCGTCCACGACAAGACGCCGTGGTTCTGGTCGGATCAGTACGAACTGAAACTGCAGATCGTCGGGCTCAGCCAGGGCTATGACAGGGTCGTGCTGCGCGGCGATCCGGCGTCGCGTTCTTTCAGTTGCTGCTATCTCCGCGACGGGGAGCTGATCGCGCTCGATGCCGTGAACCACGGCAAGGATTTCATGGCGGCCCGCAAGCTGATCGCCGAGCGCGCTCGCCCGGATCCCGCCCGGCTGGCCGATGACAGCCTGGCGCTCCGGGATACGCTTATCTGACTTCGCTTCGTGCGCGCGGTTCGTCGAGCATCTGCTGCGCCGCTTCCCGAACGCCTGGATCGACATCCGCCAGCGCCTGTTGCAGCAGGAACTGCGCCGAATCGCCGCCGATTTCGCCGAGCGCTTCGACCGCGGTCCGGCGGATGGCCGGATCGGGGTCACCGAGGCCGAGCGAGAGCCAATCAGCGGAACTCTCGCCGCCGAATCCGGTGAGGGCTTCGATGGCCGCTTCGCGAACTCCACTGTCCGGATCCGTAAGCGACTGACCGACGATCGCAGCGTCGTCCCACTCGCCGGCGTCAGCGATCGCATAGATCGCTTCCCGCCGGACTTCGGGATCGGGCTCCTCGTGCAGCCTCATCGAAAGTTCCGGCACGTTTGCCGCAACCTCGCTCGCTCTCTTCGATCGCAGGCTGAATGGCCGCCCGCAGAGCGGTCGAACTGACGGCAATCGTCGTCGGCGCGTCGAGCCGGGGCGCTTTCTCCTGGAAGCACCCCGACACGAGCGCCAATGTCATCACGAGTGCCGCACTATCATGCCGCCTCATCACTCGATCTCGAAGCAACTCTCGACGGCCGTCTGATTGCCGTTCTTCAGCTTGATGACGATCTCGAACTTCATTTCGCCATCAGCCATGCCCGTGAAGTCTTCCGGGAACTCGAAGGCCGTCACGTTGGGCGGCAGGTCGACCGCAAGGACGAGCACATCGGGTACGCCCTCTCGCTCGATCTCGCCAACCACCTGGTACTGCTGCACCTGAACGTTGACATTGGGCGTACCGACCTTCGGATGCGATTTCGTCACCGGACTCCAATCGAGCGTCACGGGCTCGCTGACGACCGGCAGCGTCGCATCGCAGTTTTTCGCGGAGTTCTTGCCATTGACCTTGATGCTGGCCGGTGGCCCCGCCATGACGTGTGACAACCGGATCTCGGCTTCGAGCTCTTCGTCCTCCAGCGTGATGCCTTCGAATTCGTAGACACCTTGCGGGAATCGCTTGAAAAACGCCGCCGGCGACAGTTCCTGGAACGATGGCTCGTCACTCTCGAAGAAGAACTCGGTCATGCCCTGCTTCCGCAGATTGTTGCGGATCCAGACATTCATCAGTTCTTGCTCGCTCGGACCCTCGATCTTGAGGCTCTTCCAGGCATCGCCGTCGATCAGGCCGTGGATGCCGAGGTCGCTATCCGTGTGATTCAGCTCGAAATAGAGTTGCGCCTCGTCGAATGGGATCTCGTCCTCCTCCTGTCCGAGCCCGACCTGGGCCGACATTGCCATCACGCTGGCGCCAATCGCGAGCGGAATCAGCTTTCTGCCCTTCATGATCCTGTTCATTTGCGTGCCTCCTCGGCTTGCTTATGAAACATGAGACGCGTCACGCGCCGGAAACCTTCGCGGGCGACAGCCTTTTTTCCGGGCACGCCAGGCCCGATAATGGCGGGATGACCGAAGACAGCACGAAGCTCGACAACGTCGAGCGCGAATTCCGCGCCATGCTCGCCAAGATGACCGGGGGCGTCGCGACGCAGGACTACGGCACGGCATTCTGGGACTGGTGGCTCAATCTCTCGAAGTCGCCCGAAAAGCAGGCCGAACTGCAGCAGACCGCCCTGAAACAGGCGATGGATCTCTGGCGCTTCAACGCGGAGGCGGCGCAGGGGAAGCCGCTCGCGCCGACCGAGAACGGCGACCGCCGGTTCGCGAATCCGGCCTGGCAGCAGTATCCGTTCAATGTCTGGGCACAGGCCTTCCAGAACGGCCTGTCGCTCATGGAACAGTCCACGCGCGATGTGCCGGGCGTCGAGCCCAGGCATGCCCGGCTCGTCGAGTTCGCCGGGCGCCAGGCGGCCGAGCCGCTTTCGCCCGCCAACAACCCGCTGACCAATCCCGAGGTGCTCCAGCAGACCGTCGCGGAGGGCGGCCAGAATCTCGCGCGCGGCTACAAGAATTTCCTCGACGACATGGAGCGCACGCTGCACGGCGGCGAGACGCCGGGCACCGAGGACTTCCGCGTCGGCGAGAAGGTCGCCGTCACCGAAGGCCAGGTCATCTTCCGCAACGAACTCATGGAGCTGATCCAGTACGCGCCGACGACGCCTGACGTCCATGCCGAGCCCATCCTGATCGTGCCGGCCTGGATCATGAAGTACTACATCCTCGACCTGTCGCCGAAGAACTCGCTCGTCGCCTGGCTCGTGGACCAGGGTTATACGGTTTTCATGATGTCGTGGAAGAACCCGACCGCCGCCGACCGCGAGCTCGGCATGGACGATTACCTGAGGAAAGGCGTTTACGCGGCGCTCGATGCCGTCGGTGCCGTCGTGCCCGACCGCGACATTCACGCCGTCGGCTATTGCATCGGCGGGACACTGCTCTCGATCGCGGCGGCCGCGCTCGCCGAATGGGGCGACACACGCATCCGCGACATCACGCTCTTCGCCGCGCAGACGGATTTCAGCGAGCCCGGCGAGCTGTCGCTCTACATCAGCCCCGCGCAGATCGAGATGCTCGAGGCGCTCATGTACAAGGAGGGCGTGCTCGACTCGAAGCAGATGGGCGGCGCATTCACGATGCTCCGCGCGCACGACCTGCTCTGGCAGCCGGCCGTGAAGTCGTATCTGAAAGGCGAGCGCGACGGCATGATCGACCTGATGGCCTGGAACGCCGACGGCACGCGCATGCCCTGGAAGATGCACACGGAATACCTGGTCGGCCTCTATCTCCGGAACGATCTGGCCGAGGGCCGCTTCAAGGTCGAGGACGAGACCATCAGCCTCAAGGACATCCGCGTGCCGATGTTCGTCGTCGGCACCGAAACCGACCACGTCGCGCCCTGGAAATCCGTCTACAAGGTGAGCGGGCTCACCTCGTCGCCCGAGTTCACTTTCCTGCTGACGAGCGGCGGCCACAACGCCGGCATCGTCAGCGGCCCCGTGCACCCGAGGCGCCGCCATCGCGTGCGCACGCAGAAATCCGGCGAAGCGGCATTGCCCGCGGACGACTGGTTCGCGACCACGGAGGCGAAGCCCGGATCGTGGTGGCCGGCCTGGGCCGATTGGCTCAAGACCCATTCGTCGCCGGAGCGCGTCGCGCCGCCGCAAATCGGCGCGCCGGAGGCGGGTTACCAGCCGCTCGCCGACGCGCCGGGCGAGTACGTCCGCCAACGCTGATCGATCAATTCCTGACCGGCGTCCATCGCTCCGAACGGCGCGCGTTGCGGTCGCCGCTCGTCTCGCCCTCGTAGGACATCGGCTGGGCGGCCGGCAGGCCGTCCGGCCGCGGATCGAGCGAACGGGTGTTGATCACCATGAGCGTCTGATCGCCCTCTTCCGTCACCGCGCCGAGATAGCCGCCGCAGCGGCCGCAAAAGACGAAGTCCGCCGTCTTGTGCCCGAAGCGATAGCGCGCGAGCAGCGAGGGATCCGCGTGTGTCCATCGCACGGCGCCCTGCGGGTCCGAGGTGTACGCCGCACCGTGCTTCTGGCAGAAACTGCACTGGCAGGCGCGCATGGGCCAATCGCCGGGCGGTTTCGAAGTCTCGTACTCGTATCCCACGGCCCCGCAGTGGCAGCGGCCCGCATACACGCTCATTTCCGGATGCTCGAAGGGAGCTGCTCGAACTCGGTCGAATGTGGCATCTTGTCGAGCGCGGCCAGCAGGTCCGCCGGCGGCGCGATCAACTTCCGTGCCGCGAGATCGAGCCAGCCGCCTTCGCTCTTGATTCTCGCGGCCACTTTTCCTTCGCCGTTCAGCACCTCGTTCACCAGCCGGAAGCGCGAACCGTCCGCAGCCATGCCGCCAAGCACAAGCGTGATCGTGAGCGGCTCGTGGAGTGCGATCTCGCGGAAATACTCGAGCTCGTCCCGCCGCACGACCGGCCCGATCTTCCGCTTCGCAAACTCGGTCACCGGGAAGCCGTTCTGATTGAAGAAGGCCATGCGCGAATCCACGCACTTGCTGACATAGGCAAAGTTCGCCATGTGGGCATTCGCGTCCATGTCCGCCCAGCCCGCGATGGTCGAGATCGAGAACGCCTTTCCGCTCATGTATAGCAGTGGAAATTGAGCTTGTTGCCATCGAGGTCGCGAAAGTAGGCACCGTAGTAGTTGTCGCCACGATCACCGGGCGGTCCGTCATCGGTGGCGCCAAGTTCCAGCGCTTTTCTGTACAGCGCATTCACGCGCTCCGGCGAAGCGACTTCGAAGGCGACCATCGACCCGTTGCCGATGGTTGCGGGCATCTTGTTGTAGGGCTGCGCAAGCGCGAATCCCGGCTTGCCCTCGCCCTGTTTCCACGCGATGAATGTCTCGTAGTCCATGACGCGCTTTGCGCCGAGCTCCGTCATCAACTTGTCGTAGAAGTCCAGCGCGCGCTTGATGTCGTTGGTGCCGACGGAGACGTAGCCGATCATGTTGTTCCCCCAGGCGTCAGTGGATGACGTCGAAAAAGTCCCAAAGTTTCCCTGCATCCAGGCGTCCATTGAGCCTCAGGCCGCTGCAGACGTCGAGGCCGGAAGGCCGCACTTGTTCAAGGGCGGCGCGCGCATTGCCGGGGTGCAGTCCGCCGGCCAGCAGCACCGGAATAGTGACGCTCTCGCAGATTCGGCGGCTATGCGTCCAGTCGTGCACGCGCCCGGTGCCGCCGAGCTCCTTCACCGCAAGCCGTGGATTGCCTGAATCGAGGAGCAGGGTGTCGACGAGCGCGGCCGCGGCTTGCGCTTCGTCTACCGACTCCGGCCCGGTGACATGGATCACCTGGACGAGACGCGTGCCGGGCAGCAACTTCCGCAGCCGCCGCAGTTCCGGCGCAACGACGTGATCGACGAGCTGCACTGCGTTCGTTCCGCAGCGCCGCTGCTGGTCCGCAATGGCTTCGGCTTCGGTGAGCGCAGTCAGGAGAAAAGTTTCCGTCGGCGCCGGCACGGACGCCGCGACTTGGGCGATCGTCGCTTCATCAATCGGGCCCGGACCGCTCGGCATCGCCGAAACGAGCCCGATCGCCGAGGCGCCGGCCGATATCGCGAGCCGCGCCTCGTCGAGATCCTGGATGCAGCAGACCTTCACGTACAAGCCGTTCCGCTCCCCGCTACTTCCAGGTCCTGGCGGTCTTCATGAATCGCTCGCTTCGACCGGGCACCACGCAGAATCGCTGGCCGGTCGGCGCTTCCATGACGACCCAGTCGCGAACCCTGGCGACGCGCTTTGCGCCGAGTTTCTCGATTCGCTTCACCTCAGCCTCGACATCGTCGGCCGCGATGTCGAGATGCACTCGGCTTTCGTGCTTCACGGCCTGTACTTCGATGTTCATCCGGTCCTCCGGATCGACGAGACGAACGTAATTATCTCCATCCTCGGCCGGCGCCGGTCGCGCTTCCATGCCGAGCGCGGCTCGCCCAGAAAGCGGCCGCCCCTTCGAGGTTGTCCGTCTGGCAGTCGATGATGAATCCGGCAAGCTTGCTCTTGTGCATGGGTTACTTAACCTTCGCCTTGACCGATTGGCAATTCCATGTAGACATCCGCACGCGCGTAGTCGGAAGGATGCGGATCGACCGCATGACGGAAACCCAGCCGTTCGTAGAGACGGATCGCGTTCGCGAGCCGGCTGTTGGTCTCCAGAAAAATGGTTCGAACGCCTTTCTTCAATGCCCATTCCTTGCAGGCCCGGCCCAGGAGCTCGCCGATGCCCCGGCGCTGATGGCCGGGCGCGACCGCCATCTTCGCGAGTTCGTAGCGCAGGTCGCTGAAGCGGATCAGCGCCACCGTTCCGACGACCGCATCCCCGTCGAGCGCGAAGAAAATCATTCCGCCTTTGGCGACGATCGCCCGCTCCGGGTCGTCGAGCACCTTGCGGTCCGGCTCCTCGACCGCGAACAGCCGCTCGATCCAGTCGAGATTGAGCCGGCGAAAATCGCCCGCGAGTTCGGGACGAAACGGCATGACCGCGATCCCGCTCATCGGCCGCCGCTGCCGCGCCATTCCTTTGCGAGCAGGCCGAGGAAGGTCGTGTCCTGGATTTCGTTGCCGACATTCCAGCGCTCGCGCAGCAGGCCCTCTCGCTGGAATCCGAGCTTGTCGAGAATCCTGAGCGAGTTTTCATTCCGCGGATCGACGTCGGCCTCGAGCCGGCGAAGCTGTAGCGTCTTGAACGAGTACTCGATGAGGGCCGTGAGCGCCTCCAGCATGTAGCCCTGGTTCCAGTAGGCGCTCGCGAGGCCGTAGCCGAGCTCGGCCCGCAGGTTCGCGACATCGATGTGGAAGAGCGTGCAGGTACCCATCACCCGCGCGTCGTCCTTGCGCTCGATGCCCCACTGGAATCCCGACTTGTTCCCGAAAAATTCGTGGATGCGAATCAGGTACAGCTCCGCCTCGACCCGCTCCTTCATCGCGGGCGTGGACCAGTAGCGCATCATCTGCTGATCCGAAAATATGTCGAAGAGCGCGTCGATATCCTCCGCGGTCAGCCAGCGAAGCCGGACGCGCGGCGCGTCGATCGTCGGAAGCGAGTCACCGTCGATCATGAGTGCAGAAGCCCCCGATAGATTGCAAGATCCGCTGCCGAAAAGCAGCAGAACAGGACTTCGTGCAGTTTCGACGCGCGCGGAGCGAATTCGCGCGAAGCCGCGACCGCGATCCTGGCCGCGGGCTCCGCCGGAAAGCCGTAGACGCCCGTGCTGATGGACGGAAACGCGATGTTCTCGAGGCCTTGCGTATCGGCGATCTCCAGCGAACGGCGGTAGCAGGAAGCGAGCAGCGCGGGCTCGTTCGCGTCACCGCCGCGCCAGACGGGGCCTACCGTGTGGATGACGTGGCGCGCCGGCAGGCGATAGCCGGAGGTGATCTTCGCATCGCCCGTCGCGCAGCCGCCGAGCCGCCGGCATTCCGCCAGAAGCTCCGGTCCGGCCGCGCGGTGAATTGCGCCGTCGACACCGCCGCCGCCGAGGAGTGTTTCATTCGCCGCGTTCACGATCGCATCGACGGCGAGCGTCGTGATGTCGGCACGCAGGGCGCGCAGGCGGAAGAGTTCCGGGTTCATTCAGGCCAGCCGGGCTTCGAGGTCGTACTCGGACGCCCCGCTGATCCGCACGTCCGCGAATTCGCCGACAGGAAGCGTGGCCGCGCCCTTGCCCTTGATCCGCACGACACCGTCGATCTCCGGCGCATCGGCCTCGCTCCGCGCGATCGCGACACCATCTTCGATCGAATCCACGAGCACGCGCATCCGGCGTCCGACGCGCGCGGCGAGCCTGCGCGCGCTGATCTTCTGTTGCGCCTGCATGAAGCGATGCCAGCGCTCCTCCTTGACCGCATCGGGCACCGGATCCGGCAGCGCATTTGCCGCGGCGCCCTCGACCGGCGAATACTTGAAGCAGCCGACGCGGTCGAGTTCCGCCTCTCCGAGCCAGTCGAGCAGGATGCGGAAATCCTCTTCGGTCTCGCCCGGGAATCCGACGATGAAGGTGCTGCGGATCGTCATCTGCGGCAGCTGCTCGCGCCAGCTCTTGATGCGCTCGAGCGTGTTGACCGCATGCGCCGGCCGGCGCATCAGTTTCAGGATGCGGGGACTGCCGTGCTGGAACGGCACGTCGAGGTAAGGCAGCACCTTCCCCTCCGCCATCAGCGGGATCACTTCGTCGACGTGCGGATACGGATACACGTAGTGCAGCCGGACCCAGGGACCGATCTCGCCGAGTTCGCGCGCGAGTTCGATGAAGCGGGTCGGAATCTCGCGGCTGCCCCACTTCGCCGGGCGGTACTTGAGATCGACGCCGTAAGCGCTCGTGTCCTGCGAGATGACGAGAAGCTCCCGCACTCCGGCATTCCGAAGCCGGATCGCCTCGTTCAGGACCTGGTCGATCGGGCGGCTCGCGAGGTCGCCCCGCATCGACGGAATGATGCAGAACCGGCAGCGGTGATTGCAGCCTTCCGAGATCTTGAGATAGGCATAGTGCCGCGGCGTCAGGCGGATGCCCTGGGGCGGCACGAGATCCATGAAGGGATCGTGCTTCGGCGGAAGGAATTCGTGCACCGCGCCGACCACTTCCTCGTAGGCTTGCGGACCGGTCACGCGGAGCACGGACGGATGGCGCTCCGTGATCTTCGCGGGCTTTGCCCCGAGACAGCCTGTCACGATCACGCGTCCGTTCCTGGCAAGCGCCTCGCCGATCGCGTCGAGCGATTCGTGCACGGCCTCATCGATGAAGCCGCAGGTGTTGACGACGACGAGATCCGCGGATTCATAGCTCGGCGCGACGTCGTAGCCCTCGGCGCGAAGCTGCGTGAGGATCCTCTCGGAATCCACGAGTGCCTTCGGGCAACCGAGGCTGACGAAACCGACACGGGGTGATCTGCTGGCCACGCGGCATTTTACCGGTAGAATCGCCGCATGCGATTCACGAAGATGCATGGACTCGGCAACGATTTCATCATCTTCGACGCCCCCGCCACGGGCGCCCCCGGCGCGGACGCGATTCGCCGCCTCGCCGACCGTTTCACGGGCATCGGCTTCGACCAGGCCCTGATGCTCGAACCGCCGCGCCGGCCGGGAACCGCCGTCTTTTACCGCATCTTCAATGCCGACGGCCGCGAGGTCGAACAATGCGGCAACGGCGCGCGCTGCATCGCACGTTTCCTGCGAGAGCGCGGCGGCGGCGCCCAGGCAGACATCGTTCTCGACAGCCCGGGCGGGCTGGTTCAGACGCGTATGAACGGCGACCAGGTGTCGGTGACCATGGGCGTGCCGGATTTCGAGCCGGCTTCGCTGCCGTTCGAGGCCAGCGGCGAAGCTTATGTCTACCCGCTCAGCGTCGGCGCGAGCGACGTCGAGATCGGCGCCGTCTCGGTCGGCAATCCCCATGCCGTCATCCGGGTGCCCGCCGTCGCAGACGCGCCCGTCGCCCGCCTCGGCCCCGCGATCGAGAATCACCCGCGGTTTCCGAAGCGAACCAACGTCGGATTCATGGAAGTCGTCGACCGGGGTCACATCCGGCTCCGGGTGCACGAGCGCGGCACGGGCGAGACCCGCGCCTGCGGCACCGGCGCCTGCGCCGCGGTCGCCGTCGGCCGCCGCCATGGCCTGCTCGACGAAAATGTGCGAGTGGACTTACCCGGAGGCCGTCTCGACATACAATGGAAGGGACCCGGGGAGCCCATCTGGATGACCGGCCCGGCTGAAAGAGCATTCGAGGGAGAAGTCACGATATGACGACACGACCGGTTCGCGGCGTCGAAATCGCCGAAGTCGACGAAGCAGCCGTCGCCTCTTACCTGGCGGCAACCCCGGAATTCTTCGATCGCCACGCGCAAATACTCGCGAAGATCCGCCTGCCGGACTCGCGCGGCGGCGCATCCACCGTTTCCCTGCTCGAACGCCAGGTCGAAGTGCTCCGCGAGCGCAATCGCCAGCTCGAGCGCAAGGTCAAGGATTTCGTCGACGTCGCGCGCGAAAACGACGCCCTCGGCACACGCGTGCTCGCGATGGCGCGACGCCTCATCGCGGTTCGCGACCGGGCGGCGGTGATCGCCGCGATCGAAGCCGCGCTTCGCGAGGATTTCGGCGCCGGCCAGTCGGTGCTGGTCCTGACGGCGGCCCGCGCGCCGAAAGGCATCGCGGAAAGCCGGTTTCTCCGGATCGTTCCGGCGGAAGCGACGGAATTGCGCTCCTTTGAAACGCTCTTCAGCGCCGGCAAACCGCGGTGCGGCCAGCTTCGCGACTCGCAGCGTGAATTCCTGTTCGGCGCCGATGCCGCGGAAATCGGATCGGTCGCGCTCGTGCCGCTCGGCGCCAAGGGGAGCCTCGGCCTCCTCGCCTGCGGCTCGAACGACAGCCAGCGCTTCAATCCCACCATGAGCACGGACTTCCTTGCGCACATCGGGGAACTGATCGCCGCCGCACTCGCCGGCGACTAGGGCTCCCGTGCAGGCCAAAGCGGCCGCGTGGATCGGGCGCTACCTGGCCCACCTGCGGACCGAGCGCCGGCTCTCGCCTCACACCGAGGCCGCCTATCGCCGCGATCTCGACGCGCTCGCCGCGTATTGCAATTCCGAACGCATCGCCGGCTGGACGCAGGTCGACAACTTCCACGTGCGCACGTTTGCCGCGCGCGAGCACCGCGACGGCCTGGGGCCGCGAAGCGTCCAGCGCCGGCTGTCGGCCGTGCGCGGCTTCTTCAACTACCTGATCCGCGAGAAGGTCGTCGAGGCCAACCCCGCCGCGGACATCCGCGCGCCGAAGGCGGCCAAACGCCTGCCCAAGACGCTCGACGTCGACCAGATCGCGAGCCTGCTCGAGCGCAAGCCGACCGACGCACTGACTCGTCGAGACCATGCGATGCTCGAACTGCTGTACTCCTCCGGCCTGCGGCTCGCGGAACTCGCGGGGCTCGATGTCGCCGATCTCGATCTCGCCGACCGCACCGTGCGCGTGCTCGGCAAGGGATCGAAGACGCGGATTCTCCCCGTCGGCAAGCAGGCCGTCGTCGCGCTTCGCACCTGGCTCGCGGATCGCGCGGGCTTGGTGAAGGGCGGTGGCAGCGCGCTATTCGTCGGCCAGAACGGCCGGCGTCTCGGCGCGCGCGCGATCCAGCGGCGTATCGGCCGATGGGCGGCGAAGACCGGCCTGAACGTGCCGGTGCACCCGCATCTGCTGCGTCATTCCTTCGCGACGCACCTGCTCGAGTCGAGCCGCGATCTTCGCGGCGTGCAGGAACTTCTCGGTCATGCCGACATCAGTACGACACAGGTGTACACCCACCTTGATTTCCAGCACCTGGCCCGCATCTACGACGAATCCCACCCGCGGGCCAAAAGGCGCAAGTAACTGATCCCCATGAGCAATTCCCATTTCGATCCGCACGGCACGACGATCCTCTCGGTCCGGCGCGGCGGTTTTGTGGCGATGGGCGGCGACGGCCAGGTCACCGTCGGCAACACGGTCATGAAGGGGAATGCGCGCAAGGTTCGCCGCCTCTACGGCGACAAGGTGCTGGCGGGTTTCGCGGGCGGTACGGCGGATGCCTTCACGCTCTTTGAGCGTTTCGAAGGCAAGCTCGAGAAATACGGCAACCTGACGCGCGCGGCGATCGAGCTCGCCAAGGACTGGCGCACGGACCGGGCGCTCCGCCGTCTCGAGGCCCTCCTCTGCGTCGCCGACAAGCAGACCTCGTTCGTCATCTCCGGCAACGGCGACGTCATCGATCCCGAGGAATCGGTCATGGCGGTCGGCTCCGGCGGCCCGTTCGCGCTCGCCGCGGCCCGCGCGCTCGCCGCGAATACCGAACTCTCCGCACGCGAGATCGTCGAGCGCTCGCTCGGCATCGCGGCCGACATCTGCATCTACACCAACCGTAACTTCGTCATCGACGAACTGGCCACGGGCTGACCATGGAAACGATGACGCCCCGCGAGATCGTCCAGGAACTGGACAAGCACATCGTCGGCCAGTCCGCGGCCAAGCGCTCCGTCGCGATTGCGCTCCGCAACCGCTGGCGCCGGATGCAGGTCGACGAGCCGCTCCGCCAGGAGATCACGCCGAAGAACATCCTCATGATCGGCCCGACCGGCGTCGGCAAGACCGAGATCGCGCGCCGGCTCGCGAAGCTCGCGCGCGCGCCCTTCATCAAGGTCGAGGCGACGAAGTTCACCGAGGTCGGTTATGTCGGCCGCGAAGTCGATTCGATCGTCAAGGAACTCGTGGACGTCTCGGTCAAGCTGACACGCGAGGAGGAAATGACGAAAGTGCGCCCGCGCGCGACCGACGCGGCGGAAGAGCGCATCCTCGACACGCTCCTGCCGAAGCTCACGAACGGCGACGAAACCCGCCAGAAGTTCCGCAAGATGCTCCGCGAAGGCCAGCTCGACGAGCGCGAGATCGAAATCGAGATGCGCGCAGTGCCGGTCGGCCTCGAGATCATGGGCCCGCCGGGCATGGAAGAGATGACGCAGCAGCTTCAGCAGGTCTTCCAGGGCATCGGCGCCGGCCGCACGAAGAGCCGGAGACTCCGCATCCAGGAGGCGTTGAAAGCGCTGACCGACGAAGAAGCCGGGAAGATGATCAACGAGGAAGAGCTGCGCACGCGTGCGCTGTCCAATGCCGAGCAGAATGGCATTGTTTTCATCGACGAAATCGACAAGATCTGCCGCCGCACCGAGTCGATGGGCGCCGACGTGTCGCGCGAGGGCGTGCAGCGCGACCTGCTGCCACTCGTCGAAGGCTGCACGGTCAGCACGAAGCACGGCATGGTGAAGACCGACCATGTCCTCTTCATCGCCTCCGGCGCATTCCACATGGCGAAGCCCTCGGATCTCATCCCGGAGCTCCAGGGACGCCTGCCGATCCGCGTCGAGCTCGACGCACTCTCGGTCGACGACTTCGAGCGCATCCTGTCGGAACCGGATGCCTCGCTCTGCGCCCAGTACACGGCGCTTCTCGGAACCGAGGGCGTGCAGGTGAAGTTCGCCCGGGACGGTATCCGCCGCATCGCCGAGATCGCCTGGTCGGTCAACGAGCGCACCGAGAATATCGGCGCCCGCCGCCTGCACACGGTGATGGAGCGCCTGCTCGAGCAGGCGTCCTACGAAGCCGCGGACCGGAACGGGACGACGATCGAAGTCGATGCCGCATTCGTGGACCGCCATCTCGCGGAACTCGCGAAGAACGAAGACCTGTCGCGCTACATTCTCTGATGCAGGCGCCCACCGGGATCACGGTCAAGAAAAAGACCCGGGTCGTCGAGGTCACCTGGCAGGACGGCACGCAATACGCCCTGCCCTTCGAATACCTGCGTGTCTATTCGCCCTCGGCCGAGGTGCGCGGGCACGGCGGCGGCGAGGGCAAGCTCGAACTCGCCAAGGAATCGGTGCAGGTCACGCAGGCGGAACAGGTCGGCGTCTACGCCGTGCGGCTGCATTTCAGCGATGGACACAACACCGGACTCTATAGCTGGAATTACCTGCGCGAGCTTGGCGAGCAGTACGAAAAAAAGTGGGCCCGATACCTCGAGCGCTGCGAGAAACTCGGTTACGAACGCAAGCCGCCTGCCTGAGCCGGTCGAAGTATCCGCACCACTGCCGTCGCCAATCTCGCCGCGCATGCACGGTCCGGGTCCAGGCCCGGATCGTAGATCGTGAGCTGCATGCCGAGGGCTTTCGGATGCCGGACAAGCGGTGCGACAAGCTCGACCACCTCGTCAATCGAAGGGCCGTCGGGCACCGGTGAATCGACCGCCGGCATCTCTCCGGGGTCGATCACGTCCGCGTCCAGGTGGATCCAGAATCCGGCCACCGGGGGTGTAGTCACCCGCTCGAGCGCGACCGCGGCCGCAGCCGCGGATCCCATGCGCGCGAGAGCGTCGCCATCGATGTCGAGCACCCCGAACTCCGCCAGCGCATCCTTGCCCGCGCCATCCCGATCATCCTCGTCATCGCGCCGGCCGATCGTGACGGTGTGCTCGCCTGCGAGGAGCGGCCGGTCGCCGTGCAGCGTCGCAAGGGGTCCGCTGCCCTTTCCGACCGCAAGCGCCAGACCCATCGCCGCAGCCGAGCCCGTCGTCGAGTTTTCCGGCGTGTAGAAGTCGCTTTGTCCGTCGATGTAGATGAGACCGAGCGGCCCGCGATCGACGAAACCCAGCAGAGAACCCAGCACGAGGCTGCACTCCCCGCCCAGCACCAACACGAATTCTCCCGCACCGCCAGCCTTGTCGATCCTTGCAGCCAGAGCCCGTGAATACTCGGCGACGTCGATCTCGTTGCGGATCCGATTCGGCGGCCGTACCAGTTCACGATACGGCGGAGGGATCACGTCGCCGTCATCGCGCGCGGAGAGTCGTTGCACAAGCCCTTGCGCTCGCAGCGCCGCGGGCGCGAGGTCGAGCCGCCGCACAGTGCCGTCGTCGTAGGGCCGAATGCCAATCGCGGAGGGTGCGCCGAGGATGCAGATTTGCCGATTCATCTGAATTCGTCCTGACGGCCGAGCGTATCACGGGGTGCGAACGCAAGCTGCCTATGGCGGCTCCCGGCCGTAGAATCAGGCAGCCCATGGCCTCCAGCCTCCTCCTGCTGCTCGACGACATCGCCACGATCCTCGACGACGTATCGGTGATGACCAAGGTCGCCGCGAAGAAGACCGCTGGCGTGCTCGGCGACGACCTGGCACTGAACGCGGAACAGGTCAGCGGCGTGCGCGCCGACCGCGAACTGCCTGTCGTTTGGGCGGTGGCGAAGGGGTCGGTGCGCAACAAGCTGATCCTGGTGCCTGCGGCGCTCGCGATCAGCGCATTACTGCCTTGGGCGGTCACGCCGCTCCTCATGATCGGTGGCCTCTTCCTGTGCTACGAGGGCTTCGAGAAGGTCGCGCACAAGCTGATGCACCGGCAGCAGGAGGACGATGCACACCGCGCTGCGCACCTGGCCGCGCTGGCGCGGTCCCGTGAGGAGCTGCTCGCCGTCGAGAAGGAGAAGATTTCAGGCGCGATCCGCACGGACTTCATCCTGTCCGCCGAGATCATCGTCATCGCGCTCGGCACAGTGGCCGACAAGTCGCTCGAAGTGCAGGTCGGCGTGCTGGTCGGCATTGCTGCGCTGATGACAGTGGGCGTCTATGGTCTCGTTGCCGGAATCGTCAAGCTCGACGATGCCGGAATTCGCCTGAGCCGCATGGCGAACCAGGCGCTCGCGGCAGCAGGCCGCGGCATTCTGCGTGCGGCGCCGTGGTTGATGAAGACGCTGGCGGTTGCGGGCACTGCGGCAATGTTCCTGGTCGGCGGTGGCATCCTCACGCACGGAGTCCACGCCGTCGGCGAATGGATCAAGGACGCGGCCGTCGATGCGGCACAAATCCCCGCCGCCGGCACCGTGCTCGGCGCATTGACTCCGATGCTCGCCAACGCCGCCGTAGGCATCGTCGCCGGCGGCCTCGTCGTGCTGGCGATGGAGCTCTTCCAGCGCCTGCGGCAACGAAGTACGCGCGCCTGACGCCGTGCCCGCGAACCCGTAGAATCGGGTCACGTGAAAACCGTCGATTTCGGCTTCAAGCGCGTCACGCCCGCGGAGAAATCCGCGCGCGTGCGCGGCGTTTTCGATTCCGTCGCCAGCAACTACGACCTGATGAACGACTTGATGTCCGGCGGCCTGCACCGGCTTTGGAAGCGCTTTGCACTCGCACAGACCGGGCTCCGGCCCGGTCAGCATGCGCTGGACGTCGCCTCCGGCACCGGCGATCTCGGCGCTGGTCTCGCGCGACAGGTCGGCACGTCGGGACTCGCCGTTCTCACCGACATCAATCGCGAGATGCTCACACGCGGGCGCGACCGGCTCATAGATCGCGGGTTCACGACACAAGTGGCGTTCGCGATCGCGAATGCCGAGGCCCTGCCCTTTCCCGATCGCAGCTTCGATTGCGTGACGATCGGGTTCGGGCTGCGAAACGTCACCGACAAGCCGGCGGCGCTTGCCTCGATGCGACGCGTGCTGCGGCCCGGCGGACGCCTGCTCGTGCTGGAATTCTCGAAACCCAAGCATGCGAGCCTGCAGCCGGCGTACGACGCCTACTCGTTCAAAGTGCTGCCACGTCTCGGTGCCCTGGTCGCGGGCGACGAGGCGAGCTATCGCTATCTCGCCGAATCGATCCGCATGCATCCGGATCAGGAAACGCTCGCAGCGATGATGCGCGAGGCGGGCTTCGACGAATGCCGCTGGCACAATCTCGCGGGCGGCATCGTTGCCCTGCACCTCGGCTTCGTCTACTAGGCCCGGCATGACGCCCGATTTGCTGCGTCCGCTGGAGAAACTCGTCAACCGCCACATCGCGGCCTCGAGCCGCGCGCGTGGCCTGCTCGCCGAGCTTTCCGGCCGATCGATGGAATTGAGATTCGCCGCGACGCCGCTCAGGGTCCGGCTCGCGGCGACCGCCGATGGCTTGTCGGTGCGCCCCGCCGCCGATGAACTCTCCGATGCCGTCATCGAGGGCACGCCGCTTTCGTTTCTGCGCCTCGCGACCGGCGACGCCGCGCAGTCGATCCGCGCCGGCGGAACCGAAGTCCACGGCGATGCGGAGATCGCGGACGGCTTCCGGAAACTGCTCGACGCGGCGCGGCCCGACCTCGAAGAGGAGCTCTCGCGACTCACGGGCGACGTCGCGGCGCACTACCTGGCGGGATTCGCGCGCGATGCAGTCGATTTCGGCCGGCGCGCGCGCGACGCGTTCGCCCGCGATGCCGCCGAATACCTGACCGAGGAGAGCCACGACCTGCCCACTCGCATCGAGGTCGAGGAGTTCCTCACCGATGTCGACCGCTTACGCGAAGCCGTCGACCGGCTCGACGCGCGGCTGGCCGCCGCGGAGCGGACACGGAGCCCACGTTGATCTCGATGAGCGTGGCAAGCCGGCTCCTGACCATCCACCGTGTGCTGGTGCGCTACGGGCTCGACGACTTCGTCCGCGCGACGCATCTTTATCGCCCGCTGCGCTTCGTGTTCTGGCTGTCGCCCTGGACCTGGTTCCGGCGCCGCCGCGGGTCGCGCGGCGAGCGGCTGCGGCGCGCGCTCGAAGATCTCGGCCCGATTTTCGTGAAGTTCGGCCAGGTCGTCTCGACGCGCCGCGACCTGCTTCCGACGGATATCGCGGACGAACTCGCGAAACTCCAGGACCGCGTGCCGCCGTTTCCCGGCGAAGTCGCGAAGACGCGCATCGAGGGAGCGCTCGGCCGCCCGGTGGTCGAGCTATTCCGCGACTTCGAGGTGGCGCCGCTCGCGGCGGCCTCGATCGCCCAGGTCCACACGGCGACGCTTCACGATGGCCGCGAGGTCGTCGTCAAGGTCCTGCGTCCCGGCATGCGCGAGGTCATCGGTCGCGATCTCGAGGTGCTGCACGCGCTCGCAGGACTCGCCGAGGAGTACTGGCCCGATTCGCGCCGACTTCGTCCGCGCGAGGTCGTGGTCGAGTACGAGAAGACCATCCTGAACGAGCTCGACCTGATGCGCGAAGCCGGCAATGCGTCGCAGCTCAAGCGCAATTTTGCGGGTTCCCCGCTATTGCACGTGCCCGAGGTCCACTGGGATCTCTGCCGCCGCGAAGTCATGGTGATGGAGCGCATCCACGGCGTGCCGATCTCGGAAGTCGAGCGCCTCAAGGAACTCGGCGCCGACATCCCGAAGCTCGCCGAGAACGGCGTGACGATCTTTTTCACCCAGGTGTTCCGGCACAATTTCTTCCACGCCGACATGCATCCCGGCAACATCTTCGTGGATGTGAGCGATCCCGCGAATCCGCGCTACGCGGCCGTCGACTTCGGCATCGTCGGCACGCTCGATCCGAGGGACCAGCTCTACCTCGCCGGGAATTTTCTCGCCTTCTTCGAGCGCGACTACCGCAGGGTCGCGGTGCTGCATCTCGAGAGCGGCTGGGTGCCCGCCGGCACGCGGGTGGATGAACTCGAATCCGCCGTGCGCACCGTCTGCGAGCCGATCTTCGACAAGCCTCTCAAGGACATTTCCTTCGGCCTCGTGCTGATGCATCTCTTCGAGGTCGCGCGACAATTCCAGATGCAGATCCAGCCGCAGCTCATCCTGCTCCAGAAGACGCTGCTCAATATCGAAGGGCTCGGCCGGCAGCTCTATCCGGAACTCGACCTGTGGAAGACGGCGCTGCCCATCCTCCGCGAGTGGATGCAGGAGCGCAGCGGCCCGCGCGCCGTGCTCGGAAGCCTGCGCGAGCATTGGCCGGACATCGCCGAGGCGATCAAGGTGATGCCGGTCATCGCGCGCCGCGCGATCCGCCGCGCCTATGACGATGAGCTCGTCGTCCGCACGGAGTCGGCATCGCTCGAGGCCTTGCGTGCCGAGTTGCGGCGCCAACGCCGGCGGAGCGACGCGGTCGTCGCCGCGGGCGTCGTGTTTCTCGGCGGCATCATCTGGCTTGCGCTCGCCACCCAACCCGCCTGGATCGGCTGGACTCTCGCCGGCGGCGGCGCGATCTGGCTCTTCAACCGCCTGCGCTGACGGTGCCGGGCCTGGGTTCGATCCATGTCGCAATCGCGCGGCCGCACAATTCCCCGGAGCCGTCGAAGATCGCCGTGCCGGTGTAGTGCTTGCGGCCGTCGTGGCCGAGCGACCATCCGATGACGACGCAGGGCGCATCGACGTGAACGCATCGATCGATTCGCGCGGCGTACTGGCCGAGCAACGCGCCGCGGGCGGCTGCGCCGGATGCGAAAAACCCGGGACAGTCGAGCGCCGCCCACATGAATTCCGGCAGCACCTTGCCGTCCGCATCGGCAAGCGTACGGCTCGGCAGCCAGGCGGCCGCGCAGAGACCCATGCCTTCGATGGGCGTCGCGAAGATGCGCATGCCGTCGCCGCGTGGACGCTCCGGTCCGCAGACGAAGCAGCCGGGATAGGTGTGTTCGCGGAATCCCTCGTAACCGCTCACGGCCGCGAGCGCGCGCGAATAGGTGGGCGGCCGCGGAACCTCGAGTTCGAAGGTCTTCGGCAGGGCACTTGCGACCGCTTCCTCGCCGTCCTTCAGCAAGAGGCCGGACGTGTCGGGGTCGTCCAGGATCGCGAGCGGCGTGTCGAGCGGCGGCGGCCGCATGAGCCGCACCTCCACGGGTTTTGCCGCGGCCGCGGCGAGCATGCCGGCCGTGTAGCCGCCATTGCCCGAGGCCGGCGGGCCGCGGAACCGTCGTCCGATCACGAGCAGTCGATTCGCGGTCATCGTGCAAGGAATCCTAGCCGATCGGGGGTGGATGCGGGCGCGATCGGAAGCTAAGCTGGCCGCCCATCGTCAGAACGCGCGGAAATCCGACATGAATTCAGCCGCCCTTGGGATTGCCCTCATTGCACTCGCTGCCGCGGCCGGCGCGGCTGAAACCGGCGACGGCATGCGCCAGTTTCTCGTGAAGCGGGAGACGCGGGACGCCGAGATTGCCCGCTCGATCTGGGACTGGGCGGAAGTCGGCTACCAGGAAACGAAAAGTTCGGCCCTGCTGCAAAAGGAATTGACCGGCGCCGGGTTCAAGGTGGAGGCCGGCGTCGCCGGCATCCCGACCGCCTTCGTCGCAACGGCCGGCAGCGGCAAGCCCGTGATCGGCATTCTCGCCGAGTACGACGCGCTCCCCGGCATCAACCAGGACGCCGTGCCTGACCGGAAACCGATCGAAGGCAAGAATTCCGGCCACGCCTGCGGACACCACCTTTTCGGCACGGCCTCGGTATCGGCGGCCATCGCGCTCGCCGACTGGCTCAAGAAGAGCGGCACCGCGGGCACGATCCGCGTCTACGGCACGCCCGCGGAGGAAGGAGGTTCCGGAAAGGTCTACATGGTGCGCGCGGGTCTCTTCAACGACGTGGACACGGTGATTCACTGGCACGCGTCTGACGTCAATTTCGCGGGCGTGGATCGCGCGCTGTCGAACAAGACCGCGAAGTTCCGCTTCCGCGGCCTCTCGGCGCATGCCTCCGGCGCACCGGAGAAGGGGCGCTCCGCGCTCGACGGAATCGAGGCCATGGACTACATGTCGAACCTGATGCGCGAGCACATCCCGTCGGATGCGCGCATGCACTACGTCATCACGAGCGGCGGCTCCGCGCCGAATGTCGTGCCAGATTTCGCCGAGTCCTACTACTACGTCCGCCACATCGACTCGAAAGTCGTCGAGTCCATCTTCGAGCGGCTGGTGAAGACGGCCGAAGGCGCCGCGCTCGGGACCGGCACGACCGTCGATCACGAGGTCATCGGTGGGGTGTACAACCTGCTCGCCAACGAAACGCTCGCACACGTGATGAACGAGAAGCTCAACGAAGTGGGCGGCGTCACCTACACGCCCGAGGAGCAGGCATTCGCGGCGAAGATCTACGGGACGCTCATCTCGCCATCGGTCGAACTCGGGTCGCAGGCGACTGTCCAGCCCTTCGATTTCGAGCGACCCGGCCTCGGTTCGACCGACGTCGGTGACGTGAGCTGGACCGTGCCGACGGTCGGTCTCCGGACCGCGACCTGGGTGCCGGGCACTTCCGCGCACAGCTGGCAGGCGACTGCGGCCGGCGGCATGACCATCGGCTACAAGGGCATGAACGTCGCGTCACAGACGCTCGCCCTCATGGGACGGGAGTTGTTCACGCGCCCGGAGCTGATCGCCAAGGCGCGCGCCGAGTTCGATGAGCGCCGAGGTGCGGATTTCAAGTACCGTGCGCTGCTCGGCGATCGCGAGCCCGCCCTCGACTACCGCCGCGGCGTGCCGGGCGGCGGCAAGGAATAGCCTCACGCCCGGTCGCGGCTGCCGGGCGGTTTGTCGTGTGAGCTGCGCCGGCTGCCGCGCGCCGGCCTAGAGTTGCCATCGACGCCAGCCCAGCTGGCCGGGAGATTCCCATGCGCCATTTCGTACTCACGCTCGCCTGCTTCCTGTTCGCGGCGCCGCTCCAGGCGGCCGAAATTCCGGATTACATCGCCAAGGCCGTCGCGGCGCCCGATCGCAGCGACAAGGACCGTGAACGCGACGCCCGCGACAAGCCTGCGGAATTGCTCACGTTCGCCGGCCTCAGGCCCGACATGAAAGTAGCCGACGTCTTCGGCGGCGGCGGCTACTGGAGCGAGATCCTCGTGCGCGCTGTCGGCTCGACCGGCAGCGTCACGCTCGTCAACAATTCGCCTTACTACAACTATGGCCTCGAGGACATCAAGACGCGTTTCGGCAAGGACCGGCTGAAGGAGGTCAAGCGGCGCGTCGTCGAGACCGCCAACCTCGACATGGGCCGCGAACAGTACGATCTGATCACGATCTATTTGTCGTATCACGACATCTACTGGGTCGAGGAAGACAGCGGCTGGCCGAAGATCGACGCGGACCGTTTCCTGACGCAGCTTCACGATGCCCTGAAGCCAGGTGGCCATTTGCTGATCGTGGATCACGCGGCCAAGGCCGGTAGTGGCAAGGCCCCGGCGCAGGACCTGCACCGTATCGACGAGGACTTCGCCAAGCGCGACATCACGAGCCATGGATTCGAATTGGAGAAGACCTGGGACGGATACCGCAATTCGAGCGACGACCATGCGAAGGGCGTTTTCGATCCGGCGATTCGCGGGAAGACGGATCGGTTCACGCACCTCTATCGGAAACCTTGAGCTGATTCGGGCTTCGGGATATCCCTGCCGGATAATTCCGACAAAAGGGTCTCAATCCAGTCCAAATGGCCGCAAAGCTCGTCAAGAACCGTTCCACGGGTTCGCCGAAGCTGACGTCGGCAACGATTCCCGGACGACGAGGTTCAAGCACATGATTGAAGGTAGCTTCGAAGGCGTCGAGGGCATCAGGATCTTCACGCGCGAGTGGCAGCCGGCGGGCGAGCCGCGCGGCGTGGTCGTCATCTCCCATGGATTGAACGCGCACAGCGGCCTGTACGAATGGGCCGCACAGCAGTTCACATCCAACGGGTTCGCCGTCTACGCGCTGGATCATCGCGGCCGCGGCCGCTCCGAGGGCGAGCGCTTCTTCGTGAAGAAGTTCGCGGATTGGACGAAGGATCTCGCGACCTTCATCGACATCGTCAAGACGCGCGAGCCGGGCCTGCCGGTGTTCCTGCTCGGTCACAGCGCCGGCGGCGTGATCGCCTGTGTGTACGCGCTGGAAAACCAGGACGAGATCGCAGGCCTCATCTGTGAGGACTTCGCCTACCGGGTTCCGGCGCCGGACGTCGCGCTGGCGATCGTCAAGGGGATCAGCCACGTGGCGCCGCACGTACACGTGTTCAAGCTCAAAAACGAGGATTTTTCGCGCGACCCGGCGATCGTGGCGGCTCTGAACGCCGACCCGCTGATCGCCAACGAGTCGCAGCCGAGCGAGACGATGGCCGAACTGGCGCGTGCCGACGAGTTGCTCGAGAGGAGCTTCGGGCAGATCACCCTGCCGCTCCTCATCCTGCATGGCACCGCGGACAAGGTGACGAAGCCGAGCGGCAGCGAGGAGTTCTACGAGAAGGCCGGCTCGAGCGACAAGACGTTGAAGCTGTACGAGGGCCACTATCACGATCTGCTGGCCGACGTCGGCAAGCAGCAGGTCATGGCGGACATCCAGGCCTGGATCGACGCGCACCTGGAGACGGTCGCGCGCAGCGGGCGCGAGCGGCCGAATGCCGGGGCTTCTTCGCAGGTCCGGCAACCAACGTAACGAGCAGACCATGAATCTGCTCAATTCGATCCCGGCCGGGATCACCGGCGGTGTCGTCCTCGCGATCATCGTATTCGTGATCTTTCCCGGGTCGGGCTTCAACGAATTGTCGCTCGCGCGCTGGCTCCACATCCTTTCGGGTGTGATGTGGGTTGGCCTGCTCTTCTATGTCGTTGTCGCCCAGATTCCGGCGCTGGCCGCCGCCGCCGCCGACAAGGGCGGACCGGGCGGTGCGGGTATCACCAAGTACGTGGCGCCGCGCGTGTTGCTGTGGTTTCGCTGGGCGGCTGTCGCGACGTGGCTCACGGGCGCCTGGTATCTCGTGCGTACCAACAGCTTCGTCGGCGCGTTCATGCTCGGCCTGGGTGGTGAATCCGTGAACTACTATCAGCTCGTAATCGGCATCGGCGCCTGGCTCGGCACCATCATGCTGTTCAACGTCTGGGTGCTGATCTGGCCGAATCAGAAGAAGATCCTGGGAATAGTGCCCGCGGCCGACGAACAGAAAGCCGCCGCGCGCAAGACGGTGAACTATGCAACGCGCACCAACTTCGTACTCTCGATCCCGCTGGTACTCTGCATGAGTTCCGCGACTCACGGCCTGCCGTTCTGAGCCGCCCTGACAGGAGGCGGGATCAACTTCGGAGAAAGGCCGCCAGCAACTGCGGCCCGTCCGGCGTCAGGATGCTCTCCGGGTGAAACTGCACGCCCTCGATCGCGAGCGTCCTGTGTCGCACGCCCATGATCTCCCCTTCCGCGGTCCAGGCCGTGACCGCAAGCTCATCCGGGATCTGCTCGCGCTCCGCGATCAGTGAGTGATAGCGGCCCGCCTCGAAGGGATTCGGAAGGCCGGCGAAGATTCCGCGTCCGTCATGCAGCACCGGCGACGTCTTGCCGTGCATCAGCCGCCCGGCGCGGACGATCGCGCCGCCGTACGCCTCGATGAGCGCCTGATGTCCCAGGCAAACGCCGAGCACCGGCACGCGGCCGGAGAACTCGCGAATGATCTGAATCGATACGCCCGCCCCGGATGGAACTCCCGGACCGGGGGAAACGCAGAGATGAGTCGGCTCGAGCTTGCGCGCCTCGTCGATCGTGATCTGGTCGTTGCGATGCACGAGGACGTCGGCGCCGAGAACGAGAAAAGCCTGCACCAGGTTGTAAGTGAAGGAGTCGTAGTTGTCGATCAGGAGGAGGCGCGGCTGCCGGCGCCCCGCGGCGGAATTCATGACGCCAGGTCCGAGAGCGGCAACTTCAGGTAACTCCGGCCGTTCGACTCGGCGGGCGGCGGGCGGCCGCCGCGGATATTGAACTGGACCGCGGGATAAAGCAGCGCGGGCAGGTCGAGGCCTGCGTCGCGGCGCCGGCGCATCTCCGTGAACTCCTCCTCGCTGACGCCGTCCCGCAGGTGAATATTGGCCTCGCGCTCGGCTGCAATCGTCGTCTCGCAGCGGGCCTCGCGCCCGCCGGGCTTGTAGTCGTGGCAGACGAAGACTCGGGTTGAGCCCGGCAGGTCATAGAGCTTGCGGATCGAGGCATAGAGGAGCTTCGCGTCGCCACCCGGGAAATCGCAGCGCGCCGTGCCGCCGTCCGGCATGAAGATCGAGTCGCCGACGAAGACGGCGTCGCCGATCAGGTAGCTCAGGCTGTCGCTGGTGTGCCCGGGCGTTGCGATCACGCGCGCGGCCACGGAACCGATCGGGAATTCATCGCCGTCGGCGAGCAGCTTGTCGAACTGGCGGCCGTCCACCGGGAATTCCGGTTCGAGATTCAGGATCTCGCGAAATGACTTCTGTACATCGCGGATTCCCTGGCCGATCGCGATCTGTCCTCCTACGGTCGCCTGGAGATAGGGCGCCGCACTCAGGTGATCCGCGTGGGCATGCGTCTCGAGTATCCACACGTTGGTCAGCGACTGGTCGCGCACGAAGGCCGTGATCGCGTCAGCCGTCGTGGTCGAGCTCGTCCCCGATTTCACGTCGAAGTCGAGAACCGGATCGACGATTGCGGATTTCCGCGTGCGCGGGTCCGCGACGACATAGCTCCAGGTCGCGGTAGGCTCGTGCCGGAAGGGGTTGACGTCGGGCCGCACGTTCGCCTTCAGGCCCGCCGAGCGTCGATCCAGCGCTGCACTTCGGACTCGAGAACCGTGAGCGGCACGCCGCCGGTCCGCAGCACGAAATCGTGGAACTCACGCCGGTCGAACTTCGGCCCAAGCGCGGCGGCCGCCCGCTCGCGCAGCTCCACGATCTTGAGCATCCCGATCATGTAGGCCGTCGCCTGGCCGGGATTCAGGATGTAGCGCTCGGTCGCGCGGACCGCCGCGTCCTCGCCGGTCGGGCTGTTCTCGACGTGGTAGCGAATCGTCTGCTCGCGCGTCCAGCGCTTCGCGTGGAGCCCGGTGTCGACGACAAGCCGCACGGCGCGATGCAGTTCGAGCGCAAGCCGACCGAACTCCGACCAGCGATCGGCGTAGAAACCGACTTCCTTGCCGAGGCGTTCGCTATAGAGGCCCCAACCCTCGGAATAGGCCGTGTAGCCGCCAAGACGCCGGAACCGCGGCAGCCCCGTCTCTTCGAGCGCGATCGCATTCTGCATGTGATGACCCGGTATCGCCTCGTGGTACACGAGGGCTTCCAGCTCGTACTTCGGCATTTCCTTCATCTGATAGAGATTGCCGTAGAAAACGCCGGGCCGGCTGCCGTCGAGCGAGGGACGCTGATAGAAAGCCTTGCCCGCCGATTTCTCGCGAAACGGCTCCACGGCCTTCACGACCACTTCCGCTTTCGGCAGCGTGACGAAGAGTTCCGGCAGCTTCGCCCGCATTGCGACGATGCGCTTGTTCGCTTCCGCGAGCCAGCCCGCCCGCCCCTCCTCCGTATCGGGGTAGTAGAACTGCGCGTCCGTGCGCATGAACTCGAAGAAGGCGGGCAGGTCGCCCTCGAATCCGACCTGCTTCATGATTCCGCGCATGTCGCCGTGCAATCGCGCGACTTCGCGCAGCCCGATCTCATGTATCTCCGCAGCCGTCAGGTCCGTCGTCGTGAAATTCTTCAGCAGGAAGTCGTAGTAGGCGGTTCCGTCCGGCAGCTTCCAGACACCGTCCTCGTCGGTCGCCGTCTTCTGGGTTTCGCGCGCCCAGGCGATCACGGCTTCGTAGGCCGGCCGGACCGACGTGAGAAGCGCGCGCTCCGCCCGCGCGAGCAGCGACTCGCGCTTCGCTTCATCGATCGTGAGCTTGGTGACCTTGCCGCGGAAGTCGGCGAGGAGCGGACTGTCCTCGGTGCTGTCGTCGAAGGGCCGTCCCTTGATGATGTTGCCCGCGTCCTCGATTACATACGGATAGACGAAGCGCGGCGGCGCGATGCCCTGCGTCGCCGCGAGCGTCGCCCGCGCGAGCTGCTGGTCGAAGAGCGCGCGCACACCCTCGAGGCGCCGCACGTAGGCGATCGCATCCGCCTCGGTCTCGACCCGATGCGTGTTGATCAGGAAGGCGGGCATCGATACCTGCGTGCCGTCCTTGTCGAAGAGGTAGCCGTGATTGCGCCAGCGATAGCGCGCGATGCGCCGCTCTTCGCCCGATTCGAACACCTTCCACGAGAGCCGCGTGGCGTCGTCGAGCTTCGCGGGATCGATCGTCTTCAGCTCCGCGAGCTGGCGTTCCGAGAGGGCGAGCCTTTCGCTGTCGCCGTTTTCGGAGGCGTCCTGCCAACGGTCGTAGCCGGTCCGCAGGCCCAGCGAGCTAGCCTGTAACGGCTCGAGCACCAGGCGTTCGTCCAGCGCGCGCTCGAAAAAGGCGTTCGCGGCGGCGTTCGGATCGGGCGCTGTCGCTTCCCCGGCCGGCGCAATGCCCGCCGCAAGCGTCGCATTCGCGGCCAAGAAGCCGCAGATCCAGTATTTCCTGAGGTTCATGCCGTCTGTTCACCTTGCCGCGACCCGCCGCGGGCGGCCAAAGTAGCACGGTTCTTCCCTGCGTATAATCAGGCCGTGGCCGACTTCGAAAAACTGGGCGCCTTCTATCTCGGCCGAGGCTATGACCCGGCGAAAGACGCGCTCGCCGCCGAGCCCTTGATGTACGACTCGCGCGACCTGACGACGCACGCCGTCTGCCTCGGCATGACGGGCAGCGGCAAGACCGGACTCTGCATTTCCGTCCTCGAAGAAGCCGCGCTCGATGGCATCCCGGCGATCGTCATCGATCCGAAGGGCGACATCGCCAACCTGATGCTCTCCTTTCCAGCTCTGTCGCCCGCTGAATTCCTGCCCTGGATCGATCCGGCCGAAGCCGGACGCAAGGGCAGCACTCCGGAAGAACTCGCGAAGAAGACCGCCGAAAGCTGGAAGAACGGACTCGCCGAATGGGGCCAGGACGGTGATCGCATCCGGCGCTTCCGCGATGCCGTCGACATCGCGATCTACACGCCTGGAAGCAGCGCGGGGCTGCCGCTGTCGATCCTCCGCTCCTTCGCTCCGCCGCCGGCCGGCAGCGACGGCGCAGCGACGCGCGACCGGATTTCCGCGGCCGTCGCCGGCCTGCTCGGCCTCGTCGGCATCGCCGCCGATCCGCTGAAAAGCCGTGAGCACATTCTGCTCTCCGCGATCGTCGATGCGGCCTGGAGCAAGGGCAATGCGCTCGATCTCGCAGGGCTCATCGGCGCGATCCAGAAACCGCCGTTCGACAAGGTCGGTGTGTTCGACGTCGAGACCTTTTATCCGGCGAAAGAGCGCCTCGAT
Organism: uncultured Gammaproteobacteria bacterium; assembly: GCA_963778585.1. Taxonomy (GTDB): domain Bacteria; phylum Pseudomonadota; class Gammaproteobacteria; order Steroidobacterales; family Steroidobacteraceae; genus SCUD01. The sequence continues at coordinate 667,678 of CAVZUU010000002.1, forward strand.
CTCGCGATGTCGATCAACAACCTCCTCGCCTCCCCCGGTTTCGGCGTGTGGCTGGAAGGCGAGGCGCTCGACATCCAGCGACTGCTGTTCACCTCCGAAGGCAAGCCGCGGATCTCGATCGTCTCGATCGCCCACCTGACCGACGCCGAGCGCATGTTCGTCGTGACGCTGCTCGCGAACGAACTGGTCGCCTGGATGCGCCGGCAACCGGGCACCGCGGCGCTCCGCGCTCTCTTCTATATGGACGAGATCTTCGGCTACTTCCCGCCTTCTGCGATGCCGCCGTCGAAGCTGCCGCTCCTCACGCTCATGAAGCAGGCGCGCGCCTTCGGGCTCGGCGTGGTGCTCGCGACACAGAATCCGGTCGACCTCGACTACAAGGGACTTTCGAATGCGGGCACCTGGTTCATCGGCCGGCTTCAGACCGAGCGCGACCAGGCGCGCGTGATCGACGGACTCATGAGCGCGCAGGCGGGCGCCGACTTCGACCGTGGCGCGCTCGAAAAGCTGATGTCGGGAATCGCGCCGCGCGTTTTCCTGATGCGAAACGTCAATGACGATGTGCCGGTCCTCTTCCGCACGCGTTGGGCGATGAGCTGGCTGCGCGGTCCCCTGACGCTGCCCGAAATCACGCGTCTCATGTCGGGGCGGAAAGCGGCCGAGCCCGCGAAGCCGGAAACGACCACACCCGCAAAGCCCGCGGCGCGACCCGCATTGCCCGCCGGCATTGCGGAGATATTCCTGGCTGCCAAGCCGGGCGCCGGCGATCTCGTGTATCGGCCGCGGATCGTCGCGACGGCCGAACTGCATTACGCAGACAAGGCCGCGGCAATCGACAACTGGACGCGCGGCTCCTGGCTCGCGGCTTTCGCGGAAGGCAACGGCGCACCCGCCTGGAGCGACGCGCTCCCGATCCCGAATCTCGATGCCGTCACCGCCGCAGGTCCCGTCGAGAATGCGGGATTTGCGGAACTCCCCGCCGCGGCGCTTGCGGCGAAGAATTACGATGGCTGGACCAAGTCGCTCGCGGCCACGCTCTATCAGAGCGGTGCGGTGGAACTGCTTGCCGCCAGGTCGCTCAGGCTCACCTCCAGTCCCGGCGAGAGCGAGGGCGATTTCCGCTCGCGCCTCGCTCAGGGCCTGCGCGAGCACCGCGACCGCGAAGTCGCCAGGCTCCGCGAAAAGCACGCCGCCAGGCTCAAGTCGCTCGAAGACCGCCTGCAACGCGCGGCGGATCGCGTCGACCGCGAAAAGTCGCAATACACGCAGCGCAAGTTCGACACCGCGATTTCGATCGGGACCTCGGTGCTCGGCGCGATTTTCGGCGGACGCAGCGTCGCCGCCACTCGGGCCGGCTCCGCGGCACGATCCGCCGGCCGCGTGTTCAGCGAGCACGGCGACGTCGCGCGCGCGGGTGAGAGCCTGGAATCCCTCGGCGCCGAGCGCGATGAATTGCTGAAGCGCATCGAACAGGAGGCTTCGGCGCTCGCTGCGACGCTCGACCCGGCCAGCGTCGCTCTCGAGCGGCTCCGAATCGCTCCGCGGAAATCCGATATCGCGATTGGCCGCATCGCCATCGCCTGGGAACCCTGGCGGAACGGTGCGGACGGGTTCCCGCGGCCTGCGTCTACGCTGGGATGATGGCGAAATCCGGAAAAGCGGCGTTCGGCCGGCCGGGCGCCGCAGCCCTCCTCTTTTGCGCGCTGCTCGGCTGTGCGGGCGATTCGAATGGGCCGCCGCTCGGAATCTATCGCGGTGTGCTGTCGGTCGCGGGCGGCGACCTGCCGTTCGGACTCGAGCTCGCGCGCGAGGACGGCGCGGTTGTCGCCTACCTGATCAACGGCCCCGAACGGGTGCGCGTGACGAATGTCCAGCTCGAGGGCGATCAGCTGACCCTCCAGATGCCCGGCTACCAGCATCGTCTCGAGGCGAAGTTTGTCGACGGGCGGTTTGAAGGCACGCTGCACTTGTTGCGCCCGCGTGGCGTGATCAAGGACGTCCGCTTCGTCGGAATGCCGGGCGAACGCTGGCGTTTTTTTCCGGAACCCGACGCGGCGCCGGTGGACTTCTCCGGCCGCTGGGCGCTGAAATTTCAGGACGAGGATGGCAATGAGCAGGCGGCCATCGCCGAATTGACACAACAAGGGCACGAAGTAACCGGCACCGTGCTCCGGGCCTCCGGCGACGACCGCTTCATCGCGGGCGAGGCTCGGGGCGATACGCTCTTTCTTTCGCGTTTCGACGGCGGCAGCGCGTATCTCTATCTTGCGAGGCTCCGCACCGACGGCGTGCTCGCCGGCGATTTCTACGGCGGGGGCGGCTCGCACGATACGTTTTCCGGCCGCCGCGACCCCGGCGCAAAGCTCGACGATCCCGCCAGCAAGACCGCCCTGAAACCGGGAATCGACCGGTTCGAATTCACTTTCCCGGACCTCGACGGCAATCCGCAATCGTTCCCCGATGAGCAGCACGCCGGCAAGGTCGTGCTGATCACGATTGGCGGAAGCTGGTGCCCGAATTGCCACGACGAAGCGGTTTTCCTCAAGGAGCTGCTCGCATCCCGGCGCGATCAGGGTCTCGAGGTAATCCAGCTCATGTTCGAGCACACGCCGGATTTCGCGAGCGCGGCGGATGCGGCCCGCGACTTCGCGGAGAAATATGCAATCGACTATCCGGTTCTGATCGCCGGCACGACGACCGATGACGACGTACTGAAGAAGCTGCCGCAGCTCGCCGCGTTGAAGGCCTATCCGACGCTCTTCGCGATCGACCGCCGGGGCCGCGTGCGCACGATACATACGGGCTTCAGTGGTCCCGCGACCGGCAAGCACTACGAAGAACAGAATCGCGAGCTCAGCGAGCTTGTCGATGGGCTTTTGAAGGAGCCGGCCTGACGTGCCCTCTTTCGACGTCGTCTCCGAGATCGATCCGCACGAACTGGCAAACGCCGTGGACCAGGCCAACCGCGAAGTGTCCCAGCGATTCGATTTCAGGGACACGGGCGCCAATTTCGAACTTGCGGATCACCTGATCACGCTGCATGCCCAGGTCGATTTCCAGCTCAAGCAGATGCTCGATATCCTGAAGCTGAAGCTCTCGAAGCGCGGCATCGACATCGTCTGTCTCGAGCCCGGCGAGCCGGAAATCAACTTGAACGCGGCCAAGCAGAATCTCGTGCTGCGCCACGGCATCGACGCCGACAGCGGCCGCAAGCTGCAACGCCTGATCAAGGACTCGAAGCTGAAGGTCCAGGCGTCGATTCAGGGCGACCAGCTTCGGATGACCGGGAAGCAGCGCGATGACCTGCAGTCGGCGATGGCGTTGATCCGCAAGGCCGGTCTGGACCGGCCCCTGCAGTTCAAGAATTTCCGCGACTGAACGCTTCATGCGAGCGGTGTTCCTGGATTTCGGCACGGTCAGCAGGGGCGACCTCGATAGCGGCCCGCTCGAGCGCGTCGTGCCGGGTATCGCGATTCACGACCAGACCGCGCAGCCGGACGTTCCGGCGCGCGTCGCGGGGTTTGAAGCGGTTTTCGCCAACAAGTCCGTAATCGGCGGCGCGACCATCGCGGCGAATCCGCAGCTTCGGCTCATCGCGCTGACCGCGACCGGCGTCGACAACGTGGATCTCGCCGCCGCGCGCGAACACAAGGTCGCCGTCTGCAACCTGCGCGATTACTGCACGCCTTCCGTCGTGCAGCACGTCGTCGCCCTGCTCCTCGCGCTGACTCACCGCCTCGCCGACTACCACGCGCTCGTCGCGAGCGGGCGGTGGCAGCAGGCCGGGCAGTTTTCCGTGTTTCCCTATCCGATTCGCGAGTTGCAGGGACGTGTGTTCGGCATCGTCGGCTTCGGGACGCTCGGCCGCGGCGTCGCCGAGGTCGCCAAAGCCCTGCGCATGCGCGTCGAGATCGCCAATCGACCGGGCGGCGCGCCCGCGGCCGGACGCCGCGATCTAGACGAATTACTGCCTGAGCTCGACGTGCTGTCCCTGCACTGCCCGCTCACTGACGCCACCCGCGGCCTGATCGGTCGCGAGCGGCTTGCGCGAATGAAACCGGATGCCGTGCTGATCAACACGGCCCGCGGCGCGCTCGTCGATGCCGAGGCGCTCGCGGACGCGCTCAAGGCACAACGCCTCGGCGGCGCGGGCATCGACGTGCTCGAGCGCGAACCGCCGCCGGCCGATCATCCGCTGCTCGATCCATCAATTCCCAATCTGATCGTCACACCGCATGTCGCATGGGCCGCACGCGAGTCGCGCCAGCGTTGCATCGACGAGCTCGCATTGAACGTCGAGTCGTTTCTCGCAGGCGGTCGACGCAACCGCGTTTGCTGACCGTCGATCACTGACCCGGCGGCGGTTCCCAGAGCTCGACCTTGTTGCCTTCCGGGTCGATGACCCAGCCGAATCTGCCGTATTCGGAGTCGTCGGTCTTGTCCATGACCTGGCAACCTTCCTCGCGGAGCGCCTCGAGCAATGACTTCAGATCTGCAACCCGGTAATTGATCATGAAAGGCGCGGTGCTCGGCGCGAAGTAGTCGCCGCCAAAGTCCGCGACATTCCAGATCGTCGTGCCGCCGACGGGCTTGCCTTCGTCGTCGGCCCATTTGAATGCGGCGCCACCCCAGGGCAGGACGTCGATGCCGAGGTGTTTCTGGTACCACGACCGAAGCGCCGCGGCGTCCTTCGCCTTGAAGAAAATCCCGCCGATGCCGGTGACTCTTTTCATGGATAAGCCCCAGTTTCCGCATGACCGACACGCGAATGTTACCCTCTCGTCCGTCATCGGGAGTGCGGAATCTTGCGTCTCCGGACTGCGTGGCTTGCCGTTTCCGCCTGCAGCTTGTTCCTCGGATCCTGCGCAACCGGGGGCCCGGCGATCGAACAGCTCTATCCCGCGCATGCCGCGAATCGCGAGCGCGTCCCGGTCATTCTCATACCGGGCCTTCTGGGTTCGCGTCTCGCCCGCGCCGACAACGGCCAGGAAGTCTGGCCCGGCGGCACGCGGAAGCTCCTGACGAGCGGATACGAGGATCTCGCGCTTCGCATCGACCCGGAGACGCTCGAGCCGATCGACGACGGACTCGTCGCGAGCGGCTTGTTCGACGGCGCTGTCGGTAAGGATTTCTACCGTCGAATCGTCAAGGAACTCCGCGAAGCCGGCGGTTACCGCCTGAGCAAACCGGGCAGCAAGGTCGTGCAGCAGAAGGCGAGGCTGTATCTCTTCTCATACGACTGGCGCCAGGACAATGTCGTAACGGTGCGCAAGCTCGACGAGCTGATCGAGCAGATACGCCGCGACTACAACGATCCCTATCTGCGCGTCGACGTGATAGCCCACAGCATGGGCGGCCTGGTCGTCCGCTACTTCGAACGCTACGGCACCGTGGATGTGCTGAACGGAAATACTTTCGCAGTGACTGGATTGGGACTCGCAAAGCTCCGGCGCGTCGCGCTGCTCGGCACGCCCAACCAGGGCACCGTGACTTCCTTGCACAAGTTCCTGAACGGCTATCGCGTGGGGATATCCGCGCTGCCGACCGAAGGCGTCGCGACGATGCCCTCCACGTATCAGCTGTTCCCGCACCCGCTCGTCGACTGGGTCGTGAACATGAATGGCGAGCCGCTCGAACTCAATGTATTCGACGTGCAGTTCTGGCGCCGCCACGAATGGTCCATTTTCGACCACCGAATCTGGCGCCGGATCAACGACAATCCCGGAAACTGGCCCGCGCCCGAGGTATTCGGACGCTGGTTCGAAAAACGTCTCGACCGCGCGCGGCGATTCGTGTGGTCGCTCATGGTTCCGTCAGGCGACGTTCCGCTGATCGAGCCGCTGCTTCTCGGCGCCGACTGCGTGCCGACGCCCAGGCGCCTCGTGTTCGAGAATATCGGCGGCGAGTCGGTTGCGCGGCTTCGACCCGAGCAGATCCACCAGCCGACACCGGGCATCGACTATGAAACCCTGATGTTCGCGCCCGGCGACGGCAGCGTCACGAAATCATCCCTGCTCGCCCGCCAGGATCTCAGTCCTGCCGTCGCGCATCGTGTACAGCGCAGCCTCGAGGCGCATCGGGAACTATTCGTCTGCGCCCAGCACGACGAGCTCACGAGCAACGATGAACTGCTCGACGCGCTGATCGAGTATCTGCTCGAATCCGAGCCCGACGAGCCGCGTTAGTTCTGCGCCTGGGATGCGCTCGCAACGTAGGCGCAGAAATCGCATTCCGGGCCGGGAGCCGGCAGCACGCCGCCCTCGATCGTCGCGACTGCGCGTCGGAATACCTCGAGCACCCACTCGTCATTGCCGTCGTAGGGCACCATCGAAGTCGTGAAACAGAGCTTGTCGGCGAACCCGGCCGCGCGCCCGTCGCCGTTCGTGTAGACGAACCAGCCGCGATTGCTGACTTCGAATCCCTGGCGCCGCACGAGAAACTGGTAGACATCCATCTGCCGGCGGTAGGACGGAAAAAGGCTCTTCGTCGTCGGCATTTCCTTGCGTGCGGTCGCCTTGTAGTCGGCGACTATCAGTTCGCCAGTTCGTGCCTTCCAAAGGTCGTCGACCGCGCCGAAGAGCGTCCAGCCCGTTTGATCGTCCAGCCAGCGCACGCCCGTGAAGTTGTGCCGCCAGCGGTCGAGGTCGGGATGCGGGAAGGGCACGGCGTCGAGGCCCACGGTCGCGAACAAGGGGTGCGGCTCACCGTCCGCCCGGTAGCGGTCGAACTCCGCCTTCATCAGCGAATCGACGGCATTGTTCAGCGTGAACGGCGGGCCGCTCGGCCGCGGAATGCCCCGGGCGACGTCGAGATACAGGCAGCGCGGACATTCGACGAAGAGGTCGACCTTGGAGCGGCTCAACTGGCGGCGCTGTAACGAGCGGCTGGTCACCGGCGTATTATGGGGGCGCCGGGCGCCATCCGGAGTCGCCTGGCGGAGGCGATTCCATGAAATTCGCGACCGTGATCCTTTCGTTTTTCGTACTGCCGCTCGCCGAGGGCGCAGAAATGGCACCCCCGTCGCTCGCAAGCGCGGTCCAGCAATTGCGCCAGGCGGCCGGCCACTGGAACGTCACGACCACGCGCTATGGCGAAAACGGCGCGGTCGCCGGCGTCGCATCCGGGACCTGGCACTTCGACTGGGTCGTGCCGGACCGCGTGCTCTCGGGCCGCGCAGTCATACCGGACTGGAAGCAGACCGCAGGCATGCTCTTCTATGTGAACGAGCGGCTTTCGACGCTGGAGATGGCATCGGTCGACTCCGACGGGCAGCTCCTCGTGTTGAGCGGCCCCGCCGGTGCCGAAATCCGCACCAGTTCGGCGATTGCGTTACCCGACGGGCGACGGATGCTTCAGCGTCACACGCGCTACGGCTTCAAGTCGGATCGCTTCGAGTCGCGAATGGAGAAGAGTTATGACGGCGGCACGAGCTGGAAGCTCGGCCATCATCAACTCTTCGTGCGCGCCCCGGTGAACAGGGCGGAGTCAGGGGACCGCATGCGCCACCGGACCCGGCCGCAGCCCTACGTACCGCTCACGTAGGACGCCGACATAGGCGCGCGTGAAGCGCGTCGCCGATTCGGCGGAGAGGTGCGACCACTCGGGCACTTCGAGATTCTGCATTGCCGGATAGTCCTCGAAGTGGATACCGAAGGCGCCGGTTTCGGCCAACAGCCGGTCCCAGGTCCTGGCGCGCGGCGCAAAATGCAGTTCGTTCTCGTAGTAGAGCCCGGCCGATGGCGCGCGCACGAACACGACCTCGCCGCCACGCGCACGGATCTTCGCGACCGCGATCCGCGATTCCTCGATCGCGCGCGCGACACTTTCGGCCTTGGGGCCGGTTCCATCGAACGGCCCCCACACAAGACGCGCGTGTTCCTGAAGGCGCAGGTCAGACTCGAGCCGCGGCCACATGCGGTGCTGACGATCCGCCGAAGTCTCCGCCAATTTCCAGACTTCGAGGTAAGGGCGCCGCACGCCGGCCCGGTCCGGGATATCGGTGCGTTCGATCAGGGGCGCCAGCCGATACGCTTCGTCCAGGAAGGCGAGATGCCGCGACAGGAACAGGCCGATCCGGTGACCGGCGCGTTCCGACGGAGATTCCTGTCGCCAGAAATCCAGGATCTCCTCGTACTGCGGGAGATAGCTGAAGCGCTCCATGAAAAACAGGTCGGGCGTGACCCCGACAACGACGAGTCCACTGTAGTCGGACTCCTCTGCCAGGCGCAGCAGGACCGGCCTCGGATTCGTGCCCACCAGTGCAAGCTGGAGCGGGCGGCGACCGGTCATCTCCTCCCAGACATCGAGATCCGTGTCGAACAAAATGCGCGAGGAGCCGACCATGACGACGCCGTCGTGGTCACCGTTTTCGAGCTTCCGCCTCTCGACGGCCCAATGCCATTTGCTGTCGTCCAGGTCGCCGGCGCGCAGACCGAGCGAACGCATACGCCATTCCCAGGCGACCGTCGCCGCAATCACAAGCACGAGTACGAGGCAGCCGATTGCGACGAAGCGCGCCGCCGGGATCTGCCTGACCGTTACTTCGTCCTGTTCGTGCTTCACGCGTCTGGCCCAGACTCCGCGAGCGACAGCAGATCGACGTACCGCTCACGCAGGACGCCGACATAGGCGCGCGTGAAGCGCGTCGCCGACTCGCGCGTGAGATGCGACTGTTCCGGCAGTTCCAGGCCCTGCATTTCCGGATAATCATCGAAGTGGATGCCGAAGGCACCTGTCTCCCGTAAAAGCCGGTCCCAGGTCCTTTCACGCGGCATATTGCGCAGTTCCCGCTCGTAGTAGGCGTCGCGGGAGGGCGCGCGCACGAACACGACTTCGCCGCCACGCATTCGAATTTTCTCGGTCGCCGCACGCGCCCGGGCAACAACTCCGGCCACCTCTTCATCATCCGGCGGTGGGAGTTTCCGGGCGAACCAGACCCGTATGGCGTGGCTGCGCAGCCGGTCATTGACCTCTATTTCGCGCCACAGGAAAGTCTGCCGGTCGTCGTAGGTTTCCGACAATTTCCACGCATTCAGATACGGGCCGATGATGCCTTCACGATCCGGAATTTCAACTTGCTCGATAAATTTCGCGAGCGTGTACTGATCATCGAGGAACGCCAGGTGGCGGGAAAGGAATTGTCCTAACTTGTGTCCGAAGCGTTCCGCCGGGCTCTGCTCTTTCCAGTAGTCGAGCACGCCCGCGAATTCGGGGTTCACGCGTCCGCTCTTCCGGAAGAACGACTCGGTGAGGTCGATGACCACCAGTCCGTCGAACTTCGTGTTGTCCGCGAAATCTTCAAGAAAAGGCAGGCCGCTCATGCCAGCAAGCGCCAGCTGCACCGGGCGGCGGCCAGTCATTTCTTCCCAGACTTCGAGATCAGTGTCGAACAGGATGCGTGACGATCCCAGGATAGCCACTCCCTGGTGATCGCCCGAATCGATCCTTCGCCGCTCGACTGCCCAATTGGCCTTGCTGTCATCGAGGTCGCCTGCGATGAGCCCGAGCTCGCGCATGCGCCATTCCCATGCCGCAGTCGCTCCGACAACCAGCATGAGCACAAGCAACCCAATGGCGCTCCAGCGCCCCGCCGGGGTCTGCCGCACCGTCATGTCGTCCTGTTCGTGATGCGCCATGCCTGCCGCTCAGAACTGGAAATAGATGAAGGCTTCGCCGGAGCCCTGCGCGATGATGACCGCAAACAGCATCGCTGCAGTCACCAGTCCGGTCACCCACCACCGCGTCCGCGAAACGACATCCTCGAGTTCGCGATTTCGCATCAGCCATTGCACTGTGACGATGCCGGCGACGATCAGGCCGGTCTTGATCATGTAGATCGTCGGCAATACGGCTTTCGCCCCTTCGGCGAAGCCGAACATGCCGGCCAGAATTCGCGCGGCCGCCCCGAAATCATGGGCCCGGAAAAACACCCAGGTGATATTGATCAGAAAGTAGGTGACCAGTGCGAGAGCGAGGCGATTCCAGGTTCCGACGGGATCGCCGACGACGCCGGTCTGCTTGCGGATCCAGCGCTCGGCAGCAAGATAGAGCCCGTGCAATCCGCCCCAGACGACGAAGGTCCAGTTCGCGCCGTGCCAGAGCCCGCCGAGCAGCATCGTCAGCATCAGGTTGACGTAGGTACGGGCTTCGCTGCCGCGATTCCCGCCGAGCGGGATGTAGAGGTAATCGCGAAGCCACGTAGACAGCGAGATATGCCAGCGCCGCCAGAAATCGGAGAAACCGATTGCCGCGTAAGGCATCCGGAAGTTGTCTGGCAATGCGAAACCGAGACATAGCGAAACCCCGACCGCAATCGTCGAATAACCCGCAAAGTCGCAGAAGATCTGACCGGAAAACGCAAGCGTGCCGAGCCAGGCGTCCGCGAATCCGACCGGATCCGTCGCCCCGAAGACACGATCGGAGACGTTCGCGAGCCCGGCATCGGCGACGACGACTTTCTCGAACAGGCCGAGCACCATCAGGCCAAGTCCCCATAGCATCTGGTCGCGCGTCGCCTGTCGCGGCGTCGCGAACTGCGGTACGAGCTGGGTCGGCCGTACGATCGGGCCCGCGACCAGGTGCGGGAAGTACGTGACGAAGAGCGCGTAATCGAGGAACGACCGGATCGGCTTCAGGCGCCCGAGATACACGTCGAGCGTGTATGAGAGCGTCACGAACGTATAGAAGGAGATGCCGACCGGCAGCACGATGTCCCATTCGGGCGCGACCCAGGTGATGCCGAACGAGGCCATCAGCGCCTGCCAGTTCTGCAACAGGAACTCGCCGTACTTGAAGAAGCCGATGAAACCGATGTTGACCGCGACCGAAATCACGAGCCACGAGCGGCGCGTCGCGCGGCTCTTGTCCCGTGCCGCGTAAATCCCGCGCGCGATGAACCAGTCGACGATCGTCGAGGCCCAGAGCAGCAGGATGAAGGGCGGATTCCAGGCCGCGTAGAAGACATAGCTCGCGATTAGCAGGTTGACTTTCTTCGTGGTCCACGAGAAAGGCAGGCGATGCAGAACCAATAGCACCGCGAAAAACACCAGGAAAGTGAGCGAGTTGAAGACCACTCTGAATGTCTTTCTTCTGGTTCTTCAGCGTCGGAGTGGCGCGTATACTACCCGTCCAACAACGAACTGGGGAGACCTGATGAAAACACGCACGATAGTGACAGCCGCGCTCGCGGCAACAGTCCTGCTGGCCGGTTGCGCCAAGAAGCAGGAAGAGCCGAAGGAAGAGCCGAAGGCCGCGGCGCCCGTCGTCGACCTCGCCGCCGAAGAACAGGCGGTTCGCAATCGCTCTGGCGAGTGGATGAACTTTGCCAATTCGAAGGACGCCGCCTCGATCGCCAACGGGATCTTCGCGCCCGATGGGATCCTGATCTCCGAAGACAAAGCTCACCGGGGACCGGCCCAGATTCAGGCCGCCATGGAAGCGCAAATCAAGAAGACGCCTGATGCGGTCGTCAGCTGGACCTCGGACAAGGTCCAGGTCGCCGATTCCGGCGACCTTGCCGTTGAATTCGGCAGCTTCACGGTGGATCCGGACGGCGAGGGCAAAAAGCCTGCGCACCAGGGATCATTTGCCACGACCTGGGCCAAGGTCGACGGCCAGTGGCGCGTCACCTCGGATGCGGGTGGAGACAACGTCGAGGCCGCGAAGCCCTAACACTGCGGCAACCGCAGATTGAGTTCAGGCGGACCGGTCGAATCGCCCGGGCTTCTTCGGGGGCTCGGGCGATTCGACGTCGTCGCACTCTGCGTCAATTCAATCGTCGGCGCCGGCGTATTCGCAATGCCGGCCGGCCTCGCAATCGATGCGGGCCGTTACAGCCTCGCCGTCATCTTTGTCGCATTCGTCGTCGTCGGCTTCCTCGCGCTGTCGCTCGCTGAGGTCTCCAGCCGCTATGACGTCACTGGCGGCCCACAAGTGTACGCGCAGCGGGTTTTTGGGCCGGGCACGGGCTTCACCGTCGGCTGGCTGTTCTCGGTCTCGCGGATTGCTTCCTACGCGCTGATCGCGCAGGTGATGCTCGACTACGCAGCCGAAGTATGGCCCGCGCTTGCGCCACCCTTGCCGCGCGCCGCCGCGATCACCGCGTTCACGATCGTCCTGGCAGCGATCAACGTCCGCGGGGTTACGCGGGGCGCCTGGACCGGCAATCTGCTCACGATCGCGAAAATGGTGCCGCTCGGCCTGATTGCGATCGCGGGGTTGTGGTACGCAGGCTGGAACGACATCCCTGCGACCGAGCCGCGCGAGCCCGATGGGCTACTGGACGCGATGAACCTCGCCCTCTTCGCCTGCGTCGGTTTCGACGTCGCCGCGATCGTGTCAGGCGAGATGCGCAATCCTCGCCGCGACCTTGCCGTCAGCATCCTGGGCGGCCTCGCGATCTCCTGCCTCCTGTACTTTCTCCTCATGCTCGCCTGCTTCGGCATCCTGCCGGACACCGCGGCATCGAAGCTCCCGCTCACCGACGTCGCAAAGCACTTCGTCGGGCCCGTGGGGGCAACGCTGATGGCGATCGCCGCGGTGGTCTCGACTGCCGGCGGGCTTGCCGTGCAGATGCTCGTCTCCCCGCGCAATATCTTCGCGCTCGGCGAAGCGGGCGACCTGCCGCGACCGATTGCGGCCGTGCACCGCGCCTTCCGTACGCCTCACGTCTCGATCATCGTGTACGCCGTGCTTTCCTGGATCCTGTCGATCACCGGTGCATTCAAGTACTTGCTGGCGATCTTCGTGATCGCCCGCATGCTTGTGTATGGCTCGACCGCGGCCGCACTGATCGTATTGCGCCGCCGGGAGGGGCGCGCCCCCGTGCCGGTGCCCTGCGGGGTCGTGATCTCGGTACTCGCCCTCGCCGCTTGCGTGGCTCTCATCGCAACGCAGTCCTGGCAAGCTGTGCGCGACGTCCTGATCGTCGTGGCCATTGGTTTCGTCATCCGCACGGTTGTGCGCTGGCGCAACGCCGGGAGTAAAGTTCATCCCGGAGGGTAGTCCTCATGAAACGACGCGAGTTCGTCGGCGCGGGTCTTGCACTCAGCGCTGCCTGGCCGATCAAGGGCTGGTCGGCGATTCTCAAGAATGTGGGCGATGTCGCCGCGAAATCACTCGACGGCGCCGATCTCACGCTGCCCGGTTCATCGGTCGAGGCATTCGCCGCGAGCCTGCGCGGCGATGTCCTGCTGCCGGGGAACGCGGATTACGAAACCCGCCGCCGCGTCTGGAATGCGATGTTCGACCGGAAGCCCGCATTGATCGCCGCCTGCACGGGCACGGCGGACGTGCGGCGGGCAGTCGATTTTGCGCGCGAGCACAAGCTGCTGACCGCGGTGCGTGCCGGCGGCCACAGCCTGTCCGGCAAATCGACCTGCGACGGCGGACTCATCATCGACCTGCAGTCGATGCAAGGCGTGCGCGTCGATCCGGAAACGAGCCGTGCGTATGTCGAAGCGGGTTCCCTGCTCGGGCAGCTCGACCATGAAAGCGCCGCCTTCGGGCTCGCGACGACCGCCGGCATCGTGTCGCACACCGGCGCGGCCGGGCTCACGCTCGGTGGAGGATTCGGAAGGCTCGGGCGCCGCTTCGGCCTTTCCTGCGACAACGCGATCAGTTTCGATGTCGTCACCGCCGACGGTCATTACCTCCGGGCGAGCGGCGACGAAAATGCCGATCTGTTCTGGGGCTTGCGCGGCGGCGGCGGAAACTTCGGCGTCGTGACCTCCATCGAGTATCGCCTGCACCGGATGAACCCCATGATCCTCGGCGGCTACCTGGGCTGGCCGATAGCGCAGGCGCGCGACGTCATGCGCTATTACCGCGACATCCAGCCGACGCTGCCCGAGGAGCTGTTTGTCGAGTGTGCATTGGTCTGGGAGAAAGGAGCGCCAGCCGTCGCCATGGAAGTCTGCTGGTCCGGAGAACACGCCGAAGGCGAGGCCCGGCTGAAGCCGATTCGCGCATTCGGCAAGCCCGTGTTTGACGACATCGCCCCCGTCCGCTACGTCGACATGCAGACGTATTCGGACGAGTCGCTGGCATTCGGCAAGAACTACTACGCGAACAACGGATTCCTGCGCGAAATGACCGACAACGGCATCGACCTGGTGCTCGACGTGTTCCAGCGCGATCCGGGGCTCTTCATCCTGTTCTTCGATCCCTGCGACGGTGCCTACCACCGTGTCGAGCCCGACGCGACCGCGTTTCCGAATCGCGACGCGATGTACTGGATGGGCCTCGTCTCCGTCTGGGATCAAGCGGAGGGATCGGACGCGAGACTTGCGAAAGTCCGTGCCGCCTGGCGCGAGATCGAGCCGCTCGCGCGCGGTTTCTACACGAACCTGACCGACGCGGACCAGACGACGGCAGGCTATCGCAAGAACTATGGCGCCAACTTCGAGCGCCTCGTCGCGCTCAAGGCGAAATACGATCCGATGAACCTGTTCCGGCTGAACGCGAACGTCCCGCCGAAGATCTGATCCGGCGACTGGTCAGTCAGGCCAGGCGCGGTCCCCGAGCGGACAGCCGGCAGACGTAGTGCTCATGGATTCAATCGTCGCACGAGTCGCGGCCACGTCGGATGCGAGTGCCGTGCCCGCGGCGAGACCTGCGGCGCGCTCGACCTGCCGTCGCGCCTCGTCCCGGCAACCGGAATCCGCAAGCAGCTGGGCCAGGTTATTCCGGGCCGCGGGATCCGCGGGCGCGAGCTGGATGGCGCGCAGATAGGCGTTCGCCGCGCCATTGCTCTCGCCGTTGGCATACGCAACGTTGCCGCGCCCCAGCCAGGCAAGAGGGTCGTCCGGCCAGCGTGCAATCGCGGCGTCATAGGCGGCCGCGGCCGCCGGACTTTGCCCGGCTGCTTCGAGTCCCGCCGCGGCTTCGACATACCGCGACACCTTCGCATGCCGCGGAATTTCGCCCGGGACGAGCGTCGTAAAGGCGAAGCGCCCGCCGCGATGCCAGGTCTTTGCGAATCGCTGCCAGCGAACTTCCTGGCGTTTCGTGCGGCCGGAGCGCAGGAGCGCCACGTTGCGGTCCGCGTCGTAGCCGATCAGAACCGCGTAATGCCAGAGCGGCAGCCGCTCGGCTCCGAGATTCTGGAGCAGGAGCACTGGCCGGCCGGCGTCGAGCTCCGCGATCATTTCATCGGCCGTGGTGGCAAGCACATACGGCAGCCGCCCGTGACGGCGCGTTGCGCCGATCAACTCGATCTGCAGGCTGCCGCGAAGACCGGGGACGAAAACCTCGGGCGCGAGCGTTTCGGGCGTGACGTCGAGGCCGCTCGCGCGCAGCAGGGTCGCGAGCGCGGCCGGCCCGCACTGGTAGTCTTCCTGCGGAAAGAACGGCGTCGCGCTCAACTCGATCGAGCGCGGCGCATCGCGCGTAAGGCCGTCCGACAGCGGCGGCGAGGCAGCGCAACCGGTCAGCGCGACCGCAAGCGCCGCGACCGCCGCCGGGCCCGGTCTCACGTCTTCTTGAAGATGTCGATGACGCCCGTGAGCTCGAGGATGAGCAGCACCAGGAACACCGCGCCGATCACGGCAAGCGCATCGCCGCCGGCAGGCGCTTCGTCGATGCGGTCGGCAAGCGTCTGGATCTCGCTGTCCGAGAGCGCCGCAAGACGGCCTTCGACGGCCGCGGCATCGACGCCGAGCTCCGCAAGCCTGGCGCGCACGTCGTCGCGGGCCAGTGCCGCATCGACCGTGGCACGCGCGCCTTCGGACCGGCCGGCCGCGATGGCCTCGGTCGTGCCGACAACGCCGGCCGCGGCCGGGGCCTGCATGCCGAGCGACAGCAAGCTCAGGCTCACGAGCGCAACACAGGCGCGACGAAAACGTTCAATGTGCATCGGACACCTCCGGTCCAGTCATAGTGACGGCAAGCTAACACGGTCCCGTGCTATTCGCCGCCTTCCGGGCCGTAGAAGAATACCCACGTCGCAAAATCGGCGCTGAATTCGACAAAACGATGTTCGACGCCGGCCCTCACGAAAAGCACGTCGCCTTCGTGGAACAGTGTACGTTCCGCGCCGTGCACGAAGGCGCCGCTGCCATTGATGACTACGTAAAGTTCATCCTTCTTGTGGGGCATTTGTCGGTCGACACCGACAGGACGATAGATCTCGATCTCGAGCGTGCCCTGGCGGAAGAGCGTCGTGAACTCGCCACCCGACTTCATGAGCGCGGCGCCCGCCTCGGCAATCGTGTAGGTAATGCTGTCACGCCTGGTCATGGCCGCTGCAGGTTCTCCCTGGCCCTGCGGATGTTGCCACGCACGAGCGCCGCCGTCCTGCTGCCGCCGTAGCGGCCCTTGTGAACATGCCGGATGCGATGCACGCCCGGCACTTCGAGCCCGACGCCGTCCGTGCCAAGCAGCCAGCGGAAGGCGCTGTCCTCGTAGGTTTTCGCCCAGCGCGGCGCCGGCCGCTGGTACACCGGAATCTGCTCGCAGTAGCCGCATCGGCGCGCGACGTCGCCGTGCACGATGTGGTAGGCGCCCTTGGCTTTCGGCGGATTCGCCGCGAGCGTGAACTGGCTCGTGTCGATGTCGACGACTCGCGGGCGATCGCGCTCGGCGGCGAGCACCGGATCGGTCTCCTCGAGCATCGGCGTGATGCGCTCGAACTTCGGGTAGGTCAGGAGATCCTGCCTGCCCTGGAGTTCACGCGCGAGCGTGTCGAGGCAGTCGCGGTGAAAGACGATGTCGCAGTCGGTGAACCAGATCCAGTCTGCATGGCTCGTGCGCGCGACGCGATTCCGGCCGATCGCGCGCCGGAAAAGTTCGGGCGGCGAGAGTGACTGCCAGTTCCAGCGGACATTCGGGGCCTCGATACGGCCGAAGAATTCGAGCATCGCCCGGGTGCGCGTGTCCTCGAGCGTATGAAAAACCGTCATCCGCACCCGCGCTCGCGTCGGCGGGAAGTTCACGAGAGAGCTCAATTGATACGCGAGGAGATGCGCGTACTGCCAGCAGTGGCACACGATCTCGATCTTGAGCACGCCGCTGCGCGCCGCGATGCCCGCCGGTTCCGGCGGTTTCAGCAGCCAGCGCGCAGGCACGAGTCCGGTCGCCGCGATGCGGACCAGGGATTCGGCGATGTTGTCGCGGAGGCTCAATCCGGCGGCCGTCTCTCGCCGGTCCACGGGTAGCGCTCGACGATCGCGCGGCAGTCGCGCCAATAGACATAGTCGGGATTGGGCTTGCGCCAGTCGCCGTAGATCCGCGTCAGCACGTCGTCGGACACGTTCGGGATCAGCCAGCGGCGTCCGTACAGCTCGAATGGGATGAGCCCGTGCGCGGGTATTTCATTGATCAGTTCCATCCGCGGCTTGCGTTGATGGAAATACCAGCGGATGTTCGCGCCGTGGCGGTCGAACAGGAAGAAATCGTATTTGACCGCCTCGTACTTCAAGGTCCACATCGTCGTGCGCCCGTCGTTGTTCACCTGGGGCGGGCGCAGGTTGTAACCCACGCCGCGGAGTTTTCTCATCGCGGAAAGGAAGAGCGGCAGGTCCCGATCCATGAATCCGAAATCGGAGTCGCGGTCCCAGGCGATCGGCGCGCCGTCCCGCATGCAGCCGAGCAGCAGGCCCATGACCATCCAGTACTTGTCCGCGAACGGCGTGCGCGAGAGGTGTTTGTGCAACCGGATCAGGCCGCGCCGGCGCCGCTCCTCCAGCCTGCCCCAGCGCAGCCGGTAGAAGAACTCGTTGAACCTGTGCACGCGGCGCAGTATAGCCGCCGGCCTGCGGCGGCCTTGCGCCCGGAAGGGAAGTGTAACAGACTTGGTTGAATGATCAATCAAGGGCCCGTCGACACCCGCTGGCGCATCCTCGAGGCGGCCATGCACCTCTTCTGGGAGAAGGGGTACGGCTCGACCTCCATCGCCGACATCCTGGGACGCGCCGGCGTCAACAGCGGCAGCCTCTACCACTACTTCCCGGGAAAGCAGGATCTGCTGATCGCCGTGCTCGACACGTATGTCGGCGGCATTCACCAGATGCTGCTCGAACCCGCCTGGCGCGGCGTCTCCGATCCGATCGAAAAGATCTGGAAATTGATGGATGCGTATCGCGAGGCGCTCGTCCAGACCGAATGCACCTACGGCTGCCCGATCGGAAGCCTCGCGCTCGAACTGCACGAACCCGATCCGCCGGTCCGCGAGCGGCTGGCGAAGAATTTCACGAACTGGACGGCCGCGATCGAGGATTGCCTCAAGGCCGCCGGCGACCGCGTGCCGGGCGACGTCGACCGGCGCGCGCTTTCGGAATTCGTGCTGACGACCATGGAAGGCGGCGTGATGCTCGCACGGAGCTATCGCGACATCGGCTATTTCGACCGCGCCATCGACCAGCTCAAAGCGCATTTCAACCGCCTGTTGCGGCCGGCGAAGATGCCGGCGCGCCCCAGGCCACAACGACGAAAGAAGGGGAAAACACATGCCTGAGATCAACTGGCTCGCCGTGCTGGCCGCGGCAATTTCGACATTCGCGCTCGGCGGGCTCTGGTACTCGCCGGCGATGTTCTTCAAGGCCTGGCAGCGCGCCCAAGGACTGACGGACGACCAGCTTCAGAAGGGCGGGCACCCCGGCAAGATCTACGGCGGGGCTTTCGTGCTCTCTCTGATCGCGGCCGCCGTGTTTGCGATGTTCATCGGCCCGAAGCCGGAAGTCGGCTTCGCGACCGCCGCGGGCTTCGCAGCGGGACTGTGCTGGGTCGCGGCCAGCTTCGGCATCAACTACCTGTTCGAGAACAAGTCGTTCACGCTATTTCTCGTGAACGGCGGCTATCACACAGTGCAGTTCACGCTCTTCGGCTTGATTCTCGGCCTCTGGCATTGAGGTGCACGATGAAAACCGTTGCCGCCCTCCTCCTGCTGGTGCCTGTCGCGGTCACCGCCGCGGACGTTCCCGTCGAGTCCCCGCTCGCGCCGCTGGCCTTCCTCGCCGGTCACTGCTGGGTCACGCGAATCGACGACGGCCGCGAGGTCGACACGCATTGCTATGAATGGATGCACGGCGGCCAACAGCTTCGCGACCGCCATGTCGTAAAGAGCGATAAGCCGGATTACCTCGGCGAGACGATCTACGCGTACAACGGCGAGCGCAAGCGGGTCGAATACCGCTACTGGAACTCGCTCGGCGGACTGAGCGACGGTTACTTCGAACTGGCGCCGGACGGCAGGCTGCATTTCCTCGACGACCGCTATGTCGGCCCGGATGGCGTCCCGTACGTTTTTTCGAGCGAGATGACGCGGCCAGGCGAGGCGCAGTACCAGATCGTCTCGCGATTCAAGGAAGGCGACGACTGGAAGGAAATGTGGAGTCGCACCTTCGACCGTCAGTGACTCCAAAGGGGACGTTCCCCTTTAAAGGGGAACGTCCCCGTTATTGCGCCGCTGCGTAGAGCGGCGGCAGCGGGCAGTGCAGCACGGCGCAGATCACGCGCAGCAATTCCGACTCCGCGACCGTCATCCGCAGATCGTGCGAGATCGTGCGCACGAGCGCCTTGACGAGCTGCCCTTTCGCCGCCGGCTGAAGGCGGTCGAGCCGGGTCAGCGCCCCGTCGAGCCGCGGTGGCCAATGCCCGAGCCGCACGAAAGGCGGATGAATGCCCGGCAGCAGTTCGTTGATCCCCGCTTCATACGCTCGCCGCGCTTCCTGCTCGTCCTCGCTGCCGTGCATCGAAAGCGCGGAGAAGAGGACCTGCAGCTCGTCGCGCGCGCCCTGGGCGCTCAGGTAGCCGGCCGCTCGCCGCCGCGGATCGAGCGCATCCTGGAGCTGCACCTGCGCGAGCTTGCGAAGCGCATAGGCGAAGACCGATGCGCGGTTCTCGCGCGCGAGCAGGCCATTCAGGCATTTCAACAGGTCGACCCGCTCCGCACGCGCGAGCTGGTTCAAGGACGCGAACACCTGAAGCAGGGCCGGCATGCGCTGCACCGGCGCCAGGCTGTCGACCTGGGCGAGCATTGCCTGGACGAGTTCGTGAAATTCGCCGCCAAATTGATTTTGAATGAACGCGAGCTGGCGCCCGCGCGCATCGGCAGACACGTCGAGCGCAAGCGCAAGAAAGAGCGCCTTTGCCTGATCCGGATCACGCGCCGCACGCTGGAATGACGCCGGCAGCGATTCCAGCATGTCCTGGGCCTTCAGAACGTGCTCGGTGCCCGGATTCGCCACGAGGGCCGCGACCGCCGCCGGCGCCAGCACGACCGCCCCTTCGAGCAACCCGCCCAGGCGCGTGGCCGCATTTGGCGTCGTTCGAGCGGCGTCCTCCTCGGCGCTCGATCGTTCCTCGTTCATCCGTCGCCGGGCGCGTTCGAACTCCGACGGCTGGAAACTCGGGTCGATTTCGCGGATGCGCTCGAGAAGCGGCGGGTGCGTGGCGAACGCGCGCTGGATGCCTTCGGCGAACAGCAGATGCGCAACCTCTTCCGCATCGGCGTCGGAGAAACGCGATCCGATGCCGAGCGCGCCGATCTTGACGAGCGCGCCGCGCAGCCCCTGCGGGTCGCGCGTGAACTGCACGGCCGAGGCGTCGGCGAGGGATTCGCGATTGCGCGAAACCGCGGCCTGGATCAGGCGGCCGAAGAAGAGCCCGATCCAGCCGAGCAGCAGCACGACGAGCGCCGCGAGGTAGATTACCGCGATCGCGGCACCGCCCTTCTTGCCGCCGCTGCGCGGTCCGTGCCGGAGAACCAGCCGCGCGATCATCGCGATGACCGTCAGGCCGAACAGGAGCCCGATGAGGCGCGTGCTGAGCCGCATGTCGCCGTTCAGCACGTGGCTGAATTCGTGCGCGATCACGCCCTGCAGCTCGTCGCGATTGAGGTTGACGAGGGCGCCGCGCGTGACGGTGACGGCGGCGTTCGCCGTATTGTGACCCGCGGCGAAAGCGTTGATGCCGGCTTCGCGCTCGAGGACATAGACCTGCGGCACCGGCACGCCGGAGGCGATCGCCATCTCCTCGACGACGTTCAGGAGACGACGCCGGAGCGGATCGGTCGTGTCCGCGGTGACTCGCGTGCCACCCAGCTGCTCTGCGACCTTGCTGCCCCCGGCCGAAAGCGAAACCGTGCGAACGAGGCTCGAGACGCCGATCGTGCCGAGCACGGCGATCGAAGTCACGGCGACCACCGCGGGATAGTGCGCGAGCGACATGTCCTGCTGCGCGAGCAGGCCGCCGTCCTCGACAGTCAGGATCGCGACCGCGATGACTACGACGAGATCGATCGCGATCACGATCGCGACGACCGCGAGGATGAAGAGGAATACCATCCAGCGCGACAGCCGCCGCGTCGCGGCCTGTCGCGCGAAAAAATCCATGACGGCTCAGCCCCGCGCGGCTTGGATCAGGTGAAGGCGACCTTCGGCACTTCGCGCTTCTGCGGCGATTCGATCTCGAGCAGCTGCGCCGCCAGGAAGTTGAACATCCCGGCAATGATGCTCGACGGGAAGACTTCACGGCGGTTGTTGTAGCCCATCACCGAGTCGTTGTACGACTGGCGCGCGAACGCAACCTTGTTCTCGGTCGTCGTCAGCTCTTCGGACAACTGCATCATGTTCTGATTCGCCTTGAGGTCCGGATAGGCTTCCGCGAGCGCGAACAGGCGGCCGAGTGCGCCGGTCAGCGCGTTTTCGGCGCCGGCGAGCTGCTGCACCGCCGCCGGGTCGCCCGGATTCGCGGCTGCGGCCTTGAGGCCGGAGACCGCGGCGTTGCGCGCGGTGATCACGGCCTCGAGCGTGTTGCGCTCGTGCGCGAGATAGCCCTTGGCGACTTCGACCAGGTTCGGGATCAGGTCGTGGCGGCGCGTGAGCTGGACGTCGATCTGCGCGAACGCATTCTTATAGGCGTTCCGCGCGGTGACCAGGCCGTTGTAGAGACCGATCGCGAATATCGCGAGCAGGACGATGATGCCCAGAACTACCCATCCCATGGCAAGCCTCCCCTAACTGGTGCCGGGTCGTAGATTCGTAGTTTAGCCCGTCGTCGGTGCCGGGTCGTAGATTCGTACATTTTCTAGTTTTCGGATGAATATTCGCGAGGCATCCGCGGGCGCTATCTCGTAGTTTAGCCCCTCGAAATGCTGGCCACTCGGGCATCTGCAATGGCTCGTCAATTGCGACTACATGTGCCGGGTGGTTTCTACCACGTCACATTGAGAGGCAATCACCGTCAGCCGATTTTTTTCTGCGACGCTCATTATGGTCTGCTCGACTCGATCGTCGAAGATGTCAATTCTGCTGTCGGGACGCTGGTGCACGCGTACTGTTGGATGACCAATCACATTCACCTGTTGATGCAAGTCTCAGATGTTCCGTTGGGGCGAGCAGTCTTGCGTATCGCAAGTCGCTACGCCCGAACCGTGCAAAAGCACATTGCTACGAGCGGCCATCTTTTCGAACGGCGCTATCACTGCACCCTAGTTGACGCTGACAACTATCTCCTGACACTCATTCGCTACATACATTTCAACCCAGTTCGCGCCGGACTGGTGCTCGATCCCATTGAATATCGCTGGTCTAGCCACTCGGCATACCTTGGGCTTGTGGATCGGAAGTGGGTAACCACAAGTGTCGCTTTCGGGATTTTCTCCACGCATCACACGACTGCCATCGATAAATATCAAGAGTTCATGGGCACACCTCCGAACTGCCGCTGGGGCACCGGTGATCTGACACCGAACCACACCGACAGTCAGATTCTTGGTGACGACGAATTTGCAAGCAGGGTCGCCGGCTACAATTGGCGCCCACGATCACGGAAGTCTTTCGATACGTTGATTGCGGACTGCGAGAGGCGATTCAGTGTTTCCATGGAATTACTTGGTTCGCCAAGCAAATCTCATGTTCTTGCGGTCGCGCGCGCGTGGTTGGCGCATGAAGCCGTTTCTGGTCGGGTGGCCACAATCAGCGAGACTGCTCGCCATCTGAATCGCACCGAGGGTTCAATTCGTCAATTGATGTCTCGCTACCCACGCGAAGTGAAGGATGATTAGTCGAGAATCTACGGATCTACGACCCGGCACCAATGCCGCCGAGGCGGGCCCGCAGCCATGCACGCAATGTCCTGGATTTCCGGCAGGCAGACCTGGTGCTGCATCGGGTATTCCTTCCACTCGACCCGGTAGCCGCTGGCGCGGAGCCAGTTGCAGGCCATGACGCCGAGCGCGAGCGGCAGGACCGGATCCTGCTGACCGTGGCACATGAGGATCGGCGTCGCCCGATTGGCCTCGGCGAGCTCGCCGGCAAGCACGGCCTGCAGAGGCAGATAGCAGGACAACGCGAGAATTCCGCCAAGCCGCTCGGCGTGGCGCAATGCGCAGTGCAGCGCGACCGCGGCGCCCTGGGAGAATCCCGCGATCACGATGCGCTCCGAGGCGATGCCCGCGGCGCGTTCCGCCGCGATGAGCTGCTCGAGCACGGCAACCGACTCGCGGATGCCCTCCTCGTCCGCGCGCCCCTCCGCGGTCAGCGTCTTGATGTCGTACCAGGCACGCATCCGCATGCCCATGTTGAGCGTCACCGGCCGCACGCGCGCGTGCGGAAATATGAAACGCACGGCGAGCGGGGCCTGCAATTTCAATTCCGGCACGATCGGCACGAAGTCGTGGCCGTCGGCGCCAAGGCCGTGCAGCCAGATGACGCTGGCCGAGGCCGGCGTCGCGGGCGCCAGGACGACGGCGTCCGCGGATTCCTGCAAGCGATGGGTCATGGGCTCAGCAGTTCTGGTATTTCCAGTAGCGCTGCTTGCCTTCAGCGAGCCATTCGATCGTCGTCGCCAGGCGTTTCTCGCGCGTCGCTTCCTGCTTCGCTTCCGTCAGCCACTCGACGTACTCGCGTTGCTGCGACGGTGTCAGGCCCTCGAATGTCTTCTTCGCCTTCGCGTTCTTGCGGAATGCCGCCACGAGATATGCCGGCGGCTTCACCGGCGGCTTCTTCCTGACGTCCCGCTTTGGCCTGATGCCCTCTTCGTTCAGCGCGACCGCGGCCCTGATCGCGCGGACCAGCAGCGCATCCGGCGGCAACTCGGAAAGCGATCTGAACTTCCGCCCGCCCATGCCCGACTCGGCGTTCTCGGGAAACAGCTTTTCGGAGTCCTTCCCCAGCCTTTCCTTCAGGAGCCGCTGGCTCCAGAAGCCGAAAGCCGCGTGCGCCTTGAATGCCGCCATGCCCGCGACGATGCCCTTGTGGTCGAAGTGCGGCACGCCCCACTTCAGCGTTTCCCGGATCTGCGGGCTCGCCTTGTGCATCAACGCGCGCAGGTGCGTGAGAATCGGCCGCGCGAACGGGGCGGATTTCGCGATGTAAGCGTCGACGGCGGGATTCTTCATGCCGCGATTCTATCGCGGGCCGGGCCGCGATGCTTCGGCGCGGTCAGGCGCCGATGACGATGCGGGCGCGCGTGCCCTGCGGATGGCGCGCCTCCAGATGCAGGTCGCCCGCGTCGCCGAAACAGAGCCGCAGCCGTTCGTGGACATTCGCCAGGCCATGGCCGGCAGGCAGTACTGCGGCCGCATCGGCGCTGATGCCGCGGCCGTCGTCCTCGACTTCGATCACGATCGTCGAGTTCTGCTCGTAGGCGCGGATGTCCACGTTGAGCGTCCGCGGCGGCTGCATTCCGTGACGAATCGCGTTTTCGATCAGGGGCTGCACGATGAGCGCCGGGACCCGCCGCTCGCGAAGGGATTCCGGCACGGAAACGCAATAGTGGAAGCGTGAATCGAATCGCAGCTTGCAGAGCATCAGGTAGCGCTTGAGAAAATCCATCTCGTCGCCGAGCGTGACACTGAGATCGCGGCCGTTTCGCAGCGCCATCTGCAGGAGTTCGCCGAGCATCGCGATCGCGTCGAATGCCCGGTCGCGTTCCCCGATCTGCACCAGCCCGGCGATGGCGTTCAGGCTGTTGAGCAGGAAGTGCGGGTTGATCTGCGCCTGCAGGGCCTGCAGCCGCGCGTCTGCGAGTTGCGCCTCGAGTTTGGCTCCGCGAAGTTCCGTCTGCGCAGCGCTCCACAGGGCCTGGTCCCGGAGCCTGAGCCCCCGAACCGCCGCGAACGCGACGAACGCAAGCAACAGGATGCTCAGATTCATCGCCCAGTACGCCGGCCCGGCCGGGGGCAGGAAATAGAGGTTGATCAGCTTGCCGAGCGTCGGGTCGAGGTCGTGGCGAATGACATAGCTGAAGTACGACATCGCGGTGGATCCCGCGAGCGCCACGAGGCTCCAGAAGACCAGGATCGCGAGCCAGAGCATCCGATTGATGCCCTCGATCGTCTTGTGCAATGACCGGTAGAGCGCCGGACTCACCAGCACCCAGAAGAAATAATGCGGAAGCATCGCCATGAGCGACGAGACGAAGGAACCGTCGCGGCCCTGCGCCCGGTAATTGACGTAAAGCCCGAATCCGGTCGAGAAGGCAACCGCAAGCCAGGCGCCGGCCACGGTCAGCCAGCGCGTAGGCCGGTCACCGATCAGCCGTTCGACGTCCGTACCGGCCGCCGGACGAGCCGGCTCCCGCAAGGATCTCGCTTCGGGTCGCACCCGATGGCCGGCGTCGAGCCCGTCGATGACTGACGAATCGGCGCGCGACACTTTCAGCCGTCCTTGCTGCCGATTCCGCTCAGGAGTTTTTCGAGAATCTCCCGCCGCGCGCGACCCATCGGCAGTGCCAGCCCGCCCTGCAGATAGATGTTATAGCGGCCGTCGCCGCTCGAGCGCACCTCGCGCACATGCGCCGCGTTCACGATCGCGGAGCGGTGGATGCGGAAGAACCGCCTGGGATCGAGCTCGCATTCGAGCGAAGCCAGCGTGCGCGACAGCAGGTACTCGCCGCTTTTCGTGTGTATACGGCTGTACTGGCTGGCGCCCTGGATCCAGGAGATGTCGTTGACCTCGAGGGAAAACATGCGCCGGCGCACCCGGATCGTCATCTGACTGGCATATTTTGGCGCGCGGTCGGTCGTGCCTGCTTCGTCCGACGCGCCAGCGGCGCCGGCCGCATGGTCGCCATTCATCCCGATCGCCGCGCCCGCGATCCGCATGGCGAGTCCCGCGACGCGGCTCTCCGCGATGCGCCGCTTGGCGCGAAGCACGCTGCCGGCGAAACGCTCGCGCTGCACGGGCTTCACGAGGTAGTCGACCGCCTGCAATTCGAACGCCGGCAGCGCGAATTCAGGGTGCGCAGTCACGAAGATCACGTAGGGAAGCGGCTCGCCCATCTCCAGCAACAGCTCGATGCCGCTGCCACCCGGGATCTCGATGTCCATGAACACGAGGTCGGGTTGCTGTTCTCTGATTTTTCTGCGCGCTTCGGAGGCGGTCGCCGCCTCACCGATCACCTCGACATCGTCGTCGGTCGAGAGAAGCGTGCGCAGCACGCGCCGACCGAGTTCCTCGTCATCGACGATCAGTGCCCGAACCCTGTTCGTGCCGTTTTCTGCCATGTTGAGCTCTTCTGCCATGGCCGTTGGCATTCTGCAACATAGGATGCGGCAACACAGCAGTTCGTTCCGCAAAACTTGCAAACGGCCGGAATCGTTTGCCAATTGCCGGTTTTTCTGATGTTTGCGGCCGTATGTTTGGGCGCCTGAGGGGACCCCCTTGGCCCGTCGTTGTTGCAGGTCAGCAACATGCGGGTCGCCCGGAGGTCCGTCGGTTGGCCTTCTCAACGAACCGAACGGCGCCGCCGTTCGCCGGAGGAACGATGAAACGCAACAATCGGATCGCAGCAGCGGTGAGTCGCGCGCTCGTCATGAGCGCGGTAGCGGCAGCCGGTGCGGCGGCACCTGCGCTTGCGCAGGACGTGGAAAATGAAAGCCTGGATGAGATCGTGGTGACGGGATCGCGCATCCCGCGCGCCAACCTGACTGCTCCCACGGCCGTTACGACGATCGATGCCGAAGTGATCAACCAGTCGGGCCTCATCAACGTCGCCGACATCCTGCGCGCGGTGCCGAGCTTCGGCGTATCCGCGCTCTCGTCGGCCAACTCCAACTTCCTGACCACCAGCTCTGGCGTCAACACGCTGCAGCTGCGCAATCTCGAAGAGGACCGCACCCTGGTGCTGGTGAACGGCCGCCGCTATGTCTCCGGTCTCGCCGGATCCGCGGCCGTCGACTTCAACACGATTCCGACCGAGCTGATCCAGCGGGTCGAGATCATTACCGGCGGCGCTTCGGCCATCTACGGTTCCGACGCGCTTGCGGGCGTGATCAACGTGATCCTCAAGGACGATTTTGAAGGCGTCAACTTCGGTTATCAGTACGGCGAAGCGGATGCCGGCGGAGAAATCGAGAATCGCTTCAACTTTACCGCGGGCGGCGATTTCGCCGATGGCCGCGGCAACGCAGTCATTTCGGCCACCTATACCGAACAGAAGGGCCTGCTCTCCCGCCAGCGTCCCAATACCGCTGTGGACGACATCGCGGAGTGCGCGGCAACCGGCGTGCCCGGCACCTGCCGCAATGCGCTCGAGCCCGCTTTCTCGAGTTTCTCGGAGTACGGATTCTTCAACGTTCCGTCGACCGGGGAGGCATTCACGGTCTCCGAAGGCACTGGGGCGACCGGGACGGTGGTGCCGTTTGACTTCGACCAGTTCGGCTTCAACCGCCAGCAATTCCGCCGCTACACGGTGCCGACCGACCGTTACCTGGTTTCGAGCCTGTTCGACTACGACATGGGCGGTGGCGTCAATGCGTTCGTCGAAGCGACGTTCGCGCAGACCCGGACCGACAGTGAGATTGAGCCGTTCGCGCACTCGGAAAGCGACCTCAATATCGCCGGAATCTCCGTCGACAATCCGTTCGTGCCGCAGGCCATCCGGAACGCGGCGCTCGCGGCAGGCGACGACGTCATCCAGTATCGCCGCCGCATGACCGAGGTCGGCGCGCGGGGGGCGACAGCGACCCGTGATACCTACCGCTTCCTGGTCGGCCTCGAGGGCGACGTGGCGGAAGACTACAAATGGCAGACGTACTTCTCGTTCGGTCGCATGGATGACGCCCAGCAGGGCGGCGGTCAGATCAATGTTGCGAGCATGCGCGAGGCCTTGGATGTCATCGACGATGGCGCCGGCAATCTGGTCTGCGCCAACCCGACGGCGCGGCTCGAAGGCTGCGTGCCGATCAACCTGTTCGGCCTGGGATCGATCTCGCCGGAGGCGGCAGACTATGTCCGTGCACCCACGTCGCGTCAGGCGTCCACCGAGCAGCAGATCTTCGGCGCCGAAATCGGCGGCCCGATGTTCGACATGCCGGCCGGCCCGCTCAGCTTCGCAGTGGGCTTCGAGTATCGGAACGAAAAGGCCGAAGACGTGCCCGACGTGCTCACACAGGCGGGCCTGAACGCCGGCAATGCCGAGGCGCCGACTTTCGGCGACTACGACGTCAAGGAGGCGTTCGTGGAGCTCGAGGTGCCGCTGCTGAGCGGCGTCACGGGGGCACATGAGCTTTCGATCGGCGGCGCCTACCGCTACTCCGACTACTCCACCGTCGATACCACGTCCGCCTATGCCGGGCGCATCTCGTGGGCGCCGATCGAGTCGTTGCGGTTACGCGCGCAGTTCGCACATGCGGTGCGCGCGCCGAACATCGGCGAGCTGTTCGCGCCGGGCGGCGAGAACTTCGCGACGGTGGCCGATCCCTGCAACAACGTGACCGCGGCGACGACCGGCAACATCGCCGAGAACTGCCGTTCGATTCAGGCGATCGCGGATCGCATCGCCGCGACCGGGGCCTTCACGCTGTCGCTGTTTGAACAACAGAATACCGGCGGCTTCACCGGCCAGGGCAATGAGAACCTCGACGCAGAGGAATCGGACAGCATCACCGTGGGCGCCGTATTCAACAGCAACCTCGGCAACGCCGGCGACTTCACGCTGTCGGTCGACTACTTCACGATAGAAATCGAGAACCTGATCGACACGGTCGATCGCCAGATCGCCCTCAACTCCTGCTTCAACGTCGCGCCGGCGGAATTCCCGAACGAGTTCTGCGGATTCCTGACGCGTGATCTCGACGGGCCGGCGTTCCAGCTCGGCGAGCTGACGGAAGTCAATACGGCCTTCGTCAACGAGGGGACGCTCGAGACCGAGGGTGTCGACGTATCGATGCTCTGGAATTGGGAAATGTCGGACATGATCGCGTCGGTCCCCGGCCAGGTGGGACTGCGGCTGAACTACACGTATCTGATGGACTTCACGGAGACGAAGTTCGACGCCGAACAGGAGTTCGTGGGCGACACCGGGTTTGCGAGAAACAAGGGGCAGGTGGCCCTCCTCTATGGCCTTGGCGCCTGGGACTTCACCTGGGAGTGGAACCACATCGGCGACTCGCAGCCACTGCAGAGCGACCCGCTGTTCAGCTTCGACGTCGGCGCCTACAACGTCCACGATCTGCAGATCGCCTACGACTTCGCCGGCGGCGGAATGCAGGACTCGATGCTCGGGGGCGCCAAGCTGTACCTCGGCGCCAACAACGTACTCGACGAGGATGCGCCGATCATCCTGAGCGGCGTGCCGGGCAACTCGACCGGAACCGACACGGATGCCAATGTCTACAATCCGGTCGGCCGGACCTGGTATCTCGGACTGAACTTCTCATTCTGAGCACACACGTTCGCGGATCAGTGGCGGGCCTTTGGCCCGCCACTTTTTTCTGGAGCGCCCTGGTAGATTTTGACCATGGACGTCGCCAGCGAGACCGCCAGGGCCTATCAGGCGTTCGCGACAGGCCGCAACGCCGAAGCCGCCGATCGCGCAAGACGGATTCTGGAATCGAATCCCGGGGACCCGGCCGCGCTGACTTTGATCGGCCGCCTGGCGCTCGCCTCGGGGGAACCCGACGTTGCACACCATATCGTCCGACGAGTTCTTGACAAGAACCCGCGTGTTTCCGCGCTGTGGCTGGATCTTGCCCGCGCGCTGCGTGAACTAGGCCGCCCTCAGGAAGCCGCCGATGCCGCGCAGTGCGCGGTCGACCTGGACCAGGGGGATCCGGCTGCCTGGATCATCCTCGGCGAAATCCGGTTGTCCCTGGATCATCGCGAACGGGCCGCCGAGGCATTCCGTCATGCGCTCACGCGGGAGCCAGGCAGCGCCGGCGCTCTTCTAGGACTTTCCCTGGCGGACGAAGTCGGTCCCGACTCCGTGATTGCCCTGCGCATGGAGGAACAGATCCGTTCTGCACAGCTTCGGCCAAGGGAACTGGCCGGGTTGCACTATGCGCTCGCACGGATCTGCCGGCGTGCCGGCTGCCGGGAGCGTTTCATTCACCACCTGTTCGCGGCCAATTCGACGCAAAGGGCGGCCTGTCCGGACGGCAGGGCCGAATACGAAGCGATCTTCGACCGCCTCGAGTCGGCATTCACGAAAGACGCATTCGCGAGCATCGAGCGCGCCGACGCCGTCGAACCCACACCGATCTTCGTGCTGGGCATGCCGCGATCGGGCACGACGTTGCTCGAGCGATTGCTGGCCGGGCATCCCGATGTCGCGGCCGGCGGCGAGCTCGACTACATGCGACGGCCCCTGCGCCGCGCAATCGAACACCAGACCGGGTGTCCATTTCCGGTCAAGTTCGAATCCATCGCCCGGCCGGAGCTGACTGCAATGGCGCGGAGGTACGCGAAGCAACTGGGCCTGATCGGCAAGGGATCGCCCTATGTGACCGACAAGACGCCCGGCAACTTCCACGTGCTCGGCCTGCTGCGGGCGTTGTTCCCGCAGGCTGGAATCGTGCATGTCGCACGCGATCCGATGGACACGTGCTTCTCGATATTGCAGTACCAGTTCAGCGATCGATCGCCGCACACCTGCGACGTCGAACTGCTCGCCTATGTGTACGCCCGTTACCTCCGATTGATGAGCCGGTGGGTCGAACTGTTCGCGAAGGAATTCATCACGATCGAGTACGAACTGCTGGTCGAGTCGCCCGCCCTGGAAGCACGCCGTGTCTTCGAGCACTGCGGGCTCGGGTGGAACGACGCCTATCTCGAGTTTCACCGCTCAGACTTCGCCGTCCGGACATTCAGCGCGCCGCAAGTGCGCCGGCCGATCTATCAAAGCAGTGTCGGTGCCTGGCGCGAGTTCGCGGATGATCTCGCGCCTTTGCGTGACGCACTCCAGGCCGAGCTGGAACTTGCAGGAGTCGCGCGCCAATTCGGGCGGGCGCTCTAGGTCACAGGTTGCCGCGCTCCCAGGGCCCCCAGATGGCGAAGGTGATGCCGGGATTCTGGATGCTCACGAACAGTACGCCACCGTCCGGATCGAAGCAGGCGCCGGCCCACTCCTCGGCCTGGTAGTCGCCGGGGAAGACGCGCTTACCTGCGCCGACGAGATCCTCGAGCTCCATCGAGATGTTGTTCTTGGCAAAGGGATAGGAGTCGCCATCCGCATTGATGCCGATCAGCCGCGTGCCCGGGCCGTAGGTATCCGTCACCGAATCGCCGTCCTCGCAGAGCAGGATGCCGCCGCGCGGACTCACGGTGATGTTGTCGATGTTGTCGCCGACCTGCTGGCTGCCGGCGACAAAGAGCGCGCGCAGCGTTTTCGCCCTGGGATCGAATTCCCAGACCGCGCCCTCGCCATGGCCCGGACGCCCCTCGGCATCCACCCCCGCCTCGGTATCGACGACATAGAACTTGCCGCGGTGATGGCAGATGCCCTCGAGACGGCTCAGGCGCATTCCACCCTGCGCCCAGGCCTGAAGGAAGGGACCACTTGCGGATACCGGCGTCGCGGAAATCGCGGTCGGCGCGACACCCGGCTCCGCATCCGGATTCTCGATGTCCACCCAGTCGATTCGATGCAGGTCGCCGACCGACGGCGTCCGTAAATCCGCATTCAGGCGACCGACGACTCGCGCCGCCTGAAGGCGACCGCCGGCTTCGTAGCTGCCGGCGCCGCCTTTGGAGTCCTTCGGGAGGAAACGATAGAGACCCGAATGCCGCGGCTGATCTTCAGTCAGGTAGGCGATGTGCGTCCGTGGATCGATGGCCACGGCCTCGTGCACCATGCGTCCCATGCCGACGATCGGACGTCCCGTCGTCGCCTTTGCGTTCTCGCGCACTTCGAACACGTAGCCATGGCGCCGCCCGCCTTTCGCGCTGAGATCGATCACGGTCTCTTCGCAGCTGAGCCATGTGCCCCAGGGCGTCACTCCTCCCGCGCAGTTGTAGATCGTGCCGCCGAGCGACGGCTCGGCGCCGACCCAGCGGCGGCCGCGAAACCGGAGCGTCGTCGTGCCGCCGGCGGGCGCGAATCCCTCTCCTGTCGGCGTCGACGTGTCGTAACGCGCCGACGCGAGGATCGGACTCGCGATCGCGCGCTCGTGATTGCGCACGAGCACGACCTCACGATTGGCGCCGCGGCCGCGCGCCGCGATCACGCCCATGCCGTCATGCAATTCCGGCGTCGGCTCGCCGTTTGTCATCGGATCGCCGGCCCAGGAATAGGTGCGGTATTCGAAACCTTCCGGTAACCGGATGAGCGGCAAGCCGGTTTCGAGATCTGCGACCGGCCGCAATGGCCCGTAGGGCCCCGTGACGCTTCGGGATAAGCGCGGGGTCGCCGTTGCGCGGCGCGCCTGGAGCGCGCCGATCACGGCGACGAGCGAGGCGGACCCCGCGAGGAAACTTCGGCGGCTGACGCGGGACGTCATGCCGCATTCTAAGGTGTACGCGGTTACCGGCGGATGACGCCGCCCCAAAGGGGACGTTCCCCTCTAAAGGGGAACGTCCCCTTTAGAGACGATCGACGCGGCAGGCGAAGCAGCCGCGGCGCGCGAAATGCACGTGCAGATAGCTCACGTCCGCGCGCGCGAGAAAGCGCTCGATGAGCGGCGCCGCGGCGGCGCCGTCGACGATGTCCGCGTCGACCATTTCGTCCGCCGCGTCATAGGCCCGCAGCGACAGCGGACGCAGCGTCAGATACGACGGCAGTTCATTCACGAGTCGCGCGGCCTGCTTCCGGCCGCGGCGCACGAAGATCGGGCCCGATGCGCGGTACGGCGAACGGCCGTCCTGGTGGGTGAACGGAAGGAGCAGCACCGGCTCGCCGACCGGCGTGTCCTCGAGACTGATGCGGCAGGGAAACCCGACCGGCGCATCCGAACGCATCCAGCGCATGCCGCGCGCGGCGAGCGCCTCGTCATCGAGGGTGAAGAAATCCTCGAACAGGGCGGGTTCGAGTCCGCGCAACTGGTAGTTCATGGTCCACAGGATTGCCCGTCGTCACCGGGCCCGCAACCCGGTTCTTGCTGTGTAACCGGCAATCGGAAGTGCTTTATTATCAATGTGTTACAAACGACTCCCCGACCCCCTTTTTGCCTGCCAGCCCCCGGCCAGCGTAGGATCCGGCCAGCGGTACCTGGCTGGCAGGGCCGCGTCCATAACAAGCTCAGGGGGGATGAAATAGTGAATCCATTCAAGATCGTGGGTTGGGTGGCCATCGCCATAGCCATCGTCGGTGCCTTTGTCGAGATCCCGTATGCGGGACTCCTCTTGGTGCTGCTGGGCCTGGCGGCCGGTGTCGCCATGGCGGCCGAGGACCATGTCCGGGTGCTGGTCTCCGCACTCGTGCTGACCTCGCTGTCAGGCGTGCTGATGAACATTCCGGAACTCGGCCAGTACCTGACGAGCATCTTCAGCGCAGCGGGCACCTTCGCGGCCGGCGCGGCGTTGATGATCGTTTCGCGCAATGTCTGGAAGCGTTACAAGCCCTGAACCAAGTCCGCGGGGCGGCCAACAAAAGGCCCGCCGCAAGGCGGGCCTTTTCTTTTTAAAGGGGACGTTCCCCTTTAAAGGGGAACGTCCCCTTTATGCGTCAGCGCGGCAGGATGTTGAAGTGCAGCCGCGTGTCCTGGTATCGATCGTCGCGCTTCGCGGCGCCCGTCGCGACCAGCACGTAGAGAATGTTGAGCGCCTGCAGCGCGTCTCGGACGCCGGTGCCACGGGATCGCGTCGCGAGTTGTTTCGCCGTCACGTCCTGTTTGCCGGCGTAATTTTTGCGGATGCGGTCGACCGCCTGGCGACTCACGAGATTGAAATAGCCGCTCGCCCGCTTGCTGCGCGACATCGACATGACGACGTACCCGCTGCCGCTCTCGAACACGTAGTAGGTCTGTCGTTTGCCCGTGGTTTCACCGCAGAACCTGAGGCCTTTCGCAAGGCTTCGGATGTTCATAGGCATCCCCTTCCCGTCTAGTTCGTTGTTCTATCGTAACAGGTCGATTACGGGTTGCCGGCTGACGTGAAAATCCCGGCGGCGGCCCATTCACGGAACCAGGCGCCGAGCTTCGCGGCCAGGCGGTCGGCGCTGCCGGAACGGCCGCCGATGCTCGCACGCACGGCCGCCGCGAGCACGCGCCCGGCAACGAGTGCCTGCAGCAACTTGAATTGCTCCGGCTCCTGGTCGCGACGGAAGACCGAGTAACCACGTCGGTAGACGATGGCAAAGCCCGGCCGCGGCCGGGGGATGCGCGGCTTCTTCCCGGCACGCACCGCGTTCATGTAGTCGTTCGCGGGATAGCGGAGCGTCAGCAAGCGCAGTGCCGGACTGACCGTCAACCGGACCCGCTCCCACTGATCCGCGCCGATCGCTGCGAATTGGGCCGCCGTCATCGGCTCGGCTCGCGGCGCATCGAAAACGTCCTCCATGGCGCGCTCGATACGCGCGACATCGGCTGCAAGCCCGCTGCGGTGACCTTTCGGCAGGTAGCGGCTCAGGAATGCCGGAAATTTCTCGCTCATCCGGTTGAGTGTTCGCGCACGCGAGGGGTTCCGGGAGATGAATTTGCGGCAGCTCACTGCGAATTCATGCGCCCCGAGGATCTGCCGCGTGGTCGGGTATTCCGCCTCCATGACCTCGATGAGGCGTGCGTAATACATATGCGCGTAGATCTCGAGGCGCTCGACGGAAGTGAGCGCCTTCGACGGTAAAACCACTGATTCGGGCGCCATGGCGGCGCGCGGGACCAGCCGCCGCGCCGGCCGCGAGCGCAGGCCCGAGTCCGCGCCTTCCGGGTGCATCAAGACCGCCTGCATCCAGCGTTCGAGCGTTTGCAGATCCGCGCCCTGGGTCCTCATGCCGCGACCTGCTTTGCGGTGCCATTGCGGAATCGCGCCGCTTTCTTCACTTCCTGCTGGAGCACGGAGAATTTCGGGATGTTCGCGTCCCATTCGAGGAGCGTCGCCCGCCCGCCGGTGCGTTCGTGCACCCGCGCATAGAGCCGCCAGACCTCATCGATCACGCGCCCGTCGTGGGTATCGATGCAATGCGTGCCGTTGTCCGTGTGGCCGGCGAGATGCACCTGCACGACATGTTCATAGGGAATCGCGTCGAGATAGGCGAACGGATCCAGATCGTGGTTCCGGCAGGTGACGTAGACGTTGTTCACGTCCAGCAGCAGAGCGCAGTCCGCCTCGACCGCGAGCCGCGCGATGAACTCCTCTTCCGGCATCGTAGACGCCGCGAAGCTGAGATAGGTCGAGGGATTCTCGAGCACGAGCGGCTGCTCGAGATAGTCCTGGATGATCTTCACCCGCGAAACCATGTGCCGCAGGCCCTCTTCCGTGTACGGCACAGGGTAGAGATCGTGGCCATTGAGGCCGTTGACCCCGGTCCAGCAGATGTGGTCGCCGAGCCACTTCGCGCGCACGCGCTTCGAAAGCGCCTTGAGCTTGTCGAGGAACTCGAAATCGACCGGATCGGTGCTGCCGACCGAGAGGCAGACGCCGTGCATCACGATCGGGTAACGCTCCGCGATCTGATCGAGGAAATGGAGCGGCCGGCCCTCGGTGTCGATGAAGTTCTCGGAGACGATCTCGAACCAGTCCATCGCCGGCCAGCGCTCGGTGATGTGCCGGAAATGCTGCGTGCGCAAGCCGACCCCGAGGCCAAGGTCCGGCAGCTTCCAGCGATTGGGGAGTGGAGTCATCAGAAAGCCGCCACCCGGGTCGACCGACCCGGGTGACAGCCGGGCCTTCAACCGCCCATGTGCGCCGGATCGACCGGCACGCTGCAGCCGCCCTTGCCCTTGCAGGAGTTCTTGCCGGCGCAGCCGCCGTCGCCGCCCTTGCAGCCGCCCTGGCCCTTGCACGCGTTCTTGCCCGCGCACTCGTGCTTGGCCTTGGTGGCGCAACCGCCCTTGCCCTTGCAGGAGTTCTTGCCGGCGCAGCCGCCGTCGCCGCTCTTGCAGCCGCCCTTGCCTTTACACGCGTTATGGCCTTTACAGACGTGGTTGTCGCCGCCGGCTTCTTCACCGGCGATCGCGACATTCGCGAACTGCGCGCCGGCGACCAAGCCGCCCGCCACACCCATCATCACCTTGCCGAAATCACGACGATTCATAGCCATGTCATTCCCCTCATGTGTGAGTCGATCCGTTGAGACATCCCAACGGTCAGTCAATAGACCGAGCCGTTGGCCGAAATACTACGCCCGGCGTGAAAAATCGGATGCACCTTTTTGCATCGCAAGACCTGGTGCCGGGTCGTAGATTCGTAGATTCGTCTAGTCTGATGCGAATCTACGAATCTACGACCCGGCACCAAAATGATCACCCATGCACTGCTGCGACTCCCCGGCGACAACTTTGCGGATGGCCTCAGCCAGGCAGATGCCGGCGCGCCGGACCCCGAACTCGCGCTCGAACAGCACCAGCGTTACTGCGAGGCGCTTTCGGCTTGCGGCCTGTCGCTCACGGTGCTGCCGGCCGATCCCCGGCATCCCGACGGCTGCTTCGTCGAAGACACGGCGCTCCTCACCGAGCGCGGCGCGATCATCGCGCGGCCCGGCGCCCCCTCGCGGCGCGGCGAGGTGGATGTCATCGAGGCGGCGCTCAAGGGCCTCTTCCCCGAGATTCCGCGCATCCGCTCCCCCGGCACCGTCGATGCGGGCGACGTCTGCGAGGCGGACGGCCATTTCCTGATCGGATTGTCGGCGCGCACCAATGAGGCGGGCGCCGAGGAGCTCACGAGGCTCCTCGGCGAGCTCGGCTACCCGGCAACCGTGCTCGACATCCGCAATGCCCGCGAGCTCCTGCACCTCAAGACCGGTCTCGCATACCTCGGCGAAGGCCGAATGCTCGCGACCTCGGGGGTCCCGCGCGTGCCGGCGCTCGACGCCTACGAGCTCATCGAAGTACCGGCGAGCGAGCAGTACGCCGCGAACGCGCTCCGCGTGAACGAGCACGTCCTCTTCGCGGCGGGCTATCCGAAGACGCAGGCTGCGATCGAGGCGCTCGGGTACGAAGTCATCGCGCTCGAGATGTCGGAGTTCCGCAAGCTCGACGGCGGACTGAGTTGCCTGTCGCTGCGCTGGTGAATTCTGTCAGCCGGGTCCTACGCCGGACTACGAGCGCCGCCGATGCCGTGACGTTGTCCGCTGACGCTAGCGTGCCCCATGCTCCGATACGCACTCATATTCTTCATTATTGCGCTCATCGCGGCGCTGCTCGGCTTCACCGGGATCGCGGCGGGCGCCGCTTCCATCGCAAAGATCCTGTTCTTCGTATTCCTGGTCGTCGCCGGCGTGGCTCTGATCATGGGCTTGCTGCGCAAGGGCTGACAGCCCTGATGGGGTTTCGTCCGACCCGACGCGGGGTCGCTCTCCTACCTGCCGGCGTCGGAGGCGATGCAACACTCGCCCGCGAGCCTTACATGGACAGGAGACTCAGCATGATGAAGTACGGGATCATTGCGGCCCTCATTTTCTCGGGCCTCGTGTTGGCCTTCGACGCCAACGCCGACAACGATGAGGGCTTCTATGCGGGCGCCGGCCTCGGCCAGTTCGACGTCGAAATCGACAACTTTGACGACGTCGTGGATACCGCCGACGACTACGACACCGACGACACGGCCTGGAAGGCGTTCGGCGGCTGGCGCGCGAACCAATGGCTCGCGCTCGAACTTGCCTACGTCAACCTCGGCAGCCCCGAAGATGAGGTCCTGCAGGACGTTTTCGTGACGGTCGAGACGGACGGCTTCGCGCCGTATGTCGTCGGCACTGTCCCGCTGGGATTCTTCGAGGTGTTCGCCAAGGCCGGTTATTACTGGTACGAGGTGGACGCGCGCGTCCGGTCGCCGCTCGGCAATGCGAGCGACTCCGAGAGCGACAGCACGTTCACCTGGAGCGCGGGCCTCGGCCTCACCTTCCTCGAGCGCTTCAACGTGCGCCTCGAGTACGAGCAGTTCGATTTCGACGACGTCGACGACGCGAAGGCCCTCTGGCTGACGGGTGCCGTCCGCTTCTGATTGCCATGTGGGGTGTGGGTGGGGCCGGATGTCGGTGTCGGACGACGTAGGCGTCTCTCCGACATCCGGCCGCGATAGCTACCGACATTCAACGGGCCTGCGTCACATCACACTCGGCTCGGACCAATTTGCACGAGATCCAGGAGATCGAACATGAACCGTGTACTGATTACGTTGATAGCGGGCGCTTTCGCCGTCTCGCTGGGGGCCTGTAACAAGGCGGAAGACCCGGCCGAGGTCCAGGCGGACGTCGCCGCGGCGCAGTCCGAAGCCACTGAAGACGTGGCCGAGGCCCAGGCCGACATGAGCCAGGGCACGATGGAAGGCCAGGAAGAGACGGCACTCGCAAGGGCCGAGGGCGAACACAAGATCGCCTTGGAACGCTGCGAGGCGCTTTCGGGCGACCAACAGAAGGCCTGCAAGGATGAGGCCGATGCAACGCTGGAAGCTGCCAAGGCGGCGGCTGACCTGCCCGGCCCGTCCTGAAGGAGTTTGACCACATGATGAAGAACAAGATAGTAACCGTGATCGCCGCGACGGCCCTGCTCGGCATGGCCGCCTGCTCGTCGACGCGGACTCAAAGAGCGCCGGGAGAGCAGGTTGACGATGCGGCGCTATTGACGAGCGTCAAGTCGGCGCTGGTCTCTGATCCGGTCACCGAAGCCGGCGAGATCAATGTCGACGTGAACCGCGGCATCGTGAAGCTGAGCGGTTTCGTGGACACCTCGAAGGAAAAGGCCCAGGCCGCGCAGGTCGCCGGCAAGGTGGAAGGCGTGAAGTCGGTCCAGAACGACATCGCCGTCAAGGGCGCCAGCCAGGAAAACGCGACCGCGGGTGAAGTGATCGACGACTCGGTTCTGACCGCGAAGGTCAAGACCGCGCTGATCACGAGCCCGGATACGAAGGCTCACCAGATCAACGTCGAGACCAAGATGGGCGTTGTTCAGTTGAGTGGCTTCGTCGACAACGCAGCGGCCAAGACCGCGGCGACGTCGGTTGCCAAGTCAGTCACCGGTGTGAAGGATGTCAAGAACGAGCTGAGCGTTAAGGCGTACTGACCCCCCCTCGTACACACGCAAAGTTCGCTGACATTCTTCGCAACCAGGGCCCGCGTCGCAAGACGCGGGCCTATCTTTTTGGCCACGGATCGGATCAGTGAGTGCGGGGAGCCGCGCCGAGCTCCTGGATGAGCTGAGGCAGCCGTTCGTAATCTCTCGACTTGTTGAGGAAGTACTCGACGCCCATCGACTGGGCGAGGCGCTGGTACTCCGGCAGCATGTAGTTCGTGAACACGATGACTTTCGGGCGGTCCTTGCCGAGCCGCTGCATGACGCCGAAGCCGGTGCCTTCCTTGAGCTGAAGATCGAGGATGATGACGTCGACCGGCATCGCCCTCACGACGGCGACGGCGGCCGATTCATCGCTCACCGAGTCGACGACTTCCACGTTCTCGAGCACAGCGAGCGACTCCCTGAGACGCTCGGCAAGGACTTTCGAATCTTCGACCAGCAGTATGCGCAGGGGCACCACTCGGGCCTATTGGATCAGCCCGTTGCGGAGCGCATAGGACGTGATGTCGGCGTTCGTCTTGAAGTGCATCTTCTCGAGCACGCGGCTGCGATAGGTGCTCACCGTCTTGACGCTGAGGCAGAGCTCCTTCGCGATCTCCGAGACGGAACTGCCGGCCGCGAGCTTGCAGAAGATCTGGAACTCGCGTTTCGAGAGCTGCTGGTGGATCGGCCGGTCGCTGCCGCCGTTATCGATTTCCGAGATCAGAAGCTCGGACATCGACGGGCTCAGGTACCGCCGGCCCGCGAGGATGACGTGGACGGCCTTCAGCAGGTCGTCGGCCGCGCTCTCCTTGCCGAGGAACCCGTGTGCGCCGGCCCGCAGCATGTTGATCGCGTACTGGCGCTCCGGGAAACCGGAGAGGATCAGGACCCGCGTATCGGGGTAGCCGGAGCGCACGTGCCGCAGGATGTCCATGCCGCTCCGATCGGGCATGCCGATATCCAGGATCAGCAGTTCCCACGGACTCTCGCGCAGCCGCTCGAGCGTCTGCTGCCCGGTCGCGGCCTCGCCGATCTCGCCGACGGCGTTGTCTTCGCCAAGCAGCTGTCGGAGGCCGGCCCGGACGACCGCGTGGTCGTCCGCTATCAGAACCTTGGCAGTCATCATGGGAGTCTCATCTGACTGAGAGATAACCCCTAATTCGCACATGTGGCCCGGCGGTACGAGCCGGATATGCCTACGGCGGGTGTAGGCCGATTCTGACATAGGCACAAGTACCCATGACACGGCGACGGGGGTTGGCTATATCGTGGGATATGTCAACAAAAGCGCCCGTCAGCCGACTCGCTTCCGCACCGATCCTGCTGGGGGTCGCGTTCATTGCGACTCTCTTCCTGGTCGCCGAATCAGGCTACAAGCGCATACACGACGCGAGCCTGGTCATCTCGGCCGCCGAGGAACGGCAGGGCACTGCTCTCGCGGTACCTGCGTCTCGTGCTCGATGCCGAAAACGCGCAGCGCGGCTTCCTGCTCACACAAGACACGCGTTACCTGCGGAATTTCGATCCCGCGATTCGGGGCCTCGATCCGCTGCTCGATCGCATCGTGGCGGGACTCAACGAATCGGGATTGACGCGATGACGCCGTCAGGGCACAGACGCTCCGCTCGATGACGGGCCGGAAAATCGGCGAGATGCAGGCCACTTTGCGCCTCTACGGCGAAGCCGGTCGAGAGGCGGCGCTCGCACTGCTCGACACCGATCTCGGGCAGAAGGCCATGAACGACCTGCGCCACGAGATCCGCAAACTGTACGACCAGGAAGGGGAGCGTCTCGAGGCGGCGCGGAACGCTTCGGAGAGAGACCTTCGCACGGCGCGAATCCTGCTGGGCGTCGCGGCGACATTGAGCCTGATCCTCGTGGTCATGCTGGGCGCCGTGCTCGCGCGCGACGTGCGCCGGCGCGAACACGAGGCCGAGGAGCTCGCGAACCGCAACCGGGAACTGGACCGGACGGTCCAGCAGCGCACGGCCATGCTGTTTCACCTCTCCAGCAGCCTTCAGAAGGTTGCCGAGCGCGAGAAAGCTGCGCTCGCGCGCGAGCTGCACGATGAGCTTGGCGGCCTCCTCGTCGCCACGAAGATCGATGTCTCCTGGTTGCGACGGCGCATCGACGACGGCAGCGAAGCGAGCAAGCTACGGTGGGACCGCGTGCTCCGCTGCATGGACGAGGGTCTGACGCTCAAGCGGCGCATCATCGAGAGCCTGCGCCCGACGCTCCTCGATAACGTGGGCCTGATCGCGGCATTGCGCTGGCTCGTGGACGAGAGCCTGCGGCGCGCGGGCATCGCCTGCGAAGAGAAGTATCCGGAAACGTTGCCGGAGCTTTCCCCGGATGCGCGCATCGCGGTCTTTCGCGTCGTCCAGGAATGCCTGATGAACATCATGAAGCATGCCAAGGCGAAGTCGGTCATAGTCATCGTGACCGCGGACGACAAGGAACTGTCGATCGTCGTGCGCGATGACGGCGTCGGCATCGACGAAAAGAGGATCGAGACTCCGCAGTCGCACGGGCTCCTCGGCATGCGCCATCGCATCGAGTCGCTGGACGGCAAGCTCTCGATCCGGTCGCTCGGAGCCGGCGTCGGCTCGGAATGCTCGTTTTCACTGCCGCTGGAGCGTATCCAGGACACAGGGACGTAATCATGAAATCCAGAAAGCAATCGGTGTACTTCACGGGTGCGGGCGCGCTCGCCGCACTCCTCCTGCTTGGCGCCTGCGAACGGGCGCCCGAAGCCAACATGGTCGCGCAGGCGAAAGATTCGCTGCCGCCCGCGATCATTGCCCCCGCCGAAGTTGCTGATGCTGCGGAACCACCGAGCTACGAGGTCGGCATCGCAACCGCCGCCGCGGAGCGCAATCGCGCGAAAGAAAAATGCGACGGGATGCCGGAGGCGGAGCGCGCGACCTGCGAAGCCGCGGCCGACGCGGCATACGAAACTGCCGGGGCCGAACTCGATGACTTACGAGGCAATCAGCAATAGTCCTACAGAGGACACGATTCCGATCGCCCATGCTCTTGAAGGCGCCGCGGATAGGCCGCCGCGCTTTCCATACCTCAAGGAGCAGAGCTATGAATTGGGATCGTATCGAAGGGAATTGGAAACAGCTTACGGGCAAGGTTCGCCAGCAGTGGGGCAAGCTCACGGACGATGACCTCGACGTGATCGACGGCCGTCGCGAAGAACTTTCGGGTCGGATCCAGGAAGTCTACGGAATTTCGAAGGATGAGGCGGAAAAGCAGATCGAGCGCTTCTCCGGTTCGCTCGACAGCGGCACGCACGATCAAGTCGGCGCCGGCATCAAGTCGCGCGACAAGGATCGGGATCGCATGGAGCGCAACTGAAGCCATATGGAGGTCCCGGGCCGCAGTTGCGGCCCGGTGCCCCAGCCCGGCTTGATGCCATGAGTCACCATCCGCGCTTCGAATTGCCCGCACTCGGCTACGGCTACGATGCGCTCGCGCCCGCGTACTCCGCTGAGCTGCTCGAGTTGCATTACGCGAGCCATCACCTGGCTTATGTAGACGGCCTCAACCGCACGCTCGACGCGCTCGCCGAGATTCGGGGCAAGGGTGATTTCGCGCGGATCAACCTGCTTGAGAAGGACCTGGCGTTTCATTATTCAGGTCATCTGCTGCATTCCATCTTCTGGCGCAACCTCGAGCCGAACGAGGGTGCGCCTCCATCCGGCCAGCTCGAAGCTCGTATCCAGTCTGCCTTCGGCAGCACGGATGCGTTTCGGCGGCAGTTCGGGGCCGCAGGCGCTGCACTGCAGGGTTCGGGCTGGGTCGCGCTGGCCTGGGACACGACTCGTGGCACGCTCCTCATCGAGCAGATCCACGATCACCAGGACAACGGCGCCATGGGAACCCTGCCGCTCCTCGTCATGGACATGTGGGAGCATGCGTACTACCTCCAGTACAAGAACAAGAAAGAGAAGTGGATCGTCGCTTTCTGGGAGATGGTCAACTGGGCCGACGTCGCGCGGCGACTGGACAACGCCGAATGCGTGGATCTCGCGCTCGAATCTGCCAAGACGCCCTTCCGCCGCCGATCAGGTCGCGCCCGCATCGGCTGATATCAGTCGGAGATGAAGAAGCGTCGCGAGAAAGTCGTCCCGTCGAACCCTGGAATCCAGGGCGAGGGCGATTACATTTCCGGTCGTGCGTATCAAAAAGACGCCAAGCAGTTCGCCGAAAAACATGATACGCAGCAGCTCGCCCGGGAGGCCGCGCCGAAAGACGAGGCGGAACGCCTCGCAATGGCCGAAGCGGAGCGGCAGGGCAAGGCCCGGGCAAAGGGCAAAAAACCGCCGCGTCCGTGACTGGTTGACCTAAAGGGGACGTTCCCCTTTAAAGGGGAACGTCCCCTTTAGGTTTCCAGATGCGTTAGGTACGCTCCCGCTCTGGAGGGCGGGTATGCGGATCTTCATTGCTGTTCTGACGGCCAGCCTCGCATTGATCGCCTGCGGCGGTGACTCCGATAAGCAGTCGACGCGCGGTACGCAGGGCAATTCCGCGGCCGTCACCACGGCCCAGGCGGGTGCGCCGGCCGTCAAGACCAAGCGCCTCGATTTCGCCTCCTGCTTCGCGGAAGACCTCACGGATGAAGCCGCGAAGTCCAGCCGCTGCCCCTCTTTCGCCCTGCTCGCGCTCGACTACATGAACCAGGAATGCTCCGCGGCCGGCGGCGCGCTGAAGCCGCTCGCGGAATCCGTCGCCTGGTCGATCGACGTCGATGGGGACGCCAGCGCCGAGATGCTCGTGGACCTCACGCAGAACATCGACTGTGACGGCGCCCCCGGCGTCTTCTCCTGCGGCAGCCTCGGTTGCCCGTTCATGCTCTACAAGAAGCGCGGCGACACCTGGATCGAACTCGGCGCCATCAATGCCGACGATGCACCGGGAATCGAGGTGCTGCCGGCGGCCGAAGGCAAGTATGCGTCGCTGCGTGGCGGCTGCACCGGTCTTCAGCCTTGCAGCGAATACACGCATTACGAATGGAATGGCAGCGCCTACGTACGCACCTGGATCGATTTCAAGGGACATCCGGTCGACGTCGCGCCCGGTGGCCTGATGACCCTGACGCAGGCCG
The DNA here is from genome assembly GCA_963778585.1 of uncultured Gammaproteobacteria bacterium. Classification (GTDB taxonomy): domain Bacteria; phylum Pseudomonadota; class Gammaproteobacteria; order Steroidobacterales; family Steroidobacteraceae; genus SCUD01. Next base: position 712,095 of record CAVZUU010000002.1, read on the forward strand.
CGCCGGTCCTCGATGCGCCGAAAAAGAGAGCGCAGGTCCTGGAAGAATATCCGGTCGGAACGACCGTCGTCGTGATCGGCAACGCGCGTGACGCGCCTTTTCGGTTCGTGTCGCCGTGCAACGCCTGCCGGCGCGGCTTCGTCGAGACGGCGCTGCTGACGAAATAGTCGACTATTGCTTGGTCTGCTCGCCGCCGCTCACCATCCAGGGCGTGCCAAAGCGGTCGACCAGCATGCCGAACGATTCGACCCAGAAGGTTTTCGTCATCGGCATGATCACGCGGCCGTTCTTGGCGAGCGAATCGAAAACGCGCTTCGCCGCGTCGACCGTCGGGTAGACCAGCGACAGCGAGAATCCCTTCATTCCTTCGTACTTCTCTCCGGCCATTGCGTCCGAGGCCAGGAGCCGGCGGCCGTCGATCTGCAACGACGCGTGCAGGATGCGATTGTCATTGCCGGGCGGATTGTTCCTGGCATCCGGCGATTCGGCATGCGTCATCATCATTTCAATCTTGCCGCCAAGCTCGCGCTCGTAGAAGCGCATCGCCTCGGCGCAATTCCCGTCGAAAAACAAATAGGCCTCCATCTGGTCCATGGTCGATTACTCCTTCTGATACGTGCCCATGAGCTCGACCTTTCCGAGCACGTGGCCTTCCATTGCCTTCTCGAGCTGCGCTTTCGTCGGTTGCCTGAGATCCGGCAGCACGACGTCCAGCGCATAGAGCTTGTGAAAATAGCGGTGCCGTCCGATCGGCGGACAGGGCCCGCCGTAGCCGGTGCGGTCCCAGTCGTTTTTTCCCTGGCGGGTGCCGGCGGGCAGCGTCGTTGCCGTGATCCCCTCCTGCAGGCCCGTTGCCGTCGCGGGAATGTTGTAGAGCACCCAGTGCACCCAGACCCGTTTCGGCGCGTCCGGGTCCGGCGCATCCGGATCGTCGACGATCAGCGCCAGGCTCTTCGTGCCCTTGGGCAAGTCACGCCAGGCGAGCGCGGGCGAGATGTCCTTGCCCTGGCAGGTGTAGTTCTTCGGTATTGCGCCGTTGTGGGCGAACACCGGGGAAGTCAGCGACAGCGCCATGATCAACTCCAGCATGTATTTTTTGGACATCGCGCCGTAGCCAATTGTTCATCAAGCGGCAACATCGGCGGCCTATCTTTGTCCGCATTCGCCGGAACGGCGGGCTGACGAGTTCCAAGGAACCCCCCTGATGAGAACGACGATGTTCGCGGCAGCGCTGGCCGTTCTGGCGACCTACACTCTGTCAGCGATTGCCGACCCGCCGCCGCCCCGGCTGCGCGTGCTCGGCAGCCATGAATCCGGACTGTTCAATGTCGGCGGCGCCGAGATACCGACCTACGACCCACTCACCCGCCGCGCATTCGTGGTCAACGCCGGGTCGGCGACCGTCGACGTGCTGGATCTCCGCAATCCTTCCGCGCCCACCAAGGTCGCAAGCCTCGACATAGTCGCCGACCTGGCACCCCGTTCGGTCGGCGGCGCCAACAGCGTCGATACCCGATTCGGCATTCTCGCGGTCGCCGTCGAGGCCGACCCGAAGCAGGACAATGGATACATCGCTTTCTATTCGACCGTCACGCTGACGCTGCTGGGCGTCGCGCCCGCCGGCGCGCTGCCCGACATGGTCACGTTTTCCGACGACGGCCGTTATGTGCTGACCGCCAATGAAGGCGAACCCGACACGACCTACACCAATGACCCGGAGGGCACTGTGACCATCATCGACCTGCTGCGTCTCGGCCAGCCGGGCTTCGCGCGCAATGTCGGGTTCTCGGACTTCAACGCCGGCGGCCCGCGCAGCCACGAACTGCCCGCCAAGGTCCGCATCTACGGTCCCGACGCGACGGTTGCGCAGGACCTGGAGCCGGAATACATCACGACCGATGGCGACCTCGCCTGGGTGACCCTCCAGGAGAATAACGCGATTGCCGTGATCAATATCCGGAACGGCCGCGTGCAGAAGATATTCGCGCTCGGCTTCAAGGATCATTCGAAGGCGAAGAACAAGCTGGACGCGAGCGACGACGACGATGCGATCAACATCGCCCGCTGGCCGGTTTTCGGCATGTACCAGCCGGACGCGCTCGCCGTGTTCCAGAACGGCGGCAACCGTTACCTGATCACGGTCAATGAAGGCGATGCGCGCGACTACGAGGGCTTCGCCGAGGAGGAGCGTGTCGCCGACCTGAAGCTCGATCCCGCGGCCTTCCCGAATGCCGATGAATTGCAGGCCGATGAAAATCTCGGCCGGTTGAACGTGACCACGGCGCTTGGCAACACCGACCAGGACGATGACTTCGACCAGCTCTACGTGCCGGGCGGCCGTTCCTTCTCGATCTGGAACGCGACCACGGGCGCGCTCGTCTTCGACAGCGGCGCCGAACTCGAGCAGCTCCTCCAGAACCTGTTGCCGGACGATTTCAACGCCAATCACGAAGAGAACGATTCGCTCGACAACCGCAGCGACAACAAGGGCCCCGAGCCCGAGGGCGTGACGCTCGGCAAGGTGAACGGAAAACTATATGCCTTCGTCGGACTCGAGCGGATCGGCGGGGTTCTCGTGCTGGACCTCACCGACCCGAAGAATCCGGAATTCGTCGACTATCGCAACAATCGCAGATTCCGCGACGCGGCTGGCGTGCCCATCCTGACCTGCGCCGAATTCGATCCGCCGGATTCCGACGACATCGAGGACTGTATCAAACCGAATCCGGCGGCCGGGGACCTCGGCCCGGAAGGCCTCAAGTTCGTTCCGGCTTCCCAGGCCCCGAAGGGCAAGCCGCTCCTGATCGTCGGCAACGAGGTCAGCGGTACGACGACGGTTTACGAGTTTCGTTGAGTTGAGAGGCGGCGGCCGTAACCCCCCGAAGCGGCCGCCGCCTGGGGCGGAGGGCCATCGCTTTCTTACGCGAAAATCGGCGTGCGCTGGAGGCACATCGCAGTCGTGCCACCGACGACGACCACGACCACGAGCGTAAACAGGATTCCCGTGATCGCCTCTCCGAGGGCCTTGCGGACGTTATCGAAATTGCCTTTGTTGAACATGACTCTCTCCTTGATCGGTTGATTGGGGTCAAACATCGCGTGGGTGAAAGGATCGCCTTTCACGGCCTGTAGGACTGTCAGGCGGTTGACACAACGCGCAATCTGCCGGTTAAGTGGCGAACGCCCATGTTTCCGGCCTCCGCAAGATTCGCCTGCCTGCTATTCCTCTGTGGCTCTCTGATCCCGCCGCAGGCATCGGCGCAGTACGACGTCGAAGAGGAAGATCGTGTCTGGCTCCGAACCTTGCTGGACCTGCGAGTCGCGCGCGGACCCGCGGCGCCCAGCTGGACGGACAGCGGGCCGGGCAAGACGCGTTTTGGCGGGCGGTCGACCGATGCCGGGTTCGAGCGCGTCACGCGCATCGAACTCGCGCAACTCGCGATCGAAGCCGGTGCGGCATTGCCCGGGGACCTGCGTGCCCAGCTCCAGCTCAACGTGCAGCACGACGTCGCCGACAGCTACACGCCGTGGCTGGTCGAGGCCAATGTGCGCAAGGAATGGGGAGAGCCGACGAGCGGATGGGGATTGCAGGCCGGTGTCATGAATCTTCCGTTCTCACTCGAGCACACCGGAGCGGCCTGGTCGCCCGAGCTCACGATTTCGGCCTCCGCACTCAATAGCTGGTTGTGGGAAGACGTCAGCCTCGCCGGCGTTGAGGGCGAATGGTGGCGCGATACGCAGGGCGGCCTGCGGCTCGGCATCCTTGCGGGCGTCGGCTATGGACCGGACCTGTTCGGACGCCTGCTGGCGCTGCGCGGCTGGGTGATGGGCGACGCCCAGGGCGGCATCAACGGCGATCTGCCGCTGCCGAATGGGACTCGAACGGATATTTTCGACGAGAGCGACGGTCGGCCCGCGGCCTATACCTGGGTCACGCTCGGCGACACGGCGGAACGCGTCGCGGTGAAGCTCGGCTATCTCGACAATTTTGGCGACCAGGAAGAGCCTGGCCTCTGGCATACGCGGCTTGCGACCCTCGGCACGGTCTTGCATCCGACGCCAAACATCGACTTCGTCGTCCAATACCTGCGCGGCAAGGCGCAAGTGCGGACCCCGACCAATGACAGCGATCTGCGGGCGTTCTATGCGCTCGGCTCCTATCGCCTCCGGCAGCACCGATTCACCCTCCGCTACGACGAGTTCCGCGTCGACGATCGCGACGGCGGCAACGACACGAGTGAAAGGGGCGACGGCATCACGGCCGCCTATTTCCATGAATGGGGACTGCGCCACCGGATCGGGCTGGAGCACATCTGGCTCGACAGCCGCCGGCCGGAAGACGCGCTGACAGCGCTTTCGTCGGATGGCTGGCAAGTGAGCTATCGTTTCCGGTATTGATCGATAACCGCACCGTGTATTCGCACAAACGCCTTTGCTGCTCGCTGCTCGCGCTCATCCCTCTCGCGATGTGCGACGCGGGTGCAGCCACGGTTTCCGGGCGGGTCGTGGGACCGGACGGAAAAGGCATCGCCCAGGCGGTCGTCTTCGTGGTGTCGCCCGAACAAGGGGAAGCGGGCGCCGGCGCATCCGCCGAAATGAACCAGATCGGCAAGACCTTCGTACCCCACGTGCTGCCGGTCGCCGTGGGCACCCTCGTGCATTTCCCCAACTACGACCAGATTCATCATCACGTGTATTCCTTTTCGCGCGTCAAGACATTCGAGCTGCCGCTCTACCGCGGCGAGAATGCGAAGCCGGTACTTTTCGACAAGCCGGGAGTGGTCAAGCTCGGCTGCAACATCCACGACTGGATGTCGGGGATCATTCTGGTCCTGCCGTCACGCCACTTTGCGACGACCGGCGATGACGGGCGCTATGCGCTCTCCGGCCTCGGCGCCGCGACCTACACGATCACCGCCTGGCATGCGCAGAGCGAGAAGAAGACCGAAGACCTGGCGAGGCCGGTGCCGGTGGCCGGCAAGGACGTCACCGCAGACTTCGAGCTTTCGCTCTCTGAACGTCGCGATCGTCCCGGCCGTCACGGTGTGCGGTCCGATCCATGAGGGGATGGGCGCGGAGCCGTCTGCGCACCCGGATCTTTCTCGCCTTCTCCGCGCTGGTGCTCGCGGCGCTTCTCGCAACGCTCGGATTCACGCAATGGGTCGTCAGCCGCGAGGCCGAGCGCACGCTCCGTCATGAGCTGCTGACCACCGGCGAAGTCTTCGACGGGCTGGTGCGGGAACGCGCCACCCGGCTCGAAACCAACTCCGCGCTGCTCGCCAGCGACTTCGCGCTGAAACGCGTCATGGCCACCACCTTCGATCCGGCCACCTACGATCAGGCAACGCTGGCCTCGGCGGCCCAGAGTTACCAGGACCGCATCGGCGTCGCGCTCCTGTGGATCGCGGACGATACCGGCAAGTTGCTGGTGAATCTTCCCGCCTCGCCGCAGGGTCGCCGTCCGATGATCGGTTACTCGCCCGTCGAGGAAGCGCTCGAAACGGTAGAGACCGCCTCGGCCATCGCCGGGGTGGACGGTACGCTCTTTCAGCTCGTCGCGGTTCCGGTCTTGGCTCCCGACGTGATCGGTTTCCTCGTGCTGGGTCAGCCGATCGACGATGCCTTCGCCACGCGGCTCAAGGAGGCGACCGGCTCCGACATTTCCTTCCTGACGGAGGATCGCGTGTATGCGTCTTCCTGGACCGGAGAGGCGCGCGAACGCTTCCTGCCGCCGCCGGCCGCACGGCCGGCAATACTCACTGCGAAAAGCGCGGGGCACACGAGCCTGCTCACCTTCGCGAACGAGAGATTCCTGTCGCTCGTCGTGCCGGTCGACGGACGCCTCACGCAGCCGCTGTATGCCTTGGTGCAGGGATCCTATGACCAGGCCCTCGCGCCGCTCCGCGCGCTCCAGTGGCGCATCGCCGCAATCGGCGCAGCGGCCCTGCTACTGGCGCTCCTGATCGGCGTCGGGATTTCCCGCGGTATTACGTCGCCGCTCCAGACACTCGTCCGGGGCATGCGTGAGGTCGTCCGCGGCAACCTGCGCTACCGTTCGACGATCGAGCGCGAGGACGAGATCGGTTTCCTGGCGCGATCGTTCAACGAGATGGTCGTCGGCCTGGAAGAGCGCGCGCACATCAAGGACACGTTCGGCCGCTTCGTCTCGCATGACGTCGCCGAAGCCGTGCTGAGCGGCAATGTCCCGCTCGAGGGCGAGCGGCGCGAAGTCAGCATTCTGTTTCAGGACATTCGCGGCTTTACCAGCCTGAGCGAGAGCCTCGATCCGGCGGCCCTGCTCAAGCTGCTGAACCAGTTCTTCACCGAAGTCGTCGCCGCAGTCGAAGCCGAGGGCGGAGTGGTCAAGCAGTTCATCGGCGACGGCGTGATGGCGCTGTTCGGCGCGCCGCAGGCGCATGCGGATCACCCCGAGCGCGCGGTGCGCGCGGCGCTCGGCATCGTCGATCGGCTGGTCGCGCTGAACGCCCGGCTGATCCAGCAGAATCTGGCGCCGCTCGAGATCGGCATCGGCATCGACAGCGGCACGGTCGTCGCCGGACTGATCGGTCCGGACAACCGCGTGGAGTACGGCGTCGTCGGCGATCCGGTCAATCTCGCCAATCGTGTCGAGTCCCTGACCAAGGAGCTGCACGCGACGGTTCTGGTTTCAAAGGGAATCGCCGACCGGCTCGGTCCTGCGTTCGTGCGCGGCCGCACGGCCACGATGCCGGTGAAAGGCCGAAAGGAGCACGTCGAGGTCGTCGAAGTGCTGTCAGAGTAGCAGTGCCGAGGCGAGTCCCAGGAAGATCAGGAAACCCATGCTGTCGGTGATCGCCGTCAGCAGGATGCTGCTGCCCATCACCGGATCGCGCCCGAGGCGCTCGAGCACCAGCGGGCACAGCACGCCCACCGTGGCGGCCAGCAGCATGTTGAGCAGCATCGAGACCGCCATGACGCCGGCCAGAGCCAGCGACCCGTAGAGCAGCAGCGTCACGAGCGCCATCAACAGGCCCCAGAGCGCCCCGTTCAGCGCGCTGATGGCAAGTTCCTTGCGCAGCAGGTAACGGCGATTGGTCTCGTTCAGCTGTGACAGCGCGAGGCCGCGGATGACCAGTGCGACCGTCTGATTGCCCGTGTTTCCGCCGATGCTCGCGACGATCGGCATCAGCGCGGCCAGCGCCGCGAGCTGCGCGATGGAGCCTTCGAAGAAGCCGACGACGCGCGAGGCGACAAAGGCGGTGAAGAGATTGAGTCCCAGCCAGATCCAGCGCTTGCGCCCGCTCTGCCAGATGGGTCCGAACAGATCGACGTCGTCGCTCAAGCCCACCTGGCTCAGCGACTGCTTGAAGGAATCTTCCTTGAGCTGGTCCAGGACCCGATCGACGGTCAGCCAGCCCACCACCTGGCGGTGCAGGTTGACGACCGGCGCCGAGATCAGGTCGTAGCGCTCGAATGCCTGGGCCGCCTCGCCGGCCTGATCGGTGGTCGAAAAGTAGACGGGATCTCCATCCATCACGTCGGCTACTTTCAGTCCCGGATCCTCGAAGAGCAGCCGCGACAGCGACAAAACGCCCTGCAGCGCGTTCTCACGATCGACCACCGCGATTGACATGAGCTGCTGCGGCAGGCCGCGCCGGCCGCGCAGAGAGCTGACCGCCTCCTCGAGCGTCAGATCGCCGCGAACCGTCACGACATCGGTTTCCATCAGCGAACCGACGCTCTCCGGCGGGAAGGACAGCGCGGTCTGCACCAGTTGCCGCTCGCCGGAGTCGAGTTGCGCGAGCACGCGCCGCGCGCGCCCTTCCGGAAGGTTTTCGACGAGATCCGCAAAATCCGTCGAAGGCATCTGCTTGCCGAGCGCAAGCAGCTCGTCGTCCTCGAGCAGCGCAACGAGCGGGGCCCGCACCGGCGTCGCCAGTTCCAGCAGGATCGTGCCGCGGCGATCCTTGCGGATCAGTCGCCAGGCCGCGTCCCTCTGTTCCCGCGGCAGGCTCTCGAGCACGAAGGCAGCGTCCGCCGGATGCAGGCGGTTGAGCCTCGTTTCGAGTTCAACGGCGTGCTGGCGGGCGACCAGGCTCTGCACCAGCTCCTGCTTGCTGGTCTGCTCTCGCGCCACCAACTGGCTGACGACCTCCTGGCGCGCCATCATTTCCATGATTTCGCGCAGCGTGGTCTCGAGCGAAGTGTGGTGTTCGACGTCGTTGTGCACGTATTCAGTCTTCGCGCGCGAGGCGCGCTTCTGCGAGATCTATTTCGCGCTCGAGCCGGATCAGTACGTCGTCGCCAATCTGGCCACTCTGCCAAAGCTTGATCAAGGCATCGCGTTGCGCGGCCGCGGCGCCAAGCCAGAGTCGCGCCTCGCTGTCGAGTGAAAGAACGCTGTCGGACTTGTGGTGCGAGCGGCTGTTGAAGAAGCGTTTCACGGCTACGGCCTCATGAGCCGGCAGCCCGTGCTCGGCGACCAGTTTGTTGACGGATTGAATGGCGGCGCGCCTCATCGCCTCGCGGGCGAGTTCGGATTCTGTCTCACCGGAGGTGTCCTTCTTGAGGCGCAGCGCGCGAATCAAGGCGGGCAGCGTCAGCCCCTGGCCGACCAGCGTCACGAAAACGATGCCGAAGGTGAGCAGGATCACGAGGTCGCGCTGCGGAAAAGGTTCGCCGCCCGGTAAGGCAATCGGCAGGGCAAGCGCAGCGGCGAGGGAAACGACACCCCGCATTCCGCTCCAGCTCACGAGGGTCGAGACACGGGCCGAAGCAGGATCGCGGCGGCGCAGTGACGGAACCAGCAAGCGCACGCCGTAGGTCGCGGTAAAGATCCACAGGAAACGCACGCCGATCGCCACGAAGCTCAGCACGGCGATCAGGCCCAGGATCTGCGGCCATGACAGCGCCTGTTGCCCGAGCAGCGACTCGGCGATCTCCGGCAGGCGGATTCCGATCAGCACGAAAACGAGGCAATTCACGACGAACACGACGGAGCGCCATAAGGTACGAATGTACAGGCGCGCGAGCGCCGAGGAGCCGAGATGCGACCACCGTGCCCGGTAGAGGCCGACGGCGACCACACCGAGAACCGCGGACACGTGGAGCGACTCGCAGAGCCAGTAAGTCGCAAAGGGAGTCGTCAGCGACAGCACAAGCTCGAGCATCGGGTCGCGCAGGCGCTCCTGCAGTTTCGTCGTGATCCAGCCCATTGCAACGCCGAGCACACAGCCGCCGAGTCCGATCAGGACGAACTCCCCGACCAGCGTCCAGCCGGAGAACACGCCGGTCAGCGCAGTCGCGACCGCAAACCGGTAGAGCACCAGGCCGGTCGCATCGTTCACCAGGCTCTCGCCCTCGAGAAGCGTCACGATCCGGCGCGAAAGACTGAATCGCCTCAGCACGGCAGTCACCGCGACCGCGTCCGGCGGCGAAACGATGGCGCCGAGCGCGAACGCGACCGCCCACGGCGCCTCCGGCACCAGCCACTTGAATGCGAACCCGACCGCAAGTGTCGTCGTCGCCACCAGGCCGATCGCGAGCACCAGGATTGGGCGCAGGCTCAACCGGAAGTCGCGCCACGAGGTGTCGATGGCCGCCGGGTACAGCACCGCCGGCAGCACGATGGCGAGCACCAGATGCGGCTCGATCTCCAGATCCGGCCAGTCGTGCGCGAACCCGAGCCCGATGCCGGCCAGGACGAGCATGATCGGGTACGGGACATTCATCCGATTCGCGAGCCAGCCGGCCGCGATCGCGCAAGTCATGACCAGGATGAGCGAATGCATTGGAACCGATCAGTGCGCGTCGGCCGGTCGCAGGGATTTCACGATGACGTCGAGCAATTCGTCGTTCCGGTCCTGGCTCAACTCCCAGAACATCATGCCGCCGAGGCCCTTGTTGCGCACGTAATCCGCTTTCGCAGCAATCGATTGCGGGTCATCGTAAGTAATGAACGTCCGCGCCGCATTATTCCAGAGGAAGGGCGCCATAGCGCGCTCGTCCCAGTGACGTGTAAAACCCTGCCTGTCGATCAGTTTTTCAACCAGTTCCTTGTAAGGGTGATCGCCTTCGTAACGCTCGTACGGCTGATGGAGGCCGTCGTTCGCCGGCTTCACGCCGGCAAACCCGCGGCCGTAGAACGCGACACCGAGCACGAGCTTGTCGGGCGGAATCCCGGCGGCGATGTGCTGCCTGACCGAGGCATCGGCGTTTCGATCGGTGGGCGCCGCGAATTCCGAGGCATACAGGCCGGCGTGATGCCCCGTCGTCGAGGTCAGGCTGTTGAAGAAGTCGTAGCTCATGATGTTGAGCCAGTCGAGAAAGACGTGCAGCCGGCTCATTTCCGTATGCTCGAAGTACTCGCGGTCTGCGGACGCGATCGTGAGCACGTAGCGGTCGTCGCCGGCGCGATTGGCGGCATCGCTCGCCGCGTCCAGGTGCTCGCGTACCGTTTTCAGCAGCAGCGTGAAGTTCTGCTTGTCCTCGGGCCGGTACTTGATTCCGGCGATGCCCTGCCCCGGGTACTCCCAGTCGAGGTCGATCCCGTCGACGCCGTGTTCGCGAATCAGCTCGACGGCGCTCTGCGCGAATGTGTCCCTCGACGCTTCGGTCAGCGCCGCATCCGAGAACCCCTCGGCCTCCCAGCCGCCGACGGAGACGATGACTTTCAACTCCGGGTTCTGCGCCTTGAGCGCCAGCAGGGATTTCAGCGCCGGCGCAAGAGCCGGATTCTCGAATACGACCTTGCCGCCCTTGTCGATGCGCGCGAACGCGAAATTGATGTGGGTCAGCTTTTCCGGATGAATGACCGGCGGCATCGACCAGCCGGCCACGTAGGCGATGATGCGCGGTTGCGTAGGCTCGGCCGTGGCCGCAAACGCGGTCCCGATGGCCAGGCATGCCAAGGCACCAACCAGCATTGCGCAACGTGGAAACACCCTGCGATCGCTCCTCGCGCGTGCGGCGCACTTCGGCGAACGAACTTTGCATCGCCGATGCCGCCTTCGGCAAGCGCCCACAGGAATGCAGAATCGAGGGCTGGAGCGCGAGAGCGAATCAACATTGACGGCAACACCGTGGAGCCTCGGTGAACGCACGGAATCGACAGAACCAGCCGTCAGTTCACGGCTCCGTCACGTAATGCGTGCCGGTCGGCCCGACTCCCGTGATTTGCAGTGCGACGGGCTGTTCGCCGGTCCGCGCGAAATGCGGCCGATCCGGCGGCTCCGTGTAGAAACTTCCGGGTGGCAACGCTTTCAGTTTTTTCTCGTCAAATGCATCGCCGTAGCCGAAATGCCAGGTTCCAGATACCACTGTCGCAATCCGGTCATCGGGATGCGTGTGCGCCTCGATGCGAACGTTGGCGGGCACGCGCAGGAGGATCGTATAAAGCCCGCTCTTCGTGGGATCTCCTTTCAGCACACTTGTTTCGATTCCGGCGATGCCTGAGGTGCCGGCCGATGCACCGGAATGCTCAAGAGCGCCAAATTCGCCCGGCGCGATCCGCCGTAGCGCAGCGCTCGGCGCGTCAGAATCCAGGAACGCCACCAGTTCCGACATCGTTTGATCCGGCGCCTCGTCGATGAGCCAATGCCCCGAGCCCTTGATTATGACGCCGCGCACGTCGCTCGCGACCAGCCGGCCTTGCTCGATCAGGAATTCGCCAGATGCCTTCTCGCCCGACAGCACCAGCATCGGCATCGGCAGTTTGCGCATCGCGAATTCGGCGAAATCCTTGGCGTCCTGCTCGAACGCCTTGAAGTATTCGAATCCGGCACGCATTCCGCCGGGCTGCGCATAAGCCGTCGCATACACCTGACGGTCCCGTTCCGATACGGAGCGAGTGCGGTCGGCTGCAAAGTCATTCCAGAAATGCTCGAAATAGATGCGTTCGCGACCGGCGACCAGTTTCAATGGAACTTCGCCGTAGAAATGAAAGTGCCAGAGATCGCGCAACAGCCATACTTTGGTCCAGTCCCCAATGCCGGGGAGAAATGCATCCATCAGTACGACGCTCTCCACTTCCTGCGGGTACTGCGAAGCGTAGGCGTAGGCCACCATCAACCCGATGTCGTGACCGACGAGCTTCACTTTCGAAAAGCCCAGGGACTGCGTCAGCGCATGAATGTCCTGCGCCAGAGTCTTCTTGTCGTAACCGCTCTCCGGCTTGTCGGACGCGCCCGCCCCGCGAAGGTCCGGTGCGATCACCGCGTGACGCGTCGCCAGCTTCGGCATGAGAAGCCGCCACATGTGACTGGTCTGCGCATAGCCATGCAGCAGGACGATGGGCGTTTCATTGCCGCTCCCGGCCCGCAGATAGTGCAATTTGACGCCATTGACTGTGGCGAACTGGCTGCGAATGGCCTCGTCTGCCGCCGCACCAACGACGACCGAAAAAGCCAGCAGAAATGCACTAAAGAATCGCGTGTGCGTGTTCATGCGTCGGGATATAGCGCCGCGGGACCGGGCGGTCAACTGAAGATTTGTTTCCGAGTGGCCGGCTTCGGCCGTCAGTGCGTCTTCTCCACTTGTGCGGACCAGTCCTTCTTCGCGTCCACCCCGTTCAGGAAAGGCAGGACGGTCGCCGTCAGCGTGGGCGACAGGAAGATGTCGTAGTGCGTGAGGCCAGGCAGAATCGCAAGCCGGTTCTGCGACATGTGCTCGCGTTGCCAGCCCGCATCCTTCAGTCCGCCACCGAGCAGGTGATAGAACTCGACGATGTGTTCGGGCCGGTACATGTCGCTGTCGCCGTAGACCAGCATGACCGGCATCCTGAGAGTCTTGACGTCCGCGGCCCAGTTATAAGGCGTGCGCATCAGCTCGCCCATCGCGTCCAGCAGCTTCGGAAACTCCGCCGGATCCGGCGCGACCGCGACATAGCCCTCGTACATCGGCGTGCCCTTCATCTGCTCCGCCATGGCCGCGCCGACCTGGGCCTGCATCGGCAGCATCTCGGCATAGAAGCCATCCCGCGCGAAGCCACCGGAAACGAGCGCCAGGCGCCGGACCATTGCCGGATGCTGCACGGCGAGCCGGAAGCCGGCGCCCGCGCCAAACGAATAGCCGAATACATCCACCTGGCCGTAGCCGAGTTCCTTCAGGACCACGGCGAGATCGTTGCCGATATCGATCAGGTTGATCTTTCGATTGCCGAGCGGCGTGCGGCCATGGCCGTGAAGATCGACGGCGACGACTTGCCGCCCCTCGGCGAGAACCGGCAACACCGGCCGGAACATGTCGATCGAGCCGAGTCCGCCGTGCAGGAGCAGAAGCGGTTCACCCTGGCCGTGAATCTCGTAGTAGTAGTTGACGCCGTTCGCCTCGATGCGGCCGGTCTTGGAGGGCAGGGCTTGACTCGTCACCGCGGCTGTCGTCGGCGAACTGGCAACAAACGCCAGCAGAGCGGTGATGGCGAGGCGGTGTCCGGTTCCGAAGGCCACCGGTCGGGAAGTGTAGGCATGTTCTGACATGAGCAATCTCCTGTGATTCCTCGCTTAATCGCACGGCCAACACCGAAATCGACAGGTTTCAGTGTGCCAAGTTGCGGTGCGCTTCGAAATGACCGGTCTGTTACCGCCTCTCGACTGACCCCAATACCGGGGGTCGGGAAGAATCCGCCCCATGAGCAAAGCCACGGTCGCGATCATCGGCGGCGGATTCTGCGGCACGCTCGCGGCCATCCGCCTGCTGACCGCGGCCCGCAGCGGCGGGACGTCCCTGCCCTTCGGCAGCCGCATCGTCTTGATCGAGCCCGCGCGGCCCGGCCAGGGGCTGGCGTATCGGCGCGGGCCCGATCTGTGGCGGCTCAATGTGCCGGCATCGAAAATGTCCGCGTTTGCCGAACGGCCCGACGATTTCCTGAATTGGGCGCGCGCACGCGAACGCGACGCCAAAGTCGGCGCCGACGACTACCTGCCGCGCGCCTGGTACGGCGACTATCTGGCCGACCGGCTTTCGCTCGCACAGCAGCGCAGCCCGCGCTGGCTTCAGTTCGAGCACATTCTCGACCGTGCCGAGGGGATCGCGCTCGAGAACGGCGTCGCCCGGATCCAGCTCACGGATGGTGAGACTGTCGAGGCCGACCGCGTGCTGCTCGCGCTCGGCAATTCATTCGATGCCGGTCCGGTGCCGGGCGTCACGGCCGGCGATGCCGTTGCCAATGCCTGGAACCTGGACTGGATCGAGAAGTTTCCGACCTACGTGCCGCGCGTGCTCCTGATCGGCAGCGGACTCACGATGATCGACATCGCGCTCGCCATCGCCGACCAGCGGCCGGACACGCGGATGATCGCGATTTCACGTCACGGCCTGCTGCCGCAGCCGCACGACGACTCGCACTCCACCGATGCAACGTGGACGCTTCGACGCGCGGAGGGCGCTCGCGAACGGGCCGCTCAGCGCGCGTCTGCGCAAGTTCCGCTCGCTCCTCGCCGGCTCCGGAGGCGACTGGCGCACGGCGCTCCAAAGCGTTCGCGAGGCGATGCCCGAGCTCTGGCGATCCTCGCCGCGCGAACTCCGCGCCCGATTCCTGCGGCACCTGCGCGCCTGGTGGGATGTGCATCGCCATCGCGTGCCACGCATCACGCTCTCCCGCATCGAGGATCTGCGCAGCAGACGGCAACTGCAGATTGAGGCGGGACGCATCGTCGGCACGCGCCGGATCAAGGACGGGGTCGTCGTCTCCTGGCGGCCGCGCGGCAGTTCGAAGCTGACGGGAAGAACTCGTGGACGCCATCGTCAATGTCACGGGTCCGGACAGCAATCCGCGCCGCTCGGCCTGCCCGCTCGTGCGATCGCTGCTGAGCCAGGGGTTCGCCACGCCGGACGACCTGGGACTCGGTTGGCAAACGGATGACGAAGGCCGGCTGGTCGATTCCACCGGCAAGTTATCCGAGGTTTTCTACTACGTCGGTCCCCTGTTGCGCGCTCGGCACTGGGAAGCGACGGCCGTACCGGAGCTGCGGAGACATGTCGATCGCACGGCCGCGGCAATCACGAAATCGCTCGCGACCGGTGCCGGCTCCTACTTCCGCAAACTCGCGGCGCCCGTCTTCCAGCGCGAACAATCGATCTTCTGATCGATCCCGACGTCTAGCTGATCGTTACGGAGAGGCGACCGGATCCCCTGAAAGGATGATCTCGACGCGCCGATTGCGCGCGCGTCCCTCGCGCGTGTCGTTGCTTTCAACGGGCCGGTCAGGGCCCAATCCGTCCACGTCGATGCTCGAATTGGAAACGCCCTGCGCGACAAGATAGTCGCGCACGGTGCCCGCGCGCTTCAACGAAAGATCGCGATTCATCGCAGCGCCGCCAGTGCTGTCGGTGTGCCCCTCGACGCGGAATCGCATGGAGGGATAGACCCCGACAATGCCTGCAAAGCGCGAGAGCGCTTCGCGCGCATCGGAGTTCAGCGTAGCCGCGCCCACTGCAAATTGAACGCCGGCGATCTCAGCCACGATTCCGCGCTCGGTTTCGCGCGTCGGCAGCACGCGGTTCAGACGCGCGACGAGGTCCGCACGTGCGGCGCGATTCGCACCGAGCGCCGCCTGTTCGGCCGCCTGTGCTGCCGCCTGGGACTCGCTACGCTTTGCCGCTTCCGATGCCGCGGCCGCCTCGACCGCCGCTTTCCGCTCGGCCTCCTCACGTGCGCTGCGGGTCGCTGCGGCGCTCTTTTCGGCCGCGAGGGCTGTCACGGCGCGCAGGCGGGCGTCTTCCGCCATCTGGACGGCCTCGCGCGCAAGCGCTGGCGTGGTGCTTCGAACGCTGCCCTTCTTGTCCTTTTGCGCAGCCTCGGCCCTGCTCAGGAGCTGTTCCGCCTTCGCATACTCTCCCGGCGCCAGTCTCTCCGCGTCCGCGCCGTCGGCGATCGCGAGCGCATAGCGTGCCTGGATCAAATCGGGCGCTGTCTTGCCGCGTTCATCGCGTGGCTGCGGCGACAGCGACGAGTAATCGATGCGCTCCTTCAAGCCCACGATGTTGAACTTCTTGCCACGAACACGTTTGCCGAGGTTTTGGAGCACGATTGCGCGGCTCGGGGAAGTGACGGCATAGTGCGGCTCAGCGCTGATAATCAGCGCGAACTGGGAGAGCGGCGTCGTCGCCTCGAGGTCGCCGTTGCCGTTCTTAACCTCGATCGAGCCGATGTTACTGGCGTTTCCATCGGCCGTGACCGCCCAGAGCACGTAGGTCGCAAACGGGCCAAGGTTCTCAGGTGCGGGTAGCTTCTCGACCTTCACGTCGACGCGCGCGCGACCCTCCTGGAACTCGATTTCCGCCTCGCCGGTTGCGCCAAGGGCAATGGGCGTGCCGCGAAATTCCAGGTGCGATTCAGGTCCTTCCTGATAGCTGAAACCGTCGAGCTGGGCGGCGATTTCCTGGCTGAGGACCGGCACGTCGCGCTCCACTTGCTGAGCGCCGGTGACGGAAGGCAGCACAAAGGCCAGGAGAGCCAGTAGGTGGGTGAGGGCTCTTGAGTGGAGCATGGCAAAGACCTTCCTTGTCGATTGCATTGAAAATCATAGCCCGAGGCCCGTGTAGGCAGGCCACGCCTTCTCGGGACGTGGAGGAGGGGACGTCAACTCAGCGCAAACGGCGCCGCAAGGGGCGTCAGCTTGGATTGGGGGAGCCGGGCGCTCCAGTCTCTTCGCCCGATTGAATTCACGTTTGCCTTTCGGCCGTGTGCCCCGTTTGCCGGGGGAACCACCGGTGCCCATCAGGTCGGTTGGCGGGAGCCTTTGCTCCACTCCTCACAGCGCCAATAATAGCAATTTTCCGCAGGAAATTGGGGGAAATCCAAAAACAGGCATAATCCCCCCGTGAGCAAGTTCCGCAAGTTCCTCCTTGTCACTCTGGCCGCCTTCGTGGTGGTCTTGACCCTCTGGACGCTGTTCACCCTCAATTGGTCGTACGCCGAGGGCGAGCGCGCGGGCTACGTGCAGAAGCTCTCCGAGAAAGGCTGGATCTGCAAGACCTGGGAAGGCGAGATGGCGATGGTCACGATGCCGGGCACCGTCGCCGAGAAGTTCTACTTCACGGTGCCGGACGATGCAGTGGCCGCGAAGATCAACGCCACCGTCGGCACGCGCGTCGTGCTGCACTACGAGCAGCACCGGTGGATTCCAATCTCCTGTTTCGCGGAGACGGAATACTTTGTGACGGATACACGCGCCTCCGGACCCTGACCGCAGTCATTCTGGCCGCCGTGCAGCAGTCAACGGCAACGGCGAACCTCCATGATTAGCCTCATCGCCAAGGCACTCGCCTGGATTGCCCGCCGTCTAGGCCTGCTTCTCATCATCGTCGGCATCCTGGTGGCCGTTGCCTGGCTCAAGTCGGAACGCGACAGCCTCGAACACGACAGGCAGGCCATCTGCAGACCAGGAAGCGCTGCTTGAAACCTTGCAGGCCGAGCTGAAATCGCTTCAGGCCATCAGCGACGCCGCTGAACCCCACTGGACGTGGGCGCAAGTGCGGCTTGAGGAGGCCAAGATATCGACCGCGGATAGTCGGGCCACCGCAAACCAACTCAAAGCCGAAGTCGCGACGCTCGAGCGCGCGAGCCGCTGGTGGGACAAGTATCTCGATTCCGCGAAGTGGGCCGAACTGGAGCTGAAGAAAAGGAGTTATGCCGAGGCAGCGCGAGCCGCCGCGCTGGCAGAACGTGCGACAGCCCGAGCGGCGCGGGTCTTGAGAGCCTCGTCGATTCCTGGAGTGATGGAAGACCGGAATCGCAAGGAACAGCAAGTCAAAGGGCTCGAAGACCGCATCAATGACCAGCGCGAGCGCCTGGCGGAGAAGCCGGCCGAGCGCCTGTTGGCGGCGATTCGCGACAATCTCCCGGCGGCGATCCTGATACTTCTCGGCATCCTGATCGCGCCATTCGTGATCAAGGCGTTCCTGTATTTCGTGCTCGCCCCTGCCGCTGGCCGTCTTCCGCCGATCCGCATTCTTCCGAATCCGCAGGCGCCTGCGCTCCCGGAGCCGCGGCCGTCCGGAGTGTCGACGTCGATCGATATCGGCCCGGAAGAAGAACTCCTGGTTCAGGCCAACTTCCTGCAGAGCAGTACCCTGCCTGCCCGGAAGCACACAGTCTGGCTGCTGAATTGGCAGATCCCGTTCGCAAGCATTGCGTCGGGCATGTTCGCGCTCACGTCCATACGACCCGAGGGCATGACGCCGACACGAGTCGTCGTGTCTGCGCAGGATGACGCGTTCGGCGAAGTCGGGATCATCGAGATTCCCGCGGGCGCCGCCATGGTCATTCAGCCGCGGTCGCTCGCCGGCATCGTGAAGCCGGCAGGGTCACCCGTCGTGATCACGCGCCACTGGCGATTGTCGAGTCTGCACGCCTGGCTGACGCTCCAGTTCAGGTACCTGACGTTTCACGGGGCCTGCAAGGTCATCCTGAAAGGCTGCCGCGGCGTTCGCTCTGAAGAACCGCAACCAAACCAGGCGCGGCTCATCAATCAGGCGGCCACGCTCGGGTTCAGCGCAAATCTCGATTACCGGACCACGCGCTGCGAGACGTTCGTTTCCTATCTACGAGGACAGGAGAACCTGTTCAATGACTTGTTCGGCGGCGGGCCGGGCCGGTTCGTGTACGAGGAGGTGCCGGGTGGCGACCGCAGAACGGGTATCGCGGGCCGCGGCCTGGAGGGATTCCTGGACGGCGTGCTGAAAGCCTTCGGAATCTGAGCGCCTGTTCAGTCTCGTTCACGACCCCGGGGCGTATGATTGAGTTGTCATGAGGCTGCACACCGCCGTACTCGCACTGGCGCTCGCGGCGCCAAGCCTGGCCTGGAGTCAGGCCCCGGAAACCCCCGAGCGCGTCCTGCGCCTGAGTTATGTCGAAGGTGACGTCGGGCTGCAGGCCGCAAACGAGCGAGCGCCGACCATCCGTCCCGACCGGCCGCTGATCCCGGGCGATCTCCTGATTACCCAAGACGACGGACGCGCGGAACTCGCGCTCGACTCCTCCGCGATCCGGCTGGATGAGCGCACTGAACTTCGCGTCGAGGCGCTGGATGCAACATCTGTTCGAGTGATCCTTCATCAGGGCGTCGCGAGCTTGCGCCTGGGCGAGCTGCTCAAGGACGAGACAGTCGAAATCGCCACAGCGAACGCAAGCATCACGCTTCGCGAGCCGGGCGAGTACCGCGTGGAAGTGCCGGAGGCAAATCTCACAGTTCTCACGGTGCGTGACGGCGCCGCGGATGTGGCGACTCCCGCAGGCCCCGTCCGCATTGCTGGGGGCCAGCGCGTACGGCTTGAGGGGCGCGAGGCGCAGGCGAGGCTTGAGCCGCCCTCATCGACCGATGACTTCGACGACTGGGTGCTCGATCGCGAGGTGCAGCTTGCGGAAGTGGCGCCAGAACCGTATGGCTTCGAGGAGCGCGATCGCTACGACGAACTCGACCGCAACGGCGACTGGTACGACGACTCTGCCTACGGTCGCGTGTGGATTTCGAACTATGGTCACGGTAGCTGGGACCAGTTCAGCCATGGCCGATGGCATCGCAACGGATATGGCTGGAGCTGGGTCAGTGCCGCGCCCTGGGGCTACCTCACATTCCATTCCGGCCGCTGGGCTTTCCTGCATGACCGGAACCGCTGGTGCTGGGTGCCGGGCCAGCCCGCTCATTCGCCGCGCGTCGCGCGGGAAACTCATCCTTTCGGGCATTCCTCACGCGGTACGGTGGATTCACGCCGCCCCGACGACGGCCACCCCGCAATGTCTTTGCCCCGCAGTGAGTCGAGTGCGCAGCCAGATCGTGGTGTCCCCATATTCAGTTCCGGCTCGCGAAATTCCCCGCCTCAGCCGGCCGCGACGACACCGTCCCGCACCGCGACCATGCGTCCTTCCGGCAGCTCCAACACGCGGACCAGTGCCCCGTCCTCCACCGCGCCGCGGAGCAGCGTTTTCGCCTCGCCGAGTTATCAGCAACCCTGACGGTTCGCATTCACGGCCGTTCGATCTCCGTATGGCAATTTGTCCGCGACAACCATGAGGTCAATATCGCTCTTGGTGGTGTCCGACCGTTTTGCAACCGAGCCATAGATGAAGGCCGCCCGGATTCGTGGCGCGACTGATGCAAGCGCCGCGCGAAAAGGCTCGGCCATCCCGAAAGTCTTCGAGATGAGTGAACGTAACTCTTCGTAGATTGGCGCGGCCCGGTTCGCCTGATAGTGTTTTTGATTGCCTACTGCACGCATCGTGACGAGGCCACTCTCTACCAGACGAGCCAGTTCTCGTTGCACGGCTCCGGTGCCTGCCGCAGCCAGGCGGATCAGCTCCTTTGCGTAGTAGGTCCGCTCCGGTTGGCCGAACAACAGGGCCAGAATGCGTTGCTGGGTCGTGTTGAACAGCGCATCGCCGAGGCTGGTTTCGTTGCGCCGTGTTTTCCGAACCATGGTAGTACCCATAATGGGTACGATCGTACCCAATATGGGTACTTCCCGTCAATCCCACACTAAATGGGCGCGATGGGGGCCCGTCTGTCGCTAATTGATGCCAAACCCCGTGAATCCCCGATCCCGCGCAAACACGATCGCCTGCGTGCGCGACCACACGCCGAGCTTGTCGAAGATGTTGGACGCGTGATTGCGGACCGTCTTCTCGCTGATGTGCAGGCGTGTCGCGATGTCGGTGTTGCTGAGGCCCTCCCCCATGAGCGCCAGCACCTGGCGTTCGCGCGCGGATAGCGCCGCAAACACGGCCGCATCCGCAGCATCCTGAGGCCGGGCAAAGGCGAGCACGGCATCCTGGAAGCGCCGCCACGCCGGCTCATCCTCCAGCAGGATGTGGTTACGCGAGTCGAGCTCGACGAACTCGGCACCCGCGATGGCCCCGGCGAGGAGACGCCCTTCCGACACGGGAATCACCGCGTCGTCGCGCGCGTGCAGTACCAGGGTGGGCGTGCGCAGCTTGTCGAGCAGGGCCTCGACGTCCATCGCGCCACGCGACTCCAACAGGCGGGCCGCGACCTCGCCCGTGGTTGTCTTTCGGCACAGATCGTTGAACCACTGCAGCTGTTCGGCGCTCCCGCCCGGAATGAAGCGGGAAGTGAAGAGCTGGCGGAACGTCGGATTGTCGCTGCCCCAGGCCACGCGCGTGAGGTCGATCATGGCGCGGTACGCGACCTGAAACTCCGGCGTGCCGCGCCGAAAGGCGCCGCGCGCGTAGCCGCCATAGAGGATCATCCGTGCCACGCGTTCCGGATGCCGCAGCGAATAGCCAATGCACGCCGCCGCGCCCTGTGAGATGCCGAGCAGCGTCACCGGCCCCTCCGGCCGGGCCGCATCGATGACCGACTCGAGGTCGGACACCCATTGATCGACGGACATATCGCCGACTTTCGATTCGCTCAGGCCGCAGCCGCGCTCGTCGTAGCGCACGAAGCGGAAATGCCCGGAGAAGAACTGGAGCCAGTGCTTCCAGACCGGGCTTTCCCATTCGTATTCGAGGTGCGTGAGCCAGTTGGCCGCCTTGACGACGACCGGGCCCTCGCCCGACTCCGCCCACGCGAGGCGCGCGCCATCCGACGCCTGCACGTAGCGGATGCGCTGCCGGAGCTGCTTGACGCTCGCCATCGGCCTCACCGGGACATTTGTCGCAGGCCTGGGCCCGCGATCTTAGCCCAATCGGGACAAAGGACCCATGGCGGTCCCGAGGCGCGCGGCGGCACGATTCCCGGCAATTCGGGAGGGCTCCTCATGTTCAAGCGCCTGCTGTTCTTCGTTTACGGCGTCGCGTGCTACGCGATCTTCCTGGCGACCTTCCTTTATGCCATCGCCTTCGTCGGCGGCTGCCCGATTGTTCCGAGCCGGCTCGACGGGCCGCTCGAAGGCTCGCTCCCCGCCGCGATCGCGATCAATTGCGGACTGCTCATGGTGTTCGCCGTCCAGCACAGCGTGATGGCGCGACGCTGGTTCAAGGAACGCTGGACACAGATCATTCCGTGGACGATCGAGCGCTCCACCTACGTGCTCGCCGCGAGCCTGGCGCTCCTGCTGCTCTTCTGGCAGTGGCGGCCGATTGGGATCGAGATCTGGTCCGTCGAGAACGCCGGCGCCCGCGCCCTGCTCTGGGCGTTGTTCGCCGCGGGCTGGGCGACGGTGCTCGTCGTCACCTTCCTCATCAACCATTTCGACCTGTTCGGATTGCGGCAGGTGTGGCTGCCGCTCATCGGGAAACCGTACACGCCGGTGTCGTTCCGCACGCCGCTGCCGTACCGGCTGGTGCGCCACCCGCTCTACTTCGGTTTCCTGCTCGCGTTCTGGGCGACACCGCACATGACGCTCGCGCATCTCGTCTTCGCGGTCGCGACGACGGCCTACATCGTGCTCGCGATCCAGTTCGAGGAGCGGGATCTCGTCGCCGAACACGGGGCGTCGTACCAGGAGTACCGGCGCAGGGTGCCGATGCTGCTGCCTGGACTCCGGCCGAGGCAGCTAAGCGAAAAGCGCGTTGTGAAGCCGGGTGTTGGGGCGGCGTAGCGCCTTATGTCCTAGACAGCCCGAGAGCCAACTATTCGGCTGATAAAATGCGGGCATGAAGCTCGCAAGCGCACGATCGGGAGTATTCGCGGTACTGATTCTTGTGTTGCAAGCCTGCGGCGGCGCCGACTATGCCGAGGCTGGACAACCGGTTGCTGAGGGCAACCTGATCGTCAACGTCAACACTGCGACGCTCGAGGAACTCGAATCAATTCCGGGCATCGGTGAGGCGATAGCCAAGGAAATCGTTCGCGAAAGGCCCTACAAGACGATCGAAGGACTCATACGCGTCAAGGGCATCGGAGAGTACACGCTTAATAGCATCCGCCCCTATGTGACGATCGAAGGCAAGACACGGACACGCTGATCGTCGGTGCGAGCACGCCCAACGGCAATTTCCGCATTTATGGCCAATTGACGATGCCCTGATCGGGACGACCACTGCGAAACTATGGCTCGCAGCGAATCCGCGCGAGGTCATCCGTGAACTATCTGTACTCGTTATATGATGCGCTCGTCAGCATCAGCGTCCCGTCCGATAAGGCCCGGGCGGTCGTCGATGCCATGGAGCGCGACATGAGTACTGCGTTGGCGACGAAGCAGGACTTGCTGCTACTCAAGCAGGAGATGGCCAGTGCCCGCACGGAGCTCAAGCAAGAGATTGAAAGCCGATACATCCTGCTTGACCAAAAGATTGACACGCTGCGCGGCGACATGACCCGCGACCTCGCCGCCTTCGATCTTCGGTTGACTGTCAAGCTGGGCTCGATGATGGTGGTCGGCTTCGGCCTGACGATCGCCGCCCTGCGCCTCTGGGCGTGACGGAACTTAGTCTGCTGCCGCACCACGCGGCAACTACCGCCTGACTCAGGCCCCAACTTTCGCGATATCACCCGGCTTCCGCAGCATCTTGTCGACTTCGCCGAGGTGCTGCTCTTCGGTGCGGATCAACTCGCGGGCGTATTCCTCGAGCATGATCGAGTTGCCCGCCACTTGTTCCAGGAGCTTGTGGTAGAGCGCGAGCGTTTCGCGCTCGTGCGCCATTGATTCGCGCAGGATGTCGCCGATGTCGTGCTTATGCGTCTCGAGGAGCGGGCCGATCGCGAGCGAGGGGTGCTCGCCGAGCTGCGTGATCAGCTCGCCCGCCTGCTGGGCGTGGGCCAGAGACTCCGCGCCCTGCTCGCGCAGCCAGCTGACGATGGGAATGCGGTTGTAGCCGTAGGTCATCAGCGAGTAGTGCGTGTAGCGCACCATGCCCGCCATTTCGTACTCGAGAATCTTGTTGAGCGTCGCCGTTGCGGTCTTGACGTCGAGTTTCATGGAATCTCCTTACTTCGACCGCACGACCAGCGTGCCGGCGAGCTTGTCGTGGAAGCCTTGCTTGCGCGCGTCGAAGGCAACCCAGATGATTCCGAGCATGAGCGGCAGAATCGAGACGTAGTAGCCAACGTAGCGGCCGATCAACTGTCCGGTCGACGGCTTGCCGCCAGTTTTCTCATCCACGATCTTCGCCCCGATCGCCATCTTGCCGGGCGTGGCCTGGCGATAGATCCAGAAGAGGACCACCGCGATCGCCGGGAAAACCCAGTTGATGAGGAAGTCGGCCGGGCCGGCGATTAGCAAGCCTTCCGGATTCAGCCAGTAGTCGCGGCCGTAAATCCAGGTCACGAGCGGCGCGCAGATGATCAACATCAGAATCGTGTCGATGATGGCGGCGCCGACGCGGGGCCAGAAGCCAACGTATTCGTGTTGCTGGGCGGTATCCGTATTCATTTATGTTCGCCTACGACCTAATGCACGATTACATCATGTTCCCGCAAAGGCGAATTGAATCGTTTGCGGGGTGTCACACCCGCTTCGCGCGCCCGACAAGGGTCTGCAACAGCGTGTGAGCGCCGGCCGCCAGGTGCTCCGGCGTGGCGCTTTCGGCCTCGTTGTGGCTGAGCCCGTCCTTGCAGGGCACGAAGATCATTCCGGTCGGGGCAACTCGGGCGACATTCATCGCGTCGTGTCCGGCGCCGCTCAGCATGTCGAGGCTGACGTAGCCCAGGCGGCGCGCCGTCTCGCGGATGGTATCGATCAGCTCGGCGTCGAATTGGACTGGCGGTTTGTCCATGACACGCTCGATCTCGACCGTAAGACCGCTGGACTTCGCGATGCCACGCATCGCCTGCTGCATTCGGTCGTCGAGCGCCTGGAGCGTCGCGGCATCCGGATGCCTCAAGTCGCAGTTGAAAACGACCCGGCCCGGAATCGTCGCACCCGAATTGGGCTCGACCTGGAAGCGTCCGTTCGTGAGCCGTGCCCATTCGTCCTGCTCACGCGCCAGCCGATTGATTGCGAGCACCATCTCGGCCGCGCCGAGCAGCGCATCGCGACGACGGTTCATCGGCGTGGTGCCGGCGTGTCCGTCCATGCCGGTCACGGTGACCTTCAGCCATCGCAGCCCCTGGATCCGGGTGACGACTCCGATCGTCTTGCGTTCGGCCTCGAGAATCGGCCCCTGCTCGATGTGGGCCTCGACGAAACAGTCGAATCGTCGCGTGCCCGGGCGTTCCTGGCCGAGATACCCCGTGGCTTCGAGGTCCTGCAGGACGGTCGTGCCGTCGAGCGTGACCGCAGAATGGATCGTCTCCACATCCGTGACGCCGGCAAACGCCGAGGACCCTG
Source organism: uncultured Gammaproteobacteria bacterium (assembly GCA_963778585.1). Classification (GTDB taxonomy): domain Bacteria; phylum Pseudomonadota; class Gammaproteobacteria; order Steroidobacterales; family Steroidobacteraceae; genus SCUD01. Next base: position 737,244 of record CAVZUU010000002.1, read on the forward strand.
CGAGCGGCGGGCTGAAGCGCACGCCCTCCTCGTTCGTCCAGACGACGACGTCGATCGGCGCCGCGGTCTTGACGCCCGCATCGTTCAGGGCGCGCACGACCTCGAGGCCCGCGAGCACGCCGTAGATGCCGTCGAACTTCCCGCCATGCGGTTGCGTATCGAGATGACTGCCGGTCGCGACGGCCGCGCGCTTTGGATCCTTACCAGGCCGCCGCGCAAAGATGTTGCCGACGACGTCGAACGCGATCTCGCAGCCGGCTTCACGACACCAGCTCACGAACAGATCGCGGCCGGCCTTGTCCTCGGCGCTCAACGCGGTGCGGCAGCAACCCCCGTGCGGGAGCGCACCCACCTTGCCCATGTCCACCAGGCTCCGCCACAACCGGCCTTCGTTGACCGGAATGTCCGCGCTCACGGGGCTCGACCCCGATTCTGCTTCGCGCCGGCACCGATCAGGCGCCGCCCGGCGGGACGCAACCGCGAAAGTGGCGGATCCTCGAGATAGATCGCGCGGTACCACATCACCGCCAGGATGTCGGCGATGTCCTCGGGCTTCCCGCCCATCTCGAGGAGATCCTCGGTCTGCCGGATCAAGGCCTGGTAGACGACGCCTTCGGTCATGGCGCCCAGCATGAATCCCATGCGTCGCGCGTGGGCGGCATCGCAGCCGATCTCGCGCTTCAGGTACGCCGCGACCCGCAGATTCCAGCGGTGGGCGTTCTCCTTCCAGATCTGGTCGAACTCGGCATAGTCGCCCGCGAGGCCGAACAGGCACGCAAGGATGCCCGGATTGCGCGCGAATCGGCGCACGACGTTACTGAGATTGTCGAAGATCCAGTCGTAACGGTGCTCACTCGGACTTGCCGGATCGACGTCGGTGAGCAGCTCCGCGAAGAAGTCCCGCGAGACCTCCTCGACGATCTCGCGCAGGTCGTGGAAATAGCGGTAAAAGAGCCCGCTCGCGACGCCGGCGCGGGCGGTGACGTCCTGCACCCGCAGCTTGCTGTACCCGTGCTCGTTCAGGAGCTCGCGCGCGGCCCGCTTGAGGCGCTCGCGGCTCCTCAACCCGCGCGGGTTGAGTGCCGCGAGCGGCTGAACCGATGCCCGGCGCTCGGTCCGCTCCAGCGGCGGACTGCGCTTCACGACCGCGTTCAGAACCGGTACTCGAACTCCAGGCCCCAGGTCGTTGGAATGCCGACGACGATCTCGGAGAAGCCGAGCGAGAACGCAAGGTCCTGCGCAGCCGTGCGGTATTCCTCGTCGTTGAGGTTCTTCACCCAGGCCGACACTTCCCACCGATTGTCCTGCGACAGGAGCGACAGGCGCGCGTTGGCGACGAAGTAGCCGTCCTCGGAGAGATACTCGCGGTTGTTCGGCTCCAGGAAGTGCTCGTCGACGACGTGGAAGTCCGTCTGGGCCGCCATGGCGAGACTCGCGCCGATCGGCCACTGATAACGAATGCGGCCGTTGGCCGTGTAGCTCGGCGCGTTCGGGATCTCGTTCCCCTCGATGGTCGTTTGCGGTCCGCCGTCGAGCGGGGGCAGCACCACGTCCGTTTCCACGATCTCGCTATCCATCACGCTGAGACCCAGCCCGATCGTCAGGTTTTCGATCGGCAGCCATTCGATCGAGGCCTCGAGCCCCTTGATCTCGACGTCGCCGGCGTTCTGGAGCCGTGCACTCGCTTCCGTCGCCCGCACGAAAGTCGCCTGGAAGTCCTCGAAGTCGTAGAAGAACGCGCTCGCGTCGAAGCGCAGCCTATCGTTGGCCAGGGAAAGCTTCGTGCCGATCTCGTAGGACCGCAGCGTCTCGGAATCGTAGGGCTCGAGCGCTTCCTGCGAGAAGATCACGGCCGACGAGTAGCCGCCGCTGCGGAAGGCCTCGCTGATGCTGACGTAGTACATGGCGTCTTCGTGGGGCCGGTAACGCAGCACGGCCGAGAAGTCGACTTTCTCCTCGTCGATGCTGGTGGGGAAAGTCGAGCGGACCGCCGGCATCCGGGTCTCCGGGCGGCAGCGGCAGCTGCGACAGCCTGGGTGCGCCGCTCGCCAGGGCCTCGTTCAGGTTCGCGAACGTGCCGACGAAGGTCGCGCCCGTCCAGTCGCGCGTCTCGTTGGTGTAGCGCAGGCCGCCGACGAAGTCGACTTTTTCCGTCAGCGGAAACGTCATCTGCCCGAACAGCGCATAGGTTTCGGTCTCCTGCACGGCGCCGTTGCTGGTCGGAATCCCCGCCAGGTCGGTCAGGTCGATGGTCTGGAACCAGTCGATGTCGGTCGCGCCGTAGTTGGCGCCGACGATCCAGGGAAACTTGAACGAGTCATCCGACGTCAGCCGGATCTCCTGCGAGAGGTTCTCGACGTCGTTGAACGTGAAGTTGTCGGCGCCCACGGCCGGCGAGGCGTCGATGTCCTGGCTCTGGCGCTTGGAGAAGTCCGCGTAGCCGGTGATCGAGGTCAGCGTGGCGCGGCCGACGTTCCAGTCGATGGTCATCGTGACGTCGTCGGACTCGAGGTCCAGGGCCGGATCGATGCTTCCATCACCCGTGTAGATGTCGCCGTCGTCGTCGAAGTAGCCGAGGAGATCCACGCACGGACCCTCGTCGACGCGCCCGGCGATCACGGGCGCGCAGATGGCGGCCGGATTGGCCGGATCGCGCGTGCCGACGTGCTGCAGGAGCGGCATCTCCGACTCGGAGTCGCCGTGGCTGTATGACAGGCGCACCATGACCGCATCGCTCGGTTCAAACTCGATCTGGCCGCGCACCGCGAGCGAATCGACCTTGCCGAGCTCGTTACCCGTGAACCGGTTGAAGGCATAGCCGTCGCTGCTCGAGGCGTTGACGGCATTGGCCGACAGGCGTGCGCGCACCGTGTCGCTGAACGGCCCGCTCAGCGCGCCGGTCAGCGAGAACGTGTCGTAGCTGGCGTACCCCAGTCGCGCAAAGCCCTCGAATTCCTCGGTCGGCCTCGCGGTGATGAAGTTGATGGCGCCGCCCGTGCTGTTGCGCCCGTAGAGCGTGCCCTGCGGACCGCGCAGGACTTCCACGCGGGCGATGTCGTACACGGCGAAGTTCAGCATGTCCGGCGTCGGCTGGAACACTTCATCGACGTAGATGCCGACCGAAGGGTCCACCGTGCCGGTGAAGTCGTTGATGCCGACGCCGCGCACATAGAAGCCGACAGTCGCGAGACCGTTCGGTCCGTACTTGGCGAGCAGCCCCGGCGTCTGCTCCGCAAGGTCGAGCGGCTGGAGCACCCGCAGCTCCTGCAGGTCCTTGCCGGAGTACACGGCCGCGGACATGGCGACATCCTGCAGTCGCTCTTCGCGCCGCGTGGCCGTCACGACGACCTCCTCGAGCGCCGATTGCTGCGCGACGACGCGCCCAGGCAGGCCCGACATCACGGCCAGGATCAGGGCCGGAACGATCTTGAATCTCATGACACGCTCTCCATTCGCTTCAGGATGATGGAACCGGACTCGTGGACCTCGGCCGTGCACTCGGGCGGCACGACCGTGGTCGAATCGACCTGCAGGATGATCGCAGGGCCGCGGATCGGCTCGCCGACGGGCAGCTTGCCGCGGTCGTAGAAGGTCGTCGCAAAAGTCTTGAGCTCGACGCCGACCCGGAACACCGCATCGTCGGTACGCAATTTCGCCGCCGCGAGCGAGCCGCCTTCAGGCTTCGGCGGAACGCGGATCTTCGGCACCTGCGCCACCGCCGTGACCCGCAGGTTGACGAGCTCGATCGGCGACTGCGCGAAGTGATGGCCGTATTCGCGCTCGTGCAGCGCATGGAAGTTGTCGAGCGCCGTCTTCAATTCAGCGGTCCCGATGCGCGAAGGCGGCAGCTCGAGTCGAAGCTCATAGCCCTGGCCCACGTAGCGGGCATCCGCCGAGCGCTGGAAGCTCGCGCTGGCCGCGTCGAGCCCGTCTGCCGACAACTGCTTCTTGAGCACGTCCTCCATCGCCGCGAGATCGCCGTTCATCCGCTCGAGGTCCACGCCCGTCGAGACCAGGAAGGCCGTGCGGACGACGTCGTACTTGAGATCGGTCGTCAGCAGGCCGATCGCGGAGTTGATGCCCGGGTAAGGCGGCACGACGACCTCGGGGATGCCGAGCATCTGCGCAACCTCCGCGCCGTGCAGCGGACCCGCCCCGCCGAAGGCCACGAGCGCGTAATGGCGCGGATCGATGCCCTTCTGCACCGTGCGCGCGCGGATCGCGTTCGCCATGTTCGAATTCAGCACCGTGACGACGCCCTCGGCCGCTTCGAGCAGCGGCAGGCCGAGCTGGTCCGCCAAGCGCTGCACGGCCTTGAACGCCGCCGCGCGATCGAGGCGCATGGCACCGCCCAGGAAGTTCTGCACGTCGAGCCGGCCCAGCACGATGTTGGCGTCCGTGACCGTCGCGTCCGTGCCGCCCTGCCCGTAGGCCGCGGGCCCCGGTACTGCGCCGGCGCTCTGCGGACCCACGCGGAACGCGCCGGCCGCGTCCACATGCGCGATCGAGCCGCCGCCCGCGCCGATGGTATGCAGGTCGATCATCGGCACGAGGATCGGGTAGCCCGCGACGAAGGTGTCGCGCGCCGAGGCTTCGGCGAAATGCCCGTCGGTGACGACGCCGATGTCCGCGCTCGTGCCGCCGATGTCGAGCGTCACGACGTTGCGCCGCCCCGCGAGCTCGGCCACCCAGGCGCCGCCCAGCACGCCTGCGGCGAGGCCGGACATCAGTGTGTGCACCGGAAGGTCGGACACCGCGCGCGCCGGCGCCACGCCGCCGTTCGACTGCATGATGTGGACTTCGCCGCGGAAGCCGGCCTGGTTCAGCTCGCCGGAGAGCCGCGCGACGTAGTCGCGCACGAGCGGGCCGATGAACGCGTTCATCGCCGTGGTCGTGAACCGCTCGAACTCGCGGAACTGCGGCGACACCTCGTGCGAGCAGGTGACGAACACGCCCGGGCACAGGCGCTCGACGATGGCCTTGGCGCGCTTCTCGTTCTCCGGGTTGATATACGAGAAGAGAAAGCAGATTGCGATCGAGGCGACGCCGGCTTCCTTCAGCTCGAGCGCCGCCGGTCCGACTTCCGCCTCGGCGAGCGGCTCGACGACCTCGCCGCGCGGCGGCGCGAGCCGCTCCGTGACGACCTTGCGATGCCGGCGCCGGACCAGCGGCCGGTCCTGCCAGGGGATGCCCTGCTGGATCGAGTAGTGATGCGGGCGCTGATGGCGGCCGATGTGGATGATGTCGCGGAAGCCGCGCGTCGTGATCATTCCGGCCTGGGCGCCGCGGTGCTGCAGCGCCGCGTTCGTCGCGACGGTCGTGCCGTGATAGATGTGGTCGAGCTTCGCGAGCCCGACGCCCGGCAGTCGCGCAGATCTCGTTCACGCCTTTCATGAAGGCCCGCGAGGGGTCCTCCGGCGTGCTGGCGACCTTGTGCGTCAGGGTGCGGTTGGCCTCCGTGTCCGTGAACACGATGTCCGTAAACGTTCCCCCGACGTCCACCCCGATAAGCAGCATCCTGGCCTGTGTACAGGGAAGTGAATTTGGCGTCAACTTCATATCCCCATTGCCCCCTCCCCCGGGCCGCAGTAGCCTATTCGGGGATGAGTGCGCGCAAGCCCGTGCCCGATACGACGGCGACCCCGCAACGGGTCGATCCCGTCACGGCGAGCATCATCCAGGGCGCCCTCGAGAACATCGCGATCGAGATGGGCTACAAGCTGATGCGGATGGCCTACTCCAGCATCATCCGCGAGTCCGAGGACTTCGGCGCCGCGATCTGCGATGCGCGCGGGCGGCAGCTCTGCGAATGCTCGAAGAGCACTCCCGCTACAGTCGGGACCGATCCCCGGCTACGTGCGCGGCATCATCCGCGAGTTCGAAGCGCGCGGCGACACGTTCCGGCCCGGCGACGTGGTCATTCACAACGACCCGTACAACGGCGCCTCCCACGCGCCGGACATCGGCTTCTGCGTGCCGATCTTCCACGGCGAGAAGCTGATCGGATTCTCGATGACGACGGCGCATCACCTCGACATTGGCTCCTGCCAGCCGGGCAGCGTCGGCGTCGTGAAGTGCGCGGATTCCTATGCCGAGGGCCTGCGCTTTCGCGCGCTCAAGGTCTACGACCAGGGACGGCGCAACGACGCGCTGTGGCGCATGATCGCGGACAACCTCCGCGTCTCCGATCTCGTGATCGGCGACATGGACGCACAGATCGCCGCCTGCCACGTGGGCGCCAAGCGGCTGCTCGACCTGGTGGAGCGCTACAGCCTTCCGACACTCACCGACGCCATCGAGGACCTGTTCGATTATTCCGAGCGGCTGATGCGCTCGCAGATCGCGAAGCTCAAGGACGGCACCTATTCCGCAACGGGCTACGTCGACGGCTTCCTCGGCAGCGAGGATCCCGCGCTCAAGAACCTGCCGATCAAGATCACGGTGACGGTCTCAGGCAGCGACCTGACGATCGACCTGACCGGCACGGCCCCGCAGGTCGACGGACACGCCATCAACATGCCGTTCATCGGCACGGTGGACGTCGCGCTCTGGCTCACGCTGCGATCGATCCTGCTCGACACCGAGATCTTCGGGAATATCCCGCAGAACGACGGGCTCTACCGCCCGATCAAGATCGTCGCGCCGCGCGGATGCATCGCGAACCCGATCTTCCCGGCGCCGACCATCGCGCGCTTCGCGCCCGGCAACGTGGTCGCCGATACGCTGATGCGCGCGCTCGCCGCCGCGGTGCCGGAGCAGGTCTCCGCCGGCATCGCGAACCTGAAGGCCGTGACTTTCTCGGGATTCTCCGGCGAGCAGCAATGGGTCCACATCGAGATCTTCGAAGGCAGCTACGGCGGGCGCTTCGGCAAGGACGGCATGGACAGCGTGGACACGCTCTACGCCAACACCCGCAACAACCCGATCGAGGACATCGAGAGCCACGTGCCGCTGCGCGTCACGCGCTATGAGCTGCGCGAGGACTCCGTCGCCGCCGGCCGCTGGCGCGGCGGGCTCAACGCGATCAAGGAAATGATGTTCCTGACGGACGGCAGCATCAGCGTCGAAGGCGACGGACACTCGCACAAGCCCTGGGGATTCCAGGGCGGCGCGGACGGCTACACCTCGCAGCTACAGCTGATTCGCAAGGACCAGCCGCCGGTCGAGCTGCCGTCGATGTTGCCGACGATTGCCGTTTCGAAAGGCGACCGGATCCGCGCCGTCGGCGGAATCGGCGGCGGCTACGGCAAGGCGAGCGAGCGGCCGCCTGCGCTGGTGCGCGAGGACGTGCTGGACGGATACCTCACGCGCGAATCGGCCGCGCGGGATTTCAAGGTCAAGATCGACGGTTGAAGAGCAGGTAGAGCAGGAAGCCGGCCGGCAACCCCACCAGCCACGAGACCGGCAGAAACCAGAGCATCGTGATCGCGCTCGGAATCGCCACCGCGACGAGCGCGGCGAGCTTGAAGCCGCCCTGATACCAGTGCTTGCTCGTCGCATCTGCGACATACAAGTCTTCCACCACGAGGTGGCGCTTACGGACGACGTAGTAGTCCGCGAGCATCACGCCGAGGATCGGGCCGAACAGCGCCGAGTAATAAAGAATGAAGCCCGAGAAGACCTGCATGTTGGCGAGCAGGAGCCACGGGCAGGACAGGACGCCCAGCACGCCGCACAGCACCACCGCCTTGTGCCAGCTGATCTTGAACGCATCCATGAAGATCAGCGCCGGCGGCAGGATGTTGATCGTGAGGTTCGTCGTGAACTGCGCGACCAGGATGAACGCGAGCAGGACGACCAGCGCGAACGCGTTCGGGCTCAGCTGCATCAGCGCCTGCACCGGGTCCCAGACCCCGAGCGCCGCGCCCGCGACGATGCCGAGCGTCAGCATGAAGAACCAGGGCGGCAGCACGCCTAAGAAATGGCCGAGCCAGTTGGCGCGCGGCGAGCTCTCCAGGTGGCGCGTCATGTCGCCGATGTTCAGCATCACGGTCGCGAGGATGCCGATGGCCGTCGTGAGCCCCGCCCAGAACGCCGGGCCCCAGTCCGCCGCGCGGCGCCAGGACTCCTCGATCTGGAAGCCGTGCGTGCTCACGATGTGAATGAGCATGTACACCATCACCGCGGTGATGATGAGCGAGCCGTACACGTTGAACCATTTCATGGTGCGGATGCCGCCGCAGGCGAGCCAGGTCTGCAGTCCCTGCATCACCACGAAATAGGTGAACGTCGTCCAGGGCGCCGTGAACCCCACGAGCGTTTTCAGGATGCCGTCGAGCGACGAGCGCCGCGATCCAGGTGCCGATGCCGTACCAGGCGATGGCCGGCAGCGCGCGCAGGAACTCGACGATCTTCGAACCGCGTACGCCGAAGCTCGCCCGGCTCTGGATCAGGTACGGAATGCCGTACCGATTTCCCGCGTCGCCGTTCAGCGAGAACATCACGACGGCCACGAGCCCGGCCAGCAGCATCACCAGGAAGGCCTGGAAGATGTTCATGCTGCCGTTCGGCGGCAGGAATCCCTGCCCCAGCACGAAGGCCTGGATGACGATCAGCGACGACCACCACATCAGGATGTAGGAGCCGGTGCTGAAAACCCGGGCGGTGGCCGGGATCGGTAGCAGGCTGTCGGGTTCGTTGTTCTTGTTTGTCTCGCCGCTCATACGTCTCCCCCTTCACAACCGGTCGGTATCTCGAATGAATCCGACGACGTTCTCGCGGAAGCGCCGCCCCGACTTGAGTTGACGGAGACTATTCAACTGCGTGTCGACCCGCAAGGCGGGATAGCCGGATTGCCGCCCGCAAATCGTGCGAGTCATCTCAACTTCTGACGGGAGTAGAGTGGTATTTCCAGCGGGCTCAAGGTGCGAAATATGGGACTGAAGGATCGCGACTACATGCGGCGCTCACTGTCGTTCGAGGAACCGCGCAGCAGCAGCGGGTCCAGCTGGCAGAAGTATCTCTGGATTGCCGCAATCGTGATCGGGCTCGCGACTGCCGGCCTTTATCTCTACAGGAACATTCGCGCCGAGCTGGTGCCCGGCGAAGGCGACCTGATCGTCAACGTCAACAACGCTACTCAGCCTGAACTCGAAACCATCCCGGGCATCGGCCCGGTGCTCGCCAGGCAGATCATCGCGGGTCGCCCTTATGGGCGGGTTGATGACCTCGAACGAATACCTGGGATTGGCCGATACACGCTCAACAGCATCCTGCCTTACGTCAAAGTGGAGGGTGAAACGCAGAAGCGCTGAGTCAAGCTATCCGCCATGCGGCGTGCTGAGTGGCTTCTGTATATTGTGAAATTAGCGGTAGCCGAGATCCTACGCCGTAATGGACTATGGACTCATGGCAACTTTTCTGTCGAGTCCACTAGTTTCGGGAGCGCAATCCACTAGCGGCGAGAAGCGGCTGGCTAGTCGGTTTTCGGAGCTGCTCGAGGACGACTATCTCTGCTGGTACGACGTGCCGGTCGGACCGCAATATCAGCATCCCGACTTCATTCTCCTGCATCCAGGTCGCGGACTCCTCGTCCTGGAAGTGAAAGACTGGACAATCGACTCGATCATCCATGCGAAACCCGACTCCTTCACGGTCGATTTCGGCGCGGGCCGCAAAATCCAGCCGAACCCCATCGAGCAAGCGCGTCAATACGCCCACGTGGTCGTTCGCCTCCTCGAATCAGACCCCAGTCTGACCAATCCGTCAGGCGATGCCTATGCCGGCCGCCTCACCTTTCCTTGGGGCTACGGCGTTGTCCTAACCAACATCACGCGCCGCCAATTGGACTCCTCCGGCCTCTCGTCCGTCCTGCGACCCCGCCTAGTCCTATGCAAGGACGAAATGACTGAATCCGCAGAGCCCGAGGACTTTCAGAAACGCCTCTGGGACATGTTCAACGTTGGCTTCTCCAGCCAGCTCACATTGCCGCAGGTCGAGCGAATCCGCGCCCGCCTCTTCCCCGAGATTCGAGTCAGTCGGCAAAGCCTGTTCGCCGAGGACACCGAACCCAACGCAGGCGAAGAGCCTGCGACTCTCAATCTGCGAGTCATGGACCTGCAGCAGGAAGCTATCGCCCGCAGCCTCGGAGAGGGCCATCGCATCATCCACGGCGTGGCCGGCTCCGGCAAAACACTGATCCTCGCGTACCGATGCGATTTCCTGGCCCGCACACTCGCCAAACCGATACTCGTGCTTGTATACAACAAGGCGCTTGCCGCATGGCTTGCGCACCAGATCGCTGCACGTGGACTCGCCGATCGCGTGTCTGTGCGGACATTCCATGGGTGGTGCCTCGACCAGCTCACGCTCTACCACGTGCCCAAGCCAGAGTCGCAGAGACCAAGATTTCTATCGGGACTTGGTCGCCACAGTGATTCGTGCGGTGGATAACGGTCAGATTCCACGCGCGCAATATGGCGCGCTACTGATCGACGAGGGCCACGACTTCCATCCTGACTGGCTTCGACTCGCCGTGCAGATGTTGGACCCGGACATCAACTCGCTGTTGCTGCTCTATGATGACGCGCAGTCAATCTACGGCGCACATCGGCCGAAGTCGTTCACGTTTCGCAGCGTCGGAATCTCCGCCCCCGGCCGCACCAAGATACTGCGGCGCAACTATCGAAATACCGACGAGATTCTCGCCTGCGCGAGCGCGTTCGCACGCGAGGTACTATCGCCGAGGGAGGCAGATGAGGATGGCGTACCGCTAGTGTCACCAGAGCCCAGTGGACGCAAGGGGCTGCGGCCGCGATTTTGTGACACGCAATCGGTGCAGGAAGAGGCCACAAGCATCGCGCGTGAGCTCCGTCGGCTACACAAGCAGGGCACGCCGTGGCGGGAAATGGGAGTGGTGTACACGGCGCCGTTCATTGCCGAGGAAGTGGTAGGGACACTCGAACAGGCGACGATACCGTTCGAGTGGCTAAAGGACCCAAAGTCCAAGCACTTCGATCCGGACCGCGATTGCGTTCGTGTGATGACCGCACAAAGCAGCAAAGGATTGCAGTACAGGGTCGGTGTAGTTGCTGGTACGGGACATTGGCCGTGGCGAGACGAGACGGAAGAAGCTCGGTTGCTATATGTTGCGATTACGCGGGCGACGCGACGAGCTGGTGATCACAAGCAGCAAGAAGAGTGTCTTCAGTGAAAGATTGAAGGCACTTTGCGAACCGATGGCGGCGTAGGTTACCCGCGGTTGATTCTTGTGCCACGGCCCAACTAAATCTTAACCCTCGCCTCCAAAAACACAGCCTCGCGGTGAAACTCCAGGTACCGCCGCTGCCCCTCCGTAAACCCGCCCACATTGCGCCGCTCGTCCGGCGGAATGCCCATGCGCTTCAGGGACTCCCGGTGCACCACCGGCGAGATCAGCAGATCGCCGTTGTTCTCGAATGAGATGAAGCCGCGATCGAACAGGTGATCCACAGTCGGCGTCAGTAGCAGCCCGTTCTCGCCGTCCAGACGCTCGTCAATTGCACCGTGTTGAACCCTTATGACCACCAATTGCTTCATACTCTGCTGAGCCATGGGCTACGGGCTTTCAAAGTCCCGACTGATGTCTCGTACCGGCAGTGCCCGAAGAGGCTATGGCTGGACGTTCATCGCCCCGAACTGGCTGTCAAGGATCCGCAGACTGAGGCGATCTTCGCAATCGGCAATGAAATCGGAGAGATCGCCCGTCAACTCTATGACGACGGCCAGGGTGTCCTGATCGACTACGATCCTGGGATGAAGGGCTCTCTGGCGAGAACTCAGGAGGCTTTCGCGCAGCCTTCCACGTCGCCCATCTTCGAGGCGACGTTTGAAAGGGACGGTTTGCTGATTCGCGCGGATGTTTTATTGCGCGGAGGTGGTAGTCAGAAGCTCGTTGAGGTCAAGGCTTCGACAAAGATCAAACCCGAACATATCGATGACTGCGCGATCCAGTACTGGGTATTGCAGGACAGTCCCGCAGCACTTGACGGCGTCTACTTGGCCCACGTCAATAATCAGTTCGTCTACGAGCACGCGGGTGACTGTGCCGGGCTCCTGGTTGAGGTCGACCTGACCGCCGAGGCCACTTAGTCGCCCCCGCGATGTCCGCTCGTTGCTGGATCGGGCCAAGGTATTGGTAGCGTCGAACGAGCCGGAAGCCCGATTGGCACTCGCTGCTCCAAAACCTACGAATGCCCATATCGCTCGTACTGTTGGAAGAAAACTGAATACCCGCTCACCGGCCTGCCAAGCATTGGAAGCCGACTCGATGCCTTTCTTGGCGAGGGGCACGTCGATATCCGCTCTCTTCCTGAAAGCAGCCTGAAGAACGAAGACCAACGACGGGTATGGCGGACAGTCAGAACCGGCGCAGCAGAGCGTCGCGCGGGTTCGCGCAATGAACTGGTGGAGCTTCCTTATCCACGCTACTACCTTGATTTTGAAACGATCGGCTTTGCTGTGCCGCGATGGATCGGAACTCGGCCGTATCAACCGGTACCGTTCCAATGGTCGTTGCACATCGAACATCGTGACGGATCACTTGAGCACTTCGAATTTCTCGAGCTGACGGGCACCATACCAGCGAGAGCAGTCGCAAACGCCTTATTGAGTGCAATCAAGTCTGACGGCCCCATTTTCATGTTCACGGGTTACGAGCGCACATGCATCGATGCCCCATTGCTTTTTGCCGGATTTGCGTGACCGTCTCGAAGGACTCGCGAGTCGTCTGTTTGACCTTCATCCAATTGCGAAGCGTCACTACTACCATCCTGCGATGCAGGGGAGCTGGTCGATCAAGGCCATTCTGCCTACTATCGCGCCCGAGCTGGACTACGCATCGCTGAGTGGAATCTCGGATGGAATGGCCGCGCAAAGGGCCTACATCGAAGCCACTAAACCGGGTATGGACCCATCTCGAATTGACGAGATACGAAAGTCACTACTACGGTATTGCAAGCACGACACGCTTGCAATGGTGACATTGGCGCATTTCCTGGATTCCGAAGAGGCATCGTCTTGATGCAGTCTGTGCAGCAAACGATCGACTGGTTTGGTGCATTCGATATTGTCTGCCATCGTGCCGACGGCGCCCTCGAATGGGGGCTGCCTGAGCCTTGGCTTCATGCCGAGCTCTATGCCGAATTGAAGCGCCGATCGATCGATACCGGCTGGATTCCGTTCCCACAGGAACTTCATTACGTTACGCACTACCCTGTCCAACTCCCTTCAGAAAGCAACCGCGACTGGAAGACGCAGGGGGCCGTCAAATGGATTGATCTGTGTCTGCATCATGGTGCTACGAATACTTGGTGTTGGTTCGAGTTCAAGGTCCGTCATTGCGGCATTGGCAACCGAGTAGATAAAGCCTCCTTTCAAGCTAGAGATGCGTTCCGCAAGGACGTCATTGCATTGGCTGGCTTCAGCGCTGCCCTCACTGCGAGTACCTGGGAGACTCCCGACGAGTACACCAAGATTTATTGGGCCGAAACGCTGTTGAAGCCGCGCACGGATGAACTCGTGCACGGCCGCCATGAATTCGTTGCGGCGTACCTTCAACTTAATGGATCTTTGGATCTCGCACATTGGTCCGGACCGCTGTTTCGCGGAGCGCTCGACTCTTGGCTGGCCGAGCGAGTGAATCGACTCAAGAATGTCGCTGCCGACGCTGGAAGTTACGTCTGCCCCAGCTCAGCTTGCGGGCCGACACTCTTTAATGCTGTGCAAGTGGTCAGGGGAGTCGTGATGGCTGGTCAGAGTGGCACCCGTTCCCCGACCCTCGACGCAATGAGTACTTGGTCGCTCCGATCGGTTCCGGAATGAGCTCGATTGAGCGGCTCCAAGGAGCTGATTCTACGAGGTAGGGAACATTGCCTCGCATACCGAATGACCAGCTTGCTCCCCTCACCGCTCGGCGCAGGTACACGGAAGAAGTAGTCGTCAAGCGACAGTACGTGTTTAAGAACCTCCACAACCTTGAGTTCCAACTATTGCGCTGCCTGGCGACAAATGAGGCTAGGTACTTGGAAAAAAACCTCGCGCGTCAAAGCCGTGTAGATTCAATACATGAAGCAAGGACTTGTACCGTCAGCAATAGACGCCTTCCATGCCAACTAACCCGCTAGATCGATTGTTATTTGCCCAAGGTGGAAAGTGCTTCTTCTGTCAGCAGCAACTGACTGCCGGAGAGGCGAGTATTGAGCACCTGCTGGCCAAGGCGAACGGTGGTGGCAACGCTGAGGACAACTGCGTTGCCTGCTGCAAGGCTCTAAATTTCCTCCTAGCGAGGAATGAGTCTTAAGGAGAAGCTTCGCGTCGTTCTCAATCAGAAAGGCGCTTTCATTTGTCCCGGAAGACGCGGTAGTACAACAAGTGCTATACAGCCGCGCACCAAGGCTTCAGCAAAGCCAAGCACCAGCGACAAGCTCTCCAAAGTATTGGCCGATCTCCAGAAGCGTGGGACCGCTCGTCCCGCAACCCTCAAGAAGCTGGGCAGCACCATTAATGCTCTTTTTGCAAAGGAGTTTTCAGAAGTTGAAATCAAATCTCTGATCGACGCCTTGAGGGCCCGACACGTGATTACCGTCGGCGGCACCAAGGTTACATATGATTTTTCGGCAGATAATGAGTAACCAGCTCAACTAGCGCATAGAAGATGCGCGGGTTTTAGTGGGCGAGTTCTGAGATGGGCCACGGTCCCGGTTTGCCCGGGGAACACCGTGCCGCGGATTCAAGGGTTACTATGGGGGCGTAGGCTCAGCAACCATGCGTAGGGGAAGCAAATCCATTCGGCTGCGGACAAAGCGCTCTGTGTTCTTGTCGAGAAAGCAGACATAGCAGCCCCTCATCCCGCGACTCAGCAACACTCTGTAAGTGTTCTTCACTAGCTGTAGGAAATCCGCCTTCGATTGCTTGACCGTCCGATCGCGTGACTCCTTTTTGTCGCCGACCCATGCCTGTCCATCAAGGTCGTAGACGAGGTCCTTACCCCATACCACACCAATGTAATCAACTTCGAATCCCTGAGCGGTATAGATGCAACCCACCTGATCAATGCCGCCAGGATCGGTGGCCCACAGGTCTGCTGGCGGAATGCCCTTCGCAAGTCGGCCTGCATCTGGCCTGGCGTTCCAAGGCTTGCGCCAATTGGCCGATGACAATGTCGTCAACGAGCGTGCCGTCCGGGTTTGGTTTCGACCAGTCCCAGCAATAGCCTGCCGTGAGCCGCGCGGTTACGCTTTCGCGGGTCTTCGCTCTGATGGCGGCTTCCATCGATTCTGGAGTCGGGAAGATCTGAAAATCGAAGGCCTCAGCGCCCGTCCACAATTGATTGGCGGTGCGCTCAATTCCGAGCGTATTGCTGATCCAATTGACGAATCCGGCAGAACCGGAACATCGAAATTGTACTTCTAGGTCAAATTCCGAGACGTCGTACTTCAAGTCCGCCGCGTGTTGCTTGATGTACTCGCTCGAACCAATCTCCTTGGGTCGCACGCCTTGCCGATCGTCAATAAAAAAAACGGCAACTTTGGCCGCCCGCAGTAGTTCTCGAATCTGCGGTTCTGTCGATTTCTTGGCCTTCGGCGTATAGCGATCGTTGCTCGTCTCTCGAATTCGATGCGCCTCGTCGCAAATGAGTGCATCAATTTCGCCGGGCAACGCATTGCGATAGCCGTTGAAGTACTTGAGCACCGGCTTCGCACGACTGCCGACGAGCTTCCATAGGGTCTTCGTGAACGCACGCGACCCGGTGGCATAGTGAGCTGTCCGACCTTCACTGAGGAATCGACCCAGGAGGTTGATCGCCAGTACGGACTTCCCGGTGCCTGGCCCGCCGCGAACGACAACCACTTGTCGGCGGCCGTGGGTCACGGCAGCGGCCACGGCTGCGCGAATCTTCTCAAATACTACAAGCTGCTCATCGAGCAGCACCCAGGGTCCTCGACCTGCAATCGTTTCCGCCACATAGTCCATGAGCTTCCGACTCGGCCGATAGGTACTCTGTTCGATCCGAGCTAGAACCGAGTCGCCGTGCCCAGTGCTAAGTCGCTCACGCAGGTAGCCCGTTAAGTCATCAACTGCGGCCGAACCAAACAACGGATACTGCGCGATCGTCTCAGCAAATTTCGGTTCCAATAGCACATCGTCTGGGCGAATCTCATAGTTGTGGAGATACGAGCAAGCGCCCAGTTGAATCGGATAGTCGCCTTCATAGAACGCCGAGTGCGTATCTGCAAGATATTGTTGGTATTGACCAACCTGCACCGAGGGGTGCGCCACTTCCCGATTCTTTCCTCCCACCCAGGTGCTAACCAATCCTTCCGCCTCGGCGGCTTCACACTCCGACCATTGCTTGAGTTCGACAATTACCGCTTCGTCACGTCTGGAAGCATTCCGGCCACAAATCATGAAATCAAGGCGCCGTGAGGAGCTAGGCAGCTCGTATTCCACAACAACACCATGGTCGTTTAGGTTCGCGAATTGAACAACTTGGGCCATCGCGCGCAGCGAATTCCCCCACGCCGCCACTTCCGACTTTGAAGCTGGGTAGCCGTAGTACTGGAAGAACGCGTCGGAGAGCCTTCGGGCAATCTGGTTGCGCACTGTGTCTTCGATGAAAGCCAACGACATCCCGGCGTAAAGGCGCACAATCAGAGTTCCGTATACTTCTTGCTGGATCCCCGAGCCTTCTCCACCGGATACTTCTTGGCGTTGAGTGCGATCTTTTCGGATGCCGCGGCCAGTAGATCGATGTCCAGCTTATCGGCTAGCCGAATAAGGTAGAGGAGCACGTCCGCCGCCTCCTCCCGCACTTTGGCTTGCAGTTCAGGATCCAACGCAGTTGATTCAGCGTCAGACATCCACTGGAAATGCTGAAGGAGCTCAGCAGCCTCCACATTGAGGGCGATTGCTAGATTCTTTGCGGGAGTGAAACTGGTTCCAATCGCGGTCAGAGGCGAATCTTTGTAGAGCATCTCGCAAGGCCTCAAGGGAGAGTGGACGACCGACTGCACTCAAGTTCTTCATGCGCGGAACCTATTCTCATTGTGCCAAGTTAGAAATTCCCGGCTGGGTTGATTTGCCGCATCTGCTGGTCGGATACGCAAGGGCTGGCCGTGGTGCAAATAGTACTCGCGACCGTTCTGCCATTCCGTCTTGAGCCTGGGACTTACTTCAAGTCTGAGCTCTGGCGTCACGGTCACATATCCGAGATCAAACAGTTTGTGCAGATCCGCGCGCAATAGAATTCCATTGCTCACGCGATGGGGACCAAGCAAAGCGTATGGCTTTATGTGGGCTGCCTCCAGAACTGGAAGTGTCTTTTCGCCTGTGACCGCACAGCGACGCTCATAGGCGTCGGTTACCAGAACGCGGAACGCACCCTGGCCGAGTCGCCCGCGGGTCAGGTATTCGTCACCAAATCTATTGTGATCGTACGAATCCTCAGTCACTGGGGATTCGCCTACCCTCGGCATGCTGTTGAGCGCACCGAGGACGGCCTCCCAGAGCGCACGGCCGTCGGCGGACAGTCGTATCGTAAGTCTTACCCTGCACAATGTTTGGAGCCCAGTTCACGGGACGGGAATCCATGCCGATCGTGGAAGAAAGAAGGGCTCAGCCAGGACATTGCATCCGATTACTGGATCGACAGACGTGTCCTCTCGACGATAGCGTCGGACTCGAGCATTGAGATCGTCTAGCGAGCCAACGCCGTTCTTCAGTCCGAACGCGTCCCACGCAAGCGAAGTCGGCAGAGCCGAATAGCGTACGAAGTGTCCGCCGCCGACGATGAAATTGTCTGGGCTGTGGAGTTTGAATAGGAATGGCTCACCCGGCTGCAGGGCACGAAATACACGCGATCCACTGGGTTGCCAGAAATTGACCTCATCCGCACCGATTCGACTTAGGAACTGGAACCAGTCCTTGTCCGTGACACCGACCCAAATCTTCATAGGCCGCCCATGGCACTGATTCTAAGCTACGGCCGCAGCAAACGCGGCAATCAGGTCTCCCGGTAACGCGTGCTGCAGCCGCCAGGTAATGGCCATGGGCAGCTCCGAATTGTGCTTCACATACGTGGCGGGACCTAGGAAATAGAATGCTCGCTCGTCACTACGGCGACGCGCGAAGAGCATGACGCTACTTCCGTTGACAGCGTGGTGCTGATACCGGCGCCCGGTGTCGCTGTCCGCTCGCGTAGCCGACTGACTCTCCCAGTGGATGAGGTCACGACTGATTGCATAGTCACGATAGCGGGTCGTCGGCGAAAATTTCCCGAACGTCTTGTCAAGAGTGAACGCGAACAGATCGGCACGGGCATTGGGAGCCCAGTAGCAGCCCGTCTGCCAAGGGACCACTTTGGCACCTTCTCCAACATCAAAGGCGGCTAGGATTTCGACTCTTGTGTAGCGCCCGTGAATCGCGAGCGGAACCTCAGGATGCGTCGATAGCGTTACCGCGACGTGTTCAATCCGTTTAGCTAAGACCTCCAACAGGTCGCGAATTTCGGCGCACACTTGCGGATGCTTCCGTAGCAAAATCGTACCGTCACCGGAGCGAGGTGTCCTTGCCAACTGCCCCGGCGACCAGCGAACCGACAAGCATGCGAAGCAGTCGTCGCTCCCGGGCGGAAAGCAGCTCAGGGCTCGGAGTCTCCTCGACTCGGAGAAAGCGGCGATAAACATCGATCCGCTGCATGTCGTCAACGTGGAGCAAGCGCCCGCATGCTCGTCGCAAGGTCGCTTTCATGAGGGCCAGGCGCCTGTTCGACTAGACCAGCGTCTGAACGGAGATCGGACCAACTCTTGTTCCCCGCATATACATCCTCCAGCTCCTGACCCGTCTCCTCAAGGTACCTGCTCAGAGTGCAGTCGGCCCCTTTTGCCGTTAGCTGCCGCAATAACTCGACCTGTTCGCTCCAGCGAGACGGAATAGCATTCTTGATGCTCTCAAGCACAATATTGGCCGCAACATGATCAAGCTCCATGTGACAGCCCGCGGGGAGGAACGGAAAGCCGGCCTCAACTTGTGACATTAGTTCCTTGCGGCTCCCACCCAGAAGAGCCCGGAATCGTCGGTCGAGTCGAAATTCCTTGCGATGATGACCAACGAAGTCGAGAACCGTGTACAGACAGACTTTCCTATGCTGCGTCGCAACCCGCGCCCAATTGTTGCAGAAGAGATCGGGCTATCGGTTGGGCGAAGCATGAGCAATGTGTCGACGGCCGGAACATCGACGCCCTCGTTGAAGAGATCAACGAGAACAGCGATGTGCACGCGCCGCGCGGCGAGATCGGAAGCGCTGATCGGCGTTCCGACTCAGGCGTATCAGACCAGATTGCCGTTGCGGAAACACCGGCTTCTCGGAACACTCGGGCCATGAATCGCGCATGCGCCACACTCACGCAAAACCCTAGCGCGCGCATGCGCGCCAGGTCATCATACGCGGTCTCGAGCTCCGTGCGAGTGCATTCGCCCACACATCGTCGCGGTGATCAGAGTTTGAGAGACCTTCCACGTCGTATCCCCGGCCGCGCCGCCACGGCACATCGCGCAAGTCCAAATCATCGTGAATCCCGTAGTAGATGAATGGTGCCAGACGATGCTGGTCGATTGCGTCCACAGTCACAGCTCCACGGCGATGCGGTAGTCGAACCAATCAAGATTGGGAGTCCGTCGCTTCGCTCCGGTGTGGCGGTCAGTCCAAGCAGTTGTACGGGCCTCACGTGATCTAGGAGGTTCGATACGACTCGCTGCGGCGTGATCGAACTCGTCGATATCGCGATGTCGAAGTGCGCGGGGTCGAGAGTGCGTAGTCTTGCGCGCCTAGAGGCTCTGGATCGACGCGAAGACGTTTCAAACTCCTGTGGTCGCTGACCACCCACCCACAATTCGCCGAACACGGGTCGCGTAGGCTTGGCGGAAGGTCGCGACGACTCTTCTCAGGATCTCCTCGCGATGCGCCACAAATAGGAGCCTCGCACGGGGCAAGACTTCGCGCAGTCGCGCGTAGTCGATCGCGGCCATCACGGTCTTCCCTGTACCGGTCGCCGATACGAGAAGGTTTCGGTGACGACCCAGCGTACGCGCAAGCGCGATTTGCTCTAGCAGTCTCTCCTGGAAGGGCTCTGGGCGGAGCTCAGTCGGGCTTAGTACGAATCGTGGGCCGCGCACCGTTTAAGCCTTCCGCGCGACTTTGAAACTCGTCTCGATCGTAGGGTCTGAAGTCAGGGTTGTGCCAATAGCTCTCAAAGACGGCCGTCACCTTGTCTATGACGTCCCGATTCCGCGCGCCTGAAAAATGGGACATTCCATTCAAGGCCGCTAATCTGCGCCAGTGCTAACGAAAAAACAGATACTGCTGCGGTGGAGAATCCGGAGTCCCCCCGGTGAAACAGCCAAGCCTTCGCGTGTAACCGCGTATTGGTGGTGTCATATGACACCCTTAAGTCAGCGCCCGCCTCTCGCAACTCATCGAGTGCACGCCCCTCTGTCGACCCGGTATATGTTGTCGTCAGAACCCTCAGCCCACGTCCTGCCGCGCAGTGAGCGCTTAGCGCGGGCAGCAGGGACCAATACCACTTCGACGTACAAATGCCATCACCACATCAATTCGATCGGCGGAATAGATTTCCGCGAGAATCTGATGGCCGACTCGAGGCTCGCCCGGAGCATTAGTCAGAAGTGTCGTGTCCAGGAGAGGGATTAGCGGCTCTTCAATGGATTCTCGTCGGCCATCTGGCAGGCGTCCAACTACACTGTGCAGCACCTCGCCCAATTCAATCGGTTTCTCACGCTCCAATTCACTAACTGAAGGCAACGCTCGAATGACATCGATGAGGCGACGCGCAAGATTGATACCGGTTGCCGTACGCTCGCGTTCGTCAACAGACGCAATCGCCCGCTCTACGATGCGAGCTAAGTGGAGAGCAATACGATCCGCCGCCTCTGGAGCCGCAAGCGCCCGCGGATCGCTTCTAGGCTGGCATCGAGCTGGCCAAGTTGCTCCTCGAGTGCCTCCGTTATCAGGACCTCGTAGAGACCTCGGCTTGGTATTGGCATTTCAGCGAGTCTACGGGAACGCGCTGAATACGAGGAGATCGGGCCAGCTAACGGTATCGAAGTAGAGATTCCCCGCGAGGGGAACTGGGCAATTACGTCGACCGTACGAATTGCGAAAGCAAGCGGCTTATCTGCTTCTCGGTAAGGAAGTGAGGCGTATCGAGTCGCTGCTGCTAGGACGTGACCAATTGCCCTATCCAGCCGGCCTTTACAGCATTGATGATCGATCGTACGAGGTCGATCCCTTCGGTAATCTCACAATTGGCCGAATTGGTCTTGATGCCACTAGTCGGCACTGCCCCCCAGGTCCCGAACTAAGGTGCCCGGTACTGCACGGGCAGGGGAAGCCCGCGGGCATCTTGGTCTAACGCTTGTTAGTTACGAAGTGCGGAAGTTGCAAGGGCTGCGGCTTAGGTTTCTCGAGGGCCAAAGGTTTCGAGCCACTCACAACTCGGAAAACGTTAACTGCGATATGAGTCAAGCTGAGATCGATGGTTTGATAAAGAGTCCAACGATCCTGCCAAGCGCGCATATGATCCTTGTATTCCTTCTGTAGTATTTCTTGAGCGCGGCGCGTCTTATCGAGGGCGCCCTCAGCGAAACACGGGAAGGTGGGACTTGTGATGTATTCGTGGGCGCGGTGGCAATGCGCTCGCGCTGAGAACGGTTGAGCTTTGCTCTGGCCATGTGAGAGGTTGCTCTCTCAGCAACCCGACCAACGCAATTACTGCGAGGGGCGCGACGATTAGGACTGCCCCGTCCTTTCCCAAACCTGTGAACCCTCTGCGTTTGCCGCACGTAACAAGCACAGCACAGTCAGCCTGTCGGCTATTCTTATCGCGTGCGGCTTGCTCAATGTGATCCCGCTTGATTGTTGGTGTTTGCTTGCACTCGTAGAGAATTACGCCCGTCGGCTTACCATCTTGCAGCACCGTATGAATGATGTCGCCGCCTGTGCCCTCAAGAACAATTTCGTCCTGAGGAAATTCTCGTTCTAGACGCGCATGAAGCTTGTCCTCAAATTCCAAGCCCTCTGTCTGAGGAGTTGATCCCTTTTCAAGCTGACGAATCCGCTCGTTCGCTACATGAAGCCTGTTCTGCACACCCCTTACCAGGCGCTCAGAGCGACGCTTTTCGGCGTCCCGACCGGCCTGCACCCCAGCAGCTTTCGCGTCCCGTGCATCATTCTTTGCCTGGTTGACCTTTGCACGAAGATCGCTTTCACGTTTGCGCGCATTGTCGAGCAGTCTTTCGCGCTCCGCATGGCTGTGCGTGACTCGTTCAAACTTGCTCTTTGGGAGACTGCATCCGCAGAGCGGGCATCGATAGCTATGAGGCATACGCGCATTGTTGGCGCGGTGTGAGTGAGTTGGTGTGAAAGACGTCGAGGATTCGCAATAGGGGGCCGCGTGAAAGCCGAAGAGTGCGGCCCGACACTGATGCTAAAGACCTACGTGAGTCGGTACTGCGAAGCTAGCCTCGTGAGCTCATTAACGAAGCGAACAAACGTGGGCTTCGTTGCTCCAATTTGGAGCTAACTAGGCTAGTGCCAGGCCAACTAGCAGCGTGCGGACACCACTGAGTCGATGTGATGAGTGACGAGTCGACGTAGGTTGTCAGCAAGGGTATTTCTCACTGACTCGAAGTTCGCACCGCCACAACGCTGCAAGGCCCTCTTCGGCCTCACGCACATCCCACGGCATTAAAGGACCGGTCCGCGAACTAGCAAATGGCCCGTCGGTTTCCGTCAGAATTCTGTCGAGTGGCATGGCCCCGGCCCAACCGTTTGCCGCGGTCTGATCGAAGCATTGCAGGTCCAACACTAAACCAACAACCCAATTGAACAGCCCGTTTAAGCTCACTTTGCGATCCGGAAAACCAGTGCAAGACAGGCGTGCCACAGCTCGGTTGATCTTCAAGTGCATCTAACACCTCTCGAGCTGCGCGTCGGGAATGCAAACTAATGATGCGTCCGCCGTGGTCCGCGCACGCCGCTAGCGCTCTTGCAAGAACGTCTTTTTGAAGTGTGAAACACTCCTTGTAGTCTTCGGAACCATCGAGCCCAATCTCGCCAACGAATTGTGTCTCCTTCATGAGAGAACATAGCAATTCAATCTCGGAAGATCTTTCCGCAACGACTTGCGGATGGAGTCCAAGTGCTACGCATACATCTGGTGTGTCGCCAACTAGCTGACGAGTACCGCGCCACGCCACGGGCGTGGTTGTAACGGCGAGGACAAAGACTTTCTCGGATGTGTAGGCGATTGAGGATCAAGCCCGGATCGACGTAGAGATCGAGATGGCAATGGAAATCGATCACTGGACCTTTGCGTTGGCTAGAAATACCTTCAACTCGTCCAATCTCCACGAGCTGAGATGTCCTGATATGGTGACACGTCTCCCAACTGTGCCGCATTGAGCGAGCCCGCAGTCCATCGCGCAATTCCATTGCGCTTCACGTATTCGACGGCCATCGCCGCTGCTCGCACGTCATCAAAGGCGCGGTATTGCGGACCATTGCGTGAAAGATCTTTATACTTGTAATCGGTTGCAACTCCCGAGTTCCAGCGAACAAAAGCAGCCCGACGAATTAGGCAAGGCACGCAGCGACCGCAATGCCTACTTATTTGGTGCATAGCGACCGCAACTAATTGTAAGTCCAGCCAACTTTTTCAATAGCGCCTGGTTTTTGCACTCGGCCAGCATCTGGCCCTTTGTTTTGAACTGGTACGGATTGGTAATTGCAACCCGCAACCCTGCGGCATCGAGGACCCGCTGAACCCTTGCGATGAATACCGGATGTGTGGTTCGCGTGCTCAAACTTCCAAGGCGCATTGGAGTCAAAGGTATATTCAAACTAATGAAACCATTCTCTGGCACGACCAGCGGCACCTTTGCTGAGCCTGCGTAGGATTTGAGTGTCGTCGCGGCAAGAACGCCGTACGCCAGGAAAATAAATGATCTGGCGCGCTGGGACGTTTCAGATTCCGGCGTGCGTACCGTGTGGTTGAGTTGGAGATGGTGATCATCGCCACAAATGTCGCGTGCGAAATAGTACTGGTGCGCTTTGTCGCCGTGAGTAACTTGGCTTACCAAGAATGGAGATTGTCCATTGAATGAAAGGTCAATGGCGCCTACGAGACTATCTAGGCCCCCAGAGAGCAAACACGCGGCTTTCTCATGCCGCGGGGTGGCTGCTTTTCCCGGCTTAGGGTTAATGCCACCTCCGGTGAAAAAACGTGCCAAATGTCACCGGTAAGGAAACTTAACGCTGACTCAAGCGCAGCCGCTTGGGTACTCCAGAATTTTGGATCGGCAACGGCAACGGAGAGATCAATGACACGCGTCCATCCATCGGGACTCATGGCGCGTAAGCAGCCGTGGTCGGCTGCGATGACTCCGAGGGCAATTGATAGCAGATCCCATGCCCTTGGTGCGGGCGCCAGTTTTAGGCGTTCAATTTTCGGAAGCAACGAGTTACCTATTGATCCCTCCGATTTCTTGGTTGCAACATCGAATAACACGACGTTCAGATCGTATTTCTTAGGCGCATCCCAAGAGTCTTTTGGCGCGCAATAGATCTTCATGTAATGTATTCCGCGAATACCCGGAAGGTTGCTTCAATCACTGCGCCGGTAATTGATGCGGCTAGGGCGCGAGTCAACTTCATCCCGTCTCTGGGCGGATCGGAATTGTGCACTAACAGATTCCCGCACATACGCTTTCATGTCTTCGATTCGAGTGACTGCGGCCGCTACATTCGGGGCCTTATCCTGAATATGCGAACCAACATCGAGCTCGATGCGATGGCATAAGTCGTATGCGACGTACCTCTCAACGACTAAGTCGATCTGTTCGGGCGTCAATGCGGCTAGATCTACGCCGGGAATCTGGTCAATGAGATCTGATAGGGCTTGCGCAATCGCGTCCCGACTTGCCTCTGCATCGAGCGTGCCATCAGAGGGACGAATTGCGTCAGCAATCGCGTCTCCGATCTCTCTGACACTACGACCAACCAGTGCTGCGGCGTTGAAATTGAGGTCAGCCGGAAGTGGTTGGCCAGTGCTTAACGCATGTAAGACGCCGTATAGATTGCCTGCGGTGCGACTTGTGCCCGCCATTCGCGCCGCAGCACGTTTCGGACCGCGAAGGCCAGTTGTTGTGTACGCCCTTAACCCAGCTCGCAGGTCGTCGCGCAAACCATTTCTAGCGTATTGACCTAAATTGAGCCGCGCACCGAAGAACCGATGGCTTGGCGCCAGTTCAAGTTTAGTGGGCAGATCTGGTTCTGGAGCCGCGGGTGCTACGCCGGGAGCATCTGGCGGTTCTTCTGTCTGTGGATCTGGCGGCGGCGCGGGTGGCACCGGTGGCACCCAAGGAGGAATTAACGCTACTCCGCCTGGAGATCCACCACTAGATGTAGACGTGCCCATGACTCAATTCTTACTTAGCCCCAACTTCAATTGCGCTCTTGACGGTAGCAGGCGTGTGGGGCTGCTTCTTCCAATGAGCAAGCACGCCGGCGGCCCACGATTTGTCGCTCAAGAGTGGAACAATATTCGGCTTCAGTTGCTGCGCGGGTAACTCGCGCAGGAAGGCCGAAAGTGGTCGACTCAGATCCGAATTAGCCTCGATGAGTGTGAGGGCAGCATAGAGTGGAGGCGGCGTGCCCCATTCAGTGGCCTGTCGCGCTCGTACGAGAATCTGCTCCATCATGACGTCAAGCTCGGGCCTGCTACATAGTCTGAGTTGTTCCACAAGATGGTTCGCCACACTGGTCTTTACCACCAGTAAGCCGCCGAGGAGCTCTGCAGCGTTCGAGGAAAGTTGGTCAGCCGCGCTGATTATCGGCAGGTGCTCGCGACTTACATAGGCTATGGGACGCATATCGAGATCGGAGAATGAAGGCTCAAGCGCGAGCCAACTTTTGATGAATGGAGAATTCCATTCCTGCGGTAGTTTGGGATCATCACCCTTGCTCACTGCTTTTTCCCATGGCTCGAGGAATAGTGGCTTGCCGTCGGCACTCTCGTTCACCGCCTTCAGTAACATCGCGTAAGTTTCTGGCGTTCCGCAGCGTTCGAAAAGCAACATCTTCGCAAGTGCAGCCTCATCCACAGTCACGCCCTGAGTGTGTGCGATATCCAGGCGAATCGAGAGCGTGTTCAAGAATCTCTTGATTAGCCTTGGATTGCCTGCAATCTGACGTGCAGTAGTCATAATCGGTGCGAGTCGATCAGCCAATGCAAGTTTCCGGTCAAGTTCTGGGGGCGACTCCGCGAGCAATGATGCGACAAACGAATGATCAACGCGCTTTCCTTGCCATGTTTCACCGAGCCTCTTGCAAACGCTTTGCCTCAACTCATCTTTCTTGCCTTGGTCAAGTTTGCTGTTCTCGATAAACAGCATCAGTAGATAAGCGCGAACGTCCTGCGTGCCAAGCGGCGGCACCCGGATCGGTACTTGGATTAGTTTGTCGAAGTAATTGGTTACTAGTTCATCGTCAAGGCGTACGTCCCTAAAGTGCGCCCGAACTGACTCACGGATCATCTTGTCGTCGGCGGCGATGATGAAAGCTGTGCGGTCCAAGAAAAGAAACAGGCGCATCGCTTCGAGCGTAGCGATAGCTGTTTGCGGGAGGCACCGATCTAAGTCGTCGACAAATACAACTAAAGTGACATTCATTTCGCGTAGCGTTGCTGCGAAGTGGTCCCTGAGGTTCTGGATTTCCTTGGGGGGTGTTTCCGCCTTCTTTGGCTTCCATAGCCCTGTGGCGGCGGTAGATGTCTTCTTGCCAGCGGTCTCAGCGTTTTCCGCATCCTCGGGTGTGATTTCACCATCGGTAAGGCCTTTGAGCGCGCGCCACGCCTCCCCAGCGAGGCCAATTGGAGGCATTCCAAGTGAAATTGCTGCAATTGACCCGGCCGATAACCCAGCTAACCGAAGCCAATTGACGCGTTCAAGCAATTCTTTCGCTTTGTCAACTGCTGTCTGGGTCTCGATCGCACGCTCGAGTAGCTTCCGTGCAATTACTTCGACGAGCGCAGCGCGCGCGTCGTCGAATCCTTGATAAAGCCAAGCATTGAACTGGACGAACAAGAAATCTTCGCTGGAGCGCTCCTTGAGGGACGCTTCAACGAGTCGAATCATGGAGGACTTACCGACACCCCAGCCGCCGGTAATACCAATAGAGATTGGATTCCCGGACGCCCGCACGACAATTTCTGCAGCAGTATCCGCGACTGCGCGGAAGTTCAGGAAATCGCGATTGGTTTCGTTATCCGACCACATAGGTAGTCGCCGGCATCTTGAATTTCAACATTCAAGGAGCGTGCGCTCATTGAATCCCCTAGACAGCGCGTACCTTACATTATTCGAGCAAAGGCGGGTCCGGACCGCGGTCCGACGCTGTACTAGTGAGTGACTGGTTGGGGGCGCTATTTACCCATTGAAACTAGGCAGAGACAGCTGGGATTCGAAGCCGCATTAAGCACCGATTATGCTTCGCAGCCATTTGCCCAAAAGGTGGGCACGGAACCGTGCCGATGTCCGCACCCAGACAGTGTGTTGATGCGGCAATTTGCATGCATATCAGGCAGCTAAAACTGTGGATTTAAGATGACGTAGCACCGGTGTAGCGCCGAAAAAACGATGCGCGACTGACGGGAGCTAACCCGTTGATTAGATGGCTCCCCGAGTCGGGCTCGAACCACCGACACGCGGATTTTCAGTCCGCGTGTCGCCCTCAGTTCGGTTACTTGGCGAACGGTTACATCCGCATCGAAAACGTCACCCCATACGTCCGCGGCATGCCCCAGGTCTCGCCGTAACCGACGCTCGAGAAGATCACCTGCGAGCGGTACTGTTCGTCGGCCAGGTTCTTGCCCCAGAGCGAGATATCCCAGCGGTCGTCCGCCGCGCCGATGCCGACGCGCGCGTCGTAGAGCCAGTAGCTGCCCTCCTGCGCCTGCGGCGGGTTGCGGATGATGTCGTAGGAGACTTCGTCCTGGAAGTCGGCGCCGAACGCCACGTTGGCGGTGAGCGCTCCGGTGATCGGCCACTCGTAGCCGATCATCGAGCTGAAGGTGATCTCCGGCGCGTTCGGCAGCTCGCTGCCGGTCGCGACGCCGGCGACGACGGACCTCGTGATCTCGGTGTCGAGCCAGCCGAGGCCGAAGCGCAGGTCGAGCCCCTCGGTCGGCCGCCACCAGAGGTCGGCCTCGGCGCCCTTCACTTCTGCGTCGCCGACGTTCGTGATGCCGAACAGCACGCCGACCGGTGAGTCGAACAGGCCGCCGTAGAACTGCATGTCCTCGTAGTCGTAGAAGAACACGGAGGCATTCAGCTCGAGCGAATTGCCGAGCCGGCGAGTCTTCATGCCCGCCTCGTAGGCGAGCACGGTCTCGTCGTCGAAGGGCAGCAGGGCCGCCGGATCGAAGCTGAGCTGCCCCTGGAAGCCGCCGGACTTGAAGCCGCGGCTCACGCTCGCATAGAGCAGCGTGTTCTCGATGCCCGTGTAGTCGATGCCGAGCTTGCCGGAAACGTTGTCCGTGCTGAACTCCTCGACCACGTCCGGATACAGCGGGCATCTCGATGCCGCCCGCGATCAGGAACGTGTAGGCGCCGCTGAAATCCTTGCTCTCGTCCGTGTAGCGCGCGCCGGCGGTCAGCTTCCACGAGGGGTTGAAGCTCCACTCGCTGTGCAGGAAGAGCGCGGCGGACGTGGTGTCCTGCTGGTACTCGTTGCCGATGACGTCGACGCCGGCAAGCCCGAGGAGCGCCAGGAGGTCGGTGGCCACGAACTCGTCGCGCGTGTCGACGCTGTCTTCGCCGTAGAACACGCCGCCGATCAGCACCAGCTCATCGCCGACGTGCGTGAGGCGCACTTCCTGCGAGAACTGGTCGATCTGGTTGTCGAAGATGCCGTCGAGCATGATGAGGCTCGTGCCGTCGCGGTCCTCGACATGGAAGCGTGAGAAATCCTCATAGCCGGTGATCGACGTCAGCGTCAGCGCATCCGACATCGACCAGTTGACCGTCAGGTTCACGCCCGTGGTCTCGAGATCCATGTGCGGGTCGTTCGACGCGCCCGAGCGGTAGGGGTCGGTGTCGCCGTCGTCCTCGGTCGTGAACGGGTTGTCGATCTTGATCAGCCAGACGTCGGACTTGTCGGTGCCGCCGTACACGCTCAGGAGGACGCTGACGTCGTCGCTCGGCTTCCACTCGAGCTGCCCGCGCGCGGAGGTGCGATCGATTTCGCCGATCTTCTGGCCGTTCAGCCGGTTGGTCTGGTGGCCATCGCTCTGCTGAATCGTCTGCACCGCGATGCGCCCGGACAGCGTGTCCGTGATCGGGCCGCCGATGGCGCCTTCGGCCTGGAGGCGCTCGTAGTTTCCGTAGTCGAGCGTCAGGTAGCCATCGAGCTCGTCGCTCGGCTTCTGGCTGATGAAGCTGACCGTGCCGGCCGTCGTGTTGCGGCCGAACAGCGTGCCCTGCGGGCCTTTCAGCACCTCGACGCGCTCGAGGTCGAACATGCCGAAGGACAGCATCGCCGGCGACACGAGGTACACGTCGTCGATGTAGATGCCCGCGGCGGGGTTGTTGTTCGCGGCGTAGTCGTTGAGGCCGATGCCGCGGATCGTGACGTTCGGGATGCTGTTCCCCATCACGTCCTTGATCTGCACGTTCGGCGTCAGCAGCGCGAGGTCGGTGAGCTGCACGACACCGGACTCGGCGAGGCTCTCTCCGGTGTAGGCCGTGCCGGAAATGCCGACGTCGCTGAAGCGCTGCGCGCGCTTCTGCGCGGTGACGAGGACTTCTTCGAGCTGTGGCTGCGTCGATTGGGCGAGTGCCCCCGCCGGAAGCTGCAGGGCGGCCAGAACCGCGGTGCTCAACAAGGTATTGCGTGTCTTCATCATCGGTGTGTCCTCAGTGGTACGCGCCGCGGCTTCAGCCGCCGGCATCAAACTCCGGAAAGTGGAAACCCTGGATCTTCTTGCGGCCCGGCATCGGGTAGCTCCGCTTGCTGTGCGAGAGCCCGGCCTTGACGAGCGCATCGGCCAGGCCGACCGCGAGCGGAATCGGATCGATCACGGGCACGTCGAGGCCGGCCGCCAGCAATTCCTTCCGCATGCCGCCCGCGCAGCCGAGAAAGCCGGTGCAGCCGAGCACGATGACGTCCGCCGCATCCTGCTTCACGGCCGCGATCGCTTCGCGGGCCAAAGCCGCCTGCAGGGCGCCGAAATCGATGCCGATGCTGAGCACCGGGATGTCGACGGCGCGGAAGGAGGCATACGTCTGGTTGAGCCCGTAGCCGGCCACGATCTTGTCGATCATGGCGCGCAGGCGATCGAGCACGGTGATGAAGCTGAAGCGGTGGCCGAGCATGCTCGCGACGTGCATCGCCGCCTGGCTCGGACCGACGACCGGGATGCTGACGACCTCGCGGCAGGCCTGCAGGCCCGGGTCGCCCATGCAGTCGATGATGATGGCGTCGGCGCCTTCGCGCTCGACGTCCATCGCGCGGCGGATCGTGTCGGGGATGCAGAGCGCCTCGTCGAATTCGCTCTCGATGGACGCGGGTCCCTGCTTGATCAGGCTCTGCGTGATCACGAGATCGGGCCGCATGAAAGGCTCCACCTCTTCGAGCGTGCGGATGCCCTCGGTGATGATCGGCGTGATCAGCTCGATGCGGGTTTTCTTCATGAGGCCAGCTTTTCCAGCGGCGTGAAGGGATCGGTGAGCCCGAACGCCTGCGGCCCGAACACGGCGAGCGCCGCGGGCGTGCGCATGATCGGCGCGGCGCTGATGCCGAGCACGGCGACGCGCTGCCCGTACTTCAGTCCCTCGGTCGTGATCGGCTCGGCCGTGGCCGCGTCGAGCACGGCGATGAGGTCGGGCACGATCGTCAGCACGCGCTCGCCCTCGTGCACGACGAGGTGCTCGTTCTGGAACTGGATCGTCACCTGGCGCCCGGCGCAGCCGCCGGTGCCTTCGATCACGACCTTGCCGAGCGCCCAGCCGCTCTTGGTCTCGCGCAGGAGGTCAACCGTCTTGCCCTCGAACAGGATCTTGCAGTGCTGGTAGTACTCGGTGCTCCGCAGGAACGTGAGCAGTGCGGCGAACGGGTCGCCGCCGCCGCTGCGCGCCTCGCGCACGGTGCGGCCGAGCTCGAGCGCGAGCGAGACGGTCCCGCGCACCAGCGTGCGCTTGGCGTCGGCCCCGTGCATCGGGTAGAGGCAGATGTTCGTCGAGCCGCCCATCGCGACCACCATGCTGCGGCCGAGGCGCTCGATCTCGGAGGCGCGGTCGGAGTTGATCACGACCGCGTTGCAGTACTCGTCGGCCATGATCATGGGGCCGGCCGGCACGCCGCCGATGTGGTAGGTCGTCATCTGCAGCTGCGGGAACGCGCGGCCCATGCCGTCGCCGTCCACCGCCGGCAGGCCGCAGCGCGCGGCGAGCACGAGCGGCAGCAGCGCATTGATGCCGCCGATCTCCGCGCACAGGATCGCCTGGGATTTCTCGCCGACGTAGCGCTCGAGCGCGCGCAGCGCCTCGACCATCTCGGCGCCGTTCGGGATCTTCTCGATGATCACGGTCGGCGCGCCCATCATGCCGAAGGGCGTCAGGAAGGCCTTGTCGTCGAGGGATTCGACGTCGACCAGTTCGACCGGGCCGTGGTCCGCGATGGCCTGCTTCAGCATCAGCGCGCCGAGGTACGGATCCCCGCCGCCGCCGGTGCCGAGGATCGCGGCGCCGCGCGCGAGGTCGTCGACGTGCTCGAGAGTGATGCGCAGGCTCATGCGGCACGCCCCAGGACGAGATCGCCGATCGCCTTCACGCGCACGCGCACCGCGCCGCCCGGCAGGTATGCCAGCGGCAGCTCCTCGACGTCCGTGATCTCGACGGAACTCCGGCTCGCGCCGGCCGCGATCGCGTTGCCGATCGCCTCCTCCCGCGCCTCGGCCAGCGCCTTGTCGCGACCCTTCGAATCGTAGGAAAACACGCGATCCACGGTCCCGCTCACCTGCGCGATCGCAGCACCGATGGCGTTCGCGACGCCGGCATGCTGCGGCACGGTCACGGCTGCGGCGCCCTTGAGCTCGCGGTCGATCAGCACGCTCCCGCCGCCGACGAGGATCACCGGCACGGCCGCGGAGGTCGTCTTCATGCGGTCGATCGTGTCTTCGGCGAGGCGGTGGATCTCGTCGACCGCGGCCGCGACGAGCTTCTTGTCGAGCTTCGCGACGCGGCTCTTGTCGCCGATGTCCGCGTAGCCCGCGGCGACCGCGATGTCGGTCGCCGTGAGCTGGTTGCCGCCGAACACGAGCGCTTCGGTCGTGATGCGATAACCCACGGAACGCGGCCCGACGCGAACCTTGCCGCCTTCGGCGACGACGAGGCTGCCGCCGCCGAGGCCGATGGAGATCAGGTCCGGCATGCGGAAGTTCGTGCGCACGCCGCCGATGTCGACCGCGATCGACGATTCGCGCGGGGCGCCGTTGACGAGCGCGCCGACGTCGGTCGTCGTGCCGCCGATGTCCATGACGAGCGCCTGGGCAGTGCCTGCGAGATAGCTCGCGCCGCGCATGCTGTTCGTCGGGCCCGAGGCGAAGGTCAGCACCGGATAGCGCGCGACCACGTCCGGGTCGAGCAGCGAGCCGTCGTTCTGGCTCACGTAGAACGGCGCGCGGAGACCCAGGTCGGCGAGCGCCCGCCGGAAGGATTCGACGACGCGCCGCGCCATCGGCAGCAGCGCCGCATTCATCACCGCCGCGTTCTCGCGCTCGATGAGTCCGATGCGGCCGATCTGGCTGGACAGCGCGACAAGCGCCGAGGGCAGCTCCTGCTGCAGGATGTCGGCCGCTTCCTGCTCCTGCGCCGTGTTGACGGGCGCGAACACGGCGGTGATGGCGACCGACTCGATGCCGCGGGCCGCGAACTCGCGCGCGGCGCGCTTGACCTCGGCGGGATCGAGCGGCGTGATCGGGCGGCCGTCGTAAGTTGAAGCCGCCGCCGATGATCTCGGTGTGGCCGTGCACGGTCTCGCGCAGCGTCGCCGGCCAGTCGGCCATCGGGCGGATCGCGAGCGTCGCCGGCGCGCCGAGCCGCAGCACGCCCACGCGGCACAGGTGCTGGGCTTCGACCAGCGCATTGGTGAAATGCGTCGTGCCGATCATCACGGCGCTGATGGCGGAGGCCGGGAACTCGGCGGATTTCAGGATTTCGGTGATCGCGCCGACGACGCCGCTGCCGACATCCGGGGTGGTCGGCGACTTGTGGCTCGCGAGCACGGTGCGGCCGCGGAGCAGCACGGCATCCGTATTCGTGCCGCCCACGTCGACGCCAATCCGCAGCACTTCGGACATCAACCCCCCAAACCGAAGCCACTGCGGACAGACTCTGGACTTGAGGCGCCGCGGGTCAATGCGGATGGCGAGTAGGTCGTGGCGAACGCGGCCTACCCGAACGGGTAGGCATCCGCGCAGGCGGGTGATTCAGCGCAAAAGACCGCGAGCGCGCGCGGCCTGGAGGGCTTCCGCCCTGTGGCGCACCTGCAACTTCTGGAACACGTTCTTGAGGTGGAACTTCACCGTGTTCTCGGTCATCTGGAGATTGCGCGCGATCACCTTGTTCGGCGCGCCGGAGGCGAGCTCGACCAGCACTTCCAGCTCGCGCGCGCTCAAGGTCCCCGGCGCATCGAGCGCTTCGGAGGCTCGTGCGAGCGTCGTGACGGCCGTTGCAAGAATCTGGCGCCCATGCGCGCCCGGCCAATGCTCCCGGCTCCAGGACCAGGCGCGCTGCAGCAGCGGCAGCACGACCGGGCCGAGGTCCACGAGGAATTGCGTATCGTCCTCGCGGGCGGCGGCTTCGAGCACGGTGACGAGCACCGCGAGTGCCGCGGCTTCGTCGCCCTGCTGGTGCAGCGCCGCGGCGCGCAGGACGGAGAGCTGGCGAAGCTGCCGGTGGCGGTCAGCCGAGCGCGCGGCGGCTTCGAGATCGTCGAGGATCGCGAGCGCATCGGCGGTGCGGCGCTCCGCGAGCGCGCGCTGCACGAGCACGAGGCCGGCCGCGTGGTGCTCGCGCCAGACGGAGGGTGTCGCCTTCCACGCGCCCGCGTGCCAGTCGGGATCTGCGCCCGTGCTGCCAAGCCGCGCCTTGAACGCCTGCGCGAGCGACTCGAGCCGCGGCAGGCCACGCGCCGCGGCGGTGCGCCTCATGCGGGCGACGAGGTCGGCGTCGCGGGCCGCGTCGCCGCGGGCGTGCGTGTTCGCGATCGCGGCTTCGTAGCCTTCCGCGTAGAGATCGAGCCAGCCGTCGGTCGTCTCGACGTGTTCGAGCGCGCTGTCGAGGAGCTGCGCGGCGGCGCCGACCTCCCCGCGCGCGTGCAGCGCGACGGCCAGGTGCACGTCCGCGATGGACTTGAGGCCGCTGTCCGCGCCGAAGTTCTCCTCCGCCATCGCGGCCGCCTCGCGCCAGGTCGCCTCGGCCTCGCGGCGCTCGCCGAGATGCAGCTGCGCAAGACCCAGGTGAATCAGGCAGTAGTTGAGCCCGAGCACGGAGCCGATCCGGCGCATCTCCTTGACGGCGCGATGCGCCGCCTCGAGCGCCGCCCGCATGTCGCCCGTGCCGAACGCGAGCAGGCAGGCCGTATTGAGGAGCGTCGCGCGCGCGATGTCGTCCGTCGGCGGCAGCGCGTCGACTTCGCGGTACAGGGCTTCGAGCTCGCCGGCCGCGACCGGGTGGTCGGCATAGCGACCGATCAGGTGACCGACGATGAGCTGGTCGCGCGCGAGCGCGGGATCCTTCGCCGCGGCGCCCGAAGCGACGACGCCCTCGAAGAGCCGGAGGCCGCGTGCGAGTTCGCCGTCCTTCACGGCGAGAAAAGCCTGGAAGACCTGCACGCGCGGGAACTCGCCGATGCGCGACAGCGGCAGGAGGTTGAGGAGCGCGCGCATCCGGACCGTGCCGCCGAAGAGCACGAGCGCCCATCCGCCGGTGCGCTCGATGAGTCGCGCGGCGCGCGTCACGTCATCGGCGAGCACGGCATGGCGCACGGCCTCGAGCGGGTCGCCGTCGCGCTCGAAGGCGACCGACGCGCGTGCGTGCAGGCCGCGCAGGTCCTCGCCGTTCGTGCGATGGCGGGCGCGCAGATAGTCGAGCAGGAGATGATGCAGGCGGAACCAGTAGCGCTCGGCGTCCAGCGGCACGAGGAAGTGCTCGAGTCGCCCCTCGTCGAGCAGGCGCCGCCAGGCGTCCGGGCTTCCCGTGACTTCGGCCACGAGCGCGGGATTCAGGGCGTCGAGGATCGCGACTTCGGAAAGTACTCTTTGCAGATCCGGCGCCAGGTCCGCGAGCACCTGCTCGGTCAGGTATTCGGCGACCTCCGTGGTGCGGCCCGAGAAGGCATCGAGCAGCGATGAGCGCTCCGGTTTCGCCTGCAGCCAGAGACGCGCGAGCTGCAATGCCACCGGCCAGCCTTCCGTGCGCTCGAGGATCCGGTCGAGCTGCTCCTTTGAAAGCAGCGGCAGGAGGCTCCGGGACTCGTCGCGGCCGAAGCGCAGTTGCTCCGCGCCGATCTCGAGCAGCTCGCCGCGCGTCCTGAGATCCGCGCGCGGCAGCGTGGAGAGATCCCGGCCGCTGAAGACGAAGCGCACGGTGGGCGGCGCCTCGTGCACGAGGCGCGCGAGCACGTCCTGCACCGCGTCGCGGCCGAGGCGATGCAGGTCGTCGAGGAAGATGACGACCGGTTGCGGCGTCGCCTCGAGCGTCGCGGTGAGTGCGGTGAGAACCGCGCGCAGCGGCACGTCGGCAAAGCCCTGCGCCGCCAGGCCGTCGAGGCGGCCGACGTCGATGCCGGAACGCTGGAAGCCCGCGACCATCAGTGCGAGGAACTCGGCCGGGTCCATCGGATCCGCGCCGAGCCAGACCACGCGACTCCCCGCCTTGCGCAGCTCCGCATACCAGCGCGTGAGCAGCCAGGTCTTGCCGTAGCCGGCGGGCGCGTCGAGCAGCACGAGACGGCGGTTACCGTCCGCCCGCAGGAGATCCAGCAGGACCGGGCGCTCGGCCAGCTCCACGCGGAAGGTCGGTGGCGTCGTGTAGTGCTGGAATCCGATGGACTGTTGCGTCACGGGGTGGGCGAAGGCATGGGTTACAGGGAGCTGCCCGGTCAGATCTCTGCTAACCGCTCCACGGTGTCAGGAAACCGCTGCACCAGGCGAATAAGCAGCGCAGCCTGGGCGTTTGGCTTCGCGCGTCCCTGCTCCCAGTTCTCCAGGGTACGAACGTTGGTGCGGAGATATCTCGCAAAGAGACCGCGCGAGAGGTTCATCTGTTTGCGAATCCGCGCGAGCTCCCGAGTGGATATTTTCGGCGCCGGCCTCAGCTTGATGACGTGCGTACGCAAGGTGCGCTTGCCTTGGCGCTGATCAGCCAGGGCATCAAGGCCTTCGGTGAGTTCCGCAAACAGATCGCGCTTCCGGGTCATAGGTCTCTCCGCAACTTTAGTTCAGCTTTTGCGAGTTGCCTGAATACGGCTCGCTGCTTTGGAGTCAGGTCGTCCATCTCTCCCTTGTCGTACACGGTGAACAACCAGAACTCTGGTCCACGCGCCCAATAGTAGTAGATCACTCGCAAACCGCCGCGCTTGCCCTTGCCTCGACGGGAATCGCGAAACCGCAATTTGCGAAGTCCGCCGGTTCCCTCGATCAGGTCGCCGGCGAGCGGATTTACCATCAGCACGATCTGCAACAGGGTGAAGTCCCCGTCATCGAGGTAATCCGCACGATGCCGCTCGAACGCTGGCAACTCGATGAAGATGGCCTGCATGAACTCTACTATACGTACATTACGTATAGCTAGAGATTCATGAAAACGACGTAAGTGGGCAGTTACACAGGGATGGCGGCGCTGAACGCGAGCGGCGTCAACCTCAACCCGATTCGCGCGTTCTTTGCCTATACTCGTTATCGATCCGGGAGCGAACCATGCTGCCCCTCGCCCTGTCTAGCTTATGTGAAACGACTATGTGGTCTCGCATGCACGCTCTTTATAAAGGGGACGTTCCCCTTCAAAGGGGAACGTCCCCTTTGAAAGCGCTCCTGGCCGCAGGACTGCTCGCCCTCTCCGCCTGCGGCGACGGCGGCGGGGTCATTCTCGACGCCGGGGGATGACGACGACGATCCGCCGCCGGCCACGGCCTGCACCGCGACCACCTGCGGCGAGGTCGTGATCGGCCTGACCGACGCCGACGGCGACTTCCTGAACTACACCGTGGACGTGGTCTCGCTCACGCTCGAGCGCAGTAACGGCACCATCGTCGAGACCCTCCCCGTCCGCCAGCGCGTGGACTTTGCGGAGCTCGTGGACGTCACCGAACTCGTCACCTCCGCGACGATCCCGAACGGCAACTACGTGGCCGCCACCCTCCGCCTCGACTACGTCGACGCGGAAGTGAGTGTCGAGATCGCGGGCGCGCCGGCCCAGGCCGTGGTCGTGGATGAAGACGGCGACGCGCTCGGCGTCGTGGACCTCGAGCTCGAACTCGACAACGCGAACCACGTCGTGGTCGCCCCGGGCACGCCCGCCCTGCTCCAGATCGACTTCGATCTCGCCGCCTCGCACGCGGTGAATATCTCGACGACGCCCGCGGTCGCGGTCGCAGCCCCCTTCCTGGTCGCGTCCATCGAGCCGGTGGATGTGAAGGACTTCCGCGTGCGCGGCCCGCTCGTCTCGGTGGATGAGACAGCCAGTAACTACGTCATCGACATCCGCCCGTTCAACCACCCGACCGCCGAACACGGCGAGTTCACGATCGAGACGACGGCCGATACCGCCTTCGAGATCGACGGCGATGAATCGACGGGCGTCGCGGGTCTTGCGTTGCTGGCGGACAAGCCCGCCAACACGCCGACCGTCGCGCAAGGCGTCTACAACACGACCACGCGTGAATTCATCGCGGATCGCGTGCTCGCGGGCACGAGCGTGCCGGGCGCCGCCTTCGACGCGGTGATCGGGAATGTCCTGGCGCGGAATGGCAACGAGCTGACGGTACGTGGCGGCACCGTCGTCCTCGAGGACGATCGGGTCGTCTTCGTGCGTCCCGACATCACGGTCCTGATCGGGCCGGACACCGCGGTCACGCAGTTTGGCGGCGGCGGCGGCGCGCTCGACATCGACGACATTTCCGTCGGCCAGCGCATCCATGCCTTCGGCGAGGCGAGCGGCACCGTGAGCGCCTCCGTCCCGAATCTCGAGCTCGACGCGACCGCGGGCCGGGTGCGGCTGCACGTCACGCAGGTCCTCGGCACGGTCGTGGACGCGGTCCCCGGCCAGATCACCCTGGATCTCTTCTCGATCGACGGCCGCAGTGCCGAGTTCTTCGACTTCACCGGCACGGGCGGGTCGATCCTCACGGACGCGGACCCGGAGAACTACGAGATCGACACGGACGTTCTGGACGTCTCCGACTTCGAGGCCGGACGACCCCGCCCGCGTGTTCGGCTTCGTGACGCCCTTCGGTGCCGCGCCGCCGGACTTCAACGGCCGGACGCTGGTGAACTTCGACGAGATCCGCGCGTTGCTCGGCATCGGCTGGGGATTCAACGGCACGGCCGCGCCCTTCATGTCGATGGGCGTGAACGGTTTCGTGATCGACGTGACCAACCCGGATCTCGGCGATCGGCGCTTCATCAAGATCGGGCCACGGATCTTCGACATCACGACGCTCAGCTCGCCGATGACGATCGAGCCGGACACGGAAGGCCGGACGGCGTACGCGATCAGCCGCGGCCGGCGTGTCGAGATGTTCCGGGATTTCGCGCCTTTCGCCGAGCGCGTGAGCGCGCTGCTCGGCGGCGGCTCGAACATGCAGGCGCTCACGGCGCGGGGCTCGTTCGACGCCCCGAGCACGACGCTGACCGCCAACTACGTCGCGATCGCGTTCAAGGCGCCGTAAGAGCGCAGCGGCCACGTCAGGATGGGACTGTCCCCTTTGTCAGAGCACAAAGGGGACAGTCCCTTGGGTGACCGTCCCCTTTTTCTTCAGGCGTTCTGCTACCTGGCTCACGGCTTGGGCCACCGGGAAGTGAATACTGATCGGGTCATCGGCCGCAGATAACCCATGACTATCACCGACCGGCACGCGAATGGACTGGCGGGTCACGACCTCCGCCAACTGCGGGAGAAATGCGGGGCCGCCGCGGAGGCCGCCTTCCATAAATTCCGCACGACAGGTGCGGTGACGACGGCCAAAGGCGCCCGGCGACGGCTCGCGGTCATTGACAAGAGCTATGGCCCGGTGGCCTGGCACCAAAGCGCCAAGGTGGACCGGCACGGCACGAATGCCGCCTGGCTGGTGCCGCTGGTCGACGACGATTCCATCGCGGTGTGCCGGGCGACGCTGACGATGCCCGCCGGCGACCGCGCGCGACTGGAGCAGCGGCCGTTGATGGTCGTGCCCAAACACGCCATCGCCCGGAGCCACCAGCGGTTACGCGTGACGGATTGGACTGCGGTCCAGGCAGAACTGCGGACGGTCGCCCTCTATGCCGTCGCCGTACACGCCATTTCGACCGGCCTCGGCATGAAGCAGTTTGCGATCCCGGCCGTTCGCGGCCTCGTGCTCGGGGATGTGGGCGAGGATATCCTCGTCGGCAAGACATTCATCGTTCCGCCGCTCGCGGATCGGTGGAACCTGGTCCTGAATGCGTGGCTGCGGTTCGAGCAACGGAGTTCCGCCCGATGGATGCGGGCAATCGAGGACCTTGCACTGGGCTTTGAATCCCGCGAATTGCCGAACGTGCTGGAGGCGCTGGCCGAAGAACTGGCGGCCTGCGAGTTTCTGCGAAAGCCTTACCAGCGCGGCAACGACCGGGTGGGCGATCTCTGGGAGGCGGCGAGAAGGGAGCAGGCAACTCATGTCGTGCACGATCCCTCGCCGGCGGCGAACGATCCGACCAACCCCGAACCGAGCGTCGAAGGCGCGGCTGACTGATCGATCGCGCCGCCGAGATGTGCTGGGGAGTATTCTTCGCCGAGCCGCCTTGCGGACACGGTGAACCATGGATACCGATCTCGAAGGGCTGTCTCGCGAACAACTGATCGCCGAGGTGAAGAAGCTCCGCCAGGGCATCCGGGAGCACCGGGACACCACCGGCCACTACCTCTGCTGGCACCATCCCGAGATGTGGTCCCTGCTCCCCGAGAAAACGGATCCGGTGCCGACGGTGCCGGCCTGGCCGCAATTCCTGGCCGGCTGCATCCGTTACCGCCAGTCGCTGGATGAGCAGCTGCCGGACGCGCCGCGAACCGATCAGCCCTTCGACGACCCCCGCTACCGGTGACAACCATGAACGGCGACCTGATCTTCTGGCCTGTTTTGGTGATGGTGCTGCTGACGCTCGGGATCTACGTCCACCTCATTCGCGTGAAAATTCGCGCAATCAAGGCCGGCCAGGTCAACAAGGAACGCCGCGCCCTGCACGAGGACGCCTGGCCGGAAAGCGTCCTCCAGATCAACAACAACATCCGCAACCAGTTCGAGTTGCCGGTGCTGTTCTACGTGATTTCGTTCGCGCTCTGGGCGCTCGAGGCCGTCGGCATCGTGGCGCTGGTTGCTGCCTGGCTATTCGTTCTGAGCCGCATCGTGCACGCGTTCATCCATCTCGGCTCGAACTCCCTGGCGAACCGGCGGCGGGCGTTCACCGTCGGCTGGTGGATCCTGCTCGCGATGGCGCTGCTGGCGGTGTGGCAGCTCGTCGGTTAAAAGGGGACGTTCCCCTTTAAAGGGGAACGTCCCCTTTAGAACCGATAGCCGATGCCCAGGTAGCCGCCGTAGGCGAAGAAGTCGTCATGCCTCGTGGCCGCGCCGGAGATGCGGTCCTCCGGTTCCCAGGCCGCGAAGTGCTGGTCGGCGCGGAGCGTGAACTCCCCGAACCATCGTTCGGCGAAGCGCTGGCGGACGCCGCCGAGCAGCGAGACGACGACTTCCCGGTCGACCTCCGTGTGGATTTCGAACGTGCCTCCCGTCGCCGTCGGGCCGGTGATGATCGGCACGTCGGTATCGGCGACGCCGAGAGCCGCGCCCAGGAACCATTCCCGGCTCGCCTGCGGTGCCGAGAACGAACGCTCGATCGAGGCGGTGAGGGTCCACGACTCGGCCTTGGCGTCGATCGGCTCGGCGTCGGGATCGAGCGGGATGCCGAGGCGCCGCGCGGGTTCCTCGTAGTCGAATTTCGCCTGATCGAGACTGAGGCCCACGGACCATACGGTCGTTCAGCCGATAGAGACCGTAGATGCCATAGCTCGGCATGTCGTTGGCGGGCACGCCGTTGGCCATGGTCGTTTGCAGACGCACGCCCACGTCGATCCGGCGTTCTTCGTCGGCCTCCGCCGGGATCGGGACCAGGAACGGCGCACACCCGAGCACCGCCTTGCAGAGTGAGGAAGGGCTTGGCATGGCTCGTCTCTCCTGGATAAGCGGGCTGCTTCCTAGGTAGGACGTCCGCCGGCTGAAAATCCTTCGCACAGCCGCGACTGATTCTCCCGGTGGGGTCGTCAAACCTCAAAGGACCCACAACAAATCGGGGAAAACGCCATGTCTTATCTGAAACTTCACGTCGGTCTGGCGATGGCCGCGGTATCGGCCGTAGCTGTCGCAAACGGAAATAACCGCGTACCGCCGCCGCCCACGCCCTTCGAGGCGGCATCGCTGATCGTGGAGCAGAACGCGACGGACGGTGACACGGAGGTCGTGATTTCCGGCACGGCGGGCGACGAGGGCCTGCGTCTCTTATACATCAAGTCGCCCCACCGCCAGCTGATGACGGCGTTGCTTGCCAACCATCGGACGCCAGGCATGCGCGAGTTTCACTTCGAAACTCCTGAGCCGCCCGGTGAGGCCGTGCTGGCGTTCTACCCCGAAGGTCAGTACGTATTGCACGGTGTTTCGACGACAGGTGAGGTATTCCGGAGCGTTCTCACCTTGTCGCACGAGCTGCCCGCCGCGGTGACCATTCTCCATCCGGCCGAAGAAGCAGAAGTGCCGGCCGGGCAAGCCCTGACGATTCAATGGTCCGCGGTGTCGGACATCGAGCAGTACGTGCTCGAATTCGAGAACGAATCGGCCGATCCGGAACAGGCGTTCACGCTCAACCTGGCACCGAGCGTGACGA
Organism: uncultured Gammaproteobacteria bacterium; assembly: GCA_963778585.1. Classification (GTDB taxonomy): domain Bacteria; phylum Pseudomonadota; class Gammaproteobacteria; order Steroidobacterales; family Steroidobacteraceae; genus SCUD01. Next base: position 779,462 of record CAVZUU010000002.1, read on the forward strand.
GTTTTGAGATCCCGGCGGTGCTGATGAGGCCAGGCTCCGAATACCAGGTCGGCATTCATACGGTTGGCGAGAACGGCAACATCGTCGCCGTGGAGACGACGTTTACGACGGCCGAGTAGTCAAGGGAGTCAAAGGGGAGTTAAAGGGGACGTTCCCCTTTAAAGGGGAACGTCCCCTTTAGCGTCCCCTTCAACGGAGGCACCAGTACTGCACGCCCTCGCCTTCGAGGAAGGCCTCGGCCCGCGCGCCCTGGAGCATCGCGAGCGTCGAATAACTCCCGGCCTGGGAACAGGTCGCGGCGGCGACGGTGATGGAGCGCGGCGTGCCGGGCGCAGGCCAGCCGGTGCGGGCGTCGAAGATGTGGCCGTAACGCTTGCCGTCGATTTCGATGTGGCGGCGCGCGTCGCCGCTCGTCGCGAGTGCGCCCGACTTGAGTTCGATCCGCTTGGCGGCCTCGCCGATCTTCTCGATCGACTCGATGCCGACCTGCCAGGCGCCACTCGCAGGCGCGGCGCCCGTGCAGCGCAAATCCCCGCCGAAGTTCACGAGCACCGGGAACAGTGCGTGCTCCGTGACCCAGTCGGCCACGAGATCGACTGCATACTCCTTGCCGATCCCGCCGAAATCGATCTCCATGCCTTCTGGCAGAGTCAGGTACGGCGGCTCCCAGCGCACGCGCTGCCAGCCGATTCGCTCGAGCAGTTCGGGTATCCGCGCAGTGTTCGCGGCGACCGGCCCTTCGTCGAAGTTCCAGGCGTAGCGCAACACGCCGGACGTCAGGTCGAACGCGCCGTCGCTCAGTTTCCAGAGCGCCGCGCCGTAGTCGATGAGTCGCGTGGTTTCATCATCCAGCTTGAACGGCTGGCCACGGTTCGCATGTAGCGCGTGGACGACGCTGTCCGTGCGGTAGCGGCTGAATTTCCGGTCGATGCGCTCCGCTTCGCGGCAAGCGTGCCGGGCGAGGCGCCAGGCGAGACCCTCGTCATCGGTTTCGCAGAGCAGCTCGCAGGGGCTGCCCATGGCGGTGAACACGGCGCGCCACAGGTTGCGCTCGCGGTCGAGCCTAAAACCGGAACTTGTATCCAAATTGCGCGATCACGGCCGTCAGGGGCGGGACAAGATCGTAGTTGATCAGATCGCCGACTGCCGAGCCAGGAGAGGCATCCGCGCTTTGCTCATAGTACTCGAGCCGGACCGAGAACTCGCCGCGATCCGTGCGCCGCCCGTACTTGAAACCGACGGTGTAGGCATCGAAATCGGCGAGGCGATGGTCCGCCGAGGCAAATTCCGGCAGCGGGTCGCCGGCGAAGAGCACCGTGCGATAGAAGTCCGCGGCGCCCTGCGTGTAGTAGCGCAGCTGCGGTTCCAGGTAGGAGCGGTCATTGATGTTCCACCGATACCGCGCTTCCGCGGTCTGCGACGTCACGCCCCAGTCGTCGTCCATGATGCGGAAGTTCAGTGCGAAAGAATCGCGGTCGAAGGCGTAGCGCCACTCCGCGAACAGACTCTGCTTTGCGCGCGAATCCGGGCGGCTTTCGTAGAGATAGAGATTGAGTCCGCTGCCCACCGGCCCCGCGACCGGCGTGCCGGTGATCGGATCGACGACCGACAGGAACTTGTAGGGATCGTTGAGATAGCCGTCGCTGCTGCCGTAAGAGTACGAGAGTTCGAGCAGCGAGCGGCGGCTCAGCACCTGCGTGACGCCGATCAGCACGTCGATGAGATCCTTCGAATCGTCGCCGGCTTTGCTCGTGAGATCGTCGATCCCCAGCATGGGAGCGAGCGGAATCGGCGCGCCGCCCACCGGATTGATGTCGTCCTGCGATAACGCCGCGCCGACGTAGGCCGTCGTATTGCGGTTGTTGAAGTCGCGTTCGAGGCGGCCGTTGATGCCGAGATGGAAGTAGTCGTACTCGTCGGAGGCGCTGATACCGGCGCTCCAGCGCATCGACTCGCCGAGCGCCTGCTGCCAGCTGGCGGTCAGTGCGATGCGCGTGTCGAGAAAGCTGCCGTCGAGCGGCGCCTGGCCGGCGGCGATGTCGTAGGTGTCTTTGCCGGAGGGCGCCGTGAATGTCTGGATGGTGTTCGCTGGCACGGCGCCGGAGGGCGTCGCGCCGGTCAGGACGTCGATCGTCAGGCTCAGGCTGAGGATGTGGTCTTCGTCGAAAGCGCGACGTGCGGAGGCCATCAAGCTTCCGTCCGTGACACGGCTATCGTCCTCGCCGTAATAAAGGAGCGACGTGTCGACTTCCCAGTCGGGGGCCTCCTGCGCGGCGACCGGTGCTGCCGGCAAGGCGCCGAGCAGACCGCAGGTGGCCGTCGCGAGCGATGCGCCGATCGGTTTTTTCAGTTGCATCCGCAACCTCCGCCGGCAAAGCCGCGACCGCCGCTCGATGCCTCCTTGCTGAAATAGATGTGATCGTCGATCGCCGCGTCGTGCGGGTCCGGCTGCATGTCCGCGCGCGCGTGGAGGTCGCGTTCCCAGGGTTCGACGTTGGCGCAGCCGCCGAGCGCGGCACTGACGGCACAGGCGAGCGAGATCAGTAAAGTTTTCGATCGATTCATGGCGGGGATTCCTTGAGCAATTGCTCGATCTGCCGTTCGCGGACTTCGCGATGCTTGTCCTTGAAGCCGGCGTGACGGACACGCACCTGGCCAGAGCGGTCGATCAGGAAGCTGGTCGGCATGGCTTGGACATCGAACTGCCGGGCAATGTTGCCGGCCCGGTCGTACTCCACGCGGAACTTCGCCGGCGTCTTTTGCAGGAAAGCCTCGGCGAGCGCAGGTTCCTGATCAAGGTTCACCGCGACGATGACGAGGCCCTCCCCCGCGTGCTTCCGCTGAAGATCGTTCATCCAGGGAAAGGACTTCAGGCAGGGACCGCACCACGAGGCCCAGAAATCGACCAGAACGACTTTTCCATTCAAGGACTTGAGCAGTGGCCAGTCGGGCGGGGCCTGTTCGGTCGCCAGAACGGCGCTGACGGTTGTCAGACCGAATGCCAGGAGAAAGGCGGCAAGCCACGAAGAGCGCAACGGGGACCTCCGCCAAACAATGGCAGCAATCCCGATTAGACGAAGACTACCACTCGAATCAATCGCGGATGCGGCGGATCTCGGCCAGAAGTGCGTCCGGCGACAGCGGCCGGCCGAGCAGTTCCTGCATCAGCGTCTTCGCGCTCTTCTCGGAGCCGTACCGCAGCATCTGCTCGCTCGACCAGGGGTACCACTTCGGATTGCCGGCATCGAAGGAGCCGATCGTCTCGGCCGTGCGTTTGCGGATCTCCGCAGTAAGCACGGCGCCGAGTCCGTAATTGACCATGTAACCCGGCCGGCTCACGAGTTGCACGCGCACGGCCCACCACGCGACCTCGGGGTGCGGAACGATGTGCAGGTATTCGCTCGTGATGTCGGTCCAGACGGCGTTCGGATCGGATTCCGGCGCGCGCAGCATGCGGATTTCGAACAGCGACCAGGCGATGTCCATCATGACGCTGCCGTGCAGGCCGCGGAGCGACACGCCGACCGGCAGCTCGGTCCCGAGATATTTTTTCTGCCAGGCCGGCTCGTAGACGCTCCACGAGGGCACGTCGGCAAACGCTTCGGTGAAAATCGTGTCGGTCCAGTCGGTGTACGCGGGGCGATTGCGGATCGCGCTGATGTGCACGGCGTGGCCGTTCTCGTGCACGAGCTCGTTGAGCGAGCCGAGGCCGCCGTCCTCGTAGCGCCCGACGACGCGCGCGAGGGTCTTGTGCCACACGCCGTCCTTGTAATAGCCCCGCTTCAGGAAATCCGTGTACGCGAGCGGCGATTTGTCAGGCCGGTCCTTGATGTCGTAGACGACGCCGAGCTTTTCGAGGTCCACGCCGAGGTCGCCGTAGAAGCGGTGATCGACCGAGACGATGTCGCCGCCCGGGAAACTCGACGCGAGCCGGCGATTGGCCTCCCCCATCGCGTGACGGTAATCCCAGGGCTCGACCATCTCGGGGCCGGTGGCGTCACGCCAGGCTTCGAGGATCTGCGTGAGCCAGCGCTCGACATCCGCGGTCGTGACGCCGATTGCGCGAGCCGCGGCCTCGACGCCGGAGCCGTTCGTCGCCTCCGCCGCCGCAGCCATCTTGATCAGGCGGCGATACGGGACTGTCGGGTTCGTTCTTGCCGTTGAGCGCGGCCCAGAGCGGCAGGAAGGCGTCGAAGAGCGCCTTGCGCCGCGCGGGCTCTTCGATGTCGTAGAGAAGCCCGAGCGCGGAGCCGCGGTCGACCGTGCCGCCTTCGAACTTGAGGACATTGCCGATCTCGCGGTAGCAGCTCGAGAGCGCGGCGGAAAGCGCCTCGTAGTCGAGCGCCTTGTTTTCCCGATCCTTGCATTCGGGATCGTCGGGTGCGTTCGCAACCGCCGGGCTCGGATCGCCGAAGTCCGCGAGCGTGACGCGGATCGCCGCGACGGCCGCGGTGTCCGCCGGCGAGAGCTTCGTGGGATCGAGCGCGGCGAGAGCCGCGAGAAGCGCCTTGTGCCGATCGCGCAGCCGTTCGCTCCAGACAGCGCCGGTCGCGCCTTCGTATTCGGCGACCATGCCGGAATCGACATAGGCGACCGCATCGCGGGCGTCGAGGAACTGGAGGAAAAGCGACTCGGTTTCAGCGAGCGGCGGGGAATCGGCCGCGTGGGCGGCGCCCGCGGCCAGCAGGCAGGCCAGCAGAAGTACTTTCATGGTGCCGGATCGTAACCCGGCCACAAGGGTGCCTAAAGGGGACGTTCCCCTTTAAAGGGGAACGTCCCCTTTAGCAGGGTCAGGCGTTGCGGTCAGCCTTCATGCGGCGCACGTCGATGGGCTGGATCTCCGTGATCGGGCAGCGATCGCGGCCGACGATCACCTTCTCGAATGTCGAGATGGAGTTACCGGTCGAAGTCACCCGCACCGCATCCTTGAACTGCAGGTCCTGGCAACCGTTCGCAACGGTGAGCAGGTATGCCTCATTGACGCCGGTCCACAGGATGAGCTGCGTGCGGCTGATCGGCTGCCAGGATTGCGGCCGGAAAGCGGTGAAGCTCTTGACCGGTTCACCCACGTAGGGTTCGTACCGGGTCAGAATCTCTTCGCTTTTCGTGAGGCCGCCGCTCGAGGCGCAGCCGGCAGCGAGCGCGGTGGCGATGAGGATGGCTGGGAGTGTTTTCATGGCGTCAACCTCCGGGGTGCGAAGGATTGGACGCCAGGATCGGCCGTCAAGTTCCGGCGTTCCGAACTCCGTAAATCCTGACCTTGGGAGAGGTCAGTTCGGGTGCCGTAAACGTGATACCCCGATAGAACTCTGATAGCTGCGCCAGGAAAGAGTTCCTGCTGGGCGCGGGCGGAGTCTCGGTCATGATGAGGTAGGTGTGCTCGCCGCGGCTGAAGACGACGAGTCCGCGCCAGGAATCCAGCCGCGTCGGATAGCCGGTCTCGGGGTCATTCTTCACGAGCGCCGAACCGCCGGGCAGGTAGACCACCGCAATCCAGGCGGGCTCGCCTTCGAACTCCCCCGGGCCTTCGCTCGCGATCCACGCGCCGGGAATCCGGCGCTCGAAAAAGTTCGGAAACGCCGCCGCATGAAACCAGTTCCGGAGGATCGCCGCGTCGGTCTCGAATTCGTTGTCGGCGCCCGCGAGTACGTCGTAGCTCCGCGTGCAGACCACGCCGAAGAGCTCTCCGGCATCGTCGAGGAAGGTGACGGCTCCGGCCGAGCGCTCGAAAGCGTCGACCAGATACGACTCGGGGCCGAGCGGCGATTTCACGGTGAACAATTGGCCGGGAGCCGTGTAGAGTCCGGCGTGGAAATCGCCTTGCTCGAAGGCGTTCGCGGACCTTGCTGCGAACGCGAGCACGAAGACCGCCGTCAGGGCAGCCGGATAAGCCATCAGCCGGGTGAGGGAGAGCGGCATGTTGAGACCACTTTTAGTCGCCTTGGCGGGCGTGCTCGCGGCAGGCGGTCACATAATTTCGGCGACAGCAGAAAACGTGACGGTGATCAATGGCGTAACGATCGTGCATCCGTCACAAAATGGCGCCGCGGCGGTCGAGCCGGGGGCCACGATCGTGATTCAGGGCGACCGCATTCAACTCGCGGGCGCGGGTATCACGCTCGAGCTGCCCCAGGGCGCGAAGATCATCGACGGCCGCGGCAAGTGGGTCATCCCGGGGCTCGTCGATTCACACGTGCATTTCTTCCAGTCCGGGAATCTGTACACGCGCCCGGATGCGGCGGATTTCAATGCGGTCGTGCCCTACGCGCAGGAAGTCGCGCGCAACAAGGCGCGCCTCGATGCGACATTCAAGGTCTGGCTCGCGAGCGGGGTTACCGGAGTCGTCGACATCGGCGGGCCTTTCTGGAATTTCGACGTGCGCGACCGGGCGGCGGCCTCCGATGCGGCGCCGCGCATGGCGGTCGCGGGGCCGCTGATCTCGATGATCGACCGGCCGCAGCTCGATCTCGGCGATCCGCCGATCCTGCGCATCGACTCGGAGGACGCGGCGCGCGCGCTGGTCGCGCGGGAACTCGCGCGCAATGCCGACTACATCAAGGTCTGGTTCATTCACCAGCGCGGCGACGATCTCGCGAAGCAGGAGGCGATCGTCAAGGCGGCGGGCGATGCGGCGCATGCGGCGGGGAAGCGGCTCGCGGTGCATGCGACGGAATTGCTGGTCGCGAAGGCAGCTTTGCGCGCGGGTGCCGACTTCCTCGTGCACTCCGTTTTCGATCAGCCGGTGGACGAGGAATTCATCGCGCTCGCGAAGAAGAACCGGGTGCTCTATTGCCCGACGCTCTTCGTCGTGCAGGGTTATCCGCTTGCGCTCTCGAATCAGTGGCGGGCGACGGCGGAAGAGGTCAAACGCGCGGACCCGCAGATTCTTGCTGCGATGGACGACCTGAACGAGATTCCGGCGGAGAAGCGACCCGAGCGGGTCGCGAAGATCATGGCCGACGCGAAACCGCCCGATCCGCCGCGCATCGGCATGGAGAACCTGAAGAAGCTGGCCGATGCCGGCGTGACCATCGTCATGGGCACGGATGCGGGCAATATCGGCACGCTGCACGGGCCGTCGATCCATCGCGAGATGCGGCTCATGCAGGAGTCGGGGCTCACGCCGCTCGAGATCCTGCGGAGCGCGACGACGAACGGCGCCAGGACGCTGGGGCTCGAAGGCAAGACGCGGCGAGATTGCGGCGGGAATGCTTGCCGATCTCGTGATCCTCGATGCCGATCCGCTCGCGGACAGCGCGAATCTCGCGCGCGTGTACCGCACGATCAAGGGCGGCGTGGTGTATGAGCCGGAGGCGCTGATGGAGTCGATCCGCTAGCTGGCGCGGAGCAGCTCCCAGAATCCGCGAGGCGTCAGGATCTTGACGGGCGCTCGGGCTGCGATCTGCAGCAGGTCCTGATCGCCTGTTACGAGTACGTCTGCCTCACCGGCAACTGCCTCGCCCAGGACTGTCAGGTCATTCCGATCCAGTTCGCGGAAGTCCAGCGCCTGGGGTTCTGCGATCACCCTGGAATGTTCGCGAAGAAATGTATCCAGCTCCTTGGTCATTGTGGAAGGCCAGCCAAGTTTTCTCACCAAAACTTGTCGAAGTTCGCCGAGCACGGTTTCTCCTGCAACGAGATGATGTTCGGCAAGGGCTACGATCACGATGTCCGCGCACAGCCCGCGCGTCGCAACCGCGCTGACCAGGACGTTCGTGTCGAAAAACACCTTCACGAAACGTCGCGGAAAATGTCCTCGTCGGTCAGGTAGCCGCGAGCTTCAGCAAGTGGCATCGCACGGCGACGTAGATCATCAAGTTGCGGTGGCTTGCGCGCCATTCTCCCCGGTCTCGCCTTCGCGGTCGCGCTGGCGCTCGCCGCAAAGGGCATTTCCTGGGCCTTGGGCGGCGTCGTCAGCGCCATTCTCTGCGCGGTCCTGCTCGGAATGCTGTGGCGGAATCTCGCGCCCGTCGGCGCCTGGGCGGAGCCGGGTCTCGAGTTCGCCGCGCAGACGCTGCTTCGGATCGGCATCGCGCTGATCGGGCTGCGGCTCACCTGGGTCACGCTCGCGGATGTCGGCATGATCGCCCTGCCGCTCGTGATCGCCTGTGTGTCGGTCGCGCTCATCGTCACGATCGGCCTCGGCCGCCTGCTCGGCGTCCATGCCGGCATCCGGCGGCTGCTCGCCGCCGGCACGGCGATCTGCGGCTGCACGGCGATCATCGCGATCGCGCCGCTCGTGCGCGCGCAGAAAGCGGAGGTAGCGATTTCGATCGCCTGCGTCGTGCTCTTCGGATCGATCGCGATGGTGGCGTATCCGTGGCTCGCGGGCAGCGTCTTTGGCACCGACACCCTGCATGCCGGCATGTTCCTCGGTGCGTCGATCCACGACACTTCGCAGGTCGTGGGCGCCTCGCTCATCTATGCCGAGCAGTTCGATGCGCCGGAGGCGGTCGCGATCGCGGGATTCACGAAGTTCCTGCGGACGTCGGGTTTGCTGGTGCTCGTCCCGGTCGCCGCCATCTGGATGGCGAGAAGCGAGTCTGCACCTGTCGCGCACCCGTCGAAGGATCTCCGCCGCCGTGCCCTGCCCGGCTTCGTGATCGCCTTCATACTGCTTGCGGGCGTGCGCGCACTCGGTGACTACCTGGCGGCCGGTGCGGACTGGGCCGGCCTGTGGCAACAGGTCCTCACGCTGGCCCAGCGGGTGTCGGAAGTCCTGCTGCTCTGCGCCCTCGCCGCGGTCGGGCTCGGGATCACGTTCGCGCACCTGCGCGAAGCCGGCTGGCGGCCGGTGCTGCTGTCTTTCGTCGCGGCGCTCGCGACCGGCGCGACCGCGCTCGCCCTGCTCTAACGGTGCCGGGTCGTAGATTCGTAGTTCGCTGCGGTGCAGCGAACTACGAATCTACGACCCGGCACCATTATTGCTGCCAGGTGGCTTTGCGTTTCATGACGCCCCAGCCGATCTGGGCGCCGGACAGCCATTGGTACAGCGCGTGCAGCCGCCAGACGGACATGACCTGGCGGTAGCCGACGTTCTCCAATATTGAGACCAGGAAAAGAACGACGAGGTGCCGCGCCTTCGGGTAGGTGTGGAACGACAGCTCTTCGAGCAGCAGCGAGGTCGTCGAGAGCATGAGCCCGAGCGCGAAGGCCGCGAGCAGGAACGCCAGGAAGTTCGCGCCCGTCATCATGCCGAGGGCGAAGGCGACGGCCATGACGATGAGGCCCGCCACTTCCACGAGCGGGCTCAACAGCTCGAACACGAGGAAGAACGGGAAGGCCAGCCACCCGGCGGCGCGGCTGCCGCGCATGAAGCAGAGCTCACGATTGAACCACAGGCACTGGGCGAGTCCGCGCTGCCAGCGCTTGCGCTGCTTCTTGAGCGTCTCGATATCCTCGGGCACATCGGTCCAGCACACCGGGTCCGGGATGAAGGCGACGCGGTAGCGCTGACCGCGCTTCACCAGCATGCAATGCAGCCGCACGATCAACTCCATGTCCTCGCCGATCGCGTCGTGCCGGTAGCCGCCTGCCTCCACGACGGTGTCGCGGTGGAACACGCCGAAGGCACCGGAGACGATCAGCATGCCGTTGATCGCGCTCCAGCCCATGCGGCCGGCGAGGAAGGCGCGCAGGTACTCGACGACCTGCACAATGGCAAGCGGATTCTTCGGCAGGCCGACTTCCTCGAGAACCCCGCCGCGCACCTTGCAGCCGTTGATGACGCGCACCGTCCCCCCGCAGGCGACCGTGCGCGGGTCCTCGAGGAATGGCCGCACGACGTGCTCGAGCGCGCCGGGATCCAGGATCGAGTCGGCGTCGCCGCAATAGAAGATCGGGTAGCGCGCCGCGTTGATGCCGGCGTTGCTCGCGTCCGCCTTGCTGCCGCCGTTTTCCTTGTCGATCACGCGCAGGTTCGGATACTTGAGCGAGCGGTACACGCCACGCACAGGTTTGGTCTTGATCTGCACGCGATAAGCTTCGGGAAAAGGCGTCAGTTCGAACTCGCGGATCATCGTCGCGAGCGTGTCGTCCGTGGAACCGTCATTGACGATGATCACCTCGAAATGCTGATAGCGCAGCTGCAGGAGCGCCCGGATCGACGTCGCGATGGTCGTCGCCTCGTTGTAGGCCGGCACGACGAGTGAGATGGGCATCTGCAGGTGCGAGTACACGCGCTCGGCCGCGCTCCGGCCGCCCATGTAACCGCGAAGCCGCCAGATCGCGATGAACGAGAGTCCCAGGTAAATCGCGTTCAGCACGATGAAATAGCCGAGAAAGCCCCACTGCACGGCGGTGAGGAAGTGGCGAAAGACGCTCATGGGATTGCCGCCTCCGCGCGCACGTGCTCGAGCATGTCGCGTGCGTAGTTGTCCGTCAGGTGCATGCGGACGGCTTCAAGCCGCTCCCCCGTCATGCCCTTCAGCCGGAGGAGCGCCTGGCCCGCGCGATAGCGCACCCACCAGATCCTGTCGCACATGAGCCGCGTGACCGTCTCGGTGTCTCCGAGGCCGCCGAGCCGTCCATAGGCGACGGCGAGGCTCTGGCGCACTTCCGCGTCCGTCGACTCCGCAAAGCGCGCAAGTTCCGGCAGCACCCCTGGGTCCAGCACGACGATGAGCGCGGCCGCGACGATCGGCGCGTCGTCCGGATGACGTCGCAGCAGCTCGACTGCCACTTCGCTGCCGAGCACAGCATCCACGTGCGCGAGCCAGGGCAGGAGCGGCGGCACTTTCGACGGCGCGAGCGACAGCATGAGCGCGCGGATCGGCTCGCGCGCCACGTCGGCACCGGCGTCGACGAGGAGCCGCGCCATTGCCTCCCCCGGCCAGCTCTCGCGCTCGGCGAGCTGGTTCATGATGCCGGGCATCGCGCGCTGCGCGTCGATCTGGACGAGTGCAGCCGCCGCGTAGAACGAGACCAGTGCATTCGGCGTCGCAAGCTGCTCCTGCAGCGATTTCCACGAGCTGGGGTCCTGCAGATGGCCGAGCGTCCGGATCGCAAGGATGCGCGTGCCGATGCGGCTCGAGTCGACGAGCCGTCGCGCCGCGACATCAAGGCCGAGAGTCAGCGCCACCGTATTGAGCCGCGCCGAGGATTCGCCGCGCACGGCATCGTGAAGCGCGTTCCACTCCTCCATGAGGTACGGCAGGTGCCGCCTTGGCAACGGCGGCAGCGCCGGCGCCTCATCGCCCTCGATCGCAATGCGCGCCAGGAGCGGCCGCCAGTGAGCGATGACGCGCGCGTGCAGGCGCGCCTCGTATTCCAGGTAACGGCGCACGGACAACGCAAAAAGCAGCATGACCGCCGCGGCGAGGCCCGCGACTTCGGCGCTACGCCACGCGATCGAGACGATCAGTTCAGAATCGGTGTTCAAGACCGAGCCGCACCCGGAACCGGTCGTAGAGGTCGCCCTGCTCGTACCAGCCGGCTTCCCAGGAAATTCCCCAGGCTGCGCTGCGCCAGTGCAGGCCGTTCAGCGAAACGACCTTGGTGTCGGTCACCTGCACGACGCCGGGCGCCACGGTCTCCGCTTCCTCGCCGAAGCCGAGCGCGAGCGTCACGTAGCTGTCTCGGCCGTAGTCGTGCGAGGCGCGGATCAGGTGCGCGAAGCTCGGGTCGTCGATATCGCTCGTCTTCGCGACATTCAATGTGTAGCTCACCCGGAACCGGTCGAGGTATTGCTCGATTGTCGCGGCGAGCGTGTCGACATTGACATTCGAGTAGCTCGCGTGACGCGCCCGAAAACCGAGACTGCGATCCCCGGGCAAGCCACGACCGGTTTCGAATGCAAAACTCCACTCCGGCAGCACCTCGGCATCCGGTGAAACGTCGCTGCTGACCGCGTACGACCAGTCGCCGTTCAGGCGCCCGGCGTAGCCGAGAAAAACCTGCTCGTCGCGCGTGTCGAATCGCTCCTCGAGATGCAGGCCCGCGAGCAACCTTTGATCCGCGTCGAGCCGCCGGTCGATGCCGACGGTCGCGCCCCGCCAGGCGGGGCGGCCGCCGGAGAGATCCTCGTAACTCGCGTCGATCGAAAGCCGCGTGCCGCGCTCGAGCAGGCGCCGCTCGGCGAGCGCGCGGCGGCGCTCGTCGGGCCAGCCCGATTGCGGAAATGCGCGCGCAGCGTCTGCCAGGAATGCGTCGGCGCGCGCGTAATCGCCGACCGATTCGAGCGCGGACGCGTTCAGGCGCCAGACGTCTTCGTAGGCGGGCGCGATCTCGCGCCCCTTCTCGAGGAGCGGCAGCGCCTCGCGGGGCCGGCCAAGCGCGACGAGCGCCTGCGACTTGCCGAGGAGCCAGTCCACGTTGTTCGCATCGCGCGCGAGCAGCTCATCGTAATGAGCAAGAGCCGCGGCAGGCTCGCCACCGCGCGCGCAGGAACGCGCGAGCGCGTCGCGACTGTCGGTGTCGTCCGGTTTCGCGGCGACGGTGGCCTCGAGCGCGGAGTCGCAGGCAAGCGCAGCGGGCGCTGCAAGAATCGCGGCAATCGCCGCCATCAAAAGGGGACGTTCCCCTTTAAAGGGGAACGTCCCCTTTAGGTTGAAGTGGAGAGGCCCCTTCATTGCGCGCGTGTCCCGATCCGCCGCCGGATGCGCGCGACAAGCTCCGCCGGGCTGAAGGGCTTGGTCAGGTAGTCGTCGGCACCGAGGCCGAGCGCGCGCACGGCATCGTGCTCCCGTGTGCGCGAGGTCAGGATGATCACAGGCACGTCCTTCCACGCGGCGCTCGAGCGCAACCGTTCGAGCAGTTCGAACCCGTCCGTGTAAGGCAGCATCACGTCGAGCAGGACCAGGTCGACCGCATCGCCCGCGTCGATGCGCTCCCTCGCCTTGCGCCCGTCGGCGATGGTCTCGACGGCGAAGCGCTCCTTCTCGGCGAGATAGCCGAGCAGGTACGCCATGTGCACGTCGTCCTCGACGATCAGGAGCCGCTGCGGTGGATTCGAATCCAAGGTCTTGACCTGCAACCGATTTTGGCAATAGTAGGTCGGCCGGACCCCCGGCTTATGTGAACTATGTCCCGGATGGGCGGCCCGTGAGCGATTCCCGCGACCTGCGTATCGCAGAACTTGATCGGCAGCTCGCGGAACTGCGGTCTGCGCTCGCCGAAGCACGTGAGAAGGCCGAGGCCGCAAACCGCACCCGCACCGAGTTCCTGTCGAACGTCAGCCACGAAGTCCGCACACCGATGAACGGCGTCATCGGCATGACGACGCTCCTGCTCGACACGGATCTCGACCGCCGCCAGCGCGAGTACGCGGGCGTCATCAAGTCGAGCGCCGATGCGCTCCTCGTCGTGATCAACGACCTTCTCGACTACTCGAAGATCGAGGCCGGCAAGCTCGAGCTCGAACGCATCGAGATGGACCTGCGCGCCCATGTCGAGGAGGTCGCGACGACGCTCGCGGTCGCGGCGGCGGCCAAGCACATCGAGCTCGTCGTGGACGTCGCGGCCGATCTGCCCGAGCGCGTGCTCGGCGATCCGGGACGCATCCGGCAGGCGCTTGCGAATCTCGTATCGAACGCGATCAAGTTCACCGCCAAGGGCGAGGTCGCGATCCAGGTCACCCAGGAACGCGGCCCGGTCGCGGATCTCATCCGCTTTTCCGTGCGCGACACCGGCATCGGCCTCGCGCCGAAAGTACTGTCGCGCCTGTTCCAGCCGTTCATGCAGGCCGACGCGTCGACCGCGCGCCAGTACGGCGGCACGGGGCTCGGGCTTTCGATCGTGAAGCGACTGGCCGAACTCATGAGCGGCGATGTCGGCGTGCAGAGCAAACCGGAAAAGGGTTCGACGTTCTGGTTCACGGCCCGCCTTCCGGCCTGCGCCCGGGAAACGATTGAAGAACCGGCGCCATCGTTGAGTGCCGAGGGACGCCGCGTGCTCGTCGTCGACGACAACGACACGAACCGTCGCGTGATCGGCGAATTGCTCGCCGGCGCCGATTACGAGGTGGAGACGGCGGGATCCGCGATCGAGGGCCTGAGCCTGCTGCAACGGGCGGCCGAAAACAGCACGCCATTCCAGGCCGTGCTCACGGATCACCGGATGCCGGGCATCGACGGTCTCGAGTTCGCGCGCCGTATCCGTGCGGTTCCGGCAATTTCGGAGCTGCGGCTCGTGCTCTACAGCTCGATCGACGACCGCTCGAGCCGCCAGGAGCTGCGCGAGCTCGGTTTCGCCGGCCACCTGTCGAAGCCGATGCGCCGCGCGGAGCTTCTCGCGACGATGGAGCGCGTGCTATCGCATGCCGCTCTCGATTTCACGCAGCGGCTGCGCGCGATCGTCACGCGCGACGTGATCGTCGAGGACCATCACCGGCGAGGGCGGACCGTGTTCCTCGTCGAGGACAACCCGACGAATCAACGCGTCGCGCAGCTCTTTCTCGAGCGCGCCGGCTGCGATGTCGTGCTCGCCGCCGACGGGCGCGAGGCTCTCGAGCTCCTCCAGGAACGCCGCGCGGATCTCGTGCTGATGGACGTGCAGATGCCCGTGATGGACGGTCTCGAGGCGACCCGCCGCATCCGCGCGGAGGTTGAGGGCGGCGCGCGCATTCCGATCGTCGGACTCACGGCGAGCACGATGAAGGAGCAGGTCGAAGCCTGCCGCGCGGCGGGAATGGACGACGTACTCGCGAAGCCGCTCGAGCGCGACCGGCTCGAGGCGGTGCTCGAACGCTACGCACCCTCCACCGGTACTCGCACCGGGCGGCATGTCGTGAAAGCGCCCCTCACGCGCGCGCCAGCGGGCGGCGAGATCTCGATCACGCGGTTTCGCGAAGTGACTTGTGGCGATACGAAGCTCGCACGCGGACTGATCGAAAGCTTTGAGCACAGCGCGGAACAGGCCTGCGTCGACATCGAAGTCGGATTCGGCCACGATGATTTCGGGCTTGCCCGGCGCGCGTCGCATACGCTGGTTGGCACGAGCGCGAACATGGGGGCGACGAAACTGGAAGCAGTGGCGGCGGCGATTGAAGAAGCCGCGATACGGGGAGACGGCGTGGCGCTCCGGCCGCTCATCGCCGTGGCGCGGCGCCGGTTCGAGGCGGCGTTGGCGGAGCTGAAGACCCTCTAATAAAGCGATGCCGGGGGGGACTTAAAGGGGACGTTCCCCTTTAAGTCCCGCCCCGGCACGCGCCATTCACCAGGCATCAGACGAAGGCACGGATGGCGTAGTACTGCACGAACGCAGACACCGCCAGCAGTACCGACGTCGGAAGCCCGCGATACAGAAATTTCGCGAACATGACGGTCTCCTTTACTACTTTGTTACAAATCCTGAACTACGAATCTACGACCCGGCACCGATCAGGCGGCCTGCCGCCGCAATTGCGCCCGGCGGCGAAGCTCGGCGTGCTCGCGCACGGGTTTCGCCGCAGCCGCGTTGCCGGTGACGTCCAGCGCGCGCGCCGTCAATTCCCAATTGAAGGGGCTTGTCGGCTTCTGCTCGGTGCGTTCGCCTGCAAGCGCCCGCGCGAGTCGGCCGTTACCACATCGTAACGCCGCTTCATTACAGGTGAGTTGCACCAGGTCACGTTGCGCGTGACTGCCGCCAATCCGGTTCATCCGGCTGCGGATTGGCAACAACAACTCGACCGCTTCCGCATGGCGCCCGCAGGCCATCGCGACGATCGCCCGCGCGAGCGGTAATCCCAGCTCGCGCGTGATGTGTGCGTTTGTGTGAACGCCGTTCGCGATTTTTTCGAGTTTCGCAAGCATCCGGCGCTGATGCTCGTCGCGTCCGGCCGCAGTATACGCGATCAGCGCGTGCACATCGTTGAAAACGTAAAATCCGCCTTCGTCCAGCGCAGCCCAGCAATCCGCGAGCGCCTGCCAGCGATCGCCGACGTCGCCGCCGCGCAACGAGATCCGCGAGAGAAGCTGCGAGGCGTCGACGAGTTCGAGCGCAACCGCGCTCGCCTTCGGATGGACGAGCCGGTCATATACGTCGAGCGCCGACGTTATGTCTTCGAGCTCGAGGTGATGAAGCGCCAGATGCCACCAGTTGTGGTACGAGAGCGCGCTGTCCGCCCAGGTTGGCGACGTCGCCTGGAGCCACTGCATGCCGTCGTGCACGCGGCCCTGCATCTCGAACACGTGCTGCACCGCATGCACGGCCCAGGGATCGCGCGGATTCAGGCTGAGCGCATGGCGGCCGACATCCTCTGCGCGCGAATAGTTCGCGGTCTCCTCCAGGCCGAAGGCCTGCATGCCGAGCAGATATCCGAAACCCGGTACCTCGTTGCTCCAGTGCGGGAGCACCTGCGCCGGCCGGTCGCGGAGCATGATCGAGTCGCCGAGATAGAAATCGATGACATGCGCGGTCTGTAGCGCGAGCAGGTCGCGCGGATAGTCGACAACGATCGCGCCGTAGAGCGCGGCGGAGCGCTCGAAGCGCCCTTCCATCCAGGCCGCTGCCGCGGCGACATGGGCGTGCTCACGCCGGCTCGCGCGGCCGCCGATGCGCGCGAGCGCATCGATGCTCGACTGGATGAGGGGCAGCGCACCCTGCTCGCTCGACATCACCGCGAGGTCGGCGCGCAGCGCATGCGCCATCGCGAAGTCCGGATCCTCGGCAAGCGCCTCGTTGAGTGTCTCGAGCGGATTGCCGAAATAGCCGTGCGTCTGCCGCGCGGCCAGTTCATAACGCTCGAGCGCTGCCGTGCTCCGGGTCGACACCGCCAAGCCTCGTGAATCGGTCAGTTGCATTGCCCTTCCTCGATGGTGCCCTTCGCCACGGTCGCCTTTATACGGGGCGACTGTGAAAGTCCCGTTTCGGGAAGCGTGAAAGAGCCGTGAATATCGAGTACTTTGTAACTATTTGATATAACTGGTTTTAATGGCCGTGTTTTTGCCCAATGAGGCCTGAATCCTGTAGCCTGCCGCCGATGTTGCGACTCCGTTTGCTGGGAAGCTTTGAACTGAAGGGCCCCGGCGATCGGGTGCTCAAGATCCCCGCGCGCAAAACCCGTGCCCTGCTTGCCTTTCTCGCGTACCAGAACGGCACGCGACAGAGCCGCGAGCGCCTTGCCTCCCTCCTCTGGGAGGACGCGGACGCGGAACTCGCGCGCTCGAGCCTGCGCCAAGCGCTGACCGCGCTCCGCCGCGCGTTGCCGGAAAAGCAGCGCGCCATGCTCGAGGCCGACGCGCACGAAGTTGGGCTCAATCTCGCGCAGGTTCAGGTGGACGTGCTGCGTCTGCGCACGCTTCTTGCGGATTCGTCGGTCGCCTCGTTGAAGGCCGCGCGCGCGATCGCCGCGGAATCGCTCCTCGAAGGTTTCGACGCGCGCTCCGGCGCATTCGATGAGTGGGTTGCGGCGGAGCGCCGGGGGCTTCGCCGAGAACTTGCGGGCGCGGCCGGGAAACTCGCGATACTTTGCCGCGACGACTTCGATGTCGAAGGGGAAATCGACGCACTCACCTGGCTGCTCGCGCTCGAACCGCTGCACGAGGCCGCTCATCGCGAGCTGATGGCCTGCTTCGCGCGCGCGGGACGCTACACGGAGGCGCTACGGCAGTACCAGCTCTGCCGCACCGTGCTCCGCCGAGAGCTCGACCTGGCGCCGGATCCCTCGACGGAGAATCTCTATCGCGAACTGATGAAGAAGCGGCGCGCCGGCGCGAGCGGGCCGCTCTATATGCTGCCCGGCGCGGAACCCGAGGATGAGGTGGCGACTGCGCTCGCGGCCGAGTCGCCGGCGTCGACCGACGACCGCGTGCTGCAGACTGGGGCCGTGCTCGCGCTCCGGCTGCCGGGATTCGCCGAACGGCGACGTGCGTTGGATCCGGAAGAAATGCGCGAACTGGCACAGCGATTGCAGCGTGTATTCGAGGACACGGTCGCGCTCCACGGAGGCGTCGCGGACCGGCTCTCCGGCGACCGGCTGAATGCGGTGTTCGGACTCGAAAACCTGAGCGGCAATGAGCCGCAGCATGCGCTTCGCGCCGCGCATGCGCTGCAACAGGCGCTCTGTGCCCCAGGACTCGCCGATGGCCCGCCCGCGATCGGCGTCGCGCAGGGTGCGCTGTTGCCGACGCGCATGAACGGGCCATTCCCCCTGAGTGGCGACCCGATGACGGATGCGGAAGCGATGGCCGGGCGGGCGCAGCCCGGAGAAATGCTGCTCTCTGACGACCTGAAGCGCGCACTCAGCACGCGCAACACGCCATTTGCGGGACGACATGCCGAGCTCGCGCTCATGACTTCGCTCCTCGAAGGCACGATTGCGACGCGACGCGGGCGCACGATCGTGACGCGCGGCGAGGCAGGCATCGGCAAGACGCGCCTCCTCGAAGCGCTCGCGGAAGTGGCGCGGGCGCACGGAGCGGAAACCCACCGCGTTCAAGTGCTGGATTTCGGTCAAGTCAAGGCCCGACGCCCGCTCGCAAGCCTGTTCGCGAGCCTGCTCGGCGTCAGTCCGGATGCGGATCCCGCTGAACGTGGGCGCGCGGTAACTGACGCGATCGCAACCGGCCGGCTGCCCTCGGCCAGCGTCCTGCATGCGATCGGCCTGATCGGCGCGCCGCTCTCCGCCGACCAGGCATCGATCGAGCGGAACGTGGACGCGCAGGCGCTCGAGCACGGGCGTATCGACGTCGTCCGGCGCCTGATCGAGTCCGCCTGCGCGCGCGCACCGCTTCTCCTCGTGATCGAAGACCTGCACTACGCAGGGAGCGAAGAGGCTGCGCGCCTCGGCGAACTCGCGGCCACCGTTGCCGCGCAAGCCGCACTCCTCGTGCTCTCCACGCGGCCGGACGAGGATCCGATCGATGCCGCCTGGCGCGCACGGGCGCGCGGCTGCCCGCTCACGACACTCGACCTCGCGCCGCTCACCGACGACGAGTCGCGCGAGCTTGCCGCGAGCTACCCGCATTTGCCGGAGGAGATTGTAACGGGCTGCATCCGGCGCGCGCAGGGTCACCCGCTCTTTCTCGATCAGCTGCTCCGCGCCGCGGATGCCGGCGAGACCGCGATGCCGGGTTCGGTGCAGGCGCTCGTGCTCTCGCGCGTCAAGAAACTCGAGCACGTGGACCGACAGGCGCTCCACGCCGCGTCGGTTCTCGGCCTGCGTTTTCCGCGCGCGGCGCTTGACGCGATGATCGACGACGGCGCACTCGCGCTCGATCGCCTCGTCGAATCCGGCCTCCTTTCCGTCGAAGGCGCCGAAATCGCCTTCGTCCATGCGCTGATGCGCGAGGCCGTCTATGGTTTGCTCCTGAAATCGCGCCGGCGAGAGCTGCACGCGCGCGCGGCGGCCTGGTACGCGGCGCGCGATGCGGGCATACGTGCGGGCCACCTCGCGGAAGCGGGCGACGCGGGCGCTGCGCGAGCGTGTATCGAGGCGGCAAACGCCGAAGCGGAGTCGCTTCGCCTCGATCGTGCGCTCGAGTTCGCGCGGCGGGCGGGCGTGCTTGCGCAGGAGCCCGCTGATCTTTGCGTCGCGCGCTGCCTGATCGGCGAACTGCTGACCCGCACGGGACACACCCACGACGCCATTGCGGCGCTACGCGAGGTCATCGATTTGCGCCCGGGCGCCCTGCTGGAGACGCGTGCCCATCTCGCACTCGCGAATGCGCTCCGGATCCTCGACCGCTACGACGAGGCGCTTATTTCGCTCGATCGCGCGGAGGCCTTGCTGGCCAGCCACGACCGGCCGGAGCTGCTCGCGCGGCTCTGGACGCTCCGCGGCAACATCCATTTCCCGCGCGGCGAACTCGACGCCTGCCTCGCGGCGCACGAGCACGCGCTCGAGTGGGCGCGGATGGCGAATTCCCCGGTGGACGAGGCGCGCGCCCTCGGCGGCGTGGCCGATGCGCTGTTCCTGCGCGGCCGAATCAGGAGCGCGCGAGACCGTTTCGCAGAGTGCGTCGCCGAGGCCCGCGCGCATGGGGCGGTGGGACTCGCGCTGTCGAACGCGCCGATGCTCGGGATCACCCGCGCGTTCTGCGGCGACGCGAGCCAGGGATTTGCGGACTGCGTCGCAGTCGCGGCCGAAGCAGCACGCTTCGGCGATCCCCGGTCGGAGGTGCTCGCCCGCTTGCTCGAGGCCACAATTTCGCTGTATCGCGCGGACTACGAGCACGTGCGGCTCGCGTCCGATCGCGGGCTTGCGCTGGCGCGCCAATTGGGAGCGCGGCGGTTCGAGGCGGAGCTGATGGCTCTGCAGGGCCACTCGATCGGCGAGCTCGGCGGAACCGCGGATGCGCAGGTGCTGCTACAGCACGCCTCGAGTCTCGCACTCGAAGTCGCGCGAACGTACTGCGCGCCCTGGTGCCTCGGTGCACAGGCGTTGCACTTGCCGAACGTCGAACGCGCGCATGATCTCCTGGCGCAAGGCGAGGCGCTCCTGGCCGGGGGCTGCGTCAGCCACAGTCACCTGGAATTCCGCCGCCTCGCGATGGAATTCAACCTGCGCCACGAGAATTACCGGGAGGCGCGCCGCCATGCGGCGGCGCTTCGCGATTACACGCGCGAGGAACCCCTCCAGTGGAGCGATCTCATCGTCCATCGTGCGGAGTGGTTCGCCGACCGCGCCGAGGACCCGTCGCGCGAAGACCTGGCTGCGCGTCGCGACGCGCTTATCGTGGAAATCAAGGTAGCCGACTTCGCCTGGCTCCTGCGCGGCCTCTAAAAGGGGACGTTCCCCTTTAAAGGGGACGTTCCCCTTTCCCCCCATTTACGCCGCCATGACGAAGGTCAGTGCATCCGGATTCGGGGTAGCGTTCGTTTGTGCCGAGGCGCGCGCGAATTGTTTTTCCGGGCGTACCCCACCACGTCACGCAACGGGGAAATCACCGCGAGCGCGTATTTTTCAATCGCGGTGACCATGCCGCATATCTCGGATTGCTTCGCGAGAACGCCAAGAGATTCGCCGTCGACGTCATTGCGTACTGCCTGATGCCGAACCACGTGCACCTAGTCGTGATTCCTTCCGACTTGGAAGGAATGCATCGTGCACTGAAGGCAACACACGGCCATTACGCTCAACGGATAAACCGCATGAAAGACCTGAAGGGTCATCTTTGGCAGGGCCGCTATTTCTCATCGCCGCTTGACCGCGACTACTTTCTGAATGCGACCCGCTATGTCGAACTCAACCCCGTCCGGGCGCGATTGGTCCCCAAAGCCGAGGATTACGCCTGGTCGAGCGCCGCGGCTCATTGCGGCCTTCGCAACGACCCCATAGTAGGCGCAGGACGGCGCTCAGAACTCTTGTCTGGAATCGCCGACTGGTCACGATGGCTTGCTGACGGGGTGGCCGAAGCCACCCTTGAAACCTTGCGCCGCCACGCAAGCCAAAACTTGCCCTGCGGTTCCACGGAGTTTGTTGCCGAACTTGAGAGATCAGTCGGGCGCCCACTTCGATATAGTCCGCCGGGTAGGCAGCCAAATTCGAAGCTGATTGCGAACTAAAGGGGAACGTCCCCTTTAAAGGGGAACGTCCCCTTTGGGTCCTACTCGGTGACGGTGACCGGCGAATCGAGCGTGAAGCCGACGACCGTCCCCGCGGGCAGGACGACTTCCTGGCCGGTCTTCTTCGCGGCCGCGGTGCCCGCCGCGGCGCCGAGGATCGCACCGATGACCTTGCCCTGATCGCTGTCCACCTGATGCCCGATCACGCCGCCGGCGACGGCGCCACCCGCGATCTTCGCCGTATCACGCCCCTTGTCGCTCTTGGCCGCGACCTGCGTCAAGCGCCCGTTGATCGGCCTGTCGCCGCCGGCGAACATCATGTTGTCAAACGTAAGCCCGAGCGTCGGCTTTCCGCCGATCGTCTTGCTGCCCGAAATGACTTCGGTGATCGAGCCTTGAACCGGCGCGCCCGCCCTTGCGAGCACCTTGCCGTCCACGATCAGATCCGAAGACAGGTTTGCGGTGAAGCGCTGGCCAACCTTGGCGGTCTTCGTCGAGATCTCCGCAGGCAGCTGCACGGAAACCGAGGTCCCCGCGGGAACCGTGTAGTTCTTCGGGCCGGCCGCGACCGGCGTGGGTGCGGGCTTCGGTGCCGGCGTTGCGGGAGCTGACGCAGGTGCTCCTTTCGGCTTCGGCTTCGGCGCGCTCGCCTTCGCGAGCGCCGCTTCGCGGTCTGCAAGCTCCTTCTCTTTCTCCTTCAGCGCAAGCTCGGCTTCGCGGCGCGCGAGTTCCTCTTCGCGGGCCTTGAGTTCCGTGGATTCGTCGATCGCCGCCTGCGCGGCGGGATCGGTCGTCACTGCCGTCTCGTCCGCCGGCTTCTTGCCACAGGCGGCGAGCGCGATCGCGGCGAGCGCGACTGGCAACAGGGTCAGGGTCATTCTCGATGTCATTTCGGCATCTCCGTTGATCGCTCCGTGATTACGGATGCGGGAATTCCAATGCGATCGTACCGCGCCTCGGGCGCCGGCACGAATACATCCAGTTCACACTCCTGGTCAAGAGCCTGGATATCGAGTGCCAGGACCCGCCCCGGGGCACTAAAGACTCGCTTCGACCGTCAAGCGCAGCGTTCGGGGCTCGACGGGGTGGAAATGGATGTCCGCGACCGGCGCGGCCTCCCCCGGGAGCAGCGACTCTGTGCCGCATGTCGAGCATACGTTCAAGCCGGCTGTCTGGATGCACGGCCTTTTTCCCAAGCCTCGATCTCCGGCAAACGGTCGAGCAGATAGCCGAGCTCGTCAATCCCGTTGACGAGACAGTACCGCGCAAAGGGATCGAGCGGAAACTTCGCGCGGCGCCCGTCGGGCAGGACGATCTCGCTCGCTGCCACATCGATCTCGACGACCGCGCCGGGATTCGCGAGGAGCCACGCGTGCGTCGGCGCATCGATTCGCACCGGCACAAGCCCGTTCTTCAAGGCATTGCTGAAGAAAATATCCGCGATGGAATCGCTGATCACGGCGCGGATGCCGAAATCGCGGAGCGCCCAAGCCGCGTGCTCGCGCGAGGAGCCGCAGCCGAAGTTGCGTCCGGCGACCAGGATCTCCGAATCGCGCGCGTCGGGGGCGTTCAACGGGAAATCCGGGCGCGGCCCGCCCGCGTCGTCGAACCGCCAGTCGGCGAACAGGGCGTCGCCGTGTCCGTCCCGGCCCGTCGCCGTGAGGAAGCGAGCGGGAAAGATCTGGTCCGTGTCGACATCCGCGGCCGGCAGCACGACCGTGCGGGAAACGATCCGGGTCACGGCGCTCACCGCGCGAACTCCCGCGGATCGGTCACGCGGCCCGTGATCGCCGCCGCGGCCGCGGTCGCCGGGCTCGCGAGCAAGGTGCGTGCGCCCTGTCCCTGACGGCCTTCGAAATTCCGATTGCTCGTGCTGACGACGTACTGGCCCGCTTCCGCGGTGTCACCGTTGAGGCCGACGCACATCGAACAGCCGGATTCGCGCCACTCCGCGCCGGCTTCGAGAAAGACTGTGTGCAATCCCTCGGACTCGGCCGACTGCTTGACCTGCTGCGAGCCCGGGACGACGAGCATTCGCACGCCCTTCGCAACGCGCCGGCCGCGGAGCATGCCGGCCGCGGCCCGGAGATCGGACAGCCGCGCATTGGTGCAGCTGCCGATGAAGACGACGTCGACCGCCTTGCCCGCGATCGCCTCGCCCGGCTCGAATCCCATGTAGCGCAAGGCCTTGGCGAATGCCTCGTCCGCGTGCTCTGGAATCCGCCCGCCAAGCGGCATCACCATCCCCGGGTTCGTGCCATAACTGATCATCGGCTCGACGCCGGCTGCATCGAACCCGAGCTCACGGTCAAACGTGGCGCCTGCATCGCTCGGCAGTTCGCGCCAGGCCTCGAGCGCGCGATCCCAGTCCGCCTCGCCCGGCGCGCGCGGACGGCCGCGCAGGTACTCGAAGGTCACTCCATCCGGCGCGATCATGCCGGCGCGCGCACCCGCCTCGATCGACATGTTGCAGACCGTCATGCGCTCGTCCATCGACATTGCGCGGATCGCTTCGCCGCTGTACTCGATCACCTGCCCGGCGCCGCCGGAAACCCCCATGCGGCCTATCAGCGAGAGCACGAGGTCCTTTGCGGTGATTCCGGCAGGGAGCCTGCCGCTGATTCGCACCGCGAGCGTGCGCGGCTTCCGTTGCAGCAAGCATTGGGTCGCGAACACGTGGCCGACTTCGGTCGTGCCGATCCCGAAAGCGAGCGTACCGAAAGCGCCGTGCGTGCTCGTGTGGCTGTCGCCGCAGACGATCGTCATGCCGGGTTGCGTCAGGCCGAGTTCCGGCCCGATGACATGGACGATGCCGCGTTGCCCGCTCTTCAGGCCCAGGAGCGGGACGCCGTAGTCGGCGGCATTGCGTTCGAGCAGCGCGATCTGGCGCGCCGCCGACTCGACCCGGATCGGCACGCCGCCAAAGACCTGGCGGGAATCGGTCGGCGTCGCGTGATCGAGCGTGGCGAGCGTGCGGTCCGGGCGGCGCACCCGGATGCCCCGCTCGCGCAACGCCGCAAACGCTTGCGGCGAGGTGACTTCGTGGGTCAGGTGCAGATCGACGTAGAGCACGGCCGGTGTTTCGGCGGATTCCGGCACGACCTCATGGGCGCGCCAGATCTTTTCGAACATCGTTCTTTGCGTCATGGGTCGACCCAGTGTATCGGCTCGAGGGCCGCGCTTTGCCGTGCCGCGTGTATACCGTCCAACGCAGAACGGGCGATATTGCGGCCCCTGCGAGGCGCAGAGTATGATCCGGGCGCCCGACTTGTATACAACGACCGGGGCTTCGCCTCAACTGACTGCGGGGGACCCATGCAGAACTCAACGCGCCAGTTTTCGATTCTTGCGGCCGCAATTACGAGCGTCCTCACCGCCGCCAATGCGGGAGCCCAATCGGCCTCCCAGCTACCCGAAGTCGTCGTCACGGCGCGTCAGCGTGCCGAACTCATCGAGGATGTGCCGGCCACGGTGCAGGCTTTCACCGACGCGGAGATCAAGTCGGCAGGCATCGAGCGGCCGCAGGACTTCATCGCGCTGACACCCGGCGTCTCGCAAGTGCAGACCGCCGAAGCCGGCGACATGCAGGTCGTGATCCGCGGCATCAACACCGGCCGCGATGCCGAAACCAATTTCGCGCTGGTGGTGGACGGGGTGCTGCAGACGAATCCGAACGCGCTTAACCAGGAACTCTCGAACGTCACGCAGATCGAGGTGCTGAAGGGACCGCAGGGCGCGCTCTACGGCACGGAACGCGCTGGCCGGCGCGATGATCCTGACGACGCGCAAACCGGCCGACGAGGCCGAAATCGAACTCGGTGCCGGAGTCGGAAGTGACAGCAGCTACAACGGCAACCTCTATATGGCGTGGACCACTCGGCGACAACGCCAGGGGCAGCTTCTCGGTCTACACGCGCAGCACCGACGGGCAGTGGAACAACGACCTTGCTCGACTGCGACGACTGCGTCGACTACTTCGAGGAGACGGGCGCTATCGGGCCGCCTGACTTTCGAGGCCGCCAACGGCAACATCGACGTGAAAGCACGATATTCGGAGGTCGAATCCGGCGCGATCAATTTCAACGCGGCCGTCTCGTTCTTCGAGGCGGCGACGATATTCGGCGCGCCGCCGTTCGACGAGGATCCGAACCAGCACAGCTTCTTCTATACGAGCAACATCAAGCCCGTAAACGAACAGGAAAACCTGAACCTTTCCATCAAGGGCGACTGGGCCGTCGGCGTCGGGGGAGTTGACCGCGGTGCTCGCTTACAACGACCAGGACAAATTTCTTCCTGACCGACGGCGCGAGCGACGCGTTCTTCCTGTACGCGTTTACGCCTTCCTGCGGGGAGTCCTTTGCCGCGCGCGCTCGGCGACACGCCGCTTCCGGCGCCGTTCAACTACGGCAATCCGCCGGGAACGATCGTCAGCACCACGCCTTATGCATCGTCGTTCCAACCGCCGTACGGGCCGACGACCTGCGGCGGTTACCAGTACCAGCAGCGCGACCAGGAGGACATGAGCCTCGAGCTTCGCGTTACCTCGCCCGGCGACCAGCGACTGCGCTGGGTGGCCGGCATCTATGTCGCCGACATCGAGCGTCACGTGGTGGTCTCACAGGGTTCCGACAATACCGGCGCTTCGCTGCAGCAGGACTTTTTGGCTCAAGCATTCGTGCCAACGACTGGACCAAACCCGACCGATCTGTTGTACGACGACTACGTTCAACGAGCACCGTTTACGCCGGCTTCGGACAGCTGGCCTACGATGTCACTGAGGGTGTCGAGCTCGCGTTGGCACTGCGCTATGACAGCGAGGAACGGGAAGTCGACAACAACGTCCCGACCGGCGCCAACGCAGTCGCGCAAACGCCGACATTCGCGTTTTTTTCCAACCCGTTCATCAATCCCGGCATACACAGTGAACCCGGCGTTCGCCACTTCGGGTATCCCGAGCCGTTCCAAGACATACAGCCAGTTCCAGCCAAAACTCACACTGAACTGGCAGGCAACGGATCAGGTGAGCGCTGTACGCGTCCTATGGTTACGGTTTCCGAAGCGGAGGCTTCAATTCCTCGGGCAGCGCGGCGACGGTCGGACGTGTTCTACGGCGGACTCTGCCTAGGCCCGAGCACGCCGTTCGATGCCGGATTCGCCACCCTGCCGCTCGGCCTGCCCGACTGCTCTGGGCCGGATCGCGAGCCTTCAACCTCGAGGAAGTGAGCGACGACTACAGCAAGGAAGTGTCGAAAGCCGCGGAAATCGGCTTCAAGTCGAACCTTCTGGACCGCACGCTCGCGATCAACGGCGCGATCTACCGGACCGAAGTCGACGACATGCAGTTCTTCAACTTCTTCGCCGGTCCCTTCGGCCTGCTGCGCGTGGTCACGAATCTCGACGAAGTGACGATCCAGGGCGCCGAGCTCGATTTCCGCTGGCGCGCCAACGAGAACCTGTCGTTCTTCGGCGGCATCGGATTCACGGACGGCGAGATCGATCGCTACGACGGACGGCCGTACACGAACGGCAACAATCTGCCTTACTCGCCGGAATACACCGGCAACCTCGGCGGCGAGCTCGGTCGTCGCCGATGGGCGATTCGGGACTGGAGTTCGTCGCCCGCCTCGACGGCATATTCGTCGGCGAGACCTGGTTTCACCCGGTGCAGGACGAGACTGGTGCCGAACCTGCCCACCGGCATTCGGCTTCGGCCAGGGCAACTACAGCAAGCAGAAGCGCGATGCCGTACGAGCTGATCAACGCGCGTGTGACACTGCGGGGCGACCGCTGGACGTCGACGGCCTGGGGCCGCAACATCGCCGACAAGGAGTATCTCCAGGAAGTGATCGTGGCGCCGGAATTCGGCGGCGCTTTCATCCACGATTCACCCGGCAGCAGCTACGGCCTGGACGTGAGCTACTCGTTCAAATGACGCGGGCCGCTTTCAGGCGGTCGTAGCGTTCGCGGGGCATGTCGAGGAGATCGAGGTAGATCTCGTCGTTGTGCTCGCCGAGCCCGGGCGAAGGCAGGCGGATGCCGCCCGGAGTTGCCGAGAGTTTCGGCACGACGTTCTGCATGCGGAGGCGGCCGAACTGGGGATGCGCGACGGAGACGATCGCCTCGCGCGCGGCAAAATGCGGATCCTCGAGCATCTCAGGCGCGCGATAGATCTGCCCCGCCGGCACGCCGTGCTCGCTCCATCAGCGCGAGCAATCTCCTGCGTCGTGAGCGTTCGCGGTCCACTGCGCCGATCAGTTCGTCGAGTTCCCGCTGGTGCGCGCCGCGCGACTGATGGCTGACGTAACGCGCATCGTCCGCGAGCGCCGGCTGCTCCATCGCCTCGCAGAGGCGGCGGAACACCGTGTCCTGATTCGCGGCGATCAGCACCAGGCCATCGCGCGCCGGATAGACATTGGAGGGCGCGACATTCGGCAGGATCGCGCCGGTTCGCTCACGGACGTAACCGGTCTGGTCGTACTCGGTGATCAGCGACTCCATCATGCCGAGCACGGCCTCGTAGATCGCCGAGTCGACGACCTGGCCGCGGCCGGTGCGCTCCCGGTAATTGAGCGCCGCGAGCGCGCCGACGCAGGCGAAGGTCGCGGCCAGCGAATCGCCGATCGAGATGCCGACGCGCGACGGGGGCGACTCCGGATTGCCGACGACGTAGCGCAGCCCGCCCATGGCCTCGCCGATCGCGCCGAATCCGGCGCGTGCTCGCGTACGGTCCGGTCTGGCCGTAACCGGACACGCGAACCATGATCAGGCGCGGATTGGCAGCGACTGAGCTGATCCCAGCCGAGATTCCATTTCTCGAGCGTGCCCGGCCGGAAGTTTTCGATCAGGAAGTCCGCTTTCGCCGCGAGCTCGAGCAGGAGCCGCTGCCCGTCCGCCTGGCGGAGATCGAGCGTGATCGCCTTCTTGTTGCGGGCGATGACCGGCCACCACAGCGAAGGCTCGCCCGGCTTCTGCCGGCCCCAGCTCCGCATCGGGTCGCCCTGCCCCGGCGGCTCGATCTTGATGACCTCGGCGCCCATGTCGCCGAGCAGCTGCCCGCAGAACGGCCCGGCCAGCAGAGTGCCGAGTTCGAGCACGCGCAGATCGCCGAGAGGGCCGCGTTCAAACGCTGGCTTCGTCATGGCTCGTGTATACAATCTAGCCGAGCCGACCGTCAACCTGACCAGTCTAGCTGCGCACGCCGCCCTTCCATGTATACAATTTGCGCTGTGAAATCGGTGCAACGAAAGGTCGAAATCGTCGAGGTCGGGCCACGCGACGGCCTGCAGAACGAGCCGGGCGAGTTGCCGCTCGCGGCGAAGCGCGAGTTCATCGAACGCATCGTCGGTTGCGGCATTCGCCGCATCGAGGTCGCGAGCTTCGTGAATCCCAAGCGCGTGCCGCAGATGGCGGACGCCGACGAACTCGTGAGGGCGCTGCCGCGGCGCGATGGCGTGCGTTACATCGGACTCGTGCTGAACCGTCGCGGATTCGAGCGCGCGCTCGCCGCGGGCTGCGACGAAGTCGGCATGGTTGTCGTCGCGACCGATACCTTCAACCAGCGAAACCAGGGCGCGACGACGGCGGAATCCGTCGCCGCCTGGCTCGAGATCGCGCGCGCGGCGAAGGCCGCGGGACTTCGCGCGCAGGTCACGATCTCGGCGGCCTTCGGCTGCCCGTTCGAAGGCGAAGTTGCCCCTGCGAAAGTCGTCGCGCTCGCGACGCGAGCTCGCGGCCGGCGAGCCCGTCGAGATCGCGATCGCCGATTCGATCGGCGCGGGCGTGCCGGTACAGGTGACGGACCTGCTCGATCGGCTCAAGGACGCGCTGCCCGGCATGCCGCTGCGCTGCCATTTCCACAACACGCGCAATACCGGCATTGCGAACGCCTACGCGGCGATCGAAGCCGGTGTTCGAGGCGCTCGATGCCAGCATCGGCGGCATCGGCGGCTGCCCGTTCGCCCCGGCGGCCACGGGTAACATACCGACCGAAGACCTGCTCTACATGCTCGGCCGGATGGGCATCGAAACGGGCGTCGATCTCGAGCGAACGATCGCGACCGCGCGCTGGCTCGAGGAACAATTCGGCCGGAAAGTGCCGGGACTCTTGACCAAGGCCGGAAACTTCCCGGCCTCGAAGGAGACGATGTGAGCTACAGACTCGGCATCGACGTCGGCGGCACGTTCACGGATCTGCTGCTGGTCGACGAGAAGAACGGCCGCACCTGGAGCGCCAAGGTGCCGAGCACGCCGAAGGACCAGTCGGTCGGCGTGCTGCATGGCCTCGAGCGCATCTGCAAGAGCGCGGGCATCCCGCCGACCGCCATCGGACACGTGATGCACGGCACGACGATCGCGACCAACACGGTGCTGACGAGCTCCGGCGCGAAAGTCGGTCTCGTCACGACGAAAGGCTATCGCCAGGTGCTGCAGATCGCGCGCTCCTTCGTCCCGGGCGGGCTCGGCGGGTGGGTCATCTACAACAAGTCGCTGCCGATGGCGCCGCTCGCGCTCACGATCGAGGCGGATGAGCGCGTGGATGCGCGCGGCGAAGTCGTGCGGCCGCTCGACGAAGCCGCAGTGCGCGCGGCGCTCGAGGGATTGCGGACGGCGAGGATCGAGGCGCTGACGGTTTCGCTGATCAATGCCTTCGCGAACGACGCGCACGAGCGCCGGATCCGCGAGATCGCAGCCGCCGCGCTGCCCGGCGTGCCGGTGTCGCTCTCCTCCGAAGTCGTGCCGGAAATGCAGGAGTACGAGCGCACGGTGACGACGGTCGCGAACTCCTACGTGCGCCCGGTCGTGCAGCGCTACGTGCACAATCTGCAGAAGAAACTCGCCTCGCGCGCGGGCGAGGTGAAACTTCACATCCTCCGCTCGGACGGCGGGCTCGCCTCCGCGGCGTCGGCCGAGGAATATCCGGTCAATCTCCTGATGTCGGGCCCGGCGGGCGGCGTCACGGGCGCGCTGTGGGTCGCATTGCAGGCGGGATTCCCGAATCTCCTCACGGTCGACGTCGGCGGCACTTCGACCGACGTCGCGCTCATCATGAACGGCGTGCCGCGCCTCCGGCGCGAGACGACGGTCGGCGACGTCACGGTTCGCGCCTCATCGGTCGACATCCGTTCGGTCGGCGCCGGCGGCGGCTCGATCGCGCACGTGCCCGAGCTGACGAAGGCACTGCGCGTCGGGCCGCAATCCGCGGGCGCGGATCCGGGTCCCGCGGCCTATGGCCGCGGGGGCGCAGAACCGACGGTGACCGACGCGAATGTCGTGCTCGGTTACCTGCCGGCGATGCAGCGGCTCGGCGGCGATCTCGAGCTCAAGCGCGACCTGGCGGCGAAAGCCGTCGGCAAGATCGCTTCCGCGCTCGGCAAGTCGCTGGAGAATGCCGCGCAGGGCATCTACGACATCGTCAACGAGAACATGGTCGGCGCATTGCGGCTCGTTTCCGTGGAACAAGGACACGATCCCCGCGACTACGCGCTGATCGCATTCGGCGGCGCGGGTCCGTTGCACGCGAACGCGCTCTCGCGCCTGCTCGGCTCCTGGCCTTCGATCATTCCGCCGGGCCCGGGCGTTCTGTGCGCGCTCGGCGACGCGACGACCGCGCTTCGCGACGAATCCGCGCGCACCTTCATCCGCAAGTTCTCGGAAACGACTCCCGCCGAGATCGGGCGGATTCTCGGGCAGCTTTCGGCGACGGCCGCGGCGGCGCTCGAGCGCGAAAAGGTTTCCGCGAAGGAAATGCGGCGCAGTTACCAGATCGACGTGCGTTACCACGGCCAGGGCCTGCGCCTGACGATCGACATCGATCTCAAGGACCTCAGGAAGCGCGGGCTGAAGGCGATCTCGGAGCCGTTCGACGCGGAGCACAAGCGGCTCTTCACGTTCGCGCTGCCGCTCGAGCACGAATTCGTGGCGCTCCGCGCTTCGGTGCAGGGTCGCGGCATCACCGTCAAGCGGCCCGCGATCGCGCGCGGCGGACGCGACCGAAGGCTGCCGCGACCGGCAAGCAGGCGGTCCACATCGACGGCCGCGGCATGCAGGCGACCGTCTACGATCGCGCCGGGCTCAGGGCCGGCAACCGGATCAAGGGTCCCGCGATCGTCATCGAAATGGATTCGACGACCGTGATCCTGCCGAAACACACAGGCCGCGTGGACAAGCTCGGCAACATCCTGATCTACCCCGATTCGCTGCGGAGATAAGACATGCCCGCGAAAATCGTCCAGCGCAGCAAGAAACGCTTCCGCAAGATCAAGGTGGACAGCGTCACGATCGACATCATCGAGAGCGCGCTCCGCAATGCGCGATTCGAGATGGACACGGTGCTGTTCCGCACCGCGATGTCGCCGGGCATCCGCGAGCAGCACGACGAGTTTCCGCTGATCGCGAACCTCGAGGGCAAGATGGTCGTCGGGCCAGTTCGGCTCCTTCATCCACGGCTTCATGCAGGGCTACGACGGCACGGTCGAGGAAGGCGACGTGTTCCTGACCAACGATCCTTACTCCTGCAACGGCGCGATCAGCCACATCAACGACTGGCTGCTGCTGATGCCCGTCTACAAGGACGGGCGCGTGATCGCCTGGGCCGCGATGTTCGGCCACATGACCGACGTCGGCGGCAAGGTGCCGGGCTCGCTGCCGACCGATGCGCGCACTTTCTTCGAAGAAGGCGTCGCCGTGCCGCCGGTCAAGATCATCCGCGGCGGGCAGCTGCAGGAAGACCTGCTGAAGGTGATCCTGCACAACTGCCGGCTGCCGACCTGGAATTTCTCCGACTTCCACGCGATCGTCGCGGCGCTTCGCACCGCGGCGCTGCGCTGCGTCGAGATCAGCCGCCGCTTCGGCGACGACGTCTTCTATTCCGCGATGGACGCGATGCTCGAGCGCAACAAGCGCGCGATGCGCGAGCTGATCCGGCGCACGGTGCCGGAAACCAGGCAGTACTTCGAGGATTACGTCTGCGACGACGGCGTGAACATGGGCCCGTACAAGATCGCCTGCACGATGTGGCGCGAGGGCGACAAGTGCATCTTCGATTTCGCCGGCACGGATCCGCAGTCGGTCTCCTCGATCAATTTCCTGCTGAACGAAGAGATGTTCAAGATGTTCGCGGGCGTCTACATGATCATGGTGTTCGACCCGCAGATCCTGTTCAACGACGGCTTCTACGACCTGATGGAAGTGCGCATTCCCGCGGGCACGCTGCTGAAGCCGCTGAAACCCGCGGCGCTTTCCTGCCGCACGCACGCGCTCGGGCGCATCTTCGACGTGCTGGGCGGCCTGCTCGGCCAGGGCAATCCCGCGTTCATGTGCGCGGCCGGTTTCTCCGACAGCCCGCACTTCATGTACTCGGGCTACAACAAGGACGGCGAGTGGTACCAGCTCTACCAGATCGGCTTCGGCGGCATTCCGGGCAAGCCCTTCGGCGACGGGCCCGACGGCCATTCGCTGTGGCCGTCGTTCACGAACGTGCCGAACGAATTCCTCGAGAGCTACTTTCCGCTGCGCATCGACATCTACGAAACGATCACGGACTCGGGCGGAGCCGGGAAATTCCGCGGCGGCAACGGCATTCGCATCGGCTATAGCTTCCTCGAGCCGGGCGAGATCTCGATCCATGACGATCGCTGGCTGACGTATCCCTGGGGCGTCAACGGCGGATTGCCGGGATCGCGCAGCCGCAAGCTGCTGCAAGCGTGCGGATGGCAGCGAGGAACTGCTGCCGTCGAAGACCGACCGCGTGAAAGTGGAAGTCGGCGATCTCCTGCTGTACGAGACCTGGGGCGGCGGCGGATGCGGCGATCCCTTCGAGCGCGATCCGAAGTTCGTGCAGTTCGACGTGGAAGCGGGGCTCGTCAGCGTCGGAAGGCGCGCTGCGCTACGGCGTCGTCCTGAAGAACGGCCGCGTGGACAGCAAGGCCACGGCGGATCTGCGCGCGAAGCTCGGTAAAGGAACGCGGCACCGCGCCGCTCTTCGATCGCGGATTCAAGGACATCGCGGAACTGAAATCGCGCTGCAAGGCGGAAACCGGACTCGAGCCGCCGGCGGCGCCGCGTTTCCAGGCGCGTGTCATGCGTAAAATGGCCTGAGCGCGGGGAGAGCGCGGTGCGCGCAGTCGACAAAGCCTACGAAACGGTGCGCTCCGGAATCATCGCCGGGCGTTATCTCGCGGGCGCGCGCCTGACGGAGCAGGAAATCGCGACGACCGTCGGCGTGAGCCGCACGCCCGTGCGCGAGGCGCTCCGCCGCCTGGACGCGGAAGGACTCGTGGAGTTCACGCCGAATCTCGGCGCGGTCGTGACCACCTGGTCCGAGGCCGACTCCGACGAGGTCTTCGACCTGCGCGCGATGCTCGAATCCTACGGCGCGCGGCGCGCGACGCTGCGCGCGTCGCCGGAACAGATCGGCGAATTGCGCCGGCTCGCGGAAACGCAGTATCGCGAATCGGTCGAGCGCAAATCCGGGCATCTCGAGCGCATCGCGGATCTGAACAGCCAGTTCCACCGGCGCCTGCAGGAAGCCGCGGCGAGCGCAAGGCTCGGTCGCGCGCTCGCCGCATTGATCGAGGCGCCGCTGATGATGCGCACGTTCCAGAAGTACACGCCGGAGGATCTGCAGCGCAGCGCCCAGCATCACCTCGAGGTGGTCCGCGCGCTCGAGGCGCGGGATCCCGAGTGGGCCGCGGCCGTGATGCTCTCCCACATCCACGCGGCGCGCGGCGCGCTCAATCGCTGAACCGCGGACGGGCATGACCGGCGACAACAGCCGCGCGCCGGCGAGCCGGACGCTGACTCCGGGGGAACGACCCGCGCTTCTGATCGTCGATTTCGTGCGCGCCTACCTGCTGCCCGATTCCCCGCTGTACGCGGGGGTGGAACCGGCGCGGGTGGCGGCCGGACGGCTGCTCGCTGCCGCGCGCCGTACCGGGATTCCGGTCATGCACACGAACGTCGTCTACGAACCGGGCGGCGGCGACGGCGGAGTGTTCTTCCGCAAGCTGCCGGCGCTTGCGAGTTTCGAGCGCGGTCGCAGCCCCGAGCTCGCCGCTTTCGCCGAAGGACTCGAACCGCTGTCCAGTGAGCTGGTCTTCAGCAAGCAGTACGCAAGCGCTTTTTTCGGGACCGGGCTTGCGGCAGCGTTGAATGCGCTTCACGTCGACACGTTGTTGATTGCCGGTGTATCGACCTCGGGATGCGTACGCGCGACCGCCGTGGATGCCTGCCAGCACGGTTTCGTACCGCTGGTCGTGCGTGATGCCGTCGGCGACCGTCACCCTGCGCCGCACGAGGCCAGTCTGTTCGACCTGCAGGCGAAGTACGCGGAGGTCATCGGCCTTGATGACGCGGAACACTACCTCGCGCAACTCAAAGGGGACGTTCACCTTTAAAGGGGACGGTCCCCTTTAAAGGTGAACGTCCCCTTTAGCCGTTATCATGCTGCGCTCATGGGCCCGCTCGCCGGCATCAAGGTCCTCGATCTCAGCCGGATTCTCGCCGGTCCCTGGGCCACGCAATGCCTCGCCGATTTCGGCGCGACGGTCTGGAAAATCGAGAAACCCGGCAGCGGAGACGACACTCGCCATTGGGGTCCGCCCTGGATCAGGGACGGCAGGGGCAAGGACACCGCCGAGGCCGCCTATTTCGCGAGCACGAACCGCGGCAAGCGGTCGCTCGCCATCGATTTCACGAAGCCGGACGGCCAGAAGCTCATCCGTTCGCTCGCGCTCCGCGCTGACGCGCTGATCGAGAACTTCAAGGTCGGCACGCTCGAGAAGTACAGGCTGGGTTACGCCTCGCTCGAGCGCCTCAATCCGAAGCTGGTCTATTGCTCGATCTCGGCGTACGGACAGGACGGCCCCGCGGCCGCCGAACCCGGTTACGACGCGATGATCCAGGCGATCTCGGGTCTCATGAGCGTCACCGGCGTGCCGGACGGCGAACCCGGCGCGGGACCGGTCAAGGTGGGTGTCGCAGTATCCGACTTGATCTCGGGTCTCTATGCAGCGATGGCGATCACTGCGGCGCTCCTTGAACGGGAGCAATCCGGGCGCGGCGAGTACATCGACCTCGCGCTACTCGACACCCAGGTCGCGGCCCTCGCGAACCAGGCGCTCAACTATCTCGTCACGGGCGAGCCGCCCATCCGCCGCGGCACCGCCCATCCGAACATCGTTCCGTACCAGGCGTTCGCAACCAAGGACGGCTACCTGATGCTCGCGATCGGCAACGATCGTCAGTTCGCCGCGTTCTGCATGGCGGCCGGCAAGAGCGCGCTCGCGCGCGACAAGCGCTTTCAGATAAACGCCGCCCGCGTCGTGAACCGCCAGGCGCTCGTTGCGACGATCGACAAGCTCTGTAGGCAAAAGACTACGAAGACTTGGTTGGAATTGCTGACACCCGTCAACGTGCCCTGCGGGCCCATCAACAACCTCGCAGAAGTCTTTGCGGAGCCCCAGGTACAGCATCGGAAACTGCGTTTCGACCTGCCCCACTCCCTCGGAGGCCAGGTGCCGCAAGTGCGAAATCCCCTTGTTTTCTCGCGGAATACGCTCGAATACAAGAATCCACCTCCACTCCTCGGCGAGCACACCGCCGAAGTTCTGGTCGAAGAATTAGGGCTCAGCGAGGACG
This sequence comes from uncultured Gammaproteobacteria bacterium, assembly GCA_963778585.1. Classification (GTDB taxonomy): domain Bacteria; phylum Pseudomonadota; class Gammaproteobacteria; order Steroidobacterales; family Steroidobacteraceae; genus SCUD01. Next base: position 815,522 of record CAVZUU010000002.1, read on the forward strand.
AAATTCTGTCGCTGAAAGCCGACGCGACGATCAGCTAATTTTTGTCAGTTAGTCTCTAATGACACATGCCGGATGCGGCCAATAAGTGATTTTGTGAAGGAGACTCTCAGATGAAATTTCGTCATACCTTGATTGCCGCGAGCGCCGTGCTCGCCATCTCGCCGGTTGCCCTCGCGCAGGAAGAAGTGCAGGGAACGCAGGATTGTGCAGCGCTTCAGGCGCAGTTCGACCAGGCGGCGTCTGCTGCCACGGCCGAGCAGGTCAGTGCGGCCAAGCAGGCTCGCGATGAAGGCGAGAAGCTTTGCTCGGAAGGCAAGACCGCGGAAGGCGCGGCCAAGCTGAAGGAAGCGATTTCGCAGATCTCAGCCCAGTCACAGCAGCCCCGCTCCTAAGTAGCGACTGACTGACGACGAAGGCGGCCGGGGCAACCCGGCCGTCTTTTTTTATGCCCGCGCGTTTCTAGCGCCAGAGTTTCCGGGGACTGCCCCGCAGGAGTTTCGCGACCAGGCGTTCCTTTCGGCGCTCCAGCTCCCTGGGCCGGGGCGGCGACTTGTTGTCCTTGATCTTTTCCTGGAGAAGCGCCTCCGCCCGCGCATTCGCCTGGCGCCGGCGCAGGTCATCGAGTGAGCCGCCTTTCGGCACGATCGCAAAGGCGACCTGGCAACCCATCGCATCCGCGAGCCGGTCGAGGCTCGCCAACGTAATTCTGCGACGACCCTCCGCGCGCTCCATCTGCTGCACGGTCGCGCGCGAGACGCCCGCGCGCGCCGCAAGCTGCGACTGCGAAATGCCGAGCGCGGTGCGGATCTCGCGCACCCAGCCGGTGCGCGGCACCACGTTCGGATTGATGCGCGGAAACGCGCGCGAACTGCTCGTGATTGCGGCACGCTTACCCAGCGGCCCGCGATGCGGGATGATCTCTTTCTTAGGCATTCAGGTGGATGTCTATAAACATCAAGCAGCAGTGTAAATCAATGAAATCCATCGCGGCAGCATTCGACCCGAGAAATCTCGCGGCAAACACGGGCTCCGGCTACCCGGAGCCGTTCCGGTCCCAGGTCCTGCCCCGCGAGAAACGCGCGCTCGGCGACGCGGCGGGCCTCACGAAAATCGGCATCAATCACACGACACTCGGACCGGGCGCCGCGTCGTCGATGCGGCACTGGCACACGCACGAAGATGAACTCATTTACGTGCTCGCGGGCGAGCTCGTACTCGTCACGGATGCCGGAGAGCAACCGCTCCGCGCCGGACAGTGCGCGGGGTTCCCCGCAGGCCATCGCGACGGGCACCAACTCGTCAATCGCGGGGCAACACCGGCTGTCTATCTCGAGATCAGCAATCGCGACGAGTCGGACGGGGCTCATTATCCCGATGTCGATCTCTGCTGGAATGCGCCCGGCTCACCAGGCGCGTACTCGCGAAAGGACGGGCAACCCTTTTGATAACGCCGCGCAGCCCGGGTCCGGCGGTGTACGGACCCGGGCTTCGGAGACAAAGACTAGCGTTGCAAGGGCTTCTTGACCCTTCTGCGCGCGACGACCCAGATCAAGGCCACGACCACGACCGCCACCAGGAGCCAGAAGAAGGGATGCTTCGTGTAAGGCTTCGGCAAGTCATCAAACGGCGAAGTCGTTTCCGCTGCCGCGGCTTCGGGCGCCGCTTCTTCCGTTGCCGCTTGCGGCTCTGGCGCTGGCGCTGGCGTCGCTGCCTGCGGCGCGGCTTCCGGCGTCGCCGCTGGTTCCACAACCGGCGCGGCTGCAGCGGCCTCGCCCGCGGCAGCCAGCTGCGCATCCACTTCCTGCATGGTGAGGATTTCCGGCGGGCCGGCCGACACGATGGTCGCGGAAAGCTTATCGCCCTTCTGCAGATCCTTCATGCGGACCGGTTTGTCGTTTATGTACCAACTGACACCCCGGGCATCGACCTCGCTTTGCGTAAATTTGTGGATTTTGCCGTTATCTTCCTTGATCACGACCGAGCTCCCGCTCTGGCGGAGCACGGTGCCCATCTTCAGCGTCGTGACGTAGACAGGCCGCTCGATCGTCGTCGTCGTAACTGTCGCCGTGCCCTTCATGCCGGCTCTCAGATCACTGACCGCCATCGACTTGCCGTCCACCGTGAACCGGAAATCCGGCGGCACGGTCAGCTCGCGCGTTCCGTTCTGGTCGCGAACCACCAGATGATTGCCGTCGACCGCAATCAATTCGAAGTCGCGAACATTTCTGGTCACGGTTGTCTGCGAAAGCGCCGCGATCGGGCTCAAGAGCGCGAGCGCGAGCAGCAACGGCAGGCCGCCACTCTGATTGACCTTCAACATTGAGTTCTCCCTGGTGGATTCTTAACGAATCGCGGCGATCAGCGCTTACAACACCCCGCAGACCGGCGCCGATCCCCGTCGCCACTAGCGTAGTCCGATCGGCGGCGCGCGGGAATCGGCGCGTAATGACTGCCGGGTCGCAACTCGGAGCCTGTCCTGCACCTATGGCAGCCAATGCCGATCGGAAGGCGCCGCTACGTCCGCGAGTCGTCGTGCCGCACAGGCGTTGGCCTGTATATACGCCTGGCCACGAACTGTTGTATATACAATTTGGGCAAGCCTGATGAGACCCATCCGCCGTAGAACGCCCAACCGGTCGACGTATTCGCACGCGCCGGGCCACATTACGACCCATTTCAGATGCTTATAATCATCTGATTTTCGCGCAAGCAGCTGCTCGGTAAAGAAATCGCAACAGGCGTTGGCAGACGGGGCTTAGCTCGACGCGTCCTTGTAGGCGCGAAGCACGGCATTCATGCGCGTTTGATAGCCCGGGCCCTGAGCCTTGAACCATGCGAGCACTTCGGGATCGACCCGAAGCGAAATGGCGGACTTTCGGCCGTTTCTGTGCAGATGCTGGCGCGCCATTCCGCGCACGGCATTGGCGACTTCGGTTGCGGCGGCCGCGGCAGCTTCCGCGCGCGGCACGAGGCCGGGCACCAGGCTTTCGACCTGTCCCGTCCGTCCGAACCGCGAGAAAAAACCCTTTTGCATGAATGCGCCCGAAGCCTGGTACCGATGCATTAAGTCAAGCGCAATTGTATATACAAACCCGATCGAAAGCCAGCCGGCGTTTGTACTCGCAGTCACCCACATCGGAGTCGAACATGAACCTGCATACGCTCCGGGCCGCGGCTTTGGCGGCCCTGCTGTTTCCCCTCGCCGCCCTGGCCGGCCAGCCCTTGGAAGTCGAAATCTACGACCGCGAAACGGGCCGCGTTCTGCCCGTTTACTGGCATGAGGGCGAACGCCACGTCGCCGGGGAGCCCGGCCACGAGTACGAGATCCGGATCCGGAACCAGGGCCACGGGCGAGTGCTCGCCGTGACCTCGGTGGACGGGATCAACGTCATCACCGGACGCACTGCAGCCCCGGATCAGAGCGGTTACGTCGTCGATCCTTACGGGCGACTCGAGATCGACGGCTGGCGCAAGAGCATGGACGAGGTCGCGGCCTTCTATTTCACCGCCCTGCCCGACTCCTACGCCGCGCGGACCGGCCGTCCGGATAACGTCGGTGTCATCGGCATCGCGCTTTTCTGCGAGCGCGTCTATGCCCACTTTCTCGAACGCGAATCGGCGGCCGCGGCGGATTCGGCGCCGGCTCCGACGCAGAAATCGGCCGACACCAGTGCCGGCATGGCCCGCGAAGAGTCCCGTCTTGGCACCGGGCACGGCCAGCGGCTCGATTCCGGCGCCGTTTATACGCAGTTCGAGCGCGCGAGCGAGACGCCCGATGAGCTCATCCGCATCTACTACGACTCGCACCGGAACCTGGTGGCGCGCGGCGTGATCCCGAAGCCGAAAAACCGCTTTGCACGGCGGACTCCGGATCCGTTCCCGCAGGGATTCGTGCCGGATCCCTGAATCGGCATAATCAAAGGGGACGTTCCCCTTTAAAGGGGAACGTCCCCTTTGTGAGGGTGCGATGCCGACCGAGCTCCTGTTCCGCGACGATGCATACCTGAAGACCGCGACGGCGCGCGTCGTCGCGGCGCATGACGGGCAGATCGAATTCGACCGCACGATTTTCTATCCGCTCGGCGGCGGCCAGCCGGGCGACACCGGATTTCTCGTGCGCGAGAACGGTGAGCGCCTCGCGATCGCGGACACGCGGAAGGGCGAGACGCGCCGGGATCCGTCGCCCACCTCGTCGCCGCGGACAGCAGGCTGCCGGAAGCCGGCGAAAACGTATTGCTCGAACTCGACTGGCCGCGCCGTTACGCCCTCATGCGCCTGCACACGGCGCTGCACGTGATGTCCTGCGTCGTCATCGCGCCGGTCACCGGCGGCAACATCGCGCCCGACAAGGCGCGGCTCGATTTCGACATCGACATGACGCTGCTCGACGCCGGAAAGATCGAGCACGGCACGAACGGGCTGATCGCGCGCGGCGTCGCGACGGAGAGCGTCTGGATCACCGACGAGGAACTCGACGCGCGCCCCGAGCTCGTGAAGACGATGAGCGTGCAGCCGCCGCGCGGTGCGGGCCGGATACGGCTGCTCCGGATCCCGGACATCGACTTGCAGCCCTGCGGCGGTACGCACGTCGCGAACATCGCCGAGATCGGCGGCATCCGCGTGATGCGCATCCGCAATGAAGGCAAGCGCAACAAGCGCGTCGAGATCGCGCTCGCGGGCTAATACGCGGCCCTGCGCGGCTTGCGCATCGCGGCAGCCTCGTTAGAATACGCGCCGCGTCAAGGGCTTCGCCGCGCGCACGGGGGCAAGGATTGCCCCTTCACCAGACAAGGAGGTCGAAATGAATTGCATCCGTATTATCGCGTGTGGGATCTGCGCCTGGCTGGCGGCGGGCTCCGCATCCGCGGAATGGGGCGGCAAGGGCAAGCTCGGCGGCGTGCTCACGCGCGGCAACAGCGATACGACGACGCTCGCCGCCAACATGGACCTCGTCAACAGGCTCGAGCGCTGGCATCACAAGTTCGGCGGCTCGATACTGCGCACGCTGAACGAAGACGTGATCACCGGCGACCGCTGGGAACTGCGCGCCGAAAGCGACTACCGGCCGACCCGGCGCACTTACATGTTCGGTTCACTGCGCTATGAGGACGACGCGTTCACCGATTATGAGTATCAGGCGACGGGCGCCGTCGGCTACGGATATCACTTCATAGAGAACGCGGACACGAAGCTGGACGGAAAAGTCGGCGTCGGCGTCCGGGCAACCGAGCTCAGCGTTTCCGGCGAAACCGAAAGGGAAGACATCCTGCGCGGCGCGATCGATTTCGAGCACCGCCTGACCGACACGACGCGGGTCTTCAACCGATACCTGGTCGAGAGCGGCTCGACCAATACGTTCATGCAGAACCAGTTCGGCATCGAAGTGAAGGTCAACCATGCGCTGGCGCTGGGCCTCGGCTACGAGGTGCGGCGCAATACGGACGTGCTCCCGGGAACACGGAACTCCGACCAGATCTACACGGCAAACGTCGTCGTCGGGTTCGGCGTCGCGCCGTGATTGCGGCAGGTCGCGCCCTGTCTGCGGTCCAGCGGGCTCAGTCGGCCGCGACTCCGTTGTGCGAGAGCAGGCGCGCGAGCGGAGCCAGTTCCTTCCTGTAGTTCCGCCAGAGGTCCTTCGACTCGCGGTAGATCGGCCGGCGCACCTGGGCCGCGCTCGCGGTCGCGGTCGGCGCCGTGTTCTCGTGAAAGCGCAGGCATTCGTCGCGCCACGGCAGGCCGCAGTACTCGAGCAGCGTCCGCGTCGCGCCTTCCTGGTCGTCGATCAGCGATTCGTAGTCGAGATCGAGGAATCGCCCCGGCATCAGCGCGCGCCAGTAGTTCATCAGGCGCAGATAGGCGACCGAGTAACGCCCGATGTCGCCGAGGTCGTAGGAGAAGGGATAACCCGTCCGGAACAGCGACTTGTACAACGCATAGCCGGAGGCCATCGGATGGCGCCGCACATGCACGATCCGCGCGCGCGGCAGGGCGCGCGCGATGAGGCCGAGATACAGGTAGTTGAGCGGCGTCCGGTCGACGATGAACGGGCTCGAATGGCCATAGCCCTCGATCGCGCACCAGTAGGACTCGCCGAGCGCTGCGCGATCGATCTGCGTCGCGCGATGAATCAGCTCTTCATCGCCGCCCGCGGGCCCGGAAATTCGCTTGACGGCCAGCGCGAAGTCATTCACCTCGCCGACGCTCGTCACCTGCTCGTGGCGGATCAGGATCCGTTCGACGAGCGTCGTGCCGCTCCGCGGCAGGCCGACGATGAAGATCGGACCGTCGATATCGTGCCCCGGCGCCTCGTTCTCGTACCAGGCGCGATCGAAGGAGCGGACGATCGACGCGATCGCCTGCTCGTCGGATGCCACCTGATAGGAAAGGGCCTTGCGGCGCGCGCCGGCGCCCAGGGAGAGCGCGGCGAAGGACTCCGTGAATTCGCCGAGATCCTCGAGCTCCTTCGCGAGCGCGTAGTACATCGCGACCGGGGCCGCGCCGGGCGAGCGCGCCGCGATCGCCGCGCGCAGCGAGGTTACGTGATTGCGCTCGGGCGTCTGCCGCCGGAGCGTCGCCCGGTTGTACCAGGCGTCGCCGTCGTCGGGCGTGCGGACGATCAACTCGTCGAGCAGGGCCTCGGCCTCGTCCATCCGCCCGATCGCGATCAGGGCGCTCGCCTTCGCAAAGGTCGCCTGCGCGTCATAGGGCTTCAGCGTCGCGACCCGGATCGCGCAGGTCGCGGCGTGGTCGTGCTGCCCGAGGTTCGTGTGGAATTCCGCAAGTCGACGCCAGGTTCCGCTGTCGGCGCCGGCGTCGTTCTCGATCGCGCTCAGGCTCGCGCGGGCGCCCGCGACGTCGCCCGAGTGCAGCCGCGCTTCGATTTCGGTGAACCTCGCGATGGTGTTGGAGGGATCGAGCCTGAGCGCGCGCCGCGCGGCTTCCAGCATTCCGGGAAAATCGCCGCCCTGCTGGTGAATCCGCGCGAGCACCACCCAGCCTTCCGCGCGTTCCGGATATCGCATGAGCAACGCGTCGCAATGGGCCCGCGCGTCGGCGGTCTGCCGGCGCTGGAGCAGCGCGTCGATGTGACGGATTTCCGCCGGGTATTCTGCCCCGGCCTGTGATTCGGTCATCTAGCGGGAATCGGTCCGGCGATCATCGAGCCTCGTTTGCATCGTTCGCGAGAGGAGATAGAGGCTGAGTGCCGCCTGCAACCACACGCTCGCGACCGAAAGATACCAGACATGATCGATCTTGAAACCTGGCATCGTCGAGAGCCAGACCGCAGGCACCGCAAAAGTCAAGACTCGCGAAGCGGTGCTGCCGAGCGCGGGCCAGGTGTGGCCGAGCCCCTGGAAGATGCCGGAGCAGGTGAAGATCAGCGCCGACGCGGCGAAGTTGAACGAGATCAACCGCAGGAAATGCGAGGCCACTTCGACGACTTCGGGTTCGCTCGTGAATCCGCGCACGAGCCACTCCGGCCGCCACTGGCACAGGAGCGTGATCGCGAGCATCACGATCACGCTGATCGTCGCGGCCGAGCGGAAGGTTTCGCGGATGCGCGGATATAGTTTAGCGCCGAAATTCTGGCCCGCGATCGGACCCGTCGCGAAGGCGATCGCCATCGCCGGCAGGAAGATCGACTGCATGAGGCGCGTGCCGAGCCCGAATCCCGCCTGGGAGGCAGCGCCGAAATCGCGGATCACCCAGTAGATGACCGCCATGAAAACGAACATGAATCCGAATTCGCCGCCCGCCGGCAGGCCGATGTTGATCATGCGGCCCCACACCGAAAACTGCGGGCGCCAGAGCGCGGGACGGAAGTGGATGTATTTCTCGAGTCGGTTGAAGTAGATCACGAGCAGGAGCGTGCCCGCCGCGATTGAGAGCGTGCTCGCAAGGCCCGCGCCCGCGACACCCATCGGGTGACCGGTGAGCCAGCCCGCGATCAGTATCGGCGCGAGCAATGCGTTGAGGAGCACGGTCAGCATCTGGACGATCATCGTGGGTTTTACGACGCCCGTGCCGCGAAGGCCCGACATCATCACGATGTTCACGTATTGCAGCGCGAGGCCCGGCAGGAACCAGTAGAGATAAGTCGTGCCGGCCTGCGCGGTTTCGGCATCCGCGCCGACGAGGCGCATGTAGCAGCCGGAGAGCAGGTAGCCGCCGATGAGCGTCGCGACGGTGCAGACGCCGGCGAGCGCCATCGACTGGTTGAAGACGAGATCGGCGTCGGCCGGATCCTTGCGCCCGACGGCCTGCGACACGAGCGCCATCGCGCCGACGCCGAGCGTCTGCGTCATCGCCATGACGACGAACATCGCGATGCCCGCGGCGCCCACGCCCGCGAGCGCGGCGTCGCCCAGCTGCGCGACGAAGTACAGGTCGATCAGGAAATAAAGCGTCTGCGCCAGCATGCCGGCGCCGATGGGCAGGGCCATCGCAATCAAATGGCCCGAGATCGGGCCTTGAGTCAGGTCGCGCATGCAGGCTCCCGGATTGGGAGTAGGATGCTACCCGACCGCCGGGGCCGGCGGCCAAAAGCAGAACGAGTACAAGGGGGAATCGTGAATATTCTGAAGTCAGTTGCAGTCATTGCAGCGGGTTTTCTGGCGCTCGCCGGTTGTCAGAAGGGAGCCGTCGATACATCGGCGGATGAAGCTGCGATCCGTGCGGCAACTGCGGCCTGGGCCAATGACTACAATGCCGGCGATGCTGCCACTCTCGGCGCGCACTACGCGGAAGACGCCGTGCTGCTGCCGCCGAATGCGCCATCCGTCTCCGGCCGTGCGGCCATTGGCGAATTCCTGGCGACTGACAGCGCGGGCACAAAAGCCGCCGGACTGAAGTTCAACATTCCCGGCGACGGTCCGGTCCAGGTTTCGGGCGACCTCGCCTACGAGTCCGGATCGTTCAGCGTCACCGATGCATCCGGGGCGGCAGTCGCCACCGGCAAGTACATCGGCGTGTTCAACAAGAAAGACGGCAAGTGGCTCCTGGTCCGCGACACCTGGAACACGGATGCACCGCCCGCACCGCGGCCCGCCGCACGCCGCGAGCCGCCACCTGATCAAAGGGGACGTTCCCCGTTAAAGGGGAACGTCCCCTTCAGAATTTCCAGAGCACGCCGAGCGACGGGATCAGCGGCAGCGAGCCGCGGGGCTCGATGTCGAGGAAGACGTCTTCTTCCTCCTCGTCTTCGAGCTGGTACTCGACGCAGCAGTCGTTGATGCGCTTGGTGAGATTGTTCACCTCGGCAAAGACCGTCAGCTCGCCCGATGATCCGAGGTCGAACCGGCGCGCGATGCGGAGGTCGATGCGGAAATAGTCCGCCACATTCGAGGCATTGCGCTTGTCCGCCGATGCCAGCGGAAACGGCTCCAGCGTCTCGAGCTCGACCTCGGTCGTCGGCCAGCCGCTGTGCCACACGGTCGCAAGCGATGCCTCCCAGCGGTCGCCGCGCCAGGTCAGTCCGCCGCTGACGTAATGGCGCTGATCCCAGCTCCGAAGCAGCCACTCGCCGTCCACGCGATCGCGCACCCGCGACTGCGTAAAGCTCAACCAGCCGGAAAACTCGCCGCCTTCATAATGCATCGAGACTTCCGCGCCTTCGGCGAGCGCGGCGTCGGGCGCGATCAGGATGCGGTCGGGCTTCAGTTCCGGCAGCACGAAAATGGTATTCAACAGGTTCTCGTGGCGTGCGAACGGGTGGTCGTAATCCTTGCTGTAAATTTCCGCGCGCAGCATGAGTGTCGGCGTCAGGTCGTGCTCGACGCTGGCGACGCGATGCGTCGCGCGCTGCGCGCGCTGAAACTCCGTCTCACCGTCGGAAACCTGCAGTTCGTCGATCGCCTGCGCCTGGTAATAGCGTCCCCATCCCAGTCGCAGGCGGGTGTTCGCAGTCGGCCGCCACATCAGCACGGCGCGCGGGCTCCATTGCGAGGGATCCTGGTCCGCCAGGGTTTGCCGGTCCCAGCGCAGGCCGAGGTCGGTCGCGAATGACGCCGTCGGCTCGAGACGCCAGTTGACGTAGGCGCCCGCCTGATGCCCGGAAGGCCGTTCGCTGATCGAGCGCGTGCGCGAGGGTTCCGTGGCCGCGCCCGGGGTCAGAAACAGGAGCTCGAATTCCGCCTCGTCGGCGTAGTCGTAGCTCCCGCTCTGCGCGCGCCATTCGGCTCCCGCCTGCAGCAGCGAATGCGCGCCGAGTCGCCACCAGCCGTCGGCCTGCAGTGAACTGATCGTGAATTCGCGCTCGTCGATCAATTGTCCGCTGCCGATGCCGGGCAACTCGGCGGTGCCTGAGCGCTCGCTGTCGAGCTGCGTATGCGCGGCGAGTATGCGGCCCCCGAGGCCGTCCGGCGCGCCGATGTCCATCCGCAGCCAGTAATACTGGTCGCGGTATTCGGCTATCGCCGCCTCCTCCTGGTCGCTGTCGAATGCCGTGATGCGGTCGTCGAACATCAACGCATTCGCCGAGATCGCGAACCACTCGTTCACGCGCCGGCCTGCGCGGGCGTAGAAGTCCTGGTATTCCGGCTCGCCGAGCGGCGAGTCCACGAGATCGAAGAAGAGATCCATGTTGCCGCGCCGCGCGGCGATCGCCCAGTCTCCGGCGCCCTCGTCGATGCTGCCGTCCATCGAGACGCCGGCCGTGAAGAAGGATGCGACCGCCTGTCCCTGGAAGCTCCTCCCGGGCAGTCGCGATGCGATGTCGATGACTCCGCTGCTGCGATCGCCGAATGCCACCGGGAATCCGCCGGTGTAGATCCGCATGTCGCTGATGATTCCCGGGTCGATGCTGCTGAAGACGCCGAAGAAATCCTTGAGGTGGTAGGGGTTGTAGAGGCGCAGGCCGTCGAAACGCACGAGCGTCTCGTCCACCGTGCCGCCGCGCAGGTGCGCCTGGCTCGAAAAATCCTGGCGTGCGACACCCGGCAGTCGCGACACCGCGCGGACCGGGTCTTCGCCGATTTCCGGCAGCGACTCGAGCTGCGCCGAATTCAGCACCGTGGGTGCGAGCGGGATCTCGTCGCCGAAAAAATAGTGGCTCGCGCTGACGACGACCGCGTCGATCGGCGTTGGCGCGGGGCTCCGGGTCATGCCGGGCGCGGCATGCCGCGGCGCACGGGGCGCTTCGCGCACCAGCATCAGATTTCCCTGTGGGCCGTCGGCAACCGTGATGTCGTGCGGCGCGAGGATCTCGGCCAGCAAGGCCCTCGGCTCGACGGCGCGCGGCTCCTGCTCGACCCGCATCCACGGCTTGACCAGGTCGCTGCTGTAGAAGAGGTTGAGGCCGCCGTCCCGCAGTTCCTCGAGGACTTCCTCGATCGGAACGCCGCGATACTCGGCGGCCTCGGCGGTCGTCGCCAGGCAGGCCAGCAGGAGCGGCAGCTTTTTCACGGATCGAGCGGCGGCGTGTCCCGGGTGCGGATCTCGATTGTATCGCCCTTGAGTGCGTACTCGAGGTCGGTCGTCGCGAGCATCGCCTCGAGCGCCGGAAGCGGCGCCAGATTGCGGATATTGCCATGCAGAATCACGCTCGCCGCGCGCTGCTCCACAACCGGCGAGACATAACGCAGCCGGTGACCGGTTTCGCGCGCAACCCATGTGATCAGCTCGGCAGCCGGTTTTCCGTCCATGTCCGGCGTCGGCGCGATGGTTTCGGCCCACTGCCATTCCTCCGAATCGGCTGCGATGAAATCGCGCGTCACGCCGCCGAAAACGTCGATCGCAATCTGATCGCCCGCGCTGCCGGCGAGCGAATGTCCGCCACTATCGATCGAGACGAGACCTTCCCGCACGCGCAGCCGCAACGCGCTTCCCGCGACAAGCAGTTCGAACTGCGTGCCGAGATCGCGCGCGGTGCCCGCCGGGGTCACGACCTCGAGCCGCGACGCGCCGGGGCGCGCGCCGCTGTCCACGTAGATCGTGCCCTGGCGGACATACAACCTGCCCGGCGCATCCAGCATGACCTCGGTTTCGGGGGCTAGCCGTAGCGATTCGCCGCCGGACAGCGCAAGCGCGACGCGCGAGCCCGCGAGTGTGCGCAGTTTCATGCCCGTGGTGAGCGGCGTTCGCGTTTCGCCGAGCGGCTGCCAGACGTCGCCGGTCGCCTGCTCGGCGCTCCCGATCACGCGCACGACGCGCGCAAGCTCGTCGCGCTCGGCCAACGGCGACGTCCACTGGAACATCAACCCGATCGCGAGAACCATGACCGCCGCCGCACCGGCCCAGAGCATCCACAGGCGTTCACGACGTCGGGCGGTCTTGGCGCGAAACGCGGCGGTCGCCGCCGCGAGCACCTCGCGATAGGCGTCCGCAGGCGGTTCCGCGCGCCGGCCGGCCGTGCGGATCAGCGATTCGATGAGGTCGGATTCATTCTGCATGGTCGTCCTTATCCGGGTTGACGGCCGAACGGCGTCCTTGAGGTCGTCCGTTGCTCCGAACAGCTCCACGATCGCGTCGCGAAACGCTTCGCGCGCACGCGTCAGCAGCGATTCCGCCGCCTTCGCGCCGAGGTCCAGCCGAGTCGGCGATTTCATTCACCGACAGCCCATCGACATATTTCCACTCCAGCACTTCGCCGTAACGCCCCGGCAGCGAGTCGAGCGTCGCCTCGACGATGCGATGCACCTGCTCGCGCCACACGCCGGTCTCCGGTTCGTCCCCCAGCGGCGCGGTCAGCGACTCGAGGATTGCGCGCGCGTTGGGCTCGTCCTCGAGCAGGGTGACGCGATCCGCGCCGCGGCCCTTCCTGCGGTAGTGATCGGCCACCACATTGCGGCAGATCTGGCAGAACCAGGTGTACAGCGCCGCCTCGCCGCGATAGCTGTCGAGCCGCTCGATCGCATTGCAGAACGTCTGCTGAACGATGTCGCGCGCCGTGTCCGGGTCGTTGCCGATGCGCGCGAGCGCAAAGCGGTAGAGACGCGGAAAGAAGCGGTCGAACAGGTCCTGGAATGCGGCCTCGTCGCCGCCCAGGATCCGGCGGGCCACGGCCCGATCGACGTGAACCAGGTCTGCCATTGTCAAATTGGACGCTCGCCGGCGCCAAATCCTTCTGGACGAAGGATTGTTTCATGCCGGACGTCTCAATTAGCAGGCAAGTCGCCAAACGCGCAAGTCTTGAAGGAGTGTCGCTATGTCAGCCTTGACCCGACCCGCCGTGCTGTTGCTCGCCGCCCTGGCCCCGCTGGACGCCGCCGTGGCAGCCAATCCGGATGGCTTCACCCTCGAGTTTCCGATCGCAAGCTGCGACTTCAAGACGACGGGAGGGAATGCCTTTCTCAAGCTCCAGGTCAATCGCCAGCTCTACCTGAGCAACAAGGCCTGCAAAGAGTGCGTAGAAGAGGACGGGCTCGAGGAGCTCTGGATCACGATGCTGCCGAAAACCCGCGTGATCACGTTCCCCTACGGCGGCAAGTTACGCACGGTACGTACGCGTGTCCTGGAGGAGTTCGAGACCGAAGACGGTGAGCTCGAAGAAGTCTCGAACAACTTCGTCGCGGACTGCGATCCGATGGACGACGTCTATTACTTCGGCGAGACCGTATTCGACGGCGACGGAAATCCGCTGGATGACGCCTGGCTGGCAGGCAAGGACGGCGCGAAGCCCGGAATCCTGATGCCGGATCGCGCGTTCCTGCTCGGGTCGCGGTACTTTCCAGGAGTTCGCGCCGAACGCGAAAGATCGCGGCGAACACACGTCGATGGGGTTCGAGGTCGACGTGCCGGCCGGAAATTTCAAGAACTGCGTCGAAGTCACCGAGACCAGCCCGCTCGAACCGGGCAATGAATCGCTGAAGACCTATTGCCCCGGCGTCGGCATGGTCCGGGATGGCGACCTGGAGCTGATCAAGATCAACAATACCGCGCAGTCACCGTCGCTCGACGATTAGAGCGCCGGCGATCGGATCGATGCACGGTCCGGGGCGGGACCGCATGCAGCCAGGACCAGGCACAGGCCCGGCAGCAAGCAGCGAGGATGGTTCGCGCTGCGCTTCAGTCTTCGAGTCGTCGGTCTTTCCAGTTCCACCACTTGAGCAGGTCGGCCTGCGGCTCGGGCGTGCGTGCCGCATAGGTCGCGCAACGGAATGTGTAGAGGAGACAGGGCTCCTGTTCGTGCCCGGTGATTTTCTGGAGTCGCTGAAAGAGCTGTTCCGGGTTGGACTCGGCGAGTTCCCGGATGGAGTGAATGCCGAGGTGCCGGAGATCCGCCGCGATGGCGGGCCCGATACCGGGCAACGTGGTCAGCTCGTCGTGCATTGGCAGGTTCCTCCTACGGCTTGTCCACGTCACCAGATTAAACGCCCGGACCGGCCCCCAGGCAAGCACGAAAAAAAGCGGCGGGAGATTGCTCTCCCGCCGCCCGATTGCCGCCCGTCCTGTTTACTTATCGACGGTTGCGTTCGCGTCGGCCGAGGCGTTGGCATTGGCTGACGCCTTGCCGTCGCCCGAGGCCTCGAGACCGCCGTTCCCGCTGGCCTTGCCGCTGGCCTTTGCCTGCGGCTGCGGCTGCGGCTTCGGTTCTGACTGCGGCTTCCTGGCCGGCTTTTCAGCCTGGGCCGGCGGCTGCTGGCGCTCTGCCTTCGCATTGCCGGAACCCTGGCCGGAGAGCATCGCACCGGCACTACCCGGACCACTCGTCGCGTTCGTCATTCCGCCAAGCGCGCCCTGAGACTGCGCTTCATGGCGTGACTGCGGCTGCCGCTCACGGCGCGGCGCGGACGGTTTCTCGCCGCTCACGACCGGCTCCACAGCGGCCGCTTCCTCGGGATCGAGGTCGAGCATGCCCGAGCCATTGCCTGCAGCACCGCCCGACGCATTGCCCGCGAGGTCGCTGGAATCCAGGTCCAGCATGCTCGCGCCATTGCCAGTCACATTGCCGGCTGCATCACCCGACAGGTTGTCGGTCGCGACATCGGCGTTCGAGCCGGCGTCCCCGGCGGCTTCCGCCGTGGCCGAGACCGCACTCGTCGCGTCGTCCGCCGTCCCGACGGCCGTATCGAGCGTTCCGGAGGCGGTCGCTTCCACGCCCGCGGCAGCGGATTCGGCCTGCCCGCGCGCACTCGAGACGGTTTCCTTCGCTCGCCCCGCCGCGCGCGAACCGATCTCGCGCGTGCGGCCGACTGCGTCGGTTCCGCCGTGAAGCGTGCCGTTCAGGGCTCCACCGCCGGTCGCGCCGACGTTGCCCAGGCCGCCCGTGATCGAGCCGCCGAGGCCGCCCGTCGCGCCGCCGCCCAGCAGCTGCGCATTCGCGACCCCGCTCGCGGCCAATACGGCGGCCACGGCTGTGCTTGTCAAAAAGTTGCGATATTTCATGGACTTGCTCCTGTGACGCCGCGGCCATTCCGCGGTTCTCACCAGCAAGTACGTCCGGCGGCCTAGTTTTCTTCCCGCTGTCCGGGGTGCAGTTCGGAGCCGACCAGGCCTTTACCATAAGTCGGATCGAGGCCGTTGTTGCCGAGATCGATTGCGGTCGACTCGAGCGCAGACAGCGCTTTTTGCGCGTTCGGCGGATCGGGAGCGGCAAGCGAGGCCGCAAGCAGGGCCGCGACGATCGGTGTCGCAAACGAGGTGCCGCGGACTGCTTCGAAACCGCTGCCGACCGATGCGGCCTCGAGGCCGGCGCCGGCGGCTGCGAAATCCACCTGCTCGCCGCGGCAGGCCTCAGGCAATACCTTGTGGCGGGCATCCACGCCTGTGACGCCGACCACGTCCGGGTACGCGGCCGGGTAAAGGGGCGGGGCGGTCGGGCCGTCGTTGCCGACCGCGGCGACGAGCAGATGTCCGCGCGCCGTCATCGCGCGCACGAGTCCCGTCAGCAGAATGCTCTTCGCGCCGACCAGGCTGATGTTCACGACCGGTACCTGCTCGCGGGCCATCCAGTCGAGCGCAATCGCGAGGAGCGACATCGACCCGCCGCCGTGTCCGCAGAAAATATCCGCCGCATACAGCGTCGCGCCCGGTATCACGCCCTGAAATCCATCGGCCCTGCCGATCAGGAGCGAGGCCACCGCCGTGCCATGCGGCGCGGGCATCGCCTTGCCGTCGCAGTCGTGGCGCACGATGTCAGCGCCCGCGAGCACGGGATGTCCGCCGTCGACGCCGCTGTCGATCAGGCCGATGCGTACGGCCGCCGACGGCTCGGCCGCCGGGCGCGCCTCAGGCGCTGGCGGCGACGGTTCTTCCGCGTCCGGCGCGAAACCCGCATCCAGATAAAGGTGGTTGTAATCGTAGTCGCCCTCGGGATCGAGTTCGCGCAGCCGCTTCAATGCGCGGCGCGTCGACATGCCGTCCGGCGCCTCGAACACGACGAGCGTGAATCCGAGGCCTGCGAGCGATTCCGTGCGCAACACGGTGAAGCCTTCCGCCCGCGCGCGCTCGAGCGCCGCGGGCGTCGGCGACAGTGCGCCGATCTGCCGGCGCAGGATCGGCTGGCCGGCCGGATCCGCTTCGACGGTTTCGCGTTCGGTACGGAGCAGCTCGCGCACCCGGAGTTGGCGCACGTCCTTGAGTGCCGTGGATTGCGCGGTGCGCAAGGTCCCGGTGACCGGGTCCGTCACCGGCGGCAATCGCGGAAGCTGCACCGGCAACTGCGGCACGCCGATCTGCGCGGATGCGACAGTCACAGCACCCGCGGCGATCAGGACAATTCCCAGAACCCTGGACAGTCGGTTCACGCGCGCTCCTTGGCCGGCCGGCCGCCGGGAAATGCTAGCATCCCCGCGCGCGGCCCCTGACCTGAATACGCTTCACGTGAATCGTTTCGTCCCGATGGAAGAACCGGGCCGCGCCGGACGTTTGACATCATGAGCACGCCCTCGCCCGCCGACGAAGTCCGTGCAACGCTCGGCGAACTGCTGCCCCGATTGCGCCGTTTCGCCCGGGTCATCACGCGAAACGTGGCGGATGCGGACGATCTCGTGCAGGTCGCGGTGGAAAAGGCCCTGGCCCGCGCCGAGCAATGGCGGCCCGGGTCGCGGCTGGACAGCTGGATGTTCGGAATCATGAAGAATGCCTGGATCGACGAAATTCGAGCGCGCCGCCGGCGAGATCGCATTTTTGCGCCCGAAGAGGCTGGCATGCAGGTCGGCGATGTCTCGGCGGAATCGCGGGACATCGCGCTCTCGGTGCAGTCGGCAATGCCGCACCTGCCCGAAGAGCAGCGCATGGCGATCGCACTGGTGCTGATCGAGGGGCTGTCTTACAAGGACGCGGCGGAGACGCTCGGAATTCCGATCGGTACGCTGACGAGCCGCCTCGCGCGCGGCCGCGAAACTTTGCAACGGCACCTGGGCGATGACGGAGGGTCCCGATGAGATTCTCGGACGAGATGCTGATGGCCTATGCCGACGGCGAACTCGATCTCGTCGCGCGGGCGGAGATCGAGGCGGCGATGGCGCTGGATCCGAAGGTGGCGGAGGCCGTCGAAAGGCATCGCGTCCTTGCGGCGCGCGTGCAGTCGGCCTATGCCAGCGTACTCGACGAGCCGGTCCCCGAAAGGATCGCGGGACTCGTCGCCGAGCCCGTCTCGGCGGCGATCGTCGAACTCGCGCCACGGCGAGCACTGCGTGACGCGCCTGCGATGCCCGGCGGTTATCGATTGCCGCCGTGGGCCGCGCTCGCCGCATCGGTCGCGATCGGATTTTTCGTCGGCGTGCTGCTCATGCGCGGGCCAGCGGCGCCTTACGAGGAAACTGCCAGCGGACTCGTGGCGCGCGGCGGACTCGATGAAGCCCTGACCTCGCAGCTTGCCTCCGCGCCGGGCGACGCGGATGTCCGCGTCGGGATCAGCTTCCGCGACCGCGACGGCGATTACTGCCGGACGTTTCACATGCATCGCGAATCGCCCGTCGCCGGTCTCGCCTGCCGCAGCGGCGAGGAATGGAAGCTCCAGGTACTTGCGGCGGCGACCGCGCAACCGGGCGAGTTGCGGCCGGCGGCCGCAATGCCGATGGCCGTGTTGCATGCCGTCGATGCGGCGATCGACGGCGCGCCGCTCGACGCGGCGGCCGAATCGGCTGCGCGCGACGCCGGTTGGCGAAAAGCGGCGAACGTGGCTGAATGACGGCCATGCGCCTGATTGCACTCCTGGCCGCGGCCTGGATCGCGGCCTGTTCGCCGCTGGCCAAGCCGGGGGCGCCGGTTGCGCCCTCTGACTCGGCCGCGCCCGCCGCACGTAACGCCGGTGTCGCCGCCGCCAATCCGCTCGCGGTCGATGCCGGCATCGAGATCCTCGCCGCGGGCGGCAGTGCCGCGGACGCGGCAGTCGCAATCCAGGCCGTGCTCGGCCTCGTCGAGCCGCAGAGCTCCGGCGTCGGCGGCGGCGCTTTCATGCTCTATTTCGACGCGAAGACGAAGCGCATCACGGCTTTCGACGGGCGCGAGTCCGCGCCCGCCGCGGCGACCGCGTCGCTGTTTCTCGACGAGAACGGCGAGCCGCTCTCGTATGCGGATGCGGTCCTCTCGGGTCGCTCGACCGGCGCGCCGGGCGCGATCGCGATGCTGGGCGCGGCTCACGCGCGGCACGGCGCGCTGCCCTGGAAGAAACTCTTCGATCCTGCGATCCGCGCGGCGGAGTCCGGAATCGCGGTGCCGAAACGCATGGCCCGATTCGTGAACGGCGACTCCCCGCAATCCGGGGAGCCGGACGTGCGCGCCCTCTTCGCGCGCGCCGATGGCAGCCGCCTGCAGGCCGGCGACACGTTCAGGAATCCGGCCTATGCGGAAACGCTCCGCCACATCGCGAGCGAGGGACCGCGTGCGCTGCTCGAGCCGCCGCTCGCGGACAAGATCATCCGGCGCGTCGGCGCCGCGCCCCGCCCCGCTGCGATGTCGCGCGCGGATCTCCGCGCCTACGAGCCACGCGTCGGCGAGCCGGTCTGCGGACCGTTCCTGGTGTATGTCGTATGCGTGCCGCCGCCGCCGTCTTCCGGCGTCTCGCTGCTGCAGATGCTCGCGATCCTGGATCACACGGACATTGCCGAACGCGGCCCGGACGATCCGCAGGCCTGGTTCCTGTTCGCAATGGCGAGCCGGCTGATGTACGCGGATCGCGACAAGTACATCGCCGATCCCAGGTTCGTCCCAGTCCCCGTTGAAGAACTGCTTGACCCAAGCTACACCGGACGTAGAGCAGCGTTGATCGGCCCGGTCGCCGGCCCAGCTCCACCCGCCGGAGATATCGGGCCGATCCAACGCGGCGCCGATGCAACCACCGAGGCCAGCGGCACGTCCCATTTTGTGGTGGTCGACAATGCGGGAAACATCGCCTCGATGACGACAACCGTCGAATCGCTCTTCGGTTCGGGACGCGCGGTCGACGGCTTCATGCTGAACAACCAGCTCACCGATTTCTCGTTCGTCCCGATCGCGGATGGAGAAGAGGTCGCGAACGCGGTCGCGCCGGGCAAGCGGCCGCGCTCCTCGATGGCGCCGGTGATCGTTCTCGACCGATCGGGCCGTCCCGTCGCCGCGCTCGGCTCGCCCGGCGGTTCCGCAATCCTCGCGTACAACGCGAAGACGCTCGTCGGCCTGCTCGCCTGGAAATTGCCGCTCCAGCAGGCGATCGACCTTCCGAACGTGATGGCGCGCGGCGACGCCTGTTTCGGCGAGGCGTCGAAGCTGGCGCCCGCTGTCCTCGATGCGCTCGCCGTGCGCGGCGTCGTCGTCAAATCCGGCCGCGGAGAGGAATCCGGCCTGCACGGCGTGGTGTTCGGTGAGGACGGCCGCGCGATCGGCGCGGCGGATCCGCGCCGCGAAGGCGTCTGGAAGGAAGCTAAAGGGGACGTTCCCCTTTAAAGGGGAACGTCCCCATTAGCCTGACAGCGAGAGGAGCCCCAGCAGTTCCTCCTGCGCCGAGTTGCGATTGCCGGCCTTGGGCACCTGTCGCCGGTAGACGCCCTCGCCGTCCATGACCCAGCTCTGGCAGTTGTCCTCGAGATAGGGCTTCAGCCCCTCGCGGATCACGCGGCGCTTGAGCCCTGGGTCCAGTACCGGGAACGCGAGCTCGATGCGGCGGAAAAAATTGCGGTCCATCCAGTCGGCGGAAGACAGCCACACATCGTCGGCGCCGTCGTTCTTGAACCAGAACACGCGCGAGTGCTCCAGGAACCGGCCGACGATAGAACGCACGCGGATGTTCTCCGACAACTCCGGAACGCCGGGCTTCAGCGCGCATATGCCGCGCACGACCAGGTCGATCTTCACGCCGGCCTTCGACGCGGCATAGAGCTCATGGATGATGCCCGGCTCGAGCAGCGCGTTCATCTTCGCGACGATGCGTGCCGGCCGGCCCTCGGCCGCGATCCGCGCTTCGTTCCGGATCGCTTCGACCACGCGCTTGTGGAGCGTGAACGGCGACTGCCAGACGTGCTTCAGGCGGCCGGCGCGGCCGAGACCCGTCAGCTGCTGGAACACGTCGTTCACGTCGCTGCACATGCCCTCGTTTGCGGTGAGCAGGCCGAAGTCCGTGTACAGGCGCGCCGTCGCCGAGTGGTAGTTGCCGGTCCCGAGGTGCGCGTAGCGCCTGAGCACCGTGCCGTCGGGGCCTTGCTCGCGACGCACGATCAGCGCCATCTTCGCGTGCGTCTTGTGGCCGACCACGCCGTAGACGACGTGCGCGCCGACGGCCTCGAGCTGCGCGGCCCAGTTGAGGTTCGCCTCCTCGTCGAAGCGCGCAAGCAGCTCCACGACCACGGTCACTTCCTTTCCGGCGCGCGCGGCGTCGAGAAGGATCTGCATGAGCTCGGACACCGCGCCCGTCCGGTACACGGTCTGCTTGATCGCGACGACGCGCGGATCGAGCGCGCTCGACCGGATGAAATCGAGCACTGGCGTGAACGACTGGTATGGCTGGTGCAACAGGACGTCCTGGCGCGCGATCGTCTCGAACAGGTCGTCGTCGCCCACTTCGAGCGCGGCCGGCACGGACGGCGCAAAGGGCGGGTACTTGAGATCCGGCCGGTCGATCTCCGTCAGCACCTCGCGGAGGCGATAGAGATTGACCGGCCCGTCCACGTGATAGAGGTCCTGTTCGTCGAGCTGGAACTGCTGCAGCAGGTACTCGATCATCGCCGGCGAAATTTCCTCGACCACCTCGAGGCGCACGGCGTCGCCGAAATGCCGCTGCAGCAACTCGCCCTGTAGCGCGATGCGCAGGTTCTTGATTTCTTCCTCGTCGACGAAGAGATCGGAGTTCCGCGTCACGCGGAACTGGTAGGCGCCCTTGACCGTCATGCCGGCGAACAGCTCGTCGACGTGCGCGTGCAGCACCGAGGTCAGGTAGATGAAGTTGTATTCGCCCTCCGCGAAAGCGGGCGGCAGGCGAATCGCGCGGGGCAGGATGCGCGGCGCCTGGACGATCGCGACGCGCGAGCCGCGCCCGAAGGCGTCGCGGCCCTCGAGCTCGACGATCAGGTTGAGGCTCTTGTTGAAGACCCGCGGAAACGGATGGGCCGGATCGAGGCCGATCGGCGTCAGGACCGGCAGCACCTCGCGCGTGAAGTACCCGTGCACCCAGGCGCGCTGCGCGTCGTTCCAGGTGCCGCGCCGCAGGAATTGGATCCCCGCCGTGGCGAGCTGCGGCAGCAACACGTCGTTCAGGAGGTCGAACTGCTGCGTGACGAGCTCGCGCGCCTCGCGCGTCACGATCGCGAGCGTCTCCCTCGGCGTCAGGCCGTCCGGGCCCGGGTCCGTGATGCCGAGTTTTATCTGCTCCTTGATGCCCGCGACCCGGATCTCGAAGAACTCGTCGAGATTCGAGGAGACGATCGTGAGAAAACGCAGGCGCTCGAGCAGGGGCACGGTGTCGTCCGCGGCCTGCGCGAGCACGCGGCGATTGAACGCAAGAATGCCGAGCTCTCGATTGAGCAACGGGATTCGCGCCACGGATTTTCCGGTCATGGGGGCCACGAGGATCCGGTTCGCAGGTTACGTTTCGATGACAAGGGCAGTTTACGCGCCGGACTGGCGGGTGCTACCGTGCCCGCCGCATGGCGCGTCACGAAACCCTCGCTGCGGTCGACCTGGGATCCAACAGCTTTCATCTCCTGGTCGGCCGCATCGTCGACGGCCAGATCTACCCGCTCGACTCGCTGCGCGAGCCGGTCCAGCTCGGCGCCGGCCTGACCGCCGACAAGAAGCTCGACCGCGCGGTGCAGGCAAGGGCGCTCGAGGCGCTTGCCCGTTTCCGCGAGCGGCTCCGCGGCCTTCCGCGGGATGCCGTCCGCGCCGTCGGCACGAATGCGCTCCGGATCGCGAAAAACTCGGCGGCTTTTCTCCGCGAAGCGCGCGATACGCTCGGCTTTCCGATCGAGGTCATCGCGGGCCGGGAGGAAGCACGCCTCATCTATCTCGGCGTCGCGCAGGCGCTGCCGCCGGCCGACAACCGCCGGCTCGTCGTCGACGTCGGCGGCGGCTCGACGGAGCTGATCGTCGGCTCGGGCCTGAAGCCGAAGCTGATGGAGAGCCTCTACATGGGCTGCGTCAGCTCGAGCTTGCGCCATTTCCCGGACGGCCGCATCGACAAGCGGAGCCTCAAGGCCGCCGTGCTCGAAGCGCGCCAGGAGCTCGCCGTCGTCTCGCGAAGCTATCTGCGCTCCGGGTGGCAGGAGGCCGTCGGCTCGTCCGGAACCGCGCGGAGCATCGAAGGCATCCTCGTGGAGAACAAGTTCGCCGCAAACGGCATTACGCGCGAGGGCCTCGATCAGCTCTGGGATCTCCTGATCGACGCCGGCCGCGCGGACCCGGACCGCATCCCGGGCCTCAAGTCCGGACGCGCCGACGTGCTGCCGGGCGGGTTCGCGATCATGTACGCGATCTTCAACGAGCTCGGCGTCGAGCAGATGACCGTTTCGGAGGCCGCCTTGCGACACGGCGTTCTCTACGACCTGCTCGGGCGCGTGATGCACCACGACATGCGCGAGGCGACCGTCGTGCAGTTCATGCGCCGCTATCACGTCGATGCGGCTCAGGCTGCCCGCGTGCGGGATCTCGCGCTTCGCATCTACGACCAGCTGGTCGAGGCGCGCGGCGAACTGGACCCCGATCGGATGCTGCTCGACTGGGCCGCGCGCCTCGCCGAAACCGGACTCTCGATCGCGCATGCGCAGTATCACAAGCACTCGGCCTATGTGCTCTCGAATGCCGACATGCCGGGATTCTCGCGCGTCGAGCAGCAGCGGCTCGCGCGGATCGTGCTGTCGCATCGCGGCAAGCTGGAGAAGCTCCGCAACGACGGACTCGAGAACGGCGACTGGAATCTCGTATTTGCGCTCAGGCTTGCATCGACCCTCCTGCGCCGGCGCACGCGCGTCCGGCTGCCGGCGTTCCGGGCGATCGGCAACGATTCGCGCTTCTCGCTCGAATTGCCGAAATCCTGGCTCGCGCGGAATGCGCTCACGGCCGCCGCCCTCGAGACCGAAGCGCGTCAGTGGGAATCGGTCGGCCGCCAGTTCGCGGTCCGGCGGATGTCCTGATGGAACTGATCCTCTGGCGGCATGCGGAAGCGGCCCCGGGCGATCCCGATGCGGCGCGTCCGCTGACCGAGCATGGCCGCGCGCAGGCGCAGCTGATGGCGCGATGGCTCGCGCCGCGCCTGCCGTCGAATCTGCGCCTGGTGGTATCGCCCGCCCGTCGCGCGCAGGAAACCGCGCTCACGCTCGCGAGATCCTTCGAGACGATCGAGAGCCTCGCGCCGGGTACGGATGTCGCGACCCTGCTCCGCATCGCGGGATGGCCCGAATCCGAACGGCCCGTGATGCTGGTCGGCCACCAGCCGACGCTGGGGGAAACCGCCGCGCGGCTGATCGACGGGCGCCAGGCGTCATGGCGCATCGGCGCGGGCGCGGTGTGGTGGCTTCGGAGCAAGCAGCGCAAGGGCCGCAGCGACGGCGTCCTGCTGCTCGCAATCGAGCCTGAGATCCTCGAGCTAGAGGGCGATCGCCCCCGTCATTGAGGCTTTTTCGCGATCCGGTCGCGGATGTCGCGGAGCTTCATCTTGACGCGCGCGGCGTTGCCCGGACCCATGCGCAGCAGCAGCTTGCGGCCCGAGGATTCCGCCTCGAGCGCGGGATCCGCGAATTCGTAGAACACGTTCGGGCGCGCGAGCGCGATCGTCGCCGGCGGCTCCGGTGCTGCAAGCAGGTGATCGATCACTTCGATCACGCGATCGTTGAAATAGCCGTCGGGATTTCCGAGCTCTTCATAGGCCTTCTGGAACTGCGGATAGAGGCGCCGGTAGAGCGCCGCGGTCTCGTCCGCGTCGAGCGAATCTACGAGCTCGATCCACGGCGCATAGCGCGCGAAATTGGCGGCGCCGAGCACGATGGTGTCGCCGTCGCCCGCCACCACGAATTTACCCGTCGGCGGTTTGGCGGGATTCATCCGCGCAGCGACGTCCGGCCGCGCCAGGTTGTCGACGGTCGCGACGACTTTCTTGACGAAGTCGTCGGGAATGAACATGGCCTCGAAGCGCGGCGTGCCGATCAGTGTCGCGACCTGTTCGGAAGCGGCGAGGTTCGGATCGATGTTCTCGAGCGGCTCGATCGGATTCTGGATCGCGGGCTTGGCCGCGACCGGCGGCGGCGGGGCGGCGGGCGTCTCGGGCTCTGCGGCCTGGCGCTTCTGCCAGTACCAGATGCCCGCGCCGATCGCGAGCAGGATGACGCCGCCCAGGATCCAGCGGCCCAGCTTCTCGTCCGACTCTGTAGACCGTTCGCGTTTCGGTGCGTACATGTGACTTACTGTAGTTGAACCCTGCCCATCCGGCATCATCTCTGAAGACCCACGGCCGTTCGAGGGTTCCCTTGACCCCGATTTTCCCGCTCCGGATTCCCCTGACCCCCGAGCTGCCCCCGAAGGAGTGCGCCGACTGGGCCTTCGTGCTCGATGCGGTCGGCATCCCCTACGAGCGCCGCACCAGCGCGACAGGCTCGAGCCTCTGGGTCGAACCCGAGCATCACGCCCGCGCGGCGCACGAACTCAGGGATTACCTGCGCGAGAACCGGCGGCCCGCGCTTCCGCCCGTGGTCTGGCCGAGCCATCCCCACGCGCTCTACGGCGTGATCGGCTATGCGGCCGTGCTCATCGCCGTCACGATCGCGGCGATCTTTCACCTGGGGGACCGCGGCTGGGTCTCGGCAGGCGTGCTCGACGCCGGATTCCTCGCGCGCGGCGAGTGGTGGCGCGTGCTGACCGCACTCACCCTGCATGCCGACGTGCTGCATCTCCTCTCGAATCTCGCCTTCGGCGCGCTCTTCGGCTATCCCGCCGCGCGGCTGTTCGGACCGGGCATCGCCTGGCTCCTGATTCTCCTGGGCGGCGGTTTCGCCTACGGCATCGACGCGGTGCTGCATCCGCCCGAGCATCACCTGCTCGGCGCATCGACCGCGGTGTTCACGGCGCTCGGGCTGATCGCGGCCTACGGCTGGCGCCGTCACATGCAGAACTGGTCGCGCTGGATGCGGAATGCCTCGCCGCTGATCGGCGGCCTCGCGTTGCTCGCTTTCACCGGCACGGGCGGCGAGAACACGGACATCCTCGCGCACCTGGCCGGATTCATCGTCGGTTCCGCGACCGGCGCTCTCTGCGCCCGCTTGCCGATGCCCGCGCCCGGACACCATCGAGTGCAGTGGATCTCGGGCAGCGCGGCCGTCGGCCTGCTCGCGCTCGCCTGGACGCTCGCGCTGGATTAAAGGGGACGTTCCCCTTTATCTTGAATGAATGCGTGCTTTCGATCTTCGCGGCCCATAAAGGGGAACGTCCCCTTTAATCCGCAATAATAGGATCATGTTCCCGCATTCGGATGCCTGCGAGCGCAACAAGGGCCCGATACTCCAGGTCCTGCGGCCGGCATTCTCCGCCTGCAAGCATGTGCTCGAGATCGGCAGCGGCACGGGACAACATGCGGTGCATTTCGCGACCGGGATGCCGGGCATCGTGTGGCAGCCATCCGAAACGGCGGAGTCCATGCCGGGGCTTCGCAAGCGCATCTTCAGCGAAGGACCGTCGAATCTCCGCGCGCCGGTCGAACTCGACGTCACGAAACTGCCCTGGGACGTGCGGCGAGTGGACGGCGTGTTCACCGCCAACACGCTTCACATCCTGCACTGGCCGCAGGTTGAAGCCCTGTTTACTGGACTGCCCACCGTCGTGAATCCGGGAACGGTGCTCGCGATCTACGGCCCGTTCCGCTACGGCGGCAATTACACGTCGGAGAGCAACGAATCGTTCGACACGATGCTGCACGCGCGGGATCCGCAATCCGGCATCCGCGAATTCGAGGAAGTCGATGCGCTCGCGCGCGGCGCCGGCTTCGATTTTGTCGCCGATCATCCGATGCCGGCCAACAACCAGATCCTCGTCTGGAAGTCTGCCGCGGGCTAGCGGATCACAGGGCCGGTTTCAGCACCATCAGGCCCAGGCCGATGAGTGGAGCGATCGTCGCCACGGCGCCCCAGAGATCCCATTGCGCGGCCATGCGGTGATAGGCCACGAAGTCGAAGGAGCCGCTCGCGGCGCCCGCTTGCGCGAACGCCAGCAATTTCCGTTGCAGGGGCGCGAGGCGGATCATGAAGACGAGGCCCGAGATGCCGAACATCACGAGTGTCCACAGGATCCAGCCCGTGCCGAGGATCGGGAAGCCGCCCTGGATCGACGCGAAAATGCCGGTCGCGAGGATGACGACGACACCCGGTATCGTGAACAGGCGGTCGCTCTTGATGACGCCTTCCATCGCATGCGCGATGAGTCGCGGATTGCGCGTGCGCTCCGCATGCTTGTGCCAGAAGACGCCGGTCGTGATGTTCCCGATGAACATCACGACCGCGAGGATGTGCAGCAGTTTCAGCCAGTGATACATCGTTGCGGCTTCAGGCCGGAGCGGGCGCGAGTTTCTGGGCGACCCAGCCGAGCACGGCGCCGGCGATCAGGTGCATCCAGATCCCCTCGACGAGCCACCAGAACCAGATCTTGTTCGGCAGGTTGAATACGCCCCAGTAACCCATTGCGGCGACGGCGCCGAAAACCCAGCTGATGACGCCGAACTTGAGGCCGCGCTGCCAGGCTGCGCCCGCGAGCGAGGAGCGAATCACGGAATAGATTCCGGCCATCAGGAATGAACTCAGCAGGCCGATCGGCACCCACATCTTCATGAGCGCGGCCATGTCCGGCGGATCCGCATTCAGTTCCGGCCGCCAGAACGACGCGAATTCCTTGTAGATCGGACCGAGCACGCCGTCCGGCGAATGGATGAACATGCTGCCGATGATCGAGAGAAGGAAAAAGGTGACGTAGTAGGCGACGCCGCCGATGAAGACGATCTTCCAGTTCATGGTGCTCCCCGCAGTTCTGGTTATCGGACTGCACGCATGTTGCGCCCGTGAGAACCGCTGGCGCAACCGTGCGGCAGGAGGAGCCCTTGCTTCGGCTGCCGGGTGACGGGCGTGCCGGGCGCCCTGAAGATCAGTGGAGGTCGAAGCGGTCCAGGTTCATCACCTTGGTCCACGCCGCCACGAAGTCATTCACGAACTTCACTTGCGAGTCCGCGCAGGCGTGGACTTCCGCGAGGGCCCGGAGCTGGGAGTGCGATCCGAAAATCAGGTCGACACGGGTCGCGGTCCATCGGGGCTTGCCCGTTTTCCGGTCACGCCCTTCGTACACGCCTTCGGAACTGCCGGACGGCTGCCATTGCGTGCCCATGTCGAGCAAGTTGACGAAGAAGTCGTTCGTGAGCGTCCCGGGCCGCGTCGTAAACATGCCGTGCTTCGTTCCTGCGGCATTCGCGCCGAGTACCCGCAGGCCGCCGACGAGCACAGTCATCTCCGGCGCCGTCAACTGGAGCAGCTCGGCCCGGTCCACGAGCGCCTCCTCGGGCTGCATGAACTGCGGCTTGCTGCGACTCAGGTAGTTCCGGAACCCGTCGGCTCTCGGCTCGAGCGGAGCGAAGGAATCCACGTCGGTCTGCGCCTGCGAAGCGTCCATTCGCCCCGGCGTGAAGGGGACCTTTACATCGACTCCGGCGTCCCTGGCAGCCTTCTCGACCGCCGCGCAGCCGCCGAGAACGATCAGGTCGGCCAGCGACACTTTCTTGCTGAATTCCTTCTGGATCGCTTCGAGCTTCTGCAGAACCACCTTCAGCTGGGCCGGCTCGTTGACGTCCCAGTCCTTCTGCGGCGCGAGGCGAATGCGCGCGCCGTTCGCTCCGCCGCGCTTGTCGGAGCCGCGGTAAGTCGAAGCCGATGCCCAAGCCGTTGAGACGAGCTGTGACACGGTAAGCCCCGATGCCAGGACCTTTTCCTTCAGGGCCGCAATGTCCGCTTCCCCGATCAGCGGATGGTTCACCGCGGGAATCGGATCCTGCCAGATGAGCGTCTCTTTCGGTACGAGAGGGCCGAGGTAGCGGGCAATCGGGCCCATGTCGCGATGGGTGAGCTTGAACCAGGCGCGAGCGAACGCATCCGCGAACTGGTCGGGATGCTCGAGGAAGCGGCGCGAGATCTTTTCATACGCCGGATCGATTCGGAGCGACAGGTCCGTGGTCAGCATGGTCGGCACATGCTTCTTCGACTTGTCGAAGGCGTCCGGGATCGTGGCCTGCCCGTTCTTTGCCTTCCACTGCTTGGCGCCCGCAGGGCTTTTCGTCAACTCCCATTCGTTCTCGAACAGGTTCTTGAAGAAGAAGTTGCTCCACTTCGTCGGCGTCTGCGTCCAGGTGACCTCCGGGCCGCCGGTGATGGCATGGGCGCCCACACCAGTCTGGTGCTTGCTCTTCCAGCCGAGGCCCTGGTCCTCGAGCGCGCCGGCTTCTGGCTCTGGGCCGACCAGCGACGGATCGCCTGCGCCGTGGGTCTTGCCGAAAGAGTGGCCGCCGGCAATCAGCGCGACGGTCTCCTCATCGTTCATCGCCATGCGCTTGAACGTCTCGCGGATGTCTTTCGCCGCGGCGCGCGGATCCGGATTGCCGTTCGGCCCTTCCGGATTGACGTAGATAAGTCCCATTTGCACGGCGCCCAGCGATTCATGGAGCTCGCGCTCGCCGCTGTAGCGCTCGTCGCCGAGCCAAGTGCCCTCGGGTCCCCAGTACAGCTCTTCGGGCTCCCAGACATCGGCGCGGCCGCCGGCGAAGCCGAAGGTCTTGAAGCCCATCGACTCGAGGGCAACGTTTCCGGCGAGAACCATGAGGTCGGCCCAGGAAATCCTGCGACCGTATTTCTGCTTGATCGGCCACAGCAGCCGGCGCGCCTTGTCGAGATTGGCGTTGTCGGGCCAGCTGTTCAGCGGCGCGAAGCGCTGCTGTCCGGCGCCGGCGCCGCCGCGGCCGTCAGTGATGCGGTAGGTGCCTGCGGCGTGCCAGGCGAGGCGAATCATCAGTCCGCCGTAGTGCCCGAAGTCGGCGGGCCACCAGTCCTGCGTTTCCGTCATCAGGGCATGCAGGTCCTTGATCACGGCCTTGAGGTCGAGACTCCTGAATTCCTTCGCGTAGTCGAAATCCTCGCTCATCGGGTCCGACAGCGAGGAATTACGGTGGAGCCCGTCGATGTCCAGCGCGGTCGGCCACCAGTGTCGGTTCGACCGCGGCCGCGTTCCGTGCATGACGGGGCACTGGGCAGCGCTTTTTTCCTGGCTCATCTGTTTACTCCTGAGGTCAGGCCGCGCGCGCGTTCTCGTAGTCGAGGACTCCCGCGACGGCGTGGATGACTGAGGCGATACGCACCGCCGACTGCACGGCTTCGCGGCTGACGTCGTGCTGGCGCAGCACGCGCTCGTGCGCTGTCACGCACTTGCCGCAGCCGTTCACGGCCGAGACCGCGAGCGAGATCAACTCGAAATCCGCCTTCGGAATCCCCGGGCTTCCGATCACGTTCATGCGAAGCTTCGCCGGCAGCTTCGAGTACTCCTCGTCTTCGACGAGGTGCAGGAAGCGGTAATAGACATTGTTCATGCCCATGATCGCCGCCGCCGAACGCGCGGCCTCGATTTCCGCCGGCGCGAGCTTCTCCGTGGCGGCGGATTCGACGGCGCGCGCAAGCTCCGCGTTCCTGGACGCGATCGCCGAGGCGAGCGCCGTCATCCAGAGCTGCGTCTCGGAAAGTCCGGGCGCGCCCTGCGGCGTCAACACCGTTCCGAGGTTGAGCCGCAGGTCGCGGGCGTAGTCCGGGATCCGGTCCCTGAGTGCGTCCATGCTCAGGCCGCCTTCAGCGTGTCATCGCCCTTCTGCCAGTTGCAGGGGCAAAGTTCGTCGGTCTGGAGGCCGTCGAGCACGCGGAGCACTTCCTCAGGACTGCGGCCGACATTGAGGTCGGTCACGTAGACGAAGCGGATCGTGCCTTCCGGGTCGACGATGAAGGTCGCGCGCTGGGCGACACCGGCCTCGGGATCGAGGATGCCGAGTTCCGTCGACAGTTCGCGCTTGATATCCGACAGCATCGGGAACGGCAGGTCGCGCAGGTCGGGGTGTGACTTGCGCCAGGCGAGGTGCACGAAATCCGAATCCGTGCTGACGCCGAGGATCTGCGCATCGCGATCCGTGAAGTCGCGGTTCAGCTTGCCGAAGCCCGCGATCTCGGTCGGGCAGACGAATGTGAAGTCCTTGGGCCAGAAGAACACGATCAGCCACTTTCCGGCGTAGGACCTGTCGTTGAAGTCCTTGAACGCATGGTTGGCGTCGTTGCTGACCACGCCCGTCAGCTTGAAAGAGGGGAATTTCTTGCCGATACCCAACATTTTCAGGTCTCCTTTCCTGGGTTGAGCCGCAGGATGCGCGCCGGAGATCCATTTGTACAATCGATTGTTCCGATGGTTATAATAGATGTACTCTATGACTCTTCGCGACCTTGAATACCTCGTTGCGCTCGCCGAAACCCGGCATTTCGGGCGCGCGGCCGAGCGCTGCCACGTCAGCCAGCCCACCCTCTCGGCCCAGCTCAGGAAGCTCGAGGACTCGCTGGGCGTCGCCCTCGTGGAACGGCGGCCCCGCAGGGTCGCGCTGACGGCCGCCGGCGAGGCGGTGGTCGAACGCGCGCGGCGGATGCTCCGCGATGCCGAAGACATCCAGGCGCTGGGGCGGGCAAGCCAGGATCCGCTCGCCGGCCAGCTCCGCGTGGGATTCATCCCGACGCTCGGGCCCTATCTGCTCCCGCGCGTCGCGCCGCGCATCGCACGGGCGCTGCCGAAACTGCAGTTGATGCTGCACGAGTATCAGACCGCGCCGCTCGTCGAACGAACGGTCGGGGGCGAACTCGACCTCGCGATCCTCGCCTTGCCGGTCGACACGAAAGGCCTCGTGACGCGATCGCTGTTCGCGGAGGCTTTCCTCGTCGCGATGCCCGAGCACCACCGGCTCACGGCGAAGAAGCGCGTGAAGTCGGCCGATCTCGCTGGCGAAAAACTGCTGCTGCTCGAAGAGGGACATTGCCTTCGCAACCAGGCGCTCGAAATCTGCGAGCGCGCCGGTACCGAAGAGCAGGATTTTCGCGCGACGAGCCTCGAGACACTCCGGCAGATGGTCGCGGCCGGGCTCGGCATCACGCTCCTGCCGCGGCTTGCGGCCGAAGGGCCGTTCGCCTCGGCGCGCGGGCTCGTCGTGCGCCCGTTCTCGCCGCCGGCGCCGAACCGCGTGATCGGCGCGGCCTGGCGTCGTTCGACCTCGCGCGCGGCAGCGATCGCCGCCGTCTGCGACATCATCGCGAAAGCCGGGTGATTCTCGCGAAACGCGGAACCTGGCACTGAATACGGGCGAAGCGCGGGTGCTATCGTCGATCACCATGCGTTTCGCCCTGGCCGCAGCGCTACTTGCCGCGGCGGCAGCCGCCCAGGCCGCCGATCGGCTGCCGCGCCTCAACATCCTGCCGGGAAGTCTCACCGTCTCCGGCGTGTCCGCCGGCGGCTACATGGCGACGCAGTACCAGGTCGCGTACTCGAAGGACGTGATCGGCGCAGGCATCGTCGGCGCCGGCCCCTGGTACTGCGCCCGTGGCAGCATGACGACCGCGATCAACGACTGCGCGAGAGGCGGTCCGATCGGGCCCGAGACGCGGCCGCTCGTGGCGGAGCTTCGCGCGAGCGCGGCGGCGAAGGCGATCGACGACCCGTCGTGGATTGCGCCGGATCGCATCTGGATTTTCCATGGCAAGCGCGACCGCAAGGTCGGCGCCGCGGTTTCGGACTCGCTGCTGCGCTTCTACAAGAATTTCGTCCCGCCGCAGCGCATGCGCTACGAAACGCAGGTGGCTGCGGCACACGGCTTCCCGACCGCCGGTCCCGGCATCGATTGCGATGCCGACGAATCGCCGTGGATCCTCGACTGCGGATTCGACGCCGCGGGCGAGATGCTGCGCTACCTCTACGACGATCTTGATGAACCCGCGGGCGAGATCACGGGGGAACTCCGCGTATTCGGCCAGGCGCGCTACGCACCGCACGAGTCGGACGCGTCGCTCGGGGAGACCGGCCTGCTCTTCGTGCCGAGGGACTGCGCCGCAGGCAGGCCCTGCCGCATTCACGTCGCCTTCCACGGCTGCCGGCAGGGTGCCGACACCATCGGGAAATCCTTCGCGCGCCAAACCGGCTACAACCGCTGGGCCGACGCCAATCGTATCGTCGTGCTGTATCCGCAGGTCGCGCGGAGCCTCTTCGCGCCTTTCAACCCGCGCGGCTGCTGGGACTGGTGGGGTTACACGGGCGACGACTACGCGACGCGAGACGGCGCGCAGCTCGCGGCTGTCCGCCGGATGCTCATCGCTCTCGGCGGGTGACAAAGGGGACGTTCCCCTTTAAAGGGGAACGTCCCCTTTGTTTAGACGATCGCGGTTGCCTCGATCTCGACTTTCGCGCGCGGCTCGAGCAGCGCCGCGACCACGACGACGGACATAGCGGGAAAATTGGGACCGATGATCTCGCGGTAGCTCGCGCCGATGGTCGCAAGCGATGCGTTGTATTCGTCGCGGCTCGTGACGTACCAGGTGAGCCGCACGAGGTGCTCGGGTGCCGCACCCGCGCAGGCGAGCACAGAGACAACATTGGCGAGCGCCTGCCGCACCTGCGCCGCGAAATCGTCGCTGACGATGCGCTGCTCGGCATCCCAGCCGATCTGTCCCGCGACGAAGACCTGCCGGCCCGTCGCCGCGACGCCATTCGCATAACCGCGGGGCCGCGCCCAGCCTGCCGGCTGCAGTATTTCGCGACTCATTTCAGGAGCTCCCGTCCGATGATGAGCTTCTGCACTTCGCTCGCGCCCTCGTAGATCCGGAGCGCCCGGATTTCCCGGTAGAGCCGCTCGATGATCTCGCCGCGCACCAGGCCGCGGCCGCCGAACATCTGCAGGCCGCGGTCGATCACCAATTGCGCGTTCTCCGTCGCGGTGAGTTTTGCCATCGCGGCCGCCGCCGTGAACGGTTGTCCCGCGTCGCGAAGCCAGGCCGCGCGATAGGTGAGAAGTTCCGCCGCCTCGAGCGCGGTTGCCATGTCCGCGAGCGCCGTCTGCGTCAGCTGGAAGTCCGCGAGCATCCGGCCGAACATGCCGCGCGAACGCGTGTGACCGAGCGCCTCGTCGAGCGCACGGCGCGCGAAGCCGCAGGCGGCCGCGGCGACCGACGTTCGAAAGATGTCGAGCGTGCGCATCGCCGTCCGGAATCCCTCGCCCTCCTCGCCGATCAGCCGCTCCACGGGAATGCGGCAGTCCTCGAATGAAAGCCGCGCGAGCGGATGCGGCGCCATCGCATCGATCCGCTCCGCGATCGAGAATCCGCGGTCGCCGGGCTCGACGACGAAGGCACTGATGCCGTCGGCCGACACGCTGCCGTCGTTGCGGCGCTGGCCCGGCGCCGTGCGCGCGAACACGCAGTAGAAATCCGCGATGCCGCCGTTCGAAATCCAGGTTTTGGAGCCGTTCAGCAGATACGAATCGCCGTCCCGGCGCGCGCTCGACTGCATGGCCGCGACGTCGGAGCCGGCCTCGGGCTCCGAGAGCGCAAACGCCGCAATTGCCGTGCCCTCCGCGACCCGCGGCAGGTAGGCGGCGCGCAGCCGTTCGTTTCCGGCGAGCGACAGGGGCGCGCTCCCGAGTCCCTGCATCGCGAACGCGAAATCGGCGAGTCCGTCGCGATAGGCGAGCGTCTGCCGCAGCAGGCAGATCGACCGGGCATCGAAATCCTTCGCGGCACCGCCATCAATCTCGCGCAGGCAATGCCGCAGCAGTCCGGACTTGCCGAGCCTGCCCACGAGTTCGCGGCAGCGCGCGTCCACCGCGGCGCGCTCCGAGGGATGCGTCTCGCTCGCGAGGGTCGCCTCCGCCCAGCGCTCCGCCTCCGTCGCGAGCCGCCGATGCGACTCGTCGAAGAAGGGCCATTGCAGGCGATCGTCGTGACTGCCCATCAGTCTCCCTCGAACACCGGTTTCTGCTTCTTGGAGAATGCATCGTAGGCGCGGCGGAAGTCCTGGCTCTGCATGAGACCGGCCTGGGCACGCGCCTCCGCGTCGAGCGCTTCGTTGACGCTCATGTTCCACTCGAGATGCAGCATCTTCTTCGTGAGCGCGTGCGCGAGCGTCGGACCCGCGGCCAGTTCCGCCGCCAGTTTCGATGCCGCGGGCAGGAGCTCCGCCCCCGGCACGACCGAGCTGTAGAAGCCGATGCGCTCACCTTCTGCCGCGTCGAAAGCCCTGCCCGTGTAGAGAAGTTCCGACGCACGGCCCTGGCCGATGAGCCGGGGCAAGAGCGCGCAGGCCCCCATGTCGCAGCCCGCGAGACCGACGCGGACGAAGAGGAAGGCCGTGCGGGCCGCCGGCGTCGCGATGCGGAAATCCGAGGCGAGCGCGATCATGGCGCCCGCGCCCGCGCAGATGCCGTCGATCGCGGAAATGACAGGCTGCGGACAACCGCGCATCGCGCGGATGAGGTCGCCCGTCATGCGCGTGAATTCGAGGAGCCCCTTTTCGTCCATCTTCGTGAGCGGCCCGATGATCTCGTGCACGTCGCCGCCCGAGCAGAAATTTCCGCCGGCGCCGTCGATGACGATCACGCGCACGCCGCCGCCGTCGCAAAGCACGCGGAACAGGTCGCGAAGCTCCGCGTAGGACTCGAACGTGAGCGGATTCTTTTTCTCCGGGCGGTTGAGCGTCAGGTAGCCGACGCGATTCTCGACACGCCAGAGAAAATGCTTCGCCTGGTAGCCGCTCAGGTCCGGTATCTCGGTCTTCATGCGTCCCGCTCCTCCAGTGAACGGACATGCGTTTTCAGGCGCGCGAGCAGCGACGCCATTTTCGACATCTCGCGGCCCGACAGCCCGGCAAAGGACTCGACGATCCAGCGCTCGTGCTCTTCCGCCATCGCCGAGAAAGTCCGCCGGCCGGCCGTGGTCAATCGCACGAGCCAGGCGCGGCGGTCGGCCGGATCGGCGGCGCGCTCGACGAGCCCTTCCTGCTCCAGCAGATCGGTGATGCCGGTCACGTTGCCACCGGTCACCATCATGCGCTTCGAGAGCTCGCCCATCTTGAGTCCCCGCGGCGCTCGCTCGAGCTGGGCCATCAGGTCGAAGCGCGGCAGGGTCGTCGCATACCGCTCCTGGAGTAGGCGCCGCGTGCGCGTCTCGACGAGGCGATTGGTCGCGAGCATGCGAAGCCACAGCCGGATCGCGCCGTGATCGTCGCTGACGGCGCGCGTTTCGGCGTCCATCGGGCGGGCGGCCATCAGCTCACCTCGCCGCCCGCGACCGCGAGACTCTGGCCGGTCACGCTTTCGCTTCCGGGCAGGCAGAGCCAGAGCACCGCGTTCGCGACTTCCTCGGGTTTTACGAGCCGCTGCTGCGGATTGAACGAGACCAGCGTCTCCCGCGCTTCGGCCTCGCTGCGAGCCGTCTTTTCGCTGATATTGCGGATGGCGTCCCGCACGACGCCGGTGTCCGTATAGCCGGGGCAGACCGCATTGACGGTGATGCCGGTCTTCGCCAACTCGAGCGCGAGCGCACGTGTGAGCCCAACGACGCCGTGCTTGGCCGCGCAATAGGCCGTGCAGTAGGCGTAGCCGCGGAGTCCCGCCGTGCTCGCCACGTTCACCACGCGGCCCCAGTTCGCAGCGAGCATGGACGGAATCGCCGCGCGCGTGCAGTGAAAGGTTCCCGTGAGGTTGACTTCGAGCACTTCGCGCCAGAAGGCTTCATCGCTCTTTGCCATCGCGCGGCTTGCCGGTCGCCCGGCATTGTTCACGAGGATCGAGATTTCGCCCGCGGCCTCCCGCGCCCGCGCAAAAGCCCGTTCGACCTGCGCCGGATCCGTGACATCGGCCGTGACCGTGACCGTGCTGCCCGGCATTCCAATCGCAGTTTCATCGAGCTGCGATGCCGTGCGGCCGAGCAATGTCACGCGGGCGCCGGCCGCGGAAAGCGACAGCGCGATCGCGGCCCCGATTCCACGTCCGCCACCCGTCACCAGGGCATGCTGGCCTTCGAGTCCTTGCTTCATGAGCCCTCCCTACACCGGTCCTGTCATCTGCGCCGCGCGCTCGAGATTGCGTTCGAGCTGCCGTTTCGCCGATTCGTATTGCGGCGGCCACCACTGTTCCTGCCAATGCTGCTCGGCGGCCGCGCGAAGCGTCCACGCGGGATCCGCGAGATGGGGGCGCGCGAGCGCGCAGAGATCCGCGCGGCCCGAGGCGATGATCGAGTTCGCGTGGTCCGGCTCGTAGATGTTGCCGACGGCGATCGTCGGGATGCCGACGACGTTTCGCACGAGGTCGGAGAACGGCGTCTGCCACATGCGCCCGTAAACCGGCTTCTGCCAGGGCACGGTCTGGCCGCTCGAAAGATCCAGCATGTCCGCGCCGCCCGCCTGCATCGCGCGCGCGATCTCGATCAGGTCGTCCTCGGTCAGGCCGCCCTTTGCCCAGTCGGCCGAGGAGAGCCGGACAGAAAGCGGTTTGTCCGCCGGCCACGCCGCGCGCACCGCGGCGAGCACTTCGAGCGGAAAGCGCAGGCGGTTCGCCACGGTGCCGCCGTAGCCGTCCTCGCGCCGGTTCGTGAGCGGCGACAGAAAGCTTGCGAGCAGATAGCCGTGGGCCATGTGGAGCTCGAGCATGTCGAAACCCGCCTCCGCCGAGTAGCGCGTGCTCCGCAGGAAATCCGCGAGCACGCGATCCATGTCGGCGCGCGTCATCTCGCGCGGCGCCGCGCTGATGCCGTCGAAATACGGGATCGCCGAAGGCGCGATCGTCTCCCAATTGCCCGTTTTCAGCGGATGGTCGTCGTCCTCCCAGCCGAGTTGCGTCGAACCCTTGCGGCCCGAATGCCCGAGCTGAATGCAGATTTTCGCGCGGCTGTGACGGTGCGTGAACTCGACGATTCGCCGCCAGGCATTGCGTTGCGCCTCATTCCAGAGCCCGGTGCATCCCGGGGAAATGCGCGCCTGCGGCGACGGGCAGGTCATCTCCGTGAACACGAGGCCGGCGCCGCCCGCCGCGCGCGCGCCGAGGTGCACGAGATGCCAGTCGTCCGGCATGCCGTCTTGCGCCGTGTACTGCGCCATCGGCGAGACGACGATGCGGTTCTCGAGGCGCAGCCCGCGAATCTCGTAGGGCAGGAACATCGGCGGACGCGGCGACTCCGCGCCCGCACGTTTCGCGAGCCTTGCTTCCACGTCTGCGACGAAGGCGGGATCGCGGAGCCTCAGGTTTGCGTGGCCGATGCGCTGGCTGCCGGTCAGCAGGCTGTAGGTGAACTGCCAGGGCTCGAGACGCGTATAGCGGGCGACGTCCTCGAACCAGCGCATGCGGTTGCGCGCTGCGCTCTGGAGCTTCAGCGCCTCGGTTTCGCGCTCATCCTGATAGGCCGCGAGCGCCGCCGGCACGTCGGCTGCGCCGGCGGTGCGGCCGACGAGCGCGATCGCGTCCTCCATCGCGAGTTTCGTGCCGGAACCGATCGAGAAATGCGCCGTGTGCGCGGCGTCGCCGATCAGCACGCGATTGCCGTCGTGCCAGCGCCTGCACAACACGCGCTGGAAATTGAGCCAGGCGGATCCGCGCAGGTGCGCGGCGTTGCTCATGAGCCGGTGGCCGTCGAGGTATTTCGCGAAGAGCTTTTCCGAGAAGTCGACCGACTGCTCGTGATTGGCGCGATCGAGGCCGTGCGAGAGCCAGGTCTCCTCGCGCGTCTCGACGATGACGGTCGAGAGCGACTTGCTGAACTGGTAGGCGTGAATCTGGAACCAGCCGTGTTTCGTTTCCTCGAAGGCGAAGGTGAAGGCCGGAAACGGCTTCGTCGTGCCGAGCCAGATGTAGCGGCACTCGCGCGTGTCGATGTCCGGCTCGAACCGGGACTCGAACCGCTTGCGCGTGCGGCTGTTGACGCCGTCGGCGGCGACGATCAGATCGGCATCGGCGAACTCCGCATCGTCCCCGATCTCGCGCTGGAAATGGTGCGT
Source organism: uncultured Gammaproteobacteria bacterium (assembly GCA_963778585.1). GTDB lineage: Bacteria > Pseudomonadota > Gammaproteobacteria > Steroidobacterales > Steroidobacteraceae > SCUD01. The sequence continues at coordinate 853,934 of CAVZUU010000002.1, forward strand.
GACCCCGAGTTCCGCCCCGCGCTCCTGGAGGATTCCGAGCAGGCGCTTGCGCTCGATGCCGCAGAAGCCGTGGCCGCCGGTCTTCGTGATCGTGCCGCGGTAATGGACGTCGATGTCGTCCCAGTGATGAAAGCCGCCGGTGACCGCCGAATGGGACGGCGAATCGGCGGCGCGGAATCCCTCCATCGTGCGGTCCGAGAAAACCACGCCCCAGCCGAAGGTGTCGTCGGGGCGGTTCCGCTCGTAGACCTCGACCCGCGCCCGCGGCAGGGCCTTGCGGAACAGGATCGCGGAATAGAGGCCCGCCGGGCCCCCGCCGAGGCAGACGATGCGTTTCACCGCGGCATTACAGGCCTAAATAGTTGACGTGTCAACTAAATGGACGGAATCCGGGACTCAGGTCCGGAGCGCCTTGCGCTGGAGCTTTCCGGTCGCGGTCTTCGGCAGGGCCCCGAGGAATTCGATCACGCGCGGGTACTTGTAGGGCGCGATGCGCTGCTTCACGAAGTCCTGGAGTTCCTTGACCAGCGCGATGTCCCCCGCCCTGCCGGGCGCGAGCACGACGCAGGCTTTCACGATCGTGCCGCGCTCGGGATCCGCCGTGCCGACGACGGCGCATTCGCGCACGGCCGGGTGCGCGAGCAGCGCCCACTCGACCTCGGGGCCTGCAATGTTGTACCCGGCGGAGACGATCATGTCGTCGGCGCGCGATACGAACCAGAAGTAGCCGTCCTCGTCGAGGCGATAGAGATCGCCGGTGACGTTCCATCCGTTCTTCACGTAGTCGCGCTGGCGTTCGTCGTCCAGATAGCGGCAGCCCGTCGGCCCGGTCACTGCGAGGCGGCCGGTCGCGCCCGCGAGCATGGGTTCGCCGTCCTCATCCAGGATGCAGGCCTTGTAGCCGGGCAGCGGCTTGCCGGTCGAACCCGGCCGGATGTCGTCGCCGCTCGCGGAAATGAAGATGTGGATCAACTCCGTCGCGCCGATTCCGTCGATGATGCGGATACCGGTTCTCTCGAACCAGGCGTCCGAGACCGATTTCGGCAGGAACTCACCTGCGGACACGCAGCGCCGGAGCGACGAAAGATCGCGGCCCGCGAGCTCGGCGGCGAGCGCGCGGTAAGCGAAAGGCGCAGTGAAGAGGCAGGTCACGCGATGGCGTTCGATCGCGGCGAGCACCGCTGCGGGCGCGGGCGCCTCGATCGGCACCGTCGCCGCGCGGAAACGCAGCGGAAACACGAGGAGCGCGCCGAGCCCGAAGGTGAATCCGAGCGGCGGACTGCCCGCGTACACGTCGTCGGGACCGGTCTGCAGGAGATGGCGCGCCACGACGTCCGCCATCGCGAGCACGTCCCGGTGGAAGTGGACGCAGGCCTTGGGCTGGCCGGTCGTGCCGGATGTGAACGCGAGCAGGCAGACATCGTCTGCGCCGGTATCCGCGTTCGCGAACCGGTCCGGCGCCTTCGCCATGCGGCCCTCGAGATCGCCGTCGCCCCAGGCGATGAGCGTTCCGACACCGCCCTCCTCGGCAACACCCCGAAGTTCCCCGAGCAGCCGGTGATCCGAGAGCGCAAACGCGGGCTGCGCTTTCGCGATGATCGCGGTGAGCTCCGGCGCGCGGAGCATCGGCATCGTCGTGACCGCGATCGCACCCGTCTTCATCACGGCGAGCCAGGCCGCGTAGAGGTCCGGGCCGTTGTAGCCGCGCAGCAGGACCCGGTTGCCGGCAACGACACCCGCTTCTTTCAGCGCATTGGCGATGCGGTTCGCGCGGCCGAGCAGTTCGAGGTAAGTGATCGTTTCGGCGTCCGTCAGGATGGCGGGACGATCGCCATGACCCTCGGCAATCGCGTCATCCAGAAGCACGGTCGCGCAGTTCAGCCGGTCGGGATACTGCAGTTCCGGCAGGTCGAAGTGCAGCCGCGGCCACAGCTCCTTCGGCGGCAATCGGTCTCTCGCAAACGTATCCACGGCGGCATTCTATGGTGCCGGGTCGTAGATTCGTAGATTCGTGGCCGCGGGTTCCTCTGCAGACAGGATCATTTCGCGCACGAATCTACGAATCTACGACCCGGCACCGGTAGAATCGCGCGGTGCCTGCGTATCTGGAAACCGAACAAGAATTATCTCGGCTGGCGCGACGGGCCGCGGGAATGCGGGGCGGGCCGCGGCTGCTGATCCTGCCCGGCATCATGGGCTCGAGCATCGGGCGGCTCCGCAAGAACGGCGGCATGGACGTCACCTGGTTCGACCCGGTCGAAATCGCCCAGGGGCAGCTCGTGAAACTCGCCCTGCCGGCCGGCAGCAAGTACTGGGCCCTCGGCGTGCTGCGATTCGCCTACGAGCGGCTGCGGCTCGTGCTGCGCATCGCCGGATTCGACGCCGCCTTCCATCCCTACGACTGGCGCCGCGACGTTCTCTGGAACGGCCGCGAGCTCGCCGATCGGCTGATCCGGGAAAAGCGCCAGGACGTCGTGCTCGTCGGCCACAGCGCGGGCGGCCTCGTCGCGCGCGCTGCGCTCGCGCACAAGGGCGGGGAGCGGATCAGCCGCGCGATCCAGCTGGGCGCACCGAACAAGGGCGTATTCGTCGCGGTGCAGGCGCTACGCGGTACCTACCCGTTGATTCGCCGGGTCGCGATGCTCGATCTCAAGCACAGCGCCGACGACCTCGCGCGCAAGATGCTGACGACGTTTCCCGGACTCTGCGAACTCCTGCCCGCGGCGAGTCTCTGCAAGGATTTCGATCCCTTCGACCCCGTGCAGTGGCCCGAGGGACCGAAACCGGACGCGAGCCTGCTCGAAAAGGCGCGCGATGCGATCGCGGAGCTGCCGCCGCCCGACGAACGCTTCCGGTTGATCGCGGGCTTCGGACAGGACACGGTGCTCGGCCTCCGGCGGATCAACCGCAAGCTCGAATTCGGCCGCGGTCCGGCCGGCGACGGCACCGTTCCGCTCGCGCTCGCCCACTGGCCGAATCTCAGGACCTGGTACTCGGAGGAAAGCCACGGCTCTCTGCCGGGCAATCACGATGTCGGCCGCGCCGTCGCCGATCTTGCGCGCGGCGAGACCACGAACGCATTGCCGCGCGTGCTGCCGCAACGCCGCGGCGTGCCGACGCTGTGGCAGGACGACCTGCTGCGTGCCGCGCCAGAGCCCAAGATCGCCTGGAAGGATCTCTCCGAACGCGAGCAGCGCGAATTCCTGCACGAGTTCGTCGGCGTCACCCAGCCTTCCGCCGCGCCGGTCGCCCAACCGAAACGCGAGACCGCCGCCAAGCCGGTCGAACTGTCTTTCATGGAGGGCAGCATCACGCAGAGCAATGCCGCCGCGATCGTGCTCGGCGCCTTTGCGAACGTGGAGCCGGCGGGCGCGGCCCAGGCCATCGACCGGATCCTGCACGGCGCCATCAGCGACCTCGCGCGGCGGCGCGCGATCGGCTCGGCGGCCGGCGAAGTGTTCGTGCTGCCGGTCGGCCGTCGCGGCCTCGTGCCGCGGCTGGTCGTCTTCGCCGGTCTCGGCGATTTCGGCCGTTATGGGCCCGACGTGCAGCGCCTCGCTGCGGCGAACGTGACGCGCACCCTCGCCCTCGCGGGCGTCGAGAATTTCTCGATGGTGCTCTGGGGCACGGCCTCGGGCACGGAGCCTGCGGACGCCGCGCGCGCGCAGCTCGAGGGCGTCCTCACCGCGCTCAACGATCTCGCGCCGGAGCAGCGGCTGCGGCGCATCACGATCGTCTCCCGCAGCGCCGACCGCGTCGCCGCCGCGCGCCGCGTGGCCGAGGATTTGCTGCGCCTGCATCCCGCGGCCCCGCTCCTGCGTCTCGCACCGCAGCGGAAACCCGCGCGCAAGCCCGCGCGCATCCTGAAGCCGACCGCGACCCCGCTTGCCTGGCTGTTCGTCCAGGAATCCGCGGCCCATCTGCGCGCCGCACTCCTCGGCCCCACGCCCAAGGCGACCGCGCTCGTCGCAAGCCGGCGCCTCGACCTGCGCCTCCTCGAGCGCGAGCATTCGCGGCTCGTGCCGGGCCTGTCCATCGGAGACCTGACGGATTTCGGCGAACGGCTGGCGGAATTGCTGTTGCCGGAGTCGATCGCCGAGGCGCTGCCGTCGGTGAAGGGCTCGCCGCTCGTCATCGTGCACGACACCGCAAGCGCGCACTGGCCCTGGGAAGTCCTGAGCCTCAAGGGCTGGGCGCCCGCCGCGGCGCAGGGATTGAGCCGCCGCTATGCCGCGGAAGGAATGTCGGTCGCGAAATGGCGCGAGCAGCGCCGTCGCGCGCGCGAATTCAACGTGTTGCTCGTGATCAACCCGACCGGCGACCTGCCGGGCGCGGTCGAGGAAGGCGAGCGCGTCGCCGCCATGCTCGCGCAGCTCGATGGCGCGGGCATCACCGCGATTCGCGGCGCGGATGCGACGCGTGCGCGGCTGCTAGCGGAATTCCGCTCGGGCGACTACGACGCGATCCACTTCGCGGGCCACGCCTGGTTCGACGCGGCGGCGCCCGCCTCGAGCGGCATCCTCTGCGCGGGCGGCCGCGTGCTTTCGGGCGCCGATCTCGCGTCCATGGACTCGGTGCCGGCGCTGGTGTTCTTCAACGCCTGCGAATCCGGAAGGCTCCGCGCGACCGTCAATCCGCTCCGCCAGCTCGATCGCAGCGTCGGATTTGCCGAAGCGTTCCTGCGCGGCGGCGTCGCGAACTTCATCGGCACCTGGTGGCCGGTCACCGACAATGCGGCCAGCGCCTTCGCGACGACGCTGTACCGCGACCTCGCCAAGGGGAGTTCGATCGGTGCGGCGCTCAATGCCGCACGTGGCGCCGTGCGCGCACTACCGTCCGCCGACTGGGCGAATTACCTGCACTACGGCAGTTACGACTTCACCCTCAAGGCGCCGAAGGCCTGAGGCCCCGCGCGATCGACGCTCACCAGGTGTAACGCACGCGATACGTGACCGTGGCCTCGCCGTCCGCGGCGATGCGGACCGGATACTCGACGGTGCGGGCGTCCTTCTTCGTTGAAGGTGTCGACTGCTCGATCAGCGTCCACTGGCTCCAGCGATAGAGGTTTTCGCGCACGACCACCTCGACCGGCTGGTCCTTGTGATTGCGGACCTTGATCTCGAACGCCTCTTCCATGACCTTGCCGCTCGTGTTGATCCGGAAATCCGTCTGGCGGCGCTCGCCAACGACGTCGAAGGCCGTGCCGAGCCTGACGCGCACGTCCTCGTCCTTGGCCGTGTGGTCGATCTTGTCTTCGCCGATGAACTCCAGGCTTCCGTCCGCCTTGTCCTGCTGCGAGACGCGGATACGCCCGGCCGGCAGCGGCATGCCCATGCCGGAGGCCTTGTCGTTCCTGAAATTCAGCCAGACATCCACTTTCGTGTTCGACGCCGGGCCGAACTCGCGGTCCATGTTCGGTGCGCCGTAGTAAGCGCCGCCAAGATCCGCGCCGTAATAGACGAGCTGCTTCTTCGCAGGCACGCGGGTCGCCGCGTCGAAAAGCTCGATCTGCTTCGTGGAATTGTTCGGAATCGTCGCCGGACGGCCGAGCGTGTAGAGGTGGTACTCGAAGAAGGCTTTTTCTTCGAAGCCAGGCGCCGCGGCCTCTTGCGCGACCGCCATGTCCATCCGGACCATGCCTGACTTCCGGGCTTCTTCAACGCGATTCACGTCCCCTGCGATCAATTTCAGCTTCGCATCCTGATAGCGCGCGCCCGACTGGTTCAGGAGGCTCACCCAGGCGCCGAGGTCGACGAACCCGGAGTTTGCATCCGCGCCCTCGCTGAAGATGAGGTTGTAGTCCGCCCACCAGGTAATGCCGCCGGTCTGATAGGCGACGCGCGCGCGCTGCGTACCGCCCTTCGAGGACTCGACGTCCCACTCGAGCGTCGGCCGCGTGATCAGGCCGCCCGGCAACTCGCCGAATCGGATGTTGCTCCATTCGCGCAGCGCGTGAATCTGGCCGTCTGCGCCGCGAAGCACGAGGCCGTCGTTCGACGAGACCAGCGTTCCGTCGAGGACCTTCACCCCGTCGCCGCGCGACTGCTCGACGCTGACCTCGCGATCGATGTAGCGCGAAAGCAGCTTGTCCTGGCTAACGAGATCGAACTGGAAGTTCTGTTCGAGCACCTTGGTGCCGTCCGGATCCGTCAGCGACAGGAACTGCACCGTGGTCGGGTCGATCAGGGCTGCGACGTCCGTGAACTGGATCGTTCCGCGGCCGCGCGGAACCTGGATGTCGCGATCGAGGCGCACGAGCGCGAATCCCGGCAACTGGTTGGCCATCGGCGACCCCATGCCGGGCAGTGGCCGATACCATTCGGCGGGGATGCCGCCTGGCCGCGCCGAGCTGTAGACGGTCAGCGAAACGCCTGAATCGGCGGCGACCGCATTGAGTGCGAGCAGGACACCGGCCGTCAAAAGGCCGGAACGGGCAACGGGCAAGGACATGGCGGGCCCTCCTTGGGCGGCGAATGCCTAGAATAAACGGAGCCGCCCCCGGAGTTGGGTCAATGCCTACCGAAATTTCGCCATGGGTCGAGAGGTTGAAGGAACACAGGCTCGTCGTCGGCACGGCGACGGCGCTCCTGGTGCTGCTCGTGGCGCTCATCTGGGTGGCCTGGCGCTGGGGCGTCGCCGAGGACCGGATGGAAATGCTCGAACAGCAGGCGGCGAAGGGGTTCCTGCAGGCGCCGTCCTCGAACCGGTCCGTGCGCATCGACCTGCGCTCGCCCCGGCTCGTTTCGTTCGACGGCGGCGGTTTCCCGCAACGCATCGATCTGCGGATCAATGCGCGCACCAAGCAATATGCGCGCTTCCGCGTGAGCCTGGTGCGGGACGATGGAACGCTGCTGGTGCACGCGGATCAGATGGTGCGCGACTCGAACGACGACCTGCGCCTGTCGTTCAACACCTCGATGCTGCCGGACGGCCGATACGAGATCCGCGTCGAGGGCTATGCGCGCGGCGGCAGGATGGAACGCTTCGGGGAGGCGCCGCTGCAGATCAGTGGCCGATGAGACGACTTGCGTTGATTGCTGCGTGCCTGAGGAAACGCGGGCGCCAGGTCCCGAGTGTGGAAGCGTTTGATGGCAGCGGCCACCCGCGGCCGATCGGCGATCGTCAGAAACGCGGTCATAAATTTGAAACAGAGCACGACTTCGCGATATTCCACGTCCCAGTAGGCATTCGGAGCACGCGCGTGGACGTCACCCATCTGGCACTCGCCTTGACTTCCCAAGCTTGTTTCAAGCGGGTCATGTCCGTTATTGGTTGAGGTGTGCGAGTGCAAAGTGCAGTGGGTCTGCGGAGACCCTGAGCAAGCCTCCGAACGGTTCATCCATCTCAAATATTAGAAACAGGGCGCTGCCAGCCGATACGGCGCACAAGAAGAGGACCGTGACGACGGTTGAATTTCGCGCGGCCACCAAGCCGTAGCTTACGAACGTGATCGTCAGCCAGAACAGTAAGACCATAAGAAAAATCGCTGAGACGGACGCTTGACTGTAGGCGGACGCCAGCCACCTGGCTTCCAGCAACTCTTCGCCAACTTCCCCCGCACGGGCCTGAAGCCATTGCTGAGAGTCATCGCGCGGGGTCAGAGCCCGAATTCGCTCCGCAAGTCCTTCGGTATCCGACGAGAGCTTCGACGGATCGAGTTGCGCGGGCCGTGACGAGCCCTGCGGCCAGATCATGTCGATTCGGCGTGCAACAGCGTCTTTAATGTCGGCGCGAAGCTCGCTGGTTTCGGGGCCGTAGCGGGCAAGGAAGCGGTCGAGCGTGAGGATATCCCTGGCGCTAGATTCCACCGCGAAAGTCACTTCATCAAAGGAACTCTTGGCGGAGGCGGTGACGAGGCCAAGAATCAGCGCGGTCATCGTGGCGACCACCCCAATGGAGTGTCTAATCGTCTCGGTGGATTCGAGGTCGAGTTGATGTTTCCTTCTCTCCCGCAACCAGAACCCGAGAAGTGCTCCTCCAAACGTACATGCAAACACGATCATGCCGACAATCGTGGGATTCATCGTGCCGTCTCCATGCATTGACTCAGGGCGGCGGAACCGGCATGTAGATTGGCCCGCCGCTGCCATATGCCTGCATGTAGTACGTCTGGCCGCACTGGTAGTACGTCACGCCGTTCTTGTTGACGACATTCGGATTGCACGGCAGCGAAGCGCCCGGTGGCGGAGGTGCTGCAGGCGGTGGCGCCGTATTGACGACGGTGGTGGTCGGTGCAGGAGCCGGAGCAGCGGCCTGCTGCTTGGACGAGGCGGCCGCGCTGCCTACCGCGGCACCCACAACCAATCCAGTGACGAGCGCGGCCGCTTCGTCATTATTGTCCTCGTAGTAGTAGCCACCGTAGGGAGGAGGTGGCGGAGGCGGATAGTAGTAAGCGCCTCCGCCCGAGGTGTATGCGTTTGAATAGGTTTCCGCATTTTGAGTGGCCGTCGCCTGGCGTGACTGTTGATTATTCGATGAGCTCTGCTGACGCGTTTGCTGATTCGCGGTGGCGGTGCTCTGTGCGCCCGTCGCCGTGGTCTGCCGCGACTGCTGGTTGGCGGACGTCGTGGTCGTCGCCGTGGTCTGCCGCGACTGCTGGTTGGCGGACGTCGTGGTCGTCGCCGTGCTCTGCCGCGCCTGCTGATTGGCGGACGAGGTGCTCTGTGCGCCCGAGGCCGCTGCCTGACGCGATTGCTGAGCACTCGCCGTCGCCGCCTGTTGCGACTGCTGGGCGCCCGAGGCCGCTGCCTGACGCGATTGCTGAGCACTCGCCGTCGCCGCCTGTTGCGACTGCTGGGCGCTGGCTGCGCCGCCCTGCGCGGTCGCGGCGCGACTTTGCGCGCTGGCGCTGGCGCCGGAAAAGTTACCGCCCGAGGCCGCACCCTGACGGGAGAAACCGCTTCCGCTATGCGCCGACGCGCTGGCACTGCCGCGCGCCGAAGCGCTGGCTGAGCCGCTCGGCCGGCGCTGTGCCGTAGCATCCTGAAACTGCAGCAGAACCACCACCACAGCCGCGACGAGCGAAATGGCCTTAATCCAGGGTTTTGCAGTCATGGTTCAGCATCCTCTACCGTCGCATCGACGGGCGGCGCGGCGCCGGCCAACGTCGGGATCTGTACCTCGAACGCAATCTGGCGCGCATCCTGCGGCGCCTCGAATGCGAAAGTCTTGTCGCTTACCTTCGGCCGCAGATTCCAATCCGAAAACTGCGCCCAGTATTGCGGCCGGCCCACGTCGGGGTACGTCAACACGATTCGCAACGGAAACGGACGCTCGTCGTCTGCGATCCAGACCTGGAAATCCATTGCTTTGGTGCGTCCCGCGATGTGATGCGCCGGCTCACCCAATACGTCTGTCCGCTCGACGTAGTCGACCGATTGCAGGCGGCGCTCGAGCTCGGCCGGGAAGCGCGTGGAGAGCAGCGGCGCAAGCGGCAACCGCATCTGCAGGTCGCGCACAAAGTAGACAATGGCATCGTCGACGGAGCCCGGCTGATCGGCTTGAGCGTAGACCCCGACTTCCCCGTCCCAAATCGTCATCTTCGAGCCGTCGAATGTGACCGATTGGCCACGCCCGTCCGCGCTCTTTTCTTCAACGCGCAGATGGTCGGGCCTCTTCAGCGTGACCTCCCGGTTTTCAAGGAACTCGATCTTCTGTCCGCTCTCCTGCACGACATCGTAGCCGCCGTGCATCTTCGCGCTGAACGCGTCCAGTCCCGCCAGAAACGTCGCCATCTCCATCAGCAACGCGCGCGCCTCCGGCGGAGGCTTCGCCTGGTCGGCCGCCGATTCGCTCTCATCACGATCTGCGGGTTCCTTGGCGCATGCGGGCAGCAGCAGTGCAATGGCGAGCACGACGAACAGCGATTTCCGTCCATGGCTCATGTCTGCTCCTCTGGCCGCCGCCGGATCACCCGCCCTTGTGACGGTGCCCTGTGTTCTCGATCGTTACGGCGACTCCTTTCGCAACCGCGTCGAGCGTTGTCCGGCTCGTATACAGGGTCCCGTCGGGCAGCACGCCCATCCCGATTTTCATCCGGACCTCGTCCTTCGGGGTATCCAGATAGCTGGTTACGGCCATTCCAATCAGCCGATTGGTCGGCGCCTCGATTTCGATGCTGAGAAGATCACCACTCTTGAGATAGTCGCGGAAGTCGAGTCGCACGCGTTGGCCCGGGGTGACCGACAACTTGCCGTTGTTGACCGCCTGCTGGATCCGGTTCGGATCGGGGGGCACATAGGAGTGCATGAGCGCGGCCGCCTGCTCCATGTACTCCGCCATTTCTTCCTTCTTGTTTTCGGCGGCTTTCTTCAGCAGTCTGCCCGGTGGCCCGCCCGATTTCCCTTCGGAGCCGCCCGCAACCGGCACCTTCTGCAGCTTCCCGTCCGCACCATAGTAAACCGTGTTCTGCTTGCGGGATTTCTCCTCCCCGCCCTTGGTGATCACGGTGGTTTCCACCCATTCGTACGTGCGCAGTTGCGCCTGACTCGCCTGCAGCCACTGCTTGAGCATCGCCACGCGTTGCTCGGGCGTAGGCGGGGGAGGTTGGCCCTCAGGGGCAGGCTGTGGCGCCTGCGCGAGGCGCACGGCCTCCGATGCATCGTCATTGACCGATGTTCCCGGCGTGTCCGCGTTGGCGCTTCCACAAAGCGCCATGCCTGCGGTCGCAGCCCAGATTGAACGATTCATGCGACCACCTCCGTTGATGTTGCTCCGGATTACGTCACGAAATTCCCTTCAAGCGCGCGGCTCACGGACACCCCGATCACTTAACCAGGGGAATGCCGGCGGCCAACTCGTTCTTGATTGCCGAGCGTATCTTGGTCTCGATCTGCAGGTAGCGCGCAACTTTCGACATCGCCAGCACTTTCTCGAGCTTCGGCACGTACGAGCGCTTCAGCTGGACTTCGGCATCCTCGATCGCGAGTGCCTCGTCGAGCAGCTGCTTCGCCGTATCGTCGGGCACTGAGCCCTGTCCGTAGACGTCGGCGTATTTCTTGATCGCCTTTTCGAGCCGGCTGTTGATCTGCTGCAGATCCTGCTGGTAGGCATCGTAAACCGGCCAGAATCCCTTGGCCTCCTCGTCGGTCAGCTTCATGTTGGTGGCAACCAGGAGCCTTTTGTCGGCGCGCACCTTCTCCAGCAGAATCTGCGTGTTGTCGGCCGGCTTGTCCTGCGCGAGGGCTCCGGCAGCGACAATCGCGGCGGCTACAAGCGCCAGCAAGCGTAAGAATTTCATTTTCACGATCCTCCGGGGTTACTCAAGAAGAAGCGTGACCCACGCAAAGATGTTACTGATAGATCCGACTCGATACGGAATTCTACCCTTGACTAGGACGCCCGAATAAAGAAGCGGACACTGGGTTCTTATCGCAAGGAATCAGTGCGGCTCTTATTGTGGCGTGTACCAGATCGGGGACGACCAGGCCCGCTCCTTGACCGTCTTGGGCAGCTCTTTCAGGTATGCCACCCCTGCGTTCCTGGCGTCGTACATGCTCCAGCGACAGACCGGGTTCTCAAGGACGCGCGCATAGTAGAACGCCCGCTCGCCGGGCTTGAAGTCCGGGTCGCTCCAGGTGGCAACCAATTCCGAAGCGCCCTTGTCGGTGCTGATGGAACAGTCGTCGAGGTTCACAGTGGCGCCGTTGTCCGGGCAGCGGTGGCTCTTGCTGTCGGGCTTTCCACCATCCGAGCAGGCCACGTCGTAGGTCATCTCGCGGGTCTGCCTGCCGTCGGTCCAGCCCTTGATGATCTGCAGGCGGGCGAGCGGCGCGCTATCCGGATCACGCTGCGCCCAAGCGACGAAGGTGGGTGCCTTGCCGGCAGGCGCGGCCTTCAGGTCGCCGCCTTGCGGCACACCGGTTTCGTACCCGACTTTCACCCAGTCCGGGCGGCCGCCGAGGTCGGTCGGAAAGTCGAAGCCTCCCATCAGCCGGATCTTGGTGCGGGTGCCGCTGGTGCCGAAGGTCTCCTTGCGCTGCAGCGCATCCCAGATCGCCTCGCGCGTATTGGCCTCAGCCCAGACGCCGGCGATCGCCCCGGGGTTGTAGAGCTTCGTGGGATCCTCGCTCAAGCCCAAGGCTACGGCCATGGGGTTGGGCTTCAATCCCAGCCGAAGCTCTGGCGTGCCGTCGTTATTGGCCGCGTGCCCAGCGAAATCGTCCTCCGCAGTGTCGCTGGGGGTGCCGTTGTGGCTGTCGGTCGCACCGATGATGCCGTGCTTGAACGGGTTAACCCCGCGCTCGGCTTCCACCTGCAGGCCCTTCTTGAGGCCGGTGCGAACGAATGCATCCTCGTTGTTGCAACCGCCCTGTTGCCCCCGCTTGCATTCCTGGAACACCGTTTCGAAGTTGCATTCCTCATCGGTCGTGCCGATCCCGGTTTGGCACTCGGAGTTGCCCTTGATCTGCATGATCTCGACCAGGCTGTCCATGCGCGCGCGTCGCTCCAAGCCTTCCTGCGTCCACTCCGTACCGTCCGAGTTCTTGCCCCAGTACAGACGCCCCCAGTAGTAGTTGGGGTTGTGCGGAATCGTCAGGACCTTGCAGTCGCCGGTGCAGTTCTTCTCAAGGTAGGTGTGCAGGTCCTCTCCGGTACCATCAAAGGCCGAGAACGGATGCGGGACCTTATCGCTCCGGAAGATCACGTTGCGATGCATCATGCCGAACTTGCCTTCTGGCGCATTGGCCGAGAACTCCCACGCCACGAAAGTGGTGAACTTTCCCGGCTTATAGTTCTGTGCAGCCGCCTGCTGTGTCCGCTTCCACGGCGATGCGATGGCATCGCGACACAGCTTGCCGTCCTCGCCGCAAAGGGCGACCAGCCGATTGGCCGGTGTCTTCGCGAGGCCGGCAAAGATGGCGCCAAACGGCCGCAAGTCACCGCCGCGGATGCCGGTGCAGACCGGGGAGTTGTACTGCGCGCTGGAAGTATCGGTGCACAGCTCGTATTCGCCCAGAGCCTCGGCATGGTCGGTAACCGCGGCGAAGTCCAGCGGCTTGCGGATGCGCTTCTTGACGGCGTTGGGCAGCGTAATTTCCTCGCCCTGCGCGAAGCGGTACGCGACGAACGGGTCGTTCATCTCGTTCCCGAAGATGTAGGCATCCAGCGAATAGGCGGTGTGCAGATGCAGCTCGCCGAAATACGCCTGCCTGAGCGGATCCGATCGAATATCCGTGGCTCTCGGCTGCTGGGCGTCAGGAGCCTCGGGAGGAGCGGCGTCTGTGGCGGATTCACGCTGGCAGCCGGCCATGGTCAGCGCGGCCAGACATCCCGACAAGGCAGCCCACAATGCAATACGCCTCATGACAGTTCCTTCAGGCATTGTTGAAATGGAACCGTTCGCCAATGAGACGCGGACGATCTTCATTTTCGACCTTCCTTGATTCGGAGCGATTTTGCATCACGCGCCGATGAGCGCTGCGCCCCAGCAGCTTTTCCCGGACATTCTAGAGAGAAAAGTGGCACCGCACCACAAAAGGCTAATCCGGGCCTGCGGCGGATAGCCGCCGTAACCAAACCGAAACAGTTTGGTTGCCCAAGGCAACCGGCAATGACTATGGCACGAGCGTGAGAAACAGGAATGCCGCAAAGATGATCAGGTGAATCGCGCCCTGCATCATGTTGGTCCGCCCGGATCCCAACGTGATTGCACCGACGACAAACGTCAGAGCCAGCAGCGCGATCTCCATCGACCCAAGGCCGAGGATCAGAGGCAGATCGAGTACCACGGCCGCGACGACCACGACCGGGACGGTAAGGCCAATGCAGGCCATCGCTGAGCCGATTGCCAGGTTCAGGCTCGATTGCAGCCGGTTGGCGTGCGCAGCCCTCAGCGCGGCTCCCGTTTCCGGCAGCAGCACGATCATCGCGATCAGAATGCCGACGATTGCGACCGGCGCGTCAGCGGCGATCACGGCTCGCTCGATGCTCGGCGAAAGCACCTTCGCGAGACCCACGACTCCGACGAGTGAAACCAGCAGCAAGGCAAAGCTTGCCCACGTCTGACGAACTCCCGGCGGTGCGGCATGAATCACCGCATCCTCCGGCGATTCGGCCGAGAGAAAGTAGTCTCGATGTCGTACTGTCTGTATGAAGATGAAGACGAGCCATAGCGCCAGGGATGAGATCGCAGCGAAAACGAGCTGAGAGGTCGTATATGCCCCATCCGGCGCGCTCACCGTGAGCGTGGGCGCCACGAGCACTAAGGTGCACAGGGCAGCGAGTGCCGCGAGGCCCGATCCTGTGCCTTCGATACGAAAGGCCTGCTCCACGTGACGGAGGCCCCCGACTAGCAGGCACAGGCCGACCACGCCGTTGCAGATGATCATGACCGCCGAATAGATGGCATCGCGGGCGACGGTAGCGCTGAACTCGCCGTCCGCCAGCATCATGGACAGAACCAGGGCGGCTTCGATGATAGTAACGGCCAGCGCAAGTATAAGTGTGCCGAATGGCTCACCTACGCGGTGCGCGACGACCTCGGCATGATGCACTGCGCTGACGACCGAACCCAGCAATGCCACGCCGGATAGCAGCAGCAGCATCGCGCCTGGTTGAACCAGGAAAGACGCCCCAAGGACGCTCAGCCCGGCGAGCGGAACGAGAAACGGCCATGTCGTCATTCGCATTGTGCCGCAGCCGTCACTGATCCCACAGGATCCAGGAGGCTACGCCGGCATCGGTACCCAGGGGGTACAAGCGCCGATTGGTCGGTTCGTCCGGGCGGAGCAACCGAAGGTAGAGCTCATCGAGAAACTCCGGATCGTCGGTCAGGAAATGGTGGCGATTGCGGTGCCGATTGATGGGCGTCACGTCGACCACGTCGATCTCCCGGCTGCCCTCGGCTTCCAGCGCCAGGAGGCGTTCAGCCTGCGCAAACTGCGATTCGCCAGCATCGGCCAGTGCCATCGGGGATCGCCCGAGACGAGATCCGCGGTTGATCCATTGGCTGAGGAGCAGCGCCTGATCGGTTGAGCTCACATATACCGTCACGTGCCTCGACAGCCGGCTGATCTGTTCCGCGAATTGCCGGTCAAATTCGTCCTTTGGTACATCCGGGGCCGCGAGCACTACGTGGGCGATCTCCTTGTCCGGATCGATGAGATTGCCCCGGGTGGCCATGTAATCGAAGCTGTCACAGACCACCTGGCCGCCCATGCTCAGCGCGACCAGCCACAGGTTTTCGGGCCGTACCTCCTGTGTCACACGTTCGACGAGACGCCCCAGGGCCGGGCCGCTCATTTGCGCCTCCTTGCGTGCCGCAAGGTAACCACGTGCATTGGTGCCCTGGTTGGCGGGCCAGTCGAAAACTACGACGGGCGTGTCGATGTCGAGCATGTAGGCGACGTATGCGGTCTTGGCGGCCGCCGAAAGCCATCTCTCCTTCCATCCCCAGACAACGATCAATACGGATCGATGCGGCGATTGAAGCATCGCCGACCGCAATCGCCCAAAGAACTCGCCGGCTTCAATTTCCTCGGGCGGCAGGACCTGCAGCAGATCGGCGTCTTCCCAGGCGCGCGGCCCGACGGCAAGCGCAGGCGAGATGCCCGCCTTGAATGATCCGAGACTCAGGTCATCCGATCGTCGTTTGGATGCCGGATCGAGCAAGTCCTCGCGCGGGCGAGTCGTGGCATAGAAAAATCCGTACGGTCGCTTGCCACCGCCGGCTTCAGCGGCGAGTCGCCGCGGAAAATCGGCCCTCGCCGGGGTCGAATATCCAGGATCCCATTGCCTGGTCAGGTGCCACGCAACCAGTGCAGCGAGGGCGGCAACTACGACGTAGGAGCCGACCATCAAGATCCGTTTGACTGGCTTCGACGGCGGCGTCATGTCCCACTACCGTAGTGCGACGGATGGTCGAGACCGGGCGGTAAACAACGGCCGTGCCCGGATGGCAAACGGAGCATTCAGGCCTTCGGCCCACTTGGCGTCCTGGCCGTAGACATCCCGGCGGAAGTTGGTGATGCCTTCCGAGTCCACCCAGGAAGTCCAATAAACGAGCAGCACCGGAATCCGCTGTTTCAACGTCACATTCTGCAATTGCCCGGAGGCGATCACCCGCGCGATCGAGTCCTGATTCCAGCGCTGTGCATCGTTGAGCAACCGCTCCGCCAGCTCCAGCGCGCGCTCGACGCGCACGCACCCCGAACTGAACGCGCGATCGGCACGATCAAAGAGGGTTTGCGAGGGCGTGTCATGCAGATACACCAGGTATGGATTGGGGAACATGAGCTTGACCCGGCCAAGCGCATTGGACGGTCCGGGATCCTGGCGCAGCGTGTACGGTATGTGGCCGCTCTGGAACCGCGACCAGTCGATGGTTGCCGGATCGATCTCGCGGCCGTTGGCGTCCAGGACTTTCAGGCCCTTGCGGGTAATAGCGCGCGGGTCCTGTCGCGCAGCAGGAAGGATGTCCGCTTTGATGATTCCGGGCGGGACCGTCCACGTGGGATTGAAAACGAGGTAGGAGATCTCGGAACGAAATAGCGGCGTGCGTCGGTAGCTCTTTCCCACCTGCACCCGCGTACTCCACGCGACCTGCTGGCCTTTGACCAGGTAGAGCTTGTACCCGGCGATGTTCACGACGAGGAATTGGTCGGGCAGGTCGTGCAGCAGGACTCGACCTCGATCCAGGTTGACGCGCAGCTGGGTGATGCGCTCCGCGACCGGCACGTTCAGTTCGGCAACTGTTCCCTCGCCGACCACGCCATCGGGTTCGAGGCCGTAGCGTTGCTGGTACAACTTGACCGCCGCCGTGAGAGCGACGTCGTACACCAGCGGTTCGCCGACAGGAGATTCCGGAAGGTCGCCACCGCGAACCAGCCGTGACCGCAATGCCGGAACCCGCGCGTCACTGACACCCGGCTTGAGCGCAGGGCCCGCCGGAACCGCTGTCCATCCGCCCTCCTTTTCCCCGGCTCGAAACCGGGCGAGCTCCCGCTTGAGCCGTGTGTACAGCTGATGCGTGGGTTTCAGCGCAGCCACGCGATCGTAGACTGTGGCCGAGGCGATGGCGTCCTCGATTTCGCGTGCGACATCGCTGCGCGGAAGCGTGCGCCCGTAGTTCCATTGCGCATCAAATGTCTCCGGATCCACCTTGCCGAAGGAAAGGTGATAACCGACACGCAGCAGCGCTTCGGTCAGCAGGATGTCGTATTGGGCCTTCAAGGTATCGGTTGCATCGGGCGCGGTGACCTTGGCCGCAAGCTGGCGCAGCAACGGAAGGTGATAGTCGGCGGGGTCGAGCCCATCGTCGTAACTGTCGGCGAGCGCCTTCAGTAGTTGCTGCCGTGGCGCAGCGCTGGTCCAGACCGCCCGAAACTCGCGGCGCAAATAGAACTCCCGCAGGTAGTCGCCGAAGGCAATCGTCGCGCCCTGGACGGTCGTCACCTCGGGATTCATCAGCGCATCGAGTTCTGCGCTGATGGCCAACGCAACGCGGTCGGTCTCGGCTGCCGTCGCGAGGGATGCCCACAGCGACGCAGCGGCAACCCAAGCCGAGACAATGCGACCCGTCGAACCCAGAGCCGCCGACGACATTTGGTTCACGCGCGGATTCCGCACCGCGCTTTCGCCCATTACAAGGGTTTGTACTTGAACTTTTGGCCGCCGACCGTCGCTTCGTACATCAGGCCGCCCTTGGCGACCGTGAAGACTGCCATGCCCTTGTAGTACTTGCCGACGGTTGAGGCATCATTCTTGCCGCCGCTGGCACCGGCGGACGTGCCGGTCGTGCCTGTGCCGGCCGAGGCGCCGGCCGTGATTGCAACCGCGGTCGCTTGCGCGCCGAACTCGAAGTTGCCGCCGGTGAACTCGTCGAACGCACGCTTGTCCTCGAAAAAGATGATCTGGCTGAATGCCTGGCCTCCCAACTGAAAGCCCGCGGTAACCTGCGTCATCGAGGTGTCGCCGACGTGCTTCCCGCCCGCATACACACGGCCCTTGCCGTGTGCGCCACCGATTCCAACGCCAGCTTTGCCTATTTTGGGGAAAACGGCATAACCATAGCTCGTCTTGAAGAACTCGCCGCTCTGGCCCGCCTCCTTGAAAACCTTGATCGAATCGTCGTACTCGTCGGCCCGGAGCACCGGGCTTCCGAGCATCAGGAGCACTGCACCGATTCCAACGGCCAGGAAATGCAGCGAGCGCGGCCAAATGCCCGATCGCCTGCTGCCGGAAGACAGATAGTTGCTGTTCATTTGCCACCTCGCGCGTGAGTCTGCTTGGGTCCGGAGTCCCGAAAAGCATAGTCCAAATGGAGCAGGCAGACGAATTCTCGATAATATAATGTGCGCATTCACACCCCTGACGGGAAATCGCAGGAGGCCCTATGCGAACCCATGGGCGGATGGATCGCCGGATTTTCCTCAAGCTGACCGGTGTCGCGGCCACGACGACCGCCCTGGGCGCGGGGCTGGCCGTTTTTTCGGGCCCCGCATTCGGCGTCTTGCTCACGAAGGAGCAGCGCGACGCATTGACACCCGATGAAATCATTGCGCTCATGAAGAAAGGCAACGAGCGCTTTCGCCAAGGCAAGGAGTCGCCGCACGATTTCCTCGCCCAGCAAAGAGCCAGTGCAAAGGGTCAGTATCCCGCAGCCGTGATCCTGAGCTGCATCGACTCCCGCGCGCCCGCCGAGACGATCATGGATCTCGGTATTGGCAACTGCTTCAACGCACGCGTCGCCGGCAACATCGCCAACGACGACATCATCGGAAGCATGGAGTTTGCGTGCAAGGTGGCCGGTGCAAAGGTGGTGCTGGTGATGGGGCACACGGCGTGCGGCGCGATCAAGGGCGCGATCGACAACGTGCAACTCGGAAATCTCACGGGGCTGCTTGCCAAGATAAGGCCTGCCGTCGCCGCATCGGACTATGAGGGCGAACGTTCGGCGAAGAACTACGGCTTCGTGGATGCCGTGGCGCGCAAGAACGTCGAGCTCACGATGGCCGAAATCCGGCGCCGCAGCAGCGTGCTGGCCGAGCTCGAATCCTCGTCTGCGATCAAGATCGTCGGAGCGATGTACGACCTGGAATCAGCGGTTGTCGAATTCACCAATTAAGGGACCTGGCTCTCTTTGAAGGAGATTTTAAATGCGCATCTCAGCTTGCTTGGCGGCGACATTGCTGCTGTTCAGCGTGGCCCTGGGCCCGGCCCTGGCTCAGAAGGCGGGGCAGAGCGTCACAATTCAATACGGCAAGGTGACTGGACTTAGCGAAGTGGACCTGAAGTCCGGCGCAGTGCCAAGCGGCGCAGTGGTCGGAGGCGCGCTCGGCCTCGCCTCCGCGGGCGGCAAGTCGTCCAGCAAGAAGGCACGGAATACCCTCGTCGGAGCGGCGGCAGGAGGAGCCATCGCCGGTGCTGCCCAGGGAAGCCAGAAGGGCATGCTCTATCAGGTCGAGGTTGGAGCTGGCCAGATCGTCCAGGTCGTGAGCGACCAGCGCGAGATCCGCTCCGGCGACTGCGTCTCGGTGGAGAAGTCCGGTGACACGGCCAACATCCGGAGGGTGTCTGCCAGTTACTGCGACAAGGCCAACCAGGCGGCCGTGCAGGCGGTGGGTAACGAGGCCCGCAAGGACGCCGAGGAGTGCGCGAACGCCAAACAACAGCTGGTGGATGCGACGACGGCGCAAGAGGCGGACCTGGCTGGCCGCAAGATATCGCTTCTCTGCAATACCTGAATTGCCGGTCTGATGATCAGCGTTCCCGCAGGATATTGATCGGCGGGTGATTGATCACGTTTCGCGCCGCGAGCGTCCCCGCCCCGCCGACGATGATCGCGCCTGCCGCAAGTCCGATCGCCCAGACCCAGGGATTGATCGAATAGCTGAGGTCGAAGACTTCCTTCGCGAGCACCCAGCCCGCGACCGTCGCGCCGACCGCGGCGAGCACGCCTGACAGCATCCCGAGCGCCGTGAACTCGGAAGCGACGCCCGCGAGCACGACCCGCCGCCGCGCGCCGAGCGTGCGCAGCATCGCGCTCTCGTAGCGCCGCTCGTCGCGCGTCGACTGGATCGCGGCGAGCAGCACCGTGATGCCCGCCGCGAGCGTGAACAGGAAGACGTACTGCACGGCAAGCGATGCGCGGTCGATGACGTCCCGCACCTGGGTCAGGATGGCTTCAATGTCGAACACGGACACCGACGGGAACCGCCGCACGAGATCCACGAGCATGGCGCGTTGCTCGCCGTCGAGTTTCATGCTCGTGAGCCAGGTGCCGGCGAGTCCGTCGAGCGTGCCCGGATTGAACACGAGGAAGAAATTCGGCCGGAAGCTGTCCCACTCCACCTCGCGGAAGCTCAGGACCTCCGCTTCGACGGTCTCGCCCGCGATGTCAAAACGAAGCCTGTCGCCGAGCTTGAGCCCGAGCTCCTCTTCGTAGTCGGTCGCGACCGAAACGAATGCCTTGCCGCGATCCGTTTCCGTCCACCAGCGTCCCGAGACGATGCTGTTGTCCACCTGCGGGGTCTCGGCCCAGGAGAGATTCTGCTCGCGCTCGGCGAAGCCGCGTCCGCGGTCGGTCGCGGGCTTCAGGTCGTCGACCGAGGCGCCGTTGATCGCCGTCAGGCGCGCGCGGATCATCGGAAAGAGCTGCGGCGTCGGCAGGCCCTGTTTCTCGACGAATTGCACGAAATCCTGCGTATCGAGCGCGGGAATATTGATCATGAAGAAATTCGGCGTGTCGGCCGGCAGGCTCGCGCGCCAGTCCTCGAGAAGGTCGTTCCGCACGACGGCCAGCAGGAGCAGCACCATCAGGCTCAGGCCGAAGGCGACCACCTGCACGACGCTTTCGCGCCCGCGGCGCGCCAGATTGGCGACGCCGTACCGCCAGGCGACGCCGACCGCGCCGCGCAGCCGCCCGGCGAGCCGCACGAGCAGATAACCCGCACCGTAGAGCACGGCGAGCGTCGCCGCGATGCCCGCGGCGACGTAGCCGACGAGCTTGGCGTCGCGCACCAGCCAGAACATCACGCCGAGGATCGTTGCCACCGCGAGTCCGTACGATATCGAGTAGCGCAGCTTCGGCGGCTCGAGATTGCGGCGCAGGACACGGGCGGGCGGCACGCGCTTCAACTGCAGCATCGGGGGCAGCGCGAACCCGACCAGGATCGCGAGCGCCGTCGCGGCGCCGAGGATGGCGGGCGCAAGCGTCGGCGGCGGCAGGTCCGCGCGCACGAGATCCCCGAGCAGCCGTGTCAGCATCTCCTGGGCGATGAAGCCGAGCACGCTTCCCGCAATCGCCGCGATCGCCGCGATCAGGACGAGTTCGATGACCGTCACCTGGAGCACGAGCCGCTGCGGCGCGCCCATGCATTTCATCAGCGCCACGCTGTCGAGGTGGCGCTCGGTGTAGCGCCGCGCCGCCATGGCGACCGCGACGGCTGCGAGCAGCACCGTGATCATCGCGGAGAGATTCAGAAAACGTCCCGCGCGCCGCGTCGAGGACTGGATCTGCGGACTTTCTTCGGAAACGTCGACCAGCCGTTCCCCCGCCAGCTTGCGCTCGCGCAGGAGCGGCTTGAACTCGCGGATCGCCGCGGGCCGGCCGGCAAAGAGGACGGAATAGGTCGCGCGGCTCGCGGGGCCGAGCAGTTCGGTCGATTCGAGGTCCGCGAGCGGAATGAGCAGCGAGGGCGCGAGGTCGACGAAGGCCGAACCCTGGTCGGGCCGGTAGTCCAGCACCCGGGCCACGACGAAGGCGCGGGCGCCGACGCTGACCTTGTCGCCGATGCGGGCGCCCAGGCGCGCGAGCAGGCGCGAATCGAGCCAGATCTCGCCGCGTCCCGGAAGCGTGTCGGTTTCGCGCGCGGGCTGGAACGGCGCATCGGAGATTTTCAGGCGGCCGCGCAGTGGATAGCCGGGACCGACGGCCCGCACCGCCGCAAGCGCCGAATCTCCGCCGAAGAACACGACGCTCGGGAAGGAAATCGTCCGCGCCGTCGCGATGCCCCGCTCGCCGGCGAGCTGTTCGTATTCCGGCGACAGCGCCTGGCCGGAACGGAGCCGCAGATCGCCCGCGATCACCTCCGCCGCGCGCTGCTCCACGGCCTGCCCGATCCGGTCGGTGAAGAACCCGACGCCGGTCAGAGCAGTGACCGCGACGAGGAGCGCCGCGAGGAGCACGGCGAGCTCACCCGAACGCCAGTCGCGGAGCAGTGCCAGCAGGGCAAAGCGGAGAGCCCGCATAGGGAGCCTCTGATTCACTCCCGCATGAGGCGCGTTACGCGCGCGCCTTGGCGGGACAAGGCGCGAGCCGAAGCTCCATAGCAGGGACTATGTGCGAGGCGAGCAACGGAGTTCCGCCAAGGCCCGCGCGTAACCCGCAGGGACCGGACGATATTCGTCCCTGGCGGCGTTGCTCGTCGCTCATGTATCACTTGATACACATCGCTCCTCGCGCCTTGCCAGGGACGAATATCGCACACGGTCGCGCCCATGCGGGAGTGAATCAGAGGCTCCTAATGCACCAGCTTTCCGGCGTCCAGCTCGATCACGCGGCCGCAGCGCCGCGCGATCTCGCGATCGTGCGTCACGAGCACGAGCGTCGTCCCGTTCGCGGCATTGAGGTCGAACAACAGCTCGATGACGCGCGCGCCGGTCGCGGAATCGAGATTGCCGGTCGGTTCGTCCGCGAAAAGGACGGCAGGCCGCGTGACGAATGCGCGCGCGATCGCGACCCGCTGCTGTTCGCCGCCGGAAAGCTGCTTCGGGTAATGCCCGAGCCGCGGCCCCAGCCCGACCTGCTGCATCACCGCCCGCGCGGCGGCGCGCGCATCGGCGCGGCCCGCGAGCTCGAGCGGCAGCATCACGTTCTCGAGGGCGGTCAGCGACGGAATCAGGTGAAATGACTGGAACACGAAACCCACGTGTTTCGCACGGGCCGCCGCGCGGCCGTCCTCGTCGAGCGCCGACAGCTCGATGCCCTCCAGCCAGACGGCGCCCGCGCTCGGTTCATCGAGGCCGGCGAGGAGTGCCAGCAGGGTCGACTTGCCGGCGCCCGAGGCGCCGACCACGGCGACCGTCTCGCCGGATGCGACCGCGAGGCTGACGTCGTCCAGGATGGTCAGCATTCCCTCGGGACTGGTAACCTGTTTCCGCAAACTTCGGGCTTCCAGAACGGTCTTCTTGTCCATGCGCGTCGTTCGAATCCTCGTGCTGTGTCTCATCGCCGCGGTCCCGGCTGCGCGGGCCGCCGAACCCCCGCCGGTGATCCTGGTGGTTGGCGACTCGCTGTCCGCCGGCTACGGGCTCGCGCCCGGCCAGGGCTGGGTCGCCCTCATGCAGCAGCGATTGAAGAAACAAGGTTACGGTCACCGTGTCGTCAATGCCAGCGTCAGCGGCGAGACGACCGATGGCGGAGTCGCCCGGCTCGATCGCGCGCTCGCAACCCACAAGCCCGGCATCGTGATCATCGAGCTCGGCGGCAACGACGGCCTGCGCGGTCTGCCCGTTTCGCGCGTGCAGGCGAATCTCGCGCTACTGATCACGAAAAGCCGTGCCGCCGGCGCCGAGGTGCTCCTGCTTGCGATCCGCGTGCCGTCCAACTACGGGCCGCAGTACACGAATTCCTTCCAGCAGATCTATCGCGACCTGGCGACGAAATATCGCGTCGGCGTCGCCGCGCTCGTCGACCAGCAAGTCGCGCTCGACCTGGCGTTCTTCCAGCCGGACGGCATTCACCCGAATGCGAGGGCGCAGCCGCTCCTCCTCGACAACGTCTGGGTTCAGCTCACCCCGCTCTTGCGCCCCTAGTCAAAGGCGCGTCAAATTCGGACGATTGCCGGGCCGCAAGCATCGGCGCCATTTTGCGTTGCAGCAATGAATGATTCGAACCCGGCCACGGAGAAGTTCTGGCTCCGCGACTATCCGCCGGATGTCCCCGCGGAAATCGACCCGGATTCGATCCGCTCGCTGAAGCAGCTGTACGACGACACCTGCCGCGCCCATGCGGGCTCGACGGCGTTTTCGAACATGGGTCGCTCGCTGACCTACGCCGACATCGACGAGAAGTCGCGGCAGTTCGGCGCCTGGCTCCAGACGGTCGCCGGTCTCGGCAAGGGCGACCGCGTCGCCCTGATGATGCCGAACGTCCTGCAATACCCGATCGCCATCATCGGCAGCCATCGCGCCGGCTGCACCGTCGTCAACGTCAATCCCCTCTATACCGCCCGCGAGCTCGAGCACCAGCTCAAGGACTCCGGCGCGACCGTCATCGTGATCTTCGAGAATGCCGGCGCGACGCTCGAGCAGGTGATCGCCGCCACGCCCGTCAAGCACGTCGTCCTGACCGGTATCGGCGACCTGCTCGGTTTCCCGAAAGGGCCGATCACCAATTTCGTGATCCGGCGCGTCAAGAAGATGGTGCCGGCGTACTCACTGCCGGGCGCGGTCCGGTTCAATGACGTGCTCGCGCGCGGCGCCCGGCTGAAACTCGCTCCGGTCGACGTCCAGGGCGAGGACATCGCTTTCCTTCAATACACCGGCGGCACGACCGGCGTCTCGAAAGGCGCCGTGCTCACCCACCGGAACATGGTCGCGAACACGCTCCAGGTCGTTGCTTACATGCCGGAGCTCTCCGAGTTCAGGAACCCGGCCGTCATCACGGCGCTCCCGCTCTATCACATCTTCGCGCTCACGACGAACATGCTCGTCTTCACGAGGGTCGGCGGAATCAACGTGCTGATCACGAATCCGCGCGACATGGCGGGCTTCGTCAAGGAACTGTCGAAGGTGAAGTTCACGTTCATCACGGGCGTCAACACGCTCTTCAATGCGCTCCTGAATACGCCGGGTTTCGCCGAGCTCGACTTCAGCTCGCTCAAGGTGGCGCTCGGCGGCGGCATGGCGGTGCAGGCGGCGGTGTCCGAGCGCTGGCGCAAGGTTACCGGGCGACACATCTGCCAGGGCTGGGGCCTCACCGAGTCCTCGCCGGTTGCCACGGCAAACCTGCCGCGCACGCTCGAGTTCACCGGTTCGATCGGCTATCCAATTCCTTCGACCGAGATATCGATTCGCGACGATGACGGCAACGCGTTGCCTATCGGCTCCGTTGGAGAGATCTGCATACGCGGTCCGCAGGTGATGCGCGGCTACTGGAACAGCCCGGAGGAGACCGCCAAGGTGATGCTGCCGGACGGGTGGCTTCGCACCGGCGACATCGGCCGCATGGACGACCACGGCCGGTCCTTCATAGAAGATCGGAAAAAGGACATGATTCTGGTGTCTGGCTTCAACGTCTATCCGAACGAAATCGAAGGCGTCGTCGCGCAGATGTCCGGTGTGTGTGAGGTCGCCGCTGTCGCGCAGCCGGACGAGAAATCGGGCGAAGTCGTCGCCCTCTTCATCGTTCGCAAGGATCCCGCCTTGACGGCGGAACAGGTCACCTCGTTCTGCAAGCAGGAACTGACGCCGTACAAGGTCCCCAAGTTCATCTACTTCCGCGATGAACTGCCGAAAACGAACGTCGGGAAGATCCTGCGGAGGACGCTGCGGGACGAATTGCGCGCGTCTGGCGCCGTTTAGCTCAAGGGAAAATTAAAGGGGACGTTCCCCTTTGCCCGAAGGATCGAAGGCAAAGGGGAACGTCCCCTTTAATTTTCCCTTGAGCTAGCGGTGATAGGCAGGCGAGAGTTCCTGCACGGCCGCCACCATCGCGGCAACGTTGTCCGGGTCCACTCCCGGCTGTATTCCATGGCCGAGATTGAAGACGTGCCCGGGGCCGCGGCCGTAGCTTTCGAGGATGCGTGCGACTTCGGCGCGGATCGCCGCGGGCGGAGCAAACAGGACGCCCGGATCGAGATTGCCCTGTAGCGCGACGCGATCGAAGACCGCGCGCCGCGCGCCCGCGAGTTCCGTCATCCAGTCGACGCCGAGCGCGTCGACGCCGGTCATCGACATCCGCTCGAGCCAGGCCCCGCCGCCCTTGGTGAAAAGGATTACGGGGACTTGCCGGCCCTCGCGTTCGCGGATGAGATCCGCGGCGATCTGCTCCATGTAGGCGAGCGAGAATTCGAGATATGCGGGCGTCGAGAGCGCGCCGCCCCAGGTGTCGAAAATCATCACGGCCTGCGCGCCCGCGGCAATCTGCGCATTCAGGTATTCCGTCGTCGCGCGCGCGAGCTTGGCAAGCAGTCGATGCAGCGCCTTCGGATCGCCGTAGAGCAGGGCCTTGGTCTTCGGAAAATCGCGGCTGCCGCCGCCTTCGACCATGTAGGTTGCGACCGTCCAGGGCGAGCCCGCGAAGCCGATGAGTGGTGCGCGTCCCGCGAGCTCGCGGCGGATGAGCGCGACCGCGTCCATGACGAACGGGAGCTCGCTCGCCGGATCCGGCACGGGCAAGGCGTCGATGTCGGCGGCACTCGTGACCGGGCGTTCGATGCGCGGCCCCTCGCCCTCCTCGAAGGCAAGACCGACGCCCATCGCCTTCGGGATCATCAGGATGTCCGAGAACAGGATGGCCGCATCGAGCGGAAAGCGCGCGAGCGGCTGAAGCGTCACTTCGCAGGCGAGCTCCGGATGGGTCGCAAGCGCGAGGAAGCTGCCGGCCTTCGCGCGCGTGGCGCGATACTCGGGCAGGTAGCGTCCGGCCTGGCGCATGATCCAGACGGGCGTGCGGTCCACGGGCTCCCGCGCGAGTGCGCGCAAGAGCCGGTCATTCTTCAATGCGCTCATCGCCCGGGGAACAGCCCTGAGATCGTCGCCTGGATCGACTCCGCCGCCACGCGCGGATCCGCGGCGTCGCGAATCGGCCGTCCGACCACGATGTAATCCGCACCGTTGGAAAACGCTTCCGCGACGCCCACGACCCGCTTCTGGTCGTCCGCGGGCCGGTTCTCGACCGGCCGGATGCCCGGCGTCACGACGATCAGGCGATCGTCGACGCCCGCGCGCAGCAGTTTCGCCTCGAGACCGGAGGATACGACGCCCGCGCAACCCGCGGCGAGCGCGCGCCGCGCGCGCGACAGCACGAGTTGTTCGACGTCGCACTGGAATCCGAGGTCGTCGAGATCGCCGCGGTCGAGGCTGGTCAGCACGGTGACCGCGAGAATGCCGACGCCGTCCGCGGCCTCGACCGCCGCTTCCATGATCGCCTGGTTGCCGTGCACGGTCGTGAACGTGACGCCGCGGTTGCGCAGATTGCGCACGGCCCCGGCGACGGTCGCCGGCACGTCGAATAGCTTGAGATCGAGAAAGACGCGCTTGCCCCGGCCGACCATCCAGTCGAGGAGTTCGAAAGCACCGCCCGACATGAAAAGCTCGAGGCCGAGCTTGTAGAAAGCAACGGAATCGCCGAGCCGGTCGGCAAGACGGCGCGCGTCGTCAGCGGCCGGCACGTCCATCGCGAAAATCAGGCGCTCGCGCGCGGGTACTGCGACTCTTGCCAACCCGGCCTCCCTTGCGGCTGTCATGCTATCAAACGCGCATGTTCCTGGAACGCATAGCGGTCGGTCATGCCGGCGATGTAATCGGCGACGGCCCGCGCGCGGCCGGCCATGCCCGACGCCGACTCCAGGACGAGCGCCGCATCGCGATGCTCGGGAGGCATGCGCGCGACATCCGCCATGAATCCCCTGAAGAGCTCCTCGAGCACCTGTCCCGCGCCCATGCGCGAGGCCTGCATGCGCTCGTGCCGGTAAAGCCGCGCGCGGAGGAATTTCTTCATCTGGCGATGCTCCCTGTCCCTCGCCTCCGAAAAACCGGCGAGCGGCCCCGGATGCGCGCGCACGGCGTCGATGTCGGCGGGTTTCGCTTCGGCCAGGCGGCGCGCGGTCTCCTCGATCAGGTCGCTCACGACCTCGTGGATCATCCGCCGGATGATCTCGTGCACCATGCGACGGCCGGGCAGCTCGCCGTAGTGCGCGAGAACCGCGTCGTGCTGGCGCGCGAAGAGCTCGACGGTCCGCAGTTCCTCGACGGTCACGAGCCCGGAGCGCAGGCCGTCGTCCACGTCGTGGTGGTTGTAGGCGATCGCATCCGCGAGATCGGCGATCTGCGCCTCGAGCCCCGGCTGCGTCCGCTCGATGAAGCGCCGCCCGAGTTCTCCGAGCTGGCGCGCATTCGCGAGCGAGCAATGTTTCAGGATGCCCTCGCGCGTCTCGAAGCAGAGATTGAGCCCGCGGAACTCCGCGTAGCGCTCCTCGAGCTCGTCCACCACCCGAAGCGACTGGAGGTTGTGCTCGAAGCCGCCGTACTCGCGCATGCAGTCGTTCAGCACGTCCTGGCCGGCGTGCCCGAAGGGCGTGTGGCCGAGATCGTGGGCCAGGCAGATCGCCTCGATCAGCGGCTCGGAGAGCGCGAGCGCGTTCGCGACCGAACGGCCGATCTGCGCGACCTCGATCGAATGCGTGAGCCGCGTGCGATACATGTCGCCTTCGTGATTGATGAACACCTGTGTCTTGTAGACCAGGCGCCGGAAGGCGTTCGAATGGATGATGCGGTCGCGGTCGCGCTGGAACACGCCGCGATAGTCGGCGGGCGGCTCGGGATGGCGGCGGCCGCGCGAATGCGTCTCGAGCGCGGCATAGGGCGCGAGCCCGCGGTCCGGATCGGGGCCCTTCCTCACGCGCCCGCCCGCTCTTCCAGGAGCGCTTCGAGCGCCTCACGCGGATAGTCGGCAGTGACCGTCGCCCGGCCGATGCCGTCGAGCAGCACGAGGCGGAGCTCCCCGCCCTTGACCTTCTTGTCCATGCCCATGAGTTCGAGCATGCGCGCGCGCCCGAGCCGCGGCGGATCGACCGGCAGGCCCGCGGACAGCAGCAGTTCGCGCACGCGAAGCGCATCGGCGCCGGCGAGGCGGCCGATGCGCGCGGAAAGCTCGGCCGCGAGCACGAGCCCCGCCGCCACGGCCTCGCCGTGCAGCACGCGGCCATAGCCCGCGCCCGCCTCGATCGCATGGCCGAAGCTGTGGCCCAGATTCAGGAGCGCGCGCCGGCCCCGCTCGCGTTCGTCCTCGGCGACGATCGCAGCCTTGATCGCGCAGGCACGGCGGATGGCCTCCTCGAGCGCGCCCGCGTCGCGCGCGAGGAGGCGCAGGGCGTTCGACTCGAGCCAGGCGAAGAACTCCGCATCGGCGACGAGCGCCGCCTTGACGATCTCGGTGAAGCCGGCGCGAAGCTGGCGGTCCGGCAGCGTCGAGAGCGTGTCGGTATCGGTGATCACGGCGGACGGCTGGTGAAACGCGCCGATCAGGTTCTTGCCGCCCGGATGATTGACGCCGGTCTTGCCGCCGACGGAGGAATCGACCTGCGCGAGGAGCGTCGTCGGCAGCTGGACGATCGGAATGCCGCGCTGATAGGAGGCCGCTGCAAATCCGGCGACGTCGCCGATGACGCCGCCGCCGAGCGCGAGCACCATGCCGTCCCGGTTGAGCCGCGCGGCGACGAGCGCATCGATGATGAGCGCGACGTTGCCGAGGGTTTTCTGTTCCTCGCCGCCCGGCAAAATGCAGGTCTCGAAGCCGCGACCGGCGAGGCCCCGTTCCAGCGTCGGCATCCAGAGCGGACCCACGACGTCGTCGGTGACGACGAGGAGCTTCGCGGCGCCCGCATGCTCCGACAGGAGCTCGCGCGAGTCGAGCAGGCCCGGCCCGATCAGGATCGGGTAGGCGCGGCGTCCGAGCTTCACCTCGAGGCGCTGCATGCCTAGGTACCCTGCAAGGCCCGGGCGATGTCGCCGGCGACAGCGGCCGGCGCGCGCCCGTCGGTGCGCATCGTGATCGAGGCGATCGATCGGTAGAGCGGGTCACGCGAGACGGCCAGATGTTCGAGAGCCGCCCGGCGATCCGGGCCCGCGAGCAGCGGGCGATGCTTGCTCCGGCGCGTGCGCTGAAGCTGCTGGTCGATCGTGGTGTCGAGGAAAACGACGGTTCCGCGCGATGCAAGCCGCTCGCGGTTGACCGGCAGGAGGATTGCGCCGCCGCCGGTCGCGAGCACGATGCCGGCGGTCTTCGTCAATGCGTCGATCACGTCGCGCTCACGGATGCGGAAGCCCTCTTCGCCCTCGCGCTCGAAAATGTAGGCGATGTCGACGCCCGTGCGCGACTCGACCTCGGCGTCGCTGTCGGCGAACGGCAGCCCGAGACGGCGGGCGAGCGCCCGGCCGACCGCGGTCTTGCCGGAACCCATCGGGCCTACCAGGAACACGCTTCGCATCATCAACTACCGGTGCCGGGTCGTAGATTCGTAGTTTACGGTGCGCCATAAACTACGAATCTACGACCCGGCACCAAAGAAAACGGCCGCCCGGAGGCGGCCGTGTGACTGTGCTTGGAACCGGGTCCGGACGCAAGCCGGGCCCGCCGGGATCACTCGATCACGGAACCTTCGCGGAGGATCTTCGGCGTGACGAAGATCAGAAGTTCATCGCGATTGTTGATCCGGCTCTTGGTCTTGAACAGGTTGCCGACGATCGGCACGTCGCCGAGGCCCGGCACCTTCTTCTCCGACTCGCGGCGCTCCGTCTCCATGATGCCGCCCAGCACGACCGTCTGGCCGTCCTTGACGAGCACCTGGGTCTGGATGTTGCGCGTGTCGATCGAGGGCACGAAGCCGCCGGTCGCGCTCGGCACGAGCTGGCCGACGCTGTCTTTCGTGACGGTCAGGTCGAGGATCACGCGGTCATCCGGCGTGATCTGCGGCGTCACCTTGAGCGACAGCACCGCCTTCTTGAACTGGGTGGTCGTCGCGCCGCTGGACGCCGATTCCTGGTACGGGATCTCGACGCCCTGCTCGATGATCGCCTCGCGCTGGTTCGCGGTGATCACGCGCGGGGTCGACTTGATCTCGCCGCGGCCTTCGTTCTGCGCCGCCGACAGTTCGAGGTCGATCAGGAAGTCGTCGAAATCGAGGATCGACAGCGCGATGCGGCCGGCCGGGTTCGCGACCGGCATGTTCACGTTGTAGCGGTCGAACGCCGGGCCGAATGGCACCTCGACCGGGAACGGCTGGCCGCTCGCGGCAAGGTTGTCCAGCGCCGAGCCCATGATCGTGTCGGTCGCCTGCGAGCTGCCGCTGACCGCCATCAGGTCCTTGATGTCGTCCGACACCCGCGTAAATCCGGCGCGGACGCCGAGGTCGCGGCTGAAGTCGTCGGCGACGATCACGATGCGCGATTCGATGAGCACCTGGCGCACCGGGATGTCGAGCGTCGCGACCATGCTGCGCACGGCCGTCAGGGCCTCAGCCGTGTCCTGGACGAGGAGCGTGTTGGTGCGCTCGTCCACGGTCACGTTGCCGCGGTCGGACAGCAGCGAGCCGCCGCCCGTCGACTTGACGAGTCGCGCGATCTCGGACGCCTTCGCGTAATTGACTGTCAGGAACTCGGTGCGCAGCGGCGCCAGTTCCTGGATGTCCTTCGCCGCCTCGAGTTCCGCCTTTTCGTGCGCGGCCAACTCGGCCTGCGGCGCCACCAGGATCACGTTGTCCTTGCGGCGCATGTCGAGTCCCTTGGTCCGGAGCACGATGTCGAGCGCCTGGTCCCAGGGAACGTTCTGGAGCCTGAGCGTCACGCGGCCCTTGACCGAGTCGGATACCACGATGTTCTGGCCGCTGGTGTCGGCGAGCAGCTGCAGCAGCGGGCGCACGTCGATGTCCTGGAAATTGAGCGTGAGGCGCTCGCCCGTGTAGACCTTGTCCTTTTCCGCGACCGCAGCCGTCACGCGCGCGCGCTGCCTGACTTCGACCACGTACTGGTTGTCGGTCTGGTAGGCGAGCTGCTCGAAGTCGCCCGTCGCCGTCACGACGATCCGCGCGCTGTCGCCGACGCGGGTCGCGTCGAACATCGTCACGGGCGTCGCGAAGTCGACGACGTCGTAGCGCTTCATGAGGTCTTCGCTGAGCGCGACGCCGGTGAAATCGACGATCACGCGGTTGCCCTCCTGGCGGAGGCTCGCGGGCGTCGCGGGATCCGAAAGCTGGACCACGACGCGGCCGGCGCCTTCCGGCGAACGGCGGAAATCGACGCCCGTGATGCTGCGCGGGCCTGCGGAGGCCGCCATGGCCGCGGGTGCGGCGGCTGCCCCTGCCTGCGCGGCCGCAGCCGCGCTGCCGAGCGTCACGATGACGCTGTCGCCTTCGGCGACCGCCGTGTACGGCACGAGGGAATCGAGGTTGAACACGACCCGCGTGCGGCCCGTGGCCTCGGCTGCGACGATCGTGTCCACGCCGCCGGCGCCGACGTCGATGCGCCGGTTCTCGAGGGCAAGCCCGACGTCAGGCAGGTCGACCGAGAGCCGCGCGGGGCGGTCGATCGTGAATGTCAGGGGCTGGGGCGCGACGCCGTCGGTGCGCAGCCTGATCTGCAGGGTCGAGCCCTGCATGGGCTGCACCTCGACCGCGGTCAGTCGCACCGGGTTCTGCGCCAGCGCGAGCTGCGACCACGCAACGGCCAGGATGAGCAGTGCACCGCCCATCAGCCACGCGAAGCCGCGCGCTGCGTTCGTTTTCGACACCGTTGTACGGTTGTTGCCAGCCATCAGACTTTCTCCCACAAAATCAGTCGGCGAGCGCCAGCGCCGCAGGGCGCTCGAGGTAGCCGCCAAGACCATCCGGAACAATTTCGATCAGAGTTATTCGGGCGTCGCTGACGGACATCACGCGGCCATCGCTCTGGCCCAGGTGATTGCCCGGCAGCACGCGGTGAATCAGCCCGTCTTTGGTCTGCACCAGACCGTAGTTGCCGGCGCCGAGACGGAGCGTACCGACCATCTTCAGCGTGTCGAGCGGGAACTGCTCGAGATATTCGCGCGGGCGCTGCACGTCCGGCCGCGGCCCGGTCGGATTCTCTCCGGCGAGGCTCTGGAGGAAAGGCGAGCGGCGGTCGGCCATCTGGTATTCGTGGCTGACATAAGGCCGCACTTCCGGCAGCGGCTGGATGCGTCCGCCCGGCCGTTGCTTCGCTTTCTCGATATCCGCGCGCAGGTCGTCGAGCCCGTCCGAGCATCCGGCGAGCGCGAGCGTGCAGGCGATGCCGGCGGCCGTGAGGATCTTGCGCATGCGTTCGTAGCTCATGTCTTCTTTTCCCGTTCGCGCCTCGTCTTCTTCTTGGCGTCGTCCTCCGCGGGCGCCGCCTCGGTCTCGTCTTCGTCGAGGTAGCGGTAGGTCTTGGCCGTGAGGTTGAGCGTGAGGTCGTCGGAGGGCGCGGGAGCGCCGCCGCGGCGCGTGCCGCGCTGGGCGCCGCGCGTGATCTCGAGATCATGCAGCGTCACGATTCGCGGCAACGCCGCGATGCCCGACACGAACAGGCCGAATTCGTGGAATCCGCCGGTGAGCTGGATCTTGATCGGCAGCTCCGCGTAGAAATCCATCTTGGTCTCGCCGCCGGGCTGGAACAGGCGTTCCTGCAGGCCGGCCGCGAGGCCCGTCTGCGAGATGTCGACGAGCAGGGACGGCACCTCGGTCTTGCCGGGGAGCTGGCGAAGCATCGCGCCGAAGGTACGTTCGATCTCCGCGAGTTGCTGGCGATAGGCCTCGAGGTTCGCGGCCTTGCGCTGCTTCTCGTCGAAGGTGTTCCACAGGCTCTGCTGTTCGGCGCGGGCCTTGAGCAGTTCCGGCCGGTTGCCGTTCTCGCCCCAGACGAAATACCAGACCAGCAGGGTGGTCGTGAACACGAGCACGATCAGGATGCCGAGCGCGCGGAACAGGAACGGCCAGCGGCCGATATCCTTGAAGTCGAGCTGCCGGAGCTGTTCGAAGAAGTTCATTTGCGTGCCTCCGAAACGCGCGTCTTGCGTTTCTCGGGCCCCGCCGCGTCGTCGCCGGCCACCAGGCGCTGCGATGCGAACAGCGTGAACTGCGCGCCAGGGCCCGCATCGCGGCCCGTCTGGATGACCTTCAGTTCCGGAGCCGACAGCGACTCGGAAGAGTCGATGTTCCGCATGAACGCGGAGACACGCGTGCTCGATTGCGCAACGCCGTTGAACTCGATCTTCTTGCCGCTCTGCTTGACCGAGGTCAGGTACACGCCTTCGGGCAGCGTCGAGACCATCTGGTCGAAGAGCTTCACGACTTCCGGCCGGCTCGACTGGAGCGTGTCGATGACTTCCATGCGCGAAATCATCCGTTGCTTCTGGGTTTCGAGCGCGAGGATCTGCTCGATCGCCTTGTCGAGTTCGGTGATCTCCGCCTTCAGCAGGTCGTTCCGGCGGTTCTGCGAGTCGATCATCGAGCTCACCGAGAAGTGCGTGAGCAGCGTGATGAGCGCGGCGAAGCCGACCGCCGCCCCGATCCCGATGAGAAACTCTTTCCGGCGCCGCTGGCGGAGCGCTTGCCGCCAGGGCAGTAGGTTAATACTTGGCATCGTCGTCGAAACTCCGCAGTGCCAGGCCACAGGCGAGCAGCAGCGCCGTCGCGTCCCGCGTCACTCCCAGTGCCTTGGCTTTCGATGAAATCTTCATCTGGCCGAGCGGATCTCCGCGCTCGGCCGGAATTCCCACGCGGCTCGCGATCACTTCCGCGACGCCCGGAATGTTGGCGCAGCCGCCGCAGATCAGGATCTGCTCGGGCTGGCTGCGGCCGCTGCCGGACGCAAGATAGAACTGGAGCGAACGACTGACCTGCTGGGTCATGTCGTCGATGAACGGGTCGAGCACCTCGGGCTGGTAGTTCGAGGGCAGTCCGCCTTCCTTCTTGGCGCGGCCGGCCTCCTCCATCGAGAGGCCGTAAGTGCGCATGATCTCTTCGGTCAGCTGCTGGCCGCCAAAGGCGAAGTCGCGCGTGTACACGACGACGAGATTGCGGAGCACCGAGAAGGTCGTCGTGCTCGCGCCGAAGTCCACGACTGCGATCGTGCGGTCCATGCCGCCGTCCGGCATCTGGTGGGTCAGGAGCCGGCAGGCGTTCTCGAGCGCGAATGCCTCGACGTCGACGAGCTTGGCGATGAGGCCGGAGGCGTTCACCGCCGCGACCCGCTGCTCGACGTTCTCCGAGCGCGAGGCGACGAGGAGCACGTCGCGCATGTCCGGGTCCTTCTCCGAGGGCCCGAGCACCTGGAAGTCGTAGCTGACCTCCTCCATCGGGAAGGGGATGTACTGGTCGGCCTGCATCTCGATCTGCTGCTCGAGGTCGGCGTCAGAGAGGTTCCGCGGCATCTGCACGGCCTTGGTGATCGCCGCGTCGCCGCTGATCGCCACCGCGCATTCCTTGGAACGCACGCCCGAGCGCTTGACCGCCCGGCGGATCGCGTCGCCGACCGCCGCGGCGTCGACGATGGCCTTTTCGTTGATGGCGTTGTGGGGGGTCGGCTCGGCCGCGTAGGCCTCGACCCGGTACTGGCCGCCCGACTGCGCGAGCTCGATCAGCTTGATCGAGGACGTCGTGATGTCCAGACCGATCAGCGGCGAGTAGCGCGGTCCCAGCGAAATCTTAGGCAGCTTGAGCACAGAAATTTCCTTTTCAGGTCAGGCTATTACGCGGCCAATCGCTATTCTGGGTCAAGTTAGCGGCCAACTATATAGCAAGCAACTGTTAAATTGAACGTGACCCGACTCGCAATTCGCCCGAATTTCGCCCCATTCTCGGGGCGGTACGGGCGAAGCCGGGGGGTCCGCCCCCGGCCCTGACCGCTGGTTCCGGCGACCTTCTCGCCCACGGGCTTCCGGTGCCGGATCCGCGGTCGATGCTGCACTCGAACGGGAACCCGCACCGTGTCTCCCGTCACGGTCCCGGCGTCTCCGGGGGGCGACCCGGGTCCCGGCAGTACCTGACATTACTATGCATAATCGGATCCGGTGATTACGCGACTGAACAGGCGGCTCCGCATCGCGGCAACCGTCATCGTTTCGATCGCGGGCCTGGTCGGCCTGGCCTTTCTTGCGACCTACTACTACCTGAAGCCGACATTGCCGGACGTCGCGGTGCTGCGCGACGTGCGGCTGCAGGTGCCATTGCGCGTCTACAGCCGCGACGGCCGGCTGCTCGCTCAGCTCGGTGAGCAGCGGCGCGTGCCCGTGACCTGGGAAGAGATTCCGCCGGTCGTCGTACAGGCCGTGCTCGCCGCCGAGGACGACCGTTTCTTCCAGCACCCGGGTGTCGACTGGCAGGGCGTCACGCGCGCCATGGTCGTCGCCGCCGTCACGATGGAACTCTCGCAGGGCGGCAGCACGCTGACCCAGCAGCTCGTGCGCACGACGCTGATCACGAAAGAAAAGCAGCTCCGCCGGAAGCTCCGCGAGATCTTCCTCGCGCTCTCGCTCGAGAACGAGCTCAGCAAGCAGGAGATCTTCACGCTGTTCGTCAACACGCAGTTCCTCGGACAGCGCTCGTACGGTTTCGCCGCCGCGTCGGAAACCTACTTCGGCAAATCGCTTTCGGCGATCGACGCGAGCGAGGCGGCATTGCTCGCCGGCATTCTCCAGGCGCCGTCGCGGCAGAATCCGGTCGCGAGCGTCGAACAGGCGACGGAACGGCGCAGTTACGTGCTTCGCCGCATGCGCGAGCTCGGCTATCTCGACGAGGCGGCCTGGAAAACGGCAATGGACAAGCCGGTTGCCCGCGGCCTGCACGGGCCGCGCGTGCAGATCGACGCGCCCTACATCGGCGAGATGGTACGGATCGCGCTCTTCGAGAAATTCGGCGACCGCATCTACTCCGAAGGATTCCAGGTCATCACGACGGTCGACAGCCGACTGCAGCGCGCGGCGGACGTCGCGCTTCGAAGCGCCGTGCTCGAATACGACCGCCGCCACGGCTGGCGCGGACCGGTGGGCCGCGTCGCGATCGGCGACCAGGATACGGACGACGTCATCGCCGCCGCGCTCGAGCAACGCCCCGTGGTCGGCGGTCTCATTCCGTCGATCGTGGTCGAGACCGGCGCGGCCGAGGCCACCGTCGTCGCGCGGAGCGGCCTGCGTTACCGCCTGCCGATGGACGGCATCCGCTGGGCGAAGGTCGGCGACGCGACGCCGAAATCGCCGCGGGACGTCATGAAGATCGGCGACATCGTCTACGTCCTGCCGTCAGGCGAAGGCGTCGCCCTGCTCGCGCAACTGCCCGAAGTCCAGGGCGCGATCGTCGCGCTCGATCCGCACGACGGCTCGGTCGTCGCGCTGTCGGGCGGATTCGATTACGCGGCTTCCAAGTACAATCGCGTGGTGCAGGCGCGCCGCCAGCCCGGTTCCTCGTTCAAGCCGTTCATCTACTCCGCCGCGCTCGAGGCGGGACTGACGCCCGCGACCGTCGTGCTCGACGCGCCCGTCGTCTACGAGGCGCCGGATCCGGTCGTCGGCATCGGGCAGCGCGAGGACGCGGCGGTCGAGGGCGAGGAACCGGAGCAGGAGGACTGGCGTCCGGTCAATGATTCCCGTCGCTTCTATGGCCCGACGCGGCTGCGCGATGCGCTCGCGCGCTCGCGCAACCTCGTCACGATCCGCGTCATGCGCCAGATCGGCGTCCCCTATACGCGCGAGTACGTCCAGCGTTTCGGGCTGCCGAAAGATCACATCCCGGCCGACCTGACCGCCGCGCTCGGCACCGCGCAATTGACGCCGCTCGAGATGGCGGACGGATTCGCCGTGTTCGCGAACGGCGGGTCGCTCGTCAAGCCGCACCTCATCGACCGGATTCTTGCCGCCGACGGCACGGTGCTCGAAGAATCCAGTCCCGCGATCGCCTGCGTCGACTGCGGCACGGCCGCTCCGGCAGCTGCGGACGGGCTGCCGGCAGCCCCCGGCAACAGCGCACCCGGCACCGTGCGCGCTGCCGATGTCGGCGGCGGCCTGCCGCCGCCCTTGCCGGAGCAGCTCGCGCCGCAGGTGATCACCGAGGCGAATGCCTGGATCATCACCGATCTCCTGAAGGACGTCGTGCGCCGCGGCACCGGCCAGCGCGCCCGCGCGCTCGGCCGCAATGACATCGCCGGCAAGACCGGAACGACCAACGACGGCCGCGACGCCTGGTTCTCCGGCTTCAATCCCGATCTCGTCGCGACCGCCTGGGTCGGTTTCGACCAGGAACGGCCACTCGGTCCGGACGAGGAAGGCGCGCGCACGGCGCTGCCGATGTGGATCTACTTCATGCGCGAAGCGCTCGCAGGCGTGCCGCAGCGCCAGCTGCCGATGCCGGACGGAGTCGTGACCGCGCGGATCGGGGGCGGCGCCTCGGCTTTCAGCGAAGAGGCGCCCGCCGAGTTCGAGTACTTCCTCGCCGATCACCTGCCGGCGGGCATGGCGGGCGATGGGACGGAGAGTTCGACGCCCCCGCAAAGATACGAAGAGCCGATCTTCTGATGCCGCGCCGATCCGTACGAGGCGACCTGATGCGCCAGGCGATTGCGCGCGAGGCCGCGCGGCTCATGATCGAGCACGGCCACGAGGATTACGGTTTTGCCAAGCGCAAGGCCGCGGAACGCTTCGGCGTCACCGACCTCGCCGTGCTGCCGAAGAACACCGAGATCGAGGAGGCGCTCGCCGAGCACCAGCGCCTGTTCGTGCCCGAGGCCCACGCGAGCGAACTGACGTCGATGCGAAGCACCGCGCTCGAGGCGATGCGCCTGCTCGCGGAATTCGAGCCGCGGCTCGTCGGGCCGCTGCTCTCGGGCACGGCGACGGCGCACAACGACATCACCCTGCACCTGTTCGCCGACACGCCGGAGACGGTCGCCGTGCGGCTCCTCGACCGCGGCATCCCGCACGAGTTCGCGGAGCGCCGCTTCCGCATGCAGCGCGACGCGATCGAGGCGTTTCCGGCCGTGCGCTTCACGGCCGGCGATCACGAGGTGGACGCGACGATCTTTCCGCTCGACGGCATCCGCCAGGCGCCGCCGGGACCCGTGGACGGACGCCCGATGCGCCGCGCGACGCTCGCCGAGGTCGAGGGATTGATCGGAAAATAAAAGGGGACGTTCCCCTTTAACGAAAAGCCGCGCCAAAGAGAACGCGCGTTCGCGTTAAAGGGGAACGTCCCCTTTTATTTTCTTAGCGCTTCTTGACCGGAACGTAATCCCGGCGCGTCGGGCCCGTGTAGAGCTGGCGCGGCCGCGCGATCTTCATCTCCGGGTCCGAGATCATCTCGGACCAGTGCGCGACCCAGCCCGCGGTGCGCGCGATCGCGAACATCACGGTGAACATCTCGCGCGGAATTCCGAGCGCGCGATAGATGATGCCCGAGTAGAAATCGACGTTCGGATAGAGCTTGCGGCTGATGAAGTAGTCGTCCTTCAGGGCGACTTCCTCGAGCCGGAGCGCGAGCTCGAAGAGCGGGTTGTCGCTCTGGCCGAGCTTGCCGAGCACCTTGTGGCACATCTCGCGGATGATCGTCGCGCGCGGGTCGAAGTTCTTGTACACGCGGTGGCCGAAGCCCATGAGCCGCACGCCGTCCTTCCGGTCCTTGACGCGCGCCAGGAATTCATCGACATGGGCGGCGTCGCCGATCTTCTCGAGCATGTCGACGACCGCCTCGTTCGCGCCGCCGTGCGCGGGACCCCAGAGCGCGGACACGCCGGCCGACATCGCGGTGTACGGATTGCAGCCCGTGGAGCCCGCGAGCCGAACGGTCGAGGTGCTCGCGTTCTGCTCGTGGTCGGCGTGAAGGATGAACAGGAGATCGAGCGCCTCCGAGTGCAGGGAATCGAGCTCGTAGTTCTCGCAGGGGACCGCGAAGAACATGTGCAGCATGTTCGCCGTGTAATCGAGGTCGTTCCGCGGGTAGATGAAAGGCTGGCCGAGCGCATGCTTGTAGGCGGCCGCGGCGATCGTCGGCAGCTTCGCGATCATCCGGTGCGTGAAGATTTCGCGGTGCCGGTCGTCAGTGATGTCGGTCGTGTCGTGGTAGAAGGCCGCGAGCGAGGCGACGATGGTTGCGACCATCGCCATCGGGTGCGCGTCGTGGTGGAAGCCGCGGTACAACCGGAGCAGCCACTCGTTCAGCATCGTGTGCCGCGTGATCGAATGAATGAACGCGGCAAGCTCCTTCGCGCTCGGCAGCTCGCCCTTCTGGAGCAGGTACGACACCTCGAGGAACGAGCTGTGCTGGGCGAGCTGTTCGATCGGATAGCCCCGATAGAGCAGCACGCCCGCGTCGCCATCGATGTAGGTGATGGCGCTCGAGGTCGCCGCCGTCGCCATGAAACCCGGGTCGTAAGTGAAGACGCCGTGGTCTTTCTGGAGCGTGCTGATATCCAGCACGTCCGGGCCGACCGAACCGGAAAGCGCCGCGAGCTCGCTCGAGCGGCCGGTCGCCAGGTTGGTCAATTGGTATTTCTTGCTGGCCATCGTTTTCTCGCGAGGGAGACTGTCATTTTGCACCGCAGGAATCAAGGCTCGCCGGGACCCTTCACCTAGAATGTGCAAATGAGCGCACCCATCGCGATTTACGTGCACCTGCCCTGGTGCGTGCGCAAGTGTCCCTACTGCGATTTCAACTCGCACGTCCGCCCGGAAAGCATCCCGGAAGAGGAATATGTCGCGGCCCTGCTCGCGGATCTCGACGGCGATCTCGATATCGCCGGTGGACGAAACGTCGGAAGCGTTTTCCTGGGCGGCGGCACGCCCTCGCTCTTCGGCGTGCGAGCGATCGCGACGCTCATCGAGGGACTTGCGGCGCGCCTGCCATTCGCGGCGGACGCGGAGATCACGATGGAGGCGAATCCCGGCACCGTCGAGCACGGCCGATTCGCGGGGTACGCGAAAGCGGGTATCAACCGCGTTTCGCTGGGCGCGCAGTCATTCGATGCCGCGACGCTCAAGGCACTCGGCCGGATCCACGGTCCGGGGGAGATTCCCGCCGCGGTCGCGGAGCTCCTCGCCGCCGGCATCGGGAATTTCAATCTCGACTTGATGTACGGACTACCGGGACAATCGCTCGACGGAGCAATCTCGGATCTGCGGGCGGCGCTTGCCTTGGAGCCCGCGCACCTTTCGCACTATCAATTGACGCTCGAACCCGGCACCGCCTTCTTCCATCGGCCGCCGTCATTGCCAGATGACGAGCAGACCTTCGAGATGCAGCTCGAGTGCCAGCACCTCCTGGCGGCGGAAGGCTTCGAGCAGTACGAGGTCTCCGCCTACGCCAGGCCCGGCCGTCAGTGCCGACACAACCTGAACTACTGGCGCTTCGGGGATTACCTCGGCATCGGCGCAGGCGCTCATGGAAAGGTCACTTTGAACGGCCAGGTGATCCGCACCGAGAAGCCGCGCTCGCCTCGCGAGTATCTGCGGGGTGGCGGCCGCCAGGGCGGGCAGCGTCACGCCGTTGCCGCCGCGGAACTGCCCTTCGAGTTCATGCTGAATGCGCTCCGCCTGCACGAGGGCTACACGCTTCTCGAGTTCGAATGCGCGACCGGCCTTCCCTCCTCGGCGGTGCTTCCCAAAGTTGCGGAATACCTTTCGCGGGCACTCATGACCGAATCGGCAGGCCGCTATCGCCCGACAGCGCTCGGATTTCGCTTCCTGAATGACCTCATGGCGGGCTTCCTGCCGGATGAAAATGCGCGCGGCACGCCCGGCGAGTTGTACACAGCGCCTTCCCGGTTCGGTCCCGATAGGGACTTTCGACGCTTTGTTAGCGAGGTGCCTTAACTGGGGGGTCCTAAGTTATTGTTTCATATTCAAAAAGTGGCCTGCTCAAAATTTAAGCAAACCGTCATAAATGCAGCAATGGTCGATGAGGTGATTGAAACCGGGCCATCGCTCCACAGAGTTATCCACAGTTTTTGTGGATAAGCGGAAAACTTCAGCAAATCCGGTAACTTAGATCTTGAAGAATCGCGGTGCCGGGCCCATCTTGTCTGTCGCGCACGCTAAATATAGACTGCGCGCCCCCTTGCACTGCCGCACGGGAATCCATGGGAATCGCAGCGATGAAAGAAGGCATTCACCCGAAATACACG
Organism: uncultured Gammaproteobacteria bacterium; assembly: GCA_963778585.1. Lineage (GTDB taxonomy): Bacteria > Pseudomonadota > Gammaproteobacteria > Steroidobacterales > Steroidobacteraceae > SCUD01. Next base: position 895,757 of record CAVZUU010000002.1, read on the forward strand.
GACATCACGGTGACCTGCACCTGCGGGAACACCTTCCCGACGCGCTCGACCCTCGGCACCAATCTGGAAGTCGAAGTCTGCTCGAACTGCCATCCCTTCTACACGGGCAAGCAGAAGATCGTGGACTCCGGCGGCCGTGTCGACCGCTTCCGGAAGAAGTACGGCCTGAAATAAGTCCCTGCCGGCGGCCTCCCGGCCGCCAACTTTCGGCAATCCCCTGCGTCTAATGCGAGACCGGTACCCTTGGGACCGGGGTGCGGGGTTCCATGCGCATGATTCACAGTAGGCTCGCCAGCCTGGTCGCGTTCGCGGCACTCGCCGCGATCGCGGGCGGTCCCGTCGTCGGCGCCGAGAACGAGAAGGAAGAGAAGCCGCAGAAGGAGAGCAAGGACGTCAAGACTGCGAAGCAGCTGCACGTCCAGTTCACGCAGGCGATGGGCGTGCACCAGGACCTCGAACTCCAGGAATACGTGCAACGGGTCGGCGAGAAGCTCGCTGCGGTCAGCGAAATGCCCGACCTCGAATGGAAGTTCACGATCATCGACACGGATGACGTCAACGCCTTCGCCACGATGGCCGGCTACGTCTACATCTCGCGGGGCATCCTGCCCTACTTCCAGAACGAGGCGGAACTCGCGGCCGTGCTCGGCCACGAAATCGGCCATATCACCGCGGAGCACCTGAAGAGCAGGCAACGGAAAGGCATGCTGTCCGGCCTCGCGAGCGCGGCGACGGCGATATTCACCGGCATGCCGGCGCTCGCGGACCTCACGAACATGGCGGGCCAGGCCATCATCAGCGGCTACGGCCGCGAAGCGGAGCTCGAAGCCGACCGTCTCGGAGCGCGGTACCTCGCGAAGGCCGGCTACGAACCGGAGGCTTTGATCCAGGTCATCTCGACGCTGAAAGACCAGGACACTTTCGAACGCGAGCGCGCCCGTCTCGAGAACCGCCAGCCGCGCCTGTATCACGGCGTGTTCGCCTCGCACCCGGACAACGACACGCGCCTCCAGCAGGCCATCTCGACCGCGGGCAGGTCCTCGGCTTCGGCAACCAGCAATACGGAAAACCAGCAAGGCTTCCTGCAGGCCATCGAGGGGCTGCCGGTCGGTTCGAGCGCGCGCCAGGGCATGGTCCGCGAAAACCGCTTCTATCACTCGGATATGCAGTTCACGCTGGCATTTCCGCGCGGCTGGCAGATCCTCAATGAGCCGGAGAAGATCGTCGCGGTCGCGCCGAACAAAGAACACTACATGGAGGTCCGGACTCAGTCGCCGCCGGCCGACCTGACCGATCCGCGCGAATTCGCGATGCGCGGACTCGGAAACCGCCGCCTCGACCGGACGGAAACGCTCGACATCAACGGTCTCAAGGCCTGGACCGGCGTCGTGCACGGCGATCCGTCGCCTTTCGGCCAGTCGACGAACGTGCGCTATGTCGTCATCTACTACGCAAACCTGATGTGGGTCTTCAAGGGCGCGAGCCGCGCGGGAACCACGACGCCCTCGGGCGACCCGTTCTTCCTGTCGACCGCAAACACCTTCCGCCGCATGCGTGGAAACGAGTTCCAGCTTGCCGAGCCGTATCGCCTGCACGTGCTGCGCGCGACCGAGGGCACGACGATCGAGTCGCTCGCGAAGGAAGCGCAGGTCAAGAAGTATCCGGTGCAGCAGCTCCGGCTCTTCAACAAGCTTTATCCGGACGGCGAGCCGAAGCCCGGCGACATGATCAAGACCGTCCGCTGAGAGAAAAAGGGGACGTTCCCCTTTAACGGCGAAGGCTGCACCAAGGTACAGCGGGCTCGTTAAAGGGGAACGTCCCCTTTGTTCTCTTCACCAGCCCGATCGTCCTGCATCCTTGCCGCAAGCGCGATGAGCGCCTGGCCGCGGTGGCTCACGCGATTCTTTTCCGCGTCCGGCATCTCCGCCGCGGTGCGGGTACCGCCGGCGACGATGAAAAGCGGGTCGTAACCGAACCCGCCGGTCCCGCGCCGCTCGAATCCGATACAGCCCTCCCATGAAGCCTCGGCAACGACCGGCGCCGGATCCGTCGCGTTCCGAACGAGAACCATTGCGCAGCGATATCGTGCACCGCGCCGCTCGATTGGGATGCCGGCCAGTTCCGAGAGCAGCTTGTCGTTATTCGCGCGCTCGTCGGCATCGGGACCCGCATAGCGTGCGGTGTGCAGCCCCGGCCGCCCGCCGAGCGCATCGACCTCGAGACCGGAGTCGTCGGCGATCGCGGGGAGGCTCGAGATCGCCGCCGCATGCCGCGCCTTCAGGAGCGCGTTCGCGACGAAGCTTTCGCCGTCCTCGACCGGCGGTGCGATGCCGAGATCCGATTGCGCTACGACCTCGAGCCCGTGACCCGCGAGGATTTCGCGCATTTCCCTGAGCTTGCCGGGATTGCCGGTCGCGAGCACGACACGGCGCATGGGCGGCGCTGTCAGCCCTGGCGGGCCTCGAGCTGCAGGCCGAAGAGCCGCGCCGTGCCCGTCGCCGCGAGATTCAGCATCGCGTCGAGCTCCTCGCGCCGGAAGGCGTGGCCCTCCGCCGTTCCCTGCACCTCGATGAAGGCGCCGCCCGAATTCATCACCACATTCATGTCCGTCTCGGCCTCGACGTCTTCGGAGTATTCGAGATCAAGCATCGGTTCGCCCTTGACGATGCCGACCGAGACCGCGGCGATCTGGCCATGCAGCGGATTCGCGGCGAGCGTGCGCCGTTCGACGAGCGTATCCACCGCGTCGGCGAGAGCGACATAAGCGCCCGTGATCGCAGCCGTGCGCGTGCCGCCATCCGCCTGGAGCACGTCGCAGTCGATCGTGATGGTGCGCTCGCCGAGCGCACCGAGATCGATGCAGGCACGGAGCGACCGCCCGATCAGCCGCTGGATTTCCTGCGTGCGGCCCGCCTGCTTGCCGCGCGCCGCCTCGCGTGCGCTTCGCGTATGCGTCGCGCGCGGCAGCATGCCGTATTCCGCGGTCAGCCAGCCCTTGCCGCTGTTGCGCAGGAAGGACGGAACGCCGTTCTCCACGCTCGCCGTGCAGAGAACGCGCGTCGCCCCGAATTCGCAGAGCACCGAGCCCTCCGCATGCACCGTGTAGCGGCGCGTGAAGCGCACGGGTCGCAGCTGATCGGCTGCGCGGCCGCCATTTCGCATGAAGTGCTCCGGTTCCGTCAGTGGCGCCAGACCAGGCTGGCGGCGGATGCATTGTCGCTGTGCGGCGTGGACGCCGCTATCGCGCGTTCGACGAGTTTCTCGAGCGCCGACTTCGAGCTGCCGTTGGACTTGCCGTTGCCAGGACGCAGGAGACCGGCGATTTCTGCGTCCTTCAGGTTCGCCCAGACCCCGTCCGTGCAGACCATGAGCACGTCCCCGTCCTCGAGCGGCTGGCGGCGGGAGATCGTCATCTCCGGGAGTGCCGCCTCGCCGCCGATGCAACATTCAACGAAATTGCGCATCGGGTGGCCGGGCACTTCCTCCTCGCTGATCGAGCCATCGCGGAGCAATTGCTCGACGTGGCTGTGATCGCGTGTGCGCGCGACCACCGCGCCGCTGCGCAGGTGATAGACGCGGCTGTCGCCGACGTGCGCCCACCAGGCCTCCTGACGCTGGACCAGGCAGACCGCGCAGGTCGCGCGCGGGCGGAGATCGATCGCAAGCTTGCTGCCGATCGCGACGACCGCCGCATGCGCGCGCCCGAGTGCGAGATGCAGGAAGCCGAGCGGATCGAACAGCGGTTTTGTCTCGGCACGAAACGCCTCGAGCATGACCTTGCAGGCCGTCTCCGCTGCGCGCGCGCCGTAGGCGTGGCCGCCCATCCCGTCCATGACGACGAGTAGCGCCGCGCCGTCGCTCGATGCGACCGCGGCGCGGTCCTGGTTGTCTTCGCGATCGCCGGTCAGGCTGACCTCGGCGAACTCGACTGCCACGCGTGTTCCGGCAGGCCGATGGCCGCCGCCCCCTGCTAAACTGCCGCAGAGCTTACATCACCCGCCTGTGCGGTATCCCAGGGACGAAAACCCGATGTTGAGAAGCATGACGGGCTTCGCGCGCGTCGAGCGGGCGACGACGGCCGGGCTTCTCGCCTGGGAAATCCGGAGCGTCAATCACCGCTATCTCGAGGTGAGCCTGCGGCTGCCCGAGGAACTGCGCGGATCGGAGGCGGAATTCCGCCGCGCCATCAGCGCTGTCGCCCGGCGCGGCAAGGTTGACGGGTCGTTCTATGTCCGCCCGGCCGCGGCCGCGGAACGCGAGCTCGCGCTCGACGAGGTCCTCCTGGACCGCCTGATCGAGCACGCAAACGCCGTGCAGCGGCGACTCGGCGCGGTGGGCCGCGTCGATGCGGTCGACCTTCTGCGCTGGCCCGGCGTCGTGCGGGAGTCGGAGCGGGAAACGGCGCCGCTTGCCGCCGCCGCCATGGACCTACTCGCGGAGGCGCTCGCCGCCTTCACGACCTCGCGCGCGAGCGAGGGCGAACGGATCGCGCAGATGCTTTCCTCGCGAGTCGCCCTGGTGCGGGGCATCTCGGACGAAGTCGCAGCGCGGCTGCCGGACGTCCAGGCACGGATACGCACCAAGTTGCAGGAGCGGCTGGCCGCGCTTGGCGCCGAGGGAAATCCGGAACGGTTCGAACAGGAGATAGCGCTCCTGGTGCAGAAGATGGACGTTGCCGAGGAGCTCGACCGGCTGCGCAGTCATGTCGAAGAGCTGAACTCCACGCTGGCTGCCGGCGAGGCGGTCGGGCGCAAGCTCGATTTCCTGATGCAGGAATTCAACCGCGAGGCGAACACGCTCTCATCGAAGTCGCAGGACGTCGAGACGACGCGGAAGGCGGTCGAGCTCAAGGTCCTGATCGAGCAGATGCGGGAGCAGATCCAGAACGTGGAATAGTCGACTCAGCCGTCCGGCCTGATATTGGCGTTCAGACGGAAGAGATTGGCAGGATCGTACCTGCCCTTGATCGTGACCAGTCGATCGTAGTTGCCGCCGTAGGTGCTGCGCGCGGGATTCTTCTCCCTGTCAGTCTGGTTGATGTTGGCGTAGATGCCGACCGTGGCCGACTCGATTGCAGGCCAGTTCTGCCTCACCCACCCCATGTTGCCCGCATCCTCGGCGGGTTCGTCACCGCTCGTCTGCATGATCACGCTGTATGCCGGGCTGCGGTGCCAGAACGCCGTGGCGGTCGGCGCCACCCGATTCATTTGGCCGCCGTGCGGCGAGATCGCAATGCGCGGCGAACGCACCGGCGCGGCTGCATACAGTTCGATAGCGCTGTCGACCAGCTTGTCATCGAGTTCCTGCACGAAGCCGATTTTCGAGTAGTAGCGACGGCCGAATCGCGCGCGCTCGTCGTCTTTCGTTTGAAGCTCCGCAAACCTGAGCGGACGCAATTCATCGCGAATCGGCTTGCCCAGTCGGCGATACGGCGCAAGCACGCTTTCGGCGGACGCCTGGGAGCCGCTGTAGCAGACGTCCAGCACCGCCAGGTTGTCACCCGCGGGCGTCCTCACGAGTACCGGCTCGATCCACAATTCGTCGGGCGCCCCAGCGTATGCATCGGCATAGCCGCGCAGGACGTCGCGCGCCTGAGCGAACGGAAACACCAGATGCCCACCGTAGACGCGGTCGTCGAACGGATGCAGGCGATATTCAAAAGAAGTGACGACGCCGAAATTGCCGCCGCCGCCGCGCACGGCCCAATTGAGATCGGGATTTTCCGTCGCGCTGGCTTTGAGGAGCCGGCCATCCGCTGTGACGATATCCACGGTCACAACGTTGTCGCAAGCCATGGCAAAGCGGCGTGACAAACGACCGAAACCGCCACCCAGTGTCAGTCCCGCGGCACCTGTATGCGACACGGTCCCGGTTGTCGTCGCGAGGCCGAACGCATGGGACTCGCGGTCCAGGGCACCCAGCTGGACGCCCGGCTCGACACGCACGGACTTGCTCGCCGGGTCGACCCGCACGCCATGCATCGGGGACAGGTCGATCATGAGCCCGTCGTCGCAGGCCGATTGCCCCGACAGGCTGTGGCCGCCGCCACGAACGGCTAGCAGCAACCCGTGAGTCCTCGCGAAATCCACGGAGCGCATGACATCCGCGGCACCCGCACAACGCGCGATGAGTGCGGGTTTCCGGTCGAACATTCCGTTCCAGATCTTTCGCGCTTCGTCATAGCCCGCCTGGCCCGGCAGCACCAACTGCCCCCGCAGGCCGGCGCGGAAATCGTCGACCTCCGATCGGGTGAGCGCAATGCGCCGGCCGTCGCCCGTCACAGCGGAAAGTTCGTTCGCGATCAGGCTTGCCGCGGCAAGGCTTCGGCTGAAAGGAATCGTGGCGGCACAGACCGTCGCGAGAGCCGATGCGCAGAATACTCTTCTTTTCATTGCCGCCAGCCGGGTGGCCCTACTTTGCGCCGCCTATCCGGCTCCTGCAACAGCGGTCACCGCCGCACGCGATGCCAGTTCTGCGTCGGCGAAGCCTGCTGCTTCCAGCCGTAATAAGGATGCCGCGCAAGCATCTCTCGATCGCGGAACACCACACTCAGGATCGCGCCGGCCGCGAACCCGCCCACGTGCGCCCAGAACGCCACGCCGCCGCCTTGCGCGCCGATCGCAATGGATCCGCTCACGAGCTGGAGCAGGAACCAGTAACCCAGCATGAAGTAGGCCGGCACTGCGAACGTCGTGACGTAGAAACCCAGAATGAGCAGCAGGTGGACGTGCACGCGCGGATACATCAATACGTACGCGCCCATCACGCCTCCGATCGCGCCGGAAGCGCCGACCATCGGGATCATGGAATCCGGATCGAAGGCCGTCTGGAGCGCCGCGGCCCCGATACCGCAGAGCAGGTAGAAAACGACGAAGCGCAAATGCCCCATCGCGTCCTCGACGTTATTCCCGAAGATCCAGAGAAACCACATGTTGCCGATCAGGTGCATCCAGCCTCCGTGCATGAACATGGAGGTCAGGACGGTGTGCCACGACACAGTGCCGGCGAGCATGCAAGAGGCTTCCGGACTGATGGGAATGCTCGCCCCTGCCGGGGCAAGTTGCAGCAATTCAGCCGGGATCAATCCCAGCCGACAGACCGACGCGGAGAGTGCGGGCTCCATGCCGAAACCCTGAAGCAGGATCCAGGCGAGGACGTTCGCGGCAATCAGGCCATACGTGGCATATGGCGTCAGGAAATGGGGATTGTCATCCCGGATCGGGAACATCCGCCGATTGTAAAAGAGTGCCGGGCCACAGGTTCGCAGTCATTGTTCGCGCGCTGGAGGGGGGAAGGCAGCGGCACGATTGACCTTTCAATGACTGCGAACCTGTGGCCCGGCACTCGTTACGGCGATCACGTCTCGAGCCGCGAGGCGGTGACCACGATCTCCGGCAGGACAACCACCGCAGCGGCGCCCGGCAGATCGCGCTCGTAGACCACCTTCTGGTCGAGTTCGAGACCGTTGCTCACGATCCCCGCGAGCGTTGCCACCAGAATCGTGGCGAACCCCGTGTTGCGAACCGTCGAATAAGTGCTCATTTCAATTCTCCTTCGTTCAGTAGTCGTATCGGCTTGATGAAAATCGACAATCAGTGTCTGGCTGAAACTGTGGGCTTCCGGGGCGCCTGGAACAAACGCGCTTTCTGATGCCCGGTTAAGGGAAACTTGACCACCTTGGCGGGCGACACGGCAGGCTGAAGCCCTTCAATGGCCTCAAAACGGCGACCCGTGACGACTTCGGCCTGGCGGCGCTGGCCCTCGGCCAGCAGGTCCAGGAAGCTCAAAAAACCCTGCAAACGTGCGTTCATTTTCATCTCCTCGTTTCGGGCGGCTCGGGCACTGCGCCCTTCCGTCCCTGTTCGGGCTAGACTTTGACGCCTCGGTGAATTCGGAACAAACGCATTAACTCAAGCTGAGTTAAGGGAAACTTCGTGGCTGCTTCCGCCTATGGCCGGCTTCCGCTGAACGCGCTTCGCGTGTTCGAGGCGGTGGCCACGCGCCTCAGTTTTGCGGAGGCCGCGGAAGCGCTGAACGTGACGCCGGCCGCGGTTTCGCAGCAGGTCAAGGCGCTCGAGGATTACCTGCAGATTCCGGTGTTGCGGCGGAGCGGCCGCAAGGTCGAGCTGACGCCGGAGGGCGCGAAACTGCTGCCCGCCGTGCAATCCGGTCTCGATTCGCTGGTTGCAATCCTGCGTGAGACACGGATGAATCGCGCGAGCGGCATCATCAATGTCAGCACGCTCTCGTCGCTGATGCAGAAGTGGCTGACGCCGCGGTTGCACCGCCTGCACGCGAAATTCCCGGATCTGCGCGTCGACTGGAGTACCTCGCGCGAAGCGGTCGATTTCTCGCGCAGCGACTACCACGCCGCCGTCCGTCTCGGCGAGGGCGTGGCGCCGGGACTCGATCACGAGAAGCTGATGGACGAGTGGCTCGTCGTCGTTGCCTCGCCGCAGCTCTTCAAGAAACACGGTTCGATCGACGACCGCGAGAGCCTGCACGGCATTCCGATGCTCCAGGCCAGGGACGAGCCTTGGGCCAGATTCGAGAAAAATACGGCGCCGACGCCCTGGCCCGCCGGCCCGACCATCATCGACGACTCCGTGAGCGTGCTGTCGGCGGTGATCGCTGGACTCGGATATGCGCCGGCGCGCTGGTCGATCGCCGCGAACGACCTCGACGCCGGCACTCTCGTGCTCGCAAGCAAGACGATCGTGCCTTCGCGATTTCGCTACTGGTTCGTCTGCCCGCCGTCGTACTCGGAAATGCCGATGGTCCTGGCGCTGCGCCAGTGGCTCCGCGAAGAGGCCGCGGCATTCCCGAAGCCCGACGACTGGCTGGGCCGCCGCTACCGCTAGGTTCGGAGGTCAAAGGGGACGTTCCCCTTTTCCTTCGGTCCTTCGGGAAAAGGGGAACGTCCCCTTTGACCCGCTACCGTTAGTTTCATCGAACCGTCATCCGGCGGTCATCGCCCCGCCATCGCGCGTTTGGACAATGGCGCCGTTCTTCACGGTGATCCATGCGCATTGCGGTCGTGACCGAAACCTATCCCCCCGAAGTCAATGGCGTTGCCTTGACCGTGCAGACGCTGGTCTCGGGAATGGCGGAGGACGGCCACGAACTCCTGCTCGTTCGTCCGGATCAACCGGGCGTCTCGACCTTGCCGCCGTTGCGGCCGATCCGCGAACTGCTCGTGCGCGGCGCCGGCCTGCCGAAGTATCCGGGTCTGCGATTCGGTTTCCCGGCCGGTCGAGCGCTCGCCCGACTGTTCGCGGAGCACCGCCCGGATGCGGTCTATGTCGCAACCGAAGGCCCGCTCGGCTGGTCGGCCGTTCGCACGGCGACGCGGCTCGGCATTCCGGTCGCGACGGGGTTCCACACGCGCTTCGATGCCTACGCCGGCGCCTACGGCCTGGGACCGTTGACGTCGCTCGTGCGCTACTGGCTCCGCCGCCTGCACAACGCCTCGGGTGCGACCATCGTTCCGACCCACGAACTCCGCGAATGGCTGGAACGGCATGGATTCCAGCGTGTGCGGGTCGTCGCCCGAGGCGTTGACACGGCGCTATTCGATCCTGCGCGCCGGAGCGCCAGGCTGCGCGAACGCTGGGGCGTCGGGCCGGACGGACTCGCCGTGATCTACCTGGGTCGAATCGCGGCGGAAAAGAATCTGGAACTCGCGATCGAAGCCTTCGAGAAAATACGCGACCGCTGTCCGGGCGCGCGATTCGTCTGGGTCGGCACGGGCCCGGTCGCCGAACGCCTCAGCGGCCGCCACCCGGAGTACATATTCGCCGGCCTGCGGCTCGGCGAGGACCTCGCCGCGCACTTCGCCTCTGCGGATCTTTTCCTTTTCCCAAGCCTCACGGAAACATTCGGCAACGTGACGCTCGAGGCGATGGCGAGCGGCGTGCCGACGATCGCGTTCGACTATGGCGCGGCGCGCGCGCATCTCCGCGATCGCGAGCACGGCCGCATCGTCCCCGCCGGGGACGATGCCGGTTTCGTGGACGCGGCGGTCGCTGTCGCGGTCGACGCCGGGATGCGGCGGGCGATGGGCTCCGCGGCGCGCCGTGCCGCCCTCGGCTTGCGCCCTGAGCGCGTCGCGCGCGATTTCGTGGGCATGCTCCGGGGCCTGACGACCGGAGCCGCCGCCTGATCGTGCCGGGTACAATCGCCGCGTGTCGAAACGCGGTCACTTGTATGTCATCGCGGCGCCGTCTGGCGCCGGAAAGACGAGCTTGCTGCATGCCCTGTTGCGCCGCCGGCCGGCGCTCTCGTTCTCGGTCTCCTGTACGACGCGGAAGCCGCGGGCGCACGAGCAGGACGGGCGCGACTACCATTTCATCGACCGCGCCGAGATGGAGCGGCTGATCGCGACGGGCGAATTCGTCGAGCATGCCAACGTGTTCGGAAACCTCTACGGCACGCGCAAGAGCGTTGTCGAGGCGGCCCTCGCCGAGGGCCGAGACCTGATCCTCGAGATCGACTGGCAGGGCGCAAAGCAGGTGCGCGAGCGCCTGCCCGAGGCGATCCAGATCTTCATCCTGCCGCCGTCCCGGGACGAGCTCGAAGCCAGGCTCCGGAAGCGCGGAACCGACAGCGAGGAGGTCATCGCGCGCCGTCTCTCCGAATCGGTGCTCGAGATGTCGCACTGGCGGGATTTCGACTACATCGTGGTCAACCGCGATTTCGACCGGGCGCTCGCGGACCTGGAAGCCATTTTCGACGGCCGCGGCGAGGCCGCTCGCCGTGACCGGCCCGGCCTCGAAGCCGAACTGCAGGCGATCCTCGGGATCTGATTCACAATGTTTGCGCCGACCCGTTACCGCCGTTTCAGGATTCGCTAGCATGGGCGCCAAGGAGTGACCGCACCGATGGCTGGCAAGGAAACGGGCGACACCAAGGCGACGGATCGCCGCTGGCACGCGGTTTCGGTGAAGCCGGGCCAGAGCGCCTGCAACGCCGCCGTTTCCGGCAAGAACCGTCGCTGGCTGTCGCGCGAAGCGCCCCTGCTGCCGCTCCCCGGCTGCACCCGGCCCGACACTTGCACCTGCACCTATAACCACCACGATGACCGCCGGGCCGCCGGCCGCCGCGCCCACGATATGGACGCCTTCAGCCAGGCGCCCCGGGTCGTGAACGAGCGCCGCACCCGCAAATCCCGCCGCAGCGGCTAGGGGGACTGTCCCCTTCAAGATTTTTTTGAAGGGGACTGTCCCCTCTTGAAGAGGAGCGTCCCCTTTAATCGGGCGGATCGCCCGCCGTTCAGGTATGATTTCGGGTTCAATTCCCTGAAATTTACGGTCTTTTCCATGGCCCGCATCACCGTCGAAGATTGCCTGCACACGGTCGACAACCTGTTCGACCTGGTCCTGCTCGCCGCCAAGCGTTCGCGCCGCCTAGTCAATGGCGCGGAGGCGCGCGTGGACTGGGAAAACGACAAGCCCACGGTGGTGGCGCTGCGTGAAATCGCGGAAGGCAAGATCACGATCGATCTGCTCTCCGAACCGGATCCGGAGCCGGAGCAGGAGCTGATTCCTGAGAACCCGCTCGATCTCGGCGTCGACTTCCGCGCACCGCAGCTCGGCCTGGGGGACTGACCCCGAGACTGCCGACCCCATGAATTACGCGTCTTCCATCCTCGGACTGCTGCCGGGCGGAAGACGCGCTGCCGGGATCGGCCAGCTCACCTCCAAGATCGAAGGCTACCTGCCGGCCGACCAGGTCGAGCGGGTCCGCGAGGCCTTCGCTTACGCGGAGACCGCGCACAAGGGCCAGAAGCGCCATTCCGGCGAGGCCTTCATCACCCACCCGATCGCGGTCGCCGACATCCTGGCCGACCTGCACCTCGACGGCGCGACGATCGCCGCGGCCATCCTGCACGACGTCGTCGAGGACACGCCCTCCTCCATGGCCGAGGTCGACCAGAAGTTCGGCAAGGAAGTCGCCGAGATCGTCGACGGCGTGACGAAGCTGGACCAGGTCCAGTTCAAGAGCCGCAAGGAAGCGCAGGCCGAGAGCTTCCGCAAGATGATCCTCGCGATGGTGCGCGATATCCGCGTCATCATGGTCAAGCTCGCGGACCGCACCCACAACATGCGCACGCTCTCGTCGATGCCGGCCGAAAAGCGCCGATCGGTCGCGCGCGAGACTCTCGAAATCTATGCGCCGATCGCGAACCGCCTCGGCATCCATTCGATCAAGCTGGAGCTCGAGGAGCTCGGCTTCCGCACGCTCTATCCGCAGCGCTACCGCATCATCGAGCGCGAGCTCAAGCGCGCGCGCGGCAATCAGCGCGAATTCCTGCCGAAGATCGTCAAGGCGCTCCGCAAGACTTTCACCGACCGCGGGCGTCAACGCCCGTGTGGAAGCGCGCGAGAAGCATCTCTACAGCGTCTACGTGAAGATGCGCCGGAAGCGCCTGTCGCTGGCCCAGGTCGTCGACATGTTCGGGCTGCGCATCATCGTCGGCAGCGTGGATGAGTGCTATCGCACGCTCGGTCTCGTCCACGGCCTCTACCGGCCGATGCCGGGCCGCTTCAAGGACTACATCGCGATCCCGCGCGTCAACGGCTACCAGTCGCTGCACACCTCGCTCTTCGGCCCGAACGGCATGCCGATCGAAGTGCAGATCAGGACGGAGGACATGCACCGCATGGCGGAGTCCGGCATCGCGGCGCACTGGCAGTACAAGACGGGAGAGAACGATGGCGAAGCGCAGCAGCTTCGCGCGCGCGAATGGCTGAAGAGCGTGATGGACCTGCACGAGGGCTCGGCCGAGGAGCTGATGGAGAGCGTCAAAGTCGACCTCTTCCCCGACAAGGTCTACGTCTTCACGCCGAAGGGCGACATCATGCGGCTGCCGCGCGGCGCGAGCTGCGTCGATTTCGCCTACGCCGTGCACACGGGCGTCGGCCAGCGCTGCGTCGCCGCAAAGGTCGACCGGCGGCTCGTGCCGCTGCGCACCGTGCTGCGGAACGGCCAGACCGTCGAGATCATCACCGCGAAGGGCGCGCAGCCGAATCCGGCCTGGGCGAGTTTCGTCACGACTGCGAAGGCGCGCTCGGCGATCCGGCAGTACCTGCGCACGCTCAAGAAAGGCGAAGCCGCGGAACTCGGCAGCCGCATGCTGAACCAGGCGCTCGAGGAATTCGAGCTCTCGCTGAAGAAGCTCCCCGAAGGCCGCCTCGACGAGGTCGCGCATTCGCTCGCGCTCAGGGACGGCAGCGAGCTGCTCGAGAAGATCGGCCTCGGCGAGCGCCTCGCGCGCCTGATCGCGCGCCGCCTGCTGCCGGCCGACGACCTGCGGCCGGATGCGGGCCCGTCGCCGCCGCTCGCGATCGCGGGCACGGAAGGCCTCATCGTCAGCTATGCGCGCTGCTGTTTCCCGATTCCTTACGATGCGATCGTCGCGTACCTGTCGAGCGGGCGCGGCGTCGTGATCCATCGCGACAATTGCTCGAACGTCGCCGCCTTCGGCAAGCAGCCGGACAAGTGGATCTCCGCCGTCTGGCAGAAGGACCAGCAGCGATCCTTCACCGCCGGCCTCACCGTCGAGGTCGCGAACCGGATGGGCATCCTCGCCGAGGTCGCGACCCGCATCGCCGGCGAGCAGAGCAACATCAGCCACGTCAACGTCGATTCCTCGCAAGGCGACCAGTCGACGATCCTGTTCGAAGTCCAGGTCCGCGACCGCGGCCATCTCGCGCGTATCATTCGCGCGATCCGCGGCATGCCGGACGTCATGAAAGTGGAGCGCAGCCTCGCGTGAGCCGGAAGATCATCCAGACGGACCGCGCGCCCAGGGCGATCGGTCCCTACTCGCAGGCGGTCGCCGCGGGCGGAGCGGTCTACCTGTCGGGCCAGGTCGGCCTGGATCCGGCGACCGGTCAACTGGTCGCGGGCGGCCTCGAAGCCGAGGCGCGGCGCGCCTTCGACAATCTCGCCGCGGTCGCCGAGGCGGCGGGATCGAGTCTCGCCGCGGCCGTGCGCGTGTCCGTATTCCTGTCCGACCTCGGCCAGTTCGCCGTCGCCAATCGCATCATGCAGGAGTATTTCAGCGAACCTTATCCGGCGCGCGTGACGATCGGCGTCGCGGCGCTTCCGCGCGGCGCCGCGATCGAGGTCGACTGCATCCTGGTGCCGTGACCATCGAACGCCGCCCGGTCACCGGGCTCAAGGGCGTCGGTCCCGCACTCGCGAAACGCCTCGCGAAGCTCGGAATCGATACCGTCGCGGATCTCCTCTTCTGGCTGCCGACGCGCTACGAGGACCGCACGCGCCTCATGCCGATCGGATCGCTTCGCGCAGGCAGCCGCGCTGCGGTCGAGGGCACGATCGAGCTCGCCGAAGTCGTGTTCCGCGGGCGGCGTTCGCTGCTCGTGCGGCTCTCCGACGGCACCGGATTCCTGACGCTCCGGTTTTTCCATTTCAGCGGCGCCCAGCAGCAACAACTGGTCCGCGGCATGCGGCTCCGCTGCTTCGGCGAAGTGCGGCGCGGCAAGCACGGGCCCGAGATCGTGCATCCGGAGTACAAGAATGCGGACGCGCCCGACACGCAGGCCGTCCAGGACGTGCTGACCCCGATTTATCCGGCGACGGAAGGCATCCAGCAGGGGCGCCTGCGGAACCTGACGGCGCAGGCGCTCGCCGCGGTCGGCGACGGCGAACTGCCGGACTGGCTGCCCGCGGAGATCCAGCGGGAACTGAAGCTGCCGGGGCTGCGCGATGCGCTCCAGTACGTCCATCGTCCGCCGCCCGATGCAAAACTCGCGCAGCTCGAGGAAGGTCGCCACCCGGCGCAGCGCCGCCTCGCATTCGAGGAACTGCTCGCCCACCAGCTTTCGCTTCGCCAGTTGCGAAATGAGGTCCGCCGCGACCCCGCCTGGCCCATCGCCGGTCACGGCAAGCTCGCGGAACGGCTGCTTGCGGGCACGGGATTCACTCTCACGGGCGCGCAGCGGCGCGTGATCGGCGAGATCCGCCGCGACCTCGCCGTCGCGCACCCGATGCTGCGCCTGGTGCAGGGAGACGTCGGCTCCGGCAAGACGATCGTCGCGGCGCTCGCCGCGGCGGATGCCGTCGAAGCCGACCGTCAGGCCGCGTTGATGGCGCCGACGGAGCTGCTCGCGGAACAGCACTGGCAGAATTTCTCGCGCTGGCTCGCGCCGCTCGGTATCGAGCCGCTCCTGCTCACGGGCCGCCTGACGCCGCGCGCGCGCCGCGACGCGCAGGTCGCGGTCGCCGAGGGCTCGCGCAGCGTCGTGATCGGCACGCATGCGCTCTTTCAGGAAGACGTGGTCTTCGGCAGGCTCGCGCTCGTCATCGTCGACGAGCAGCACCGCTTCGGCGTGCACCAGCGCCTGCGCATGCGCCAGAAGGGGGCCGATGGCCGCTATCCGCACCAGCTGGTCATGACCGCCACGCCCATTCCCCGCACACTCGCGATGACTGCCTACGCCGATCTCGACGTCTCGGTCATCGATGAATTGCCGCCCGGCCGCACGCCGATCATGACGGTCGTCATGCCCGACTCCCGCCGCGACGAGATCGTGCGGCGCATCCGCAGCGCCTGCCTCGAAGGGCGCCAGGCCTATTGGGTGTGCCCGCTCATCGAGGAATCCGCGATGCTGGAAGCGCAGGCGGCGGAAGACACGGCTGCCGCGCTCGCCACGGCACTGCCTGATATCGTCGTCGGCATCGTCCACGGGCGCATGCCGGCCCCCGCGCGCGAGCGCACGATGGCGCGATTCAAGGCGGGAGAGATCGGTCTCCTCGTCGCGACCACCGTGATCGAGGTGGGCGTCGACGTTCCGAATGCGAGCCTGATGGTGATCGAGAACGCCGAGCGCATGGGACTCGCCCAGTTGCACCAGCTCCGCGGCCGCGTCGGCCGCGGCCGCGAGGCGAGCAGCTGCGTCCTGCTCTGGCACGGGCCGCTCTCGACGCTCGCCAAGGAGCGTCTTGCCGTGCTCCGGAACACGAACGACGGCTTCGCGGTCGCGCGGCGGGACCTCGAGCTGCGCGGGCCCGGCGAACTGCTCGGCACGCGCCAGACAGGCCTGATTCAGCTGAAAGTGGCCGACCTGATGCGGGACGCCGACCTGCTGCCGCGGGTTCAGGCCGCCGCCGACGTGATGCTGAGTTCGCATGCGGCTAACATTGCGCCGCTGAAGCGCCGCTGGATCGGCCAGTCGATCCACTATGGAAAGGTATGAACGGACAACCCGCGACCCGAACGGAGTCACGACCGGCGCCCCGCTGGACCGATCGGCTGGATGAGTTCGCGCCGGGCGCCGGGCCCGCGGCCGCGGCCTGGCTTCTCGAACCCGGGCTCCTGACCGATCGCCTGCGCGCCTGCTGCGACGGCACGCCGGGACTCGAGGTCGTCGCGGAGGCCGAGGCGCCGCTCGCGAGTCACGACGCCGCGGTGCTTGGCGCCTCAGGCAACGCTTTCGTGCGCGAAATCGAACTCACCTGCGACGGGCGACCCTGGGTGTTCGCGCAGACCCTGATTCCGCAGGCGACGCTCGCCCGGCAACGCTGGCTCTCCTCGCTCGGCCGCGCGGCGCTCGGCGCACGGCTCGCCGCCGTGCCCGGGATCGAGCGCGGGCCGCTCGAATTCGCGCGGCTCGTCTCTGGCGACCGCCTTTATCAGCGCGCGCTTCGCGGGCGCCGCGATCCGCCGCCCGTCCTGTGGGCGCGGCGCTCCTGGTTCGCGATCGACGGCGACCGCCTGCTGGTGCAGGAAGTCTTCCTGCCCGAAGCGCACACGTGAACGCCGACCCCGCGTACAAACCGGAGTGGAAACCGCACGGTGTGCGCGATGCGTTCCGGGCACTCGGGCGAACCTTGCGCGAGTACGCGCTCCTGATGCGCCTGCACCGGCCGATCGGGATCTGGCTCCTGCTCTGGCCGGCGTTGTGGGGTCTCTGGATCGCGGGCGAGGGCCGGCCGGATGCGCGGCTCCTGATCATCTTCGTCGCGGGTGTCGTCGTGACGCGCTCGGCGGGCTGCGTCATCAACGATTACGCCGACCGGGACTTCGACCCCAAGGTGGCGCGCACGCGCGACCGCCCGCTCGCCGCGCGGCGCGTGGCGCCCGCCGAAGCGCTCTTTCTCTTCGTCGCGCTCGGCTTCGTCGCGGTCTGGCTCGCGCTGCAACTCGATCCCTACGCGCAGCTCTACGCCGTCGCGGGCGGCCTGCTCGCCGTGACCTACCCCTGGCTCAAGCGCATCGTGTACGTCCCGCAGTTCTATCTCGGCGTCGCCTTCGGCTGGTCGATCCCGATGGCATTCGCGGCACTCACGGGCACTGTGCCCAAGATCGCCTGGCTGCTGCTGATCGCGGTCGTGCTCTGGGCCGCGGTCTACGACACGATGTATGCGATGGTCGATCGCGAGGACGACCTGCGCATCGGCGTCAAATCGACCGCCATTCTTTTCGGCGAGGCCGATCGCCCCATCATCGCCGTGATGCAGGCGATGACACTCCTCGCGCTCTGGCTCGCAGGCAAGGAAGCCGGGCTCGGCGGCTGGTATCGCGCGGGACTCGCCGCGGCGGCGATATTCTTCGTCTACCAGCTGTGGCTGATCCGTCGCCGCGAGCCAAAAGCCTGCCTCCGCGCCTTCAACAACAACCACTACGTGGGAATGGTCGTCTTCATCGGGCTCGCGCTCGCTTACCTTTATCGCACCGGCGGCTGAAAATCGCCTGGAGAAAGAAAATGATCACCATTGACCGGCGTACCTTGCTGCTGTCCGCAGGCTCTGCCGCGGCACTCGCAACGCTTCCCCGCCATGCCTTCTCCGCCGAAACAGGGGGGCCGCTCGTGGCCCGGATCGAGCCGGTCACCGACACGTACTTCGGCAAGTCCGTGACCGATCCTTACCGCTGGATGGAAAACCCCGCCGACAAGGACTGGGAGCCCTTCATGAAGAGCCAGGCCGCGCATGCGCGTCATGTGCTCGACCGGATCCCCGGGCGCGCGGCGCTGGCGCGACGTGTGAGTGAGCTTTCAGGCGATCTCGAGGTCATCAGCTCGATCCAGATCGGCGGGCCATTCGTCTTCGTCGAGAAGCGGCCGGCAGGTGCGAATAACTACCGGCTTTTCGCACGCGAGGGATTGAACGGCGCCGAGCGCCTGCTGATCGACCCGGAAACGCGAACCCAGGGCGACGTGCACTATGCGATGAACTACTGGAGCGCGTCGCGGGACGGAAAGTACGTGGTGTACGGCATTTCGCCGTCCGGCTCCGAGAACGCCGTGATCGAGATCATGGAAACGGCGACCGGCACGGTGCTTCCCGATCGCATTGACCGGGTGCAGTACGCTTTCCCGACCTGGCTGCCGGATAACTCGGCTTTCTTCTTCAATCGCCTGGCCGAAGGCGCGACTGCAGGCACGACCGACTACTACAAGAACAGCGTTTGCTGGCTGCACAAGGTCGGCACCGACGCGAAATCCGACGTCAGGGTCCTGGCACGCGGGCAGTTTTCAGATGTCGCGGTGAATGACATCGAATTCCCGATTGTGTTCACGCAGCCAGGTTCCACCTACGCCCTCGCGCTCCTGTTCGCGGGCGTCCAGAACGAAATCACGATTTACGTGAACACGCTCGATGCCGCCGCAAGAGGTCAGGGCGGCTGGAAGAATGTCTGCGTTCCGGACGACAAGGTGACCCGCTTCAATATCAAGGACGACGACATTTATCTGGTCACCTACCGGGACGCGCCTCGCTACCGGGTGCTGCACGTCAAGGCGGGTGACCCGGCGATCTCGAAAGCGCGCGAGGTGGTGACGCAAGGCAAGACCGTCATTTATGACATCCATGCCGCGAAAGACGCGATTTATCTCGAGGAACTCGACGGCGGCGTCGGGCGGGTCCGCAGGCTGGGAGTCGATGGCACGCTCACGCCGATTGCGCTGCCTTTCGAAGGCACGACCAGTTCGATGTATGCCGACACGGCACACGACGGCCTGTGGTTCCAGCTGGAGAACTGGGTGAGGCCGCCTGCGGTTTTCCACGTCGCCGCTTCGGGCGCAGTCAGCGACACGAAGCTTGCGACAGAGCCGGACATCGACGCGTCGCCGTACGAGTCGACGCGAATATTTGCGACGGCACGAGACGGCACTCAAGTCCCCGTCTCCGTCGTCTACAAGAAAGGGATGAAGCGCGACGGGTCGGCACCTGCGCTGATCGATGCATACGGCTCCTATGGGGTTACCTCGGATGCCTATTTCGTGCCGCGTTTCTTCGCGTGGCTGGAACAAGGCGGCGTGTGGGCGACGGCGCATGTGCGCGGCGGCGGCGAGTTTGGGCGCGAGTGGCATGACGGCGGACGCCTGCTGACCAAGCACAACACCTGGGGCGACCTGATCGCGGCCGCAGAGACGCTGATCGCCGGCCATTGGTCGAGCCCGGCCAAGCTCGCCATTCGGGGCGTGTCGGCCGGTGGCATCACGGTCGGACGCGCCATGACGGAGCGGCCGGACCTGTTCGCCGCCGTGATCAGCGATGTCGGCGTATCGAACAGCTTGCGCGCGGAATTTTCGCAGAATGGGCCGCCCAATGTTCCGGAGTTCGGATCGGTGACGACGGCCGACGGATTCAAGGGTCTTTACGAGATGGATTCGTATCAGCATGTCAAGGACGGTACGAGGTATCCGGCCCTGTTACTGACGACGGGCATGACCGATCCGCGGGTCGATCCCTGGCAGGCGGCCAAGATGGCTGCGCGGGTCCAGAAGGCGACTGCGTCCGGCAAGCCGGTACTGCTGCGCGTCGACTTCCAGGCGGGCCACGGAATCGGCTCGACGCGCGCCCAGATCGACGAGGAGTTCGGCGACATCCTGACGTTCATCCTGTGGCAGGCCGGAATCGCGGGATTTCAGCCAGCGGGTTGAAAGCATCACGCGCGCGCGACCGCCCAGACTTCGATGTGGCGGCAACCGGCGCGCCTGAACGCCTGCGCGAGCGCATCGACGGTCGCGCCCGTCGTCAGTACGTCGTCCACGATTGCGATCGAAGGCGGCAACGGGCCCCGCGCGCGGACCTCGAAGGCACCGCTCACGTTCACGCGCCGGACGACGGCAGGCAGGGCTGCCTGTTCCTCGGTGTTTCGGATCCGATCCGCGAGCCGGTTTTCCACCGGCAGCTGCAGGAGCTCCGCGACGAAGCTCGCGATCTCCGCCGCCTGGTTGTAGCCGCGCCGCACTTCGCGCGAAGGATGGAGCGGCACCGGAACAATGGCGTCGACGCACGGCAGGCCGCGTTCCGCGATCCGGCGCGCGAGCACGGTGCCGAGGATCCGCGCGATCGCGACCTGGCCACCGTACTTGAGGCGATGAATCAATTCGACGAGCGGGAATTCGTAGCGATAGGGCACGAATGCGCTGTCGAACGCGGGGTGTCGCAGCAGGCAGTTGTTGCAGGCGCGCCCTGCGCCCGCGATTGGCATCGCGCAGATCGGGCAGACCGGGTGGTTGCGCGGCAGGTCGTCCTCGCAGCCCCGGCAAAGGTCGAGCCGGGGACCCTGTCCAGCGTCCAGGCAGAGCAGGCAGGTCGCCGGAAACAGCTTATGCAACAGGGTCTTGGACGCACCGTAAACCTGCTGAAGCAGGCTTGGTTGACAGGCCGCGACGGCGTTCGAATACTGCGCCACGGCGCGAGACTGCGCTGCGCGCCCGCCCGCCGTGCGGCGGTTTTTCGTTCCGAAACGGGAGCAATGCGATGGCCATGAATTGCGGCGGCGGGATCCGCAGCGACTGGACGCTCGACGAAGTGCGCGCGCTCCATGCGCTGCCCTTCAGCGACCTGATGCACGCCGCGCAGAGCGCGCACCGGCGTTACTTCAACCCGAACGAGGTGCAGGTTTCGACGCTCCTCTCGATCAAGACCGGTGCCTGTCCCGAGGACTGCGCCTACTGTCCGCAGAGCATCCGGCACGACACCGGTCTCGAGCGCGAATCCCTGATGGAGCCCTCCGCCGTCGTCGCCCGGGCGCGCGCCGCGCGCGAAGCCGGTGCGACGCGCTTCTGCATGGGCGCCGCCTGGCGGAGCCCGAAGGACCGCGATCTCGACCGCGTCGTCGAGATGATACGGGGGGTGAACGATCTGGGACTGGAGACCTGCGCGACGCTCGGCATGCTGACGAAGCCCCAGGCCCTGCGCCTGCGCCAGGCGGGTCTCGACTACTACAACCACAATCTCGACACCTCCGAGGCGTACTACGGCGAAGTGATCACGACGCGCACGTATCAGGATCGTCTCGACACGCTCGCCGCGGTGCGCGATGCCGGGATCAACGTCTGCTGCGGCGGCATCCTCGGCATGGGCGAGCAGGCGGAGGACCGGATCGCGTTCCTGCACACGCTCGCGACGCTCGACCCGCATCCCGAGAGCGTGCCGATCAATAATCTCGTGCAGGTCGAAGGAACGCCGCTTGCCGGCCTGCCCGCGCTCGATTCGATCGAGTTCATACGGATCGTGGCGCTCGCGCGCATCCTGATGCCGCGCTCGCACGTGCGCCTCTCCGCCGGCCGCGCGCAGATGAGCGACGAGATGCAGGCACTTTGTTTCCTGGCGGGCGCGAATTCCATCTTCTACGGCGAAAAGCTCCTGACCACCGGCAACCCGGACACGGCGAGCGACCACGCATTGTTCGGCCGGCTCGGAATCCGGCCGGAGCCCGCTGGCGCGAACGGCTGAACCGTGCCGATCGCGCCGATCGCCTTCGGGCCGCTGCTCGCGGACCTCGATGCGCGCGGCCTGCGCCGGCGCCGCCGCGTCGCGCGCCAGGCGGAGGGCGAAGCGGCCGACATCGAACTCGACGGCCGCGCTTGTATCGATTTCTGCAGCAACGACTATCTCGGTCTCTCGACGCACCCGCGCGTCGTCGCGGCGCTCGCCGCGGCGGCGCGCGTGCATGGCGCGGGCGCGCGCGCCTCGCACCTGATCACCGGACACCAGACCGAACACGAAGCGCTCGAATGCGAACTCGCCGCATGGACCGGGCGCGAGCGCGCGATCCTGTTCTCGACCGGATACATGGCGAACCTCGGCCTCGCGGCCGCTCTCGCCGGACGCGATGACACGGTTTATGGCGATCGCCTCAATCACGCCTCGCTGATCGACGGCGGCCGCTTATCGCGCGCAACGATCCGCGTCTATCCGCACGCGGATGCCGGGGCACTCGACGCGCAGTTGCAGGCGCAATCGTCCGGCCGGGCGCTGGTGCTCACCGACGGCGTGTTCAGCATGGACGGCGATCTCGCGCCGCTGCCTGAGCTCGCTGCGATCTGCGAGCGCCGCGGCGCCTTTCTCGCGGTGGACGACGCCCACGGCCTCGGCGTGATCGGCGCGACCGGCCGCGGCGCGCTCGAGCATTTCGGCCTTAGCGTGCGCGACGTGCCGGCGCTCGTCGGCACGCTCGGCAAGGCCTTCGGCACCTTCGGCGCCTTCGTCGCGGGCAGCGCCGAACTGATCGAAACGCTGGTGCAAAGCGCGCGCACATACATTTATACGACGGCGCTGCCGGCGCCGGTCGCCGCGGCGACCCGCGCGGCGCTCGCTGTCGCCCACGAAGAATCCTGGCGGCGAGAGCGCGTGCTCGCGCTGACGCGACGCTTCCGCGAGCGCGCGACGGCGGCCGGCCTGCCGCTTGCGGTTACCTGGACGCCGATCCAACCCGTGATGCTCGGTGGGGCCGACGCGGCCGTGCAAGCGAGCGAGGCGCTGCTCGAACGCGGCTTCTACGTCGCCGCGATCCGACCGCCGACCGTGCCGGCCGAGACCTCACGCCTGCGCGTGACGCTCTCCGCCGCGCACCGCGAGGCCGATGTGGACGCACTGGTAGATGCGATCGCGACGATACTGGCTCCGCGATGACCGATGCGAACCGACTGCCTGATCCGGAGACCGTGAGCCGGCAAGCCGACCGCGCGAGCGCAACCTACGACGAATACGCCGTGCTGGCGGCGCGCCTGCGCGCGCAGATGATCGAGCGTCTCGGCTGGATTGCCTTCGAACCGGAAACCGTTCTCGATCTCGGCTGCGGCACCGGTCACGCGGCGATCGCACTCGCGAGCCGCTGGCCGAAGGCGCGCGTCGTGGCGCTCGACTTTGCACCCGGCATGCTGCGCGAGACGGAACGCCACGACGCAGCGGGCCGCTGCGAGCGACTCCTGGCCTCCGCCTTCGACGTGCCGATGCCCGATGCGAGCGTCGACCTCATCTTCAGCAACCTGCTGTTGCCCTGGTGTGCGGATCTCGACGCGCTCTTTTCAGAAGTCGTGCGGCTGCTGCGGCCGCGCGGACTCTTCACCTTCACGACCTGCGGGCCCGACACGCTCGCGGAACTGCGCGACGCCTGGCGTCGAGCCGACGACGGCACGCACGTGCATCCCTTCACGGACATGCACGACATCGGTGACGGTCTGATCCGTGCCGGGCTCGTCGAGCCCGTGCTCGATGTCTCGCGCTTCACGCTCACTTATCCCGATCTCGCCGCCATCGCACTCGACCTGAAGTCGACCGGCGCACAGAACGCGGCGTCGGACCGCCCGCGCGGCCTGACCGGACGCGCGCGCTGGCAGGCGGTCGAGCAGGGCTACGAAACGTATCGTCGCGACGGCGTTCTGCCCGCAACCGTCGAGGCCGTGTTCGGCCAGGCCTGGGCCGGGCACGAAACAAGCGGGCGCGATGATGAGTATGCCGTCCGGGTCAGCGACATCGGTCACCGCGGACTGCGCGGCCGCTGACCGCTCGCTACTCGGTGGTTCGTCGCGCGTGTATGCTTGGCGGCCTTCTCATAGCCCCGTTCGACCGGACGCAGGATTCATCGGCATGGCTGACGTGTTTGTTTCCTATGCCCGCAACGACAAGGCGCGTGTCGCACCGCTGGTGGCCGCGATCGAAGCGAAGGGGTGGTCGGTCTGGTGGGATCCGGATATCTCGCCTGGCCAGGAGTTCGACGACCAGATCGAAGCCGAGATCGTTGCGGCCCTGGCTGTGCTGGTGGTCTGGACGCCCGCCTCGGTGGTGTCGCGCTGGGTGCGTGGTGAGGCACGCGAAGCTGCCGAGCGCGGCATCCTCGTCCCAGTGCGATTCGATCAGGCGCGCCTGCCGATGGATGTTCGCGCCATCCACACGACGGACCTCGACGGCTGGGGCGAGAACTCCGTGAGTCCGCAGGCACAAGAGTTCCTGCGCGCCCTGGGCGCGATGATTGCACGTTCGCAGTCATCGCGATCCACGAAGCCGGCAAGCGCGTCTGCATCGCCTTCTTCCGCCAAGGACTCCAGGCGATACACGATCTGCGTACTGCCGTTTGTCAACATGAGCGGCGACCCGGAGCAGGAATATTTCAGCGATGGCATCACCGAAGACATCATCACCGACCTCAGCAAGGTCTCGGCGCTCGGGATCATCGCGCGCAACAGCGCCTTCATGTACAAGGAAAAGAACGTCGACATCCTGAAGGTCGCGCGCGAACTCAAGGTCAGCCACGTGCTCGAGGGCAGCGTCCGCAAGGCCGGCGGCCGCATCCGGATCAACGCACAGCTGGTGGATGGCGAGACCAACAGCCACGTCTGGGCGGATCGCTACGACCGCGATTCGAGCGATATCTTCGCGCTGCAGGACGAAATTTCCGAAGCGATCGTCAAGGCCCTGAAACTGCGCCTGCTGCCGGAAGAGAAAAAAGCGATCGAGCAGCGTGGCACCAGCAATGCCGAGGCCCACAATCTTTATCTGATGGCGCGCCAGACCTACATCACCAGCCAGGAATACGACCCCCGTTCTGCGGAGGCCATCGTTCGCCTCTGTGCGCGCGCCACCGAGATCGACCCGAACTATGCCCAGGCCTGGGCACTGATGGCCATTGGCCACGACAAATTGCGCCAGGCAAGAGGCACCGGCGCGGGCGATAGCAATGGCATGGCGGCCGCGGAACGCGCGCTCGCCATCGATCCCCGGTTGGCCGAGGCCCACGCGATCAAGGCCCAGATTCTCATGTCAGGCGGCGATCCCGATGCCGCGGCTGCCGAAGTCGCCACCGCGCTCGAGTTGGATCCCGAGTCCTACGAGGTCAATCGCTCGGCAGGCCGCCTGAATTATCAGCTGCACCGGCACGAGGATGCGATCCGCCATTACGAAAAGGCATCGGGTCTGGTGGAAGCGGACATCAATTCCGCGTCCATGTTGATGAGCAGTTACATGGTCCTGGGCGATGTCGAAGGCATGCACCGCTCTGCAAAGCGAGTGCTCAAGCGGGCCGAAGCCATCCTGGTCCATGACCAGAACAACTCCATGGTGGCGGGTTACAGCGCGTACGCGCTGGCAGCACTGGGCGAGGCCGAGCGCGCCAAGGCGCGCATGGAGCGCGCCCTGCTGATCGATCCAAGCAACTTCAACATGCGCTACAACTTCGCCTGTGCGATCAGTGTCTATTTGAAAGACAAGGAAGCCGCGCTCGACATGCTCGGCCCGGTTTTCGAGACAATCAGTGACACTTTCCTGCCTTACGCCAAGGTGGACCCGGATCTGGAAATGCTGCGCAAGCATCCACGCTACCTGGCCATGTTGGCGAAGGCCGAGGCGCGACTCGCGGCGAACGCTGGACAACAGGCGATCAGCGCCACTTGATCGACCGGCCTTGGTACGCCTGCCTGCGCGTCACTGTGAACCCAGCGCGATAGCCCACTCTCATGAAGCGCGACTTCTTTATTACGGGCACTGACACCGGCGTCGGCAAGACGCTCGTCACCGCCGCGCTCCTTCGCGCGCTACGAGAATCGGGACTCGCGGTCGCCGGCATGAAGCCGATCGCTGCGGGTACGATGGCCGGCCCGGAAGGACCCGCAAACGAGGATGCGCTGCTGCTCCAGGCGGAATCGAGCGCGCGCTATCCCTACGCTACGGTGAATCCCTGGCTGTTCGAGTCCGCGATCGCCCCGCACATCGCGGCGGCGGAAGTCGGCCTCGTGATCGACACCGACCGGATCAAGTCCGCCTATACAACGCTTCGCTCGTCGGCGGACGTCGTGATCGCCGAAGGCGCCGGCGGTTTCCTCGTGCCGCTCGATGCGGCGCGCTCCTGTGCCGAACTGCCTGCGCTACTCGGCATGGACGTGATCCTGGTCGTCGGGCTCCGGCTCGGCTGCCTTAATCACGCGCTGCTGACCGCGGAGGCCATCGCCGCGCGCGGGCTCACGCTCGCGGGCTGGGTCGGCAATGGAGTCACGCCAGAATTCTCGCGTCGCGAAGCGAACGTCGCGACGCTCGCCGCAAGGCTTCCCGCGCCCTGCCTCGGCATCGTGCCCTGGATGACGCCACCGGACGTCGGCACGGCCGCGGCGGCGCTTTCAGACGCCGCTCGCATCCTCCGCATCCCACTGGAATAAAAGGAAAAACCCGGGTTGCGGCAGGGGGAGCCGTCCCTTACGATGCGCGGGCCGAACGCCCGCGAATCAAGGTCCGGCCCCGGGAGCTTCGTTGTCAGTCGCCAGGCGGAAATCGAAACGGCCGATCGTTGCCGGCTTCCTCGCGACGCTCGCGCTTCCCGCGCGGGCGGACTGGAGCCTCGTGAACATGCCGGAAGGCGTCGGCCCGCTGTCGCGCGAGGCGCACGACATCCACATGCTGATGCTGTGGATCTGCGTCGTCATCGCCTTCTTCACGTTCGGCGCGATGATCGTCGCGATGATCCGGTTCCGGAAATCGCGCGGTGCGGTCGCCGACCAGAAAATGCTCCACAACGCCCGCCTCGAGGCGGCGTGGACGATTATTCCCGCGTTGATCCTGGTCGGCATGGCGATCCCGTCCGTCGACAAGCTCGTCCGGATCGAGGACACCTCGGGCTCGGGCCTCACGATCAAGGTCACCGGCCATCAGTGGTACTGGCAGTACGAGTACCTCGGCAGCGGCGTGTCGTTCTACAGCCGCCTCGCGCGCGAGAGCGACATGGCGCGTCAGCGCGGATCGGGGATCGATCCGGCGACGGTCGAGCACTACCTGCTCGACGTCGACAAACCGCTCGTCGTCCCGACTGGCGTCAAGATCCGCCTGCTCCTGACCGCCAATGACGTGATCCACGCCTGGTGGGTGCCGGACTTCGGCATGAAGCGGGATGCGGTCCCCGGGTTCATCAACGAGATGTGGATTCAGGTCGACGCGGACAAGCCCGGCACCTATCGCGGCCAGTGTGCGGAGCTCTGCGGCGCCGATCACGGTTTCATGCCGATCGTCGTCGTCGCGAAGCCGAAGGCGGAGTTCGACGCCTGGCTGTCGAGTCAGAAGCAAGAAGCGGGCGCGACGCTCGCCGCCACGGAGTGATGCGGATGGCACACGGACCCCCGAAAGGAATCGCGCGCTGGCTGACGACGACGAATCACAAGGACATCGGCACGATGTACCTGGTGTTCTCGCTGCTGATGTTCCTGATCGGCGGCGTGTTCGCGTTCGTGATCCGCAGCGAATTGTTCCAGCCGGGCCTCCAGTTCGTCGATCCCGCGACCTTCAACCAGATGACGACCATGCACGCGCTCGTGATGGTCTTCGGCGCGGTGATGCCGGCGACGGTCGGCCTCGCGAACTGGATGATCCCGATGCAGATCGGCGCCGCCGACATGGCACTGCCGCGCATGAACCTGTTCAGCTTCTGGCTGCTCGCTTTCGCGTTCCTGCTCCTGCTGTCGACATTCCTGATGCCGGGCGGCGCGCCGGCTTCCGGATGGACGCTCTATCCGCCGCTCGTCCTGCAATCAGGCGAGGCGTTCCCGCTCGCGATCTTCTCGATTCACCTGATGGGCGCTTCGTCGATCATGGGCGCGATCAACGTGATCGTGACCATCGTGAACATGCGGGCGCCCGGCATGACGCTCCTCAAGATGCCGCTCTTCTCCTGGTCCTGGCTGATCACCGCGTATCTGCTGATCGCGGTGATGCCGGTGTTCGCGGGCGCGGTCACGATGCTGCTGACGGATTATTACTTCCACACCAGCTTCTTCAACGCGGCCGGCGGCGGCGACCCGGTGCTCTTCCAGCACGTGTTCTGGTTCTTCGGGCACCCCGAGGTCTACATCATGATCCTGCCGGCGTTCGGGATCGTCTCGGAGATCATCCCGACGTTTTCCCGGAAACCGATCTTCGGCTACGAAGCGATGGTCTTCGCGATCGCGTCGATCGCCTTCCTGTCGTTCATCGTCTGGGCGCACCACATGTTCACGGTCGGCATGCCGCTCGCCGGGCAGCTCTTCTTCACGCTGGCCACGATGCTGATCGCCGTGCCGACCGGCGTGAAGATCTTCAACTGGACCGCGACGATGTGGCGAGGCTCGCTTTCCTTCGAGCCGCCGATGCTGTTCGCGCTCGCATTCCTGTTCCTGTTCACGATCGGCGGTTTTTCGGGCCTGATGCTCGCAATCGTGCCGGCCGACTACCAGTATCACGACACTTATTTCGTCGTCGCGCACTTCCACTACGTGCTGGTGCCGGGCTCGGTATTCGCCCTCATGGCGGCGGTTTACTACTGGCTGCCGAAGTGGACCGGCCACATGTACGACATGACGCTCGCGAAGATCCATTTCTGGCTGTCCGCGATCTTCGTCAACGTGCTGTTCTTCCCGCAGCATTTCCTGGGCCTCGCCGGGATGCCGAGGCGAATTCCCGACTACGCCTCGCAGTTCGCGGACTGGAACATGGTCTCCTCGATCGGCGCCTTCGGTTTCGGTCTGTCGCAGCTCCTGTTCATCTGGCTGATCGTGAAGTGCGTGCGCGGCGGCGAGCGCGCGACCGCGGGCGTGTGGGACTGGCCGCACGGCCTCGAGTGGACCGTGCCCTCGCCGGCGCCTTACCACACGTTCCAGAAGGCGCCGGAGATCCATTGACCGCGCCTTCGAAAAACCTGCGTCTCGCGCTCCTGCTCGGCGCCGTGGCGGTCGCCGTGTATCTCACCTTCGTCGTGCTCAGGCTCATGGAGCGCGGCGCATGAACGCGACCGAACGCAAGTCGAACCGGAGCCTCGCCGCGCGGCTCGTGCTGATGGCGGCAGGCAGTTTCGCTTTCGGCTTCGCGCTCGTGCCGCTCTATGACGTGTTCTGCGAGGTCACGGGCATCGGCTCACGCGAGCAGCTCTCCCGCGCCGGCACGGCCGACGGCCAGACACCGGTCGCGGGGCGCACCGTGGTCGTCGAATTCACCGCGTCCGTCCCGGCCGGCGGCTGGGAGTTCGAGCCCGTCACGGTGACGATGGAAGTGCAGCCGGGCCGCCTGTACGAAACGCACTACCGCGCCCGCAATCTTTCCGGACAGGCGACCACCGGCCAGGCCGTCCCGAGCGTGGCGCCGGCCCGCGCCGCGCGCTATTTCGTGAAGACCGAATGCTTCTGCTTCACGCCGCAGCACTTTGCGGGCAACGAGGAACGCGAGATGGCCGTGCGCTTCGTCGTCGACCGCGAGCTTCCGCCCGGCATCGACCGCCTGACTCTTTCCTACGCGTTCTACAACAGCGGGATTTCGTGATGGCACACGCCGAACAGGCCGAAGGCTCACGCGAGTATTACTTTCCGCACGGCAGCCGCCTGCCGTTCTTCGGTTCGATCTCGCTTTTCGTGTTGATGGCGGGCGCGGCGGCGACGCTGAACGGCGCGGGGGTCGGGCCGTGGGTGCTCGGAACGGGATTCCTGCTCCTGTTCACGCTTTTCTATCTCTGGTTCGGCGAAGTCATCCGCGAGAACCAGGCCGGCTTCTACAACGAACAGGTGGATCGCTCGTTCCGCATGGGAATGATGTGGTTCATCTTCTCCGAGGTCATGTTCTTCGCGGCGTTCTTCGGCGCGCTGTTCTACGCGCGGCAGTTGTCCGTTCCCTGGCTCGGCGGCGAAGGCGCGAAAGCAGTCACGAGCCTGCTCTGGCCCGACTTCCAGGCCGGCTGGCCGAGCAACGGGCCTGGCGACCTCGGCCCGCGCGACGACGGCAGTTACGAGATCATCCCGGCCTTCGGCCTGCCCGCGCTCAACACGGCGCTCCTGCTCACCTCAGGCCTGACGCTCACGATCGCCCACCACGCGATGAAGAGCGCGCACCGCGGGATCCTGAAGCTGTTCCTGGCGGCCACCTTCCTGCTCGGCTTCATCTTCCTCAGCGTGCAGGTCATGGAATACGGTCACGCTTACCACGAGCTCGGCCTCCAGCTCGGCACCGGCATCTACGGCTCGACCTTCTTCATGCTGACCGGTTTCCACGGCCTGCACGTGATGGTCGGCGCGATCATGCTCGTCGTCATCTGGCTGCGCTGCATGAAAGGCCATTTCACGCCGCGCCAGCATTTCGCTTTCGAGGCGGTCGCGTGGTACTGGCACTTCGTCGACGTCGTCTGGCTGGGATTGTTCATCTTCGTCTACTGGCTCTGACGCGGCGTGGGAGCCGCGCCGGCAGCTGGTAAACGTTTCATCGCTATCGCCGGCAACATCGGCGCCGGCAAGACCGAACTCACGCGCTTCCTCTGCCGGCGCTATGACATCAAGCCGTTCTTCGAGCCGAACGAGCAGAATCCCTACCTCGCCGATTTCTATCGCGACATGAAGGCCTGGGCCTACAAGTCGCAGGTCTTCTTCCTCGCGCACAAATTCCGCCTCCAGCTCGAGCTCCAGGACGAACCCGGAACCGTCGTGCAGGACCGCACGATCTACGAGGACGCCGAGATCTTCGCGAAGAATCTCCACCGCCAGCGCACCATCGACACGCGCGACTTCAAGACCTACTGGCAGCTCTACCGCTCGATCAGCCGGACGCTCCGGCCGCCGGACCTGATGATCCAGCTCTCCTGCCCGGTCCGGACGCTCCGCCGCCGCATCAGGCTCCGCGGCCGCCCCATGGAACGGGAGATCCCGGTCGCCTATCTGAGCCGGCTGAACCGGCTCTACGAGGACTGGTTCAAGCGCTATGACCTGTCGCCGGTCCTGAAACTCGAGACCGACCGGCTCGACTGGCTGACGGATCTCGTGGACCGGGTTGACCTGTTTCGGCGGATCGAGCGCTATCTCGATTGATTTTCCGGGAGTTTTGGCGACGTCGCCGTTCCGCGACGTCGCGCTGGACGTTCCTCTCTGAACCGATGACAGCATGGATTTCCGGTACCGGTTAGGTGTCCAATGGCAATCTTGGCCGACAAGAAAATGATCGACCCGACTCAGACGCAGCCACTGCCCTGGCAGATGCTCCGGGCGCGGGGCAAGCCGTGGGAGGAATCCCCCATGGAGACCAGGGACCGGCAGACACCGATCGTGGAACCGCCGCTGCCCGACCGGCTCGCCGACCGGGGATATCGGCTGCGCGCGCGTCTCGGCAGCGGCAGGCTGGGCGCGATCTACGAGGGGCAGGACGACCTCAGCCGCAGTTCCGGCAGCCAGCATTTCGTCGCGATCCAGCTGATCGACCAGAAGATTGCCTCGCGGCCGGGTTTCGCCGCGGAATTCGAGCGCGGCGCACAGGAACTCCGGACCATCGCGCATCCGAATATTGTCAAATGCCTCGAGTTCGGGCGCGACAGCAATCGCTTTTATCTCGTCAACGAACTCCTCGAGAGCGCCTCGGTCCGATTCGTCCTGAGCGACGTGACGGAACTTCCGCTGGAGGAAGCCTCCGCCGTCATTCGCGCCGTGGGCGATGCGCTTCAATACCTGCACGCCAAGTCGATCGTGCACGGCAACGTGAATCCCGAAAACGTCCTCGTCACTTTCGGGTACGAGGTCAAGCTGCTCGACGTCGTGCCGACCGGCTGGATCGAAAATCCTCCGGACGAGCTCGGCGTCCCGGCGCGGCAGCCCGACAAGCGCGACGATGTCTTCGGCCTCGCCTGCCTCGCCTACGAGATGCTCGCCGGCCGACACCCCTTCAACGGGAACACCGCGCGGGAGGCATATCGCGCCGGGCTCGAAGCCGCGCCCATCGCGACGCTCTCCGCGCGCCAGTGGAAGGCTCTCGAGGATGCACTCGCCGTGCACCGCGACGACCGTACGCCGAGCGTCGCGCAGTTCCTCGATGAATTCGGCGTCACAGGTGACGAAAGGCTGCGCACGATCGTCTCGACCGACGCCGAGCCGCAACCCGCCCCCGAGCCCGTCACGCGCCAGGCCGCGCGGCCGTTCGTCGCCGCACGCTCGGTGCCGATCGAGCCGAGGCGCATCGGGATCGCAGGCAGGCTGTTCTTCGTCCTCGCCCTGGTCGGCCTCGGTGCTGTGGCCTGGGTCTATCAGGATCCGCTAATCGAGCAGTCGGCGAAGCTGATCGCCGCGGCCGAAACGAAGTTACAGGGCGGCGCCTCAACCCGTACGGGCGCGCCACAACCTGCCGCGAGCGCCGATTCCGCAGCGGCGGATGCGCCGCTGGCGCAGGCAGCGACGGTCACGGACCCGACACCGGCGCTCGTACTCGCCCCCGGCGCGACCGCGCCCGCGACCACGGACACCGGTCGCAAGCCGGCCGTCGAACCGGCGCCCGAACCGGCCGCTCCAGCTGATGCAGTCGCGATACCGGTGCCGGTCGCCGCCGCGCCGGCCGCGACAGCCGGCCCGACGCACTTCAGCTTTGGCCAATCGGCCGCGGTAGTCCGCGAGAACGAGGTCGCGGCCCGCGTCGTCATCCGTCGCACGGGCAATACCGGCGGCGCGGCAACGATCGCCTGGTGGACCGGCGACGGCACGGCGAGGGCCGATAGCGATTACGCCGATCTCGGGGCGCGCGTGGAGCGCTTCGGGCCGGGCGAGCAGAGCCGCACCGTCTACGTTCCGCTCACCAACGATTCGCTGCCGGAATCGACCAAGAGCTTCAACGTCTATCTCGGAAATGGCGAGTCGGCGCGGGACGGCAACCCGTTGTCCGGCATGCGGATCGATATCGTCGACGACGACTGACCGCGCCGGCGCGCTAACTCGTCGGCTTCGGCGGCCGCTTCGCGGCCGCCGTCGCTGTCTTGATCGTCACCGACTGACCCGGCCGCAGTCGCTCCCCGCCCCGCACGACGATGCGATCGCCCGCCGCAAGCCGGCCGGTGATCTCGACGCGCTCCGAATCGCCGTTGCCGACGCGCACGGCAACGCGTTCGGCGAGGTCGTCCTTGCCGACGCGGAATACATGTGCGCCGTCGGCGCGCACGATCACCGCATCGCGCGGCACCATGAGGCCTGCGGCCTGGGTCGCGGCCGGCAGGTCGACGCGCACCGCGGACCCGATCGGCCAGCCGGCGCCGCTCATGGCGATCCGCACCTCGATCATCCGCGAACGCTCGTCGCCCACGGGCACGATTGCGCGGATCCGGCTTTGCACATCGCGCCCGCCGCCGTGCACGGTGACCGCCTGGCCCGTTGCGAGATGTCCCGCTTCCGCAACCGGCGCGCGCGCGACGACCTCGACGTTCTCGGTGTCCGTGAGGCGGACCACTTCGGTGCCGGCGGCGACGTATTCACCGAGCTGGCGGATGCGCTCGGCGACATGGCCCGAAAACGGCGCGCGGATCACGGCCCGCGAGATGAGATGCCGCGTGCTGTCGCGGGTTGCGCGCGCCTGCTCGTGCTCGTGCCTCGCCATCGCGAGCCGTGCCGCGGCTTCGTCGATCTGGCTCTTCGAAGCGATGCCGTCCGGCAGCGCGTTGAGCCGCGCGAGCTGCGTCTCGAGAAGTTCCGAGTTCGCGGCGAGCCGCGAGATTTGCGCGTCGTTTTCCCGGAGCTGCAACTCGAGCGAACGCGCATCCACGCGCGCAAGCGGCGCGCCCTTCGCGACTTTCGCGCCGGGTTCCGCCACCCAGTCGAGACGCCCCGTCACTTCCGCCGCGAGACGCGCATCGTTCCGGCTCACGACGGTCCCCGTCGCCGCAACGGTCGCCGCGACCGTGCCTTTCGTCACCGGCGCGACCGTTACGGGCGCCGGCGGTTGCTGTTCCTGCGCACGGGCCGCGCTGGTCGTCAGGGAGAGAGCGACCAGCGCGGCCGCCGCAGCGACCCATGCAAGGGTCTTGGGAATGGTCGGGTTCATGCGGCACCTTCCTCGAGCGCGCGCCCGTCCGCCGCCGCGCTCGTTTCCGAGGCGGTCTCGCCGAGACGCAGGAGCGCCGGCAGCAGCACGAGCATGAATACGGTGTTGACCAGCATGCCGCCGGCGATGACGGTGGCGAGGCCGCGATAGAGCGCGGCGCCCGGACCGGGGACGATGATCATCGGCAGGAGCCCCGCGAGCTGGCCGAGCGAGGTTGCAAATATCGGTCGCGTGCGCTGCTCGAGCGCGTGGCGCACCGCGCTCCTGCGATCCATGCCCCCGCGTTCCGCGCTGCGCGTGCTGTCGACGAGCAGGATCGCGTTGTTGACGGCGGCGCCGAGCAGGATGATGAATCCGACCATCGTCAGCATGTCGAGCGTCTGCGGCGTGAAGAGATTCAGGAGCCGGATGCCGAGCACGCCGCCGAGGCTCGCGAGCGGCACGGTCAGCATCACGAGCAGGCTGTCCCTGGCCGAGCGGAAGAGCGCCGCCATCAGCAGGAAGAGCACGAGCAGCGCGAGGCTGATGTTCACGCGCATGTCCGCGAGCGCGGTTTCGAGGCTCCCCGCGTCGCCGGCATAGCGGATGCCGCCGTCCGGCGGCAGCAGCGGCCGGATCGCCGGGTCGACATCGGATTCCAGCTTCCGCATCGCCTGTTGCAGCGACATGCCGGGCGGCGCGATCACGTTGATCCCGATCGTGCGGCGGCCGTCCACGCGCCGGAATCCTGTCGAGCTGACGGTCGGCTCGATCCTGACCAGCTCGCCGAGCCGCACGACACCGCCCGTCGGCGTCGCGACCGGCACGGCCGCGAGCGCATCGGGGCTTTCCCAGCCGTTTGCGCGCAGGATCATGTCCAGGCGGCGCTCGCCATCGAAGTGCTCGCCGACCCAGATGCCGTCGCCGAGCGCGCGCACGACCGTCGCGACGTTCGCGCGGGTCCAGCCGGATTCGCTGATGCGGCGGTCGTCCGGCACCAGGCGCAGCTCCGGCTCCGCCAGCTCGAGGTCCTGGAACGAGCGCACCTGCGCGCCCGGCATTTTCTCGGTGATGACGTCCTGTGCCGCGCGCGCGGTCGCGAGCAGCGCGTCGAAATCCGAGGATTGGAGCCTGACCTCGATGTTGCGGCCGTCGCCGAAGCCGCCGAACAGATTGCCCTGCTGCGCGAATACCTGCAGATCCGGGAAGCCGACCGTGATTTCCTCGCTCACCACCCGGCCGAGCTCATCGATCTTCGACGGATCGAGCGGTCGCACGCCGATCGATCCGCCGCCATTCGGCCAGATCAGGATGTAGTAGTTCTTGAGCTTCGGTTCCTTCTCACCCGCCATGTAGGGGGCCATACGCTGCACGATGGGCTCGACCACTTCCTTTTCGATCGCGTCCACATTCATGCCCGGCGGAAACTGGAAGAAGCCGTCGATCGCGTCGCGCTTCACGGGCGGCAGGTAATCGATCGGCGGCAGCAGCGCCCAGGTGAGCACGGCGGGCGCGATCAGGCAAAGACCGATCGTGATCTGCCGCTGGCGCTGGCTGTCGGTGAGCGCCGCCATCCGCTCGCCGAGTCGGCGCGGCCATTCCGCGGCCTTCTGCGTGGCCGCCGTCGCCGTGAGCTTGAGCCAGCGCTCGGCCGCCACCGGCAGCACGGTCATCGCCATGATGAGCGACATCGCGATCGCGACCGAGATCGTGAGCGCGAGGTCGGCAAAGAGCTGCCCTTCGGTGTTCTTCATGAATATGACGGGCAGGAACACGATGACCGTCGTCAGCGTCGAGGCGAACAGAGCGGGCCAGACCCGGGTCGCGCCCTCGAGCGCCGCCTGCCGGGGGGACAGCCCGGCCTCGCGGCGGGACAGAATGCTCTCGAGCACGATGGTTGCGGCGTCGAGCGTCATGCCGACCGCGAAGGCGATGCCCGCGATCGAAATGACGTTCAGCGAATGGCCGGTCACCAGCATCACGAGCACGGTCGCGAGCACGCTGACCGGAATCGCGATGCCGACCAGGAGTGTCGAGCGGAACTGCCGCAGGAAGAGCCACAGCACCCCGATCGCGAGGAGGATGCCCGCGAGCAGGTTGCCGCCGACGAGCCCGAGCGCCTGGTTGATGAAGACCGACGGGTCGAAGGACTGCTCGATCGCGAGCCCCATCTCCGCGAGCGGCCCTTCGCGCAGCTCGCCGATTTCCGCCTTGACGGCTTTTAGCGTCGCGAGCACGTCGGCGCCCGATTCCTTGAGGATCTGGATCGCGATCGCCGGGTTGTTGTTCTGTACGGCGAGCGAGTTGCGGTCGCCGCGCTCGACCGAGATCGTCGCGACGTCGGCGAGCCGCACCGGCCGGCCGTCGCGCCAGTCGAGCACCAGTTCGCCGAGGTCGTCGGGCCGGTAACGGCCGGCGAATCGCAGCGTGTACTGGCGCCGGCCGAGCTCCGCGAAGCCGCCCGACACGTCGTCGGCGCTGCCGGCGACAGCGACAATCGACGGAATGGGAATGCCGAGTTCCGCCGCGCGATAGGGGTCGAACTCGATTCGCAGTTCATCCGGCGCGCCGGCATTGACGTTGATCGTGCCGACGCCCGGGATCGATTCGACACGCGAGCGCATGAGGTCCTCGACCTCGCGGCGGTAGTTCTCGACCGGACCGGGCGTGCCGGGCTTCAGCTGGACGAAGAACCAGGACAGCGTCTCGTTCGGCCCGCCGCCGCCGTTCTCGCCGAGCGAGATGCGCGGCGCGTCGGCGTCGCGCGGCAGCGGCGGCAGCTGGTTCATGCGCGCGATCACGTCGATCAGCGTGCGGCCCATGTCCGTGCCGATCGCGAATTCGAGATTGATGAACGCGCCGCCCGCGTTCGCGAAGGACTGGATCTCCTGGAGTCCCGCGAGTCCGCGGAGCGCCTGCTCCTGCGGCTCGATCAGCTCGGATTCGACCTCGGCGGGCGCAGCCGCGCGCCAGCCCGTGAATATCGTGACGACCGGTTCCTCGATGTCGGGGAAGAGTTGCACCGGCAGCTTGATGAGCGCCACGATGCCGAGCACGACGATGAGGCCGACTCCGACGGCGACACCGACCGGACTCTTCAACGATTTTTCGGTCAGGTTCACCCGGACTCCCTTGGTACCCACATAGATGCGGGATCGAGGAAAAGGGTTGCGTCCCCTTTTCCGGCGCAGCTTCATTCTAGGAACGGGGGAGCTTCGCGGGCCGGCGGCGGCCAACGTCCCGGCGCGGCGTGCGTCCGCTTCGTCGCGTAATGAAAGAGGAAGTCCCTCTTTCAAAGGGGAACGTC
This sequence comes from uncultured Gammaproteobacteria bacterium, assembly GCA_963778585.1. Lineage (GTDB taxonomy): Bacteria > Pseudomonadota > Gammaproteobacteria > Steroidobacterales > Steroidobacteraceae > SCUD01. The sequence continues at coordinate 933,081 of CAVZUU010000002.1, forward strand.
CCCTTCATGTCAGAATCGTTACATGAGCCATGAGATGCCGCTCGCGAAATTCCGGGCCGTCCGGCTGTCCGCGCCCGGTCGCCGGCTGGTCAACGAGACGCTTTCCGCGCCGGAACCGGCGCCGGGCGACGTCCTGGTTCGCGTCCAGCGCGGCCGGCATCTGTCATTCGGATGCGCATTACCGGTCGGGCGTCGGATCGACCCGCCATCCCTGCACGCTCGGTCACGAAGTATCGGGCGTCGTGGCGAAGATCGGCGACGGCGTTACCGGTCTTCGGCCGGGCGATCGTGTCTGCCTGCACTATCTCGTCACCTGCGGCGAATGCCGCCATTGCCGCGCAGGCTCGGAACAGTTCTGCGCCACGGCGGAAATGATCGGCAAGCATCGCGACGGCGGCTTCGCGGAACTGATCCTCGTGCCCGCGCGCAATGCGCTGCCGCTGCCGGAGGCCATCCCGTTCGAGCAGGGCGCAATCATGATGTGCTCTTCGGCGACATCGCTGCACGCCCTGAAGAAAGCCCGCGTCGGGCGCGGCGATTCGGTCGCGGTGTTCGGCGCGGGCGGGCTCGGCGTCTCCGCGATCCAGCTCGCCCGGGCTTTCGGCGCAGATCCCGTGTTCGCCGTCGACCTCAATGCGGCCAAGCTCGCGCTCGCGGAACGCCTCGGCGCCGTCCCGGTCAATGCGCGCGAGTCGGATCCCGTGCAGGAGATTCTCCGCCGGACGGGCGGACGCGGGGTCGATGCCTCGCTCGAATTGATCGGATCCGCGCGAACGATGGAGCAGGCAGTCGAAGTGCTGGCAGCGGGCGGACGCGCGGCGCTCGCCGGCCTCACCGATCAGCGCATTTCCATCGCGCCCTACCGCGATCTGCTGAACAAGGAAGCGGAAGTCATCGGCGTTTCCGATCACCTCGTCCCGGAGCTCTACGAATTGATGAATCTCGTCGTCGGCGGAAAGCTCGATCTCGGGAGCGTCGTCAGCCGCATCGTGCCGCTCGATGCCGACGCGATCAACGGCGTGCTGGACGATCTCGAAGCCTGCCGCGATGACGTGCGCTCGGTCGTCAGGCCATGAGTCCCGCCATGCCCCGGTCGGTCGAGGTCGTGAGCGCCGAAGCGGTGCAGGCGGCGCTCGACCGCCTGGCCGTCGAGATCACGGCGCGGCTCGCGGAGAGTCAGCCGCTCGTCGTCACGGTCATGAACGGCGGGCAGGTTTTCGCGGGACAGCTCCTGCCGCGGTTGCCGTTCGCGCTCGATTGCAGTTACGTGCACGTCCGCCGCTACGGACACGACACGAGCGGCGGCGAGCTCGTGTGGATCGCCGGACCGCATGAACCGGTGACCGGCCGCACCGTGCTCCTGCTCGACGACATCCTGGACGAAGGCCGGACGCTTGCCACGATTCGCGAGCGCCTGCTCGAACAGGGCGCCCGCGAAGTGCTGCTCGCCGCGTTCGCGCTGAAAGAACGCGCGACGCCGGCCGTCGTTTCCGCGGACTTCAGCGGCGTGCGGGTGCCGGATCGATTCGTGTTCGGCTTCGGGATGGACGTCGGCGGGAGCTGGCGCAATCTGTCATCGATCCGCGCGCTCGTGGAGACCGTCGATTGAGCGCGAGGATCAGCCGCCGACGGCGTGCGGCTCGATCCAGCCCAGTTTCCAGGTCGCCCAGAGCAGGATGAACAGGAAGATCGAAAGACCGATGCGGACCGAGAGCGCGCGCACCATGCTCCGCGATTCGGTGTGCCCGCGCACGAGACTCAGCATGGCCGACACCAGGCTCAATATGATCGCGAAGAAGATGGCGAGAACCAGCCACTTGACGCCTGCCATGGATCGGCCCCGGTTGTTGGGATGCGCGAGTATAGCCCGCCGATGAAATCAGGCCGATCGCGATTCGCGCCCCGACCGTGGCCGACCCTGGCGACGGTGGCGGCAGTCATCCTGTTCGCCGCATTGGGCGTGTGGCAGCTCGGTCGCGCCGGTGAGAAGCGTGCACTCGCAGCCGATTTTGACGAGGCGGGTCCGGCGATCGAGTGGTCACGGCTACCGGCCGATGCGCCCCGCTACCAGCGAGTCTCGTTGCGTGGCCGTTACGATCCGGCTCACCAGTTCCTGCTCGACAACATGAGCCACGAAAGCGTCGCGGGCGTTCAGGTGCTGACGCCATTCGTGCAGGACGACGGCAGCGCCGTGATCGTCAATCGCGGCTGGTTGCCGTTCGGCGCGACGCGCGAGGATCTGCCCGTCGTTGCCGTGGACGGCGACAAGCGCACCGTCGTCGGGCGCATCGACGACCTGCCGCGACCGGGCATCTGGCTCAAGGCACCCGACGCGACAGGCTGGCCGCGACTCGTCCAGTACCCGCGGATGGAAGACCTGTCGGCCGCGCTCGGTCGCGAGCTTGCTCCGCGTCAGGTGCTGCTCGATCCGGCCGTGCCGGACGGCTATGTGCGTGCCTGGGTCGTGCCCGGCACCACCGCCGAACGCAACCTGGGATACGCCGTCCAGTGGTTCGCGTTCGCGGCACTTGCCGCCGCCATCTGGCTCGTGCTGAGTCTCCGAAAATCGGAAGACGCGCAATGAACATCGCGGGCGACAATCGCCGATCCGGCCGCCGGCAATTGCTGCTCATCGCCTCGCTTTTTCTCGCGCCGCTCGCGGCGGCCGTCGCGCTTTATTTCAGTTTCGACTGGCGGCCGGCGGTCGGCGCGCATGGCGAATTGATCGACCCGCCGCGTCCGCTGCCCGCGGTGGCGCTGCAGGGCCGATGGTCGCTCGTCTATCTTGCAGGCAGTGATTGCATCGACCGGAGTCCGGCCGTACTCACGGATCTGGCGCGACTTCGGCTTGCGCTCGGCAAGGACGCTTCTCGCGTGCGGCGTGTCCTGCTGCACGCCGGCGAGTGCACCGACGTGGACCAGCCGTCCGGGGAATCGGACCTGCTCGTGCTCGCCGCGGCAGGCCCCGAGGGCATGTCGCTCCGCGCGCTGTTTCCGCCCGCGCCCGACGGCGCCCATGGCATATATATAGTGGACCCGCATGGCAACCTGCTGATGAGTTACCCTGCGACCGGCTCGGCGCGCGGACTGCTCAAAGATCTCAAACGCCTGTTGCGCCTGTCGAGCATCGGATAAGGGGCGGGAATGCCGCAGTCGCGGAACTTGGCCTGGTTTCGGCGCGCGGCCCTCGCCGCTACTCTCCTGTGCGCAATCGTGGTCGTCGTCGGCGCCTGGGTGCGGCTGACGAACGCCGGCCTTGGATGCCCCGACTGGCCCGGCTGCTACGGACACCTCCATCCCTCGCAGGCCGTCGATCGCGTGGCCGAAATCAATGCCGCGAGTCCGGACCGGCCTTTCGACTACCAGAAAGCGATCAACGAGATGGTGCACCGTTACATCGTCGGTGCGCTCGGTCTCCTCGTGCTCGGACTCGCGGCGCTCTCGGTCTGGAACCGCCGCGACGCGTCGCAGCCGCGCGTCCTCCCCTGGGTCCTCGTCGTGCTGCTCGCATTCCAGGCGCTTCTCGGCATGTGGACGGTCACGCTCCTGTTGAAACCGCTCATCGTGACGCTGCACTTGCTGGGTGGACTCGCGACACTTGCCCTCCTCTGGTGGCTCGCGCTGCCGCCCGAACGCCGCGAACTCAAGGCGGCCGAACGGCCGGTGCGGCGGCTCGCGATCGCGGGACTGCTGGTGCTGATCGCGCAGATCTCGCTTGGCGGATGGACGAGCACGAACTACGCCGCTGCCGCCTGCCCCGATTTTCCCGCCTGCCAGGGTTCCTACTGGCCCGAGATGGATTTCAGGAACGGCTTCGTGCTGTGGCGCGGGCTCGGCATCGACTACGAGGGCGGCGTGCTGGATGCGCCCGCCCGCGTCGCGATTCACTACACGCATCGACTCGGCGCCTATGTCACCGCGCTCGTGCTCGCACTCGTCGTGCTCGGGACTCTGCGGCGCGCGCAGACGGGCGCCGCGCGCGCGGCGGCACTCGTCGTCGCGATCGCGGTCGCCGTTCAAATGTCGATCGGCATGAATCTGATCTGGAAAGGCTGGCCGCTATCGCTCGGCACGGCGCACAACGCGGGCGCGGTGCTGCTCGTGCTTGCGACCGTCGCGCTGCTCCGCTATCTGAGCCCGCGCTCCGAGGTCGGCCGCTACCGGCCGTCGTTTCGCTAGCGGATTCAGAGGTACTGGATCAGGACGGGCAGGCCGGCGATTGCGAGTGCCAGGCAGACCGCAAGACCCGAACGATTGAAGAGAAACATGTCCGCTCTCCCGTTGAATGTGGGAGAGAAAGTACGCGGGTTTATTGTTCTGATAAACCACTCAATATTGACTTTATTGTTCACTAATACTGTCTAATAAGCGGGTGGAAACCCTCCAGGCCATGCAAGCCTTCAGCCGGGTCGCCGAACTCGGCTCCTTCACCCGCGCCGCGGATGAGCTCGGCCTGTCCCGGGCCATGGTCAGCACGCATGTGCGCCGGCTCGAGCAGCGTTTCGGTCTCAAGCTCCTGAATCGCACGACGCGCAAGGTTGCGGTCACGCCCGCGGGCGCGGACTACCTCGGCCACTGCCGGCGCGTCTTTGCGGAACTCGCGGCTGCCGAGGAAACACTCCGCCGCGGGAAGGAGCAGCCTACCGGTCGTTTGCGCGTGGACGTGCCCGGATCTTTTGGGCGGCACATTCTATTGCCGGCGTTGCCCGATTTTTTCGTCCGCTATCCCGGCATCGATCTCGATCTCAGGTTCAACGAACGGGTCGTTGACCTCGTCCGCGAGAATGTCGACCTGGCCGTACGTGCGGGGACCGTCACCGATCCGAACCTGGTGGCGCTCAGGATATCCGGTTCGCGCTGGATCACCTGCGCCTCACCCGCCTATCTCGAGCGCCACGGGCGTCCGCAGACGATCGAGGACCTTGCTGGCCACTCGCTGATCGGCTCCATCCCTCCGGGAGGTGCCCAATCGCGTCCCTGGGTGTTCGCGAACGCCGAGGGCCAGTCGTTCGAGCCCCGGTTTCGCATGACCGTCAACGAAGCGGAGGCCGTGATGCTCGCAGCTTCGAGCGGCGCCGGCATCACGCAGACCATGGACCTGCTGGCTGCCCGTGAACTCGTGGAAGGTCATCTCGTCATGGTCCTGACGCAGCACACTCAGTTGGGACCGCCGCTTTCGATCGTGCACACGCCGGCCGCGCAGCGCCTGGCGCGCGTGCGGGTGTTTTCCGACTTCCTGCGCGGCCGCCTGGAATACGTCGCGCAGCGCGCGGCGCTCCATACCGGCCTGCCGCAGATCCCCTGAAGGTGAACGTCCCCTCCAGGGCTGCTAGCATCACCGGTCTCATGAGCGCCCGCGAAACACCGACCATTGCCGCCCTGGACAGGCGCTGGGCCCGGGCACGCGATTACTTTGCGCTCACGAAACCGAAAGTCGTGTCGCTCATCATGTTCACGGCGATCGTGGGCATGTTCCTGGCGGTGCCCGGCTTTCCGCCGCCGGGCGGCCTCGTTCTGGGGCACGATCGGCATTGCGCTCGCCGCATCCTCGGCCGCCGCAATCAATCACGTGCTCGATGCCCGCATCGACGCCGAGATGTCGCGCACTCGCATGCGGCCATTGCCGCGCGGCGCGGTTTCCGAGGCCTACGCACTCTCGTTCGCGTTCGTGCTCGGTGCCGGATCGATGCTGATCCTCGCACTGCTCGTGAACGCCCTGACGGCGATCCTGACTTTCTTCTCGATCATCGGCTACGCCATCGTCTACACCGTATGGCTCAAGCGCGCGACGCCGCAGAACATCGTGATCGGCGGCGCCGCAGGCGCAGCGCCGCCCGTGCTCGGCTGGGCCGCGGTGACGGGCAGCGTGAATGCGGATGCGCTGCTCCTCTTCCTGATCATCTTTGCGTGGACGCCGCCGCATTTCTGGGCGCTCGCGATCGCGCGGCGCGAGGAGTACGCGCGCGTCGGCATTCCGATGCTGCCGGTCACGCACGGCGTCGCCTACACGAAGCAATTCATCTGGTATTACACGGTTCTGCTCTCGGTCGTGACGATGCTCCCGTTCCTGACCGGGATGGCGGGCTGGTTCTATCTGGCTGCCGCGCTCTTTCTTGACGGACTATTCCTACGACATGCATGGGCGCTCCGGCAGTCCGATCGCGCCGATATCCCGATGCGCGTTTTCCGTTTCTCGATCAACTATCTCGCGCTACTGTTCGCGGCGTTCCTGGTCGATCACTACCTGCCACGGCCATTCACCTGAAATAGAGTTTTCCCGGAGGATTCGCCATGCGCTGGGAAGGACGCAGGCAGAGCCAGAACGTCGAGGATCGCCGCGGCATGCGCATCAGCCGGGGCGGTCTGGTCGGGGGCGGCATCGGCACGCTCGCCATTGCGCTCATCGTCATGTTCCTCGGCGGCGATCCGACGGCGGTTCTTCAGGGCGTCGGAACGTCCACGCAAACCAGCGATGAGCCCTACGTCGAGTCGCCGAACGAAGCGGAATGGCGCCAGCAGACCGCCGTCGCGCTGGCCGAAACCGAGGACGCCTGGGACGCGGAGTTCAAGGCGCTCGGCGGCGAATACCGAAAGCCCACGCTGGTGCTCTTCAACGCCGGAGTCGAAACCGGCTGCGGAACGGCGCCCTCGGCCGTCGGGCCTTTCTACTGCCCGCCGGACGAAGACGTCTATATCGACCTGACCTTCTTCGACCAGCTCGCCGCCCAGCTCGGCGCCGGCGGCGATTTCGCGCGCGCCTATGTCGTCGCGCACGAAGTCGGGCATCACGTGCAGAACCTGCTCGGCATTTCCACGCGCGTGCACGAGTTGCAGCAGCGCGTCGACGAAGTCGAATCGAACCAGCTCTCCGTGCGGCTCGAGCTGCAGGCGGATTGCTATGCCGGTCTCTGGGCGCACCGGGTCGACAAGTACGCCGGCATCCTCGAGCCCGGCGACATCGAGGAAGCGCTGACCGCCGCGAGCGCCGTCGGCGACGACCGCCTGCAACGGAGCGCGGGCCGCGGGGTCGTGCCGGATTCCTTCACGCACGGGACGTCCGAGCAGCGCCAGCGCTGGTTCCAGCGCGGGTTCGAAACCGGCTCGGTCGACGCCTGCGACACGTTCAAGGCCGCCGATCTCTGATCCGGGCGTGACCACTCACCAGCATCCGGTGCCGGAGGCATTCGCCGCGAAGGCGGTCGTCACGGCCGCGGACTACCGCGCGATGGCCGACGAGGCCGCGAGCGACCCGAAGCGCTTCTGGTCGCGGATCGCGAAGCGGATCGAGTGGATGCGCTTTCCGACCCGCATCAAGGATGTTTCCTTCGACCCCGCGGATTTCCGCATCCGCTGGTACGACGACGGCGAACTGAACGTCACGGTCAGCTGCCTCGATCGCCAATTGGCCACGCGCGGCGACAAGACCGCGCTCCTGTTCGAGGGCGACGAACCCTCTGTCTCGAGGTCGGTCACCTATCGCGAGCTCCACGAGCAGGTCTGCCGCTTCGGCAATGCGCTTCGCAGGCTCGGGGTGAAAAAAGGCGATCGGGTCACGATATACATGCCGATGATTCCGGAAGCGGCCGTCGCGATGCTTGCCTGCGCGCGCATCGGCGCGGTGCATTCCGTCGTCTTCGGCGGTTTTTCGCCCGAGTCGCTCGCGGGCCGCATCGAGGATTGCGCCTCGACGCTCGTGATCACGGCCGACGAGGGCGTCCGCGGCGGCAAGCGAATCCCGCTCAAGGCGAACGTGGACGCGGCGATCGCATCGCACAAGCTCCCGGTCCGCGGCGTCGTCGTCGTGCGGCGCGCGGGCCAGGGCGGCGACTGGGTCGCCGGGCGCGATCACCATTACGAAGAGCTGCTGGCCGCGGAATCCGCCACCTGCGAGCCGGAACGGATGAACGCCGAGGACCCGCTCTTCATCCTTTATACCTCGGGTTCGACCGGGAAGCCGAAGGGGGTGCTTCACAGCTGCGGCGGCTATCTCGTCTACGTCAACTTCACGTTCGCCTGCGTCTTCGACTACCGCGAGGACGACATCTACTGGTGCACCGCCGACGTCGGCTGGGTGACCGGGCACAGCTACATCGTTTACGGCCCGCTGTCGAACGGCGCGACGAGCCTGATGTTCGAGGGCGTGCCGAACCATCCCGACAGTTCGCGGTTCTGGCGCGTCGTGGACAAGCACAAGGTCACGATTTTCTACACGGCGCCGACCGCGATCCGCGCGCTGATGCGGGACGGCGATGCGCCGGTCAAGGCGGCCTCGCGCGCGAGTCTCCGGCTTCTGGGCACGGTCGGCGAGCCGATCAACCCGGAAGCCTGGGAGTGGTATCACCGCGTGGTCGGCGATGGCCGCTGTCCGATCGTGGATACCTGGTGGCAGACCGAGACCGGCGGAATCCTGATTTCGCCCCTGCCCGGCGCGACATTGTTGAAGGCGGGCTCGACGACGCTGCCGCTGCCCGGCGTGCGCCCGGCCCTCGTCGACAACGAGGGCCACATCCTCGAAGGCGCGGCCGAGGGCAATCTCGTGCTGCTGGACAGCTGGCCCGGTCAGATGCGCACGGTCTACGGCGACCACGGGCGTTTCATCAACACCTATTTCACGACCTTCCGCGGCAAGTACTTCACCGGCGACGGCGCGCGCCGTGACGAGGACGGCTATTGGTGGATCACCGGCCGCGTCGACGACGTGATGAACGTCTCGGGTCATCGCATCGGCACGGCGGAAGTCGAAAGCGCGCTCGTCGCGCACGCCAAGGTCGCCGAAGCCGCGGTCGTCGGCTGCCCGCACGAGGTCAAGGGCCAGGGCATCTACGCCTATGTCACGCTGAAGAGCGGAGAGACGCCGACGGAGGCGCTCCGCGCCGAGCTCGCGCAATGGGTGCGCAAGGAAATCGGCCCGATCGCGACGCCGGATTTCATCCAGTGGGCGCCGGGGCTTCCGAAGACGCGGTCCGGGAAAATCATGCGAAGGATTCTCCGCAAGATCGCGGGCGACGAGCATGAACACCTCGGCGACACCTCGACGCTCGCCGACCCCGCCGTCGTCGCCGACCTCGTCGCTAATCGCCGCCAGGCCGGAAAATGATGCGGCTCATCGCCGCCTGCCTCGTGCTCTCATTCGCAACCGCGCTGTCTGCCGAAGAACGTCTCACCCTCGCGACCTGGAATCTCGAGTGGATGATGACACCGGCCACCTTCGATTCGCTCGCGTCCTCTTGCAGCAAACCCGACCACCGCGCGCGGGGCGGCGAGCGCTCCATTCCCTGCGATCTCGTTCCGAAAGCACGCTGGAGCGAGGACGATCTCGGGCGCATCCGCAAGTTCGCGGCGACGCTGTCCGCGGACGTGATCGCACTTCAGGAGATCGACGGCCGGGATGCCGCGGAAAAGTTCCTTCCCGATCACGCGTTCTGCTTCACGAAGCGCCGGCACGTCCAGAATGTCGGCTTCGCGATCCGGCGCGGCATTCCGTTTCGCTGCAATCGCGACTATCGCGTGCTCGGCCTGCCGGATAACGACGTGCGCTGGGGCGCCGACGTGACGATCGATCCCGGCTCGCCCCGGGAAATACGGCTCCTCGCAGTACACCTCAAGGCTTCCTGCAACCGGGATCCGCTGACCGACGACCGGCCGGACTGCCGGACGCTGCAACGGCAGGTGCCCGTGCTCGAGGACTGGATCGATCGACGCGCCCGCGCGGGCGATGCCTTCGGCGTCATCGGCGATTTCAACCGCCGCTTCGATCGGGAGGGGAAGGCCCCGCGAGATACGAAAGGCGCGATCGTCGCGCTATGGCCCGAAATCGACGACGGCGAACCCGAAGGGGCGGATCTCGTAAATCCGGGTCTCGAGCACGGCGCCGTCGGCTGCGGCAATGGCTACGGCGCGCGCATGCCGATCGACCACCTGATCCTCGGCCGCCGCCTGGCACAGAGACTGGTGGCGGGGTCGTATCGCGTCTGGGATTATCCCGATGGGCCGCGCTGGCCCGATCATTGCGTCATTTCGATCGAGCTGGAGCGGGAGCGGGAGGGCCGACATGGCGTATGACAAAGACAACATCTTCGCGCGCATCGTGCGCGGCGAGATTCCCTGCCACAAGGTCTACGAGGACGCGGACACGCTCGCGTTCATGGACATCATGCCGCAGGCCGAGGGCCACACGCTCGTCGTACCGAAAGCGGCGGCCGAGGACATCTTCACGACGCCGCCGGACTCCGTCGCGGCCGCGATCCGCACCGCGCAGAAAGTCGCCCGCGCCATCAAGAAGGCGTTCTCGCCGCCGGGCGTCATGATCGCGCAGTTGAATGGTCCCGCCGCGGGACAGAGCGTGTTCCATCTGCACTTTCACGTGATTCCGCGGTACAGCGGCAAGGATCTCGGGATTCACGCCGCCGAACCGGTCGATACCGCCGTGCTCGCCGCGCACGCCGCGCGCATCCGCGCGGTGCTCTGAGCCAGAGGCCATGACCGTCACGAGCAACACGCAGTTCTATCAGCGGCTGCTCGCGGTGGCCGGTCTCGCGCTGATTACGCTGCTGGTCTACCGGATCATCGAGCCATTCCTCGGGCCGATCGCCTGGGCGCTGTTTCTCGGTTTCCTGCTACAGCCGGCGCAGGCGCGTCTCACGACGTGGATGCGCGGCCGCGCATCGATTTCGGCATTTACATTGACGATCCTCGTCCTGGTCCTGTTCCTCGGACCGATGACGGCGCTCGCGATCGCATTCGCCCGGCAGGCCGCGGATCTCGCGGGCAGGCTGCAGTTCTGGATCGAACAGCAGCAGGGGCGCGGCTTTTCGCAACTGACCGAGATCCCGGTCGTCGGCGGCGTGCTGGACTGGCTGGAACAGAACGTGCAGATCAGCACGGCGCACGTGCAGGCCTGGGTCGTGGAGGGCAGCAAGCGCCTTTTCGAGGAGCTCGCGGCCTTTGGCGGCATCGCATTCCTCGGCGCGGTCGGCACGGTGCTGGCATTCACGGTCATGCTGTTCGTGCTCTTTTTCATCATTCGCGACGGCCGTCCCATCGCCCGCCTCGGCGCGACTCTCGTTCCGCTGCCGGCGGATCGGCGCGAGGAGCTCGCCGGGCGGCTGGCCTCGGTCACGCGCGCCGTCGTGCGCGGCACGGTCTTCACGGCCATCATCCAGGGGTTCCTGCTCGGAGTTGCCTTCGCGATTGTCGGCCTGCCTGCGCCGGTCGTTTTCGGCGTCGTGGGCGCCGTGCTGTCGGTCGTGCCTTTCGGCGGAACCGCGCTCGTCTGGGCGCCGGCGGTCGGCGTGCTGATGGTCCAGGGTTCCTACATGCAGGCGGGCGTGCTGCTGGCTTTCGGGGTCATCGTGAGCAGCGTCGACAATTTCCTGAAGCCGATGCTGATTTCGGGCCAGTCCCCGCTGCCCACGCTTGCGGTCTTTATCGGCGTGCTCGGCGGACTCGCGGCTTTCGGCCTGATCGGGCTTTTCCTGGGCCCGGTGGTCATCGCCCTCGTCCTCGCGCTCCTCGATTTCGCCCGGGAAAAGAAAACCCAAGTGACTTAAAGGGGACGTTCCCCTTTGCGGGATTTCGAAGATAGCCTTGCAAAGGGGAACGTCCCCTTTAAGTCACAGAGCGCTTGGTAGAATCCGCGCTCCATGCAATCCCGGTCCCTGCTCGATTCGCTGAACGAGGAACAGCGCGCCGCCGTCACGGCGCCGCTCGGCCCCGTGCTCGTGCTCGCGGGCGCCGGCAGCGGCAAGACGCGCGTTCTGACCCATCGCGCGGCCTGGCTCATCCTCGAGCACGGCGTGTCGCCGCACGGCCTGATGGCCGTCACTTTCACCAACAAGGCGGCGTCCGAAATGCGCGGACGCATCGAGACGCTGCTTGGAATGCCGGCCGATGCGCTCTGGATCGGCACCTTTCATGGCCTCTCGCACCGGATGCTTCGCCGCCACTGGCGCGAGGCGCGCCTGCCGCAGTCCTTCCAGATCCTGGACCAGGACGACCAGCAGCGGCTGGTGCGGAAGATCATCCGCGAGCAGAAGCTCGACGAACAACGCTGGATCCCGCGAGAGGTGCAGGGATTCATCAACTCCAACAAGGATGAAGGCCGGCGCTCGAAGAACCTCGCCGATCGCAACGACCCGACGCGCACGCAGCTCATCAAGCTGTACTCGATCTACGAAGCGCGCTGCGAGCAGGCGGGCGTCGTCGATTTCGCCGAGCTCCTGCTCCGCAGCTACGAGATCCTCCGCGACGTGCCCGATCTCGGCGCCTACTACCGCGAGCGCTTCCGGCACTTGCTGGTGGACGAGTTCCAGGACACGAACGGCGTCCAGTACGACTGGATCAAGATCCTGGTCGGCAAGACCGGTGCGCCGTTCGTCGTGGGAGATGACGATCAATCGATATACCGCTGGAGAGGCGCTCGCGTCGAGAACATGCAGCACTTCAAGCGCGAGTTCGGCGCAACCGTGTATCGCCTCGAGCAGAACTACCGCTCGACCGCAGTGATCCTCGCGGCGGCGAACGCGGTCATCGCGAAGAACACGGACCGCATGGGCAAGGAACTCTGGACGGCCGCCAGGGGTGGCGAGCCGATCCGCGTGTATGCGGCCTACAACGAGCGCGACGAAGCGGATTTCGTGATCGACCGCATCCGCGAACACGAGCGCCGCGGCTTGCCGCTCTCCGCCGCGGCCGTGCTGTATCGTTCGAATGCGCAGTCGCGCACGTTCGAAGAAGTGCTCATGGCCGCGCGCATTCCCTACCGCGTGTACGGCGGCCTGCGATTCTTCGAGCGCGCCGAGATCAAGGACGCACTCGCCTATCTCCGCGTTACGCAGGCGCGCGGCGACGACATCGCCTTCGAGCGCGTCGTCAATCTGCCGACACGGGGCATCGGCGGCGCGACGCTCGAACTGCTGCGCGCGGATGCGCGGGATCACGGGCGGAGCCTCTGGCAGGCGGGCCAGGCGATCCTGCCGGCCCTGCCGACACGCGCGGCTTCCGCGCTCGGCGGATTCTTCGCCCTCATCGATCGGATCGCGGCGACGATCGCAGAGCTGCCGTTGCACGAGCAGGTCCAGTACGTCATCCAGAATTCCGGCCTGCGGGATCATCACGCGCGCGAGAAGGACAACAAGGGCGAGGCGCGGGTCGAAAACCTCGACGAGCTCGTCAATGCCGCGGAAGGGTTCGAGCCCGAAAACGACGACGGGCTCTCGCCGCTCGGCGCCTTCCTCGCGCACGCCTCGCTCGAGTCGGGCGAGACGCAGGCCGCGACCGGGCTCGATTGCGTGCAGCTCATGACGCTGCATTCCGCGAAGGGGCTCGAGTTCCCGACCGTGTTCGTCGTCGGGCTCGAGGAAGGGCTTTTCCCTTCCGAGCAATCCGCCTTCGACCCGGACCGGCTGCCGGAGGAACGGCGACTCTGCTACGTCGGCCTCACGCGCGCGATGCAGCGTCTCTACCTGACGCATGCCGAGAGCCGCCGCATCTTCGGCCGCACGTCGTATCGCGATCCGTCGCGTTTCCTCTCGGAACTGCCGCCCGAAGCGATCGAGGACGTCCGCCCGCGCATTTCGGTGAGCCGCCCGCTGTACCAGTCGGAGCGAATCGCATTGGCCGCGCCGGCTCCGGGATCGTCGGCCACGCGGCGCCGCTCGCGCGCGGCGACACCGATCATGGGCGAGGACCTGCCGATCCGGCTCGGCGCCCGTGTGCGGCACCCGAAGTTCGGCGAAGGCACCATTCTCCGTTTCGAGGGCAGCGGCGAGAGCCGGCAGGTTCACGTCAACTTCGAGAACGCCGGCCAGAAGTGGCTGATGTTCGAACTAGCGCGTCTCGAGCAGATCTCGTGATCCGCGATCGGCGATGATCTTGCCGCGCGCGCGGCGGCGGCCGGGACCCCGGCTCGTTCGCGCCGCCGGAACTTACGCGCTCACTCGCCGGGTCCCGCCCGCCCGCCTCGCGCAGCAAGGCGCTGCCGGCCGCGACGCACCACGCTGCGCTAGAATCGGCGCCGCGACCAGGGAGTTGACGTGAAAATCATTATTCTCGGTGCGGGCCAGGTCGGGAGCACGGCGGCGCAGCAGCTCGCGCGCGAGCAGGCCAATGACGTGACCGTGGTCGATACGCGAGACGAAGTCCTGCGCGATCTGCAGGACCGTCTCGACATCAGCACCGTCTCCGGCAACGCCGCGCATCCGGCCACGCTGCTCGCCGCCGGCAGCAAGGGCGCCGATCTGATCGTCGCGCTGACCTCGAGCGACGAGGTCAACATGATTGCCTGCCAGATCGCGTGGACGCTGTTCCGCACGCCGACGAAGATCGCCCGTATCCGTTCAGGCGACTACTACGGGAGGCCCGAGCTCTTCGGCGAGAACGCGATCCCCGTCGATCTCGCGATCAGCCCCGAACAGCTCGTCACCGACTACGTCGAGCGGCTGATCCGCTATCCCGGCGCGCTCCAGGTGCTCGAGTTCGCCGACGGGCGCGTTCGCCTCGTCGGCATGCGCGCGCTGAAGGGCGGCAAGCTCGTCGGCCATCAGCTTCAGGACCTGCGCGCCCACATCCCTGACCGCGAGGTGCGGGTTGCCGCGATCTATCGCGGCGGGCGCAGCATCAAGCCAGAGGGCAACACGACCATCGAGGAGCACGACGAGGTGTTCTTCGTCGCCGCGCGCGAGGACATGCGCCCGATGATGAAGGAGCTCAGCACCGAGGAAGCGACCGTGCGGCGCGTCGTCATCGCCGGCGCGGGCAACATCGGGTTCCGGCTAGCGCAAGCGCTCGAGGAGCGCGTGCAGGTCAAGCTGATCGAGCGCAGCCCCGAGCGTTCGCGGCGCGCAGCCGAGACGCTGCGCAACACGCTCGTGCTCACCGGCAATGCGGCCGACGAGGACCTGCTGCTCGAGGAAAACATAGACGACGCCGACGTGTTCGTCGCCGTCACGAATGCCGAGGAAGCCAACATCCTCTCCGCGATGCTCGCCAAGAAGCTCGGCGCGCGCCGCGTCATGGCGCTGATCAACAAGCCGTCCTATGCAGAGCTGATGGAGGGCGGGCCGATCGACATCGCGATCTCCCCACAGACCGTGACGATCGGCGCGCTCCTCGAGCACGTGCGCCGCGGTGACGTCGTGCGCGTGCATTCGCTGCGGCGCGGCGCCGCGGAGGCGATCGAGGCGATCGTCCACGCCGACAGCCGGGATTCGCCCGTCGCCGGCAAGCGCATCGAGCAGATCGACCTGCCGGAGGGCACGACGATCGGCGCCGTCGTGCGCGGCAGCCAGGTGATCATGGCGCACCACGATACGGTGATCGAGGCGGAGGATCACGTGATCCTGTTCCTCACCGACCGACGCCACGTGGAGGACGTCGGCCGGCTGTTCCAGGCCGGCACCCGCTCATGAATTTCGCGATGGCGCAGCGGATCCTCGGCATCATGCTGATGATCTTCAGCCTGACGATGCTGCCGCCGATCGCCGTGTCCTTCCTCTACGCCGACGGCCACTGGCAGCCCTTCCTGATGTCCTCGGCGGTCATCGCGGCCGTCGGTCTCCTCCTGTGGGTGCCCTCGCGAAGCGCCCGGCGTGAATTGCGGCTGCGCGACGGGTTCCTGATCGTGTCCGTCTTCTGGGTGTTCCTGGGCCTGGCGGGCGCGACTCCGCTCTTCCTGAGCGACGTGCCGGCGCTCTCGTTCACCGACGCGGTCTTCGAGGCGGTGTCCGGATTCACGACGACGGGCGCGACCGTCATCGTCGGGCTCGACGATCTGCCGAAATCGATTCTCTACTACCGCCAGCAGATCCAGTGGCTCGGCGGCATGGGCATCATCGTCCTCGCGGTCGCGATCCTGCCGATCCTCGGCATCGGCGGCATGTCGCTCTACAAGGCCGAGACGCCCGGCCCGATGAAGGACCAGAAGCTGACGCCGCGCATCACGCAGACGGCGAAGGCGCTCTGGGCCATCTACTTCTCGCTGACCGTCGCCTGCGTCGTGGCCTATTGGCTCGCCGGGATGGATCTCTTCGACGCCATCGCCCACGCTTTCAGCACGGTCGCGACCGCGGGTTTCTCGCCTTATGACGCGAGCCTCAAGCATTTCGACAGCATGGCGATCGAGGCCGTCGCGACCGTCTTCATGTTCCTGGGCGGCGCGAGCTTTGCGCTGCATTTCATCGTGCTGAAGCGCCGCGAGCCCCGGCTCTACTGGCGCGACACCGAGTTCAAGGCTTATTTCCTGCTGATCGCGGTCGTCACGGCCTTCGCGACCCTCTATCTCCGCGCGATGTCCGAGTTTCCGACGCTATTCGAGTCCTTCCGCCACGCGGTGTTCCAGGTGGTCTCGATGCAGACCACGACCGGCCTGCTGACGGAGGGATTTGCGCACTGGCCCGGCGCACTGCCGGCGCTACTTATCCTGCTGTCCTTCATCGGCGGCTGCGCCGGCTCGACGACTGGCGGCATGAAGATGATCCGCTGGCTCGTCGTCTTCCGCCAGGGCGTCGCGGAATTGAAGCAGCTCGTGCATCCGAGCGCCGAGGTCCCCGTCAAGCTTGCCGGCCGGCCCGTGCCGCAGCGGATCATCCTGGGGGTCGGCGGCTTCTTCGCGATGTACCTGATCGTGTTCGCCGTGCTGATGCTGCTCCTCATGATGTTCGACCTCGATCAGGTGACTGCATGGTCCGCGGTCGCCGCGTCGCTCAACAACGTCGGCCCGGGCCTCGCCGACGTGACGATGACGTTCCGCGACGTGTCGGATTCCGCGAAATGGGTCTGCGCGATCGCGATGCTGATCGGGAGGCTCGAGATCTTCACGCTGCTGCTCCTCTTGACGCCCGCGTTCTGGCAGCGCTGACATGGCACTGCGCCAGAATCTCGAATTGATGCTCGAGCGCGGCCAGGACTCGCCACTGCTCCGATACGCGCTCGGCCTGGAATGCCTGAAGGCCGGCGAACTCGTGGCGGCAATCGATCATCTGCGCCAGGCCGTGGACCAGAACCCGCGCTATTCCGCAGCGTGGAAGGCGCTAGGCGACGCGCATGCGAAAGCGGGTTCGCCGGATCGCGCGGCCGAAGTCTATGAGCGCGGCATCGCCGCCGCGCGGGAAGCCGGCGACATCCAGGCCGCAAAGGAGATGGAAGTGTTCCTGAAGCGGCTCCGCAGGGCGCGCTAGATGGCCGTCCGCCCTGCGCTTGCGGGCGATTCGCCGGCACTCGCCGTGCTTGCGGAGCGCACGTTCCGCGACGCGTTCGAGGCGCGCAACTCGCCGGAGAACATGGATCTCCACTGCGGGAGGAACTTCGGTCCCGACATCCAGGCGCGCGAGATCGCGGATCGTGCGCTCGTCACGATGGTCGCCGAGGAATCGGGCCGCCTGGTCGGATACTCCCAGCTGCGCCCGGCGACCGCGAGTGCCAGCGTGAAAGCCGAGCGGCCCGCGGAGCTCCGCCGTATATATGTGTCGCGCGAGTGGCACGGCCGGGGTGTCGCGCAATCGCTGATGAAAGAAGCCCTCCGCGCCGCCGCCGGGGCCGGCAGCGACTGCCTCTGGCTCGGCGTCTGGGAGCACAATCCCAAGGCAATCGCGTTCTACCGCAAGTTCGCCTTCGAGATCGTGGGCCAGCAATCGTTCATGCTCGGCAATGAATCGCAGCGGGACATCGTCATGGCCGCGAGGTTGGGCTGAGCCGTGTACGAGACCCGCAAGCAGCCGCTCCTCAGGCGCGCCGATTTCCTCCGCCGCCTGCTCGGCCATGCGGCCGCGGCGCTCGCGCTCATCCTCGGCTCGGTCGCAATCGGCATGGCGGGCTACATGCATTTCGAAAGTCTCTCCCCGCTCGACGCCTTCCTCGACACCGCGATGCTGCTCGGCGGCATGGGCCCGGTCCACATTCCGAGGACCGACGCGGGAAAGCTGTTCGCGGGCCTGTTCGCGCTCTATGCCGGCCTCGCCTTCATCGCGACGGCCGCGCTCGTGCTCGGCCCGGTGGTCCATCGCGTGCTGCACCGCTTTCACCTGGACAAGGGCTGAGGCTGCGGCCGTGATCGGCCTCCTGCAGCGCGTCACCGGCGCATCCGTCGAGGTCGGCGGCGAAGAGATCGCGCGCATCGGTGCGGGACTCCTCGTTCTCGTCGGCGTCGAGCGCGGCGACGACGAGGCGACCGCCGAGCGCCTGCTCGACCGCCTGCAGAGCTATCGCGTTTTTGGGGACGCCGAAGGGCGCATGAATCTTTCTCTCATCGATACCGGCGGCGCGCTCCTGCTCGTGCCGCAATTCACGCTCGCCGCGGACACCGCGAAAGGCCTGCGGCCCGGATTCAGCCGCGCCGCTTTTCCCGCCGATGCGGAACGCCTGTTCGGATATATGGCAAAACGGGCCGGAATCCGCCTTCCGGGCGCGCAATCCGGCCGATTCGGCGCCCATATGCAGGTGTCGCTCGTGAACGACGGTCCGGTCACGTTCTGGATCCGGGTACCCGCTCACGAGGGACCCGCGGCGATTGGCGTATCATGAGCGGAACCGCCAGGTGCGCGGGCCGGAGTCATCGAAATGGGCATTGGTTTTCGCGAACTGCTGATCATCCTCGCGATCGCGCTCCTGATCTTCGGGGCGAAGAAGTTGCGCAACATCGGCTCGGACCTCGGCGCCGCGGTCCGCGGCTTCAAGAAATCCATGAATGATGGCGAGGGCGAGGAGTCCGGCCGGAAACTCGCCCAGGACGAACGCCCGGACGCAGAATTCAACGCGGACAAGCGCGACCGCGACAGCGCCGATTCGTCCAAGAAAGCCTAACGGCCGATGTTCGAGGTCGGATTCACCGAGATCGTCCTGATCCTCGGCATCGCACTCTTGGTGCTGGGCCCGGAAAAACTCCCGAAACTCGCGAACCAGGTCGGACGCTGGGCCGGCCGCGCGCGCGCGATGGCGCGCCAGCTTCGCCAGCAGCTCGACGAGGAAGTCACGATCGTCTCGAAGGACGACTTCACGATGACCCCGCGCCGCCCGCCCGGCACGCCGTCCGTGGGCACGCCACCCCCGGCTCCGCCGGCGCCCGCTGAGAAAACGGAAGAGCCTTCGCCACCGCAATGAACGCCGCGGACGGGCAGGAAACACTCGCCGAAAGCACGCTGCTCTCGCACCTGCTGGAACTGCGGAACCGCTTGCTGCGCGCGCTCGTCGCGACGCTCGTGATCGCGATCCCCTGCCTCTACTTTGCCAACGACATTTTCTCGTGGCTCTCCGCGCCGCTGCGGAGCCAGCTGCCCGAAGGCGCGCGCCTGATCGCGACTTCGGTCGTGGCGCCCTTCATGACGCCGTTCAAGCTCGCGCTGCTCGCGGCGATCTTCTTCGCGATGCCCGTGATCCTCTACCAGGTCTGGGCCTTCGTCGCGCCCGGTCTCTACCGCCACGAGCGGCGCTTCGCGCTGCCGCTCTTCGTGTCGAGCGTGATCCTGTTCTACGCGGGCGCCGCGTTCGCGTACTTCGTCGTTTTTCCGGTCATTTTCCAGTTCTTCGTGATGACGACGCCGGAGGGCGTCGAGATGATGACCGACATGACGCTGTACATGGACTTCGCGGTGCTGCTCTTCTTCGCATTCGGGCTCGCGTTCGAGATTCCGGTCGCGACCGTGCTGCTCGTGCGGACCGGCCTCGTCACGCGCGAGAAGCTGTCGAAGAACCGCGGCTACGTGCTGCTCGGCATCTTCATCATCGCCGCATTCCTGACGCCGCCCGATCCCGTGTCCCAGACGCTGATGGCATTGCCGATGTATGCGCTGTATGAGGCGGGCGTCCTTATGTCGCGTGTGCTGGTCCGCAAGGAAACTTCCGCTCCGCAAGACGACGCGGCTTGATGTTGCACCGCAACATGGCGGAGACTCGCCCGACTTCGGAGTAACGCTGCATGAGCAACGACCTCAATATCCCGCCGGGCAGCTTTCTCGGCCATCCGAAGGGCTTGTTCCTGCTCTTCGTCACCGAGATGTGGGAGCGCTTCAGCTACTACGGCATGCGGGCTTTGCTCGTGCTGTATGCGGCGGCCGCGACCCATGCGGTGAATCCCGGTCTCGGCTGGGCGGACTCCCAGGCGCTCAAGCTGTACGGGTGGTACACGGGTTTCGTCTACCTGACACCCATCCTTGGCGGCTGGCTCGCTGACAACTTCCTCGGTCAACGCAAGGCCGTGATCATCGGCGGTCTCGTGATGGCTGCCGGACAGTTCACGCTCGCGGCTCCGCTCGAATTCCTGGGCCTGTCGGGCGCGTTCTCGCTCGGCGCGCTCGGCATCGAATTCCCCGACACGCCGACGAGCTTCTACGTGGGCCTCCTGCTCCTGATCCTCGGCAACGGACTTTTCAAGCCCAACATCTCGACGATGGTCGGCGATCTCTATCCGCAGGGCGATGCCCGCCGTGACGGCGCATTCACGATCTTCTACATGGGCATCAACACCGGCGCGTTTCTCGCGCCGCTCGTCTGCTCGACACTCGGCGAGGATCCGGCCTACGGCTGGCGCGTCGGCTTCTTCTGCGCCGGCATCGGCATGCTGCTGTCGGTGATCATCCAGCTCGCCTTCGCGCAGCGCTATATTGGAGACGTCGGGCGCGAGCCGGCCGCGCAGCGCTCGCTGCGCATGGCGGGCGGCACGAAGGTTCCGTTGACGTCCGTCGAACGAGATCGCCTGCGCGTGATCTTCATGATCTTCACGTTCGTCGTGATCTTCTGGGCGACGTTCGAGCAGGCCGGCGGCCTGATGAATCTCTTCGCGGAAAAATACACGGACCGGCAGGCGGGCAGCTTCACCGTGCCGACCGGATGGTTCCAGTCGCTGAACCCGCTCTTCATCGTGCTGCTCGGCATCCCTTTCTCGATGCTCTGGAGCAAGCTCGGCGCCAGCGGAAGGAATCCGCCGGCGCCGGTCAAGATGTACCTCGGCCTCGCGCAGGTGGCCCTCGGCTTCGTCTTTCTCGTGGTCGCCGTGTTCGAGATGCAGGCGAGCGGCGACATGAAGTCCAGCATGGTCTGGCTCGTGCTCGCCTATCTCTTCCACACGACCGGCGAGCTTTGCATCAGCCCGATCGGGCTCTCGATGGTCACCAAGCTCGCGCCGCTTCGCCTCGGCTCGCTGATGATGGGCGTCTGGTTCCTCGTCAATTTCGTCGGCAACACGCTCGCCGGTTACATCGGCGCATTCACCGAGAATATGGGCGACTACCCGTGGATGGTGGCCCTCGCAGCCGATTTCGGCGTGCGCGCGGAGCACGCGGGGCTCCTCGGGGTCTTCGGCGGGCTCGCGGTCGTGCTCCTCGCATTCAGCCTGATGTTGTGGGCGATTTCCGGGCGCGTCGTGCACTGGATGCACGGCGCGGAAAAAATCACGAGTTGAGGATCGTCATGCATCGCATTGCCATCCCTATCTGCCTGGCAGGATTCCTCAACGCCTGCGGCGGCGCCGAAAAGCCGAATGAGTCCGCCGACGAATTCGTCGCGCGCGCGAATCAGGAGCTCTCTGAAATCGGGAAGGAGTACGCCCAGGCCTCCTGGGTGCAGCTCACCTACATCACGCCCGACACCGAAGCGCTTTCTGCGAAAGCCTACGAGCGGTACCAGGCAACCGTCGCGCGGGAAATCGCCGAATCGAAGGCTCATGCAGGCGCGGAAATGCTGCCGGCATCCGCGCGCGCGATCGAGCTCCTGAAGTTCAATCTTGCCGCGCCCGCGCCCGACGATCCGGCCAAGCGCACGGAGCTCGCGGAGCTCGAAACGCGCATGACCTCGATGTACGGCGCCGGAAAGTACTGCCCGAAAGGCCCCGAAAGCTGCCAGAACATCGACGACATCTCGAAGACGCTCGCGAAAAGCCGCGACTGGGATGAACAGCTCGAGGCCTGGACCGGCTGGCACTCGATCGCGCCGCCGATGCGAAAGGATTACCGGCGCTTCGTCGAACTCGCGAACGAGGGCGCGAAGGGCCTCGGCTACCAGGATCTCGGCGAGCTTTGGCGCGCCGGCTACGACATGAGCCCCGTCGAGTTCGAGTCCGAGACCGAGCGGTTGTGGACCCAGGTCAAGCCGCTGTACGACGGCCTTCACTGCTATGCGCGCGGCCGGCTCCAGGGAAAATACGGCAAGGAGCGTGTGCCCGACGGCAAGCCCGTCCCGGCCCACCTCTTCGGGAACATCTGGGCGCAGCAGTGGAACAACATCTACGACCTGCTCGAGCCATACCCCGGCGTGTCGAACCTGAATGTCACCTCGGCACTCGAGAGGCAGAAGTACGACGCGGTGCGCATGGCGCGCTCGGCCGAATCCTTCTACACCTCGATCGGATTCAAGGAACTTCCGAAAAACTTCTGGGAGCGTTCGATGCTGACCCGCCCGCGGGACCGCGACGTCGTCTGCCACGCGAGCGCGCACGACATGGACGGCGCGGGCGACGTGCGGATCAAGCAGTGCATCCTGCCGACCGAGGAAGAGCTCTACACGATCTACCACGAGCTCGGGCACATCTTCTACGACCTGAGCTACATCGATCAGCCGTACCTCTTCAAGGACGGCGCGCACGACGGTTTCCACGAGGCCGTCGGCGACACCATCAACCTGTCGATGACCGAGGGCTATCTCGCGAGCGTCGGACTGCTGCCGAAGGGCACGAAGTCCAGCCGCGAGGCGCTCATCAACCGCCAGATGAAGGTCGCGAGCGAGAAAATCGCGTTCCTGCCGTTCGGCAAGCTCGTCGACCAGTGGCGCTGGGGCGTGTTCTCGGGCGCGATCCCGCCGGAAAAATACAATGAGGCGTGGTGGGATCTCCGGCGCAAGTACCAGGGCATAGACGCGCCGATCGCGCGCAGCGAAGCGGATTTCGATCCCGGCGCCAAGTACCACGTTCCGGGCAATACCCCTTACACGCGCTATTTCCTCTCATTCGTGCTGCAGTTCCAGTTCCACCGCGCGCTCTGCGAGAAGTCGGGCTTCAAGGGGCCGCTGCACGAATGCTCGGTGTTCGGCAGCGAAGAGGCCGGCCGCGGATTCCAGGAGATGCTCGCGCTGGGCCGCAGCAAGCCCTGGCAGGACGCGCTCGAGAAACTGACGGGTACGCGCCAGATGGACGCGACCGCTATCGTCGATTATTTCCAGCCGCTGATGGAGTGGCTCGGGGAACAAAATCGCGGCCGCGATTGCGGCTGGTAAAACAAGAACGGACCGAACGGAGGGGACAGCCATGAACGCCCATGACCCGGCGCAATTGACCGTACGCGCGATCATACTTTCATTGATTCTCGCGGTTCTGCTCGCCGCGGCGAACGCCTACCTCGGCCTATTCGCCGGACTCACGGTGGCGACAGCCATTCCGGCGGCGGTGGTGTCGATGGGCGTGCTGCGGCTTCTCGGGCGCTCGAGCATCCTCGAGAACAACATCGTCGCGACCGGCGCCTCCGCGGCCTCGTCGATCGCGGCCGGCACGATATTCACGATCCCGGCCCTCGTGCTGATGGGCCACTGGACGCGATTCGACTACTGGTGGGTGGTCGCGATCGCGGGGCTCGGCGGCCTGCTCGGCGTCATGTTTTCCGTGCCGCTCCGCCGCACGCTGATCCTCGACCAGAAACTCCAGTTCCCCGAGGGCGTCGCGACCGCGGAAGTGCTGAAAGTCGGCCAGGATCCGGGCCGCGGACTCAAGGCCTTGTCGCTCGCGGCCGCGACGGGCGCGGTATTCAAGCTTGCGCTCGCGGGCTTCCGGTTTTCCCCGGAATCCTTCGCAGTGGCGCGCTACTTCGGCGAGCGAACGATCGGTTTCTTCGGCATCAATCTTTCGCCCGCACTGCTCGGCGTCGGATTCATCGTCGGATTCAACATCGGCTGCCTGATGCTGTCGGGCGGCGCGCTTTCGTGGTGGGTGTTCATCCCGTTCTACAACAACTTCATGATCGACCAGAATCCGGCACTGGCGGCGCAGCTCGTGGGACTGTCGGCGGAAGACGCCGCGGGTCTCCTGTGGAGCCGGCAGATCCGCTACATCGGCGTCGGCGCCATGCTGATCGGCGGCCTCTGGTCGCTGTGGTCGCTCCGGAAATCCCTGCTCTCCGGCATCCAGACGGGCATGAAGCTCAAGGCCGGCTCGGCCGCCAACGTGCCGCATACCGAGCGCGACATTCCGATGAACGTGATCCTGACCGGCATCGTGCTCTTCGTGCTCCCGATCTTTGCGCTCTACTATGCAGTCGTCGACAGCTTCGGCATCGCGCTCACGATGGCGGTCATCATGGTGATCGCGGGATTCGTATTCTCGTCGGTGAGCGGCTACATGGCGGGGCTCGTCGGCTCCTCGAACAACCCCGTCTCCGGCATCACGATCTCGACCATTCTCTTCGCCTCGCTGATCCTGCTCGCGATCATGGGCAAGGGTTCGACCGTCGGGCCGGTCGCCGCGATCATGATCGGCGCGGTCATCTGCAGCGCGGCCGCGGTCGCCGGCGACAATCTCCAGGACCTGAAGGCCGGACAACTCGTCGGCGCGACGCCCTGGCGGCAGCAGGTGATGCTCGCGATCGGCGCTCTTGCCTCCGCGGCGGTCATGGCTCCGGTGCTCAATCTGCTGCTCGAGGCCTACGGCATCGGCACACCGGCGCGCGAGGGCGTGAACGCGCTTGCCGCACCGCAGGCGACGTTGATGGCGTCCGTCGCGAGCGGCATTTTCGGCGGCGGCCTGCCCTGGAATATGGTCGCGATCGGTGCCGTGGTCGGCGCGATCGTGATCACGCTCGACGAATGGCTGAAGTCGCGGGGCGCGAGCTGGCGCGCGCCGGTACTCGCCGTTGCGGTCGGAATCTACCTTCCGCTCGAACTCTCGACGCCGATCTTTGCGGGCGGCCTGATTGCCGAGCTCGCGACCCGCTGGCATCGCAGCCGGAATCCCGGCGGCGATCCCGAAATCCTGAAGCAGACCGGCCTCCTGTTCTCCGCGGGACTCATCGCGGGCGAGGCGATCGTCGGCGTCCTGATCGCGATCCCGATCGTGCTCACCGAGGATGCCGATGCGCTCGCGGTCGCCGCGACGATGCGGCCCGGGCAGTGGGCTGGCATCGCCGCGCTCGCCCTCGTCGGATGGTGGCTGTACAAGGTTTCCATCCAGCGCGCGCGAAAGTAGCCTTGACCCACCGAACTCAGGTCGCGATCGCGCTCGCGGTCGTCTACCTCGTCTGGGGATCGAGTTACTTCGCAACCAAGATCCTGGTGACCGACGAGCCGCCGCTCGTCGCCGCGGGCCTGCGTTTCTCCGCTGCGGGCATCCTGCTGATCGCCTTCACATGGTGGCGCAGCGGGCCGCCGGTGCTGTCGCGCGTCGAATTGCGGCATGTGTTCGCGATGGCCTTCCTGTCGGTCCTGTTCAGCAATGCCTGTCACGTGATCGCGATGCAGTACGTGCAGTCGAACACGGCGGCATTCCTGAATGCGACGCCTGCGCTCTGGATCGCATGGCTCGGCACCTTCGGCCACCGGCGCAAGCCGCTCTCCGGCACCGCGCAGATCGGGCTCCTCGTGGGACTCGCGGGCGTGCTGCTCATACTCTCGCCGAAAGGCGGATTCCATCTCGCGGGTTTCGGGTGGCAGCTGCTGATACTGCTCGGCTGCCTCTCCTGGTCGCTCGGTACGATCTACCACCGCAATTCCGGCGCCGCGAATCCGCCATTGATGTTCGTCGGGCTCCAGATGCTGGCGGGCGGACTGGGACTGCTCGTGGCCGCCGCCGTCGCAGGCGAGCCTCTCGAGTTGCACTGGACGCCGCGCGCGTTCGCCGCCTTCCTGTGGCTGACGCTGATGAGTTCCTGCCTCGCTTACTCCGCCTATGCCTGGCTCACCGTCCACACGTCGCCGGTCATCGTCGGCTCCTACGGTTATGTCTGCCCGGCCGTGGCGGCGTTGATCGGGTGGGTCGCGCTGGGCGAGACGCTCTCCTGGATCCAGATCATTGGAATGGCGGTGATCCTCGCGGGGATCGCGCTGGTCACGGGTTACTGGCGACCCTTGCCGCCTCGCCAGCCGGCGCGCAACGGGACCGCATAGATGAAGAAGCTATTGCTGCTCGCGATCGTTGCCGCGGCCATTTTCTACCTCAACCGGCAACCGGCGGAGACCCCGCGGGAAATCGGCGAGCCGGCTATCGCCGACGTCTCCGCGGAGTGGCAAAGCGGGACCCAGGTCTCGGGCGAGGGTACGGTCTCCCGCGTACTCGGCGACGACACGATGGGCGACCGCCATCAACGATTCATCCTGACGCTCGATTCAGGCCGGACGCTACTGATCGCGCACAACATCAATCTCGCGCCGCGCATCGAGTCTCTGCGCGAAGGCGACACGGTGTCGTTCAGCGGCGAGTACGAATGGAACGACAAGGGCGGGGTCGTGCACTGGACTCATCGCGACCCGCAAGGGCAGCACGAGGCCGGCTGGCTGAAGCATCGCGGGCGAATATATCAGTAGCGGGAAAGCCGCCCCGTCACGGGTATTTCTTGTCGACGGCTCCACGAACAAGGTGGGTGTCGTACACAAGGACGACGGACGCGATCCGTCCGGTGCCCGGATCGAAGTTGAAGACGTCTGCGCAGTCGAACGATACCCGCGTGCCGTCCTTCAGCGACCAGTCGTATAGATAGTACGCGACCGCCCGCAGATGACCTTCGGCGCTTACGAGGACATCATGCACCGTAAGCCTTGATTCGCCCGATGCGCTGGCGACTTTTTCGATGAAGTCGCGCACCGGCAACCGGCCCAGAAAGGGCGACTGGACCCAGCCATCCGCCACAAACAGCGCGGCCGCCTTGTCAGCATCACCCGCTTCAAGGGCCTCCAGATATTTCCGCACCGCTTTCTGCATGAGTGACTCCGATGGTCAGGCGATTCGCGCGCCTTGTCGCTTCAGTTCCGCCTGCACGAGATGGATGTCGAGCGTGTCGAACGACTGCCCGGACTTCAGCGACAGGGCCGCGGCGACACCTGCACCCTGCCCACTGACGGTGCAGCACATCATGTTGCGCACGGCCGCATGCGACACCTTGTCGCCGCCAATGCAGCGGCCGGCGACGATCAGGTGGTCGACGCCCTGTGGAACGAGCGAACGATACGGGACATGGAAGTAGCGCCCCGTCGTCGGCAGGATCAGCAGACCGTATCCATCGATGAACTCCGGGAAAATCCCGATGGTGTCCTCGAAGCGCCCCTGTTCCCGCACGTCGCCGGACGTAAGGTTGTACAGCGCGTCAATCTTGCGGGTGTCGCGGATGCCGAGCGTCATGCCGAAATTCCGCAGCTTCGCTTTCTCGCAGCCCGGCATGAATCGCCGCAATGCTTCGATGGCGTGGATCGCCTGTCGTCGGCCCTCGATCTCGCCGGCGGTGAGGTCGGCGGGATCGGTACCGTCGCAGGCAGGGAGGTGAATGAGGTTCAGATACGTGAGATCGCCCTGATCGCTCACCGCGCCCCAGGTGCCGGCGAGGGTGCTGAGGGATGCCGGAATGATTCCTGCCGCGACCGCCTGCTTGAACGGCTTGCGCAGAAATGGCGAGAAAAGCGCGTCCTCCTTGCCGCTGGTCTCGATGTTCCACTCGCCGTTGCCCATCCAATCCTTGTATGTCTGTGGATCGGATTTCACCGCATCGATGAATCGCCGCTTGTTGACGCCCGTCATCGAGAACATGACTGACGCGGACATCATCTCTTCCCGCGGCGTCTTGCGCACGGGCGCCCCTGCTCGCGCGGCGATATCCGCATCGCCCGTGCCGTCGACGATGCGACGCGCGAGGACCGCTTCGCGGCCGGCCTTGCTCTCGGTGATGACGCCGCAGATGGTTCCTTCCCGCATGATCGGCGCCACGAACTGGCGATGCAGCATCGGCTCCACGCCTGCCTCCTGCACCAGCACGTCAGCGACCCACTTGAACATTTCCGCGTCGAGAGCGTGACTGATCGACTGGGGCTCCGGCATTGCCGCGCCCATCGCCTTGGCCCGCTCCTCGAATTCGATGCCGATGCCTTCGCTGTCGACCGTGTCCTCGTGGCGATACCAGGCGAAGCCCTCGACGCCGACCTGGGTGATGTTGCCCCCGAAGCATCCGTTGCGTTCGAGCAGCGTCGTGCGCACGCCCGCGCGTGCCGCCGCCAGAGCCGCCGCCAGGCCGCCCGGGCCGCTGCCCACGACGAGGACATCCGTTTCGTGGATGACGTCGATCTCGCGCGTTGCTTCGGTGATTCGTTGCATGCCTCAGCGCCGTGCGGTTCGGGCGAGTTCGGCGGACCAGTCTATCGGACGCACTTCGGGCACGATGACGAGCCATGCCACGAGACCGAACAGCGCCACGACGCCGGAGACGATCAAGGCCGAAGTGTAATGGCCGGTGTATTGCACGAGATACCCAGTCACGACCGGAGCGGTCATGCCCGCAACATTGCCGACCGCGTTCTGGAGGCCCATCCAGCGGCCGGTTGCCCAGGGACCGGCGAATGTCTGTGTCACGGAAGGATTGGAGGGACTGTTCAAGCCGTCCATCACTCCGGTCAGCAGCAGGATCGCAGCTCCCGCGATCAGCCCCGTCACCATGCTGCTCGCGATCAGGCAGAGGCCGACACCGGCGCTGCTGAGCGCGAGCGCGGTCTTGTATGCCCGATTCAAGCTCGCACCGCGCATGA
Source organism: uncultured Gammaproteobacteria bacterium (assembly GCA_963778585.1). Taxonomy (GTDB): domain Bacteria; phylum Pseudomonadota; class Gammaproteobacteria; order Steroidobacterales; family Steroidobacteraceae; genus SCUD01. The sequence goes on from CAVZUU010000002.1 coordinate 961,767, forward strand.
CCCACCGGTCGAGGAGCCATCCAGTCAGCAGCACGCTCGCCCCGTCGAACACGTAGAACGCGCTCGCCATCGGCGCCATCTCGGCCAACGAAAGTCCGCGCTCGTTCACGAGATACAGCGGGAGCCAGGAGAATACGAAATAGAAGGCGTAGTTCGAGCAAAATGTCCCGGCCATCCCTCCCCACAATGCGCGTTGCCGCAGAATGAGCGCATAAGGCGGATTGTCCCCCGCCTGCGGCGGTGGTGCTCGGCCTTGAGGGCTATGCATCCAGCGTCGCCAGAAGATCAGCCAGAGCAGCGAGGCGAGTCCCATCACCAGGAACATTGCCCGCCACCCGAAGCGGAGCATGATGAGCCCGCCAAGCAAGGTGCCAAAGGCGGGCCCGACCACCGCACCGAACTGCATGGTCGCCGTCGCGCGGGCGCGCTGCGCCGCCGCGACGTTTCGCGACAGCAGGCTGAGCGCGCTCGGGTAGAACGTGGACTCGCCGACGCCCATCAGCAGCCGCAACGCGACCAGCGCCGCGAGTCCCCCGGCCAGGCCGGTGATCGCGGTGGCGAGGCTCCACAACAACAGGCCGCCGGCCAGCACGCGCGCGGGTCCGAAGCGATCCGCTAACCAGCCCATGACCGGCTGCATCGGGGCGTAGGCCCAGTAGAAGACGGCCAGGACCCATCCCATCTCGCTCGCGGAGAGACTCAGCTCTTTGCCGAGCAGCGGTGCGGCGACGGCGATGCTGCCCCGATCGACGTAGTTGATGAGGAGCGCGACCGACAGCAGTGCGACGAGCCCGAGCGGTGCGCGCAACGCTGCGGTATTGTTGGTCAAGATCAGCGGGATGTTGCCAGATCCGCAGTGAGCCGTCCCCGTCACATTCTCGCCATCGATCAGGGGACGACCTCGACGCGCAGCATCGTGTTCGATGACCAGGGGCAGGTCGTGTCGATCGCGCAGCGCGAACTTCAACAGCACTATCCGGCTGCGGGCTGGGTGGAGCACGACGCGGAGGACATCTGGCGCGATACCCTGGCGACTGCGCGTGAGGCCATCGACCGGTCCGGATCGGGCGCACGCGGCATCGCCGCGGTCGGCATCGCCAATCAGCGCGAAACGGCGGTCGTGTGGGAACGGAGTACCGGCAAGCCGATTCATCCAGCCATCGTCTGGCAGGACCGGCGCACCGCCGAGGCCTGCGCTCGCCTGAAGAGCGACGGCGCGGAAGACTTTATCCGGCAGCGTACCGGGTTGTTGCTCGATCCGTACTTCTCAGGCACCAAAGTCAGCTGGCTTCTCGATCAGGTCGCGGGTGCACGGGCGCGTGCGGAACGCGGCGAACTCGCCTTCGGCACGATCGACAGCTTTCTGCTCTGGCGGTTGACGGGCGGTCGCGTTCACGCGACCGACGTGACCAACGCCTCGCGAACGATGTTGTTCGACATTCATCGCGGGCAATGGGACGAGGAACTGCTTCGACTGATCCGCGTACCTCGCGCAATGCTGCCCGAAGTGAAGGACAGCAGCGACATCTACGGGGAGACCATGCCCGGCCTGGCGGGCCAGGCCATTCCGATCGGCGGCGTCGCCGGTGACCAGCAGGCGGCACTGATCGGACAGGCCTGTTTTGAGCCTGGGATGGCCAAGTCCACTTATGGCACGGGCTGTTTCCTTCTGCTCAACACCGGCGATGCGCCGGTGCTGTCGCAAAACCGGATGCTGACGACGCCTGCTTATCGCATCAAGGGTCGCACGATCTATGCGCTGGAAGGCTCTATTTTCGTCGCCGGCGCCGCCATCAAGTGGCTGCGGGACGGGCTCGGGATCATCAACGACGCAGCGGAAACCGCCGCGCTTGCGAAGCAGGTGCCCGACAGGCACGGCGTATACATGGTGCCGGCGTTCGTCGGGCTCGGTGCGCCGCATTGGGAACCGGATGCGCGCGGCCTCATCTGCGGATTGACCCTCGACGCCACCGGCGCGGAACTCGCGCGCGCGGCGCTCGAGTCGGTGGCATTTCAGACCGTCGACCTGACGACGGCCATGGCCAGCGACGGCGCGCGCCGCACGGCGTCGATCCGTGTCGATGGCGGCATGGCTGCCAATGACTGGTTCTGCCAGTTCCTGGCGGATGTCATCGACGCGCCGGTGCAGCGGCCGGCCCAGTTGGAGACGACGGCGCTCGGTGCAGCCTTTCTGGCTGGACTTGCCACGGCGATCTGGCCGGGCCTGGAGTCCGTCGCCGCTACTTGGGCGCCGGGGGCAGTATTCAAACCGGCCATGACAGCTGACCACCGGGCGGATCTGCTTGCAGGATGGAGGACTGCGCTGCGACGGGCGCTTGCGACCTGACCCCGCGAATCAGCGCGGATCCCGTCCCGCGCTCGTTGCCTTGTGGCCGAGCGTCAGCGATACGAAGAAGATCGTCAGCAGACAGCACGCGACCATCGTCGTGAAGACACCGCCCCAGCCCCAGTGATCGGCGATCCAGCCGACACCGGTTCCCGCGATCGCCGAGCCGAATACATAGCCGAAGAAACCGGTGAATCCCGCCGCGGTGCCGGCCGCTTTCTTGGGCACGAGATCGAGCGAATGCAAGCCGATCATCATGATCGGCCCGTAGACCAGGAAACCGATCGCGATGAGCGACGCATAGTCGATCCAGAGCGGCCCTTTCATGTTGAGCCAGTACACGACCACCGCGATGAGGGTCAGCGACATGAAAAGCATCGTCATCGGGGCACGCCGGCCCTTGAACCACCGGTCCGACAGCCAGCCGCAGGCGATCGTCCCCGGAATGGCGGCGTATTCATAGAGCGACCAGGCGATGCTCGATTCCTGGAACGAAAAGCCCTTCGATGTCTCGAGATAGGTCGGAATCCAGTTCACCACTCCGTAACGGACGAAGTAGCAGAAGGCATTCGCGATCGCGATCGCCCACAGGTAGCGGTTCGGCAACACGTATTTCAGGAAGATTTCCCTGAAGGCGAGCGTGCGCTCGTGCGCTTCGTCGTAACCCGGCGGGTAGTCGTTCCGGTAGTGCTCGACGGCGGGCAGTCCGCGCGACTGCGGCGTGTCTTCCAGCAGCGCAAAGGCGACGATTGCGACAGTCGCCGCGATCAGCGCGTTGAAATAGAACTTCGCCCCCCAATCGTGGAAGAGGATGACGCCGACCAGCGCGAAATTCGCAATGAGCGCACCGCCGATGTTGTGCGCGGTATTCCACGTCGAAACGGTGAGTCCGCGTTCCTTCGTGCTGAACCAGTGCACCATGATCTTGCCGCAGGGCGGCCAGCCCATGCCCTGCACCCAGCCGTTCAGGGCCATGACCAGGATGATCGCGGTGAGCGAGGCGGCGAGCGCTTCGACAAACCCGAACGCCGCCATGAGCGCGGCGGACAGCAGCAGTCCGAGCGGCAGGAAATACTTCGGGTTGCTGCGATCCGAAATCGATCCCATCAGGAACTTCGACAGGCCGTACGTGACCGAGAGCGCGGTCAATGCCGTGCCGAGCTCGGCCTTGCTGTACTCCGGATACTGCGCGAGCAGATCGGGGATCGCGAGCGCGAGGTTGTTGCGGACAAGATAGTAGCCCGCATAGCCGACGAAGATGCCGGCATACACGCGCCGGCGCAGCCGCCGGTACTCCGGATCCACCCGGTCGGCCGGCAACGGCGCGCCGAACGCGGCCGGCTTCAACCAGCCGATCATCGTTGCGGTGTCGGCGCCGGCACTGCAATCCCCTTCGACTCGAGCACGGAACGCAGCCGGTCGGGATAATCGGTGATCAGGCCGTCCACGCCGAGCGCGATCGCGCGCTCCATGTCCTGCGGATCGTTGACGGTCCAGGGCACGACCGCAAGACCCAGGCCATGCGCTTCCGAGATGGTGCGCGGATCGAGATCCAGCGCATGCGGCGACCAGACACGCGCGCCGAGAGCCAGCACGGTACGCGGCACCGAGCCCTCATAGTCGTCGACGTCGAATCCGCCGAGCCAGGGCGAGGCGCCGGGCTTTCCGACTTCCATCGTGTCCTCGTCGGGCTGCTGGTCAGTCAGCGCGACGACTCCGATCTCGGGCGCGAGCTTCCTCGCGAGAACCAGCGTCCGCCAGTCGAAGGACTGGATCGTCGCGCGGGACTCCATGCCTGCGGCGCGGATCACCTCGACGAGCGCAGCGACGAAGGCTTCCGGCGCCACCGTCGTGTCCGGCTGCGTCGGATCGATCTTCGTCTCGATGTTGAAGCGCACCACGCCGTTGCCGCTCTTTTGCACGAGCGCGAATACATCCGCGAGGCGCGGGATGCGCTCGCCGTCCACCGGCTGCTGTTCCGGGAAGTGCGCGGCGTAGTCGCTGCCGGGCCGGCTCCGCCCCACGTCGTACTGCTGCAGCTCGGCATACGTAAGCGCGCGGAGCTGCGCGCCCGGCGCATCCAGGAACCGGCCGGCGGCGTCGCGCGTATGGTCGGGATTGAGCGCCCGGTCGTGGCTGACGACCACGACGCCGTCTTTCGTGACGCCGCAGTCGAGCTCGAGAGTCGTGACCCCGATCGCGAGCGCATGGGCGAAGCCCGCAAGCGTGTTCTCCGGCCGCAATGCCCGCGCGCCGCGATGGCCCTGGAGATCGAAACCGGTGTTGCTGCAGGCGGAAGCGAACGCGAGCGCGCAGGCCGCGAATACCAATTTCGATTTCATCCCAGCGCGCCCACAATCTCGGGCTCGCCGCAGACGCCCAGCACGACCCCGCCCTCGGCCAGCAGCACCGGATGGCCTGTCTTGCGGCGCAATTGAATCAATGCCTGAAGCGACAGCGTCACCGGTGCCACGATCATGGCGCGTTCGTCCTCGGCGCAGTTTGCGTCGTCCCCCACGACGCGCAGCGGATGCGGTTGCCCGTTGAAGCGCAATTCGAGGGGCGCGCGGGCGGCGTCGAGCTTGAGCTGATATCGCCCGCTGTCATCCAGGCAGAGAGCCCCGTCCGCCCGCTCCATCTGCTCGCAGTGACGCATGACCATCGCGCCGGTCAGCACCGTCAGCGGATTCATGTGCCGCACGAATTCGGCGACGTAATCGTCGGCGGGGCGCAGGACGATGTCCTGTGCAGAGCCGGTCTGCACGATGCGGCCGTGATGCATGATCGAGATCCGGTCTCCAAGCTTCAGGGCCTCGTCGAGATCGTGGCTCACAAACAGAATTGTCTTTTTGACGCTTTTCTGCAGCGCGAGCAGTTCGTCCTGCAGCTTGTCGCGGATCAGGGGGTCGAGCGCCGAAAACGGTTCGTCCATCAGCAGGATGTCGGCTCTGGTCGCGAACGCTCGCGCAAGGCCCACGCGCTGCTGCATCCCGCCGGAGAGCTCGCCGACGTCCCGATCCGCCCAGGGCGACAGGCCGACCAGCTCGAGCTGTTCCGCGACGATCTTCTTCCGCGCCGCTTCCGTCTCGCCGCGCAATTCCAGGCCGAGGCCGACGTTGTCTGCAACGCTGCGCCAGGGCAACAGCGCGAACTGCTGGAACACCATCGCCACGCGTTCCCGCCGCAGACGCCGCAGCTGTTCCTTGCCGCAATTGCCGACGTCGATCGGCCCGTTCGCATCGTCGATCAGCACGTTTCCGCGCGTGACGGCCGTCAAGCCGTTGGCGGCCCGCATCAGCGTCGATTTTCCCGATCCGGAGAGGCCCATCATCACGCAGATCTCTCCCGGGGCGATGCCGAGGCTGGCGCCGGCCACGCCGACGACGACGCCGCAGGCAGCGGCTATCTCATCTCGCGCCGCGCCCGCATCGAGCCGCGTGAGCGCTTCGCCGATCGCCCGTGCACCCTTTCGCCCCTGCTCGCGGGCAAACAGGATATCGACATCCCGGAATTCGACCGCGGCATTCACCGTGACACGCTGCGATCGACGGGCCGGCTGACGCGGTCGAGGATGATGGCGAGCAGCACGATGGCGATGCCCGCTTCGAACCCGACATCGACCTGCACGCTGTTGAGCGCGCGCACGACCGGGACTCCGAGGCCGCCGGCGCCGACCAGTGCTGCGATCACGACCATCGACAGGCTCAACATGATGCATTGGGTGATGCCCGCCAATATCATCGGCCGGGCGCTCGGCAGCTCGATCTTCCACAGCCGTTGCATCGGCGTCGCCCCGAATGCATCGCCCGCCTCGAGCAGCGGTCGTGGCACCGAGGAAATTCCCAGGTGCGTGAGGCGAATCGGCGCCGGCAACGCGAAGATCACCGTGGAGATCAGGCCGGGCACGACCCCGAGCCCGAACAGGACGAGCGTCGGGATCAGATAGACGAAGGTCGGCAGGGTCTGCATCAGGTCCAGCACCGGACGCAGCGCCTCATACAGGCGCGGGCGATGTGCGGCCGCGATTCCGATTGGCACTCCGATGAGCGTCGAGACGAGCGCCGACACGAACACGAGCGACAAGGTCTCGAGAGTCGCGGCCCAGTACCCCTGGTTCATGATGAACAGCAGCGCCGCGACGATGAAGATCGCGAGCCCGATCGAGCGATGCAGGAGCCAGGCCAGCCCGGCAACGAGCAGGATCAGCAGCCAGGCCGGAGTGACCGTCAGCAAGGCGTTCACGGAGTCGACGGACCCCTGGATGACGATCGAGATGCCGGCAAAGAACGATTTCCCGTGCGCCTTGATGTAGTCGATGGAGACGGCGACTGCCTGGCCAAGCGGTATCTTGTGCTCGGTCACCAGCGCTTCGAAACCGCGCGCGCCACGCGTCGCCTGCGCTGAGGCGGCTTCCTCCAGAGCAGGCCTGCCATCGAAGCTGAGCACGCCGTCGTACCAGATCGCAAGCGCGTCCGGATTGCGCTCGAGCCATTCCGCGGCCGCGGACTCAGGCGGCAGCTTGCGCTCGAGTATGCCCGCCATGACTTCGCTTTCGCCGCGCAACGAGAATTTCAGGTTCCGGAGCAGGCGGCCGACGTTCGGGCATTCGCGCAGATAGCCGGCGCGGACATTGGTGAAGACTGTCGCGCCGCCGAAATCGGGCCCGAAGCTCCCGTCACCGCCCGAGAGATAACGCATGTCGAAGCGCGTGTTCATCGGGTGCGGCTCCCAACCGAAGAACACGATGGGCTTGCGCGCGGCAATGGCGCGCTCGACCTGAGCGAGCATGCCCTGCTCGCTTGACTCGACGAGCTTGAAATCGCCGAGCCCGAATTGATTTGACTTGATCAGCCCGAGCACCAGTCGGTTGCCGTCATTGCCGGGCTCGATGCCGTAGATCTCGTGCTTCAGTTCCGCGGCGTAGCGCTTGATGTCGGCGAAATCCTTGAGCCCCGCCTCGTGCGTGTAGGCGGGCACGGCGAGCGTATATTTCGCGCCGGTCAGGTTAGCGCCCAGGACTTCGACCGAGCCGTCGGCCGCATACGGCCGAATGTCGGCTTCCATCGCCGGCATCCAGTTGCCGAGGAAGACGTCGATGTCCTTGTTCTTGAGTGATGCGAAAGTCACCGGCACCGACAGCACCGTGACTACGGGTTCGTAGCCGAGCTTTCGCAACAGGTGGCTCGCGAGGCCCGTGGTTGCCGTGACATCGGTCCAGCCGATGTCCGAAAACCGCACGATCCGGCAGGACTCGGGCTCGGGCTGAGCCGCAGCCGAGCCGAGCGGCAGTGCCGCCAACCACATCGTGCATCCGATCAGGGAGGCCCGGGTCGTGCTTGACCTGCCCCACCGGCTAACGAATGATCGTTCAACAGGGGATCTTGTTCGGCACGTTCGTTTCCCCGTAACTCATTGCAGACAAACAAATTGTGGCAACCCTCGATAGTCTCGCAGAACCGCGACTGATTTCCATCAATCCCGCGACCGGAGAACGGCTCGGCGACGTTCCGGTCGCCGGCCCCGGCGAGATCGAGGCCGCGGTCCGCGCCGCGCGCGAGGCGCAGCCTGCCTGGGGCGCGCTCGCAGGCGCCGAGCGTGCCCGGATCCTGCGCCGTGCCGCCGATTTGCTGCGATCGCGCAATGACGCCCTCGCCGAACTCGAGACACGGGATACCGGCAAGCCGATCCAGGAGACGCGCGTCGTCGACGTCATTTCGGGCGCCGAGTGCCTCGAGTATTTCGCCGCGCTCACGCAGAGCGCGGCTGGCGAGCACATCGACCTCGGCCCGCAGGCCTTTGGCTACACGCGCCGCGAGCCGCTCGGGATCGTCGCCGGCATCGGCGCATGGAACTATCCGCTGCAGATCGCCTGCTGGAAGTCCGCCCCGGCACTCGCCTTCGGCAATGCGATGATCTTCAAGCCCGCGAGCCTCACGCCGCTCACCGCCGCCGAGCTCGCGAAGATCTACCGCGAGGCCGGCTTGCCGCCCGGCGTTTTCCAGGTGGTGCAGGGTCATTCCCCAACCGGGCGTCTGCTGACGCGCCATCCGGAGATCCGCAAGGTATCGCTCACGGGGTCAGTCGGTACCGGCAAGGCGGTGATGAACGACGCCTCCTCCACGGTAAAGGCGGTGACGCTCGAGCTCGGCGGCAAGTCGCCGCTGATCGTCTTCGAGGACGCGAAGCTCGACAACGCCCTCTCAGGCGCATTGCTCGCCAATTTCTATTCGGCGGGCGAGGTCTGCTCGAACGGCACGCGCGTGTTCGTGCACCGCAAGGTCAAGGACGAGTTCCTTCGCATGCTCGCCGCGCGTGTCGGCGCCATGCGCATCGGCGACCCGATGGATCCGGCGACGCAGGTGGGCTCGCTCATCTCCGAGGAACACATGCAAATGGTTCTCGGCTACATCGCGCGCGGGCGCGCGGAGGGTGCGCGTGTGCTCGTGGGCGGAAACCGCCGGACTGACGGCGCGCTCGCGAAGGGATTTTTCGTGGAACCCACGGTCTTCGACGGCTGCCGCGACGACATGAGCATCGTGCGCGAAGAGATCTTCGGCCCGGTGATGTCGGTACTCGAGTTCGAGGACGAAGAGGAAGTCATCGGGCGCGCGAACGCCACCGAGTTCGGCCTGTCCGCCGGCGTCTTCACCAACGACCTCAACCGTGCCCATCGCGTGATCGCGAGGCTCCAGGCCGGGACCTGCTGGATCAACCACTACAATGTCACGCCGATCGAGCTGCCCTTCGGCGGCGTCAAGCTCTCGGGACTCGGGCGCGAGAACGGCCGCGCCGCGATGGAGCATTACACCCAGCTGAAGAGCGTTTACGTCGCGAAGGGCGACATCGATGCGCCCTACTGAGGCGTTTGACTACGTCATCGTGGGAGCAGGATCCGCGGGCTGCGTGCTGGCGGACCGGCTCACGGAAGACGGCAAGTACACGGTCCTCCTGCTCGAGTACGGTGGTTCCGACCGCTCGATCTTCGTGCAGATGCCCTCGGCGCTTTCGATCCCGATGGGCATGGCGAAGTACGACTGGCGTTACTACACCGAACCGGAACCGGGGCTCGGCGGACGCCGCCTCCATACACCGCGCGGCAAGGTGCTCGGCGGCTCGTCCTCCATCAATGGCCTCGTTTACGTGCGCGGCAACCCGCAGGACTTCGAGCGCTGGGAGGCGGAGGGCGCCGCGGGCTGGAACTATGCCGCGGTGCTGCCGTATTTCCGCCGTGCCGAGACGCGCGCCGAAGGCGGCGATGCCTACCGCGGCGATTCGGGTCCGCTGCAGACGCGATACGGCACGCTGGCGAATCCGCTGCACGCGGCCTGGCTCGCGGCCGGCGAGCAGGCCGGCTATCCGCGGACGGCCGACATCAATGGCTATCAGCAGGAAGGATTCGGACGCCTCGACATGACGGTCGGGGTCGGGCGTCGCTCGAGCGCCGCCAATGCCTATCTGCGCCCGGCGATGAAACGCCCAAACCTCACCGTGCGCACGCATTCGCTTGCGACGCGCATCCTGTTCGAGAGCGGGCGCGCGATCGGCGTCGAGTACCGCGAGGGCGACGCCGTGCACTCGGTAGGTGCGCAACCGCGAAGTGATCGTCAGCGCCGGCTCGATCAACACGCCCCAGCTGCTCAAGCTCTCCGGCATCGGGCCGGCCGCCGAATTGCAGGAACACGGCATCAACGTCCTGCGCGACCTGCCGGGCGTCGGCGAGAACCTCCAGGATCATCTGGAGTTCTATTTCCAGGTGGCGAGCACGCAGCCAATCACGCTTTATTCTTCCATGAGCCTGTGGTCACGCGCACTGATCGGGGCGCGCTGGTTGCTCTTCAAGGACGGGCTCGGCGCCACCAATCACTTCGAGACCGGCGGGTTCATCCGCAGTCGCGTCGGCGTGCCCTATCCCGACATTCAATTTCACTTCCTGCCGCTCGCGGTCGCGTACGACGGTTCCTCGCTCGCGAAGGAGCACGGATTCCAGGCGCACGCGGGGCCGATGCGCTCAAAGAGCCGCGGTCACGTGCGGCTCGCCTCCAGCAATCCTTTCGAGAAGCCGAGGATTCGTTTCAACTACCTGAGCCATCCAGACGATATGGTCGAGATGCGCGCCTGCGTGCGGCTCACTCGCGAGATCTTTGCGCAGAAATCCTTTGACCCCTATCGGGGGCGCGAGATCCAGCCTGGCGCAGACGCGACGAGCGATGAATCGATCGACGCTTTCGTGCGCGCGAAGGTCGAGAGTGCCTATCACCCGTCGTGCAGCTGCAAGATGGGCAGGCGCGATGATCCGATGTCGGTCGTGGACTCCGAAGCGCGGGTGATCGGCATCGACGGCCTGCGCGTCGTGGACTCCTCGATCATGCCGTCGATCACGACCGGCAACCTCAACGCGCCGACGATCATGCTGGCCGAGAAGGCCGCGGATCACATTCTCGGCAAGCCGCTCCTGCCGCCGCCAGGCGGCGTACTATTACGGGCGCCTGCCTGGCAGTCGTCACAGCGCTGACAGCGAATCCGAGTCGCGCATCGGGTCGCGAGGCCGAAAGGCCAGCAGCACGCGATTGATTTCGGCTTCATCCTGTCGCCACTTGTCGGGGGCGGGAGCCGTCTTCGTGTGACGGGAAAGCGGCAGGGGTTTCGACAAGGTACTCGGCGAGTCGGGGATCCATGGCAAGCCCGGCAAATTTCAGCAGCCTCGCGACTTCCGATCCCGGGATCCCGAATCAGGTCCTCGTAACGCACGCTCGTCCAGCGCTCGCGTGGAACGGCTGCGAGGTCGTCGAGTATGGTTTCGTTCGCCGCCCGCCACTGGAATGCCACGATTTCCTCGAGCGGCCGATCTTGCAGGCGCTCGTAGCCGGGCGGCAGCAGCAGCGACCAGGGACCTGGCCAACCGGGCAACTGGCGATACGTAACCCAGCCCTTCGCTGCGCCAGGCCTCCATCATGCTGGCGAGGTTTGCGCGGGGCTCCCGGTGCAGGAAAACGAACAGCGCGTCCGGAAAGACCTCGAGCAGGAAAGGCACGCGCAACGCGTTCTTCGGGCGTCTTCTCGAGCAGCCGGACACTCGCGCCCGATACCGGCGGCGGCTGACCGTCGCGATCGTGAAGCCTACCGGCAAACCGCCGCCGAAGTTCCGCAACGATCACGGTCGTCGCATCCTTCCTTGTCAGCCGATTGGAAGACACGACGCCGCGACCCGGTCGGAGCGCAGCAATGCTCTCGATGAGCTGGTGGCTCTCGCCACCGATGGTGTAGACACCCGCCGCCTGCGCAAGCGTCTCGAACAGGAGTGTGCTGCCCGCGCGCGGCGCGCTCAGGATGATAAGCGGGCGCTCCAGCACGGGCGGCTTGTGCGGTTCGGGCGCCGGCGACTCGATCCTCTGCACTTCGACCGTCGGCAATTCGACCTGCGGCAGCTCGAACGTCACGGTTTCCGTGCCGAGCGGCACTGGCTGTACCGGGGGCGTCGGGTCGGGCGTCGGCGTGGCCGCAGCCACGTTGAACTCGGCAGCTTCACGGGGCGGCCCGCTCGCGTCGCCGACGAGGTGCGCGATGAGGCGCGCATTCAGCACGGACTGCGCGCTGTAGCCAGTGCTCGCGATGCGCACGGGGGATAACTCCGCGATACGCTTGCGCGTCGCACGCACAAGCTGCTGGTAGGCGCTCCGGTCTCCGGGTGCGTTGCCGTGCATCGTCCACAGCGAACGCCAGTCGTGGCAGAACTCGATCATCGTGGTCACGAACCGGGCAACGGCCGCCGCGGACTCAGCGCGGGCATCGGCGGGCGCGAGATCGGCAAGAAGGTCGTATGTCAGTTGCTCGACTTCCGCCGGGGGCATTACCGGTGAGGCATTGAATCGCTCGAACAGGAGTCGCGGGCTCGCGGCCGGATCAAAGGCGACGAGCCTCGACCCTGCGTCCGGTTGACTGAAATCTTTCGACCGGCCCGTCGCCGCGAGCCGCCAGAAGTCGGATGTGCCCGCGGTGTCGGCGACGAGGTGGATTCTGGCGTCGCTCGTCGGGTTCTCGACCTTGTGCTCGCGCCAGTTGTCGAAAATCCATGCCTCGCCCGCGGCCATGTGCACGCTCTCGCCCCCGCAGTGAAAACGGACCTCGGGTCGCGTGACCACGGGCACGTGCAGACGCACGCGATGGAACCAGTGGTAGTTCATGTCGCTGTGCTGCGGCACGGACCCGCCACCGGCGATGCGCATGAGGCGCGACCGCGACCACACCGTGTTGAAGGAAGCCAGTACCTGCTGGATGTAGGGGCAGGCGGCAAGTGACGCCGTCGGTTTCATCTCGCCGGCGACGGCATCGTTCTCGCCGCCGCCCACGGTGATCAGCCGGGCCGCCGTGTTTCCTTCGTGCACCTGCGGGTGGAGCGACCAGGCGTCTTCTGGCAATGCCTCGGCCTCCGCCCGCAGGCGAGCGGCATCGAAGCGGACCGGCAGCCGGAAAAATGGCCTGGGTAGCTTCAACCTGGAATCGCGTCAGTCATAGCCGGCGCCGAACCTCCAGGTTCCGGTGACTCCGTACGTGCGCGGCTTCCCGTAGACGCCCGCGACCACGCCCGCGAACAACGAACTGTCGAAGGCATAGACGCGGTACTCCTCCTCGAACAGGTTGTTCACGAAGGCCGCGACTTCCCAGCGGCCGTCCGGCGCCGCGTAACCGATGCGCGCGTTCGCGACGGTATAGCCTTCCTCCTGCTCGACCGGGGCGCAGAGCGTGGTGAAGCAGAAGTCATCCGAGTAGATCAAGTCTCCCTGGATGGACGCGGTTCCCGACCCGAGCGGGAACTCGTAGCGCGCGAGCGCGTTGGCCGAAACGCTCGGCGCCTGCGGCAGGTCGTGGTCCACGATGGTGGACTGGTCGGGCAGCCTGATGTCCTTCACCTTGCTGTCCATGAACGAAGCGCCGAGCTGCAACATCAGCCGGTCCGTGGGCGCTGCGTTCAGCTCCACTTCGAGTCCCTGCGCAGTCGCATCCTGGTTAGTCACGGTCTGAACCGTGCTGATTTGCGAGAAAGCCTGGTAGTCCTCGTAGTCGTAGTAGAAGGCGCTGACGTTCAGCGTCGTCATGCCCCCGGCGAGGTTCGACTTCATGCCGATCTCGAAGGCATTCAGCGTCTCGGGATCGAAGGGGATACCGTTCACGAAATCGACCTCGGTGCCTTCGTACGGCGTGCCGGTCGAGAACGTGAAGCCGCCGCTCTTGCTGCCGCGGTTATAGGACAGGTACCAGAGCAGGTCGTCGCTCGGCTGGTAGTCGAGCTCCACGCGCGCTGTGAAGTCATCGAACGTCGCGTCGGCGTCGCCGGGCGTGACCAGCACTCCGGTCTGGTCCGTCGTGTTCGGGAAGATCTCGTTCTTGTTGAAGATGATGGTGACCGGTGCAGACAGGTCCGGAACTGCCGGCGCGGAAGCGAAGTACGCGCCCTCGCGCGAATCGCTCCAGTAGCGCAGGCCGCCGACGAACTTCCAGCGATCGCTGAAGCTCCACTCGTCCTGGAAGAACGCGGCGTACGAGGTCGTCTGCTGCGAAAAAGCGACGTCCGGGTCGTAGCCATAGAACGGATCCGCGAACTTGCCGGTGTAGTCGCCGTCCACGTCCATGTAGAACAGGCCGCCGACCAGCTCGTGGTCGCCGGCCGACCACGACAGGCGGAATTCCTGCGAGATCTGGTCGAGGTCGCTGCCCTGGAAGAAGAACACGCCGTCAACCGGCGAGGCATCGCCCCCCTCGGTATAGAACTTGTCGGAAGTCTGGTAATCCGTGATGGAGGTAAGCGTCGAGCCAGCGAAGTCGTGGTCCACGCGCACCTGCGCGCCCAAGATCTCGCGGTCCACGGTGGAAGGCTCAGTCTCCGCTGTTTTCCACGGATCGCCGCCGCGGCTCGGAATGATGGCGTCGTTGCGGAAGCCGGTTCCGGCCTCCCCGGGGTGGTCGGTCGCACCCTCTCCGAACCAGAATTCGCAGGTGACGTCCGCGGGCGTGAACTCGCCCTGGTTCTGCAGGTTCGGACAAGCGGGCTCGTGGGAATAGATCCCGGCCTGCGTTTCGCCATCCGCTTTCATGTAACGGACAATCGTCTGCACGTCGGTGGCGTCGCCGGGCTGCCATGCGAGCGTGCCGCGCATCGCGTAGTGATCGTTGCCGCCGCGGTCCGGCACGCCGGGCACGATGGACTCCATCCAGCCGTCGTCCTGATTGACGATGAAGGCGAAACGACCCTGGACGCTGTCGCTGAGCGGGCCTGAAAGGGCGCCGTCCAGAATGACCTGGTTGAAGCTGCCGACGGTCAGGTTGCTGTAGCCCTCAAACTCGTCCGTCGGCTTCTTGGAGATGAACTGGATGGCGCCGCCCGTCGCATTGCGGCCGAACAGGGTTCCCTGCGGGCCGCGCAGCGTCTCTACGCGCGCGAGGTCGAATACCGGGAAGCTCGCGAGGTTGATAGAGCTCGAATAGCTGTCGTCCTGGTAGACCGCGACCGGCGGCTCCTGCTGGTCGCCGTAATCGTTTTGGGCGATGCCGCGAATGTTGAACACGACCTGGGCGCTCGAATAGGCGTTCATCTTGAGGCCCGGCACGGCCTTCACGATGTCGGTCGCTGTCGTGATGTTGAGGTTCTGCAGCGCACTCTCGCCGAGCGGCGTCACCGCGATGCCGACGTCCTGGATGCTCTGTTCGCGGCGCTGGGCCGTCACGACCACCTCGCCGAATGGCGTCGCTTCGCGCGACGTCGCGGATGCGGGCGGAGTCTCTGCCTGGTCCGCAAGGGCCGCTGCCGGGGCGCCACACAGGAGCGCCGCGCCCAACGCGCACCGGACCGCAATTCGAAGATCGGTTGATTGAACCCTTTGCATGATCGTCCCCTCGCCCGCAATTCGTGAATTTACGACTGCCCCGCCTCGCGTAACCATCCCAGCACATAGTCCGAGAAGGACCGCCCGATCTCCAGATGGTACTCCTCGGCGCCACGCCGCCACAAAACGACCTCCGCCTTGCCGAACAGGCGTGCGAGTGCACATGCCGACGGGAAACTCCGCGGGATCGAGATCGAGCGGACAGCCAGTATTGAGGAGCAGGCGAGCGTCCGGCCCGCGGAGTTGCACCGCGACCTGCCGTCGGCTGACCTCGACCAGCGAGTGCGCGACGCCCGAGAGCGCTGCCTCCAGGTCCGCGAAGAGGATCGACGCATCCGCCGCGGGGCCGAGCAGCAGCTGTTCGTCGGGACCGAGCCACAACGCGGAACGGTTTCCCGCCGTGGTTGCGCGGCAGGCCGTTTCAGGCAATGAAACTCCGAATGCATCGCCCGCCTTTCTGCGCGCCTCCGCCCCGCCCTGCAGGATGAAACGCGCAACCGGCGCCAATACGCATGGTTCCTTGGAGCGCTCAGGCATGAATCTTCACGCCCTCAGGGTCATAGAAGACCGGCGCGGTCACCTCGACCGCGATATCGCCCGCAGGCATCGGCACGAACAGGGTCTGGCCCTGGCGGGCGCGGCCGCCCGCCACCATCGCGAGCGCAATCGAACGCCCGAGCGTCGCGCTGAAGTACGAGGACGTCACGTGGCCCAGCAGCTTCATCGGCGGCTTCTGCCGCGCCGTTTCCGCGACCTGCGCGCCTTCTTCGAGGACCGTGGCGGAATCCAGCGTGCGAAGCCCCACGAGTTGCTTTCGATGCGGCGCTTTCATCGCCGCGCGCTCGAGCGAACGCTTGCCGATGAAATCCGGCTTGCTCCGGCCGATCGCCCAGGCGAGACCCGCATCGTCGGGCGTCACCGTGCCGTCCGTGTCCTGGCCGACGATGACGTAGCCTTTCTCCGCCCGCAGCACGTGCATGGCCTCGGTGCCGTAAGGCGTGATGCCGTGTGCGAGACCCGCGTCGTACACGGCTTCCCACACGGCGCGGCCGCGGTCGGCCGGCACATTGATCTCGTAGCCGAGCTCGCCGGTGAAGCTGACGCGAAACAGCATCATCGGAATGCCGGCGATGCTGCCGACGGTCACGCCCATGTGCGGCAGGGCGCCGGGCGAGATGTCGACACCCGCGACCAACGGCTGCAACAGCTGCCGCGCGCGCGGCCCCTGCACGGCGATGACCGCCCACTCCTCGGTGGTGGACGTCAGCCACACTTCGAGCTCCGGCCACTCCGTCTGGCGATAGTCCTCCATCATCGCCAGCACGCGCGCCGCGCCACCGGTCGTCGTCGTCACGTGAAAACGATCGGGGGCCGTGCGCGCGACGACGCCGTCGTCGTAGATGAAGCCGTCGTCGCGCAGCAGGATTCCGTAGCGCGCGCGGCCGACCGCGAGGTTCGACCAGTTGTTGACGTAGAGCCGGTTCAGGAACTCGGCCGCGTCGGGACCGACCACCGCGATCTTTCCGAGCGTGGATGCGTCGAAGATTCCGCAAGTGGAACGGACCGCAAGGCATTCGCGCGCGACGGCGGCCGTCATGTCCTCGCCGGCGCGCGGAAAGTAGCGCGCCCGCTTCCACAGGCCGACGTCCTCGAACACCGCGTTCTGCGCCTTTGCCCAGTCATGCATCGGCGTCGTGCGCACCGGGTCGAACAGGTCGCCCCGCGCCATGCCCGCCAGGCTGCCGAAAGTAACCGGCGTGTACGGCATGCGAAACGTCGTGAGCCCGACCTCGGTGATGGACTTGCCGAGATGCTGCGACACGATGTCGAGCGCATTGAGGTTCGAGGTCTTGCCCTGGTCGGTCGCCATGCCGATCGTGGTGTAGCGCTTGACGTGCTCGATCGAGCGGAAGCCCTCGCGCGCGGCGAGCGCGAGATCGGCGGCCGTGACGTCGTTCTGCCAGTCCACGAAGGCTTTCGATCCCGCACCCGCGGATAACAGCGTGCCTGCGAGCGGCCCCGCGTCGTCGCCCTTTGCGCTGCCGGTCACCGCGAATCGGCGTGACGGCGCGCCATGGCCGCAAGCTTTTGCGGCGGCGCTGCCGGCGGCCGCGCCGTCGTCGAGGGCTTCGGCGAGCCCGAACACGCCGCGGCAGGCGCCGGCCGAGCGCTCGCGCTCCGCCGAGGTTCCCGGCAGGAATCCCCGCGCGGGGGTGTTCCATTTCAACGTGCCGCGCGACTGGGAGAAGAGGTGCACGCAGGGCGTGAATCCGCCCGACATCAACAGGAGGTCGCAGGACAGTGTCCGCCGCCCCGCGACTCCCCGGCCGTCGGTCATCGCGATCTCGATGCCGCTGACGCGGAGATGCCCGCGCGTGCCCGCGATCGATGCGCAGTGCCCGGTCTCGATACCGGCGCGGCGGGCGGCCCGCGCCGGCTCGCCGTCGGCGGATTCGCGCAGATCCGCGATCGCGGCGATTTCGACGCCGGCCGCGTGCAGGTCGAGCGCCGCCCGGTAGGCGGCGTCGGTCGCCGTCACGACGACCGCTCGCGTTCCCGCGCGCACGCCGTAGCGATTCAGGTAGGACTGCGCGGCGCCCGCCAGCAGGATGCCGGGCCGGTCGTTGCCGGGAAAGACCAGCGGCTGCTCGATCGCGCCGGTCGCGAGTACGACCTCGCGCGCCCGCACCAGCCACAGGCGTTCGCGCGCCCGCCCCGGTTCCGGGCTCCGCGAGGTGATCGGTGAGGCGTTCGGCGAGACCGATCGCATTGTGCGGGAAGTAGCCGAATGCGGTCGTGCGCGGCAGCAGCGTCACGCGCGGATGTCGCGCGAGGGCGCCTACCGTCTGCTCGAGCCAGCTCCAGGCGCCCTGCCCGTCGATGGAAGCTGCCGGCTCCGACAGCAGCGAACCGCCGAACTCCGCCTGTTCGTCGCAGAGGATCACGCGGGCGCCGCCATCTGCCGCGGCCTGTGCGGCGGCAACCCCCGCGGGTCCGCTGCCGACGACCAGCACGTCGCAGTGCGCGAAGCGATGTACGTACCGGTCCGGGTCCGGCAGCGTCGGCGCGCGACCGAGGCCGGCCGCGGCACGGATCAGGGGTTCGTAAAGCGCCGCCCAGGCGACGCGCGGCCACATGAACGTCTTGTAGTAGAAGCCGGCGGGAAACAGCGGCGACAACAGATCGTTCAGCCGGCCGATGTCGAAGCCGAGGCTCGGCCAGCGGTTCTGGGATTCGGCAACGAGGCCGTCATAGAGCTCGACCTGGGTCGCGCGCAGGTTCGGCGTGACGCGCGCGGCGTCGCGGCGCACGGCGACCAGCGCATTGGGCTCCTCGGAGCCCGCCGTGAGGATTCCGCGCGGGCGATGGTATTTGAACGACCGCCCGACCAGGTGCACGCCGTTCGCGAGCAGCGCCGACGCGAGCGTGTCGCCCTGCAGACCCTCGAAGGCTTCGCCGTCGAAGGTGAATCGCAGCGTTCGGGCCCGGTCCACGCGCCCGCCGCCCGCCGTGCGGAATGCGCTCAAGGCCGTTCTCCGATCCGGTAAGTGGCGGAAAACTGATCGGTCGTCGTGTCGCGGAGCGCATTGAAGAACCGGCCGCAGCCCCGGACGTGACGCCAGCGCTCGGCGTGCAATCCCCTCGCGTTGTCGCGCACATAGAGATACTCCGCCCACTGCTGGTCGCTCGTTTCCGCGGGATCTCGCGGCCGCGCGAGGTGCGCTTGGCCGCCGTAGGCGAACTCGATCTCGGGCCTCTTGCCGCAGTAAGGACAGTCGATCAGCAGCATCGGGACTCAGTGGGCGACGGCCGCTGCCGCGGCTTCGTCGATCAGCACGCCCTCGCGGAAACGCTCGAGCGTGAATGGCGCATTGATGGGGTGCGGCTCATCATTCGCCATGGTCCATGCGAACACCTGGGCGGACCCCGGCGTCGCCTTGAATCCGCCCGTGCCCCAGCCGCAATTCACGTAAAGGCCCGGCACCGGGGTCTTGCCGATGATCGGGGAGCGGTCCGGCGTCACGTCGACGATGCCGCCCCAGTTGCGCAGCATCCGGAGGCGGCGGAAGCACGGGAAAAGCTCGCAGATCGCCTCGAGCGTATGCATGTTGACGTGCAGCGCGCCGCGCTGCGTATAAGAAGTGTAGGCGTCCGTGCCCGCGCCGATCACGAGCTCGCCCTTGTCCGACTGGCTGATGTACGCGTGGATGCTGTTCGACATCACGACGCATGGGAAAACGGACTTGACGGGCTCGGACACCAGCGCCTGCAGCGGAAAGCTTTCGAGCGGCAGCTGCACTCCGGCCAGGCGCATGACGACGCTCGAATTTCCCGCCGCCACGACGCCCACCCGTCCGGTGCGGATGGCGCCGCGCGTGGTCTCGAGCGCCTCGACCGCCCCGCCTGCGCCGCGGCGGATGCCGGTGACCTCGCAGTTCTCGATGATGTCGACGCCAAGCGCATCGGCCGCGCGCGCATAGCCCCAGGCTACGGCGTCATGTCGCGCCGTGCCGCCGCGCCGCTGCAGCGCGGCGCCCTGCACTGGATAGCGGATATTCGCCTCGACGTTGAGCGGCGGACAGAAGGCTTTCGCTTCCGCGGGCGTCAGCCATTCGTTGTCGACGCCGTTGCAGCGATTGGCGTGCACATGCCGCTTCAGCACCTGCACGTCGTGCACCGTGTGCGCGAGCATCATCACGCCGCGCGGCGAGTACATGACGTTGTAATTCAGGTCCTGCGACAGGTGTTCCCAGAGCTTGAGGGCGTGGTCGTAGAGCCGGGCGCTTTCGTCGAAAAGGTAATTCGAGCGGATGATCGTCGTGTTGCGGCCCGTATTGCCGCCGCCGATCCAGCCTTTCTCGACGACCGCGATATTGGTGAGCCCGTGCTCGGCCGCCAGGTAGTACGCGGTGCCGAGTCCGTGCCCGCCGCCGCCGACGATGACTGCATCGTACCGGGGCTTGGGCTCAGCGCGCCGCCACTGCTCTTGCCAGCCGCGGTGTCTGCCGAGGCTGCGCCACAACAGGTGGAGTCCGGACCAGGATTGCCGCTTCACCGGACAATCCTCAAGACTTCAGGTCCTTGTTCTCGGGATCGTAGGGCGAGTCGACCAGCACCGTGGCTTTTTTCCTCTCACCCAGAATCTCGATCTGTAGCGGAGTGCCAACGACTGCGAAAGGCGGCTTCACGTAGCCGATCGCGAGGCTCTTCTTCAGCACGTGGCCGTAATAACCGGAAGTCGCGCGGCCGACCATCGTGCCTTTGTCGTCGAAGAGCGGCTCGTTGCCGAGCGGGTCGGCGTCGGTGACGCCATGTACCTCGACGGTCACGAACCGGTTGGGCACGCCGGCGGCAAGCTGGCGCTCGAGCGCGGCCCGGCCGGCGAACTCGCCCTTGTTCATCCGCACGAAGCGGTCGAGACCCGCTTCGAACGGGGTGTTCTCGCGCGTCAGGTCGCTGCCCCACATGCGATAGGACTTTTCCATGCGCAGCGATTCCATGGCCCGCATGCCGGCCATGCCAATGCCGTGCTCCGCCCCGGCGGTGAAAATGGCGACGAACAGGTGACGCGCGTACTCGATCGGGAAATGCAGTTCCCAGCCGAGCGCGCCGATGAAATTGACGCGAAGCAGGTAAACGTCAGTCGCGAGCCCGACCTCCGCGACCTGGCCCGTGAGCCAGGGGAAGGAATCGTTGGCAAGCGAAGTGTCCGTGAGCTTGGCGAGCACGTCGCGTGAGCGAGGTCCCGCGACGACGAAGCAGCCACGGCTCGTAGTAATGTTCGCGAGCTGGACTGAGCCGTCCTCCGGCAGGCGCTTCTGCAGAAAATCGGTGTCGTAACGCTCCGCGGCGCCCGCGCTCACGACATAGAAGAATTCCTCCCCGAGCTTCGTGATCGTGAACTCGGAGCGGATGCCTCCGCGCTTCGTCAGCGCGTGGCTGAGCGCCATGCGACCGATCTTCGCCGGCACTTTGTTCGCGACGAGGCCGTCGAGCCAGGCCTCGGCGCCGGGACCTCGTATCACGTGCTTTGTGAACGGCGTGAGGTCGATGACGCCCACCTGCTCTCGAATTCGCCTGCACTCCGCACCGACGTGCTCGAAATAATTCGTGCGGCGGAAGCTCCATTCGTCCTTCGCCTCGACGCCCGTCGGCGCAAACCAGTTGGCGCGTTCCCAGCCGTAACGCTGGCCGAACACGGCGCCCAGGTGCTTCAGCCTGTCGTAGACAGGGCTCGTCTTGGCCGGCCGTGCGTCCGGGCGCTCCTCGTCCGGAAAATGGATGGTGAAAACGTTGCGGTAGGTCTCTTCGTTCTTTTTCACCACGTAGCGCTTGCCCGTGTAGGGCCCGAAACGGCGCGGATCGGTCGCCAGCATGTCGATGCCGGGCTCTCCCTCGACGATCCACTCGGCGAGTTGCCATCCGGAGCCGCCGGCCGCGGTGATGCCGAAACTGTGGCCCTCGTTGAGCCAGACATTCCGGAGGTCCCAGGCCGGCCCGACCAGCGCAGTCCCGTCGGGCGTATAGGAGATCGGCCCGTTGACGATGTCCTTGATTCCGCAGTTCGCGAGCGGCGGCACACGCCGCTGCGCGGCTTCGACATGCGGCACCAGGCGATCCAGATCGCCGTCGAACAGGCTCTTGCCGAACCAGTCGGGCACGCCGTCGGCGAAGCGCGCGGGCGCGCCGGCCTCGTAGGGCCCGAGGATCCAGCCGAGGCGCTCCTCGCGCAGGTAATACGACTGGTCGGGCTCGCGCAGCACCGCGAGTTCGGGGCCGCCCCCCTGGCGATACGCCTTCAACTCCGCAGACTCTTCATAGACGATGTACTGGTGCTCGACCGGGATGGCGGGCACGTTGAGGCCGAACAAGCGTCCGGTCTGGCGCGCGTAGTTTCCGGTCGCGCAGACGACGTGCTCGGCCGTGATGTCGCCTTTGCTGGTTTTCACCAGCCATTCGCCGGTGCGAGTGCGCGACACCGCCGTGACTTCGGTCTGTTCGTAGATTTCCGCGCCGCGCAAGCGCGCGCCCTTGCGGAGCGCCATCGTCAGGTCGGCCGGCGCGATATGCCCGTCGTGCGGGTGATAGAGAGCGCCGACGATCGCGGGCGTATCGGTGCTGCCGCCGAGCTCGACCAGCGGCCAGAGTGCCTTGACTTCGCGCGGCCCGATCACCTGGAACGGCACGCCGATCGTGTTCGCCGTGCCGCAGTACTTCTGGTATTCGTCCATGCGCTCCAGGCAGGTGGCGAGGCGCAAATTGCCGGTCACGTGAAAACTCACGTCCTGGCCGGTTTCGGCCTGCAGCCGCTTGTACAGGTCGACCGAATACTTGTGCAGCTGGCCGACCGTGTAGCTCATGTTGTAGAGCGGCAGGAGTCCGGCCGCATGCCAGGTCGATCCCGCGGTCAGTTCCGCGCGCTCGACCAGGACCACGTCCGGCCAGCCCTTGTGCGCCAGGTGATAGAGCGTGCTGACCCCGACCACGCCGCCGCCGATCACGACTACCCGCGCATGTGTCTTCATCGAGAGCCCGCCCCCTTCGACCTCGGCAGTGTAGCCGCTGGCGCGCATTTGGCAGCCCCAAAAGCGACAGCTTTATGTCGGAATCAGACATCCGCGCCGGCGCCGGTGGCATACTGAAGCCGCATGCGCGAGACGAGCCGATACGGTTTTCTCACCCTTCCGAACTACTCGCTGATCGCGGTCTCGAACGCGGTCGAGCCGCTGCGCATGGCGAACCGGGTCGTGGGCCAGGCGGTTTACGAATGGTCGATCGTGAGCCTCGACGGCCGCCCGGTGCTCGCGAGCAATGGCCTCGACCTCGCGCCGACCCTCGCCCTCGACAAGCTCGGCAAGGTGGAAATCCTGTTCGTCTGCGGCGGCGTCAATGTCCGCGAGGCGGTGACGGCACCGCTCCTGTCTGCGCTCCGGCGCCTCGCGGAGCGCAGGGTCGCGCTCGGGGCCCTCTGCACCGGCGGCTATGCGCTCGCGCGCGCGGGTCTCCTCGACAATTACCGCGCCACGATCCACTGGGAGAACCTGCCGGCGCTCCGCGAGGAATTCCCGCGGGTGCAGCTCAACGACCAGGTGTTCAGCATCGATCGCGAGCGCTTCACCTGTTCCGGCGGCACGGCGCCGCTCGACCTGATGCTGAACCTGATCCAGCTGAAGCACGGCCTGCGCATCTCGCAGCTCGTGTCCGAGCAGTTCGTCCTCGAGCGCGTCCGGAGCGACCAGGACCGCCAGTACGTTCCGTTGCGCGCGCAGATCGGCGCGTCGCATCGGGGCATGATCCAGGTTGCACAGCTCATGGAGGAAAACATCGAGAAACCGTTGTCGCTCGACCGGATCGCGCATGCGACCGGCCTGTCGAGACGCCAGATCGAACGGCTCTTCAAGCGCCACCTGGATTGCGTGCCGAAGAAGTATTACCTCGAGATGCGGCTGCGCCGCGCCCGCGAGCTGCTGCTGCAGACGGCCATGCCGATCATGGACGTCACGACGTCCTGCGGCTTCAAGTCACCACCCCATTTCTCCCGTTGCTATCGCGGCTATTTCGGCCATCCGCCGAGCGCGGAGCGGCAGATACGCAAATGAAGGCCGAACCGGCATCCCAGTTCCCGGTCCGCTGTCGTCCGCGGACAAGCGGCTGTCGCGAAGCGGCCAGTCCCGCCGGGGCCCCCCGCTTACCATCCTGCCCATGACTGAGTTCGACCTTCGCACGCTCGACGACAAGGAACTCGCCGAACAGGTGCATGACGACCTGTACAACGGCCTGAAGGCCGAGGTCGAGGAAGCGACACGCATCTTCCTCGAGCGCGGCTGGGCTCCGGAACGCGTGCTCAATGACGGGCTGGTCGAGGGCATGCGCATCGTCGGCATCGACTTCCGCGACGGCATCCTGTTCGTGCCCGAGGTCCTGCTCGCCGCGAACGCGATGAAGGGCGGCATGGAGATCCTCCGCCCTCTGCTCGCCGAAACCGGCGTCGAGCCGATCGGCAAGATCGTGATCGGAACGGTCAAGGGCGACATCCACGACATCGGCAAGAATCTCGTTTCGATGATGCTCGAGGGCGCGGGCTTCGAGGTCATCGACATCGGAATCAACAACGCAGTCGAGAAATACCTCGACGCGCTCGAAAAGCACCAGCCCGACTTCCTGGGCATGTCGGCGCTCCTGACGACGACGATGCCCTACATGAAAGTCGTGATCGACACGCTCAAGGAAAAGAACCTGCGCGACAAATACATCGTCCTGGTCGGCGGGGCGCCGCTCAACGAGGAATTCGGCAAGGCCGTCGGCGCCGACGCCTATTGCCGCGACGCGGCGATCGCGGTCGAGACCGCGAAGCGGCTGATCGCCGCGCGCCGCGCGGCTGTCCATGCGAACTGACTGCCGAAAACTCGTGATCGCCTGCGGCGCGCTCGCGCGCGAGATCGCGGCGCTACGCCGCGCGAACGGCTGGACCGCGCTCGACGTCGTCTGCCTGCCGCCCGAATTGCACAACCGGCCGGAGCGCATCGCGGAGGCGGTGCGCGAGCAGATCCGCGCGCACCGGGCCGACTACGCCGACATCTTCGTCGCCTACGGCGACTGCGGCACGCGCGGTGCGCTCGATGCCGTGCTGCGCGAGGAAGGCGTCGAGCGGATCGCGGGCGCGCATTGCTACGAGTTCTTCGCGACGCCGGCGGTGTTCGCGGCGCTCGCGGACGCGGAGCCGGGGACCTTCTACCTGACCGATTTCCTGCTGCGTCACTTCGAACGCCTGGTCATCCGCGGGCTCGGCATCGACCGGCATCCCGAATTGCTGCCGGTTTACTTCGGAAACTACCGGCGGCTCGTCTATCTGGCGCAGGCGCCGAAACCGGAATCGGACGCCGAAGCGCGGGCGGTCGCGGCGCGCCTCGGACTCGAATACCGGTTTCAGTCCACCGGTTACGGCGGCCTCGGGCATAGCCTGGCCGCATTCGCCGATGGTCCGAAGATCCTGCAATGGCGAGCCTGACGCTGATCTACTGGCGCGACATTCCCGCGCAGGTGGTGGTCAGGCGCGGCCGCGAAACCGCGAAAGTGAAACTCTCCGCCCGGTTCCAGGAAGCCGTCGACCGGGCCGCCATGCGCGCGGGCAAGGGCAGCTCCGATGCCTACCTCGCCGAATGGCGGCGGAGCGAAGCGACTCCCTGCAGCGACGACATTGACAATGAGGCCGCCGCCGAAGCCGCGCGCATCGAAGCCCGCTTCACCGACGAAGATCTCGAACGTCTGATCCGCGCGAAGGGCGTCGCCGGCTGAGATGATCCGCATGCGGCAGTGGTCGGTGCGTCATGCCGGCGGACTCAACCGCGTCTATCGCGCGCTTGAATCCGCGCTCGTAGGCGCGGCACCGCTCTGGCGGGCGATCGGCCACCGGCGCCTCGAAAGACCGGTCGCCGCCGTCGAGCGCGCGGTCAAGGGCCTGTTGTTCGACTGCCGCATGTGCGGGCAATGCGTGCTGAGTTCGACCGGCATGTCCTGCCCGATGAATTGCCCTAAGAACCTGCGCAACGGCCCCTGCGGCGGCGTGCGTGAAGACGGCGGTTGCGAAGTGATCCCGGCCATGAAGTGCGTGTGGGTACTGGCCCACGAGGGCAGCCGGCGCATACCCGGCGGCGTCGAGGCGATGCGCCGCACGCAGCCCGCAGTCGACCACCGCCTGGCAGGCAGTTCGTCGTGGTTGCGTGTCGTGCGCGAGAAGACCGGGGGGCGCGCATGAAATTCGAGGACGAACCGGTTCCCGGATACCCGCTGCCGATCCTCCCCGGTCACGTGTCTCCCGGGCGCCTGGAGCGCGTGCTGCGCGCGGGCGGATTCGCGGTGACCGCCGAGCTCGCCCCGCCGGACTCCGCGGATCCCGACGAGGTGTACCGGCGCGCGCGGGTGTTCGATGGCTATGCCGACGCCATCAACGCGACGGATGGCAGCGGCGCCAATTGCCACATGTCGAGCCTGAGCGTTTGTGCCCTGCTGACGCATGTCGGCTACGCCCCGGTCATGCAGATCTCCTGCCGCGACCGCAATCGGATCGCGATCCAGGGCGACATCCTGGGCGGCGCCGCCATGGGCGTCTGCAACATCCTCTGCATCACCGGCGACGGTGTGCAGGCGGGCGATCATCCGCAGGCGCGGCCGGTGTTCGACCTCGACAGCGTGTCGCTGCTGGAAATCGCGCGTACGCTGCGCGACGATCATCACTTTGAAAGCGGCCGCAGGATCACGCTGGCGCCGCGCGTCTTCCTCGGCGCCGCGGCCAATCCTTTCGCCGAGCCGCTCGACTGGCGGCCGCTGCGGCTCGCGAAGAAGGTCGCCGCCGGCGCGCAGTTCATCCAGACGCAATACTGCTTCGATGTTCCGCGGCTGCGGCTGTTCATGTCCACCCTCGAGGATCTTGGGATCATCGACAAGGCCTTCGTGCTGGTCGGCGTCGGTCCGCTGCGCTCCGCGAAAGCCGCGGAATGGATGCGCTCGCATGTGCCGGGGCTTCGTATCCCGGATGCCGTCATCCGGCGCCTCGCAGGTGCCGAGGACCCGGCGCGCGAGGGCCGCAACCTCTGCGTCGAACTGATCGAGGAAATCCGCGCGATTCGCGGCGTGCACGGCGTTCACGTGATGGCATACCGGCAGGAAGAGTCGGTCGCCGAAGTGATCGATCGATCGCGGGTACTCGCAGGGCGGGTTCCGTGGTATCCGGCACGCGATGCCGCAGCTTTGCCAGCCCAGGGATCACCATGACCGATACCGTCGTCAGCTCCGCCACCCGTGAAGTCGTCATCGGCTTCGAGCGGCCGTTCGTCATCATCGGGGAGCGCATCAACCCGACCGGGCGGAAACTGCTCGCGGCCGAAATGGCGGCCGGCGATTACAGCCGGGTGGAGGCGGACGCGCGCGCGCAGGTCGAGGCGGGCGCGCACATGCTGGACGTCAATGCCGGCATCCCGCTCGCCGACGAGCCCGCGATCCTCGCAAAGGCCATCCAGCTCGTGCAGTCGATCACCGACCTGCCCTTGTCGATCGACTCTTCCATCGTCGCGGCGCTCGAGGCGGGGCTCGCCGTCTACCGGGGCAAGGCACTCGTCAACTCCGTGACCGGCGAGGAAGAACGCCTCGAGGCCGTGCTGCCGCTCATCAAGAAGTACGGCGCCGCGGTCGTCGCGATCTCGAATGACGAGACCGGCATCTCGGAAGACCCGGATGTCCGTTTCGCCGTCGCCAGGCGGATCGTCGAGCGCGCGGCGGATCACGGCATTCCGGCGAGCGACGTCGTCGTCGATCCGCTAGTGATGCCGATCGGCGCGATCAACCGGGGCGGTGTCCAGGTCATGCGGCTCGTGCGCCGGCTCCGCGAGGAGTTGAAGGTGAACACCACATGCGGCGCGTCGAACATCAGTTTCGGCCTGCCGAATCGCGACGGCATCAACAGCGCTTTCCTGACGATGGCGATCGCCTCGGGCCTGACCTCCGCGATCACGAATCCGATGCACGTGGAGACGGTGCGCGCCTGCATGGGCGCCGACGTCATGATGGGACACGACCCGGATTGCGCGCGCTGGATCCGGCGGTTTCGCGAAGCACCGCCGCCGAATGCGGAAGGCCTGCCCGGCCGCGGACGACGGGAGGGCGGCCGCAGACCGCGGGCGTAGCTGGCCGAATGAGCAGCAACGCTGAGCCGCTCGTGGTTTTCATGCCTTCCGGCAAGCGCGGGCGCTTTCCGGTCGGCACGCCGCTCCTGCAGGCAGCGCGCACACTCGGCGTCGACATCGATTCCGTCTGCGGCGGGCGCGGAATCTGCGGGCGCTGCCAGGTCCTGATCGCCGAAGGCGAATTCGCAAAGCACGGTATCCGGTCCGGGCCGGCTAGCGTCTCGGCGGTTGCCGAAATCGAGTTGCGTTACGCCGGACGGCGCGGGCTCGAGGCCGGCCGCCGGCTTTCTTGCTCGACGCTGGTACAGGGTGACGTCGTCGTCGACGTGCCGTCCAGCAGCCAGGTTCACCGGCAGGTCGTGCGCAAGGATGCCGATGCTCGCGAGATCAAGCTGAATCCCGTCGTGCGCCTGCACTATGTCGAGGTGCAGGAGCCGGACATGCAGGATCCATCCGGCGACCTTCGCAGGGTGATGGCTTCGCTCGAACGGGAATGGCAGCTCACTGGCCTCGCCTGCGATCTCACGGTGCTCCGACACCTGCAGCCGGCGCTTCGAAAGGGCCAGTGGAAGATCACCGTCGCCGTTCACGCCGAAAAACAGATCATCGCCGTCTGGCCCGGATTCCACGACAAGGCATTTGGCATGGCCGTCGACGTCGGCTCCACCACCGTCGCCGCTCACCTCTGCAATCTCGAGAGCGGGGAACTCGTTGCCGCGGCCGGCATCATGAATCCGCAGATCCGTTTCGGCGAAGACCTGATGAGCCGCGTGTCCTACGCGATGATGAATCCCGGGGGCGCGGCGCAGATGACGGAGGCGATCCGCGAGGCCCTGAGCGCGCTCGCGGGCGAGCTCGCGCGCTCGGCGAAAATCGCGCCAGATGACATTCTCGAGCTGTCGCTCGTCGGCAACCCGATCATGCATCATCTGGTGCTCGGCATCGACCCGATCGAGCTCGGCGGCGCGCCGTTCGCGCTCGCCGTCGATCATTCGCTGACGCTCCGCGCCTCGTCGCTCGGCCTCGCTGTCCATCCCGATGCGCGCATCTACGTGCTGCCCTGCATCGCCGGTCACGTCGGCGCCGACGCGGCCGGCATGATCCTCGCGGAGCGGCCCGACGAAAGCGCCGAAATCACGCTGCTTGTCGATGTCGGCACGAATGCCGAAATCGTGCTCGGGAATCGCGATCGCCTGCTCGCCTGCTCGAGTCCGACCGGTCCTGCATTCGAAGGTGCGCAGATCAGCTGCGGGCAGCGCGCCGCGCCCGGCGCGATCGAGCGCGTGCGCATCGATCCCGCGACGCTCGAGCCGCGCTACAAGGTAATCGGCAGCGATCTGTGGTCGGATGACCCGGCATTTGCAAAGGCGACGGCCGGAAGTGGTGTCACCGGCGTCTGCGGTTCGGGAATCATCGAGGTCATCGCCGAGATGTACCTCTCCGGCGTCATCAACCAGGACGGCGTCATCGACGGGCGCATGGCGGAGCGCAGCGACCGCGTCGTTGCCAACGACCGCACGTTTTCCTATGTCCTGCATCGCGGCGACGTGCCGATGCAGATCACGCAAAATGACGTTCGCGCGATCCAGCTCGCGAAAGCGGCTCTGCATGCGGGCATCCGGTTGTTGATGGACAAGCTGGCGGTTGAGCGGGTCGACCGGATCCGTCTCGCCGGCGCTTTCGGCAGTCACATCGACCCAAAGTATGCGATGGTCCTCGGCATGATTCCGGATTGCGAATTGGGCCAGGTCGCTTCGGTCGGCAATGCCGCCGGTGCCGGCGCGCGCATCGCGCTCCTCGATTCGACGGCACGGACGGCCATCGAGGACCTGGTCCGGCGCGTGGAAAAAATCGAAACCGCGATCGAACCCCGGTTCCAGGCGCATTTCATCGATGCGATGGCGATTCCGCACAAGAGCGCCGCGTATCCGCAGTTGCGAAAGGTCGTCGAATTGCCCGCTGCGAAGGAGTCGGCGGCGCAGGGCGCGACTCGAGGCCGGCGCGGGCGCAAGGAGACGCATGGGCGCCCTTGATACCGTCATTCTGTTCGCCTACCTGGCTTTGATGGTGGGCCTCGGCTTTTACGCGCAGCGCCGCAAGCAGAACGTCGAGGATTATTTCGTGGCGGGCCGGCGCCGCGGCCCGGCCACGATCGCCTGCCTCTGGATCGCGGCCTGGATCGGCGGGGCGTCCGTGGTCGGCACTTCGGCCCGCGTCTACGAATTCGGCGTGACCGGTGTCTGGTACATCCTTGCGATTGCGATCGGTTGCCTGCTGTTTGGCCTGCTCATGGCACGCCGCGTGAAGCAACTGGGCGACCGCCACCAGCACCTGACGTACCCGGATTTCATCGAGCAGCACTACGACAATCGCACCCGGGTCGTTGCCACCATCACGACCGTCCTGGCGTATACGGCGTATACCGCCGGTCAGTTCGCCGCAGCGGCAGCGATGTTGCAGGTTCTGCTTGGCTGGGACTACGGCGCTTCTCTGCTCTTGGCAGGAGCCATCGTGATTCTCTACACGGCCATCGGCGGTTACCTGGCTGTGACTTACACGGACTGGGTCCAGGTCGCACTCGTGATTCTCGGGATCGTGGCGATCGGTGTGCCGGTTGCGATTTCGCTCGCCGGCGGCTGGGCCGAAATGCACGCGGCCTTGCCGGCCTCGTACTACGATCTCGGCGCGCAGGGCTGGGGCCGCGTCGCGGCGCTCGTGGTCTCATTGGTGCTGAGCTTCTTCGTGGCGATGGACAGCTTTTCCCGCAGTTTCGCCGCGCGCGACGCGGCAGCGGCGCGGAATGGTGCCTTGCTCGCCATCGTCCTGATCCTGCCGATTGCGCTCGCCGTGACCTGGCTGGGCCTTGCCTCTGCCGTCCTCTACCCCGGCCGTGAATCCGGCGCCGGCATCCTCACGACCTTCGTGCTGGAGGCCTTTCCCGTCGGCCTGAAGGGCCTGATGGTGATCGGCATCCTGTCCGCCATCATGTCGGTCGCGTCGATCTGCGTCCTCACGGCTTCGGCGAACTACGCGCGCGACATCCATCAGCGTTACATCCGGCCTGACATCGCGCCCTCCGCGATGCTGCGGCTCGGCACGGCGGCATCGCTGGGCGCGGGCGCGCTTGCCATGCTGATGGCGTGGAAGATGCGCGACATCATCGACATCCTGCAGCTCGGATTCACCATCAACTCCGCGGCGCTGTTCCTGCCGACGATGGCGGCGATCTTTTGGGACCGCGTGCCGGCGAGCGCCGCGTTCTGGAGCAGCAGCCTGTCGCTCGCAACCGTGATCGGCTGGCGCATCGCGGCCGACGCCGGAATGGGCGGCGTGTTCGCGATCGACCCGCTGTGGCCGGGCCTGCTGATTTCCGCAGCGGTGCTGCTGGCGCTGACGGTTCTCCGTCCGCAGCGCCGATGAAGATCGTATTTGCGGAAATGCCCGAGGCGGAAGGCCGGGACCTGTCGATCGAACGGCGGCATCTTCCCGCCGGCGCGAACGTGGAACACTTCATCTACCGCGGCGATCAGCCCGCGCTGGTCGCTGCATGCCGCGATGCCGACGCGATCGTGACCGACTATGTCCCGCTCAGCCGGGCGGTGCTTGCGGAGCTGAAGCGCTGCCGCATCATCTCGGTCGCAGCGACCGGTTGGGACTGCGTGGATGTCGGGGCCGCGGCGGAGCGCGGCATACGCGTCAGCAGCGTCGGCGAATACTGCACCGACGAAGTGGCGGACCACACGCTCGCACTCTTGCTCGCACTCAACCGCCAGTTGCTCGCCTATCACCGCCAGGTACAGACCGACCGCGACTGGCGCTGGAATGCCGTCCGCGGCCTGCGGCGCCTTGCCGGCCAGACGTTCGGGCTGGTCGGATTCGGCCGCATCGGGCAGGCCGTTTGCCGCCGCGCCCTCGGCTTTGGCCTGCGCGTCCTCGCCTGCGATCCGCGGGTCGATGCGGAGACGGCGAAGCGCCATGGCGCAGGGCTCGCCGGATTCGAGGAACTGCTGGCCGAATCGGATATCGTCAGCCTGCACTGCAATCTCGACGACATGAATCGCGGCCTCATGAATCGCGCGGCTTTTACCCGGATGCGGCGCAAGCCCTTGCTGCTGAACGTCGCGCGCGGCGCATTGATCGTCGAGGGAGATCTCGTGGAGGCCCTCGACCGCGGTATCCTCGCCGGCGCGGCACTCGACGTGCTGACCGAGGATTCGCCCGACCTGTCGCGGCATCCGCTCGTCGGCCGCCGCGACGTCTTGCTGACGCCGCACGTCGCGTTCTATTCGGAGTCGGCGCTCGACGACCTTCGGCGCATTTCAGCCGGGAACATCCGGGCTTTTCTCGAAGGCCGCCCCGATGACGTATTTCGACTGGTCTCGCCGGCCGGAGGCGCCGCATGAGCATTGCTGCGACGTTCGATGGCGCACCGGAAAAGGGCACGATCAACTTCAGTGTCGGACAACCCTCCGCCGACCTGCTTCCATTGGCGCTGCTGAACGACGCCTGCGGCCGTTTCTTCGCGGCTGCGCAGCCGCTCGAACTGAACTACGGCCAGCGCCAGGGCGACGCGCGGTTTCGGACGGCGCTCGCGGCGTTTCTCGAAAAGGCTTCAGGCAGCCCGGTCAACCCGGACTCTCTCATGCTCACCGCGGGCATATCGCAGGCGCTCGACTTCGTCTGCGGCCGCTTCACGAGTCCCGGCGACACCGTGTTCGTCGAAGAACCGAGCTACCCCTACGCGTTTCAGATCTTCCGCGACCACGGCCTCGAAATCATCGGCGTGCCACTCGATGGACGGGGCATGGATGTCGCGGCGCTCGAGCGCCGGCTCGAGCGCCACACGCCGA
This sequence comes from uncultured Gammaproteobacteria bacterium, assembly GCA_963778585.1. Lineage (GTDB taxonomy): Bacteria > Pseudomonadota > Gammaproteobacteria > Steroidobacterales > Steroidobacteraceae > SCUD01. The sequence continues at coordinate 994,522 of CAVZUU010000002.1, forward strand.
AGCTCGTGTACACCATCCCGTCATTTCACAATCCGACGGGCCAGACTCTCGACTTCGAGCGGCGCAAGCGCCTGGTCGAGCTCGGCCGTGAGCGCGGCTTCGTCATCGCGGCCGACGAGGTGTACCAGCTGCTGCACCACGGCACGCCGCCACCCGCCTCATTCGGGACGTTGATCGACCACGGCCCCGTGATTTCGCTCGGCTCGTTCTCGAAGATCCTGGCGCCGGGCCTGCGGCTCGGCTGGATCCAGTCGAACGCGGAGCTGATGCAGAGGATGCTCGCCCAAGGTGCGCTCGTGAGCGGCGGCAATTTCAATCATTTCGCGTCGCACGTGGTCCGGCAGCTGCTCGAAACCGGCGAGCTCGCCGCTTTCGTCGCGCGGCTCCGGACCAGTTACGCCGAGCGCGCGCAGGCGATGGATGCCGCCCTACGAACCCACTTTGTTGACATTGCGGGTTGGCAGAAACCGCTGGGCGGCTATTTCTTCTGGCTCGAGCTGTCGCAGCAATCGGTGGCCACAGCGATCGAGGCGGAGGCCCGCGCGGCCGGCACCGGTTTCCTGCCGGGGCCGGCCTGCTCCACGGCTGCGGGCCTCGGGCACTGCCTGCGGCTCAGCTTTGCGCACTACACCGCACCCGATATCCACGAGGGCATCGCGCGCCTCAAGCGCGCTTTCGTCCGATGAAGGCGCCCCAGTCGTCGCTCGACAACCCGCGGCTCCGCCTGGCCGCGATCGCGATGAACCGCAACGACATCCCGCAGGCGGAGCAGCTTCTCAAGGCGCATCTGCACGCGGCCCCGACCGACGTGCCGGCGATCCGTATGCTTGCCGAGGTCGCCATGCGCATCGGCCGCGATGAGGACGCGCAGAACCTCCTGGAACGCGCCCTCGAGCTCGCGCCCGGCTTCATTCAGGCGCGCTACCAGCTCGCCGTGCTCCTGCACCGGAGAAATGATCCCGCGGGAGCCCTCACCGAGGTCGAGCGGCTGCTCGCCGCGGAACCGCGCAATCCCGCCTACCGTAACCTCGCGGCCGTGGTCCTGGCCCGCGTCGGCGAATACGAGCGCTCGAGCCACATGTACGCGGAACTCGTGAGCGAATACCCGGCGAACGCCAAGGTCTGGCTCAGCTACGGCCACGTGCTGAAGACCGAGGGCCGGCAGGACGAGTGCATCGCAGCCTACCGCCGCGCCATCGCGCACGAGCCCGGCTGCGGCGAGGCGTATTGGAGCCTCGCCAACCTCAAGACCGTCCGCTTCACGGAAAGCGACTTCGCGGCAATGCGGACGGGCGTCGAAGACCCGGTGGTCGACGAGGTGAACCGCGTGCACCTGCACTTCGCGCTCGGCAAGGCGCACGAGGACGCGGGCGACTACGCAGCGTCCTTCGAGGACTATGCGAAGGGCAATGCACTGCACCGCGCGCGCAATCCGCATGACGCGGATCTCAACACCAAGCGCGCCGAGCGGCTGAAAGCGGTCTTCACGCGCGAAATGTTTGCCGCGCGCGCCGGCGGCGGCTGCCCGGCGGCCAACCCGATTTTCATCGTCGGCATGCCGCGGGCCGGCTCGACGCTGCTCGAGCAGATCCTCTCCAGTCACTCGGCGGTCGAAGGCACGACCGAGCTGCCCGACATGATCACCCTGGCCCGGGATCTGCGCGCGCAGTCGGAATCCGGGGAAATCGGCGCCTATGCGGAGGTGCTGGCGGCCATGGGCCCACGGGACCTCCGGGAGCTCGGCGAGCGTTACCTGGAGCGCACGCGCGTGCACCGCAAGACGGACCGGCCGCACTTCATCGACAAGATGCCCAACAACTTCCTGCACGTGGCGATGATCCATCTTGCCCTGCCGAACGCCAGGATCATCGACGCGCGCCGCCACCCGATGGCCTGCTGCTTCTCGAACTTCAAGCAGCACTACGCCCGCGGCCAGCGCTTCAGCTACGACCTCTCGGACATGGGACGTTTCTACCGTGACTATGTCCTGCTGATGGCGCACTACGACGAGGTCCTGCCGGGCCGTATCCACCGCGTGTTCTACGAGCGGATCGTCGAGGACACTGAGGCCGAGGTGCGCAGCGTCCTCGAATACTGCAGTCTGCCGTTTGAGGCGTCCTGCCTGCGTTTCTTCGAGAACGAGCGCGCGGTCCGGACGGCGAGCTCCGAGCAGGTCCGCCAGCCCATCTACCGGGAGGGGATGGACCAATGGCGTCACTACGAGTCTTGGCTCGGGCCACTTGAAGCGGCGCTCGGTCCGGTCCTCGGCGCTTATCCGGCCGTCCCCCCGGCCTGATCCGCAGCCGTTGCGTTCGCGCGACGGTCCAACCGCTTCCTTTGCGTTGTTGCGGTTTTGGTCGTAGTCTCTAGCGCCACTGGACCCTCACTGGAGAAAGGCAATGCCGGTTGTCCTTCGGAAGCGTCCGCAGACTTTCCTTGCCCGCACACCTGTCGCGTCAGCCGTACTGCTCGCGTTGTCGAGCCCCTCCCTGATGGCGCAGGAAACCACCCTCGGCGAAGTGATCGTCACCGCGCAGAAGCGCGCGGAAAACCTGCAGGACGTGCCGATCAGCATCCAGGCGCTCGGCGCGGAGCAGCTCGAGGAGCTGCACGTCAACAATTTCCGGGACTACGTGCAGATGCTGCCGAGCGTGACCATGGCACCGGGTGCCGGTGGCGGCTATGGCGCGGGCGCCGGCTTCCAGGCCGTGTACATGCGCGGAGTGACGACCGGTGGCGACGGCCAGGCCATCACGTCGGTGCCCAGCGTCGGCATGTACCTGGACGAGCAGCCGATCACGACGATCCAGGGCAACCTCGACATCCACATGTACGACATCGCGCGAGTCGAGGCGCTGGCCGGTCCGCAGGGCACGCTGTATGGCGCGAGCTCGCAGGCGGGCACGATCCGCATCATCACCAACAAGCCCGATCCCACGGCATTCGAAGCTGGTTACGGGCTCGAAGCGAACATGATTGACGGCGACGATGAGGGCTACATCGCGGAGGGATTCGTCAACGTGCCGCTCGGGGATCAAGCCGCGATCCGGGCCGTAGGCTGGTACCGCGAAGACGCCGGCTGGGTCGACAACGTACTGGCGACGCGCACGTTCTCGGTGGACGCAACCGATCCCCTCGACGACATCACGGTCGACAACGCAGAGTTCGCCGAAGACGACTACAACACGGTGGAGACGTACGGCGCGCGCGCGGCACTGCGCGTGGATCTGAACGACAACTGGACGATCACGCCGACGTTCATGATCCAGAATCAGTACAGCGACGGATCCTGGGGCGACGACCTCAACAACTTCAACGACATGACCTCCGGCGACAACGCTGTCGCGCACTTCAAGGAAGAGTACACCGACGACGAGTGGTGGCAGGCCGGGCTCACGATCGAAGGCAACATCAGCAACTTTGACCTGACGTACTCCGGCAACTACCTCGACCGCGGCGTCGAGGCTTCGTTCGACTACTCGGATTATTCGTACTTCTACGACAGCATTTACACGACCGGGTACTTCGCCGGTCTCTTCTTCGACAACAACGACGATCGGGCAGATGGCGACGGCGACGATAACGATGGGATCGAGAGGTCGCTCGTCCCGCCAGTACATCGTTACTACAACGACGACGAGTACACGAAGCAGAGCCACGAGCTCCGCATCTCCTCACCGCAAGACAATCGCGTGCGCGGTCTGCTCGGCGTCTTCTGGCAGGAGCAGAAGCACGACTTCTACCAGTCCTTCCTGGTCGAAGGTCTGGCGGACATCATGTGGCCCGATCAGGGCGCTAATCCGCTGTTCGCGGACATCGTGTATCTCAACAGCATGGATCGCGAGGACACCGATGAAGCTGTTTTCGGCAGCGTGAGCTTCGACATCACGGAAAAGTTCGAGCTGACGGGAGGATTGCGTTTCTTCAAGAACGAATCGACCGTGAACGGATTCTTCGGTTTCGGGCTTGGATTCAACCGGCCCTACGCCCCCTCGGATCCGGACGAGGATGAGGATCCGGCTGAGCCGGGCAATTCGGCCAACGGCGGCGACGACGCGTTCTTGCCGATTGGGGAGTCTTGGTCGCGCAACGGCGAGTGGCGCTGCCCGTCGCAGGAAACCGTCGGCGACAAGCCCTGCATCAACGTCGACCGCAAGGTCGAGAGCGACGACTATGTCGGTCGCATCAACCTGAACTACAAGGCGACCGACGACGTGCTCCTGTACGCGACATGGTCGGAGGGCTTCCGACCCGGCGGCTTCAATCGCAATCCGTTCGTCGGCGACTACGAGTCCGATTTCCTGACGAACTGGGAGTTGGGCTGGAAGGCCCAGTGGGGTGGCTCAGTGCAGTTCAACGGCGCAGTGTTTTTGGAGCAGTGGGACGACCTGCAGCGGGCGTTTCCGGGGGCGAACGGCATCACCCAGGTGGACAACGCTCCCAGCGCCGAGATCATTGGCACCGAGATGCAATTCTTGTGGGCCGTGACCGACAATTTCCGGGTGTCGACCGCGGCCGCCTACTACAACGCAGAGCTCACGAGCGACTACTTCGAGATCGACGCCGACGGCAACCCCGTCATCACGGCGCCGGATGGCAGCCAGCTGCCCATCACGCCCGAGTTCAAGGCCAATCTGATCGCGCGCTATGACTTCCCGGTAGGTGAGTTCCAGGCGCATCTTCAAGGCGCGCTCATCTACGAAGGCAGCCGACCCTCGGAGCTGGTCCCGGCCGAGAACGAGTTCAAGAACGGCACCATCCCATCGAGCACTGTCCTCGACCTGACGGCTGGTATCGGCCGGGATTCCTGGCGGCTCGAACTGTTCGTCAAGAACGCGACGGACGAGAACGCGCCCCTGTATGTCGGTCAGGAGTGCGCAATAATCGCATCAGTCGCCCAAGTACCCGCCTGCGGCTTGCAACCGTACGCCCTGCGCCGACCACCGTTAACCGTGGGGCTCAAGTTCTCGCAGGAATTCTGAGGCAAGGCCACCAATCGCTCGAAGGGGCGCCGCAAGGCGCCCTTTTTTTACACGTTGGAATCCGGGAACGACGCTTTGCGCCGATTCATGTAATCGAGCAGCGCCTCATCGACGCCTGCATCGAGCGGCGGCTCGACGTATTCCGCGAGTTGCTTCTTCCATAGCCCGTTCGCGCGCGTCGCCATGTCCCTGCGACCCTCCGCATCCCATTGCTCGAAGCTGTTGTTGTCGGCGAGCGGCGAGCGATAGAACGCCGTCTCGAAGTTCGCAAGCGTGTGCGCGCAACCGAGGAAGTGCTTGCCGGGCCCGACCTCGCGGATGGCATCGAGCGCCTGACCGTTGTCCGACAAGTCCACGCCCTCGAGCAGCGTGTGCATCATCCCGGCCTGGTCCACGTCCATCACGAATTTCTCATAACCCATCGCGAGTCCGCCCTCCAGCCAGCCGGCGACGTGCAGCACGAAGTTGACGCCCGCAAGGCAGGTGGGCAGCAGCGTCTGCGCCGACTCGAAGGCGGCCTGCGCATCGGGGATCTTCGACGCGCACAAGCTGCCGCCGGACCGGAACGGGACGCGTAGCCGGCGCGCCAGGGCCGCCATGATGTAGAGCACGAGCGCGGGCTCGGGCGTGCCGAACGTCGGCGCGCCGGATTGCATCGACAGCGACGACGCAAAGCTGCCGAGCACCATCGGCGCGCCCGGATTCAGCAATTGAATGAAGGCCATGCCGGCAAGCGCCTCGGCGAGCGTCTGCGTCGCCGTGCCCGCCACGGTGACCGGCGACATCGCGCCCGCCAGGATGAACGGCGTCACGATGCAGGCCTGGTTCGCGCGCGCGTATACCTTGAGCGCGCCCAGCATCGTCGAGTCATAGGTCATCGGGGAATTGACGTTGATGAGGCTCACGATCACGGTGTTCGGCCGTCCGGTCGCCGCGTCCATGTAGCCAGAGCCGAACAGGATCTTCGCCATCTCGACCGTATCTTTCGCGCGCTCAGGGTGCGTCACCGACCCCATGAACGCTTTGTCGCTGTACTTCATATGGCTGTACACCATGTCGAAGTGGCGCTTGTTGACCGGCAGGTCGACGGGCTCGCAGATCGTTCCGCCGGAGTGGTGGAGAGATTTCGACTGGTAGGCGAGTTTCACGAAGTTACGGAAATCCTCGATGCGCGCGTAGCGCCGCCCCTCGTCCTGGTTATAGATGAAGGGCGAACCATAGGCGGGCGCGAACACGGTGTTCTTGCCGCCGATCAGGACGTTCCGCGCCGGGTTCCGGGCGTGCTGCGTGAATTCGCGTGGTGCGTTCGCCTGGATCAGCTGCCGGCACAGGCCCCGCGGCATGCGCACCCTTTCGCCCTGTACGTCCGCACCCGCGGCCTTCCAGATCGACAGCGCTTCCGGGTCTTCGCGAAACTCGATGCCGATTTCCTCGAGAATCGTGTCGGCATTGTTCTCGATCAGGGTGAGGCCCTCATCGCCCAGCACTTCGTAGAACGGAATCTTGCGGGTGATGTACGGGATCGAATGGCCCGCCTGCGCGGCGCGCGCCATGCGCTTGGCATCGCGGGCGTTGGGCCGGCGGCCTGCCGCGGGCGCTGCCTGTATTTCATCCATGGTCGCTCTCCTGCCGCTGCCGGGCTCGGCGCATACTGATAAGTATGGAGAGTGAGTATGCGGCGAGGTGATCAGTTTGCGGCATCGGCTTGCTTTAGTGCGCCAGTGACGGTCGGTCGGGTCGCAGGACAGTAGCTAAGACTTGCTTTGTACAGCCTTGGCGACTCGTGGCATGCGGCAGGGTTTGCGTCATGTTATGCGTCAATTCATACCCAATAGACGTTGGGCGGCACTTGAAAAGGAGGTGGGCGATGCTCCGCGGTAGCTGCCTCTGTGGTGGCGTCAAATTCGAAATCGAACGTGCGGTCGGACCCTTTGAGCTTTGTCATTGCACTCGTTGCCGAAAAGTCAGCGGATCCGCCTACCTCACGTGGCTTGGCGTGCGTCGTGAGGATTTCCGCTTTCTACAAGGCGCGGACCTGATCAGGACGTACGAGCGTCCGGTAAGCGAATTGCCTCCCCCATATGACACCAGTTTCTGCAGCCTCTGCGGCTCACAGGTGCCAAACCCATCAAGAACTGGGGAGCCCTGGTTCGAGATACCAGCAGGCGCTCTCGACGATGATCCTCGTATCAGGCCAGACAAGCACATCTACATAGAATTTAAGGCCCCTTGGGACCACATCACGGATGATTTGCCCCAGATGACCAAGAAAGACATTCAAGCAAGTCGGAACCCATCACCATGACAAAGTGCAGTCCAACTATGCGTTGGAGCGGTCCGTTAAAGGTTTGAGCGAACGTCAGGTGGCAGCCATGAAGCTGTGCCAAACATTCGTCCTATCAGGCTTGCTTGTGGCACCCGTGGCGCAGGGACAGCTGTTAGCAGATTCAACCTGTCCGGTAACGATCGGCTCAGACAGTCTGGGGCCTCCGTTTCCAGAATCTGAGAGTTGGTATGGCAGTGAGGCACTCGCAGTAATTCTTCCAGAGGATGGAAGATGGGGTATTACAGGCCCAAACGCGCAAATCGCCGTCAAGCTGTTCGTTTGGAGTGCCGGTTTCAAACCAGGGATGGAGCACAATCTGTCCGTTAAAATTGAACCACTTTCAGGTCAGGCCAATGATGCGGTAGTTGGTGGCGCGACCAATGCGGAAGCCAAGTCGTTGGGAGGCTGGACCATGCTTACTGGCATCGACTTTCCCAGTGTCGGCTGCTGGCGTCTCACATTGGATTATTTGGGGCAATCATTATCGTTTGTCGTCGAGACCTACGATTGGAGCCACGAACAACCTGCCGCCTGACTATGCGTTGGAGCGGTCCGTGACAACCTGGCAGGGGTGCGCCGCGGGCGCTGGAAAAATTGTCGCGCCCGCGGCGCCTGGTCGGGCAGTACCGCGGCCCGCACAACGCGGACGCTAGAGGTCATCCATGGCCGTGCCCTGGCTCGCCGTCGGAAAGCTTGTCCTTGCCAACCTCGATACGATCATGGGGGTCGTAAAGCCCGCGTTCACCCGGAAGAACGTCGACGCACTGCCGAGTCAGACAGACCTGCTGAATCGCCAGATTGCGGAGCTTCAAGCCGCAGCGTCAGGCAATGCGGAGCAGATCAAGCAACTCGCAGCGCAGCTGAAGGAGGTGGTCTCCGCGCTGGAGCAAGCCGCAAGGAGTGCCGTGTCGGAGCGCGAGAGGCTGGAGAGACTGTGCCTCGTCGCCATAGCGATCTCGGTCGCATCCATTTTCGCGGTCACAGCGATGGTAATAATGCGATGACCTCTAACAAGTCCTCGATCGCAGGCTTTGAGACGGCCGACCGCCTCAACGTGATTACGCAGCGCGCCGGGTTCGCTCTCTGGCAAATTCAGGAGCTGGAGCAAGCGTCGGCATCGTATTTCGTCCTGCTCGCCAAGGCAACGCCGGACACTGCGGCCCAAGGACAGACGTTCGGTCAAACCATCTCGCAACTGAGGGCGGCGAATCTCCTGTCGGCTGACCATGAGAGCAGGCTTCTCGCACTGCTCCGCGAGAGGAATTGGCTCGTTCACAGCTCAAGGGCCGATAGCCGCGCAGTTGTGTATAGCAAATCCCAGTTTGAATCTCTGCAGCTTCGTCTGGACAAGATTGCGGAAGAAGCATTGGCGATGCTGCGAGAGGTTGCCGTCCTGTCCGAAAGGCACTTGATTGCGCACGGAGTCGCTCAGAGTTACATCGATAATGCTGCAGCCACGCTGCTGAAGGAATGGCGGGAAAGCGATGCGATCTGATTCTGCCAAGCACTGGACTCGCCATGACCCGCAGGGGCAACATGAAGTCATGGCGAGCGGCCCCGGTATGGTGCAACCATGAACGTCCGCGCCCCCAATCGCGTCACCCGCACTTACAAGCAGCGTCTCGCCGGCTCGGTATCCAAGGTGTTTCCGCTCCTGTGCCCGGTGCGCGAGGCGGACTGGATCGACGGCTGGCATCCGATTCTCGTCCTGACGCAGTCCGGCTTCGCGGAGCAGGACTGCGTGTTCATCACGGACGCCAAGGTGCACGACTCGATCTGGTTCATCACGCGCCACGATCCGGCTCGCGGATTCGTCGAGATGATCAAGATCACGCCCGGCGTCACGGCCTGCAAATTGACGATCCGGGTCCGCCCGGCGAAGCCCGGGCAGCGAAGCGGAAATCACCTATAGTCACACGAGTCTCGGTCCCGAAGGCGACACGTTCATCGCCTCCTTCACGGCCGAGTATTACGTTCAGTTCATGCGCGAGTGGGAATCCCGCATGAATCACTACCTGAAGAACGGCACTGCGCTTCGCAGTGAAAGCTGAGGAACTCACGATGCCAGACGGAAATACCTTCAAGGGCAGCTGCTTCTGTGGCGCGGTCGAAGTGACGCTCGCGGACTAATCTCCGCACTCCATGCTGATCAGCTGCGTCGCGTACCAGGACGGCAAGCGGCTCGCGGAAATCGAGCCGAAGGACATTCATCGCTACATCGCGATGCCGGGCTGCTTCGTCTGGGTGGCGCTCCTCGAGCGCGACGACGGCGCCCTCGAGCTCATGCAGGCGGAATTCGACCTGCATCCGCTAGCGGTCGAAGACGCGCGCCATGGCCATCAGCGGCCGAAGATCGAGGAATACGGCGATTCCGTGTTCGCGGTTCTGCACCTGCTCGAACCGGAAGACGGCGGGCTGCGGGTCGGCGAAATCGACGTGTTCGCGGGCCCCAACTACATCCTGACGATCCGGAGCCGCGCGGAACAGGGCTTCGCCGATGTTCGCGCCCGATGCGAACGGGAACCGGAGCTCCTGAAGAACGGATCCGGCTACGTGCTCTATGCCCTGATCGACAAGGTCGTGGACCGCTACTTCCCGCTGCTCGACGCCGTCGAGACGGAGCTCGAGGCCATCGAAGAGCGGATTTTCGCGGGCACGTCGCCGCGCGAGAACGTCGAGGCGCTCTATTCCCTCAAGCAGAAGCTGGTGATGCTGCGGCACGCGGTCGCGCCGCTGCTCGATGCCGTCAACAACCTGTATGGCGCGCGCGTTCCACCCGTGTGCGGCGGAATGAAGGAATATTTCCGCGACGTCTCCGACCATCTCCAGCGCCTCAACCAGACGATCGAGTCGATCCGCGACACGATCGCCACCGCGATCGCCGTAAATCTTTCGATGATCAGCCTGCAGGAGAACGAGACGGTGAAGCGTCTCGCCGCCTACGGCGCGCTGGTCGCAGTTCCGACGATGATCGCCGGCATCTACGGCATGAATTTCGAGCACATGCCGGAGCTCGAATGGAAGCATGGCTACCTGCTTGCGACGTCTATAATGGTCGCCATCGACGGTTACCTTTTCTATCGCCTGCGCAAGGCGAAGTGGCTGTGACGGGATTCTGGCTCGCCGCATTGCTGGCGACGAACGCCGACCTCGCGATCCTCCGCGACGACTACGTGAATCAAAGCCGGGCTTTCAAGCCGAAGGCGCGCCGCGCGGCACTCGACTATCTCGCGTCGCTCGAGCCTCGCGCGGACAGCCTGACGACGGCCGGGTTTCTGATCGCGATCGCGAGGACGACCGCGCTTGCCGACAACGGCCACGATTCCTGGCATCCAGGCGAGGGCGCCTGGCTTCCGGATCGAGCGCCGTTGCGCTTCTTCTGGTTTCCCGATGCGCTCGTCGTCGCCCGAGTGGCGCCCGCGCAGCAGGATCTTCTCGGGGCGCGGGTCACCGCAATCGACGGCCATTCCGTCGACGAGCTTTTCGAACGGCTGCGTCCGCTTTCCGGCGGGATCGACGACTATCGCCGCTGGAAACTCGCGCTCTATCTCGAGAGCGCGGAGCTTCTGCATGCGCTCGGTCTTGCGGCCTCCCCCGATCGATTGTCGCTCTCGCTCGTCCCGCGGGACGGCTCGGCAACGACCCGCGAGATCGGAATGCTTCCCCGCGATGCCGCGCCCCACGGCGCGGCACCCGGCCGCCTGCTGTCCGGGCTTCACGGCGGCAACGAACCGCTCTATTTGCAGTACCCGGACCGGCTGTTCCGGATCGTGGAGCTGCCCGCGATCGGCGCGAGCTATCTGCAGTTCCGTTCGCACCACGGAACCGACGCCGAGCCGATCGAGGACTTCGTCCGCGCGGCCCGCGAGCACCTGGCGATATCGAAACCGGAAAACCTGATCGTCGATCTTCGCTTCGACGGCGGCGGCAACATCGATCCCACGGTCGACTTCTTCAGAGGTCTGGCCGCGGCCGTGCCTGGGCGCATCTATGTAATCGTGTCGCGCCTCACCTTCTCCGCCGGCATCGTCGCCGCGGCGCTTGTCGAGCATTCCGCGGGCGATCGCGCAATGATCGTCGGCGAACCCGTCGGCGACCGTTTGCGCTTCTGGTCAGAGGGCAAACCGGTCTGCCTGCCGGAGTCGAAATACTGCGTCCAGGCGACCGACGGCGTCTGGGACCTCGTGAACGGCTGTGCGCAAGAACCGGGTTGCTACGGCGACGCCTACCGCGTGAAAGTGCCGGACCTGGATCCCGATCTTGCGGCTCCGTTGACCGCCGGCAGCTGGCTCGCCGGGACCGATCCGGCGATGACCGCGATCGAGGCGCATCTGTGGAGCTGCAAGTCCTGTCGACCGGAGCCCGGCGATGGCGACTGATCGCGACTATTTTCTGGGAACGCACGACGAGGAAGTCGCTCGCCTCGGGATTCAGCACCGGGTCTGGCGGCCGACGGTCCTGGAATGCTGGCGGCGCGCGGGCATCGGAGCGGCGTCGCGGGTGCTCGATATCGGCGCGGGTCCCGGCTACGCATCCGCGGATCTCGCCGGCATCGTCGGCCCCGAAGGGCAGGTCGTCGCCCTCGAGCGTTCGGGACGCTTCGTCGAAGCGGGGCGCGCGATGCTCGCCGAACATGGATTTGAAAACGTCCGCTATCACGAAATCGACCTGATGACAGACCCATTTCCCGCCGCCGGATTCGATGCGGCCTGGTGCCGATGGGTCGCCTGCTTCGTCTCATCGCCGGCGCTACTCCTCGACAAGATCGCGGCCGTGATCCGTCCCGGCGGGGTCGCGATATTCCACGAGTACATCCAGTACGACAGCCTGAGAATTTCGCCCGGAGGCCGGCGGATGCGGGAATTCGTGCGGCAGGTCGAGGAGGGCTGGCGGGCTTCCGGCGGCGAGCCGAACATCGCGCCCGCGGTCGTCGCCCTACTTCAGGAACGCGGATTCTCGATCCGCGACGCGATCCCGCGCGTCTTCTGCGTGCGGCCGGGCGACGCCCTATGGCAATGGCCGGCGACCTTCATCGACATCCACCTTCGGCACCAGCTCGAGCTCGGCCGCATCGACCAGGCGTGGGCGGATGGCGTGCGCACCGAATTTGCGGACGCGGAGCAGAAGTCCGCGACGCTTCTCATCACGCCGATGGTGCTCGAGATCGTCGCCGAGAAACGGAATTAACAATTAAAGGGGACGTTCCCCTTTAGCAGAGAAGCCGCAGTTGGCGACGTATTCCATCAGCTAAAGGGGAACGTCCCCTTTAATTGTCCCCTTTAATTCTCAGTGCCTGATGGCCGCCATCGCCTTCGGGTCGTGGTCGTACTTGAACAGGAACGGAAAGACGAGCCCCAGCACGAGCGCGTAACCCGCGAACGTGAACCAGATGCTCTGCCAGTCCTTCACGCCGGCGACCGTGAAGTGATCGACGACGAGGCCCGCCGCCATGCTGCCGATGAAGGCGCCGAGCCCGTTCGTCATCACCATGTAAAGACCCTGCGCGCTCGCGCGGATCGTGGCCTCTGCTTCCCGGTCCACGAAGAGTGACCCGGAGATGTTGAAGAAGTCGAATGCCATGCCGTACATGACCATCGACAGGACCAGCATCCAGAGTCCCGCCCCGGGATCGCCGACCGCGAACAGCCCGAAGCGGAACACCCAGGCGAAGATGCTGATCAGCATCACGATCTTGATGCCGAAGCGCTGCAGGAAGAACGGGATCGTCAGGATGAATAGCGTTTCCGAGATCTGGGATATGGATATGAGCAGGTTCGGATGCTCAACGGCGAATGTGCCCGGATAGACGGTCTTGAAATCGTCCAGAAAGGCGCCGCCGAACGCATTCGTGATCTGGAGCGCCGCGCCCAGCATCATCGCGAAGAGGAAGAAAACGAGCATCTGCGTGCGCTTGAACAGGACGAACGCGTCGAGTCCGAGCGCCGCGGCCAGGCTTTTCTTCGCCAGATCGCGGGCCGGCGGGCATTTCGGCATCGTGAAGCCGTAGAGGCCGAGAAACACGGCGGCGCCCGCACTGATGTAGAGCTGAAGAGGGCTCTTGGTCCAGCCGGCGAAATCCACCATCCACATCGCGACGATGAATCCGACCGTGCCCCAGACGCGAATCGGCGGGAAGCTCCGGATGACGTTCTGGCCGCGCGCCTCGAGGACCTTGTAGGAGATCGCGTTGTTGAGCGCGATGGTCGGCATGTACACCATCGCGTTAAGCAGCATGATCACGTAGAGCGTATCGAAGTCCCGGACGGTCGAGGCCCAGAGCAGCAGGCCCGCGCCGATCAGGTGAAGAATGCCGTACAGCCGTTCCGCATTGAGCCATCGGTCCGCGACGATCCCCATGAGCCCCGGCATGAAGAGCGCGGCGACGCCCATGGTCGCGTAGATGCTGCCGACCTGGCCGCCGGAGAATCCGAGAGTCACGATCATGTAGGCGCCAAGCGAGATGAGCCACGCGCCCCAGACGAAGAACTGCATGAAGTTCATCACCGTGAGGCGGAACTTGATGCTCATGGGGCGCAGGTCAGCGGGCTAATTTTTCTTGCCGTTCGGCTTGAAGATCACGGCGCCGATCCAGCTCACCACGCTGACGATGATCGCGGCCCAGAACGCCGGCCAGAAGCCGCTGATGCCCATGCCGGGCAGGAAGGCGGCCACGAGACCGAGCATCGCCGCGTTGATCACGAGCAGGAAAAGCCCGAGCGTCACCAGCGTGAACGGAAGCGTCAGGATCACGACGATCGGCTTGACGAACGCATTCACCACGCCGAGAAGCAGCGCCGCCAGGATCAGGGTGCCGGCGCTCGAAACGTTGATCCCGTCGACCCATTCGGTCGCGAGCCAGAGACCGAGCGCGGCGACCAGCACCCGCAGGATGAAGTAGGCCATCGCCTCAGCGTACGCGACGACCGCTCTTGATGACAATATCCACGGACTGCAGCAAGCCGGGATTCCGCAGCGCGTCGCCCCGCACCGCGATGATGTCGGCGATCTTCCCCGGGGAAATCGCGCCGGATTCGTGTCCCACGCCCATCGAGGTCGCGGCGTCGTGAGTCGCGGCACGGATGGCGCGGATCGGCGGGATCCCGCACTGCCGCACCCAGAAATCGATCTCCTGCCAGGTCGCGCGCGAATGCAGATGTCCCGGGCTGCCCGCGCCCGAGCCGAGAAGCAGTAGGACTTTCGCTTCGTCGAGCTGCCGGAGCTTTTCGCAGAGCGTCGCGGCCCTGGCCGCCGATAATTCCGCCGCCGCGACGCGATCGAGGCTCGCGAGCGACCCGCGAATGTCGACGGCGACGAGCTCGGGAAACTCACCGATCGTGCGCGGGTCGTCGAGCGGCTCGTCATTGACACGCAGCGATTCGAGGTTAAGCAGCGCCGAGATCGCCGGCGTCCACGCGATCGGCCGCGCGCCGGTCTGTGTGAGCCGTCCCGTCAGCGCCTGCGTGACCTCCGCGGGAAACGCCTCTGCGTCCATGCCGGTTCCCACGAAGCCGTCGAACTGCGCGGCCGCGCCACGCACGATGTCGGCCGGGCTCTCCGCGTAGGCGTGGACCGGCATGCCCCGAATCCGCGCCTCGGAGACCGCCGCCTCGAGTTCCTCCGCGGTCCACAAGCCGATGTCCGCGAGCAGCACGTAGTCGACGCCCGCGTTCGCGAGCCTCTGGATCTTCGCCCGCGCGTCGGCGGCGCCGCTCACTTCCCATTGCCAGTCGCCGGTGCCGGCCGGCGCGAGCTTGCGCAGCGCGGGCCCCGAGATGAAGAGGCCCGGGCCGTCGATCAGCCGCTCGCGGATCCGGCCGCGAACGTGAACCGCCGCCTCGAGCGGCGAGGCGAGGTCGCGCGCGCTCGTGACGCCCGCCTGCAGGAGCTGCCTTGCCGCGATCGGCATCACGACGCGCTCTGCGAGCGGGCCGTAGGTTTCGTTCCAGCGCGCGGTGTCGCCGTGGCCGAGACGTATTAACTCGACCTGCATGTCCCACAGACCCGGCAGCACGGTCATGCCTTCGGTCGAGACGACTTCGGCGCCCTCCGGGATCGCGACCTGGCCCACCCCACCGACCGCGAGGATGCGATCGTTCTCGATGACGATGATGCCGTCCTGGATCGGCGCGTTGCCGTAGCCGTCAATGACCGTCCCGCCCGCGAGCACGAGCGTCGCCCCGGCCACGATCGTCGCAAGCATCACGGCGCAGTCTCGCCGATCGAGCCGTCGCGCAGGCGCATCTGCAGTTGCGCGAAGGCGAGCGCCCAGCCCGTGCGCAGACGCACGAGCATCTTCGCCCATTCTTCGTCCGGCGGTACGCCTGAGCCCATCACCCGAAGCATCCTCTGTCCTTTCCGTTCATCGATGATGAAATCTTCGATCAGCGCGCTGTCCGGTAGCGGCGGCCAGTCCGCTGTCGGCTCGTACATGAGCTGGAGCCGCGCGCCCGGGTCGAAGCGTTCGATTCGCGCCTCGCGCCGCCCGAACAGGCGTGAAACCGTCGCATAGCGCCCGCCGTTTTGCGGTTCAACGATGGCTTCGGCGGCGAGCCAGCGCAAGAGCGCCTCGGGCTCCGTCAGCGCGCGCCAGACGGTCGCCGCGCTCGCGGTCGTCTCGAATCCCTGCATGTAGCCGCGATTCTGCCGTCTCATGTCGCCGGGCTGTCCGCGGCCTGGCGCAACTCGCGGTCGCGCCGCATGCGGACGCCAGCTTCGGCGACGATGTCGTCCTGCTGCGCGCCGTCCCGCGGATAGCTCGCGCTGCCGACGCTGACCGTCATGCGCTGCAGCCGCTCACCGACCGGGAACAGGCTGCGATAGACGTGGTTTCGGATGCGCTGGGCGACCGTCTCCGCGACTTCGGGCGTCGCTTCCGGCAGGAAAACGACAAACTCGTCGCCGCCGGAGCGCGCGGCCATGTCGGTCGTGCGTATCGCGCGCTGGATCGCGCTCGCGACCGCGGTGATCGCGCGATTGCCGGCCTGGTGGCCGTGTTCGTCGTTGAGCGCCTTCAGATCGTCCATGTCGACGAGCAGGATCGCATATCCGCCGCGCCCGCCGCCCGCACGGAGCCCGTGTTCACGGCCCAGGATCGACTTGAAGGTGCGCAAGTTCAGCATGCCCGTCAGGCTGTCGCGCTCAGCCATCTCCTCGATGCGGCGCCGGGCCGTCAGGATCGTGCCGGCAAGCGCCTGGGTCAGGTAGGCGACGAGCGCATAGGGCCCGAGCTCGCCGAAAAACCGCGTGAGCAACTCGGCCGGCGGCGGCAGCGGGCCCTCGCCGGTCACGAGCGAAAGCCAGGCGAGCGCGACGCCCGCGAAGATCACGAAGGCTCCGCGCCGTCGCAGCGTCATCGCGACGACGACTATCGGAAGCAGGTAGAGATTGACCATGGGGCTCGCGGTGGCGCCGGTCTGCGTCGCGACCACCGTGATGAACGCAACCATGACGGCCGCGCCGAGAGCGATGCGGGCGCCCGTCTCCTGGACCGGGAATCCGCGCCAGCGGAACGCGACGACGAAAATCGTGTAGGCCGCCACGGCCGCATACAGGATGCGGGGCGAGGACTGCGGCGCACGAAGTACGAGCGCATAGAGCGCGACGACCAGGAGCACGAGCCAGTCGACGCGGGTCAGGCTCTGCACGATGCTCGCGTGCTCGTCCTCCTGGACGATTTCCGGACGCGTACCCGCCAGTTCGGTCACGCCGCCGCCGTCTTCTCGCGCTCGAGGCGCGACTCGATGGCGTCGCGGACGGACGGTCCCGCAAGCTCCGAGACGAGCGTGAGCGCGAAATCGAGTGCCGTGCCGGGACCGCGCGAGGTGATGACGCCGCGATCGACGACCACCGCATCGCCCACGACCGTGGCGCGCTTCGCGTCCTTCAGGAAACCCGGATAGCTCGTCGCGCGGCGCCCGTCGAGCACGCCCGCGGCGTCGAGCACCATCGGCGCCGCGCAGATCGCCGCGACGGGCCGACCTTTCTCGTGCAGGCGCCGCACGATCTCCGTGATGCGCGCGTCTTTCTTCAGGTGGTCGGCGCCCGGCATGCCGCCGGGAAGTGCGATCATGTCGAAATCCTGCTCCGCGAGCGCGCCGAGAGGCGTGTCGGCCGAGATCCGGATTCCGTGCGCGCCGGTGACGGGACTCGCGCCGAGCGACGCCACGACGACGTCGATGCCGGCACGGCGCAGCACGTCGATGATGGTGACCGCTTCGAGCTCCTCGAATCCTTCGGCGAGCGGCACGAGCACGCGCTTCATGGGTCCTAGCCGCCGTCCGCCGCGGCATTCGCGGTCACGAGCGCCGTATTTCCGGTCTTGAGCCAGTCGATGGCCGCGCGGATGTCCGCGTCGCGCTCGATCAGCGGCTGTTCGCCGGTGAGCGCTGTGGGCGGCCGCTCGGGCAGCGGCAGGTCCGGCTCGAGGCCGCGCTCGTGGATCGAGATGCCGGAAGGCGTGAAGTAGCGCGAGGTCGTGAGCTTGAGCGCCTGGCCGTCTTCGAGCGGCATGACGGTCTGCACCGAGCCCTTGCCGAAGGTGCGCTGGCCGAGGAGCTTTGCGCGGCCGTTGTCGCGCAGCGCCCCGGCGACGATCTCGGCTGCGGAAGCGGAACCCTCGTTGATGAGTACCGCGATCGGCGTGCCGAGCGAAAGGTCGCCCGCCATCGCTTCCATCCGGAAACGCGATTCCTCCGAACGCCCTTCCGCCGACACGATCACGCCCTTCTCCAGGAAAGCGTCGGAAACCTCGACCGCCGCGTCCAGGACGCCGCCCGGATTGTTGCGAAGATCGAGCACCAGCCCGCGCAGCCTGCCGCCGGATTTCTGCTCGAGCGCGCGGATCGCGGCACTCGTATCCGCGCCCGTCGTCTCGCTGAACTGCGAGATACGCAGGTAACCGTAGCCGGGCTCGAGCATCTCGAAGCGCACGGAATGCACGGACACCAGCGCGCGCTTGATCGAGAATTCGAGCGGCCGCGGGGCCGACTCCCGGCCGATCGTGAGCTTGACGATCGTGCCGGGCTCGCCGCGGATGGTCGCGATGGCGTCGGCGAGGCGCTCGGTCCTGAGCGCGCGGCCGTCGATCTGCAGGATCGCGTCGCCGGCATGGATGCCCACGCGCGCGGCGGGCGAACCGTCGATCGGAGCGATGACCTTGAGCACGCCGGCATCGAGTGCGACCTCTACGCCGATGCCGGAATAATTGCCCTCCGTCGCGATCCTGAGATCCTCGAACTCCTCCGCGTCCATGAACGACGAATGCGGGTCGAGCTCGCCGACCATCCCGCGGATCGCGTTCGACATCAGTTCGTGGTTGTCGGTCCGGTCGACATAATCCTCATGGATCAGGTCGAGGACCTCGGCGAAGAGACGCTTGTCCTCCGGCGCGAAGTCCGGGGCGTCGCGGTCGGGCCGCGCGAACCAGAGAGTCCCGGCGGTGAGCACGACGCCCGCGAGGCATCCCAGCAGGCCGGCCAGCAGCGTGCGGTTCGATTGGGCCATACCGCTATGGTACGGCCGGGTGATCCTGCTGGGCCATCGCTTCGTAAAGCGCGAGGTCGCCGAGGATCTCGTCGATGGGCACGGGACGCCCGATCGCAAAACCCTGACCGTAATCGACGCCGAGGGCCGTCATGCGAGTCCGAAGATCGTCCGTTTCGACGTATTCGGCGACGGTCTCCATGCCCATCGTGTGCGCGAGCTGGGCGATCGCACGCACCATCGATTCCGTCCGCTGGTTCGTGCCGGCATCGCGCACGAAGGCGCCGTCGATCTTGAGTACCGATACCGGCAGCGACTTGAGATAGACGAGCGAGGAAAGGCCCGTTCCGAAATCGTCGAGCGCAAAGGTGCAGCCGAGCGTGCGCAACCGCTGCATCAGGCGGTCCGCGCGGGTCAGGTTCGAGACCGCGGACGTCTCCGTCAATTCGAAGCACAGCGTCTCGGGCGGCACGCCGGACTCCTTGATCGCATGCTCGAGGTATTCGAGGAACTCCTCGGACGCGATCGAGGCGCCGGAAATGTTCATCGAGAAGCGCATCCCGCGGCCGCGGAGCGTGTTCGCGTGCGCGGCGAGCGACGCGAGCGCGTTCTTGATCACCCAGCGGTCGATGGCCGGCAGCAGCTGGTAGCGCTCGGCCGCCGACAGGAACTTCTCCGGCGGCAGGAGCTCGCTGTTCTCGCTCACCATTCGCAGCAGGAACTCGAAGTGCGGCTCCGAATGGTCCCCCTGGAGCGGGAGGATCGGTTGCGCGAAGAGCGCGAAGCGGTCGGCGGCAAGCGCCTCGTGCAGCGCCTGCACGACCATCACGTCGGTGCTCCGGCGGATGATGCTCTGGTCGGCGTCCTGGAAGATCTCGACGCGGTCGCGACCGCGGTCCTTGGCAGCCTTACAGGCGATCTCGGCGTTCGCAAGCCCATGCGCGAGCCGGTGCTGCGATTCCTCCGGCAGCTCCGCCGCGCCGACGCTGACCGACACCTGCACCGTTCCGTCGCCGCGCCCATACGTGAGCTCGGCGCACTGGCGGCGCAGCATCTCGCCGATCTGCTGGGCGAATTCGAGCGTGCAGTCGGGCAGGAACACAGCAAAACGGTCGCCCGCGATGCGCGCCGAAAGCGCGCCGGGACGGGCCTTTTTGCGGAGCACTTCGGCCACCTTTCCGATCACCTCGTCGCCGACGTGCATGCCGAAGTTGTCGTTGACGACGTGCATGCGATCGATGTCGAGGTAGAGAACGCATTCCGGCACCGTGCCGCGCCGGGAAGCGAGCTGGGAACGAACCTGGGTCTCGAACGCCGAGCGCGTCAGGAGCGACGTCAGCGCGTCGTAGTTGTTCTGGAGCGTGGTCGTCGTCTTCCGCGACAGCAACTCGACGAGACGCTCTGTGCGCGGCTCGAAGTTCGGGGCGGTTTCCTCGCGGAACATCACGAGGAATCCGGCGACGCGGCCCGAGGCGTGGCGCACGGGCGTGCAGAGTATCTTGTAGGGCGGCAGGTCGATCGGGCGCACCTTGACCTTGTTGATGACGAGATTGCGCCGCTGCAGCTGCGCCCAGTTGAACAGGTGCCGGTGGATCTTCGTCAGGATCTCGACCTGCGGGCGCTCGCCGCGCGGCCCCTTGCAGATCGCGACATTGCGCTCGGGCACGACGAGCGCGCCGAGCAGGCAGTCGAGGTGATCGACGCAGGTCTGCACCAGCACGCCGAGTTCGTCCCCCTGCATCGGGCTTTCCGGATCGTCCGGCGCCATCTTGAGGAGCAGCTCGAGGTCGTCGTCGCGCGAACGCAGGTCGCGCGTCAGGAAATCGACGCTCGCCCGGGCCTCGAGCTCGCGCTGCAGGCACTCGAGTGCCGGCTGCACCATCGACTGAACGAAGGAATAGGGTCGGTTTTCGCCGTCGCGCGTGAGGAGCGTCGCGACCGCGATGACGTCGCCCTCGTTGTTTCTGAGCCGGAACACGTAGGCGGGCGCGCCTTCGTGATCCTGGATGAATCCGTCGATGCGGCCGGTCGTCGCCGGCGGAACGCGCGCAAGCGCGGCCTGCACGAGCGGCGCCGGATCGGGCCCGTCGTAGCCCTCGGTCACCCAAAGCGGTTCGCCCCTGGCGTCGTAGAAGCCGATGCCGAGCGCGCGCGGCATCAGCATCCGCAGGAGTTGTCCGTACGGATCCAGATTGGGCTTCGCGCTGGCAAGATGCAGCGGCAGATCGATAGGCGCAGTTGAGGCCATCCCCGGCAGCGTCGCTCAGGACGGCCGGGGCGTCTTTGACGTAATCCGCAGTTTGTAGGGGGGGTTCCCCAGCCCTACGGTGATGACCGCTTGAACCAGGGCACCGGGTCTACGGCCTTGGCCCCACGGCGAATTTCGAGGTACAGGCCCGGGTGGCTGCGCCCGCCGCTGTCGCCTACCGTGCCGATCACTTCACCGCCTGAGACAACGTCTCCCGCGGCTTTGTAGAGCTGCTCGTTGTGGGCGTACAGGCTCATGTAGCCGCCGTGGTCGACGATGAGCAGGAGCCCCATGCCCGGCAGCCAGTCCGCGTAGGCGACCCGGCCGCCGTAAAGCGCGCGCACTTCCGCGCCGCGGTTCGCCTCGATCATCACGCCGTTCCACTTGAGACCGCCGCCGCGGGCCTGGCCGAAGCGCGCGACGAGTTTGCCCGGCACGGGCCACGCGAGCCGGCCGCGCACTTTTTCGAATGCCTGGCCGCCGGTCGGCGGCAGGTCCCGCATCGCCTGGCGCAGGTCCGTGATCAATTTCTCGAGCGCCGCCGCCTCACGCTTCAACTTCGCGATCGAGTCGTTGCGCGTGCGTATCTGGGCGTTCATCGCCTTGAGCGCGCGGCTTCGCTCGTTGCGCGCCGCGTCGACGGATGAGAGCTCCTGCCGGCTTTCGGCTTCGAGAACGGCAAGGCGCTCGCGCTCCGCGTTTTCCTCGACGACCGCCTGCTCGAGCGCCGTCACGATCTCCTGGATCCCGGCGATTCTTCCTGCACGCGCCCGGCCGAAGTAGGAGTAGTAAACAAGCATTCGACCGAATTCCGCGGGATCGTCCTGAGACAGAAGCAACTTGAACTGCTCCTGGCGGCCGCCCATGTAGGCCGTGCGAAGCTCGGCCGCGAGCACTTCGCGCTGCTCGCCGAGCGCTTTTTCATTGCGCGCGCGATCCGCCGCGAGTTCTTTGAGATGGGCGTCGCTGACGGCCAGGCGCTTGCGGACTTCGCGGAGTCGCCCGCGGGCGTCCCGCACTTTTTCTTCGGCGGTACGAAGCTGTCCCGACAGGGCATCGCGACGGTCGGCGTCACGGCGCACCGAACGCTGGAGTTCGCTGATCCGCTCGCGGACCTCGCGAAGCTCCTTCTCCGCGTCGGTCTCCGCCGTCGAAGCAAAGGTCGTGAGGCTCAACAGCGCCAACACAACTAATTGTTTTATCAGGGAATATCCTTCACCGGCGGCGCTGATATAATGCGCGGCCATTTTCGCGACCCGCCCCATGGACCGACTGCTCGATTATTCCACCAATCATCCGTTTCTTGCGGGCGGGCTCCTCCTGATGACCCTCCTCGTGCTCGCTTTCGAGCTTCGCCAGCGCGGGGCGGCGGCCGCGGCCATCGCACCGAACGAGGCGATCCGGCTGATGAATGCGGGTGCCGTGCTCGTTGACCTGCGCTCGGCCAACCAGTTCAAGGACGGCCACATCGAAGGCGCGCGGAACCTGCCGGGCGACCAGCTCGCGGCCGACCCGAAGGCGCTCGAGCGGCTCAGCGGCAAGACACTGGTGCTGTATTGCGACAGCGGCACGACGACCGCAGCGGCGCAGCGGACACTCGAACGCGCCGGCTCGAAGAACGTGTTCAGCCTGCGCGGCGGGCTCGCCGCCTGGAAGCAGGAGAACCTGCCGGTCGTCAAGGGCTGAAGGAGCGTGGCTGCGATCACCCTGTATACCGGGAGCTTCTGCGGCTATTGCGATCAGGTGCGCGCGCTCTTCGAGCGGCGCGGAATCGCCTATACCGAGGTGAGCGTCGAGGATCACCCGGATTTGCGGGAAAAGTTGCTGGCAAGGAGCGGACGGCGCACTCTGCCACAGGTTTATGTCGGCGAGCGGTACGTCGGCGGCGCCGCGGAACTCGCGGCTCTCGATCGGACCGGCGACTTATTGAAATTGATACAAGCGAGGAATGACGATGGCTGATGAAAAATCGACGCCGACAGGCGCGGGCGATCCCGCCACCAACGGGCAGGGCCCGGCAGTCGCACTGCAGACGGTCTACATCAAGGATCTCTCCTTCGAGTCGCCGAAGGGACCGTTCCTGCCCGCGCAGGCGCAGGACCCGAAGATCTCGCTGAACCTCAACACGATGTCGAACTCCGTCGGCCAGGACGCGCACGAAGTCGTGCTGACCGTGACGCTCGAGGCGAAGAACGGCGACGTCGCCGTGTATCTCGCCGAGGTCAAGCAGGCGGGCGTGTTCGTCGTGCGCGGATTCGGCGCCGATGAAACGCGCCGCATCCTCGGCTCGTTCGCGCCGAATATCTTGTTTCCCTACATCCGCCAGACCGTGTCGGACGTCGTCACCAAGGGCGGCTTTCCGCCGTTTCTGCTGCCGCACGTGAATTTCGACGCGCTCTTCGAACGCTCCGTACAGGAGCAGGCGGCGCGACAGGCGCAGAAGTCCCCCGAACAGGCGAACTGAGCGGGCCTGCATGCGGCCGATCGTGGTGCTGGGCGCCGGTTCCTGGGGGACGGCGCTCGCCATCCAGTTCGCGCGCGGCGGCGGCCCGACCATCCTCTGGGGCCGCGCCGAGGACAATCCCGAGGAACTTGCGCGCGCGCGGCAGAACGAGCGCTATCTGCCGGGCGCCGCGTTTCCGCCCTCGCTCGCGATCGAACCCGACCTTTCGAGGGCGGTCGCAAGCGGCGAGGACCTCGTGCTCGTCGTGCCCTCCAGCGTGCTGCGCCCCGTGCTCAAGCAGATCAAGCCGATGCTCCGCGCAAATGCACGCATCGCCTGGGCGAGCAAGGGCTTCGAACTCGAGTCCGGCAAGCTGCCGCACCAGGTCGCGCGCGAAGTGCTCGGGCCCTCCGTGCCGATTGCCGTGCTCTCGGGCCCGACATTTGCGAAGGAAGTGGGGATGGGCCTGCCGACGGCGATCGCCGTCGCCTCACCCGACGACGCCTTCGCGCTCTCGCTCGCCGAGCGGATCTCATCGGGCGGTTTCCGTGCCTACACGCAGCCGGACATCGTCGGCGTCGAGATCGGCGGCGCCGTCAAGAACGTACTCGCCATCGCGACCGGCGTTTCCGATGGCCTCGGCTATGGCTCGAACAGCCGCGTATTCCTGATCACCCGCGGCCTCGCCGAATTGGTGCGGCTCGGCGTCGCGCTCGGCGCGAAGCGCGAGACGCTCATGGGGCTCGCCGGGCTTGGCGATCTCGTGCTCACCTGCACCGACGACCAGTCGCGCAATCGCCGCTTCGGCCGCGCGCTCGCGGCGGGGATACCCGTCGACGAGGCGATCGCGGAGATCGGGCAGGTGGTCGAGGGCTATCACGCGGCGAAAGCCGTGCACAGGGTCGCGGAAAAGCACGGTGTCGACATGCCGATTTGCCGGCATGTGTATGAAGTCCTGCACGAGCGGGTGCCGCTGAAGCGGGTGGTCGAGACGATGCTCACGAGAGTAGTCACGCCGGAAAACTGACGCTTCACGCGTTTGCGGAATCGTCTCGCCGCGCCGGCCAGCGGGCCGGGACCAGCGCTCGCTCGTTCAGCCGGAACTTTATTCACTCGCTCGCGGGTCCCGGCCCGCTGGCCGGCGCGGCTAGGTGCTGCCTGCGAATTCGAGTTGGCGCCAGGCTTCGAAGACGACGACGGCGACGGCGTTCGAGAGATTCAGGCTGCGGTTACCGGGAACCATCGGAAGCCGGATCAGCTGTCCCGGCGGCAGGCCGGCGGTGACGTCCTGCGGGAGGCCGGTGGTTTCGCGGCCGAACAGGAAGGCGTCGCCGGCGCGGTAGCGGACCGCGTCATGTCGCAGACCCCCGGTCGTCTCGACGGCAAAGATGCGGCTGCCGTCGAGCGAGGCGAAGCACGCCGCGAGATTCTCGTGTTCGCGCACGCGGGCGAGCTCGTGGTAGTCGAGGCCGGCCCGCTTCACGCGCGCGTCGTCGAGCGTGAAGCCGAGCGGCCGGACGAGATGCAGCGTCGAGCCGGTATTGGCGCAGAGCCGGATGACGTTGCCGGCGTTCGGCGGAATCTCGGGCTCGAACAGGATGACGTGGAACATGGCTCTATAATCGCACTGTGGACACGATTTCGCGGGGCCCGGCCCCTTCCCTCGCCCTCGACTTCTGCGGACTGAAATTCGCCTCGCCGATCGTGCTGCTCTCGGGCTGCGTCGGCTTCGGCGAGGAATACACGCGAATCGCGGGATTCTCGAACCGCGATGCCGGCGCCATCGTCCTCAAGGGCACGACGGAAAAGCCGCGCCTCGGCAATCCGCCCCACCGCGTGACCGAAACGCCACACGGCATGATCAACGCGATCGGACTCCAGAATCCTGGTGTCGATCACGTCGTGCGCCGCATCCTGCCGGCGCTCGATTTCAGCGAGACGCGTTTCATCGCGAATGTCTGCGGCTCGACCATCGAGGAGTACGTCGAGGTCACCCGGCGCTTCGACGATTCCGCGATCGACGCGATGGAGATCAACATCTCCTGCCCGAACGTCAAGGAGGGCGGCGTGCAGTTCGGCAATTACCCGGACATGAGCGCGCGCGTCGTCGCGGCCTGCCGCAAGGCGACGAAGAAGCCACTCATCACCAAGCTCTCGCCCAACCAGACGGATATCCGCGAGAACGCGCGGCTCTGCATCGAGGCCGGCAGCGACGGGCTCGCGGTCATCAACACGATTTCCGGCATGGCGATCGACGCCGCGACGCGCCGGCCGGTGATCGGCAACGTGCAAGGTGGTGTGTCGGGTCCTGCGATCAAGCCGATTGCGCTGTTGATGGTCAAAAAGGTGTACGAAGTCGCCGGGCCCAGGCGCGTACCGATCATCGGCCAAGGCGGCATCGCGAATGTTGGCGATGCGCTCGAGTTCCTGATCGCGGGCGCGAGCGCGGTCGGGCTTGGAACGGCGCTCTTCTACGACCCGCTGCTCTGCCCGAAGATTAATGCGGGAATCGCGGCGTATCTCGCCGCTTCCGGAATGGCTTCCGTCGGTGAATTGACCGGCTCGCTGGTCGCGGGTGCTACGCAGGACTGCGGCGGGTCTTGACGTTCGCGTCGCGTCTGTAGGACTGCGCCCGACGTGCGCCGCGTTATGTTATTTCGACAACCAAAAAAGTGTGACCTGCGTTGCGGATGGTGGTATAGAAAGCGCCGGTCCTGGATTACCCATTTCCAAATTTAGAAACGGTGGGAGCTCCGCAAATGAAGAAGACCCTGCATGCCGCCGCACTCTGCGGCGCGCTGGTGCTGTCCTTTGGTTTCTCGATAGCGAACGCGCAAGAATCGGTTCCAGTCAGCGCGGCTGAAAACGGCGACCTATGGTTCGTCGAATTGAGTGGCGCGCCGACTGCCGACGGCAACACCTTGACGAAAGTGCGCAATGAGAAAGCCGCTTTTCGTGCGGCCGCGGTCGCGATGGGCGTGAACTACCAGGAACGCGCGGCGTATGACGTCCTGTTCAATGGTTTCGCGGTCAAGGTCAGCAAATCCGAGCGGCTGAAGCTCGCAACCGTTTCCGGCATCAAGGCGATGTGGCCGATCGACACGGTCGCGATCCCGGAGCCGGAGGACAGTGGCGGCAGCGCCATCGATCTCGCGACGGCCATCCAGTTGACCGGCGCCGATATCGCGCAAAACACGCTCGGCATTACGGGTGCAGGCGTGCGGGTAGCCATCATGGACACGGGCGTCGATTACGACCACGCCGACCTCGGTGGCGACGGCACGGATCGTTCCGATAGCAATATGTTCCCGACCGGTCGCGTCGTGGCCGGCTTTGACTTCGTGGGCGACACGTTCAACGCCGACCCGAACGACCCGGCTTTCAATCCGGTCCCGACTCCCGACACGTTTCCGGATGATTGCAATGGTCACGGTACGCATGTCGCCGGAATAGCCGGCGCAAACGGCGACGTAGTCGGCGTCGCACCGGACATCGTCTACGGTGCCTATCGCGTCTTCGGCTGCGCCGGCTCGACGACGACCGACATCATGCTCGCCGCGATGGAGGCGGCACTCGCGGACAACATGGACGTCCTCAACATGAGCATCGGCTCCCGCACGCAGTGGCCGCAGTATCCGACTGCTGCTGCCGCGACCCGGTTGCTGAAGAAGGGCATGGTCGTCGTCGCCTCCATCGGCAACAACGGCCCCGGCGGTTCGGCGCCGGATGGCCCGTACGCGGCCGGCGCGCCGGGCGTCGGCGCCGACGTGATCGGCGTCGCGTCCTTCGACAATAAACAGGTGGCGTTCCGGGTTTCTCCGGACAACAGGCCGGTTGGATACAATCCGGCATCATCGTCACCGCTGCCGCCTACCAGCGGCACTTTCCCGTTGGCCAAGACAGGAACCCCGACCACGGCGAACGACGGCTGCTTGCCGGCTCAGTTCGCCGGCTTTCCGGCTGGCGCAGTGGCATTGATCCGCCGTGGAACCTGTACCTTCCATATCAAGTCGCTGAACGCCCAGAATGCGGGCGCAACAGCCGTTGTTCTCTATAACAACCAGCCTGGCGCGCTGAATGCGTCGGTTTTAGGCACGCCCGCGATCACAATTCCGGTGGTCGGCATTACGGCGGACGACGGGGCGCTGATCGATGCGCGAATTGCTGCCGGGCCAACGACGCTTACCTGGACCAGCGATATCGTCAGTTTTCCGTTTGGCTCGGGCGGCATCATCTCGGGTTTCAGCTCCTACGGCATGGCCCCCGATCTGACTCTCAAGCCCGACATCGGTGCACCGGGTGGATCGATCTTTTCGACCATACCGCTCGGGCTCGGTGGGCATGGCTTCAACAGCGGCACATCGATGTCTTCACCACACGTGGCGGGGGCCGTGGCGCTGCTGCTCGAAGCAGAACCCGCTCTCGCGCCTTCCGCGGTCCGTGCGCGACTGCAGAACTCCTCGGATCCGGCCTTCTGGTTCGGAAACCCAGGGCTCGGCGACCTCGAGAGCGCGCATCGCCAGGGTGCAGGCATGGCGGACATCGATGACGCGATCACCGCAGATGTCGATGTCACGCCCGGCAAGCTGTCGCTCGGCGAAAGCCAGGCGGGGCCGCAGACGCGCCGGCTCACGATCCGCAATCGCGGTTCCGCGCCGGTCACTTTCGCTCTGTCGGCAGTTGAGGCTGTGGCGACCGGACCGAAGAATCCATTGGGTTTCCAGGCGGTCAGCTTCCAGATCGCCAATTCGACCGTGGCCTTCAGTGCACCGAACGTCGCCGTCCCGCCGGGCGCGACACGCACCGTGGACGTGACGATCGCTCCCAACCCGGGACTGCAGGATCAGAGCCAGTACGGCGGCTATGTCGTGCTGACACCGCAGGGTAGTGGCGAGATCTACCGCGTGCCGTTCGCTGGCTTTAAGGGTGATTACCAGACCGTCAAGGTGATCACACCTTCGGCGAATTTCCCGCAGAACTCGACCGTCGGTTTCCCGTGGCTGGCGAAGCTGATTGGACCGAGCTTCTTCAACCAGCCAGGCGGCGCCACCTACACGCTGGTCGGTGACGACACGCCGTTCTTCCTCGTGCACCTCAACCACCAGTCGCGGCACTACGAGTTCCGCATTCTCAATGCGGCAAATGCTCAGCCGGTGCATCCGGTGTTCAACAAGTTCGACGAGGACGAATTCGTAGGACGCAATACCACCGCGACCGGGTTTTTTGCCTTCGTGTGGGACGGCACGCGTGCCCATAGCAACGGCAATCACAACATGCGCAAGGTCGTGCCAGACGGTCAGTACATCGTGCAGCTACGAGTGCTGAAGGCACTCGGCGACGCGAACAACACCGCGCACTGGGAGACCTGGAATTCGCCGGTCGTGACGATCGACCGGCCGTAAAAGCACTAGCAATACGATCGCAGGATCAGGCCCCCGCCGTCGCTGGCGGGGGCCTTTTTTCTGGCGCGGTCGGAGGCGGCGCGCTTACGGCTCTCGATGTCGGATAAGCGAACTGGATGCCGCGTCGCGAGAATTCATCCATGAGCGTCAGGTTGATCGCCTGCTGCACGTTCAAGAATACCGTCAGTTCCCGGTCAAGCACGTAGTAGACCGACTCGTAGATGAGCGCCCAGTCGCCGTAGCGCACGAAGTGCGCGCGCTCGAAACGCGTCTTGTCCTGCGCGCGGATCGCTGCTTCGATGATGGCGGGCACTTCGGCGATCAGCGCGCGCGGCGTCTCATAGGTGATGCGCAGCTGAAACTCCGCGCGCCGCTCCGGCCACAGGCCGTAGTTCCGGACGCGGCTCTTCAGCAGATCGGCGTTCGAAAACACGATCTGCTCGCCGGTCACCGAGCGCAGTCGCGTGCTCTTGATGCCGATCTGCTCGACCGTACCCCGTTCCTCCCCGACCGCCAGGAAATCGCCGACCCGGAACGGCTTGTCGAGTGCGATCGAGAGGGATGCCAGCAGATCGCCGAGCACGTTCTGGACCGCGAGCGCAATCGCAAGCCCGCCGATGCCGAGACCCGCGACCAGCGGCATGATCTCCACGCCGAGGTTCGCGAGCAGCATCAGGAATGCGATGGCCCAGACCAGCGCGGTGCCGATGAACTTCAGGATGTTCAGGCCGGCCGCGCCTTCCGCCGCCGAGGCCGCGCGCTGCCGCGTGTGAATAAGGCTCCCTATGAGCGTCATGCCCCACAACGCGATCTGGAACCACAGGATGACGAGAAATGCGATTTCGGCGCCGCGATCGAGACTCTTGGGAATGTTCAACCAGCGCAGAGAGAGCCAGGCGGCGACCGCGACGAGAAAAATCCGCGTCGTGGCACCCAGGAGGGCGAGGATCAGTTCGAGTGCAGCCGCGGATTGCGTTGGATGCAGATTCCGGAGGCGGCGCAGCACGAAACCCCGCACGAGCGGCAGCACCGTGAACCACAACACGAACGAGACGGTGGCGCCGAGCCAGTTGCGCAGCTCGTTGCCGTAATACACGCCGTCCGCGAATTCCTTGATTTCGCCGACCGTCATGCTCCGGATTCTACCTTCGACCGGTCGATGCCGAGCTCGCGCAGTTTCCGCGTCAGTGTGTTGCGACCCCAGCCGATCAGCTTCGCCGCTTCCTGGCGCCGGCCCTGGACGCGCGCGAGCGCCGCGAGTGCAAGCGTTCGTTCGAACTGGTTGCTCGCAACGTCCAGCAGCGGCGGCCCGTTACTCGCGAGATGGCGCGCGGCCCACGCCTCGAGTTCCCTGCACCAGTCCTCCGCAGTCGCCGGTTCCGCGCCCTCGCCGCCGAGATCCGACGGAATGTCCTCGTCGCGGATTTCGCGTCCTGGCGCCGTGACGGTGAGGCGGCGCGCCGCGTTCACGAGTTGCCGCACGTTGCCCGGCCAGCCGAACGCCACGAGGCGGCTTCGCGCCTGCGCGGTGAGCGCCTTCGGTTCGACGCCGAGTTCGCGCGCGGCAAGGGCGAGGTAATGCGTCAGTAGCTCCGGGATGTCGCCCGGCCGCTCGCGCAAGGCAGGCACGCGCATCCTGATCACGTTGAGCCGATGCAGAAGGTCCTCGCGGAAAAGGCCTCTTTTCACGAGTCCGTCGAGATCCTGGTGCGTCGCGGCGATCACGCGCACGTCGACCTGGATCGGCGTGCTGCCGCCGACGCGATAGAACTCGCCTTCGGCAAGTACGCGCAGCAGCCTCACCTGCAGGGCCAGGCTCATGTCGCCGACCTCGTCGAGGAAGAGCGTGCCGCCGTCCGCCTGTTCGAATCGTCCGCGTCGCATCGCATCTGCACCGGTGAAGGCGCCGCGCTCGTGCCCGAAGAGTTCCGATTCGAGCAGCTCCGAAGCGATCGCGGATGTGTTGAGCGCGATGAACGGGGCCGCCGAGCGCGGGCTGTGCCGATGCAGCGCTCGCGCGACGAGTTCCTTGCCCGTGCCCGATTCGCCGGTCACGAGCACCGAAAGGCTCGAGCGCGAAAGCCGGCCGATCGCGCGGAACACTTCCTGCATGGCCGGCGCCTGGCCCAGGATTCCGGGAATCGCGGGCCCGCGGTCGTCCACGCGGCCGGCCGCCCCCGGACTCGCGGCGCGCCGCACGAGCGCGACCGCTTCGTCGATGTCAAAGGGCTTTGGCAGGTATTCGAACGCGCCGCCGCGATAGGCGGCGACGGCGTGATCGAGATCCGCGTGCGCCGTCATCACGATCACGGGCAGTTCCGCGTGCTCCCGCCGCGCGATCTCGAGGAGCTTGAGGCCTTCCGTGCCCGGCATGCGAACGTCCGTGATCAGCACGTCCGGACGGCGCTCCGCGAGCGCGGCGAGCGCCGCGTCCGCGTGATCGAAAGACCTGGGCTCCATGCCGGCCTGGCGCAGGGCGCGTTCGACCACCCAGCGGATCGACGCGTCGTCGTCGACGACCCAGACCTCAAGCGGCTTGTTCATGCCCGTTCTCCATCGGCAGCAGCAGCGAAAAGACGGTGCGTCCCGGCCGGCTGTCGAATTCGATGATCCCGCCGTGGCGCGTCGCGATGTCCTGGGCAACGGCCAGACCGAGCCCGGTGCCGCCTGCGCGCGCGGTCACAAGCGGATAGAAAATCGTCTCGCCGAGCTCCGGTGGCACGCCGGGCCCGTTGTCCTCGAACTGGAGCGAGGCGACGACGCGATGGCGCTCGGTGCCGATCGTCGCGTTCATGAGGGCCCGGCTCCGGAGCATCAGCTGTCCGCGCTCGCCGAGCGCCTGAACCGCGTTTCGCGCGAGATTCAGCATCGCCTGCACGATCAGGTCGCGGTCGAGCCGGAGCGCCGGGAGACTCGGATCGTAGTCGCGCTCGATCGCAACCCCCGCGGGCGCTTCGGCCCGGGCAAGCCGGAAGACGTGATCGATGAGCTCGTGGACGTTGACGGGCGCGCGCACGACCGCGCGCGCGGGGCCGAGCAGGCTGTCGACGAGCGCGCAGAGGCGGTCGGCCTCGCCGATGATCACGCGCGTGTATTCCTTGAGTTCGGCGCTCGGTAGTTCGCGCTCGAGCAATTGCGCCGCGCCCCGGAGCCCTCCGAGAGGATTCTTGATCTCGTGGGCGAGTTGCCGGGCCATCACGCGGCTGCCGCCCTGCTGCACGAGCAGCGCGCTGTCGCGCGTCATGCGGGAGGGCTCGGTGGTGTTCGCGATCTCCACGAGCACCGAGCCCGCAAGCGATGGCCCCGCGATCGGCGTCAGCGAGACGTCGACCTGGTAGCGCGCATCGCCGCGCGCCGCGGCCGAGAGCTGGACGGCGCGGAGCGCCAGCGGCTCCTGGCTGTCGCGGCTGCGCGCGATCAGCGATTCGATGGCCGCGCCGTCGATGACGAGCGTCTCGAAGCGCCGCCCGCGCGCGGCGGCCGGGCTGGTCGAGAGGAGATCCGCCGCCGCCGCATTGAGCCAGGCGACGTTTCCCTGCGCATCCACGACGAGAATCGCCGTGGCGAGCAGGTCGAGGAGAGTCGTCGGGTCGATCGCGACGCGATCGGCGGCATCACGCGCCATCGCGCGATCCCGGCGCCGGATCGGCGCGCGTCAGTTGCGGGGCGTATTGGCGGGCGGTGTGGCGGGCCGGGGCGTCGGCAGGGGTGTCGGCCGGGGTCGCGGGAGCTGAGGCCGTGCAGGTACCGGCGTTTGCGGATTCTGGGTCGACGCCTGACGCACGTGGAATGTGCTCTGCGCGCTCGTGATCACGGGCTTGCCATTCTCGTCGAGGACGCTCGCGCGAAGAGTGTAAGTGCCACGTGCCAGTCCCGAGAGTTCCATCCCGAGCCCGCTCGCCGGGCGCCGGCTGCCATTCAGGAAAAACACGACCGAGTGATCGGACCGCAGCGTGCCCTCGAGTTCGGCCTCCACCGAGACCGTTGCATCCGAGCCGAAGAACACCTGATCGGGCTCCGGCTGGACGATCGAGAGCGAGCCGTAGGGAGAATCGGACGGCTCCGAATCCTCTTCCGCGCTCCCCGAAGCCGACGCGCTGCTGCCCGGTGTCGCAGCCTCGCCCTCGTAAGCATTCGGCTCGATTACGTCGATGAGCTTCGCATTGGGCGAGTCGGGCTGATCCGAATAATGGACGGTGCCGTTCTTGTCCACCCACCGCCAGATCTCCTGAGACGCGGCCGCCAGGGATAGGGTCAATCCGACGAGGATCAAGAGGATACGCATGACGACAGCATATCCCCTGACCTGCCGGACAGACAAAGACGGGGCGGCATCTGTGACCGCCGTCCCACGCCGGGACCCCGTCCTCAGAGGCTGTAATACATATCGAGCTCGACCGGATGGGTCGACATCCGGAACCGGGTCATCTCGCCTTCCTTCAATCCGATATAGGCGTCGATCAGGTCGTCGCTGAACACGCCGCCGCGCTTCAGGAAATCGCGATCGCGGTCGAGGTGCTCGAGCGCCATGTCGAGCGAATGGCAGACCTCGGGAATGTTCTTCGCTTCCTCCGGCGGCAGGTCGTACAGGTCCTTGTCCGAGGCCTCGCCCGGATGAATCTTGTTCTGGATGCCGTCGAGTCCCGCCATCATCATCGACGCGAACGCGAAATACGGATTCGCGGTCGAGTCCGGGAAGCGCACCTCGATGCGCCGGCCTTTCGGATTCGAAACCCAGGGGATTCGGATCGACGCGCTGCGGTTCCGCGCCGAGTAGGCAAGCATGACCGGCGCCTCGAAGCCCGGCACGAGGCGCTTGTAGCTGTTCGTACCCGGATTGGTAAAGGCGTTCAGCGCTTTCGCGTGCTTGATGATGCCGCCGATGTAATAGAGCGCGACGTCGGAAAGCCCCGCGTAGCGTTCGCCCGCAAAGATGTTCTTGCCGTCCTTCTGCAGGGACTGGTGTACGTGCATGCCGCTGCCGTTGTCGCCGACCAGCGGCTTCGGCATGAATGTGAGCGTCTTGCCATAGCCGTGCGCGACGTTCCAGAGCGCGTACTTGAGGAGCAGCACCTCGTCGCCCTTCTTCGTGAGCGTGTTCGCGGCGACGTTGATTTCGCCCTGGCCGCCGGTGCCGACTTCATGATGATGCACCTCGACTTTCAGGCCGAGTTCCTCGCAGGCCTGGCACATTGCCGTGCGCAGGTCCTGGAAGCGGTCGACCGGCGGCACCGGGAAGTAGCCGCCCTTGACGCCCGGACGATGGCCCATGTTGCCGGTGTCGTAGCTTGCGCCGGAGTTCCACGCACCCTGCACCGAGTCGATGTGATAGCTGCAGCCGTTGATCTCGTTGGTCCAGCGCGCGCTGTCGAAGATGAAGAATTCGTTCTCGGGGCCGAACAGCGCGGTTTCGGCGATACCCGTCGACTTGAGGTAGGCCTCTGCGCGCTTCCCGAGCGAGCGCGGATCGCGGCTGTAGCCCTGCATCGTCGTGGGCTCGACGACATCGCAGCGCAGGAGGAGCGTCGTTTCCTCGAAAAACGGATCGATCATCGCGGTCGACGGATCCGGCATCAGGATCATGTCCGACTCGTTGATGCCCTTCCATCCGGCGATCGAGGAGCCGTCGAACATCTTGCCGTCGACGAAGAAATCCTCGTCGACCAGGCGCGTCGGAATCGTGACGTGCTGTTCCTTGCCGCGCGTGTCGGTGAAGCGCAGATCGCAGTAGCCAGCCTCTTTTTCCTTGATCAGCTTTACGACATCAGCGGGCGTCATGTTCATTTCCCTGTCCCTTTGCGATTGATCGCGATCCCCACCGTGGTGCAAAGATCATGCCAGCGGCAGGCGTGAATAATATCAATTATAATCAATCGGTTCTGATCGCTCTGGTCGATCCGCTACTGCGTCGTGCACCAATCGGGTGCGCGCACTATAGCCGATGCACCGAGGTGGTGCGATGCGTCTCAACAAGCACATCAGCGAGACCGGAATCTGCTCGCGCCGCGAGGCGGACGCCTGGATTGCCGCGGGCCGCGTGACGGTCAACGGCATGCCCGGCGTCCTCGGCACGCAGGTCAAGGCGGGCGACACGGTGCTGATCGACGGTCGCCCGCTGCCCGTGAGGCGTCGCGACATTTACATCGCGCTCAACAAGCCGCGAGGAATCACCTGCACGACGGAGCGCGACGTCGAAGGCAACATCGTCGACTTCGTCGGGCACCGCGAGCGGATCTTTCCGATCGGCCGGCTCGACAAGGACTCGGAGGGCCTGATACTCCTCACCAACAACGGCGACATCGTCAACGAGATCCTCCGTGTCGAGCACGGGCACGAGAAGGAATACCTGGTGACGGTCGAGCCGCCCGTGACCGGCACTTTTCTTTCGATGATGGCGGCGGGCGTGCGCATCGGCGGCGAGAAGACGAAGCCCTGCGTCGTTACGCGCGCCGGAAACACGTCGTTTCGCATCGTGCTGACGCAGGGACTGAATCGCCAGATCCGCCGAATGTGCTCGGCGCTCGGCTGGCGCGTAAAGTCGCTCGTGCGGGTGCGCATCATGCACATCCGGCTCGGATCGCTCGCGAGCGGGGCCTGGCGCGATCTCACGCCCCTGGAAATCGAGCCGCTTCTCAAGAGGGGACGTTCCCCTTTACCGCCGCGGTAAAGGGGAACGTCCCCTTTGGAGAAACGCCCGGTCGCTATACTTGGCGGCCTTTTACCGCATCCGGTCCGCATGACGAAAATCATGAAAGTCCTGCCGCGCACGTTCCAGGACCTGATCCTGGGCCTGCAGCGTTACTGGGCAGAGCAGGGATGCGTGCTGCTTCAGCCCTACGACATGGAAATGGGCGCGGGCACTTTCCACACCGCGACCTTCCTGCGCGCGATAGGCCCCGAACCCTGGAATGCCGCCTATGTGCAGCCGAGCCGCCGGCCGACGGACGGGCGCTACGGCGACAACCCGTTCCGGCTCCAGCATTACTACCAGTTCCAGGTCGTGATGAAGCCCTCGCCCGATGACATCATCGACCGCTATCTCGGCTCGCTCGTGGCGCTCGGCATCGATCCGCTGACGCACGACATCCGCCTCGTCGAGGACAACTGGGAATCGCCGACGCTCGGCGCCTGGGGACTCGGCTGGGAGATCTGGCTGAACGGCATGGAAGTCACGCAGTTCACCTACTTCCAGCAGGCGGGCGGGCTCGACTGCCGCCCGGTGATGGGCGAGATCACCTACGGGCTCGAGCGGCTCGCGATGTATCTCCAGGGCGTCGAGAGCGTCTATGACCTGCTCTGGACCGAGGGTCCGGCGGGGCGCATCACGTATGGCGACGTCTATCACCAGAACGAGGTGGAACAATCCGCCTATAACTTCGAGCACGCCGATGCGCCGTCGCTCTTCGCCGAGTTCGAACAGCGCGAGAAGAACTGCCGCGCGCTGCTCGACGCCGCCCTGCCCCTGCCCGCCTACGAGCAGACGCTGAAGGCCTCGCATGTCTTCAACCTGCTCGATGCGCGCAAGGCCATCTCGGTCACCGAGCGGCAGCGCTACATCCTCCGCGTCCGCGCGCTCGCGCGCGCGGTCGCAACGAGCTGGCACGCGAGCCGCGAAGCCCAGGGCTTCCCGCTGCTCAAGGGGACTGTCACCTTTTCCGGCTCTACGGAAAAGGGGACTGTCCCCTCCGAATCCACCGTTCGTATGAAGAAGCGATGAACCGCCACGATTTCCTGGTCGAGATCGGCGTCGAGGAAATGCCGCCAAAGAGCCTCGTCGCGCTCGCCGAGGCGTTTCGCGACGCCGTCGTCGCGGGCCTCGATTCCGCGGGGCTTTCGCATGGCACAGCGCTCGCCTATTTCACTCCGCGCCGGCTCGCCGTGATCGTGCAAAAACTGCTCGATCGCCAGCCCGAGCAGCGTGTCGAGCGGCGCGGCCCTCCGGTCTCCGCGGCATTCGACTCTTCCGGTCAGCCGACGCGCGCGGCGAAGGCTTTTGCCGAATCCTGCGGTGTCGCCGTCGACGAACTGACGCGAATCAACGACGCCAAGGGCGAATTCCTCTTCTGCAAGCTGACCCGGCCCGGCGTTCGCGCCGCTGAGCTCCTGCCGGGCGTCGTGCAGGCCGCGCTCGATCAACTGCCGATCGCGCGGCGCATGCGCTGGGGCGCGGGCACGGCGCAATTCGTCCGCCCCGTCCACTGGGTCGTCCTGCTGCACGGCGACGCTGTCGTCCCGGGCGAAATCCTCGGCCTGCCGGCCGGCCGGATGACACGCGGCCATCGATTCCACGCGCCGAAGCCGATTGCGCTGCGCTCGCCCGGCGGTTACCTCGCCTCGCTCGAGCGCCGCGGTCATGTGCTCGCCGATTTCGAGGTGCGCCGCGAGCGCATTCGTGCGGGGGTCGTCGCCGCGGCCGAAGCCGAGGGCGGCACCGCCGTCATCGATCCTGCGGTGCTCGACGAGGTGACGTCGCTGACCGAGTGGCCGGTGCCGATGGCGGGCCATTTCGAACCGCGCTTTCTCGATCTCCCGCCGGAAGTGCTCGTCGCGACGATGCAGGACCACCAGCGCTACTTCCCGGTGCGTGCGAAGGACGGGCAGCTCCTGCCGCGCTTCATCGCAGTCGCCAATATCGAAAGCCGGGATCCGCCGCAGGTCCGCGCCGGCAACGAGCGCGTGGTCCGGCCCCGGCTCGCGGATGCCGCGTTCTTCTACGCCGCCGACCGGAAAACGACCCTCGCCTCGCGGCGCGAAGCGCTCGCAAGCGTCACGTTCCAGGCCCAGCTCGGCACGCTCGCCGACAAGACGGCGCGCATCACCGCCCTCGCCGCGCAGATCGCCCAGGTCGCAGGCCAGGATCCGGCCGCGGCCCAGCGCGCCGCGGAACTCGCGAAATGCGATCTCCTGACCGCGATGGTCGGGGAGTTCCCCGAGCTCCAGGGGGTCATGGGCCGCTACTACGCACTGAACGACGGCGAACCCGAGGCGGTCGCCGATGCCCTTGCCGAGCAGTACCTGCCCCGCTTCGCGGGCGATTCGCTCCCGGCGACCGGGGCCGGCCTCGCCCTCGCCGTCGCAGACAAGCTCGACACGGTCGTCGGCATCTTCGCCATCGGCCAGAAGCCAACCGGGACGAAGGACCCGTATGGGCTGCGCCGCGCGGCGCTCGGCGTGCTCCGGATCCTGATCGAAACCGGCATCGGCCTCGATCTTCGCGAGCTGATCCGCACGGCCCTCGATTCGGTCGGCGCCGATCTCTCGCGGCTCGGAGGCAAGCCGCCCCCCGAGGGTCTGGCGGACGAGATCTACGGGTACACGATGGAGCGGCTGCGCGCGTGGTATCTCGAGGGCACGGGCGGTATCACGAGCGAGATGTTCGATGCCGTCCTCGATACGCGGCCGGTGTCGCCGCTCGACTTCGACGATCGGCTCCGGGCGCTCGCAAGTTTTCTCCAGCTGCCGGATGCCGCCGGACTCACCGCAGCCAACAAGCGCATCGCCAACATCCTGCGGAAGGCGGGCGAACAACCAAGCCCGCGCGTCGATCCGGGACTGCTCACCGATGCAAATGAGCGCCAGCTCGCGACGGCGGTCGAGGAGCTCCGCCAGGACGTCGAGCGTCTCGTCACCGCGCGCCGTTATGCCGAAGCGCTGGCGCGTCTCGCATCGCTGCGCCCGGCTGTCGATGCCTTCTTCGATCAGGTGCTCGTGATGGCGGAAGACGTGCGCGTGCGCGCGAATCGCCTGGCGCTGCTCGCGGCGCTTCAGCGCCTCTTCCTCCACATCGTGAATTTGTCCCGCCTGCCGGGCTGAACAGGCTGTCTTCCGGATGTCTTTAAGCATCCCATTCCGGCGCAGCTGATTGATGAACCGGGAAACTTCGGCAAGGACAGTCGAAACGGTCGTGCCCTGGCGAAAAATCGCCGTTCTCCAGTGGCTCGCGTCCGTCATTTACACGACGATTCTGTTCCTCGATTCGCTCGCGTTCGGCCTCGTGATCGTGCTCCTCGGATGGCTCCCGTTCCGGCAGCGCTACGGCCTCGCGCGCGCCTGGGCGAACACGAACATCTGGCTCGCGAAATTTCTCTGCGGGCTCGAGTGGATCGTCGAAGGTCGCGAACACATCCCGCGCGAGGGCGCGCACGTCACGATGTGGAAGCACACATCCACCTGGGAAACGATGGCGCAGATGATCGTGTTCCCTCCGCAGGCCTGGGTGCTCAAACGGGAGATCCTCTGGATCCCGCTCGTCGGCTGGGCGACCTGGCTGATGAAGTGCATCGCCATCGATCGCGGCGCCGGTCACCGCGCCGTCAATCAGGTGCTCGACCAGGGGCGCGATCGGCTCGCCGCCGGTATCTGGGTTCTGATCTTTCCCGAGGGCACGCGGATGGCGCCGGGCGAGACACGCAAGTACGGAATGTCGGGCGCGCTACTCGCCTCGCAGGCCGGAGTGAAACTCGTGCCCGTCGCGCACAACGCGGGCGACTACTGGCCGCGGCGCGGTCTCCTCAAAAAACCCGGGCTGATACGCGTTGTGATCGGGCCGTCGATCGAGGCCGCCGGGCGCGATCCACGCGAATTGAATCTCGAGGTTCAGCGCTGGATCGAGGGAACGATGCACAGCCTCAGTCGCGTCGCCGCGCGGTCCGGAACATAACGATGAATGCCCGCTTTCCTGATGGGTATGAGCATCCGATCCAAGCTTTAGCGGCTGACCGGCGCGGGTTTCAGACGTCGAGATTGGTCACGTAGAGCGCGTTCTTCTCGATGAACTCGCGCCGCGGCTCGACCGCGTCGCCCATCAGCGTCGTGAAGATGTCGTCCGCGGCAACCGCGTCTTCGACCCGCACCTGGAGCAGGCGCCGGACTTCCGGGTTGATCGTCGTTTCCCAGAGCTGCCCGGGATTCATTTCGCCGAGTCCCTTGTAGCGCTGGATCGCCTGTCCCTTGCGCGCCTGATCGAGAAGCCAGCTCATGGCCTCCGGGAAAGCGGAAATGTCCTGGCGCTCCTCGCCGCGGGCGACGTAGGCGCCTGCGCTGATGAAGTCGTTCAAGGTCGTCCCGAGTTCGGCGATGCGACCATACTCCGCCGATTCGAAGAATTCGGGCTGCAGGTGCTTTTCGGTCGTGACGCCGTGCTCGGTGCGCGCGACGTCCACACGGTCGGGCTCGCCCTCCTCGTTCCGGCGCACGGAAAGCCTGTAGCTGTGAACGAGGCTGCCATCGGCGTTGAGCCGCGCCTCGAGTTCCCTGGCCCAGCCCTCGAGCCAGGCGGCATCCGAGAACTGCTGTTCGCCCACGGTCCGCATCGCGAGCAGCTGTTCGAGGAGGCGGCGGTCGTAGCGGCGCGACCAGCGCCCGATGATCGCCTTCACTTCCATGTACTGCCGCGCAAGCATCTCGAGCCCGGAGCCTGACAGTGGCGGGGCCTCGGGATTCACGTAGAGCGCCGCATCGTCGAGCGCGCTCGTGAGCAGGAGCTGGTCGAGCTCCGCCTCGTCCTTCACGTACATCTCCTGCTTGCCGCGCTTGATCTTGAAGAGCGGCGGCTGGGCGATGTAGATGTGCCCGCGCTCGATCAGTTCGGGCATCTGGCGATAGAAAAACGTCAGCAGCAGCGTACGGATATGGCTTCCATCGACGTCCGCATCGCACATCAGAATAATTCTGTGGTACCGCAGCTTCGCCACGTCGAAATCGCCGGGGCCGATGCCGGTGCCGAGCGCGCTGATGAGCGTCACGACTTCCTGCGACGACAGCATCTTGTCGAAACGGGCCTTCTCGACGTTCAGGATCTTGCCCTTGAGCGGCAGGACGGCCTGCGTGCGCCGGTCGCGCCCCTGCTTGGTCGAGCCGCCGGCGGACTCGCCCTCGACCAGGAAGATCTCGCACTTGCCCGGATCCTTCTCCTGGCAGTCGGCGAGCTTGCCCGGCAGACCCGAAGAGTCGAGCGCGCCCTTCCGGCGCGTCATTTCGCGGGCTTTCCGCGCCGCTTCGCGCGCACGCGCAGCGTCGATGATCTTGAGGCAGATCGACTTGGCGTCCGCGGGGCGCTCGAGCAGGAATTCACCGAGTTTCTGCGCGACCACCGACTCGACCGCCCCCTTCACCTCGGACGAGACCAGCTTGTCCTTGGTCTGCGAGGAGAACTTCGGGTCGGGCATCTTGATCGAGAGAATCGCGGTCATGCCCTCGCGCGCGTCGTCGCCCGTGAGCGAGACATTTTCGCGCTTCGCGAGGCCTTCTTTCTCGATGAAATCGTTGATCTTGCGGGTGAGCGCCGCGCGGAAGCCCGCAAGGTGCGTGCCGCCGTCCTTTTGCGGGATGTTGTTCGTGTAGCAGTACATCGACTCCTGGTAGGAATCGTTCCACTGCGCCGCGACCTCGACCGAAATCGGACCTTCCTGGCCATTGAAATAGAAGATGTTCGGGTGGATGGCCGTGCGGCTGCGGTTCAGGTACTGCACGAAGGCGCTGACGCCACCCTGGTGCTCGAACACGTCGTTCTTGTCCTCGCGCTCGTCGATGAGCTCGATGCGCACGCCCGAATTCAGGAAGGAGAGTTCCCGCAGGCGCTTCGCGAGCCAGTCATACGAGAATGTCGTGTTGGTGAAAATCGTGTTGCTGGGCTTGAAGCGGATGGTGGTCCCGCGCTCGGTCGTCGTGCCGACCACGGTGAGCGGGCCCTGGGGCTCGCCCATCTTGTATTGCTGCCGGTGCAGCTTGCCGTCGCGGGCGATCGTGAGCGTCAGTGCGCCCGACAGTGCATTGACGACCGAGACGCCGACGCCGTGCAGGCCGCCGGCGACCTTGTACGAGTTGTCGTCGAATTTCCCGCCGGCGTGCAGCACGGTCATGATGACTTCGGCGGCCGAGCGCTGTTCTTCCTGGTGGATGTCGGTCGGAATGCCGCGGCCGTTGTCGGTCACGGTCACGGATTCGTCCGCGTGGATCGTCACGACGATGCGGTCGCAATAACCGCCGAGCGCCTCGTCGATCGAGTTGTCGACGACCTCGAAAACCATGTGGTGCAGGCCGGTGCCGTCATCGGTATCGCCGATGTACATGCCGGGCCGTTTGCGGACGGCCTCGAGCCCTTTCAACACCTTGATTTTAGTGGAGTCGTAGGCGTCGTTTCGGGGGGTATCCGGGCCTGCCTGCATGATCCGGAAATTCTACCAGAAAAATCCGGTTTTTACTTTGTTTTTCAGTTGCTTGCCGCTAGCCGGGACCCCTCGGTCAGAAGCTGAAGCCGTAGGCAATCACGGGTCCCGTCATGGTCACCGTAAGTTCCGTTCCGCCACCCGATTCCAGGTCCATTTCAAGGTGCTTATAGCCGCCGATGAAGTGGTGCCGGCCCGTCCGGTAGCCGACGTAGGCACCAATGCTGAATGTCCCTTCGGTGTCACCGCCGGAAAGGTCTCCGATCAATGTCGCCCGCCAATGTTCCGACAGCGGCGCGCTGTAGCGCACGCCAAATAGGGCGTCGGTGTAACTCTTGTCGCTTCCGCCCTCGAGCGTCGGCAAGGCCGGCGGCACCGGATCGGCGACGACGTGAAAGTCGTTGTCGACGTAACGCAGGCCGCCGTACAACTCGAACCCCGTCATGCGTTCCGCGCCCGGGCTCCAGACCAGGGCGATGTCCATGGCGGTCGTATCGTTGTCGGTATTGATATCGAAATTCGTGCGCGATTCGTTGTCGCCCACACCCACGAAGACGACGTCGACGAAGCCGCCGAAGCTGTCGCCCTGCATTTCCACGTGCCCCATGAATGCCATTTCCAGGTCGTCGATGAGATCCTCGAAATCGACGCCGGCGCTCGCATCCTACGCATCGATGGTGATGCCCGAGCCCCAGAGGTAGGCGATCGCAAGCCAGTCCGCATCCCCGCTGTCAGCGTGAGCGCTCGCGCTAACGAGCAAAAGCGCCGTCGCGCCGGCCGCCTCCGTCAGGAACCTGTTTGGTTGCGTGTGTTTCACGGCTGCAGCTTTTGTCCGGGTTTCAGGTCCTGGGGCACGGGCGACATCGCGTGGAGGTCTTCAAACCCCTTGATGCAGATCTCCGCCCATTGCTTGAAGAGCGCGCGAAAGTCGCTTGTGTTCGTCACGCTGTTGCTGATCGACACGCGGCCGCTGTTCCGCGTCGCGCGCCTGTCGAGGGCACGACCGAGCAGTGCGCCGGTCGTCGAGTCACGAACCTCGATGAAGAGCGTCGCCTCGCCAGCTTCGGTGGTGTACGTGCGGGAGCGCGAGGCGGTCATTGTATCGGGCGCAGTGAGGTAAAGATCGATCACGCCCGGACGGATGCGCAGCACGTCGGGGCCTGGCGCCGTAACGATCTCGAGGCCTTTGGCCTTGAATGCCTCGTTGAACACTTCGGCAAAACCCTCGCGCGCGGCGCCCGCGATCTTCTGGATGTCTTCCTCCGACAAGCGCTGGGATAGCGTCGACGCATCGCGGTTGTAGTTCTTCTGCCAGTCCTTTTTGAACGCGACTTCGACTGGATCGAACATCAGTTTCGTATACGGACGAAAATCCGCGCCCGGCAGTACGTACGCGGCGTCGACCCGCTTCGGCTTGATCTCGACGAGGCCGTCCCAGTTCTCGGGTGCCTGGCCTGTCGCAGTCGTGGCCAGCAAACACAACAGGGCACACAGCCCGCCGACATGGATCTTGTTCATGTGAAAAAACTCCTGTGGTGCCCGTTAGTCATCGCCGCCGCGGCATGGCCCGTGGCTGGCGTTGCATGCCGCCGGCCGGCCGTTGATAGCTGCGGCGATTCTGGTAACTCTGGTTTCCGCCGCTGCGCGCGGCGGCATCGCGATTGAGCTGGCTGTAATTCCCGCCGGAATTCTGCCCACGCTGCCCGTACTGGCCGGCGGTCGCGCCCGTGCCGCCCAGACTTCCCGTGCCGCCGTAGCGCGGCGTATCGGCCGCGCCCGTCTGCGCAGCCCGGTCGCCGAACTGGCCGCCACCGGTATCGGCGGGCCGTGCGTGCGCGGCGTCGCGTGACGCGGCGTCGAACTGCTCGCGCGAGAAGTTGCCGCCATCCTCGCCGGCATTCGGCCGATCGGGCGTCTGCATGTCCTGCCAGCCGCCCTCTTCGCGTTTCTGCCATCCGTCGTCGGTCTTGCGATAGACGTCGCCGTCATGGCCTGCGTACAGGTCGCCGCTCCCGCTCTCGGCGATC
Organism: uncultured Gammaproteobacteria bacterium; assembly: GCA_963778585.1. GTDB lineage: Bacteria > Pseudomonadota > Gammaproteobacteria > Steroidobacterales > Steroidobacteraceae > SCUD01. The sequence goes on from CAVZUU010000002.1 coordinate 1,038,597, forward strand.
GTCGTGCGGTCGCCGATGCCGCCCGATGCGGAAATGGCCTGGCCGCCGCCGCTGCCCTCGGCTTTCGTCACGCTGCGGTTTCCGTCCCGTTGCGTTTCCGTGTCGATCGTCTGGCCGTCTTTGGAAAAACTTCCTTCGCGGGAAACGCTGCCATCGGCATTGCGCTCACGATCGACCGTTCCGGTGCCGCCGCCCTCGCCCGTGATCGTCGTCGAGCTCCGGTTGCCCTGGCGCTCACCTTCGATCGTCGCGGACTTGCCGCCCGCGGTTTCGACCGAGCCCGATTTGGAAATGCTCCCGTCGGCATTGCGCTCGCGCGTGACTTCGGAACTTCCGCCGCGCTCGCCCTCGCGTGTCGTCGTGCTGGTGCCCTCGTCGAAATCCGTCTTGCGCGTGACATCCATTTCGTTGCCGCGCGGGCCTTCGACGGTGCGCTCCATCTTCATCTTGTTGGAGTCTTCGGAGTAATACCGGTCGGTCTGCGTGCTGATGCCGGTGCGCGGATTGTAAGTCGCGCCGGAGCTTGCCCATTCGTCTCCGTCCCACGCGGTTTCGACGGCGCCGTAGCGGCCCGTCGTCGGGTTGTAGCCCTGGCTGTAGCTGTAGCCGCCATACGGGCCGTAGTACACCGACCGCGATCCATAACCACCCGTGTTCGGGTTGTACCAGCTGCCATGGCCGTACGATCCGCCGTAGTACGGGTAGTAATAACCGCCATAGGCGTACGGCGGGTAATACCAGCCCGTGCCGTAATACGCGACGCCATACGCGACGAACACGCCCGTGCTGTACGACGGCGGATACGAGTAAACGACGGTCGTGCTCGACGCGCCTGGCTGCACCGTGACCTGGGTGACCGGATAGGAAGGCGAGCTCGGCGGAATCTGGTAGATCGCCGATGGCACGTCGGCCGTCGCGGCCCACGGCCCGGTCGGACTCGACGCGACGTACCAGACGCCTTCGTAGCAGAGGTAGTACTTGCCCGCGTGCTCGATGATGTCGAGATTCGTATTGACGGCGCGCGCAACTTCCGTTTCCGGAATCGGCTCGAACTTCGGATCGCCCGCATAGCTCACGGCAACCTTGGGTGCCGCGCCCGCCTTGACCTGCTTTTTCACGGGCAGCTGCGCCTCGAGCGCGGCGCGGCGTGCCTCGAGCGTGCCGGGCACTGAGGCGCGCACATCCGCCGCCGCGTGATCCGCCGGAATATTCGCGAACGCCTCCGGCAGCGGCTGAGTGAATTTCCACGGGCCTGTCAGCAGATACGAGGTCGAAAACCAGCGGCCCGAGACCAGCAGGTAATACTTGTCCTTCAGCTTGAACAGCGGGCTTTCGGTGTTCGTGATCCGCGCGAGTCCGCCGGTGCCCGGAATTTCCCCTTCGACGGCCTTGCCGTCGAGCACGACGATCTCCGCGGGTTTTTTCGTCGCGATGACGCGCGGCGCAAGACCCGCGGCTGGCGGCGTCGCAACCACCGCGGCGATCGAGGCCGTCTCGCCTTTCGGGGGAATCTTCGCGAAGCCCGCGGGCAGCTCCTTCACCGCACTCCAGGGGCCTTCCGGTCTTGCCGCGGAATAACGGAATTTCCCGCTCAGCAGGTAATACGTGCCGCTCGCCTTGTCGCGAAACGTCGGGAAATTCGCATTGACGATCGTCTCGATGCCGGTCTCGCCGATCGGCGCTGCAACCGGCTCGCCGTTGATGAACAGCAGAAAGGTCGGCGTTTCCACGACGAATATCGGCGGCGCATCGGAATTGAATCCGGCAGGCGGCGGCGTTTCGATCACGCCGTCCGCGAGGTGAAACAGGAACACATCGAGCGGCATTTCGAGCGGCTCGCGCTCGACGGCGGCCCGGATCCGGCTCTCCTGTTCGGGTGAAGACCCGACGTCCGTGAATGTCACGCGATCGACTTTGGGTTTGGCCATTTTCACGAGCCGCTCGTCGAGATCGACGACGGTGTCGCCGGAAAGTTCGACGGCGCCGTAACGCGCCGCCACGTCCTTCTCGAGGAATTCGATCGCAACCTGCGCGGTGAAATGCTCGAAGTTGTCCCAGCTTCTTATTTGCGGCGCGTGAACGATCACTCGCCGACCGTCGACCAGGCGCTCCCGCGGATATTGCCAGCGCTCGCTGACTGCGGGACTCCTCGCGGGCGTCGCGGCTTGATCGGCCGTGTCGACTCCGCGCTCACAACCGCAAAGCAGCAGAAGTGCGAGAAATATTCGCGACGTACGCATCGTTTGAAATCCGCGGAAAAAGAAGGCGATCGAGTCTATGCCTTCGGCCCGCGGCGAGTGAACGCCATTTCCGCAAACTCACGCGCGCGCAAGCGCTGCGAATCCGTCGCGCGGCGCGCCCAGAAATTCCGAACCGCAAATGCCGACGATGAACGCCGAATGCAACTTGGACGCGTGTTTTCGATCGCCGCAGATCTGTTTGCAGCGATCATGCGCCTATAAGTTCCTAAAAGTGTCGATCATGCGGTTATCGTGACGTTAAAATCTCACAACTGCCGCGAAATGCGACCATGTTCCACGTGGAACATTCGGGCGTCGCGCGGCAGTCCATCGATGTCGGCGCGCAGTGACGTGACCCAGAGCTGCCCGGGCATCCGCTGCACGATCTGCATCAGCCGCCCGAGATTTGCATGGTCCAGTTCCGCTGCGGGATCGTCGAGCAACAAGGCAGAACGTCCCGGCTTTTCCTGCTCCTGAACTTCGAGCTGGGCCAGCATGAGTCCGGCCGCGACAAGCTTCTGCTGGCCGCGAGACACGTGGTCCTTGGCCGCGCGTCCATCGACCTGCACGGTGACATCCCCGCGATGAGGGCCGGCTTGCGTCGCGCGGTAGCGGCGGTCGCGTCGGCGGTCGGCGCGCAGAACCTCGAGCAAGGACCGGTTCGAATCCCAGCCGGCCTGATGGACGAGTGTGATCGGGCGATCGAGCAGGGATCCTCCGATTTCGGCAAGCGGCCCCGCGATCCGGGCCAGATAGGATTCCCGTTGTCGCGCCAGCGCCTCGCCATTCGCCCCGAGCTCTTGCTCCCACGCGGCCAGGTCGTCGTCGCTGCCATCCTGCTTGAGCGCAGCATTCCGCTGCCTCAAGGCCTGGTGGTATCGGCGCCAGGTCGGGAGAAATAGTGGTTCCACGTGGAACACGCCCCAGTCGAGGAATCGGCGGCGGCGGCCCGGGCCTTCCTCCAACAACTTGTGGACTTCGGGATCGATGACCTGGGCGGCGAACTGTTCCGCCAGGTCGGCGATGCCGGACGCGACCGCGCCGCCGACATGCCACTCGGTGCCGGCTCGGCCGGCGCGCACGCCGAGCACAGACGGAGCGGGTGCCGCGAGACTTTGGCCCGTCAGCACAAACGCGTCTTCTCCATGGCGGATCAGGGCATCCCGCCGGCGGCTGCGAAAGGACCGCCCGCGGCTCAGAAAAAACGCGGCCTCGAGAAGGCTCGTTTTGCCCGAAGCGTTCGGGCCGACAAACAGGTTGGCGCCTGGATCGAGTTCCAGCTCGACACCCGACAGGCAGCGAAAATTCTCGGCGCGAAACCAGCCGAGGGGCATGGAGCCCTTAGAGCCGCATCGGCATCACGACATACCGGGCACTCGTCGCCCCGGGCGCGCGCACCAGGCAGCTCGAGTTTCCATCCGTCACGCCGATTTCGACCTCATTGCCGTCGATGGCCGCAAGGGCGTCCAGCAGATAGCCGACGTTAAAGCCCACCTCGAGTTCGTCGCCCTTGTAGTTCACCTCGACCTGTTCCTCGGCTTCTTCCTGTTCCGGGTTGTGGGCCTGAAGCGTCAGCGAGTTCTTCTTCAGCGCGAGGCGGATTCCTCTGTATTTCTCGTTCGCGAGTATGGAGGTCCGTTGAAGGGCCGCACGCAGGACTTCACGATCGGCGACGACCGCTTTCGGCGGTGCAGCCGGAATGACGCGACTGTACTCCGGGAATCTGCCATCGATCAGCTTCGAAGTGAAGCGAACGTCGCCGATCTCCGCGCGAATGTGATTGCTTCCAATCGTGATGGCGACATCGCCCTCGGTCCCGAGCAGACGCTGCAATTCCAGCACGCCTTTGCGTGGAATGATGACCTGCTGATTGCCGCTCTTGGACGGCAGATCCATTTCGCACAATGCCAGACGATGGCCGTCAGTCGCGACCGTTCGCAGCATTTTCCCGTCCGTTTCCAGCAACATTCCATTCAAGTAATAGCGAACGTCCTGCTGCGCCATCGAGAAGTGGGTCTTGTCCAGCAGTCGCCGGAGGTCGGCTTGTGCAAGCTTCAGGACTTGCTGCTGCGCGAGTTCATCGATGACCGGGAAATCCGCGGCGGGGAGGGTGGCGAGTACGAAGCGGCTTTTCCCCGCCTTGAGTGTCACCCGGTCGCCATCCTGGGCGGCAGTGAGGGTCGCGCCTTCCGGCAAGGATCGGCAGATATCGAGCAGTTTCCGGCCCGGCAGTGTGAGCCGGCCATCTGCGCCAGATTTGATCGCAGCGCTTGCGACGAGCTCGACCTCGAGGTCGGTCGCCGTCACCGAAAGCTTACCCTGCTCTGCGGACAACAGAAGATTTGCGAGGATCGGCATGGTCTGCCGGCGTTCCACGACTCCGATGACCGATTGCAGGGCAGCGAGCAGGCTTTCGCGTTCGGCGCTGAATTTCATCTGTGCACCCGGGGTGATTGACCGATCTTCAGATCTAACAGGAATCATGTTTCTTATAGCTATAGCAGTTACAGAGCAGCGCATTTTCGGTGGAAAACCACGGAAAAGCGACAGGTGAGAACGGCTTGCGCGAAGTACAACCCCGTGTCCCGACCGCGTCCTTCCTATGCTACCCCTGTGGAATCGCTGTGGAGCGAAAAATGCTCCACGGCGCTCCACACATTATCCACATCAGTTGGTCAGGATTCTCAGGAGGTTGAGATAGTCCTCGGTGGCGCGGCGCTCGGTTTCACGGAGATTCTTGATGCGGTCGCAGGCGTGCATGACGGTCGTATGATCGCGACCGCCGAAGGCGTCGCCGATTTCCGGAAGGCTGTGATTGGTGAGTTCGCGCGCGAGCGCCATCGCGACCTGGCGCGGCCTGGCGATGGACCGGCTGCGGCGCTTCGAGAGGAGATCCGCGACACGGATCTTGTAGTACTCGGCCACGGTCTTCTGGATGTTCTCGATCGTGACGAGCCGTTCCTGTGCGGCAAGAAGATCCTTGAGCGCCTCGCGGGCGAGTTCGAGGGTGACGGGGCGCCCGGTAAAGCGCGACGTGGCGAGCACGCGGCGCAGCGCCCCCTCGAGCTCGCGGACGTTGGAGCGGATGCGTTTTGCGATGAAAAAGGCCGTTTCTTCAGGTAAATCGCCGCCCGCGGCCTGGGACTTGGCCATCAGGATCGCGACGCAGGTTTCGAGTTCCGGCGGCTCGATCGCGACCGTGAGCCCCCAGCCGAAACGGGATTTCAGCCGCTCCTCGAGGCCGGTGACCTCCTTCGGATAGCGGTCGCAGGACAGGATGATCTGTTGCTGGCCCTCGAAAAGCGCGTTGAACGTGTGGAAGAACTCTTCCTGCGACCGGTCCTTGCCGGCGAAGAACTGGATGTCGTCGATCAGGAGCGCATCGAGCGTGCGGTAAGTCTGTTTGAACTCTGCGATCGTATTGTGCTGAAGCGCCCGGACCATTTCGCTGACGAAGCGCTCGCTGTGGACGTAGGCAATGCGCGCGGCCGGATTTCGCTGGCGCATCAGGTTGCCGACGGCGTGCATCAGGTGGGTCTTGCCGAGTCCGACGCCGCCGTAGATGAAAAGCGGGTTGTAGGCGCGGCCCGGATTCTCGCCGACCTGCATGGCGGCGGCGCGCGCGAGCTGATTGCTCTTGCCCTCGACGAAGGTCGCGAAGGTGAAATCCGGGTTGAATCGGCCGCCAACCTGCGGAGGCGCCCGCGTCTGGGCAACGGGGGCGGGAACAGCCGGCGATTCGGGCGGGGGCGGCTCGATCCGGCGCGAACCGACCTCGAGGGTGACCCGGAGACTCGCGCCATTTCCGCCGGTGCCGACGAGTTCCGCGATGCGCCCGTAGAGATTTTTCTCGATCCAGCTGACGACGAAGCGATTCGGGGCGAGCAGGTGAAGCGCGCCATCGCGTTCGACGGCCTGCAGGGGCCGGACCCAGGTATTGAATTGCTGCTCCGGCACCTCTTTCTCGAGATGCGAGAGACACTGATGCCAAAGCGAGCCCTGCACGAGCGGATCCCCGTTTTATAAATCCGACGCCGGAACGGGCCAGAGTCTACGGCCGCAAACGCCGCCGCGCCAGAGTTATCCACAGCCCTTGTGGTTGACAGGAATGGACCGGCTCCGTAACCTTGCCGCCCTTTGCCGACATCTGTAGTCCCTTTAATTTCAAAGGTTTGGGATCATGGCCACGAAGCGCACCTACCAGCCGAGCAAGATCAAGCGCAAGCGCACGCACGGGTTCCGTGCTCGCATGGCCACGAAGAAAGGCCGCCAGGTTCTGAAGCGTCGACGGGCGAAAGGCCGCAAGCGCCTCGCCGTTACCGAAAAACGCTGACGAGTGAAATTACGTCCCGGCGTTACGGACTGCGAGCCGGTCAGAAACTCCACTCCGCCGCCGATTTCGATCGCGCACGGAAGGCTCGCGAGCGGCATTCCGATGCACTGTTTGTCATTCAATGTGTCGACAATGACGCGAAACAGGCGCGACTCGGCATGGCCGTCGGCATCCGCACAGCCCGCAATTCCGTCAACCGCAATCGCCTTCGCCGCGTGATTCGCGAATCGTTCCGGATGCACCGACAGGAGATGCCCGCGATGGATTTGCTGGTGACTGCGCGCGCAGCCGCCGCCGCGGCTCCGAATCGCGAGATCTTCGCGAGCCTTGCCGGCCTGTGGCTCAAGATCGGAAGCCGCGGGTGAAAAACCTGTTGAAAGCGCCGATCCACCTCTACCGGTGGTTCCTGAGTCCCTTTTCTCGGCAACCAATGCCGCTTTCACCCGAGTTGCTCCACCTATGCGCTCGAGGCGATCGATCGGCACGGCGCCTGGCGGGGTAGCACGCTCGCGCTCCAGCGGATCTGTCGCTGCCACCCCTGGGGCGGCGCCGGTCACGACCCCGTTCCGAAGACACGCCGGCCATGAATCAGCCGCGCGTACTTTTATGGGTTGGCCTTGCTCTCCTGGTGTGGCTCAACGTCAACGCCTGGATGAAGGACTATGTGCCGGTGAGGGCGCCGGCCGCGACGCCGGCGGCGGAAAGCGTCGCGGCACCGGGTGCGGAAACTTCGGCTGGCGGGCTCGCGAATGAATTGCCGACGATTACGGGCGAGGCCGAGCCCGCCCCTGGCGCGCCGCCGCCGCCGCCGGAGCTCGCGGGCACGGCGGTGGCTGGACCCGGCAAGGTCCGCATCGTCACCGACGTGCTCGATATCGACCTGAGTCTCACCGGCGGCGAATTGATCCGCGCTGACCTGACCCAGTATCCGCGGCACAAGGACGAGCCGGGCACGCCGGTCCGGCTTTTCAATGTCGACTCGAAGGACACGCAGTTCCTGTTCCAGTCGGGCCTGACGAGCGGGGAAGCCGGCCGCAACGAGCCGAATCACAAAGCGCCCTTCGGCGCCGCCGCCACCGAGTTCCGGCTGGCCCCCGGCGTCGACACGCTCGAAGTGCCGCTCACCTGGTCGGACGGCGCGGGCCTCACGGTCACGAAGACTTTCGTATTCCATCGCGGTGGCTACAGGGTCGATCTGCGCTATCGGGTCGTGAATGCCGGCAGCGCGCCAGTCACGCTCGCGTCCTACGCACAGCTCTTGCGTCATTCTCAGGGAAACGAGCGCTCGATGTGGGATCCCGAGACCTACTCGTTCCGCGGGCCGGCGTACTACGACGGCGAGAAGTATCAGAAGCTCGACATCGAGGACGACGAGGACCAGGCCCTTTCGCGGTCGATTACGAACGGCTGGGTCGCGGCGCTGCAGCATCATTTCGTCGCGGCCGTCGTGCCCGCGGCGGGCCAGGCCTATCAATACGGGCTCCGGGTCGAGGACCTCGATTTCATGATGCGCGTCGTGGGCCCTGCGCGGGCCGTGCCCCCCGGGGGCAGACTCGACTTTGCCGAGACGCTTTTCGTCGGGCCGAAACTCCAGGACCAGCTGAAGGCCGCGGGCCCGCGCCTCGAACTCACCGCCGACTACGGTCTTCTCACGATCCTCGCGCAGCCGCTCTTCTGGATCCTGTCGAAGATCTACGAATTCGTCGGCAACTGGGGCCTCACGATCATCTTCACGACTTTCCTGATCAAGCTCGTCTTCTACAAGCTGGCGGAGACGAGCGGGCGGTCCATGGCGAAGATGAAGACCGTCGCGCCGCGGCTCAAGGCGGTGCAGGAACGCCACAAGGACGATCGCGAGGCCCAGGCGCGCGCAATGATGGAGCTCTACAAGCGCGAGAAGATCAATCCGGTCGCGGGCTGCCTTCCGGTGCTCGTGCAGATCCCGTTTTTCCTGGCGTTCTACTGGGTGCTGCTCGAGAGCGTCGAGATGCGGCAGGCGCCGTTCTTCGGGTGGATCCAGGACCTTTCCTCGCGCGACCCGTATTTCATCCTGCCGATCCTGATGGGCGTGGCGATGTACGGGCAGTTCAAGCTGAATCCGGCGCCGCCCGATCCCGTGCAGGCGAAAGTCTTCGCCTTCATGCCGGTCATCATGACCTTCATGTTCCTGTGGTTCCCTGCCGGTCTTGTGCTGTACTGGCTGACCAATACGCTTCTGTCGATCGCGCAGCAATGGAAGATCAACCGACTCGTCGAAGCCGAGGCGAAGAAGCAGCGGACCGGCTGACCGCCGTGATCGAGACGATCCGCACCGAAGCCCTCGGCCGTCACTATCTGATGGGGCAGGCGACGATCAACGCGCTCCGCGGCATCGACCTCGTCGTGCGCCGCAACGAGTACGTCGCGATCATGGGTCCCTCCGGCTGCGGAAAATCGACGCTGATGAACCTGCTCGGCTGTCTCGACACGCCGGACGCGGGCCGCTACTGGCTGAACGGCCGGCTCGTCTCCGAGCTCTCGGACCGGGAACTCGCGCACGTCCGCAACCGCGAGATCGGATTCGTGTTCCAGACGTTTGCGCTGCTGCCGCGGCAGACGGCGCTTGCGAACGTGGAGATGCCGCTCGTTTACGGCGGCGTCGGCGCGGGCGAACGGCGTCGTCGCGCGCAGGCCGCGCTCGAAAACGTCGGGCTCGGCGATCGCGCGGGACACCGGCCGTCGGAACTCTCCGGCGGCCAGCGCCAGCGTGTCGCGATCGCCCGCGCGCTCGTCACCGATCCGGCGCTCCTGCTCGCGGATGAGCCGACGGGAAATCTCGACAGCGCGACCGGCGAAGAAATTCTCGCGCTCTTCGATGCGCTGCATGCCGCGGGCAACACGATCGTGGTCGTGACGCACGAGCGCGGGGTCGCCGGGCGCGCCGGCCGAACGATCCAGCTTCGTGACGGTCTGGTCATCGGTGATACGCAGAGCACCGGGGGCGGGGATGCGCTGCATTAGGCGCCGTTGCAGCGCGGCGATTGCCGCCGCGGCGATCCTGCTGGCGTCCTGCGGAGACGGCCGGCCGCTCGCGCCCGACTACGAGACGGCGACGGTCGTGCGCGGCGATCTGCAGGTGACGGTCGAGGCGTCTGGCACGATCGAGCCGGTGGCGACCGTCGAGGTCAAGTCCAAGGCCTCGGGCGAGATCCTGGAACTGGGCGCCGAGATCGGCGACAGCGTGCAGGCGGGAGCGCCGCTGGTGCGCATCGATCGGCGGACACCGGGCAATCTCGTCGCGCAGGCCGAGGCCGAGGTCAATGCCGCGAAAGCGCGGCAGGACACCGCGCAGACCCAGCTCGCGCGCGGCGAGAAATTGCGCGCGAACGCCTGGATCAACCAGTCGGAACTCGAGACGCTCGAACTCGAAGTGGCAAACACGCGCTCGCAGGCGGTCGCGGCCCGTGTCGCGCTCGAAAACGCGCGCATCGCCCTCGACGACACCGAGGTGCGCGCGCCTTCGTCGGGCACGATCCTGACGCGCCTCGTCGAACGCGGCCAGGTGATCTCGTCGCCGACGCAGGATGTCGGCGGCGGCACGGTCCTGCTCACGATGGCGGATCTCACGCGCGTACGCGCACGCGTGCGGGTCGACGAGACCGACATTGGCAAGCTATCGACCGGCGTGCCAACGCGCATCCGGGTCGCCGCCTTTCCGGGACGTGAATTCAGCGGGACTGTCGAGAAGATCGAACCGCAGGCGGTGGTCGAGCAGAACGTCACGCTGTTCGCCGTCCTGATCGGAGTCGCCAACGACGAGGGACTGCTGCGTCCGGGCATGAACGTCGATGCGGTGTTCGACGTGGCTTCGCGCGAGGGCGTGCTCATGCTCCCGGTCATGGCGCTTCGCGCCGCCCGCGACGTCGACGCGACGGCGGAGATACTCGGCATCGATGCCGGGGATCTGCGGCGGCGGCTTTCGATCGCGGCGCCATCCGCGAATCGCGGGCGGCGGTCACGCGCGGAAGCAAGCGGCCGGTCGGGCGCGTTCGGGCTCGGGCGCGGACTGTGGGTCGTCGCGGTCGAGGGCGGGCAGGAGGTGCCGACACCGGTCGAGACCGGGATCACCGATCTCGATCGCGTCGAGATCACGGGCGGGCTTGCTGAAGGCGCAAGCGTCCTCCTGCTTCCGACGGCGAGCCTCGTCGAGATCCAGCAGCAGGTCCAGGACACCGCGAGCCGCCGCGGAGGAATTCCCGGACTGAACCAGCGGCCGGCCTCGCAGGACTCGCCGCGGCAGCCGCCCGCGCAGGCGCGCTGAATGCCATTCTGGGAAACGGTCCGCCTCGCGCTCGACTCGATGCGCGGCAACGCCTTCCGCTCAGGGCTCACGATGCTCGGCGTGGTCATCGGCGTCGCCGCCGTGATCGCCATGCTGGCGCTCGGCCGGGGCGCCGCGAGCGCGGTCGATGAGCAGCTCGCGGCGCTCGGCGCGGACGTGCTCACGGTCACGACCGGCATGCGCTGGATGCAGGGCGTGGCGCGTGACCAGCAGACGCTCACCGTCGACGATGCCGAAGCGCTCGCGCGCGACGCGCGGCATCTGGCGGCGGTCGTGCCGGAACAGAGCGGGCGGCAACAAGTCCGCCTGGGCGCGAGAAACCTCAACATCCAGGTGATCGGCACGCTGCCCGAACACGCGCGCGTGAACGGTTACGAGGTGCAGCACGGGCAAATGTTCACGGCCGCCGACGAAGCGGCCCGCCGGCGCGTCGCGGTGCTCGGCGGCGAAGTGCCGGAGATGCTCCAGGTTCCGGCCGCGAGCCTCGTCGGCGCGACCGTGATCGTGAAAAACCTTCCGTTCGAGGTCGTCGGCATCTATCGACGCAAGGGCGCCTTCGGCTACGGCAATCCGGATGACGACCTCTACATCCCGCTCGGCACCTCGCGGCTTCGCATCACCGGCGAGGACCAGGTGCAGACGATCTCGGCGCAGGTGGCGCCGGGCACGGCCCTTCCGACGGCAATGGTCGAGATCGAACGCGTGCTTCGCCGCGAACACCGATTGCTGCCCGGCCGCGACAATGATTTTGCGCTGCTCGATCGCCGCCAGTTTCTGGCGACCCAGCAGGAGACGACGCAGATCCTCGGATTCCTGCTCGCGGGAATAGCGGGCGTAAGCCTCGTCGTCGGAGGCATCGGCATCATGAACATCATGCTCGTCACCGTGACCGAGCGGACGCGCGAGATCGGGATCCGCAAGGCGATCGGCGCGACGCGCGGCAACATCCTTCGGCAGTTCCTGGTCGAATCGGTGATCCTCTGCCTCTTCGGCGGCATCGTGGGAATCCTCCTCGGCATCGGCACCGCGGCGCTTCTGTCGCGCGTGGCCGGCTGGCAGACCGCGGTGACGCTCGAATCGCTCGTTCTCGCTTTCGGTTTCAGCGCGGGCGTCGGCCTGCTGTTCGGCCTGTGGCCGGCCCGCCGCGCCGCGGGACTCGATCCGATCGAGGCCCTGCGCCACGAATGAGGCGCGGGCCGGGAGGCCGCGCTGCCGGGTACAATGGTCCACATGGCGGACACCGGCACGGATGCCCGGCCGCCGTTGTTGCCGGCGCGCGCTGCGTTGTACCTCGATTTCGACGGTACGCTCGCGACATTCGCGCCGCATCCGGACGGCGTCACGGTAGATGAATCGCTCCCGGCCCTTCTTGCGGGCTTGCGCGAGCGATTGGGCGGCGCCGTGGCGCTCGTGACCGGACGAAGCCTCGCCTCGCTCGATGCGCTGATTGCGCCGGATCGTTTTCCCGGCGCCGGCCTGCACGGACTCGAGCTTCGGCACCGGCCGGGCGCGACGGCGCGCGCGGACTCCACGGCGGAGGCCGGGGCGCTCGCGCGGAGGCTCAGGGAACGGTTTGCCGACGATCCCTGCATCGTCATCGAGGACAAGGGCCCGTCTGTCGCGCTGCATTACCGGCGCGCGCGTGCCCGGGCGGATGACTGCATCGCCGCGATGCGGGAGCTCGTCGCCGGGACGGAATTCGAGGTGATCGCGGGTCACGCCGTGGTCGAGGCGCGGCCGCGCGGGATCGACAAGGGCGGGGCGCTCCGGTCGCTCGCGGCGGAGCCGCCATTCGCGGATCGACAGCCGGTCTTCGTCGGCGACGATGTGACCGACGAGGATGGCTTCCGCGCAGCCTCCGAACTCGGCGGCTACGGCATCAAGGTCGGGCCGGGCGCGAGCGTGGCCCGCTACCGCATGGCCGCGGTCGAGGACGTTCACGCCTGGTTGCGCGCGAGCCTTGCTGCGCTCGCACAGGGGAGTTCGCGATGAGTTCCGCCGCGACACTCGGCCTCGGCGTCATCGGCAATTGCATCGTCTCCGCGCTCATCGACCGCGAGGCGCGCGTCGTGTGGAGCTGCCTGCCGCGCCTCGACGGCGACCCGGTGTTCCATTCCCTGATCGACGAGTCCGCAGCGCCGGATGCGCGCGGATTCTGGTCGATCGAACTCGGCGGGTTCGAACGGAGCGAGCAGGAATACCTCGCCAACACCGCGGTCCTCGTCACGCGCCTCTACAGCACGAACGGTTCCGCGATCGAAGTCACCGATTTCTGCCCGCGGTACGAGCGGCATGGACGCATGTTCCGGCCGCAGACGCTGGTGCGCCGCGTGCGCGCGCTCGCCGGGACGCCGCGCATCTGCATGAGGCTCCGGCCGTCCTTCGGCTACGGCGCGCTCCGCCCGGAGATCACGCACGGCAGCAATCACATCCGTTACGTGAGCCCGGACATGGTGCTGCGCCTCACGACCGACGCGCCGGTGAGCTACGTGCTGTCGGAGACGCCCTTCCTGCTCGAGAACTCAGCGACCTTCGTGCTGGGCGCCGACGAAACGCTCACGGAAAACACCGAGCGGACGGCGCGGGCGTTCCAGGAGGAAACGGAGGCGTACTGGCGGCAGTGGACGCGCCGGCTCGCGATCCCGCCCGAATGGCAGGAGGCGGTCATCCGCGCGGCGATCACGTTGAAGCTCTGCACCTTCGAGGAAACGGGCGCGATCGTCGCCGCGATGACGACGAGCATTCCCGAGGCCGCGGACACCGGGCGCAACTGGGACTACCGCTATTGCTGGCTGCGCGACGCCTTCTTCGTCGTGCGTGCGCTCAATTCGCTTTCCGAAGTCGACACGATGGAGCATTACCTGCGCTATCTCGGCAACATCGTCGGCCAGGCGACGGACGGCCACCTGCAGCCGGTCTACGGCATCGCGCTCGAGCGCAGGCTCGCAGAGAGCGAGATTGCGACGCTCGCGGGCTATCGGGGCATGAAGCCGGTGCGGATCGGCAACCAGGCCTTCGAGCACCTGCAGCATGACGTCTACGGCAACGTCGTGCTCGCGACGGCGCAGTCCTTCTTCGACCGCCGCCTGCTGAAGCCCGCGACGATGCAGGACTTCGTGCGTCTCGAGCGCGTGGGGGAGCAGGCCTACAAGGTCTACGCGACACCCGACGCCAGCATGTGGGAGCTGCGCACGCGCGAGCGCGTTCACACGTCTTCCGCGCTCATGTGCTGGGCGGCCTGCGACCGCCTCGCGCGGATCGCCGCGCACCGCGAGCTGCCGGACCGCGCGCGCGTCTGGCAGGACCGCGCGGCCGAAATCCGCGGGGTCATCGAGCAACGCGCCTGGGATGCAGGCCGCGGCAGTTTCATGGACAGCTTCGGAGGCACGGACGTCGAGGCGGGCCTCCTCCTGATGGCGGAGGTGGGTTTCCTGCCGGCGGACGATCCGCGTTTCGTCGGGACCGTCGCCGAGATCGAACGGCGACTCCGGCGCGGACGGCATCTCTTCCGCTATGCGGCGGCCGACGATTTCGGCCTGCCGACGACCGCCTTCAACATCTGCACGTTCTGGTACATCGACGCGCTCGCGCGCCTCGGGCGCACGGAGGAGGCGCGCGAACTCTTCGGGCACATGCTCGAGAGCCGCAATCACGTCGGGCTCCTGTCGGAGGACATCGGGCCCGAGAGCGGCGAGCACTGGGGCAATTATCCGCAGACCTATTCGCTGGTCGGCATCATCAATGCGGCGACGCGGCTCTCGGCCGGCTGGGAGGACCTGGTGTGAGCCGCGCGCATCGTCTGGTCGCCGTTTCGAATCGCGTCGGTCCGGTCAGGGGCGCAGCCGCGGCCGGCGGCCTTGCGGTCGCGCTGGTCGACGCGCTCCGCGAGCGCGGCGGCCTGTGGTTCGGCTGGAGCGGGCGCACGGCGGCGGCGGGAAAGACCCGGTTGCGCACCGAGAAAGCCGAGGGCCTGACGCTTTCGACGATCGATCTGACGCAGCCGGAGCTGGATGGCTTCTACAACGGCTTCTGCAACAACTGCCTCTGGCCGTTGCTGCATTTCCGCATCGACCTCACGAAATTCGAGCGGCGGCAATTCGAGACCTACCGGCGCGTAAACGGGCGGTTCGCAGCGGCGCTCGCGAGACTGCTGCGGCCCCGCGATCTCGTCTGGGTGCACGATTTCCACCTCATGCCGCTCGCCGAGGAGTTGCGCCGGCGGAGCGTGCGGCAGCGCATCGGCTTCTTCCTCCACACGCCGTTCCCGCCGACGGAAATCCTGTCGACGCTGCCGGCGCACGAAGAGCTGATGCGGTCGCTGTTCGCCTACGACCTGCTGGGTTTCCAGACGGACGAGGACCTGTGGCGTTTCAAGGATCACGTGCGGCGCGCCTATGGCGGCCACGCGCGGGGGGACACGGTGAGGGCCTTCGGACGCGAGCTCGTGGTCGGCGCCTTTCCGATCGGCATCGACGTCGAGCGGTTTCATCGCTACGCATTCACCGCGCCCGGCAATCGTGAATTCGGACGCATGCGCAAGGTACTTCGCGGCCGCGACCAGTTCATCGGCGTCGACCGGCTCGACTACAGCAAGGGCCTGCTCAGGCGCATGGATGCCTTTGGCCGCTATCTTGAAAGGCACCCCAAGGCGCACGGCAAGGTGATCCTGCTGCAGGTCGCGCCGGTCAGCCGCGGCAGCCTGGAGTCGTATCGCGAGTTCCGCCGGGAACTCGACCGTGAAGCCGCGCGGGTCAATGGGCGCTTCGCGCGCTTCGACTGGACGCCGGTGCACTATCTCAATCGCGCACTGCCCAGGCGCACACTCGCCGGCCTCTATCGCGCAAGCCGGGTCGGCATCGTCACGCCGATGCGCGACGGCATGAACCTGGTCGCGAAAGAGTACGTCGCGGCCCAGGATCCCGCCGATCCCGGAGTGCTCGTGCTGTCCCGTTTTGCGGGCGCCGCGCGGCAGATGAAGGCGGCGCTTCTCGTGAATCCCTATGATGGCGAGGAAATCGCGGAAGCGATGCACCGCGCCATGGAAATGCGGCCCCAGGAACGCAGGAGCCGGCACGAAGAACTGATGAAGAGCCTGAACGAGTACAACGTCGGACATTGGAGCAGGGAATTCGTCGCGGCGCTTGCCGCGGCACCGGCCTGGCGCCGCGGGCTGCGCAAACCGGGATGACCGCATCGGAAACGATCGTCGCGAATGCGACGCCGCCCGGACGCGGCGGCATCGGGATCGTCCGTATTTCCGGGCCTGCGGCACGCGCGATTGCGACCGCGATGCTCGGAACGCTCCCGGAGCCGCGGTACGCGACCTTCACCGCTTTCTCGGATGCCGCCGGCGGCACGATCGACGCGGGACTCGCCCTCTATTTCCCCGGTCCCAATTCCTACACCGGCGAGGACGTGCTCGAATTGCAGGGTCACGGCGGGCCGGTCGTCATGGATCTCCTGGTCGCGCGCGCCATCGAACTCGGCGCGCGCCTGGCGCGGCCCGGGGAATTCTCCGAGCGCGCCTTTCATAACGACAAGCTCGACCTGGTACAGGCGGAGGCGATCGCCGACCTTATCGCGGCGGGTTCGGCCGAGGCCGCGCGCGCGGCGATCCGCTCGCTCGCCGGCGATTTCTCGAGCGAGGTCAGCGAGCTCGCGGACCGCGTGACTGAGCTGCGGGCCTACGTCGAAGCCGCCATCGACTTTCCGGACGAGGACGCGGAGTTTCTTGCAGGCGAAGAAGTGCGGGGCCGGCTCGCGGACATCGATGGGCGCTTCGCGGCGATTGCAGAGACGGTTCGCCAGGGCCGCGCGCTCCGCGACGGGTTGCACGTCGTCATCGCCGGCAAGCCGAATGCCGGCAAGTCGAGTCTCCTCAATGCGCTTGCCGGCCACGATGCCGCGATCGTCACGGAGATTCCCGGCACGACGCGCGATCTTCTGCGCGAGCGTATCCACGTGGACGGCCTGCCGATCCACGTCGTCGATACCGCGGGCCTTCGCGATCCGGACGACGTGATCGAAATCGAGGGGCTGCGACGCGCGCGGATGGAGATCAGCCGCGCGGATCTCGTGCTCTACGTGGTGGACGCGACCCGCGGACTGAAAGCGGCGGAAATGGCCGCGCTCCCCGCGGGCACCGCGACACTCGTCGTCTGGAACAAGACGGATTTGCCGGATGCGCTGCCGGTGCCCGCGCTCGAGAACCAGCCGGCGCTCCCGATATCGGCGCTGACGCGAGCCGGATTGCCGGAACTCCGCGAACAGCTGAAAGCTGCCGCGGGCTACCAGTCCGAGGCCGGCGCCTGGTCGGCACGCCGCCGCCATCTCGACGCGCTTGGGCGGGCCCAGAGCCTCTTCGAGCTCGCCGAAGCGAGGCTCGGCGAACGTGCTTCGTTCGAACTGGTGGCCGAGGAGCTCCGCGAGGCCCACCAGGCGCTCGGCGAGATCACGGGCGCAGTCTCGAGCGATGCGTTGCTCGGCGCGGTGTTCGCCACTTTCTGCATCGGCAAGTAAGGCGGCTCAGCTGCCGATCTTGCCGCCGTCGTTCTTGGTGATGACGACGAGTGCCGATCGCGGCCGTCCGCCCGCCGGGCCGTCTGGCCAGGCGCTGTGGCGCTTCGGGTCCGTGGGATCATTGACGCCCGTCGGCGCCTCGCCCGGGTGCTGTATACCGACGAACATCGTGCGCTCGTCGGGCGTGACGAACACACCGGTGATCTCGCTTACGCGAGGCCCGACCAGGAAGCGGCGGGTCTCGCGCGTCCTCGGGTCGGCGCAGAGCATCTGGTTGTTGCCGAAGCCGGCATAAGAGCCCGCGCCGATCGTGCTGCCCGACACGTCCGTCTGGATCCAGAGCCGGCCGCTCGGGGCGACATAGATTCCATCCGGGGAGCCGTACTTGTCGCCGACGATCGTCGAGGTCGTGCCCGCCGTCTCGGGATCTCCGCCAAGCGCGAAAATATCCCACTTGAAGTCCGGTTCGCTGAAGTCGCGCCTGTACGACCAGGTCACGATGTGACCGTAGGAATTGCCCGCGCGCGGATTGCTCGCGTTGACCGCGTCGAACGGAAATCCCGTGCGCGGGTTGATTCCGACGAGGCCGCGCGAGCTGTTGTTCGTCAGGGTCGCGATCGCAGTCAAGGCTTCCGGAAACGTATCGATCCATTCCGGCCTGTCCATGCGGGTGCCGCCGGCGAGGTCCGCCGCGCCGCGCGTGTTGATCAGGATGTCCTGGAGCGACCAACCCCCGAGTTTCGGATTTTTCGGTGTCAGCGGAAGCCAGCGGCCGGAACCGTCCTCGTTGAATTTCGCGACATACAGCGTACCGTCGTCGAGCGGACTGATCCGCAGCCGGCGCGACAGACGCCAGGGCAGTCTCGAGACGTAGCGATAGATGTATTCGAACACCTCATCGTCTCCCATGTAGACGACGAGCCGGCCGTCACGCGCCTCCTGGCACCAGGCACCCTCGTGCTTCATGCGTCCGAGCGCCGTGCGCTTGATCGGGGTGCGGTTGGGGTCGAAGGGGTCGATCTCGACCACCCACCCGAAGCGGTTGGGCTCGTTCGGTTCGAACGGAACATCCGGCTGGTCCGGCAACACGGCCGGATCGATGCGGAACCGCGCGTCGGTCAGGTGCCAGTTGTAGCCGAAGCCTGCCGTGCTGAGCCCGTAACGCTGCTCGAGCGGCGTCAGCGGACTGCCTGCGGCCTTGCGGAAGTAGCCGTTGAAGTTCTCCTCGCAGGCAAGGTAGGTGCCCCAGGGCGTGTGGCCCATCGCGCAGTTGTTGAGCGTGCCGAGTACCAGCCGGCCCTGCGGATCGGCGGCGGTCTTGAGGCGCGGGTCGCCGGCGGCCGGACCGCCGATCCGGATCGGCGTGCTGCCCGTGATGCGGCGCGCGTACTCCGAGGGACGGACCACGCGCCACTTTCCGTTGCGGTTCTTCTCGATTTCGATGATGCCGACGCCGTGCGCCGCAAGCGCCTTGTTCGTCTTTTCCTGGCTCCAGTTCGCGGTACCGTCGGGAAACAGCAGCACGTCGTCGCTGTATTCGTGGTTCTGCACGATCAGGCCGTGCTCGGAACCGTCGATCGGAAAGTATGCGACTCCGTCGTTGTGCATGCCCCACTGCCATTCCTGCTCGAAAGCCGTGTTGCTGGCGTCCTGGCGGAATTCCGGCCCGTCCGAGACGGGGTCACCCCAGGCGATCAACACATTCGCCTTGTAACCCTTCGGCACGATCACGGCGTCCTCGCTCGATGGCGCAATGCCTTCGAACCCGAGCAACGAACGTTCGTGGCGGTTGCCTTGCGCGGAGGCCGGGACTGCGGCGAGGAGTGCGGTGACGCCGCCCGCGGCCGCGAATGCGGCGGTTGCGACGCTGCCGCCGATGAGGCCACGCCGGGAAACACGAGCCGCGATGACTTCATGAAGCGTCGGGTTGCCCGAAAAATTGCTGACGATATCGTCGTCGATGACTGACATGGGAATGCCTGCGCCGGTAGCGGGAGAATTCCGGTGGAGCCTAGGGCGTTGTTGTTACGTTTTCTGGGGCGGGGCTGTTACCGTTTTTTGAAATGTTCGGGCTGCGCGCGGGAATTGGAACCCAATCGTTACCGGCCCGCGACTGACGCGACGACCGCTCGTGCCTAGCATGGCTTTCGACCCTGAGGCAGAGCCGGGAGGTCCGGAAGTCAGCATGTTGAACATCAAGCCATTACGCGCGGCGGTCATTGCGTCCTTGTCGCTTTCGGCGCCCGCGGCGCAAGCCGAGGTCACGACCGAGGAATTGCTCCGTCGCCTGGAGGAACAGGAACAGAAGATCCTCGTGCTCGAGCGAAAGCTCGAGATCCAGGATGAAGCGGCGACAGCGGCCAAGGAAGCGACGCCCGTCGTGAGCGCGGGGCCAAGGGGCTTCAGTCTCAGGTCCGCGGACGGCAAGAATCAGCTGCGCCTGCGCGGCACGATGCATCTCGACGGAAGGTACCTGGAGGGCGAAGACCCGGGCGGCGTCGTGGACAGTTTCCAGGCAACCCGCGTGCGCCCGACGATCGAGGGTACATTTGCCGATATTTACGACTTCAAGTTCATGCCGGACTTTGGGCAGGGCCGGACGGTGATCCAGGACGCCTACGTCACGGCGCGGTTCCGGCCCGCTGCTCAGCTGACGGTCGGCAAATTCAAGTCGCCGGTCGGCCTCGAGCGGCTGCAGTCGGCGAACGACATGCGCTGGGTGCAGCGCGGCTTCCCGACGAGCCTGGCGCCGAACCGCGACATGGGCATCCAGCTCGGCGGCGATCTGGCGGGCGGCCGGTTCTCTTACCAGGCGGCCTTCCTGAACGGCTCGAACGACGGTTCGAGCAGCGAGACGTTTACCGACGCGGATATCAACGATGACAAGGAATACGCGCTCAGGCTCTTCGCGCACCCGTTCGCCGAGAGCGACCACTTTGCGATTCGCGGCCTCGGCTTCGGCATCGCGGGCACTTACACCGACCAGACCGGCAACGCGACGCAGCCGCTCCTGCCCGCGTTCCGCACGCCGGGCCAGTCGACATTCTTCCGCTATCGCGGCAGTGCGACGAGCACATTTACGATCGCGGACGGCGAGCGCACTCGCATCGCCCCGCAGTTCTACTACTATGCGGGCAGCCTTGGCGTGATCGGCGAGTACACGGAAGTGTCGCAGGACGTATCGCGGGTCGTACCGACCGGCGTGCGCACGGGCACTGTGGATACCGATGCCTGGCAGCTCGCGGCCTCCTGGTTCCTGACCGGGGAGGAGGCGTCGTACCGCGGCTTCAAGCCGAAGACGACTTTCTCGCCGGGCGAAGGCACCTGGGGCGCGTTTGAGGTGGTCGGGCGCGTGCAGGCGCTTTCAGTCGACGACAACGCGTTCGACGGAGGGGCGGACTCGTTCGCCGATCCGGCCGCGGCGGCGCGCGAGGCGAATTCCTGGGGCGTCGGCCTGAACTGGTACCTGAACGAAAACGTCAAGTGGCTGCTCGACTACGAACACACGACCTTCGAGGGCGGTGCCACCGACGGTGCCGATCGCAGCGACGAAGACGCGATTCAGTTGCGCCTCGCGCTCGGTTTCTGAACAGGAGAAATGAAACATGACAATCCGCAATCCCTGGAGCCGGTTGCTCGCGACCCTCGTCGCGGCATCGGCGTTCGCCGGCAGCGCCCAGGCTGCAAAAACGGTGCTGCTGAACGTGTCCTACGACCCGACGCGCGAGCTCTACACCGATTACAACACGGCCTTTGTCGCGTACTGGAAGAAGAAGACCGGTCAGGACATCGAGATCAAGCAGTCGCACGGCGGCTCCGGCAAGCAGGCGCGCACGGTGATCGACGGCCTGCAGGCCGACGTCGTGACGCTCGCGCTCGCCTACGACATCGACGCGCTCGCGAAGCAGGGCAAGTTGCTGCCGGCCAACTGGCAGGCACGCCTGCCGAACAACAGTTCGCCCTACACCTCGACGATCGTGTTCCTGGTGCGCAAGGGCAACCCCAAGAAGATCAAGGACTGGGGCGACCTTGCGAGGCCCGGTGTTTCGGTGATCACGCCGAACCCGAAGACTTCAGGCGGTGCGCGCTGGAACCACCTGGCGGCCTACGCCTGGGCGCTCAAGCAGCCCGCTGCCACGGAAAAGTCGGCGGAAGCCTATCTCGGGAAGCTTTACGGCAATGTCCCGGTGCTCGATACGGGCGCGCGCGGTTCGCTCACGACTTTCGCGCAGCGCGGCATCGGCGACGTGTTCATTTCCTGGGAGAACGAGGCGCACCTCGCGACCAAGGAACTCGGCAAGGACAAGTTCGACATCGTGATGCCGTCGATCAGCATACTTGCGGAGCCACCGGTGGCGGTGGTGGATCGTGTGACGCTCCGGCACAAGACGACGGACGTCGCGCGTGGCTACCTCGAATACCTGTATTCACCGGCAGCGCAGGAAATCATCGCGAAGCACTACTACCGCCCGCGCGACGAGGCGGTCGCGAAGCGGCACGCGAAGGAGTTCCCCGCGGTCAAGATGGTCACGATCGCCGAGTTCGGCGGTTGGGCGAAGGCCCAGGAAAAGCATTTCGCCGACGGCGGCGTGTTCGACCGCATCTACACGAAGAAGTAAGCCTCAGGCTTTCAGCCGATAGCCGACGCCCGATTCGGTGTGCAGCAGATCGGCTCCGCCGGGATCTCGTTCGAGTTTCTGGCGGAGCCGGTGCACGAGCTGCTTCAGGAGCTGCCGGTCGCCGCTGCCGCGGTGGCCCCAGACATGGGCCAGCAAGCGCTCCGCGGAAACGACGTGACCCGCCTGTGCGACCAGGATCTGCAGCAACCGCGTTTCGAGCCGTGTCAGCCGGAGCGGTTGCCCTCCACCGATGGAGATCGCATGCGACTCGAGATCGAGTGAAACCCGGCCGGCCTCCACGGTATCCCCGGCCTCGATGCCGGCGCGGCGCAGGAGCGCCTTCACGCGCGCGAGCAGGGTTCGCGGGCTGAAGGGCTTCGTCAGGTAATCGTCGGCGCCGAGTTCGAGCGCGCGCACGAGATCTTCCTCCTCCCCGCGTGCGGTCAGCATCATGATCGGCACTTCCGAGCGTCCGCGGATGTTCCGGCAGACGTCGAATCCGCTGCCCGAGGGCAGATTGATGTCCAGGATCACGAGATTCGGCAGTTCGGCGTCGAAGACGCGAATCGCATCGTGCGTATCGGCGGCCTTGACGACGACGTAGCCCGCATTCGTCAGCGCGAACGCGACGAGCGCGAGCAGGTCCGGGTCGTCGTCGACGACGAGCAGCTTCATGTGGCCGGCCCCCCGATCGGCAGCGTCACCGAAAACCGGGTGTGCCCGTCCGGCGTGCGCGCCGCGCGCACTTCGCCGCCGTGGCGCTCGACGATGGACTTGACGATCCAGAGCCCGAGACCGAGACCGCGCGGATCCGGCTCCTGGTCGGCCGCGCGATAGAACCGCTCGAAGATCGAGGTACCCTCGAGTTCCGGCGCGCCGGGACCGGCGTCTTCGACGAAGAGTTCCACCGACACCGGCCCGCTCGTGGCGCCGATCGTGATTTCACTGTCCTCCGGCCCGAACTTGCTCGCATTGGCGAGCAGGTTGGTCACGACCTGCGTGAGGCGCTGCAAGTCGCCCAGGATGACCGGAAGATCTTCCGGCAAGTCGAGCTTGAGCCGCTGGCGGCGTTGGGTCAGCAGTCCCGCCATCAGGTCCTGGGCGTCCTCGACGACCTGGGCGAGCGCGACCTGCTGGCGGCGGATGCCGAGCTGGCCGGACTCGATACGCACGCTCTCGAGCAGGTTGTCGATGAGACGCGTGAGCCGGAGCGTTCCGCGCTGGAGCGATGCGAGGAGTTCGCCGAGGCGCTCGCGCGGCATCGTCTCGAGGCCGTCGAGCATGAGTTCGACGGAGGCGAGCTGCGCCGACAGCGGCGTGCGGAACTCGTGCGAGATGTTGGCGAGCACGGAATCGCGAGCGCGGCGCACGGCCTCGAGCTCGGTCTCATCGCGCATCACCTGTACCTGAAGGCCGCCGATCGGCGCCGCGCTCGTGATGACGACGGTGCGCGGCACGCCGCCCGCCTCGATGTATTCGGTCGAGAGCGCCTTGCCGTCGTCCCGCGCCGTGTAGATCGGGCAGTTCGTGTCGCAGGGGCGCCGCCCGTTGACGTCGCGCGGCTGGAGCACGTCGCCGCAGAACTTTCCGATCAGCGAGTCCGCGGGCGCGCCGAGCATGCGCGCGGCCTGGGGATTCAGGTAGCGGATGCGGCGCTCGCTGTCGACGGCGTAAACGCCCTCGACGACGCCTTGCAGCACCGCCTGGGCTTCGGCCTCGCGGTGGCGGAGTGTCGCGGTCAGGTCCATGAGGTTCCGGCGCATGTCTTCCATCGTGCGCGCGAGCGCCTCGACTTCGAGCGTTCCCTGCGCGGGAATGGAAGACGAGAAATCGCCCTGGCCGAGCCGCTCCGCAGATGTCGCGAGCGCCTGGAGCGGCGCGCCGATCCGCCGCGCAAGCAGCAGCGAAACGAAGAGCGCGAGTCCCGCGAGCAGGATCGTCACGAAGACGAGCCGGCGGACGAAGCTCGAAACCGCGCCCGCCACGTCCTTTGCAGGCAGCCGCGCCTCGATCAGGAGGATCGCCTCGCCCGTCGAGGCGAAGAGCGGCAGGCTTGCCGCGAACTGTCCGCGCGCCGGAATCGGCGCGACCGCGATTTCGCCGGTGGCGAGCGCCTGCGAATGCAGGTCACGGAATGCGGGCTCCACGGCCTCGAGCCAGTCGGTCACGGGCAGGAGGCGCACTTCGACGCCGACCTGCTTCGAGAGTTCGCGCGCGAGCCGCTCGTCGAGCTTGTGGATCGTCATGATCCGCCCGCCCGGCAGGCCCGGGATCTCGACGAGCGCGCCAAGCGGCCCGCGCTCGCGGCTCGAGATCATGAAGCCGTCGCCCTGTTCGCGCGCGGCTTCGAGCGCAAGCTGCCAGGGGATCGGGCTGCCCGCGGCGGCGACGAGGCGGGTGTCGTGGAAGACCGCGCAGGCATCGAGCCCGGCGGTGTCGCAGAAGCGGCGGAGCACGAGTTGCAGTTGCAGCGTGTTCGCCTCCTGCACGAGGCGCGCGAGCGTCGGGCGGCCCGCGAGGAGCCGCGCGGCGGTAACCGCGTCCTCCTCGACCCGGCGGATCTCGTAGCGGGCGGCATGCGCGGCGGCACGCACCCGGAAGAGCGCCTGTTCCGCGGCCTGGTCGCGGAGCAGCCCGAGGGAGGCGAGGGCGATCGCGACGATCGCGAGCAGGACGACGCCCGCGATCGTGAAGAGCAGCAGGCGTTCGAGCGAGCGCGGCCGCGCGATGAGGCGCCGCAATGCTGCTTTCAATTGCTTGGCGAGCCGCAAGGAAGCGGCTTTCCAGTTCCGCAGCAACGGGTGCAAGCTCAGTGCCCTCCGGTCCCGGAGCGCCATTCCACCAGAGTCTTGGCCACCAGTGTGAGGATCGCAAGCATTGCGAGGAGCGAGGCGACGGCGAAGGCCGCGACGAAGTTGTATTCGTTGTAGAGAATCTCGACCTGCAGCGGCATCGTGTTCGTGACGCCGCGGATGTGGCCGGAGACGACCGACACGGCGCCGAACTCGCCCATGACGCGGGCATTGCAGAGGATCACGCCGTAGAGCAGGCCCCAGCGGATTTTCGGCAGCGTGATGCGGAGAAACATGATCCAAGGGCCTGGCGCCGAGCGAGAGCGCCGCGACCTCCTCGTCGCTGCCCTGCTGCTGCATCAGCGGAATCAGCTCGCGCGCGACGTAGGGGAAGGAGATGAAGATCGTCGCGAGCACGATGCCCGGCACCGCAAAGATGATCGACAGGTTGTGGTCGAGCAGCCATTCGCCGAGCCAGCCGTTCACCCCGAAGAGGAAGACGAGCACGAGGCCCGCGATGACCGGCGACACCGCGAACGGCAGGTCGATCAGGGTCACGAGCAGGCTCTTGCCGCGGAAGTCGAAGCGCGCGATCGCCCAGGCGGCCGCGATGCCGAAAAGCGTGTTGGCCGGCACGACGATTGCGGCAGTCAGGAGCGTCAGCTTGATGGAGGCGATCGTGTCCGGGTCGGCGAAGCTCTCGAGCCAGGCCTCGAGCCCTTTTGCGAGCGCCTGCACGAGCACGGCACCGAGCGGCGCGACCAGAAGGAGACCGAGAAACCCGAATGAAATGACGAGCAGGATGACGCGCGCAAGCTTCGCGCCGCGCGTCGCGCGCCGGCCTTCCGCGGTCCAGCTCGCCCCGGCGGCCATCAGCGCGCCGTCCCCAGGCCGAGACGGCGCTGGCCCCAGCCCTGCACGAGGTTGATCGCGAGCAGCATGACGAAGGACATGGCGAGCATGAAGAAGCCGAGCGCCGCCGCGCCGTCGTAGTCGTACTGCTCGAGCTTGATGACGATGAGCAGAGGCGTGATCTCGGTCTTGAGCGGCAGGTTGCCCGAAATGAACACGACCGAGCCGTACTCGCCGATGCCGCGCGCAAACGCGAGCGTGAATCCGGTCGCAAGCGCCGGCAGCACGGTCGGCAGGATGATCCGCCGGAACACGTGGAAGCCGCCGGCGCCGAGCGACTCGGCGGCGTCCTCGAGTTCGCGCCGCACCTCGATCAGCGCCGGCTGAACCGAGCGCACGACGAATGGAAGCCCGATCAGGACGAGGGCGACGACGACGCCGAGCCAGGTGTAGGCGACCTGCACGCCCGCAAGCGCGAGCTTCTGGCCGAGCCAGCCGGTCGGCGAGAACACGGTCGCGAGCGCGATGCCCGAGACTGCCGTCGGCAGGGCGAATGGAAGGTCGATCATCATGTCGAGCAGGCGCCGGCCCGGAAAATCGTAGCGGACGAGCGACCAGGCGACGATGAAGCCGAAAACGGCGTTGATGGCCGCCGCGAGCAGCGCGGCGCCGAAAGAGAGCCGGTATGAGGCGACCGCCCGCTCGTCCAGCAGGATCTCCACGAGATCCGAGGGCGCGATGCCGGCCGCGCGAATGACCAGCGCTGCGAGCGGCAGCAGGATGACCGCGCTCAGGAAGAACGTCGTAAAGCCGAACGTCAGCCCGAAACCGGGCAACGGGCTCGGCGCGCGAAAGCGGCCGCCGGCCATGATCAGGCAGCTCCGGCAGCGCGCACGATCAGCACCG
Organism: uncultured Gammaproteobacteria bacterium; assembly: GCA_963778585.1. Lineage (GTDB taxonomy): Bacteria > Pseudomonadota > Gammaproteobacteria > Steroidobacterales > Steroidobacteraceae > SCUD01. Next base: position 1,065,179 of record CAVZUU010000002.1, read on the forward strand.
GCCGCAACTTCGGGCCCTCGAGCAGCGGCGCCAGGCGGAGCGTCTCGCTGTCCGCGAGTGAATCGAGACCGAGGACGAGCATCGAGTTCGCCTCGACGGAAAGTTCCTTTTCCAGCTCGACATCCATGTCGCCGAAGCGCAGTTCCGTACGCATGTCGAGCCCATGCTCCGCGAGCGCCCAGGATCGGGCGTTGAGGAGCAGGCGAAGTCTTGCCGCACGCTCGCGCTCTGGAGTCGTCGCGCCGTGTATCGCAAGAAGCAATGACTCCGCCGGGACGTGGCGGAGCAGGCTGGCCGCCACGCCGAGCACGGCCTGGCTCGCCTCCGCGCCGGGCAGCACGGCGATCCGCGCCGGCAGCGTGGCACCGACCGGAAGCACCAGCACCTGGTTCGCGCCGTGCGCGAGATTCCAGAGTGCGGTCGCGCTCGCGCCCGCGCCGGCGGCGAGAACCGGCAAGCCGGGCGGTGCGCTGCCCGAGCGTGCGATGCGCGTGGTGATCCGGGTCTGCATGCGCGTCGCAAGCGTGACGAGGAGCGGCGTGCCGCGAAGCGCCGCAGCCGCGGCTTCTTCCCGGGCAATGACGGTGAAGCTCGAGATCGGCGTCGGCAGCATGTGGATGCGCCGCGCGCTGACGATGACGCGCTGGCCCACGGCAAGGGGATTCGCGCGCTGCTCGGGAAACGTGCGCGTGGCGTCGAGCAGCCATCCGCTGCCGTCGGCACCCTCGCGGTCGGGTGTCGCGGGCACGGGCCCTTCCATCGGCATGCGCACGCGAAGCCGCTCCGTCGCGCCGGAGAATTGCAGCTCCGCCACGGTGCCGGTGCCGACGTGCGTGAGGCCGCCGGCGCTCTCGGCGGCCGCGAGCTCGACTTCCTCGGGGCGGATGACCGCGACGATTTCGCGCGGCGTCACCGATTCTCCGCCTGGCCGTTCGAAACTGAGCTGGCTGCGCTTGCGGTAACCGAGCAGCAGGTTGGCCGCGCCGAGGAAGGTGGCGACGAAGCGCGTGCGCGGGCTCGCGTAGAGATTGTCGGGGCTGCCGACTTCGAGCAGGCGGCCCTGGTGCATGACGCCGATCCGGTCGGCCATCGCGAAGGCCTCGTCCTGGTCGTGCGTCACGAGGATCGTCGTGATGCCGAGTTCCTGCTGGATCCGGCGGATCGAGCGCCTGAGTTCCTCGCGGACCTTCGCGTCCAGGGCGCCGAAGGGCTCGTCGAGGAGAAGCACTTCCGGCCGGTGCGCGAGCGCGCGGGCGACCGCGACGCGCTGCTGCTGTCCGCCCGAAAGCTGACCGGGCATGCGCTCGTCCATGTCCTCGAGCGCCACGAGCTTCAGGAGTTCCGCGCGCCGGGCCATGCGGTCGGAACGCCGCATCCGCCGCACGCGGAGCGCGAATTCGACGTTGTCGGCGACCGTCATGTGGCGGAAGAGCGCGTAATGCTGGAATACGAAGCCGACGCCCCGGTCGCGGGCCGCGACGCCTGTGACGTCACGCCCGTGGAGCGAAATGCGCCCGTGATCGACCTCGACGAGACCCGCGATGGCGCGGAGAAGCGTGCTCTTGCCGCTGCCGCTCGGGCCGAGCAGGACGAGGAACTCGCCCTGCTCGATCTCGAGCGAGACGTCGTTGACGACGGGAAGCGATTGATACCGTTTGGTGACCTGGTCGAGTGCGATGGACATGAGGCATTCCACAGGCCCGATGGGGGCAATCGCGGGCAGGCTAGTGCCCGGCCAGTTTCAGGGTCAGTCGCGCGCCGGTGACAAGTCGGTGACAGGCGCCGCTATTGAAACACAGGTCTCCGGGCAGGCTAAGATTCCGTTGGGGTGGCGGGTCATGGCGTTTTCCAGGTACGCATCGACGATTATCGCGGGCTCGATTCTGGCGACGCCCGTCACCCCGGTACTTGCGGACGAAGCGCGGGCGCTCGCGGCCGCGGCCGCCCACGTCGCCGCGCACGAGGAAGCGATCATCGCGGAGCTTCGCGAGCTCGTGGCGCTTCCGAACGTCGCGACGAGCGATGCCGACATCCGGCGAAACGCCGCCCTCCTGGTGACGATGCTCGGCAAGCGCGGAATCGCGGGCCAGGTTCTCGAAGTACCGGGCGCTCCGGTTTCCGTGCTCGGGGAGCTCGAGGTGCCGGGCGCGACGCGCACACTCCTTTTCTATGCGCACTTCGACGGACAGCCGATCGGCCCGGAGGCAGCCTGGAAGACGCCGCCCTTCGAGCCGGTGCTCCGCGCCGGCCGGATGGAGGAGGACGCCCCGATCGTCGACTGGGCCGATGCGACGTATCCGCTCCCCGACGACGCGCGCATCTACGCGCGCTCCGCGAGCGACGACAAGGGTCCGATCGTCGCGATGCTGGCCGCGATCGACGCGCTTGCCGCAGCGAAGATTCCGCTGTCCGCGAATCTCAAGTTCTTCCTCGAGGGCGAGGAGGAAGCGGGTTCCCCGAATCTCGCACGCACGCTTGCGGCGCATCGGGAGCGATTGAAGTCGGATCTCTGGATCTTCGGCGACGGCCCAATCGATCCGCGCGGGCTGCCGCGAATCGCGCTCGGTGCCCGCGGCGTCATGGGATTTCGCCTGACGGTGTACGGCCCCGCGACCAGCCTCCATTCCGGCCACTACGGCAATGTGGCACCGAACCCGGGAGCAAGGCTCGCGGCCCTCATCGCCTCGATGCGCGCGCCGGACAGCCGCATCACGATCGCGGGACTCGAAGCGCCGCCGCCCTCGGAAAAAACCCTCGTGCTCGCGCGGTCTGCCTTTGACACGCCGGGCATGCTCGCAGCGGCCGGCATCGGCGCGGCCGAAAGCGGGCTCGACTACGGCGAGTCGATCCTGCGCCCGTCGCTCAATCTGACGCAGCTGCTCTACGGCGGCTCGGGCGGGCAGCGGAACGCCATCGATCCCGAGGCGACCGCGGGATTCGACCTGAGGCTCGTTCCCGGCATGAAGATCGCGGAGGCGCGCCGCGCGATCGAAGCGCATGTGCGCGGCCAGGGCTATGCGCTGCTCGATGCGCCGCCGACCGCGGCGGAACGACTCGCGCATCCGCGGCTTGCGCGCTTCGACTGGGGCGACGACGGCTATCCCGCGGCGATGTCCTCGCCCGGTGACCCGGGTGTCGCCCGCGTCATGGCGGTGATGCAGAAAGCGACCGACGGCGCCGTGCGCATCGCGCCGCTCATGGGCGGGAGCCTGCCGATCGCGCCGATCGGGGAGGTGCTCGGGACGCCCTTCGTCATCGTCCCGATCGTCAACGCCGACAACAACCAGCACGCGCCGAACGAGAACCTGCGCATGAAGGAATTCCGGCGAGGCATCGGGCTCTATGCCGCGCTTCTCGCCGAAGCCGGCTACGGCTGGTAGCTGCTTCGGACGAACGGCCTCACGCCGCGCCGGCGCGGAGCAGCAGGGCCGCGCCCAGCAATCCGGGCGCGGGATGAGTCACGACTTCGATCGCGACCGATTCCAGGTGGGCGGCAAAGCGCCCCTTGTTCAGGAATCTTTCGCGAAACGCGCTCGATTTCAGGAACGGAATGAAGCGCGGGACGATGCCGCCTGCGATGGCGATCGTGTGTGCGCCGTGGCCGAGTGCCATGTCGCCGGACACGCTGCCAAGGATCGCGCAGAAGCGCGCCAGGGCGCGGCGCGCCAGGACGTCGTTGCCGGCGAGTGCCGCGGCGACGATTTCAGCGGGGGCACGCAGCGTCGCATCCGATGTCGTGGACTTCCCGGGCCTGCGGCCGGCGAGTGCTGAGTCGATCTGCGACAGACCGATGCCGGAAAGCAGGCGCTCGTTGGAAACGCGGCCATGACGATCGGCCAGCCACTCGGCGATCTGTCGCTCCTCCGTATCCTGCGGCGCGAAACTGACGTGACCGCCCTCGGTTTCGACGACGTGCCAGCCTGAGTCCTGATCGCCGATCAGGAGCGCGACGCCAAGTCCGGTGCCGGGGCCCAGCACGCTGATCGGGCCGCGCGGCGGTGTGACCAATGGCCCGTAGAGAATTTCCCGCTCCTCGTCGGCTAGCGCCGGCACGGCCCGGGCCACGGCGCCGAAATCGTTCACGACGAGCAGATCGTCCAGCCTGAGCGTTCGACGCAGCTCCTCGCGGTTGAATGCCCAGGTGCGGTTGGTCAGGCGAATCTCTTCGCCATCAACCGGACTGGCGACGGCGAGACAGGCGCGTCCGGGCGAAACGTCTACGGTGCGCAGGTAGTGCCCGGCCGCTTGCTGAAGGCTCGCGAACTCGACGGTGGACAGCGTCTTCTGATCCAGGAGTCTCGGGGCCTCCTCCGCCGGATCGGTCAACGCGAAGCGCGCATTGGTGCCGCCGATGTCGCCGATGAGCGCCAGGGGCCTGCCGTGCTTCCGTTTCATCAGCGCATTGTCGACGAGTCGCCGGCAATGGCGCCAATCCGGATTGGACTAGGCCGGCGGTTCAGCCGCCAGGGTCTCGCTGATCCAGTCGCGAAAGATTCCGATCAGGGGATCGTCGTCGAGATCGCCGCGCCAGGCCAGGTAATAGGCGCCCGCGGTAATCGTTTGCCGGCAGGGCCGGATCAGGCGGCCGCCCGAGACGTGAGCCTGCACGAACCGCGGCGTGAGAAGCCCGGCGCCTTCGCCGGCGAGCACTGCCTCGAGGATCAGGTGCTGGTTGCGGACCAGAAGCTGGCCGCGGCGGCCCTGCACCGGCGGCTGCGCACCTGCGGCGCGAAACCAGTCGGTCCACGCCTCTTCCGGAATCAGCGGCAGGCGCGCGATCGCCTCGACGGTCAACTCTTCGCCGTCCCTGACGAGTTGGCGCGAGACGTACGGCGTCAGCTCCAGGGGGAAGAGCAACATCGTGCGAAGCTCCGGCCATCGGCCGTCGCCGGCGCGTATGGCGAGGTCGTATCGAGCGTCATCGAGGGGGCGGTACTCGTCGGCGATGTCGAGCGCGAGCGAGACCCCGGGATCGTGGCGGCGAAATCGAGGCAGGCGCGGGAGCAGCCAGAGCGTTGCAAACGTCACGGTCGTCGTGACCGACAGCAACCGAGGGGTGCGGATGTCCTGGACGGCTCGTTCGATGGCCGCGAATCCGAGCGTGACTCGGGGCGCGAGGCGCCGACCGGCCTCGGTCAGTCTGAGCCGCGGGCGCCGAAGGAACAGCCGGACGCCGAGTCGCTCTTCGAGTTGCCCGATGCGCTGACTCACGGCGGCCTGCGTCAGCCCGAGCTCGTCGGCGGCCGCCGTGAAGCTGCCGTGATGCGCGCAGGCCGCGAAGACGCGGAGCGACTCCCAGTTCTGGCGGATTCCAAGGCCGTCTGACATAAGCCAGTCTTATGATAACAGCAGAGCATCTAAACCCGCTCCGGGCTGCGCGCGCTGACAATTCAGGGCGTGGATACGGGCATTGGAGCGGAAAATGGCTGCGAAGCTCAGAAGGATTGCGAGAATCATAGCCGCCGGTTTCACCCATGCGGCGCGGACGACTGCTCTGCACGAGGGCATGCCGTGGGATGACGACACCCGCCGGCGCGGTGAGGGCGCGGAACCGAAGATAACGTCCGCTTATCTGGCGACGGGTGAGCCGTCAGCGACGAATCGGATGGCAAACCCCCCGCCGGGCGCGAGGCGTATCGACCAGACATCCTCGCGCTTTGCGGGGCGCCTCTCGATGACGATGGAATCGGAGCGACGCTGCCAGTCGGCATCATCACCATCGCGATAGATTTCCGCCATGTAACTCCTCCCGGCATCCAGGAAGGCAAGCGACAAGCGCAGGTCACGCGCCTCTTCGTCGGTCACGGCGCCGAGATACCAATCCTCGCTCCCGCGATCCTTGCGTGCGATTGTCGCGTAGTCGCCCACCTCGCCGTTCAGCACCCGCGTCTCCGACCAGTCCGTCGGCACGTCGCGAATGAACTGGAACGGCCCCGGGTACCGCGCGTAATTCTCCGGCAGGTCGGCGACCATCTGGATCGGGCTGTAGATGACGACGTAGAGGGCGAGCTGCTTCGCGATCGTCGACTGGATCCGCTGGCCGCCGCGGCCGGTCAGCGAAAGGACACCGGGCGTCAGGTCAAACGGCCCCGCCAGCATCCGCGTGAAAACGAGGTTGGCCTCGTGTTCGGGCGGGTTGGGCGGATTGCCCCAGGCGTTGTATTCCATGCCGCGCGCGCCCTCGCGCGACACCCAGTTCGGATACGTGCGGCGGAGCCCTGTGTCCTTGATCGGCTCGTGCGGATTGACCGCGATGTGACGCTTCGCCGCTTCGGTCACGACCTTCAGGTGATGACGCGACATGACCTGGCCGTCATGCCACTCGAAATGAATCCTGCCGTCCTCGCCCCTCGCCTGGACGCCGCCGGCATCGGCGACATAGCCGGTCTTCACGCTGTCGATGCCGAGTCGTTTGTACAGGTCGAGTGCAGCCGCCAGCTGCGGTTCGTAATGCGCGATATTGGCCGAGGTTTCGTGATGGCCGACCAGATGCACGCCGCGCTCGCGCGCGTAGGCGGCGACCGCCTCGAGATCGAAGTCGGGGTATGGCTCCGTGAAGCTGAACTCGCTGCCGTCGGCGAACCAGTCGCCGTCCCAGCCCCGGTTCCAGCCTTCGATCAGCACGCCGCGAAATCCGTTGGCGGCGGCGAAATCGATGTAGCGCTTTGCGTTCTGCGTGGTGGCGCCGTGCCGCGGCCCCGAGGCCCAGCTTTCCGTGTCGAGGTGCAATGACCACCAGATACCGACGTACTTGTACGGCTTGAACCAGGAAACGTCGCCGAGCGCGTTCGGCTCGTTGAGGTTGAGGATCAGGTCCGACATGTAGAGTCCCGGCGCGTCGTCGGCGATCTGGAGCGTGCGCCAGGGCGTCGCGAAAGGCGCTTTCCGGCTCACGCGCGCACCGGCGGATGACGGAGACAGCGTCGCCTTGAGACGCCCGCCCTCGACCCGGCGCAGCCACATCGACGAGTAATCGACGAGCGCCGCTTCATGGAAGGCGATGTGGAGGCCGCTCGCGGCCCGGATCGTCATCGGCGTGTGTGCCTGGCCGACTTCCGCGAGCGGGGTGCGACGATAGAGATACTCGTAGCGGTTCCACTCGCCCGCTGGAATCCACCAGGCCGTCGCGGGTTCCACGACGGCGAATTCCGTCAGTTCGTCAGCGATATTGATGACCGGCAGGCTGGCCTGTTCCGGGAATTCGTACCGGAACCCGACGCCGTCATCAAAGGCACGGAACACGACATCCATCCGCCGCGCGGGCGGTTTCTTTTCCACGAATTGCGCGCGCAACTCGTTGTAGCGGTTGCGCACGAAACGACGCTCGCCCCAGGGTTGCTCCCAGGTTTCGTCGGCGCTTCGCCGGCTGCTGCCCGCGAGCCGGAAATTCCGCTCGAGCTTCGGCGCATCGGTCAGCAGGAATCCCAGGCGCGACTCGGCGATCACGGGCCTGCCCTGGCGCGCGACGGCGTAGCCGGGCCGTCCGTCCGGATCGAGCGTGAGGGTGACCGAGAGCGTGCCGTCCGGCGAGGAGAGCGTCGCGATCGGCTCGGCGCGGGCGTCACCCGCCTGCGCCCCGAGCGAGATGACGAGCAGGAATGCGGTGACTCCTTTCATGCCGAATCGGACGCTAGCAACAAACGGCGGGACTCCGGACTGCAAACGTTTTCATCGCCTGCAAACGTTTGCATTCTCTTGCGGCCGGCGGCAGGCCCTGCCTAGGATCGATGCGCCAGCACGGGTCGCCACGTTTTCTATTTTGGGGGGTGTGATCAGATGGCCAAGCGCATGCATAAGAGTCCGGAAAGGCTCGAATTCCGGACGATCCGCCGCCGCATTCTTCCGGCCGCGATTGCCGCCGCATTGCCTGCCATGGCGGCCCTGCCGCAGGCGGCAGAGGCACAGCAGCAGCCGGCCCCGATGGAAGGCGTCGTCGTCACGGGCATCCGGTTCGGCATCCAGAACGCGATCGATGCCAAGCGTCAGAACACGAGCATCGTGGAAACGATCTCGGCCGAGGACATCGGCAAGCTGCCCGATACCAGCATCGCGGAATCCATCTCCCGCCTGCCGGGATTGACCTCGCAGCGCGCGGAAGGCCGCGCTTCCGCAATCAGCCTGCGCGGAACCGACCCGGGCTTTACGACCGCGTTGATGAATGGCCGTGAGCAGGTCAGCACCGGCGACAACCGCAATGTCGAGTTCGATCAATACCCCTCAGAGCTCCTGAGCTCGGTCGTCGTCTACAAGACACCGGATTCCGGTGTCATGGCCCAGGGACTTGCGGGCACCATCGACCTCCGCACGATTCGTCCGCTCCAGTACGGTGGGGACGCCATCGTGTTGAACCTGCGTGGCGAACAGAACTCGAACGACAACCTGGGCGCCGACTCCGATGACACCGGCTATCGGGCCAGCTTCTCGTTCATCGACCAGTTCATGGACGGCCGATTCGGCCTGGCCTTCGGCTATGCGCATCTCGACACGCCGATGGCAACCCGGGGTTTCGGCACGTATGACCCGTGGAATCCTACCGGTGGCGGCGGACCGACCAATTGCCCTGGCGGCACGGCGGGTGGTTGCGTCATCAATCCTGGCGTGGCCCCCGGCCAGTTCGCGACCAATGGCATGAAGGTCCGCGCGGACATGGGCTCGACCGTTCGCGACGGTTTCATGGCGACGCTGGAGTTCGAGCCGGGCGGCAGCTACTCCTCCGTCCTCGACCTCTATTACTCGACGATGGAACAGACCGACAATGCGCGGAGCTTCGAGATCAACCTCACCGGTTATCCGGCGCCGTGCTGTGTGCCCGGCCCGTTCCCTGACGGTACGATTTTCGGTTACTCGGACACGACGATCCAGAACGACACGGCCGTCGCAGGCACGCTGAACAACATCACGCCGCTCGCGCGCAACTTCCTGTTCCTGACGGACGACGAGATCCTGGCGGGTGGCTGGCGCAACGATTTCAAGCTGAGCGACGTCTGGTCCCTGGTCGCCGACGTCAGTTACTCGAAGGCGACGCGCGACCAGCTCCAATACGAAATTGAAGCGCAAAGGGGTCCGGCCCTCGACTTTGACATCGGCACCTTCGAACTGCGTGGCAACAACGACATGCCGTCCCTCTCGTTCCCGCTGGACTACGCCGATCCGGCACAGGTATTGATCGGCCCCACCATCTATGGAGGCGGCTACACGAAGAAGCCCAGCGTGGAGGACGAGCTGACCTCCTTCCGCGTGGACGCGATCCGCGAAGCCCAAGCGTGGTGGTTCGCGGGCGTGGCCTTCGGCGTCAACTACAGCGAACGCACCAAGGAGAAGGTATCGCCGGAGACGGTTCTCAGCACCATCGGCGGCCTCGTGTACCAGGTCGCCGACGAGTTCCTGCTGAGACCGACCGACCTCAGCTACGCCGACGCACCCAGTACGCTTGCAGTCAACGTGAATGGCGTGCTCGCCGAGTACTTCGATCCTGTCGTCCATGAAAACCCGGATACTCGCCCATTCATCGCGGGCAAGTTTTGGGACGTCGAGGAAGAGGTCTGGACAGGCTATGTCCGTGGCGACCTGAGCCACGAGATCTCTGACACGGTGACACTGGCCGGCAACGTCGGTATTCAGCTCATCAGCACAGACCAGGCTTCGACGGGACTCTTCGTTGCGAACGTTAACGACCCGGACGACCGGGAGGTCTCGACGGTCGGGGACGGCGAGTCGTACACCGACTGGCTGCCGCAGATCAACATCGCCTTCCTCCTCCCTAACGATCAGGCGGTTCGATTCGGCTTCGCAAAGGAGCTTGCCCGTGCCCGCATGGACCAGCTCAAGGCCACTGACGAGAGCGGTTACGACCCAGGGACTGGTGTGCCCGGCGGCACCGGCGGCAACCCACTGCTCGACCCCTGGCGCGCCTCCGCATTCGACGTCTCGTATGAGAAGTATTTCGCGGAGCGCAGCGGCTATGTCTCCGTCGCCGGCTTCTACAAGGATCTTCGCAGCTACATCTTCAATCAGACGGATCCCAACCACGACTTCTCGGATTTGCTGGCTCTGACTCCGCCGAGTTTTTTTGCGCCTGGCGTAGTTCCGCAGACGACCGGCGACTTCACCCGGCCGGTCAACGGCGAGGGCGGCTACCTGTGGGGTTTCGAGCTCGCAACTGCCCTTCCTTTTGAAATGTTTTCAGAAGCGCTCGATGGATTCGGCGCGATCCTGAGCTACTCGTACACCGAGAGCGACATTGAGATCGTGGGCACGGTCAGCGCGGTTCAAAACGACAATATTCCATTGCCGGGCCTGTCGGAGGACGTCTGGAACGCGACGCTGTACTACGAAAAGCATGGCTTCGGCGCCCGCGTCGCGACGCGCTATCGCTCCGAGTACATCGGCGAAGTGACGAACTTCGCGAACGAACGGGGTAACCGTTTCGTTGACGACGACATGATCACGGACGCGCAGGTCAGCTACTCGTTCGGCGAAGGCATGCTCGAGGGATTGCAGCTTCTGTTCCAGGTCAACAACGTGACGAATGAGCCTTACATCGCTTACTCGGAAGACAAGTCGCGTGTCATGGACTACCAGGAATACGGTACGCAGTACCTTGTGGGCGTGAACTACCGGTTCTAAGAACTTAGCGGCCGAGCAGGAACTTCAACGGCACTTCGACGCGCGCCCGCCAGGCGCGCTCGGAGTGTTCCGCGCCCTCGTACTTGCGCGTGATCCAGTCCTTTCCATCTTCATAGCCGGCGTCGCGCATCAGCGCGTCGACGCGGCGTTGGTAGGGCTCGTAATTGGCGTCGAGCGTTGCTGTGCCGAAATCGAAATAGAACCGGTGTCCGCGCAGGCCGGCCAGGCGGGGCGCCAGGTAGTCGATCATGAGCCCGTCGCCGATCGGCCAGTGCGTCGACACGCCGCCCGCGCCGCCGAAGACTTCCGGATACTCGGCAAGCGCGTAGATTGAAATCAGCGCACCGGCGCTCGATCCCATCGTGAAGGTGTTCCCGCGGTCCGGCAGCGTGCGGTAGCTCGCGTCGATGAAGGGCTTCAGCTCTTCGACGAGGAAGCGCAGGTAGTCGTCCGAGACGATCGGCGCCTTTCGCATCCAGACCATGTCGGGCCAGTCGTCCGGCAGTCTTCGACTCCGTGACCGCCTTGGCCGGCATGTACTCCTCGAAGCGCTTGGGCGTGTTCCAGACGCCGACGACGATCGCCTCGCGCACGGCGCGTTCGAGAATCAGGCGTGTCATCGCCTCGTCGACGCCCCAGTCGACGCCGATGTAGGAAAGCGCGGGATCGAAGAGGTTCTGGCCGTCGTGCATGTAGAGCACGGGATAGCGCCGCGCCGCATTTTCATCGTAGCCGGGCGGTAGCCAGACGTCGACGCGCCGCGCTGCCACGTACTTCGAGGGCATACTCTCGTGGGTCTTGGCTGTTCCAGTGACGCCGGCCGGAATCGGCGCCCCACCCCCGAGCTCGAGGATCGTCACGCTCCGGGGCGGCAATGCGAGCGTCGCTTCAAGCGCGAATTCCCGGTCGCCGAGGACGTCGCGAGCGCGGCGGCTTCCAGCGATCGTCTCGGCGAAACGCGACGTGTCGATCTGCCGTTCCGCGTCCGCCTTGTTGAGGGCGATCATCAGCTTCTGCCGGTTGTCGTGCCGGAAGAACACGTACACACCCTCCTGCGGTGCGTACTGCGTGAGCGTCCCGCCGTGGAGAGCGGAAGCGCTTTTGCGCCAGTTCAGGAGCTTACGGGTGAATGCCTGCGCTTCCTTCTGATCGGCGGTCAGTCCCTGCCCGTCGATTCCGTTCCGCGTATCGCCCGGCCAGCCGCCGGGGAAGTCCTGCCGGATCCTGCCGTGCACTTCCGTGCCGGGATTCGACATGAGGATCTCGGAGCCATAGGTGAACTGAGGAGTGCCGCGAACCGTCGCGAAAAAGGCGATCGCCATGCGGTAGAGATCCATCCGCTCGCCGAGCTGGGTGTAAATGCGGCTCATGTCGTGATTGTCTGGAAACACGACGAGCCGCGCCGGGTCCGGATAGAGAAAGTCGTCGGCAAGCAACCGGTAAATGCGCAGCAGGCCGGTCTCGCGGTCCTCGGGCTCGAGCAGCCCGCGCACGACGGCGTCCTGGAGCGGGAAATCCATCAGGCTCGGCCGCGCCGGCCGGGCTTCGTCGTTGCCGGGCGCTTCGCGGTCCCCCTGCCAGCGCGAGACGATCGCGGGGTCGAGACTCCATTCTTCGCCGACGATCGTGAATGCAGGGTATTCCTCGAGTACCCGCGCATACCAGCGGCCGAGGAACTCGCGGTCGGAATACGACAGGGTGTCGACCCGCAGCCCCGAGAGACCGGCGTACTCGATCCACCAGATCGTGTTCTGCATGAGATAGGTCGCGAGCAGCGGATGCCGCTGGTTGAGGTCGGGCATCGCGGGCACGAACCAGCCGTCCGTGAAAGCGTCGCGATCCGCGCGAGCGGCGTGGGGGTCGTGCAGCGTCTCGCGGCGGTGAGTGGTGCCGACAAACCGGCCGCCGTGATTGATCCAGTCGGGATCGGGCAGGTCGCGCATCCACCAGTGCTCCGAGCCGCAGTGATTGAGCACGACGTCCATCACGAGGCCGACGCCGCGCTCTTTCGCCTCCCGCGAGAGCGAACGGTAGAGCGCGTTGTCGCCGAGCCGCTCGTCGATCCGGTAGAAATCGGTGATTGCATAGCCGTGATAGGAGCCGCGCGGCTGGTTGCTCTGGAACACGGGATTCAGCCAGAGCTGCGTGAAGCCGAGGCCCGCGATGTAATCGAGCCGGTCCCGCAAGCCCTGCAGGTCACCGCCGTGGCGCGCGTCCGGATCGCCTCGATCAAAGCCTTCGCGAAGGCCCTCGCGGCGGTCGTTGCCGGGATCGCCGTTCGCGAAGCGGTCGGGCATGACGAGGTAAAGGGCATCCGCCGTGCCGAACCCGCGCCTTGCGGCGGATTCGGGCTCGCGCGCGTCGAGCCGGTATTCGTGGCGCAGCACGGTCCTGTTTTTCCGGCGGAAGTCGATCGTGAGCGTGCCTGCGGCCGCGTCGGCGCCGATCGTGAGGTCGATGAATAGATAATTCGGATTCGCCGTGCGCGTGACGCGGACGATCGAGATGCCTGGATACTCAAGCGCCGGCTCGAGGTCCGCGATTGCCTCGCCGTGCACGAGGAGCTGCAGGCGGCTGTTTTTCATCCCGACCCACCACGAGGCGGGTTCGAGATGCTCGATGCGGTAGGCGGCCTGCGCTCCGGTGGCGAACAGGCCGAGCAGGACCGCGAGCAGCCACTTTTTCATCAGTGGCTGAATACGATCCAGATTGCGCCGACGATCGCGGCAAGCAGGAGGCTCAACCAGAGGTCGGCGCGCCGCCAGGCAGGGTCGCTTCGCATGGATGGAAGCTTTTCGGGCGTCGTCGCGCGTGTCTGCAACGTGAGCCCCGCGGTCTGTGCGGCCGAAGGCGCAGGCGTGCCCAGGCTCACGAGCACGAGAACGACGCTGCAGATCACGAAAAGCAGGATGGCGAAGTGGAGGAAATTGATGTCGCTGTACCAGGCGAGCAGCCCGTCGCCCAGTGCGGCGCGGTTGAGTTCGAGCAGGAGCCGCGCGAAGCCCAGGACGAAGCCGCTCAGGAGCGCGGCCATGGCGCCGGCCGAATTGACTCGCTTCCAGAAGAGGCCCAGGAGAAACACCGCGGCGATCGGCGGCGAGATGTAGGCCTGCACGCTTTGCAGGTATTGGTAGAGCTGCCCGGAGATCAGCTTCATCATCGGAATCCACGCGAGACCGAAGCAGACCATCACGACAGTCGCGAGCTGCCCGACCAGGACGAGCCGGCGCTCGCTCGCCTGCGGGCGGAGCTTGCGGTAGATGTCCCAGGTCACGAGCGTGGAACAGGAATTGAAAACGGACGACAACGAGCTCATCAGCGCCGCGAGCAGGCCGGCGACAACGAGGCCTCTCAATCCCGCCGGCAGCAACGCGCCGATGAGGGCCGGCAGGGCCTGGTCGGGCGATTCGAGCGTGAGCTGCCCGCGAGACGCGAGCACGTGGGCGATGACACCTGGAATCACGAAGATGAAGAGCGGCAGTACTTTCAGGAAGCCGCCGAAGATTGCGCCGCGGCGCGCATTGTCGATATTTTTCGCCGCCAGTACGCGCTGCACGATGAACTGGTCCGTGCACCAGTACCAGACGCCGAGAATCGGCGCGCCGAGCAGGATTCCGGTCCACGGGAAGTTCGGATCGGACATCGGCTTCCACATGTCGAAGAATCCGCTGCCCGCCTCGGTGTACAGGGCGTTCCAGCCGCCGACCGCGTCGAGACCCACGAACAGGACGACCGCCGAACCGCCGACGAACACGAAGGCCTGCAGCATGTCCGTGTAGAGCACGGCGCGCAATCCGCCGAAAACCGTGTAGATGCCGGTCGCGACGACGACGATCGCCGCGCCGGCCCAGAAGTTGAGCCCCATGAGGGCCTCGAACACGATGCCGCCGGCGAAGATCGTGACGGAAATCTTGGTCAGCACGTAGCCGACGATCGAGATCACGGCGAGATACCAGCGCGCGGCCGGCGAATAACGGCGCTCGAGGAATTCCGGCATCGTGAAGACGCCGCTCCTGAGATAGAACGGAACGAAGAACCAGGCGAGCAGCAGCAGGACGAGCGAGGCAAGAATCTCGAATTGCCCGACGGCGACGCCGCCCGCGGCACCTGCGCCCGCGAGGCCGACGAGGTGCTCGGCACCGATGTTGGAGGCAAAAAGCGAAGAACCGACGATGAACCAGCCGGCGTTACGGCTGCTGAGGAAGTAACCCTCGGCGGACTCGCGCGTGGCGCTGCGGCCGGATACTGCAAGGGCGACGACGAAGACCACGAGGAAATACGCAGCAACCATCACCCAGTCGAGAGTCGTGAGTACGGTCATGCGCTCGCCGCCAGTCCGTTGTGAAGTCTGGCGAAAAACGCGCCGTGGGCCGCAATCGTCACGACGCCTGCGGCGATCGGGGAGGCGGCGAACCCGTGACCGGCGAGCGGCTCGACGCGCCGGGCTTCCGGGATGCGCATGGCGCAGTCGGCCGAGCTGAAATTGAAGCAGGCCACCAGTGATTCGCCTGCATGCTCGCGTATCAGGCAGAGCGTGCCATCGGGAGAATCCGCGAGCCGGATGCTGCCGCTCTTGAGCGCGGGCAAATCCTGCCGCCAGCGCACGAAGCTGCGGTAGGCATTGAGGACCGAGTCCTTCGCCGCTTCCTGGCGATCGACCGCGAGCGCCCGGTGCTCCGGCGGGATCGGCAGCCAGGGCTTTCCGGTGGAAAAGCCGCAGGCTTCCGCATGCTCGGCCCATGGCATCGGCGTGCGGCAACCGTCGCGGCCCTTGAACGTCGGCCAGAACGCGATGCCGTAGGGATCCTGGAGCGATTCATCGGGCACTTCCGCCTGCGTCAGGCCGAGTTCCTCTCCCTGGTAGCAGCACACGCTGCCGCGTAGCGATAACAGGAGTGCGTTGAAGAGTTTCGCGCGGCTCGCGGACGGAGCGCCGCCGCCCGACCAGCGCGAGATGACGCGCACGACGTCGTGATTGCCGATCGCCCAGCAAGGCCAGCAGTCCTGGCACCGCCCGGCGAGCGTCTCGATGACATTCCGCACGTGTGCAGTCGAGAAATCGTCGACGAGGAGCTCGAAGCTGTACGCCATGTGCAGGCGCGTGCTGCCGGACGTGTACTGCACGATCGCTTCGAGCGGATCCTCGGCGGAGACTTCGCCGAGCGTGATCGCGGGCGGATAGCGGTCGATCAGCCGGCGCAGCGCCTCGAGAAACGCGTGGTTCTGCGGCTGCGTGTTGTCGTACAGGTGAAACTGGTAAGCGTAGGGATTGTCGGTCGTAAAGCCGCGGCCCCGGCGCTCTTCTTTCGGCTTCGGCGGATTGTCGCGCAGAAGCGGGTCGTGGAAGCAGAAGTTGATCGCATCGAGCCGGAAACCGTCCACGCCGCGTGCGAGCCAGAACTCCACTTCCTCGAGCATCTGCGCGACGATCGCGGGGTTGTGATAGTTCAGGTCCGGCTGGCTGACGAGAAAATTGTGCAGGTAGTACTGGCCGCGCCGCGATTCCCATTGCCAGGCCGAGCCGCCGAAGATCGAGAGCCAGTTGTTGGGCGGCGTCCCGTCCGGTTTCGGATCGGCCCACACATACCAGTCCGCCTTGTCGTTCGTGCGGCTCTGGCGGCTCGCCTGGAACCAGGGATGCTGGTCCGAGGTGTGATTGAGCACCTGGTCGATGATGAGGCGGAGTCCGCGGCGATGCGCCTCCGCGAGCAGACGGTCGAAGTCGGCGAGCGTGCCGAAGATCGGATCGACCTGCCGGTACGCGCTGATGTCGTAGCCGAAGTCCTTCATCGGCGACTTGAAGAACGGCGAAATCCAGATGGCGTCGACGCCGAGGCTCGCGACGTAGTCGAGCCGTTCGATCACGCCTTCGAGGTCGCCGATGCCGTCGCCGTTGCTGTCGGCGAAGCTGCGCGGGTAGACCTGGTAGATGACGGCGCCGCGCCACCAGTCGAGCGCCGGCGACGGAAGTTCGGCCGCCAACGTCCGTTGCGGACTGTCGTCCCGCTCTTCGAGATGCAGCATGTTCGACCCCGCCCAGCCCGCATGCAATTCTTTGCGATTAGCCGCCGCACGCGCGACTGAATACGATTGCATCGGATTGTGCAGCCCGCGAACCGGGCCGAGACTCGAAAAAACGGGGGGAACATGCGGGAAAAACCGGCGCTCCGATTCTGGCAGATCTGGAACATGTGTTTCGGATTTCTCGGGATCCAGTTCGGTTTCGCGCTCCAGAACGCGAACGTCAGCCGGATCTTTCAGTCGCTCGGTGCATCGATCGACGACCTGCCGGTGCTGTGGCTCGCGGCACCCGTCACCGGTCTCCTCGTTCAGCCCGTCATCGGTTACATGAGCGACCGGACCTGGGGACGGCTCGGCCGGCGCCGCCCGTATTTTCTCTACGGCGCCATCCTGTCGACGCTGATGCTGCTCGTGATGCCGAACAGCCCCTGGCTCTGGGTGGCGGCGGGAACGCTCTGGATTCTCGACGCGTCGATCAACATCACGATGGAGCCGTTCCGCGCCCTGGTCGGCGACATGCTGCCCGATCGCCAGCGCGCATTCGGCTTCGCCTTGCAGAGCCTCTTCATCGGCGTCGGCGCGGTCGTCGCCTCGGCGCTGCCCTGGATCCTCGCGAACTGGGGCGGCGTCAGCAACGTAGCCGAAGCAGGCGAGCTTCCCGACTCGGTGAAGTGGGCCTTCTATCTCGGCGCCGCCGTCTTCATCGCCGCGGTGGCCTGGACGGTCGCTCGCACGAAGGAATACTCGCCGGCGGAACTCGCCGGGTTCAGCCAGGCGGATGCCGCTTCCATGCCGGAGCCGCCGGTCGAGAGCCGGACCGCGAGGCAATATCGCGCATCGGGCACGCTCTGGCTCCTGGCCGGGAGTTTCTTCAGCGTCGCCGTGGCGGTGTTCGACTGGGACCTGCAGCTCCATGTGCTCGGCGTCGGCAGCGCGGCTTTCGGCGTGCTGCAACTGATTGTGGCGTGGCTGCAATCGTGGGGTCGAACGAAGGACGCGCTTTATTGCATCATGGACGACCTGTTCCACATGCCGCGGACCATGCGCCAGCTCGCGCTCGTGCAGTTCCTGTCGTGGTTCGGCCTGTTTGCGATGTGGATCTACACGACATCTGCGGTCACGAGCCGTCACTACCATGCGACGGACCCGTCGTCTGGCGTTTACAACGAAGGCGCGAACTGGGTCGGCGTACTGTTCGCCGCCTACAACGGTTTCGCGGCACTGGCCGCGATCCTGATCCCGTTCATCGTCGCAAGAATCGGCCGCCGGCACGCGCACCTGCTCAACCTGTCGCTCGGCGGCGCCGGGCTGATCGCATTCATGCTCATCGACGATCCGCGCATGCTGCTCGTCGCGATGGTCGGGGTCGGGATCGCCTGGGCCTCCATTCTCTCGCTGCCGTACGCGATGCTGTCGGGCGCCGTGCCGCCGGCGAAGATGGGCATTTACATGGGCATCTTCAATTTTTTCATCGTCATCCCGCAGATCATGGCGGCGAGCGTCCTCGGCGTGCTCGTGCGCGTGCTGTTCGACGGCGAGAGCATCTACGCGCTCGCGACGGGCGGCGTATTGATGATCCTGGCCGGGCTCGCCACCCTGCGCGTCGACGACCGCGAAGCGCCGCGCGGATGAAACTTGCCTTGCGTGTCGTCTGTATCGCGGCCCTGGGCGGGCTCGCGGTGGCCGCCTGCACGCACGATTCCGGGCGCGATTATTTCGGCACGGAAGAGCCCTTCGCCGCGGAAGCGGTCTACTTCGTGCTGACCGACCGGTTCGTCGACGGCGACCCCGTCAACAATCAGGTGAAGCAGGGCGGAGCGAACCGCACGTTCGACCGTCCGCTGGTCGGCGCGAACGGCAAGCCCGACAACATCGGGTATCTCGGCGGCGATTTCAGGGGCCTGCTGGATCACGCGGACTACATCCGCGACATGGGATTCACCGCGGTGTGGATCACGCCGATCGTCGACAACCCGGACGAGGCGTTCACCGGCGGCAACCGCGTCGGCGAGGGTTTCTTCGCCGATCGCGGCAAGACCGGCTATCACGGCTACTGGGGCGTGAACTTCTACCGCGTGGACGAGCACCTCGAATCGGCCGATCTGCGATTTGCGGATTTCACGCACCGGATGCGCTCGGAGCACGGCCTCAAGATCGTGCTAGACATCGTCGGCAACCACGGTTCGCCGTCGTACACCATGCCGGTGGACCAGCCGAAATACGGCGAGATCTACGATGCGGCGGGCACCCTCAAGGCGGACCACCAGAACCTGCGGCCGGAACAGCTCGATCCCGCGAATCCGCTGCATCGCTGGTTTCATCGCGAGCCGGATCTCGCGGAGCTCTCCAATCTCGACGACACGAACCCGGCAGTGATGGATTACCTCGTCGGCGCCTATCTGCAATGGATCGACCAGGGCGCCGCGGCGTTCCGGATCGACACGATCCGCCACGTGCCGCACGCTTTCTGGCGCGAGTTCACGACGCGCATCCGCGCGAAGCACCCCGGTTTCTTCATGTTCGGCGAAAGCTTCGACTACGACGCGGCGAAGATCGCGCTCCACACGCGGCCGGAGAATGGCGGCGTCAGCGTGCTGGATTTCCCGGAGAAGGCGGCGATGGCGGAAGTCTTCGAGAAACCGGGCGGCGATTACGGCCGCCTGCTCGAGGCGCTGCACCTCGATGACGGCGTATACCGCAATCCCTACGAACTCATGACCTTCTACGATAATCACGACATGGCGCGCATGAACGCGAGCGAGGACGGATTCATCGACGCACACAACTGGCTCTTTACGGCGCGCGGCATCCCGGTCGTCTATTACGGCTCGGAGATCGCGTTCATGGCCGGCACGAAGGAACACGAAGGCAACCGCAATTATTTCGGGACGGAGAACATTGCCCGCGCCCGCGATCACCGCATCCGCAAGTCGCTCGCCCGCATCGCGAAGTTCAGGCAGGCGTCGCCGGCGCTCCAGCGGGGACTGCAGGTCAATCTCGAGTTCAAGGGCGACCGGGCGGCGTTTCTCCGGGTTTACGAGCGGGACGCGGCGCGGCAGACCGCGCTCGTCCTGCTGAACAAGGGCGACTCGGAGACTCGTTTCGAGATCGATCGGCTGCTCAGCCGCGGAACCTGGCGCGATGCGTCGAGCGGCGAGGCATTCAAGGTCGCGGAAGACGGTGGGGGGCTTGCGGCGACGGTCGCCGCGCACGGGGTGCGCGTGCTGTTCTTCGACGGGCGGAATACCGATGCGGAGCTTGCCGCGGAGCTCGAACGGTCGATGCGGGCCCTGCGGCCGGGATCAGCCGGCTGAGCGGGAACCGCAGGACGCGCGCACGACCAGCCTCGGAACGATCAGCGTCAGTTCGACGGGCTGACCTTCGATCAGGCGGATCAGGTTCTCGACGAGCTGCTCGCCCGCGAGGCGGGTGTCCTGGCATACGGTCGTCAACGGCGGGTTGAAGTCGGCGGCGGAGGCGATGTCGTCGAAGCCGGTGACGGCGACGTCCTGCGGCACTGAACGGCCGCGATCCTGCAGCGCATGGATGACGCCCATCGCGATCAGGTCGCTCGCCGCGAATACGGCGTCGAACGGCAGGCCGGAATCGAGGAGCTGCAGGCCTGCCTGATAGCCGTCGGCTTCGTTGCTCTGCGCCTCCGCATGCAGGCGCTCGTCCGGCTCGAGCCCCGCTTCACGAAGGGCTTCGGCGTAGCCGCGGTGCCGCAGCTGGAATTCCGGACAGTGGTCGGAGGCGCCGCCCGCGAATGCGATCCGCCGCCGGCCCTGCTCGAGCAGCAGCCCGGCCGCGAGGCGCGCGCCGAGGACGTTGTCGCAGCATAGGTAATGGCCCGGCTGGTTCTCGATCACCGGCCCCCAGATCACGAAATGCGCTTCGGTCTCGGCGAGGTGGCGGAGCCGCTCCGTGTAATTCAGGTAGTCGCCATAACCGAGGAGGATCATTCCGTCCGCGCGGTTGGACAGCTCGTAATCCGTGTGCCAGTCCTCGGAGAGCTGCTGAAACGAAACGAGCAGGTCGAAGCTCCGTCGCGCCGCGGCGCGCGCGATGTGGCCGAGCATCGACAGGAAGAACGGATTGATCTGCCCTTCGTCCGGCGATTCCTCGAACAGGAGGAGCGCTAGCGTCCTGCTCCGCTGCGTGCGAAGGCGGGCCGCGTTGCGATCGGTGCGGTAGTGCAGTTCGCGCGCGATTTCCTGCACGCGCGCACGTGTTTCCGGCTTGACGAGCGGGCTGTCGCGGAGCGCGCGCGAGACGGTCGCTTGCGACACTTGCGCGAGCTGGGCGACCTCGAGGGAAGTGAGCTTGGGCGTCTTCAAGTTGGCGTTAGTTTACGCCCGGCCCGCGGTCGCCGGAACAGGATGCCGCCGGCGCATCCCGTAGTAGATCGGCACGCCCACGAGCGAGAGCAGGAGAGCCCAGATGAACGACTCCCAGCCGACGCCGAAGAAGGCAAAGGCGGAGAACGCGACGCCGCCGAGTCCCGCCAGCCAGAGGGCGGGCGAAAGACCGGCCGGGCTGCGCCGCAGCATGACGAAGAGCGCGACCGAGCAGCACACGTAAAGCGGCAGGTTCGCCGCGGACACGATCAGGGACAGCTTGGTGAATGCGCCGACGAGCGTCGAACTGTAGTTCATGATGCCGACAAAGGTCGCCAGCGCGCCGGTCAGGAGCAGCGAGGCCCAGGGCGCACCGAAGCGATTGTCGTCGCCGAGCACGCCTGGAAGAAGCCGATGCGAGGCGAGCGTGCGCGTCAGCTCGCTGGCCAGCAGCGTCCAGCCGTTCAGGCAGCCGAGCCCGCTGATCACGACGAAGAGCGAGATCCAGCGGCCGTTGCCGGCGCCGAGCAGGTGATCGACGATCGTCACGAAGGGTGCGTCGGCGGTGGCGAGCGTCGCCTGCGGCACGACCAGCATGCCGATCGCGACGATCGCGACGTAGAACGTGGCGACGAGCAGCGTCCCGATCAGCGTCGCGCGTGGAACGGTTCTCTGCGGGTCCTTCACGCGGCCCGCGGCGACCGCGGCGGACTCGAAGCCGAGCATGGCGTAGAGCGCGACGGCCGCCGCGCCCATGGACAGCTGCATCGTGAGCGGCGTCGTCGGCAGGTTCGGCGTATAGGTCCCGGGGCTCGACAGGATCGACACCGAGCCGACCACCAGCACCACCACCAGCGGAACGACCTTGAGAAGCGAAGTCACGACCTGCACGCGGCCGCCGCTCTTGATGCCGAGCAGGTTCACGCCGACGAACGTCCACATGAAGGTGACGGCGAGCGCGGCGGGCGGGATCGACCTTGCGGCGGGGAAGACATTGATGAAATAGCCGACGACGCCGATCGAGAGCACGGCGTTCGTCACCCAGCACGAAATCCAGTAGCTCCAGAGTGCGGGAAAGGCGACAGCCTCGCCGAGCGTCGAGCGCACGTAGCCAAAGGGCCCGTCCACCTGCGGGAGCTTGCGGGCAAGGGCCGCGAACGTGAGCGCGAGGCAGACGCAGCCGATGATGACGGCCGCCCAGCCCGTCAGCGCGTTCAGGCCGAAGGGCGCGAGCGCCGCGGGCTGCATGAAGATGCCCATGCCGATCGTGTTGCCGACGACGAGCGCCGTCGCCATGCCGAGGCCGAGCTGGCGCGCGCCGCTCATCGGGCGCCGCCCTGGTGAATCAGCAGGCCCTGCTTGATGACACCCGACACCTGGCGGAGCCGATCGATGTCCTCGAGCGGATCGCCCTTCACGGCGATGAGATCGGCGAACTTGCCAGGCGCGATTGATCCGAGCTCCTGTGAGCGGCCCAATGACGCGGCGGCGTCGATCGTCGCGGAGCGGATCGCGCCGAGGGGCGTCATGCCGTACTTCACCATGTAGGCGAACTGCCGCCCATTGTCGCCGTGCGGATAGATGCCGGCATCGGTCCCGAACCCGATGCGGACGCCGGCCTTGACCGCCTTGGTGAAGTTTGCGCGCTGTATATCGGTCGTCTCGCGGTTCTTGCGCAGGATTTCCTCGGACCAGCCGTCCCGGGTGCCGACCTCTTCCGTGTAGTCGCCGTTGTAGATATCGGCCACAAGCCAGGTGCCGTGCTTCAGCATCAGCTGGATGCCCTCGTCGTCGAGATAGGAGCCATGCTCGATCGTGCGCACGCCGGCGCGGACGGCATTCTTGATGCCTTCCGCTCCGTGGGCGTGCGCCGCGACGAAAGTCCCCGCTTTCGCCGCTTCCTCGACCGCAGCGCGTATCTCTTCTTCGGTGTACTCCGGCTTGGACGGGGTCGTGCCGGATGTGAACACGGCACCGGTCGCCATGATCTTGATGAAATCAGCCCCACCCGCGAGCAATTCGCGCACGCGCGCGCGGACCTCGACTGGATTGTTCGCGACGCCCCGGCGCATCTCGTCCGGAATGACCAGGCCTTCCGGCAGGCCCGTCACCTCGCCGCCGCCGTTCGTGACCGTCACATAGGCGCCGGCGACGAACATGCGCGGTCCCTCGACCTGACCGGCGTTGATCGCGTTTCTGAGCGCCACATCGACGAGCGCGCGATAGGTACCGATGTCGCGCACGGTGGTGAAGCCGGCGGCGAGAGTCGAGCGTGCGTGCGCGACACCCATGAGTGCGTCGCGCGCTGCGGAACTCGAGAGTGGGGCGGTGACGTCTGCCGAGCTGGTATCGCCGACCAGATGCACGTGCAGGTCGATCAGTCCGGGGAGCACCGTGTACGCCGACCAGTCGATGAGCCGCCCGCCGCCGCGCGATCCCGCGCTCCAGGGCGCAATCGATGCGATGCGGCCGTCCTCGATCCGGATCGCGCGATCGGTCAGGTAGACACCTTGTTCGACGTCGAGCAACTTTCCGACCCGCACGACGACCGTCTCGGCCGTGACCGGCGCGGCGAACGCGATTGACGCGATCGCGAAAAAAGCGAAATTCGCCGCGCGACTGAATTTCATTCGATGGACTCCGTGTGAGTGCCTGCCATTGCGGGGGACATCATAATTGCTGGTAGCATGTCGGCCCCAACATTCAGTGCCGGCTGTGACGCCAGCGAGGTTTTCTCATTTGATCACCGGTTTTTCCCCCGTCAGGGTCATCCTGACATTATTGATGGCGTTTGCCACGTCGACCTCCCTGGCCGGACCCAGGGCGCGGGACCTGGGCATTCCGTTCGACGGTTCCCCGGGACCGCTGAACGCGATCACCGACGTCGCCGGCGTGACGGTCGGCCACACGACACTCATCGAGGACCTCGCGAACGGACACAAGGTGCGCACCGGCGTCACCGCGATCCTGCCGCGTGGGCGCGATTCGATCCTGACGCCGGTGTTTGCAGGCAACTTCGTCCTGAACGGCGCGGGCGAAATGACCGGCCGCGCCTGGATCGAGGAATCCGGCATGCTCGAAGGCCCGGTGATGCTGACCAACACGCACAGCGTCGGCCTCGTGCATGAGGCGACGATCGCCTGGCGCGTGCGCCACGGCAAGGCGGATTCGTCGGGCTACTGGTGGTCGACACCCGTCGTCGCCGAAACCTGGGACGGCGAACTGAACGACGCCAACGGATTCCATGTCAAGGCGGCGCACGTCGATGCGGCGCTCGACGGCGCGACAGGCGGTGCGGTCGCCGAAGGCAATGTCGGCGGCGGCACCGGGATGACCTGCCATGGATTCAAGTGCGGCATTGGAACGTCTTCCCGCCACGTCGATGTCAAGGGCCGCGCATTCACCGTCGGGGCGCTGGTGCAGGCCAATTACGGCACGCGCCCGGCGCTTCGCATCGCGGGCGTGCCGGTCGGCCATCATCTCAAGGAGGCCGGGATCGGCAATGAGCAGTCTGCCGGTGGCGACAACGGTTCGATCATCATCGTGGTCGCAACCGATGCGCCGCTTCTGCCGCAGCAGTTGGAGCGGATCGCGAAGCGCGCAGGCCTCGGGCTCGCGCGCATGGGCTCCTTCGCCGGCAACGGCTCGGGCGACATCTTCGTCGCGTTCTCGACCGCCAACGCGAAAGCCATGGGCGGCGCCGAGGTCCTCAGGGCCGAATTCCTGGACAACGGTTGCCTCGATCCGCTGTTCGAGGCGACGGCGCAGGCCGCAGAAGAGGCGATCGTCAACGCGATGATCGCGGCCCGCGACATGGAAGGAGAAGGCGGGCGCAGCGCGAAAGCGCTGCCGCACGACACGCTCGTCGGAATCCTGAAGGACTACGGCCGGGCGAGCACGCCCAGGTAACGCCCGTACCAGTCGAGCGACCGCTGCATGCGGTCGCGCAGGTAGCTGGGGATCGTGACCGGGTGATATTCACCCGGATAGATCACGAGCCGCGCCGGCACCCCGAGCGAGCGCAACGCCTGGTACATCTGCATGCCGCCAAGGCAGGGCACGTTCTCGTCGAGCTCCTCGCAGAGGAAGAGCGTCGCCGCCGTGATCTTGTCCACATTGAAGAAGGGATAGCTCACGCGATCGTAGGCTTCGCGGTCGCGCCAGGGGAGGCCGAGTTCGAGCTCGTACTCGCGCGTGTACATGTCGAAGCCGTACATGCCATAGACGTTCGCGGCGCCCGCGCTGCTGATCGCTGCCTTGAAGCGGCCGTCCCGGGCAATGACCGCATCCGTGAGTATCCCGCCGTAGCTGTGGCCGCCGATGCCGAGGCGATCCGGATCGGCGATACCCATCTTCGCGACGTGATCGACGGCCGCGAGCACATCGGCCGTGTCCTTGTTTCCCCAGTCCGCGTAAATGGCGTTCGCAAACTCGAAGCCGCGGCCGCTGCTGCCGCGCGGGTTCGCGGCGACGACGGCATAGCCATTCGCCGCGTACACCTGCCAGTCCTCCATGAATTCGTGGCTGAACTGGTAGACCGGGCCGCCGTGGATCCGCAGGATCGTCGGATAACGCTTGCCGGCTTCGTAGTCGACGGGCTTCACGAGGAAACCGTGGATCGGCGTGCCGTCCGCGCTCCTGAATTCGATCGGTTCGACCGGCGCGAGGCGCCGCTCGCTCAGCCACTCATTGTGGTCGGCGATTACTCTCCCGGAGGGGACAGTCCCCTTTGCATCGATCGCAAAGGGGACTGTCCCCTGTGTGCCTTCGATCGCTTGTATCCGGTACGGATGGAGGTCGTCGCCGCCCAGCACCGCGATGCGGCCGTTTTCCGCGGCAGCGAAGTCGAAGTCGAAGCGGGGGCCGGTCGTGAGCGGAGTCACGCGACCCGTCGCGAGATCGATTCGCGAGACGTGCGTGACGCGGCTTTCCTCGACGAGCGCGATGACCGATTGCCCATCGGCTGCGAACACGGGCTTGGTGTGATTGATCTCGACCCCGGCAGGCCGCGACACCTCACCGCTTTCGACATCTACGATCGCGAGTGACCAGGGCTTGTAATAGATCCACTTGTCCTCGCCGCTCTGGAGGTAGGCGATGCGCTTGCCATCGGGACTCCAGGCCGGGCGCGTTTCCAGGTCGGGATCGAGATCGGCGCCGGCGAAACGCGTGAGTTGCGCTTCGGGCGCGCCGGCGCGCGCTTCGATGACGTAGATGTCCCAGTTGAGGGTTCGGTCCGGATCGGGTCCGCGCTTCGTCACGTAGGCGATGCGCTTTCCATCGGGCGACCAGGCGGGCAGGTGCTCATCGTGCGCGCCCGTGATGAGTTGCGTCGCCTTGCGGCTCGCGACGTCGACGAGATAAAGATGCTGGCGCCGATTCGTCAGCAGGCCGATGAAATCCATCTTGAATTGATAGCGGTCGATGACGATGGGCGGCGGCTGCGGCGGTTCGGGCTTTCCCGCCGGCCGCTCGGGATCTTTCGCGATCACGGCGAGCGTTTTTCCGTCGGGTGACCAGTCGAAATCGATGACGCCGCCCGGAAAATCGGTGACTGCCGTCGGTTCGCCCTTGTCGGCCGGCATCACCCAGACCTGGGTTTCGGCATCGTCGCCGCCGCGATCGGACAGGAAGGCGATCTGTTTTCCGTCCGCGCTGAACGCTGGCCCGGATTCGTCGGCGTCGGGCGTCCTCGTGAGCGGCCTGCGGTCGCTGCCGTCCCAGTTTGCGCGCCAGAGGTCGTAGACCGGTTCGTCGGACTCGTGGTTCGGTTCACCCACGCTGTAGACGACGGATTCTCCGTTGGGCGAGAGGTCGAGGTCCGTGAGATTGGCGATTCGAACGAGATCGTCGACGCTGAAGCGCGTGGGCTCGGCGGCGCTTGCGGCCAGCGTCAATGTGCAGGTGACAACGAAGGCGGCGAAGGCGGCGGTCGGTCTCATGGTCGGTCTTTCCCGGGCTTGTTGGCGAGTGCGCGGAACCGGTCGCGCGCGGTGTCGAGGTAGATGAGGGTGTCGGCCTTTTCGTCCTCGCTATTCCAGCCGCCGCGGGATTCGGCGGCCTGAATGACGCGATCCATCCAGGCGACGAAGTAGGCGGCATCGTCGGGAGCTGCGGGCGCTGCCGGGGATTCGAAGTAGATCGGGCTCGTCGTCGCGTAGGGATACAGGTCGAGTACCCACGGATGGGGCTGGTCGTTGAAGGCACGCAGCACGAGCCACCCGCCGCCCTCGAAGGCGACGTCACCGCTCCAGTCGAATTGCCTGCGATCGCCCGTCAGTTTGAAGGACTTGACGACGCGCCCGTTCTGCACGAGCTCGAGATGGTCGACTCCAATAGGCGCGCGCATCGCGACGCGGACGGGCCACGGGCCCGGGCCCGCGAGCGAATCGCCCGGCTGCCTGCCGTCGACCTCGAGGCCGAGCAGCGGGCCGTTGCTGACAAACGTGCGGCCGGACTTCAGCGCGTCGCGGAGCGCCCTCGGCGTGCGCTCGCCATTCGTTTCCAGGAACACGCGCACGAGACCGACGGGACCGCGCAGTGATGCGTAGTTCGCCATCGCATCGGTGCCGGCGCCCGCCGGCAGGCGGAAGCCGAGGTTCAGCAGCCGGTACCAGATGCCCGCGGTGATGTGATGATCCGAGAATCCCATCACCTCGAGGTAGTCCACCTTGCCGTGCGCGACGGTGGCCGGCAGTTCGTACGAGAGCAGCTTTTCTTTCGGTGGGTCTACGGGTGCATCGGCGATGTGCACGTAACCGACGAGCGCGCCCTGGGCATGCGCGAGATCCGCGATGACACCGTTGTGCGGCCAGGGACTTTCGTAAGGCGTGTGCCGGTAGCTCGTATAGTCCGGCAGCAGCAGATGATCCGATAGGTGCAGGAGGCCGAGGTGTCCCCAGAAACTCGTGTGGTATTCCTGCGCATGGAGCAACGTTCGCTTGGCGCCCGCGGGATCGGCATCCACCCGGAAGTACGCGACATCGGGGATCCGCTCTTCCTTGTTGACGATCAGGTTGTGGACGACGTCGAGGTCCTCGGCATCGGCCTGTGCAATCAGGGTCTCCGGCGTGCTGCGGTAATGACCGCCGTAGTTCATATGCACGTGGAGGTCGGCGCTCACGAACTTCCCGAAATCGGCCGGCAGGTCGTTGTCCTCGAGCTGTAGCTTGAAGCTGATGGCTGGCGAGCCGAGGGGGATCTCCTGTTTGAGTTCCGCCGGCAGGCGCCGGAATCCACTCTGCGCGTAAATCTTCACCGGGCCTGCGGGCAGCGGGACGCGGCAGGGCGAGGCGCAATGGAAGTAGTGAACCTCGCTGGGGAACTGCTCGCGGTCGTAAGCTTCATCGGCGTGCATCCAGGCGCCTGGCGGCGCATGCCAGCGGCCGTCACCGCCGAGAATGGAAACGCGCGCCGGTATCGGCTTGCCGGCGGCATCCTGCACCGTGATCGAGACCAGGGCGTTCCAAGGGAGCCCGCGGCGCCTCGTCGTGACGATTTCCTGCCGAGCCCCGCCCGCGAGCTCCTGCACGTACAGGGCGGTGTTGCCGCGCTCGTTGCTGATATAGGCGATCCGTTTCCCGTCGGGCGACCAGCGGGCGTTGCGCCGGTCGAATTCGCCATACGTCAGCGGCAGCGGCGCGGTGTCTGCCGTCGTCGTGAGCCAGAGCTGGTGCCACTGGCCGCCGTGATAATTCGAATACAGGATCCGCTTCCCGTCGGGCCCGACCTCCGGCCGCGCCGCCCACGAAGTTTCCGCGCGGTGCCGGGTCGAACATTCGTAGTTTTGATCGGCGACCGTGACCGAGCAGATCGTTCCCGTGCCCCAGGGAATCTCGGGATTGCCGACGTAATAGACGCGCTTGCCGTCCGGTGTCCAGGACGGATTGATCGCATGGTCGTGCGTCGAATAGTAGTAGCGGTCGATCTTGCTCTCGCGCGGCGCGACGAGAAAGCGCTCGTTCGCGAGCCCCGCCGCGCCGATGTCTGCGAACTTCAGGTTGAAATGGCCGGTGCCCGCGGTCGAAACCCAGGCGATTTGCCCGCCGTCGGGGGAGAGCCGCGGCTCGAGATTGACTCCGCCATTCGAAGTCAGCGCAATGGCCTGACCGCTCTCGAGTTCGAGCCGCCACAGTTCAATCGTGCGGCCGTCATACCGACTGAAGACGACGGATCGGCCATCGCTCGCAACATCCGGCTGGTAGTCGTAGGCGCCGTTCGGGTGAGTGAGCTTGACGGTCTCGTCCCCACCGATTCGTTGCCGCCAGAGCGAGCCCGACATGCTGTAAATCAGCTCATCACCGGCCGGCATGAAAGCGACCGCCGAGGGGCCGGTCGTCAGCTGCGGGATGTAGAGCTCCCGCCAGTAATAGTTGTGCGGGTGCTTGACCTGCGAGAGCACCGCCTCGCGCGCAGCTTCCGTGGGCGCGGCGACGAGGAGCGGGGCGAGCGCGACGAGGGCGCGCGCGGCGCGGATCACGCGCCGCCCGCCAGGGCCTCATCGAGGCTTTGCCGCAGGTAGATCATGGCTTCATCCACCTCGGCCTCGGTCACGCAGAGCGGCGGCATGAAGCGAAGCGTGCTCACGCCGCAGGTCAGCAACAGCAGCCCGTTCTGGTAGGCGCGATGCAGCAGCGGGTCCATCAGCTTCCGCGCCGGGGAGCCGTCTTTCTCGATGAGCTCCATGCCGATCATCAGTCCGCGTCCGCGGAGATCGCCGATGCAGGGATAGTCCGGGCGCATCTCGCCGAGCCGCTTCATGAAGTGCGCGCCGACCTTCGCCGCGTTCGCGACGTACTGCTCGCGCACCAGGTCGATTGTCGCATTCGCCGCGGCGCAGCAGACCGGGTTGCCGCCGAAGGTGTTGCCGTGTGCGCCTTTCTTCCATTTCTGCATGAGGCTTCGCTTCGCGACTACGGCGCCGATCGGCATGCCGGAGCCGAGACCCTTGGCGAGCGTCATGATGTCGGCCGCGACGCCGGAATGCTGTGCCGCGAACATCTTCCCCGTGCGTCCGATGCCGGACTGCACTTCGTCGAACACGAGCAGGATGCCGTTCTCGTCGCAGATCTTGCGCAGGCCCTGGAGGAAGCCGTCCGGCGGAACGAGGTAGCCGCCTTCGCCCTGGAGCGGTTCGATCACGATGGCGGCAACTTCGGATGCCGGGACGTTCCGCTCGAACAGCATGCGGATGTAGTCGAGCACCGCGCGACCCTGGTCCGCGCCCGCGAACAGCGGACGGTAAGTGTTCGGATAGGGCACGTGAGTGACGCCCGGCATCGTCGGCGCGAAACCCGCCTGCTGCGTGTACTTGCTCGAAGTCAGGGACAGCGAGCCCATGGTGCGGCCGTGGAAACTGCCGAGGAAGGCGATGATCCGCTGCCGGCCCGTCACGTAGCGCGCGAGCTTCAGCGCGCCCTCGACCGATTCCGTGCCCGACTGGCAGAAGAAGCACATGCCCGGCTCGCCGAGCGGCACGATGGCGGAGAGCCGTTCCGCGAGCGCGGTCATCTCCTCGTGCCAGTAGTCGCTCGAGATGTGCAGGAATTTCGCCGCCGCGTCCTGGACCGCCTTGACGACGCGCGGATGCGCGTGACCCGTCGCGCAGACCGCGATGCCGGCCGCAAAATCGAGGAAGCGGTTGCCGTCGACGTCCCAGGCTTCCGTGCCGCGGCCGTGCGAGATCACGAACGGGTAGTCGCGCGGATAGGAGGGCGAGGAGACCTTCGCGTCGCGCTCGATCAACGCCCGGGACTTCGGGCCCGGCAGCTCGGTCTTGATGTGCGGATTCTTGATGCCGCCTGCGGCGCTGGGCGATGCGTTCATAGGGGGAGCCTCACGGGTTCTCGATGCGCGGCGGCAGTGCGGGCCTCGAGCGCCCGAAGCGCCGCGAGTTCCGGCGCCGTGGGCGCCGCATGGGTTTCAAGGGACGGTGCGATCGCGAGCGGCCAACCGATGGCCGCTCTCGCCTCTTCCGCCGGAATGCCGGGATAGAGTACGGAAAGCGCGAACTCTCCGCTTGCCGGAAGCGGTTTCAGGATTCCGACGTCGGTCACGATCACCGTGGGACCGCCACCCCGCGCGCCGCTCGCGGCGCGTCCGGCGAAATGCCCGCCGCTCGTCTGGAAGTCGATCGTCGGCACGAAACTCCTGGGCGTCGCCTTCATCACGATGAAGACCTGCTTCGCGTGCGCGGCGATCTCGGTCGCGCCGCCCGCGCCCGGAAGCCGCGTCTTCGGCTTCCCGTACGGACCGATCACGGTGCTGTTGAGGTTGCCGAAGCGGTCGATCTGCGCCGCGCCGAGGAAGCCGACGTCGATGCGCCCGGCCTGGAGATAGTCGCTGAAGATGTCGGGCAGCGGGATCACGCAGGTCGCGGTCTCGGCGAGCTCGCCGTCGCCGATCGAGAGCGGCAGCACCGTCGGCCGGGTCCCGATCGTGCCGGATTCGTAAATGAGGACGAGATCGGGCGCGTGCGTGAGCCGCGCGAGATTGCAGGCGGCGCTCGGCAGTCCGATGCCGACGAAGCAGACCTGGCCGTCGGCGAGGAGCCGCGCCGCCGCGACGGTCATCATCTCATCGCGCGTGTACTCGCTCATCCAGTTCCTTCCTGCTTTCGGCACGTCGAATACGCTGAATGGCTTGCGCGCGTGCTTCGCCGGCGGGACTCCCCTCGTTCGCTCAAAAGATCGGACATTCGCTCACTCGGGGGTCCCGCAACGGCTCGCACGCGCGCGACGCATTGCGGCGCATCAGGCGCGCGTAAGGCGGGCGGGGTGGCGAGCGAAGCGACTTTAGGTCGCCGCCGGAGCGAGCGAGCCAACCCCGACCGACCAAGCGCGCCAGCTGTGTGGCGACGACTCACGCCGCCTCCCGGAGGCTTGCGAGGAACGCCTTGTGATCGGCGGTGGCCCGAACGTGCTGGTCGATCCAGGCCGTGAAGCCTGCGCGGTCGCGCGCGACCGCATCCCAGCGGAGGTAGAAATCGTTGTCGCGCGCGTAGTGACCGTGCGCATAGGACGGCCAGGCGCCACCGGGACAGTGCGAGACCGCCGTGACCGTGAAATGCGGCAGAACGATGTTGTTCATCGCGGGCGGCAGTTCGTCGACGATCGTTTCGACCGTGACCAGGAGCTTTTTCGCCGCGAGCGCCGCTTCGCGGGCGGCGCCGACGATCCCGTGCGATCGCGACGTTTCCGCGCCGGTCGGCGCGCTGCGCGTGCAGGATCGTGACGTCGGGATTGACCGCAGGCACCGTCGCAAGCTCCTCGCCGGTGTAGGGACAGCGGACGGAGCGGATGCGCGGGTTCTGCTGGACGAGATCGGTGCCCAGATAGCCGCGGAAAATCCCGAAGGGGAGCCGCGCGGCGCCGGCGCGATAGGCGACCGCCATCGCCGCATGGCTGTGCTCGTCGATTTCGAGCGCGCGCGGCCATTGATTCTCGACCGCATCGCGCAGCCGATGCAGCGAACCGACGCCCGGATTGCCGCCCCAGGAAAACGTGAGCTTCCGCGCGGCGCCCACGCCGATCAGCTGGTCGTAGATGAGGTCGGGCGTCATGCGGACGAGATGCAGCTCGCGCCGCCCCTGGCGGATCAGCTCATGCCCGGCGGCGAACGGTATGAGATGCGTGAAACCCTCGAGCGCGACGCAGGCGCCGTCCGCGACGTGCGCGGCGACCGCGTCCGCAAGCGGCAGGAACTCCGCCATTCACTCCACCACGGTGCGCGACTGCTCGCGAAGGTAGAGCGGAAGGTAATAGGCCGAGGCGATCGCCTTGCCGGAGGAACCGGAGCCTTTCCAGCCGCCGAAGGGCTGGTAGCCCGGCCAGGCACCGGTGGTCGCGCCCGCGCCGCGGTTCGCGTAGGTGACGCCCGCCTCGATGCCGTCCTGGAACCACTTCACTTCGTCGGGCGCCCCGTAGAAGCCGGCGGTGAGGCCCATGTCGGTGTCGTTCGCCAGGCGCATGGCTTCGTCACGGTCGCGGTAGCGCTGCACCATCAGGATCGGCAGGAACATTTCGTGTTTCCACAGCGGATCCGACGGATCCGCTTCCGCGAGCACCGGCTCGACGTAGTAGCCGCGGCCGAACATGCCCTCGGCGGGCTGCTTCCCGCCGCGGCGGATCTTCGCGCCTCGGCCTTTCAGCTCGGACACGTAGCGCGCGTAGCTTTCGTGCGCGCGCTTGTTGACGACCGGGCCGAGCCCCGTCGCGCGCTCCGTCGGGTCGCCGATCCTGATCTTGTCGATTTCTTTCTCGATCTTCGAGAGCAGCTCGTCCGCAACCTTCTCGTGCACGTAGAGTCGCGAGAGTGCGGAGCATTTCTGCCCGCCCATGCCGTAGGCCGAGCGCGCGATGCCCGCCGCGGCGCGGTCGAGATCGGCTTTCTCGGTGACGATCGTCGGATTCTTGCCGCCCATCTCGGCGATGTAGGGCCGCGGGTAACGCCCTGCTGCAATCTCCGCCATGATCGCGCGGCCGACGGCGACCGAGCCCGTGAACGTAACGCCGGCAATCCGCGAATCGCGCACGAGCTGCTCGCCGATCTCGGCACCCGGGCCATTGACGTAGTTGAAGACGCCGGCCGGCAGCCCTGCGTCGCGGATGCAGTCGGCCAGCAGCCGGCCGGCCCAGGGCGTGTCGGACGCGCATTTGAGGACGACCGTGTTGCCCGTGACGAGCGCGGCCGCCGTCGGTCCCGCCGCGAGCGCGATCGGGAAGTTGAACGGCGCGATGACGGCCCAGACGCCGTAGGGCCGCATCACGCTCCGGTTGCGCGAGGTAAAGACGGTCGAAGGATCGTTCGGCAGCTCGAACTCATAGCCCTTGTGCGACTCGAAGTCATCCGCGTATACGCGGAAGAAGTCCACGCACTCCTGCGCCTCGCCGAGCGCCTCGAGCCGATTCTTGCCGACCTCGATTACAAGGGCCGCCGCGATCTCGTAGACGCGTTCCTCGAGGATGTCCGCCACCTTGCGCATGAGCCGCGACCCGCTTCGCCGTGCCGGCGTCGCGCCAGGCGGGAAACGCGCGCTGCGCGGCCGCGATTGCGGCATCGACTTCTTTCGGGTTCGCGTGCGGGAAGCGGCCGGTCTTGATCTGGCTGTCGATCGGGCTCGCGCGCTCCTCGGTCGCGGAAGCGGGCACGTCCTTGCCGTCGATGAACATCGGATGCGTCTTCCCCAGCCTGCCGCGCATCGTGGCAAGCGCTTTCTCGAAGCGCTCGTGCAACTCCTCCGGCGGGTCGAACATCGTCGCGTAGGTCAGCCGGAAACTCATGAAGCGCGCTCCATGGCCGCGGGAAAGAAACGGGCGAGCAGACGATCGAGCAGGGCGAGCGCGGCGGCGAGATCGGACTCGGAGATCACGAGCGGCGGCGCGAGGATGATGAGATTCCCGCGCGAGCCGAAGGAGACGCCCTCGTCGCGCGCGGCCGCGAAAAGCGCCCGCATCGCATCGGTCTGCGCCGGCCAGGGCGCGAGCGGCGCACGCGTTGCGCGGTCGGCGACGAGCTCGACGACGGCGAACAGGCCGCGCCCGCCGCGCACCTCGCCGACGACCGGGTGCCGCGCGGCGATCTTCTGCAGCTCGGCGAACATCGTGGCGCCGAGCGTGCGCGAGCGTTCGATGAGCTTCTCATCGCGGTAGGCGTCGATCGCCGCGACACCCGCCGCGCAGGAGAGCGGGTGCCCGCAATACGTGAGACCGCCGTAGAACATCTCGCGCTCGAGGGTGCGGGCGACCGCGGAACTCATGACGACGGCGCCGAGCGGAATGGCCGCGCCGGTGAGCCCTTTTGCAAGCGTCATCAGGTCCGGTCGGCCGGCCTCGCCGTGGCGCTGCCAGGCGAACCACTCGCCGCAGCGGCCGAAGGCGCTCATGACCTCGTCCGCGATCAGGAGCACGTCGCGCTCGCGCGTGAGCTCGCGGAGCGCCGGCCAGTAGCTGTCCGGCGGAACGATGCCGTTGCTGCCGGCATCCGTCTCCATCAGCACGGCGGCGACGCGCGTCGCGCCTTCCGCGTCGATGCTGTCCGCGACGGCCTGCGCCGCCCGCAGGCCGCAGTCGTGCGCGGTGGTGCTGCCGAAGGGGCAGCGGTAGGAATAGGGCGGCGGCACGTGGCGCACGCCCCAGGCATTCGCATCCACCTGATGCGCGGTGCGGCTGTCGCCGGAGAGCGCCATGTCCATGTAACTCGCGCCGTGATACGAGCGGTCGCGCGTGATGACGAGACCACGCGGCTTCCGCGACACCTGCCGCGCGATGCGCACCGCGTTCTCGTTGGCGTCCGCCCCGCCGAGGGTGAAGAAGACGAGCCCGCCCTCGAAGCCCGACAATTCGAGCAGGCGTTCGGCGAGCGCGCGCCGCGGTTCCGCGCCCCAGGCGCTCGTCACGAAACAGAGCTTGTCCGCCTGGGCCTTGATCGCGGCGACGAGGCGCGGATGCTGGTGGCCGAGATTGCTGCACTCGACGAGGCTCGACATGTCGAGCAACTCGCGACCGCCCTCGAGCAATGAGCCTGGCGCCGCGGCCACCGACGACCGTGGGCGCGTTCCAGTCACCCGGCACGCACCAGCTGTGCAGCACGAAATCCCGCTCGGAAGGCATCCGCCGATTGTCTCAAACCCGCTGCTTGCGGCGCCACCCGGCGGCAAACATGGTTTGCGCCAGGCGTTGCATTGGGCAAAGCCGCGCCACAGGATTGAGGCCATGACCGAGTCCAGGAGGCCGTCCGGCGTGATGGCGGGGTTCGCCGCCGCATTTCTGCTGTCCGCGGCCTGCGCCGGGACGCCGGCCAGGCCGGCTGGGTCCGAGGCCGCCGCGCCGGAGGACGCTTCCGATGCGGTCGCGGTGGTGGAAGGGTTTCAGGCCGCGCTCGTCGCGGGCGATCTCGCGGCGGCTGCCTTGATGCTCGATCCCGACGTCCTGATCCTCGAAAGCGGCGGCGCGGAGTACTCCGCCGCCGAGTATCTCGCCGGCCATGCGAAAAACGACGCCGAGTTCCTCAGGGCGGCGCGGATCAAGCCGCGGCATCGCACGGCGCGACTAAGCGGGGACTTTGCCTGGGTTGCGAGCCTCCATGAAATGGAATTGGAGAAGGACGGGAAGGCCGTGACGATCGACGGCGCGGAATCGATGATCCTCAAGCGCGGACCGTCCGGCTGGAAGATCGCGCACATCCACTGGTCGTCCCACGTCAGGAGATAGGACATGCGCAATCGGATCGTAGCCGCCCTGATTTTCACGCCGCTTCTGCTGCAAGGCTGCGCCGAGCGCGCGCCCGATGGCGCGACCGTCATCCGCGCGGCGCGCCTCTATACCGCGCCGGACCGGCCGCCTATCGATGACGCGGCGATTCTCATCGTGGACGGGCGAATCGCCGTGACCGGGCCTGCTGCTGAAATCGCATCCCGCGGCGCCGCCGGGTTCGCGCAATGCGACGGCGGGACCGTGGTCGCCGGTCTCCAGAACAGCCACGTGCATTTCACCGAACCGAAATTCGCGGACGCGGCTTCGAAACCTGCGGGGGAACTGACCGCGTCGCTCGACGACATGCTGAACCGCTTCGGTTTCACGACGGTCGTGGACACGGCATCGCTTCTTGCGAACACGGTGGCGCTCCGCGCGCGCGTGGATGAGGGCGAGATTGCAGGGCCGCGCATCCTGACCGCGGGCAGCGCGCTCTACCCGAAGAACGGTATTCCGATCTATCTCAATGACCTGCCACCTGAGTTTCTGGCTTCGCTCTCGCAGCCTGTAAGCGTTGAGGAGGCGCTCGCGAGCGTCCAGGCGAATATCGACGGCGGGGCGGACGCCACCAAGCTCTTCCTGATGACACCGCAGGATCGTGGCCGATACGCATTCATGCAGCCGGACATTGCGCTCGCCGCCGCGGACGAGA
Source organism: uncultured Gammaproteobacteria bacterium (assembly GCA_963778585.1). Classification (GTDB taxonomy): domain Bacteria; phylum Pseudomonadota; class Gammaproteobacteria; order Steroidobacterales; family Steroidobacteraceae; genus SCUD01. The sequence continues at coordinate 1,102,066 of CAVZUU010000002.1, forward strand.
CGCATCGCCGTGGCCTGCCGGTGCTCGCGCATCCGACCGACATCGAAGGGATGAATCTCGCGATCGAGGCGGGCGTCGACGTGCTCGTTCACACGACGATCGGCGAAGGCAAGACGGTCTGGGAGCCGGCGCTGATCGACCAATTGATCTCGAAGAACATGGCGGTGGTCCCGACGCTTCAGCTCTGGCCCTATGAGTTGAAGAAAGCGAAGCTCGAACCACGGATCGTGGAACTCGCGACGGGTGACGCCGTCGAACAGCTTCGCGCGTTTGCCAAGGCCGGCGGCCAGGTGCTCTTCGGCACCGACGTCGGCTACATGAGCGACTACGATCCGACGGACGAATACCGCCTGATGGCGCAGGCGCTTTCGCCGATGCAGATACTCGCCTCGCTCACGACTGCGCCGGCCGAGCGCTGGAAGGAGCAGGCGCGCCGCGGGCGCATCGACGCGGGCCTCGATGCGGATCTTGTCGTGCTCGAGTCGGATCCGGCCGCGGATGCGGCGAATTTCGCGAAGGTGCGCTGCACGATCCGCGGCGGCCGCCTCATCCACGGCCCGAAAAAAGACTGATCGCGGCTGGAAGCGGCGCCGGCCGAGCGATAGGTCTCTGGCTGCGGTATTGTTCGACCATGAATCCGATGAAGCGCGCGGCGACGGCATTCTCCGCTGCAATTATCCTGCTTGGTTCGCCGAGCGCCCCGGCGGCGGAGGACACCGAGACCGCGCGACTGATCGCGGACCTCGGCCTCCAGGAATCGAAGACCGCGCTCGCCGATCGGCCGGGCTGGAAGGCGCCCCGGAAGATCGTCGTCATGGGCGCGGACGCCGAACGCCTCGCGTGGATGCAGCCCGCGGCGCCCGGCGTGACTCTCGTCGGCGCGGCCGACCGGGCCGAGGCCGTCGGCGTGGTCAGCCGATGCCGACGCCGTGATCGGCGAGTGCGTCGCCGACGTGATCCAGGCCGGGCCGCGAACTCCGTTGGGTGCAGCGCATGTACGCCGGCGTCGAGCGCTGCGTGGCAATTCCGGCCTTCGCGGAGCGCGGCATCGTCCTCACGAACATGCAGAAGATCGCGGGCCCCGTGATGTCCGAGCACGTGCTCGCGCTCATGTTCGGCCTCGCGCGCGGATTCGCGACTTTCGTGCCGGCGCAGGCGCGGGGCGAATGGGCCGACGAGGCGGTGCCCGAAAACCGGATGTGGGCGCTCGAAGGCAAGACGCTCTTGGTCGCGGGACTCGGCGGCATCGGCAGCGAGGTCGCGCGCCGCGCGCACGCGCTCGGCATGAACGTGATCGCGACGCGGAACACAGCGCGGGAAAAACCGGCTTACGTGAGCGAGCAAGGACTGAGCGGCGACTTGCCGGCGTTTGTTGCGCGCGCGGACGTCATCGTCAATGCGCTGCCGCTGACGCCGGAGACGAAAGGCGTTTTCGACAGGAAGATCTTCGACTCGGCGAAGCGGGGCGCGCTGTTCGTCAACGTGGGCCGCGGCGGCACTGTCGTCACCGCCGATCTGCTCGCGGCGCTCCAGGACGGCAGGATCGGCGGCGCCGGACTCGATGTGACCGACCCGGAGCCGCTTCCAGCCGATCACCCGCTGTGGAAAGCGCCGAACGTGATCATCACGCCCCATGTCGCGGCCGCGACCGATCTCGGCGAGGAACCGCGCTGGCTGATCGCGCGCGAGAATCTCCGCCGCTTTGCGTCGGGCGGCAAGCTCCTGTCCGAAGTGGACGTGAAGCGGGGCTACTGAGGGGGCCGTGTCCAATCGCACGCTCCCGCTCGACGATCGCCTCTACGAGTACCTGCTCGCGCATTCGCTGCGGGAGCCGCCGGCGCTCGCAAAGCTCCGCGCCGAGACCGCGTCGCATCCGAAGGTCAACATGCAGATTGCGCCCGAGCAGGGGCAGTTCATGCAGATGCTCGTGCGCATACTCGGCGCGCGCCGCGCGATCGAGGTCGGCGTATTCACGGGCTACTCGAGCCTTGCCGTCGTGCTCGCGATGCCGCCGGACGGGCGTCTCCTCGCCTGCGACATCAGCGAGGAGTACACGTCCATCGCGCGCCGGCACTGGCGGGCCGCGGGCGTCGACGACCGCATCGAACTCGTGATCGCGCCGGCCAAGGCGACGCTCGATGCGCGCCTCGCCGCAGGCGAGGCCGGGCGCTACGATTTCGCGTTCATCGATGCGGACAAGACGGGATATCTGGCCTATTACGAGCGCCTGGTCGAGCTCGTGCGGCCGGGCGGCCTGATCGTCGTCGACAACACGCTCTGGGGCGGCGACGTCGCGGATCCGGCGAACCGCGATCCGGATACGGTGGCTCTCCGCGAATTCAACGACGTGCTCCTCGCGGACTCGCGCATCGACCTGTCGCTGTTGCCGCTCGGCGACGGACTGACGCTCGCGCGCCGCCGCGAGGCGCTATGATCCGGCCATGAATCGTGTACGCGCCGATGAGACTGCGTGACCACGTCGAGGCGATCCTTCCGGAATGGGAGCGCTGGTATCCCAGTCTCTTCGATGCCGCGGCGGATCTCGGCGTAATCCGCGCGCGCGTCTGCCCGCCTTCGCAGCTCCTGCTGTCGCGCCGGCATTCCGCGATCCGGGACGAGGCGATTCGTGCGTTCCGCGAGCGCTGGAACGCCGCCGACCCGGAGATCGATACCGACTAGCGTTACTGCTGCGGCCCCGCGCGTATCACGCGCCATTCGCCGCCGTCCTCGCGCGCAAGCCGGATGTCGAGACGCCGCACTTCGGCCGCCAGATCCCAGCCCGATTCCGCGTCCGCCTCGCGGGCGAGCACGCCGACAGTGACCTTGAGGCGCGCGAGCTCCGTGCCCTCGAGCTCGATCGAATCGATTCGGGTGATCAGATTCAGCGAGGGATGCGCGACGAGATAGGCGTGCAGGATAGTCCGCACGTCCGCGGCATCGCGCCCGCTCGCGTCCTCGTAGTCGTCGGCGACGAGCGCGCGCAAGTCGGAAGCGTCGCGGGCCTCGGCGGCGGTCTCGGCCTCGTCGACCAGCGCGCGGATTTCATCCTCTGGCGTGCCCGACGAACCGCATCCGGCGCAAACGAGCGCCGCGGCGAGCGCAAGACCCGCCGGTTGCCGCGACCGGTTACGCAGGAAGAGTCTCCCATTGCGGGAGGTCGCCGGTGATCTCGAACCACGGCGCCTTGCTGCCCGTGAAAATGTGGCCGCGAGGCCCTTTTTCGAGCGGAGTGTCGAGGCTGCCGCAGGGGACTACGACGTAACCGGTGGATGAAACGACGCGCGGCACCGGGCTGCCGCAGCGGCGGCAGAAATCCTGCCCGAACCGCTTCGCGCCGGGCAGCGAGTAGCTCGTGATGGTTTCCTCGCCCCGGGTCCAGGCGAGCTGCTCGCGCTTGAAGAAGGCATTGGTCGCATGCGCGGCGCTCCGCGCCCTCTGGCAGCGCGAGCAATGGCAGTTCTGCACGCGCTCGGGAGAACCCGAAAGCTCCCAGGCGACGTCTCCGCAGAGACAGCGGCCCTGCGTCACGCCTGGTTTCATTTCCGGCGGCGGGTTCTCGATGGATTCGCCCTCGCCGAACTCGGGCGGAAAGCCCGCGTATTGCGGAAGCGAATCGCTGATCGGGAACCAGCCGGCGCGCGAAGCGGCGAACATGTGCAGTTGAGGGCGTTTGCCCGGGTCACCCTCGACGTTGCCCGCCGGCACGAAGACGACCGAGGGCCAATCCGGCAGCACGGAAGGAAGCACGGAGCCGCAGATCCGGCAGAACGGGCGCAGCCCGCGCTCCGACGAGCGGTAGCTGACGACGTCGTCCTCGCCGGACAGCCAGCGGAACCCCTTGCGGGGCGCCGTCAGGAAGGTCGCGAACATCGAGCCGTGGTGCTTCCGGCACATCGAGCAGTGGCAGTGCACCATCGAATCGAAGGGGCCGGCCTCGAATTGCACCGCTCCGCAGAGGCAGCTTCCGCGGTTCATAATACAGATACCTTACGGGAGGTCCCGATTCCATGTACACCCTTTACTGGTCGCCCGGCACGGCGAGTCTCTGCGTTCACTGGATGCTGATCGAACTCGGCGAACCGCACGAGCTCGTGAAAGTCGACATCGAGGCGGGAGACCACCGCAAGCCCGAATACCTGAAGCTGAATCCGAGCGGCGTCGTGCCGACGCTGGTCGTGGACGAAATACCGCTCGGCGAATCCGCGGCGCTTTGCATGATCCTCGCGGAGCGGCATCCCCAGGCGGGTTTCTCGCCGGCGGTGGGGCAGGCGAACCGCGCCGCGTACATCAGCTGGATGTTCTTCCTCTCGAACACGCTGCAGACCGCGTATCACAACTGGTTCTATCCGGACCAGCCCGCAGGCCAGGGCGCCGTGGAATCGGTGAAGGCCTCGGCGCGACGGCGCATCGAAGCGAGCCTCGATCGGGTCGACCGCCAGATCGCGAAGTCGGGCGCCTACCTGCTCGGAGACCGCGTCAGCGCCGCCGACTTCGTGACGACGATGCTGATGCGCTGGTCGCGCAACATGCCGAAGCCCGCGACCGATTGGCCGGCGATCGCCGACTACGTCAAGCGCATGAAGGGCCGTCCTTCGTTCAAGGCGCTCTACGAGCGCGAGGGACTGACCGAGTGGGCTTGAGGCCCTGAGCGGCACTCAAAGGGGACGTTCCCCTTTAAAGGGGAACGTCCCCTTTGAGTGCCGCTCAGGGTTCCGGCTTGATGACCGGCGTGACCTGGCGGATGTTGCAGGCGAAATTGAGCAGCGTTTCGCCGATCGTGCCCGGCTCGACCTTCTCCCAGGAGCGGAGCAGGTTCGTCGAGTGCTCAGGCTCGGGCTTGTCGGTCTGGAGATTGTTCCACTTGTAGAAGAAGACGCCCGTGGTAGAGCGCTGCCGCTTCCTGCAGTCCCAGTCGTCCTTGCTGAGCGCGCTCTTGTGCGCGAGCGGATTCTGCGCGTGCTTGTACTCGATGCGCATCCACATCGTGACGACGTCGCCCTTGCGCTCCGCTTCGTGGCGCGTGGCGAAATAAACCACCTCGGGATAGGTCTCGAGCCATTCCCAGTCCATGCGGCCGCGCAAGTCGAGCGCTTTCACCCACTCGTTGCCGATGCCCTTCATCGGAACGCTCGTGATCTGCGCAAGCGCCGGCGCCGCGGCAAGCAGCAAGAGCGCGGCGAGGCAGGTGTGGAGTCGCTTCATGCAAGCTTGGATCGTGACGGCGCGGCCATGGTTCCGGATTATCAGCCGAGGATGGCCTCGCGTCGATAAAGCCGGCCGGCCAGCCAGGTCAGCGCGAGCCCGAGCAGCAGGCTGCTTCCGGCGGAGATGAGTGCCCACGAAAGCGGCAGGGGCTCGGCGCGGATCTGGCCCATGATCAGGAGGTGTTGGGACAGCGAGGGCGCGAGCATCAGGCTCGCCTGCGGCTGCAGCGAGAGAACGCCCGCGATCGCGATCGGCAGCGTCGGGACCAGCAGCACGAGACCGAGCCAGGACTGCGCCTCCTTGTAGGTGCGCGTGAACGAGGCGACCACGGTCAGGAGCGCGGCGCTCACGAGCGCGAACGGCGCGACCGTCAGGAAGATCCGCGCGGCGACCGGGAACCCGAAGTTCGCCGACATGCCGAAGGTCTCGAGCGGCACGGCATGGAGCGCGAAGGCGATCGAGGCGATCACGAGCGCGAGCGACAGGATCATCATGACGGCCGCTGCCGCGATCTTCCCGTAGATCAGGTGCTCGCGCACGGCGGGCACGGTGAGCAGCGCCTCGAGCGAGCCGCGCTCGCGTTCGCCCGCCGTCGCGTCGATCGCGAGGTAGAGGCCGCCCAGCATCGTCGCGAGGATGATGACGTAGCTCAGCATGCCGAGGAGAATGCGTCGCGCGCGCGGAGGGCGTGGAGACATCGACGCTGTCGATGACGACGGGATGCGCGACTGCGGGCGAGACGCCGCGCGCCTGGAGCCGCAGGCTGCCGATCAGCGCCGAATAGCCGGCAATCGCGCCGCGGATCCGCGCCGCGTGCTGCTCGGCTTTCGAATCGGAACCGTCGGAATAGACCATGACCGCCGCGGGTTTCCCTTCCGAGAAACGCGCGCCGAAATTCTCCGGGATGCGCAGCACGACGAGCGCATCGGTTTCCACGATCCATCCCCGGATCTCGGCGTCGGTGCCGTCCCGGAGCGTCACGCTCATGTTGCCCTGGCGGAGCTGCTGCACGAGGTTCGGCGCGGCCGCCGAGTTCGCGACCGTGACCGGCGTCATCTCGTCCTGGGACGCTACCGAGCGCGAGAGCGCGAGCTTCAGGATCAGGATGAAGAAGAGCGGGGCGAAGATCGGGCCGATCAGGAGACTGTTCAGGAGCGTGCGGCGGTCGCGGAAGCTCTCGCGAAGTTCCTTCAGCATGACGGTGCGCATTGCGGCGATCATTCGAGCCCCCGCGAGTCGCCGATGGCGGCGACGAAGGCGTCTTCGAGCGATTCGGCGCGGAACTGCGTCCGGAGCGCCTCCGGCGTGCCGGCCGCGACGACGCGACCGTGGTCGATGATGACGATGTCGTCGCAGAGCGCGGCAACCTCCTGCATCACGTGGCTCGAGAAGAGCACGCAATGGCCGGCGGCGCGGAGCCCGAGCACGTGCGCGCGAAACGCCCGCGTCGCCATCACGTCGAGCCCGTTCGTCGGCTCGTCGAGGAGCAGGTTCTTCGGCGAATGCACGAGCGCCCGCGCGAGCGCGACCTTGATGCGCTCGCCCTGCGAGAAGCCCTTCGCGCGCCGGTCGGCATAGCCCGCGATGTCGAGCGTGGCGATCAATTCGTCGACACGCCGCTCGAGCACAGTGCCCTGAAGGCCGTGGAGCAAGCCGAAGTAGGCGATGTTCTCGCGGGCGGTCAATTGCGGATAGATGCCGGCGGAGTGCGGCAGCACGCCGATCGCGCGCCGCGTCGCGAGCGGATCCCGGAGCACGTCGATGCCGTCGACGGTCGCCGTGCCGGCCTGGGGACGGAGCACCGTGTAGAGAATCCGGAGCGTCGTGGACTTGCCTGCGCCATTCGGGCCGAGGAGGCCCGTGATGCGGCCGTCCCGCGCCTCGAATCCGACGCCGTCCACGGCGCGGACGGCGCCGAAGCTCCGGGTCAGGCCTTCGACGCGAATCATGGCGCGCCCCCGCTGAACGACAGGAAGAAAGGCGCCGGACGGATCGATTCGATGCAGGCCGTGTCGAGGCCTTGGCTCCTGCCCCGTTCGATGAAGCGGCGGATCAGTTTCTGCACGCAGGGCAGGCGCGTCTGGCCATGGCCCTGGCCCGGCACGACGAGGTGCAAGCCGTTTCGAAATCCTTTCGCGGCGGCTGCGCCGTAGGCGGCGGGCGTCGCGGGATCGAATTCGCCCGACAGCAGTAGCGCGGGCACCGCCGAATCGAGCGGCTTCGCGAAATCCGCGTCGACCGGTCCCCGCGGCCAGATCCCGCAGATCGCCCTCATGCCGTCCAGCATCATCGGACCAATGGTGGTCGCCTCGAGCGCCGCGCGATCCACGGTGCCCTCGAAGCGCGGCGCATCTTCCGCGCACACGACGGAATGATGCATGCCCATCGCGATCATCCTCTCGAGATCCTCGCCCGCCATCTCGGCCTGGGCCGCGAGCGGCGCGTAATTGCCGTTCGTCGCCGCCTCGTGGATCAGGAGCGGCATGAGCGATGCGGTCCAGGGCGAGTAAGTCAGCATCCGCGCCATCGTGACGAGATGCGCGCGCGTGACGGAGAGCCGGCGGCTCGTGCCGGTGACGGGATCGGCGATCGTTACGGAAACCGGGGCGCGGCGAAGCTGTCCGTCGATGCGCGCGAACTGCCCTGCGAGCGCGGGGAAGCGGCGGTTGCACTCCGGATCCGCGGCACAGCGCTTGAATACGCCGTCGAGCGCGCGCTGCGATTCGATCGCAATCTGCGGCACCAGCGCGAGCTCCGGCGGCACGATCCCGTCGAGCACGATCGCTCGCGTCCGTTCCGGATAGAGGCGCGCGTAATGCTGCGCGACGCGCGTGCCGTAGGAACCCCCGAAGATATTGATCGTCTCGTAGCCGAGGGCGGCGCGAACGGCGTCGAGATCGCCCACGGCGAGGCTCGTCGTGTAGAACTGCGGATGGCCCGGAAGCCTGGCGAGACAGCCGCGCGCAAGCTCGCGAAGTTCGTCGGGCGCGATCTCGCCGCTCGCGAGCTCTTCTTCGGGGATCGGGCAGTCGAGCCGATTCGAGGCGCCGGTGCCGCGCTGATCCACGAGCACGATATCGCGCTCGCGGCTCACGCCGGCGAAGGCGCCGAGAAGCGGCGCGTAGCCCTGGATCGCGCCCTGACCCGGTCCGCCCGCGAGCAGGAAGAGCGGGTCCGGCTTTGCCCGTGTCGCGACCGCGGGGACGATCGCGACCGCGAGATCGATTCGCTTGGCCTCGGGAGCCGCGGGATCCTCGGGAACCGACAACCGGCCGCAACGCGCCTCGACCGACATGAGGCCGTCGATGTCGCCGATGCGGCAGGGCTCGAGGGCGATTTGCGGCTTGGCCAACGGCGCGTCGGAATAAAACAGGGCGGTGAACACGAAAGCCGTGACGCACATGACGCGCGCAGGCGATCGGTCACGCAGGGTCGAATGGCTCACCCGCCGAGGATACCCACCTTCAAAGGGACGTTCTCCTTTAAAGGGGAACGTCCCCATTGGCAGCCGGGTATCATGTCGGCCCCAAAATGGACCCCTGAATGGAACTCTTCGACATCATCGTCATCGGCGGCGGACACGCCGGCACCGAGGCGGCACTCGCTGCGGCCCGGATGGGCGCGCGCACGCTGCTCGTGACCCAAAGCCTCGCGACCGTCGGACAGATGAGCTGCAACCCCGCGATCGGCGGTATCGGCAAGGGCCACCTGGTGCGCGAGATCGATGCCATGGGCGGCGCCATGGCGCGCGCCGCGGATCGCGCCGGCATCCAGTTCCGCACGCTGAATGCGAGCAAGGGTCCGGCCGTGCGCGCGACCCGGGCGCAGGCGGATCGCACTCTTTATAAGGCCGCGATCCGCGCGCTGCTCGACGCGCAGCCGGGGCTCACGCTCCGCGAGGCCGAAGTCGCGGACCTCGTCGTGACCGGCGGCCGCGTCGGCGGCATCGTGACGACGGAGGGTGAGACTATCCATGGGCGCGCGACCGTGCTGACCGTGGGCACTTTTCTCGGCGGGCGCATCCACGTCGGACTCGAGAGCCAGGAGGGCGGACGCATCGGCGATCCGCCGTCGAATCGTCTCGCGGCGCGCCTTCGGGAACTGCCGTTTCGCGTCGGACGGCTGAAGACCGGCACGCCGCCGCGTCTCGACGGGCGCACGCTCGATTATTCCGCGATGCGGCCGCAGCCGGGCGACGAGCCGCGGCCCGTGTTCTCCTTCCTCGGCCGGCGCGAAGAGCACCCGCCGCAGGTGCATTGCCACATCACGTCGACCAACGAGCGCACGCACGAAATCATCCGCGCCGCCACGGACCGCTCGCCGATGTTCACGGGTCTCATCGAAGGCGTCGGCCCGCGCTATTGCCCGTCGGTCGAGGACAAGGTCGTCCGCTTCGCCGCGAAGACCTCGCACCAGATATTCGTCGAGCCGGAAGGGCTCGACACGCACATCGTCTACCCGAATGGAATTTCGACAAGCCTTCCGGCCGACGTGCAGCTCGAGTTCGTGCGGAGTATCGCCGGCTTCGAGCAGGCGGAGATGACGCGCCCCGGTTACGCGATCGAGTACGACTACTTCGATCCGCGCGGGCTCTGGGACAGTCTCGAGACGAAGCCGCTCGCGGCGCTCTACTTCGCCGGGCAGATCAACGGCACGACGGGTTACGAGGAAGCCGCGGCCCAGGGCCTGCTCGCGGGCATCAACGCCGCGCTCGCCGTGTCCGGCCGCGCGCCCTGGTCGCCGCGCCGCGACGAGGCCTATCTCGGCGTGCTCGTGGACGACCTCATCACGCGCGGGGCCATCGAGCCCTATCGCATGTTCACGAGCCGGGCCGAGCATCGCCTGATCCTCCGGGAAGACAATGCCGACGAACGGCTGACGCCGGTCGCGCGCACGATGGGGCTCGTCGACGACGTGCGCTGGGATTTCTACTGCGCGAAGCGCGATGCCCTGGCCTCGAGCGCCGTCGCCGCCGCGCTGGAGGACGAGCGCCTCGTACACCAGGTGAAGCAGCAGATCGAGGTGCGCGCGAAGTACGCGGGTTACATCGAGCGCCAGCACGCGGAGATCGATCGCCAGCGCCGGCACGAGGAAACGCGCCTGCCGACGGAGATCGACTACGCGATGGTTGCGGGACTTTCCAACGAGGCCCGGCAGCGACTGACCGAGTCACGGCCGGGCACGCTCGGCCAGGCCTCGCGCCTGCCCGGCATCACGGCGGCGACGGTTTCGCTCCTGCTCGTGCATCTCAAGAAGCGCGCCCGCGCCGCATGAGCCGGGGCCCCGTTGTCCTGCTCGCCGCGATTCTCGCGGCGGGCGCCTCGCTCGCCGGCTGCGGGCCAAAAACCGAAGAGACCGCGACGCAGGAACTTCGCCGCGGCAACGGCAGCGAACCGGATTCCATCGACCCCCAGCTCGCGCGCATGGAAGCGGCAATGACCATCCTGCGCGACTGCTACGAAGGACTCGTCGGCATGGCACCGGACGGGCGGCCGATTCCGGGCGCGGCCGAGGGCTGGACCGTCTCCTCAGACGGACGCCTCTACACATTTAGATTGCGCACCGCCGCGCGCTGGTCGAACGGCGACCGCCTGGTCGCGGAAGACTTCGTTCATGCCTTCCGGCGGCTCGTGAATCCGGCGACCGCGTCCCAATACGCGCTGATGCTCGAGCCCGTCGTGAACGCGAGCGAGATCGTCGCGGGTCGACGGCCGCCCGAGTCGCTCGGCGTGTCGGCGCCGGACGAGGCGACGCTCGTCGTCGAGCTCGCGGAGCCCAGCCCGTACTTCGTCGCGATGCTCTCGCACCCGAGCACGTTTCCGGTTCACCGCGCGACGCTTGCCGCGAAACCGAGGGAATTCGCGCGGCCCGGCGTCGCCGTAACGAACGGCGCGTTCACGCCTTCGGCCTGGAAGATCGGGTCGCACATCGTGGCGGCGCGGAATCGCAATTACTGGAACGACGCCGCGAATCGCCTCGACGCGGTTCGCTACGTCCACGTCGCGGACCCCGTCACCGAGCTCACGCGCTTCCGCGCCGGCGATCTCGACGTGACCTACACGGTCCCGCCGGGCGAAGTCGCGCGGCTCGAGCGGGAGCTGCCCGGGCAGCTACGGATCGCGCCGCATGTCGGCGTCTACTACTACGGATTCGCGCTCGACCTGCCGCCGTTCAGGAACGCGGCAAAGCTTCGGCAGGCGCTCGCGATGGCGGTCGATCGCGAGGTGCTGACCCGGCAGGTACTGGGCGACGGCGAGAGTCCCGCCTATGGCTGGGTGCCGCCGGGCATCGCCGGGTACGAGCCGCAGCAGTTCGAATGGGCGGCGCTCGATTCCGCGGCGCGCATCCAAGAGGCGCAGCGGCTCTATAAGGAGGCGGGGTACTCGGCGCAGCGACCGCTCCGTGTCGAGCTTCGCACCAGCAAGAGTCCGCTCCACGATCGCATTGCGCTCGCCGTGACCGCGATGTGGAAGGACCATCTCGGCGCCGAGGTCAGCCTGCGCTCCGAGGACTTCCGCGTGCTGAAAGCCGCGATCGACGCGCGCCAGGCACCGCTCTTCCGCGCGAGCTGGATCAGCGACTACAACGACGCTTATTCATTTCTCCAGATCCTGAAGAGCGGCTTCGGCATCAACCTGCCGCGCTACTCGAACACGGCCTACGATGCCGCGCTCATTGCGGCATCGAGGACAAGCGGCGAGGAGCGCGCGGGAGGACTGGCGGCCGCCGAGCGCCGGTTACTCGCCGACGTTCCGCTCATCCCGCTTTACTTCTACGTCTCGAAGCACCTCGTCGCTCCGCGAGTTCATGGCTGGTACGACAACGTCATGAACGTCACCTACAGCAAAGACCTTTCGCTCGCCCGTTAGCGTCCGATGGGTGTCCGCTGCCTGTCCGCGGACACGGCGCGGCGACCATTCTTGCAATAAAGTGTTTTTAAAACAGTGAGTTACGTGTGCGTTTTACTTGGCACGGCGCATGCAACATCCAGGACGTGAGCCTAGTTCAGCCATGAAAATAACGAACCTCCGACCCCTGATGGCCGCCGGCGGGCGGGACACGACGCCCGCCGGCGACGTGAAGTTTCGCGGCACCGACGCCCAGGACCTGGCCGTCGCCGCGAAACCGGACCGCACACGGCAGAAATACATCGGCATCGCCGCCGGCTCACTCCTGCTCGTCCTTGTCTTCGGCCTCCTGATCCGCGGCTGGAGCGCCACCGAGTACACGGTTTCCCGCGAGCGGCTGCGGATCGTCACGGTCGACGAAGGCCCCTTCGTGCGCGACGTGTCGGCGCAGGGAACGATCGTCGCGGCGGTGAGCCCGACGCTCTTCGCCGTCGCGCCCGGCAACATCAGCTACTTCGTGCATGCCGGCGACACCGTCAAAGCCGGCCAGGTGCTTGCCACGCTCGCGAGCCCGACACTCGAGAACGAATTCCAGCGCGAGCGCTCGACGCTCGAGAGCCTCGACACGACGCTCCAGCGTCAGGCGATCGAGGTCCGCCGGCAGAGGCTTGCCACCAAGGAAGCGGCCGATCTCGCCAACGTGCAGATCCGCGCGGCCGAGCGCGAATACCAGCGTGCGCAATGGGCCTGGGACAAGGGTGCGATCCCCGAACGCGATCTCAAGAGCGCCGAGGATGCGCGCGAGTCTGCGAAGCTGGCCTATGACCACGCCATCGAGACCACCGGCCTCGAGCAAGAAAGCCTGGACCTTGACCTGCGCGCCAAGCGCCAGGAGCGCGAGCGCCAGGGCTACGTGGTCGCGAACCTCAAGCGCCGCGTCGATGAATTGTCGGTGCGTTCGCCGGTCGACGGCATGGTCGCGAACCTCGCGGCGGCGGAGAAAGCGAGCGTCGCGGAGAATGCGCCGCTCCTGACCGTCGTCGACCTCACGGCGTTCGAAGTCGAGTTCCAGGTCGCCGACGTCTACGCCCGCGACATCAAGGCCGGGATGGAATCCGAGATCGCCCTCGACGGCAACGAGTTCAAGGGCCTGGTCACCGCGATCTCGCCGGAAGTGCGGAACGGACAGGTGACGGGCCGCGTGAAGTTCGCGGGCGAGCAGCCGCCGGGCCTCCGGCAGAGCCAGCGCGGCTCCGTGCGCATCGTGATCGAGCAGCGCGCGAAAGCCGTGAAATTCCAGCGCAGCTCGGACATCGGCGCCGGCACGAGCGCCGTGTACGTCGTCGATGACGACACCGCGGTGCTGACGCCCGTGAAGCTCGGCGCCGCCTCTGTCGGCGAGATCGAGGTACTGGAAGGACTGAAGCCGGGCGACCAGGTGGTCATCTCCGGCATGGGCGACCTCAAGGACGCACCCGAGATCCACATCGGCGGCTGACCGCCGGCCACCCAAATCACGACCCTGGAGCCAGAAATCAATGCTCGAAATGAACGGAATCAGCAAGATCTACCGGACGGACCTGATCGAGACGCACGCGTTGCGCGACTTCTCGCTCACGGTCGCCGACGGCGAGTTCGTCGCGGTCACCGGCCCCTCGGGCTCCGGCAAGACGACGTTCATGAACGTTGCCGGGCTCCTCGAGACCTTCGACACCGGCACTTACAAGCTCGACGGCCAGGACATCAGCCGCCTTTCTGACGAAGCGCGCTCGAAGCTGCGCAACGAGAAGATTGGCTTCATCTTCCAGAGCTTCAACCTGATCCCCGACCTCGACATCTTCGACAACGTCGATGTGCCGCTGCGCTACCGCCGCCTCGCAAAGAAGGACCGCGAGCAGCGCATCAAGAGCGCGCTGGACGTCGTCGGCCTGTCCTCGCGCATGTTCCACATGCCCTCACAGCTCTCCGGCGGCCAGCAGCAGCGCGCCGCGATCGCCCGCGCGCTCGCAGGAGACCCGCGATTCCTGCTCGCCGACGAACCGACCGGCAACGTGGACTCGCTGATGGCGCGGCAGGTGATGGACCTGCTCGAGCAGATCAACGACATGGGTACCACCATCATCATGGTCACGCACGACCCGGAGCTCGCGCGCCGCGCGCACCGGAACGTCCACATCGTGGACGGCCAGATCTCCGATTTCCAGCCGTACGAGACGCGCGGTGACTCGATCGTGAAAGCCGCGCCCGCCGCCGCCGCGGCCATGTCGCCGGCCTGAGGAGGCACGTATGTTCGGCTACTACCTGCAGCTTGCCCTCCGGAACCTGAAGCGCAACCCGGGACTGACCGCACTGATGATCGGCGCGGTCGCGCTCGGCATCGCCGTGTGCGTCATGACGCTCACGATGTACCGTGCGATGTCGGGCAACCCGATCTGGTGGAAGAACGACGTGCTCTACACCGTGACCATGGACTTCTGGGACCCGCGGCAGCCGTACTGGGACAAGAAGCCCGAATTGCCGCCGGAACAGCTCACCTATCGCGACGCGATGGCGGTGTACCGCTCCGACATCCCGAAGCGCAAGGTCATCATGCACAAGGCGGTCGGCATACTCTCGGTCGACGGCTCGCAGGTGAAGCCCGAGCGCGTCACGACGCGCGTGACGACGAAGGACTTCTTTGCGGCCTTCGACGTGCCGTTCCAGTACGGCGGCACCTGGAACGACGCCGCCGACACCGGCCCGGAACCCGTGATGGTTCTGTCGCGCAAGATGAACGAGAAGCTATTCGGCGGCGCCAACAGCGTCGGCAAGCGCATCCGTTGGAACGACAACGAGTTCCGCGTCATCGGCGTGCGTGACAACTGGATGCCGCTGCCGACGTTCTACGACGTCAATAACGGCGCGCTCGAGGAGTCCGAGGACGTCTACATCCCCTTCGGCTGGAATGTCGCGCTCGAGTTGATGAGCGCGGGCAATACGAACGGGTGGAAGCCGGAAGACATCCAGTCCTACCAGGACTTTCTCAACTCCGAGAGCATCTGGATCCAGATGTGGGTCGAGCTGCCGGATGCCGCCGCGCGCAATCGCTTCCAGACCTTCCTCGACAATTATTCGCAGGAGCAGAAGCAGGCCGGCCGCTACCAGCGGCCGCTCAACAACCGCCTCACGCAACCGGATCAATGGCTCGTCGACAACAATGTGGTCGGCAACGACGACCGCGTGCTCGTCGGGCTCGCCTTTGCCTTCCTCGCGGTCTGCCTGCTGAACACCGTGGGGCTCCTGCTCGCGAAGTTCCTGAACAACGCGCCGATGACGGGCGTGCGCCGCGCGCTCGGCGCGAGCCGGCGGCAGGTCTTCATGCAGCACCTCGTGGAGGTCGGCGTGATCTCCTCGCTCGGCGCGGTGCTCGGCCTCGCGCTTGGGGGCGCCCTGCTGCTGGGTCTACGCGCGCTCTATACCGTGGATCCGACCGACGCGGGCGGCACGCAGGCGCTCGCGCACGTGGACATCACGAGCGTCATCACGGCGCTCGCGCTCGCATTCTTCGCGACCATCGCGGCCGGCCTGTATCCGGCCTGGCGCATCGGCCGCATCCCGCCGGCCAGCTACCTGAAGGCACAATGACATGACAGCCTGGAACATCCGCCCCATCGCCTCCGCGCTCTGGCGCAACCGCACCGGCGCGATCCTGGTCGCATTCCAGATCGCCATCGGCCTCGCCGTGCTCGTGAACGCGGTCTACGTCGTCAAGCAGCGCGTGGAGAAGATCGGCCGCCCGACCGGCATGGACACCGCCAATATGATCTGGGTGGCGAGTGCCGGCTTCGCGAAGAATTATGACTTCGAGGCGGCCGCGCGCAACGACCTCGCGACGCTGCGCGGGCTGCCGGGCGTCAAGGCGGCGAGCCTCTTCAGCAACATCCCGCTTTCGGGCGGAGGCAGCTCGAACGGCTTCCAGGCCAAACCGGGCGAAGTCACGCCCAAGGAAACGGTGGAGGGCAACAACTACGACGTCGACGAACAGGCCATCGAGGCGCTCGGCGTCAAGTTGATCGCGGGACGGCCGTTCGAGGCCCACGAGATCCTGCCGCCATCCGAGACCTACGAGATGTCGCCACAGGCGATCGTCACCCAGGCGTTCGCCAAGGAATTGTTCCCGAAGGAGCCCAACCCGCTCGGCAAGACCTTCTATGACGGCTTGAGCAAGCCGATCACGATCGTCGGCATCATCGATCACATGCAGGGTGCCTGGGTCGGCTGGGACAAGCTCGACCACGTCGTGCTGTTTCCGCGCCACAAGAATGGGCCAACGGGGATCTACCTCGTCCGCACCGAACCGGGCCGACGCGACGCGGTGATGCGCGATATCGAGGCGAAGCTCGGCGACTCGAACCCGGGCCGCTTGCTGCGCTGGGTCCGGTCGTTCGATTACTTCATCCACCAGTCCTACCTCGACGACCGCAACATGGCGATCTTCCTGGTGAGCGTCACGAGCGCGCTGCTCGCGATCACGGCGCTCGGAATCTTCGGCCTCGCGACCTTCAACGTCAGCACGCGCATCCGCCAGATCGGCACGCGGCGCGCGGTCGGCGCCCGAAAGCTCGATATCGTGCGGCACTTCCTGGTCGAGAACTGGATGGTGACGACCGCGGGTATCGTCGCCGGTTGCGGCGCCGCACTCGGCATCGGTTACTGGATCTCGGTCAAGTACGAACTGCCGCGGCTCGACCTCTATTACCTCGTCGGCGGCGTGCTCACGATCTGGCTGATCGGGCTCTTTGCGGCCCTGCAGCCGGCGCGCCGGGCCTCGGCCATCTCGCCCGCGGTGGCGAGTCGGACGGTCTAGACTGGTGGACATTACAACCGTTCAGCGGGACCGCGCATCCAACCCCATGAAGGACAAGCAAGACCAGGGACTTCAGGACAGCTTGGGCGATCGCACCGTACTCGTGATCGACGACAGCGAGGCCGTGCGCACGGCGCTCGACGTGCTGTTGTCCATGCACGGCGCGCGAGTTCTCGGGGCGGACACGGCGTCCTCGGGTCTCGACCTGCTTGCGCGCGAACCCGTGGATCTCGTCGTGCAGGACATGAACTTCCGGCGCGAGGCGACCTCCGGCGAGGAGGGCGTAACACTCTTCAAGCAGATCCGCGCCCAATACCCCGACCTGCCCGTGATCCTGCTGACGGCCTGGACCCACCTCGAAACCGCGGTCGAGCTCGTCAAGGCGGGCGCCTCCGATTACGTCGCGAAGCCCTGGGACAACGCGCGGCTGCTGACGACGGTGCGCAATCTCCTCGACCTCCAGACCGCGCGGGCCGAGAACCGCGCGATCCGCCGCCGCCGCGCCGCGGCACGCGCCGAGCTTGCCTCCCGCTTCGCATTGAACGGCCTTATCTATGAGAGCGAGACGATGCACACGCTAGTCTCGACGGCCGTGCGCATCGCGCACGCCGACGTGCCCGTGCTGATCAGCGGGCCGAACGGCGCCGGCAAGGAAGTCATTTCCGACATCGTGCAGGCGAACTCGACAGTCAAGGGCGGCCCGTACGTCAAGGTGAATCTCGGCGCGCTGCCGGACACCTTGATGGAAGCGGAGCTCTTCGGCACCGAGGCGGGCGCATTCACCGGCGCGAAGGCACGCACCGGCCGCTTCGAGGCCGCGGACGGAGGCACGATCTTCCTCGACGAGCTCGGCAACCTCTCGGCGCAGGGACAGGCGAAGTTGCTACGCGTGCTCCAGACGGGTGAGTACGAGCGCCTCGGCTCGAACACCACGCGCCGGACGCGTGCCCGCGTGATCGCGGCGACCAACGCAAACCTGCCGCAGCTCATCCGCGACGGCCGGTTCCGCGAGGACCTGTTCTATCGCCTGAATGTCATCGAGCTCGAAGTCCCGCCGCTCGCCGCGCGGCAGGAAGACATCGTGCCGCTCGCGCACCATTTCCTGGAGCCCGGTTTCACGCTCTCGCAGGACGCACTCCGCGCCCTCGGGCGATACAACTGGCCGGGAAACGTCCGCGAGCTTCGGAATGCCATCCATCGCGCCTGCCTGCTGTCGGTCGATGCCGTCGTCACCGCCAAGGCGCTGGCGCTCCCGATCGCGCCGGAACCGGCCGACGGCTCCCACGTTGACCGGGGCATGATCGAACAGGCGCTTCTGCTCGCCGACGGGGTCGTCGCGCACGCGGCGCGTGACCTCGGCCTGTCGCGTCAGGCACTCTATCGCCGCATGGAGAAGCTCGGCCTCAAGACTCCCGTCGACCCAGGCCGGACATCCGCCACTAACGGCTAGGGTTCTATGGCTACAAAGCCCCGCGCCAGCTGGTCGCTGGCCGGCCGGATCGTCCTCGTGCTGTGCGCGGTGGCGATCATCGCCGTGGCCGTTGCACTGCTTCTGCATCACTACCTGGTCTCGCCGTGGATCGCAGGCGCGGCCGCGCTGCTCGTTGTGCTGCCGCCTTTCATCCTGATCACTTCGCGGCTCTTCAATCGCTGGAGCCAAAGCATCCGCGCCGTGACAGACGGCATCGGGAGCCTGCGCGACCGGGACTTCAGCGTGAGCGTGACGCCGACCGGTCCGGACGAGATCGGCGACCTGACGGCACAGTACAACTCGCTCGGCGAAAACCTGCGCCGCGAGCGGCTCGACCTCTACCAGCGCGAGCTGCTCCTCGACACCGTCGTGCAGACGACGCCGCTCGCGCTCGTGCTGACGAACGCGAACGACGCGATCGTGTTCGGCAACATCGCGGCGCGGCAGCTCTTTCGCGCGGGCCGCAAGATCGAGGGCCTGAAGTTCGGGACCCTGCTCGAGCAGGCGCCGCAGCCGATGCGCGAGGCGGTGGAGGGCGGTGCCGACACGCTTTTCACGGTGAACGAGGGTGCGGACGCGGAGATCTTCCACGTCAGCCACCGGCTGTTCTCGCTGAACAGCCAGCCGCACCGGCTCCTGCTCTTCAAGCAGTTGACGCGCGAGATGGCCGCGCAGGAAGTCGCGATCTGGAAGAAGGTCATCCGCGTGATCGCGCACGAGCTCAATAATTCGCTCGCGCCGATCACCTCGCTCGCGCATTCCGGGCAGATTCTGGCGGAAGAGCCGAATGCAGAGCGTCTCGCGCGGGTCTTCTCGACAATCGAGGAGCGCGCCTCGCACCTCGCGACTTTCATCGACGGCTATGCGCGCTTCGCGAAGCTACCGCGGCCGCGGCCGGCGGCGATCGCCTGGGGTCAGCTCCTGGCGGGCCTCAAGGGCAGCCTCTCGTTCCGTGTGCTCGAGCCTCTGCCGCGAAGCGACGGCTGGCTCGACGCGCCGCAGATCGAGCAGGTGCTCATCAACCTGATCAAGAACGCGATCGAGTCGGGATCGCCGGAGGACGAAGTGACGCTTGGCGTCGCCGAGCGGCACGGCGGCGCCGCCCTCGAGGTCAGCGATCGCGGCAGCGGGCTCACGCCTGAAGTGCTCCGCGACGCATTGCTTCCCTTTTATTCGACCAAGCCCAAGGGTACCGGGCTTGGCCTGACGCTGTGCCGGGAGATCGTCGACGCGCACGGCGGGCGGCTGTCCATCGCCAACCGCGAGGGCGGCGGCGCGGTCGTGACGGTCTGGCTGCCGCTCGCGCCAGAGCCGATAATGGGCACATGAAGAACTTCTACGATTTCAAGGTCGAGGGAATCGAGGGCACGCCGGACCTGCTGAGCGGCCTCAAGGGCAAGGTCGTGCTTGCGGTCAACGTCGCGAGCCAATGCGGACTCACGCCGCAGTACACCGGCCTCGAGGAGTTGCACGAGGAACTGGGCGGCGAGAATTTCGCCGTCGTCGGTTTCCCCTGCAACCAGTTCGGTGCGCAGGAGCCTGGAACCGAGGAGGAAATCCGGAAGTTCTGCGCGGTGAATTACGGCGTGACGTTTCCGATGAGCGCAAAGCTCGAGGTCAACGGCCCGGGCCGCCACCCGATCTACACCTGGCTGACCGATCCCGCGAACGGCCACTCGGGCGACATCCAGTGGAACTTCGAGAAGTTCCTGATCGGGCGCGACGGCAAGCTGCTCCAGCGCTACGCGCCGACAGTCAAGCCGCGCGACAACGGCTTGATGCAGGACATCGCGGACGCCTTGTAATCGCAAGACTGCGCCGCTTAGTATTCAACCGCTCTCAGGGACCGGGGCCATGCGACTGAACCAGACTCCCAGGTTGATCGTCATTGGCGCGCTCGCATTGACCGCATTGACGTTCCGCGCACGCCGCCGACGCCGAAAATGGCCGCAAGCTTGCCTACGCCTGCATGGGTTGCCACGGCATCGAGACCGCCAAGAACGCCTATCCGAAATATTCGGTCCCGAAGCTCGGCGGCCAGAACGCGGCCTACATCGTGGCGGCTCTGCAGGAATACGCCGCCGGCGACCGCTGGCACCCGACGATGAAGGGTTATGCCTCGACGCTGTCCGCGGAGGATCGCGCCGATCTCGCGACCTGGTTCGCGGCGTCCGCGCCTCCTGCCGCCGGCGAGCCGCAGGTGGGCACGGCTCCCGAGAAAGCCGCGGCCTGCACGGCCTGCCATGGACCGATGGGCAATGGCACGACCGAGGAATATCCGGACATCGGCGGCCAGCACGCCGATTATCTCGCCCAGGCGCTGAACGACTACCGCCTCGGCAAGCGCAAGAACCCGATCATGGCCCCGTTCGCGCAGCAGCTCTCGCGCGACGACATCAGCGCGATCGCCGCGTACTTCTCGAAGCAACCGGGATTGCGCGAGCCGAAGCTCGACTGATCGACGGCGAGGCGCGCGATCGTGGGAAAAATTTCCGTGAAGCGCGAGTTGCAGGGCACGCGTGGCCGTTACGTCGCAAAGGTCGAAGGCTCGCCGGACGAAGCCGAGCTGAACTTCTCCCGCGAGGATTCGTCCGTCGTCGTCGCCGATCACACCGGCACGCCGGTCTCGATGCGGGGGCAAGGGATCGCGACTGCGCTCGTCGAACACATGGTTGCCGATGCGCGCCGGGAAGGATTCAAGATCCGGCCGGCTTGCCCGTTCGTCGTGGCGCTATTCGACCAACATCCCGACTGGTCAGACCTGCGCGCCTAAAGGGGACGTTCCCCTTTAAAGGGGAACGTCCCCTTTGAGTTTCTCCAGGAACAGCGCCACCGCCCACTGGTAGTAGTCGACGTTATCGCGCTTGGCGAAGCCGTGGCCTTCGTTGAGGCCGACGAGATACCAGACCTCGCCGCCGTTCGCGCGGATCTTGGCGACCATCTGTTCCGCTTCCGTGTACGGGACGCGCGGGTCGTTCTGGCCCTGCACGA
The DNA here is from genome assembly GCA_963778585.1 of uncultured Gammaproteobacteria bacterium. Classification (GTDB taxonomy): domain Bacteria; phylum Pseudomonadota; class Gammaproteobacteria; order Steroidobacterales; family Steroidobacteraceae; genus SCUD01. Next base: position 1,123,427 of record CAVZUU010000002.1, read on the forward strand.
CGAGCATCGGCTTGTTGATCTTGCCCGCATTGTTGAGCGGCGAGATCTTCTGCAGGAACTCGCGCATCTTCGGATCGCGCTCGTCGCCGTACTCCGGCCGGCGCAGATCCCGGCGGTACTCCGCCGTGCTCTCGAGGAAGGTGACGAAGTTGCTGATGCCGACGATGTCGATCGCGCCGCGCAGCCGGTCGTTGTAGTGCGTCATCGTCGCGAGCGTCATGTAGCCGCCATAGGAGCCGCCGATGACGACCACGCGCTTTGGGTCGAGGTCGGGCTGGGTCGCGATCCAGTCGAGCAGCGCGCCGATGTCGCGCACGGAATCCTCGCGCTTCATGCCGTTGTCGAGCGCGACGTAGGTCTTGCCGTAGCCAGTCGAGCCGCGCACGTTCGGCGTGATCACGGAGTAGCCGAGCTCGACGGCCCATTGCTGGATCGACACGCTGAAGGTCGGCTGCGCCTGGGACTCGGGGCCGCCGTGAATGCTGATCAGGACCGGGTGCGGGCCCGCGCCCGCGGGCTTGTAGACCCAGGCGGGAATCTGGCGCGGCTTGCCTTTGACCTTGTCGAAGCTCGGATACTGCACGAGCGTCGGCGCGACGAAGCGCGACGCGTCGACCGGGCCGATCTCGCTCTGCGTCCAGCGCACGAGTTCGGAATTCGCGAGGCCGAAGACCCAGACGTCATACGGCTGGCCCGGCGTTTGCAGGCTGAACGCGAGCCGCTTGCTCTCGGGGTCGAAGCCGATCGATCCGATGACGCCGAACGGCAGCTGAGGCGGGATGAGATCCGCGCGGAGCGCAAGGTCCATGATGCCGAGCCGGCTCGCGCCGTTCTCGTTCACGACGTAGGCGAGATAACGCCCGTCGCGGGACAGCGTGAACTCGTCGACGTCCCACGTCAGGTGATCGGTGAGCGCCGTCACCTTGCCGGTCGCGAGATCGGCGTAACGGAGCGTCTGGAATTCGCTGCCGAGATCGGACGTGAAGTACACGCCCTTGCCGTCTGGCGTCAGGACTCCGCCCCCGCGCGCCGCCTTGGCGTCTGCCGGTTCGATCTCGCGCAGTTCCCTGCTCTCGAGGCTGTAGACGTGGAGGTAGCTTTCGTTCACGGACACGAAGCGCGCGAGCGCCAGCGACTTCCCGTCCGGCGACCAGTCGGTGACGAACCAGCCGACCTCCGGCGCTTCGAAGACCATCTCGGGCGCGCGGCGGTCCAGAGGATCGTCGATGTAGATGTCGGTATTGACACTGGTCCTCGCCGTCCAGGCGAAGGCATAGCGCGTTCCGTCCGTCGACCAGACGCCGTCGTTCGCGCGCCCGCGGCCATCGGTTAGCCGGATCGGGTCCGGCCTCGCAGGGTCGAGGTATTCGAGCTGGTAATTCTCGTCGCCGCCGACGTCTCGGACATAGGCGATACCCTTGCGCGCCCCTGTCTGCGACCAGTTGCCGGCCGTGACCGGTTCGTCGAAGAACGTGATCTGCCGGCGCGCGCCCATCGGGTGATCGACGAGATGCAGCTGATTCGTGTTGCCGAATCGGGTGCTGATCGTGATCTTCCCGTCCGAAGTCCAGCCCGTGAAGAGCGCGCTTCGCGAGAACTGGTAGCGCCGCATGCGCTGGACGAGTTCGGGAGGAATCTCCGGGATCCCCTCGATTGCCAGATTTCCGCGGGTGACGCGTTCGACGTCGGCCGCGTTGGCGCTGAGGGAGAGCAGAATGGCGAGAAGTGTGGCGGTACGCATGCGCGGATTCTAACCGTCCGGCATGCGATCATGCAGGCGGAGGAATTATGGCGTCCTACAAGGTGGGTTACATCGTCGGCAGCCTCGCCAAGGCCTCCATCAATCGCAAGCTTTCGAAGGCGCTCGTGCGCCTGGCGCCGGCCGAATTCACGATGACGGAAATCCCGATCCGCGACCTGCCGCTCTACAGCTATGACTACGACGCGGACTATCCCGCGCCGGCGAAGGTCTACAAGAAGGCGCTGGAGGAAGCCCAGGCTCTCCTCTTCGTGACACCCGAGTACAACCGCGGCATCCCGGGCGGACTCAAGAACGCTATCGACTGGGGAAGCCGCCCGAAGATGGCCAATGCTTTCGCGGGCAAGCCATCGGCCGTGATCGGAACCTCGCCCGGCAAGATTGGAACCGCGATCGCGCAACGCGAACTGCACAGTGTGTTGAATGCGGTGGCCTCGCCGCAGATGAATTCACCCGAGGCGTTCATCCAGTTCACGCCGAACCTCATCGACGACGAGGGCAATGTGGCGGACGAGAAGGTCAAGGCATTCCTCACGAAATTCATGGCTGCTTTCGAGAAGTTCCTGGGCAAGCAACTCGCATGAGCGTGAGTGGCGTCTCCTCGAAGATGACGGACTTCCGCGCGGGCATCACCGCGATCGACGCGGATTACGTCCGCCCGCGCCTCGCCGCTTCGCATCTCGTCATCGACGGCGGACGCGCCGCGTTCGTGGACACGGGCACCACGCGCTCGGTGCCGAACCTGCTCGCCGCGCTCGGGAGAAGGACGTCGATCCGGCCGACGTCGACTGGGTGCTCGCGACGCACGTGCATCTCGATCACGCGGGCGGCGCCGGCGCCCTCATGCAGGCCTTGCCGAATGCGCGTTGCGCCGTGCATCCGCGCGGTGCCCGCCACCTCGCCGAGCCCTCGAAGCTGATCGCGGGTTCGATCGCGGTGTACGGGGAGGAGCGATTCCGGAGCCTGTACGGCGACATCGTGCCGATCGAGGAATCGCGGATGTTCGTGCCCGAAGACGGCGCGACCGTGCGCCTCGGCGAGAGGGAGCTCGAGCTGATCCATACGCCGGGGCACGCGCTCCATCATTATTGCGTCGTGGACCGGGAACACGAGTTGATCTTCTCGGGCGACACGTTCGGCATTTCGTACCGCGACTTCGACATCGACGGCCGCGAGTTCATCTTCCCGACGACCACACCCGTGCACTTCGACCCGAAGGCGCTGTGCAGCTCCGTGGAGCGGCTCATGTCCTACAATCCACGTTCGATTTTTCTCACGCACTATGCAGAGGTCACGGATCTTTCGCGCCTTGCACGCGAAATGAAGGAGCGCGTCGTTGCATTCGCCGACCTCGGCCTGTGCTATCGGGAGGCGCCTGACCGCTCGTCCAAGCTCCGCCATGGAATGTTTGCGATGATCTCCAGCTGGCTCGACGCGCATAATTATCCACGCGAGGAAAGGGAGCGGCATCGGCTGCTCGACGACGACGTGGAACTCAATTGCCAGGGCATCGAGCACTGGCTGGACAGGAAGTGACATGAAAGCATTCAGGGCATTCCGCATTCACGAGATCGAGGGAAAGATCGCCGCGGGATTCGAGCAGATGGAGGTCGACGCGCTGACGCTCGGCGAAGTCGTCATCCGCGTCAAGTTCTCCTGCATCAACTACAAGGACGCGCTCGCGGCGACGGGCGCCGGCAAGATCCTTCGCAAGTATCCGCTGAACGGCGGGATCGATCTCGCAGGCACAGTCGAGAGCTCGACGGACCCGCGCTTCAAGCCGGGCCAGCAGGTTCTCGTGACCGGCTGCAGCCTTTCCGAAACGTTCGACGGCGGCTATGCGGAGGTCGCGCGCATCGCGGGCGAGTCGGTGATTCCGCTGCCCGAGGGCATCAGCCTGCGCGACGCGATGGCGATCGGCACGGCAGGCTTCACGGCCGCGCTCGCGATCCATCGCATGGAACAGAACGGCCAGGCGCCGGGCAAGGGCGCGATCGTCGTGACGGGCGCAAGCGGCGGCGTCGGTTCGATCGCTGTCGACCTGCTCGCCGGCCGCGGGTACGAAGCGGTGGCGGTCAGCGGAAAGCCGGAAGCCGACGACTACCTCAAGGCGATCGGCGCCGCGCGCATCCTGCGCCGCCAGGAAATCGACCTCGGCAAGCGGCCGATGGAAGCGACGCAATGGGGCGGCGGCATCGACAACGTGGGCGGCGAGCTTCTGACCTGGCTCACGCGCACCGTGGATTACTTCGGCAACATCGCGAGCATCGGACTCGCCGGCAGCCATAAGCTCGAGACGACCGTGATGCCCTTCATCCTGCGCGGCATCAACCTGCTCGGCGTCACCTCATCCAATACGCCGCGCGAGCTACGGCTCGCGGTCTGGAAACGCCTGTCCACGGACCTGCGCCCGCGCCATCTCGACCGCATCGCCGCGCGCACGATCGGTTTCGACGAGCTGCCCGGCGCCTTCGACGACTACCTGAAGGGCCGCGTCATGGGACGCACGGTCGTGAAGATCGCCTGAGTTGGCCGGGCCGCTCGAAAACCGGCTGACCGAGGGCGCGAAAGCGCTCGGCATCGAGTTGCATCCGGCGCAGACGGCCGCGCTCCTCGCGCTCGCCACGGAGCTTGCGGAATGGAACGAGAAATTCAATCTGACGGCGATCATCGAACCGACCGAGGTCGTGGACAAGCACCTGCTCGACTCGCTCGCGGTGCTGCCGTATCTGCGGGGCCTCCGGGTCGCCGACATCGGCACGGGCGCCGGTTTTCCAGGCCTGCCGCTTGCGATCGCGAATCCCGCCCGGCGCTACACGCTCGTGGAATCGACAGGCAAAAAGGCGGGCTTCTTGCGCCAGACCGCGGGCAAGCTGCGCCTGACCAATGTCGAGGTCGTTCAGGGCCGGTCGGAGGCATTGCATCCGGCCAGGCCCTTCGATAGCGTCGTCGCCCGCGCGCTCGGCTCGCTTGCGGACTTCGTGCGGGTGGCCGGGCATCTCGTAGGACGGAATGGCCGGCTGCTCTCGATGAAGGGCCGTCCCCCGGAGGACGAGCTCAAGGCGCTGCCGGCGGGGTGGAAGGCGCTGGCCGTGCACCCGATCCATGTGCCGGGGCTCGACGCCGAGCGCTGCCTCGTCGAACTTGCTAGGGTCTGATTTGATGAGACGCATCATCGCGGTCGCGAACCAGAAAGGCGGCGTCGGGAAGACGACGACGGCCGTCAATCTCGCCGCCTCGCTCGCGGCGATGCAGCGGAGCGTTCTGCTCATCGATCTCGACCCCCAGGGCAATGCGACGATGGGCTGCGGCGTCGACAAGCGCGCGCTCGAACGCTCGGCGACCGACGTGCTGCTCGGCGACTGCAACATCGCCGACGCGATCGTCCGGATCGAAGGCGCGAACCTCGACCTGCTGCCCTCGAACCAGGACCTGACCGCCGCGGAAGTGCGGCTACTCACGATGCTCGCGGGCCGCGAGCACCGGCTTTCTCGCGCGCTCGAAGCCGTGCGCGACCGCCATGAGCTCGTGATCATCGACTGCCCGCCCGCGCTCAACATCCTGACGGTCAATGCGCTGACAGCCGCGGATTCCGTGCTGATCCCGATGCAGTGCGAGTACTACGCGCTCGAGGGGCTTTCGGGGCTCATCAGCACGATCGAGCAGATCCGCGATTCGGTGAATCCGCGGCTCGTGATCGAAGGCATTCTCCGCACGATGTTCGACCCGCGGAACAATCTCTCGAACGACGTCGCCGCGCAGCTCATCGAGCATTTCGGCGACCACGTGTTTCGAACGATCATTCCGCGTAACGTCCGCCTCGCGGAGGCGCCGTCCTTCGGCGTGCCGGCGATGCTCCACGACAAGGACTCGCGCGGTGCGCTGGCGTACCTCGCGCTCGCGGGCGAGATGATCCGGCGAATCGAAGAACCGGAAGCCTACGCCGCCGAGATCGCGAGCGGCCCGGTGCCCTACATCGGCGAAGCGCCGGAAGTATCGGAAGCACCGGAAGCAGAAATCCGCGCTGCTCCGGAACATGAAGTACCGCCGGAAGCTCCGGAAGCATCCGAAGAAACCAAGGACGACGTTCACTTTTGACCCGCTAAAGGGGACGCTAAAGGGGACGTTCCCCTTTAAAGGGGAACGTCCCCTTTAGGTCGTCCCGGTTCCGGGACGGCGTCCGTTTTCGGTGTCCCATGACCGGGATGAATCTGTCCGGGCCGCTCGTTCGGACACCGGTAGTCTTGCCGCCGAAATAACTAAAAACATCAGTATTTACAACAAGTTACGGAGACTCAGACCGAGTTGGCACGGTCCTTGCTCTATCTCTAGTAGGAAGCGGCGCTGCCGCAGTTGAAACAGAGATAGAGGAGAGAGCCATGAAGACCTTGTTCATTCGCAACACCGGGATCGCGGCGTTCGCGGCGGTCGTGATTGTCGGGCTCAGCGGCCTGACGCTGGACCGCGCACACGAAAGTTCGCTGCCGAAAGGCATCGTCGAAGTCGGCAACCTCGAAGCCGTGAGGGTCGGCGATCTGATGATCGCCACCCTGCCGGCCGTCGTGGTGATCGGCTCGCGCGACGTGCAGCTCGCCGACGTGGCGGCCGATGCCGACGCGCAGGGTTGAGGCCGACGCGGCCATGGGCCGTGACACCGCACCCTCGGATGTCCAGTTGACGCGCGCGTTCATCGCCGTGGTCATCGGCCTGGTGTTCGGTTTCTGCCTGCTCAGGCCGATCTGCGACTCGCCGAACGTGCGCACGCTGCTCCCGGAGCTGCGGGTGCTCGCCGGCATTCCGTCGCTGGTGATCTGATGGACCGCCCCCGCATCGCCGACAAGTTCAAGCACCGCAAGCTCGCCTGGGTGGCGGGCGGCTTCGTCGCGCTCTCGGGCATGGCGTTCGCGATCGCAAACCTCGAGCCCGGCGCGCCCTCGGTCGCGCGCGAGCAGCTCTATCTCGACGAAGTGAAGGAAGGCGTCCTCGAAAGAAAAGTGCGCGGCCCCGGCGTGCTGCAGCCGCGCGAAGCGCGCTGGCTCTCGACCCGCGTGGACGCACGCGTCGATCGCGTGCTCGTGCGAGCGGGCGAAACCGTCGAGCCGGACGCGATCATCGTCCAGTTGTCGAATCCCGAAGTCGAGCGCGCGGCCGATGCCGCCGCGCTCGAAGTCGCCGCCGCCCGCGCCGAATACGCGGCCGCGCGGCTCGAGCTCGAGAGCCAGCGTCTCGACCGGCGCTCCTCGCTCGCCGAAGCGCGCGCGACTTCGGAGTCCGCGCGCCTCCAGGCCGTCGCCGAAGCGCGCGCCTACGAGATGCACGCGGTTTCCGAGCTTCAGTACTCCCGCTCCAGGATCCTGGCGGGGCAGCTCGGCGAGCGCGTCCTGATCGAAGAGCAGCGCCTCGCCGCGCTCGATTCCGCCGTGTCTGCCCAACTCGAGGCGCGCATGGCCCGGCTCCGCCAGTTCGAGCGAGCGGCGGAAGAGCGTCGTCTCGCATCGGATTCATTGAAAGTGCGCGCGGGCATGGCGGGCGTCGTGCAGAGCGTGCCGGTGCAGGAAGGCCAGCAGCTCGCGCCGGGCGCGAACGTCGCCCGAGTCGCGAAGCCGGGCACGCTGTACGCCGAGCTCCGCATCCCGGAAATGGACGCGCGCGATCTTGCGGCGGGCCAGCCGGCCGTCATCGACATGCGCGACCGTCTGGTGCGCGGCCGAGTGCTGCGCGTGGACCCAGCCGTGACGGCGGGTGCGGTCCGCGTCGAGATCGAATTCGACGAGGCGCTGCCGTCGCAGGCGCGCGCCGATCTCTCGGTCGACGGCACGATCGCGATCGAGACCCTCAGGAACGTGCGTTTCGTCGGCCGCCCGGTCGGCGCGCAGTCGGACTCGGCCACGACGGTTTTCCGCGCGAAGCCCGGCGACAACGTCGCCGTGCGCGTGCCGGTCAAGTTCGGGAAGGCGTCCGTGAACCAGATCGTCGTTCTCGAAGGCCTCGAGCCAGGCGACATCGTGGCGCTCGCGGACACGACGCAATGGTCCGGCAAGGACCGGCTGGTCATCGACTGAAACAGGAATTGCGGAGAAACACGACATGCAGGAACAAGCCATGATCCGGCTCGAGGGCGTCACGAAGGTCTTCTTCACCGACGATCTCGAGACCCACGCGCTCGACGGGATCCACCTGGACGTCGCGAAGGGCGAGTTCCTGTCGATCTCCGGCCCCTCGGGTTGCGGCAAGTCCACGCTGCTCGCGATCCTCGGGCTGCTCGACGCGCGGACCGAGGGCAAATACCTGCTGGACGGCCAGGACGTCACGACCATCGACCCGGCCGCGCGCGCGAAGGTGCGGAACGAACGCATCGGTTTCATCTTCCAGGCTTTCAACCTGATTGGCGATTTGACCGTGCTTCAGAACGTGGAGCTTCCGCTCACGTACCGCGCGAACATGAGCGGAGACGAACGGCGAAAGGCCGCGATGCACGCGCTCGAGCGCGTCGGCATGTCGCATCGAGTGAATCACCACCCGTCGCAGCTCTCGGGCGGCCAGCAGCAGCGCGTCGCGGTCGCCCGCGCACTCGCGGGCAAGCCCGCGATCCTGCTCGCCGACGAGCCGACCGGAAACCTCGACTCGCGAAACGGCGAAGCGGTCATGAACCTGCTCCGCGAACTGCATCGCGAAGGCTCGACGATCTGCATGGTGACGCACGATCCGCGCTACGCGGACTACGCCGACCGGAAGATCCAGCTCTTCGACGGCCGCGTCATGGACGAGAACACATTGATCGACCTGTCGCAGCGCCGCGCGGCGAAGGCCTGAGGAAACAGCGATGCACGCATTCATCGAGGAACTGAAGGCGGCGGTTGCGGGGCTCGCCCGCGCACCGGCGTTCACGGCGTTGTCGGCCGGGGTACTGGGCCTTGGCCTCGGCGCCGTGATCTTCATGTATGGCGTGGCCGACACGCTCATGTTGAAGCCGCCGCCGTACCCGGGCGCGGAGCGTATCTACACGATCGCCACGAACGACGGGCAGGCGCCCGGCGACTATGACGAGGCCATGTTCCCGAGGGACTACCTGAAGGTCCGCGAGGCAGCCAGCCAGTTCGAGTCGATCGGCGGCATCTACATCGGCACGACTTACCTGACCGGCGACGGCCAGGCCGAGCGTTATGACGGCGCCTTCGCGGACGGCCACATTTTCGAGGTGACCGGCGTCGCGCCCGAGCTCGGGCGCAGCATCCTCCCGCGCGACACGATCGAGGGCGCGGCGCCAGTGGTGGTCCTGAGCCACGAGCTCTGGACCGAGCGCTTTGCGGCGGATCCAGCCGTCATTGGCCGCACAGTCCGCGTGAACGGCAAGTCCTCGGAAGTCATCGGCGTCATGCCAAAAGACTATTCCTTCCCCAGCAGCGCTTCGCTCTGGGTTGCGAACCCGCAGGATCCACTGCGCGTCCCGCGCCTGGATGGCCTGGAGGTGCAGGTCTTCGGCCGGTTGCGCGAAGACGGCAACGTTGACGTGGCGCAGCAGGAACTGGCACCGGTCGCGGCCGCCATCAAGGCCGAAGTCGGGCAGCAGGCCTTCAACGGCCACTTCGAAGTGATCCCGATGGCCGCGGGCTTCATCGGCGACGAGGGCTCGGCGCTCGTCTGGACGCTCCTCATCGCGGTCGGCTTCGTGCTTCTGATCGCCTGCGCGAACGTCTCGAACCTGCTGCTAGCACGCTCCGCCTATCGCGTTCGCGAGACGACCGTGCGCTCCGCGCTCGGCGCGTCGCGCGGCCGGCTCGTCGTGCACATGCTGGCAGAGGGCTTCGTGATCAGCGTGCTCGCGACAGCGTTGGGACTCCTGCTTGCCTCCATCGCGCTCGATGGAATGCAACTCGCGGTTTCCCGCCTCATGGAGGACAGCCCGAGCTGGTGGCAGTTCGAGGTGGACAAGCGCGCAGCGACCGTGGCCGTGGGCGCAGCGCTTCTGTCGACACTGATCGCGGGCCTGCCGGCCGCGATTCGCGCCTCGCGTCCCTCGCTCGATGCGCTGCTGCGCGACGGCGGCCGCACCGGGACTGGGCTCGCGATCGGCAGGATCGCCTGGGGGCTGGTCGTAGTCGAGGTTGCGCTGGCCTGCCTCTTGCTGGGCGTCTCCGCGCTGATGACGAAAAGCGTGCTCAATGCAACGTCATCGGACGTCGGCGTGGAAACGGACGGCATCATGACGGCTCGCGTCGGCCTGACTGCCGGCACGTACTTGGAGGAGGCGGACCAGATCCGATTCTGGGAGACGCTGCTGAGCCGCATACAGGCGCAGCCCGGCATCCAGGCGGCGAGCGTTTCGACTTCGCTGCCCGGTCACGGCACCGGGGATGGCCCGGTGTCGGTCGAAGGGCGGGAATACGGCGACGACTCGAAGAAGCCTTTCATCAACGGCACGTTGGTGAGCCCGTCCTACTTCGAGACTTACCGCATCGCCGCGACGCAGGGGCGGGTTTTCGACAGCCGCGACATCAAGGGCTCGCTCCCGGTCGCCGTAATCAACGAGTTCATGGCGAAGAGCCTGTTTCCGGACGAGTCGCCGCTCGGCAAGCGCCTCAAGTTCGACATCTCGAGAGACGAAGAGTGGGTCACGATCATCGGCGTTGTGCCGAATGTCGTCATGGACGAGGACGGCAAGATGGACGAGGGTCTTTACAAGTCAGTGTTCCAGGGACCGGAGCGCTTCATGAGCATCACGGTTCGCGGCGAGGGCGATCCGCGCAACCTCATCGGCGGAGTGCGCACGGCGCTCGCGCAGACGGATCCAGACCTCGCGCTGTACTGGGTCCGGACCTTCGACGAGTCGCGCATGATCAAGACGGCGGGCTTCCGCATCATCGGAACGATGTTCGCCGTGTTCGCGGGTGTCGCGCTGGTTCTGGCGGCCGCAGGCCTGTTCGGCGTACTGGCGTTTCACGTCGGCCAGCGCACCCGCGAGATCGGCGTGCGCCGCGCGCTCGGCGCGGACAATCGCAAGATTCTGAGCATGATCATGCGCGCGAGCGGTGTCCAGGTCGGTGTCGGTATCGTCATCGGCATGGCGTTGCTGCCATTCATGGCGCGAGGACTTGGCGACATACTGGGTGACGAAAGCCCGTTCGACCTGAAGATTTACAGCTTGGTCCTTGCGATCATGGTGGCAGTCGCAATCGCCGCGACGCTGACGCCGACGCGGCGCGCGTTGAAGGTGGATCCGGCCGCGGCATTGCGCTACGAGTGAGGGCCATGCACGATCCCGCCTGATGCAACCGCGAATACTCATTGCGGACGACCAGGCGGACATTCTCTCGGCGCTGAAGCTCCTGCTGAAGCGCGAGGGATTCGAGGTCGCGACGGCGACCTCGCCGGCGGGCGTGATCGACGTGACCGCGCGCGAACACGTCGATGTCGCGCTCGTCGATCTCAACTACACGCGCGACACGACTTCGGGCGAAGAGGGACTCGAGCTCGTGGACCAGCTCCGCAAGCTTCACCCTGAGCTGCCGGTCGTCGTCATGACCGCCTGGGCGACCGTCGAGGTCGCCGTGCAGGCGATGCGCCGCGGCGCGAACGACTTCCTCGAAAAGCCCTGGAACAACCAGCGGCTCTTGAGCGTCATCAAGAACCAGGTGCAGCTTGCCGAAGCGCGCCAGCGCGGCCGGCGGCTTGCGGATGAGAACGCGATCCTGCGCGCCAGCGACGGCACGAGTCTCATCGCGACGTCAAGGCCGATGCAGGATGTCGTGCGGCTCGCGCGGCAGGTCGCTTCGTCGAAAGCGAGCGTGCTGATCACCGGGGAGCCCGGCACCGGCAAGAGCCTTCTCGCGAAGCTGATCCACGACTGGTCGGACCGCGCGGAAAAATCCTTCATCTCGGTCAATGCCGGCGGTCTGCCGGAGAGCGTGTTCGAGAGCGAGATGTTCGGGCACGTGAAAGGCGCGTTCACTGATGCGAAGGTCGACCGCGGCGGACGATTCGAGCTCGCGGACGGCGGTACGCTCTTTCTCGACGAGATCGGCAACGTTCCGCCGGCGCAGCAGGCGCGGCTCCTGCGCGCGCTCGAAACCGGCGAGTTCGAGCGCGTAGGTTCCTCGCGCACGCAGCGGGCGGACGTGCGCGTCGTCTCGGCGACGAACGCCGATCTCGCCGCGATGATCCGCGAAGGTCGATTCCGCGAGGACCTGCTGTTTCGCATCAACACCGTCGAGATCCGCATTCCGCCGCTGCGCGAGCGGCGCGAGGAGATCGTCGAGCTCGCGACCGCGCAGCTCGAACGCAAGAGCGCGCAGTACGGCCGCGAGGTCAAGGGATTCGACGCGGCGGCGCTTTCCGCGCTCCAGCAATACGCCTGGCCCGGCAACGTGCGCGAGTTGAACAGCGTGGTCGAACGGAGCCTCCTGCTCGCGGGGGGCGCCGAGGTCGGCGTCGCGGATCTCCGCCTGTCGGCGGGGAAAGCGCCGCCGACGCTCGAGGAAATGAGCCTCGAGGACGCCGAGCGCGCGCTGATCCGCTCGGCGATCCGGAGAAACGCCGGCAGCGTGCCGGCGGCGGCGGAGGCGCTCGGCCTCTCGCGGAGCGCAATGTACCGGAGGCTCGAGAAGCTCGGGCTGAAACCGGACGAAGTCTCATAGCCGCGCAAACTGCGGCAGAAATCGCACTTTTCAAAGGCCAATCATCCGGTTCGTAGGCGCCCTCCTACAGCCGCTGACAAGCCAACTGGCGATAATCCTATTGCTTATCGCGCCTGACTCACGAGGGGAGGAACCTGATGCGAACTCCAGAGGATGTCCGGCAGTCCGCGCGCACCAATGGACGTCCTCGCAGCGCAGATCTCGATCAGCGCGAGCTGCTGCGGGCCCTGCAAGCCATGCGTGACGGGGACTTCTCCGTGCGGCTGGCCGGCGACCAGGTCGGCATCGCGGGAAAGATCGCGGACACATTCAACGAGATCGTGAGTTCAACGCAGCTCCTGGCCCAAGAACTCGACCGCAACGGTCAAGTCGTGGGCCGCGAGGGCAAGACGCGGCACCGCATGGCGCTCGGAGGACGCCACGGCTCCTGGGCGGAGATGGAGCGTTCCTTCAATACGCTGGTCGACGACCTGCTCTGGCCCACGACCGAGGTCACTCGGACGATCGCCGCCGTCGCGAAAGGCGACCTCTCGCAGAAGATGCAGCTGGAAGCGGCCGGACGGCCGCTCGAAGGCGAATTCCTGCGCTCGGCGTCGATCGTCAACACGATGATCCAGCAGATGAGCGTCTTCACTTCCGAAGTGACGCGCGTCGCGCGCGAAGTCGGCACCGAGGGCAAGCTCGGCGGACAGGCGAAGGCGAGGGAAGTGAGTGGCGTCTGGAAAGACCTGACCGACAACGTCAACTCGATGGCGAGCAACCTGACCGACCAGGTGCGCAATATCACCGAGGTCACTATCGCGGTCGCGAGCGGCGATTTGTCCCGCAAGATCACCGTGGACGTGCGCGGCGAGATCCTGCAGCTCAAGGAAGCCATCAACACGATGGTCGACCAATTGCGGTCGTTCGCTTCTGAGGTGACGCGCGTGGCGCGCGAGGTGGGCACCGAGGGCAAGCTCGGCGGCCAGGCGATCGTCCCCGGCGTTGCCGGCACCTGGAAGGATCTCACCGACAACGTCAACGCGATGGCGAGCAACCTGACCGCGCAGGTGCGCAACATCGCCGAAGTGACCACCGCCGTGGCGCGTGGCGACCTTTCGCGCAAGATCACCGCCGACGTGCGGGGCGAAATCCTGCAGTTGAAGGAAACCATCAATACGATGGTCGACCAACTGAACGGCTTCGCGGCGGAAGTGACGCGCGTCGCGCGCGAGGTCGGCACCGAAGGCGCGCTGGGCGGCCAGGCACACGTGCCGGGTGTCGCGGGCACCTGGAAGGATCTCACCGACAACGTCAACTCGATGGCGAGCAACCTGACGGCGCAGGTGCGCAACATTGCGCAGGTGACGACCGCCGTGGCGCGCGGCGACCTTTCGCGCAAGATTACCGTTGACGTCAAGGGCGAGATTCTCGAACTGAAGCAGACGGTCAACACGATGGTCGACCAGCTGAATGGCTTCGCGGCGGAAGTGACGCGCGTCGCGCGCGAGGTCGGCACCGAGGGCAAGCTCGGCGGACAGGCGCACGTGCCGGGTGTCGCGGGCACCTGGAAGGATCTCACCGACAACGTCAACTCGATGGCCGGCAATCTGACCGCGCAAGTGCGCAACATTGCCGAGGTGACCACCGCCGTGGCCCGCGGCGATCTCTCCCGTAAGATCACGGCGGACGTGCGCGGCGAGATCCTTCAGCTGAAGGAAACCATCAACACGATGGTCGACCAGCTCAACGGTTTCGCGGCCGAGGTGACGCGCGTGGCGCGCGAGGTCGGCACCGAGGGCAAGCTCGGCGGACAGGCGATCGTCCCCGGCGTTGCGGGCACCTGGAAGGACCTCACCGACAACGTGAACTCGATGGCCGGCAATCTCACCGGCCAGGTGCGCAACATCGCGGAAGTCGCCACCGCCATCGCGCGCGGCGACCTGTCGCGCAAGATCACGGTGGACGTCAAGGGCGAGATTCTCGCGCTCAAGAACACCGTCAACACAATGGTCGATCAGCTGAACGGCTTCGCGGCCGAAGTGACGCGCGTGGCGCGCGAAGTCGGCACTGCGGGCAAGCTCGGCGGACAGGCGATCGTCCCGGGGGTCGCCGGCACCTGGAAGGACCTGACGGATAACGTCAACGTGATGGCCGCGAACCTGACGAACCAGGTGCGCGGCATCGTGAAGGTCGTCACCGCGGTGGCAAACGGCGAATTGCGGCAGCGCCTCATGGTGGAATCGAAAGGAGAGGTGGCCGCGCTCGCAGACACGATCAACAGCATGACCGCGACCCTTGCGACGTTCGCGGAGCAGGTGACGACGGTCGCGCGCGAAGTCGGCGTCGAAGGCCGGCTGGGCGGGCAGGCAAACGTGCCCGGGGCCGACGGAACCTGGAAAGACCTCACGGCGAACGTGAACCTGCTGGCTGCCAACCTGACGACGCAGGTTCGCGCTATCGCGGAAGTCGCGACCGCGGTGACCAAGGGCGATCTCACACGCTCGATCCAGGTCGATACGCGCGGCGAAGTCTCGGACCTCAAGGACAACATCAACGCGATGATCGGCAACCTGCGCGCGACCACCGAGCGCAACACCGAGCAGGACTGGCTGAAGACGAACCTCGCGAAGTTCAGCCGGATGATGCAGGGCCAACGCGATCTGACCACCGTCGCCCAGATGCTGCTTTCCGAGTTGGCGCCGCTGGTCAATGCCCAGCAGGGCGTGATGTACCTGGTCGCGAAAGTGGAGGACGGCGAGCGCCTGAGGCAGCTCGCGGGCTACGCCGACCTGCACGAATCGGGCGAGCCTCGCGAGTATCGTCTCGGCGAGGGCCTCGTCGGTCAATGCGCGAAGGAGCGCCAGCGTATCCTGCTCACGGAGATTCCGGACGACCTGATACGCGTGCACGCGGGACTCGTGATCGCAAGGCCCAGCAACGTCATCGTGCTGCCCGTGCTGTTCGAGGGCCAGGTAAAGGCCGTCATCGAGCTCGCCTCGCTCGGCCAGTTCACGCCCTCGCACCTCGCGTTCCTCGAGCAGCTGACCGGGACCATCGGCGTCGTGCTCAACACGATCGAGGCCACGATGCGCACCGAAGGCCTGCTGCTCCAGTCGCAGCAGCTCGCCGGCGAGCTGCAGACACAGCAAAAGGAGCTGCAGCAGACCAACGAGGAACTCGCCACCAAGGCACGACTGCTCGCCGAGCAGAACGTGGAGGTCGAGCGCAAGAACAAGGAGATCGAGTTCGCACGTCGCGCGGTGGAGGAGAAAGCCGCCGAGCTCGCGCTCACCTCGCGCTACAAGTCGGAGTTCCTTGCGAACATGTCGCACGAGCTGCGCACCCCGCTGAACAGCATCCTGATCCTCGGCCAGCAGCTCGCCGAGAACGCTGAAGGCAACCTGACCGGACGTCAGACGGAATTCGCGCGGACGATCCACGGAGCCGGGACAGACCTGCTGAACCTGATCAGCGACATTCTCGACCTCTCGAAGATCGAGTCCGGCACCGTCACCGTCGAATCGGAGGAGATACCATTCACGCAGCTGCGCGACACGATCGCGCGCACGTTCAGGCACGAGGCAGAGGCGCGTGAGCTGGCGTTCTCCACTGATCTTGCGTCGAACCTCGGACGCGCCATCACGACGGATCCGAAGCGCCTGTTGCAGGTCGTGAAAAACCTGCTGTCCAATGCGCTGAAGTTCACCGATCGCGGCGAGGTGCAGTTGCGCGTCGAAGTCGCGGCGGGTGGCTGGAGCGCAGAGCACCCCGTCCTGAACAAGGCGCAAACGGTCATCGCCTTCGCCGTGAGTGACACGGGCATCGGCATTCCGCCCGAGAAGCAGAAGATCATCTTCGAGGCGTTCCAGCAGGCCGATGCGGGCACCGCGCGCAAGTACGGCGGCACGGGCCTCGGACTCGCGATCAGCCGCGAGCTTGCGCAGCTTCTCGGCGGCGAGATCCGCCTGCAGAGCGTTCCCGGCGCCGGCAGTACCTTCACGCTCTATTTGCCGCTCAACTACATGGGCCCGGCATACCCGCGCGGCGGCGCCGAACCGGCCGCCGACCGGCTGCCTGCGGCAAGCCAGACGATCGTCCTGCCGGCCCCGCGAATCGAGCAGGTGCCGGACGATCGCGAGGAGATCCAGCCGGGCGACGACGTGGTGCTGATCGTCGAGGACGACCCGCATTACGCGCGCGTGCTGCTGAACCTGGGGCGAGACCGCGGGTTCAAGGGGCTGGTCGCGCGGACCGGGGCCGACGCGCTGTCGCTCGCCCGCCGGCACACGCCGACGGCCATCTCGCTCGACGTATTCCTGCCCGACATGCTGGGCTGGACGGTGCTCAGCGAGCTCAAGCGGGACCCGGCGACACGGCACATCCCGGTCCAGATAGTGACGATCGAGGAAGAGCGTCAGTACGGACTCGAGCGCGGGGCTTTCGCCTACCTCAACAAGCCCCTTACCACGGAGGGACTCGAGACCGCGCTCGATCGCCTCAAGGCCTTTGCCGTGCCGCGCGTGCGGGAGCTGCTGGTCGTCGAGGACGACCCCGGCGAGCAGATGAGCGTCGTCGAGCTGCTCTCGCACGACGACGTGACCATCAGCACGGCCGGCACGGGCGCCGAGGCGTTGCGCCTTTTGCGTTCCCGCTCCTACGACTGCGTCGTACTCGATCTGCGGTTGCCGGACATGTCCGGCTTCGATGTCCTCACCGAGATCCAGAATGACGAGTCGCTCAAGGACACGCCTATCGTCGTCTTTACGGGCCGCGAGCTGACAGCCGACGAGGAGGCTGAGCTCAGGAGGAAGGCCAAGAGCATCGTGCTCAAGGGCGCGCATTCGCCGGAGCGCCTGCTGGACGAGACGGCGCTGTTCCTGCACCGCTCGGTCGAGAACCTGCCGCCCGCCATGCAGCGCATGCTCGAGAGTTTGCACGGCTCCGACGAGGCGCTGCAGGGGAAGAAGGCCCTGGTGGTCGACGACGACGTGCGCAATATCTTCGCGCTGTCGAGCCTGCTGGAGCGACATGGCATGTCGGTGGCCAGCGCGACCACCGGACAGGAGGCGATCAATCGCCTCGAAACGCAGGCCGACCTGGAGATCGTGCTGATGGACATCATGATGCCGCAGATGGACGGCTACGAGACGATGCAACGAATTCGCAAGGATGCCCGCTATCACCGCCTGCCGATCATCGCGCTGACGGCGAAAGCCATGAAAGGCGACCGCGAAAAATGCCTCGAAGCAGGCGCTTCCGACTACATCGCGAAGCCGGTCAACACAAACCAGCTGCTGTCGCTCGTGCGCATGTGGCTGCATCCCTGACCTGCGGAGGTGCCCATGACCCAGAAAGAGGCGGTTGACATCCTGCTGGTCGACGATCAGCGGTCGCGTCTACTGACCTACGAGGCGATCCTCGGGCCGCTCGGGCATCGGCTCGTGACCGCGAATTCCGGCGTCGCCGCGCTGCAGTTGCTCATGGAGCGCGAGTTCGCGGTCATCCTGCTGGACGTCAGCATGCCGGAAATGGATGGCTTCGAGACCGCCCAATCGATCCACCAGCATCCGCGCTTCCAGAGCACACCCATCATCTTCGTGACCGGGGTGCACGTGAGCGAGCTCGATCGGCTGAAGGGCTACGAGCTGGGTGCGGTCGACTACGTGTACGTGCCCGTAGTGCCGGAGATCCTGCGCAGCAAGGTTGCGGTGCTGGTCGAGCTGCATTGCCAGCGCCTCGAGCTCAAGCGCCTCAATCACTCGCTGATCGAGGCGAACAGTCAGCTCGATTTCGCCAACCGGACGCTCGCGCGCGAGAAGGCGAGCGAGCTTGCCAGTCTCAATGACCGTCTCCAGCAGGCGAATACGGAGTTGGTGGCGAGTAACGCGGCGCTGACGCAGGAGATCAACGAGCGGCGCCGTGCCGAGCAGGCGCTGCTCGATGCGAACCGGCGCAAGGACGAATTCCTTGCGATCCTCGGGCACGAGCTGCGCAATCCGCTCGCGCCCATTCGGTACGCAGTGGAGGTCCTGAAGCGCGTCGAACAGCCCGAGCCTACGCTTGCGAAAATGCGCGACATGATCGATCGCCAGGCGCAGCACATGACGCGACTCGTGGATGACCTGCTCGATGTGGCGCGCATTACGCGGGGCAAGATCAACCTGGACTGCAAGTCCATCGATCTGTGTACGCTGGTAAAGCAGGCTGTCGAAACCAATTTGCCGGCGATCGACGGACGCGGGCAGCGCATCGTCGTGAACGTTCCGGATGATCCGTTGAACATCAATGGAGATGCGGTTCGGCTCACGCAGGTGATCGGCAATCTCGTCGGCAATGCCTCGAAATTCACGCCGGACGGCGGGCGGATCGAAGTGACTGTCGGCGCCGAGGAGGGCATCGCAACGATCGCGGTGCGCGACACCGGCATCGGCATCGCGGACGAATACCTGACACATGTCTTCGAGCTGTTCGGGCAGGTCCGGAACCCGCGCCCGCACGCGCACGGCGGTCTCGGGATCGGGCTCGCGCTCGTGCAACGGCTCGTCGAGATGCATGAGGGCTGCGTCGAAGCAAGCAGCGACGGAGCGAACAAGGGCAGCGAGTTCATCGTGCGCCTGCCGCTCCTGCAGCCTGAATCGTTGGCGACGGAGGAACCTGCGGCCATGGCGACGCCGCGCAGCGAGTTGCCAGACCATCGGATACTGGTCGTGGACGATGACGCAGATTGCCGCGAGATGCTGGCAATGGTGTTGCAGCTCGCCGGAAGCGAGGTGCACACCGCGTCGAACGGGCTGGCCGCGCTGGACGAGGCCGCCAGCTTCCAGCCGGAGATCGTATTCCTGGACATCAGCATGCCGGAAATGGACGGCTACGAAGTTGCGCGACGGCTACGCGCCTCGCCGGGCGGCAAGGACCTGATCCTGATTGCGCTGACCGGGTGGAGTCAGGATGAGCACCGCTCGGCGTCGAATGCTGCGGGATTCGACGCACACATGACGAAGGCGCTCGAACTCGAGGCCATCGCCCGCATGGTAAAAAGCCTCGTCTCACCCGCTGGCGCGGGCGCCGTTAGCGACGGCCCGGGATCACCGGGTCAGCGCCCAGCCCGCGCAACCGCGTAAACTCCTCCGCCGTGGAGGCGGAAACCGAGTCGCGAAAACCTCTTCGAACCCGCCCGGTCATGCGCCGGCGTGGATTGCCGTTCCAGGCACGCATCGTAGTTCTCGCGCTCGCGGGCGGCCTGCCTGCGCTGTTCACGGCATTCGTCCTGCTCCGCGACGCACCGGTTGCGGATTCCGTGTACCGCCTGATCGTGGTCGTCTTGATCGGGGTCTGGGTTGGCTTCGCGCTCGCCGTGCACCACGCGACCGTCGAGCCGATGCAGTCGATCGCGAACCTGCTCGAGGCGCTCCGCGGCGGCGACTACGCGATCCGCGGCCGTCACGGCCGCAAGGGCGACGCGCTCGGCGACATCGTCATCGAAGCGAACCGGCTCGGGGCGACGCTGCGCTCGCAACGATTCGAGGCGCTCGAAGCGTCGGCCCTCCTCAACAAGGTGCTGGCCGAGATCGACGTCGCCGTGCTCGCCTTCGACGGCGACGACCGGATCCGCCTTGCGAATCGCGCGGCGGGCGAGCTGCTGCGCCGCCATCCGGACGCCTTGATTGGCCTCTCGGCCGCCGACACGGGATTCGACACGCTGCTCGAAGGCACGCCGGTCTCGAACGAATCGCACATCTTCCCGGGCCGCGCCGGGCGCTGGCAGATCATGCGCGAGACATTTCGCGAGGGCGGGCGGCAGTTCCGCCTGCTGGTCGTGACGGATCTCAGCCAGGCGCTGCGGGACGAGGAGCGGCGAGCCTGGCGCCGACTGATCCGCGTGATCTGGCACGAGCTCAACAATTCGCTGGCGCCGATCAAGTCCGTGATCGAGACGAGCCGCGACGCGCTCGCGGCCGGTTCGCCGGACAAGGACGAGCGCGAGGAGCTTGCACATAATCTGGCCCTCGTCGCGGAGCGTGCGGAGTCGCTCCGGCGCTTTCTGTCCCGCTACAGCGAACTCGCTCGAATGCCCGAGCCGACTCTCGCCGACTGCCATGTCGGCGCGCTGCTCCGGCAAGTGGCCGCGGTCCAGCCGCCGGGCCGGGTACAGCACGCCGCGGCCGACGGACTGACCCTCCGCGGAGACGCGGACCAGTTGCAGCAGGCCCTGATCAATCTGGTGCGAAACGCGGTCGAGGCGACGCCCGAAGGCGCGGCGCCCGTGCAGCTTCGCGCGCTCCGCGGCACCGACAGCGTCGTATTCGAAGTCGAGGACAACGGGCCCGGAGTCGCCAATCCCGACAACCTGTTCGTGCCCTTTTTCACGACGAAACCGGGCGGCAGCGGCATCGGCCTCGTGCTCGCGCGGCAGGTCGCCGAAGCCCACGGCGGCACGCTCTCGCTCAAGAATCGCGACGGCACCCCGGGCTGCATCGCCCGGTTGGTGATACCCACGTAAGATCTAGAGGGGACGTTCCCCTTTAAAGGGGAACGTCCCCTTTAGAGGAGTTACGATGACAGCGATGAGCACCAAGAAACACGGGTTGGGGCGCGGGCTCGAGGCGCTTCTCGGCGAAGCCAAGCCGCGGCTCACGCCGGGCATGCCGGCGGCGCGCGAGCAGTTGATGCACCTGCCGCTCGACCTGCTGTCGCGCGGCAGATACCAGCCGCGCGTGGACATGCGCGAGGAATCGCTCGCCGATCTCGCGGATTCGATCAAGGCCCAGGGTGTCATTCAGCCGATCGTCGTGCGGCCCGTCGGCGCGCCCGCGGCGGGCGAGCAGCAGCGCTACGAGATCATCGCCGGCGAGCGCCGCTGGCGCGCCGCGCAGATCGCGGGTATCGCCGACATCCCCGCGGTCGTACGCCAGGTGGACGACGAGCATGCGGTCGCCCTCGCGCTCATCGAGAACATCCAGCGCGAGAACCTGAATCCTCTCGAAGAAGCGCTCGCGCTCTCGCGCCTGATCAATGAATTCCAGCTGACCCACCAGCAGGCGGCGGAGGCGGTCGGCCGTTCGCGCGCGGCAGTGTCGAATCTCCTGCGCCTGCTCGACCTGCCGCAGGCGATCCGGCCGCTCATCGAGAAACGCGAACTGGAGATGGGTCACGCGCGCGCGCTGCTCGGGTTGACCAACCCGCGCCAGATGGCCGAGGTCGGCTCGCTCGTCGCCAAGAAAGGCCTGTCCGTTCGCGAAACCGAAGCGCTCGTACGGCGCTTGCTCGCTCACGCGGGCCAGGGCAAGGACGGCAAGTCCGGCAGGGCGCGCTCCAAGGACCCCGACATACTGAGGCTCGAGAACGACCTCGCCGACAAGCTCGGTGCGACGGTCGAGCTCGTTCACGCGACTTCGGGCAAGGGCAAGCTCGTGATCAGTTATCACAGCCTCGACGAACTGGACGGAATCCTGGCGCACATCAACTAGCGATTCAGGAGGTTGTCATGGCCGGTTTCCTTCGAATGGCGCTCGCGCCCTGTGCGATCGCGATCGGACTGTTCACGTCGACTGCGGCATTTGCGCAGAGCGCGGACAGCGAGGAAGTCCAGAGTTACGTCCTGACGGAAGCCGGTCTCGGCAAGTTTGCGCAGGCGACGAAGGAGCTCGTCGCTCTGGATGCGGCCTGCAAGGAAGACGAGGACGACGATTCGGATTCGCAGTCGATCGACGACATGGTCGCGAAGCTCAATGCGCTGCCCGGCGCCCAGGCGGCGATCCAGTCCGCCGGCCTTTCGACGCGCGAGTATGTCGTTTTTTCCTGGTCCATCCTGCAGAACGGCCTGGCAGCCTGGGCGATCGGCCAGCCGGGCGGCAAGCTGCCGCCGGGAATTTCGCAGGCCAACGTCGACTTCTACAAGAAGCACGAGGCTGAGATCGCAGCGCTCGGAGGAGACGACCGCTGCGGCGAGGACAGCGGCGAAGGCGACACCGAAGAGTGAGATGGGCCCTGCGGCCGCCGGCCCCTTGACAGCGAAACGCGACGAGGCGCATATCAAAGCCCACTCCGTTCACAGACCAACCAATCGAGAATGGTGAACACATGATCGCTTCATCGACGGGCCGCCTTGCGGCGGCGACTTCGCTGGCACTTCTGGCTTCCGTTGCCGCCCAGGCGGACGAGCGCCCCGGCAATCTCTGGAAGACGACCTCGCAGATGTCGATGCCGGGCATGCCGGCGATGCCGCCGCAGAGCTCGCAACTCTGCACGGCCAAGGAATGGACTCAGCCGCCACCGCCGCCGCCGGGTCAGACATGCGCGCAGACAGACTTCCAGACAACCGGCAACAAGGTGACCTGGAAGACTCAGTGCACTGGCGAAATGGACATGGCGGGCGAAGGCGAGATCACTTTCGACACGGCCGATTCATACACGGGCACGATCAAGTTCCTGGCTGCCGGCATGACGATGACGGTCAATCTGACAGGCACGAAGATTGGCGAGTGCGATAACCCGCAGTAAGCCGCAGTTCCAAGCGGGAACGCCCCCTTTGTGTAGATTCCCTTAACTCAGATTCAGATACCGGATTGGTTTGGCCGGCTGCGCTTCGCCATAGTCACTCCCACGGAATAAGGAGTGATTTATGTTCACCTCAAGCACATGGAACGTCCGCAACACGCTGAGCACCGTGCTCGCGGCCGCCATCGTTGGAGTCAGCGGCCTGGCCCTGGATCGCGGCCATATCGCGGCGGCCCCGGACGGGACCGTGGAAGTGGGGCAGCTCACTCCGGTGGACGCGCTGCCGGGTAACGCCAGCCTGGCCGAGGTCGTGGTCACGGCCCCGCGCTACGCGATGATCGAACGTCGAGCCGAAGGGTGACGGCCATGGCACATCCCATTCACGACCTCCTGTTGAAGCTCCTGAATGTCGAGCAATCGGCGTTCGACGTGACGATCTCCCAGGACTGGCCGACCGGTCGCTGGCCGTCGGTGCGGGATCGCATCGATACGCGCGATCGCGACGTGCCGGATGCCGGCGAAATCGAAGGGTTGAGCTTTGGCAGCGAACCCTGAGGTCGAGAGATTCCCTTACCGGCGCGGCCGGCGGCCCGTGAAAAAGGTCAGGCTCCGGCCCGCGACGCCGGCCGACCTCGAGCTCCTTCGACACTGGGACCGCGAGCCGCACGTCATCGCCGCAAAAGGCGACGAGGACTGGCAATGGGAAAAAGAGCTCACCCGTCATCCCGCCTGGCGCGAGCAGCTCATCGCCGAAGTGGACGACCGCCCGATCGGTTTCATCGAGATCATCGACCCATCCCGCGAGGACTGCCATTACTGGGGCGGTTGCATCGAAGAGAACCACCGTGCCATCGATATCTGGATCGGCGAGCGGGACGCCGTGGGCCGCGGTTACGGCACGCAGATGATGCAGCAGGCGATCGAGCGTTGCTTTGCGGACCCGTCGGTCAAGGCCATCCTGGTCGATCCACTCGACCGCAATGAAGCTGCTCATCGCTTCTACGAGGGCCTGGGATTCGAATATGTCGTGAACCGGAGCTTTGACGACGACCGCTGCAGCGTTTATCGCCTGGAGCGTCCGCGCCGGTATCCAGCCTGACTTCGAGCCGAGAAGGCTCGACCTGAACAATTCTGTCCTGGCGAATATTGCAGATTCGTTTCATCTGACGAACCTACAGATTGGCGATGTGTCCATCAGACCCTGAAATCAATGTTGCATCAAAGAGAGAGGACAGGGTCATGTTTACATCAGGCAGATGGAATGGCCGCAATGCCGTGAGCGCAGCGGTTGCTGCGGCGATCGTCGGCATCAGTGGTCTCGCGCTGGATCGCGGGCACATGGACGCCGGCGCGGGCAGGGCCGCGCAGTTGGCTGCGGAGGATGTGCTTCCCCGGGTGACGGCACTGCCCGAAGTGGTGGTCACGGCGCCGCGCATTGCGTCGAACGACCGCAAGTCGAAGGCGTAATCCCAGTGTCACACCCAGTGCACCACATCCTGCGGCGTTGGTTGCAATCGGAGCGGAACCGCGACGCGGGACGGCTAACGCCCCGAAAAAACTAGGGTTTTCTACCCGCCCCGCGGTTGTGCCGGAGGGCTCCCGCCCTCTATAATGCCGCCGGTTTTTGGCCGCTCTGCGGCTTGCTTGCTGCGCGTGAAGACGCCACGGACCGCCTGGAGGGCCACGTGGCGTTTTTGTTGATTGAGACTGGTTGATGCAGACCGTCCGCAACATCCTGCTCGCGCAGCTCGGGGTCGCCGTGGCGCTCGCCGCCATCGTCTGGATCGGGCTTGGTTCCGAGCGGGCAGTCCCCACCTTATTGGGTGGATTGATCGGCGTCGTGCCGAACGCATTTCTGGCGGCGAGACTGATGTCGCCGCGGGCCGGCAGCAGCGCGAGAAGTCTGCTGCAGGCCGGATGGCTGGGCGAGATTGGCAAGCTCGTGATCGCAGCGGTGATGTTCGCCGCAGTGTTCATGACCTTGAGGCCGCTGCACCCGGAGTTTCTGTTCGCCGGGTACATCGCGACGATACTGGCCCTGCCGGTGGGACTGCTGTTCGATAGGGGACGCTAACGGATCATGGCGGAAGCGGGACACACAGCTAGCGAGTACATCGGCCACCATCTCCAGAACCTGACCGTCTGCAAGTCGGACGGCGCGTGGGTCTGGAACCATTGCGACGGAAATTTCTTCGCGATCAACGTCGATTCGATGTTCTTCGCGGTCCTGCTCGGCCTCGTCTTCCTGACTATCTTCGGCCGAATGGCCAAGCGCGCGACCCCGGGCGTCCCGGGCCGCTTCCAGACCGTCATCGAAATCGTCACCGAGTTCGTGGACCAGAGTGTCCGCGAGACCTTCCACGGCAAGAGCGCCGTGATCGCACCATTAGCGCTCACGCTCTTCTGCTGGATCTTCCTGATGAACCTGATGGACCTGATCCCGGTGGACTGGCTCCCCTGGGCGGCGAAGCACGCCGGGGTTCCGTACCTGCGGGTCGTGCCGACCGCCGACGTCAACGTGACGTTCGCGATGGGCATTTCGGTCTTTCTCCTGACGCTCTACTACAGCATCAAGATCAAGGGCGTCGGCGGGTTCACGAAAGAACTGGCGCTCCAACCCTTCAACCACTGGGCGGCGGTCCCGTTCAACCTCGTGCTCGAGGGCGTGTCGCTGCTCGCGAAGCCGCTCTCGCTGTCTCTGCGACTCTTCGGCAACCTCTACGCCGGGGAGCTCATATTCATGCTGATCGCGCTGGTCGGCATCTATCAGCTGCCGCTGCATCTCGCGTGGGCCGTGTTCCACGTGCTGATCATCGTGTTGCAGGCATTCATTTTCATGATGTTGACGATCGTGTACCTGAGCCAGGCACACGAGCATCATTAACGCTTTTCGACCAGGAGACTTGAAATGGAAACTGTGATTGGATTTACAGCGATCGCTGTCGCGATCCTCATCGGCATGGGCGCGCTCGGCGTCGGCATCGGCATGGGCCTGCTCGGCGGCCGCTTCCTCGAAGGCGCGGCGCGTCAGCCGGAGCTCGCTCCGATGCTGCAGGTGAAGATGTTCATCGTCGTCGCGTTGCTCGACGCGGTCGCGATGATCGGCGTCGGCGTGGCGCTCTTCTTCGCCTTCGCAAACCCCTTCATCGGGCAGCTGCAGAACGCGACGGGCGGCTGAACGTCGGGAGGCTGAGATGAATTTCAACCTGACACTGCTCGGGCAGACGATCTCGATGATCGTTTTCGTCGCGATCGCGATGAAAATCTGGCCAAAGCTGATCGCCGCGATCGACGCGCGCCGCAAGATCATTGCGGATGGCATCGCCGCTGGCGAGAAAGGCCAGCGGGATCTGGCCGACGCGCGGCAGGGGGCGGACGCGATCATGCAGGACGCGCGCCAGAAAGCCGTGCAGGTCGTGGATATCGCGCACAAGCGCTCGAACGAGCTGGTGGGCGAGGCCAAGAACCTGGCGGTGACCGAGAGCGAGCGCATCGTGACGGCCGCACACGGCGAGGCCGCGAACGAGAAGAACCGTGCTCGCGACGCGCTCCGCAAGGACGTCGCGGCACTCGCGCTTGCCGGCGCTACCAAGGTGCTGGGCCGCGAAGTGGATGCCAAAGCCCACGCGGCGCTCCTCGACGAGCTCGCGGCGGAACTCGACAAACAGGCATCGTCGCATGGCTGATCGCGCCACCATCGCAAGGCCCTACGCGCGCGCGGCTTTCGCGCATGCGCAGGATGCGAAAGACCTGGCCGCCTGGTCGAAGCTCCTGGGCGCGGCCGCGCAAGGCGCCGCGGACTCCCGCGTCGCACGCCTGATCGGCAACCCGCATGTCACGGGCGAGGAGCTCGTGGATCTCCTGGGCGGGTTGTCCGGCAAGGCGGGTGCGGAGGCCGGGCGCAACTTTCTTCGCGCACTCGCGGAGAACCGCCGGTTGGCGCTCCTGCCCCAGATCGCGGCGCAATTTGAAGCGCTCCGGGCCGAGGTCGAGAACGTCGTGGACGTCGAAGTGATCGCGGCGCAAAAAATCGCCGCCCCGCAGGAAAAGAAACTCGCGGCAGCGCTCAAGAAGCGCCTTGGCCGCGACGTGCGCATGCACACCCGGATCGACGAGTCGCTTCTCGGCGGCGCCATCGTGCGCGCCGGGGACCTCGTGATCGACGGATCGCTGAAGGGCCGCCTCGAGCGGCTCGGCTCGGCGCTACAGAACTAGTCAAGGAAAGCGGATATGTCCATCAAGGCTTCTGAAATCAGCGACCTGATCCAGGCACGGATCAAGAACTTCGATGCCGCGACCGAAGCGCGGAACGTCGGCACCGTGGTCTCCGTGACCGACGGCATCTGCCGCGTGCACGGCCTCGCGGACGTCGCCTACGGCGAAATGGTCGAGTTCCCGGACAACACATTCGGTCTCGCGCTGAACCTGGAACAGGATTCCGTCGGCTGCGTGGTGCTCGGCGAGTACCGCCACATCGGCGAGGGCGCGACGGTCAAGACGACCGGCCGCATCCTCGAAGTGCCGGTCGGCCCCGAGATGCTCGGCCGCGTCGTGGACGCGCTCGGCAACCCGCTCGACGGCAAGGGCCCGATCAAGGCCTCCAGGAATTCGCCCGATCGAACGCGTCGCACCGGGCGTGATCTGGCGCAAGAGCGTCGGCCAGCCGGTGCAGACCGGCCTCAAGGCGATCGACTCGATGGTGCCGATCGGCCGCGGCCAGCGCGAATTGATCATCGGCGACCGCCAGACCGGCAAGACCGCGCTCGCGATCGACACGATCATCAACCAGAAGGGCACGGGCATCAAGTGCATCTACGTCGCGATCGGCCAGAAGCAGAGCTCGATCGCGAACGTGGTCCGCAAGCTCGAGGAGCACGGCGCGATGGCGCACACGATCGTCGTGTCGGCCTCCGCCTCGTCGCCCGCCTCGATGCAGTACATCGCGCCGTATTCCGGCTGTGCCATGGGCGAATACTTCATGGACAACGGCGAGGACGCGCTGATCGTTTATGACGACCTGACCAAGCAGGCCTGGGCCTACCGCCAGATTTCGTTGCTGCTGCGCCGTCCGCCGGGTCGCGAGGCTTATCCGGGCGACGTGTTCTACCTGCACTCGCGCCTGCTCGAGCGCTCGGCGCGCGTCTCGACCGAGTACGTCGAGAAGATCAGCGGCGGCAAGATCAAGGGCAAGACGGGCTCTCTGACGGGGCTCCCGATCATCGAGACCCAGGCGGGCGACGTGACCGCGTTCGTGCCGACGAACGTCATCTCGATCACCGATGGCCAGATCTTTCTCGAAAGCAACCTCTTCAATGCCGGCATCCGGCCGGCGATGAACGCGGGCATCTCGGTGTCCCGAGTCGGCGGCGCGGCCCAGACCGGCGTCATCAAGAAGCTCGGCGGCGGTATCCGCCTCGCGCTGGCGCAGTTCCGCGAACTCGCGGCGTTCTCGCAGTTCGCCTCCGATCTCGACGAGGTGACCCGCCGCTCAATCGAGCGTGGCGAGCGCGTGACAGAGCTCATGAAGCAGAAACAGTACGCACCCATGTCGGTCGCCGAGCAGGCGCTTTCCATCTACGCCGTCAACAACGGCTACATGGACAAGGTCGAGAAGAAGAAGATCGTCGCGTTCGAGGAAGCGCTGCAGTCGTACGCAAAGACAACTCACGGGCAGTTCCTGAAGCAGGTCGAGGACAAGCCCGAGCTCAGCAAGGAAGTCGAGGCTGGGTTCAAGAAAGTCTGCGACGACTTCGCAGCGACCGGAGCCTATTGATTCATGGCCGGCACGAAAGAAATCAGGGTCAAGATCGCGAGCATCAAGAGCACGCAGAAGATCACCCGGGCCATGGAAATGGTCGCTGTCAGCAAGATGCGGCGCGCGCAGGAGCGCATGCGCGCGGCTCAGCCCTACGCGGACCGGATCCGGAACGTGATCGGGCACCTGCGCCTTGCAAATCCAAACTCCCGGCACCCCTATCTGGTCGAACGCGAGGTCAAGGCCGTCGGCATCATCGTCGTGAGCACCGACCGCGGACTCTGCGGCTCGCTGAACGTCAACGTGTTCAAGCAAGTGCTTGCCGCGACGCGCGAGTGGCAGGACCAGGGCGTCGAGGTGCACCTCGGCCTGATCGGCAGCAAGGCGCTGCAGTTCTTCCGCCGGCTCAAGCTGCCGATCGTCGCGTCCATCGTGAACATCGGCGACAAGCCGCGCATGAAGGACCTGATCGGCGGGGTGGATGCGATGCTGGAACTCTACCGGGACGGGAAGATCGACCGCCTGTTCGTCGCCGGCAACCGTTTCGTCAACAGGATGACCCAGAAGCCGGGGGTGAAGCAGATGCTGCCGGCCGAGACGCTCGACGCGAGCGAGTTGCAGGAACGCTGGGACTACATCTACGAACCCGCGGCCGACCAGCTCATCGCGGGATTCATGATCCGGTACATCGAGGCCCAGGTTTATCGCGTGGTGATCGAGAACCTCGCCTGCGAGATGGCCGCACGCATGGTCGCGATGAAGAGCGCGACGGACAACGCGGGCAAGATCATCGACGAGCTACAGCTCATCTACAACAAGGCCCGCCAGGCGGCGATCACGAAAGAGATTTCGGAAATCGTCGGCGGCGCGGCAGCGGTTTAGGATCGGGGTGAATATGAATCAAGCGAATGGCAAGATCGTGCAGATCATCGGCTCGGTGGTCGACGTGGAGTTCCCGCGTGAGGGAATTCCGGCGGTCTACGAGGCGCTCAAGCTCGTGGACCACGACCTGACGCTCGAGGTGCAGCAGCAACTCGGCGACGGCATCGTGCGCACGATCGCGATGGGCGCCGCCGAGGGCCTGAAGCGCGGGCTCGGCGTGAAGTCCACCGGCGCGCCGATCAAGGTACCGGTCGGCGTCGGCACGCTCGGCCGCATCATGGACGTTCTCGGCAACCCGCAGGACGAGGGCGGGCCGATCAAGTCCAAGGATTTCCTGCCCATTCACCGTCCGGCTCCCGCCTATGATGAGCAGACCGGCGGCCAGGACCTGCTCGAGACCGGCATCAAGGTCATCGACCTGCTCGCGCCGTTCGCGAAGGGCGGCAAGATCGGCCTGTTCGGCGGCGCCGGTGTCGGCAAGACCGTCGCCATGCTCGAGCTCATCAACAACATCGCAAAGGCGCACGCGGGCCTTTCCGTGTTCGCCGGCGTCGGCGAGCGCACGCGCGAGGGCAACGACTTCTATCACGAGATGATGGAATCGGGCGTCATCGACAAGAAGGACCTGACGAACTCCAAGGTCGCGATGGTGTACGGCCAGATGAACGAGCCGCCGGGCAACCGCCTGCGCGTCGGCCTCTCGGGCCTCACCATGGCGGAGTATTTCCGCGACGAGAAGCAGGCAGGCGGCAAGGGCCGCGACGTGCTGCTCTTCATCGACAACATCTACCGCTACACGCTGGCCGGAACGGAAGTGTCCGCGCTTCTCGGCCGCATGCCGAGCGCGGTCGGCTACCAGCCGACGCTCGCGGAAGAGATGGGGGTGCTCCAGGAGCGCATCACCTCGACCAAGACCGGATCCATCACCTCCGTGCAGGCAATCTACGTGCCCGCGGACGACCTGACCGACCCGTCGCCGGCGACGACCTTCGCGCACCTCGACGCGACCATCGTGCTCTCGCGCCAGATCGCGTCGCTCGGCATTTACCCCGCGGTGGACCCGCTCGACTCGACGAGCCGCCAGCTCGACCCGCTCGTCATTGGCGAGGAGCACTACGACACCGCGCGCGGCGTGCAGGTGATCCTGCAGCGCTACAAGGAACTGCAGGACATCATCGCGATCCTCGGCATGGACGAGCTGTCGGAAGAAGACAAGATCACTGTGCATCGCGCACGCAAGATCCAGCGCTTCCTGTCGCAGCCGTTCCACGTCGCGGAAGTGTTCACCGGCAGCCCCGGCAAGTACGTCGCGCTCAAGGACACGATCCGCGGCTTCAAGGCTATCATCGCCGGCGAGCACGATAACCTGCCCGAGCAGGCCTTCTACATGGTCGGCGGCATCGAAGAAGCGGTGGAGAAGGCGAAGACGCTCACCTGATCATGGCGAACACGATCCACATCGATATCGTCAGCGCCGAGGGCGAGGTCTATACGGGCGAGGCCACGATGGTCTTCGCGCCTGCCATTGGCGGCGAGATCGGCATCGCGCCGCGACATGCGCCGCTCCTGACAGCGATGAAACCCGGCCAAGTGCGGGTTCAGACGCCTTCCGGAGAGGAACTGCTGTTCTGGGTCGGCGGCGGCGGCATCGAAGTGCAGCCTCACAAGGTCACGATCCTGGCGGACACTGCAGCGCGGGCGAAGGACCTGGATGAAGCGTCCGTACTCGCGGCGAAGCAGAAGGCAGAAGAAGCGCTAAAGGATCGCGTGGGGGCGATCGAAGTGGCCGAGGCGCAGGCGGCGCTGGCCAATGCGGCGGCGCAGTTGAAGGCGATCGAGAAGCTGAGGCAGCTAAGAAAAGGCGGTTAACGCTTCAGGGTTTCCAATCCACCGAGTGCTCTTCGAGGTAGGCGTCGATAGCGGCGCCCAGGGTCGGATAGAAGTGCTCGGCACCGAAACGCTCGAACAGTCCGAAGCGCTTCAGCTTGTCCTTCACCGGGTCCTTCATTTCGGCGAACCGCAGCTCGATGCCCGATGCGTGCAAGGCTTGCACCAACTCGGTGAGCATGTCCGCCGATGTGACGTCGATGCTGGTGACCGGCTCGGCAGCCACGATGATCCGCTTCACCGGCGTCGGCGAACTCGCCACGGCTTCGAGCACGCGCTGGTGAAACAGCTCGGCATTGGCGAAGAACAGCGGTGCGTCCCAACGGAACAGCAGCAGTCCGGGAATGAGCCGCGCATCAGGATAGCGCTTGATGTCGTGGTAGCCGCGGATGCCGTCGACTCGGCCCAGCACGGCGTAATGCGGCCGCCAGCCGTCCCATAGAAATTCCATGACCGCGATGAGGATCGCGAGGCCAATGCCCGGAATCGCTCCGAATGCTGCGACGCCAACGAAGCAGACGATGGACAGCCAGAATTCCCAGCGCTGGATGCGAAAAATGCGGCGCAGGTCGGCGAATTCGAACAGGCCGATAGCCGCCGAAATGACGATGGCTGCCAGCGCGCTGTTGGGCAGGTCTGCCAGCAGATTGGGGGCCAGCAACACCAGCAGGGCGACGGCAATGGCGCCGACCACGCCGGTGAGCTGGGTCTTCGAGCCCGCAGCCTCGGCAACCGGCGTGCGCGAAGAGCTGCTGCTGATCGGAAACCCCTGGAACAATCCGGCGGCCAGGTTGGCTGCGCCCAGACCGACCATTTCCTGGTTCGGATCGACGTGGGAGCGGGTCTTGGCCGCATAAATGCGCGACAGGACGCTGGTGTCGGCGAACGACACCATGGCGACGGCGCAGCCGCCGATCACCACCTGGGCGAGGTCGGCGAAACCGATCCACGGCAGCACGAACGACGGCAAGCCTTGGGGCAGCGGACCGAGCACCTTCACCCCGGCGCTCGCGTCGAGGCCGAGCATGCCAACCGCGATCGTCGCACCCACGACCGCGATCAGGAGGCCGGGAATTCGTTTCCAGGGCTTGAGCAGCAGGATCACGGCCAGCGTGCCGAGGCCGACCGCGAACGCCGTCCAGTTAGCCTGGCCGGTCAGGATCGACTCGGCGATCTGCAGGAGGTCGCGCACCGGCCCCTCGCTGTCGATCGAAAAGCCGAACAGCTTGGGCAGCTGGCTGATCAGCACCGTGAGCGCGATGCCGTTCATGTAACCGTAGCGGATCGGCTTCGACAGCAGCTCGGTGACGAACCCCAGGCGCATCACTCCGACCAGGATGCACACCAGCCCCGACACCACCGCCATCAGGCTGGCCACGATCACGGCGCGCGCCGGGTCGCCGGCAGAAAGCGGCAGCACGACCGCGAGAATCACCGCGGCGAGCGAGGAATCCGGCCCCAGCACCAGAATGCGGCTCGGGCCGAACAGGGCGTAGGCGAGCAGCGGGACGATCGTGGCGTACAGGCCGTAGATTCCCGGCACGCCCGAAGCCACTGCGTACGCGATTCCGACCGGCACCAGCATCGTGGTCAGCACCAGGCCGGCCATCAGATCGTTTGGCAGCCAGGCCGCTTCGTAGCGGCTGAGGATCTGCAGTCCGGGCAGCCAACGCTTCAAGGCGTTCATGGCTCGTCCCTTAGAACTGCTCCTTGATGAACTTGTACGGATAATCCGGTTCCCGATAGCCACCACGCTTCTGCCGCTTCGGCAACTTCACTTTTTCCTGCGGCAATTTCTTGTAGGGAATCTGCTTGAGCAGATGCGAAATGATGTTGAGGCGACCGCGACGCTTGTCGTCGGTCCGCGCCACGTGCCACGGGGCGAAGTTGGTATCGGTCGCGGTAAACATCTCGTCGCGCGCCCGGGAATAGTCGTACCAGCGGTTGTAGGACTTGAGATCCATCGGCGAGAGCTTCCAGGTCTTCCGGCCATCGTCGATCCTCGCCTCAAGCCGCCGCGTCTGCTCTTCCTCGCTCACTTCGAGCCAGTACTTGATCAGCCGAATTCCCGAATTGACCATTGCCTTCTCGACCAGGGGCGTGATCTTCAGAAATTTTCGCACCTGCTCTTTATCGGTAAACCCCATTACGCGTTCGACCCCGGCCCGGTTATACCAGCTGCGGTCGAAGATCACGATTTCGCCCGCCGCAGGAAAATGCCGCATGTAGCGCTGGATGTATATCTGGCTTTTTTCGCGCTCGGTCGGTGCCGGCAGGGCAACCACGCGGAACACGCGTGGACTCACGCGTTCAGTAATCGCCTTGATCGTGCCGCCCTTGCCGGCGCCATCGCGGCCTTCGAACACGACGCAGACCTTAAGCCCCTTGTGGACGACCCACCGCTGGAGCTTGACCAGCTCGACGTGCAGCCGGTCGAGCTCTTTCTCGTAATCCTTGCCCTTGAGCTTCTCGGTTTTCTTGTCGTCGTCGCCGTCGGAACGATTTTTCTTGCGCTTCATGGTTCTGCCCCCGCCAATTAGTGCCAAGTCTAGCGGCGCAGGATACTCCCATTGCGACTTCTCCCTTAGCAGGGGGTGCACTGGCCACGGACAAGATCTATATTCTGACGTGATAGTCAGCAGTTCGACTGGAGAAAGGAGATCGCCATGGCTGAAATTAGGGGCGCGACGGATGTCGCAGTCGTCCTCGTTCACGGAGGCTTCGTAGACGGTTCGGGCTGGGAGGATGTGTACAAGATCCTGAGGAAGGATGGCTACAACGTGAGCATCGTGCAGAACGCGACCAAATCGCTGGCCGATGATGTGGCAGCCACGAAACACGTCCTCGCAAAGCAGAACATGCCCGTCCTCCTTGTTGGTCATTCCTATGGCGGAGTCGTCATTACGGAGGCAGGCAATGATCCCAAGGTCGCGGGGCTTGCCTACATCGCCGCCTTTGCTCCGGACGCGGGGGAATCGGTAGCTGCCCTGATCAAGGATCCACCACCCGGCGCGTCGGTTCCGCCGATCTTGCCGCCGCAGAATGGCTATCTCGCTCTCGACAAGACGAAGTTCCGTGAATCATTCGCGGCCGACGTCGGGGCGGATAAGGCCGCGTTCATGGCCGATTCGCAGGTTCCATGGGGCGTCGAGGCGCTCAGCGGCACGATTACCGAGCCCGCATGGAAGACGAAGCCGAGCTGGTACCTGGTCGCCACCGACGACAAGATGATCCCGCCGCCGGCCCAGCACTTCATGTCGAAGCGCGCGGGCTCGACGGTCGTCGAAGCAAAAGGCAGTCATGCCGTCTACGTGTCCAAGCCAGAAGCGGTGGCTGCGCTGATCGAGAAGGCCGCCAACGGCTTGAGATCGACCGCGCACTGAGCTTGCAAAGCATATCGCCGCCGGCAGGGAAGTCAGCGTGAACCTGCCGGTGGCGTCAGGAGGCTCAATCTGATTTGTGAGCGGCCGATTTTCAGGTCGGATAGGGACATGAGTGGCTTGCAGCAAGCGATCAGAACGACACTTCAGCCGCACTTCAGTCCGGACAAGATCTATATTAATCGCGCCTGCCGCACGGCCGTCGTGCTCAACCCCAAGGTGGGCAGCACCAGCTTCCGTTACACGCTTTCGAAAGGACTGCACGAAGTGCAGCGGTGCAAATATGCGTCCGGCGGTATCTACCGACTATTCAGAGTCGCGCGGGAATTTCCGATCGCGCCGCTTCGCGATTACTTGCACGCATTTGCGCACCCGGAGCAATACGAGTTCTATGGCTTTGTGCGTAACCCGTACGCCCGGCTCAAGTCGGCATGGAACGACAAACTCGCCAATGGTCATTCCACTGAATATCCGCGCAGCATTCGGGGTTGGCAACTGAAGCGAATCCGGAGGCACGCCGCCGTCCGGCACCTTCGGGGTGGTGATGAAAATTCACCGATTCCCTTCGTCACACTCCTGGACTACATCGAATCCGAGCCACCCGGGGTACGCAATCATCATTGGGACGAGCAATTCGCCGTATTGCTGATGGACAGGATCCATTTCACCCGGGTATTCAGGATCGAGACCGAGTTTGTCGAAGGTATCAAGTTGATTCTCCGCCGGATCGGCCTCGACGATCCGCGAGTCACGAGCGAACTGGATACGCTTCGAAACTCCGGCCAGAAAGGCGGCGACCCGGTCTATTCCCAGGATTTGGCCGAACGCGCATTCCAGATCTACGCTCGCGATTTCGAGACGCTCGGGTATCCGGAGGATTCGTGGATTGGCATGTAAGGTGATGTGTTGCCACAAGAGCCGCCCGGCGCGGCATCGACCTGACAGAAAAGCGGGTGCAGGATATCGGCTGCGGCCAAATGAGGACGCTCGTGTAGGAGCCATTCCATGGGTGACGATCTCGCCTCAGCTAACGTCAATCGTTCGTATTCGCTCGCCGCGTCGAGCATCGCGATTTTCACGTTCACGCTGTTTTTTCTGTACCCCAGGTTCGTGAGCGGCGAGGCCAACGCCTTGCTGTTTCAAGCCACAGTCGTCGTGATGGGTGTGGCGACGTTCTCATTCGTGTTCTCCTCCTTGTATTACTACTGGTCGTCGGTTGGCAGCCGGATCGATGATGCCGAGCGGAGTCTGTACGCCCAACGAGGGGATCGGTTCTGGCTGCTCGGTTACACCCTGCTGTTGCTCGCTCCGACCCTGATCCTTTTCTCGATCGGGCTCCTTGCCGCCGGGTCTGTGTGGTTCGCGCTGTGGCTGGTGTTCCTGCTCTTTGCGATCCGCTGCTTCCCCAAAGTCCAGACCGTGCGGAAGAGCGCCGGTCGAGGTTAAGGGTCCAAATGGTTCCGGCCGGAACGTTTCTACAGTTGCAAATGCCCAAGTCGCCACCATCTTCCGCTTGGCGCACCCACCCCCGCGGTGCGACTATCCAATAGCCTTCACGGCAGGAGGCCAGACAAGTGAACAGGTTCACCAAGGATCCTTCAGCGATCGCAAAGCTCACCCCGGAGCAGCACCGCGTGACGCAGCAGTGCGGCACCGAGATGCCCGGAACGGGACCGCTGCTGCATAACAAGGAGCCGGGCATCTACGTCGACGTCGTCTCGGGCGAGCCGCTGTTCGCCTCGGCCGACAAGTTCGACTCCGGTTCCGGATGGCCGAGCTTCACGAAACCGATCGAGCCCGATAACGTGAAGGAGCTGTCGGACGAGGAATACGGCATGGTCCGCACGGAAGTGCGCTCGGCTCATGGCGACAGCCATCTGGGCCACGTCTTCACGGACGGACCCCGCAACCGCGGGGGCCTGCGCTATTGCATCAACTCGGCCTCTCTGCGATTCATTCACCGGGACGATATGGAGAAAGAGGGCTACGGAGCCTATTTGAGCCAGGTAGGAGACAAGTCATGACCGAAGAACGCGCAGTGCTGGCAGGCGGATGCTTCTGGGGCGTGCAGGACCTCTTTCGGAAATACCCGGGCATCATTTCGACCCGCGTCGGCTACACGGGCGGCAACACGCCCAATGCGACGTACCGTAACCACGGGTATCACGCCGAGGGCGTCGAGATCATTTTCGATCCCGCGAAGATCAGCTATCGGCAGATCCTCGAGTTCTTTTTCCAGATTCACGACCCGACGACGCGCAATCGCCAGGGCAACGACGTCGGCACCAGCTATCGGTCGGCCATCTACTTCACGACCGACGAGCAGCGTCGCGTCGCCGAGGACACGATCGCGGACGTCGACGCATCCGGGCTATGGCCCGGCAAGGCCGTGACCGAGGTCGCGCCGGCGGGTGACTTCTGGGAGGCCGAGCCGGAGCACCAGGACTATCTGCTGCAGAACCCGGGCGGCTACACCTGCCATTTCGTGCGCCCCGACTGGGTGCTGCCGAGGCGCAAGAGCGGTCAGGCGGGTTCAGCGCCCGAGCGCGTGAGCTCAGCCGAAAGCGCCTGAGGACTTGCGCTGCTTTATCGCCGCCTCGGTGGCGTCGAAGAGCGCATGTATGTCGAAACTGACGTCCTGAATTCTCCGATTGACGAAGAAGCCCGGCGTCGCCCGCAAGTGGCTGCGCCGATTTCCATCATGAATGTCTTGAAGCCGCCACTCCGTCCATGCGGCCATCGGCGATCTGTCGCCGGCGGGCTATTCACGCTGGCGGGTGCACTCCTTTGGGCCTGCTCGGGCTTCCGGCCGGGGGATCCCAGCAGAGATGCGGCGCCCGCACGACTACACCAAGGTGTCGGCCTGCCCCGCGATTGACGGCGTATACCATCGTGTAATTGCGCGAGCCGCACGCCTATATTGTGATCGTGCGCATGACTGCGTCCGAGTATCGATTCACGTCGGACGAGCGGCCGATACTGCCCGGTAGCCCCTATTCCCCCACGCATCCGCCGTGGCGACGCACCGCCTATGTGGGCGTGGCACTCGTGACCGTCATCGCTGCGACGCTCGGGAACGCGCTGATCAGCACCAACTTGCCGAATCTCGCCGGCTCCCTCGGCGAGTACGTGGCGGCGGTCGCGTTGCTGCCGGCGATCTACGTCGCCATGAACGCGAGCGGCAATCTGTCGATCGGTCAAGGCACGAATCCAGTGGGGGATTCCCGCCGTCACGCAAGGCGCGCTGGCAGTGTACGCACTCGCGGCACTGTTGCAGCTCGCCTTCCCGAACTTCGCGTTCGCGGTCGTCACGCGCGCGGTGAGCGGATTGACGGCCGCAGCACTCATCACCGTATCGGTCTACTACCTGCTGCAGGTGTTCCCGCCGAAGCTGCGACCGGCCGCGCTCGTCATAGGCATCGGACTGACGCAGATCGGCGTGCCGCTCGCGCGACTGTTTCCGGTCGAGATGCTCGCGCAGGATCACTGGAGAAACCTTCATCTGATCGAGCTCGCAATCCGCTAGCAGCGCTCGCGACACTGCAGGCGTTTCCCCTGCCGCCGAGCGACAGGGGCAAGGCATTCGAGCCGCTCGATTTCGTTACCATCGCGCTGGTCGTGCCGGCGATGCTGCTGATCTCCGCCGTCCTGAGCGAAGGTCGCGTGTACTGGTGGACCGATACTCCCTGGCTCGGGTGGGCACTCGCGGCCTCGGTGCCACTGCTTGCGGCGGCGATCCTCATCGAAACCGGTCGCGGCAAGCCGCTGCTCTATCTCGAATGGATTGGCAGCGCCGGCATCCTGCGGTTCGCGGCGGTAGCACTTGCTGTTGAGAATAGCGCTCGCCGAGCAGACATACGGGTCTGTCGGCCTGCTGACGTCCAGCGGCCTCAACAACGAGCAGCTGCGAACGCTGTTCGCGATCGTTCTCGGCGCGATGTTCCTCGGGATCGCGACGGCGGTGCTGACTCTTCACCCGCAGCGGCTGCGTCAACAGGTGATCGTCGCCGCACTCATCATCGCGCTCGGTGCCTGGCTCGACAGCCATGCGACGAATCAGACCCGCCCGCAGGAGCTGTATCTGAGCCAGGCGTTGCTCGGATTCGGGACCACGCTGTTCATCGGACCCGCGCTCGCGTTCGGCTTCCTGCGCATGCTGGAGCGGGGTCCGGCGTATTTCGTGAGCCTCGTCGTGCTGTTCAGCTCGACGCAGAACATCGGCGGCCTCGCGGGCTCGGCCTTGCTCGGAAGCTATCAGGTCATCGCAACGCGGTCGCATCTGTCCGCGCTGACTGAACACCTCGTGGGCGCGGACCCGCAGGTCGTTGCGCGCGTCCAGACGGGAGCGCAACTGCTGGCGGGCACGGTCACGGATCCCGGCCAACAGGCCGCGCAGGGCG
This sequence comes from uncultured Gammaproteobacteria bacterium, assembly GCA_963778585.1. Classification (GTDB taxonomy): domain Bacteria; phylum Pseudomonadota; class Gammaproteobacteria; order Steroidobacterales; family Steroidobacteraceae; genus SCUD01. The sequence goes on from CAVZUU010000002.1 coordinate 1,162,603, forward strand.
GCGCGCTGCTGGCCCAGTCGGCGGCGCGAGAGGCGACGATTCTCGCCTTCAACGACGTATTCCGCTTCGTCGCGCTGCTCGCGCTCGCGACCGCGCTCTTCCTGGTCTGTTCTGATGCTGCGTGATCTGTGGCGGGCACGTCAGGCACGCTTGGCGGAGGCGCGCGCATGAACGCCGCCGTCGACGCACCTGACTCGACGTGCACTGCGCGGCGCCGCTCGCACCCTGCCGCCCACGCCGCCCGCACACCGCCCGCACGCGCACGCCCGCGGCGCCACCCGCCGGCGCATCCCGCAGCGCCGCCGCGGCGCCGTGTGGCAGCCGCCGCGCAAGCGAATCGGCACAATCGTGCTCATCGTCCTGCTCGCCGCGGGAGCGCTGCTTGCCGTTCTGACTGCGTGGAACCTGCCGCCGTTCGCCGGGGGACGTGGAGAAAACCGACAACGCATATGTGCGTGGCCTGACGATGAACGTCGCTCCGCAGGTGAGCGGCTACGTCGTCGCCGTAGAGGTGAAGGACTACGAGCAGGTGCACGCCGGGCAGGTGCTCGCGCGCATCGACGACCGCATCTACAAGGCGCGCGTCGCGGCGGCCGACGCCAACCTCAGCGCGCAGCTGGCCGGCCTGGCCAACGCACGCGCCCAGCTGTTGCGAGCGCGGGCGGACATGGCGCGCGTGAACGACCTGGTCAGTGACGGGTCGGTATCGATCCGTGAGCGCGACCAGACACTTGCGGCGCTGCGCCAGGCGGAAGCACAAGCACGTCAGGCAAATGGCGGTCAGGGCAGCTTCGAAGCCCAGGTGGACGCGGCTCGCGCGCAGCTCGATCTTGCGCAGATCGATCTCGAGCATACGGTGATCACCGCCGCTGCCGACGGGCAGGTGAGCGAGATCGGCGTGCGCGTCGGCCAATACGTCACCAACGGCACGCAGCTCATGTCGCTCGTGCCGGCGGACCGTTGGGTCATTGCGAACTTCAAGGAAGCGCAGATCGCGAACATGGCGCCCGGCCAGCGCGCGACGTTCACGGTCGATGCGCTGAACGGCGCGCGCTTCACCGGTCGCGTCGAGCGGCTCGCGCCGGCGGCGGGATCGGAATTCGCCGTGCTGAAGCCCGACAACGCCACCGGCAATTTCGTGAAGGTGCCGCAACGCATCGGTGTGCGCATTGCCGTCGATCCGGGACAGCCGCTGGCAGCGCGTCTCGCACCGGGCATGTCCGTCGAAGCCGTCGTCGACACGAAGCACGGGCCGCCGATGAGACGCTTCGTTGCCTCCTTCGCTGTCGCAATACTCGCCGCGTGTGCGGGGCCGCGGCCCGACGCGCCGCCGGACGTGGCGGTCGTCGCGCCGGCTGCGTGGCGCGATGGCACGGCGGTAGCGGCGAGGTGACCTGCGGAGTGGTGGCAAGGCTTCGGCGACCCGATGCTGACGCAGGTCGTGGAGAATAGCGCTGGCGAACAATGTCGATATCGCAATCGCGGCCGCGCGTGTCGAGGAGGCACGCGCGCAATTCGCCGCGGCTCGCGGCCAGTTGTTGCCCAGTGTCGAGTTCGCCGCGGGCGGCAGGCGCGAGCGCTTCCTCAATGCCTTCGGACAGGCCGCGTCACAAACCGCCGAGCGTGCGGAGCTCGGTGTCTTCTACGACCTGGACTTGTTCGGTCGACTGCGCAACTCGAGCGAAGCAGCGCGTGCGTCTCTCGCTCGCGACGCAGGCAGCGCAAGACAACGTGATGCTTGCCGTCACCTCCTCCGCGGCCGCCGGCTACATCGGCTTGCGAGCACTCGATGCACGTCTCGCGGTCGTGCGCGAGACCGTGGTCGCGCGGGCAGAATCGCTCAGGATTGCACAGCGTCGCGCCAAATCCGGGTATGCGACGCGGCTCGAGCTGGAGCAGGCCGCAGGCGGAACTTCACGCGACCGAGCAGCTGGTTCCGGCACTGCAGCTCGCCATCACGCGACAGGAGAACGGGCTCAGTGTGCTGCTCGGGGAGAATCCGCGGGCGATCGAACGCGGCGTCGCGTTGTCTGCTTTGGCGACGCCGGCGGTGCCGAGCATGCTGCCCTCGCAGCTGCTGCGTCGTCGGCCCGACATCGCCCAGGCGGAGCAACTGATCGTCGCGTCTGACCGTTCACTGGATGCGGCGCGCGCGGCTTTCCTGCCGAGGATCCAGCTGGCCGTCGCAGGCGGCTACGTCGACTCCACGCTGATCGCCGATCCTGTCGGCATCTTTTCGGTCGGCGGCAGCATCCTCGCTCCGCTCTTCGAAGGTGGCCGCCTGCGCGCGCAGGCCGACGCCGCCACAGCTCGCCGGGATCAGGCGGCGTACTTCTATCGCAAGGTGGCGCTCAACGCCTTTCGCGAGGTCGAAGACGCGCTCGCTGCGTTTCAGCGCACAAACGAGCAGGAGCTGATTTTGCGGCAGCAACGCGACGCGCTGGCACGAGCGCTGGTACAGGCGAGCAATCGCTATCGCGCCGGCTATTCGTCCTACCTCGAGCAGCTGGATGCACAGCGCGGCCTGCTGTCGGCAGACCTCTCGCTGGTGCAGGCGAGCAGCGATCGACTGAGTGCGGCGGTCAGTCTGTTCCAGGCGCTCGGTGGCGGATGGACGCCCGCATCTCCATGAACAGGCATCCCGCGTTCCTCGCAATGCTCGCGTTGTGGATGTTGGCGGCGTGCGAGCGATCGCCTCTGCGCTCCGAGGCGGCGCCGCAGCCGAGAGGCGATCCCGTGCGCGGCGAGTACTTGACCACGATCTTCGCCTGTCAGGAGTGCCACACGCTGCGCCAGCCGGACGGCATGCATCTCGATCGCGCGCGGCTCTTCGCAGGCGGGATTCCTTTCGCAGGACCCTGGGGCCTAGTCCACTCGGCCAACGCCAGCATCCCCGCGCGCGCATTTCCCGACCGTGTGCTCGAGGACACGATCCGCGGACGGCTCGCATTCAAGTTCCAGATGCCGACCGATCTCTACCGCGGCATGGCCGCCGACGACATGCGCGACGTCGTGGCGTTCCTCAAGACCCTGCAGCCAGTCTCACAGCCGCTCCCCGAGAACCGCTTCGCCCCGACCTACACGCCGCCGGGACCGCTCGCCGGCGTCCCGGTGCCGGAGCGCGCGCCGGCGCCGGGCAGTCCGGAGCGCGGCAGGTACCTCGTGCGCGTCGCGATCTGCCAGGACTGCCATTCGCCGCGAGCCTCAGGCGGTGACGGCAACGGAGCGGGCCTGGACGCCGGCTACGACGTGCGGCACTTCTTCGGCGGCGGCGGCTTCGGCTTCCGCTACAAGGACGGGCGCTGGCTCATCCCGCCCAATCTCACGCCCGATCGCGAGAGCGGCATCGGCAGCTGGTCGGAGGCCGATATCGTGAAGGCGATCCGCACTGGAATTACGCCGGATGGCCGCCAGCTCAATCCGATGATGCCGTACGCCGTGGCGTTTCACGTCATGACCGACCAGGACGCGACCGACATCGCGCGATTCCTCCGTTCGTTGCCGCCCGTCCGGAGCGGCCGGCCGCGCAATTCGCGCTTCGACCCTTCCGATCCGCCGCCCGACTGCTGTTTTGTCCCGCCGCCTGACCCTGCCTGGTCGCACGACGGCGCGCAGGCGAAGGTGTCTCGTCGATGAGCGCCGTGGAGTCTGCCCGACGCGACTTCGAAATCCGCCAGCCGCTCGCGACGGTGGAATACGGACTCGTGCGCGCGCATGCGCTCGCGTCGCTCGCAGGGCTCGTGATCGCGGCGCTGTTCGGGCTGCTCGTGGCGACCAAGTTTTCCCTCCCCGAGTTCCTCGGCCAGCACGCCGCACTCTCGTGGGGTCGCCTGCGGATGAATCACACGCAGGGCGTCTTCTTCGGCTTCCTCGGCAACGCCGCGCTCGCGTTCGCGTACTACGTCACCCCGCGCCTCATCGGCCTGCCGGTCACGAGCCGCCGCCTCGGTTGGTTCCTCTTCTTCCTCTGGAACCTCGGCATCGTGCTGCCCGGATGGTCACTCGTCTCAGCGGGTATCCTGCAGCCGCTCGAATGGGCGGAGTTTCCCCCGGTCGTGGATGCGGCGGTTCTGCTCGCCGTAGCGTGCGGCGCGGTGCAATTCCTATGGCCCACCTTCCATCTGCGGGTCGACCGCTTGTACATCTCGAGCTGGTACCTCGTCGGCGGATTCACCTTCACGGCGCTCGCGTACCCGATGGGCAACATTACGCCCCTCTACTACCCCGGGACGCAGGGAGCTGCGTTCAGCGGACTCTGGATCCACGACGCGGTGGGGTTGTACGCATCGCCGATGGCGCTCGCCGCCATCTACTACATCATCCCCGCAGTGACACGGCGTCCGATCTTCAGCCACTTCCTCTCGCTCCTCGGCTTCTGGCTCCTATTCTTCGTCTATCCGCTCAACGGCATGCACCACTACCTGTTGACCCCCCTGCCGATGGACGCGCAGCTCGGCGCGATCGCGGCGTCGGTGTACATGGGAGTCAACGTCGTCCTCGTGGTGACCAACCTGCTGCTGTCGCTGCGGGGCGGTACGCAGATGGTGGGGAAAGACATTGGCCTGCGGTTCATCGTCACCTCGGTAATCCTGTACCTGCTCGCGAGCGTGCAAGGGGCGCTCATGGCGCTCCTCCCGCTCAACCGCCTGACCCATTTCAGCGACTGGGTGGTCGGCCACTCTCACATGGCCTTGCTCGGCTTCACCGGGTTCGCGGCCCTTGGGGCGATCGCTCACGTGTGGCAACACACGCCGGGCGTCCGCCATTCACGCCGCGCGATGGCCTGGGCTTACTGGCTGGCGCTTTCCGGTTTGCTGCTGATGTTCGTGGACCTGACGGTCGTGGGACTGATCCAGGCGCACCTCTGGAACCTCGACGTGCCATGGATGACCTCGGTCGACGAGTCACGTCCCTACTGGGCGCTCCGCGCCGTCTCCGGAGCGATGCTGCTCGCTGCGTTCGCCTTTTTCCTCTGCGGAATGTTCACCGGGCCTCGGTTCCGCGAGCGGGTGAAGGACAGCCATTCCCACGACCTTGATGCGGATCTTGTCGTGCCCGTGGCGCGCGCCGCACCGCAGGATCTCCGCCATCCCGCGGGCGGGGCGCTGATTGCGGTGACGCTGTCGTGCTTTGTCGCGGGCGTCGCCTTCTTCGCTTTCTCGATAGTCGCCCTTGGTATCGTCCCGGCTCGCCACGTGGCTGCGGAGATCAAGGACAGCACGCCGGCGGGGTGGCGACCGCGGACCGCCGCGGAGGAACGCGGCCGCGATGTGTACGCACGCCAGGGGTGCGCTTACTGCCACACGCAGCAGGTCCGCGGCGTCGCAGCCGACGTGCGCCGCTTCGGGCCGGCGACGGAGAACTGGGAGACGCGCGAGGACCTTCCGCACATGTGGGGGACGCGTCGCATCGGCCCTGACCTGGCGCGGGAGGCGGGTCGGCGCCCCGACGACTGGCAGCGTGTGCACCTCTACAATCCGCGGTGGGTCGAGCCGGGATCCGTGATGCCCGGCTATTCGTGGCTGTTCGACGGCGGTCCTGATCGGCCGACCGCCGAGGCGTCGGACCTGATCGCGTATCTGCAGTGGCTCGGGCGACCGCGCCTGGAACGCGACCTTGATGCGGGGGAAGTCGCACGCGCTCGGAGCGCCCGCCACAAGCACCTGCTGGGAGGGATGGCGATGGAGGAGATTGCCCCGATCACCGATGGCCCTCCGCCGCGCATCGATCTCTCAACGGAGACGGGGGACCTCCTGGCCGGCGCTATGTTGTTCGGCCAACGCTGCTCCGGCTGTCACGGCGCAGACGGCCGCGGTGATGGCAAAGCTGCCGCCTCACTTCTGCCGCATCCAGCCGATCTGACAGCGGCGCGTTTCTCGTCCCGCCGGCTGACGGATGTACTCTGGAACGGCGTGCCCGGCACGGCGATGCCGCGCTTCCGTGACGTGCCGCTGCGCGATCTGCGTGCGATCGCCTCACACGTTGCAAGTCTGGGAAGCGGACCGGCCGGCATCAGCGAGGAGCCCGTGCAACTTCCGGCCGGCGAGGCAGGGCTCGCCTATGGCGCAATCTTGTTCCGCGTGCGCTGCGCTGTTTGCCACGGGGCCGGGGGGCACGGCAACGGTCCAGCCGTGGCCCGGCTCGGGCGTGCGCCCGCCGACTTCAGCCAGAAGCAGCCGAGCTCGGAGCGGGTGCGTTCCGTCCTCCTGCACGGTGTTCCCGGCACGGCGATGACAGCGATGCAGCAGAACCTGTCCGAGAGCGACAGGGAAGCGCTCGTCCTGTTCGTCCGCTCACGCTTCCAAGACAGCCCGCAATGAGGGCCACTCCATGATGACCACACTCATCACCGTTCTGACGCTCATCCTGGTGGCGATCATCGCGCTGTGGGCCGCCTGGCCGCGGCTGCGCGCGTGGATCGAGCAGCCGAAATACGATGTCCTGAGACAGATCCGGGGGCACGAGGACGCGCAGGCGAAGAGGAAGCCCCCCTCGGGGTGAAGTGCGGGCGCGAGCTCAACCGAAAGCGCCTGAGGGTTTGCGGTCGATCAGGTCGTGCTCACTTGGCAGCGGCCGCCTTGGTTGCTGCGTCCATGATGACCGCAGCAACCTCCTTCGGTTTCGAAACCATCGGCACGTGGCTTGCCGCCAACTCCGTGGTCGTCGCCTTCATGCGCTTTGCATGCGAGCGCTCCAGGTCAGGCGCGATCGCGCCATCCTGCGTCGCGACGATGTACCAGGACGGCTTGGTCTTCCAGGCGACGTTGGAGACCGTGGCGGCGAATGCCGAGGCGTTGATCGGACCCTGCGTGGCCGCGACGATGCGCGCTTCCTCCTCGGGAAGATCCGACGCAAAGTGCTTCACCACCGCGTCCGTCGGCAAGCTCATGAAGCCCTGCGCGTCGACAATCGGTGCCGCGAAGGCCGGCGGCGGCGGATACGGCTTCCCCAAATCCCCGATGACCTCGCCGGCATCCGGCCCGAACGCGGCGACATAGACGAGGCCGACAACCTTGGGATCCATCCCCGCCTCGGTGATGACGACGCCGCCCCACGAGTGGCCGACGAGAATCACCGGACCTTTCTGGCTTGCGAGCGCGCGCTGGGTCGTCGCGACGTCGTCGGCCAGCGACGTCAGCGGATTCTGGACCGCCGTGACGTTGTAGCCATTGGCCTGCAGGATCGCGATCACCTTCGCCCAGCTCGATCCGTCGGCGAACGCGCCGTGCACCAGGACGATGTTCTTGATCGGTTCCGCGGCGCCGACACCGGGCGCGCAGACCGCAACCAGGATCGCGGCGCTCGCCGCCAGCAAAGCACGGAAACTGTCGATCTTCATGGTCTTAGCTCCATTGGCCGGAATCACTCCGCCCTTTGCGAGGTACGAAACTACATGCCCGAAGCCCGGGCTATTGGACGATGGTATTGGTCGCGCTCATCTTCAGCCGAAGGAGAAGGCGAAGGCCTCGAGGCCTGGATCAAGGAACGGCCATACCATGGTCCAATTGATTGTCGGACGGGTGCGCCGCAACCTCGCGTCACTTAAGCCAGCACTTGGCGGAGAAGACAAAAAAGGGGAAGGCAACTATGGCAAGAGAAACAGATTCATCCTACAGAGCGTCGCGACGCGACGTTTTGGTTGCCGGCCTGGGTGTCGCGGCTACGGCAGCCATGTCGACGGCTGGCCCAGCGGAGCAGGCGCTTGCGGCATCCAGTTCTTCGAACCCGGATGGAGGACAGCAGACGATGAACACGGTCACAACCAAGGACGGCGTCCAGATTTTCTACAAGGATTGGGGGCAGGGCCAACCCATCGTATTCCACCACGGATGGCCGCTGAGTTCTGACGACTGGGACGGCCAGATGTTGTTCTTCCTCCAACAAGGATATCGCGTGGTCGGCATCGATCGGCGCGGCCACGGACGTTCGAGCCAGGTGTCCGGCGGCCACGACATGGACCATTACGCTGCCGATGCCGCGGCCGTCGTCGAACACCTCGATCTCCGCGACGCCATTCACGTCGGCCACTCCACGGGCGGCGGGCAGGTCGCGCGTTACGTGGCGCGGCACGGCAAGGGCCGCGTTGCCAAGGCGGTGCTGATGTCCGCGGTGCCGCCGCTCATGCTGAAGACGCCGAAAAACCCGGAAGGGACGCCACTCGAGGTATTCGACGGATTGCGCCAGGCGCTGGCGGCGAACCGGGCCCAGTTCTATCTCGACTTCGCATCCGGTCCTTTTTACGGCTTCAACCGGCCGGGGGTGAAGCCCATCCAGGGGGTCATCGATAACTGGTGGCGTCAGGGGATGATGGGCGCAGCCAACGCGCACTACCTCGGGATCAAGGCCTTTTCGGAAACCGACTTCACCGACGATCTCAAGACGATCGACGTGCCTACACTGCTCATGCACGGCGACGACGATCAGATCGTTCCGTACAAGGACGCAAGCGTGCTTTCGGCAAAGCTCCTGAAAAAGGGCACGTTGAAGATTTATCCGGGCTTGCCGCACGGCATGGCAGCGACGCATGCCGACGTGATCAACAAGGACATGCTGGCCTTTTTCCGAAGTTCGTCGTGACGGAAGCGCGTGGCGGGAGATCTACGCCGACGCACCGGAGATGCTGAACGTGCTGCGCAACAACTTCCAGGGCGCCGACAAGGTCGGCACCTTGCACGACATGCGCTTCGTGTTCCTCGACAGGGCAACCTCGCCGGCATCGCCTATGCCGAAATCTGACCAGCCACTGGAGTCGTGACATGACTGAAACCAAACCCATTCGCCGCGTCGCCGTCGTCGGCAGCGGCGTGATCGGCGCGAGCTGGAGTGCGCTGTTTCTCGCCAATGGACTGAAGGTGGTCGCCCATGACATCGCGCCGAGCGCGGAAGCCTCTCTGCGCAAGTTCGTGAAGGCCGCCTGGCCGACACTCGAGCGCCTGGGCCTTTCTCCCGGTGCTGTCGCAGTCGAACCTGGAGTTCACGACCTCGCTCGCGCAAGCGGTCGCGGGCGTCGATCTCGTCCAGGAAAACGGACCTGAGCGGATGGAGCTCAAGCAAAAGATGTATGGGCAGCTCGATGAGCTGTTGCCGCCCGAAGTGATCATCGCGTCCAGTTCGTCGGGACTCATCATGAGCGAGATTCAGAAAGGAGCCGCGGCCCATCCCGAGCGCTGTGTCATCGCGCATCCGTTCAATCCGCCGCATCTGATCCCGCTGCTCGAGATCGTCGGCGGGGAGAAAACCTCGGAAGAAACGATTCGGCGCGCAACGGAATTCTATGCGTCGATGGGCAAGAAGACGGTGCGTCTCCATAAGGAACTGCCAGGCCACGTCGCCAATCGCCTGCAGGCCGCCGTGGCCCGCGAGAGCTACAACCTGGTCGCCGAGGGTGTGTTGAGCGCTGCCGATGTCGATACTGCTCTGAGCTGGGGGCCAGGTCTGCGCTGGGGTGTCATGGGCAACATGATGCTGAACCATCTCGGCGGCGGCCCCGGCGGCATCGAGCACTTCCTGCAGCAGTTTGCGGGCCCGATGCAAGCTTTCTGGAAAGGGCTCGGCTCGCCCGTCCTGACTCCGGAAGTTCAAAGGAAGCTGATCGACAGCGTGCATGCCGAGGTGGGATCGCGCTCCATCGAGGAACTCGAGGCGGAGCGGGACGAAATCCTGCTCGGCCTCATCGAGCTGCGCACCAGCCATGCGAATGCGGCCGCGCCACTGAAGGTCACACGCGCCGGCTGAATCGGTCACCCACGAGGAAACTGCAAATGAATGCCCAAACCATCCCGCTGACTGAAAAGCTCCGTGCGGATCGGCTCACGGAAACAATTCGGGCCGGGCTTGCGCATCCCGAGCGCAGCTCGGACTTCGACTTGCACGGCAGCGTCGATGAAGTCCTGAAAGACGTCGGGATGTCGGTTGGAGACAGCGGCGGAAAACTCACGTTCTACGGCCGCGATCCAATCATTCCGAGCCGGCTCCGTTTCGGAAGCATGGCCGCGATCGGTCTGGCCGCCAAGGCGGTCGGCGTTGCGGCTTTGTGGCGACTTCGTACCGGTGAGGGCCAGGACATCGAAGTGGATGTGCGAAAGGCGTTGCGGCGCTTTGCCGGCTTCTTCGAGCTCAAATGGGAGACCATCAACGGACGTCCCCCATCCCTGGGCGGGGACGGTTCAAACCCCTTCGGTGCTTTGCCGCTGTTTCGCGACACGCGCGATGGGCGGCATGTCGTGGCGCTGAACATTTATCCCAGGCTATTTGCCCACGCCCTCACCTTCCTCAAGAGCGACGCCAGTGCCGAGTCAGTGAACAAGGCGATCCTGCAGTGGCGCGCCGATGACCTGGAGAACGCGGCGGCCGAGGCCGGTCTCGTCTTCGCGAAGGTGCGCACCTTCGAGGAATTCCAGAAGGAGCTTCAATACACCGAAGTCCTTTCGGGAATGCCCTGGATCACGGTGGAGAAAATCGGCGAAAGCGAGCCGATTCCATTCAGGAAGGACGGCAAGAGCCCGCTGGATGGCATTCGTGCATTCGGGATGGGGCACGTGATTGCCGGAGCCGGGATGGGCAGAGACCTCGCTTTGTACGGGGCCGATGTCCTCAACATCTGGCGGCCCAATGACACCGAAATCGAGGCGTTCGCCTGGGACGTACAGGTTGGAATGCGTTCAACGCTCCTGGATCACTCCAAGGAGGATCGCGCGAAATTCGATCGCCTGCTGCAAGGGGCGGACGTCTTCTTCGCCAACAAGCGCCCGGGTTATCTGGAGAAGAACGGCCTTGATGCCGAAGAACTCTGCGCGAGGAAGCGCGGGCTGATCCATGCCCAGGTCCTCCTGCACGGCGACAAGGGTCCGTGGAAGAATCGACCCGGGTTCGATGAGATCGGTGCAGCCGTTTCGGGACTATTCTGCATCGAAGGCACTCCCGCGCATCCGCGTTCGCCTCCGGTCATTCCCATCGTCGACAACATGGTCGGCTGGCTCGGCACGGTCGGCGTACTCGCGGCGTTGCGACGGCGCGCGATCGAAGGTGGCAGCTATCGAGTCACCGTTTCGCTGACGCGAATCGTACTCGGGCTCATGTCGCTCGGTATTTTCGATCGGGACTACGCCAAGGCGACTGCCGGTTCCTCGGATGAGCACGCATATGTCGCTCCGGATGTCTTCACCGCGGAGACACCAATGGGCACGTATCAGGGGATGACGGACCAGACGGTCTTGTCCAGGACTCCTGGCTCATTCAGCACGGTCCTCGTCCCCCGAGGCTCGAGCAAACCCGAATGGCTGGCGCGGTGAATCAGGCACAGCCGCCGTGAGCGCACTCGGCTCGCTCGCGAACTTGAACGGATGAGCCGAGCACTTTCGACACCTTCGTCCAATCGATCACGTGCATCGAGTGTGGCTAATTTGGCTCCGACTATTGGATCGGAGTCCAAGCCATGAACAACCTCGTCAGATCCCTTGCCGCCACAGCGACTGGCGCGCTGCTGGCCGCGGGTGCCATGGCCCATAGCGCAACGTCGCTCGTTCTGCCCGTCGAGAAAGAACCACCACCAACATCGCTGCCGCAAGCGATGAGCAGGGCAAGGCCAACGCCCGCGCGATCGTGTGCGAACCGATCCGACATTACCTGCTTCATGAGAGTACTCGCACGATTCCATTCCAGCATTTGACGTGGGCGGCGAGACGGTGAAGGTCCTCCACGCGAAGACTGCGACCTCGAGCAGACCCTCGATCGCGTTCGCACGAGGAAGCGCATCCTCCTCGGGCACAGCATGGGCGGCGCGGTCGTCGCTCGCTTCGTCGTGGACGAAGCTCGCAATGTGAATGCGGGCATCCTCTCGTCCATCCGGCTCGCGGGCGCTGTGATACCCAGGCGTGCCGTCCGTCGAATCGCCCGCTGATGAGCTGACCAATCAAAGCTTCGAGAAATATCGCCGCCGGCGCCATTACACCTTTGTATAGCTTCATCTTCGGCTCTCCTCCGAATCACCGAAGCTCACGGAATGCCGCACGCAGGTCTGACACCAGCGCCTGCGGTTGTTCCCACGCCGCGAAGTGGCCGCCTTTGTCGTGCCTCTTGTAGTAGACGAGCTTCGGATACGCCTGTTTTGCCCAACTCTCCGGGGCTTGATAGAGCTCGTTCGCAAAGGCGCTCACCGCGGCCGGAATCGGCACGCCTTTGGGGGCAAAGAAGGCAAGCTTGCTTTCCCAGTACAGGCGGGCCGCTGGAATCGTCGTGTTCGTCAGCCAGTACAGCGTGGCGTTGTCGAGCACGTCGTCTCGCGTGAGTCCCTCTGGTTGACCGTCAAACACTCGAGTGATGAGCGCCATGCTGTCGGCGTCGTGGTCGATCATCCAGGCGGCCATGCCGACCGGCGAATCCGCGATGCCGTATATGGTCTGCGGGCGGTTCGCCATCTCGGTGGCGTAGCCCAGTCCGTGCTTGTAGAAGTATGCAAGCTGCTGGTATGCGTGCTTTTCGTCGGCCGAAAGGCCTGAGGGCGCCGGTGCGCCGGCAGCCGCCGCCTTGTCGATGTCGGGTGGCACCGAGGCCGGCATGTTGGTGTGAATCCCGACCAGCTCCGGAGCGCCGAGCAGGGACATCTGCTCCGTGACTGCATTCCCCCAATCGCCGCCCTGCGCCACGAAGCGCTTGTAGCCGAGCCGCTTCATCAGGACCACCCACGCTTTTGCGACGCGGATGGGATCCCAGCCGAGCTCGGTGGGCGCCGCGGAAAATCCGTAGCCCGGCAACGACGGAATCACGACATCGAATGCGTCCGAGGCGCTTCCGCCATGCGCGGTGGGATTCGTCAGCGGGTCGATGATCTTCAACTGCTCGAGGATCGAGCCGGGCCATCCGTGCGTGACGATCATCGGCAACGCGTTCGGATGCTTCGAACGTACGTGGATGAAGTGAATGTCGACGCCGTCGATCCTGGTGACGAAATTCGGCAGCGCGTTCAACCTTGCTTCGCACTTGCGCCAGTCATACTCGGTTGCCCAGTGGCGCGCGAGCTTCTGGACGGTCGCGAGCTGCACGCCCTGCGACTGATCCTTGACGGTCTCCTGCGGAGGCCACCGTGTGGCCGCAATGCGGCGCTTCAGGTCGGCGAGCGCCTCGTCGGGGAAGTGAATGCTGAAGGGACGGACGGCGTCCCCGCCCTCCGTCTTCGCTTGTGTCTGTGCCTGTGCCATGGAGATGGTTCCTTTCGCTTCGTAGTTCAGCAGCCCGCTCTCGTCCTGCGCGTAAACGGCCGCGTTCCCCAGGATGGCGAGCGTCACTGCGGTTGTTGCGATCGCGAGCTTGCTGGTGCGGTTCATGGGTTGCTCCTCTCACTTGCCCGGTTTGCCCGGCGACTTGAACGTCACGGTCTTCGCGGTCAGGACGCCGCCTTCGGCATCCGTCACCTCGATCCGCACCTTGTGCTCGCCGCGCGGCAGGTTGATCAGGATGACGGTGTTGCTCTGGCCGTAGTCCGCCCACGCCCAGGGCAGGTCGTCGACGGTAATGTGCAGATGACCGACGCGAGGGGACAGGTTCAGTGCGGCAGGACCACCCACGGGCATGATCCGCAGGTTCTCCACCCGGTACGGGATGTAGGCAATGCCTTTGGCGAGCGGACCGGGTAGCGGAGGCTCGACGAACAACTTGGGCGCGGGCTCATTCTTGGCGGGCACGACGAGCGACGACGCGCTCTGGGCGAAGGCGCTTGCGGCGAGGAGCGCGCCAGCCGCACTGGCGGCAAGGATCCTGGCGAGGATGTTCATTGTCGTCATCTCCGGTCCAGTGCGCGAAACACGGAACCGATCTGATCAGATGCGATGCGGGCGGTCGATTGGACGAAAGTATTGGCCAAATGTGGCGTAACGGCCGCGATCGATACTTTCGTGCAATCGATGTCCCGGCGAAGTCCTGCTCTGATGCGAAGCGAACACTTCAAGGAGGGTGTCATGCGCTCGATGGCGTTCTGCCTGGCGATCGGATTTATGGCGCGTATGGCGCAAGCGGCTGACGTCCCCGCCGGCGCCGATTTGGCCTATCCGAACATGCCGCGCATCGCGCCGATTGGCGTTCGCATCGGCGATCACCTGGCGATACCGGCGGATGCGAAAGGCCCGCCCGTGGATCCCGCCAAGGGCTACCGACTTGAGCAGCTCGGCGACGGCCTCTACATGATCACCGACAATGCATACCAGTCGATTTTTATGGTCTACGAGCATGGCGTCGTTGTCGTCGATGCGCCGCCGTCATACGCCGCCCACATCGCGAAAGGAATTCGCGAGGTGAGCGACAAGCCGGTTACTCATCTCGTGTACAGCCACTCCCACGTCGATCACATCGGCGGCGCGAAGAGTCTGGGCACGGTTACGAACGTCATCGCGCAGGAAGAAACGAAGCGCCTCCTCGAGAGAGCCAGTGACCCAAGCCGGCCGCTTCCAACCGTCACCTTCGGCGATCGATACGTGCTCAAGGCGGGCAGTCAGGTGCTCCAGCTCACATATCACGGCGTTGCGCACGAGCCCGGCAATATTTTCATTTATGCGCCCAAGCAGCAAACACTCATGGTCGTCGACGTGGTGTTTCCGGGCTGGATGCCCTGGCGGCGATTAGCAGTCGCGCACGACATTCCCGGCTATTTCGCCCAAGTTGAGGAAATCCGGAAGGTGCCGTTCAAGACTTTCGTGGGTGGCCACGTCGCGCGGACCGGGACGCCGGCCGACGTCGAGCGGCAGATCCAGTTCATGGGTGACCTGAAGGCTGCGGCATCGCGGGCGCTCGCCTCAATCAAACCAGGGGAAGGCCTCGACGCGGCCACGCTCGGCAACCCGTGGGCGGTTTCCGATGACTATATCGATCGCGTTGCAATATCCTGCGTCAACGAGCTGACGCCGAAGTGGGCGGACAAGCTCGCGGCCTTCGACGTGTACATCTGGGATCAGTGCTATGCGATGGAACAGAGTCTGCGGATCGATTGACATGAAACCACGCTCCCGCTTCGCAATGTGCGTGCTCATTGCACTCGGAGTCGCCGCGCCGGTCGTCGAAGCGCAGGAGCGGGACTTGTATGGTCTTCTCCGCTCCCGTGACCTGACGCCGTTCGGCTTCCTGCGACTCGACATGCGGCCGGCGCATGCAGTCGCCATCGAGCCTGGCAGCTGGGCGATTGAAACCGAGCTGGGGTACCAGAACACCTGGGCCCTGAGTCCGGAGGTCGAGGACTACCTCATCGCGCTCGAGCCGCTGGGCCGCCGCGAACTGGGGCCCGCGGAGGTGGCTGCAATTCAGGCACTGCCCGGCGAAAACTACTTGCTGGACGTTGAATCCGCCACGCTCGACGTGACTTTTCATTACAAGTTTTCGCCCGACTGGACGGGTTACGCCATTGCGAGCGGAGTGTCCTACCACGGCGGCTTTCTCGATGGCACGATCGAGAGCTTTCACGACACGTTCGGATTCAGTTCCTTCGGACGGCCGGCGGCACGGCGCGACGACGTGAACCTGATCTACGACCTCAAGTCGGCTCAGGTCGTCAGCTTCGGGGCCCCGACGAGCGGCGGCTACCTGGATCCGACACTGGGTGTCCGCTACGTAGGCTTCGACTTGCCGAAACCCTGGCACCTGTCACTCGAAGCGGCTGTAAAGATACCGGTCGGCGGAGAGCGATTGCTGCTTTCCACCGGCAAGACGGACTACGGAATGCAGCTCTCGCTTCAGCACCGCGGAGAGCTGCAGGGCTGGTACGTCGACGCGGCGGCGGTTTATTACGCTGGTGCGAGCTTTCCGGCCCCGCAGGGATCGCAGATCGTCCCGACCCTGATCTTCGGCTATGAACGATCGCTTACCGGCAGAACGAACCTCAACGTCCAGGCTTACATCAGCCAAAGCGTGTACACGCATCAGCAGACGGATCTCGACGAATTGTTGGGCGAGAAGTACCAGCTCAGCATTGGCGTGCGTCACCGAGTCGAGAACATGCTGTTCACGTTTGGAATCACGGAGAATCTTCAGAACTACAACAATACGCCCGACATCGGCTTCCAGTTCGGGTTCGCCTATATTCCAAAGCGCATCAGCGCGGCTGTAAGCAAAGACGGATTGCCGTAACGACCGTACATGCGGGAAGCATTTATCGCGACGGGTCTTCGCACTCCCTTCTCCCGCGTCGACGGCGCGCTCGCCGCCCATGACGCAGTCGCACTGTCGGTGCCGGTCGTGCAGGCGATGTCGGCTCGGCTCAAGCCGGGGACGCTCCCCGACTTCGTGGTCTGGGGCTCGGTCGTGCCAAATCTCGGCTGGAGCAACATCGCGCGCGAGATCTGGCTCGACGCAGAGCTTGATCCGCGCGTGCCGGCTTTTTCGGTAGTGCTCGCCTGCGCATCGAGCGTCACGGCGGCCGTGGCCGCCGGCGGCATGCTGGACGAGGGTGTCCGCGACCTCGCCCTTGTCGGTGGAGTCGAAAGTACGAGCCGGGTGCAGATCGGACTCGACCAGAAATTCTCGGACTGGCTCCGGTATTTCATCCAGGCGCGCTCGCTGGGCGCCAAGCTCGAATCCTTCACCGAGCTGCGCTGGAAAGACATCCGGATCCACATTCCCGCCGTCGTGAACCGCACCACCGGCAAGAGCATGGGCGAGCACACGGAAGAAACGGCGAAGGAATGGGGCATCTCCCGCGAAAGCCAGGACGAATGGTCGCTCAAAGGGCACCAGCGCGTCATCGCCGCGCGCGAAAGGGGTTTCTTCGACGATCTCGTCATTCCCGTCGGGAAGGTGAACCACGACACGATTCCGCGCGCCGACACGTCGATGAAAAAGCTGGCAAGGCTGCCTCCTGCCTTCGACAAGACGAGCGGGCAGGGGACATTGACGGCAGGGAATTCATCGCCGCTGACGGACGGCGCAGCCTCGGTGTGGGCCGCCACCAGGAACGGACTCCGGCGACTACCCGATGGAACGCCTTACGCGCGGCTTGTCGACTTCGAGATCACCTCCATCGACCTCGCGGACGAGAGCCTCCTCATGGCGCCGTCCTATGCGATTCCGCGGCTATTCGAGCGGTGCAGCCTGCGCTACGACGACATCGACCTGTGGGAAATCCACGAGGCCTTTGCCGCGCAGGTGCTCGCCAATGTGAAAGCCCTCGAAGACAAGGCCTGGATCAAGCGACGCACCGGCATCGATCGCGACTTCGGCCCCTTTCCCTGGGATCGCGTCAATCCGAACGGTAGTTCCATCGCCATCGGCCACCCGTTCGCCGCGACAGGCGCGCGGGACCTTAGCCAGTGCGTCAAGGAACTCTTCGCCATGCCAACCGGTTCCCGCGCGGTCGTCAGCGTATGCGCCGACGGTGGCCAGGGTGTCGTGGCGCTGCTCGAACGGCCGTAGTCGGCTATTGCGGATCGTCACTCGCCCGCAGGTGCTCGCCGACGAACCAGCTCTGAAGTTCAGTGGTGCGTACCAACTGGCTGACGATGAGATCGTTGGTGCCCTCGTCGCCACGCTCCGCAGCCTCGCGCGCGAGCGGCCGGGCATCCTCGAGCACGATCTCATGTGCATCGAGGAGGCGATTGAGCGCGGCCACGGACTTTGCACGTGCGGCTTCGATTGTTGCTATGACTTGCCCATGGCATCTGTTCCTTTGATGAGTGTTGGTGTTCACCGCCCCAGCGGCAGTGTCAGGACGGGGACGTTCTGCGCGCCGCCTGCGTCGATTTCGAGCCGCATCAATGAGTTCAGCAGGCCCAGGGTGCGCCTGGAATTGCGGTCCGATTCGTCGATGTAGAACCACTGATCGCGATACGGCACTGCCAGCCAGGCGGACTCGGGTTGTGTCGGCGAGCTGCGCACTGTCAGCAGCCGCCCAGCGAACTCGTGCGCACTTCCTTCGGGTTCCGCCAGACCCCGTTCCTGGTGGGCAGGCGGCAAGGCGACGCCATACGAAAGGTAGGCCAGCACGCCGAGGACGGAGCGTGTCTCGATGCGCAGTGAGCCCACGCGCTCCGCGACATCCGGTGAGGCGGACTCGAGCGGGACCTGGGTTTGGGTTTCACCAAGGCCCGCCAGCCGCCGCAATGTCGCCCATTCGTTCGTCGCTGCCGCTGACGGTTGCAGCGTCATTCGATAGCGCTTGACCGCGCGCGACAACGCGAGCCGTGCCGGATCGCCGTGCATCGCGAGTCGGTAGCCTTCGGCCTCGGCTTGCAGGAGATCGCTGGCAGCCAGGCCGTCGGCGGCGATCGACTCCGACACGGGGTCCCAGGACATGTAGTGCTCCAACTTCAGCATTCGGTCTTCATCCAGCCGCCGGAGAGCTGCACACAGCTCCCCGAATTCCTGCTGCCCGGACGACTGATCGGCTGGCCGGTCTTCACGCGATGTCGAGTTGCGCAGGCCGTTGATTTCTTCGGCAGTCAGCAACAGCACGCGCTCGATCGACCAGCCGTATCGAATCAGAAGGTAAAGACTGTCCAGGGAAACCGGGGCGACGAGCTGACGCGTGAACTTCTCGTCCGTGCGCGGCGTGAAGGTCACGATCGGCGACTCGGAGTAGCCGAACGATGCGCTTGCACTGCCGACGTGCGTGGTCCCGCCCTCGACCTTGCCGACTTCGGCCCCGACAACGAGGCCACGCTCGACGTGCATTTCGGTCGCGATGCTGCTGACGGAGAGGAACTCCGGGGTGTCCGTGTACCGGAGGCGCACGATGTTGAGCATGAGCTCTCGCTGTCCGCTGGCCTGAACCGCGTCGTTGTAAGCGACCGACAAATCGCGCGTGAGTTGCGGTCCGACGGGTGCGCAGCCGGCCAGGCAACACAACAGCAAGGCGGCGACATCTCGGGCCCGGAAGCGAGGCATCAGGTCCGCCCGTGAGGCAACGAAGGCGGCTTGCCGAAGAGCCAGGGGCGGAACAATCGGGTCAATGCCGGCATCACGAGCCAGGTGAGAGCCGCCACGATCGAGGCCGTCACCAGGACGTTGAGCAACAGGGGATGGAGATCCGGCAGGACGCTCTCAAACAATGGCGGAAGCACGCTGGTGAGCGGGTAGACCCCGAGGAATGTCACGCAGGCCATCTTCAGGCGCCCGGGAACCATTTCGCGCGGCAGGCCAGGAGGCGTGAACCATCCGCCGAGCCCGCCGATCTCCTGGATCTGGGGATCCCCGTCGGTCAGCTCTCCCAGCCTCTTCATCCACGCCGCATATTCGGGCGTCATCTTGAAAGCTTGCCGAGAGGCAGGATCGGCAAACCGGTCGACGACCGTGTACACGCTCGATTGCCCCGCATCCGGGCGCAAGACGTTGATGCCCTGGTTGCCGGGAAATGCCAGTGCGAAGCGGATGAATTCCTGCATCGCGGTTTCGAACGCAGGCTCCGCCCCCCGCCTGACGCGGCGCCGGACGACAACCGTCAAAGGCTCCTCGCGTTTCTCGGGCGTAGTCATATCCTCCAGCCGACCTTGAATGAAACCTGACGCCCGAAGGAACGCCTATTGGACCAAGGTATCGATGGCGCCTTTTCCGAGCCGGCGCATGGCAGCAATACCTTCGGGTAATCGATTCGTCCGACGCATTCTGGTGAGATCCGGCGTAGACAAGCGCCGAAACGCGTCATCGCTCGCTGTTCAACAAGTGCTGGAGGTTGTCAAATGTCCATCGGGAAATTGATCCATTCAGTCGCCGCGGCGTTACTTGTCGGGGCGATCCTTTCGTTCCCGTCGGCCGCTCTGGCTCAGCAGACCCGCTCATCGAATGTGCTGCCGAGCGGCGGTGGCCAGGCGCTGCTCGATACGTCCGATACCGTGTTTCTCCTGCTCGATCACCAGGCGGGACTGCTGCAAACCGTGAAGGACGTGGACATCAGCGATCTGCGGCGGAACACCCTGGTGCTCGCGAAGCTCGCGACGCTCTTCAATATTCCCGTCATCACGACGGCGTCGGAGCCAAACGGCCCGAACGGGCCGCTGATTCCCGAGATCCAGCAAGGGGCCCCGCAGGCGATCTACGTGCCGCGCAAGGGCGAGGTGAACGCCTGGGACAACCAGGACTTCGTGGATGCGGTGCGCAAGACTGGCCGGAAGACATTGGTCATGGCGGGCATCTGGACCAGTGTTTGCGTGATGTTCCCGGCCCTCGATGCCAAGGCGGCGGGATTCAAGGTCTATGCCGTCATGGATGCCTCGGGCGACCCGAGCGAGATGGCGTCGCGGGCGACCGTCGCGAGATTCGCGCAAAGCGGCGTCGTCCCGACCACCGCGAATTCCATCCTGAGCGAAGTGCATCGCACCTGGAACCGGCCGGAAGCGCTAGAACTGGCCAAGCTTTACGGCCTCGCGGCGCCCAACTACGCCGCCGTGGCGGAGAGTTATGTGAAGGCCTTGGAAGTCGCCAAGCAGAAGTGATGGCAAAGCCTGGGTCCCGCCGGAACTGGAATCGCAGGGAAGCCATCGAGGCCCTGACTGCTGGCTCGGCAATCTTCGCGTTGGGTCGAGGCGTCGAGGCGCAGGCGGTTGATACGGTCACGCTGATTCTCAGGAACGGCAGGCTCACCACCCTGGATCCATCCAGGCCCGCGGCAACGGCGGCCGCGATCGCGGGTGGCCGTTTCGTCGCCGTCGGCGACGACCGGGAAGTCATGAAGCAGGCGGTGGCGGAAACGGTTGTAGTCGACCTCGGCGGCCGCCGCGTCATCCCCGGGTTGATCGATAGCCACACGCATCTGATACGCGCCGGTCTCAACTACAACATGGAGCTGCGCTGGGACGGCGTGCCTTCACTCTCCGAAGCCATGCGGATGCTCAGGTTACAGGCGCAGCGCACGCCGCCCCCGCAGTGGGTGCGGGTGATCGGGGGATTCAACGAATACCAGTTCATCGAAAGGCGGATGCCGACACTCGCGGAGTTGAACGAGGCCGCGCCCGATACGCCGGTGTTCATTCTGCGTCTTTATGATCGAGCGCTCCTCAACCGCGCGGCATTGCGCGCAGTCGGGTATACGAAGGACACCGCGGATCCACCCGGCGGCTTCATCGAGCGTGACAGGCAAGGCGAGCCCACGGGCATGCTCGTCGCGAAGCCGAACGCGATGCTTCTCTACGCCACCCTCGCCAAGGGCCCGAAGCTCTCGCTGGACGATCAGATGAATTCCACGCGGCATTTCATGCGCGAGCTCAACCGGCTCGGCGTGACGTCGGTCATCGACGCGGGCGGAGGCTTCCAGAACTACCCGCAGGATTACGAAGTCGTCGAGCGCCTGGCCCGTGCGAACGAGCTGACGGTTCGCATCGCCTACAACCTGTTCACTCAGAAGCCGAAGGAGGAGCTCGCGGATTTCCAGCGCTGGTCGAAGTTGGTGAGGCCGGGGCAGGGGAGCGATTTGTACCGGCACAACGGTGCCGGCGAAATGCTCGTGTACTCCGCAGCGGATTACGAGGACTTCCGCGAGGCGCGGCCCGAAATGCCGCCGGCAATGGAAGCGGAGCTCGAGCGCGTCGTGCGGCATCTGGCGCAGGTGAAGTGGCCGTTCCGCCTGCATGCGACCTATGACGAGACGATCGGCCGCGCGCTCGACGTCTTCGAGAAGGTGAATCGAGAAGTGCCGTTTGCCGGCACGCACTGGTTCTTCGATCACGCCGAGACCATCTCGCCGGCGAACATCGACCGGGTGAAAGCGCTGGGCGGCGGAATCGCCGTGCAGCATCGCATGGCTTACCAAGGCGAGGACTTTGCCGAGCGCTACGGCAAGGCGTTGGCAGCCGACGCGCCACCGCTCGGACGGATACTGGCGGCCGGCGTCCCGCTAGGCGCAGGAACCGACGCCACGCGCGTCGCGAGCTACAACCCCTGGGTGTCGCTCCACTGGCTGGTGACCGGCAGAACGATCGGCGGATTCGCGCTGTATCCGCCCGGGAACCGGCTCGACCGCACGACGGCGCTGCGCACGTGGACGGAGTCCAACACCTGGTTTTCCAACGAGGAAGGCAGGAAAGGTGCGATCAAGATTGGGCAGCTTGCCGATCTGGCGGTGCTGTCCGCGGACTACATGGACATCCCGGAGAACGAGATCAAGGATCTCGTTTCGGTCCTGACGGTTCTCGGAGGACGCATAGTGCACGGCGACGGTCCGTTCCGTGCGCACTCACCGCCGCTGCCGCCCGCGAGTCCGGACTGGTCGCCCGTGCGCCAGTACGGCGGCTATTACGATCGGACCCGGGCCGTGGCAGGCAAGGCGGCAGCGGACAACCGACTCGAGACGAGGTCTGAGGCATCTGTGGCGCTCGCGCTCGAAGCGCGCGGCGGACTCGCGTGTGACTGCTGGATGGCTTGAGCGTCCAGCATCACGGACATTTTCACCAGATCGGGGAGGGAACCCGCATGCATCTTTCGCATCAGCTTGCCGCGGTGCGCCTTCACGGTGATTTCGCTGATGCCGAGGCGGCTGCCAACCTGCTTGTTCAGGCTGCCGGCGGTGACGAGTGCCATGACTTCCTGCTCGCGGCCGCTGAGCGACGCATAGTCGTTTCGCAACGTCTCCAACTGCGCTGCATGCCCCAGCTCGACGTAGCTGCGGTCAATGGCGCTTCGGATCGCGCTGATCAGCTGGTCGTCAATCAGCGGCTTGGTCAGGAATTCGACGGCTCCCGCCTTCATGGCGCGGACGGTCGTCGGCACGTCGCCGTAGCCGGAAATGAAAATGATCGGCATGGCGACCCGATCCATGACGAGCGCCTGCAGGTCGAGGCCGCTGAGGTCCGGCAGATTGACGTCGAGAACGAGGCAGCTCGGGACGAGGACGGGAGGTCTCGAGAGAAATTCCTTCCCCGAGCCGAAAGTCTCCGCCTGCCAGCCCGAGGATTCGATCAACAACCTCAGCGATTCCCGCACCGAGGCATCGTCGTCGACCACGAACACGACCGGCTCGTCGTGAGACATGCGTGACCTCGCAACTTCCGGTGCCATGCTCCCGCTGTGGGCACACCCGGCGCCATCATGTGTTTGTATTAGTTACGGAGGCTCTACGTGTCTCCATCATTCGCCGGAATATCGTCCGACAATCGGCGGCAAGGATCCCCCTTGACTGAGCATCGGCCTGGCTTCGTGGTCGCAGTGGTCGACGACGATCACAGCATCCTGCAGTCGCTCGAATACCTTCTGGAATCCGCGGACTACAGCGTGCGCCGGTTTACGTCCGCGATCGAACTGATCGACAGCGGCTGCCTACGGGGGATCGATTGCCTGATCTCGGACATCGACATGCCGGGCATGGACGGCTTCGAGCTCCTGGAAACGGTCGCCGCGGCCCGTCCGGGCTTGCCGACCATCCTGATCACGGGTTACCCCGACCGGCTCGAACGGATGCCGCCTCTCGGCGGGAGTCGTCCCCGTGTCTTCACGAAGCCATTTCAAGGGCATGAATTGCTCAGGGCCGTCGACGAAGCCACTTTACGGCGTACCATCCCGCCATAAGAAGGTGGGGATTGGGCGGTCGATCCACCGGGTCGCCGAAGACGAACACATGCCCGCAGGCTGCGCCGTATGGATGCGATGCTGAAGTCCGAGACCACTGTCCCGGCGGAACAGCATTTCATGCTCTCGAGACTGTCGCCGGGGCCGGTGCAAAGGCGCCTGGCGATTGCCATCGTGTCTGGTCTGTTGGTCGTCTTTCTCTTGATCTCGTTCGGTCCACTTTCGAGCGTCCACCCGCCCCGGGTCATTGCGTTTGTCCCGGCCTATGTGACGGCGATGTTCCTGTGCGACCTGGTCACCGCGATCCTCTTGTATGCCCAGGTCTCGATCACGCGCAGCCACGCCATCCTTGTGATTGCGACGGGATACTTGTTCGCGGCGCTGATCCTGATTCCGTTTGTCCTGGTGTTTCCGGACCTGATTGCGCCAGGAAACCTGCTGGGCGGCACGCAGAGCACGTCGTTCCTGTGGATGTGCCAGCACACCGGTTTCGCAACATTCGTCGCCGCCTACGCCTTTTGGAAAGATACCGACGAGCGGAAACGATTCGGTCAGATCAGGGTCCGACCGGCAATCGCCGTCAGCATCACAACGACGGTGGCCATCATTGTAGTTGCCGCGTTTGCCTGCATCGCGGGTGCCGCGCAGTTACCGCGCGTGGCTTCCGACACCCTTCACTTCACCCCGCTCTGGCCTTACTTCATCGGTGCCCCCGTCGCAACGATGAGCGCTTTCGCTCTTATCGTGCTCTGGGTCCGGCGGCGCACGGTGCTCGATCTCTGGCTGATGGTCGTTATGTGCCTGTACGTGGTCGAGGTACCCTTGAGCTACTATCCGGATCCGTCTCGCTTCAGCGTCGGCTGGTACACGGTCCGGGTCATCGGGATCCTGTCGAGCAGCCTGGTCCTGATTGTCCTGCTGTACGAGATTTCGACGCTGTATGCGAAGCTGCTTCGGGCCGTCTTTGCCCAGCGCCGGGAGCGGGAGGCACGCCTGATGACCGGCGATGCCGTCGCCGCGGCGATCGCTCACGAGGTCCGGCAGCCGCTGACAGCGATGATCACGACCGCGGATGCGGGCTGGCGTTTCCTGGACAGGTCATCGCCCAACTTCGAAAAGGCCAAGGAAGCCTTCAGGCGAATTTCGGCCGATGGCCATCGCGCAGGGGATGTCATCGGCAACATCCGGGCCAATTACAGGATTGACGCAAGGGACTGGACCGACCTCAACCTCAACGAGCTCATTCGGGAAGCAATTTCGTTGGGACATGACGATTTGGACAAGCACCGCATCATCGTCCAGGCAGAACCCATGGACGGGCTGCCTGCGATCAGGGGGAATAGAGTCCAGCTGCAACAGGTTCTACTCAACCTGATCATGAACGCCATTGACGCCATGGCGACTAAAGATGAGCCCAGAATCCTGGGCGTCAGTTCCAGTCTCTCCGAAGGCGACCAAGTCACGGTGTCGGTGACGGATACCGGGCCGGGGATAGGCTCGCAGGAAGCCGACCGGATATTCACTCCGCTCTTCACGACCAAGTCCGACGGCATGGGAATGGGACTCGCGATCTGTCGCTCCATCATTGAGGCGCATGAGGGCCGGCTTTGGTTCACTGCAAACGGCTCTCGCGGCGCTACTTTTCACCTGATGTTGCCGTGCCGGGAGTGAACGATCGGTATTTCGAGCATTCCCGCCATCCTCACGAGCTCGGCGAGCGACTCAGCGCGCATTTTTCGCATGATGTGGCCGCGATGAATCTGGGTGGTGATCTCGCTGATGCCGAGCATCGCCGCGGCCTGCTTGTTGAGAAGTCCGCCGACGACGAGAGGAAGCAGTTCCCGTTCCCGGGGCGTGAGCGTCGAAAGACGCTGATGCAGATTCGGCCAGCCCGGCCCGCGCGACCCGGTCCTTGCGACTCTGCGCAAGCGCTGCATCGATTGCGCGCATCAGGTCTGTGTCCTTGAACGGCTTGGTCAGGAAATCGACCGCGCCGGCCTTGATCGCACGTACTGACGACGGAATATCTCCGTGCCCGGTGATGAACACGATGGGCGGGCGATCACCCGGTGCGATTTGCGCTTGGAGTTCGAGTCCGTTGAGGTCCGGAAGCTCCAGATCCAGGACGAGACAGGCGGGCACGTCCGGCTTCGGGTACGACAGGTATTCGGAGGCAGAGCCGAACGCGATCGCGTGCAACCCCAGCGCTGAAAGAAGTTCCGACAACGATTCGCGAATACCCGGATCGTCGTCCACGATGAATACAACGTGATCTTGCGAGTTCACTGAGAACCCCTAGCCCAGGGGTCTTCCGGATTTGCATGTGGGCGAGTGACCGAACGATCGTATCGCAGGCATCGCCTGCAGGCCAGCGTACCTGCCGATACCTTCGTGCAATCGACACACCGACGTTGGCCTGCTGAGATCCTGGAAAGCGTCACGATGAGATCGCTCATGAACCGGCGCGCATTCCTCGGCACGGCAGCGATGGGCCTGGCCGGCGCTCAATTGGGCACGATCGCAATGAAGGATGCCAAAGCGAACTCGCAGGTAGGCCAGCTCGGCGCGATCAGGCAAGTCGATGCGGGCGTGTTGAACGTTGGTTATGCCGATCTCGGTCCTCGCCAGGGCACCCCCGTAATGCTGGTGCACGGCTGGCCCTACGACATTCACAGCTTCGTCGACGTCGCTCCCATGCTCGCCTCGAAGGGCTATCGCGTGATCGTGCCGTACGTTCGCGGCTACGGTTCCACGCGCTTCCTGTCGGCCGACACGCCAAGGTACGGACAACAGTCGGCGCTCGCGGCGGACATCCTTGCGCTGATGGACGCGCTGGCTATCGAGAAGGCCATCGTTGCGGGGTTTGACTGGGGAGCACGGACCGCCTGCGCGATGGCCGCACTCTGGCCCGAGCGTTGCAAGGGAATCGTCTCGGTCAGCGGCTACATCATCGTCAACCTCGAAAAGAATCGGCAACCGCTGCCGCCCGCAGCGGAGCAGGGCTGGTGGTACCAGTACTACTTCGCCACTGAGCGGGGACGTCTGGGCTACGAACTCAACAGGCACGCGTTCGCGAAGCTCATCTGGAAGAACGCCTCGCCGAAATGGGCTTTCGACGATGCGACATTCGACCGCAGCGCCCGGGCGTTCGAGAATCCCGATCACGTGAGCATCGTGATCCACAACTACCGCTGGAGGCTCAGTCTCGCGCCCGGCGAGGACCGGTACGCCGAACTGGAAGCAAGACTGCAGGAAGCGCCGGTCATCACGGTGCCGAGCATCACGATCGGGAGCGATTTCGACGGCGCCGCGGCCGACGGCAAGGGCTACGCCGCGAAATTCACGGGCCGTTATTCACACCGCGTCCTGGATGGCATCGGTCACAACCTGCCGCAGGAGGCACCCGAGGCGTTTTCCCAGGCCGTGGTCGACGTTGACGGGTATCAATAGGGGAACGACATGAACCAAGCGACGACAGCAACAACCTCATCCCCCAGCGTGTACCGCACCGGCGCTTACTGGGAACGCCTGTGGCGCACGGCCGGCATCCAGTTCGTCGTCCTGTTCATCGTTGCGTACGTCACGTACGGCTATCAGCCCGGCATCGGCGCTTCGCCCGACGAGCTCGCCGCGTTCTACGACGGCAATCGCACGCGGATCCTGGTCGCCGCGGTGCTCGCCGGCATGGCGATCCTCAACCTCATGTGGTTCGCGGCGGCGCTCAGGAACACCCTCGCGGATGCAGGGCTCGACGGGTGGGGCGCGGCGGCGACCGCTTCCAGC
Source organism: uncultured Gammaproteobacteria bacterium (assembly GCA_963778585.1). Taxonomy (GTDB): domain Bacteria; phylum Pseudomonadota; class Gammaproteobacteria; order Steroidobacterales; family Steroidobacteraceae; genus SCUD01. The sequence continues at coordinate 1,189,852 of CAVZUU010000002.1, forward strand.
GCAGTGGTGGGAGGCTTGTTCCTTCTGCTCGTCGCCGTCGGAGCGGCTCTCGCGTACTCGATTGCCCGTCCCGAAAATGGCGTGCTGGCATCGGGATTGAACGACTTCGCGTGGGCCCTGGTCGTCGTGACCTCGTTTCCGCGCGCGATGCTGATCATGTCCGGCGCGTTCGGCCTCTGGCGGGCCGGCTTCATCTCGAACGCACTGTTCACAGCAGGAGTCATGGCCGTCGTGCTCGTGCTGCTGGGCGGCACGGCCTGGTTGAGCGATGGACCGTGGACGCCGGACGGCCCCTATTCGCGATTCATCGTGCCGGTCATCGAACTCATTTGGGTACTGGTCGTGAGCCGGGTCCTCCTGACCCGCAGTCCTGCTGCACGAGGCGGATGGTGACGCCCGCGCTGGCGACTGCCCCGACGCGCTTTCTACAGGCAGGCGAACAACGCTATGCCTATCGCCGCAACTCCTATTGGCTTGGCGAAAACCTGCCGAATGCCATGCTCCTGACCTATCCTGACTCCGGGCACGGTTCTCTTTTCCAGTTTCACGAATCGTTTACGAGGCATGCATCCGCATTTCTCGATTCGGATTCCCCATTTCGGTAGTGGGCTCATGCAGGAAATTCGCCGCGCGGGGGAAAGGGGCTACGCCGACCATGGGTGGCTGAAGTCCTTCCACAGCTTTTCGTTCGCGGATTACTACGACCCCGAACACGTGGAGTTCGGCGTGCTCCGCGTGATCAACGAAGATCGCGTGACGCCGGGCCAAGGCTTTGGCACGCACAGCCATCGCGACATGGAGATCATCAGCTACGTGCTGGAGGGCGAGCTGGCGCACAAAGACTCGACAGGCACCTCGTCCACGATCCGGCCTGGCGACGTGCAGCGCATGAGCGCCGGGCGCGGCGTGCAGCACAGCGAGTTCAATCCCTCCGCGAGTGAAGGCCTGCACTTCCTGCAGATCTGGATCCAGCCGAATGTGCGCGGCGTCGCGCCGAGCTACGAGGAGAAGCGCTTCTCCGCGGACGAGAAGCGCGGCCGGCTGCGCCTGATCGCCTCGCCGGACCGGGCCGAGGGCTCGGTGCTCATCCAGCAGGACGCGCGCGTTTACGCAGGCCTGTTTGACGGCGATGAGAGCGCAGAACTCGTCATCGGGCCTGGACGGCGCGCGTACGTTCATGTGGCGCGCGGCGCCATCACGGCGAACGGCGTTGCGCTGCAGGCGGGCGACGCCCTCAAGCTCACGGATACCGGCAAGTTGACGTTAGGGCAGGGCCGCGACGCGGAAGTGCTGGTCTTCGACCTGCCCTGAAAGCCGGCGACCGCCGTCATTCGGCCACCTCGACCAACGGCTTTCCTTTCTCGACGATATACGTCGCGAGCTCGGCGCCTTTTTCGTTGCCGACAATCTTCGCACTGTGGACAGTTCCCGCCGGAATGAACAGGACGTCCCCGGCCCCGAGTGTCACCGAGGGCTTTCCCTCGATTCGATATTCCCAGGTCCCTTCGAGGACATAGATGATCTCCTCGCCGGGATGCCGGTGACCCGGGGCGCTGGTCCCCGGGTCGAGCTCGACACGAACCTGGATCACTTCCCTGCCCGGGACGCTGAGGTCGTGGCGCTGCAGTTCGGTGCGATAAGTGCCTACCTGCTGGGCACGCGCCGCGTTCAGCGCCAGGGGACTTGCGGCGGTCAACACCGCCGCGATCACGATTGCGTTCAGTCTCATTGGATTCTCCTTTGAACGTTTTTGACAGCCCCAGCGCCAGTCGCAGTCGCTCAATCGGAGGACTTGGAAGGGCGAGCCAGTTCCGCGTATTCCGGAAGGCCGTCAAGGATGACGTCCCACGGGGCCTGGAAGCTCACAAAGAGATGGTGGGCGGGGCGCACGCCCGGGTCGCCGTCCAGCAGGCCGCAGCGGATGGAAAGGATCCCGCGACGGTGCTCCGCCTCGCTGAAGACGGGTGATCCGCACGCCGAGCAGAAGTGCCGGAGCTCGTCGGGGCTCGAGCGGTAGGCCTTCAGGACGTCCTGGCCGGACAGGATCGAGAAATCCTCTTCGCGCACCTGCATGTTGGTCGCAAAGCTCGTGCCGGTCGCCTTGCGACACATGATGCAGTGGCAGTAATACATGAGGAGCGGCTGGCCGCGCAGCTCGTAGCGAATCTTTCCGCAGAGGCAGGAGCCCTGCAGCACGTCCGTCACGCTCATAGCACCGGTACCCCAATCCACCTGGCGTGCAACCAGAGCAAGAATGTCAGGTAGAGCGCGATTCCGCCGATCACGGCAATCGCGTCGTTCGCTGCCGACCCCCGCAGTGCGATCGCCGGGCGGGCCGGACGACGAGCGAGCGATGTGCGCACGGCGACAGACCACACGAGAAAAGTGCCGAACAGAAGCAGGTCGGCCACGCTGCCGTTCGTCAGGAGATGCGCAACGGCCCAAAGCAGGGTCGCCAGAAGCAGCGGATGTTGCGTGCGGGCCTTGATGCGCCCCGGCAGCACTGAAGCGAGCGCGATCGAAAATGCAGGCAGCATCAGGAGGGCCGCAACGTAGCGGCACCAGACCGGCGTTACGTACAACACCGCGGCGGATGCCCGAGCGGCTCCATAGCCGGTGACGAGCAAGTAGAACCCCAGCAGTGCAGCGATCGAGTAAATGCCTTGCCAGGCCCGGGTGCCCAGACGTTGGGCGACGCGATTGCGCCAGCCCAGCGCCAGCAATGAAATCGAGTGAACGCCGAAAAAGGCCACCAGTCCGAGGATGAGTCTGTTCATTGGTGTTTCAGGACGATATAAGGTGGCGCCATGATTTGCCACATCACGACGCGTGCCGCCTGGGAGGCGGCGCAGCCGAGCGGCCAATTCTTCTCGCCGGAGTTCGATGACCACGGGTTCATTCACTGTTCGACGTCCGAGCAGGTCCTGATGGTCGCAAACGCCTTCTTTCCAGGGCGGTCTGGGCTTGTGCTGCTCGTCATCGACCCCGCCCGTCTCAAGTCTGACGTGCGCTGGGAACCGCCGCATTCGACCGGCCGATTGCCTGATTTCACGCAGAACTCCGTGTTTCCGCACGTCTACGGTCCCATCAACATCGACGCCGTCACGCGGACGGTCGAGCTGGTGCCGAACGAAACCGGTAATTTTGTCCTGCCCCGACCGGCGTAGTTGCCGGCGCATCTTTTCGCTCGGTTTTTAGGGACGCGCGAACATGCCTACGACGCTTTCGACCGCCTGGTTGCTGCTGCTGATCGCCGGACTTCTGGAGGTCGTCTGGGCGACCAGCATGAAAGCCTCGGCGGGCTTCACGAAGATGCCGCTCACCGTCCTCACGATCGTCGTCGCCTGGGCGAGCTTTGCGCTGTTGGGCCTCGCCATGAAATCGCTGCCGGTCGGCACGGCCTACGCGGTGTGGACCGGCATCGGCGCCGTCGGTGCCGCCGTCCTCGGCGTCCTGCTCTTTCACGAGCCGGTGACGCCGGCACGCATCGGCTGCATCGCGCTGATCGTGGCCGGCATTCTGGGCCTTCGGTTCACGTCCGGTCACTGACATCGCGAACCCGGCGTAATATTCGCACCCATCGCTGACCGTTCCCCCGAGGAGATCGTGCCATGACCCTGAACCGAAGGGATTTCGTAGCGACCGTGGGTCTGTCACTCGTCGGCACCGCGGCTTCCCGTGTCGCCGCGGCGAACGAAGCGGTCGCGGTCCCGGCCGTCGACAGCAGCTCCGACTGGGCCGCGGTACGGGCGCAATTCAACCTGGCGCCGGACTGGATGCATTTTTCGCAGTTCTACATCGTCTCGCACCCCAAGCCGGTGCGCGACGCGATCGAGCGCTATCGCAACATGCTGGACACCCAACCCTTTGCGACGGTCGAGCACGGCATGGGCTTCGACTCGTTCCTGGGGGACGAGGCGCAACAGGACCCGTTCCCCGTCCGCGTGCAGCACGCGGCCGCGGCGTACATCGGCGGCAAGCCCGAGGAGGTTGCGCTCACGGACAGCACGACCCAGGGGCTTGCGCTCATCTACCAGGGGCTGACGCTGAAGCCGGGCGACGAGGTGCTCTGCACGACGCACGACCACTACGTGCATCACGAGGCGATTCGTCTCGCGGTCGAAAAGGTCGGCGCGAGCTGGCGGCGCGTTCCGCTCTACGAGGATTCCGTCAACGCATCGGCTGATGAGATGGTCAATCGGCTGAAGCGTGCGATCGGTCCCTACACGCGCGTCGTCGGCATCACCTGGGTGCACTCGAGCAGCGGCGTCAAGATTCCGGTGCGCGCGCTGGCGAAGGCCGTGGCGGAGGCCAATGCCAACCGGGGGAAGCACGAGCAGATTCTCGTCGTCCTGGATGCCGTGCACGGCTTCGGCAACCAGGAAGAGCAGCTCGCGCACCTGGGCGTCGACTTCGCGGCGGCCGGCACGCACAAGTGGATCTTCGCGCCGCGGGGCACGGGCATCCTCTGGGTGCCGGAGAAGAACTGGGGGCGGATCCGCGCGACGATCCCGACGTTCTACGACGTCGAGCCGTTCGCCGCATGGGCAGACGAACGCCCGACGAAGGCTCCGACCAACATGTCATCGGTTTCGCCCGGCGGGTTCAAGGCGTACGAGCATCAATGGGCGATGACTGAGGCGTTCGAATTCCATCAGCGCATCGGTCGCAAGCGCATCGCGGATCGCATCGCCGCGCTCAACACGCAGTGCAAGGAAGGGCTGGCGAAGATTCCGAAGGTGAAGCTGCTGACGCCGAAGGATCCGGCCTTGTCCGCCGGGCTCATCGCTTTCGAGGTGGAAGGGCAGAGCGCCAGCGAGACGGTGCACAAGCTGCACGAGCACAAGGTCGTCGCGTCGTCCTCGCCGTACAAGATCTCGAAAGCGCGGCTCGCGCCGAGCCTCGTCAACGACGAGCGCGAGGTCGAAGCCGCGTTGCGCGCGGTGCGGGAGATCGCCTAGCTCGTGAGTTACTTCAAACCCAGGTGCTTTAAAGCTCCGACTTTTCATGCATATACTGACCGACGTTTTGTCGGAGTCGCTTTTCCGACGAGCGTTGTCGCTTTCGGTGAACTCTGGCAACTCTGTCTGGATTGATCGATTTCAGAGTCTTCCCAATGAGAGAATCATCTAGAGTGGGATTCTGAATTTGCTGGAATTCCTTAACGAGTTGGCCGATCGTGAATCGATTAATCTGTCCATCGGATCGTTTGACTACCTTTCCGGTGCCTTTGGCGATGATCGTGATTCGGCCCGTCCTAATCCACTTCTTTAGATATCGCCGCGCTTCCGTCTCAAGCACTCCACACGCTTCGTCAAACCCTTCTCGCCAGCGTGTATGAGAGAAATGATCATACGCAGTCCCTAGCACACGCTTTAGCGAAGCAGGGAGTCCCTGTCGTGCTGGGAGCAAAACATTGAGGCCAATATCGGATGCCTCGAAATGTTCGCGAATTTCTGCTGCTGTCGCCACGTATACGCCCACGCCTTGCTCGGTAAGCTTGGTACTCTCGGGCAGCGTCACCGATTGCCATGCGTGGTCTGGAAACAATAGGGCAATTCGTACGTCCTTTCCCGATGACTTCGCGTATGACAACCAATATTCATCAACGCGATACGCGCGGCATTTGTAACGACATGAACAATCAAGATGCGTTTGTCCGCGACTTGCACGTAATCGTTGGTGTCGTAGGAAATCCAGGATCCGCAGGCTCAGTGCGAACCCTGTACGCCCAGTACCCGGAAATGTTCGACAGCGCGCTCGCCGAATTCGACGAGATCAGCCGAGAGTGTCTGAAAGGCCATGCAATCCGCGCGTTATAAGAATTTCTCGAGAGCTTTCTGGAGCTTCTGGAGCGAAGACAAGAGCTTTTCCGATAAGCGCGCATTTGATCGTAGGAGACTGTCGAAGACGTTCAACCAATCGTTCCACAAGCTGGGCAGTCGCGTGCTCCATGTCCGCCCGCTCCACCGTCTCCGCATATGCTTGATCGATCGAATACTCGGAGTCGCGAACTAGCCTACGGACAATTGATTGAGCAACTTTAAGATCGACTTCATTTCGTTCAACAGCGCGCGAGAGTCGGACAAGCTTCCTTGGGGCAACCGTATTGTTGATAACGCCGCTTCTAAACTTGGAAATTATCGTGTCTCTTAAGGAAGTTTCAGTATTCTGATCGATCACGTTTCGCTTTCGAAGTGACTCCGCAGCGCTAGTTGCCTCTATGACGTGGTCAACAGTCAAGAACTGTTGCGATCGCGGTTTCTCCAGTTCCTTGAGAAGCTCCTTTCTGTAGGACTCTGGCAATCGCAACAACTTCTTCAGTCGGCGAACCTCTCCACGTGGCAATGACGCAATTCCCGCAAGCTCGCTCTCTGTTGGATTTCGGAGGTAGCGTTTCTTGAATTCTCTCTCGAGCGTTGCCAACTTCAGCGCTGTCGGCAAAGGATCCCAATCTTTTCGTGCATTGTGGATAGCAAACATCATCATGATGTTTGTCATCCGATCAGGTTTCGGTTGAACAATGATTGGGACTTTCGGCAATTGAAGTTTTAGCGCGCACTTCCATCTGCGCTCACCGTCTAGCAGATAGTATTTCTTGCGATCTCTAAATACGGTCAGCGGAACCAGAATTCCCTGGTTCGCGATGCTTTTCTCCAAGGCAAGCAACTCATCTTCGCGAAAGATGAGGCGAGGATTCTCGGTGTTCTTGTGTAGTTGTTTTGGGGAAACTAGTGTTACTGGCTCACTCATTGCTGATACCTAGCACGGGTGATTGAGTAGATGGGCGATGAAGTATGGGGTCGCCATACTTCGCGAGATTCAGCGCCTGGTCATACCGCGCAACTGCTTTATCTGGCCGCAACCTGATAGTTGCTAATTAGCCATTCAAAGGCCTTTGTGCGATGTTCGATAAATCCAGAAACGTTTCTGCGGACAAGCAGTTTGCGGGAAAACCATTCACGCGCTAATTCCCGGGCCTGCGGACAATCGGCGTACGAGACGAGAAACCGCGCTCCAAGGCGCGAAATTCTGCGCAATTGCGCCGTGAGTCGGGGAACGTCATCGGTAGAGAAAGTGTTCTGGCCGTATTCGTTAAACACGCGCCGCGTTGTGAGGGCAAATGGTGGGTCAAGGTAGACAAAGTCACCACGGGCCACATGCTGCAGCGTTGTTTCAAAATCGCCAGGAATAAGGTGAACCTTTCGCAACGAACGCGCGCACTCAACAAATGTTGACCGCTTGGAGGTCTTTGCAAGTCGAGAACCACGGGGCACGTTAAATTGTCCGGCACGGTTGGTCCGATAAATGCCGTTAAAGCAATTGCGATTTAGGTACAAGAATCGCAGTGCCCGAGTCTCTGGATCTAAGAATTGTGGGTCATAGCCACGCCAGCGCAGATACGTAGCTTCATCGCGGGTTAGTGCCACCAATCGCCTATGAAGCCTTACTGGAGATTTCCTTACGCACCGATAGAGATTGATAAGTTCAATGTTGTTGTCTCCCAAGATCGCCGATTGAGGTGCAAGCCGGAAGAAAAGGCACGCGGACCCTGCGAAGGGCTCTACGTATCGAGTGAAGTTCGGGTACGAGTGCAGTGCAAGTTCCTCTAGCAAGTAACGTTTGCTTCCCGCCCATCTCAGTATGGGTTCTCCTCGATGCTCAGCGTTCACTCCTTTCCTCCCTGTTGCCCCAGCAGTGCTCAACAAAACTTTACCGTTCCGCTAGCTATATGCGTGAGGCCCTTCACGAGTTTGGCCATTTGGGTGACGTCAAAGTGACTGCATGAGAGAATGAATAGATCCGGCAAACCGGGCCGACTCTGCTTTCATTATGACGCTTCTTAGGCACATGATTGTGGTGTCGGAAATCGGCGTCCTAGTTGCGTCGCTGGAAAAAACGGGCGGGTAGCTCAACCAAGGCCAGATGCACGTTTGTTTCAGCGGATGCCGAAAACAAGGCGCGCGCCGTGTCGGAGGTCTCGGAGACGGTGTCATCGTTTAGTGCCCATACCACGATGTCCAGCTCGGGCGGAAATGCCGGCAGGAATCGCTCATCAATCGTCAGGTCGTCGTAAAGCTTCAAGCGCCCTGGCTCCGGCAGTCATCCAGCATCCCCGCAAACTCTCCGCCGCGCACCAGCGGAAACAACCGCTGCGTCGCCCACAACGCCACCGCCGCCGCCCCCGGCCTCGAGCACTCCAGGCTGATCTCGCCCAGGTGCAGTTCCTTCGAGCTGAAATACGTATACGGCGAGTCGTGCTTGTAGAACTTGCCGACGCCCGGATCGCGAAACAGCACACACCCGCATCCATACGGCTGCAACCCATGCTTGTGCGGATCGATGACGATGGAATCGACTTCGCTCAGCCGATCGAACGCCGCCCGCGCCGGCGGCGCGAGATTCGACGCGAGGATGTAGTACCCGCCATACGCGCAATCCGCATGCAGCCGGAATCCATACCGCTCGCGTAACGCCAGGATCCCCGGCAGCGGATCCACGGATCCCGTCGCCGTCGTCCCGAGCGTCGCAACCACCGTCCCGACGCCGCCGCGCTTCAACCGATCCTCCAGCGCATTCAGATCCATCCGCGCATACCGATCCGTCGGCACGCTCTCGAACGGCAGCTTCAGCACGCCGCTGATGCGGCTGTGCGTGTAATGCGCCTGGTCGGAGGCGAGGATCACGCCGTCGGGCCGCAACTGCCCCGCGATCCAGAGCGCCTCGAGATTCGCCATCGTGCCGCCGCCGGTCAGGTGGCCGAGATGCGTCTCCCAGCCGAACATGCGCGCGATCTCGGCGACCGCTTCCTTCTCCATCTGCGAACTCGCGCGCCCGCCGTCGAGCGCGTGGTTGTTGGGGTTGATGTACATCGCGAGCGAGTAGGCGAGGCGCGCCACCGGATGCGGCGGCTTCAGCATCTGCCCGGCGTACTGCGGGTGGAAGTAGGGGTAGTTGTCGTGCATGCGCTCGGCGACTTCGAGCAGCACGTTCCGCATCGCGGCCTGGTCGACATGCGGCGGGTCGAAAGCGGGGAGCGACGAGAAACCTTCTTCCATTCGCTCGAGCGCCTCACGAAGGAGCCCAAGCTCGCTCTTGTCGAACTGGAATGTCATTTGGGCCGAGGTTCGTCGCCTTGCACCGCGTCCGCTTGCCGCCGGCCCGACCGGTACTCGCGGACGGAATCGACGAGATGCCTGGCGGCAAGGCGCACTTCTGTTTGAATCGCCTTGTCATCGTCCAGCGCGAAATGGCTGGTCGCGTAAGGTTCGTTATAGCCGATGTAGCCGTCGATGGTGGCCGCATAGTGCGCGGGCACCAGGTGCATGTCTTGCAGCCAGTCGGTGAGGGAGCGGCGGAGGGTTTCTGCACCGACCACATCCCCGTGCACGACGACCGCGAATCGCCTGCCCGCCAGGTGTCTCGGGTAATGCCAACCTGCAAGCTCGAGCGCCTTGGCCTTGGCCGCATCCTTGATCGAAGTCGTGGTGGGATCCGGGTTGCCGCCATCGGCACAGACGAGCCGATCCATCATCAGCTTCAACACGCTCGGCGCCTGGTACCAGTAGACCGGCGTCACGATCATGATGCCGTGCGCCGCGGCCCAACGCGGGTAGATCTCATTCATCCAGTCGTTGACCTGGCCCAGCGCGTGATTGGGATAGCAGGAGCACGGCCAATGACAGAGCGGCATGGCCGTCGAAACGCAGCCTTTGCACGGAAGAATCTGGCGGTTGTATTCCGCTGTCAGCAGGCTGAGGTCCAGAAAATCGCACTCGAACCTCGCGTGGCGCTCGAATTCGCGGCGCGCCACCTGGGCGAGCCTGAACGACTTCGACATTTCGCCGGGGCAGGTCTGGTCATGCCGTGCGGCGCCGCAGATCAGGAGAATGCGACTGACGCCCTTGCGACTGCGCTGGCGCCGCTCGGCTGCCCTGATTGCCTTGCGTGTTTCCAGCCATTCGACGGGTAACGGGTATTCCGGATCCTTGAACGCCGCTCCGGCGCGGCGCCTGACCGGGCTCTTGCGGGAGTCGTTGTAAGCTTCCCACGCAACGCCCGCGAGCCGATCAATTTCCGCCTCGTGGTCGCGAAACGCGGGATCATAAAACCGCTCACGCACCCGTCGGACGAATTCCTGCCGGGAGAGCTGGACGCTCCCCTGACCGACGCGTGGCTTGAGTGTCCCGGTTCGTGCGCGCATGGGACGTCCCCTTCCTATTTCGCGGCAGTAAGTATGGCTCGCAACGTGATTGTCAAATCTTCCTCGGTCGTCGCCCAGCCACTGACGCTTATGCGCATGGCTTCGCGGCCGTGCCACCGGGTTCCGCCGCACCAGCAGTCGCGCGCTTCCTGCAGAGCCGCGACGACCCGTTTCGTGCGCTCGGGTTCGCCGAACGACACAACGACCTGATTCAGAACGACGTCGTTCAGGACTTCGAAACCGGCCGCCGTAAGCTCTTTCGCGAGCCACTTCGCCTGGTCGCAATTGCGGTCGACGAGCTCGGCAAGCCCTTGCCGGCCGAGCGCCTGCAACGCCGCCCACACATCCACGCCGCGCGCGCGGCGTGAGCCATCGGGTGTCAGGTTCGAGGCGTCACGGCGATCGAGCAGCAGGTAGTCGCCGCTGATCGACATCGCCGCCCGCAATGCCGTGGAATGCCGAACGAACGCAATGCCGGAGTCATACGGTACGTTCAGCCACTTGTGTCCGTCGGTCGCCCACGAGTCCGCGCGCTCGAAACCTTCCATCAGGTAGCGGCGCTTTTCTGAGGCCGCAGCCCACAAGCCGAAGGCGCCGTCTACGTGCACCCAGGCCTTGCCCGCATGGGCCCAGTCGATGATCTGCCGCGCCGGATCGAAGCTGCCGGTGTTCACATTGCCCGCCTGGATGCAGACGATCGTGGCGCCCGTGATCGGCGGCAGCTTGTCCGCGCGCATGCGCCCCTGGTCGTCCGTCGGCACGCGCACGAGGCGGGCGCGGCCGAAGCCGAGCAGGGGAAGCACCTTGAAGATGACGCCGTGCGCTTCCTCGCCGACGATGACCGTGACTTCGGGCGAGCCGCGCAGGCCCTGCTCCTCGACGTTCCAGCCCTCCCGCGCGAGCACCGCGTGCCGCGCCGCCGCAAGGCAAGTGAAGTTTGCTGACGTATCACCCAACACGAAGGCACCTTCGGTTTCGGTCGGCAGGCCGAAGACGTCTTTCATCCAGCGGAGCGCCGCCTCGTCGAACAGCGCCGCCGCGGGCGAGCTGACGAAGCTGAAGCTGTTCTGGTCCCAGGCGGTCGCGAGGACGTGCGAGGCGACAGTGGCGGGGAGCGCGCCACCCGTGACGAAGCCGAAGTAGCGGCCGCCGGCGGAAGCGACAGTCGCGGGCGAGCCGTAGTCGTCGAGGAAGGCGAGGACTTCGGCGTCGGGCGTCGGCCGCGTGGGCATGTCGCCGCGCAACGCCTCCCGCAATCGCTCGATGTCCGCCTCGCGCGGGAACACGGGCCGCGTCTCGAGCGATTCGAGATAGTTCGCGCCGCGGGTCGCGGCGTCCGCCAGGAGCTTTCGCGTGGAGTCGTTCATGGAAAATTACAGCCGAAAACCACCTTGTTCCCGATGCAGGCGACGCAGCTGCTCGCCCAGCGCATCGACATTGGCCTCGGTCGCATTCAGCGCGACTTGCCGTTCCGGCGGCAGCCATCGGCGAGCCTCGCTGCGCAGCAGACCACTCTGCTGTCGCCACTGCGCGGCATGCCGGTTGCTTTCCTGCGTCAGCGTCTCGCGCTCTTCATCTTGCGGCAGGCCGTAGCCGGCGTCCGGCAGCAGCGTCGCCGGGCGGCTGAGGATGCCCTCCAGGCGCAGGACGTCCTGCACGGCGACGAGCGCATCCGCGCGATCCGTGCTCCGGTCCGCATCGCGGCCTAGAAAATGTCGCTTGAGTTCATCGCGCGCCAGCAGTTCCTGGCGGCGCAGCGCGGCCTGTTCGAGCAGCAATAGCGCGGCGCTCGCGCGCAGGTCGGCGCGTTCCAGCCAGGGCGCGCGTTCGCCCGCGGGCAGGTCCAGCCAGTCCTGCGCCTTTGCTTGCGGCAGCTGCAACGCCTGCCGGGCCACTTCGAACATCACTTGGTAGTACGCGCTCGAGGCTTCGAAGCGGTAGCCGAGGCGCAGGGCTTCGTCGTGATCTTCCAGCACCGTGACATCGGCGATGCCGGCGCGCTCCAGCCGACGCAGCAGGCCGGTGGGCGTGATGCTGGCCAGACGCTCGTCGGCCAGCCGCGGCACGCCGTCGTGCAGCAGCTTGAAAGTCTCCACGGCGCAGTTGTTGCTGAGGAAGTAGTAGCGGCCGTCGTAGTTCCAGTGCAGCCGCGCGGTGCGTTCCAGCAGGGCGGCGATCTCGGCCGGGTCCAACTGCAACGGGATCGACTGCAGGCCGCGCAGCTCGACCTTGGTGTACTCCTCGATCACCTGCTCCAGCGGCAGCAGGAACAGGCGCGAGGGGTAGGAGCCCGTCAGGCCGCGCCAGCTCGAAATCTGCACGTCACCGACGAACGCGCGAAACGACAGCACCTGGTGGTACTGCAGGTCGAACCGGCAATCGGGCCCGCGCGCGCGGCCCGGCGCGCAGATCACCAGCCGCAGCATGCTGTGACCCCAGCGGCTCATCGCCCGCTCGTTGCCTTCGGCGAGCAGGTATTCGACCGCGTAGACGCGGTCGGGGTCGAGCTGCAGCAGCGGCGACAGGTCTGCATCGGCGCCGGCCTGCAGGTACACGAGGTCGGGCGCGCATTCGGCCGGCGGCGGCACGCTGCCGAAATGCGCGGCGAAATGGCGGTACAGGGCCGGCCGGCGACAGGCGTAGGCCGGATCCAGCAGGAAATATTCGAGATTCACTGCGACGAACTCGACCGGGCTGTTCAGCTCGTAGCGGTCCGGGCTGCGGTCGCTGAAAGCGTTGTGCGAGGTGCGCAGGCCCAGCCGCATCGGGCTGACCTGCCAGCCGGCCAGGTCGAGCAGGCGCGGATCGCGCGAGAGCCGGCCTTGCGGCGTGCGGTCGTAGAAGTGCGCCAGTTCGTGGATGACGGCGGAAAGCGCTGCGCGCGTGGCCGGATCCTCGATGCCGGCATCGCGCGGACGTGCCATCCAGCCGTCGAGCAGCGCGCGGTCGAGCAGCAGCCGCCGTGCCTGTGCACGGCCGTGGACCTGCGCGGGCAGGTCGTCGCGCCATTCCACTTCAATGCGCTGTTCCAGCGCGTCCGCCCATGCGGTGGGCAGGCGCTCGACGGCGTCAGCCAGGAGTTGCCGCGTGGCCTCGGTCTGGGCCGGTGTCAGTGAACGGTCGACCGGCTCCAGTTGCGTTGTCGCCTGCGCCGATCCCGTGCAGGCGAGCAGACACAGCGCCGGCCATGGCCACGCTGTTCGCAGCCGGCGCCTCAGGCTCACAACGCCAGGATTGCCTGCGCCAGTTGCATGTCGCTGGCGCGCTGTGCGGCCGCATTGCGCTCGCGCAGATGCCGCAGCGCCGCCTCCAGTTGGGCGCCGCGGATGCGGCCGTCGCTGGCGACGAAGCTGGCGGCGTCATCGCGGGCTTGCAGCACCACTTTGTCGTTCGGGGACGTGCTGCCGGACGAGGCCGACGTACCGGCGGAGGAAGCGCCGGCTGAGGTGGCGCCAAAGCTGCCGGCGATGGCCGGGGTGATGGAACACGCCAGCAGGGCGCAGATCAGGGTTAGTCGGATCATTGGGGGAGTCTCGAGTATGGAATGAAAGCGCATTGTCTCACGCGCTCGGACAATGGTGCCCTGCAAAAAACGTTCCGGCCGGAACGTTTTTTCCGGCCGGGCGGCTCATCGAGTGAATCCGATGAAGGACGCCGGCTCTTGCGGCTCAGAAGTGCCGGCTCTCGTCCGGTGCCCCCGTCAGAACCCGGCTCCATATCGACGCGGCTTGCGCGTCGTCCCGGCGATGCCTTCCGAAAGCTGGGTGCCGATGTGGCGCGATTCGTCGGCGCCTCGCCGTTCCGCCCGCGATTCGAGCGTCTCGCGCGTGTCATTGAACGCCCGATCGATGTCGGGCAGCCGTGTGCCTTGCCAGACCTGCCCCACGAGTTCGTTCACCTGCATGACGGCGCCCTCCATGACTGCTGCCGTCACAAGATAACGCCGGACGATTGCCGCTGTGTGACGTCTGACGTCGGGAAATGGCGTCACTTTGGTCGGCTGGCGTCGGCCGCCAGGCTTCCAGGCCTATTGCTTGGCAGAGACGACTATTTCGTCGAGCGCCTCGACCGGGGTGAGTTGGCCGACTTCGACGAACCCTCCCGGCGCTGAGAAAAGGTATGCGCGATCGAGCACGAGTGCGCTGATACCGAGGATCGCGACTGCAATGAAGGCGCTGATCGTTCCATGAATCCCGAATTTCCTGCTGTACATGGGGGGGTCCTCTTTTCGGGTCGCCGTTATCACTGTGATCCCGTGCGACATGAAAAGGTTGGACCGGCCTCACAAATCAACGAGCTGAGCGCCCCGGGGCCTCTGGCGGGGCAGGCCAGACCCGCATGAGCCTGGCGCAGCGAACGGAGTGCCGCGCGCAGCTCGGATGCAAGGAGTTCCGGACTACGCGTTACCGCAGCGACTTGAACGCCGCCCGCACTTCCTCGGAGAAGAGCTTCGGCTCCTCCCAGGCGGCAAAGTGGCCGCCCCTGTCGACCTCATTGAAGTAGGCGACGCCGGGGTAGACCGCCTCGACCCAGCTGCGCGGGGCCGCCCAGATCTCGCCGGGGAACGCCGTGAAGCCGACGGGAACTTTGACCGGCGGAGGAGCCTTGCCGGATGCAATGGCTGCGGCCACAAACTGTCCGAACTCCCAGTACCACCGGGCGGCCGAGGCGCCGGTGCCCGTCAGCCAGTACAGCGTGATGTTGTCGACGATGGTCTCCCGCGTGAGGTTGCCCGCGGGCTTGCCCTCGACGAACGCGCGGGAGATCTTGAGGTAGCTGTCCGTGTCATGGTCGAGCAACCAGGCCGCGAGCCCGACGGGTGAATCCAGCAGGGAGTAGCCGATCGTCTGTGGCCGGTTGGATTGCTCCAGGAAGTAGCCGAAGCCCGTCGCCTTGAACGCCGCGACTGCGTTGCGCGCCGCGCGTTCCTGCTCGGTTTGCGCCGGCAGTTTATCGACCATGCCCAACGCCCCCGCGAGCAAATTAACGTGGATGCCGATCAGTCCCTCGACCCCCTGGCGGCCCATCGCATCCGTGACGTCGGCGCCCACGTCGCCCCCCTGGGCGACGTAGCGCGTGTAGCCGAGCCGCTTCATCAGCTCCGCCCACGCACGTGCGATGCGGAAGGAGTTCCAACCGAGCTCGGTCGGCTCGCCCGAGAAGCCGTAGCCCGGCAGGGACGGCAGCACGAGGTGGAATGCATCCTGGGCGGTGCCGCCATGCGCGGTCGGGTCGGTCAGCGGACCGACGGTGTCGAGCAGCTCGACGACGGATCCGGGCCAGCCATGCGTCATGATCAGCGGCAACGCATTCTCGTGCTGCGAGCTTGCACGTGGATGAAGTGGATGTCCACGCCGTCGATCTTGGTCATGAACTGCGGCAAAGCGTTCAGCTTCGCTTCGACCTTGCGCCAGTCGTATTCGGTCTCCCAGTAGCGCGCGAGCGCTCGAATCGTCGCGAGCTGTACGCCCTGCGACCGATCCTCGACGAGCTCCTTGCTGGGCAAGCGCGTCGCCGCGATGCGGCGGCGCAGGTCGGCAAGTTCTCCCTCCGGCACGGTGACGCGGAACGGACGGATCGATTCGCTCTCGGACGCGGGAGCTGCGATGGCGCAACTCGAGGCCGCGATCAGCGTCGCACCGAGCGCGCCCGCTGCAGCCGTCATAGTGGACCGGATCTCATCGACAGGTTTCATATGGACTCCTTTGTTCGAACTATCGCAACGTCCGGAACGCAGCGCGGATCTCGTCCGCGAACAGCAACGGCTGCTCCCAAGCTGCGAAGTGACCGCCCTTGTCGAGCTTGTTGTAGTGGATGAGCTTGGGATACGCGCGCTCGGTCCAGCTGCGCGGGGCTTCGTATTGCTCGCCGGGGAAAACGCTCACGGCCACCGGAATGGATACGCCTTTGACGTTGAAAAAGCCGCCCTTGTATTCCCAATAGAGACGAGACGCAGAGACGCCCGTGTTCGTCAGCCAGTACAGCGTGATGTTGTCGAGAATCTCGTCACGCGTCAGTTCGCCGGTGTCGCTCGAGGTCCGGAGCAGGCCCGCCGCGATCGTCGCGGCCGGCTGGGCGTCCGCATCGTTGTGATCGAGCAGCCAGGCGGCCAGGCCTACGGGTGAATCCGCAATGCCGTACAACGTTTGCGGGCGCGAGCCCATCAAGCGGGCGTAATCGACTTGCTTGAAGGTCCTCACCAGCTGGTTGTACGCGAGCAGTTCCTCGGCCGAGAGTCCCGCGGGCGGCGGGCTGCCGGCGAGGAGTGCCTTGTCGACATCCGCCGGAACGGTCGCGGGCATGTTGGTGTGGATGGCGAGCAATCCCGCCGGCTTCTGCAAGCCCATCTGGTCCACGACGAACGCGCCCCAGTCGCCACCCTGAGCAACGTAACGGGTGTAGCCCAGGCGCTTCATCAGCGAATCCCAGGCCCGGCCCATGCGCTCGGGGCCCCAGCCGGTGCTCGTGGGCTTGCCCGAAAATCCGTATCCCGGCATGGACGGGATCACCACGTGGAAAGCGTCCGCGGCGGTCGCGCCATACGCCGTCGGATTGACGAGTGGATCGATGATTTTCAGCTGCTCGATGATCGAGCCGGGCCATCCGTGCGAGACGACGAGCGGCAGGGCATTTTCGTGCTTGGAGCGAACGTGAATGAAGTGAATGTCCAGCCCGTCGATTTCGGTGACGAACTGGGGCAAGGCATTCAACTTCGCCTCCACCTTGCGCCAGTCGTAATCCGTCGCCCAATAGCGCGCGAGCTCGCGCATCGTCGCGAGCGGCACCCCCTGCGACTGATCCGACACCGTCTCCTTCTCGGGCCACTGCGTGGCGACGATACGTCGGCGGAGCTCGTCGAGCGCCGCTTGCGGGATGTCGACGCGAAACGGGCGCACTGCGGCCTCGCCCGAGCGAGCAGGCTGCTTTTCAGTTGCTGAAGTAGTCGATGCCAGCGTGTTGGCTGCGGAAGAGGCTGCCACCGCATAGCAGGGAGTTGCGATCAGCGCGAAGCCGAACGCGCCTGCTGCCGCCATCATGGTCGACTGGACGGCTCCCTTGCCTGAGAGGAAGAGTAAACTCATCCCTGTAATGTCCTTGAGCGTTTCAATCGGTGTCATGTGAGTTCCTGGGATTCGGTTGCGCTGATGTGACAGGTCGTTGTTACGCGATAACGTGTGGTGCGACGATAGTACCTTCGGATCACATTGCGTCTCTTACCCTATCGTGGCTCCCCTGAATATAGGACGAAGGTGCCTAGGGGAGCCGAGTCTGATTTGATCCTCACACGGCTCCTATTCAATGGAGGCCGCACGGGCGAATGAGCGAGATAACTGCGGCGGTCTTTCGCGACGGCAAGGTGATCGAGCACGTGGCGTTCGACGCCGGGACCCCGCGATCGGGCGATGCGGATTTCATCTGGATCGAGGTGCTCGATCCGGTCGAAAACGACTATTCGGCCCTGCAGGAGCGGTTCGGGCTGTACAGCTTGGCCGTCGAGGACTCAATGAGTGCGGCCCAGCTACCGAAGGTCGATCTCTACGACGACCAGATCTTCGTCGTGCTGAAAGCGGCACACCTGGAAGGCGACGCAATCCGTTACGGAGAGATTGACGCGTTCGTAGGCAGGAACCACATCATCACGGTGAGGCATGAAGCCGACAGCCGGCATGCCCATGCCCTCGAGCGATTTCAGGGCGGGCCCAGGACCTCCGAAGTGAAGCCTGACTTGATACTGCACGGCATCCTCAATTTCGTCGTCACCGGCTACTTCCCGATCGTGCAGATGATCGAGGACGAGGTTCTCTCGATGGAACCTCGTCTGCAGGATGCGCTTCTCGATCGTGACGAAATTACGCGCCTGTTTCAGCTCAGGCGCGAGGCAATACACTTTCAGCACGTGCTCACGTGGATGTCCGACGTATGCGGCAAATTGAGCAATTTGGAAGTTCCGTGCATCAGCGCCGAGGCCAAACCCTATTTCCGGGACGTGCAAGACCGTCTGATACGTCTTGATGGCATGGTGGGGGGCCTGATTGACGTCATCCGGACGGTATTTGAGACCAGCAGCCTGCTCGAGCAGCAACGCCAGGGTGTCAATACGCGCCAGCTCGCTGCCTGGGCGGCGATCCTGGGCGTACCCGCCACCATAGCTGGGATCTACGGCATGATTTTTCCGAACGTTCCTGGGCTGAGCTCGCCCTATGGGTATGCGATCGTGGTCGGCGCGATGATGGCGATCTGTCTTGGCTTGTATTTCCGATTCAAGAGATTGCGCTGGCTGTGATTGGGTTCGGCGGCTTGGAGTTTGCCCAATCCACTTGCGCCAGCGGCCTCCTCGAATTTATTTCAGCCTGGCAAACACGCTCTTCGCAGCCGCCTTGATCTGCTCTGTGGGGTTCTTGATGCCGCCGAGTTGGATGGAGAAGAACGTCGTGCCCTTGAACACCTGCAGTTCTTCGTGATCATCGTTGTACCAGCAGGACAAGTCACCAAGGCCTGCAAGTCCTTCCTTGGCCTTTTCCGCACACATGGCCCGGGACATGGCCGCCATATCCGGTGACATGCGCATCACGGTCAGTTGGATCCTGCGATAGCCGGACCCGACATATTCGCAGCTCGCAGCGGTCGTGCCGGGCCCCATCGGCAGACCGGATCTCGCATCGCCCTGGGTGACATCTTCGCCGAGGGCCGCGACCGCGTCCTGCTTTGTCAGAAAGGCACAGGCCTCGTCTGCCGGTGCTGCGCTTGCCAGGCCGGCAACGACGATCGTTGCCAGGGTGACAAGACTTGCCGAACTCGTTGTTCCTAGCATGTTGCCTCCCGTGACCATTTCAAATTGCGACTGACCGGAATGCTACGCCGATCGGCTCACTGATTGCGGTAGTTGTGGAAAGGCCGCGGCTCGATGTAATCGCGCGCGCATGAATACCCCTTAAGTGCCCCGCGCGAAACGCAGCCAGATTACCGCCGCTATCCCGGCCGGCACGCCGAATACGACGAGAGCGATCGGCAACTCTTCGGCGAGCGAATATCCGTGTTCGACACCGACTGAGAGGTTGAATCCGGCAGCTAATAGCCAGATGGGGATGAACCACACGGCTCCGGTCGCCGCGGCCCGCGCGGTCCCGCCGCCGAACTGCCGTGTAACCAGCATGAATACCGCGAGCAGAACCAGCCCGCCGCCGATGACCATGACTGTGTGCATGAAAGCCCCCTGCGGAAGCTAGCCTACGACAGGAATGCTGCCAGCCTTGCCCGTTCCGGTCGAATCGGGCGACAGTTGTGCGACTAAGGGGTAACGAGACCGAGGCGAACGGAGGAAGCCATGAAGAAAAGCCGCAAGAAGCCACGCCGGCCGCGAGCGACCACCCCCATCGGCGGCGTCGCCCGCCGCGTCGTGTCGCCGACGGAATGGCGGCGCGCACGGGCTGCCATCACCGCCCGGGAAAAGAAGCACATGCGTGCGGGCGATGCGTTGGCGGCCGCCAGGAGGCGCATGGCGTGGATGAAGATCGAAAAACGCTACACCTTCGAGGGGCCTCGGGGCCGCGTGAGCCTGCTGGACCTGTTTGAAGGCCGCACACAGCTGATCCTGTACCACTTCATGTTCGGTCCCAAAGTGGACGGCTGGCCGGACAAGGGCTGTGTCGGCTGCTCGTTCGTGGCCGACCAGATCAGTCACCTCGATCACATTCACGCGCGCGACATTACGTTTGCGATGGTGACAGCGGCGCCCTTGGCGGACATCCAGCGCCTGCGCGAGCGCTACGGATGGAAGCGATGGCCGTGGTATTCGACGACTGCAGAGTTCAACCGCGACCTTGACGTCTCGGATGAGAGCGGCAACAGCTTCGGCCTGAATGTCTTCTACCGCGATGGCTCGGATGTGTACCGCACGCATTTGGTTGCTCGCCGCGGGCTCGAGGCGTTCGGTACGGCATGGTCGTTCTACGACGTCGTGCCCCTCGGCCGCCAGGAAACCTGGCAGGACGCACCGGCCGGCTCGCCGCAGGCTGCGCCTTACGAGTGGTGGCGCCGGCACGGCGAGTACGACGCCGATGCCGTCGGCGCGAGGCGCTGAGCCATGTGCCCCGCGTGCCTGCTGTCGGCAGCGCTGATTGCGGGAGGTGTGACGGGCGCCGGAGGCTCGGTGGCGCTGATCGCGCGACGTGTCCTTCGCCGGAGCCCTTCTCGTCGGAAGCCCGCAGCGTCGCGCTTCAGCCGTACTCCGAATCGCAGTTGACCTCGCGGAGGTTGGAGACGTGCGCGGCATGCGATTGGAGCATAGCGCGCCGAGCGCGAGGAGCGGATGATCGCTTCCATGCCACAGTACGAACTGGCACAAATGAACGTGGCGCGCCTGCGGGCGCCGCTAGACTCCCCGCAACTGGCCGATTTTGTCGGTGCTCTCGATCGCATCAATGCGATCGCCGACGGCTCGACCGGTTTCGTCTGGCGGCTCCAGGATGATTCGGGCAACGCGACGGCGCTGCGCCCGATCGGCGAGGACATGATCATCAACATGTCCGTGTGGCAGGACCCGCAGTCGCTGCAAGCCTTCGTCTATCGCAGCGACCACGTCGGCGTGATGCGGCGCCGACGCGAGTGGTTCGAAAAGATGGACCTCTACCTCGTACTTTGGTGGGTGCCACACGGCCATCGGCCCGCAGTGGAAGAAGGCATCGAGCGCCTGAACCTGCTGCGCAGTCGCGGACCGAGCGCAGAAGCCTTTACATTTGGCAATCTGTTTCCGGCGCCGGGCTCGGGCGAGGCGGTCGCGGGCTCCCTCGAAGCGTCCTGCCCGGGTTAGGCGGCATCCGTTTCGAAGACAACCGGTTCCTGGCCGAAGTCGAGCGCGAGCCCCCTCCGCGTACTCTGGAACGCCGTTCAGGCGACTGGTGTCGATTCGGACAGAGGCTGTTCGACTAATCGGTAAGGCAACATGCGATGAGCCAATCTCCATATCGCTGGGTGATCGTTGGAGCAGGCGGTCTGCTGGGCTGCGTCGCGTTTGGCGCGATGTTCGCTCTGCCGGTGTTTCTGCGGCCCATCGCGCAGGACACGGGATGGTCCATCACCGGCGTCTCGAGCGCGATGTCCATTGCGTTCGTTGTCATGGCTCTCGGCAGCTTCGCGTGGGGCAGCCTCTCCGATCGCATCGGTCCTCGCGCCGTCGTCCTTGCAGGCTCGGTTCTCCTGGCGGTCGGCCTGGCACTCGTCAGCCTCGCTCCGTCGCTGCTCGCGTTCCAGCTCATCTTCGGTGTTCTCATTGGCGGCAGCACAGCAGCGATTTTTGCCCCCATGATGGCGTGCGTTACGGGCTGGTTCGAAACCCAGCGCAGCCTTGCCGTGTCTCTCGTCTCCGCGGGCATGGGCATGGCGCCGATGACCATGGCGCCGCTCGCGGCCTGGCTCGTTTCGCACCGCGACTGGCGGACCGCGCTCATGATCATCGCCGCCCTGGTGGCGGCCATCATGATTCCTGCCTCGTTTCTCGTGCGCCGTCCACCGGCACTGGCGGGCGAAGGCGGCACGGGAGTGCCCGGCAAAGATGCTGAGCCGGAGATGTCCCGCGGGCAGGCGTTGCGTTCGCCCCAGTTCATCATCCTCCTGCTGACGAACTTCTTCTGCTGCGCCACTCATTCCGGCCCGATCTTCCACACCGTGAGCTACGCCGTGACCTGCGGTATTCCGCTGATACTCGCGGTGTCGATCTACAGCGTGGAAGGGTTGGCGGGTCTGGGCGGCCGCGTCGCGTTTGGCGTACTCGGAGACCGGTTTGGAGCCAAGCGTGTCCTGGTTACAGGATTGCTCATCCAGGCAATCGCAGCTCTCGGCTATCTCTATGCGCGCGAGCTCGGGACCTTCTACACCGTCGCGGCGCTGTTCGGTTTCATCTACGCAGGCGTCATGCCCCTCTATTCCGTCATCGCGCGCGAGAATTTTCCGCTGCCGATGATGGGGATGGTCATCGGCGGAACGGCGATGGCCGGCGGACTCGGCATGGCGACAGGGCCGGTGGCGGGAGGACTGATCTACGATGCCTTCGCGAGTTACGCGTGGATGTTCATCGCATCCTTCGCCCTCGGGATCGGCTCCTTCCTGATCGCCTTGACCTTCAAGCCTTTCCCAAAGAAACAGCCATTGCCCGCGCCGGCGTGACGGCCTACTTATTCACAAGTCCGAGCATCGTCGGATCGTAACGTCTGCCCGCGGCCGCGCCCTTCGGCGAGACCTGTTCGATGCGATCGAGATCCGTCTCGCTCAGCTCGACGTCCACGGCGGCGGCGTTCTCCTCCAGGCGCCGGATGCTGCTCGTGCCCGGGATGGGAACCACGCTGTTGCGCTGGCTCAGCAGCCAGGCGAGTGCGAGTTGCGCCGGCGTGCAACCTCTCTGCTCGGCCAAATCCTTCAGGTGATCGACGAGCGCGACGTTCTTCGCGAAGTTCTCACCCTGGAATCGCGGATTGTTCCGGCGCCAGTCGTCCGGCGCGAGATCGTCGAGCTTGCGGAAGCGTCCGGCCAGAAATCCGCGGCCGAGCGGGCTATAGGCGACCAGGGCGATGTCCAGCTTCGCCAGCGTCGGCAGCAGCTCATCTTCGGGATCACGGGTAAACACTGAGTACTCGGACTGAACCGCGGCGATCGGATGCACCTTGTGCGCGCGACGCACGCTGTCTGTTGAGGCCTCGGACAGGCCTAGGTGCTTCACCTTTCCTTCGCGCACCAGGTCTGCCATCGCGCCCACGGTTTCCTCGATGGGCACGGACGCGTCGACTCGGTGCAGGTAATAGAGATCGATCGAATCGACGCCCAGTCGCTCGAGCGACGCTTCGCAGGCCTTGCGCACGTACTGGGCACTTCCGTTGATCGGCCGCGTGCCTGCGCCGTCGTTCGATACGAAGCCGAACTTGGTGGCGAGCACGACCTTCTCGCGCCGCCCTTTGATCGCCTTGCCGACCTGCCGCTCCGAGTCGCCATAGACGTCAGCGGTATCGAGGAGCGTGATGCCGAGGTCGAGCGCACGATGAATCAATGAGATGGCGTCATTGTCGTCCCGTACGCTGCTGGTGTACGTGTCGGCGATGCCCATGCTCATGCAACCGAGACCGAGCGCGGAAACGTTGGGGCCGTGACGGCCGAGCCTGCGGTATTTCATATCTGGCCTCCTCGAAGAGTGCTGAAGCGCGGGTATCAGGGGAGCAGGCGCCCGACCGCGATCAGGTGGCGCTGATAATAAGGTGCGTCGATGCTCGCGACGCTCACGGTGTTGCCGCTCGATGGCGCATGGACGAACCGTCCGTCGCCCAGGTAGATGCCGACGTGCGAGAGCTTCTCCTGATCCTGAAAGAATACGAGGTCGCCTTCGGCCGCCTGCGCGAGCGAGATCTTGCGCGCGGCCTTGAACTGTTCCTGCGAGGTGCGCGGCACGGCATGGCCGTTCGACGTATAGGTGTAGTAGACGAGGCCGCTGCAGTCGAAGCCCTCGCGCGGATGGGCGCCGCCGTAGCGGTACTGCACGCCGACCATTGAAAGTGCAAGCTGCGCGATGGGGCCGCGCACTTCGCTCGGGGCCTTGGCGGGTGTCCCCGCGCATCCGGCCGCAAGTAGCGCGGTTGTCATGATGCCGAGAAGCCCGGCCGCTCCGACCCTTCGCATAATCCACATGATCTGCGTCACCGACTGAATCGACACTGAACCATCCGGTGTATGAGCAAACTCTCCGCGGTCGACTTTTGGGCGGACAGCCATTGCGAGACCGTGATCCTGCACGCCATCATGCATCAGATGCCCGCCTTCAAATCCGCGCTGAAGCAGAGATAGTACCTATGATCTTGCGCTGTCTTGCATTGCTGGCGTCCCTCGGCAGCGGATTGATCGGCGGATTCTTCTTTGCGTTCTCGGTCGTGGTGATGCGCGCGCTCGCGAAACGCCCGGTGCCGGAAGCGATCGCCACCATGCAGACGATCAATGTCGTGGTCCTGAACGCCTGGTTCCTCGGGGCATTCTTCGGCACGGCCGTGATCTCCGTGGCCGCCCTAATCGTTTCGACGCTGACTTGGGGGCAACCGCAAGCTGCCTGGCTGCTGGCCGGCGCGCTCTTGTATCTAGTGGGAACGATCCTCGTGACGATGCGCTTCAACGTCCCCAGGAACGAAGCCCTCAAGCGGCTATCGCCCGGAAGTGCCGAAGGCGCCACGCTCTGGAAGGACTATCTGGCGAGCTGGACAGCGTGGAACCACGTGCGCACTGGTGCGGCGCTTGTCGCAGCGGCCTGCTTCGGTGTCGCGTTGAATAGTTGAATCACTGACCCGAGTTCAATACGCGCGGGGTCACGATCGGCCGCAGGTCGCTGCCGAAGAATGGGCTGTGGCGCCAGGATCCGCTCAAGCGCGCCCGCATGAGTCTCGCGATGATGCGGAGCGTTGCCGTCAGCGTGCGGAATCCGCTTGAAGCTACGGCGCCACGTGCGCTGTCGACATTGGTGACGAGCTCCGGCGGGCCAAAGGTTGCATCGAGCAGGCGAGCGTCGCGGCCGAGGCAAGAGTGAACGAAGCCTACATAAGGCAGCTTCGGGTCGCGCGGAGTGTTCCCGATCGGCGTGCCGCAGCAATCCGCGTACCAGCGAAGCAGGCCACGCTCCGTCAACGACAGGCAGGCGAGTCGATCGACTCCGGCTGTCAGGCGAACGTGCTCCTGGAGCGACGCGACGACGTCGGTGCCGCCGTTAGTATCGAGGATCTTTTCAGGCTCGCCGAGCGCTTCCGCGTAAGCCTGGCAATCTCGGCAATAGCAGATTGCGCGCATGCAATTTCGCACCGGCAGACAGCGAGCCCTTGAGCTGACCACAAGCGCACTGAAAGGGGTGATCCGCACTGAGCTTCATCAGTTAGTCCGGGTAAATTGCCCCCGGATTCCCGATTTGCTGTGGAGCGGGCATTCGCATCGCGATGCTCGCAGGCCTGCTCGACCACAGCAGGTGCCCGAGACCGAGCCACAGAAGCGCGATGGCGAGCCACTGCCAGAACGCGAAGCTCAGCCATAGCGAAACGCCCATCTCACGCCAGCGGTGATCGACCCAGCCGAGGTCGCGCTGGTCGAAGTAAATCGCGATCTGCGTGACGAAGATCGCGGCCAACGGCGCGGCCACGATCAGCGCGCCGGTCCAGCCCCGACGAATGCGCTGCCCGTAGAGACCGAGCAGGCCGGTATAGAGCCCGGCGAAGGCGCTGACCGCAAGCGCCTCGTGACCGTTGTTCACGAGCGATGAAAAACGCACGAACATCAGCCTCTCGACGCCGACCGCCACGCCGAACAGGATGCCAATGCGCAGTGCGAGGATCGGCCAGCGCCGGTCGCCAACCGTTTGCCGCAGGTACGAGACCACCGGCCAGAGCGCGAGCATGGAAACCCCGAGCGCAATCGAGAACCAGCGCCCGCCCTCCGGGTTGTGCTTGCGCGAGGCCAGTTCGGATACGACTCTGTACATCCAGTCGTACGGCGCGTCGGGGAAAAGCCGCGCCGCCATCTCCACCCCCACTGCGAACGTCGCGAGCGAGAGCGCAAATGCCCAGGCCGCGATCCTCCAAGGCATGTCCTGCCTTACGGTTCCAGTCTCATGCATGGGCCGCCATGGTACTCCGAACGGAGACAGGCAATGTACGGTACCGCACACATTATGTCCCCCCGCACGCTGTCGACTAGCCAACGGCGCAGTTCATGCCGCCACCGCGCGCAGGTATCGCTCGAACGAAGCGTCGACGGCGGCCCGGCCGCCGCCGATGATGTTCAAACCCCAGCTGTAGCCATAGACGTCTTCGAAGCGATAGCCCGCGAGCCGCTCGCGCATCGCGCGCACATCGCTCGGCGGCATCGGTATGTAATTCGGGTAGCTGTACATGAAGCTGACGTGCCGGCGATCAGCGACGACCTGCAGTGCGTCGCCGGAGAACAACGCGCCGCCCCGGCGAGGGCCGGTCTTCCAGTGCAGCGCGGTGCTGCCCGGAAAATGCCCGCCGCAGCGGATCAGCGTGACGTCATCCGATAGCCGGTTCGTGTCGCCGTCCCAGAACTCGATGCGCGGCGAGGCACGCTGCACCCATTCCCTATCGGCCGCGTGCAGCAGGACTGGAACGCCGCCGAGCGCGTCGCTCCATTCGACCATCGAGGTATAGAAGTGCGGGTGCGAGATCACGATGCGGTGCACGCCGCCGCGCGACTGTAGCGCCGCAATCGCCTCGTCGGTCACGAGGCTGACACATTCCCACAGAATGTTGCCAGCATCGGTCGGAAGCAGCAGTGCGCGTTGCGGGATTGCGAAGCCGGACGGCATGCTGATCGCCAACAAGCCTGCGTCCTCCTCGATGCGCAGGCGGTAGCGCCCGCCGAGTTTTTCATGCGTGGTCCACCGCTGCCCGTCCGGGCCGACGTACTGGCGATCGTCCTCGCAGATCAGGCACCGTTCCGGCGGCGTTGCCGACTCGGCGAATTGCGTGCCACAGGTCTCGCAGATGTAACAGGTCATGGCTGCTCCTCAATGCACCGGTGTCGGGCAGCCCTGATTGAAGAGGGCAGCGCGCGCCGTCGCCGACAGGCCTTGTGCCTGAGACTGCGAGTAGACGTCTTCGACGCCTGCGTAGACGCGCTGTGTCGCGGGCCGCGCCGCGATGTGCTCGAACCAGCGCTGCAGGTGGGGATGCGCGCCGAGGTCCTGGCCGTGCGGACGATTCGGCACGATCCACGGATAGACGGCGACATCGGCCAATGAGAACTCGTCGCCTGCGAGATAACTGCGCCCGGCGAGGCGACGGTCGAGCACGACGTACAGGCGGGTGAGTTCGCGCGTGTATCGCGCAACGGCTGCGTCCACGCGATCCGCGGCGTAAACCCGGAAATAGCCGGCCTGTCCGGCCATCGGGCCGAGCCCCGAAACCTGCCAGAACAGCCACTGCAAGGCCTCGAGCCGCGCACGCGGATCGGCCGGCAGCAGCCGGCCGGTCTTGTCGGCGAGATAGAGCATGATCGCGCCGGACTCGAACACCGCCTGCGGCCCGCCACCGTGCGCCGGCGTGTGATCCACGATCGCGGGGATCTTGCCGTTCGGCGAGATCTCGAGGAACTCCGGCTTGAACTGCTCGCCCGCTGACAGGCGGACCGGAATGACGCGATGCTCGATGCCGGCTTCCTCGAGGAAGAGCCGGGCTTTGAGGCCGTTCGGCGTCGGGCTGAAGTACAGGTCGATCATGGTGCTCTCCAGAGATCCCGCGAAGCGGCTTTCATGACCCCTACGCTAGGCGTAATCTGACCCCCTGAGTGAGCCAGTTTTTGGAGATTTCATGGAGCCAGTATTCCCGCTCGAACTGAAGTTGCCGCGTCGCGGCAAGGGCGCGTTGACCGATGCGCTGCACCGTCAGTTGCGCGATGCCATCCTCGACGGGCGTCTCGCGGCGGGTGCGCCACTGCCTGCGACGCGCCGTGCCGCGGCGGCACTCGGCATCGCACGCAACACAGTTGCCAACGTCTATGACCTGCTGGTGGCAGAGGGTTACTTGCAGCCGCGCCGCGGCGCAAAACCGGTCGTTTCTGAAATCGCGCGGCGCGCGCTGCGACGTCCACGGACGCAGCACCCGCGCCGCACCGAGCTCCTGAGTCCGCGCTGGCGCACGCCCTTCCTGCAATTCACGCCTTCCGGCGATCCGCCCGGAAGCAGCTTCCGGCTCGGCATCCCCGACCATCGCCACTTTCCGCACGACACCTGGCGGCGATTGACGGGCCGGGCGCTGCGGGCGCTGTCGCGCCAGCCGTTCCGCTACGCCCCGACGCAGGGAATTCCGGCATTGCGCGAAGCGATCGCGCATCACGTCGCGTTCGCGCGGGCGGTCTCCTGCCGCGCCGATGACATCATCGTGACGTCGGGCGCGCAGCAGGCGTTCGATCTGCTGGCGCGCGCATTGGTCACACCTGACCGCACCGTCGTTGCGGTCGAGGAGCCGGGCTATCCACCCTTGCGCGCAGCCTTCGCTGCCGCCGGCGCGAGATTGATGCCGGTGCCGGTCGACGACGAGGGCCTGTGCGTGGATCGCCTGCCTCGCCTCTGCGCGCATCGTGAGCGTCACCCCATCGCATCAGGCGCCGACGGGCGCGGCACTGTCGTTGCGGCGGCGCGCGGCGTTGCTGGAATTCGCCCATCGGCGCAATGCCGTCGTGGTGGAAGACGACTACGACGGCGAGTTCCGCTTTGGCGGGCGTCCGCTCGATGCGCTGCAGACGCTCGACCGCGACGCCCGCGTATTTTACGTCGGCACTTTCTCCAAGAGCCTGTTCCCGTCGCTGCGCAAGGGCTTCATCGTCGCACCGCCTTGGGCGCGCGACGCACTGGTCACCGTCAAGCATTGCGCGGATTCGCACAGCGACTCCATCACGCAAACCGTACTGGCGGCGTTTATCGCCGACGGACACCTCGCGCACCACGTGCGGAAAATGCGGGCGATCTATGCCGGGCGGCGCGAGGCGTTGTTGAACGGATTGGAGCGGGAATTGGGCCGGTGGCTGGAGCCCATTCCTTCGGAGGCCGGCCTGCACCTGGCGGCGCGCATCCGTCGGCCGGGGGTCGCCTCGAGCCTCATCGCCAAGGCGCGCCGCCTGACGCCCGGCGTTGCCTCGCACGCCGACTACGCGATGGGACCCGACTGCCCGCCGGCCCTGACATTCGGCTACGGGGCCATCGACGCCGACGAGATCCGTCCGGCCCTGTCTCGGCTGCGGCGTGCGTTGGAGGCGTAAAATGCCGGATCGATGTCAACCCTTCTCGTCACCGGCGCGAACCGCGGCCTCGGCCTCGAGTTCGCGCGTCAGTACGCGGCCGATGGCTGGCAGGTTTACGCAACCTGCCGCTCGCCCGACACTGCCGAGGAACTGAAACGCCTCGCGGGCGAGAGCGGCGGGCGGATCCGCGTCCTTGAACTGGACGTCACGGACACGGCGAGTGTGCGCGCGGCGGCAGCCGGGCTGAAGGGTGTCGCCATCGATCTCCTGCTGAACAATGCGGGCGTCATGGGTCCACGCGGCGACGGCATCGGCAGCCTCGACTACGCGGGCTGGGCCCGGGTGCTCGACGCGAACACGCTGGGCCCGATGCGCGTCGTCGAGGCCTTCGTCGAGAATGTCGCGAAGAGCGACCTCAAGCGGATCGTCACGATCACGAGCGGCATGGGATCGCTGGCGGATAACACCAGCGGCGGCTCCTATGCTTACCGCAGCTCGAAGGCGGCGGTGAACATGGTGGTGCGAAGCCTCGCGCTCGATCTCGCGTCGCGCGGCATCACCTGCGTCGTGATGAATCCCGGCTGGGTGCGCACGGACATGGGCGGCCCGCGCGGCACGATCTCGCCGGCCGAGAGCATCAAGGCGATGCGATCAGTGATTGCGGCGCTGCGGCAGGACGACTCCGGCAAGTTCCTGAACTACACCGGCGAGCCGTATCCCTGGTAGCGCGCTGTCGTCAGCGCGGCGGCTGCTACTGCGGATTCAGTTTGTAAGTCCGCCGGCGGCTGGAACAGATCGTCAGCGACCGGGCTTGTTTCGACGGATTCCGTGGTCGTGGACATCGTCAGGCCGCTGAGTTTGGACATCAGGCCGCCCATCATTCCTTCGCCCTGCAACTTGATGTCGAACTGCGATTCGTAAGGCACGCCGCCCAGCTTCGCGAACTCCGCGTACATCGCTGCCATTGCCTTGGCCTGCCCCGGGGATCCTTTGGCTGCGCGCGGGTCGCTGAATATCCAACCCTTGTCGACGGCACCCTGGTAGAAGGCGGCGTATTCCGCCGTGCCCGGTGCGTCCTTCACGATCCACGCCACGCCGTTCAGCAAGACGGTGATCGTCATCCCTTCGGCGCCGCCGACGGTCGCGGGCACGACGATCTCCATGTCATGGCCTGCAGCGGTTTGGCCGGCGATCGTCTTCGTCTGGCCGTTCGGCCTGATGGATGTCCGCGCGCCTTCCGGCGCGACGGATTTCGAAAGCTCCGCGGCGAAGGTGGCCATGTCCCACACGTCGGCTTCCTTCTTCTTGTCGTCGAGCACGTACATTTTCTGGTTCTCGACGTCGAAGATCGTCGTGCTGGCCTTTTTACCCAGCACCGATTCGACACGCATCTTCAGGCCCTTGATATAGGTGGTGCTGGGAATGGTGCCCGACATGCCGAGCCCCTTGCCGGTGCCCGTCGCCTTGATGGTGATGTCGGCGTGCGCGGGCATCCACATCGCAAACGCGAGTACAGCGGCCAGCATCCTGCGGGTCATGGGAATCTTCCTGGGATTGAGAACCGAAATAATACGATACTTGGCCTATGCGCATGAAAGTGGCGGCTGCATTGGCGCTTGTCTTCGCGGTTTGCAGCGCGCCGGGCCGGGCCGCGGATGACTTCGAAGGCCTCGAACAGTTCGTCGACGCCGCGATGGCCGCCGGCATGGCGGAGGAGCAGATTCCGGGCGCCGCATTCATCCTGGTGCGGAATGGCTCGGTCGTATTCGCGAAAGGCTACGGCAAGTCGGACCTGAAATCCGGCCGTGCCTTCACGGCGGACAAGACGATCTTTCCGATCGCCTCGGTCAGCAAGGTATTCACCGCGACGGCGGCCATGCAGC
The DNA here is from genome assembly GCA_963778585.1 of uncultured Gammaproteobacteria bacterium. Lineage (GTDB taxonomy): Bacteria > Pseudomonadota > Gammaproteobacteria > Steroidobacterales > Steroidobacteraceae > SCUD01. The sequence continues at coordinate 1,220,704 of CAVZUU010000002.1, forward strand.
TCGTCGACAGCGGCAAGGTCGACCTCGACGCCGACGTCAATCGCTATCTCGAATCGGCGAAGGTGCCGCCGACCTATCCGCAACCCGTGACGATGGCGAACCTGCTGTCGCACACGGCGGGCTTCGACGAATTGCCAGGGCGGCGCGTCGAGTTCGGCGAGCGAGTTGATGCCGCTCGGCAAGTTCCTGTCGGACCGGCTGGTGCGCGTCCATCCGCCAGGAGATGTCACCAGCTATTCAAGCTACGGCATGTCGCTCGCCGGGCTGATCGTCGAAGACATGGCGGATCTGCCGTTCGAGACGGTTCTCCGGCGCCGGATCTGGGATCCGCTCGGCATGACGCGGACTTCGATCACGGTGCCCGCTGACACGAGCGTCTTGGCGACCGCCTACGAGCTGGACGACGACAAGCTTGAACCGGTTCCCTACGAGATCTACCAGACGCCGCCCGCGGGCGGGATCCTGAGCACGGCCGAGGACATGGGAAAGTTCATGTCTGCCCACCTCCAGGGCGGCCGTTACGGCGAGAGCCGCATCCTGAGCGAGAAGACGACTGAGCTGATGCACCGCCGCCGCGCGACGATTCATCCCCTGCTGCCCGGCTGGACCCTGGGATTTCAGGAAGACGACCTGAACGGCCTCCGCATCATCCAGCACGGCGGCGACATCGGCGGCTTCAGTACGCTGCTGACGCTCATGCCCGACGAGGGCATCGGCTTCTTCATCGTCCATCACCTCGAGAGCAACAACCTGCGATACGACGTCCGGAAGGCGATTCTCGATCGCTACTTTCCGGACAAGCGCGAGGTGAAGGTGCCGGTCCCGGATCCGAAGAAGGCGGCCGGACTCAAGCGCTTCGCGGGCAAGTATCGCGCGAATATTTTCTGCCACACCTGTCCCGGCGGCGGGCCGAACGTGCAGGACTTCGAAGTCGAGGCGAACGACGACGGCACGATCGCCATCTGGGGTGACCGCTGGGTCGAGGTCAGCCCGCTCTATTTCGTCGGGGCCGACGGGCGCTCGCGCATCGGGTTCGCCGCAGACAAATCGGGAAAGATCACGGCGCTGAGCGCCGGCTCATGGAAAGTGCTGGAACGCATCGACTGAGGGATTTACGCGCCGCCCGCTGTCTTTAGCAGTTGCAGTTCCCAGGCCAATGCAATGCCGGTACCGCCGCCGTGCATCGACAGGATTTCCGCCGACCCCGGCACGCTCGCTTCGCGAGCCCAGTCGCGTTGCCACTCGCCCGTCACTGCCATCCATGTGATCGGGATCGCGCCGGCCTGCACCATCCGGCGCACAGCCATGTCGTGGGCCTCGGCCGTAACGCCCCCCGAGGCATCGGTGACGATGTAGACATCCCAGCCTTCACCCAATGCCTGGATTGCGGGCATCGCCAGGCAGATCTCGGTCCATAGGGCAGCCAGGATCAACTTTTTGCGACCGGTCGCCTTGACCGCGTCGACGACGCGGCGATCCTCCCAGGTATTGATGAACGTCCGGTTGATCGGCTTCTGCTCGGGGAAAACATCCTGCAGGCCCTTGATCAGATAGCCGCCGCGCTCCTCCAGCACCGTGGTGAGAATCGTCGGGACGCCAAAAACCTTGGCTGCCTTGGCCAGTCCCACGACGTTGTTGACCACCATGGAGGGTTCGTGGCTGTGCAAGTTAGCGAACTGAAAGGGCTGGTGGTCGATCAGCACGAGCACGCTGTCTTCAGGCGTGAGCAGAGCATCTAGACCGGTCTTGGCGGCGCGGGTCATGTCGGTTCTCCAGTGAATGGGTTCAATCAAAACTTGACGAGGTTGTGCACGGGCAGCGGTCCGCCCGGGAACTGCGCGAGCTTTCCGCCCACGGCGAGCGGACCCAGGTCGAGTCCGAAGAAGCCGAGGCGCTCGATCAGTTCGGCGACGTCCGCTTTCGCGTGCGCGTCGTCACCGGAATAGAACAGCACGCGTTGGCCGCCCTCGGCGCGCGGATCGCCCGCGACCAGTGGAGACGGCAGGTGGTTGAATGCCTTGACCACCCTCGCGCCCGGCACGAGATCGACGAAGATTTCACTCGAGACGCGACCGTGAAGGTCGGCAGGCTGGAACAGCGGCTGCTCGATCGGATTGTTGGCATCGATCACGATGCGCCCGTTCCATGCCGGCAAGCCCTCGAGCGCGGCGGGGAGCTTTGACCAGTTCACGGCGACCAGAACAATGTCTGCACTGGCCGCCTGCTCCCGCGTTCCCGCCGCGATCGTCGGGCCGAGCTCGACGACGAGGGAATGCAGGGATTCCGGGCCGCGGCGATTGGCGATGACCGCCGGGATCCTGGCGCGGGCCAGGGCGCGCGCAAAAGCGGATCCGATGTTGCCTGCGCCGATGATGCCGATGTCCATGTGAGTTCTCTCCTTTGGCGGGACCCAGCCTAAAATCTGGACTCGACCTCAGGTAGCAGGTAATGGTTGAATTCAATTTCAAGCATCGCTTGAAGGTAAAATCGTGGAAAGCCTGGCGAATCTCGAGGCATTCGTTCGAAGCGCGGAGTGCCGCGGGTTCTCCGCGGCGGCTCGTCAGCTTGGACTGACCCCCGCCGCGGTGAGCCGCAATGTAGCCATGCTCGAGCGCAACCTGGGCGTGCGCCTGTTCCATCGCAGCACCCGCCGGCTCACGCTCACCGAGTCGGGCGAGAATTTCCTGGAGACCGTGCGCGCGCATCTCGAGGGCGTGCAGGCTGCAATCGCCGCCGTTACTACCGACCGCGATGAACCCGGTGGTCTGCTGAAGATCAGCATGCCCCTGAACTTCGGGATGGATTACCTATTGCCGCTGGTGCCGGGATTCCTGGCGCGCTATCCGCGCATCCGACTTGACTGGCGATTCGAGAATCGTCAGGTCGATCTGATCGCGGAGGGCTATGACGCGGCGATTGGCGGCGGCTTCGAGCTCACGCCCGGCCGGTGGCGCGGCCACTGGCGCCGGCTCATATCGTCGCCGTCGCTTCGCCGGCTTACCTCAATGGCCGGCGGAAACCGGTGGATCCCGGCGATCTGCGCGATTTCGAAAGCATTCAAATGCGCTCATCGCGCACCGGCCGCATTCGTCAGTGGATGATGCGCGATGTAGCCGGCCAGCAAATGACGGTGGAGATGCGCGAGCACCTGGTGTTCAACGACCCAGCGGCGATTTCACGCGCGGCCTTGCTGGGACTGGGCGTGGCAATGCTCTCCGTGCCCGATGCACTTGTGCACCTGGAAGCTGGCACATTAGTCCGACTGGTTCCGAAGTGGTACGCCGACGCCGGATCGATTCAACTCTACTATGCCGGCCGCAGGCTCCTGGCGGCCAAGACGCGGGTATTCGTCGACTATGTCGTGGACACTTTCGAGCGCGAGCGGATTGCGAAGCGATTCGCGGGCAGCACTGGCTAGACAATCAAGGCAGGACGCCCAGCTCATCGAGTGAGCGGTGCAGAACGGCCGCATCGCGATAGACGCGATACGCGCCAGCGGCGAGCAACTCGTTTTCTCCGTAGCCGCCGCTCAACAGTCCCACGCTCAGCATGCCCGCGCGCCGGGCCGCCAGCAGGTCCCAGACGGCATCGCCGACGACGTAGCACTCATTGACCGGCACTCCGAGCTTCGCCTGGCACGCCAGGAACAGATCGGGCTCCGGCTTCGCGCGCTTGACGTCGCGACGCTCGATCACGACGGTCTCCGGGCCGATGCCGAGGGCTTCGAGCGACAGGTCGATTTCCGGTCGACTTCCGGAAGTCGCGATTCCGAATGGAATGTTCTGGGCGCGCAAGGAGCGCAGCAGGTCGATGGCTCCGGGAAGAGGGCGGCGTTCGGGCAGGAATTGCCGGAACAGTTCGCCGTGGCGCTTCAGCAGTGCTTCTTCCTCCGCCGCCGTGATCTCGCGCCCGAGCTCGCGGGCAGCCGCGCGCGCGGCGAGACCGCCGCTCATGCCGATGCGCCGATGGATGCGCCATCCATCGATGGCGAGACCGCTCTCCGCGAACGCCCGCTGCCACGCGAACACGTGGGCGTAAACCGTGTCGATCAGGGTGCCGTCGAGATCGAAGATCAGCGCCTGCATGAAGCCTTCATCGATTCCGTCGCTCCACGTCCTCTTGCAGCTGCTGGTTCCGTTGCTGGTAGTCGCGAAACAGCTTGGCGAACTCCTCTTCCGAGCCCGCGAAGTAGCCGATCTGGCGCACGTGAACCTGGCCGCCCTCCTCGAACATCTGGCGCGTGATCCACGCCGGATGGGCCGGGTGGTCCTTGGTCGTGAAGATGTAGAAAGTCCGCGAGCGCATGTCCGAAAAGGCGATGAGATTCTTGCCCTTCAGGACTTCCGCCGTCGAATCGAAACTCTGGCGGACCTGCGCGGCGTAATTCTTCCACTGTTCGACGGTGATCTTCGGCGTCGCGTAGGGCTGGTATTCCTGGGCAAGCGCGGGCGGGGTCAGGCCGAGGGCCGCGGCCAGGCACAGCGCGGTGCGCGCGTATCGATTTTTCGTTCCGTACATGGTTGCGGAGGATATTAACTGAGACGTCGGCCCTTGGCGCAGGCGTCGATGAGCCTCCGCAGCCGCTTCTCGCGCGTGTCGGGTCTCTTGGCGCTGGTAACCCAGAACGTGACGAGTTGCCGGTAGCCCGGCGGCACAGTGCCGTAGTAGCCCCACGCGGCTGCATTTCGCGTGAACAGCTTGATGTCCTGCGATGAAAGCTTCGCGGCGGTCCGCTGTTCATACGACGCCCGGCCGGACTTGGCCTTGCTTCTTGCCTTGAATGCCGCGAGGCCCGCAGCCTTCATGCGGCCGGCTTTCTTGAGTACCGCGACGCGGCGGATATTGATGTTGCTCCAGTGCGAGCCGGCTCTGCGCGGGGTGAACCGGATCCGGTAGCGCGCGTCGTCGATGCGATGGCGCACGCCGTCGATCCAGCCGACGCAGAGCGCCTCGTCCACCGCCTCGGGCCAGGTGATGCTTGGAACACCGGTGCCCTTCTTCATGAAGCCGACGGCGAGCGCTGTCGAAGTGGCGGCGTGCTTCGCGAACCAGCGCCGGAGCGCCGCCGCATTTTCGAAGAAGAGGGGTTCCTGCGGCGTCGTCATGAACCTGCGTCGCGATGCGCTCTATCTCTGGGCGATCTCCCGATAGTACTCGGGATACAGGCGCTTGAGATTCCGGATCTTGGGCAGGTCGTTGTATACGACGTACGCATTGTTCGGGTTCTTGGCGATGTAGTCCTGGTGATAGTTCTCCGCGGGATAGAACACTTTCAGAGGATCCACGCGCGTGACGATCTCGCCGCGGAACTTGCCGGACTTGTCGAGCTCCCGGATGTACGAGCGCGCGAGGTCGCGCTCCGCATCGTTTGCATAGAAGATTGCCGAACGATACTGCGGCCCCGTGTCCGGACCCTGGCGATTGAGTTGCGTCGGATCATGAGCGACCGCGAAGAAAATCCGGAGGATCTCGGCATAGGACACTGCTTTCGGGTCGTAAGTGATCTGCACCGACTCGGCATGACCGGTCAGCCCGGTTCCGACGGCGGGATAGTTCGCCGTCTTCTTGTCGCCGCCGGCATAGCCGGACACCACCTTTTGAACGCCGCGAACCCGCTCGAAAACGGCTTCGACACCCCAGAAGCAGCCCCCCGCGAGCACGGCGGTCTGCGTCGCGTCCACTGGCTTTGCCGGAGTGGCCGCGCCGCAAAGGAGCGGCATCGCGAGCAGTAGTGCAAGAGTCATCCGCATATCACGTACCTCGTGGGACAAACTTCAACGCGACCGAGTTCATGCAGTAGCGCAATCCGGTCGGGCGCGGCCCGTCGCTGAAGACATGGCCAAGATGCGCGTCGCATCGGGCGCAGCCGGTTTCCGCTCCGAGCATGCCGGATCGGTTGCCTGATCTTTCGAGGACATTGCGGCTCGAAATCGCTTTCCAGAAGCTCGGCCAGCCGGTGCCGGAATCGAATTTCGTCTTCGAGTCGAAGAGCGCGGTGTCGCAGCAGATGCAGCGGTAGAGGCCGTCGCCGTACTCCTTGTCGTACTGTCCGGAGAACGGCCGTTCCGTTCCGGACTGCCGCGTCACGACATAGGAGTCCCGCGCGAGCTGCTTGCGCCATTCCTCATCCGTCTTGACGACGCGCGCGACCGTGACCTGGCCTTCGCTCGCGCCGGCGACGGAAAAATTCTCGATGTTTACCGTGGCGCTGCGCGCCGGCTTCGACGGCGTCGCCCCGCTGGCGGCGCGGTTGTCGCAGGCCAGGCACACCGTGGCCGCGAGCGAGTTCAGGAGAAAGTTTCTGCGTGAGTGGGTCATGTCGGAGTCCTGCAATCAACCGAACGTGAATGCGAACGCCTGCGCGCCGGCGTCCAGGAATTCGATGGTGAAAGTACGGTCGCTCACATCCCCGGACTGGCGGATGAGCTGATACAGACGCTGCTCGCCGACGACGCCGTGGCCGCCGGCATCGATGTCCATGCCGCGGTCCGCACCCGGGGCCTGGCCGTCGAGTGTTACCCGGAAGCGGACAGGCATGCCGGCTTTCGCCGATCCGAGCACGAGGTGCAGATCGCGCGCGTGGAATCTGAACGTGATGCGGCCGCCCGGCGCATCGAGAACGGCGTCCTCCGGGCCAACCGTCCACTGGCCCGCGAGCGCCCATTGATTGCGTTGCAATTCGTCCGGCGCGGAATACTGTTTTGACCAGGTTCGCTCAAATCCGCCGGGTGAAATGAAGTCTTTGGCGCGGCTGTAACCGACGTAGGTCTCAGGCGATGCGACATTGCCAAGGTCCGCGGCGCTCTGAACGCCCTCGGCCCGGATCTCGCTCGCCGACGACGGCAGGTCTCGCTGGCCGGCATCCGTGAGCAGGCGGCGGATCAGCTGCTCGGATTCGTCGTACTTTCCCTCGCCGAAATGCTGGCCACGGATCAGTCCATTGGCGTCGATGAAGTAGTGCGCGGGCCAGTAGCGATTCTTGAACGCGCGCCAGATCGTGTAGTCGTTGTCGAGGGCGACCGGGTAGCTCACGCCGAGGTCCTGCGCCGCGCGGCGCACGTTGCTCTCGTCCTTCTCGAATGCGAACTCGGGCGTGTGGACGCCGATGATGACGAGACCGTGATCCTTGTAGCGCTCATGCCAGGCCTTGACGTAGGGCATCGCGCGAAGGCAATTGATGCAGGAGTAAGTCCAGAAATCGATGAGCACGACCTTGCCGCGCAGGCCTTGCGTCGTGAGGGGCTGCGAGTTGAACCAGGTGTGGGCTCCGTCGAGCGATGGAAACCAGCCGAGCACCGGGAGTTCGCCATCCGTATTTCCTGCGGCGGTTGTGGTGCTGAGCGGCTTGCCGGCTTCCGCCGTGCTCCCAGGCAAGGCGTCGAGCAGCGCCTGCTCGATGCGGTTCGTGTTGCTGGACGAGAGGCGCGTCAGCACGCCGGTGTCCCAGCCGAGCGCGATGGCGACGACCGCGATGAGTACCGCCACACCGAGACCGCGGCGGATCCATTCGCCGGCGCCGAGCGATTGCTTGAGCGCCGCGAACACACGGCCGCCGATCAGGACAGCGACGGCGAGCGAAACGACCGCGCCGAGCGCGTAGGCGAACAGCAGAATCGTCGTCTGCGTACTCGGGCCGCTGAGGGCGGCGCCGGTGAGGATCAGGCCGAGAATCGGGCCTGCGCAGGGGGCCCATAGAAATCCCATCGCGACACCGAGCAGCGCGGATTGCAGCATGACCGGTGTTGCACTGTTGCCGGCGGCTTGAACGATGCGATTGCCGAAGGCCACGAAAGGACGGGTGACCAGATCGGCCGCTCGTCTCGAGAGCAGCGTGACACCAAACAGCGCCAGCACAATCAGCGCCACGGTGCGGCCCACGGAATTGAGCTGCACGGCCCAGCCGCCGCCGACCGCCGCGAGGGTTGCGATCGCGGCAAAGGTCAGCGCCATTCCCAGCAGCAAAGGCAGCGTGCTCCGGGTGAACGGCTGGTCGCTGCGGGCGAACGCGAATGGCAGGACCGGGAGGACGCAGGGGCTGAGGATCGTCAGCACGCCGCCCAGGAATGCCAGAAGAGCCAGAAGCATCAGTATTTCCTTGCCGGGACGTGAAACCGCCTCACGCAGTAGACATGCCGGCGAGGGGTTTTATTTCAACGTCCGCGCCGGTTATCCACCACATGAGACCGGGTGATCTCGGCGATGTTTCGCGTCCCTGCCTGCCGCATGGTGGTCAGCAGCTCGTTTCGCAAGAGGTCGAGGACTCTTTCGACACCTTCCTGCCCGAACGACGCCAGGCCCCAGATATAAGGACGCCCGATAGCGACTGCTGACGCGCCGAGCGCAAGCGCCTTGAAGATGTCCGTGCCCCGGCGGAAGCCGCCATCGACGAGGAGCGCGACGCGGCCTTTGACGCCCGCGGCCACTTCTTCGAGACTGTCGATCGACGCGCGGCCGCTGTCTTCGGCGCGCCCGCCGTGATTCGAGACGACGAGGCCGTCAACGCCGTGATCGACGGCAAGTTCCGCGTCCTCACGCGTCACGATGCCCTTGACGACGAGCTTTCGCGGCCAGATGTCGCGGAGCCGCTCGAGATAATCCCAGGTCATGTCGATCGGCGTCAGGTCGGTGACCGCCGAGATGTCGAGACCGGTGAACATCGGCTTGCCGGTGATGAAGCCGCTGAGCCGTGTCCGGTCGGTCGTATGGCAGGCCGTGCAATCGCGCGAATCGCGCGGGATCGAGCGCGCGAGCGTCAGGCGGTTCGATCCACCCTGCAGGTCCACGGTCAGCACGAGCACGGGGCAACCCGCCGCCTCGGCGCGGCGCACGAGCCCCTGCGTGACGGCCCACTGATCGGTGGGATAGAGCTGATACCAGATGGGCGCGCCGCGGGCGGCGGTGACGTCTTCGACACTGGTGGAGGCAACCGTCGACAGGATCTGGAGATGCTTCTTCGACCGGGCCGCACGCGCTGTCGCCAGTTCGCCGTCCGGGTGAAACGCGCGCTGGCTGCCGACGGGATCCAGGACGATGGGCGAGTCCCAGCTCGTGCCGAAGAGATTCACGGACATGTCGATGTTCCGCACGTCCATCATCCGGCGTACCCGCAGGCTGTAATTCGCGATGCCTGCGGTGTTGGCGTGGAGCGTCGCGTCGCCGTCGACGCCGGTCGCAAGGTACCCGAAATGCGCGGGGGGCAACTTCGCGCGTGCGACGCGTTCGAAGTCGAAGACGTCGAGCGCCTTGTCGGCCGAGGCGATGATCGCGTCCTCTTCCTGGCCGAAGGCCCGGATCGTCGTGCCGACGCCCGCGAGCAGCGGTGTCGCGAGCATGGTTTGCAGGACGCGCCTTCGCGTCCGCCGGATCGTGGTCATGTCTGCTCCCCCCTGTCGGCCCGCCGCTATCCCTCGAAAGGCGTCGCCAGTTCCTCGCCGCAGCCGCGGAACGTTCGCCCGTTGAGCGTGACCGACACGGTCGACGGGAAGGGCTTTCCGCTCATCGAGTCGTTGCAGGGCACGGGCACGATCACGACATTGAGATCGTTCGCTTCGCTGACCGCGTGATAGGTCCGCCTGCCCGAGCTCGAATCCACCAGCACTTTGGGTGCCGGCGTGACGGCCATGCTCTTGCCGTAATCATAGGTCAGGCGCATCTCGGCGCCCTTGCGAATCTCGAGCTGCCAGCCGGGCTCCTGTCCGATCGCCCGGAAATCGCGATCGCGGGCCAGTTCGAAGAAGGCTCCGTCCCAGGGCGTGAGCGCGCGTTCGGCGTTGATCTCGAGCAGCTTCGCGCCGAGCGCAGTCCAGGCTGCACCGCCGCACGACACTTCCATCAGCTGGACCTGGTTCCGGCCGGCGAGCGGCTTCAGGCTGCCGGGCGAAAGCTTGAACTCGGTCGCGAGGTAGGACGTTGCCGGTACCTGGCGTGCCGCATATTTCGGTTCGCCGCAGCGGTTGCCAGCAGAAATCGCCGCGCCGGCGGTGAGTCGCACGGTTTCACCGTAGCGCGCCCTTGCCGCGTCGTTGCTCAAGGCGCTGACGCCCGGGTTGTGATGCGCGACCACGGTCCAGATGCCCATCAGCGCCGGGGTCGCCGACACGGCGGCGCGTTGTATCGACTCCGCGGGACGTTGCGCAGTCGCCTCGGTCGCGACGAAGCGGAGCGGCTCGGGCCGGTCCGCGGTGTGGATGCGCAGCGTCTGTCCGTCGATCTCGAAGCGCAGCGCGTCCCGCAGCGCCGCGAAGTACGCGTCTTCCTGCCGCATCACCGCGTCCAGGCAGGCCTTCCGCGTCGTCGCGAGTCCGCCGAACTGGATGGTGCTGCCCTCGACGGTGACGACGCCGTTGAAGCGGTTGCAGGAGCCGCTGCCGCTCGCCCGGCCTTCCGACGGGAACTCGAGCGTCGCCTGCACGCGATCCAGAACGCCGGCGCCCGCGAGGTTTTCGAGCCGCCATGCCGTGCCCCACAAGGGAACGGGCGGTTGCGCCGGTTCCTGCGCGACATTGACTTGCCGCGTGGCCCCAACCGATTCCGGTAAAACCTCTTCCGCCGGCGCAAACAGGATCTCGACCGGCTCGCCGGGGCTCAGCATCCGGATCCGGAACGCGTTCTCGTCCAGGGCAAGGATGTCGACCGGGTATTCCAGGCCTTCCTCGATGATCGTCAGGCGGCCGTCGCCATAACGCCACTTTCCGAACGCTGGCGCTGCGTGAGGGGAGGTCATGACCAGCGTGCCGTCCGACAGGAAAACGCGAACTTCGCCCGGCGCCACCTGCTTCGATTCGGCGACCGTCCAGACTCGGTTGACGAAGGAGGCGTTCGCCTTCGCGGGCGCCGGTCGCGCGGCCTGCTCGGGCAGTGCGGCCGGCGACGGCGCGGGTTTCTGATCGCCTGCGCGTTCGCAGGCTACGAGGGCAAACAGCGAAACGACGACCATGACGAGAGTTCGAGTGAACATATCCTTGTTCCTCATGGAATGACGGCCAGGAACAGAAACACCACGAATAGCACGAGGTGCACTGCGCCCTGCAACACCTGCGCTCGTCCGCGCGACAAGGTCATCGCGGAGATCAGGAGCGTCAGGGCCAGCAAAGCGATCTCTTAGTGTTGCGAGCGTTGCCAACACCGACAGCACCGGATTCGTGCCCTCGACCCGGAACTCGAGCACGCGATAGCGCAAGGCCCCGAGCAGCAGGCAGAGGCCGACGACGCCGTTGCAGATGATCATCACGGTCGCGTAGACCGTGTCGCGGGCCAGCGCGCTCGTGGCCTCGCCGCCGGCGAGCATCAGCGTGACGATCAACGTGGCCTCGATGACGGTCACGGCGAGCGCGAGGACCAGCGTGCCGAAAGGCTCGCCGACCCGAAGCGCGATGACTTCCGCATGGTGCACGGCCGCAAAGACCGCAGCGACCAGGATGAGAACGACGAACGCGAGCAGCATCCAGCCGAGCGGGCGCTCCCAGATCGCGACCAGCATGGCGCAGCCGGCGATCGGCAAGACAAGGCTCCAGAGTGAAGTGCCGAAAATCGCCTTCTTGATCATCACCCACAGCCAATCACCAAGCGCCAGAGGCAGGTAATTGTCGCCCAAATCGCATGAGTTCAACTCCGCCGGACTGTTACTTCGCTGCGTCCTTCAATTCCACGACGACCGCACGCAGTGGCGTAGTTCCGGTGTTTTGCACGCTATGTGTCACAGGATCGCTCCAGAGTGCTTCGCCAGCCTTGATCGCAGCTTCCGTCACCTTGCCATCTGCGCCGGTAAACTTCGCCTTGCCTGCATCCATGAAGTACACGACATGTGCAGGATGCGAATGCATTTTTTGCGCTCCGCCCGGCGGGTTATTGACTTCGTAAACACGCACGCGATCGTTCTCGAAGACCAGCTTGTTTATCTCGGGATTCGCCTTGACCGGATCCTGCGCCAGCGCCGCGACGGCACCCAACAGCAGGGCGCCCGTGACTGTCGTTGCAACAATGCGTTCCTTCTTCATTTTCGAATCTCCCTTTGAGTTTCCATCAATCGGACTGCCGATAGAATACGCTCACCGATGACTCACGGCTCGGGACTGTCGGTGTCCTTGACCCCTTGATCCGTACGCTTCCTTGCAGCGGCGGCGAGCTTTTCGTACTTGGCGCGAAACGCGTCTAGCTCCTCCTGATCCAGCTCTTCGAGATCCATCAGGGCATTGTGCCCCTTCGTGACGCGAATCAGCTCGTCGAGCTTGATCTGAATGGCAGCCGTGTCCCGGTTCTGCGTGTTCTGGATCAAGAACACCATCAGGAACGTGACGATGGTGGTTCCGGTATTGATGACCAATTGCCAGGTTTCGCTGAAGCCGAAAATCGGGCCGGTGATCAACCAGGCAAGAATTGAGCCAGCTGCCAGCGTGAACGCCGCCGGACTGCCGCTGAGTTGTGCCGTCTTCTTCGCGAACCGTGTGAACCAGGAGACTTTTTTCATGTTGCATCGTCCTTGCGGCGCCTGGCGCCCGGAGAATTGCTAGCGGACATCCACGATGACCGCGCGCCGGCCGCATCCATGCACCAGACGATCATGGCGCCCACCTGGTCGAGCTGGACCTTGTAGGGCCCGGCGCATTCGCCGGATTTCGACGGCGTGGCGTGGCGGATCGTGTCGCTTGCGCCGTTCTCGTTGCCGAGGCGGTTCACGGCGGCTTCGATATCGTAAGCGAGCCGCGTGGCCGGATCGGTCGCGATGTCGCAAGCGGCGAGGGCGATCAGACCGACAGCGATCGCCATCGCCGTGCGCATCGGCTACTGGGACCCGAAGTGTGTCTTGGCGGCGAGCGCCCCGACCTTGCGTCCCATCGCCGTGCCGACTTCCGACGAATTACGGTAGTGCACGCCGTCGTAGATGCGCGCGACCGCGACTTCCTGGATGAATTCCTCCGTGGATTTCCAGCTCCGCTTCGAGCCTTCAACCAGGTAGCTGGTCGTTGTCAGCGTCGGCGTCGGACCATCCCCGATCTCGGCCTGCACCACGGTGCCGACGGTCGCGGCAAGAATGCAGTGCGCGCAGGGATATTCGGGGTGCATCGGCGTTTCGATGAACGGGGACCAGCCGGCATCGCGCTCGGTCGCGTCGCTCCGGTCCCGGTCGCCGTTGCGAATCGCCGTGATCGGCCGCCAGAAACCGTAGTGATACTTGGCGTCGAACACGGCGATGATGGCGTCGTCCATGGCCTGGGTCACGGCCGCGAACAGGCGCGCATTTTGCTCGAGGTTGCGACCCGGTTGATCGGCGACTGATCGCACGACGCCGAAATAGATCGCGGGCAAGGTCGCTTCCCAGAAGCGCGCGATCTCGGTCTGGTCCGCCGTCCGGGTCGATCCTTCCTTCGCGCCGAGCGACTTGACCTCGTTGTAGTCGCGTGCCCAGCGTTCACTGTCGAGCGAAGGCGGCGGGCCCGGGCGGAACTGGGACGGACTCTCGAGCATCCAGGGCTTGCGTTGCGGCCATTGGGGCACCACGGGAATCGTCGTCGGAACGTAGACTCCCGCGGCAGTCGCCGGCCGGTAGTTCTCGGGGGCCGCGGCGCCATCGCCGGCGCGCCGCTCGATCACCTGCGCCGCGGCTTTTTCGCCGGCGGCGATGCCGGCCTGTCTTGCGGCGTCATCCCCGATCGAAGCAATCGCTTTCTGGTACGCGCTTTCGATTGCCTCCTTCTGCGAGGACACCAGTGCCGACAGTGCCGCGCGATTGGCAGCGGCAACCGCGGCCTCCTGCGAGGAATCCGTCGACGATTTCACCGCTTCGTTCACGGCTGTCTGCACGATCGCCATCGCGCGATTGGTGACAGGTGTTCCCATCTTGGCGGCGGCGACAATTTCGGCCGCTCTGGCGTTCCACTCGGTCACGACGTCGGCGCTCGCGGTCACGCCAAAGGCGCAACAAGCCGCAATCAGCAGGGTGACGATCGGCCTGGATGATGGGTCGCAAATCATGACTGTGCCTCCTTGTAAACCGCTGCACCGGCGATGGCCGCAATGATCGAGGCGACCAGCTGATACGCTCCGGCCGAGACCCACAGTTCCTCGCTGTAGAAACCTAGCGGAATGAACTGCACGGGCCCGGTGAACGAATACGCGACCCAGGCGACGAGTCCGGCCCAGGCGGCGGTTCTCACGCCCGGATCCAGGCGCGGCCGCAGCAGCACGTAGATGAATAGTGTCAGGAAGCCGCGCCCGAGCTCGAAGAGCACGAAATAGATCATGCTCCAGCCGGCGTGCTCCTTCATGCTGACGCCGAGCGCCGCGATCAGCGCTTCCCATTGTTCAGTGATCAGGCGTTGATGCAGAAAGCCATCGCTGACGAAGCAGATGGCGGCAACGATCAGCGCGCCCACTGTCAATCGCCACCAATTGACGTCGCTCATGGTTCAATCCCCTTTTTGAATCCCTGGAACGATGAAGCCGCCGATCAACTGGTCGGCCCAGCGGCCCCAGATGCCGCCCTGCAGGTAGTTCCCGCCGGTGAAGACGGCCGCAAGTTGAAGTTCCGGCACGACGATCAGGACCTGGCCGCCGTTGCCGGACGCCGCATACGCCGTGTAACGCCGCTCGCCCCCCCGCAGGCCGTTGAGATGCCAGGCGAGGGCGTCTTCTCCTTCGGAATAGGAATTCCCAAAATCCTCGGCGGAAAGGCCGGTCGTCGCCGGCGTGATCTTGATGCGTGGTGTCGTCGACTGTTTGACCCAGGCGGCGCTCACGATGCGCTTGCCCTTCCAGACGCCGCCATCGAGATACGCCTGGCCGACTTTCAGGAGGTCGCGCGACCGCAGGAACGCACCGCCGCCCAGATAGCCTTCGTCGTTCGGCGTCAGGTTCCAGTGCCATTCGCGGAACTGCAGCGGTCCTGCGACCTTCTGCTCGAACAGCTCCGGCAGCCAGGTTCCGGTCGCGGTCGTGAGCGCGCCGCCCGCCAGGTTGATGTTCGCGGAACAGTAGGCGTAGCGCGTGCCGGGATCGTGCGCCATCGGGAGATCGAGCGTGTATTTCCACCAGTCGGTTTGACCGGTCTGCGACTGCATCGTGTTCTCATTGCCCGGGGAGCCGTCATCGTTGTCGTTGCAGGCAAGGCCCGCGGAATGCGTCAGGAGATGCGCGAGCGTGATGCCGGCTTTTCGCGGGTCCGGATTGGCGAATGGCGCCCTGGCGGACATGACTGCGACGATCTTCGTCTCGGGGCCGATCTTCACGCCGTCCTTGATCGCGGCACCGAGCAGGACCGACGAAAAGGTTTTCCCGGCGGAACGCAAGTCATGCGTCTGGTCGCGCTCGAATCCGAAAAAATATTCGTCGAGGACCAGCTTGCCGCGGTAGGCGACGAGCATGGAATGAATCAGCGAGGGGCGGCGCGCGGCCGGATCGCCGTCGATGATCGACTGGACCATGCGTGTCATCGCAGCTTCGTCGAGACCCAGGTCTCCCGCGCGCGCGGTTTCCCAGCCGTCCACGCTGATGGGCGGCTCGCGATAGACGTAGGCCGCGCTGCCGGGCGGCCGCGGGAAGAAATTGGCTGCTTCCTGCGGAGTGCGGCGAACAAGCTCGATCTCGCCGCCCGCGTCGGGCCAGTCGATGCGGATGCGCTGGGTGGCGCTCAGGTATTTCGCTTCGAGCCGATATTCCGGCTTTGCGGGATCGGATCCGGCCGTGAAATGCACGGCGTCACCGTCCTGCGCAACGCGGTACTGCATGGCGGGGCCATGGGAATGCTGCTCGGGATTGCGGAATGCCGCCGTGAGTGCGCCTTCCTCGTCCCGGAAGACTTTCAAATACAGCGTGAACGGATTGGCGAGCGGGCGCAGCACGCCAATGTACGTATGCTGGCCCGTGCGGGAGAGAGTGAGCGGAGTTGCAAAGGCCTGGCTGGAACCGGCGGGAAAGCGCGGGTCTTTCGTCGCTGCGGGGCGAATCCAGAAGCCGCGAATATACTGATCGTCGAGTCTTCCACGGAAGCGACCGCCGTCACCCGGAAACGCGAACTGGATGCGATCGCCTTCCGGCTTGAATTCGGTTTCCACCTGGCCGACGACTGCGCGCCATTGGTCGGCACGGCGCACGACCGTCAATTCGCCGTTGAGCGGGGAGCCGAACCTCGTCTCGTAAGACCAGAGACCGATCAATGCATCGTCGTCCGGTGTCGCTGCCGGTACACCGGCGATCGCGCATCCCATGGCCAGTGCAATCGCGACAAGCTTGATCGCTTTCATGGGGCCTTCCTTCGCTTCCGCGCGGGCTTCGGATCGACCGGGGTCGGCGTCTCGTACCACACTTCCACTTCGTATCCGTCCGGGTCCTCGAAGAACACATAAGGCAGTCCCGGTGCGAATTCGCCCTTGCTGAGGACCTTTCCGCCGGCGCTTCGAACCCGGCGAACGATGCTCGCAACGGGGACCGGCTTCACGAGCCGGAATCCGAAATGAGCGATGCCGCCTTTCTTCCCGGCACGCTTCGGGTCGCGCTCGAGGACGAGCACGTCATGCGTTCCCGGCGTCTGAGCCTGGATCGAGTCTTCTTCCGCGTAAACCGGAACGACGCCGAGAACCTTCCGATAGAACGCGAGCGATCGCCGGACGTCCCTGACGGCGAGGGCAACATGCGAGAGCCCGTGATGCTTCATGAGGCGTCCCGCGTGAAGTTCATGACCCAGTTCGTCTCCCAGTTCTTTCCGCTGTCCGCGGAGAATGCCTGTTCCCAGCGCGGCCTGCCTTTTGCGGGCATCGACCAGAGGAATCGGATGCGGATCGGCCGGCCCTTTAACTCGTCATCCGCGTAAAACGTCCCGACGCCCTTCTTGAAGGCACCCACGACCGGTTTGTCGAGCGATCCGGGATAGCGGCCATCCAGCCACCAGATCGTCCATTGGCGGGTTTCCGGGTTGTAGGTGCGAAGCGTCACCGCGCGATAGGCGCCGCTCGGGAGGCCGATGTAGTTGTCGTCCATGTTGCCGAAGCCGCCCAGGATCTTCTGCGTCTGGCATTGACCTTCGAACTCGGTCCAGTGCTTGCAAGCGGCCAGCCGCTCGTTCAGGCGGCGGTGGTGAACCTGCCAGCGGCCGATGAAGAAATCGAAGTCGCCGGCGCCGGACCGGCCCGCCTGCGCTCTCATGGTTTGCCCATCTTACCCGGGGCGGCGAGGGCGTGGTCCCGACCGCGTTCAGTCGAGCGGCTGCACGAGGTTTATCAGGTTCCCGCAGGTATCTTCGAAGCGCACCGCGGCAACCGGGCCCATGACCTGTGGCTCGCCGTGGAACTTGACGCCGCGCTTGCCGAGCCGCTCGAAATCGCCCTGGATATTGGTCGTCGTGAAGGCCGTGGCCGGGATGCCGGCATCGAAAAGCGCCTTTTGATAAGCCCTGGCCGGTGGAAAACCCATCGGTTCGAGCACCAGCTCGGCGCCCGCGACGCCCTGCGGCGCGATCACGGTCAGCCAGCGGAATTCCCCGAACGGAATATCCGCATGTTTCACGAAACCCAACACGTCCGTGTAGAACTCGAGCGCTTTGGCCTGGTCATCCACCATGACGCTCGTAAACTTGATCTGCATGAGTCCTGGCCTCCTTGCCGGGGGAATGGACGATGCGAAATTTTATCGCGCCGCCAGCTAGTCTGCTTGCGGAGGCGATAGGACGGGACGCGGCCACCAGCGGTTGACCCGCCCGCAATAGTCCTCGTATTCGCGGCCGAAGACGCGACGCAGATGCGGCTCCTCATAGATCAGCACGAACAGATGAAAGCTGATGCTGACGCCGAGCGCATACCAGAGCAGTTTCGCCGACTGGAATATGGCCGCCCAGCCGAGGATGGCTCCGAGCACACCGAGATACATCGGATTGCGCACGTAGCGATACAGGCCGCGTGAGACGAATTTCCGCGGCGCATCGATCGGCGCCGGCGTGCCGCGTCCCCAGACCGCGAAATCCCATTGGCAGGCGAACAAGATCGCGGCGCCCAGGAATATCAGCACCGACCCCGCAATCAATGCGCCCGTCGGCCCGATCGCTTCATTGCGCGTGACATAGAGCGGCACGTACACGGCAACCGTGCCGGGCACGATGAGGGTGAATGCCAGATTCCGCAGGAACAGCCGCATCCACCCGCATCGTACACCTGCGCGTCAGGCGGTCGAATGCGCCTCGCTGTAGTTTTCCGCGATGAGCACGAGGATGTCGCTCCAGCCCTTGGTGTGCGCCGCGGCCATGTCCGCGCTCGGCAGGCCCTCGTGCGTCAGTACGATCTCGGTCGCCCCGCGGGACGGCCGGAACTCGACCGTGACGAGCGAGTCGTTGTTGAGGGCGTACGGCGAGTTCCAGGTAAACACCAGGCGCCTCGGCCGGTCGATTTCCTTGTACGTGCCGGTATGCGGAACCGCGCCGCCAGGCGTGTGCATGACGATCTCGAAATTGCCGCCGACGCGCGGGTCGACCTTGACCGTCGAGCGCTTTGTGTCGCTCGGACGCATCCAGACCGCGAGACTCGCGGGATCGAGCCAGGCATCGAACAATTCCTGGGCGGAGGCGGCGATTTCGCGTCGCACGATGACTTTTGGAACGTTGACGTCGTTCATGACGGTTTCCTTTTCCTTGGGCTCTTGCGTTTCTTCGTTACGAATTTGTCGAGGGCTTCCAGGCGGTCTTCCCAGAAGCGCCGGTACTGGGCGATCCATGCGGCCGCCTCGGCGAGCGGGGCGGCGTTGAGCGAGAGCAGGTGGTCACGGCCGCGCACCGAGCGTCGAATGAGGCCGGCCTGCTCGAGCTTGCGAACATGCTTCGACACGGAATTCAGGGAGATCGGAAAATCGATGGCCACCTCGGTCACCCGGGCATCGCCCGCGGCGAGACGCGCGAGGATCGCCCGGCGGGTCGAGTCGGCGACGGCGCCGAGAATCCTGTCCATGGCCAAGTTTCGATATTCACCCATATGGGTGAATATAGGACATCGACCGTCGCGATGCAAGCAGCTTTGAACGAAGGGCGGTCAGGGCTTCAGCAGCTCGCTGATCTCGCCGAAGCCGGCGGAATCCCTGGCGTAGGTGAACGTGCCGCGTTCCTTCATCTCGCGCGCTCCGCGCAGGAAGGCGCCGAGTGCTGTCGTCGCGAGAGCGCTGCCGACGCTGATGCGCCGCACGCCCATCTCGGAGAGCTCTGCGAGGGAAAACTGCTGCGGCTGCGTGCCCATCAGGAAATTCACGGGCCGATCGACGCTGCCGACGATCGCCGTGATCTCCTCGCGTGTCGAGATGCAGGGGGCATAGAGCACATCGGCGCCCGCTTCCTGGTAGGCCTGAAGCCGGCGGATCGTATCCTTGAGATCGGGGATGCCGACGAGATAGTTCTCCGCCCGCGCTGTCAGCGTGAAGGGGAAGGGCAAGGAACGGGCGGCTTCCACCGCCGCGCGAACGCGATCGACCGCGTGCGCGAGTTCATAAACCTTCTCGCCCGGCCGGTCGATGGAATCCTCGATGGAGCCGCCGGACACGCCCGCTGCGGCGGCGAGCCGGATCGTTTCCGCGACGGTCTCCGCGTCGTCGCCGAATCCGTTCTCGAGATCGGCGCTGACGGGAAGGTCCGTCGCCTCGGCGATGACGGCGACGTGCTCCAGCATGCGCTCGCGCCCGACCTGGTTATCCGGCACTCCGGACGAGAACGCGAACCCGGCGCTCGTCGTCGCCAGTGCCTCGAAGCCGAGCCGCGCGAGGATCCGCGCGGTGCCGGCATCCCAGGGATTCGGAATGATGAAGGCCTGCTTGCGGGCGTGCAGCGCGCGGAAGGCCTCAGCTTTTTGTTTCTGTGTTCGCATGTTCAGCCATCGTAGGCCTTCTGCAGGGCCGCGATGTCCGGCTTCTTCTGCCGCATCATCTCGGTCATCGCGCGCTGGCTGGCTGCGGATTTCTGGTCGCCGAGCAGTTTCGGGATGACATCGGGCACGATCTGCCACGACAGGCCGTACTTGTCCTTGAGCCAGCCGCAGACCTGCGCATTCGGGTCGCCGCCGGCGCCGAGTTTCTCCCAGTAATAGTCCACATCCGCCTGGTCCTTGCAGCGCACTTGCAGGGAGACCGCCTCATTGAACTTGAAGATCGGCCCGCCGTTCAGGGCCGTGAACGCCTGCCCGTCGAGGTCGAACTCGACGATCATGACGGAACCGGCCGGCTTGCCGTGGTTTTCCTTGCCGGCCTCGCCGTAGCGGCCGATGTTCTTGATCTTCGAGTTCCTGAAGATCCCGACGTAGTAATTCGCGGCTTCCTCAGCCTCGCTGTCGAACCAGAGGCAGGGTGTGATTCGGGCCTGGGACGGCATGTCGACTCTCCTGAAGTGGTTTTCTCGGGATAGTCGATTGGAGAGACCCGAAATCGACAAGTTCTAAAGGGGACGTTCCCCTTTAAAGGGGAACGTCCCCTTCAAGTGGTCCGGTCCTACTTCGGGATCGGCAGGATCATCGACACCTTCTTGCGGTACTCCACGTACGCGGCGCCATGAAATTTGACCAGGTCCCGCTCCTCGAGCTGAATCGCGATGAGGATGTATGCCGTTGTCGCGAACGCGAAGACCAGGTGCCCGACGGTCATCGCAGGCGTCGCCCAGAATGCGATCAGGAACCCGAGGTACAAGGGGTGACGCACGAACCTGTAGAAGTACGCGATGCGGAACTTGAGGTCCGTGTAAGGCACGCCCTTCATGTTCAGATGCACTTGGCGGAGCCCGAACAGATCGAAGTGATTGATCAGGAACGTGCTGGCCAGCACGATGAGCCAGCCGAGCGCGAACAGGGCCCACAGGACCATGCGGCCGAGTTCATTGTCCACCTGCCAGACGATGTCCGGCATCGGGCGCCACTGGGAGAAGAGCAGGATCAGCGCGAGGCTCGCGAGCAGCACGTACGTGCTGCGCTCGACCGACTTCGGCACGATGCGCGTCCACACGGCCTTGAAGCCCGGCCGCGCCATGACGCTGTGCTGGATCGCGAAGATGCCGAGCAGGACGGCGTTGATGAGCAGCGATGTGCCGAAGGCCTCCGGCGTGCCGGAATCGATGGACTTCGGCACGATGAAGTTTCCGACGAAGCCGATGGCGTAGAGGAATGTTCCCAGGAAAAGCACGTAGCAGACGAGCCCGTAGAGATAGGCGATTGCAGCCATGATCTTTCTCCCTTGAAGCGCCGTGGCGCCCGCGGAAGTCTACATCTGCTGGAAGAGGTGCAGGTAGTTGCGGCTGACCGGCAGCGTCTCCCGGCGGCCCTTCAGGTGGATTTCGGCCGTTTCGTTGTCGCTGCGCGTGAGGTGGCTGATCGCGCGCAGGTTGACGACCGCGGAGCGGTGAATCTGCGCGAACTGCGCGGGATCGAGCTGAGCCGCGAGGTCCTTCAAGGCGATGCGGACCAGGGCCTCGGCGGGCTGTCCGCCATCGCCCCGCCAGGCGATGCGGGTGTATTTGGTGTCGGAGCGCAGGAAGTCGATGTCGTCGGTGGCGATCATGCGCAGTGTCTGGCCCACCTGTGCGCGGATCCAGCGGAGGTGAGGCGGCGCAGCCGCCCGCTGCAGTTGCAGATGCGAGCTGCTGCAACAAGGCATCGGTGTTCGACGCGGGTTGTGCGGCTCGCAGCCGTTCCTGCAGCCGCGACACGGTTTCAGCGAGTCGCGCCGGCTCCACGGGCTTGACCAGGTAGTCGAGCACGCCCTGGGCGAATGCCTGCACCGCGTACTGGTCGTAGGCGGTGACGAACACGAGATGCGCGCGGCGCCCGATGTGGCGCGCCGCCTCGATGCCGGACACGCCCGGCATGTGCACGTCGAGAAAGCAGATATCGGGCCGCTTGGCATCGAACAGCTTGATCGCCTCTCGGCCGTTTCGCGCCTGCGCGACGACCTGGAGTTCCGGCCAGGCCTGCGCGAGCTGGAGCGTGAGCGCCTCGCGGAGCAGCGGCTCGTCGTCGGCGATCAAGGCCGTCGGCTGCGTGCCCATCAGGCGGTGGCCTGCTGTGCCGGGAAATCCAATTCCGCCGTGACCCCCCGCGGGCGCTGAACCTTCAGCTCGAGATGCGCATCGTCGCCGAAAATGAGCTGAAGCCGTTCCCTCAGCGTCGCGAGGCCGGTTCCGAGGCCGGAGCCGGTGACCCGAAGCCCGACGCCCGTGTCGCTCACGCGCACGCGGCAACGCTCACCGTCCTGCTCGGCGTGGATTTCGATACGGCCGCCTTCCTCGCTCGGGTCGATCCCGTGGCGCACGGCGTTTTCAACGAGTGTCAGCAGAGTCATCGGCGGGCAGCGTAGCCCAAGCACTGCCGTATCCGCATGCAGCTCGAATTGCAGGCGATCGGGCATCCGCATGTGCATCAGCTCGAGATACGCCTGGACGAGCTGAAGCTCCTGCCCGAGTGTCGTGGCGGGTTCGTTGATTCGCGGAACTGCGGCGCGCAGGTAGGCGACCAGGCTACGGAGCACGGCGGAGGCCTGCGGGGAGCCTGCGTCGACCAGCGCCTGCACGTTGGCGAGGGTGTTGAAGAGGAAATGCGGCGCCACCTGCGCCTGGAGCAAGTGCAGACGCGCATCGAGTGCCTGGCGCTCGTACTCGCTGCGCTCGAGATCGAAGGCGAGTGCCTGTTCGCGGGCGAGCGCCTCTTTCTGGCGCACCAGTGCGCCGAGAGCGCACCAGGGAGCAAGGAAAAGCCCCAGGAAGGTAAGTGCCGAAAATCCCTCCATGCGATCCGGAACTTCCCAGAAGGGCGGCGCGCCGGATTTTGTCGAGAGCGCGTAGATCGTGAATGTCGCGATCGGCATGATGAGGCCGACGCCCACGACCTGGAGCACCCAGCGCGGCAGCCAGCGCGGCGTCTTCTTCGGCCATTGCTCGAATACGCCGAACACGATCATCGCGATCAGCCCGAGCAGCACCGTGCGGATCAGGATCGAATGCAGGCCGGATTTCCAGCCGAGTCCCATGAGGAGCCCGATCGCGATGGAAAAGGCGAGCGTGAACCGCAGGCGACGCCAGCTGAAGATCTGAGCCAGGCCGCGGGGGCGTTCGGGGGCGGGTGAGGCCATGCGCGCGAGGATAGCCCGCTCAGCTCGTGCGCGCGGGCAAGTTCCCCCGCGTGCGGACGCGCCGCAGCCAATAGATCATCGCCGCCAGCACGACGAGCATCGGCAAGGCGAGCAGCGGCATGATGCGCATGGATTCCGGAAACTCGTCCGACTGGCCGATGAAAAACGAGAGCGCGGCGATCAGGAGAGCGACGCACATCCGCCACAGGTGCCGGGCCAGGCGCCGCCGGCCCTGCAAGGCCCCGTGTCGGAGTAAACGGATATCGCCCACCGCCGCCAGTACGCCGATGACGCCGAAGAGGAAGAATGGGAATGCGAGCTCGCTGCGCGCGACAGCCGCAATCCCGAATGCCATCGACGTCACGCCGCCGCCGAGCGCAATGAGCATTGCTCCGAACAGCAGAGTTCGGCCATTCGCGGCCGGAGGCCGAACCGTCAAGAGCGACGTAACGACGAGGTAAGACGTCAGCAGCGCGGCAGGAACGTTGATCGCGGGCGCAATATTGCGTCCTGCGGCGATGCCAAGACCCACGGTAGCCATGACGAGCATCGCCCCGACGAAGACCGAGCCGCTCCTGCGGTGGACCCGGCTTCCCTTGGCCGCGAAGAGAGCGAGATAGCCGGAAGCGAGCGCCACTCCGCCGCCAGTCACATGCACCAGGAGGACCGCATCCATGGCGGACGCTAGGCGCTGGCTGCGTGTCGGTTGTCGAATCCCTTGATCAACAGCCACGCGGCGGTCGCGAGCATGGCCAGGCCCATCGGCGCAAGCAGCGGGAAGGATACGTCACGGCCGAAGAGCGGCATTGCGACGCTCGTCATCTGGAGCAAAGAGGCCACAATTCCGAAGGCAGCGAGGACGCGCGGCACAAGTGCGTGGCGGCAGAGTGCGCCGAAGAAGACGAACAGCGTGCCGCCGGCGATCACCAGGTGCACGTAGTGCGCCCAGTTCCGCGCCGCGGAGACGACGCCGCGCAAGGCCTGGAACAGCGCCTCGTCGGGAACCGCCGCACTGTTGTAGGCATTGCTGAGAGACACCAGGGAGAGCAGCGCGATCTGTTCCACCACCGCCAGCGCAAAGTTCGCGATGGCAAGACCGAAGAGCCATAGCGCGAGCGACTCGCCATGCCTGCGTAGAACCGGGAAAGTCGTGATCGCGACGCCGAGCGAGAGCAGTCCTGTCGCAATGCCGACGAGCGCGGAAAGCGTCAGGTGCATGGGATGAGTCGCGGCGTTGACCAGAAAGCCGGGCGCCGCAAAGACTGGCGCGGTCAACACGAAGTTGCCTACCACGCCTGCCGGGATCTGGAGTGCGATCAGCACGCCAACGATGCGCCCGGCGTTTCTGGCGTCTTGCATGGTTATTTCCGCGGGCTGGTTTCGTCGAGGTCGATGATGACCTTCCCGCGCGCCCGCCCGGTCTCGAGATAGCGAATGGCGTCGGGCACTTCATTCAGTGCGTAACGTCGATCGATGACCGGCGTGACTTTTCCGGCCTGCATGAGCTCGCCGAGTGTCACAAGGTCTTCGGCACTCAGCTTCGCGAGCAGGACTCCCATGTCCTGGGAAACGAACGGCCCCAGGAGCGGACCCTTCGCGAAGCCGAGGACGGGGCCGACCCACTTGCCGTCGTTCGGTCCGCCGCCGCCGACCTGCACAAACACGCCGTCCCGATCGAGCGCGCGGCGATTTGCAAGAAAGCCGTGGTTGCCGACATTGTCGATGATCGCGTCGAACCTGCGCCCGCTCGTGGTGTAGTCCTCGCGCGTGTAGTCGATGACCTCGTCGGCGCCGAGGGAGCGGACCAGCTCGATGTTTCGCGTGCTGCAAACGCCGGTGACGTGGGCCCCCATCGACTTGGCGATCTGGACGGCGAAAGTGCCGACGCCTCCCGATGCGCCGTTGATCAGTACTTGGGTTCCAGGGCCGACGCCTGCCCGGCGCAATGCCTGCAATGCGGTGACGGCTGCGATATTGATGCCGGCTGCCTGCTCGAAGGTCAGGTTTGGCGGTTTTGGCGCGATCGCTCCACTCTCGCGGACGACCACGTATTCCCCGAAGGCGCCGGTGCGCGCGCCGAATATCTCGTCGCCGGGCTTGAAGCGCGTGACGCCCTTCCCGACCGACTCGACGGTACCCGCAAAATCGACGCCGAGTCTCAGTTCCCGCGGTCTCCGCAGGCCGGTCTCGATCCGCATGATGTAGGGCGTGCCCCGGATGTAGTGCCAGTCGAGTGGATTCGCGGCGGCCGCATGCACCCTGACCAACAGCTGATCGTCGGCGGGGACCGGCTTTTCGATGTCCACCAACTTCAGGACATCCGGCGCTCCGTAGTCGCAATAGACGACGGCCTTGATCGGATTGCGCGGCGGCGCGGGGTCGGGCTCGCCGCAGGCGTTGTCCGAGGTCCAGTAGGCAACGCCGAGCGCCGCAATCAGGACGAGCGGAATGGAGAGGGCGGTCCAGCCGAGAATTCGTTTCAGTTTCATGGTGGCACCGATTTTCACCGCCGCCCGCCGGAAGTCCCAGCACGGCGCGACGGATGGCGGATAGCGTGGATTGGAATACGGTCAGCCGCGACGGACGGCGATCAGTGACATAGCCTCTGCGGCCTGTCAGTCGCGCAGCACCTTCTGGTAGACGTAGAACACGTTGTCCCGCACCCAGCCGCAGGACTCATAGAGCGACTGGCCGATCTTGTTCGTATTGGCGGTGCTGAGCTCGAGACGCGCGGCACCGGCCTTGCGTCCGTGCGCCTCGGCGGCTTCCATCAGGGCGCGGCCCGCGCCCGTGCCGCGCGCAGCGGGCGTGACGAAGAGGTCGTACAGCACGAAAGTCCTGGCGGCCAGGACGGAACAGAACGCGGGATAGAGTTGAGTGAAGCCGACGATCTCGCCCGACTCGTTCTCGGCGACGATGATCACCGATTCCTTTCTCTGAAAGCGCTCGATGATGTAGCGGCGGGCAAGCGCGAGGTCCGCGGGTTTCTCGTAGAACTGCCGATAGGCGTCAAAGAGGGCGGCGATCGAGTCGAGATCGCGCGCTTCGGCAGGACGTGTCGAAACCTTGGACATTGCGGCTTCCCCCTGCCTTCTAATTAGCCGCGCGGCAGCGTCTTGTCCAGCAATTCGAATCCCGCGCGCTCGCCATAGCCGTGCTCGCGGTAGAACACGCGGGCGCGGTCGTTCCCGCAACCGAGCTGGAGCGAGACATTCGTGCATTTGCGGCGGATGAACTCGGCCTCGGCCACGCGCAGCAATTCCGACCCGATCTCGCGTCCGCGAAACGAGGGCAGCACGAAGAACTCGTCGATTTCGGCGGTGAGACCGAGATGTTCGAGGCTGAAGACATAGACGGCGAGCAGATAGGCCGCGGCGTCACGCCCCGACCACGCGATCCAGCCGTTGCCGAGCGCAGGATCGGCGAGGAGCCGCTCGAGTTCTTTCGTGACCCCAACCGGGTCGAATCCGGCAACGTCCTCGAAGATCCAGTATTCCTCGACCAGCCGGAGCAGTGCGGGTATGTCGCCCTTCGCCATCGGGCGGATGTCGATAGTCATGGCCGTTTTGCCGGGAGCTTCCGTTGCCATGCGGTTCGCAGGAGCGCCTGTACATCCTCCGGCTTTGCGGCGTCGAGCGTGACGCGGAGGCCCACGATCTTCTTGCCCCAGCCGAGCTTTGCGTAAGCGTCGGGACTCAGCACCGTCATGCGGTCGCGATCCGCTTCGTCGACAAAGACATGAAGCGACCCGCCCTCGAGCGGTGCCGTCGCGTAGATCCGGCCGCGCACCCGGAAAGACGTATACCGGTGGTGCGGCGACTCGGTCGTGCCGAGCAGCTTCATCGCCATCCGCCGGACATCGGCAAGCGTCATAATTCCGCCGGAGGTGCCGCCATGTTCAGGAAAGTAGCATTCACGATGTACCCGGTGCAGGACTGGAAGCGCGCGCGGGCATTTTACGGCGAAACGCTCGGGCTCAAGATCGGGAGCAAGTCACCCGACGGCGTCTGGACGGAATACGACCTGCCGGGCGGCGGCTGCCTGGCGCTCTTTGGCACGAAGGACATGAAACCCTACGAGGACGCGGGCGCGAGCGTCGCGCTCGAGGTTGACGACCTCGACAAGGTCAACGCCGACCTGAAAGCCAAGGGCGTGCGCTACAAGGCCGACATGATTCATTCGCCGGTCTGCCGGATGTCGGTGATCCTCGATTCCGAGGGCAACTCGCTCATCCTGCATGAGCTGAAGAAAAAATAGTCCGGTTATCCCGCGAGTTTCGTCGCGACCATGTAGATGAAGCAGTCCGTCGCGGGCGACGGTTCCGGGTACGGCATCTCGGAAAATCCGAGGCGACGATAAAGCGCGATCGCGCGCGGATTGCTGGCCACGACGAAGAGAGACATGGAATCGACGCCGAACTCGGCCGTGCCCCACCGGGCGAGTTCACGGATGAGCGTCGTGCCGTGTCCGCGGCTGCGCAGCGTCGGGGATACGGCAAGACGGCCGAAGTGACAGCGCCCGACCCGGAGATAGCACTGACCGAACGCGGCAAATTGGCCGTCATCCTGTATCAATGCCCAGGTCGGAAGGCTCTCGAGTTTCGCGTCCTCCCGGAAGGTCGCTTTCGTGAACGGAAGCCGGAATTCAGGGCCACCCCAGGTCTTGAGCGCTGTCTCGTCCGGGAACCACGTCATCAGTTCCGGCAGATGAGACTCATGAAAGCGTTCGAGTCTCACGCGGCGCGCAGCACGATATCCCAGCGCGCGAGGAGCGAATCGGGCTCCATGTCGGCCGCGGGCGGCAGAATACGGGCGGTCGCCGCGGCTTGCTCGTCGGCGGTCAGGCCGCCGAAGATGACATCGCCTTCATTCTCGCGCTCACCGGGGAAATACATCTGTGTCACGAGGCGCGTGTTCGCACCCGAAATGTCGAAATGGATATGGGGCGTGCGGATGGCGTCCGGATTCATCGGACCGATCGGATAGGCGGCCGGCTTGATCGTCTTGAAGCGGAATTCGCCGTCGGCGTTCGTCGTCTGCAAGCCGAAGCCCTGGAAGTTGGGATCGAGCGGCGCAGGATTGACGTCGGCCGGGTGCGCGTAGCGGCCATGGGAATTGCATTGCCACAACTCGATCTTTGCGTCGCGAACCGGCGCGCCGTTCTGGTCGAGGATCCGTCCCATCAGGTGGACGATCTTTCCCTGTGCGCGGCCCGACCGGCCCTTCACGACCGTGAGATCGGCGTCGGTGTCGAGCGGACGGGTGATGGGATAGAACGGGCCCATCGTCTGTTTGGGCGTGAATGCGGCCGCTGCTGCCAATATGCGCTGGAGCGGGGTGGCGGCAACGAGGCCGCCGACCGCGACTGCGGCGCCAAGCAGTTTGCGACGTGACGTCAATCGGGATTCTTCTTTCACTCGGCGGCTCCCTTGGAACGTGACTCCATGCCAATTCGGACGGCCCGCCCTTTCGCTTCACCACCGCCTTCCGCCGGTTCGCCTTTCGAATTGAAGGCGTCATAGCGGATGGTGGAAGTGAACGTTTGTCCGTCGGCCGCGAGCTTGATCCGCTCCGTGAATACGCCACGGCCTGCCGGCAGCCAGCCCGCGCCTTTCAGGAATGCTTCCGGGTCCGATGGCGTGGTCGCGTAGTACTCGTACTTCGCCTCGAATTCGCCGGGTCCGACTTCCCGCCACACACCGTAGGCTGGCGGTACCGGCGGCGCGCCGTCGTAGTTGGACGACTCCGTCAACGTGCCGCCCGCGTTGAACACGTACATGAATTCGAGATCCTTGATGGCCGCGAAAGCGCCGGACTCGAACTGAAGTGACGATCGCCACGCGCCGACGAGCGCAGCCGGCTTTTCGGTCGCGCTCGTGTCGCAGCCGGTGATGGCCAGCACGATCAACGGCCACAGGAAGGTCGATGTGGTCATTGGATGCAGTTTATTCATTGCCGCCTAGCGCTCGGACCACACCGCGAGTTCATTGCCGCTCGGATCCTCGAACTGAAACCTGCGCCCGCCCGGAAACGGGAATGGTTCCTTGACGATCTTGCCGCCCGCCGCGCGAACGGCGGCGAGACTCGCCTCGAGATCGCTCGAGTACAGGACGACCAACGGACCCCCGAGGCGCACCTCATCCGAACGGCACAGCCCGCCCGGCTCGCGATCCTGACCCTGAATCCCCGCATAGTCCGGGCCGTAGTCGGTGAATTTCCAGCCGAACGCGGCGCCGTAGAAGCGCTTGGCGGCTACGAGATCCCGCACGGTGAACTCGATGTAGTCGATGCTGTGGTGGCTGTGCATGGTTCACCGTGGGATTACAGGTGTGCAAAGAATTGTGGCGCACTCTGCTTGTCGTCGCGTCCGTCGACGTAGGTGATCGTGAGGCGCGAGAGCTCCTCATCGGAAACATCGGTCAGGCAACCCAGATTGACGCCGTACATCTTTCCGATGGGCGTTTCGGTGCCGATACCAAACGCGCGCACACCGCAGCGACTGCAGAAGTAGTGCTGATTCTTCCGGCTATTGAACAGGTACTGCGTCAGGTCAGCTTCGCCGGACAGCAGGCGAAAGCCATCCGGTGTCGCAATGGCTGGCCAGAAGCGCGTTCTCCGGCAGATCGAGCAGTTGCAGCGGTAAGTGCTCTGCGTAAGGTCGAGATCGGCCTCGAACCTGACTGCGCCGCAGTGACAACTGCCGTGGTAGGTCTTCAGCATGGATCTCTAGCGGCTATCGAAGTCTGCCGTCGCGACGAACTTCGGCGGCTGCCGGGCCTCATCGAGATCCTGTGCTGCGGTATGGCCGGCGCCGCCCAGCGAAAGCACGAGAACCGCGAGGGTGACGATCCCGCCCGCCGATCGATGAGGCATCTTCACGACTGGAACTTTCGAGTCGCCAGCGCGATCGGGAGACCGGCGAGCGCCGCATGGGACACGAAGCCCTCGAGAAGCCGGGGCAGCGGATAGGTGAGGTCATACGGAAACGCGGAAAGCGGCAGCACCACGAAATTCATGAAGAGATAGACGAGTACTCCGAAAACAGCGCCACAGGCGATGGCCCGCGACCGCAGAATCGGGAAGCTCCGGCTGGCCACGAGGTAAATCGCAGCCGCGACGAACAGGATGCCGTAGTGGGACAGCAAGCCGATGACTCCGCCGCCGATTCCGCTCGTGAAGGCGGCTTCACCCATCCAACCGCTCGCGACCGATTGAAGCACCCAGAGCGGCGACCTGCCGTATCCGGCGTGACGGACGATCGCATAAATGATGTCGAGCGTGGCAGCGATGCCGCCGCCGACGAGGACCGCGGTTATCGAACGATTCATCGTCGACGTATTCACCGGCCCACCTGACATGACATGACGAGATCCTCGTGTTCGTGCTGCCCGGCGCCCACCTTGTGCAGGCCGAGCGGCCTGAAACCATGCTTGCGATAAAACGTCACCGCTCGTGCATTGTGCTCCGATACACCGAGCCAGATCACATCCTGCGATTGCCCGCGTGCATATTCCAGGGCGGCAGCCATGAGTTGCGCCGCGATACCGCCTCCGTGAAACTCCGGGATCACGTAGATCTGCCACAGCTTGAGGGGATTCCGGCTCTCCACCGCAGGATGGGCTTCGTGTTGCAGCGCCAGGTAGCCCACGACCGAGCCGTCAGTCTCCGCAACGTATACCGGGCCCGAGGGCCTTTCGATCAGATCGGCCGGGGCGGCCGGGTTGACTGCAGCGATGGCGGCGGCATCCGACGCACGTGCGGATCGAACCGCCGAGCCCATGAGGGCTAGCTCCCTCGCTTGGCAGCGGCTCGCTGTTGGCGAGCCTTCTCGATCAGGTAATTTGCGACTTCGAGCTGTTCGTCGAACTTGCCGTTATCGGCGATGGGAATCATGTACCTGCCGTCGATGACAAGCGTGGGAACGCTCGGAAGACGGTGCGAGCGGGAAAGCTCGTCCGCGCGTTTCGTGCTGAGCTGAACACTGAACGATCGATAGTATTTCGTGAACTCTGACGAATCGATTCCTTGCTTGCCGAGCCAGGCCGCGATGCCTGCTTCGCTGACGAGTTGCGCGCGTTGGCGATGGATGGCGGCGAATATCGCGTCATCCAGGGTGGGAATGGCCTTCATGGCCGTGAGCGCGTAGAAGGCCTGCGCCATCGACATCCAGTTGCTGTGCCCGATCGAGACAGCGACGCGTTCGGCCTTGACGTCAGCCGGCAATTCTTTCGACCACGCGTCAAACGGCTTCGCGAACGAGTAGCAGTGCGGGCATTGGTAGGAAAAGAACTCTGTCACCACGACTTTCGTCGGATCCGACGTGGGCTGCGCCGGATTGATCGCAAAATAATCCTTCTCCGCGACAGGCGCAGCCGACACGGCTTGGCCCGCGACAAGGGCCAGTACCGCTGCAATCCTGGTTATTGGTCTCATTTCCTGGAACATGACGGAACCCTTCCCAATGGCTCGCAGGCTTTGGCAGCTCACTGCGCGCATTCGTTCCGCAGGCGTTTGGCAAAGGCGATAGCCTCCGCGTCGTGCCTGGCCGGGACATAGCCGTCGCGACAATTGGCGTGCGCGACGCCGCCAAAGCGCATGCCAAGATAGTCGAAGGTATCGAGGAAGGCGCCAATGAATGGTGCGGGCGCCTCATCGTAAATGGAGGTGCAGACCACGTATCCGTACTTGCCACGGAGTCGGCGGCCGTCATCGAGCAGATCGGGCAGGTCCAGAAAATCCGAGATTCGATCCAGGAAGACTTTCATCGCCGGACTTACGGCATACCAATAGACCGGCGACGCGAAGATGATTCGGTCGAATGCCAGGATTCGCTTCATGAGCGGCTCGAAATCGTCACTGCGGTTCCGATGTTCGTAGTCATAGGCCGAGATGTCCTGCTTGGCCAGGTCCACGACTTCGATACCGAGATCGCCCGCAATGCGATCCATCAGCTGGCCCGTATTGCCGTGACGGCGCGAGCTGGAAAACAACGCGATGGTGCTCGACATGGGAAGGCAAGACTCTACGGCAGTCAGGGTACCCGCGTGCTGAGGCCGGTCATCTGGGTCGTCGACATACTGCCTCGATGTTGTGGCCGTCAGGGTCGAGAACATACGCCGCGTAGTAATGCTTGGCATAGCGCGGCCTCAGCCCCGGGCTGCCATTGTCGGTCCCGCCGGCGGCGACCGCGGCCGCATGGAACGCATCGACGGCCGCGCGCGATTTGGCCAGGAACGCGACATGCACTCGCACTTCGGGCGGGCGGCCGGTGCGAATCCAGAACTCGGGGTCGGGCGCCGTTCCAAATCCCGTCAATTTGCGCCCGTCTTCGCGCTTGATGTCCATCACTGCGGTGATGCCCAACGGCGCCAGCGCGCTTACGTAAAAGGTGCGGCTTCGCGCGAAGTCCGAGACGGCCAGGTCGATGTGGTGAATCATGGCCGCAACGTAGGCGGCACCTTATCCAATGTCCAGCCTGGCGATCTTGCTTCCGCGAAGCGCAAACCTGAACGGCACCTCGATCGGACTGCCAGGAAAGCTCCCGGTCAAACGACTGGTAACAACGACCGTTTGCCCATCCTCTTTTACGGAGAGCGGTTCGATGGTGTGGTGATACTTCGCATGCGTATCCGTCATCCACCGCTGGATTTCCTCGATGCCATGAAATGTCTTGTTCTCGTCCTTCACCATCGCATCGTCGGTGAAGCAGTCCTTCACACTCTGCGCAGTGTTCTGGTTGGCCGCCGAGATATATAGAGCGATTGCAGGAGGCAAACTCACCGACATGACACTACCCCTGTGCGAGCGATCATCAGATTAGCCAGGCCTTCATCCCGAGGCGAGACCGGTGGCGATGTCCTGCAGCCAGTCGTAAAGATACTGCGCGGCGGGGCGGTCGACGAGACATTCGAAGCGCTCGAAGCTCGCGCGGCGAATGACGACCGGCAGTTGCGCGAGCCGCGTTCGCGTGCAGGAACTCGCGTGAAACACATTCAAAGACAGGTCGAGGCCGCAGCCGCGCGCGAGCACGGCGGTCGACTGCGCGCCCTCGACCGTTATCGTCGCAATCGCGTCGGACAGGTCGGTGACGACAAAGCTGCGCCTGCCGCAACCCTTTCTGACCGCTTGCAGTACATCGGTGGCGTCGTGCAGCGACGATTGGAACATCCAGGTATCCGGCGCGATCCGGCTGATGACAGGATCGGTGCCGGTCCAGCAGTTCGCGGTGATCGGCAGCGGGCGCCCTGCAATGCGGATCTCGCTCACGGTGCCGAGCGAGCGGGCCCCGACTTGCAGTCGCAGCGTGACGCGCTGGGGCGGTATGGATAGCCGCAAATGGTCGGAAAACACGCGACCGCCGGAGGGCAGGGCGGATTGGGCAACCAGGGATGGCGTCGGTTCAGGCATGAAGCCGTGCGCCTTCCGGGTCGTAGAAACGGGGATCGACGACGATTGCGGGGCATTGCCGATCGAGGTCATGCACGGTGAGCCGCTCACCTTGCCACCGGCGCCCTCCGCGCAGCAGCGCGAGCGCGATGGGGCGGCCGAGCGCAGGCGACATGGCGGCGGAGGTCACCCATCCGTCGCTGCCTTCAAGAGTGCCCACCAAACGGAGGTGGGCGCCGGGTACGAGCACTGCCGCGTCGTCGGCCGTGAGCCCGACGAGTTGCAGCCGGTCGGGGCGCAGGTTGTCGGGCCTGCGGAGCGACCGCTTGCCGATGAAATCTCCTTTCTTGCGCGCCGCGATCTCGCCCCAGCCCGCGTCGGCGGGCGATGTCGTGCCGTCGGTATCCACGCCGACGTGCAGGTATCCTTTTTCGAGCCGGAGCAGCAGCGCGGTTTCGATGCCATACGGCGTCACCCCGAGGTCGCCCCCTGCGCGCAGCAGTTCGCGCCACAGCGCGGCGCCGTACCGGGCAGGCACGTTGATTTCGTAGCCGAGCTCGCCCGAAAAGCTGACGCGATAGAGGCGTGCGGCGACGCCCGCGAACGTTCCTTCGGCAAGGCTCATGTGCGGCAGCGACTTCCCATCGATCGCAATGTCGCTCTCGAAGCGCTCGAGCAGATCACGCGCGCGAGGGCCGGCGACGGCGATCGTCGCCCACTGCGTCGTCATGGGCGAGACGAAGACATTGAGGTCCGCCCACTCGCACTGGCGCCACTCTTCCAGCCAGTGGGCGATGCGCGAGGCGCCGCCGCTCGTCGTCGTCACCAGGAAGCGGCTGGGACCCAGGCGCGCCACGGTTCCGTCGTCGATGATGACGCCATTCTCGTTCAGCATCAGGCCGTATCGGACGCGGCCTTCGGCGAGTTTCGCCACATTGTTGATGTAGAAGCGGTCGAGAAAGCGCGCGGCGTCCGCGCCCGACACCTCGATCTTGCCGAGCGGCGAGGCGTCGACGATCCCGACGCCCGCCCGTACCGCGGCCGCTTCCCGCTGTACCGCCTGGTGAGGGCTTTCGCCGGCGCGCGGATAGCAGGCGGGACGCATCCAGCCGCCGGCTTCCCACCAGTGCGCACGCAATGCTTCGTGTTCCGCATGGGCCGGCAGCAATCGCCGCGGGGCGTAGCGATCGCCGATCTGGCGGCCGGCAAGCGCGCCGAGCGTGACCGGCGTGAAGGGCGGCCGGTAAGTGGTCGCGCCGACTTCGGCGGGTTTGCGGCCCGTCATCGCTGAGACGGCGAGAAGCGCATTGAGATTGCTGGTCTTGCCCTGGTCGGCTGCCATCCCGCAGGTCGTATAGCGTTTCAGGTGCTCGATGTGACGATAACCCTCCGCGAGCGCGACCTCCGCGTCGGCGACCGTCACGTCGTGCAGGAAATCGAGCCACTGGCGATCAGTCCGGCCTTTGGCCGGGCGATCGAGTGCGCCGACCTGCGCGGTCACCGGCGGTTCCTCGACTACGAGATGTGCGACCTGGAGATTCGTGGGCCGGCCGGCGTACTCCAGCACGCGTTCGCCCGCCTGCATCGCGTCCAGAAAACTCTCCTGGAGCGTGAGGCGCCCGGCGACCGCGCCCGCGGCGTGGAGCGGCGGTTTGGGGCCGCTCGGCAGGTAGCACTGCCGCGCCTCGTCGAACGCGAGCGGCGCTCGCGCTTGCGAATAAAGGTGAACCGCCGGCGACCAGCCTCCGGACATCCCGAGCGCATCGCAGGCAATTTCCTCGCCGGAGCTCAGTTGCACGGCGCGGAGGCCCGGTTTGCCGAGCGCTTTTACGACGGTCGTCGCAGCCCGCACCGCGACGCCCTGCGCGCGGAGCCATCCGGCCAGTTGCGCGGGCGCGTCCGCGCGGCTGTCGACGAGCAACTGTACCGGCACGCCCGCGGCGACGAGATCGAGCGCTGCGAGGTACGCGGAGTCGTTGTTGGTCGCGAACACGATCAGTCGGCCGGCCGCGACCGCGTAGCGATTCACGTACTGACGGATGGCGCCCGCAAGCATCACGCCCGGCCGGTCGTTGTATTCGAATACGAGCGGTTGCTCGATCGCGCCCGTCGCGAGGAGCGTCTGCCTGGCATGCACTCGCCAATAACGCTGCCGGATCGACGGAATGTCGCCCTGCAGGTCGAGACGCTGGAGCAGGCCGGCGCTGCCGTGATCGTAAAGGCCGAAGGCGGTCGTTGCGGAGAGGAGCGTGACGGTTCGCGAGGCGGCAAGCTCGCCGAGCACGCTCGTGAGCCAGACGGCGACCGGCGCGCCGTTGATGAGCGTATTGGTCGCGAGCAGGCGGCCGCCCCACTCGAAATCCTGTTCTGCGATGACGACGATGAGTCCGGCGCGCGAGGCGATCTGCGCGGCGAGCAGGCCCGTGGGGCCGCCGCCGACCACGAGCAGGTCGCAGTGCGCGTTGACCGCATCGTAGCGCGCGGGATCGGGCTCGCGCGGCGGCTTTGCGATGCCCGCGGCTCTCCGGATCCAGCGTTCGTAGAAGTCCCACGACGGCCACTTGAAAGTCTTGTTGTAGAACCCGGCGTGCCAGAGCGGCGCGGTCGCATCGAGCACGCGCCCGAAATCGAAACCGACAGAAGGCCAGGCATTCTGCGCACTCACCTCGAGGCTCTCGCGCACGGGAATCATCGTCGCGCGCGCGGACGGCTCGAGCTCCGCGCCGCGGCCGAGCGTGACGAGCGCGTTCGGTTCCTCCACGCCGACGGAAAGAATGCCGCGCGGACGGTGAAGCTTCATGCTTCGGCCCACGATCTGCCTGCCGTTCGCCAGGAGCGCGGAGGCGATCGTGTCGCCCGCGAATGCCGGGATCTCGCGGCCATTCCAGCGGATGTTGATCGGCTGCGAGCGGTTGATGTGACCGCCGGTTTCAAGGCGATAGCTCATCAGTGCGCGACTCCGGAAGCGGCGCCTTCGTCCACGAGCGCGCCGGACGCGAAGCGATCGAGACCGAAGGCCGCGATGAGCTCGTGCGGCCGGCCGTTCGCGAGGGTCCAGGCCATCGTTTCGCCGCCGGCGGGGATCGCCTTGTAGCCGCCCGTTCCCCATCCGGCGCTGATGAAGAGGCCCTCGACCGGCGTCAGTCCCATGACCGGGCTCGTGTCGGGCGAGATGTCGACGACGCCGGCCCACTGGCGGAGCACGCGCAGGCGGCTGAGACAGGGGAATAGCTCGATAGCGGCCTGCGCGTTCGACTCGAAGACGGGCAGTCCGCCGCGCTGCGCGTAGGAACTGAATATGTCCGTGCCGCCGCCGATCACGATTTCGCCGCGGCCTGTCTGGCTCACGTAGACATGAATCGCGGTTGACACGAGAACCGTGTCGATGAGCGGCTTGACCGGTTCCGTCACCATCGCCTGGAGACAGCTGCTCTGGATCGGCAGCTCCAGGCCGGCCTTGCGCGCGAGCACGCTCGAATGGCCGGCCACCGCGATGCAGACAATCGGCGCCGCGACCGGCCCCTGCGTCGAATCGACGCCGGTCACGCGCCCGCCCTCGATCGTAAAGCCCGTAACCTCGCAGCCCTGGACGATGTCGACGCCGAGCGCGCCCGCCGCGCGCGCAAATGCCCAGACGACGGCGTCATGACGCGAGATGCCGCCCCGCCATTGCACGGCCGCGCCCTCGATCGGGTAACGGCAGTTGACGTTCAGCATCGGTTCGAGTTTTCGGAGCTCTGCGACCGTGAGCATCTCGGAGTCCACGCCATTCATGCGGATGGCGTTGACAGAGCGGCGCAGGACCTCCATCTCGTGCGGGCTGTGCGCGAGGCTCACCTTGCCGCGCTGGCTCAGCATGATGTTGTAGTTGAGCTCGCGGGAAAGCCCTTCGTAGAGGCGGAGCGAGCGGTCGAAGAACTTCGAGCTGACGAGGTGGTAGTAGTCGGAGCGCACGACTTGCGTGTTGCGGCCGGAATTGCCCTGGCCGATCGCGCCGCGTTCGAGCACGGCGATGTTGCGCATGCCATGATTCCTGGCCAGGAAATACGCGGTCGCGAGTCCGTGCCCGCCGCCGCCGACGATGACCGCGTCGTAAGCTTTCCTGAGCGTCGGCTGATGAAGCACGCGCGGCCACTTGCGGTGACCGTTGACCGCGTGCCTGGCCAGGCCCAAGAATGAATAACGCTGCATCGTATGACCCCGTGGAATCATAGAGCATGCTCAGGATCGAATGCCCCTGGTGCGGACCGCGAGATGAGCCGGAGTTCAGCTACGGCGGCGAAACGCAGATCGCGCGTCCGCCACCGGGATGCAGCGACGAGGCTTGGTCCCGCTATCTCTTTTTCCGCACCAACGCAAAGGGCGAGCACGCCGAGCGCTGGCACCACAGTTTCGGCTGCGGGCAGTGGTTCAATGTGCTGCGGGACACCGTGACGCACGAGATCGTCGCGACCTGGCGCATGGGCGAACCGCGGCCGGATTAGCGGCGGAATCCGACGCCACGCGGCCAGTCAGGGCGCTTGTCGCATCAGGCGCGTGCGGCCGAATACGCGGTACCCGCGATCGCGGGCGAACACTTCGTCCGTCACGACGAGTTCCCCGGCCGACAGGCGAT
The DNA here is from genome assembly GCA_963778585.1 of uncultured Gammaproteobacteria bacterium. GTDB lineage: Bacteria > Pseudomonadota > Gammaproteobacteria > Steroidobacterales > Steroidobacteraceae > SCUD01. The sequence goes on from CAVZUU010000002.1 coordinate 1,258,771, forward strand.
AAGTGCTTCGCCCGCGCTCGGGACTGGTCTCCGTTCCCCAGAGGATGATCATTGCATCGCCCTCGACCTCGCCCGTGACGGGCAGGCTGGCGCCGTTCGAATCGAACCAATGACCGGCGATCGTGCCGTCCTTCAGTACCTGGTAATAAGCCTGCGATTTGAAGTGCCAGGTCTTGCCTTCGGATCCGGTCATCCGGTTATCCAGCGTCAATCGCGTGAACTGTCCGTCGAGCGCGGCCTCCCAGGTCATGCGGATATCCGCGGGCATCTCCTGCACGACGCCCGTCCCACGCCAGTCGCCGGCCAGTCCTTGGAGGAAATTCGATGCCGGTGCTTCTCCGGCAAGCGCGACCGGAGTGAGCGCGACCCACAGCAATGCGAAACGGTGCAATGGGCTCATCGCTGCGCTCCCGAAGGTTGATAGACGCTCAGCAGGTGCCCGTCCGGGTCGAGGAAATCCGCGGACAGGCCGCCGTCAGGCGTTTCACTGACCGGCATGACGATCTCGACGCCTTTTGCAGCAAGCGATTCGACGACTTCGTCGATGCCCGAGGAAATGCGAAACACGACGATGGGCGTGCGTCCGGCGGGTTCGTCGCGCGTGATGAATACGAGCTCGACGGATCCGGCCGTCGCAAGCGCGAATTGCCCATCGTGTCCCTCGACCGTGCGCGGCTCGAGGCCGAGCGCATCGCGATACCACGCGACCGTGCGCGCAAGATCGTGCACGAAGAACACCACGGCGCCGACACTGGGATTGCGAAGCATCGGGAGTCTCCTGGAGGCCTGCAACCTGTAGTTGCCGCGGGCCGCAGGATTGTGAGGTCAGAGTGAGCGGATGGCGAGCAGGTGGCCGTCCGGGTCGTGGGTCCCGATGCCCTGGCCGCCGCGCAGGTGATGCAGGAGCGCGCGGCGAATCAGGCCGAAATCGAGCCGCGTTTCACCGGCCCGTCGCGGCTGCGAATAGGCCAGCGCAAGGGCTTCGCGGCGCAGGGGCTCGGGAAGCTCGCCAAGCGCGCGACGGAGCGCCGTCAGGCGTTGGCGAAACGCCGGGGGCTTGACGCCGAGCACATACTGGATTTCATCCGGGTTCAGTCCGCAGAGGGCGAGGACGGCGACACGGCGGCTGCCCTCGGTGAGCCGGCCCAGGATTTCTTCGCGCGCGTCGTCACGCGTCGGGACGGCGGTTTCGGCCGGCTGTTCCGCGGCCCAGCGCGTTTCGCGCCGCCGGCGCCGCGATTCGCTTCGTGCGGTTCCGGCCGCGAGATTTCGCAGGGTTCCGGCGAGCCAGGCGCGATCCGCGGCCCGCGAGAATTCCATCCGGCCTGCCTGGACTGCGGCGAGCAATGCTTCGTGCAGAAGGTCCGCCGATTCGGAGGCATTGCGCGCGTGACGCCGCGCCATTGCGAGACAGCGGCGATATTCAGCGAGCGTCATGCGCGGCGATCGTTCCGGCGCTTCTTCTCGTACATGGCCTGATCGGCGCGCGACAGCAGTTCGTCGAGCGGAATCTCGGACTTGCAGGGCAGCTCCTCGATGCCGACGCTCATGGAGAGCTTCATCGACGGGGTGGCCTGCGAATTGAATTGTTCGATTGCCGCCTGCAGGCGGTGGGTGATCGTACTGGCGCCGTCGTTCTCGTCGAGCAGGGCGAAGACGGCGAACTCGTCGCCGCCGACGCGGCCGACCACATCGCTTTCCCGGAATACATGATTCAGCACGCCGGCCGCATCGGCGATCATCGCGTCGCCCGCGGCGTGGCCGCGAGAGTCGTTCACCAGCTTGAGGCCGTCGAGATCGATGAAGACGAGCGCGCACTTTGCCTGCGTCCGCCGCGCCATGCGCAGCGCCTGGTCCGCGAGAACCAGGAAGCCGCGGCGATTGCGAAGCCCCGTCAGTTCATCGGAGAGGGCGAGCTGCTCCATCTCGACGCTGAGGCTCTTGAATTCCCGGGCGCTCTGCCGGTGACCCCTGACGGTGGCGGTAAGCGTCAGCGCCATGACAGCCGTGAGACCGATGAATGCCTGAAGCAGGAGCAGCGATTCGTGCGTCTTCTCGTCGCCGAAAGGCCCGACACCGTTCGCGGTCGCGCCGATCGCGATCACGGACACGAGGCAGACGGCGAGCGCGACGGCGCTCGGCCGGAATCGGCAGGCAATCCAGACGAGGATGGGCAGCGGCAGAAACGTGATCGGGCTCGCGGGGCCCAGAGCGGGCAAGGGAGCGGCGAAGACGATCGTGGTCGAGAGCGCGAGCAGCGCGAACGTCACGAACATTTCAGCCAGGCGCCAGGGCCTGCGGCCGACCTCGAGGGACTGGCGCCAGGTCAGGAAAACCGGCGCGAAGACAAGGATGCCGATCATGTCGCCGAGCCACCAGGTCTGCCAGGAGTCGAGATAGTTCGACGTATCGACGACACCCGCGAACAGCAGCGTCACGGCGCCCCAGCTCGAAGCGATCAGGCAGCTCGCAGCCGTGATGCCGGCAAAGCTGAGCGTCCCCGAACCGGATTCGAAGAGCGTGGCGACGCCCACCCAGCGCTGCAATGCGAAGGCGGCGATGAGCGACTGAACGGTGGATCCGATGGCGATGCTCGCGGCGATCCCGAGGCTCGTCGCGTTCACGTCGGCATTCCCGGTCGTGAGCGCGACCGCGACGTTGACCAGAAACGAGCCGAGCCAGATGCCGGGCCAGACCCTCAGTCCCCAGAGGAGGAGTGCCGCGAGGGCAATTCCCGACGGCGGCCAGACGGCCGTGGCATAGCCGGGAGGAATCGCGAGCGAGAGGCCAACGATCCCTGTCAGCGAGTAGCCGGTCGCCAGGATGACGATCCGGATCAGACGGTCGGTGGCGAGCAAGTCCGAAATTGGCGTCTGCCCCCTGAATAGCCAGACCGGCCCACACGAGACATTAGCAAATGCGGGGCCTGCTTGAAGGGCGTCGGCGAGCCGGGGCAACTAGGATTGGCAAAAGTGCGAAGCGGGCCGTGGCAGCTGCGTCATATAGAAGGTATCGAAGGATCGCGAAGTTCGTGATTGCCTGGCACGCGGCAGTTGCCGCCTGCCCGGCGAATCCCAGGGCAAGCGCGACGGCGCTGATTCGGGCTGATCCCCCTCCCGTGCGGGAGTAGGCCAGGGATCGGTGCAGTGTCCTTCAGTCGCCCGGGACGCCCGGTGCCGATGCGAGCGCGGGCTGTCCGCTCAGGAGATCCTTCCACGTGAGCTCGTGGCCCTTGCGCTTGCCTTTCGGCACCAGCTTCAGGCCCTCGGGCGAGATCGTGAGCGTGTACAGCTCCTCGTTCACGGCGAGTTCACGTCTCAGGGGTTTCTCGAGCTTCGTTGCCATGATTTCTGACCGCCTCAGTGACTTTGGGGAAGGCTCAGGGTGTCCGGTATATCACCCTTGTGCGCGAAGCGGCAAATCAGAGGCCGTGATGCTCCCTCAGAAAGGCGTACAGATCGGCGATTTCGTCGTCGGTGAACAGGGAGAACGCGATACGTGACACCCGGCTCATGATGCCGAGGTCCCGCCCGCTGATCGGTTCCCCGGTGCGCAGCAGATGCCGGAACTGCTCCCGGTCATAAATCGCCAGGATCGCAAGCGAGGGGCCGTTCTCGAGTTCGTTTCCGCGAAAATCCACGCCGTGACATTCCGCGCAGGTGATGCTGGCGTAATAGCGGCCGCGCTCGAATGGAGTCGTTCGCGGCAGCTCGCCCCAGCGCGGCCGCGTCCGGTCCACTTGCTTTGCGGATACTTTCCAGTCGCCCGTAACCAGCGCGACTCGTCCACGGAATGTGAATTGCAGGTTGCGCGCGATCGGCGGGAGCTCAGCCTGCCGTCTCAGGTGGGCGATGATGTTTGCGAGATCCTGATCGCTGAGTGACCAGAATACGAAGGAGATCATGCCCACCGCGCTACGGCCGTCCCGCTTCACGCCGTATCGGATGAGACGCACGAGTTGTTCGTCGTTGTAGAGCGGAAGGACAGCGGACAAGGTCGGCGCCGAGTGCGTGAAAATGCCCTCGATCGATTCCTTGCCGCCTTGCCCTTCCACGCCATGACAGCCGGCCCAGCAGCCGACGATTTTCGCCATCCGCATGCCTTCAGCCAGATCGGGAGCGGTTACCGTGCCGAGCGGCGTCAGCGGGGCATTGAACTTCTGTCGCAGCTTCCATTCTGAGATCGCGTAAACGGATGCGACGGCGAGCAAGGTGAGGCCCGCCAAAGCGCCGAGTGCGTGACGAAGAACAGAGACGGCGCGCGATCGAATCATGGCTTGCCGCCGTATGGCACGACCCTGTCCGATAGGGCTCCGGTACAATCTTACGGATGCCTCTGTCCGTCGTCATCCTGGCCGCCGGCCAGGGCAAGCGCATGGCAAGCGACCTGCCGAAGGTGCTCCAGCCGCTCGCCGGTCGTCCGCTTCTTGCGCACGTCGTCGACACCGCGCGGTCGCTCGACCCGGATCAGATCCACATCGTGCACGGCCACGGCGCCGGACAGGTGCGCGAGACGATTCCGGGCGCCGACATCCGCTGGGCGCTCCAGGCCGAGCAGAAGGGAACGGGGCATGCGGTCGTCCAGGCGATGCCCGGCGTCCCGGACGATCACACCGTGCTCGTGCTCTATGGAGACGTTCCGCTCCTGCGCGCCGCGACGCTCTCGGATCTCGTCGCGCGCGCCGGGCCGAAATCGCTCGCGCTCCTGTCGGCGAAGCTCTCCGATCCCGCGGGGTACGGCCGCGTGATCCGCGACACCGCTGGCCGCGTCGCGCGGATCGTCGAACACAAGGACGCGAACCACAAGGAACGGGCGATTCCCGAGATCAACACCGGCGTCCTGGCGGCGCCGGCATCGCGGCTTCGCGGCTGGCTCGATGCGCTCAAGGCCGACAACGCACAGGGGGAGTATTATCTGACCGACTGCATCGGTGCGGCCGTGCGCGACGGTTGTGCGGTCGAAGCCGTCATTGCGGAGACGGCCGCGGAGGTTTTGGGGGTGAACGACAAGCTCCAGCTCGCCGAAGTCGAGGCGACGCATCGCCGCACCCGCGCCGCCGAGCTGATGCGCGCTGGCGTCACGATCGTCGATCCCGCGCGCGTCGACATCCGCGGCGAAGTGAGCGCCGGCCGCGACGTGGTCCTCGACGTCAATGTAATCCTCTCCGGCAAGGTCAAGCTCGGCAACCGCGTGACGATCGGAGCCGGCTGCGTGCTTACGGATTGCGAAATCGGGGACGACAGCGAAGTGCGGGTCAACAGCCTGATCGAGGGCGCCGTGACGGGCGCGCGCTGCGTCATCGGGCCGTTCGCACGCCTGCGGCCCGGCACGCGCCTCGCGGACGGCGTGCACATCGGCAACTTCGTCGAAGTGAAGAACAGCGAGATCGGTGCCGGCAGCAAGGCGAATCACCTGAGCTACGTCGGCGACGCGACGATCGGCTCGAAAGTCAACGTCGGGGCGGGCACCGTGACCTGCAACTACGACGGCGCGAACAAGCACCGCACCACGATCGGCGACGGCGCCTTCATCGGCTCGGGCGCGATGCTGGTCGCGCCGGTTTCGGTTGGCGAAGGCGCGACGATCGGCGCGGGCTCGACCGTCACGAAGCCGGCGCCGGCGGGGAAGCTCACGATCGAGCGGAGCAAACAGCAGACGATCGATAACTGGAAGCGCCCGGAAAAGAAACCCGCCTGAGGTTCCTGGAGGTGCGTCGTGACTTCCGGCTTCACACTGGAACCGCGTGAAGGTTACCTGTACCTCCATCTCACGCCGGGATTCGAGATGACGCCGGAAAGCATGGCACGCGTCTGGACCATGATCGGCGAATCCTGCCGCGAGCACGGGCTGCGGCGCGTGCTCGCCGAAGGCGACAATGTGCGGCGGCGCCTCACGCCGATGGACTCCTTCGACCACGCCGGGCTCGCGGCGCGGCTACTGCCGGGACTCTCGGTCGCCTGCTGTTTCCGCGGCTTCGTACCGGACGAGCAGACAGAATTCTTCCGCACGGCCGCGATGAACCGCGGTGTCCGGACCGAGTTCTTTCAGGACCTGAACACAGCTCTCAGATGGCTCGGCGCCGGCGGCTGAATAGTGGAATAGAATGTCCAGCCAATGTGCGGAATCGTCGGAGCTGTCGCCGATCGGGACGTCGTCCCGATCCTCATCGAGGGCCTGAAGCGCCTCGAATATCGGGGCTATGACTCCGCGGGTGTCGCCGTCCTGAACGGGGGCTCCAGCGTTTCGCGCCTGCGCGCCGTCGGCAAGGTGTCGAAGCTTTCGGAGGCGCTCGCCGCCACTCCGACTGCAGGTACTCTCGGAATTGCCCACACGCGCTGGGCGACGCACGGCGTGCCGAACGAGCGTAACGCCCACCCGCACGTGTCGCGCGACGGCGTGGCGATCGTCCACAACGGCATCATCGAGAATCACGAGGAACTCCACGACGAGCTCGAGAAGCTCGGCTATGAGTTCACTTCTGAAACGGACACCGAAGTCATCGCGCACCGCATCCACTTTCACCTGGGCGAGAGCAAGGACCTGTTCGCGGCGGTACGGAAGACCGTCGCGGAGCTTCGCGGCGCCTATGCGCTCGCGGTGATGTGGGGCCAGGACCCGGACTGCATCGTGCTCGCGCGCGCGGGCTGCCCGGCGCTCATCGGCATCGGCGAGAAGGAGAACTTCGTCGCTTCGGATATCGCCGCGCTCCTGCCCGTGACGCGGAAATTCATCATCCTCGAGGAGGGCGACGTCGCCTGCATCCGGAGGAAGAGCATCGAGATCGTCGATGCGAACGGAAGCAAGGTCGAGCGCAAGCCCTACATCTCGGAGCAGAGTGCGGAGGCAGCGGAGCGCGGCAAGTATCCGCACTTCATGCTGAAGGAGATCCACGAGCAGCCGCGCGCGGTTGCGCAAACGCTCTCGGAGCGCGTGGCCGGCGGGCGGCTGCTGTCGCAGGCGTTCGGTCCTGCGGCGATGGAAGTCTTCAAGCGCGCGACCTCGGTGCACATCGTGGCCTGCGGCACGAGCTATCACGCGGGAATCGTTGCCCGCTATTTCATCGAACAGCTCTGCCGCGTGCCCTGCCGCGTCGAGATCGCGAGCGAGTTCCGCTACCGCGACCCGGTCGTGCCGCCGAATTCCCTGTTCGTATCGATCTCGCAGTCGGGCGAGACAGCGGACACCCTCGCGGCGCTCCGGCTCGCGCGCAAGGCGGGCTTCCTGTCGACGCTCGCGATCTGCAACGTGCCGGAAAGCTCGCTCGTGCGGGAATCCGAGCTCGTCCTCCTGACCCGCGCGGGGCCGGAGATCGGCGTCGCCTCGACCAAGGCCTTCACGACGCAGCTTGCCGCGCTCGGCATGCTGGTCGTCGCGATCGGCAAGCACCACGGCCTGCCGCCCGAGCGCGAAAAGACACTGGTGCACCGGCTGCTCGAACTTCCGGCGATGCTCGAGCAGACGCTCGCGCTCGATCCGGTCATCAAGGAGCTGGCGAAGAAAATCGAGCCGAAGCACCACGCGCTGTTCCTCGGCCGCGGCGCCATGTTCCCGATCGCGATGGAAGGCGCGCTGAAGCTCAAGGAGATCTCCTACATCCACGCGGAGGCGTACGCGGCGGGCGAGCTGAAGCACGGGCCGCTCGCGCTCGTTGACGCCGACATGCCGGTGATCGCGGTCGCGCCGAACAACGACCTGCTCGAGAAGGTGAAATCGAATCTTCAGGAAGTGCGCGCGCGCGGCGGCATGCTGTACGTATTTGCGGATCCGGAGTCCGGCATCGAGCCGTCGGACGGCGTGCAGGTCATCACCATGCCGCGGCACGTCAGCTACTTCCAGTCGCCGGCGGTGTACACGCTGCCGCTCCAGTTGCTCGCCTATCACACGGCCGTGCTGAAGGGCACGGACGTCGATCAGCCGCGCAATCTCGCGAAGAGCGTCACCGTCGAGTGAATCAAAGGGGACGTTCCCCTTTGGCACGCAAGCTCTTACGAGAACGCTCACATGACGCAAAAGGGGAACGTCCCCTTTGATTCATTCGACGCGGGCTTCTATCAGCGTTATTACGTCGATCCGCGCACACGGGTCGCGTCGCGCGCGGACGCGGTCCGACTTGGCCGCTTCGTCTGCGGCTACGCCGCCTATCTGGGATTCAAGGTCAAGCGCGTGCTCGACGCCGGCTGCGGACTCGGGCACCTGCGCGGACCCGTGCGGGAATACTTTCCCCGCGCCTCTTACTTCGGGCTCGAGACGAGCGATTACCTCTGCCGGCGCTACGGCTGGGTACGGGAGAGCATCGCGGACTACGCGCCCGCTGCGCCCTTCGATCTCGTCTTCTGCCACGACGTCCTGCAATACCTGGCGGATCGCGAAGCCGTTCGCGCGCTCGTCAATCTCGGCCGGCTCAGCCGCGGCGCGCTTTATTTCAGCGTTCTGACCGCGGAGGACTGGCGGCGGAATGCCGATCGTGCGCGGACGGATTCCGGGGTGCGGCTGCGTCCGGCCGCCTGGTACAAAGCCCGCCTCGCGCGGCATTTCCGGCCCCTGGGCGGGGGGTTGCTGGTTCGGCGCGGCTACCAGCCGCTGCTCTGGGAGCTGGAGCGGCCTTGGTCGGCCGGAAACCCCGGCCGCCGCACCCGGCCCCGGGCGAATTGATCTAGAATCGGCGCCTGATTTCGGGGTTCCGATGCGGACCAACAACATGGGGAGCGATCGATAATGTCGATTCTGAAGCAATCGGGCCTGCGTGCCCTCGGGACCGCCGGCGTGGCGGCATTCGCGCTCGCCGCATGCGGCGGTTCGGGCAGCGCAAACGACGAGCTGCCGCTCATTCGCGGGAACGTGTCCATCAAGGCCGTTTCGCAGGGCGGAATCTGCGAGACCGTTCCGGTTCGCATGTCGCCGAAGGAATTCATCGGCAAGGCGAACAAGTATGCGAACAATCGCATGATGGTCGTGGAGATCACCACGACCGGGCCGACCGACGAGAACGGCGCGCCGATGTGCAATGGCACGGGTTCGACCCTGCCGCTCGCGCCGGGCAACTGGGAGTTCAGCGCGCCGCTCGCCTCCGGCACGGCAACTTGTACGCGGAACATACAGGCGGACGGCGATCTCGCGGTCACTTTCGTGGACGGCGTCTTGGGATGCGGCGGCCCGGAATCGGCCATGCCGGTGGACCCGCTGGCGCCGGTGGATGGTGAAGTGCCGGCCGAAGGCGAGGCTCCAGCAGAGCCGCCCGCGAACTGACCTCTCGCGGTCATTACGTATTGGGGGCCGGCACGGGCAACCGTGCCGGCTTTTTTATCCTTGCCAAGCCCGATTCCATTCTATGTTCCGCCACTGCTCGCGATCGTCGGCCGGCTCGCGCCGAAGGCCGCCGCGCGCCTGCTGGCGGACTGGATCTCGCGACCGCGCGGACACAACCCGACCCAGGCCTGGGAACTCGCGACCGGCACGGCCGGACGCGAGATCGAACTGCGGACCGGCTTGCACGCGAAAAGCTGGGGTGAAACAGGGCCGCTCGTACTCGCGCTGCACGGCTGGCGCGGCCGCACGACGCAGTTCCGTCCGCTCGCGACGGCGCTCCTCGCGCGCGGCATGCGAACCGTCGCGATCGACCTGCCGGGTCACGGCGTTTCGGTCGGCGAAAGCGCGACGCCGCGGCTCCTTGGCGAAATGCTGGTCGAGATCGAACGCATCGTGGGTCCGGTGCATGCCGCGGTCGGGCACTCCTTCGGCGGCGCGGCGCTCGGCGCCGGTCTCGTCTACGGATTTCGCCCGAAGCGGCTGGTGATCGTCTCGAGTCCGACTCGGGTCAGCCGCATTCCGGTCTTCATCGCCAAAGAGGCGGGGCTTCCGGAGCCTGCCATGAAGGAATTCGTCAAGCTCCTCGATGCGGACGCCGGGCGGCCGTCCGCGGAACTCGATCTCGTTTCAACCGCGCCCTCGAGCGGAATCCCGGGACTGCTGATACACGACCTGAAAGACGCGGTGATACCCTACGTCGAGGCGGAAGCGCTCGCGAACGCCTGGCCGGGGCTCAAGGTGTTGACGACCACCGGCAAGGGCCACCGCGACATCCTCTCCGCGCCGGCAGTCCTGAAGACGATCGTCGAATTCGTCGATGCCGCGACACCGTCGTGACCGGCGTCATTGCGGCTGCGGCGCAGCCTTCGCCGCGGTGATTTCCGGAGCGACCGTGATCTTGAGCCGGCCGTAAGGCGAGGCCGGCAAGGCCCCTTCGCCGCGCCGCTCGATCCATGCAAGCGCCTCCGGCGAGAGCATGTCGCCCTCGCGGCGGCTGTCCGGCGGCGCGCCGAGCAGAGCGGCCGGCGTGAAGACGACCAGATACTTGCCCCGATTCTCCGCCGGGTCGATGCCGAGCGAGACGGCGAGTCCCGCCTCCCCGCCCACGGTCGCGAGCGCGGGCTCGAGCCGCAGGCTCTCGAGGCCGGTCATGTGCACGACGATGAACGTGTCGTCGAGCAGCGCGACGACCGGATAGAACACGCCCGTCTTGTCGCCGCTCTTCCGGTCGAAGAGGCTCTTTACGCGGATGCGGTAAGGCGTGTTCTCCGCCGGCAGCTCGAAGGCGGCGAATGGACTCAGGCCGCTGTGGAAATCGAACACGGGACTCGAGAGGTCGACGATCGCATCCGCGTTTCCCTGCTGCGGCAATGCGTTGAAGCGAAAGCCGGACGGATCGTCGCAGCAGGGCGTCGCTTTGGCGTAGGTGGCGAGACGCGCCTCGGTGGTCGCCGGGTACGATGGCGCGGCTTGCATCGCGCAAGCAGCCAAGACCGTCGACGCCATCGCCGTGAGGACCGCGATTGAAATCCGCATTGAATCGTCAGGCTAGCACGAATTCCGTCTCGATCGCCGTGGTCGGGGCAGGGCTCGCCGGCATCGCCTGCGCGCGGAGTCTGCGCGACGGCGGCCTGCACGTGCGCGTGTTCGAATCGCAGCGCTCGCCGGGTGGTCGGCTCGCGACGCGCCGGTTCGCCGTCGCGAGCTTCGATCACGGCGCGCAATACCTGACGGCGACGGACGCGCGGTTCCGGAACCTGCTCGAATCGGCGCAGGCCGCGGGCGCCGCCGCGGAGTGGCGGCCGGACTGGCCGGGCGGCGATCGGGAGCGAGATCTCTGGGTCGGGTCCCCGGCCATGAATTCCTTGCCGCGATTTCTCGCCCAGGACCTCGACATCGAATACGGCGCGCGGATCCGCCGTCTCGAATGCAGCCGCGGAAACTGGGCCCTGCTCGACGATCGCGGGTGCGCGCACACGGATTTCGACGCCGTGGTGCTCGCGATTCCGGCACCCGCGGCCGCGGCGCTCGCGGGCACGCGCTCGGCGCTTGCCGCGCGCGCGAGCGTGGTTCCGATGGCGCCTTGCTGGGTGGCGCTCGTCGCTTTCGATTCGCCGCTCGACCGTGCGCCGGACGTGGGTTTTCCGCGCGACCCGGTGCTCGGCTGGTACGCCCGAAACGGCTCGAAGCCGGGCCGCGACGTGCCGGACTCCTGGGTGCTGCATGCGACCGGCGACTGGTCGCGGGTCGAGTTCGATCAGCCGGCCCAGAGCGTGCAGAGGGCCTTGCTGGACCGATTCTCGGAGCTCGTCGGCCGGGCGCTGCCGAGGACGCTCCTTTCCGACGGACATCGATGGCGTCACGCGCGCGTCGAAATTCCGCTCGCAGAGCCATTCCTGCTCGATCTCGAAGCCGGCATCGGCTTCTGCGGCGACTGGTGTCTCGATGCGCGCGCGGAGGCGGCCTGGCTCTCGGGAAACGCTCTCGGCGCGGCGCTTTCGGAAGCGCGGCACGCGATAGGCTCCGGTAAGATACGCGGCAGTCGATGAACAACTCGCGCTATTCTTTTTTCCTGGCCGTCGCGCCTGTGCTGTGGCTTGCAGCCTGCGCGGGCGATGCGCCGGCCAGGCCGGAGTCCGACAACATGCCCAGGCCTTCGCCGGTGCCGCCGATCGCCGCCGTCCGGCCCCATGTCGTCGAATCCCCGAACGGCAACCGGACGGACGAGTACTACTGGCTGCGCGACGACAAGCGCACGAACAAGGAAGTGCTCGCTTATCTCGAGGCCGAAAATGCCTACAAGGCAGCGTTGACGGCGCACACTAAGGCGCTCGAGGACCGCGTGTACGAGGAGATCGTCGCTCGCATCAAGCAGGACGACTCGACCGTTCCGTACCGCCTGCGCGGCCACTGGTACTTCACGCGCTTCGAGACCGGCAAGGAATATCCGATCTACGCTCGCAAGGTCGGCACGCTCGACGCGCCCGAGCAGCTCATGCTGGATGCCAACACGCTCGCAGAGGGCCACGGTTTCTACCAGATCGGAGCATCGGCGATCGCGCCGGACAACCGCCTGCTCGCGTACGTCGAGGACACGGTTGGCCGCCGCCAGTTCACGTTGCGCGTCAAGGACCTCGCGACCGGCGAGACGCTGCCCGACCGCATCGAGAACGTCGACCCGTCGATCGCCTGGACCGCCGACAGCAAGAGCGTGCTCTACATGGAGAAGCACCCCGAGACGCTCCTCAGCTATCGCGTGCGCCGGCATGTACTCGGCACCGACCCGTCGCAGGATGCGCTCGTCTACGAACAGGACGACGAGAGTTACTACACGGGCGTCGGAGTCACCAAGGACGAGCGCTATCTCCTGATCGTTTCGCAGAGCACGGTCGCGACCGAATACCGCTACGCCGACGCCGGCGATCCGTCGCTCGTTTTCAAGGTCTTTCTGCCGCGCGAACGCGATCACGAGTACTACATCGATCATCTCGAGGGCCGCTGGATCATCCGCACCAATTGGCAGGCGCCGAACTTCCGGCTGATGGAGGCGAAGGTCGGCGAGGAGGGCGATCGCGCGAACTGGCGCGAGCTGATGGCGCACCGCGACGATGCTTTCATCCACGGCTTCGATGTCTTCAGTGACTTTCTCGCGATCGAGGAGCGCTCGGACGCGATGCGGAAGATCCGAATCCGTCCCTGGAGCGGCGGCAAGGATTTCTTCATCGCTGCCGACGAGCCCGCCTATACGACCGGACTCGGCCAGAACGCGGAGATCGACACGCAGATCGTGCGCTACGAGTACACCTCGCTCACGACGCCGAACACCGTGTACGACTACGACATCCAGACGGGCGAGCGCCAGCTGATGAAGCGCACGCCGGTGCTCGGGACCTTCGATCCGGCGGACTACACGACCGAGCTCGTCTGGGTGCCGGCGCGCGACGGCACGAACCTGCCGGTGTCGCTCGTTTACCGGAAGGGATTCGCGAAGGACGGCACGGCGCCGATGCTGCAGTACGCTTATGGCTCCTACGGCGCGTCGATGGACCCGGGGTTCTCGATCTCACGCCTGTCGCTGCTCGATCGCGGCTTCGTGTTTGCGCTCGCTCACGTCCGCGGCGGCCAGGAAATGGGCCGGCGCTGGTACGAGCAGGGCAAGCTCCTGAACAAGAAGAACACGTTCACCGATTTCATCGACGTTACGCGCGGCCTGGTCAAGGACGGCTATGCCGGCCCGAAGCGCGTATCCGCAATGGGCGGAAGCGCGGGCGGCCTGCTGATGGGAGCCGTCGCGAACATGGCGCCGGCCGACTACCGCGCGATCGTCGCGCAGGTGCCGTTCGTCGACGTCGTGACGACCATGCTGGACGAGAGCATCCCGCTCACGACCAACGAGTTCGACGAGTGGGGCAATCCGAAAAAGAAGGAATACTACGACTACATGCTGTCGTACTCGCCCTACGATAACGTCGCGAAGCAGGACTACCCGGCGATACTCGTGACGACGGCGCTCTGGGACAGTCAGGTGCAGTACTACGAGCCGGCGAAATGGGTCGCGCGGCTGCGCTCGCGCAAGACCGGCTCGAACGCGCTCCTCTATCGCACGACGATGGAAGCCGGCCACGGCGGCAAGTCGGGACGCTTTCAGCGTTTCCGCGAGATCGCCGAGGAATACGCCTTCATCCTGGACCAGTCGGGCGTCGCGGAATAAGCGTTCCTATGAATCTCGGCCGCATCGAGCAGGTCGCAATTCCCGTCCGTGACCTCGCGCGCGCCACCGCTTTCTACCGCGACACGCTCGGTATGACGCTGCTGTTCGAAGTGCCGCCGCAACTCGCATTCTTCGACTGCGACGGCATCCGGCTCGCCCTCTCGACGTCTTCCGACCCGATGTACGACCCGCCGGGATCCATCGTCTATTACCGCGTGCCCGACATCGACGCGGCGCATGCCGAACTCGAGGGCCTCGGCGTCGAGTTCCTGCGGGGACCGCACAAGATCGCGGAACTCGGGGACGTCGAGGTCTGGATGGCGTTTTTCGAGGATACCGAAGGCAACACGCTCGCGATCACGACTGAGAAGCCGGTCGCGCGCGCATGACGGCGGGTTCGCTCGTCGAGCGCAGCCTTTCGCGCGCGGTAGACGTGCGGCCTGCGGAGGTAGGCGGCCTCCTGGCCGCCTTCGCCTATCACTTCCTGCTCTTCAGCGCCTATTACATCCTGCGGCCGATCCGCGACAGCATGGGGGTGGCGGGCGGCGTCGAGAATCTCGACGAACAGTTCGGCTGGGTCTTTCTCTGCATGCTGGTCCTGGTGCCGCTGTTCGGCTGGATCAGCGGGCGTTTCCGGCGGGCCGTGTTCCTGCCCTGGACCTACTTATTCTTCGCCGTCCAACTGGCCGCATTCTGGGCGCTCTTCACGATGCGCGAGGACGACGCGGGCCTGGCGCGCGTGTTTTTCATCTGGGTGAGCGTGATCAACCTGCCGCTCATCTCCGTGTTCTGGAGCTTCATGGCGGACCTGTTCGACAAGGAGCAGGGCAAGCGGCTCTTCGCCTTCATCACCGCGGGCGCGAGCGTCGGCGCGATGTCGGGCTCGGCTCTCACCGCTTTTCTCGCGGAATCGGTCGGCGAGGTGAATCTGCTCCTGGTCTCGGCGGCGCTGCTCGGCGCGACGATCTTCCTGATGCGCTACCTCCACGGCTGGAACGTGAGCCAGGGGAGCGGCGGCGAGCGCATCGAGGGCCGCCCGATCGGCGGCAATCCGTTTGCGGGGCTATGGAAGGTGCTGACGACGCCGTACCTGGGCGGCATCGCCGCCTTCATTTTCCTGATGGCAGGCGTCAACACGGTGCTTTACATCCAGCAGGCCGGCTTGCTCGAGATCCACTACCCGGACGGCGACCTGCGCACGGCTTTCCTCGGCCGCATCGAGCTCGCGATGAGCATCTTTACGCTGATCCTCCAGCTGTTCGCGGTGGGCCGCCTGACAAAGCGGGCGGGCGTCGCGGCGATGATCGTGGTGGTGCCGATTTTCGTGGTCGCGGGCTTCCTGCTGATCGCCGCGTCGCCGGCGCTCGCGACGCTCGTTGGCGTCTTCATCGCGCGGCGCGTCGGGCAGTACGCGATTGTCCGCCCCTGCCGCGAAATGCTCTATACGACGGTGGACCGCGAATCGAAATACAAGGCGAAAAACGTCAACGACACGCTCGTGTACCGCAGCAGCGACTGGGTCTTCGCGAAAGCGCAGGCGGGGATCGAGTCGGCCTTCCACGCGAGCCTCGCGGGCATGGCGCTGTTCGGGGCGGGCATTGCCGCCGCGTGGGCGCTGGTCGCGTACCTGCTCGGCCGCGCGCACGAGCGCATGGCTGCGACCGGATCGAAGGCCTGACTATTCGGAGAGGCGGAAACGCAGGCGCATTTCGACGCGCTGATCGACGATCGTGCCGTTGATCACCCGCGGCTCGTAGCGCCAGCGCCGGATGGCTTCCATTGCAGCGCGATCGAAGATGCCCGTTGGCTCCGCGGCCCTGATGCTCGCGTCGCGCGTCGTGCCGTCCTTGGTCACGGTGAACTCGAGTTCCACCCAGCCTTCCACCCCGCGTTCGCGCGCGCGCGGGGGATAGGTCGGCGCGACGAAAAGCGTCCGGCGCATCTGGCTCTCGGACAACACCGCGGGCGGGGCACTCGCGGCCACGGCTGCCGGGCGGACGATCCTGAGCGACATGATCTTCGCCGAGAGCTCCGAAACCTCGGCGGCGGGCGCGCCGGCGTCGGCCGCGGTGCGCAGCAGGGTCTCGGCGCGATCGACGTTGTTGGCGGCGACCGCGGTCCGGGATTCCGCGAGCGCGCGCGATGCGAGCAGTGCGCTCGTATCCGTGAGGCCTTCGAATGCCGGGTCCGCGGCGCGCAGCAGGTTGAGGTAGTGCTGGGCCGAGTCGCTCTTGGGCTCGATCAGGCGGCCCTGGGCGATGCGCTGGTTGGCGAGCACGAGCAATCTGCCGTTGTCCGCGCGGATGTTGCCGATGCGGGCGGCGTCGATGTCGGCGCGCATGGTCGCGATCTGGACCCGGTCGACGTCGAGTTCCATGGCGTTCTGGAGCCAACGGTTTGCCTCGTCGAGGCGGTTTTCGCGGAGCGCCTTCTGCGCGTTGCTCTGGTACAGGACCCCGATCGCGTCGATGCTCTCGCGCACGGCCCGATTGGCAGGGTCGAGCTGTCGCGCGGAGAAGAGATACGCGTGCGCGCTGTCCTTGCCGGTGAGCTGGTTGCTGCGCATGCGGTCATTCGCGAGCTGCACGAAAGCCTGAACGCGGACCGACGGCAATTGCTCCGTCGCCTTCGACTCGATCGGCCGGCCAAGCGTGTCGACGGCGCGCACGGGCTGCCCGGATTGTCCCAGAAGCGCGCGCTCGCGCTCGAGCTGGCTGACGAAGAACTCGAGGCGGGGGTGATCGGGGCGAACGGAGCGGACGGCGTCGATTGCGCTCGCGAGTCGCGTGAGGTCCTGTTCCATCAGGGCGCGTTCCGCCTGCACGAGGAGTTCGTCGGCGACGCTGTCGATGCCGCGGCGCGCGACCACGTTGGCCGGGTCGCCTGCGAGCACCGCGCGATAGAGTTCGAGCGCGTTCTGTCCCGGCGGCTCGATCAGCGCGCCCTGCGAAAGCGCGAGTCCCGCGGCGTCGAGCATTTCGCTGCGTGCGCGCGTCCTCGCCCGGATCGGTCGCCACGACCGGAGTGGCAGCGGTCTCGGACGAGCCGGTCGATACGCGGTTCCACGGCTCCCATTCCATCAGACCCCAGCCAAGCAGCAGGAGCGGGACGAGGAGCAGGCTCCGCCGGCCCCAGCGGCGCACGACGGCGCCGTCGATCTTGAGCCTGAGCGGCGCGAGGATCGGCGTCTCGGTCGTTCCGCCGAAAAGCTGGCTCTTGTGGCGCGGCGGCATCGTCGCCGTCAGATCCGTGCCGTTCGCCCGGCGCTGCGTCGCCTCCACGAAGTTGCGGATGCGCTCGGCGGAGGCGGGCTTGTGCAGGAAGCGGAAGATCACGCCCTCGGAGACGAGCGGGGCGAGTTCGTGTTCGTCGTCGCGCCGTCCGGCGACGATGATCGCGAGGTCCGGGAATTGCCGGTGGATCTGGTTGACGAGTTCCTTGGTGTCGTGGTCCGCGAGCGAGGAATCGATCAGGAGCACCGCGTTGCCGGACGCGACCATGAGATCCGCCGCGTGCGTCGCGTCGTCCGCGCGCCAGACGCGGTGCGTGCCCGCGAGCGATTCGCGCAGGAGATCGATGAGCACCGGATCGGCGGACAGCACGACGACATTGATGCAGCCGGGCCGCGCCTGCGGCTCCTGCGCATCGCCATCCGGTGCTTCGACGTTCGAGTAATCGATGATCACTGGCTGCATGGACCCGCGCAAAACTGCGTCGTCATGGGCACGGGTGCCCACGACCGACAGGAGGGTCAATCGTTGACAAAATCGGTCGTGGCGAACGAGACACAAGTCGCGTTTCCGCGAGCGGCCCCGGCCTGGAGTTCGAAAAACCCCACGGACTCCGCGACTTGCAAAAAAGCATCCCCAGGGTGTCCACAGGCCCTCCTTGGCCGTTGCCGGCGCGCCACACCGACCCCGGTTTCTTCGAGTTTGACTGAATTATGTGAATCTCGACAGGGGGCGGAAGGCACCGGTAAGGTGGCCCGGCCCCGCGCGATGTGGGGGCTGCAACGGGAGTGGCGGCTATCACGCGACAGATTGCGTTCGTATCGACCTTGCCTGCCGAGCACTACCATCAGCTCGAAATACTGCTGTTCTTCAACGGGCGGCAGCATCGCGTCCGCAAAGGCATCGAGACGGCGATCGACCGCTATGGTACGCCCGAGATCGTGGGCGAGGGAAAATCGCTTCGCGTCAAGGTCGGTGGCCCCTCCGACGCGCAGTGCCTGTTCGCAGTCGAGCGCGCAGGCAAGACGTCGCGGCCGATCGGCGTGATCCTCTATGTGCGGGACAGCTTCGAGCGGATCACCGTCCTGCATCTGGTCGTTGCCGAGGCCTACGCCGTCGGCGGGCCCCGCGCCAGCTACAACCTCCTTCTCCGCCTCGTGCAGGCCGTCAAGCGCGTGGCGCGCTGTACCTCGGGCATTCGCCACGTCGAACTCGTCTACTCGCAGAACAGGCCCCGCGTCGCTTACGCCTGAGCCCCACCCGAGAGACCGCCCGTCAGCACCATGCGCATGGCGGTCTCGACGGGCAGGTCGAGCGGCTCGATGCGCGAGCGCGGCAGGAGCGCCGTGTAGCCGCCGATCTGGTAGCTCATCGGAAAATACACCGCGAGCAGGTCGCGATCGGGCTCGACGATACCGAGTTCCGAGGCGTCGTCGCGCGTGACGAAACCGATGATCTGCGCCTCGCCGAACCGCGCGAGCACCACGCGCTTCAGGTCCCGGCGCTGGCCGCCCGCGGGCAGGAGCTTCATGAAGTCCCGGCTCGCGCCATAGATCGTCTTGACGACCGGGATGTGCTCGATCATGCGTTCCCAGGAGGCGAGCGCGCTCTGCACGAGCAGGGCGTTGAACAGGCTGCCGGCCGCGAGCAGGACGACGAAGGCGACGACAATACCCATGCCCGGCAGGTAGTGCTCGGCCGGGATCACGAGCAGGATGAGGCTCCTGAGCACGGCCTCGGTCGAGCTGCCGAGCCACCACAGGAGCCACAGCGTGAAGCCGATCGGAAGGACGACGACGAGACCGCGCAGGAGCGCGCTACGGAGCTTGCGAACCATGGTCTTCTCCCTTCGTGAGCCCGCATCATAAGGGCTATGATTCACGCGGGGGACCGCAGAACGACAATCGAAGGAGCAGGTCATGACCATCGCAAAGGTGAGTGAAATCACTTCGACTTCCGGAAAGAGTTTCGACGACGCGATCGAGCGCGGCATCAAGCGCGCGAGCAAGACGCTCAAGAACATCACGAGCGCCTGGATCGCCGATCAGGAGGTGGAAGTCGCGAAGGGTAAGGTGACCGCCTATCGCGTGCGCCTGCGCATCACCTTCGTCCTGGAGGATTGAGCGTGCGGCGCCTGCCGCTCGCCGTGCTTGCCGCCGCAATCGCATTCGGCGCCGCGGCGGCGGGCCCCACATCTATAGAGCCCAAAACCGTCGTCGAGCGCCTCGCCTGGAGCGACCAGTCGCTCGTCCTGCTCGACGTGCGCACGCCCGCGGAGTACGCGGAGGGCCACATCCCGGGCGCGATCAATATTCCGCACACCGAGATTGCGGCGCGGATCGGCGAGCTGTCAGGCGCGCGCGAGCGCGATCTCGTCGTGTACTGCAGGAGCGGCAACCGCACGGAACAGGCGCTCGCCGCGCTCCGCAAGGCGGGCTTCAGCCGCCTGTTTCATCTGAAAGGCGACTACCTGCGCTGGAGCGAGGAAAAGCGGCCGGTGTCCGTCGCGCAGTGATCTTCCGCTTCCTGGCGGACGCGGTTCTCGTCCTGCACCTGGCGTTCATCGCATTCGTCGTGCTGGGCGGGCTTCTCGTCTTGCGATTCCGCGCGCTCGCCTGGATTCACCTGCCGGCGGTCGTCTGGGCCGCGGCCACGGAGTTCCTCGGCATCGTTTGTCCGCTGACGCCGCTCGAAAATCACCTGCGCTCGCTCGGCGGCGACGCCGGCTACGGCGGCGGATTCATCGAGCACTACCTGACCGCGTGGATTTATCCGGCGGGACTGACGCGCGAAATCCAGTGGCTGCTCGGTTTCGCGGTCATCGCCATCAACCTGGCGATCTACCTGAGGCTCCGGCGGCGCCGGCGTGCCGGTACTCCGGAGCTCTAAAGGGGACGTTCCCCTTTTCCTGCGGTCCTCGGGAAAAGGGGAACGTCCCCTTCAGAGCTCCTGAGCAGCCACGACGACGCAGCCGGGACCCCCGTGCACGCCGAGCGCGGTGCCGAGCGGAATCACCGGCAGTATCTCGGCTTGCGGCAAACCTTCCGCGATCGCGTCGCGCACCCGCGCCGCGCCCTCGGGCACGTTTGCGTGCGAGATGCCGATGCGCCAGCGCCGCGCGGGGTCGAGCCGGCGCCTCAGAAGTTTTCCGTAGCGCCGGTACGGATTCCGGCGGCCAATGAGCACGCCGCCGATTCCGAGACTGCCGTCGCTTCGCACGGCGAGGACCGGCGTGAGCCGCAGCAGGTCCGCGACGATCTTGACCCAGCGCGGCACGCGGCCGCCGCGCACGGCGAACTCGAGCGTGACGAGAAGCCCCCAGGTACGTGTCAGCGGGCCCGCGTCGATCGCCGCCTGCTTCACTGCTTCCGCATCTCCGCCGGCCGCCGCGACTTCCGCCGCGCGCATTGCGATCAGCCCCTGGCCGAGCGCCGCGGTGCCGGAATCGAGCGTCAGGATCTTCGCGCGCGTGCGAACGCGCCCCGCCGCGGTCTCTGCACTCTGGAAGGTCCCGCTGACCTTTGCCATGAGCCCGACATAGACGACCGCCTCGTAGTGGGAGCCGAGGAACTCGAACGCCCGCCGGAAATCGCCGGGCGGCGGCTGCGAAGTCTTCGGGTGCAACGGGTTGACAGCGAGCTCGCGAAAGAAATCCTCGGATGAAAGGCCGACCTTGTCGAGGTAACTCTGCGTGCCGAAGTGCACGCGCACCGGGACGACGTGGATGTCGAGCGCCTCGAGCACGGACTCGGGAAGATCCGCCGCGGAGTCGGTGACGACCGCGACTTTGCGGCGCGATGCGTGATGCGCCATTTCCTGCTGGCGCTGGATGTCGTCCGCTTTCTCGCCGGCAACCGCGCCGAAGCGCGCTGCGAGCGTGAAGAGCCGCGGCGGCTCGTTCGTGTGGATGTGCAGCCGGACCTTGCGCGGCGTGCCCGCGACCACGAGGCTCGAGCCGAGCGCGGACGCCTCCTCGCGGAGCTTCCGCCGGTCGATGGCGTCGCCGGTGATCGTGCATTCCGTGCAATAGCGGTGCTCGAGATCCACCTGCGATCCGGCGGTCGCGTCGTCGTCGCTCAAGAGCTGGATCGCCGCGTCATCGCCCGGCACGATCCCGGTCTCGAAATAGTCCGTCATGCCGGCGATGAGCTCGACAAAGCCGAGGGCTCCGGCGTCGACCACGTTGGCGCGGCGGAGCACCTCGAGCAGGCCGCGGGTCGCATCCAGCGATTCGCGGGCGGTGGCGAGCGCTTCGCGGAAGAGTGGCCGGAAATCGCGCTCGCCGTTCCTGACTCCGGCTTCGAGCGCCGCCGCGAAATCGGTGAGCACCGTGAGGATCGTGCCCTCGCGCGGTTCGGCCAGCGATTCGCGCGCATACGCGGCTCCGGCCGTGACCGCCTGCGCGAATCCTTCCGCCGTCAGTTCCGCGGACGGACCCGCGCGGTCGCCGACGCCGAGCAGGAATTGCGCGAGGATCGCGCCCGAGTTGCCGCGCGCGCCGTCGAGAGCCGCGTCGGCGATGCGCGTCAGGAGCTGCCCGGCATGCGTCTCCGGAGCGGCGCGAAGCGCAGCGAGCACGGCCTGGAGCGTCAAAGCGAGATTGGTGCCGGTGTCGCCATCGGGCACCGGGAACACGTTGATCTTGTTGATCACCTCTTCACGCGAGATGAGGCGATGAATTCCGGAGCGGAGCGCAGCCGAGAGTTCCGTGCCGCGCAGTGCGGGGGCGGGTGATACCGCGGCGTTCATGCGCGGATCGCCGGGCTAGAGCCGGGGCAGCAGGAAGCGTCGTCCGTGGTAACTGAGCACGGCGCCGTCGCGCGTGATCTCTTCGACCACGGGTCCCTCGAGGATCCGGGCGCCCTGCACATAACGGCGGCCATTGATGAACACGGCGCGCTTCGACGGCTCGTCCGCAAAGATATGCAGATCGACGCTGAGCTCCGGGAGTCCCCCGGCCCTCTCCGTGGGTAAATTGGCGACCGGTTCGGGCGGCGGCTCGCTGTAGGTCACGCCGGGATCCGACAGCGGCGCATCGGGAATGAGCGTCGGATCCGGAGCATCGGGCGGTTCCGTCGCCAGACCGCCGAAGGTCTGGGGCGGCTCGTCGGTGAATTCATCGCTTGGCGCCGCCAGGATCTCGGGGGCATTGCCGGTCGTCGGCGCGGGCACGGCACTCCTTGCGGAGGACGCGGCAGCGTCCGTCGCCGGAATTGCGGCTGCCTCGGGCGCGCGCGAGTCGCGCAACATGAAAAAGAGGACGACGGCGAGATTCACCGCGAGCAGGAAGCCGATCGCGAGCAGGGCCACGGGCAGCCGGCGATCCGTCCGCGCGACGGGAAACTCCGCCATGCTCGGGCCGCTCTGGCGTTGGCGCTCGATCTCCGACTTGCGGAGCGCATCGAGGATGAAGCTCATGCGCCCGCCTGCGCATCCGCGCGCGCGAGCGTCGGCGTGCCCGGGCTCCCTAGCGCCGAATCGAGCACGAGCTGCGTCTGCAGGCCCGCAATGCCGTCGACCGCAAGGCGGCGGCTTCGCTGGAATTCCTCGACGAGATGCTGGAGTTCGGCGTCGAAGTAGTCCTGGGTCACGGTCGAGGCGGGCAGGCCGCTCAGCCGCTCGAGCCCCTGGCGCAACCAGCGCACGTCTTCGCCGCGCATGCCGGCACGAAGCGGCCGGAGCGCATTGGATTGCGGCCGCCACATCACGAGGAATTCGCCGAACCAGAAGTCCGCGAGTTCGGCGATCGGCACGCGGGTCTCGCTGCTGCCGATCCGGAGCTTCGCGCCGTCCGCGTCGAGACCCGCGAGCACGACCTGGTGCGCCGCGCCGTCCGGATCGACGAGCGACAGGATCGCGGGGCGATTGATCAGCTTGAGCTGGGCGATCGAGCCGCGCTGCCAGACGCAGGAGAGGCCTTGCGCATCCGCCTGGTCGCAGCCAAGCCCCGCGCCCGCCTGGTATTGCGTGCCCCAGAGCGAGAAGAGTGTCGCGAACCCGGTTTCCATCGTGGTCGCCGCGGGATCCTTTGCGAGCACGGCGCCGAGCCGAACGCGCGGCGGCGGCGCCGGCACGACTGCGGCGGTCGACGTGGTTGCGGCAGCCTTCACCTCGCCCGCCGGCCGTTCGAGCATGGGCATCGCGCGCCACAGGACGAAACCGAGAATCGCTGCGCCTGCGACCGCGCCTCCGATCGCGAGCGCGCGGAACCAGGGCGACAGCACCGGCCGTCCATAGACCTCGGAAGCGGCGCGGCGGACGAGCGGGCCGTCGGCCTCGTGCTGCTCGCGCGTGTAGGCGCCGAGCAACGCGCGGTCGGCGATGACGTTGATGATTCGCGGCACGCCGCCGGAGAGGCGGTGGATTTCGCGCTGTGCGCCTGGCGTGAACAGGTCGCGCGTCGCGCCGGCTACGCGAGAGCGGTGACGGATGTAGGCGAGGCTTTCGCTGCGCCGCAGCGCTTCGAGGTGATAGCGGCCCGTGACGCGCTGCGCGAGCTGGCGCAATTCCTGCTTCGCGAGCACGGCGCGCAATTCCGGCTGGCCGATCAGGATGATCTGGAGGAGTTTCTGCGTCGCCGTCTCGAGATTCGTGAGCAGCCGCACCTGCTCGAGCACGTCGGCGTCGAGATTCTGCGCCTCGTCGACCATCAACACGATGCGCCGGCCCCGGCCGTGCGCATCGAGGAGGTAATGCGTCAGGAGATCCACCAGCGCCTTGACGCTGCCGGCGGCATTCTCCGGCACGTGCACGTGCAGCTCGTCGCAGATGGCGAGCAGGAACTCGGCGGGCGTGACGCGCGGATTCAGGATCAGCGCGACGTCGCAATGCGGCGGCAGCTGCTGCAGGAGGCTTCGCAGCACCGTCGTCTTGCCGGTGCCGACTTCGCCCGTGAGCTGGATGAACCCGCCCGCTTCGCTGATGCCGTACGCCAGATGCGCGAGGGCCTCCGTGTGCCGCTCGCTCAGATACAGGTAGCGCGGATCCGGTGTGATTGCGAACGGCTTTTCGTTCAGCCCGAAGAAGCTCGTGTACATGACTGCTTCATGATGCCTGCCCCGGCAACAGGCTGCAAAGAAGTGCAGCGAGGGGCTTAAAGGGGACGTTCCCCTTTTCCCGAAGGACCGAAGGAAAAGGGGAACGTCCCCTTTAAGCCCCTCGCTGCGCGCCCTTACCGGTCGGTGCCGCGGTGGATGGCCTCGTCACCAAACCGATCGTGAATCCGGTCAAGCGCGGTATCCAGACGCTGCGACTCGTCGGAGTCGCGGCTCGTGAAGAGGTCGAGTTGCTGCTCGGGCTCGAGGTCGCTGACGCCGACGCCGAGCAGCCGGACGGCCGCGCGCGGCTGTTCCTGCAGCCAATGGTCGAGCAGATCCGCCGCCACCTGGGCGATGAGCCGCGTCTCCTGAGTCGGCGGATTGAAACTGCGCTGCCGCGTGTAAGTCTCGAAGTCGCGCCGCCGCACCTTGATGCTGACCAGTCCCGCCTTGAACTGCCGCGCCCGCAATCGCGCCGTCGTGCGGTCGGCGAGTTGCGCGAGCCGTTCCTGGAGTTCCTTGTGATCGCGGATGTCGACGTCGAAGGTTTCCTCGGAGCTGATCTGCTTCTCCGGAGCGTCCGACACGACCGCGCGCTCGTCGATTCCGGAGGCGCGGTCGCGGAAAGTCCGCGTTTCGCGGCGGAAGAGCGGCCACAGCACGGACTCCGGCGCCTGCCGCAGCTGGCCGAGCGTGAAGATGAATTCGTGCTCGAGCCGGGCCGCGGTCTTTGCGCCGATGCCGAACAGCCGCCCGACAGGCAGCGGATCAAGCGTCGAGGTCACGTCCTCGGGCCGGATCACCGTGAGGCCGTCCGGTTTCTGCATCTCGGAGGCGAGTTTCGCGAGCAGCTTGTTGTGCGAGACGCCTACGGACGCCGTCAGTCCTGTCCGCTCGTGGATGCGCTTCTTGATTTCGCGCGCCATCGCCTCGCCGCTCCCGAAGAGCCCCGTGCTCGCCGTGACGTCGAGGAACGCCTCGTCGAGCGAAAGCCCCTCGACGAGATCGGTGAACTCGCGGAAGATCTCGAAGACCTGCCCGGAGATCTCGCGATAACGCTTGAATCGCGGGCTCACCACGACGGCCTGCGGGCAGCGGCGGAGCGCCTCGCGCATCGGCATCGCGGAATGCACGCCGAAGCGGCGCACTTCGTAGCTCGCGGCCGCGACCACGGCGCGCCCGCCGGCGCCGCCGACGACGACCGGCTGGCCGGCGAGCTCAGGGCGGTCGTGCTGCTCCACGGAAGCGTAGAACGCGTCCATGTCGACGTGGAGGATTATCCGCTGGTCGCTCATGCGATCGACAGCATGGCGTAGGCGAGCCCCACGAGCATCGTCAGTCCGAGCAGCAGGAAATAGATCGTCCCGAGCGACAGGAACTTGAGCGTCGTCTTGAAACGGCCTTCGCCATAGACGACCCGCATCGAGCGGAACACGTAATACGCCAAATAGCAGAACAGCAGGAAGTTGACGAGTCCGAGGATTCCGATGAACGGAATCCGGAGGTTCGAAATCGCGCCCAGGGTCTCTGTCACGCCGATCAGGAGAAAGGTGAATGCGTGGTTGTGCAGGAACAGCACGAGGTGCTCGGCATAGAGCCGCCGCGGCCGCCAGTAGAACAGGAGCGCGACCGCCGCCATCAGCGGCAGGAACAGGAACATGAGCTTCGGCGCCGTCGCGGCGAAGCGTTCGGCGAAGCGCGCGCCGCCGTCGGCGCGCATTTTCTCGCAGGCGCGCACCATCGCCAGTTCGAAATCGGTGGTCGTCTCGTCGCCGTTCAGGTCGAATTTGCAGTTGACGTTGCCGGCGACCGCCTGGTCGATTTTCGCGGGATCGATGCCCTCGGCTTCCAGCTCCTTTCGCAGCTCATCCGTGATCGCCTTGGCCGCCTGCGGCGAGTCCGCCGTCGCGGCATTGGTTTTTTCGTCGAATTCGAAGAATTCGGAATCCGGCAGCAGTGCCGACACTGCAAAAAACAGGATGCTGACGGCGAGGTAGAGCCGGAACGGCGGCAGATACTTCTGGTGGCGGCCCGCGATGAATTCGCGCGTCAACTCGCCCGGGCGCAGAGCAAGGAGGCGCAGCGTGCGCCAGACGCGGCTGTCGAGATGCAGCAGCGAATGCGTGACATCGCCGGCCACCTCCTTCATGGACAGCACGTGCACGTCGGAAGCCTGGCCGCACTGCGTGCAGTGCTTGCCCGAGACGGGTTCGCCGCAGTTCAGACAGCGGGCCGGCTCGTGGGCGGCCGGCGTCAGGTCATGGCGGGGCCGGAAAACCCGTCGCTCGCACTGCACCCGCCCGCCGAAACGCTGCGCCGTCTCGGTCCGGAGCCGTGTCGCCTGGTTCTCGAGGTAGTGGTCGAGCGCCGCGACGCTTTCGATCCGGTAGCGGATTCGGCGCCGCTGGCGCTCGCCCGGCGGCGTCTCCGGGGACTCGATCGTCGCCCCGAGAAAACCCTGGCAGGCCAGGACGTCCCGCACGTGGCCGGGAAGCCAGGCGTCGTAATCCGCGACGATATCGGGGTCGAGTTGGCACTCGACTTCGTAGATGAGACTGCCTGGCACGCTGCGGCTCTACCGGGCGGGAGTGCGGCAGTTTAGCTCACCTCGATATGGCGCAGCTTGCCGAAATCGCTCAGCCGGTAGAACCGGCGCAGTTCCCGCAGCCATGAGCCGTCGTCGCGACGGCAGGATGAACGGAGCCGCGGCTCGAGCCGGGCGCAGAAGCGCGCGGCCTGCCGGTTCGCGCGGCGATAGAGCGATTCACGGCCGGCGGCGAGCGCGGGGTCCACGCGCGCACGCCGGAAGAGGAGCGTGTGCAGCTCCGCGGGAAAGCGCCGCGGATGCCGGCGGCGGAGCAGCGCGAAGGTCGCGACGTACTTGTCGATCTCCGCCTGTAATTCGAGCGCGAGCCGCGACACCGGCCGGTCGTGCCCGGCGTTGTGCGCGACGCAAAGAAAATGACTGATGCCCTCGAGCGCGGTCCAGCAGTCGGCGACGTTGTCGGCGTTCAGCTCGTCGCTCGGATCGTTCGCCTCGAGCCGCCCGAGCAGTGCCGGGTCGAGATAGAGCGACATGCAGAGCTCGTCGTCGACAGCGCTCACGAAGAGCTGCTCGTCGCCGGGCGCCTCGCGGCATTCCCCCGGAAGCGCCTGGCGGTCAGTGACGAGAAAGTCTTCGACGCGACATCCAATATCGAGGTCGTAAATGCCGGTCAGCAGGACTTCGAGCCGTTCGAGGGCCCGTACGGCCATGGCGGCTCAATTCGCGATCGCGCCGGCGGCAACCGGCCGGATGCCGAGCTTTAGCAGCAGGCGATGCGCGCGCTTGCTTCCCGTCTTGTGCCAGAGCTCGTAGAGGCGCAGCACGTCGCAGGGCGACTGGCGGGCCGCGCCTTCGCCGATCTCGTTCAGCGCGTCGACGATCGGCTGGAACTTGT
The DNA here is from genome assembly GCA_963778585.1 of uncultured Gammaproteobacteria bacterium. Classification (GTDB taxonomy): domain Bacteria; phylum Pseudomonadota; class Gammaproteobacteria; order Steroidobacterales; family Steroidobacteraceae; genus SCUD01. Next base: position 1,286,495 of record CAVZUU010000002.1, read on the forward strand.
CTTCGAGCTCGGCGAAGACCTGGCCGAGTACGCGCTGCGCGCCGTGATAGGGCGCCTGCGCGAGCGCGCCATAGGCGCGGCCGCCCATGGCGATGTGGTAATCGACGTCGACCGGCCGGCGCGCGAAGCCGCCGGCGAGGAATCCCGCGACGAAGAGCGCGACGTCGCCGAGGCGCTGAAGCGTGCGGTAGCGCTGGCGGTCGTCGGGCGCGTCGGCAGCTTCGGCGAGGAGCAATGCAAGCGGCTTGAGCTGTGCGCGATCGGAGCCCGGCTCGAAAAGCGCGTCGGTATGCGAGAACATCGCGAGCAGGTTGACGATGTAATGCTCGGTGTGGTCGCGCACCTGCAGGTGCTGATGACCGAGCGCGTGTTGCAGCGCATCGCGGAAGAACTCGCGCACGTCGGGGACGGTCTGGAGCTCCATGCCGCCAGTTCAAACGGTTCCGGGCCAGGATTCTGCAAACTGCGTCGCAGCTTCCTGTGGCAGTCGGCCCCCTCGAGTGCCGGCGCGCCGGGCTTGTGAACGGGTTCGGAAAGCGTAGGATTCGCGGCTCCATGGAAACGGCAGTCAAGCGTCTGCGGCCTGAACTGCTGCCGATCGAGCTTGCGCTGATTGCCGGGATTTTCTGGGCCGACGAAGCGGGCTACATCCCGCTCAGCAAGACGCCTTTTCTGCTGATCGTCGCCTGGGGATCGATGTGGCTGCGAGGCGTGAGCTGGCGCGATGCCGGCCTCCGCCTTCCGCCGCATGCGCTCCGCATCGCCGCGATCGGCGTCGGCGTCGGCATCGCGATGTGGCTCCTCGAATTCTTCGTCACGATGCCGTTGCTGCACCGTTTTCTCGGTTACTGGCCGGATCTGTCGGACTTCGACAACGTGGTCGGAAACGCGACGCTGCTAGCGATCTATCTCGCGCTCAACTGGGTGCTCGCCGCATTCGGCGAGGAAATGTTCTGGCGCGGCCATGCGCTGCCGCGGGCGGCGGAGTTCGCAGGCAAGGGCCTGCAGGCGTGGATCGTGGCGCTCGTCGCCGTGAATGTCGTCTTCGGCCTCGCCCACCTCTACCAGGGCCCTTCAGGCGTGATCCAGGCGACCGTCGGCGGCGTGCTTCTCGGAATCCTCTACATCGCGACCGGGCGAAATCTCCTCGCGCCGATCCTCGCGCACGGCATCGGCAACTCCATCGACTTCACCGTGATGTACCTCGGGCTCTACCCCGGAGTCGGGTGACAACAAAGGGGACGTTCCCCTTTATCGACTCGCGAGAGCACAAGCTGCTGGTAGCCATTCGAGCGATAAAGGGGAACGTCCCCTTTGTTGTTACGCCACCTGCATCGACCCGCCTTCGAGGTGGATCTCGTACGAGCTGCCCGCGACCAGCTCGCGCGATTCGAAATCGTCGACGTTGATGATCTCCATGACCTTGCGGTCGTACTCGCGAAGCTGCGCGGCTTCGGCTTCCGTCACGATCCCAGCCGCGAGCGCCTCGCGGATCTGTCCCGGCAGGTCGAGCGCCTGGATACGCCCGGTCTTGACGCCCTCGACGCGGATTTTCTTTTCCAGCGGCTCGGCGGCGATCGCGAGCTCCATCGCCTGCTGCACGAGACCGAGGTGGTTTTTCGGCTCGAGCGTGCGGTAGATGTAATGACAGAGCCGCTCGCGCGCCTCGCCGGGATTCATGACGAGCTCGGCGATCTGCGGGTTCAGGCGGTCCGAGGGCGCGGAATAGGTGAGCCCGCGCGGGAAAATCAAAATCCGCATCAGCACGGCGAGCCAGCGCACGGGGAAATTCCGGAGAAAGCTGTGCAGCTGTTCCTGCGCCTGGTAGAGCAGCGAGCGGCAGGCGTATTCGACGAGCGGGAGGTCGGCTTCCGGGCGTCCCTGGTTCTCGTAATGCTTCAGCACCATCGACGCCAGGTACATCGAAGAGAGCACGTCGCCGAGCCGCGCGGAGAGGTTCTCTTTCTTCTTCAGGTAGCCGCCGAGCGACAGCATCGCGACGTCGGTCGCGAACGCAAAGGACGCGCTGAAGCGGTTGATGTGCTCGTAGTAGCGCCGGGTCGGCCCGCCCATCGGCGCCGTCACGATGCGCGACAGCGTGACCGCCCCGAAGAACGAACGCACCGCATTGGAGATCGTGAAGCCGATGTGATGGAAGAGCGCCGCGTCGAAATCGCGGAAGCCGCGCTCGCGGTCGGGATCGCGCGCGGCATTCATCTCCTTCAGCACCCAGGGATGGCAGCGAACCGCGCCCTGGCCGAAGATGATGAGGCTCCGGGTCAGGATGTTCGCGCCCTCGACCGTGATGCTGACCGGCACCATCTGGTAGGCGCGCCCGATGTAGTTCTTCGGGCCGAGCATGATGCCCTTGCCGCCCTGGACGTCCATTGCGTCGTTCGCGATCTGCCGGCCGAGCTCGGTGACGTGGTACTTCAGGATTCCCGCCGGGACCGACGGCTTCTCGCCGCCGTCGATCGCGCCCGTCGTCACCGAGCGCGCGGCATCCATGATGTAGGTGCGCGCCGCCATGCGCGCGATCACCGATTCGACGCCCTCGAATTTCCCGATCGGCAGGTTGAACTGGCGGCGGATGCGCGCATAGGCGGCCGTCGAGTACACGCCGCCCTTCGCGCCGCCGGTCGCGATCGAGGGCAGCGAGATGCAGCGCCCGACCGAAAGCTGCTCGACCAGCATGCGCCAGCCCTGGCCCGCCATCTTCGGCCCGCCGATGATCGCGTCGAGCGGCACGAACACGTCCCGGCCCTGGATCGGCCCGTTCTGGAACGGGCCGTTCAGCGGGAAATGGCGGCGCCCGATCGTGATGCCGGGCGTATCGCGCGGCACGAGCGCGACCGTGATGCCGTAGTCGGTCTTGTCCCCGCCCATGAGCTTTTCGGGGTCGAACAGGCGGAAGGCGAGGCCGATGAGCGTCGCGATCGGCGCGAGCGTGATGTAGCGCTTCGAGAAATGCAGCCGGATGCCGATGGTGTCGCGGCCCTGATAAGTGCCGCGGCAGACGATGCCGGTGTCCGGAATCGCGCCCGCATCCGAGCCGACGCGCGGCCCGGTGAGGCCGAAGCAGGGGATTTCCTCGCCGCGCGCGAGCCGCGGCAGCAGGTTCTTCTTCTGCTCCTCGGTGCCGTAGTGGAGGAGCAGCTCGGCCGGCCCGAGCGAGTTCGGCACGACGACCGTCGAGGCGACCGTGCTCGAACGGCTCGCGATCTTCACGACGACCGAGGAATGCGCGTAGGCGGAGAATTCGAGCCCGCCGTACTTCTTGGGAATGATCATCGCCCAGAAGCCTTTCTTCTTGATGAAGTCGAAGACTTCGGGCGGCAGGTCGGCGCGCCGGTGCGTGATGTCCCAGTCGTCGATCATCCGGCAGAGTTCTTCGCAGGGCCCGTCGATGAAGGCCTGTTCCTCGGCCGACAACACGGGCGCCTTCGCCGAGAGGAGTTTTTTCCAGTCCGGCCCGCCGGTGAAGAGCTCGCCGTCCCACCAGACCGTGCCGGCTTCGAGCGCCTCGCGCTCGGTCGTGGACATCGGCGGCAGCATCCGCTTGAAGATGCGCAGGAACCGGTTCGAGATCAACGCCCGCCGGAGCGGCCGGATATTGAGCAGCACATGCGGCAGGTACAGGGCCCACAGCAGTCCTTTCCACCACGGCCCGCCGGCCCCGAAGAGCGTGTAGTAGACAAGGAGGACGCCGAGCACGAGCGTCGCCTTGGCGAGGCTTGCGCGCTGGTAGGCGAGCCACAGGACCAGGCTCGAAAACAACAGCAACCAGAGCACTGTAAGCACCATGGACTCCGTATTTATACCGCGTTCAGCATGGGATGCGGGATTAGGGGTTGCACCCTAGCGGCCCGGTTGTTTGCACTGCAAAAAACCCGTTCGTGTGTATGCTGCCTGCCCCGGGGAGGGAGTCACCATGAGCAAGCTCATCGAACGCGCGCAGCGCATCCTGCTGTCGCCCAAGACGGAATGGCCGGTCATCGCCGCGGAACCGGAGACGACATCCGGCCTTTACACCAAGTACGTCATCTTTCTCGCGGCGCTCGGGCCGATCGCGATGTTCTTCAAGTCCACGCTGATCGGCACGCAAGTGCCGTTCCTCGGCACCTTCCGCCTCGACATGGGCACGGGTTTGATCCAGCTCGTATTGAGCTACATCCTCGGGCTCGTCGCGGTCTATGTATTTGCGCTCATCGTCAACGCGCTCGCGCCGACCTTCGGCGGGCAAAAAGATCCGGTGCAGGCGCAGAAGACCGTGGCGTATGCCATGACGGCGGGCTGGATTGCGGGCGTCGCCCAGATCCTGCCGTGGATCGGCATGCTGATCGGCCTGGCGGGCGGCATCTACAGCATCTACCTGCTCTACCTCGGTCTGCCGGTCACGATGAAGTCGCCGCCCGACAAGGCCGCGGGCTACACGGCGGTCAGCGTCATCGCTGCGATCATCCTCTTCTGGGTCTGCGCACTGGTCATCGGCGGCATCGTCGGCCGCGGCATGTTCGGGGCCTACGGGGTTGGCGGTCCTTCGATCACGCAAAGCGGTGGTTTCGACAAGGACAGCACCGGCGCCGCGATCGAGGAATGGGGCAAGCAGATCGAGCAGGCCGGCAAGGCCGTGGAACAGTCGGCTGAGGCCCAGGGCGGCGTGCCGAGCGGTGCCGCGATCGGACAGCTGATGGGCGCGGTGGTCGGCGGCAACAAGGGCGTCGAAGCCCTGCCGACAGACCAGATCAAGACTTTCCTGCCCGAGACGCTTGCGGGCTTGCCGCGCACGAACGTATCGGCAGAGCGCAACAACGCGATGGGAATCCAGGTGTCCGAGGCGAATGCCGATTATTCGGACGGCGCCGGCCGGAATCTCGAGCTCGAAATCACGGATACGGGCGGGGCGCAGGGATTTGTCGCGCTTGCGTCCTGGGCCAATGTCGAGCAGGAACGGGAATGGGACGGGGGCTACGAGCGCGACTACAACGCTGACGGCCGCATGATCCACGAGCGCTGGGACGGAAAGGCAGGCACCGGCGAATACGGCATGATCGTCGGCCAACGTTTCTCGGTGAAGGTTTCCGGGAAAGCTGCGAGCATCGACGAGCTGAAGGCTGCGCTCGCGACCGGCGTGAACGTCGCCGGCCTCGAAGCGGTCGCGAGCCAGGCGAAACCCGCGAACTGAAAAAAAGAAGCCGGCGCTTGCGCCGGCTTCGTGGTCAGTTACAACGCGCTTATTTTTCGGCGGGCTTCAGCGTCACCTCGCGGTGATAACTCGTGCCCATGTACGTGCGCATCTCGAGTCTCGGGCTCGACAATTCGGTCTGCTTGTCGTCGTCGGGCGTCGCCCAATGCGCGGCCGAGATCGCTTCGAACTTGTCGTCGTCGCCCTTGTTGTAGTCGAGCGCCTTGCCGAAGTTCGAATACTGCGTGCAGAACAGGATGTCGTAGTCGTTCTGGTCGCGCGGCGTATGGATAAACGATTTGTAATCCAGGATCAGGCCTTGCTTCTTCGCCTCGGCATTGATGACCTCCGAGTGGGCGCGGATCCATTTCAAGTATGTGTCGAACTGGCCGGGATTCGTCCGGTACGCGCTGCATTCCCACACCGGGCCTTCGGTCCAGTGCTCCTGCGCCGCCGCCGAAACGGAGACGAACGCCATTGTTGCGGCCAAAAGGCCGACTGTCGTCGATTTCATGAAAACCCCCTGAAAGACTGTTTTGATCCCGCCACCCGGCGGGTGTGAGGGCGATCTTACGCGCAATTACCAGGCGATACCGTAGTCCTCGCCATGGTTGCTGGAGCCGCCCCATATCGTGCCCTGGATCGGGTCCAGCAGGATCGCGTTGATCGGACCGGAAGTCCGGGAGGCGTATTCAGGCTTGTAGCCGCGCGCGCGCAGTTCGCGCCGCACCCAGTCCGGAATCGAGTTGTTGAGCGTGAGCCGCCCGGGAAAGATCTCGTGCGCTCCGAAGGAATCGTGCATCTGCCAGCTGTTGAAATTCGGCGCTTCGGCCGCCTGCTGCGGCGTCATGTCGAACTCGACGATGTTCAGGAGGAACTGCAGGAGATTCTGGTCCTGCGTGTCGCCGCCCTGCACGGCGAAGGCGAGCCAGGGCTTGCCGTCCTTGAAGGCGAGCGAAGGCGTCAGCGTCGCGCGCGGGCGCTTGCCGGGCTCGATCACGTTGAACGGATTCTCGGAAGCGTCGAGCACGAACGACTGCGCTCGCTGGCTCATGCCCATACCGGTCTTGCCCGCGATGGCCGCGGGAAGCCAGCCGCCCGAGGGCGTCATCGAGACGAGCCATCCTTCCTTGTCGGCGGCGACCACCGAGGTCGTGCCGCGGAGGAATGAACCCGTCTCCGGATCGGTCGCGCCGGCGAAGCGCGCCGCATCGAACGCGGGCGCGGCCGCCGCGCGCTTCTGGAGCAGCTCCGCGTAGGGATTCGTGCCGCCCTGGTAGGGATAGGGATCGCCGGGACCGATCGACGGGTCGTTGCGATCGGGTTTCACCAGCGCAGCGCGTACCTTCGCGTAATCCTTCGACAGCAGGCCCTTGATCGGCTCGTCCGGCGGGAAGTACGGATCGCCGTAATAGAAATCGCGATCGGCGAACGCGAGGTTGATCGCCTGGTACAGGGTGTGGATGTAGCTCGAGCTGTTGTATCCCATCGACTTCAGGTCGAAGTTCTCGAGGATGTTGAGCGCCTGGAGCATCGCCGGGCCCTGAACCCAGCGGTCGAGCTTGTAGACGTCGATGCCGCGATAGTTCGTGTGCGCCGGCTCTTCGAGATGAACGCGCCAGCGGCCGAGATCGTTTTTCGTGATCAGACCGCCTTGTTCCTGCACGGCTCGCACGAACTCGTCGCCGATATCCCCGCGATAAAAGCGGTCGTACGCGGCTTGTAAGGCGGCCTTCCGCGTCTTGCCTGACTTGAGCGCGGTCGATTCGGCCTCGACGAGCTTTCTGAGCGTCGCCGCGAGGTCGGGCTGGCGGAACATCTCGCCCGCGCGAGGCGCCTCGCGCGCCTCACCGAGATGCGGCAGCATCACGGCCTTCGAATACGGCCATTGCTTGATCTCGGTTTTCTCAGTCTCGATTCGGTCGGCAGTTTCTGCATCGATCGGGTAGCCATCGGCAAGCTCGATGGCAGGCGCGAGGACCTCGCCGAGCGAGAGCCTGCCGAACTCCGCGAGCATCGTGATGAGGGCGCCGGGCGTGCCGGGAGTGATGGCGGCGAGCGGGCCGTACTCGGGCGGATACTTCATGCCCTTGGCGCGGTAAAACTCGGGCGTGGCGCCGGTCGGCGCGATGCCGAGACCGTTGATCGCGACGATCTTCTTCGTCTTCGGGTTGTAGATCAGCGCCTGTGTTTCGCCGCCCCAGGAGAGAACGTCCCACATGGTCGAGGTCGCGGCGAGCATCGCGCAGGCGGCGTCGACCGCATTGCCGCCGCGTTCGAACATGCGCGCGCCTGCGGTCGCCGCGAGCGGCTTGCCGGTGATCGCCATCCAGTGCGAGCCGTGGAGCGGCGGCTTCTGCGTCTTCTCCTGGGCGACGGCGGCGCCACACTGCATCAGCGCAAGCGCAGTCGCCAGAACGGCCGCGTGGGTTCGAAGCGTCATCGACATCTCCTCAGATCAGGTCCCGAACGCCTTCGCGTTCCTCGAGCAGTTCGCGGTGCGTGGCGTCCATGCGCTCGCGGCTGAACTCGTCGATCGCGAGTCCCTGCACGACGGCATAGCGCCCGTCCTTGCAGGTGACCGGGTACGAATACATGACACCCTCGCCGATGCCGTAGCTGCCGTCGGCGGGCACGGCCATGCTGACCCAGTCGCCTTCCGGCGTGCCGAGCGCCCAATCGCGCATGTGATCGATCGCGGCCGAGGCGGCCGATGCCGCGGAAGAGGATCCCCGGGCCTTGATCACTGCGGCACCGCGCTGCTGGACGGTCGGTATGAATTCTTCGCGGTACCACGGCACGTCGATCAGCGATTTCGCGGGCTTTCCGCCGACCGTGCAATGTGAGATGTCCGGATGCTGGGTCGCGCTGTGATTGCCCCACACGATCATGCGGCGGATATCGGTCGTGCGCTTGCCGGTCTTCGCGGCGAGCTGCGCGAGCGCGCGGTTGTGGTCGAGCCGCATCATCGCGGTGAAATTGCTCCGCTCGACTTCGGGCGCGTTGGACGCGGCGATGAGCGAATTCGTATTCGCGGGATTGCCGACGACGAGCACCCGAACGTCGCGGCTTGCCGCATCGTTGATCGCGCGGCCCTGGGCCGAGAAGATCTGCGCGTTCGCGAGCAGGAGATCCTTGCGCTCCATGCCGGGGCCGCGCGGCCGCGCGCCGACCAGCATTGCGTAATCGCAGTCCTTGAATGCCGCCTTCGCGTCGTCGGTCGCGACGACGCGGTTGAGCGTCGGGAAGGCGCAGTCGGCGAGCTCCATCACGACGCCCGCGAGCGAGGGCAGCGCCGGCGTGATCTCGAGCAGGTGCAGGTTGACCGGCCGGTCGGTTCCGAGCATCTGGCCCGAGGCGACGCGGAAAGCGAGCGCATAGCCGATCTGGCCCGCTGCTCCGGTGATCGTGACATTGGCGGGTTTTTTCTCCAATCGAAACTCCAGCGGGAGGCACGGCGGCCCGGAACAGGGGCGCAATTGTAGCAGCGCGGATGGGCGCCATTTCGCTAGCATGCAGGTCGATGACCGGCGAGGCGCAGATTCATCGGGCGGAGGCGGACGAGTTCGCCTGGCGCGCCGACGTCAATGCGCTTCCGGAAGCGGCGGATGTCGCGATCATCGGCGGCGGCATCATCGGCTGCTCTTCGGCTTACTTCCTCGCACGGAGCGGCGTGTCGGTCGCAGTTTTCGAGAAAGGCCGCATCGCGGGCGAGCAATCGGGCCGCAACTGGGGCTGGGTGCGCCAGCAGGGCCGTTCGCCGGTGGAACTCCCCCTGATGATCCAGAGCCTGCGGCTTTGGAAGGAATTGCCGGCGCAGCTCGGCGAAGACATCGGCTTCCACCAGGGCGGCGCGCTCTACCTCGCCGAGGATGCGGAACAGCTGTCGGAGCTCGAGGAATGGCTCGCCGTCGCGCGCGAGCATTCGCTCGATACGCGGATCGTCGCGGGCGGCGAACTGAAGTCGGTCTTCGCCGCGGGCGACCGTTGGGCGGGCGCGCTCTATACGGCGAGCGATGCCCGCGCGGAGCCCTCGCGCGCCGGGCGCGCGATCGCGCGCGGCGCGATGCAGGCGGGTGCGAGGATCCTGAGCCGCACGGCGGTGCGCGGCATCGAAACGGCCGCGGGGCGCGTGTCCGCGGTCGTGACGGAGCACGGCGTCGTCGCCACACGCGCCGTCATCTGCGCGGCCGGCGCCTGGACGCGCCAGTTCTGCGGTTCGCTCGGCATCGCCGTGCCTCAGCTTCCGGTTCTCGGCACGGTCGCGCGCACGGCGCCCGCGCCGCGACTGCTCGAAGGCCAGGCCTGGTCGCCGGCCATCGCGATCCGCCGCCGCGCCGACGGCGGCTATACCGTCGCGCATGGCGGCTCCTCGCTGCATTCGCTGGTCCCGGCGAGCTTTCGTTACGCGACGAAATACTTTCCGGCCTTCCGTCAGGGATACGATTCGCTGCGGCTTTCGATCGGCCGCGATTTCCTTCGCGCGCTTGCGACGCCTTCGCGCTGGCCGCTCGACGCGCCGTCGCCTTTCGAAAGCGAGCGCGTGCTCGATCCGAAACCGGAAGCGCACGTGCTCGGCCAGATGCGCGAGCGGCTGGACCGCTGGATCCCGGAGCTCGCCGGCGCGCCCTTCGTCGAGTCCTGGGGCGGGATGATGGAGGCATCGCCCGATGTGCTGCCGATCATCTCGACAGTCCCGGGAATCGGCGATTTCTATGTCGCGACCGGTTTCAGCGGCCACGGCTTCGGCATTGGCCCCGGCGCCGGTAAACTGATCGCGGGGATGGTCAGCGGAAACGTGGATCCGGCGGAACTGCCGGGATTCCGCCTGAGCCGCTTTTTCGACGGGTCGCCGATACGCCCGGGGCCCGCGATCTGATGACCGAGGCGCCGCATCGGGGGATGTCATGAGCGCGGACGACAGGACGGTTCTCGCCTCGGAGATGAAATCGGCGCTCCCGGCGCATTTCTATTCGAGTCCGGAGATCTTCGCGCGGGAGACCCGCCACATCTTTCATGCGGAGTGGTTCTGCGTCGGCCGCATGGACCAGATTCCCGACAGGGGCGATTGCCTGAAAGTCGATGTCGCCGGCGAAAGCGCGATCGTGCTCCGCGGGCGCGACGGATCGCTCAACGCCTTCTATAACGTGTGCCGGCACCGCGGCAGCCAGCTCGTCCGCGCGAAACCGTTGCCGGACATCGGCGATCCCGGCGCCGCCCGCTCGAGCCGGATCGGCGCCGCCGTCGTCTGTCCCTATCACGCCTGGAGCTACAACCTCGACGGGACGCTTCGCGCCGCGCCCTTCGTGCAGTTCGACGCGGCCTGCCCGAAGGACAAGTTCTCGCTCGTGCCGATTGCGCTCGACACCTGGGGCGGGTTCATCTTCCTGAACCTCGCGGACAAGCCACCGCCGCTCGCCGAACAGGCCGCGAAGGCGACGCGCATGCTCGGGCGCTATCCGCTCGCGGATCTCCGCCGCGGCGCGCAGCTCGTCTACGACGTGCGCGCGAACTGGAAAGTGATCCTCGAGAACTACAACGAGTGCTACCACTGCGGGCCGGTACATCCGGAGCTCTGTGCGCTCGTGCCGGCCTTCCGCGACCAGGGCGGCGCCGGGCTCGCCTGGGAGGAAGGCATTCCGCACCGCACCGGCGCCTGGACTTTCACGGCTTCCGGCGATTCGAAACGCGCGCCGTTCCCGGGGCTCTCGGACACGGAGAAGACGCACCACAAGGGCGAAGTCGTGTACCCGAACCTGCTGCTGTCGGCGGCGGCCGAGCACATCGCCGCTTTCACGCTCTGGCCGAAGGGACCGGACTTCACGAGGATCGCCTGCGAGTTCCTGTTCCATGAATCGGAGGTCGCGAAGCCGGGATTCGACCCGGGCGACGTCGTCGATTTCTGGGACGTCGTGAATCGCCAGGACTGGCACGTCTGCGAGGGCGTGCAGACGGGCATGCAATCGCGCGGTTTCCGCGGCGGCTTCTATGCGCCGATGGAGGATCCGAGCCTCGACATCCGCCGATATCTCGAGCGCCATCTCGGCAAGCTGTGACGAGCAAGCGCTACGACGTCGCCGTCATCGGCGGCGGGCACAACGGCCTGACGGCTGCGTTCTATCTGGCGCGCGCCGGACTCTCGACGGTCGTTCTCGAGAGGCGCGAAATCCTGGGCGGCTGCGCCGTCACCGAGGAAATCGATCGCGAGCGCGCGCCGGGCTGCCGCGTTTCGACGGCTTCCTACATGGCGAGCATGTTGCGTCCCGAGGTCATCCGCGATCTCGAGCTCGACCGGCACGGGCTGAAAATGATCGCCGCGAATCCGACCGTGCAGTCGGTGACGCCCGACGGCGTCGTGCTGCCCTGGTGGGGCGATCACGCGCGGATGCGGGAGATGCTCCGGCAGTTCGCGCCGGCGGACTGCGAGCGCTTTCTCGCGCTCGAAGGCCGACTCGCGGGACTCGCGCGTCATCTCGAGCCCTTGTTCATGGAAGCGCCGCCGGATCTCGAGCGCGGAGGCTTTGCGGGCTTCCGCGAACTGCTCGGGCTGGCGCTCCGCTTCCGCGGCCTGCGCGGGCGCGAGATACCGGACCTCGTTTCGTTCGCGACCGGCAGCCTCGGCGAATTCCTCGACCGTTCGCTCGAGTCGCCGCATCTCAAGTCGCTCATCCTCGCGAACAGCCTCTATGGCAAGCACGGCGGACCCTACGATCCGGGCACGCTCTTCGGACTGCTGTTTCATCTGCTGGGCGGTGGCGCGGAAGCGAAGCAGGGATTCGTGGGCCACGTGATGGGCGGCATGGGCGCGATCACGGAGGCGATGGCGGAAGCTTGCCGCTCGAAAGGCGTCGAGCTTCGCACCGGCGCTGCGGTCGCGGCGATCCGGATGAGCGGCGGCCGCGCAGAGGGCGTCACGCTCGCGGACGGCAGCTCGGTCGATGCCGGCATCGTGGTGTCGAACGCCGACCCGAAGCGCACGTATCTCGGGCTCGTGCCGGAGGGACATCTCGATCCGGACTTTCTGGCCGCCGTCCGCGGCATCAAGATGGACGGGCCCTGCGGAAAGCTCAATCTGGTGCTGGAAGAGGAACCGGTGCTCGAGCGGAGCGACCCGTCGGCCGATGCGCTGCAACGCTCGCAATTCACGCTCGTGCCCTGGCTCGATGGCGCGCAAGCTGCCTACGGCGAGGCGCGGCGCGGCCGGATCGCGGACGAGCTCTGGATCGATTGCCTGGTCCCTTCCCTCGTCGATCCGTCTCTCGCGACTGCCGGCCGGCATGTGATGACCTGCTTCATCCAGTATCTGCCGTATCGCCTCGCGGGCTCCGAATGGAGTCTCGAGAGGGAAAAACTCGAGGCGCAGCTGTTGCGCCAGATCACGCAATTCGTCCCGGCCGTCGGCCGCTCGCGGATCGCGAGCCGGCTCTACACGCCGCTCGATCTCGAGAATGTCTTCGGGATCACGGAAGGCAACATCTTCCACGGAGACCTGCGGCCCGATCAGCTCTTCTTCATGCGGCCGCTGCCGGGCCATGCGCGTTACGCATCGCCGATTCCCGCGCTCTATCTCTGCGGCGCCGGCACGCATCCGGGCGGCGGCGTGACGGGTGCGCCCGGCCACAACGCGGCGCAGAGGATCCTCGGCGACCTGAAAAGCGACCGTACGCTTCGCCAAGGCCTGAAACAGTGAACGCATCGTGATCAGCCTGCGCGCCATGCCGGTGCGATTCCGCATTCTTGCCGTACTGCTTGCGCTTTCCTTCATCAACTATGCCGGCGGGCCGCACGCCGCGACGGCTTATGGCGTGGTGAATACGGGCGGCAATGCGGCGGGCTTCCTGGCGCCCGTCGTCGGGCTCCTCGTCGATCGCGCCGGCTGGCCGATGACGCTCGCAAGCGGCTCGCTATTCGCGCTCCTGGGCGCCGCCCTCTGGCTCTTCATCCGCGTGGACCGAAGCCGGCCGTGAGAGGCGCACGATGAGACCGGGCGGCTTCCCGGTGCGCTACCGGATCCTCGGCCTGCTTTTCCTGTTGGGTTTCGTCAACTACCTGTTGCGCAACAACCTGTCCGTCGCGGTGCCGAGCATCCGCCAGGAATTCGGATTCACGAGCACCGAGATCGGCTGGATCCTCGGCAGCTTCAACATCAGCTACGGCCTCATGCAGATTCCCGGCGGCATCTTCGGCGAGCGATTGGGCCCTCGCCGCGCGCTCGGCCTTATCACGGTGACCTGGGGGCTGCTGACCTGGCTGACGGGTTTTGCGCCATCCCTGATGGCGGCTTCGGCGACCGGCGCGCTGATCGCGCTCGTGAGCGTCCGCTTGCTCGTGGGAGTGGCGAATGCGCCCGTATTTCCGACGACGTCCGGTTCCATCGAGGCCTGGTTTCCGCCGGGCAGCTGGGGGTTTCCGAATTCGGTGAACACCGCCGGCCTCAGCCTGGGGCAGGCAGCCATCGGGCCGGTCGTCACCTTCCTGATCATTCACTACGGCTGGCGCGAGTCCTTCTATGCGCTTGCGCCGATCGGCATCCTGGCCGGCGTCTGGTGGTTCTGGTACGCGCGCGACAAGCCCGCGGAGCATCCGGCGATCACGCGCGAGGAAATCGAGGTCATCGATCGCGGCCGCGCAGCGGTCGAAGCGGGCGCGAAGCGGCGGGGTGGCTGGAAGGCGATGCTGTTCGACCGCGACGTTCTGCTGCTCGCGGTGAGTTACTTCTGCCTGAACTTCGTTTTCTACATGTTTTCGCAGTGGCTCTTCACCTATCTCGTCGAATCGCGCGGGTTCTCGATACTCGAGAGCGGGTTCCTTTACGTGCTGCCGTTTGCGACAGGTGCCGTGCTTTCGATCTTCGGCGGGCTCGCCTGCGACGGGCTGTGCCGGCGACTGGGGCCGCGCGCCGGTTGCCGCCTGACGGCGATGTCCGGGCTGACCCTGGTCGCGTTCTTCCTGCTGGCGGGCCTTTACGCCTCCGATCCGTATGTCGCGGTCGCCCTCCTGTCGCTCTGCTTCGGCTTCACGCTGTTCAGCGATACGGTTTACTGGGCGGCGACGACGTACGCGGCCGGACCGCATACCGCGAGCGCGACCGGAGTCCTCAACTTCGGCGGCACGGCGGCGGGCTATCTGGCGCCCGCCGTCGGGTGGATGATCGACAACTTCGGCTGGGTGCCCAGCATCGCGAGCGGCTCGATATTCGCGCTTGCCGGCGCCGCACTCTGGTTCTTCATTCGCGTCAACGAGTACAAGCCATGAATAGCGGGCAATCTGCATCCTTCAAGCGCCACCGCGTCCCGTTCGACGGCGGATTTTCGATCCGCGATTTCTCCTGCGATCCGCCCGACGGCACGCCGTCGAAAAAAGTGCTCGCGGCGGAGCTGGCCGACCTCGTGGACGAACTCGACACTCTCCAGCAGCGCCTGTTCGCGGATGAACGCTTCGCCGTGCTGGCGGTCTTCCAGGCGATGGACGCCGCGGGCAAGGACAGCACGATCCGCAAGGTATTCTCCGGCGTGAATCCCGCCGGATTCCGCGTGCACGCCTTCGGCCGGCCGAGCGAACTCGAGCTGCGGCACGATTTCCTGCAGCGCGTCGCCCTGCGCCTGCCCGAGCGCGGCAAGATCGGCATCTTCAACAGGAGCCACTACGAGGAAGTGCTGGTCGTGCGCGTCCACCCCGCGTTCCTGGTCGCGCAGCACCTGCCGGACGCGGATTCCAAGCGAATCTGGGAGGAACGCTTCGAGTCGATCCGGAATTTCGAGCAGCATCTCGCGCGCAACGGCACCGCCGTCGTCAAGTTCTGGCTGAACGTCTCGCGTAAGGAACAGAAAAAGCGCTTCATCAGCCGCATCGAGGAAGCGGACAAGAACTGGAAGTTCCGGCTCGGCGATCTCGACGACCGCGGGCGCTGGAACGATTTCCAGGCCGCCTACGAATCGATGCTGCACGCGACTTCGCGGCCCTGGGCGCCCTGGTACGCGATTCCCGCCGACGACAAGGCCTACATGCGGACCGCCGTCGCGCGAATCATGGTCGAGACGCTGAAGGAACTGAATCCGCAATTCCCGAAGCTCGACGCGGCGCAACGCCGCGAGCTCAAGGAAGGCCTCACGCGACTGGAGCGGGAATAGCCTCGCTCCGGGCGTGGGTCGCGGCTTCGTGTCCGCGACGCCCCGCCGTGATCCAGAGCGCGAGCGCGAATCCGAATGCGACCAGGCTCGAAAGGAAGAAGTACCCCATCATGGGCTGGTAGCCGCCCGGATTCAGCGGCCCCGCACCGTAGGCATCGTTGAGCCAGCCGGCAATGAGGTTCGCGCCGGCGATGCCGGCGTTCTGCACGACCCACATCAGGCCGAGCGCCGTTCCGAGCCGGTTCGCCGGCACCAGCTTCGCGGTCAGCGGCCACATCACGGCGGGCACGAGCGAATAGCTGATGCCGATCAGGACGGTCCCGAGACCGAGCGATCCCGGCGGCACGGCCATGACGGCAATCGACATGGGCAGCAGCAGCGCACCGAACGCGAGTAGTGGCGCATATCGGCCGATGCGGTCGCAGAGCCATCCGAATGCCGGCGTCGCAAAAAGCGCGGCGAGAAACACGTAGCTGTTGATCGCACCGGCGGCCGCGAGCTCGAGCCCGTGCGCGTGCTGGAAGTACTTGATCGAGAAGGTGCTGCGAAACGCGAAGATCACGGAGTACCAGAGCACGCAGAGCACGAGCAGGTACCAGTACGCCGGTCCAAACCGGGCGACGTCGCGTAGCAGGAACCGTGGCGCGACCCCGGCCGAGGGCTCGCGGGGGCCGCGCCTGTGATCGAGCCACCAGTAGATTCCGCAGGCAGCGAGCGACGCCGCCGCGAGCAGCGCCGCGATCTCGAGCGGCGGTTGCCAGCCCCCGGCATAGGCGTCCGCGAACCAGGTCGGAGACATGTCCACGGAAAATGCACCACCGCGACCGAGCGCCATGCTGAGGCCCATCGCGAGCGCAAGATGCCGGTGCGGAAAATATCGGACGACGGCCGCAAACGTGGCGATGTTGAAGGTCTCGGCGCCGACGCCGAACAGGAGGCGCCCGGCGGCCATACTCGTGAACGTCGGACCGTAGGACGTCAGGAGCGCGCCGGCGAGGCAGATGGCCGCGGTCCAGGTCAGCATGCGGGCGGCGCCGAAGCGATCGACCAGCATGCCGCCGATCAGCAACAGGAAAATGTTCGGCAGGTTGTAGATGGCGTTCAGCATGCCGATCTGCGAATTGCTGAAGCCGCGCTGCCGCTCGAGCAGGTCCGCGATGGGCCCGATCGAGTCGTAGACGTAGAAATTGCCGAAATTGGCGAGCGAGACCAGCGCGAGCACCGCCCAGGGCAGGTATCGCGATGGCGTCACGGCTTGCGTCGGCGGTGCTGTTTCAGCCAGTCCGGATAGGCGGCTTGGAAGCGCGCGAGCTCCGCGTCGGCCTCTTCGTTGCGCCCCGCTTTGCGCAAGGCCTTGATCTCCGCGTACCAGGCTTCGGGTGTGCGGGGCTTTGCCGCGGGCTGTTCCGCCGTCATGCCCGTGATACCTGAACTCACGGCAGCGTTCGATTGCGCTTCGGCCCGTGGTGGCGCGGGCTGTTCGATTGGCTCCGCGTCCATTTCGCTCGCGTCTT
The DNA here is from genome assembly GCA_963778585.1 of uncultured Gammaproteobacteria bacterium. GTDB lineage: Bacteria > Pseudomonadota > Gammaproteobacteria > Steroidobacterales > Steroidobacteraceae > SCUD01. The sequence goes on from CAVZUU010000002.1 coordinate 1,303,324, forward strand.
TCAGATCCTGCTCGGGCCCGCTGACTCGAGCGCCGCTCGTCGCAACTCGCTCCTCGTCCGGATCCGCCTCGAGCTCCGGCGCGATTTCTTCCGGGGCCACTTCGTAATGCAATTCGGATGGAGTGGATTCCTTCCGCACGGCTGCCGCCGAATCCGCGGCGCGTTCGCGCGCAAGGTCCGGCGAATTCGCAGGAGTCGACGGCGCCGGCGCTGCAGGCAGCGCCAAGTCCTTCTCGGTGACGACGGCGGGTTTCTTTTCGTTCCCGAACTGCGACTGAACGATCAATACTGCGAGCAGAAAGCTCGCGGCGAGCGAGGCCGGCAGCCACCAGCGGGCGGCGCGCGGTGGGAGGGTTTTTCGTGCAGCCGCTCGGATCCGCGCATCCGTCGTTTCCGGCGGCGCGTCGGCGCGATCCTGCAACAGGCGTTGCCAGGGTTCGCGAGGGAAGGGCGATTCCTGATCCTTTTCCATGTCCTCAGTCCGGTGCCGCATCGCCGAGAGTCTGCTTCAGACGCGCGACGGCATAGCGCAGGCGGCTCTTCGCGGTTTCCGGATTCACGTCCGTCGTCTCGCCGATCTCCGCGACCGAGAGTCCGCCCTCCACGTAGAGCAGGAATGCGGTCCGCTGTTCCGGCGGAAGCCGCTCGAGCGCCGCGGCGAGCCGCTCGCTCGCTTCGCCTGCGAGAACGGCGTCGACCGGACCGTCCTGCGATTCGTCGGCAGCGGCGGCAACCGCGTCTTCGTCCATCGACTCGCGGCGATCCCGTCGTCCGCTCTTCCGCCAGTGGTCCATGCAGCAATTGTGGGCGATGCGGAAGAGCCAGGTCGCGAAGCGGGCCTCCGGCCGATAACGCTCCCGATTCGCGATCACGCGCGACCAGCATTCCTGGAAGACGTCGTCGGTCGCCGCCGCGTCCTTCACCGAACGACGAATGAAGCGCCAGAGCGAGTCGCGATGCGCCGCATAGAGCTCATCGAATGCCCGCGCGTCGCCCGCGGCGTAACGCAGCATCAATTGTGCGTCGGCGTCGCCTTCTCCCATTGCCGGTCACTGTACTTCAACGTCCGAATAGGCCGGACAGTGTTCGGTTTCTGCGCGAGTTGCAGCTCTGAAGGTCTGCACAGACCCTGGCTCAGGCCGCCCATACTCAACTATTCGTTCCTAAGCCATTGTTTCTAAGGGATGTTCTCGCAACCAGCGTTTTGATAACAAAAAACACTTGCATTGGAGTCGGTGTTATAGTCAACTACAACACCAGAAGAGCACATCAGTACATCGGGCCCGCCAAAGAGGCCACCCGAAACAGGCAAAGGAAAGGAGAGAGTCATGTTCACGATAGTTGCAGAAAACACCCGGAAATCAGTCAGCGCAGTGGCAGCGATCGCAATCGTGTCGTTTGGCGGTCTGGTCCTGGATCAGGCGCACATCGCCGCGGCCCCCCGCGGTACGGTCGAAGTCGGCGAACTGACGCTCGTCGACGACGGGCAGCTGGCGCAGGTCACGCTGCCGGAAGTGATCGTTGTTGCCAAGCGCGAGTCCGCGACCTTCTTTGCGGCGGCGACGCAGTTGCCGGAGATCGTGGTGGTCGCGAAGCGCGTCGCCACGATGGTCGCGAAGGACGATGGCCAGAAGCAGCCGAAGTCGGCAATCAACGCCGGCTTCTGAAGGTGCTCTGCTAAAGTAGTCTGGTAGCGGGCTAGCTCACTTAGAAATACGAATGGACACCAACTGGAACGACAGCCTGCCGATCTATCGCCAACTGCGCGATCGCGTGGTGGCGATGATCCTGGAAGGCGTGCTGAACGACGGCGATCCGTTGCCGTCGGTCAGGAGCGTCGCCGCGGAGTACCGCCTGAATCCGCTGACGGTGCTGAAAGGTTACCAGCAGCTCGTCGATGAGCAACTCGTCGAGAAGCGCCGCGGCCGCGGCATGTTCGTGACCGAGGGCGCGCGCCGCGCGCTTCTCAAGGACGAGCGCCAGCTTTTCCTCGAGGAAGAGTGGCCCAAGATCGCGGGGCGAATCCAGCGCCTGGGATTCGAGCCCAAGGAATTGCTGAACGCCCTCGACAAGATTCCACCCGCGCCGGCGTCGTCGCTGACAGCCGTGCGGAACGAAGACCCGGACGAGGAGGGCGAGCGTGACTGACCTGATCGTGGCGCGCGGGCTCGGCAAGACTTTCGGCTCGACCCGCGCCCTGGACGACGTGAATTTCAGCGTCGGCGCTGGCCGCATCGTCGGCCTCATCGGGCCGAACGGCGCCGGCAAGACGACCGCGCTCAAGGCGCTCCTCGGCCTGACGCGCTTCGAAGGCGAGCTTTCCGTGCTCGGCCTCGACCCGCACCGCCAGCGCCACAAGCTCATGCAGGATGTCTGCTTCATCGCTGACGTCGCCGTGCTGCCGCGCTGGATTCGCGTCCGCCAGCTGATCGATTTCGTCGCGGCGACGCATCCCAAGTTCCGGCGCGAGGTCTGCGAGCATTTCCTTTCGCGGAGCGACGTCCGGCCGACGAGCCGCGTCAAGGAACTGTCGAAGGGCATGGTCACGCAGCTGCACCTCGCGCTCGTGATGGCGATCGACGCGAAGCTCCTGGTCCTCGACGAGCCGACGCTCGGCCTGGACATCCTGATGCGCAAGCAGTTCTACGAAACCCTGCTGAACGAGTATTTCGACGAACAGCGCACGATCCTGGTGACGACCCATCAGGTGGAGGAGGTCGAGCACATCCTGACCGACCTCCTGTTCATCGACCGCGGCCGCATCGTGCTGAACGCGGCGATGGACGAGGTGCAGGAAAGTTACGCGCAGGTCGCGGTCCGGCCCGAACACGTGGCAGCGGCGCGCACGCACAAGCCGATCGCGGAACGCCAGGGCCTCGGCCGCACGCACATGCTGTTCCGCGGCATCCCGCGCGCGGATCTCGAGCGGCTGGGCGAGGTCGGCGTGCCTTCGGTCGCCGACCTGTTTGTCGCGACGATCCAGGGAGCACGCGCATGAACCGGTTCCTTTGGCTGATCCGCCGCGAGGTCTGGGAGCACAAGGCGATCTGGATCGCGCCGGCGATCGTGATTGCATGCCTGGTGCTGCTGGTCATCACCGGCAATGTCCATCTCGGCCCGATCGGCGCGTTGGGCGGGGATACGGCGTTCGGCCAGTTCCCGCCCGATCTGCAGCTCAAGCTGCTGCTGATCGCCTATGCCGGGCTCGCGCTGGTCGTGGACATGGTCATGGGGACCGTCGCGTTCTTCTATGCGCTCGACTCCCTGTACGCGGACCGGCGCGACCGCAGCGTGCTGTTCTGGAAGTCGCTGCCGCTCTCCGACGCGGAAACGGTGCTGTCGAAATTTGCGGTGGCCGCCATCGTGATACCGCTGGTCTCCCTGGCAGGCGCCATCGTGGCGCAGTTCGTCGTCGCCGCGGGCGGCTCGGCCAAGCTCGCGATGTCAGGGATTTCCGCCGCTGTCATGTGGCAGCCTGAGGCCATCTTTGGCGGAATCACGATCGCGTTCTTGTGGTGCGTCACGGCAGTCCTCTGGTACGCGCCGGTCATCGCCTACCTGATGCTGGCATCGGCATGGGCGCCGAAGGGACCGTTCCTGTGGGCAGTGCTGCCGCCGGTCGCGATATGGATACTCGAGCGCGTGGTTCTGTACTCGGAGCACGTCGGCGATTTCATCACCGACCGGCTATTCGGCCTGTACCGCGTGCTGGGCTCCAGCGGCGATTCCGGCGTCGAAACGGGCGACCCCGAGACCGGCCGCGAGATCGCCGACAAGATTGGCCAGATCGATCTGGTCGGCAGTCTCCGGGAGTTCTACTCCTCGCCGGATCTCTGGCTCGGTGTCGTCGCCGCGGGGGTGTTGCTGGCCGCAGCCATGTGGGTGCGTCGCTACCGCGACGAGACGAGCTGAACGAAACACCAGACGGAGTTCTCACGATGCCCAAGCTATTCCTTGCCACCGCCGTACTCGCAATGCTTGCGGCGAGCCTCCCCGCCCTGGCAGCGAGCGCGACGGCGACGCGTGCCTGGCAATACAAGCCCGAGTCTGTCGACGGCCTCGCCGTTCGGAACCTGATTGGCGACATCCGTGTCGAGCGCGGGACCCAGCCTGGCGTGCACGTCACGGCAACCACGACCGTCGAGACCGGAACGCAGGCCGAGGCGGACCGCCTCGCCGGCCTGATCGACTTCCGTACGACGGACATCGGCGTGGGTTCGCGCTTCGAAGTCCGGCTGCCGAAGGAGCATTTCCCGAAGATCTACTGGGAGAACGGCGCCTCCTCCTGGTGGGGCGTCAGCTTCGTCGAGTATCTCGGTGAGCGCATCCGACTGACCGGCGACCGGGACGAAACACCCGTCGTGCGCGTGAATCTCCTGATCCGCGCGCCCGCCGGCGCCAAGCTCGACGTCAGCAACGTATTCGGCGGGATTGCAGCCCAGGCCTACGCGGGCAAGCTCAAGCTCGACGGCGGGAGCGGGCTCCTGAGTACCGCGGGCGGCGAGGGCGATTTCACGCTCGACAACGGCAGCGGCGGGGTTGTCGTCACCGGCCATCGCGGCCGCCTCGTCGCGGATACGGGCAGCGGCTCGGTGAAGATCGTCGACTGCGAGTGCGAGATCGTCGCGGACACGGGCTCGGGCTCGGTGGACGTCCGGGGGGGCAAGGGCAGCGTCTCCGCGGACACCGGTTCGGGACGCGTCGAAGTGGATGGTTTCAGCGGCAACTTTGCGGCGGACACGGGGTCCGGCTCCGTCAAGGGACGCAACCTGGTGAACGTCACGAGTATCGAGGCGGACACCGGTTCGGGCAGCGTCACCATCGAGGGCGATCTCTCGGCAGCCGAGCGCCTTCAGATCGACACGGGCTCGGGCGGCGTGAGCCTGCGTTCGACTGCACAGCCTTCGATGGAGATCCGGATCGAAACGGGAAGCGGCGGCGTGGATGTCGAGGCGCCTGGCGCGACCGTGCAGGAACGGGACGACGTCTGGACCGTGCGCATGAAAGAAGGCGCGGGCCGCGGCGACATCGACACGGGCTCGGGCAGCGTCGACATCGATTTCCGCTAGTCCGCTAAAGGGGGGCTAAAGGGGACGTTCCCCTTTTCCTCGAACCTTCGAAGGAAAAGGGGAACGTCCCCTTTAGCCCCCCTTTAGCCGGCGAGCAGCACGGCTTCGGCGTGTTCCTGCGCTTCGGGCGTGCCGAAGAGCACGACCACGTCGCCTTCGCGGAGCGTCATCTCCGGATCCGGATCGCGTCCCACGATGCCGTCGCGCCGCACGGCCGTGACAGACACTTCCGCGCCGCGGTCTTTGATCTCCCTGAGCGTCCGGCCGATCGACCAGGCGCCGGGCGGCAGCACGACTGTATGCAATTCCTCACGGAACGTGCCCGATTCGTCGATCCGGCCCGCGCCGTCGCGGACGAAAACAGAGCGCAGCGTCTTGTAGCGCTGGCGACGGATCTCGCCGATCGTCCGGATCACGCGGGACGCCGGGACATTCAGCCGATGCAGCGTGTTGGAGACGAGCGTCAGCGCGGCTTCGAGCGTTTCAGGCACCACTTCCGTCGCTCCCGCCTCGAGCAGCGCATCGAGGTGCGTGTCGTCTATCGCCCGCACCAGGATCGGCAGGTCCTTTCGCAGGCGGCGCACGGCCTGAACGATGCCGATCGAGCGGTTGGGATCCGAAAAGGTGACGACCACCGCGCTCGCGCGGTCGAGGCCGGCCGATTGCAACAGGCCTTCGTCGGCGGCGTCGCCGTAGACTACGGCGTCGCCCGCTGCGCGCGCGGTGCGGACGCGCACGGGGTCGAGATCCATCGCGAGGAACTCGAATCCTTCGCTCTCGAGCACGCGGCCGACGTTCTGGCCGACGCGCCCGTAACCGCAGAGGACCACATGCTCGCGTCGCGCGAGCGCCTGGTTCGCGGCTTCGATCCGCCCTAGCCCCGTCTGGAGCGGTCCGCTTTCGCGGAGCACGAAGCGCGCGATTCGCTTGTTGTGCCGGATGAGGAACGGCGAGATCAGCATGCTCAGCGTGATCGCCGCGAGGAGTGGCTGCGTGAACTCCGCGCCGATCAGCTGGTTGTGCAGGAGCAGCGCGAGAAGCGCAAAGCCGAACTCGCCGCCCTGGGCCAGAACGACGCCGGTGCGGAGCGCCTTGAACCACTCGCCCGCAAACGGCCGCGCCGCCAGCATGATGATCGCGGCCTTGATCACGAGCAGTCCCGCGAGGAGCGCGATGACGGCCGGCAAGTGCAGGAAAAGCGCCGGCACATCGAGCTGCATCCCGATCGTCACGAAAAAGAGGCCGAGCAGCGTGTCGCGGAATGGCCGGATGCCGGCCTCGATCTGGTAACGGTATTCCGTCTCGGCCAGCATCATGCCGGCGAGAAAGGCGCCGAGCGCGAAGGTGAGGCCCGCGGCGTGCGTCGCCCAGGCGGAGCCGATCGCGACGAAGAGCACGGCAAACGTAAAGAGCTCCGGTGCGCCGCTGGACGCAATCTCGTGGAAGAGCGGCCGGAGAAGCCAGCGCCCCGCGGCCAGCACGATGACGAGCGCGACTGCCGCTTTCGCGAGCGCATATGCGATGTCGAGCGTCGCGTAGTGTTCCTGCGGCGAGGCGAGCACGCCTGCGAGCGCGAGGAAGGGAACGACCGCGAGGTCCTGGAAGAGCAGCGTGCCGAAGGCGAGCCGCCCGTGCGTGCGGTTGAGCTCGTCCTGCTCCGTGAGCTGGCGCAGCACGATCGCGGTCGATGACATCGCGACCGCGCCGCCGAGCAGGATCGAGACCGGGAGCGGCAGGCCGAAGGCCCAGGCGATCGCGGCGACCGCGGTCGTGGTCGCGACGACCTGGATGCCGCCGAGCCAGAACACCTCGCCGCGCGAGGCGAGCATCCGCGGCAGCGAAAACTCGAGGCCCAGCGTGAAGAGCAGGAAGACGACGCCGAACTCGGCGAGCGTGCTGGTTGTTTCGGTCGCGGCGACCCAGCCGAGGGCATGGGGTCCGACGACCATGCCGACCAGCAGGAAGGCCAGGATCAACGGCAGGCGCAGGCGGCGCAGACCCACGACGACCGCGAGCGTCGCCGTCAGCAGCAACAGGACGTCTTCCAATACGCTGTTTTCCAGGCGCGCCTCCGGCGACCATGTTATGCGCTGCATCACTCGCCCTGCTAGCATCGATCGCGACTTCGTGGAGGCGACGCCTTGCAGTTCGAGGTCGAGGATCAGGGCGGCCAACGCCGCTTGCGGTTGAGCGGCAGGTGGACCGTCGAAGAAGCGGCGGCGCTCGAATCACGCTTGCTTGAAGGGGTGCAGGGAGCGGGCGGCGAAGTCGTATTCGACGGATCCGGAATCCAGGCGATCGACCTGACGGGCGCCTGGCTTCTGCATTCGCTGGAGCGGCGGATTGCGAAAGCGGGCCAACGCATCCGGTGGGCCAGCGAGCGCCCGGAACAACTCGCATTCATCGAGCGCACCGAACGGGACAGGAAGAGCGCAACGCCGGCCACGTCCGAGGCGAGCGACGGGATCCGACGCATCCTGAAAGGGCTCGGCCTCCGCACGGTCCTGGCGAAGGAGAACGCGCTCGATTTCGTGGGCTTCGTAGGCGCGGTCACCGCGGGCTACGGCCGCATCTTCGGAAGCGCGAAGCGCCTGCGGCTGACTTCGGTTGCGAGGCATGTCTACGAAACCGGGGTGACGGCCGTGCCGATCGTCGCGCTGATCGCTTTCCTGATCAGCGTGATCGTGGCTTATATCGGCGCGCAGCAGCTCCGGAAATTCGGCGGCGAGATCTTCGTCGTCGACCTCGTGACAGTCTCGGTACTCCGCGAGCTCGGCGTGCTCCTGACTGCGATCATCGTCGCAGGCCGCTCGGGCAGCGCCTTCGCAGCCGAGCTCGGCGCCATGAAATTGAACGACGAAGTGGACGCGCTACGTGCAATCGGCATGGATCCGGTCGAAGTGCTCGTGCTGCCGCGCATCTTTGGCCTCGTCATTGCGCTGCCCGCGCTCACGGTGCTCGCGGACGCGATGGGGCTCGCCGGCGGCGCCCTGCTGTCCTGGTACCTGGTGGACATTCCCCTCGGTCAATATGTCGAGCGCGTGCAGGGCGCGATCGGCGAGACGACCTTCTGGGTCGGAATCATCAAGGCGCCCGTGTTCGCGGTCCTCATCGCTCTGGTCGGGACACTCCGCGGCATGGAGGTCCGGGATTCCTCGCGCGAGCTCGGCCGGCTGACGACGATGGCGGTCGTGCAGTCGATTTTCCTCGTGATCCTTGCAGATGCGGTGTTCGCGGTGATTTTCCTGGAGCTCGACATCTGATGGACCCGGTCATCTCCGTCCGCGGCATCGTCAACCGCTTCGGCGCGCAGGTCGTGCATGACGGCCTCGATGTCGACATCCGTGCGGGCGAGGTATTCGGGATCGTCGGCGGTTCGGGGAGCGGCAAGTCGGTGCTGCTGCGCACCCTGCTCGGTCTCCAGAAGCCGGTGAGCGGCTCGGTGCGCATCGAGGGACAGGAGGTCACGACCCAGTCGGAACGCGCACTCCTCGCAGTCAAACGGCGCTACGGCGTCATGTTCCAGCGCGGCGCGCTCTTCTCGTCCCTGTCCGTCGCGCAGAACGTCGAGTTGCCGATCACCGAGCACTTCCAGATCGGGGCGAACCTGCTCCGCGAACTCGCGCTGCTCCGGATCCGCATGGTCGGGTTGCCAGAGGACGCGGCCATGAAGTTTCCTGCGCAGCTTTCCGGCGGCATGACGAAGCGCGCGGCGCTCGCCCGGGCGCTCGCGCTCGACCCCGCGATCCTTTTCCTCGATGAGCCGACTTCGGGGCTCGATCCGATCTCGGCCGCGGCCTTCGACAAGCTGGTGCTCGAGCTGCAGAAGGGGCTCGCGCTGACGGTCGTGATGATTACCCACGATCTGGATACTATCTTCAGGGTCTGCAACCGGGTCGGCGTCATCGTGGATGGCAAGATGATCAGCGGAACGCTCGACGAGATTGTCCGGCACGATCATCCCTGGATCCGGGAATACTTCCATGGCGAGCGCAGCCGCGCTTCGCGTGGACTGGCGGGAAGTGATGGATAGGGAAGCCAATTACGTCGCGGTCGGTGCCTTCGTGCTCCTCGCGCTCGTGCTGGGTGCGGGATTCGTGCTCTGGTATACGAACCAAGCGGACGGCCAGCAGGAGCGGCGCTACGAGATCTATTTCGACGGGAGCGTCTCCGGGCTCTCCGAGGGCGGCTCCGTCCGCTATCTCGGCGTGTCCGTCGGCCGCGTATCGCGCATCGGCATCGATCCGCGGGATCCCACGCGCGTGCGCGTGGTCGCCGACATATCGGAGGACACGCCGATCAAGGGCGACACAGTCGCGCGCCTCGCGCTGCAGGGCGTCACGGGACTCCTCTACATCAACCTCGAGCCGCGTGATCCTGCTTCGCAGCCGCCTCCGAGGGTCGAAAGCCTGAAGTTCCCGGTCATTCCCTCTCAGCAATCGCAGTTCAATGAGCTTGTGAGCAGCCTGCCCGACGTCGTTGCGAAAGCCGGTGAGACGCTCAACAGGCTCAATGCCGTGCTTTCGGACAAGAATATCGCCGCGGTCACCGCGGTCATCGGCAATGCGGAGAAGACGAGTGAAGACCTGCCACTCGCCCTCGGCGAGGCGCGCGCGATGTTCCTGGAACTGCGAGCCGCAGCCACCGAGATGCAGGGCACGGCGGAAGCGCTGCACGAGTTGACCGGCACGAGCGGCGAGCAGATCAAGGCCGCGGCGACCCGGCTTCGCGAGGTTGCGGACAGCGTGGCGGACTCGGCCGTGCGCCTCAACCGCCTGGTTGCGGAAAACGAGGGGAACATCGACCGCTTCGCGGACCAGGGGCTCGCGGAGTTCCAGGAGCTCGTCCGCGAGACGCGCCGGGCCGTGCGCTCGATCGATTCGCTGACCGAAAGCCTGGAGCGCGACCCATCGCGCCTGATCTATCGCCCGGCGCCCGCGGGCGTGGAGATACCGCAATGAAGAGACTGCTGTCCTCTGCCCCGGCGCTTGCCGGCTGCCTGCTGGTCGCCGGTTGTTTCGGCGGCCTCAAGAACGAAATCCCGGCGCCAGTCAATTACCGGATCGGCGCGCCGAAACTGGCCGCCGGAGAACCGCTCGCCGCGGATGTCCTCGTTTCGGTGGCGGCCACTGCGCCGGGTCTTGACGGCAGCGGCATCGCCGCCCGCTTCCCCGGATCGCGAATCGACTACCTGGCGGGCGCCCGCTGGCCGGTGCGGACGCACGCGCTCATCGAGTCGGCGCTGATCGAGGCGCTGCAGGATTCCGGGCGGCTGCGCTCGGTACAGGGCGATTCCGGGCGCTTCCGTTCGACCCACACGCTCACGCTCGAAGTGCGCCGCTTCGAGGCCGATTACACGGCGGGCGAGCCGCCCGTCGCGCAGGTCGCGCTCGCCGTGACGCTCGGCCGGCAGTCGGACCGCAGCGTGCTCGCCGCCTTCACGGTCGATGCGGAGGAGCGCGCGTCGGAGAATCGCGTCAGCGCCGTCGTGGCGGCGCTCGACGCGGCGTTTCAGCGTGTCGCAACCGAGATGGCGGGACAGAGCTTCGATGCCATCGCAAAAGATCTGGCAGCGGGTCAGGCCTCGGCCGCGAACATCGAGCGGTAGTTGTATTCGCCGCGGCTCTGCGCGAGCAGGAGATTCAGGAAATCCTCGGCCGTCATCGGCTCGCCGAAGAGCCGTCCCTGGCCGTAGTGGCAGTCGCGAGCCCGCAGGAAGTCGAGCTGCTGCTGCGATTCGATGCCTTCCGCCACGACCTTGAGATCGAGGTTCTTGCCCATCTCGATGATGGTGCGGACGAGCGTCGCGTCTTCCTTCGAGACCGTCGCGTGCCGGACGAATGACTGGTCGATCTTTAGCGTGCCCACGGGGAACTGCTGGAGCGCGGAAAGCGAGGAATAGCCGGTGCCGAAATCGTCGATCGAGAGGTGCAGGCCCATCGCGTGCAGCTCGTCGAGAAGCCGCACCATGCGCCCGGCCTCCGTCATGAGGGTGGTCTCGGTGATCTCCAGCTCGAAATTGGAGGGCGCGACGCCCGCGTCGTCGAACACCGAGCGGTAGCGCGTCAGGAATTCGGCCTGGCGCAACTGCTTCAGCGAAAGGTTGATCGAGATTCGGCCCGGCTTCGGGACCTGGTCCTGCCAGCTGCGGTAGTCGCGGCAGACGCGCTTCAGCACCCACTCGCCGATTTCCTGGATCAGGTTCGATTCCTCGGCGAGGGGAATGAACTGCGCGGGCGGGATGTCGCCGTGGCCGGGCAGCCGCCACCGGATGAGCGCCTCGCCGCCGACGACGCGCCCGTCGCGCAGGTCCACCTTCGGCTGGTACAGGATCACGAGCTCGTCGCGCTCCACGGCGCGCCTCAACTTGCTCTTGAGCATGAGCCGCTCGACGGCGATCGCGCTCATCTCCGGCGTGAAGAAACTGTGGCTGTTGCCGCCGTTCTGCTTGGAGTAGTACATCGCGGCATCCGCGTCGCGGATGAGGTCGACGACGTTGTCGGCGTCGCGCGGACAAAGTGCGATGCCGACGCTGCCGGTTACGTAGAGTTCGTTCTGGCCGAGCTGAAACGGCCGCCCGAGCTCTTCGAGGAGCTCCCGGGCGAGCGCCCCGATCACCGCCCGGTTATCGGTCGCGGCGGGCAGATTTTCGATGAAGATGGCGAATTCGTCGCCGGCGAGGCGTCCGAGCATCGTGTCGCGCGGCAGTTTCCGGCCCATGCGCTCGGAGAGGATTTCGAGCGCGCGGTCGCCGGCGGCGTGGCCGAAGGTGTCGTTTACTTCCTTGAAACGGTCGAGATCGAGATAGATGAGCGCGAGCTCGCAGCCCGCGCGGCGCGTGCGCGCGATCGCCTGCTGGAGCGAGTGCTGGAACTGGAGGCGGTTCGGGATCTTGGTCAGCGTGTCGTAGCGCGCGAGATAGCGGATGCGCCGCTCGGCGCGCTTGCGGTCTGTGATGTTCCGCGCGACGAAGATGCAGCCCTGGAACCTCGGGTCTTCCGACGACATCACCGAGCCCGACAACGACACCGGGATGGTCTGCCCTGCCTGCGTCCGCATCGTGAGCTCGAGCATCTCGTTCGTCGCCTGCTCGATGTTGAAGGTCGTTCGGTCCTGGTCGGAAATGACGTAGGCGAGTTCGCGGCCGAGCAGCTCCATCTGCGACCAGCCGAGCATCTGGGTCGCGGCCAGATTCACGCGCTTGATCAGGCCGTCCGGGGAGGTCACGAAAACGGCGTCGTTCATGCTGTCCAGCATGATGTCGAGCGCGCGGCCGGTCGCCGCGTGATCGGAAAGATTGATGCGCAGCCGCTCGAGCGCGCTGCCGAGCGCCCGGCCGATCTTGCCCTGCGGCACTTCGACGTGCGTCGTCCAGTCGCCGCTCGAGAGCCGTTCAACTGCGCGGAGCACGTCCGCGAGCGGGGCGGTGATCCGCTTCTCGAAACGCCAGGCCATGACGAGCGCGACGGCCAGCACGATTGCAAGCCCAAGAAAAGGCCAGAAAAGCGGCATGGAGTCCATCACGTGGCCGTGGCGGTGTTCACGGGAAGCGATCATCATACCGCGCTTGAACGGAATGCAACTGACCGGCCGCGATCGCGGCCATCTCGTTACGCTCGAAGAGCCGCGCTGCGTGCTGCATGCGTCGGCCGCGCGCCCTTTTCTGGCAATGCGGGAGGCCGCCGCCTCCGCGGGATTCGATCTCGCGCCGGTCTCCACGTTCCGCGATTTCGAGCGCCAGCGCGCGATCTGGAATGCCAAGTATCGCGGCGAGCGGCAGGCCCTCGACCGCAAGGGCCGGCCGGTGAAGATGAGCACCCTCGATCCCGGCGCGCGCGTGGAGGCGATCCTGCTCTGGTCCGCGCTTCCGGGCGCGAGCCGGCATCACTGGGGCAGCGACATCGACGTCGCGGACGGCCGCGTGATTGCGGCGGGCTACAAGCTCCGGCTCGAAGCGGACGAGTATCGCCGGGGCGGCGCGTTTGCCGCACTATCCGCCTGGCTCGGCGGGAACATGCGCCGTTTCGGCTTCTACCGGCCGTACACCCGTCGCGGGACTGGCGTGCAGCCGGAACCCTGGCACCTGAGCTTCGCGCCGGTTGCCGCGCGGGCACTCGAACGGATGACGACGCGCCTCCTCGCGGACGCGATCGCGGGTGCGGGTGTCGAGGGGGAGGCGCAGATTCTGGCGCGGCTGCCGGCGATCCGGGAGCGTTACGTGCTGGATGTGGAGTCGCCGCCGCGCATGCGCTCCCGCTGGGCGCGGCTCAATTCGCGCTGACTGCGGCCGCGGGCGTCGCGAATACGTCCTTGAGATGCTTGACGAGGAGCGTGCGCACGCCGTCCATGGCGTTCGGCAGCACGGTAAAGACCGGCGGATTTCGGCGCAGCATGGGCCAGCGGCTGCCGCGCGTCAGTGTTTTCAGGAACTGCACGTTCTGCCGGATTGCGTTCATGTACGGATTGTCGCCGCCGTAGAGCGGCTCGACGTGACGGTAGCTGTGGCCGAAGGCCGTGCCGAGGCGGTTCTCGATCGTCGAGGCGATGAACTGAGGCGTCTGGCGCAGCAGGTCCAGGCCCGAGCCGTAGAGCACCTTCACGCCGCCCGCCGCGGCATGCACCGCGACGTTCCCCAGCACGAATTCCGCGTATAGCCGGTCGCGGCACTTCTCCAGATAGCAGCGGTCCGCCATCTGCGCGAGCATGTCGGCCGTGCCGAGCAGGTGGCCGATGAGGCGGTCGCGGGGATCGGCGACGCGCAACAGTTCGAGCGGCACCTCGTAGCCCGTGAAGTGCACGATGCGCGTGGCGATCGGCACCCAGCCGCCGAAACCGGTCCCCGGGAGATACTTTGCAAGGAAGCGGGCGCTCCGCGTCACGTGATTGCGCGTGAACACGGCGCCGTTCGATATCTCGCTCTCGTTCGTCTCGCGGATGTAGCCCGAATCGTGGAAGAGGGCGGTGATCATCGCGACGAGCGCGCGCTCGGCGCCGATGCGCGGCCCGTCCGGATGACTCTTTTCGTAGCCCGCAAGCAACCGCGCCATCGCGAGCACGACATCCTGCGAATGCTGGAGATCGTGATAGACCGTATCGACGCCGAGATAGCCCGGTGTCTGGCCGGTGAACAGCCGCTCGAAATCCGTGAGTGCGGTATCGAGCGTCTCGCGCGGCGCGCCGGGCCAGGTGTCCTCGTAGAGTTCCAGCACGGCGTCGCGGACGGCCGCCGGGGAGCTGACCTGGACCGTGTCCGTCACGTCAAAATCGCTGCGGCGACAAGGCCTTGGCACGGGGCTACGCGCCCTCTTGGGAGACTGTTCTGGGCCCGATCTTACGCCCCGGGGAGCGGTACCGAACCGGCGTAATGCCACGGACATGCGCGGCATCACATCCTTCGTTTCACCCTATGTCAAATTCAGCGGTAACCGGCGCGTGGTCGGAGGGGCGCTCCCAGCCGCGCGGCACCCGGTCGATCGTGCAGGCCGTGCATCGTTTCGCGAGTTCGCTCGAGGCGAGCATCAGGTCGATCCGCAGGCCGTTGTCCCGGCGGAACGCATTCATCCGGTAATCCCACCAGCTCCAGGATCGCTCCGGCTGCTCGAAGCGGCGGAAGAGGTCCGTCATTCCGAGCGCCGCAATCTTCGCGAGCGCCGCGCGCTCCGGCGCACTGACGTGCACCGAACCCTCCCAGGCCGCGGGGTCGTGGACGTCGCGATCCTCCGGAGCGATGTTGAAGTCGCCGACCACGAGGAGTTGCGGATGCTGCTTGAGGAGCAACGCCAGGTAGGCACGGAGCCGCTCGAGCCAGGCGAGCTTGTAGGTGAATTTCTCCGAGTCGATGGCCTGGCCGTTCGGCACGTAGACATTCACGAGGCGCACCGATCGGATGGTCGCCGCCATCACGCGCCGCTGCGGATCCGGATCGGAGGGCATGCCGTTTTCGACATCCGCGAGCGGGGAGCGCGAGAGGATCGCCACGCCGTTGTAGGTCTTCTGTCCGTAGCAGGCGGCCTGCAGGCCGAGCGCCTCGATCTCGGCACGGGGGAAATGCTCGTCCGCGAGCTTCAGTTCCTGGAGCGCGATCGCGTCGACCGCGTTGTCCGCGAGCCAGTGGCCGAGATGCTCCATCCGCACGCGCAGCGAGTTGACGTTCCAGGTCGTGATGCGCATTACGGCAGAAAAGCGGCGGGCGCCACCCGCATCGAGCGCGCCACGAGCCAGTACGGAAACGCATGGCAGCGGAAGTTAAGCACGCTGACCGCGGCGTTGTATTGCTCGCGCCGTTCGTCGACGCGGGCATCGAGCGTGGCGACGCGCTCGCGAAGCGCCGCGAACGCCGCGCTCATCGCGAGCGGCGAGTGACCTGCCGCGCGATCGAACAGGACCGCGACGGCGGCGCGGAGCGACTTGTCGGCCGCGGCGAGCGCCGGAATGTTCGCCCGCTTCGCTGCCGCAAGCACCGCGGAACCCGCGACGGAGACGCGATTGAGCGTCTCGCGCTCCTCGCGCATCGGCTTCGCGCAGAGGGCGACGATCGGCGCCAGGAGCTCCTGGCGCTTCTGGAGCTGCGTTTCCAGAGCGATCCAGGCGTCCTGCTTGGAGTCCCGCAAGGCGGCGAGGCCGCGGCGCGCAGCCATCGCAATGGCGGCTGCGAGCGCCGCAAGCGCGAGCATGAGAATCCAGGCCATGATCCGTTCAAGTATATCATCGGCTCCAGCGGCTCCCGCGGCAGCCGCGTGAGAGGGCGATGACGCAAGCCTGGGACCTGGTCGTGATCGGCGGCGGCAGCGGCGGTCTCGCCTGCGCCCAGCGCGCTGCGCGTCACGGCGCGCGCGTCCTGGTCGCGGAACCCGGCCCGCTGGGCGGCACCTGCGTCAATGCCGGCTGCGTGCCGAAGAAAATCATGTATCACGCAGCCGAACTCGCGCATGGTATTGCCGATGCGGCGGACTACGGATTCTCGCTGTCGCTCGCGGGTCACGACTGGGCGGCGCTGAAATCGCGGCGCGACGCCTACGTCGAACGGCTGCGCGGGATTTATCTCGAGAACCTGACGACGAGCGGCGCGTCGCTCGTCCGAGAGCGCGCGCGCATCGCGGGCCGCGGTCGCGTCGCGATCGGCGGTTCGACGCACGCCGCGAAACACATCGTCGTCGCGACCGGCGGGCGGCCGCTCGTGCCGGCGCTGCCGGGTGCTGTGGCGGCGATCACGTCGGACGGGTTCTTCGCGCTCGCGAGGATGCCGGCCACGATCGTGATCGTCGGCAGCGGCTACGTCGCGTCGGAACTCTCGGGCGTATTCGCGGCGCTCGGCGCGCGCGTGACCGTCGCCATCCGCGCGGACCGCATCTTGAGTTCGTTCGACGAGATGCTTTCGACGCGCCTGATGGAGGCCATGCGGGCGGACGGCATCGAGATCGTGACGCACGCCATTCCGACGGGACTCGCGACGGCGGCGGATGGCTACGGTGTCGTGCTCGCCGACGGCCGGAACCTCGGCCCGTTCGAATGCATCATGTGGGCGATCGGCCGGATGCCGGAGACGGCGGGTCTTGGCCTGGCCGAGGCGGGCGTGCAACTCGGGGACTGCGGCGAGATATTGACGGACCTGCGGCAGGACACGACGGCGGCCGGCATCCACGCGATCGGCGACGTGACCGGTCGGTCCGAGCTCACGCCGGTCGCGATCGCGGCGGGACGCCGTCTCGCGGATCGCCTGTTCGGCGGCGCGGGCGATCGCCATCTCGACTACCGGCTGATTCCGACGGTCGTCTTCAGTCACCCGCCGATCGGCACGGTCGGTCTGACCGAGGCCGAGGCGCGCGCCGCGCACGGCGATTCGGTCGAAACCTTCCGGCACGACTTCATTCCGCTCTACCACGGCATCACGGCCCGCCGTCGCCGGGCCGAAGTGAAGCTCGTGACAGCGGGCGGCGATCGACGCATCCTGGGCCTGCACGCGATCGGCATGGGCGCCGATGAACTGCTTCAAGGCTTCGCGGTCGCGCTCCGCCTCGGCGCGACGAAGCGCGACTTCGACGACACGGTCGCAATCCATCCGACGAGCGCCGAAGAAATCGTGACGCTCCCCGGATGAACATCCGCCCTTATCTCGAATGGCGCCCGGCGATCGGACGGAACGTGTGGATCGATCCGGCGGCGACCGTGATTGGCCGAGTAACGCTGGGTGAGGATTCCTCGATCTGGCCGGGCGCGGTGCTTCGAGGCGACGTGAATTCGATCGCGATCGGCGCGCGAACGAGCATTCAGGACGGCAGCGTCCTGCACGTCGCGAGTGCGCGTCTTGCCGGCGGGTCCGGCATTCCGCTCGTGATCGGCGACGACTGCACTGTCGGGCACGGCGTGATCCTGCACGCCTGCACGGTCGGCAATCGCTGCCTGATCGGCATGGGCGCGATCGTCATGGACGGCGCCGTGATCGGCGAGGAAGTGATCGTCGGCGCGGGCGCACTCGTGCCGGCGGAAAGGAAGCTGCCGCCGCGCACGCTCTGGGTCGGAAGCCCGGCGAGGCAACAACGCGCGCTCGACGCGAAGGAGATCGCTTACCTCGCGGAATCCGCGGCGCATTACGTCGCACTGAAGAACGACTACCTGTTGAAGACCCCGGACTAGAGCCGTTCGAGGGCGGTCATCACCGATTTTGTGGCTGGGCGCACGCCGTGCCAGAGAAGATAGGATTCCGCGGCCTGCTCTACGAGCATGCCCCAACCCTTGTGCGCGCGCGTGGAGCCGCGTTCGCTCGCCCAGCGCATGAATGCCGTGTCGCCGCGTCCGTAGGCCATGTCGTAACAGACGGTGTCGCGGCCGATCGTGCGCGGCGGCAGCTCTGGCGTTTCGCCAGCAAGGCTCGCGGCGGTCGCGTTGATCACGATATCCCAGGGCCGGTCGTCGACTTCGGAGAATCCCGAGGCCGAAATTTCGCCGAGATCGGAGAAATCGTCGCGTATCCGCTTGGCGCGCTCCGGTGTCCGGTTCGCGATGCGGACTTCGCGCGGCTCCTGCTCGAGGAGCGGCGCCAGCACGCCCCGCGTCGCCCCGCCGGCGCCGAGGATGAGCAGCCGCGAGCCCGTGAGCGTGACTCCGAGATTTCTCATCAGGTCGGTGACGAGCCCCGCGCCGTCGGTGTTATCGCCGTAGAGCTCAATCGCGCTGCGGCGGACGATCGTGTTGACGGCGCGAGCGCGTTCCGCGCGGGCCGAGAGGTCGTTCACGATTTCGGCGGCGGCCGGCTTGTGGGGCAGCGTGACGTTTGCGCCGCCACCGCCCTCGACGAAGAAATTGATCACCGCGTGGCGGAAATTGTCCGGCCGCACGTCCTGCAGCTTGTAGTCCACGACGTGATCGAACTGGCGCGCGAACATGCCGTGGATGAATGGCGACCAGCTGTGGCTCACCGGATGGCCGAACAGGACGAATCGGCCGGGGCCGTTATGAACCGTCACTGGGTCTACTCTCCCTGCAGCCAGCCCGCGACCCGCCCCGCATAGTAGCTCAGGATGCCGTCGGCGCCCGCGCGCTTGATGCACAGGAGGCTCTCGAGCACCGTCTTTTTCTCGTCGATCCAGCCGTTGGCCGCTGCGGCGGCGATCATCGCGTACTCGCCGCTCACCTGGTAGACAAATGTCGGCATGCCGAAACTGTCCTTCACGCGGCGCACGATGTCGAGATACGGCAGCCCCGGCTTGATCATCACGATGTCGGCGCCTTCCTCGATGTCGAGCGCGACCTCGCGAATCGCCTCGTCGCTGTTCGCGGGGTCCATCTGGTAGCTTGACTTGTCGGCCCTGCCGAGCGCGGCCGCGGAACCGACGGCGTCCCGGAAGGGTCCGTAGAACACGGAGGCGTACTTCGCCGAGTAGGCGAGTATGCGCGTGTCATGGCGGCCGTCCGCTTCGAGCGCCGCGCGAATCGCGCCTATCCGCCCGTCCATCATGTCCGACGGTGCGACGACGTCCGCGCCCGCCGCGGCCTGCGATCGCGCCTGGCGCACGAGCGCCTCGACCGTCGCATCGTTCATCACGTGGCCCGCGGCGTCGACGACGCCGTCCTGGCCGTGTGTAGTGAACGGATCGAGCGCGACGTCGGTGATGACGCCGAGTTCCGGCACCGCGCGCTTCAACGCGCGCACGGCGCGCTGCGCGAGTCCTTCCGGATTCCAGGCTTCGCGCCCGTCGTCGGTCTTGACCGATGGATCGGGAACCGGAAAGAGCGCGACCGCCGGAATGCCGAGTCCGTGCAGGCGCTGCGCTTCGGCCACGAGGAGATCGATAGAGAGCCGCTCAATGCCCGGCATGGAAGCGACCGGTTCGCGCCGGCCGTTGCCTTCGATCACGAAAAGCGGCTGAATCAGGTCGTCGGGCGTGAGGTTCGTTTCGCGCGCGAGTCGGCGCGAGAATATGTCGCGGCGCATGCGCCGCAGGCGGGTACCCGGAAAACTCCCTGTGGCACGATGCCCCATCTGAAATAACCTGAGACTATGGCCGGTCTTTATACATGAACCGCGCGGACGGAGAAACGGACCGGCGTCGTCGATTCGGGACCCTGTGCGAGAGCCTTCGCCCGGATCTGCTGCGGTTCGCGTTCTGGCTCGGCCGGGACCGGGGGCTTGCGGACGACGTGGTTCAGGAGGCGATGTTGAGGGCCTGGAAGGCATTCGACACGCTTGGTGACGAGACCAAGGCGAAATCCTGGATGCTCACGATCGTGAGGCGCGAGTTCGCGCGGACCTTCGGGCGCAAGCGTCACGGGACCGCGGACATCGACGCCCTGGTCGCAGCCGAGGCAGATGTCCTCGCCGCGCCGCAGGACGAACGGCTCGCGGAGATGCGCGCCGCGATTTTCCGGCTCGAGGACGACTACCGCGAGCCGCTGGTGTTGCAGGTGCTGATGGGTTACTCGACGCGTGAGATCGGAAAGATGATGGGATTGCAGCAGGGCGCAGTGCTTACGCGGCTCTTCCGCGCGCGTGCGCGGCTGCGCCAGCAGCTCGGACTCAGCGCGGAGCCGGAGTCGTGATGAACTGCCTGGACTTCCGTCGCCGCGTGGGAGCGGAGCCGTTCGCCTACGGCGGGGAGATCGCCGCGCACCGCCGCGACTGCCCGGCCTGTGCGCGCTACCAGGACGAACTGCAGGCAATGGACGGCCTCGTCGGGCGCGCGCTCGCGGTCGAGACGGCGCGAATCGGCAGGACGAAGCCGGCGGAACCGTCTTTTCGGCCCGCGATCACGAATCGGCGCTTGCTCGCGGTCGCGGCGAGTCTCGTCGTCGGCCTGTCGGTGGGCCTCGTCCTCCTCGTCTCCGTGCCGCGGACGTCGGTAGCGCGCGAGGTGATGGATCACATCTTCCACGAGCCCGGCACGATGGCGGCGACGGCGCCGCTCGCGCCCGCGGACCTTGCAAGTGTGCTGGGTCCCGACGGCACGCGACTTCGTCCCGAAATCGGCGACGTGACGTTCGCGGCGCGCTGCCTGTTCGACGGCCGCATCGTGCCGCATCTCGTCGTGCGCACGCCCGAGGGTCCCGTCACGGTCCTGATGCTGCGGCACCGCAGACTCCGGGAACCGGTCGAGATCGATGAGCAGGGTTATCGCGGCCTCGTGCTGCCGGCGCCGCGTGGCAGCATCGCGGTCGCAGGCCAGGGCATCGCGAACGCGGACGACGTCGCCAGGAAAGTGTTCGACGCGGTGGACTGGGGCGATTCCGCCCCGCCGTCTTCCTAGTCGTCCGCGAGCAGCGCGACGCGCGTCCGGCCGGCGCCGGCCTCGGCGAGCAATCCGTGCAGGAAGGGCAGCGCCTGTCGCAGGTCGCGGTCGAAATGCCACGGCGGATTGATCGTCACCAGGCCCGAACCGTTGAGTCCCGCCCGCGAATCATCCGGGTGGATGCAGAGTTCCGCGACGAGCAGCCGCCGGACGCCGGCATCGCGCAGGCGGCGATGCAGGCGCGCGGCGACGACGCCCTGCTTGATCGGATACCAGGCCATCAGCACGCCCTGCGGCCATCGCGCCGCCGCGGCGACGAGCGCGTCGGCGACCCGCGAAAGATCCTGCTCCTGCTCTTCGTAGGGCGGATCGATGAGCGCGAGGCCGCGTCCTTCAGTCGGCGGCAATAGGGCGCCGAGCGCCTCGAATCCGTCGCGGGAGTGCACGCCGACGCGCGGGTCACGGCGGAACTCGCGACGCAGCGCGTCGGACTCCGCGGACAGGAGCTCGCAGTACGCCGCGCGATCCTGGGGTCGGAGGAGCGCGGCCGCGATGAGCGGCGATCCGGGATAGGTCTCGAACGCAGCGGCGCCCGCATTGAAGCCCCGCACGATCCCGAGATAGCGCGCGATCGCGGGCGAGTCGTCGGGGATCGCCGCGGACGCCAGCCGGTGGATGCCGCGGCCCGCCTCGGAGGCGCCGCCGATCTCGTAGCGGCCGCGCCCCGCATGCGTATCGAGGATGAAGAGCGGCCTTTCCTTTTCCGTGAGCCGCAGCAGCACGGCAGTGAGCGCGACGTGTTTCATCACGTCGGCGAAATTTCCGGCGTGGAAAGAGTGGCGGTACTTCACGCCTCGCCGAGCCAGTCGCGCGGGTGCAGGTAGTCGCGGTAAAGCGCTTCTTCCGCCGAACCGGGCTTGGGCGTCCAGCCGTATTCCCAGCGCGCGAGCGGTGGCAGCGACATCAGGATCGACTCGGTGCGCCCGCCGGTCTGGAGTCCGAAGAGCGTCCCGCGGTCGTGGATCAGGTTGAACTCGACATAGCGGCCGCGCCGCAGCAGCTGGAACTCGCGCTCGCGCTCGCCGTACGCGATCCGGCGGCCGCGCTCGACGACCGGAAGCCAGGCCGCGTGAAACGCCGCGCCGACGCGGCGCGCGAACGCGAAGCAGCGGTCGAAATCCGGCTCACTGAGATCGTCGAAGAAGAGCCCGCCGACGCCGCGCGTCTCCTTGCGATGCGGCAGGTAGAAATAACGGTCGCACCATGCCTTGAACCGCGCGTAGTCGCCGGGCGGCCCGCCGGCGCAGGCCTCGCGCGCCGTGCGATGCCAGTGCAGCACGTCCTCGTGCACCGGATAGAACGGCGTCAGGTCGAAACCGCCGCCGAACCACCAGGCGGCTTCGGCGCCAGCCGGCTCCGCGATGAAGAAGCGCAGGTTCAGGTGCGTCGTCGGCACGTGGGGATTGCGCGGATGCAGCACCAGCGAGACGCCCATCGCGGAGTACGGCGCGCCCGCGAGCGCGGGACGGTCGTGCGTGGCGGAGGCGGGGAGCGCATCGCCCGCCACTTCGGAGAAGTTGATGCCGCCCTGTTCGATCAGGGCGCCGTCCTTCAGGACGCGCGACTCGCCGCCGCCGCCTCCGGGCCGCTGCCAGCGGTCGCGGCTGAAGCGCCCGCCGTCGACGCGCTCGATCGACTGCACCAGTTCGTCCTGCAGTCCGGCAAGCCATGCGCGCACGGCGACGCGGTCAGTCACGGATCACTCCCCGGCGGCGCGATCTCCCGGCGCGGCCTTGCGCGCCGCGGATTTCTTTTTCGCGGCCTTCGGTTTCGGTGTCTTGTCGGCTTTGGGGGGCCTCGGCGCTCTGGGCGCTTTCGGCATCTTCGGTGCCGCGGCTTTCGCGGCATCGGCGGCAGGCGGCGCGGCTTTCGTGCGCCGGCCGAAGCGGCCCTTGCGCTCGGGCGCGGCCGCGAGCAGCGCCTGGCATTCCTCGAGCGTGAGCGAAGCGGGCTCGCGGTCCTTCGGCACCTTGGCGTTCCGCTTGCGGTCGGTGACGTAGGGTCCGTAACGACCCTTCAACACCTGGATTCCGTGCTCGGGGAAGTCCTTGATCGTTCGCTCGCGATCGGCGGCGAGCTTCGCCTCGACGATCTCGATCGCGCGCGGGAGCGTGAGCGCGAACGGATCGTCTTCCTTGATCGATGCGTATTTCTGGCCGAACTTCACGTAAGGACCGTATTGCCCGCGGCCGACGCTGATCGGCGTGCCGTCCTGGGCGTGGCCGAGGTCGCGCGGCAGTGACAGCAGCATGAGAGCATTATCGAGCGTGACGTCGTCCATGCGCTGGCCGGGCAGGAGGCTCGCGAATCGCGGCTTGTCCGGATCGTCGCGCGTGCCCTGCTGCACGAAGGGACCGTACTGGCCCATGCGGACCGAAATCGGCTTGCCCGAGACCGGGTCGCGTCCCACCTCGCGCGATTCCGCGACTTCCTCGCGAGTGACGGACTTCGTGATGTGCTGCACGCGCTCGGTGAATGGCTTCCAGAAGCGGCCGAGCTCGAGGTGCCATTCCTTCTCCCCGTTCGAGATCTCGTCGAGCACGTCCTCCATCGCCGCGGTGAACCCGTAGTCGACGTAGGTGCCGAGATACTTGACGAGGAACCGGCTCACGATCTTGCCGATGTCGGTCGGGATGAAGGCGCGGCCGCTCATCTCGACGTAGCGGCGGTAGCGGAGCGTTTCGATGATCGAGGCGTACGTCGAAGGCCGGCCGATACCGTGGCTTTCGAGCGACTTGACGAGGCTCGCCTCGGTATAGCGGGGCGGCGGCTGCGTGAAATGCTGTTCGGGACGGAGCGCATCGAGCGTGACGCGCTCGCCCGGCTCGAGCGCGGGCAGGCGCTGCTCATCCTCGCTCTCGACGTCGGTTTCATCCTCGTCGTGATCCTCGTGGTAAGCCGCGAGGAATCCCGGTTCGAGCAGCGTCTGGCCGTTCGCGCGGAACACGTGGCGTTTCTCGCCCGTGCTCACCGCGGCGCCCGCGACGAGATCCACTGCGACCGTGTCGAATACCGCAGGCGCCATCTGGCAGGCGATCGCGCGCTTCCAGACGAGCGCGTAGAGACGGCGCTGGTCTTCCTCGTGCAGGTCGTGCTCGGCTTTCTGCGGCGTCTCGGACGCGACGGTAGGACGGATCGCCTCGTGCGCTTCCTGCGCGTTCTTCGATTTCGTCTTGTATTCGTTGACGCCGTCGGAGAGCGCCTTGTCGCCGAAATTCGACTTGATCGTCTCGCGGATTTCCCTTACGGCTTCCGCGGAGAGCGAGACCGAGTCCGTGCGCATGTAGGTGATGTGGCCGGACTCGTACAGGCGCTGCGCGGTCTGCATCGTGCGCCGCGCCGTGAAGCCGAGCTTGCGCGCGGCCTCCTGCTGCAGCGTCGAGGTCGTGAACGGCGGCGGCGGATTGCGCCGCTTTGGACGGCGCTCGACAGTCTCGACCGTGAGCACGCCGTTCGCGGCCGCGAGGATCGTGCGCTCGACTTCGCGCGCATCATTCTCGTTCGTGATGCTGAAGCGCGACTTCTGCGTGTCGGCCTCGACCTTCTCGCCGCGGTACTCCGTAAGCCGCGCTGGAAACCGCGACGCGTCCTTCGAGGCGTCTGCCTCGACCGTCCAGTATTCCTGGCGGACGAAGCGGGAGATCTCGGCCTCGCGCTCGCAGATGAGCCGGAGCGCGACGCTCTGCACGCGCCCCGCGGAGAGTCCCGGTTTGATCTTTTTCCAGAGGAGCGGCGAAAGATTGAAGCCGACGAGGTAGTCGAGGGCGCGGCGCGCCTTGTAGGCGTTCACCAGGTTCTCGTTCACCCCGCTCTCGGCCTGGGCCACCGCCTCGCGGACGGCGTTCTTCGTGATCTCGTAGAACCGCACGCGGCGCAGGTCCTTGCCCTCGAGCGCGCCGTGCTCGCGCAGGATCTCGGACAGGTGCCAGGAAATTGCCTCGCCCTCGCGGTCGGGGTCGGTTGCGAGGTAGAGGGCATCCGCCTTCTTCATCGCGCGCTGGATCGCTTCGAGCTTCGGCCGGCTCTTCTCGATGAGCTGGTACTTCATCTCGAAGTCTCGGTCGGGATTGACCGCGCCTTCCTTTTCGATCAGGTCGCGGACGTGGCCATAGGAGGCAAGAACCTCAAAGTCGGAACCGAGGTACTTCTTGATGGTTTTCGCCTTGGCCGGCGACTCGACGATGACGAGATTTGAGCTCATATGGTCAGTTTCAATACAAGGTCCCAGAGACGCCAAAGCCGCGGACCCGGCCGCGGCTCTCGCGCCGAAGCGGGATCCGGGCGTTCAGTGCATCGCGTCCCGGCGCTCGTCGAACACCAGGTCCTCCATGCGCTGGTAGGCGTTTTCCTGGCCCGGCTGGCTGAAAAGCACCATCAGCACCACCCATTTCAGCTGCTCGATGTCGATGTCGTCGGCCTCGAGAGCAAGCAGGCGGTCGATCACGACCTCGCGCTGCGCCGCGGACAGGATCCCGAGGTTCTCGAGATGCAGCAGATATCCGCGGACGTCGGTGTCGAGGCGGATCTGTTCCGAACCGCTGAAGACGCGGACAGCCCGCGCCGTTCCTTCTCCGAGCGCGCGGTCGGGGTCGGTCGCGAGGCTCTCGAGCCAAACGAGCGCCCGCTCGATGTCGGCCTCCGGATAGCCTGCCTGCTCGAGCTCGGTCTTGAGCGCGTCGCGGTCCGGAGAGGAGTCGTCCTCGGCGTCCAGGAAGTTCTCGAACAGGTGGATCAGGATGTCGAGCACGCTGTCCTTCATCTGGCCCGCCTCGGTGATGTCCGGCTGTAACGCCCGCCGGCCAGCGACTCGACTCGACCTTCGAGTTCGAGCAATTGCAGCTTCGAGATGACGGATTGCGCGGCCATTCCGGTTCGTTCAACCAGTCTGTCAAGATCCGCCGGCTCGAAACCGAGCGCATTCAACAGCATTTCTGCGTCGCTGTCCAACACGCCGTTCGGATTTTCCGCGACAGTTCGCGTCTCGTCGCTGGAATTCGCGCATCCCGCGAGCCCGGGATGGCCGAGCGCCGCGAGCACGTCGTCGACCGTTTCGACGAGCGCCGCGCCATCCTTGATGAGGCGATGACAGCCGCGCGCAAGCGGATTATGTATGGAGCCAGGCACTGCCATGACTTCGCGTCCCTGCTCGCCCGCGAGGCGCGCGGTGATGAGCGAACCCGAGCGCGCCGCCGCCTCGATCACGAGCACGCCGCGCGCGAGTCCGGACATCAGCCGGTTGCGGCGCGGGAAGTTGTGCGCGTGCGGCGGCGTGCCCGTCGGAAATTCGCTGACGAGCGCTCCCGTGGCCGCAATCCGGCTGGCGAGTTCGCGGTGCTCGGCCGGATAGACGCGATCGAGACCGGTGCCGCAGACCGCGATCGTGACACCGCCCGCCGCGAGCGCGCCGCGGTGCGCGGCGGCGTCGATTCCGACCGCGAGCCCGCTCGTGATCGCGAACCCATGGGCGGCGAGACGCGCCGCGAACTCGAAGGCGGTCTCGCGCCCCGCGGCACTCGCCGCGCGGCTGCCCACGATCGCGATCTGCGGGCGCGCGAGCAGGGCGGGATCGCCTTCGACGAAGAGAGCGGCCGGGCAGCCCGGGACCGCGGCGAGTTGCGCCGGATAGCGGGGGTCGGGGATCGGGAGCAGCGAGCGCCCGGGCGCCTCGAGCCAGCGCAGATCGCGTTCTACGCCGTCCGGGTCGCACCGGCCGGGGTCTCGCAGGCATTCGAGCCAGGCGGCAGGCTCATCCGGGCGGGCCGCGGGGGTCACCCGGCGATTCTCCGCGCAACGCCGGCGGCGGATGCCCCCGATTACGTCCCCGAACACGTCATTTGGGGAGGGGGTACTTGAGCCCGCTCGCGCAGTTGAAGAGCAACACATTCTCATGCGGCCCGACACGGCCGTCGGCGATGGCCGCCCGCCAGGCTGCATAGGTCGCCGCGCCTTCGGGACAGAGCAGGAGCCCCTCGGTTCGCGAGACCTCCGCCAGGCCCTCGCTGATCTCTGAGTCGTCCACGGCGATCGCGAAACCGCCGCTCTCGCGGAGCGCCCGCAGGATCAGGAAATCCCCGATCGCCCCGGGTACGCGGATACCGGCCGCGATCGTGCGTGCGTCCTGCCAAAGCTCCGCGTGATCGGCGCCCTGCTGCCAGGCGCGCACGATCGGCGCGCAGCCGGCCGCCTGAACCGCCACCATGCGCGGCCTCTGACTTCCGATGAGGCCGGCCGCCTCGAGTTCGCCGAAGGCTTTCCACATGCCGATCAAGCCCGTGCCGCCGCCGGTCGGATAGAAGATCGCGTCGGGCAGCGTCCAGCCGAACTGCTCGGCGATCTCGAATCCCATCGTCTTCTTTCCCTCGATGCGGTACGGCTCCCTGAGCGTCGATACGTCGAACCAGCCCATGCGCTCGCGGCCCTCCGCGACGCGCCGCCCGCAATCGTTGATGAGTCCATCGACGAGCGTCACATGGGCGCCTGCAAGCGCAATCTCGCGCACGTTGATTTCGGGAGTGTCCGCCGGGCAGAAGACGTGGGTCTCGATGCCCGCGCGCGTCGCGTAGGCCGCGAGCGCCGCGCCCGCATTGCCGTTGGTCGGAATGGCCAGGCGGCTCAGCCCGAACGCTTTCGCCATCGCGACCGCAAGCGCAAGCCCGCGCGCCTTGAAGGAGCCTGTCGGCAGCCGGCCCTCGTCCTTGACGAGCAGCCGCTTCGCACCCGCCCGCCGCGCGAGCGACGGCAGCTCGACGATCGGCGTCATGACCTCGCCAAGACTCACGACGTCGTCGCTTTTCCTGACTGGCAGGAACTCGCGATACTTCCAGAATCCACCGGTCCGGCGCTCAAACGTTTCGCGCGTCACCGCGCGCCTGATTCCCTCGAGGTCATACCGCACGAGCAGCGGCTTGCCCGCGCTCGAGAGACCGTGCAATTCATCTGCTGCATGCCGTTCACCGGTGGCACTGCACTCGAGATGACTCACGAACGTCGCGTATTCGCCCATCACACCAGATTACCAGCCCGGCACCTACGCGAAGTGAAGTCGTCGCGACGGCGCGCACGGGATCCGGCGGGGTTCCTCGCTCGCGAACTCAGCCGGAACATACGAGTTCGCTCGCGAGGACCCCGCCACCTCGTGCGCGCCGTTCCGATGCCGCCGATCGTATGGGGCAGCCGACTGGCGCGCGCCGCGCGGCCGGGACCCCGCGAGTGAGCGAATAAAGTTCCGGCTGAGCGAACGAGCGGTGGGTCCCGGCCGCACGAGGTGCGCGCCAGCCAATTTCCACGCGACCGCCGGAAAAGAAAACGCCGGCACTTGGCCGGCGTTTTCATCAACGAGTGCGAGGCGTCAGGACCCGGGGGATCGAACCGCGTTGCCCACGTGCACTTCGCGATCCGACCGCCACATGAGGCCATAGCTCATGCGGTCGTACGCCTTGAAGATCATCGCGAGGCCGTTCCGCTCGTCCGGCAGCTGCACCTTGCGGCTTTCGGCATTCTCAGTGGTGTCGCGGACTTCTTCCCCCACCTCCCAGACTTCGAGCACGTGGCCAGGCTCGAGACCGTCGCGCGCGCCACGATTGATGATAACGATGTCGTAATCGGCAACCATGGTGCGTTCGTCGATGACCGACATGATCGTGCCGTCGACCTTCGATGAAGGCGCCCGCGGGATGAAATCCATCTTGGCATCGCCCGCGAGCGGCAAAAGGATGTCGCCTTCGAGAGTCTCGCGCGCGGAGTCGATGACGCGCAGCGTCGCCGGGTTGCCGACACGGTTGACGTCGGCCTCGCCCGTGAAGATGCCCTGATAACCGAGCACGTCGCCGTCGTCGGGATCCTTCAACTCGTCACCGACGTGATAGACGCTGTAGCGGTTGCCGATCGCGCCGTCGGACAGGCGGCGGACATAGATGTCGTTGCCGACCGAGGAGATCAGCCGGTCGTCGCGCGCGCGCACGACATACGGCGCACCCTCGACCTGGTCCTTGGCCAGCACGGCCGGCCGCGACATGAAGGCCGCGATGCGGTCGTACGGAATCGCGTAGATCGCTTCCGAGAGCGGATTCTCGCGGACGCGCGGCGAGAGCCGGGTCGGGCCACCGCTGGCTACGGAGACGCGCGGACGGCCGTCGACCCAGGTGAGCGCGAGCTCGTCGCCCGGATAGATCAGGTGCGGGTTCGCGACCTGCGGATTGACGTGCCAGATCTCCGGCCAGTACCAGGGGTCCGTCAGAAACTTCGCCGAGATGTCCCAGAGCGTGTCGCCGGGCTGCACGATGTAGCGATCGGGCGCATCGGGGGCCACCGGAATGACGCTGCGGTCGATGCCCTGATCCTGGCCCGTGGCGACACCGCTCGGCGCTGCGATCGCGATCGCAAGCGCGGCGATGGCCGCGGCGGTCATCGCGCGGAGGGGGTGGCGGGAACCGGTCTTGAAGGACGATGCCATGCGAGATGCTCCCTTACTGCCGGGTCGGCCGTAGAATCGTATAATTCGCGGCATCCGGTTTCCGACGTAAGTCCATGCTTCGACGAACTTTAGCAGCATTCACGGGTCAGATACACGCGCCCAACAGCCCGCTCCCATGACGCGCCTCACAATACTGGAGTATCCGGACCCCCGGTTACGCACCCGGGCCGTCCCGGTGGATGCCGTGGACGCCCGATTGCGTGAACTGATCGACGACATGTTCGAGACCATGTATGCGGCCAAGGGCATTGGCCTGGCGGCCACCCAGGTCGACGTGCACCGGCGTCTCCTCGTCGCGGACGTCTCCGAGGCCCACGACGAACCGCAGGTTTTCATCAATCCGGTAATCCTTTCGAGCGAGGGCACCGAGACTTCCCAGGAAGGCTGTCTGTCGGTCCCAGGCTATTACGACGACGTCGAGCGTGCCGAACGCATCCGCGTTCGGGCGATGGATCGCAACGGCGTGACATTCGAGTCGGACCTCGACGGCCTCCTCGCGATCTGCGTCCAGCACGAGATCGATCACCTCGACGGCAAGCTGTTCGTCGACTACCTGTCGGAGATGAAGCGCCAGCGCGTGCGCAAGAAAATCGAGAAAGACCGGAAGTTGCGCGCGGAAGGACGGGCGCGGGAGCCGTCGCGCGCACCCGCGATCTGACCGGTACCGCCGCCATGGACCGGAGCCTGGCGGTCGTCTTCGCCGGAACCCCCGACTTCGCATTGCCTTCGCTCGATGCGATCGCCGCGTCGCGTCATCGTCTGGTCGCCGCCTGTACGCAGCCGGATCGCCGTAGTGGTCGCGGTCAGCGACTCGCCGCGAGTCCGGTCAAGGAGCGCGCACTCGCGCTTGGCCTGCCGGTCCTTCAGCCTTCGTCGCTCCGCGACGCCTCGGCGCGCGATGCGCTCTCAGCATTTGCGCCGGACATCATGGTTGTCGTCGCTTACGGGCTCCTGCTGCCGCCTGCGATTCTCGAACTGCCGCGTCTCGGCTGTCTGAATGTCCATGCCTCGCTTTTGCCACGCTGGCGCGGCGCGGCCCCGGTCGCGCGCGCGATCATGGCTGGCGATGCGAAGACCGGCGTCTGCCTCATGCGCATGGAGGCGGGGCTCGATACGGGTCCCGTACTGTTGCGACGCGAGGTCGAAATCGGCGCGCGCGAGACGGCGGGCGAGCTTGAATCACGGCTCGCGGACTTGGGCGGATCGGCGATCGTCGAGGCCCTCGATGCGCTCGCGGCGGGCCGCGCGTCCTTCGAGCCGCAGGACTGCGCGCTGGCGACCTATGCGGCAAAACTCGGGAAGCCCGACGCGCGTCTCGACTGGCGGGAGCCGGCCCGCGTGCTCGAACGGCGCATTCGCGCGCTGAATCCGCGGCCCGTCGCGGAGACGACGCTCGACGGCGCGCAGCTTCGAATCTATGAGGCGGAGGTTGTCGCGGCGCCGGCGAGCTCCGTGCCGGGCACGATTCTCGGGGCGGACCAGAACGGCATTGTCGTCATGACCGGGGACCAGGCGCTCGCGCTACGCCGCGTGCAGCTGCCCGGCCGGCGCTCCGTGACTGCGTCGCAACTCGCCAACGCGCGTCCTCTCGCGGGCCGGGTGCTCGTCTGAGCACGCGCGGCGGAGCGGAGATCCGTGCCGCGGCCGCAAGCTGCGTCGCCGCCGTCGCGAACCGCGGCCGGCGCCTCGAGGATGCGATCGCCGCCTTCACACAGGACGGCGTGCCCCGGCCGGCGACGCAATCGATCGCTTTTGGCACGGTGCGCTGGTATTTCGAGCTCGACGCCTGTCTCGCGCTTCTGCTCGACCGGCCGGATTCGCGGCTCGATCCGGAAGTGCGCGCGCTGATCCTGGTCGGCCTTTATCAATTGTTGCACGGCGCGACGCCCGAACACGCGGCCGTCTCCGAAACGGTCGAAGCCGCGCGCGCGCTCGGCCGGCCGCGCACTGCGGGTCTCGTCAATGCGCTCCTGCGGCGGTTCCAGCGCGAGCGTGAAACCATCGTCGGCACGGCCCACCGCGAACGCATCGCGCGCCACGCTCACCCAGGCTGGATGCTCGATGCCTTCGAGCGGGAATGGCCGCGGCAATGGGAAGCGATCGCGGCTGCGGGGAACCGCGAGCCGCCGATGTGGCTGCGCGTCAACGAACGGCGCGTCATGCGCGACGACTATCGCGCGCGCCTCGCGGCGGCCGGGCTGCCGGCCGACGCTTGCGATTTCGCGCCGCAGGCGCTCCGTCTCGGCGAACCCTGCGACGTCGCGACGCTCCCCGGCTTTGGCGATGGTGACGTGTCGGTGCAGGACGCCGCCGCGCAACTCGCGCCCTTCTTCGTTGCGGCGGGTCGAGGCATGCGCGTGCTCGATGCCTGCGCGGCGCCGGGCGGCAAGGCCTGTCACCTCCTCGAACGGACTCCGGATCTCGCGGAACTCGTCGCGCTCGACATCGATGCGGAGCGCGCGAAACGCATCGCCTCGAATCTCGCAAGACTCGGCCTCGAGGCGAAGATCGTCGTCGGCAATGCGGCAAATCCGGCAGGCTGGTGGGACGGGCGCCCCTTTGACCGGGTCCTGCTCGACGTGCCTTGTTCCGGGACGGGCGTGATCCGCCGTCACCCGGACGTCAAGTTGCTGCGCCGCCCGGATGACATTCCGCGTTTCGCCGCGCAGCAGGCGGCGCTGCTCCACGCCTGCTACGCGATGCTCGCGCCCGGCGGCCGACTTGTTTACTCGAGCTGCTCGATTCTGCGGGCCGAGAACGCGGCCGTCGTCGCCGTTTTCCTCGAGGGGACTGCAACGGCGGCCGACGTGACCGAATCTGCTAGGCTTTTGATGCCAGGCAGACTGCCGTGGCAGCTTGCGGGGCCGGGCTCTGCGCTCCCGAGCGGCGCAGCCGACGCCGACGGCTTCTACTACGCCTGCCTCGAGAAGCAGGCCTGAGCGTGCATTCGATGCGGGGACGACGTCGCTGGCTCATTCTCTTCGTCGCGCTCATCGGCGCGGGGGCGGGCATTGCCGCGCACGCCCAGGAGGCGGGCCGCTTCGAGGTCCGTAACGCCTACGTCGAACTCGTGAACGAGGCGTGGGTTCTCGATGTGCGCCTCGATCTCGCGCTCGCGGACGCGGCCCGGCAGGCCTTCGATGAGGGCGTGCCGCTCGTGCTCGCGCTCGAGATCGAGGGGACCGTGGATCGCCGGTTGCTGCCGGACGAGACCGTCGTCTCCCTGACGCGCAAGTGGCAGATCGCCTATGACGCGATCTCGCAGCGCTTCGTCGTAACCGACGTCAAGAGCGGCGAGCACGTGAGCCACGCTTCGCAGGCCGAAGCGCTCGAGGCACTCGCGCGCATCAGCGGTATCCCGATCGCGGATATCGGAATGCTGCCGGCCGGCGGGCGCTTCGACATGCGCGTGCGCGCGACTGTCGAGGTCGGCGACTTGCCCGCCGCGGTGCGGATGCTGCTGTTCTGGAGGGGCTGGTCTCGCAGTACCGAGTGGTACGCCTGGAAGGTGCGGCCGTGATCCGGCGCTGGCTCCCGGTCGTCGTCGCCGCCGGCATCGTCGTCTGGATCGCGGCCCTCGTGCTGCTCGCGATCACCGCCGAGGGCTCGCAGCGCTACGGCGAGCAGTACGCCTGGATCCTCCTGATCAACATCGCGGGTGTCGTAGCACTCCTGATCCTGATCGGCCGCCGGCTCGCGGACTTCATCCGCGACTGGCGCCGCCACGTGCCGGGCTCGCGGCTCCGCGGGCGCACACTCCTGATGTTCGGCGGCCTCGCGATCGCGCCGCTCATCCTGGTATTCGCGTTCTCCGTGACCTTCCTGACGCGCGGCATCGACAGCTGGTTCCACGCCGAAATCCGGCAGGGACTCTCCGACGCGCTTGGACTCTCGCGCGCGGCGCTCGATCTGCGCATGCGCGAATACCTCGAGCGCACCGAGCACATCGCGAACCGGCTTTCCGGACTCTCCGGCGACGAACTTTACCGGGCACTGGACGAGGAGCTGCGGGAGTCCGGCGCCGAGGAGCTGATTGTCACGAGCGCGGGCGGCCAGCCCGAGGGCTACAGCCGCGCGGGAATGCAGCACGAATTGCCGGCCGTTCCGCCGGAAGAGTTGCTGCTCCAGCTGCGGCGGGGGCGGCCCCACGTCAGTCTTCAGACGGCGCAGGGAGGCGGGTACCAGGTGCGGGCGGCGACGCAGATCCGCCAGGTGCCGGGGCGGCATTCGAGCCGGCTGCTGATCGCCACGTTTTCGGTGCCGCAACGGCTCTCCGATCTCGCCGGGACCGTGCAGCAGGCCTATCGGCAGTACAGCCGGCTGACCTTCCTGCGCGAGCCGCTCAAGGCCTCGTTCGTGCTGACGCTTTCGCTCGTGCTCCTGATGGCGCTGCTCGCTGCGATCTACGGCGCGCTGTATTTCTCCGAGCGCCTCGTGCGCCCGGTGCAGGACCTGATCGCCGGCACACGCGCGGTCGCCAAGGGAGACCTCGACACGCGCATCGAGCGCCCGTCGCACGACGAGATCGGATTCCTCGTCACGTCCTTCAACGACATGACGAAAAAGCTCGCGCGGGCGCGCGAAGACACCGAGCGCAGCCGCGCCGCGGTCGAGGCAGAGCGCGCGGCGCTCGCGGTGATTCTCGCGCGTCTCACGAGCGGCGTGATCTCGCTCGAGCCGGATCTCCGGATCCGCGTGGCGAACGCGGCCGCGGGAAATATCCTCGGCGTCGATTTCACCGGCGCCGCCGGTCGGCCGCTCGCGGAATTCGCCGCCGGCCTGCCGCTCCTCGCGGAACTCCACGAGGTGTTGCAGAAGCACCTGGGCGCCGGCGAAACCGAGTGGCGCGAGCAGGTCACGCTTCGGACCGACAGCGGCCGGCGGGAACTCGTCTGCGCCTCGACCGCACTTCCGGGCGATGCCGGCGCGCAGGGCCTCGTGCTCGTGTTCGACGAGGTTACGCAACTCCTGCAGGCGCAGCGCCAGGCGGCCTGGGGAGAAGTCGCGCGCCGGCTCGCGCACGAGATACGAAACCCCCTGACGCCGATCCAGCTCTCCGCCGAGCGCATGCGCCGCAAGCTCATGCGAGGGCTCGGGGCTGCCGATGCGGAGCTCCTCGACCGCGGCACGCACACGATCGTCCAGCAGGTCGAGGCGATGAAGCAGATGGTCGCGGCCTTCTCCGAATACGCGAAGGCGCCCGAAATGCACATCACCGAGTTCGACCTTGCGGCGCTCATCCGCCAGGTCTCGGACCTCTATCACGCCCAGGATCCGCGGGTGGCGTTCGGGCTCTCGCTCGACCCGCGCGCGAACGTGCTCGAAGCCGATCCCGGCCGCATCCGCCAGCTCCTGAACAACCTGCTGACCAACTCGGTCGAAGCGCTCGACGGGCGGCCGAATCCTGTCATCATGATCGAGACGCAGCGCGTGGGCGATGAGGTCGCGCTGACCGTCGTTGACAACGGTCCGGGGTTCCAGAGCGGGCTGCTGGAGCAGGCTTTCGACCCCTACGTGACCTCGAAGCCGAAGGGCACCGGCCTCGGTCTCGCCATCGTGCGCCGGATCGTCGAGGAGCACGGCGGCCAGGTCGAAGTGGACAATGCGCCCCAGGGCGGCGCACGCATACGGATCAGTTTGCCGGCGACGCCGCGCGAGGCGCGGCGGGCCGAGGCTAGGAGAGAGAAAGCATGAGTTCGCCGAGAATTCTCGTCGTCGACGACGAGGCCGATATCAGGGGGTTGCTCTCCGAGATCCTCGCCGA
The DNA here is from genome assembly GCA_963778585.1 of uncultured Gammaproteobacteria bacterium. Classification (GTDB taxonomy): domain Bacteria; phylum Pseudomonadota; class Gammaproteobacteria; order Steroidobacterales; family Steroidobacteraceae; genus SCUD01. Next base: position 1,338,412 of record CAVZUU010000002.1, read on the forward strand.
GGAAGGCTATGAGATCGAAGTGGCGGCCGACGCCGCCTCGGCGCGCCGCGCCGCCGCGCGCCAGGAGCCCGATCTCGTGCTGCTCGATATCTGGATGCCGGATATGGACGGCATCACGCTGCTTCGCGAGTGGTCCGAGAAGCAGTCGTTGCGTTGCCCGGTCGTGATGCTCTCGGGCCACGGCACGGTCGAAACCGCGGTCGAAGCGACGCGTCTCGGCGCCTTCGATTTCGTCGAAAAGCCTCTCTCGATCGCGAAGCTGCTCCGCACCGCGGAGCGCGCGCTCGAGGCCGGCAAGCGCCGCCGGCAGGCGCAGCGCACGCTGATTCCGCCGCTCGTCGCGCCCGTCGGAAAGAGCCGCCTGATGCTGCGACTGCGCGAGCAGGTGCAGCAGATCGCCTCGCATGACGCGTCCGTCCTCTTCGTCGGCGAGCCGGGGACGGGACGCGAGGCCTTCGCACGCTACATGCATTCGCTCGGTGCTCGCGCCGCCGGATCCTTTGTCGTGGTCACCTGCGCGAGTCTCGACGACGCGACGGCCGCGACGCGGCTTCGCGGCACGAGCGCGGGCGGCAAGCCCGAGGCAGGCTTCTACGAGCAGGCGCGCGGCGGCACGCTGTTTCTGGGCGGCCTCGAAGACCTCTCCGCGACTGCGCAGCGGCTGCTGCTCTCCGATCTCGAGCAACGAGGCTGGCAGCGCGAGGGCGCCGGCCCGGTCCTGCCATTCGAGGCGCGCTTCGTCGCGGCCGCCTCGCCCGGTCACGACGGGCCGGCGAGCGGCATCCGCCGCGACCTGCTCGCGCATCTCGAGGTGATCTCGATCCGCATCCCGCCGCTGCGGGAATACGCCGAGGACGTGCCTGATCTGCTCCGTCACTACGTGGACCGTCTCGTGGACGAAGAGGGCATGCCGTTCCGGAAATTCTCCGTCGCCGCGCAGAACCGGCTCCGCAATTATCCCTGGCCGGGCAATGTGCGCGAGCTTCGGAACCTCGTTCAGCGCGTGCTGATCATCGGCGGCTCCGAGGAGATCGGGCTCGACGAGATCGAGCAGCATCTCGTGACCCAGCAGGCCCCCGACGAGCCGCTGGTTAAACAGGACCTGCTCGCCCTGCCGCTTCGCGAGGCGCGCGAGCAGTTCGAGCGGGCCTACCTGCTCCAGCAGCTCATGCTATGCAACGGAAAGGTCGGGCTGCTCGCCAAGCGCGTCGGGATGGAGCGCACGCATCTTTACCGGAAGCTCCGCTCGTTGGGCGTGGATTTCCGGCAGATAACGGAAGATTGATCGTCAATTCAAATGGAGACCTGAAATGTCCACGAAGAAACTGCTGATTGCGGGAATTGCCGCAATCGGGCTCCTCGGCTCGCTCGTGAGTTATGCCGAGGAAGAGAAGCGCTCGTTCGGCGAGTATACGGATGACAAGATCATCGTCACCAAGGTGAAGTCCGCGCTCGCTTCCGATGACACGACCGAGGCGCATGAGATCAACCTCGAGGTGAACAAGGGAGTCGTTCAGCTGAACGGGTTCGTCAATACCGAGAAGGAAAAAGCCCAGGCCACCGCCGTCGCCCAGGGCGTCGAGGGGGTCAAGAAAGTCGAGAACAACCTCATCGTCAAGACTGAAGGGTCGTCAACCGGCCAGTCAATCGACGACTCGGGCATCACGACGAAGGTCAATACGGCCCTGATCGAGAGCAAGGAGACCAAGGCAGGCGACATCAAGGTCGCGACCCACAATGGTGTCGTGCAGCTCTCCGGCTTCGTCGACAACGAAGCTCAGAAGTCCGCGGCCGGCAACGTGGCCAAGACAGTGAAGGGCGTGAAGTCCGTTCAGAACAACCTGAGCGTCAAGGGACAGTAACTCTCCCGCGCTACATTCGGCGATTGGCCGGGGACGATTAGTAAAGGGGACGTTCCCCTTTACCCGAAGGATCGAAGGTAAAGGGGAACGTCCCCTTTACTAATCGTCCCTTGTCAGTCGCCGACTCTAACGACGAGAAAGTCGACTTCCGCTTCGCGTAGCCGATTCCGCACGCGATTCAACTCGTCCAGGTCGCTGATCGGCCCCACCCGCACCCGATGCCAGGTGTCGTTGTCGATCGCCACCCGCTGTACGTTCGACTCGATGCCTTGCAGCGCAAGTTGCGCCCGCACGCGGTCCGCCTCCTCGAATTTTCGGTACGAACCCGCCTGCAGCACGTAGGCACCCTTCTTCTCGGCCGCCTCCGGCGCGTCGCGCGGCATCGCGACTTCCTTCTCCGGAACCACCACCTCGAAGTTCGGGAGCATCTGGTAATAGTCGTAGCGCTCGGCCGGTTCCTCGCCGGACGACTCGCGCGCGGATGCGGGCTCGGCTGCGGCCGGCGCGTCCGCGCCCGGTTCCCGCGGCGCGCGTGGGTCGAAGAAATAGAGCGCGAGGCCGACGGAGAGGCCGGCGATCAGGCCGATCAGCAGGCCGGTCCAGCCGGAGAACGACTCGCGGCGGGAACGGCTGCGCTTGTAATCGCGTGCCACCATTACATGGACTCCGGCGCCGACACGCCGAGGAGTGCGAGCGCATTCTGCAACACCTGCTGCGCCGCCGAGCTGAGCGCGAGCCGCGCATTGCGGGTCTTCGCGTCGTCGACGATGAAAATGAGCGCGGCATAGCAGGCATGGAAGGCCTGCGCGAGATCCCGCAGGTAATGAACGACCAGGTGCGGCGCGCGAAGGTCCGCGCCCTGACTCACCACCTCCGGCCAGCGCGAGATCTCGCGCATCAGCGCCTGTTCCGCGGGGTCCGAGAGCGAGTCGAGCGCGGCTACGCCCGCGGCGCGGTCGAACGGAAGGCCGCGCTCGGCCGCCTGCTTCAGGACGCTCGCGATGCGCGCATGGGCGTACTGGATGTAATAGACCGGATTGTCATTGCTCTGTTTTTTCGCGAGCTCAAGATCGAAGTCCAGCGGCTGGTCATTCGACCGCATTACGTAGATGAGCCGCGCCGCGTCGTTGCCGACTTCGTTGCGCAGGTCGCGCAGCGTCACGAACTGCGCCTCGCGCTTGCCCATCGCAACTTTCTCGCCGCCCTTGAACAGCGTGACGAACTGGACCATGGGGACCTGGAGCGACTCCGGAGGCTCGCCCATCGCCGCGAGGCCCGCGCGCACGCGCGCGACGTAGCCGTGATGGTCGGCGCCGAGGATCGTCACGAGCTCGTCAAAACCGCGTTCGCGCTTGTCGAGGTGATAGGCGATGTCGGAGGCGAAATACGTCTTCTGCCCGTTGGCGCGGATCACGACGCGGTCCTTCTCGTCACCGAAGGCCGTCGCACGAAACCAGACCGCGCCCTCCTGCTCGAAGACGTGTCCGTGCGCGCGCAGGCGCCTGAGAGACCGGTCGATCGGGCCGCCGTCGCGGCCGTCGCCAAGATCCTGCTCGGAGTACCAGCGGTCGAAGCGCACGCCGAAATCGCCGAGGTCGTTCTTGATGTCCGCGAGGATGTCGGCGAGACCGGCGTCGAAGACGACGCGGAAATCCGCGCCGAGCAGATCCTTCGCGCGGGCGATGACCGTGTCGACATACTTGTCCTTGTCGCCGCCCTCGGGCTCGTCGGGCGGCAGGCCCGCAAACACCGCGGCGGCGGGCCGCCGGAGTGCGTCGCCGAGGCGCGCACGCAGCGCTTCCGCTACCAGGCGGACATAATCGCCGCGATAGCCGTTCGACGGAAACACGAGCGTTTCGCCGCAGCTTTCGAGGTACCGGAGCCACACGCTGGCGGCGAGGATGTCCATCTGCCGTCCGGCGTCGTTGACGTAGTACTCGCGATGCACCTTCCAGCCGTCCGCCTCGAGCAGGTTCGCGACGGTCGCGCCGAAGGCCGCATGGCGGCCGTGGCCGACGTGCAGCGGTCCGGTTGGATTGGCGGAGACGAATTCGACGATCGCCTTGCGTCCGGCGCCGGTTGCGCCGCGACCGTAGCCGGATCCTTCCGCGAGCACGCGGCTCATCTCGGCCTTCCAGGCCTCGGGCGTCATGAAGAAATTGATGAACCCGGGACCGGCGATCTCTGTCTTCGCGACGATGTCGTTTTCGGGGAGCGCCGCGACGATTTTCTGTGCGAGCGCGCGCGGGTTCGTGCGCGCGGTCTTCGCGACCTGCATGGCGACGTTCGTGGCGAAATCGCCGTGCGCGACTTCGCGGCTGCGCTCGACGCCGGGCGCGGGCGCTTTCGCGTCGCCGAGCGTTCCCGGCGGCAGCGACGAGAGCGCGTCCGCCACGAGTTTTTCGATGCGGTTTTTCAAGCGCGCAAGTCTATCAGTCAATCTCGAGTGGATCGACGTCCACAGACCAGCGCAGCGAGCGCGGCGCGCGCAGTTTCACGATCTCGGGGACCCATTGAGCGAGGAAATTCTGCAGGGCCGGGCGCGCTGCCGATTCGACGAGGAGCTGAGCGCGATGCCGTCCCGCGCGGCGCGCCATCGAAGCCGGCGCAGGGCCGAGGATCCTGAGATCCGGAGCGAGCGCATCGGGAGCGACGGTGTGCGCCGCGCGCAGGAAGCCGAATGCCTCCGTGCGCGCCGGCGAGTCGGCGCGAAGCAGCGCGAGATGCGAGTAGGGCGGCCAGCAAGCTGCGCGGCGCTCCCCGAGCGCAAGCGCCGCGAATCCCTCGTAGCCGTCGGTGATCAGGCATTGAAGCAGCGGATGCTGCGGGTACGCGGACTGGATCAGGACTTCGCCCGGCCGGTCGCCGCGCCCGGCGCGGCCCGCGACCTGCACGATCTGCTGCGCGAGCCGCTCGCTCGCGCGGAAGTCAGCGCCGAAGAGTCCCTGGTCGGCTGCGAGCACGACGACGAGCGTCACGTCCGGGAAATCGTGGCCCTTCGTCAGCATCTGTGTGCCGAGCAGGATGCGCGCCCGACCGTCCACGATCGAGGCGAGCGCGGCCTCCATGTCGCCGCGCCGGCGAATGGCGTCGCGGTCGATCCGCACGAGCGGGGCCGAGGGAAAGAGCTGGGTGAGCGTCGTCTCGACGCGTTCCGTCCCTTCGCCGACGGGCGAGAGTTCGTTGCCGCAGCGCGGGCAACCGAATGGCAACGATTCCTCCGCGCCGCAGTGATGGCAGACGAGGAGCGCGCGCTTCAAGTGCACCGTGAGACGCGCATCGCAGGCCCTGCAGGGCGCGACCCACGCGCAGCGTGAGCAGAACATGGTCGGCGCGTAGCCGCGGCGATTGAGGAAGACGAGCACCTGTCCGTTCTCGCCGAGGTGGCGCTCGATCGCCGCGATCGCGGGCGGCGAGAGGCCGTCGCGCGCGGGATTGACGCGAAGATCGACGACCGTGACGCGCGGCTTGCCGGCGCGGCCGGTGCGTTCCGGTAGCGCGACTTTCGTGTATCGGCCGGCGGCGGCGTTGGCGAGCGTCTCGAGCGACGGTGTCGCGGAACCCAGCACGACCGGAACGCCGCCGCGCTGCGCGCGGAGTACGGCGAGGTCGCGCGCCGAGTAACGGAATCCCTCCTGCTGCTTGTAGGAGGCGTCGTGCTCCTCGTCAACGACGACAAGGCCGAGCGACGGCATCGGCGTGAAGACCGCGGATCGCGTGCCGATCACGACCGGCGCGCGGCCCGAAGCGGCTGCCCGCCAGGCCGCGGCGCGCGCGCCGTCGGCGAGCGAGGAATGCAGCGCGACGATCGGCGCTGGGAGTCGCGTCTGGAAACGCTGGACGAGTTGCGGCGTCAGGGCGATTTCTGGCACGAGCACGAGCGCGCCCAGACCGGCTTCGAGCACGCGCTCGATGAGGCGCATGTACACCTCGGTCTTGCCGCTGCCGGTGACGCCGTGGAGCAGCCACGCGCCGTAACGGTCGAGCGACGCGCCGATCCGCTCGACCGCCGCACCCTGGTCCGCAGTCAGCACGGGCCCCGGGCGGCCGGCGCCGGCGGCGGGCGAGGCTTCGGGGCGTGCGAAAGACTCGAGCCAGCCGCGTTTCACGAGCGCACGGATGGCCATGACATGCCCGGCCGCGGCGATCACGGCCGCGCTGGCGCCGTTGCGCCCGATGAGTTCGATCAGTTTTTTCTGCCGCGCGCCGAGGCGCGTTCCGGCATCGACCGCCGCCTGCCCGGCTTCGGTGAGCCGCCAGACGATTTCGTCGCGACGCGCGGGATCGCCCTGGCGAAGCGGTTTCGGCAGCGCGCTGAAGAGCACCTCGCCGCGCGGGTGGTGATAGTAGTCGGCGGCCCAGTGCAGGAGCCCGAAAGTCGTTGCGTCCCAGAGCGGCAGCGCATCGATCGCCGTACTCACATGCTTGAGCCGGGCCCGCGGCAGGCGGCTCTCTGCGGCGTGGCCCGCCACGATGCCGATCGCGCGGCCGCGACCGAGCGAAACGCGAACGCGTGTGCCCGGCATCGCGATCGCGGCGCCGTCCTCCGGCAGGTAATCGAAGCTCTGCCTGAGCGGAGTGTCGAAAACGACCTGGAGAATGGGAGCCACTGGGCCCAAAATTGTTTTCTTTATCAAGAAGTTGTGAATCGTCTGCCGGCCGCGTAAACGGCGGCGCGGCAGCCACGTTATATCACCGTGGCGGGGCTTGGGTCGGGTACCGATGCCGGAGGAGCGTATGGAATGCTCTGCTACGCTCGCAGCGCCTCTGTCGCTCGGCAGGCGTGACGGGACGCGGGAGAATTCGGTGGACCGTGAGCGGGCGCTCGACAGATTCCTCGCCGGGATCGAACGGCGTGCGTTTCGCATCGCCTGCATCGCGCTTCGCGATCGCGCAGAGGCCGAGGATGCCGTGCAGGACGCGATGATACGGCTGGTGAGCAGCTATGGCCGGCATCCGGAAGAGCAGTGGCGTCCGCTCTTCTATCGCATCCTGAAAAACCGGATCACCGATTTCCAGCGCCGCCGGAAAGTGCGGCGCGCCGTGATGTCCTGGTGGCCCGGCCGCGAGCCGGAAGAGGCGGCGCCGGATCCGTTCGAATCGGCGGTCGATCCGCGCGGCCGCCCGGACCAGCTGCTCGAGGGCGAGGAACTCCTGGCCCGTATCGAGGAAGTGCTCGCCGGCATGAGCGGCCGCCAGCGCGAGGCCTTTCTGCTCCGGAACTTCGAGGGCCTGGACGTCGCACAGGCGGCGCTCGCGATGGGTTGTTCGGAAGGCAGCGTGAAGACGCATTATTTTCGCGCCATGCAGACGCTCAACGAGGCGCTGGGGGAGTGGAAGAAATGAATGAGGACATGCGGGAACTGGAACGCCGGAGCCGCGCGGCCTTCGACGAAAGCGTCGAGTCGCAGGACGTCGCGACGCGCTCGCGGCTCGCGCGGGCGCGGGCGGAGGCGCTCGGGGAACTGCAGGGGCGGCGCGCCGCAGGTCCCGCCCTCTGGATCCCCGCAGGCGCGGCAGCCGCCGCGCTCGTCGCCGCGATGCTGTGGCAGCGCGAAGAGACTTTGCCGGCCACGGCGCGAAACGAGGCCGTTGTCGGCGCGTTCGAGGATCTCGACCTGATGGCCGGGGGCGAAGACTTCGACATGCTCGCCGAGGACCCGGGTTTCTACGCCTGGGCGGACGACCAGTTGACGGACGGCGTGGGCTGAATCATGCGCCGACCGGAAATCCTGACCGCGTTCCTGCTCGCCGGGCCCGCCGTGGCCGCGGATCCGCCGCCGGAGCCGCCGGACGCCGAGTTCCTGGAGTTCCTGGGCGAAACGGCCGGTGAGGACGAGGACTTCGTGCGTTTCATGGAAACAATCGAGGCCGAGCGTGCCTTGAAGCGCGCCGCGAAAGAGGCTCCGAAGGAAGACGACGATGAATAAGCTCGCATGGGTTCTGGTGGCGTGGCTCCTGCTCGGCAGCGCGTCCGCGGCTGCCGAGGCGCCGCGCGCGGAAGGAGGCGTCGCCTGGGAATCGCTCGACGAGGCGACGCAGGAACTGCTCGCCGGGCAGAAGGCACACTGGAATACGCTGCCGCCCGGGCGGCAGCACGCGATGGCCGACGGTGCGGAGCGCTGGCTCTCGATGGATGCCGGGGACCGCGCGTCGGCGCGCGAGCGCTGGCAGCAATGGCGGAAACTGACGCCGGAGGAACGCGAGAGGCTTCGCGAACGCTGGAAACGTTTTCGCGACCTCACTCCCGAGCAGAAGGAGGCGCTTCGCCGTGCCTATCGCCGCTTCCAGTCGCTGCCCCCGGAACGCCGGGAGGAGCTGCGCGAACGCTGGCAGCGGATGACGCCGGAAGAACAGCGGCGGGCGATCGAGCGGCGCCAGGCGCCGCGGCCCAGTCCGCCCGTCCGGCGGCCCTGACGTCCTTACTGAGGACTCGCATCCGGCGCCGCTCCGTGGGACGATAATCCCCCGATGCCCGAAGCGAAGCTCAAGCGCTCGAATGACCGGATGATCGCCGGCGTCTGTGCCGGCATCGCCGAGTGGCTGGGCTGGAAGACGGATCACGTGCGCATCGCGTACGTGATCGTGTCGATCCTGAGCGTGGCCTTCCCGGGAATCATCGCTTACCTGCTGCTCTGGCTCCTGATGCCGGACGCCGAATGAACCGGCGGATCATCGAGCTCTACGACGACTACACGCACGGCGCGATGCCGCGCCGCGAGTTCTTGTCGCGGCTGGCGCGCATCGCGGGCGGGGCCGCAGCCGCGGCGTTCGTTCTGCCGCTGCTCGAGAATCGCTATGCACAGGCGGCGACCGTGGCCGTGGACGATCCCGGGCTGGTGACGGATCGCAAGCGATTCGAGTCGCCGGCGGGAAACATCGACTGCTATGTCGCGCGCCCGAAGGGCAAGCCGAAGCGCCGGCCTTCCGTGGTCGTGATCCACGAAAATCGCGGCTTGAACGCGCACATCGAGGACGTGACGCGTCGGCTCGGGCTCGCAGGTTTTCTTGCGATCGCGCCCGATGCGCTGTCGGCGAGCGGCGGTACGCCTGCGGACGAAGACGAAGCGCGCAAGCGCATCGGTGAACTCAATCGCGAGGCCGCGCTCGGCATCTATCTCGCGGCAGTGCATTTCGCCGCGAAGCACGACCGGTCGACCGGCAAGGTTGGCTGCGTCGGATTCTGCTGGGGCGGCGGCATGTCCGGCCGGCTCGCCGCCAATGCAGCGGATCTGAATGCCGCCGTCGTGTTCTACGGAATGCCGCCGGAAGCGGCCGAGGCGGCGCGCATCGAGGTGCCTCTCCTCCTGCATTACGCCGGCCGGGATGAGCGCATCAACGCGGCGGTGCCCGCTTTCGAACAGACGCTGAAATCCGCCGGCGTCCGCTACCAGCTCAACACCTACGCCGACGTCGATCATGCCTTTCACAACGACACCAATGCCGCGCGCTACAACGCGGAAGCCGCGAAGCTCTCGTGGCAGAGGACCGTCGATTTCCTGAAGAAAGAGCTTGCCTGAGACTTCCGCGCCGCCGGACCGGTCGAGGGCGGAGACCTGCGGGCCGCGTTACGACCGGCTCATGATGCTCGAGGCGCGCCGCCGCACGTTCGAGGTCATCAACCGCCTCTCGACCGAGATTGTGCCGGGCATGACGGAGGAAGAAGGGGTCGGGCTGACGCGCCGCGTGTTGAGCGATGCCGGAATGGCGCGAGGCTGGCATGGGATCAATGTCCGCTTTGGCGAAAATACGCTGAACGCCTTCCACGTGAAGTCCAAGCCCGGCGTGGTTCTCGGCGAGGACGACATCTACTTCATCGACATCGGCCCGATCTGGCGCGACTGGGAAGGCGACGGCGGCGACACGTTCACGACCGGCGGCGATCCCGAGTTCAATCGCATTGCCCGCGACGTAAAAGCCGTGTTCGAGGCCGTTCAGGCACGCTGGCGGCAGGATCGGCTGACGGGCGAGGCGCTTTACCGGGTTGCCGTCGAGGAGTCGGAGCGCCGCGGCTGGCGGCTGAACCTCGACATGTCAGGCCATCGACTCTCCGAATTTCCCCACGCAGCCCACCACAAGGGCGCGCTCGCCGACGCTCCGTTCACGCCATCGCCCGGCCTCTGGATGCTCGAAATCCAGCTTCGCCACCCGACGCGCCCCTTTGGCGCGTTCTTCGAAGACCTGCTACTCGACGATTCCGACAACGCCTGATCATGGCTCGCGCGCCGGCGTGCCGGGCTGGCTCGCTCGCGATGCCGCCTGCGCATGTTGACGAGAGCGCTCGGGCGCGCAGCGGCCGGGCGGGTCCCGAGCGAGCGAATAAAGTTCCGGCTGAGCTCGCGAGGGACGCCCGCCCGGCCAGCGGCGCGCCTGGAACGGCTTAGCCAGCCGCTTTTACGGCGTGGATCAATTCCGCCGCGACTTTCTGGGCGTCGCCGTACACCATCCGGGTGTTGTCGAGATAGAAGAGGTGATTCTCGATGCCGGAGAACCCGGCGCCCTGGCCGCGCTTGATGACGAGAACGTTCTTCGCCTTGTCCGCATTCAGTATCGGCATGCCGTAGATCGGGCTGCCCTTGTCCGTCCGCGCGACCGGGTTCACGACGTCGTTCGCGCCGATCACGAGCGCGACGTCCGCCGTGTCGAACTCCGCGTTGATCTCGTCGAGATCCGAGATGAGGTCGTAGGGCACGCCCGCTTCCGCGAGCAGCACGTTCATGTGGCCCGGCATGCGCCCCGCAACCGGATGGATCGCAAATCGCACCATCACGCCCTTGTCGATCAGGAGCTGGCAGAGCTCCCAGACCTTGTGCTGAGCCTGCGCGACCGCCATGCCGTAACCCGGGATCACGATCACTTTCTGCGCGAATGACATCATGACTCCGGCATCCGAGGCCTCGATCGGCTTCAGCGCGCCCGTGACACCCTCGGCCGCGGCCGCCGCGCCCTCGCCGAATCCCGAGAACAGCACGTTGCCTAGCGAGCGGTTCATCGCTTTCGCCATGAGCTGGGTCAGCAGCGTGCCCGCGGATCCGACGACGATGCCGGCGATGATCATGGCCGCGTTTTCGAGCACGAAGCCCTCGAAGGCGACCGCGAGACCGGTGAATGCGTTGTAGAGCGAGATCACTACCGGCATGTCGGCGCCGCCGATCGGCAGCGTCATCGTGACGCCGAGGATGAGCGCGAGTGCGAAGAACAGCACGACCGCCTGCATCGTCGGGTGGCCCGAGATGACGAGCGATGCGCCGAGCGCGAGCGTCGCGGCCACGAGCAGGAGATTCACGAACTGTTGGCCCTTGAAGCGGAAGCTGCGCTTGATGAGTCCCTGCAGTTTTCCGAACGCGATGAGCGAGCCCGAGAAGCTGACCGCGCCGATGAAGGCGCCCGCCGCTGCGAGCGACGTGACGACCGGGCCGTGCGTCGAGGCCGCCACGGGACCAGCGGACGCCATGCGGAGCAGCTCGACCGCCGCGATCGCGGCCGCGGCGCCGCCGCCCATGCCGTTGTAGAGCGCGATCATCTGCGGCATGTCGGTCATCGCGACGATGCGCCCCGACCACCAGGCGAGCCCGCCGCCGATCGCGATCGCCGCGAGCATCAGAGGGAAATTCCCCATGCCGGGGTAGAGGAAGCTCATCAGCGTGCCGATCAGCATGCCGACGCCCGCGACGACGATGCCGCGGCGCGCCGTGACGGGCGAGCTCATGGCCTTCAGGCCCATGATGAAAAGGAATGCGACCAGCAGGTAGCTGAAGTTGATCGCGAGCGTCGCGACGTGGTCGGGTAGCAGGCCCTGCATCAGGCGGATTCCTTCTTCTTCTGGCTCCTCTGCCCGCTCGCCTTGAACATCTGCAGCATGCGCTCGGTGACGACGTAGCCGCCGACCGCGTTGCCGGCGCCGAGCACGACGCCGATGAAGCCGATCACCTGCTCGAGCACGGTATCGGCGCGGCCGAGCGCGACCATGGCGCCGACGAGCACGATGCCGTGCACGAAGTTGCTGCCTGACATCAGCGGCGTGTGCAGGATGACCGGCACCTTCGCGATGATCTCGTAGCCGGTGAACGCGGCCAGCATCACGATGTAGATTGCGATCACGCCTTCCATTACTGACCCTCCACGAGCTTGCGGGTGGGTTCGTGGCGGATGCTGCCGTCGTGCGTGACGCAGGAGGCCGCGAACACTTCGTCGTTCCAGTCGATGGCGATCGCGCCGTCCTTGAACGCCGGTTTGATGAAATTCAGGAGATTGCGCGCGTACATGTCGCTCGCGTGGTAGGCGACGGTCGCGGGCAGGTTGATCGGGCCGATGATGCGGACGCCGCCGTGCTCGACTGTCTCGCCCGCGCGCGTGAGCTCGCAGTTGCCGCCGCTTTCGGCGAGCAGGTCAACTATCAGGGCACCCGGCTTCATGCGCTCGACCGCAGCGCGGGAGATGATGCGGGGCGCCGGACGGCCCGGAACGCCGGCGGTCGAGATCACGCAGTCTGCCGCGGCGATGCGCGCATCGAGCACTTCCTGCTGCTTTGCCTTTTCTTCCGTCGTCAGCTCCCGCGCATAACCGCCCGTTCCCTCGGCCGTCACGCCGGTCTCGACGAACTTCGCGCCGAGCGAGCGGATCTGCTCGCGCGTGGCGGAACGGACGTCATACGCCTCGACGACCGCGCCGAGCCGGCGCGCGGTCGCGATCGCCTGCAATCCCGCGACTCCCGCGCCGATCACGAGCACGGTCGCGGGCCGGATCGTGCCGGCGGCCGTCGTCAGCATCGGGTAGAACTTGTCGAGCGCGCTGGCCGCAAGCAGCACGGCCTTGTAGCCCGCGACCGCCGCTTGCGAGGACAGCGCGTCCATCGACTGCGCGCGAGAGATGCGCGGCACGAGTTCCATCGCAAAACTGGTGATGCGCCGCTCTTGCAGCGCGCGGACGAGCGGCAATTGCGCGTGCGGCGCGAGGAATCCGGCGACGACGGCACCGGGCTTGAGGCGGGCGACGCTGGCGGCCTCGGGCGGCTGCACGGTGAAGAGGAGATCCGCGCCCGCGAGCACCGCGTCCGCGCTGTCGGCAAAGCCTACATCCTTGTACTGGGCGTCCGGAAAGCGGGCGGCACTGCCGGCGCCGCGCTCGATCAGGAGCTTGGCCCCCAGGGCCGACAGGCGGGTGGCGACCTCCGGCACGACTGCGACGCGGTTCTCACCTCGCACGGTCTCTTTCAGCACGCCGATCGTGGCTGGCATCCAATTCATCCCCTGATCAGCCGGCCGAGCGGCGGCGCGTTGAAAAATATCATAATCGTGCCGTATTGTTTCAGGCTTTCTGGGTCAGGATAGGGGCCGTGGGCACCGGAACAGGCAACGCAAAGGCAGCCGTCAAGTCCGCAGGCAGCATGATCGCGCTGTCGCAGCAGGTGCTGCGCACGGACGCGTCCGGCATGCCTCTCGAGTGGATCGACTACAAGGAGGCGGTGCGCCTGCACTGCCTCGGGCAGGTCGCCTATGCATTCGGCAGCCGCCTGTATGCGCTTCACGGCGGCACGAACGCGCGCACCGGCCGCCAGACGGTGATCGAAGTCAATTCGATGATGGCGACACAGGGCTCGTCCGGAAATCCCGGGAGCCTCCGCGGCGACTACGTGCCGCCGCTCAACAACGAGACGCTGTTCCGCCGCGACGCGAATCTCTGCATGTACTGCGGCGGGCGCTTTACTTCTCATCAACTCTCGCGCGACCACGTGCGGCCGTTCTGCAAGGGCGGCAAGGACGTCTGGAACAACGTCGTCGCGGCCTGCCGGCGCTGCAACAATGCGAAGGCCTCGCGCACGCCGGAGCAGGCGGGCATGCAGCTCCTCGCCGTGCCGTTCACGCCGACCTACGCCGAATATATTTATCTGAAGGGCCGGCGCGTGCTCGCCGACCAGATGGAATATCTCCTCGCGCACTTCCCGCGCACGAGCCCGCTGCACGCCCGTATCCAGCGTTTCACTCAGTGAAGCGCGAGGGACCGCCGGCGGTCCACCTGATCGACGCGAGCTACTTCGTATTCCGCGCCTACTATTCGGTGGGCCTCGAGATGACCGACGGCGACGGCCAGCCGGTCAACGCCGTTTACGGCTTCGGGAGATTTCTAGGCGACCTGCTCGAGGAGGCGAAACCGGCGCACGTCGCGGTCGCCTTCGACGAAAGCCTGACGACCTCGTTCCGGAGCGCCATCTATCCGGCCTACAAGGCGAACCGCGAGCCCGCGCCGCCAGAACTGAAACGCCAGTTCGCGCTGTGCCGCGAATTGTGCCGGTTGCTCGGCCTGGCCGAGTTCGGAAGTCCCACGCACGAGGCGGACGACATCATCGGCACGATCGCTGCCCGGCTTCGCGTCGCGGGACACCAAGCCGTGCTCGTGACGCGCGACAAGGATCTCGCGCAGCTCGTCCGCGACGGCGATCATTACTGGGACTACGCCGGAGAGCGCCGTTTCGCCTATGGCGACATCGAAGCCCAGTTCGGCGTGCGCCCGGAGCGCATGGCGGATTTCCTGGCGCTGACGGGCGATTCCGTCGACAACATTCCGGGCGTGCCGGGTGTGGGTCCGAAGACGGCGGCGGCGCTTCTTCGCGACTTCGCCTCGCTCGAGGAAATCTACGAAGGCCTCGAGCGCGTCGGGACGCTCCCGATCCGCGGCGCCGGCAAACTCGCGGAGAAGCTGACGCAGCATCGGGAGGCCGCGTACTTCGCAAGGCGGCTGACGACCATCGCCTGCGACATGCCGCTCGATATCGACATCGAGACCCTCAGTCGCCGCAGGCCGGATCTCGAGGGGCTTGGCGCGTTCTATGACCGGCAGAAATTCGGCGCGGCACTTCGTCGCCAGGCGGAGCGGCTCGCCAGATAGGGACGCTTCCCATTTAGAGCGCGGCGGCGACGAGGCGACGCAGGAGACGCTCGCGAAGTCCGCGCGGGGCTGCGAGATCCATGCGCTGAAAGAGGGCGGCACGCGAGGCGTCGCGGGGCAACGGGCGAAACAGCTTCGCGCCGATGGCAAGCTTTCCACCCAGGGACTGCGCGCGCGACTTCAGGCCGCGCAGCGCCCGCCCGAGTGCGATTTCCTCGGCGGTCAGGTCGCTACCGTAGGGCAGGGCTCCGAATCGTCCGGCGGCGCGATGAGGCGCAAACGCGGCTTCGAGCGATTCCGGATGGTTGCGCCGGTGCCGGTCGGCGATCCGGTGACTCGCCGGCAGCTTGCCGGCGCGCTGCGCCTCGGCGAGCAGCGCCGCCTGGAAACGCGAATCGGCGATCTCGAGCATCGCGGTCGCGACTTCGGCGTCAGTCTTGCCGCGAATGTCGGCGATTCCGTACTCGGTCAGCACGATGTCTCGCAGGTGACGCGGGATCGTCACATGACCGTAGTTCCACCGGATGTTGGATTCGAGCGAACCGCCGCTCAAGCGCGTCGCGCGCACTGCGATGATCGATCGCCCGCCCGGCAATTCGTGGGCTTGCGCGACGAAGTTGTACTGCCCGCCGACCCCGCTCACGACGCGCCCGTCGGCGAGCCCGTCCGAAACGATCGCGCCGCCGAGCGTCGCCATCATCGCGGAATTGATGAAGCGCGCGTCGCGGCGCTGCGCCATTTTCGATTCCCATTCAGGTCCCAGCAGTTCGTTCGTGAAACTGACCGGCATCATCCGGAAGAGCGCGCGCTCGGCATCCGGCATGGCGCGCAGTTCCTCGTAGAACGCCCGCGGGCCGAGCAGGAAGGCGCCGTGCAGGAGCGCGCCATCGGGCTCGGCACGGCGCTTGAGTATTCCTTCGCGGTACAGGTCGAGGAAACCGTCGACGAACATCTCGGTGACGGCGTAGAGGCCCTGTTCGAACGGCCCGTCGCCGCCGATCTCCGCCTGCAGCGCGGCGTGGCGCGGCAGGAGCCCGGTGTCGGCGAGCGCGCGCCGCCAATCGGCATTGCCGCGGTGGCGGAGCGTCAACGCATGCACGATCGCATCGCCGAGCTCGCCGATGCCGATCTGGATCGTGCCGCCATCCCGGACGAGCAGGCTGGCGGCGAGAGCGATCGCGTGGTCCGCGGTCGAGATCGGTCCGTTCGGTGGGGCGATCAGTTCGTGATACGCGCGGACATCGTCGACGATGAAGTCGAATGCGGAGGAAGAAAGCTCGGCGGCGCCGAACATGTACGGCATGCGGCCGTTGACCTGGCCGATGATCGCGACCGGCTTGCCTGTGCTCTGCCGCTCGTGCAGCACGGGAATCAGGTCGGCGGTGACGTCCGGGTTCGTGCCGAGACTCACGCGGTCGCGCCGCCGCGCGATCTGCTGCGCGATGACATTCGCGCCTTCGGCTACGGCCGTGCGCGCAACGTGCGTGTAGTTGATGCTCGCGTAGGACTGCTGCGCGAGCGGCGAGGCGAGCCAGGCGCCCGGCTCCATGAAGAATTCCAGAACGCGGATGTTCGAGGGGAGCTTGTTCGCGCGGAGCGGCCCGATCCAGGCCGGCTCCGGCGCATCGCCGAAAATGCGCGCGGTGATCGGCTCGACGAGGCGCCGTTCCAGTTCGCTTTTTGGCTGCGGGCGGGCGAGCGTCAGCCCGGTGAGAATCGAGAGATCGATGCCGGGATCCGCCGCCGCGCGGCGATAGAACTCGTTGACGAGCGCCGCGGGTTTCCCTGCGCCGATCGGCGTGCACAACACGATGCGCCGCCCGATCCGGGATAGCGTCGCTTCGACGCCGTCCGCCACGTCGGCAAAGTACTGCGGCTGCCGCGCGTTCATCACCGCGGCGCGTTACAGCATCACGGGCTTGTTGCGCCGGCGGCCGGCCGCAGCCTGAGCTCGAAGCGCACCTCGACCTCGTCGCCGACCCATTCAGTGGAGGCCCAGTCGCCCTGGCCGAGACCGAACTCGAGTCGGTGGAGATCCGCCGTGCCTTTCATGACGGAGACGCCGGCCGCGGGGGCGAGCGTGAAACGTACCGTGGCCGGCCTCAAAGCGCCGCGAATCGAAAGCTCGCCCAAGGCGCGGAAACCGCCGCCGTCCCGCTCGAAGCGCCCCGCATGGAAGACCGCCTGCGGATACTTCTCCGTCCAGAAGAAATCGCGGCTCTTGAGTATCTCGTCGCGCTCCGCGTCCTGCGTATCGATCGAAGGCGTCTCGACCGTCACATGGAGACTGCCTTTCGACGGGTTGGCCGGGTCGAAATCGAGCCGGACCTGGAAGGACTTGAATGCGCCCGTGAACTTCGCGCCCGCCTGCGTGGCCGAAAACAGGAGTGTGCCGGCGCCCGGGTCGGCCTGGCGCACATCGGAGAGCGCGGCCGGGCTCGCGACGAGGGCGATGCAGAGGATGCGGAGAAAATTCTTCATGGCGTTCGCCAGGGCAGCATGCGGAACAGCAAGCCGTCGCGATCCAGGAACTGGTGCTTGAGCGCCGCGGCAACGTGCAGGCCGGCGAGCGCGTACAGGAACCACGCGAACAGGTGGTGCAGGTCGTGGAATCGCTCCTTGAGCGCGCGATCGGGACCGACGAAGTCGGGAAGCTGCACGAGGCCGAACCAGCTCACCGGGAAGTTCGAGGCCGAAGACATCATCCAGCCGGACAGCGGCATGGCGAACAGGAGCGCATACAGTGCCCAATGGTTCAGATTCGCGGCATGGTGCTGCCAGCGCGGCATGGGTGGCAGGGGCGGCGGACGATTGAATAGCCGCCAGGCGAGACGAATGATCGCGAGTCCGAGTATCGTGATGCCGAACGACTTGTGCCGGGCGAGAACAGCGAGCTTCTCGAGTCCGAGCGGCAGCCCTCCGGCGATCCTGCCGAGTGTCACCTGGACTATCAGCAATATGACGATGGTCCAATGCAGGGTCTGCGCCACGTACCCGTAGCGCAGGGCCGAGTTTCGTGCTGGCATCAGGTCTTGGAGAATACGCTCATGCGCAAGTTCCTATGGCCGTTCATGTTACTCCTTGCCGGCTGCGCGCTGCCGCCGAAGCAGCCGCCGGCCGCCCCGGCGCCGGAAACGCCGCCGCCGGCCGCGACTGCGGAACCGTCCGAAACATGGACCGTCGTCGCCTCGCATCTCGAAGTGCGCGTCTACCGTGACGGGCCGATGCAGAAGCTCGGCCACAATCACCTCATTACTTCAGATGCGCTCGACGGCACGGTGGCACTTCGCGAGCCGCTGACGAAGAGCGGCTTCGATCTCCGGCTGCCGCTCGAGTCGCTTGTCGTCGACGATCAGGATGCGCGAATCGGCGCCGGCGCCGAATTCGCGAATCCCGTGCCGCCGAAAGATCGCGAGGCGACTCGCCACAACATGCTGGGCGAATCGGTGCTCGATGCGGCTCGTCAGGACGTGCTCCGCCTGACGGCGGAGGAATTGTCCGGAGATAGCGGCAGCTACCTGGCGCGCGTCCGCGTCGGCCTGCGGGGGGAGGAACGCATGGTCTCGGTGCCGTTCACGTTGGCAATCGAAGGCGGCAAGCTCGCCGCGCACGCGAATTTTCACCTGGCGCACGCCGACGTCGGCCTGGTGCCGTTCACCGTCGCGCTCGGGGCGTTGCGGGTCCGCGACGATATCGAGATCGACCTCAGACTCGAAGCCAGGCGCGCCCCGTGACCGCGGTCCAGTTCCGCGATCCCGAGGTCCGTATCTCGGCCGCACTCGCAACGGCACAGGCGGCGGTGCGCGATCCGGCCGTCACGCTCCGGGCGCTCCTCGGCATGCTCGGGGAACAGGGGCTGCTCGTGTTCTGCGGCGTGCTCGCCGCACCCTTTCTTTTGCCGCTGACTGTACCGGGCATGAGCACCGTGCTCGGCCTGCCCATGCTCCTGATCGGATTCGCCGTGATGGTGAGCCGCGTTCCCTGGCTGCCCGAACGACTGCTCAATCGCAGCCTGCCGGCGCCGACCGTTCGCAGCGTCCTTCAGAAAGTGAAAGGCTGGGCGGAACGTTTCGAGCACCTGGTCAGGCCGCGGTTCCTCGTGCTGACCGGCGGCCGCGCAATCAACTTCGTGAACGGCGCCCTCGTGATCCTCGCGGTCCTGCTGCTGATGGCGCCGTTGCCGCTCGTGCCCTTCGTGAACACGTTGCCGGCGTTCGCGGTCATGCTGCTGTGCTTTGGCATGGCCGAACGGGACGGCGTCGTCATGTTGCTCGGCTACTTCATGACACTGGTGTCGACCGTGTATGTCGGCGGCCTGATCGTCCTCGTCTTTTACGTTGGCTTGCGTCACGAGCAGGCGCTCGAGATGCTGCGCGGCTGGCTCAATTGAAGTATTCGATCACGGAAGCGGCATCGGCGGATTGTTACAAAAGCGCCCGCTGCCACATGGCAGCGGGCGCTTCTGTTTCAGCCGTCCCGCCGGCTCAGCGCCGGTCGATCTCCTCGAGCAGTGCCTTGGCGCCGTAGACTTTCTCGAGTGCGGTCCGGATGTAGGCCGGATGCACGCCGATCGAGCGATTCATCCGGTCGTCGAACCAGTAGGTTCCCGAGATCGAGTGGATGTTGCCGTCGAACGCGAGACCTACGATCTCGCCCTTCGCATTAAGCATCGGGCTGCCGGAATTGCCGCCGACGATGTCGTTGTTCGTCGTGAAATTAGCGCGCGTCGTCATGTCGAGCGCGTCCTTGGCCGCTATCCAGCGCTCCGGAATCTTGAACGGCGGTTCGCCGGTCGCGCGCTCGAAGGCGCGAGAGAGCTCGGTCCACGGCCGCACTTCCTGGCCTTTCTCGACCCAACCCTTCATGCCGCCGTAGGAAAGGCGGAGCGTAAAGGTCGCGTCCGGATAAATGCTCGTGCCGTATTCGGCGAAGCGCGCTTTGGCGATCTCCTCCTGGCCGCGCTGCACCGGTCCTTCGACCTTTTCCTCGATCTGCTTGCGCAGCGCGCGCGACTCCGGGTCGACCGCCGCCGCGAGCCGGATCATCGGATCTTTGCTCGCGTCGATCGCGGCCTGCCCGCCCTCGTAAACTGCCATTCGCGCGGCGGGAGTGCCGAGCGTGCTGTCGCGGACGAGACGCGTCGCGAGCGAATCGGGCGAATCGTTGCCGAACACCTGGCGGACGAGCGGATAGTCCGGCCCCAGCCACTCGCGCATGCGCTCGAGTCCGAAGGAGAGCCGCAGGATCTCGAAGTCCGGGTAGATCGGCGCGTCGGCCCCGAGCCCCTGCACGACCGCCGGCAGGCGCGCCTCGGTGAATTCAGGCAGCCGCGTCTCGTTCGGCTTCGCGCGCTCTGCGGCCGCGCGCACGAGCGTGCGCGCATGGGCGAAGAGCTGGCTATTGAACGCGGCACTGCCCTCGGTGAACGTGTGCGGAACGAGG
The DNA here is from genome assembly GCA_963778585.1 of uncultured Gammaproteobacteria bacterium. Taxonomy (GTDB): domain Bacteria; phylum Pseudomonadota; class Gammaproteobacteria; order Steroidobacterales; family Steroidobacteraceae; genus SCUD01. The sequence goes on from CAVZUU010000002.1 coordinate 1,358,601, forward strand.
ATGTTGCGCCAGACGTCCTGCGCCGCGGAAATTTCCTTCCAGCTCCCTGCGGCAGGGGCGAGCGCGGGGTTCGCGGCGACCGCGTCGCCGAGCGCCTTTTCCTTCTTTGCGGCATTCTCGAGGAGCGCCGGATCGAGCAGGGCGTCGAACTGCTTGCGTCGCACCTTGATCGCATTCTCGATCTGATTGAGGTAGGACTCCGCCGTGCGCCGCGGTTCCTCGCCCGTCTTCGAGTACTGGAGCATGCGGCCGCGCAGTTCCGCGTAGCGGAGCAGCCAGAAAGGCAGGTAAGTATCGCGCTGCAGCGCGAGCTGCGAGACGGTCAGCAGCCGGTCCGTATCGCCGGGGTGGCCGGTGACGAACACCGCATCGCCGGGTTGCGCGCCATCCCAGTCGAAGCGCAGGTGGTTCGGCGTCTTCGCCGGCTTTCCATTCTCGTAGGCACGCAGGATCGACATGTCGAGGCACCAGCGCGGGAACTGGAAATTGTCCGGGTCGCCGCCGAAAGCGGCGATGTCGCGCTCGGGCGCAAACACGAGGCGCACGTCCTCATAGCGGCGGTACTTGTAGAGCCAGAACTGGCCGCCCTGGTAAAGCGACACGCGCTCGCACTTGAGCGGGCCGCCCTTGGATTTGGCCGAAGCCTCTTCGCAGGCCTGCTCGAGTTTCGTGAGCTCGGCCCGCCGCGCTTCGACCACCGCTTCGGGCGCGAGGCCCTTGACCGCGGCCGCGACTTTCGCGGTCACGTCCTCCGTGCCGACGAGCACGGAGACCGCGTCTTCCTCGCACTGCAATTCCTGCTCGCGGGTGCCGGCGAGAAAGCCGTCGGCCACGAGGTCGTTGCCTTCGGAGGAGCGCTGCGCGATGCAGTCTTCCGCGCAGTGGTGATTGGTGAGGATCAGGCCGTCCGCGGAGATGAAGGAACCGGTGCAGCCGGTCTCCAGCCGCACGGTCGCCTCGCGCACCCGGTCGAGCCACGCGGAATCGAGCGTCACGCCGTATTTCCCGGCGATGGCGGCGCGCGGCGGATTGTCGAAAGTCCACATGCCTTCCTCGGCGGCAGCCGGAAAGGCCGCGAACGCGGCAAGCGCCGCAATCGGAACGAGCTTCATCGGGACTCCAGTGATTCCGCAGGGCCGCCGGGGGCGGCGAAGCGCTCATGGTAGCGGTTGGACATCGCCTGCGGACAGGGCCGACAACCGGTCGGCGCGGCGGGAAGGCTGTTCGTCGTGCCGGCTCACCCGGGGCTCCGGGCGGTAGCGTGGCGGCGGATCGCGGCCGGGCGAGCGGAGATTCGGGCAGGTCGCTTTCTCCGGATCGAAAAAGAGGGTCAGGAGCGCGGTCGCCCCGATTGGCTGGCCGTCGCGGTAGGCGGGCGACAGACGCGAGGCGCGCACGACGGCGAGCGCCGTATCATCGAAAAGTCCCGCAGGTTCGGCGGCGAGGATCCGCGCCGCGAGCACACGGCCGTCGGCGGCCGTCTCGGCCTCGAGCGTGACGCGGCCCGTGACGCCCCGTTCGCAGGCCGCCATCGGAAACGGCGCGCTCGCAAGCAAAGTCGCGGGCACCACGTCGAGCCTCGTATCGGGCAGGCGGAAGTCGAAGCGCCGCGTCTCGTGCCCGGCCACGGCCTGCGCCCCTTGCCAGCCGCGCACCGCGGCGAGCGCGGCGCGCTCGAATTCGCCGCGCGGCATTGCAGCGATGACGAGAGCATTGCTGATCGCGCCCATCGAGTCGCGGTCGAACTCGACCTCGGCGTAGCCTTCGATACGTTGCTGCAGCAGGGCCGCCGGATAGACGGGCTGTGGGCGCGCGCCGTCCGCGGCGTGCGCGGTAGTCGCGGCCGGATCGGTGAGCGCGAAGCGCACCCGCGTGCGCATGCGGCATTCGACCGGCTCGCCGTTCGCCCGGGCGGGCTCGAAGCGCCATTGGCGGACGCCCTCGGTCGCAGCCTGCTCGAAATAGCCGCGCGGTTCCGCGCGAACCACGCGCACCCAGCCGACGCTGCCATCGCGAAGCACGGTGAGCGAGACTTCGACCACGCCTTCGATTCCGATCGTGCGCACCGCCTGGGGGTAGCCGGGCGCCTCGCGCTGGATTGCGACCGGCGGCGTGATGCCCTTCTGGTCGCAGGACACCCAGGCATCTGCGGCGGGCGCTGAGACGAGAAGAGTGACGGCGAGCGCGGCGTGTTTCATTCGCCGGTCGTCAGGAGCAGCTGCGTGCCCTCGGGCGCGATCAGGAGCGCATGCCGCGCCGGGTCGAGGCCGCCCGGCGGCCGGCGCGACATCTCGAATCCGGCTTCAAGGAGCCCGGCAATCCGCGCGGGCATTTCGGCATCGGCGAACATGAGCGCCGGGCGATTCAGCAACCCCGTGCGCAACAGCGCGACGTTGAGCGAGTCGCTCGTGAGCCCGATGTGCGGATACGGCTCGTCGCCTTCCTCGGCAGGCACGAAGCCGAGGCGCTCCCAGTCCTGTTCCGCCTGTTTCACGTCGGCGACGGGCAGCACGTATTCCTCGAACCAGCCGAGGCGCGAAGTCTCGGCCGGTGACTGCGGCGCGGGCGAATGGGTGCGCGCTTCGAGCAGCCGGATCCACTGGCCGGAAACTTCGAAACCCGCCTCGTTGAACACGTCGTCGCCGAGGCGGCGATCGAGAATCTCGATGCCGCGCGCCTCGAGCGCGCCAAGATTTCCGAACAGGTCCGGCAGGACGAAGGCGAGAAGCGGCGATTGCGCGAGCTCGTGGCCGTGCAGGCCGATCGCGAGGCGGCCGTCGGCGACGACGGCATACGGATAAGGCCAGGCCTCGCCGGCCGTCACCTGCGTGAAACCGAGCCGCTCGTAGAACGCGAGCGAAGCGAGCAGGTCGGGGGCATGCACGCTGACCTCGTGGAAGCGGCCGATCATCGCGTCGTCTCCCACGCGCCGTTTGCGCGCTCCAAGACGAGTCGCGCGAGGCAATCGATCTGCGCCGTGTCGTCGTTGAGCGCAGGGACGTACTCGAATTCGAGGCCGCCGGCGCCGAGGAACGCCGCCCTGCCGCGCATCGCGATTTCCTCGAGCGTCTCCAGGCAATCCACGGCGAAGCCGGGACAGACCACGGCGATGCGCTTCGTTCCGCCGTTTGCGAGTTCGCGCAGGCGGACTTCCGTGTACGGTTCGAGCCATTTCGCGCCGCCGACGCGTGACTGGAACGCAATCGACCAGCGGCCGGCGGGCAACGCGAGCCGTTCCGCGACGAGCCGTGCCGTCGCATGGCATCGATCGCCGTAAGAGTCGCCCGCATCCGCGTAGCGGCGCGGGATGCCGTGGAAGGAGAAAAGCAGGTGCTCCCATTGCGTCCGGGCGGTCTTGACGCTCGCGGCGAGCGCCGCGATGTGTCCCGCATCCGCGTGGTAGTCCTCGATCAAGGCAATCTCCGGCTTGGACGGCCAGTGCGCGAGCACCGCCTCGATGCGGTCGAGCGCTGCGGCGGTCGTCGTCGCGGAGTATTGCGGAAAAAGCGGCAGCACGACGAGCCTCTCGAGGTCACGGCCGCCAAACGATTGCATGGCCGAGCCGATGGACGGATTTCCGTAGGTCATGCCCATCGCGACTTCGGGCGTATTCGGCTCGAGCGCCGCCAGGCGGCGCGCGAGCGCCCGTACCAGCGCTTCCGTGCCGGTCAGGAGCGGCGAACCGGCGGCGGTCCAGATCTCGCGGTAGGCGCGGGCGCTACGCTTCGGCCGGAATGGCAGGATCACCGTGCGCAATGCGAGTTGCCAGGGCAGTCGTGGCAGGTCGACGACGCGCGGATCGGAAAGGAATTCCGCGAGGAAACGCCTCACCGCGGCCGGAGTGGGCGCATCCGGCGTGCCGAGATTGACGACCAGGACGCCGGTTGCGGACGCCATGACGTCACGATACCCGATGCCCGGCGCGCGAGGTACGAACAGCCCGGCGAAAAAAAGCGGCCGGGAGGGTGCCTCCCGGCCGCGCGTCAGTCTCGGGCGCTCACCAGCTGAGGCGGACGCCGGCGAACAGCGTATTCGCGTCGTCGCCCATCCGGTAGGCGATGCCGGCCGAGAACATCTCGTTGAAGTTGTAGCGGCCGGCGACCTCGAATGCGGTCTCGTCGCCGCCGTCGCTCAGGTCGGTGTAGACGACGTGGCCTTCCATCTCGAACTGCGCCACCTGCCCCCGCAGCCCCGCGGACACGAGGTATCCGTCGTCGCTCGCGCTGAGGCCTGGCGCGGAGAGGTCGAGCTCCGTGTAGCCGACGCGGCCGACGAAGTCCAGGTTGGGGTTGACCGGGAAATGGCCGCCCAGGCCGACCGCAATGTTCTCGATGTCGATGATGTCGACTGAAGCGTCCGCATAGTCCACGAACGCGAACCAGTTGCCGGCAAACCCGACCGAGCCGCGGAGCGCGAGCCCGTCGCCGCTGGGGGCGTTGTCAATGTCCACGTCGACGTAGTCGAGCTCGGCGTACGAGTAGCTCAGGCCCTCGGCCATGGTTGCAAGCGGGGCGACCGCGAGCAACAGGCCGCCGAGCGCTGCTGTTGCAAGTTTCATGATGACGGTTCCTGTGTAAGGTGAGGATTCGCACTGGGGAGCGCGAGCGTTTCGGCCGCGATGATAGGAGCCCGATTCGTAGGATGGGCAGAACACGTTACGTAACTGTGAGCGGCGTCATGCCGCGCAGGTCGCCGATGTGACCGCCGTCAAGCGGGCGTCAGTTCACGCCCCCGACGCAGACGTACTTGATCTCGGTGTAATCGAGCAGGCCGTACTTCGATCCCTCGCGGCCCGTGCCCGATTCCTTCACGCCGCCGAACGGCGCGACTTCCGTCGAGATGAGGCCCGTATTGAGGCCGACGATGCCGTACTCGAGCGCTTCCGATACGCGCCAGGAGCGCGCGAGGTCGCGCGTATAAAGATACGCGGCGAGGCCGAACTCCGTGTCATTGGCCATCGCGACGGCTTCTTTCTCTGTCGTGAATCTGAACAAAGGCGCGACCGGCCCGAAGGTCTCTTCGCGCGCGACCATCATCGCGGGCGTGACACCCGTGAGAATCGTGGGCTCGAAGAACGTGCCGCCGAGCGCATGGCGGTGGCCGCCTAGAGCGATCTGCGCTCCCTTCGACGTCGCATCCGCGATGTGCTCCTCGACCTTCTTGAGCGCCGCGGCGTCGATCAGCGGTCCCTGTTCGGTCTCGCCGGCGAGACCGTCGCCCACGCGGAGCTTCTGAACGGCGGCGATGAGCTTCGCGCCGAACGCCTCGTACACGCCGTCCTGGATCAGGAGCCGGTTCGCGCAGACGCAGGTCTGGCCGGTGTTCCGGTACTTGGAGGCGATCGCGCCCGCGACCGCCGCGTCGAGATCCGCGTCGTCGAATACGATGAAAGGCGCATTGCCGCCGAGCTCCAGCGAGACTTTCTTCATCGTCTTCGCGCATTGCGCCATCAGGAGCTTTCCGATCTCGGTCGAGCCGGTGAAGGACAGCTTGCGCACGCGCGAATCGCCCGTGAGTACGCCGCCGATTTCGCGCGCGGGGCCGGTGATCACGTTCAAGACGCCGGGCGGAAAACCGGCGCGGGCCGCGAGCTCGGCGAGCGCGAGGGCGGAGAAGGGCGTCTGGGTCGCCGGCTTGCAGACGACCGTGCAGCCGGCGGCGAGTGCCGGCGCGACTTTCCGCGTGATCATCGCCGCCGGAAAATTCCAGGGCGTGATCGCGGCGACGACGCCGACCGGCTGGCGCAGCACCAGGATGCGCTTGTCGGCCTGGTGGCCCGGGATCACGTCGCCATAGACGCGCTTCGCCTCCTCGGCGAACCACTCGACGAAGGAGGCGGCATAGGCGATCTCGCCTTTCGATTCCGCGAGCGGCTTGCCTTGCTCGGCGGTCATGAGTTTCGCGAGATCGGCGGCATTCAGGAGGATGAGATCGTTCCAGCGGCGGAGCAGCACGGCGCGCTCTTTCGCTGTTTTCGCGGCCCAGGCCGGAAATGCGGCATGCGCGGCCGCGACGGCTTTCTCGGTCGCCACCGCGTCGAACGCGGGTACGGTGCCAAGCTCGCCGCCTGTCGCAGGATTGTGCACGGGGATCGCCGCTCGGCCCGGGGCATCTAGCCAGGCGCCGTTTACGAAGCACTGTTCGCGCAGGAGCGAGGGATCTTCGAGCTCGAGCTTGCCTGCACCCGCGAGACGGCTGTCGTCCTGGGCGCGCATTACGCGGCCTTCACGACGCGCTGGTCGATTGCGCCGAAAACGGAGCGGCCCGCGGCATCGAACATCTCGATCCGCACGCGGTCGCCGAAGGAGAGGAATGGCGTCATCGGTTTACCCTGGTCCAGGGTTTCAAGCATGCGCCGCTCCGCGAGACAGGTCGAGCCTGAGGAGCGATCGCGATTCGACACCGTGCCCGAACCCACGATGCTGCCCGCGCCGAGGCGGCGGGTCATCGCGGCATGCGCGATCAGCTGGCCGAAATCGAAGGTCATGTCGACGCCGGCATTCGGCCGGCCGAAGGGCTCGCCGTTCAGGTGCACGACCAGCGGCAGATGCACGCGCGCATCCTTCCAGGCGCCGCCGAGCTCATCCGGGGTGACGGCAACCGGCGAGAATGCGGTCGCCGGCTTCGACTGGTAGAAGCCGAACCCTTTGGCGAGTTCGGCCGGGATCAGGTTCCGGAGCGACCAGTCGTTCACGAGCATGACGAGCTGGATGTGCTGCCGAGCTCTTATGGCGTCACTTCCCATCGGCACATCGTCGGTGACGACCGCGACTTCGCCTTCGAGATCGATGCCCCAATCCTCGTTGGCGAAAGGCGCATCCGCGGCGGGCGGCAGGAAATCGTCCGACCCGCCCTGGTAGACGAGCGGATCCGTCCAGAAGGATTCCGGCATCGTCGCGCCGCGTGACTTGCGTACGAGCTCGACGTGATTGACGTAGGCGCTGCCGTCCACCCAGTGATAGGCCCTCGGCAGGGGAGAGAGCGCCTGCGACGCGTCGAACGGCAGGCTGTCGGCGTGGCCGGACTCGAGTTCGCGCGCGAGTGCCTCTAGCGCGGGTTTCGCGCGCGCCCAGTCGTCGAGCGCGGCCTGGAGCGTCGGCGCGATGGCGGAGGCGGGCGCGGCGCGCTGCAAATCGCCGCTCACGACCGCGAGCCGGCCGTCGCGGCCGCCGGGAAGCGACGCGAGCTTCATTTTGCGGGGCCTTTCCAGCTGTCGACATAGCCCGCCCACTCGACTCTCGCGGCGGCAGGCGCGATCTCGAGCGCATCGCGGGTGTCCACCATCACCGCGTACTCGTCCGTCGCCGGCTTCGACTGCACCAGCATGCGCGAGAGCGCCTTCGGGTGCGGTCCGTGCGTGAAGCCGCCCGGGTGCAACGTGACCATGCCCGGATGGATGTTGTCGCGGCTGAAGAAATCGCCCGCGTGATAGAAGATCACTTCGTCGTAGTCGTCGTTGTTGTGGAAGAACGGGATCTTGATCGCGCCCGGATCGGTCTCGAACGGGCGCGGCACGAAGCTGCAGACGACGAAGCGGTTGCCGACGAAAGTCGTGTGCGCCGACGGCGGCAAGTGGTAGCGGTGGCTCATGAGCGGGCGGATGTCCCGCATGTTGATGCGGCACACCGACAGGTCGCCGTGCCAGCCGATGGCATCGAGCGGGTTGTAGGGAAAGGTGACCGTCGAGACGGCGTTCCGCCGCTTGACCGCGACGCGCCAGGGCTTTTCGTCCTGCTGGGCGAGGAAGGCCTCGTCCACCCTCGGTGCGTCGAGCATCGCGGGATCGAAGATTGCATGTCCGCCGACGAGGCCCTTTTCCGGCAGCATGTACGAGGCATTCGTCGCCTCGATCATGAGCAGCGCCGCCGGCTCCGGACATTCGAGCCGCCACATCGTCCCGCGCGGAAGCACGATGTAATCGCCGGCCTCGAAGGCGAGGTGGCCGAAGTCGCAGAAGAGATCGCCGCGGCCCTGGTGCACGAAAAGGAGCTCGTCGCCGTCGGCGTTCCGCGCGAGCGCGTCCATGCGTCCGGACAGGCGCCAGAAACGCAGGCGGCAGTTCGCATTGAAGAGGAGATCGGGCGCCGACCAGGGATGCGCCGTGACGGCGTCGAGTTTCGTCAGGTCGAAGGCGTGCGGGGAAAGAGCGCCCTCGAAACCGGACCAGCCGGTCGGCGGGTGGCGGTGGTGGAAGAACGATGCCGGGCCGAAAAACCCTTCCTTGCTCATCTCCCGTTCGAAGGTGCCGGGTGGCAGGTCCGCGTGGGCCTGCCGGGACGCCGTTCCTTCAATGCGAGGATGACCGATGTAGCGCTTCATCGGGCCAATTTAGTTTCAGATGCAACTAATGGCAAGTCGCCCGCTTATCTTTCCATGATGGCCGTCACGCCCATGCCGCCCGCCGTGCAGACCGAGATCAGCCCGCGGCCCGATCCACGCGCGGCGAGCAGCTTTGCGAGCGTGGCGACGATGCGTGCGCCGGTCGCCGCGAACGGATGGCCGACCGCGACCGAACTGCCCTTGACGTTGAGTTTTGCGCGGTCGATCGAGCCGAGCGGCGCCGCGAGCCCGAGCCGGTCGCGGCAGAACTCCGGCGACTCCCAGGCCTTCAGCGTGCAGAGCACCTGCGCCGCGAAGGCCTCGTGGATCTCGTAGAAGTCGAAGTCCTGCAGCGTGAGGCCGGCATCCGCGAGCATCCTCGGCACGGCGTAGGCAGGGGCCATCAACAGCCCTTCGCCGCCCACGAAATCGACCGCCGCCGCCTTGGCATGGGTCATGTACGCCTGCACCGGGAGGCCGCGCGAGCGCGCCCAGTCCTCGCTTCCGAGGAGCACCGCGGCCGAGCCGTCGGTTAACGGCGTCGAGTTGCCCGCCGTCAGCGTGCCGTCTTTCGCGAAGGAGGGCTTGAGCTTGGCGAGTTTTTCCATGCTCGTGTCGGCGCGCACGTTGTTGTCGGCCGAGAGGCCGAGGTACGGCACCACGAGATCCGCCATGAATCCTTCCGCCCAGGCGCGGCTCGCATGCTGGTGACTCAGCAGGGCGAAGGCGTCCTGCGCCTCGCGCGGGATCTGCCACTCCCGGGCCATCTTCTCCGTGTGCTCGCCCATCGACAGGCCGGTGCGCGGTTCGCCCGTGCCCGGGAAATGCGGCTTGAAATGCCGCGGCCGCAGGCCGAGGAAGGGCGCGATGCGCGCGCCGAAGCCCTTAGCCCGGAAACTGCGGAGCATCAACTGCTGGTATTCGCGCCCGAAGACGATCGGCGGGTCGCTCGCCGTGTCGACTCCGCCCGCGATGCCGGCATCGATCTGGCCGAGCGCGATCTTGTTCGCGACGATGATCGCGGCCTCGATGCTCGTACCGCAGGCGCGCTGCACGTCGAGGCCGGGGGTTTCGGGCGCGAGCCCGGAATCGAGCAGCGCTTCGCGCGCGAGATTCCACTGGCTCGAGTGCTTCATGACCGCGCCCGCGACGACGTCGCCGAGCCGGAGGCCGCGAAGCGAATAGCGGTCCACGACCGCTTTCAGCGATGCGGTGAGCATCTCCTGGTTGCCGACGCTCGCGTACGCGCCGTTCGCGCGCGCAAAGGGTATGCGGGCGCCGCCGATGACAGCGACGCGCCGGGGTTGCGATCCGACCAGCATGGGGGCTCTCCGATGAAAGCTGGGGTGCCTGCATTGGGTAGAATGCCAGCATCAATAGTTTCCGCAATGCCTTCCCACGCGATTCACGCGCGATCCTGCGGCTCGCGGGTCCGCTCGTCGTCAACAACCTGGTGCTGGCGGGCATGATGCTCGCGAATACGATCGTCGCGGGGCGTCTCGGCCCCGAACCGCTCGCGGGCGTCGCCGTCGGCGGCAGCTACTACCAGATGTTCTGGCTGTTCGGGCTCGGCGTGCTGATGTCGGTCTCGCCGATCGTTGCGCATGCCTATGGCGCGGGACGAGACGAGGAGGTCGGCCGCCGCTTCCGCCAGGCCGTCTGGCTCGCGCTGATGCTCGCGGTGCCGCTCGTCGGTCTCCTCGCCTGCGTAGAGCCGATGCTCCGCTGGTTCGGCACCGACGCGCGCGCGATTCCGCACGCGGCGGGCTACGTGTACGCGATGTGCTTCGGCATGCCCGCGATGCTCGTATTTCTCGCGCACCGTTACACGAGCGAGGGCATCGGCTGGACGCGGCCGGTCATATACACGGCCGCTGTCGGACTTGCGACCAACATCGCCGGCAACTGGCTCTTCGCGCTCGGCGGATTCGGCATTCCCTCACAGGGGGCGCGCGGCTGCGGGATCGCAACCGCGCTCGCCTGCTGGTCGATGCTCGCGACGATGCATGTTTATCAGCGGCGCCATGCGATCTACCGCAAATTCGGCTTGTTCGAGCGCTTTGACCGGCCGGACCGCGCCGCGCTCTCCGAGATTCTCGCGCTCGGTCTGCCGATTTCGGGCTCGGTCGTTTCTGAAGGTGCGCTATTCGCGATCGCCGCGCTCCTCATGAGCACGCTTGGCACCGAGATCGTCGCCGCGCACCAGGTCGCGCTGAGCTACGCCTCGCTCATGTTCATGATCCCGCTTTCGCTGCACTCGGCGACGACGATCCACGTCGGCCATCAGGTCGGCCGTGGCGATATCGTCGCCGGCCGGAATGCGGGCTGGAGCGGCATCGCGATGTGCGGGCTCATCATGGCGTTGTCTTCGCTCATCATCCTCGCCGCGCGGGACGGCATCGTCGCCGCCTACACTGCGGACACGGACGTTCGCGCGCTCGCCGCCTGGCTCATGCTTTTCGTCGCGGTTTTCCAGATTCCGGACGGACTCCAGGTCGGAGCGGCAGGGGCGCTCCGCGGGTTCAAGGACGCGAATGTGCCGATGGCGCTCAACTTCACCGCTTACTGGCTGATCGGATTCCCGGCCGCCTGGTGGTTCGGAATCCGCCAGGGTTACGGGCCTTCGGGTATCTGGGCAGGACTCATCGCGGGGCTCGTCGCCTGCGCGGTTTTTCTGATCTGGCGCTACCGCCGCGTTTCGCATGCGCGCATGGGCGTCGCTACGATCGGCGCACGCGAGAAGGGGCCGGCATGAGAGTCCCGGCACGCGGGTTACTGATCGCAGTACCGCTCCTGTTCGCCGGCTGCGCCGCAATGCCGGTGACGCTCGCGGCCGAGCTTGAACAACGGGTCGAGAAATACTTCGACGACTATCTCGCGCTCAATCCGACGGATGCGACCGACCTCGGCGATCACCGCTACGACGACCGTCTCGAGATCACGCCATCGCCGGCCCATGAGTCCGCGAGCCGGGAGCTCGAGACTCGCGCGCTCGCGGACGTGCGCGCCATCGATCCCGATCGACTCGACGACGAGGGCCGCCTGACGCGCGAAGTGTTCATCTACAACCGCGAGCGGGAGCTCGAGCACATGAGCTTTCCGGGCCGCCTGCTTCCGATCGACCAGTTCGACGGTGGCATGACGGCCTATCTGGCGATGTACGGCGACGGCAGCGGCGCTCAGCCCTTCGAAACGGTCGCGGATTACGAGCGATGGCTCGCGCGCGCCCGCCATTTTCCCGAGTGGGTGGATGCAGGCATCGCCGCGATGCGTGAGGGCATGGCCCGGGGCGTCGTGCATCCGCGCGTCGTCATGGCAAAGGTCGTGCCGCAACTCGAGTCGCTGCTCTCCGCCGATCCCGAGCAAAGCGTTTTCTGGGGTCCTATCGAAATGATGCCGGCAGACTGGCCGGCCGCGGACCGCACGCGCCTCGAGGCGGCGTTCGTTCAGCTGATCGAGCGCGACCTGAATCCCGGTTATCGGCGGCTCCGCGATTTCATCCGCGACGGGTACCTGCCCGCCTGCCGCACGAGCGTCGGCTGGTCGGAGCTCCCGAATGGCGCCGCCTGGTATGCGAACGAAGTGCGCCGCCACACGACGACTCGCATGGCGCCCGACGAGATCCACGCGATCGGCCTCTCGGAGGTCGCGCGCATCCGGTCCGGCATGGAAGAAGTGATGCGCGAGGTCGGATTCAAGGGCACGCTCGCCGAGTTCTTCCGTTACGTTCAGGAGGAGCCCGCGTTCTACTTCCGGGAGCCCGCCGACCTGCTGGCGGGATTCCGGCGGCTCAAGCAGCGGATCGACGGCGAATTGCCGCGGCTTTTCAATCTCCGACCGAAGGCCGGCTACGAGATCCGCGAGGTCGAGGCGTTCCGGGCGGCCTCCGCGGCCGGCGGTTCCTACCAGAGTCCGTCGGCCGACGGTACGCGGCCCGGCATCTTCTACGTCAATACCTACAACCTGAAGGCGCAGCCGATCTACGGCATGGAAACGCTGTTCCTGCACGAGGCCGAGCCCGGTCATCACTTCCAGGGAGCGATACAGCAGGAGTTGACCGGGCTGCCGCGCTTCCGCCGCTTCGAGGGCAATGTCGCTTATGACGAGGGCTGGGCGCTCTATGCCGAATCGCTTGGCCGCGAACTCGGTCTCTTCACCGATCCGATGCAGTGGTACGGGCGCCTCTCCGACGAGATGCTTCGCGCGATGCGGCTCGTGGTGGACACGGGCCTGCATGCCGAGGGTTGGAACCGCGAACGCGCGATCGCCTACATGCGCGACAACAGTTCGCTCGCCGATTCGGACATCGAGGCGGAAGTGGAGCGCTACATCGTCTATCCGGGACAGGCGCTCGGCTACAAGATCGGGGAGCTGCGGATCCAGGCGCTGCGTCGGAGGGCCGCCGCGGCGCTCGGGCCGCGCTTCGACTTCCGCGAATTCCACACGCAGGTGCTCAAGGACGGCGCGCTGCCCATGGACGTGCTGGAAGCGAAAATCGGGCGATGGATCGAGAGCCGGCAGACCCCTGGAGGGACCTGAGGCGCGTCAGCGCACAGCCGTACCTGGAAGCCGGCAGACCCCCGGAGGGACTTGAGACGCGTCAGCGCGTAGCGCTTGATCTGAGCGCGGCAGACGCCTGGAGGGACCTGAGGCGCGTCAGCGCGTCAGCGCGTGATCTGGAACGGCGCCTGCCGCGATTGCGACCGCGCGCCAGGCCGCCTTCATTGGCGGGGGCCGCGAGCCAGGCTGCGGCGGTCAGTGGCGATGCGATGGGCGGCCGGCAAGCTGTGGCGAAGCGCCTGACTGGCGTTCGCCACCAGCACTTCGCGGTAGTGCGGAAGCCAATCGATGGCGGCATTGCGTCCCATGGGACGCAACTTTAAATATCGAGAGCGATGGAATTCCAACGGCGAGTGTCGCCGTCCGCGGACGATTTAGGAGCGTCGGCCTACACGCAGGTCAGTAGGCGCCGGCAGAGTAGTAGCCGTGGCCCAGGGTTTCGACGTCGACGAGCAGGCCGTCCTCGAACCGAAGCCGGACCATCAACTTGCTGGGGCCCAGATTATAGGTCCAGTACTCGATCGAAACTTCGTACGACGAGTGGTACCCGACCCCCCGATTCCAATACACGGGACGCAGGATTTCGCGGCGCTGGACGCTGGTCGGCGGGCCGCAGAGCGCCTCCACCTTGTCGCTGCTGTCGCCATCGGTCATGAGCTTGGTGCCGCAGCGGAAGGAATCGGCCGACGCCAGGCCTGCCCAAAACAGCGTGGCAGCGAGGATAAGCGTCGAGACTGTCTTCTTCTTCATGGCGCCAATTTGCTCTGCGGCAGGTGAACGGCGGCTGAAACCCCTTCGGAACCTAATTTACGCCTGCCGCATTACCCCCACCAAGCCAAAACCGACCAACGGTTTCCTAACTTTGCCGGGGACCGCAGAATGGCCGGCTTATGCCCAGAACACGCCTGGATCGTCCGTTCGAACGCCGGCTTTCGGGCCTCGTGAATGCCCGTGAACGGGGCGTGCTCACCGGCGGGCTGAAAGGCATCGAGCGGGAGGCGCTCCGGGTGACGCCCGACGGCCGGATCTCACAGGCGCCGCACCCGCGGGCGCTCGGTTCGACGCTGACCCACCCGCACATCACGACCGACTATTCGGAAGCCCTGATCGAGCTCGTGACGCCGCCGTTCGACCGGTCCTGGGAACTCCAGCAGTACCTCTGCGACATCCACCAGTTCGTCTACCGGGAGCTCGGCGACGAGCTCCTCTGGGTCACGAGCATGCCTTGCGTGATCGGCGGCGACGCGGAGATCCCGATCGCGAACTACGGCAGCTCGAACATCGGCCGCATGAAGCACGTGTATCGCGTCGGCCTCGGCCTCCGTTACGGCCGCGTCATGCAGGCGATCTCGGGGGTGCACTTCAACTATTCGTTCCCGGAGCGGTTCTGGCCGGTACTCGAGGACGTGAACGAATCGAAGCTGCGCGGCCAGGCTTTCGTCGACGACTCCTATTTCGCGCTGCTCAGGAACTACCGGCGCCTCGGCTGGCTGATCCTGTTCCTGTTCGGCGTCTCGCCGGCTGTCTGCCGGTCGTTCTTCGCGGAGCGCGACATCCCCGCCGGCCTCGTGGCTTCGGGGCCCGGAACGATCGTCGCGCCGCACGCGACGTCGCTGCGCATGAGCGATCTGGGCTACCGCAACAAGAACCAGGCGGGCGTTCACGTGTCGGTCAATTCGCTCGAGGAGTACGTGCGGGACCTGTCGCGCCTCATTTCGACGCCGCATCCCGAGTACGAGGCGCACGGCGTCGTGGTCGATGGCGAATGGCGGCAGCTGAACGCCAACCTGCTGCAGATCGAGAACGAGTACTACAGTTTCATCCGTCCGAAACGCGTCGCGTTCTCGGGCGAGCGGCCGACGATGGCGCTCCTGCGCGGCGGCGTCCAGTATGTCGAGATGCGCTCGCTCGACGTCGGCGCCTACGATCCGGTCGGTGTGAACCAGCGCAAGCTGTGTTTTCTCGAGGCTTTCGCGGCACTCTGCCTGCTGCGCGAGAGCCCGCCGCTTTCCCAGGAGCAGTCCGACCGGTTCGAGGCGAACCACGTCACGGTCGCGAGTCGCGGCCGGGAGCCGGGACTCGAGCTCTGGACGGAGGAAGGCCCGCGCACGCTCGCCGGCTGGTCGGCGGAAATTCTCGACCAGATGCAGGGCATATGCGAACTGCTGGATGCCGGCGAGCCGTCGCGGCCCTATGCGGCGGCGCTCGCCTTCCAGCGCGCGAAGCTCGACGATTTCCGCGAGCTGCCGTCGGCTCGCCTGCTCGAGGAAATGCGCCGCCAGGACATGTCGTTCTTCGAGCTCGGGCTGTGGATGTCGCGCATGCATCGTGATTATTTTCGAGAGCTGTATCCGCCGAATCCCGGCCGGCTCGCGGAGCTCCGCTCGGAGGCGGATCATTCGCTCGAAGCGCAGCGCGCGATCGAAGCCCGCGACACGCTGCCCTTCGGCGAGTTCGTGGCGCGTTATACTGCGGGCTCGTTGGTCTGAAGACGGGCGTCAGTGAAGTGAGCGGAGAACGCGCATCCTCGCTGGCGGAACAGTTGCATCGCGGCTTTCACGGCCTGCGATTCGAGGGCGACCTCGAAGGTGCCTACCGTCGCGACCAGTTCCACGACCGCCTGCGGTATCTCCGGATCAACCTCGCGATACTTGCGACGATCAGCCTCACGGTCATCCAGATCGACCATGTCGTGATGCCGGTGATCGGGCGGATCGTTCCGGATCTGGCGCGCACCGGCGTCATGCTGCCGCTGCTCCTGATCGGATTCGCGCTGACTTTCCTGCGCCGCGCGGATGTCTGGTACCCGCGATACATGGCGGTGGCGATGACGTTCGCGCTGATGGCCATCGCCTGGATCGGCCTGACCGCCTGGAGCGATGGCGAACCCCGCGTGTTTGCGCGCCTGCTGCTAGCTGTCATCGCGACCTACTTCGTGCTCGGCCTGCCGTTCCGCTCGGCGCTCGCGGTCAACGCGATCGCGGTTCTCTTTTACACGGCGGTGGCGGCGACCGAAATGTCGATGCCGGCCGCCGAGCTGACCCATTACCTCACGATGCTCGTGATCGCGAATGTGATTTGCGTGGCGGGCGCCTACAACCTCGAGCACGCGCGGCGGACCGCGTGGCTCGAAGGTCAGCGCCTCGCCGAGACTGCGTTGCAGGACGGGCTGACCGGCATCCCCAACCGGCGCCGGTTCGACGATCACCTTCAGCGTGTCTGGGCGCAGAGCATCCGCGAGCGGAGATCCATCGCGCTCCTGTTCGCGGACATCGATCACTTCAAGCCGTTCAACGACCGTTACGGCCACCAGGCCGGAGACGAGGCGCTGAAGGCGGTCGCCGACCTGCTCGCGCGCTTTGCGCGCCGGCCCCTCGACCTCGCCGCGCGCTACGGCGGCGAGGAGTTTGCGATCGTTCTATTCGACACGAGCCGTGAGCATGCGGTCCGCATCGGCGAGGAGATAATGGCGGCGGTGCGGCAACTCGCAATCGCGCACGCGGATTCGGGCGCAGCGCGGGTGCTCACGGTCAGCATGGGTATCGCCTGCGTCGTGCCGGTGGCGCGGCGGAGTTCCGATGGTCTCGTCCAGCTCGCCGATCAGGCGCTGTATGCGGCGAAGGATGCCGGCCGCAACCAGGTGCGCGTGCAGGAAGCCGAATACGAACACATGAAGACGGGCTACTTCCGCCGCCATGCGGCGGAACCGGGCGAGCCCGGAAAGTCCTAGGGCGTCAGTAGATCGCGACCTCGCGGCGGCCTTTCGAGTCGCGCGCGGCGCGAAACATTCCCTCGGTGTTGAATTCGAGCGAGAGAACGCCGTCCTTGTCGACGACGATGACGCCACCGTCGCCGCCGATCTCCTTGAGCCTGCCCTGGATCACATCGCGCGCCGCCTGCGCCGCCGTGACGCCCGAAAGCCGCACACGCGCGCAGATCTCGTGCGCGACGACGGCGCGGATGAAGTACTCGCCGCTGCCGGTCGCGGAGACCGCGCAGGTGGCATTGTCGGCGTAGGTGCCGGCGCCGATGATCGGCGAATCGCCGATGCGGCCCCAGCGCTTGTTCGTCATGCCGCCGGTCGACGTCGCGGCGGCGAGATTGCCGTTCCTGTCTCGCGCGACCGCGCCGACCGTGCCGAAGTAGCCGATGTCCTCGTCGAGGGAGGCGACGCGCTCGGACTTCTGAGCCTCCTCGAGCTGTTTCCAGCGCCGCTCGGTGTAGAAGTAACTGCCCGGCACGAGCGTGACGCCCTGCTCGAGCGCGAACTCCTCCGCGCCCTCGCCGGAGAGCAGCACGTGCGGCGTGCGCTCCATGACCATGCGCGCAAGCTCGATGGGATTGCGGATGTGCTTCACGCCCGCGACCGCGCCGGCTTTCTGAGTCGCCCCGTCCATGATCGCGGCGTCCAGCTCGTTGATGCCGGCGTGGCTGAAGACCGCGCCGTGGCCGGCGTTGAAGTATGGCGAATCCTCGAGGATGCGGACCGCCGCGACGGTCGCGTCGAGGCTAGAACCGCCCTTGTCGAGGACGGAATAGCCGGCGTCGAGCGCGCGTTCGAGATCCGCGCGGTAGGCGCGCTCGTTTTCCGCGCTCATCGAGGCGCGGCTGATCACGCCGGCGCCGCCGTGGATGGCAATCGAAATCATCGGTGGGTCTCCGTCGGCGGCGGTGGCAGGCGTCGCAATCGCGAGGCAGGCCAGGATTGCCGGCAAGAATCGGGAAATCATTGTTCCGCTATTATCCGCGAACAAGGCCCTGCCGGGCGAGCGGCGGCCGATCGGGGCCGGAGAGTGAAGGCATGAACCAGCGACCGCGGGCGATTCTCGCCGCCATGACCCTGGCGCTCGCCGGCTGCGGCGACGATTCTGCGGTGATGCTCGGCACGCTCGAGCGCGACCGCATCGAACTGGTCGCGGAAGCCCAGGAAACGATCGTCGAGGTCACGGTGCGCGAGGGCGATGCGGTGACGCAGGATCAATTGCTGCTACGGCTCGATCCGTCCTCCGCGCAGGCGCGGCTTGGGCAGGCGCGCGCCAATGCCCTGCAGGCCGAGCGCCGCCACGCGGAGACTGTGGCCGGCGCCCGAAAGGAACAGGTGAGCGAGGCGCGCGCGATCGCCGCGGGCGCCGTGGCGCGCGCCGCGACCGAGTCGCGCGAGTTCGACCGCACGGAGAAGGTCGTCGCCGACGGGCTTTTGCCGGCCAGCGCGCTCGATCGCCAGCGCGCGGCGAAGGACAGCGCGATCGCGGACGAGCGCGCGGCCCGCGAGCGCCTCGCGGAGCTGGTGAACGGTACGCGCGCCGAAATCGTCGAGCAGGCGGCTGCCGCGCTCGAGGCGGCGCGGGCTCAGGTCGCCGAACTCGAGCTCTCCCTCGAGCGGCACACCGTGCGTGCGCCGCGGCCCGGCATCGTTGACGCGCTGCCGTATGAACTGGGTGAGCGACCGCCCAAGGGCGCTCCGGTCGCCGTTCTGCTCGCCGCTGGCGCGCCATACGCACGCGTGTACATTCCGGAGACGGAACGCGCCGCCGTCGCCCCAGGCGACGCGGCGATCGTTCGTATGGACGGCACGGATCGCGACTGGAAGGCCAAGTTGCGCTACATCTCCTCGGAGGCCGCGTTCACGCCGTACTACGCGTTGAACGAGCGCGAGCGCGGACGACTCTCTTTCCCGGCCGAAATCGTGCTGACCGAACCGGAAGCCGCGAAGCTGCCCACGGGCATGCCGGTCGAGGTGCTTCTGACGCGAAGCCGGGCGGGACCGTGACGGCCGCGATCAGCGCGCGGGGGCTCGCGCGGCATTTCGGTGCAGTGATCGCCGTCGACGGCATCGACCTCGACGTGCCGACCGCGGAAATCTACGGCTTCCTCGGGCCGAACGGTTCGGGAAAATCGACGACGATCCGCATGCTCTGCGGGCTCCTGGTGCCGACGCGCGGCACGGTGACCGTGCTCGGCCACCCCATGCCGCGCGATTCCGAGATCGTGCGCCGCAAGCTCGGCTACATGACCCAGCGCTTCGCGCTCTGGGAAGACCTGACGATCGATGAAAACCTCGAATTCATGGGCCGCGTGTACGGACTCGAGCGCGCGCTGCGGCGCGAGCGGATCCGGGACCGCGTCGCCACCTACGACCTCGCAGGATTCGCCACGCGGCGTGCGGGCACGCTCTCCGGCGGCCAGCGCCAGAGGCTAGCGCTCGCTGCCGCGACGCTGCACGACCCGGAACTGCTGCTCCTCGACGAGCCGACGAGCGCGGTCGATCCGCAAAGCCGCCGTGATTTCTGGGAGAGCCTGTTCGCGCTCGTGGCAGCCGGCACGACGATCCTCGTGTCCACGCATTACATGGACGAGGCTGAGCGCTGTCACCGGCTCGCGATCCTCGATCACGGGCGGATCGCAGCGGAAGGCGAACCCAAGATCCTTGCGCGCGACATCGACGCGGCCGTGATCGAGATCGAATGCGGCGATCTCGTCGCCGCGCGCCGGGCGCTCGCGGCCGTGCCCTCGATCCGCAGCATCGCGCAGCTCGGCAATCGCCTGCGCGTGCTCATGCCGCGCGGGACGCGGGATCCGGAGGGGAGTTTGCGCGCAGTGCTCGCGCCGCAATGCCCGGACGCGAGGGTCGAGCGCGTCGGCGCCTCGCTCGAGGACGTTTTCGTCGCGGCGACGCGGCTGCGGCAGGAATCCGGGACGACGGAGCGCGCGGCGTGAGACGGTTCGGGCGCCTGTTCGCGATCGCCGCGAAGGAAGTCCGGCAGCTCTCCCGCGATCGCATCACGGTCGGGCTCATCGTCGGCATCCCGACCATCCAGCTCCTGCTGTTCGGCTATGCGATCAATTTCGACGTGCGCGGCGTGTCGACCGCCGTGCTCGACCAGGCGCGCACCTCGCTGTCGCGGCGGCTGGTCGGCGATCTCGGCGCGACGCAGGTGTTCGGGGGGATACGCCAGGCGGGGAGCGAACGTGAGCTGAGAGCGCTCATGCAGCGCGGCGACGCCAATGTCGCGATCGTGATTCCGGTGGATCTGGAGCGCCGCATCGCGGAGGGCGATCGCGCGGCGCTGCAGATTCTGGTCGACGGCAGCCAGCCGGCGCTCGAGAACGTCGCGGAGGGAATGACAGCGCTGCCGCTGCTGCGCCGCGCGGGCACGCCCGCGCCGCGCCGGCGGGTCGAGATCGTCGTCGTCTATAACCCGGCCAAGCGCACGGCCGTGCAGATCGTGCCGGCGCTCTGCGGCGTGATCCTGACGATGACCATGGTGATCTTCACCGCGAGCGCGATCGTGCGGGAACGCGAGCGGGGCAATCTGGAGCTCCTGATCACGACGCCGGTATCGGTCGGGGAGCTGATGACCGGAAAACTGCTGCCCTACGTCGCGATCGGGCTGATCCAGACGACGCTGATACTGACGCTCGGCTACTGGCTCTTCGACGTGCCCGTGGCCGGGCGGCTCGTGGATCTCTATCTCGGCGCGCTGCTTTTCATCGCGGCGTCGCTGTCGATGGGTCTGTTCATCTCGACGGTCGCGCAGACGCAGTTCCAGGCGATGCAGATGTCGATCGTGACGATGCTGCCGTCCATCCTGATGTCGGGCTTCATGTTCCCCTTCGAGGGCATGCCGAAGGTCGCCCAGTGGATCGCCCAGGTCCTGCCGCTGACCCACTTCAATGAGATCATTCGCGGCATCGTTCTGCGCGGCGCAGCACTGACCGATATGCGGCCGGAACTGGGCAAATTGTCGCTATTCCTGGCCCTGATGCTGACCCTGTCGATCAAGAGGTTCCACAAGCGTCTGGACTGAAGTGGCTTCCAAACGGGGACGTTCCCGTCTGGAAGGCCAAAATGGAACCCCCCGAACGGGCATGTTATTCTCGCCGCCGGTCGTTGCCCTGCAACGCCAAGGTGACAGGACCCGCTGTTCGAAGATTCGCCCAGCCGAGCTAAAGCCCGCCAGACGATCCCGACGTGTTTCCTGCCGTGTAATGAATGGCCAGTACGACCATCGCAAGGTGGCCGCGCACAGCCATGTTCTACTGAAAAGCGAGAGATATTGAGTCATGAAGATCTATGTTGGAAACCTGCCTTTCTCGGCGACTGAAGCCCAGGTGCGCGACCTGTTTGCGCAGCATGGCGCGGTCGAGTCCGTAGCCCTGCCGGCCGACCGCGAAACCGGTCGTCCGCGCGGTTTTGGTTTCGTCGAAATGCCGCAGGCCGAGGCGGCGAAGGCCATCGAGGCGCTGAACGGCTTCACGATGGGTGGACGTCAGCTGCGCGTCAATGAAGCGCAGGATCGCCCGCGCGGCGCCGGTGGCGGTCGTCCTGGTGGCGGCGGTCGTCCGGGCGGCGGCGGTGGCTTCCGTTCGGGTGGCGGCGGCGGTGGTGGTGGTGGCGGCGGCGGTGGCCGCTGGTAAGCACCCGCTCTGCTGCTCTCGAAAGGCCCGCTCCGGCGGGCCTTTCCTTTTGCGGGGTGGAGTCCCCTTCAAAGAAAATAGCTCGATGAGACTCCACGGCTTTCCGCCGATCGCGAATTCGATGGCGCGAGTGCTCGTGCTCGGCAGCATGCCGGGCGTCGCTTCGCTCGCCGCCGGCGAGTACTACGCGCACCGGCGAAACCAGTTCTGGCGGATCGCCGGCGAGGTTTGCGGCTTCGATCCCGGCGCACCCTACGCGCGCCGCAAGAGCGCGCTTACGAAGGCCGGAATCGCGCTCTGGGACGTGGTCGGCAGCTGCGCGCGCAAGGGCAGCCTCGATTCGTCGATCGTTGAGGATTCGATCCGGGTCAATGATTTCGCGAATTTTCTCCGGGCGCATCCCGCGATCCAGCGCGTCTGCTTCAACGGGCGCAAGGCCGAATCCGCCTGGCGCCGTCACGTGCTCCCAAGCCTGCCCGCCGGACGCAGTCTCGAGTACCGCCTGCTGCCGTCGACGAGCCCGGCCAATGCCGGAATCGGTTATCGTCAGAAACTCAGGATCTGGCGGAGCGCAATCCCGTGTTGAATCGCAGGCAACTCCTCCAGGCGATCGGCGCGGGCACGCTGCTCGGCGCCTTCGGCACGCGCCTCGCGGCGCAGTCGGCGACGCCAGACGTGCTCGTGATCGGCGCCGGCGGCGCGGGACTGACGGCCGCGAAGGAACTGACGAAAGCCGGCGTCTCGGTCCTCGTCCTCGAGGCCCGCGACCGGATCGGCGGCCGCGCCTTCACCGACACGAGTCTCGGCGTGCCCTGGGACCGCGGTTGCTCGTGGCTGCATTCGTCGAACATCAATCCCTGGGTCGCGTATGCGAAGCAGAACGGCTTCGACCTGTTCCCGGACCGCGTCCCCCGCCATTTCTACGACCAGTCGCGGCGCATGGACGGCGCGGAAACGGCGGGCTACCGCGCGGTGACGGAGCGCATGGAACGCGAGCTCGACCGCGCCGGGCGTCGAGGTCTCGACATTCCGGCCGAGGCCGCCTTGACCCAGGCGACGCTCGCGGATTCCTGGTATCCGATGGCGATGGAGGACCTGACCGGATGGGAAGGCATCGAGCCCGCCAATTATTCGGTGCTCGATTCCTGGCAGTACGACGAAGACGGCGAGGATCTCATGATTCCGCGCGGCTACGGCGCCTTGCTCGCGCATTACGCGAGGAGCGTGGACGTGCGCCTCAACACGCCGGTGTCGCGCATCCGCTGGAGCGCGCGTGGCGTCACGGCGGAATCGGACGCGGGTGTGATCATGGGGCGCGTGGCGATCGTCGCCCTGCCTTCCGCCCTCATCGCGGAAGGGGCGATGATCTTTTCGCCGCACCTGCCGGTCGAAGTGCTCCAGGCGCACCACGACCTGCCGCTCGGGGTCCTCGACAAGATCGCACTCAAGTTCAAGAAGAACGTCTTTCCGTCGGAGACGACGGAGGTCCTCCAGCTTCGCCGCGAGGACGGCCGCAACATGGATTTCCTCACGCGGCACTGGGACAGCAATGTCTGCGTCGCCTTCGCGCCGGGCCGACTCGCCCGGGAGCTGGAAGCGGCGGGCGAGGCCGCGACGATCGAGCATGCACTCGCGGAACTCGCAACGATGCTCGGCGGCGACATCCGCCGCCAGTTCGACCGCGGCGCGGCGACAGCCTGGGCCGCGGACCCCTACGCGCGCGGCGCCTATTCGCATTGCGTGCCGGGCCGCTACGGCGCGCGCGAAGTCCTGACGCGCCCGGTCGGCGGCCGCATCGTCTTCGCCGGCGAGCACACCGAGCAGTCGGCTTACGGGACCCTGCACGGCGCGCACCTGTCGGGCATCCGGGCCGCCGCCGAGGCGCGGCGCCTGCTCGCAAGAGCCTGAGCAATGAGCTACGTGCTTTACGACTACCTGCCCTCAGGCAACGGCTACAAGTGCCGCCTGACGCTGAAAGCGCTCGACCTTTCGTACGAGCTCAAGCCGATGAACATCGTCGCCGGCGCGACGCGCACGCCCGAATTCCTCGCGATCAATCCGAACGGCAAGGTCCCTGTGCTCGTCGTGCCGGGCCGCGGCGCGCTCGCCGAGAGCCACGCGATCATCGGCTATCTGGCGGAGGGTTCGAAGCTCGTGCCCGCCGATCGCTTCGAGCGCGCGCAGATGTGGCAGTGGATGGGCTTCGAGCAATACCAGCTCGAGCCCGGCGTCGCGACCGTGCGATTCTGGCTGCGGTCCCTCAAGAAAACTCCCGAAGAACTCGGCGATCGCTATACGGAGCGATTCCAGCGTGGCGCTGAAGCGCTCGCCGTGCTCGAGCGCGGACTTGCGGGCCGCCGCTGGCTCGTGGGCGAGGCCGTGTCGCTCGCGGACATCGCGCTTTTCGCCTACACGCATGTCGCCGATGAAGCGGGCTACCGCCTCGCGGAGTTTCCCGCGATCTCGGCGTGGATCGCCGCTTTCAAGTCGCTTCCCTGGTACGCGCCGATCACGGAGCCCTGACGGAGATCAGAGATGGATCAGATTGACGGCGCGCGCATCGTGGCATTGCTGGAAGAGGTCCGCGACAACCAGGCTGCGATGCTGGCATTGCAGCAGGAGCAATTCGCGCTGGTTCGCCGGCAGACGGAGCGCGCGGAGCGGATCCAGGATCGCGCGGAGGAATTGCAGGCGCGCGGCATGGGCATCATGACGACAGCGCGCCGCTCACTCGCAATCGTGCTGCCGGTCGTGATCCTGCTGATCATCTACGTTAGCTGGCTGATGTTCCGGTAGCGCCGTGCCTCCGTCGCGCCGCGAGGCGTTCCGTTACTGGCTGAGGCTCGGCCTCATCTCCTTCGGCGGTCCGGTCGCGCAGATCGCGATCATGCACCGCGAACTCGTCGATGAGCGTCGCTGGATCGACGAGCCCACCTACCTGAATGCGCTCAATCTCTGCATCCTGCTGCCGGGTCCCGAGGCGCTCCAGCTCGCGATCTGGCTGGGCTGGCGCCTGCACGGCGTCGCGGGCGGCGTCGTCGCGGGACTCTGTTTCATCCTGCCGTCGATGGCCCTGTTGCTCGCCCTGTCATTCGTCTATGCGCTGCTCGGGAACGTGCCGCTGGTCGCGGCCGCGCTCCTCGGGCTGAAGGCGGTCGCGATCGCGCTGATCGCCCAGGCAGTCGTGCGGATTGCGCGTCGCGCGCTCAAGAATCCGCTGCACTGGCTGCTCGCGGGCCTGGCGCTCGGGCTGATGGTCGGCCGTCTCGCGCCGTTTCCGCTCGTGGTCGGGGGCGCCGCACTCGTGGGCATCCTGATGAGCAAGCGCGGACCGTCGCAGTCGCCCACGGCTCGCGTCGTCTTTCCCTGGCGAATACTCGCGACCGGCATCGGACTCTGGGTCGTGCCCGCGATTGCAATCCTGCTGCTCGCCGGACGCGAATCCCTGTTCGCCGATATCTACAATTTCTTCACGACGGCCGCGCTCGTGACATTCGGCGGCGCCTATGCCGTGCTCGCCTGGGTCAACCAGCAGGCGGTCGAGGTCCACGGCTGGCTGACGCAGGCCGAGACGATCGCGGGCCTCGCGCTCGCCGAGACCACGCCCGGTCCGCTGATCATCGTTCTTCAGTTCGTCGGGTTCATGGCGGGATGGAATCAGCCGGGCACGCTCTCGCCTGCGGCGGCCGCGACGACGGCGGCCCTGCTCGCGTCCTGGGCCATTTTCCTGCCGTCCTTCGTATTCATCCTGGCAGGCGCCCCTTACGGCCAGAAGCTGTCTTCCAATGCGCGGCTGTCGACGGCGCTCGCCTGCATGACCGCCGCCGTCGTGGGCGTGGTCGCCAGTCTCGCGATCGCCTTCGGCCGCAACGTTTTTTTCCCCACGCGCTTCGATGCGCCCGACTGGGCCGCGATCGGGATTGCGGCGGCGGCGTTCGCCCTGCTGCAATGGACGCGGGTCGACGCAATCTGGATCATCGCGGGCGGCGCGGCCGCGGGTCTCGTGCTCGGCTTCGTCTGAGGCGGCCGGCGTGCTAGTTTTCGAGGCATGAAATACCTGCACACGATGGTCCGCGTCGGCAATCTCGAGCAGTCGCTCCATTTCTACTGCGATCTGCTGGGGCTTCGGGAAGTTCGGCGCATCGAGAACGAGCGCGGCCGCTTCACGCTGGCCTTTCTCGCCGCCCCCGGCGACGACGACGCGCAGATCGAGCTCACGTACAACTGGGACCCGGAGCAGTACACGATCGGCCGGGCTTTCGGCCATCTTGCCTACGCGGTCGACGACATCTATGCCGTCTGTCAAAAACTCCGCGCCGGCGGCGTCACCATCAACCGCCCGCCGCGCGACGGCCACATGGCCTTCGTCCGCTCACCGGAAAACATTTCCATCGAGTTGCTGCAGAAAGGCGCCGCGCTGCCACCAACCGAGCCCTGGGCCTCGATGCCGAATACCGGTGCCTGGTGACGCATCGCCGA
The DNA here is from genome assembly GCA_963778585.1 of uncultured Gammaproteobacteria bacterium. Classification (GTDB taxonomy): domain Bacteria; phylum Pseudomonadota; class Gammaproteobacteria; order Steroidobacterales; family Steroidobacteraceae; genus SCUD01. The sequence goes on from CAVZUU010000002.1 coordinate 1,384,377, forward strand.
CGAGGCGATCGGGCGGCGAGCGCGCGAATGTCCGTTCTCCTGAGCAAGCGAGCCGGCCCGACCGCCTCGTCGGCGGTTCATCACTAGCCTGCGATATACCGCCTCAAGTCCTCGATTTCGTGTTTCTGCTCGTCGATGACCGCTTTGACGCAGTCGCCGATCGAGATCACCCCGATCAGCTCGCCGTTCTCGACGACGGGAAGGTGACGGATCCGCTTTTCCGTCATCAGCATCATGCACTCGTTGACCGTCTGCGCCGGGCCGACCTGAATGACCGGCGCGCTCATGATCGTGCCGACCGTCGTCTCGGTGGACTTTCGGCCCATCAACACGACCTTCCGCGCATAGTCGCGCTCGGAGACGATGCCGGTGAGCCGGCCGTTCTCGAGCACGGGCAGGGCGCCGATGAAATGATCGGCCATGAGCTGGATCGCGGTCCGGACCGGCTCCCCCGCGTCGATCGTGAAGACGCCGGGTTTCTTACCCTCGAGCAGCTGCCGCACGGTGCGCATCGCGATTCCCCCGGAACGGAGTCCTCAGCGCATCTTACGCCCGCGCGCGCCAGGCGGCGAGAAGCTCGGCCTCGCGCTCGGGCGTGAGGCCGGATCGAAGCGCGGCCTTGCGCTCGGCCGGTCGCGTCTCGTGCCAGGCGAGCGTGTCGCGCACGATCTCCTCGAATGGCCGCGACGTGAGTCCCGCGGCCGTCGATGCCGCCATCCCGGTCAGCGAGCCGCCGGCTTCTTCGCCCCGCATGGGTCCCCAAGGCGCGAAGTTCATCTCTTCCGGCTTCAGGAATTTTGCAAGGAAATCTTCGTCGATCCACGTGACCTTCGTGTCGGCGCCCGTGAGCTTGCGGCTCGTGTCGATGAGATTGCCCATCGTTATCGCGCCGGGAGGCGTGACGGCATTGAAGTAGCCGTCCACGCGGCGCTCGACGAGCCCGAGCATGAACGCGACGAGATCGCGCACGTCCACTAACTGGATCGGGTCGGCCGGCGTTCCCGGCGCCGCCATGTCGCCGCCCCGCGCGACGCGCACCGGCCAGTAGGTGAACCGGTCGGTCGGATCGAGCGGCCCCACGATGTAGCCCGGGCGCACGATCGACGAGCGCGAGCCATAGGCATCGCGCACGTACTGTTCGCAGAGCGCCTTCATCGGCCCGTAGCTCTCGTTCGTGATTTCCTCTTCGTCCTTGTTCGCGAGCACGCCGGTCGGCGAACCGATGTCGTTTGCCTTCGCGAAGCCCGCATATGCCGAGATGCTCGAGACGAAAAGGCAATAACCGGTGTTTGGCCTGAGCAGATCCGCGGACATCTTGCAGAACTTCGGGATGTAGCCCGTGTCATCGATGACGGCGTCCCACTTTCGATCCTTCAGAGAGGCGAGCTGGCCCTTGCGGTCGCCGATCAGCGTTTCGACGTTCGGTACGCCGTCCGGATCGCGCTTGCCGCGGTTGAAGTGCGTGACTTTCCAGCCGCGCCCGAGCGCAAGCTCGGTCAGGTGGGGTCCGATGAACCCGGTGCCGCCGAGGACGAGGAGCGTGCCGGGAGAGTTCTCCTTGGCCATGAGCCTGCCTGCGGCGAGCGCGAGCGCCGAGCCTGCGCCGGCCTTCAGGATGTTGCGACGGGAAAGTTTCATCGATGTCTCCTCAGCGTCCGCCGGCGGGCGCATAACGCGCAAGCCAGTCCTTGACTTCGCCATACCAGTAGAGGGAATTCTGGCGTTTCAGGATCCAGTGGTTCTCGTCCGGGTAATACACGAGCCGGCTCGGCACGCCGCGGTTCTGGAGTATGTGGAAGAGCTCCATGCCGTTGTTGAACGGCACGCGCTGGTCGAGCTGGCCGTGGATCACGAGTGTCGGCGTATTGAAGTTCGCAGCGCTCGTTGATGGCGAGTACTTCGCCCACTCCTCGGGCCGCTCCCAGGCCTCGAAGAAGCGGTTCTTCTCGGCGCCGTAGTCGCCGCCGTACATCGTGTAGTTGTCGAAGACCGCCGCGTGCGCGATGAGCGTCTTGAACGGGTGCGGCCGGCCAAGCAGCGTCGAGGCCAGAAAGCCGCCGTAGCTGCCGCCGCCCGCGGCCATGCGGTCGCTGTCGATCCACGGTTTTGCAGCGAACCATTCGGCGGCTTTGATCGTGTCCTCGTAAGGCTTGCTGATTCCGTCGGGGTTGATGGAATCTGTGAACGTCTGGCCGAATCCGCTCGAGCCGTGGAAGTTGTGCCAGGCCGTCACGTAGCCCCAGCTCGAGAACACCTGTGCGTTCCAGCGGAAGGTCCAGCCGTCGTAAATGCCGTTGTGCGGCCCGCCGTGCAGCAGGAGATAAAGCGGGTACTTTTTCGCCGGGTCGAAGCCGGGCGGGTAGACGACCCACATCTGGATGTCCGCGCCTTCGGCACCCTTGTAGGTCACGCTTTCGACCTTGCCAAACGCGGTAGCCGCAAGTTGGGCGTCGTTGTGGTCGGAAAGCTTTGCCGTCGTCCCGTCCTTCGTCGCCACGCGCACCACCGTCGGCGGTTCGGTAAAGGACTGGCGGAGCGCCACGAGCGTCGCGGGCTTGCCGGCGATTGCGAGCGAGCCGAAACTCGAAGCTGTCGTCAGCGCGTGCTGGTTGCCCTTCGCGACGTCGAAGCGGTAGATGCGCTCGGTGCCGGCATCGTCGATCGGCGCAAAGAAACTCTTCGAGTCCGGCGACCAGGCGACGTTCTGGATCGAGCGGTCCCAGTCGGCCGAAATACGCCGGCGCGCCTCGTTCTGCCGGTCGATCAGCCACAGCTGTTGCGTGTCGCCGTAGAAGCCCTTGATCTTCTGGCGCGTGAAGGCGAGCCAGCGTCCGTCCGGGCTGTATCTGGGCTGGTCGTCGTTCGCCGGATTGTCCTCGGTGAGGTTTCGCGCATCGCCGCCTGCCGCCGGCACCACGTAGACGTCGGTGTTCTCGTCGGTGCCCGTCGCGTCGGTGTTGGCGACGAAGGCGACTTCCTGGCCGTCCGGCGAGATATCGAAGGAGTAATTGCTGGTTTCGCGCCGCGGGAGCGACCGGCCCGAGTTGAGCGTAATCGCGGCGGGCGTTCCGCCCCCGAGCGCGATGGAGAAGAGGTGGGGGATGCGGTCCTCGATAAAATGGTCCCAGTGCGTGACGGGGGAGCGGTCCCAGGCCATGGCCGTCATCTTCGATTCGTCGCGCGCGACGAGCTTCTCCTTCGTTTTGGCCCAGTCCGTGATCTCGGGCCACACCTCGGTGATGAAGGCGATCCGTGTGGAGTCCGGAAACCACCGGGGCGTCGCGACCCCGGTCGGGATGTCGCCGACCCGAATGGCCTCGCCCCCGTTTGCTGCGATCACGTAGAGCTGCGGCTGCTTGTCGTCGCCGCGCTTGGCGACGAAAGCGATCCAGCGGCCGTCCGGGCTCCAGGAGGGTTCCGACTCCTTGCCTTTCATGCTCGTGAGGCGCTGCGGCTTGCCGCCCGCTGTCGATACCAGGAAGAGATCCGCTTCGCCCTTGTCGTTTTCCGCGTCGTAATAGGTGACGGCATACACGGCAGATTTTCCGTCCGGCGACAGTGCCGGGTCGCCGGTGCGCTTGAGCTGCCACATCGTTTCCGCGGTGATCGGAGCCGGGGCGTCGTCTGCAAGCGCGGCGGCCGTGATAATGGCGAGGACAGCCGCGAGCAGGCGCGAGGGATGATTCATCGAATGGCTCCGTGGCGGCCGTCAGGCGGCCTTGTCGAGTGCGCGTGATTCTGCCGGTCGCGGGTGCGGGCTTGCAAACCCCTCGGCGCAGGGTAAGCACGTTGCGCCGCAAGCGCGATTGGCGGACAGTTCGAACATGCGTGATCTCGACGAATTGAAGGAGCGCGTGCGGGCCTTCGTCGCCGAACGCGACTGGGACCGCTTCCACAGCCCGAAAAATCTCGCGATGGCGCTCTCGGTCGAGTCCTCGGAGCTCGTCGAGCTTTTTCAATGGCTGACGGAAGAGGAGAGCGCTTCGCTCGACGCCGCAGGCAAGCGGCGCGCGGCGGAAGAGCTCGCCGACATCCTCTGGTTCCTGGTCCGCATCGCAGATCGCCTGGACATCGACCTGCTCGAGGCCGCGGAAACCAAACTTGGTCAGAATGCGAAGAAGTACCCTGCCGAACGGGTGCGCGGTCTGGCCCGCAAATACGACGAGTACTAACGCGACGCTGCGGGCTCGGCCTTAGGCTCGGCGGGCGCGGGTTTTTCGTCCGCGGCCTTCCGCTCCAGGAACCAGTGCGTCACGCCCTGTTCCTTGGGCCCGACATAGTGAAACCAGCGCTGCTCGATCCGGTCCGGCGACACGAAGCGAATCTCGCCCTGGTGCACGTGCCCGTCGTGGTCCGCATCGAATCCTGTGCCGCCGTCGAACTCGAGCAGTACGAGGTCCGCCGTCGATTCGCCGCCGAGCTTGTACGCAGGCTGGTTTCCCGCGGCGGAGTAATGCGTCGCGCGCAGCTTGCCGTTCGCGAGGAAGTACACCGTCACCATTTCGAAACTCTGGCCGGTGTTCTGGTACTCGATCACGGCATGTCCGTTGCTTGCGACCTCGTAGCGAACCGCGACGGGCGGTCCGGCGAGCGGATCTTCCATATGTCCGGTCCAGTCGCCACCAAGCGACACAATCCGGTCATAAACCGCCCGATCCTCCGGTTTTTCCACTGGCTGCGCCGCCATGGCGTGCGTGAAAGCGAAGAGCGCCAACACGACAGGCAGGAATGTGCGCGAGTACTTGGGCATGACGGGCTCCTTCATGCACCATGATAACGGCACCGAACGAAACGGGGCAGGCATGACGACGAAGAAACGGCCGGCAGTCGGCGCGCCGACGCGGCTCCGGCGCATGTATATCGACTGCCGTTACGGCCAGATGCACCTGACCGCGGCTTATCCGGCGAGCGGCGGATTCGACGAGGCGTCGCCGCTCGTCTTCTTGCATTCGGAGGGCGGAACCGGCGCGGACTTCAATCGCTGCGCCGCGCTTCTCGGCACGGATCGCTCGGTCTATGCGCCCGACCTGCCGGGCAGCGGCAGTTCGGATGCGCCGAAAGGGCGCATGGCCATCGCCGGGCTCGCGCTTGCGATCGTCGACATGATGGATCAATTGCGGCTCCGCCGAGTGGACCTGATCGGATGCGGCCGCGGATCGCAGGTCGCCTTCGAACTCGCGGCTACCCGGCCCCAGGATGTACGCCGCCTGATCGTCGCCGGCACGCAGCAGCCGACGACCGGGATCGCGCCGCCGATGCTGCAGCTCGGCTCCGATCCGGGGCGCGTCCTCGAGGAACCGGCCGATGCGGTCGTCGCGGAAATCCGGGCCTTTCTCGATCGGGTCTAGCCGACCTCGGCCGCGCGCAGACGGCTGACCGCAAGCGTCGCCGCGAGAACCGCGCCGAGGAGCGGCAGGGTCGCAAGATTCAAGCGTTCCCAGCCGATCGTCGTGACCGCAAGGCCCGCGAGCAGTGAAGCCGCCGCCTGCGCGCCGAACACCAGGAAATCGTTCAGTGTCTGCGCCTGGATGCGCTCGCCGGTCCGGTAGGTCTTCGTGAGCATCGTGGTCGCCGCGATGAAGAGCAGATTCCAGCCGAGGCCGAGAAGCGCGAGCGCCCAGCCGTAATGCAGGACGGCGTGACCGCCCAGTGCAGCGATCGCGACGCAGACGGCCATCAGGAGCGTGCCCGCGACGATCACCGGCCGGTCGCCGAACTTGGCGATGATCCATCCGCTGACGAGCGACGGCAGGTACATCGCGAGCAGATGGACCTGGATGACGCGCGCGGTCGCGACTTCGTCGTGCCCATCGACCACGTGCATGCTGACCGGCGTCGCCGTCATGATGAAACTCATCACCGCATAGGACGCGAGCGCCGCGAGCACCGCGACGCGGAAGACGGGTTGCGCGGCGATCTCGGCGAGTCGGCGGGGTGGCGACGGATCACTACCCGTGATGGCTGTGGAAGGCGCGATTCGCGAGAGCAGGAGCGCCGCGAGCAGGTAGAGCCCGCTCCCGGCATAGAAGGATCCCGCGTAATGCGCGGCCGGGACCAGGTCCGCCGTGCGCACGGCGAGCTCGGGCCCGAGCCAGGCGGCAACGAGAGCGCCGCTCATGACGACGGCAATCGCGCGGCTCGCGCGTGCCGGCTCGACGTATTCGACCGCCGCGAAGCGGTACTGCATGACCACCGCATTGTTGCCGCCGAGCAGGAAGGCCGCGGCGCAGAAGAGCCAGAACCGGGCCGTCGCGACCGCGTACCCGGCGACGACGCAGCCCGTGGCGGCCTGCAGGGCGCAACCGAGGAACACCGCGCGGCGCCCGAAGCGGTGGATCAATGCGCCCGCCGGCACGACGCTCGCCGCGAGCCCGAGGATCAGGACGGAGACCGGCAATGTCGCGAGCGCGGGCGTCGGCGCGAGCTGCGATCCGATGATTCCGCCGAGCAGGACGAAGAGAAAACTGCCCGACATGCAAAGCGCCTGGGTCGCCGAGAGCATCCAAACGGGCCGCATGGCGGTCATCCTACACAGCGCGCAAAGGCCGCCGGAATGTGACGGAAGTCACACTTGGGTCCGCCGCCCGTCGGGTCTGAAACGCACAAGCCTTTGATACATAATGGGCTCTATAGCAATTCAGTGGCGCCGGATTCGCGCTCGGGGATAATAGGCGCATGGAGAAGGGGGACGGCGAGAACATCGCCGACGACGGCATCGTCGCCGAAGACATCACGCAACTCGTCGAGCACATCGAGCTCACGAGTCCCCACCGCCTGCCGGAAGCCCAAGAATGGGAGCTCGCGACCCCCGCGACCGACCTCGACGACGCGCCGATCCTGTTTGAAGAGATCGGCGACGACGACCCTGAGCTCGAAAGCATGGGAGTCGCCGAAGACAACGAGCAGTTCACCGAAACCCAGGCCGACCTGAACCAGCTGCTCCCGGCCGGCGAGCGCCGCGCGAACCAGGCGGCTGCTCTCGCTTCCGAACGCGCCCGGTGGCAAAAGCGTATCGATGGATTGCTGCGGAGCCTCGCGGAACGCGACCAGCTCCTGGCCGAGCGCGAACGGCGAATCGAGGAACTCTCCGCGAGGCTCGCGACCCGGACGCTCGAGCGCGAAGGCCTTGCTGCGGAACTGCAGGAAACGCGTCCTGTGAGTGCGCCTGTCGAGGACGCTGCGGCGCCCGATGCCGACTACACCCTTGAGCTGCCGACGCCGGTCCTGCCGTCCGCCGAGCCGACCGTGGCCGTGCCCGCCGCACCTCGTCTGCGCCGCTACCTGATCGGTCTCGACCTCGTCGGCTGCGTGCATGAGCTCGCCGGCCGGCGCGTCAACATCGGCCGCACGCGCGAAAATGATCTTCGCATCGTCGATGCGACCGTGAGCCGCCTGCACGCGATGCTGACGGTCCGTGACGGCGAGGCGATGCTCGTCGATGCGAACAGCCGGAACGGAATCTTCGTGAACGGCATCCAGGTGCGTTACGCTCGCCTCGACGACGGCGACCTGGTGACCTTCGGTACCGTGCGTTTCCGCTATCGCGTCGGCTCGGACATGACCGGCGGCGCCGGCGGCTCCGCCTGAAGGCGGATCTTTCCGATCGGCCTGAGCGCCAGCAGCGCGACCAGGCACAATCCCAGCAGGACGATCGTGAGCGGCACCGGCGAATGAGCGGTGAACGCGGCGACGAGCTGCGTCGATGCGGCCGCCGTCACGAGCTGGAGGAATCCCAGGAGTCCTGAGGCCGCGCCCGCGATCGCCGGGTCGCGCGAGATCGCGCCGATGGTGGAGGAGGGTGCCGCGAGCGCGTTCGCGAATCCAATCAACATACCGGGGATGAAGAGCGCGAGCGGATGCCAGACGCCCGCAAGCGCCAACGCCGCCATCGAGAACGTGCCCGCGAAGGCGATCATCGCGCCCATTCGCATCATCCGCTGTCCGCCCACGCGTCCCGTCACGCGCGCCGCGATCATGAAACCGGCGAAGGAGGCGACCGCCGGGAAGAAGAGCAGCAATCCGAACCGCGCCGGCGATACGCCCAGGATGTCGATCGCGACATAGGGCGCGCCCGTCACGAACGTGTAGATCATGCTGACCATGCAGGATCCGAACACGAGGAAGGCGATGTATTCGCGCGAGGAAAGCAGCTTGCGGAAACTCGACCAGTAGTGGAGCGAAGGTCCGGCCGAGGGGTCCGCTTTCCGCGTGTCGCGCAGGTTCCGCGACGCGAACAGGAAGACCGCGAAGCCGAGGATGCCCGACATCGCGAACACGGCGCGCCAGTCCAGCAGCTCGAGCACGAGACCGCCGAGCGTCGGGGCGAGCATCGGCGCGACGAGGATCGCGGTGGCGGTTGCCGCGAGCGCGCTCGCGGCGCGCGCCGGCCCGAAGAAATCGAGGATCGTCGCCCGCATGACCGACATCGCGGCGCCGCCGCCGAAAGCCTGCAGCACGCGCGAGAGCACGAGCAGGTCGAGCGTCGGCGCGACGATGCCGGCGGCGCTGCCGATCACGAAGAGTCCGAGCGAGAAGAGCACGGTCCGGCGCCGGCCGTAGCGGTCCGAGAGCGGCGCAACCATGAGATTTCCGAGCGCGATCGAAAGGATCGACAGGCTGATCAGCAATTGCGCGGCGTGGGCGGGCACGCGCATCGCCGCGGCGATCGCGGGCAGCGCCGGCAACAGCACGTGCAGGCTGAAGGTGCCGATCGAGCCGATGATCGCCGACCCGACGATCAGCCGGCGGGAAGCGTCGCGTGTCTGCAAGCGGGCATCTTGCGGTCTGCGTTTCCCGCTCGCAACCCGTGGTCCCGGAGCGATCCCGCCTTAGCTGCTAGAATTGCGACGGCCGGCATGCCCGGCGCACCATGCTGGCGTACTTCCTGATCCTGGTCTCGCTCGTCCTCGTGAACGGCCTGTTCGCGATGGCCGAGCTTGCGGTTTTTTCCTCGCGTCTCACGCGCCTGCGGCAGCTCGCCCAGGACGGGAGCCGGGGCGCGCGGGCGGCGCTCCGCCTCCTCGACGATCCGACGCGCTTCCTGTCCACCGTGCAGTTCTACATCACGCTCATCGGCGTGGTCGCGGGCGTCTACAGCGGCGTGCAGTTCGCGGAGCCGCTCGCGGCCTGGCTCGCGCGCTTCGAGCTCCTGGCGCCCGTCGCCCGTTATCTCGACACGACGGCCTACGGCATCGTCGTCGTCGGCGTCACCTACCTGTCGCTCGTGATCGGCGAGCTGGTGCCGAAGCGCTGGGCGCTCACCAATCCGGAGGCGATCGCCTCGACGCTTGCGCGGCCGATGGAGATCCTCGCCTTCGTCAGCACGCCTTTCGTCTGGGTGCTGCAGGGCTCGACGGAACTCGTCGCGCGGCTCCTTGGCCTGCGGAAGTCCACGACCCGCGGCGTCAACGAAGAGGAAATCCGCTCGATGATCGCCGAGGCGACGAACACGGGCATCTTCCACGTCGCCGAGCACCAGATGATCGAGGGCGTACTGCGGCTTCCGGATCGCACGGTGCGGAGCATCATGGTTCCGCGCGGCGACGTCGTCTGGCTCGATGCCGCCGACAGCCGCAAGACGGTCTGGAACACCGTGCGCACGAGCGGGCATTCCCGCTATCCGGTTTGCCGCGGGCAGCTGGACGAGCTCCTGGGGCTCGTGATGACCGGGGATCTGGCGGAATGGCTCGGCGATCCCGCGGCCGGGGAGCTCGCCGCCCGCGCCCGCGCGCCGCTCATCGTGCACGAGTCCACGCGCATCCTGAGACTCCTCGAGCTCTTTCGCGAATCCAAGCTGCACTTCGCCGTGATCGTCGACGAGCACGGTTCGATCGAAGGCGTCGTGACGCCGTCCGACATCCTGACCGCCATCACGGGCGAGTTGCCGGATGCGGCAAACGAGGAGGTTCCCGAAGCCGTGGCGCGCGACGACGCGTCCTGGCTGGTCGACGGCGGCATGGCGATCGACGACGTGGAACGGCTGCTGGGAGCGGGCAACATGCGCTCGGGCGACGACTACACGACGCTCGCGGGCTTCGTTCTCGCCCAGCTTGGCCACCTGCCGACGACGGGCGAAAGCTTCCGCTGGCGCGGCCTGCGTTTCGAGATCGTCGACTTGGATGGACGTCGCATCGACAAGCTCCTGATCAATCGCCTGGCCGGCGGCTGACGCGATGACTTACCGTCCCGCCCGCCCGGGCCGTCACCGGACGATCTCGATCCGTGGCCTTGATCACCACCTCATGACCTGGGGACCGGATTCCGACGATCCCGTGGTCATTCTCCACGGCTACGCGGACTGCGCGGCGAGCTTCCAGTTCGTGGTGGACGAGATCTCGCCCACGGTCCCGCTCGTCGCGGTCGACTGGCGCGGATTCGGCGGGAGCGCGCGGAGCCCCGGCGGTTACTGGTTCCCGGACTACTACGCCGATCTCGAGCAACTCGTCGACCGGCTCTGTCCGCGAACGCCAGCGCGACTCGTCGGCCACAGCATGGGCGCGAATGTCGCGATGATCTACGCGGGCGTGCGGCCGCGGCGCGTGCGCGCGCTCGTGAACCTCGAGGGCTTCGGACTGCCGCGCACGGATGCCTCGCAGGCGCCGGCGCGCCTCGAAAAATGGCTCGATGAGCTGCGCGAGCCTGCCGAATTTGCCGATTACGCCGATGCGGCCGAGCTCGCCTCGCGCATCGCGCGGCGAAACCCGCGGATCACGCCCGAGCGGGCGGCCTGGGTGGCGGAATGCTGGAGCGCGCCGCTTCCGGGCGGCGGCGTGCGGCTGCTCGCCGACCCCGCGCACCGGCGCGTGAATCCCTATCTCTACCGCCGCGAGGAAATGGAAGCCTGCTGGCGCCGGATCGAGGCGCGCGTGCTCCTGGTCGTCGGCGCGGCGTCGGAACTCGTCGCGCGACTTGAACCGGAAGGCGGCGTCGAATCCTTACGGCCGCTGATCCGGGATCTTCACGTGGAAACGGTGGCCGGCGCCGGGCACATGCTGCATCATGAAGAGCCGCGCGCGGTCGCGCGGCTCATCGAGGCGTTTGTCGGGCATTCCTCGCCATGAGATGGCAGCTGCGCAATTTTCTCCGCCGTACGATCACGTACAAGTGGGCGCGCCGCATCGCGGTCGCAGTCATCGGCGGCAGCATCCTCGTGCTCGGCATCGCGATGGTGGTGCTGCCGGGACCCGCGATCGTCGTGATTCCGATCGGACTCGGCGTGCTCGGACTCGAGTTCGCCTGGGCGCGCTACTGGCTGCGAAAACTCCGCGCGACGGCGACCGATGTCGTCAACCGTGTCCGCGGCCGGCCGAAAGTGAGCGAGGAGTCGCCGCCGTAAAATCGCTCAGGCCTTCAGGCCCGCATCCACGGCGGCAAGCGTCCGCGCCAGCGGACCCGCGGACTTCGCCTGAAGTTCGGCTAACTCGGCGAGAGTGGCGGACTTGAACGCGCCCTCCCGCACCGACGGCAGGTTGATGCGAACGTTCAGGATGGCGGCGTCGAGCCCGGCCCTTGCGAGCAGCGCGCCGACGCCGGCGTCCGAAGCAGAATTCCGGTTCCCGGTCACGGCGGCCTCCTCGGTCAACTCGAGTGCCTGGAGACACAGTCGCGCCGTGGCCAGCGGAACCGCCGTCGCCTTCTCGTAGGCGGCCGCGATAGCCGCCGCGCGCGTGCTCTTCTCTTCCTCGGTGCCCTTCGGCAGGCGCATGGCGGCCAGCACGTCGTCGAAAGCCTGGGTGTCGTCGTCGACTGCGCGCAGCAACGTAGCCTTCAGCTTCTGTGCACGCTCCGCAAGCGACGACGAAGACGCCCATGCCGACTCGTAGCCTGCCTTGCCGACCGTGAGATTGGCGACCATCGCCGCAAGCGCGGCGCCGAGGCTGCCGGCCAGCGCCGCGACCGAGCCGCCGCCTGGAGCCGGCGAGTTGCTCGAAACCTCGTCGACGAAGCGCTCGACGGTCAGGGATGCCAGCGGTGCCGCCACGCGGACAGCGTACTCGATGACCCGCTTATCGGGGTCGAAGGGAGCAAGCTGGGCGAGTCCCAGCGACTGGATGGCGAGCTCCACCAGCTCGCGCTCCGGCAGTCCGGTCGACCGCCCCTGCTTGCGCAGATAGAAACGACCCGCTTCCACCAGGGGCTCGAGCGGCGTGAGGCCGACGAGCTCGGAGCCCGTCACTGCGAGGCCGAGCTTCGAGGCTTCCTCGCGCGCGGTTTCGAAGACCTCGTGGAGCGGCGTCGTCCGGTAGCTCAGGAGATTGATCGATACCTGGGCCTGGCGGTACTGCTCGATGTACCAGCCGATCGCGCGCACTGCCTTGAGGCGGCCCGGCACACGCAACTGCTGGCCCTGCTTGTCGGTGACGATCCGGTTCTGCGAATCGCGTTTCAGGCGCCCCGCTTCGCGGATGTTGAGCGCGACCTCGTTGGCCAGCTTCTGCTCGCGCGTATTGACGTTGACATTGTAGGCAATGAGAAACTCGCGAGCGCCGACGACCGTGGCGCCGAGCCGCTCGTTGAAGGTCGCCGGGCCGGCATCCGGCGCCCAGTTCGGATCGGCGAGCTTCTGCCGCAGGCCCTCGTATTCGCCGGCGCGGATATCGGCGAGGTTGCGGCGCTCGGGCCGCGTCGCCGCAAATTCGTAGAAATAGACCGGCAGCGCCAGCGCCTCGGCGAGTCGCCGGCCCAGTGCCCGCGCCACCTCGACGCATTGGTCCATCGTCACGCCGGAAACCGGCACGATCGGGCAGACGTCGAGGGCGCCCATGCGCGGGTGGGCGCCATGGTGCTTCGACATGTCGATGAGCTCCGCGCCCGCGGTCGCGGCGCAGAAGGCGGCCTCGCTTGCCGCGTCGAGGGTGCCGACGAAAGTGTACACCGTGCGATTCGTGTCGGCGCCCGGGTCCACGTCGAGCAGCCGCACGCCGCTCACCCCGGAGATCGCGCGCGCGATCGCATCGATCACCGACTTGTCGCGCCCCTCGGAGAAATTCGGGACGCATTCAACGAGCTGGGACACGGGCTCCTCCGGGCTAGGGCGCGTTGCCGGCCAGGTAATCAATGACGAGCGAGGTCATCAGGCGCATCGCGATCGGCACCGACTCGTCGTCCGCGTAGAAGGTCGGCGTGTGGTGGCCACCCGACGTCTTCCCCTCCGGCACGACGCCAAGCCGGAAGTAGAAGCCCGGTACGACGTTCGCAAAGTACGAAAAGTCCTCGGCGCCCGTGATCGGCGGCTTCAGTCGGACCCTGTCCTTGCCGATCAGTCGCTCGAGCGTCGGCACGAGCTCGGCCGTCAGCTCGGCGTTGTTGACCGTCATCGGATGGCCGGTGTCGAAGGAAAGCTCGTACGTTGCGTGTGCCGCCTTCGTGTGGCCGTCGAAGATCTCGCGCATGCGCGTCTCGATCGTCTCGAGCGTGGCGTCATCGAAGGTGCGGATCGTGCCGCCGAGCTGGGCGGACTCCGGGATGATGTTGTGGCGCTCGCCACTCCTGAAGATGCCGACCGTGATGACGTTTTCCGAGAGCGGGGAAAGGATGCGCGAGCGGATCGTCTGCAGCGCCATGACGATCCCGGACGCCGTGACGATCGGGTCGACGCTGAGATGCGGCGCGGAGCCGTGCGCCTGGCGGCCCTTCACGGTCGCCTCCCAGCGCGTCGCGGCCGCATACGCGGGCCCCACCGAATAGGCGACCGTGCCGAGCAGCTCCTCGTCGCCGTCGGCGTCCGGCGGCACGCCGTTCGTGTGGAACGCGATCACGGCGTCCGGCTTGATCTTTGCGAAGATGCCGTCCTCGACCATCATCCGCGCGCCGCCTCGCTCGCCAGCGGGCACGCCTTCCTCGGCGGGCTGGAAGATGAACATCACGGTGCCCGGCAGTTGCTCGCGCACCGAGGCGAGTATCGAGGCCGTGCCGAGCAGGGCTGCCGTGTGCACGTCGTGTCCGCAGGCGTGCATGACGCCGACGTCCTTGTCGAGATAGGTGCTTCGCAGCTTGGACTTGAACGGGTAGTCGGTTTTCTCGGTCACCGGCAGGCCATCCATGTCGGCGCGCACGGCGATCGTCCTGCCGGGCAGGCCGCCCTTCAGGATGCCGACGACACCCGTATGCGCGATGCCGGTCTTCACCTCGATGCCGAGCTTCTTCAAGTGCTCCGCGACCAGCGCGCCGGTGCGCTGCTCTCGGTTCGAGAGCTCCGGATTGCGATGCATGTCCTGCCGCTGCGCGATGCTAGCCGCCTGGTACCGGTCGACGAGCGCCGAGATCTCGGCGTCGGTCGGTCGCGTGGCCGCCACGGCATTCGCACCTGCGAGCAGGCACGCGGACGCCGCGATGATCGATTGTGCAATGGACATGAAAAACCCCCTGACAGTCTTATCGTTCGAACAACTGTCCCGCGATGTCGCGGAACGCCTTGAATTCGAGCGCGTTGCCGCTCGGATCGATCAGGAACATCGTCGCCTGCTCGCCCGGCTTGCCCGGGAATCGCACGTGCGGCTCGATGACGAACTCGACGCCCGCGCTTTTCAGCCGCGCGGCAAGCGCTTCCCAGTCTGGCATCTCGAGCACCATGCCGAAGTGCGGCACCGGCACGTCGTGTCCGTCGACCGGATTGCGGGTTGCAATGTCGGGCTGCGTCTTGCCGGCGACGTGACAGACGAGCTGATGGCCGAAAAAATCGAAATCGACCCAGTCGTCCGAGCTGCGGCCCTCCGGGCAGTCCAGCAGCCCGCCGTAGAACGCGCGCGATGAGGCCAGGTCGCGGACCCGGATCGCGAGGTGAAAGGGCGTCGGCATCCTCGGCTTCAGGCCTCGAGCCGCGCCGTCATGGAAATATCCGCCTTCAGCACCTTGCTGAGCGGGCAGCCCGCCTTCGCTTTCGCCGCGGCCGCGTCGAACTTTGCGCGATCCGCGCCGGGCGCGCGAACGCCGACGTCAAGATTCACGCGCGTGATCGTAAATCCCGTCTCCAGTTTCTCGAGCGAGACGGTTGCGGTGGTGTCGATCTGAGCCGCGACGATGCCGGACTCGCCGAGCATCATCGAGAGCGCCATCGTAAAGCAGCCCGCATGCGCGGCCGCGAGCAACTCCTCGGGATTCGTGCCCGGCGTGCCTTCGAATCGCGTGCTGAATGAATAGGGAGTTGCGGAGAGGACTTTGCTCTCTGTCGTGAGTGTGCCCTTGCCGTCCTTGAGGCCGCCCTGCCAGGCGGCGGATGCCTTCCGGTCCATGTCTACTCCTTTTTGCGTCGCGTGCTGCGCGTGGTCAGATAGTAATGCCACAGAAGCCGCGCCGCGACCGAGCGCCAGGGTGCCCAGCCCGCGCTCATCGCGAGCTGCTCCCGCGCATCCGGCCGGGCGCGCAGGCCCTTGACCTCGTGAAGCGCGACCGCGAGTGCGAGATCCCCGACCGGCCAGACATCGGGACGCCGGAGCGCCATGAGGTAATAGATGTCGGCACTCCACGGCCCGATGCCCCTAAGCGCGAGCAGTGCATCGCGTCCCGCGGTGTCGTCGCGGCGGGCAATGGCGGAGAGGCTGAGGCTCCCGTCAAGAATCGCGTGCGCGAGACCGTGGCAATACGAGGCTTTCTGTCGTGTCAGTCCGAGTCGATGCAGTCCCGGGATCCCGCGGCCGGCGACGAGCTCCGGCGTCATGTCGCCCAGCTGCGCGCGGATGCGGCGGAAGAGGCTTCGCGCCGCGAGGATCGAGACCTGCTGCTCGATCACGATATGAATCAGCGTCGGGAATCCTGGGCGGCGCGCCCACATCGGCGGCAGGCCGTTTTTCGCGAGCAGCGCCGCCAGGTCGCGATCGCGCCGGGCGAGAGCGCGCGCGCCGTCCGCGAGCGTCGCATGCGTCAGGACACGAGGAGGTAGCGCCTCCCGCGCAACGACGGCGCGCAAGGCTCAGGACCGCGGCTTCAGCTGCTCGCTGAAGTGGTAGCTGCTGAGCTCGAGGCCTTCACGCAGGTAGAACTGGTGGGCGCGCTTGCGCTGCACGCCGGAATCGAGATGAAACGCGTCGCAGTCGTTCTCGACCGCGAGCGCGCGCAGCCACGCGAGCAGTTCCTTTCCGTAACCCTTTGAACGCTCGGAATCGGAAGTCACGAGATCGTCGACGTAGAGATGCCTGCCGTAGAAGAGGTTGGTCGACAGCCGGTAGCCCCCGACCGCGACCACGCGGCCGTCCGCGCGGATACAGGCGAGACGCAGGCCGTCGGCCTGCAGGGCGCGGATGACCGGCAGGAACTCGGCCCGCGAGACGTTCGGGCGGAGTTCCGCCATCACGTCATAGCAGGCCGCGATGGCCTCGTCCGTTTCGACGTGTTCGACCATGTTCAATCGGCGAGGTAATACTCGACAGTCGAGACGACCCGCACTTTCTTGATGTGCGGCGTCGTGCTGTCGCGATTCTCGATCGAGAACTGGCCCTGTTGTGCGGAGCGGATCTTGCCCAGGCGGCTCTCAGAGTCCTCCGCGAACTTCTCGGCGACGGCGCGCGCGTTCTTGGTCGCTTCCTCGATCATCTCGGGCTTGAGTTTCGCGAGTCCGGAGAACTCGAACTGGGTCTGGTTCTGGTAGCCCTCACCCGAAAGCGCGACGCCCTGCTTGCCGAGCGTAATGACGTCCTTCATTGCCTTGCGCACGGCCTCGACGTCGGTCGAATAGACGGTCACCGTCGAATTCGCCGTATAGCGGTACACGATGTTGCTCTTGTCGCCGTAGGACTGCGCGTACAGGTCGTTGACGGTCGGCGCCGCGACCGAAATGGCCTCAGGGGCGATGCCGTGGCCGGCGAGGAACTTGGTGATCAGCCCGTTCTTGCGCTGAAGCGCGTCGAAGAGCGCATTGAGATCGTTGCTGGCCTCCTGGAACGTCAGCGGCCAGATTGCGATGTCGGCGGGCACTTCGCGCTCCGACAGGCCCTTCACGGCCACCGTGCGCTCGAGCCTCTTGACCTTGATTGCCGCATGGCCGAGCAGCCAGCCGAGGGCGATCATGCCGAGCAACAGGCTCGCACCGAGCACCACGAGACTTCTCGAGATCGGTTCGCTCATTTCACTTCCTCTCCACCAGTTCGACACGGCGATTCTTGGCCCTTCCGGCCTCCGCGGCATTCGAAGCAACCGGTGCGAGCGGACCGACACCGTGGCCCTCGAGACGCGCGGCGGCGATGCCGTAATTCTTTACCAGGGCGTTCACGACGGCGCGAGCGCGGGCTTCTGACAGCGTACGGTTGTTGGCGAGTGCGCCGGTCATGTCGGTATGCCCGACCACGTAGAGGCTGAGTGCGGGACGAGCCTTGAGCAAGGCCGCGATTTCGTCGAGCGTCGCCCTGGATTCCGGCTTGATCCTGGACTGGTTGGTACTCGAAGTAAATGCCGTAGACGCTCACTCGCCCGTCGCGATCGAGTCCCGCGCCAAGGCCGGCGGCATCGACCGCGACCATGCCCCCCTGCATCGCTGCGATCTCGACGACGTCCACCTGGGTGCGGGCGCGCCCGACCATGACGGCGAGATATGCGATGGTTTTGCCGCCCGTGACACGTCCGGCGAGATAACGCGGATCGCCGTCGGCGGCCGCGAACAGTCCGTTGAACCGGCCCCAGGCGCTCCGCGCGAACGCCGGGCCGCATTCGTCGAGTTCGCATCGCCACTTCGTGCCCATGCCCTTGCCTGTCAGCGCCTTTTCGTAGTTGGTGAAGATCTCCAGCGTTGAACGATCGGGCGGGTTGCGATAGACGATGCGCGTGAGCTTGCCCTTGAGCTCTTCGGAGACGAAGCCGCCCTTCTCGTCACGACCTTTCACAAGCTTGTAATTGCCGAATTCCTCGACCTTGCGGCTTTCGATCGTCGAGCCCGCGTAGGCGGACAGGAGCGGGTGATCCTGGGCCTGCGCGACAGACGTCTGAAGTACTGCGATGCAGATCGCGGCAAGGATTCCAGTCGGGCATTTCATGATTCGGCGAACTTCCCGTCAGCCGCGCCAGTTTCTCATGCGGGCCGTTCCGCCGCGAGCTTCGCGAGCAGCGTTTCGCGGCGCGCGAGGCTTTCTTTCGGCCAGTACTGATTTCGGTCGTAGTATTCCGGAACCGCCGGCATGTCCGGCGGGAGCACCACCCAGGGCTGCTTCGACGACGTGAAAATATGAATGTCGGGTGGCAGCAGGTCCGGCTGGTCGAGTGTGCCGACGCGGACGAAGCGAACCGCGGACCCGCCACCCGCATAATGGCTCCAGACCGAGATGCGGCACTTCGGGCAGCGCGCGATCTTCTGGCCCCGTCCGCTTTCCGAGGGCGTGTCCACGAGTTCGGGCTCGCCGGCGAGGAGCGCGACGCGATCGGACTCGATCATCGCGTTCAATGCGTACGACGCGCCGGACTCGCGCTGGCACCAGCGGCAATGACAGCAATGCACGAAAAGCGGCCGAGTTTCGATCCGGTAACGCACGGACCTGCAATCGCAACCGCCGGTGAGCGGATAATTGACGTTGCCCGTCACGCTGCCACCCGTGCGTACAGCATGCTGTCGATCAATTCGCCGTCCTTGAGCACGCTTTTCTTCATTACCCCCTCTCGAGCAAAACCGCATTTCTCGAGCACCCGCATCGACGCCGGGTTCCAGGCGAAGACCGGCGCTTCGAGCCGCAGGAATCCAAGACGCCCTAGCGCATCGTCGGACACCGCGCGCACGGCAGCCGTCGAGATGCCCCGCCCCCAATAGGGTTCGCCCAGCCAGTAGCCGATATGGGCCGAGCGTGCATGTACGTCCGCGAGTGCAACCAGGCCGATTCCCCCGACCGACATGTTGTCGACCTCGATGGCCCAGCCGGTCCGTTCCGGATTCGTGCGAGCGAGCGAGAGCCACGCCACCGCGTCCGCGTCCGTGTACGGGTGCGGGAATCGGTCCTTGAGATTGCGCCAGACGCGGCGATTGTTGGCGAAGCGGACGAGCGATTCGCGATCGCCGTCCCGCCAGTCGCGCACGATGCAGGAGCCGCAGTCGAGATGCATGATCAGCGCCGGTCGTATTCCCCGAGCGGCGCTTCACGGGTGGTGAGTTCCTCGCATTGCCTGTCGAGGGCCTCGTACTCCTTCGCGTGCCGCCGGCGGAATTCGAACCACTGCTCGCGATCCGACCAATGGTCGATCGTGACGTAGCGAAGCGGATTGTCGCGGTCGTTCAGGAGCTCGGTCGAGACGTAGCCGGGAGCCGCGCGGAACAGCCGTGCCCAGCTGCCCTCCGGCCCATAATGATCCTCGAATTCGGGCCGCCGGGATTCCCTGACTTCGAATTCCCAGACGATGGCATGACCGCTTGCCGTCATCCGCGCAGCTTGCCGGTAAGCCACTTCTCCGCCTCGGCGACGGTGGCGAACGCGGTCATCGGCACGCCGCGGTTGTTCGCAACGGTCTCCGCAAACTTCATCATTTCGCCGCCGGCATTGACGTCGACGAAGGCGACTGCGTTGAAGAGCCCGCGCGCTCGCGCGCTGCCTTCGGCGGCGATCTGGTACACGTCCCAGGTCTCGAGCCGCCGTCCGATGAGGTTTTCCTCGATCAGCACGTTGAAGATCTGGCGCGACTCGCACGCGCGCTGCAGTTCCTGCAGGTAGCCCACGACGTTTTCCATCGTGTTCGGCCCGGTCACGATGGCGTGCAGATAGGTCGGCTTCTCGACGATGGTCAGTTGATAGGACATCCCTGATCCGTGTTCCGGCAGGCCGCGGATTATCTCAAATCCGGCGCGTTTTGCGAGCTAGCCCGAGTGGTCGTGCACCGCTTTCCAGCCGGCGGGCGTACGAACCCAGACAAGCGTGAACCAGCCGGTCTGTTCGGGCTCCTCGCCCCCGGACAGCACGAATCGCGCGGTTGCGAGTGCCACGTCTGCCGTAAGCGGGCGCACCGCCAGTTGCTCGAAGCGCAGCTGCTGTCTTGGCTTGCCGTCGCGGAAGTAGGCTTCGCGAAAGGCTTTCTCGATCGGCGCGATACCCGGGCGCGGCCCGTTTTTCGTCATGAAGTTCACGTCTGCGTCATAGATCGCAAGGTGCCCGGCCAGGTCGCCGAGATTGAAGGCGGCAACCGAGCCATCGAGGTTCCGGCGGATCTGCGCATCGTCGGACTTCCATTGCGCGGGCTCGACAGGAACTTCGAGGGCCTGCGCCGCGCTCGCGGCGACGAGGAGGACGGCAAAACAGTAGGAACCGAATCTGCGGCCGGTGTTCAAGTTTTTCTCCCGTGGATGACGATGACATCGTGCGGTCCGGGGTCGCGGTCGCGCACGCGCCGATTGATCCGGTTGATGCCGTCGATGAGAAAGTATGCGCCCGTCCACTCGAGGATGAGGATAGGCAGGTCGTCGCGTTTCGGACGCGCGCGGTCATGGGCGTCGGGATGCACGAGCGGCGCCAGTTGATCGAGCGGCCATTTCGCGGCCGAGACCGAGAGCATTTCTCGGGTCAATACCGGCGGCGGCTCGGGCAGCCGCAATATCCCGTCCATCGTCATTACGAAGCGGTTTTTCCGCCACAGGCGGTTCAGCGTGTCGATCCAGGTATGCGTCGGACGCCGCCGGTGGAAATCGAGCTGGTTCGTGATCTGCGCCCAGGCTTCCGTGTCGCTTGCAGTTTCCATGCGACCTCGATCAGCCCGGCCGCAGCTCTTTGTAGAAGACGACCGTGTCGTGCGGCGTCACGCCGTCCGGATCGAGCGCATACCGCGGAATCGTTCCCACGGTCGTCCAGCCGAGCCGGCGATAAAGATTCTCCCCCGCATCCCCGCGCTTCGAGTCGAGCGTCAACAGGCGAAAATCCGCAGCCCGTGCCTCGGTTTCGAGCGCCTGCATCAATTGCGAGCCGACGCCGCGGCGGCGCGCCCGCCGGTGCACGAGGAGCTTTGCGACATCCGCGCGGTGCGGCTGATTGGGCGCCCAGGCCGGATGAAGCTGTACCACGCCGACGATGCCCTCCGCATCGCGGGCAACGAGGACGATCGCGCCGGACGCGGGCGTAGAGAGGCTGCGCCGCCACCAGACTTCCGCCTGGCCAGGTGTGAGCGTCGCGAGAAAACTGACGGCCGCGCCGGATTCGACGGCATCGACGAGCAGCACCGCGAGCGAGTGCAGGTCGGCTTCGGAGACCGGCGGCTTCAGGCGTTCGATCACGCGATCCTCACTCCAGGGGTTGTCGACTCGTATCAGGAAACGCCAGCATCAGGAGCGCACCCGCGAGAAAGAACGCGGAAGTCAGCCCGAGCGCGGAACCAATGCCGACCTGCGGCAGGGTCGCGAGCACGCCGATGGTGAACGGCGCGAGCGCGCCCAGTGCCCTGCCGCCATTGTAAGCAAGCCCGAGGCCGGTGGCCCTCGCCTCGGTCGGAAATAGCTCAGCCAGGAATGCGCCGAACACACTGAAATAGCCGTGGCCGGCGAATCCGATGACGGGTCCGAGCAGCATCAGCGAGAGCGGACTGCGGGCGAGCTGCCCATAGATAGGTACGAGTATCGCGACGGTCGTAAGGAACAGGATGAAGGCGCGGCGCCGGCCGATCCAGTCTGCGATGAACCCGAAGGAGAGGTAGCCGAGGTAGGCGCCAACCTGCATCGGAATGATCCAGGCCATCGAGCGCAGGATCGTCATGCCCGCGCCGCCCTGGTCGATCGGCCGCGCAAGAAACGACGGCAGCCAGAAGAAGAGGCCCCAGTAACCGAACTGCACGCAGGCCGTGAGGATGATCGCGAGCGCGGTGCGCGCGCGGAGATCCGGACTGAAAAGGATTGCGAACGGGTTCGCCCGCGGTGTCGCGGACTTGCTGCGCCGGACCCACACGGCCGGCTCCTGCACGCGCCGGCGGATCCAGAACGTGAAAAACGCCGGCAGCACGCCCGCGACGAAGAGCCAGCGCCAGGCTTCGTCGCCGAGCGGCAGCACATCGAGGATGAGCGCCGCGAGCATGGCGGCAAGGATGTAACCGAGCGCCCAGCCCGACTGCATGATCGCGACCGCCTTCGTGCGGTGTTCCGGCGGCCAGGTCTCGCTGACGAGCGCCGCGCCGGAAGCCCATTCGCCGCCCATGCCGATGCCGAGCAGGAGCCGCCAGAGGAGCAGCTGGATCAAGGTCTGCGACGTGGCCGCGCCGAGCGAGCAGAGCGAAAAGATCAGGATGGTCCAGGTGAGAGCCCGCGCGCGGCCGAAGCGATCCGCGATGACGCCGAAGAGGAGGCCGCCGAATGCCGAGACGAGCAGCGTGATCGTGCCGAGGAGCCCCGCGGTTCCGTCGTCGAATTCGAAGTACGCCTTGAGATGGCCAAGCGCCATCACGTAGAGCAGGAAATCCATCGCGTCGAGCACCCAGCCGAGCTTGGCGGCGACAAGCGCCCGCCATTGCTCCGGCGTGATGCCGCGGTACCAGGGTGTCACGACCAGGCTTCCGGAGGATTTACCAGTATTTCGGATACGCCGCGTCGCGAGTGACGTTGTTGTAGATGAGCGCGACGGCCACGACGATGAGCGCGCCGACCAGCGTCGGAAACCACAGGAAGGACCAGCCCGGCTGCAACAGGAAAACGATGACTGGGTTGGAGCCCGCGGGCGGATGAACGGTGCGCGTCAGCATCATGACTGCGATGGCCGTGCCGACGGCAGGCGCGACCGACCACCAATGCGGACCGAAAGCCGCCAGGAACGCAAGACCGATCAGCGAACTCAGGAAGTGGCCGAGAATCACGTTCCTTGGCTGCGCAAACGGTACGTCGGGAAAGCCGAATACCAGCACGCAGGACGCGCCGAAAGAGCCGAGCACGAGGGCGATCGCCAGTTGATCGCTCAGTATCGCGACCGTCGCGATGGCGAGGAAACCACCGAGCCACGCTAGCGCGGCGGATTTCAGGCTCGCTTTCGGCGGGAGCGGGGCGCCGTCACCCCGGATCTTCCTGAATAGCGACATTCGAACTCCTCAGCTGCCAGCCGCGAGTTTGATGACGAATCGGCTGCGTTTCTCGGCGAAACCGAACGCGCGATAGAGCGCATGCGCCTCCTGTCGCTTCTCGCCGCTCGTGACTTCGACCAGCGTGCATTCCTGCGAGTCGAAGTAGGTGATGGCCGCATCCAGAAGGCGCTTTCCGATGCCCTGGCGCCGGGCCTTGGGCGCGACCACGATTGCGGAGATTCGGCCGAGCTTGCCGGATGGCAGCAGCTCCATCGCATGCAGTCCGATGCAGGCGACGACGGTGTCGTCTTTTTCGGCGACGAGCAGTGCGTCCATGTTGCTGGCGTCGAATGCCTCGAGCTTGCTACCGAGCGTGTCGGCATCAGCGGGATAGCCGAGCTCTTGCATGAGGTCGACCAGAGTCGGGATGTCGGACGGTTCGGCGTGGCGTATGGCGATCATGTGAACTCCGAATCGACAGAGAAGAGATGCCACTCGCCCGGGACGCCCTTGAGCGCATGCGCGCCATGATCGGCGAACCGGAGACCCGAGCCGGCAACCAGGTCCTTGACAGTATGCGAAACGAGAATCTCGCCGGCCTTCGCTTCGGCGGCGACGCGCGCGCCGATGTGGACCGCGATGCCGCCGACTTTCGGGCCCATCAGTTCCACTTCGCCGGTGTGCAGGCCGGCCCGCACTTCGAGTCCAAGCGCGGCGACCGCATCTCGTATGGCGGTCGCACAGCGCACCGCGCGGGCCGGTCCGTCGAATGTCGCGAGAAAGCCGTCGCCCGCACAGTCGATCTCGCGCCCGCGAAAACGGGCGAGCTCGCGACGTATCGCCGCATGATGCTGCTCGAGCAGGCCGCGCCAGCGCTGGTCGCCGAGACTCGCCGCGCGCTTCGTGGAGTCTACGAGATCCGTGAACACGAGCGTCGCGAGCACGCGGTCGGGTTCAGCTGCGGTCCGCGCGCCGGTGAGAAACTCCTGGATCTCGTTCGTGATCTCGTCCACGTTGCCGGCCCACGGCACATGATCCGATCCCGGAAGCTCGACGAATCGCGCGTTCGGAATGTTCCGTGCCAGGTAGCGGGCCTGTTCGACGTTCACGACCTTGTCGTCGGACCGATGCAGTATCAGCGTTGGGGACTGAACCAGCGGCAGGACATGCCGAGCGTCGATTTCGTAGTTCATGCGTATGACCGCGAGCATCGCGCCGGGGCTCGCGCTCAGTCGCTCGAAATTTCCCCACCATCGCCGGACCGCCGCATTGCCGGCATCGCTCGGCGCGAAGGTATCCACGATCTGACCCGTTCCCCAGGTCCGGCCGAGGTGTTCCTGCCGGGACTGATGCTCGGCCGCCGTTCGGCCCCAGGGATGATCTTCGGCCCAGGCGGATCGCGCGAATGTGCCATAGAGAATGAGTGCTGCCGTCCTCTCGGGATACGTCGCTGCAAACAGGGCGGACATCGGGCCGCCTTCCGAGATGCCGAACACCGCTGCGCGCTTCGAGCCGACGGCATCCATGACGATTCGCACGTCATCCATTCGCTGCTCGAGTGTCGGCACTTCCAGCACCCGGTCGGAGAGTCCCGTTCCGCGCTTGTCGAAGCGGATAAGTCGCGAAAAGCTTGCAAGGCGTTCGAACAGGCGGGCGCCGGCGGGAAGTTCCCACTGGTACTCCAGATGGGATACGAAGCCCGGCACGAACACGAGATCGATCGGGCCGTCGCCGACGACCTGGTAGGCGATGTGGACGTCACCGCTTTTGACGTAGCGAGTCTCGGGATTCAAACGGGACCGCCAGAGACATGATTCGAGTAGAAGGTAATGACGTGCCCCGCCGGTTCGCGGACCCTGAATAGCTCGTGATCGATCTTTGGCACGGCTTCGATCGGTGTCGGCGCGAGACCGAGCGAGGCGAAATGCCGGTGCGTTGCATGAAGGTCGTCGACCATCAGGTCGAAGGGGGCATCGGCGGGCGTCACTTTCTCCTTCGCGATCAGGATCAGGTGGGTGCCCCCGCGCAATTCGAATACTGCGACGTTCGGCCCGGGAAATACGGTCCTCATTCCGATCGTGCGCATGAATTCGGCGGACTCTTCCAGCCGGTCGGTCTCGAGTACGACATGCCCGACCCAGACGGGCGGCCGCAAGTCCTTATCGCTCATGACTGATTCGTACCGGCTACCAGAGCTGCTCCGAGAGTGTGACTTTGAAGGAGTGATCAAGCAATGGCTCGACGGTTTCAACGAAATGCACCGTATGCGGCAATTCCGCGTGGCGCTCGAACGCGGCCACATCCGACCAGCGCGTATGAATGTAGTACTCGTCCGGGTCGCGGACGGATTGAAACGCGCCGTAGCTCAGGCAGCCCGGCTCCAGTCGCGTCGGCGCCTGGATCTCGAACATCGCCTGCTGAACTTCATTCCGCTTGCCAGGCTTGGCGTGAAGCCGGGCGAAGACGAAGATGTTCATGTCACGTCTGTCCGCGACCAGGCGGCCACGTGTCGTGCTGCGGGAGGGAATCGGTGATCTCGTACCAGGAGGCCTTGGAGCCGACGAAGATGTGCACCGTCGGACGCACGCCGGGGTCGGCATCGAGCGTACCCAAGGTCACCTCACTGAGTTTTCCGCGGTATGGCATTCCAATACTGGATCCGCAGACGCGACAGAACGCCCAGCCAATGCCCGGCGAAGTCTCGTAGGTCGACAGCAGATCCTGACCCGACAGCCAGCGAAAATTCTCGGCACTGACCTTTCCATAGGTTCCGAATGCGGCGCCATGAAACCGCCGGCACATGGAGCAGTGGCAGTTGCCGACCTCCGTCAACGGGCCGTCGATTTCATATCGGATTCCGCCACATAGACATCCGCCCTGGAGCTTCATGTTCGCGTTTCCTCTCTGATCGAATGCCGCATCAACCGGCGGCTCGCCGCCTGCAGGAGAACTCGGGAATAGAGCTTATGAAAACCGAGCAAAGCACGAAAGGTGAATCCCAGTGTTGCCTGCCCCGAACCCGAGTCGATAACCGGGACGATGGCCGTCCCAAAGTAAAGGCGCGATCCCGGTGCGCCGTTGACGTGGACCTCGTCGACCATCAGCCAGGATCGCGTGCGGCCCCAGACGTCGGACAGGAGCAGTTGGCCGTCGGCGCGGGCTTCCACCTGCCACGCGGCGAAGCTATTGAGCGCGCCGGTGGCGAGGGCCTGGGCCTGCGCGTCCGTGGACGGCCGGGCGACGAACCACGCGAGAAGCAGACGCTCGAGCTTGAACACCGGTGTCGTATAGAAAGCGACGACATACTCCGCATGAGAAACGCGCCTGACGATCTCCGTGACGTAGCAATCCGTGTAGGCGCCTCCGCCCAGATACCGGCGTAGGAGCGCACCCGCGGGAAGCTCGCGTCGTTGAATCGAAGTCATGGCGAGGCGCAATACGCAGACAAGGAGCAGCGCGGCGGTCACCACTTCGAACCAGATCGTGAAATTCATCGCTGTCGAATGCGCATCGAAGGGCGCACGCGTGTAATGCAGGAGCCCGTCGAACCCGAAACCGGCATAGACGCCGAGCAAGATGAGCCCGGTGAATCTCCAATCGGAGCGGTACAGCACATAACCGAGAACGCCGACCAATGTCTGGGCGCCCCAGGCAAGATAGATGTCGCCTCTCGTCAACCAGACTGGAAGGTTGGGGTAGTCCCCGAGGTACTCCGCGTTATGAGCGAAGTGCAGCAGGCTTGCAGCTGCGTACAGGAGTAGCAAGCCAGGCAGAAGGGTTGCGCGATGCGTGGATGAAGCGGACGCTTTCAAGGCCGGGTGTGGGAGATCAAGCGGGCTCCTTCGGATCTTCGCCGGCAAGGAGGAGGGAGCAGGCTCCACCGATTCCGCCGAATATGACGCCATTGGCGATCAGGACCGCAATGGCGGCCGCAGCGGTCTCCGTGGAACCGAAGAAGACGGTTGCAATGAGAGCGGCAAAAAAGCCGGCCGTGACGCCGTGCAGAATCGCGGCGGCCTTTGCGAATGCGCCGGCGACGAATCCCGCAATCAAGTAGATCAGATAGGCCGCGACGTTGAGTATCGGAACGAGCGTCGCGGCGCGTTCCGGGGTCGCTGCAAGCGCGCGCGCGGCGACCAGCAGCAGGACATGCAGGACCACGAACGTAACGAGCGCAAGGACGATTGCGCGGAGCTTGAGGGAGCGGTCTGGACGCGAGTGCGTCATCGGATCCTCTCTGACAATCAGCGAACGGAGCAAGTCATTGTAGGACTAAGACGGATAGGCGGTAACTCCATCAAGGGCGTCACTTGTTTCGCGATGGAACCAGATTGAGGCGTAGCATGTAGCGGCTCGATACGGTGAAGGAGCCGCGCGCTTCGGCGCAGGGTCCGTGGCGTTAGCAAACAGGGGAGTGAGCAAAATGGACTGGATCATCACACTGATAATCGGTGGAATCGTCGGCTGGCTGGCAAGCATCCTCATGAAGACGAACGCACAGATGGGCATGATTGCCAACGTGCTCGTTGGAATCGTGGGCTCGATACTGGGCTACTGGCTTGCAGGGGTATTGGGTCTTGCGCCTACCGGCGGCATCCTGCGCTTCGTGGTTGCGGTCGTGGGCGCAGCGCTGTTGATCTGGATCCTGCGTATGGTGGGAGTCTTTGGGAAGTCAGCCTGACACCGTCTACCGCCGCCACGATTCGTGGCGGCGGTAGTCCAAAAGCACGAATGCGAGCGCTGCGTCAGCGCTCAAAGCGCAAATCCCACACACGCTCCCGCACGACGCTGAACGCGACCGGACGTCCGGCGCCGTCACGCCTGAATACGATCGTTCCCAGCTCGCTGTCGAAAGCATCTGTGTACAGCGGTGTCAGGCCGAACACGCTGTCAGGCCGGCGCGTCAACTCCAGGGAACCGTCGCGCACACGTACCGTCATCGAAGTCTCGGCATCGTCGCTAGTGTAGGTGCCCGCCAAGGCCGCAAGTTCGGCGGTTGTCGGGGTCGCGGTCGCGACCCGCTCGATCTTGACGATCGTGCCATTGCCCGCGTCCATCGACCCGCCGCCTTGAAAATCGAATTCCATCACCAGTCCATCGTTATCAGTAAACCGCTTCGACGATTGAGCTAAGAGTTCGGTGCCGCCTCCCAGGCGTAGTACGTTCCCCTGACGCTCGATCTTCACCACGTCGCCCGTCTCGGTGTTTCGATACCAGCCAATGACTGCGTCGAGGTCGACGTCGGGTATTGTGACCGGGGCCGATACCGGCTCCGGTTCGAGCGAGCCCGCAAGGTAGAGCTCCGCGACTGCGTGTACTGTCTGTCGCGGCGTGCTGTTGCCGGCATTGCACAGCAAGGCTATGGAGAGATGCTCTTCCGGATATCGCGCAAGAAATGCCCGGTAGCTCGCGGTCGTGCCGCTGTGCCTCACCTCGGGAACTCCCCTGTAGCGACTGACGGCAAGGCCATAGGCGTAGCCATGTTCCTCGCCGCCGCTCAGGCGGCCCGGCACCTGCATCGCACGGACAAAATCGGCATCGCCAACTTCCGGTTCGACAAAATTTTCGTTCCAGCGCAGGAGATCTCCGACGGTCGTCAACAAGCCTCCATTGCCATGGACGTTTTCGAATGGCATGTCGGCCCGGAAGCCCTCGTCCGACGCCGCGTAGGCGACCGCACGCTCCTTGACGATACGGGCAAAGTCGTCCCGCCACGAGGTCCGGGTCATCCCCAATGGTTCGAAAATCCGCTTCCGAGTGAATTCCGCAAACGGCTCGCCACTGACACGGGCGACAAGGATCGCGGCGAGATTGTAGCCAGAATTGCTGTAGGACCAGCGGGTGCCTGGGGTGAAATTCAGCTGGCTCTGCCGGGAGATGATGTCGAGAACATGCGCGTGCGTGTAAACGCGTGAACCACGCGGCCATCCCGCAATTTCCTCGATGCTGCCCCAATCCCGCAGACCGCTCGTATGCTGCAGCATCTGGCGGATGGTGATTGCGGTGCCGTAATCGGGCAGTTCCGGCACGTACCTGCGCACCGGATCGTCGAGTGACAACTTTCCGTCCCTTTCAAGCAAGAGAACCGCTGCCGCAGTGAACTGCTTGGAAACCGAACCGGCTTCGAAAATCGTGTCCGCAGTGTTCGGGACATCGTGCTCGAGATCCGCCATCCCGTACGACTTCTCGAGTACGACCTTGCCATGCACGGAAATACCGATGGCGCAGCCCGGGGTTGAGCTTGTCCAGCTCGAGAACAGCGCGTTCACCGCGGATTCTGATATCGGGTCCGCTACTTGAGTCCGCGCAGCTTCCGCGGTCGCGGCGAACGACATCGATCCCAGAACTACCGCCGCAAGTAGTAGACGCATGGTGGGACCGCAGGCTGCCTGGTTGCCTACGGTGCCCGGCGCCACGTCAGCACGCGGTGACGCGAGACGCCGTCGATTTCCGCCGGCAGGCTGATGAATAGCCGGTCTCCTTCGATACGTATCGCGCGCTGGTAAGACACGCCCACTTCGTTTGGTCGCAGGCTCGTTTCGACGAAGTGCGTGATCGCATCGCCCTCCGGCGAAACCTGATAGCGCCCGAAGTAAGCATAGTAGCCACCCAGGACGTCACGAAGCTCAGGCGCGCCGAGTGCTCTGAACGGATCGGCACCTGCAAGCTTGGCACGATCTTCCGCGGTTGCCGCAACTTCAGGGAGCGCCGGCCGAGGATCGCGCATGAACTGAACGCTCATGTGCCCCGAAGCGGAGTAGATGATGGCGCCGGTCGGATGCGGACCCATCCAATAGGCCTGCGAACCGTCCGACAAAGTATCGACGATGCTTTCCAGGAGCCACGTGCCGACAAGCGGAGAAGCTGCGGGAGCCCTCTGCGCGCGCGCTTGGAGAGGCGCAACTGACAAGACCACTATCGCAAGCCACACAAAGCGGAAGTTGAACATCGTGGTTTCTTCTATAGCGAACGACCATCGTAGTTTTGAACCGGGATGACCGATAGATCGACGCCCTCAAGGCAACGAATGTTGACCGCGGCCATTGCATTGCCCTTGCGGTCCGTGCCTTCACTGTACGGATGAATGCCGCAGGTGGGGCAAAACCTGTGCTTGATTGCGTGCTTGTTGAACGTATACGTGCTGGCCGCATCCTCGGGTGTGACAAGATGAAGATTCCCTCTCGGAACGGCCCAAAGTAGCGAACCCTTGCGCTGGCAGATGGAACAATTGCACGCCAAGGCTCCCTCGATCTCGCCTTCGACTTCAATCGCGACTCTTCCGCAGTGGCAGCTGCCCTTGTAGTTCATGTGCTCACCTCTTGATGCTTGCTGCGCTTCATGCAAGGCCCGCCTTCACAGGGCCTCATAACCATCGGCGAACCCGGTGGGTGTACTCGACAAATGCAGCGCCAAACAATGAATGTAATGCCCTTTCCTCAGGAATTATCTGGAAGCGCGTGATGAAGATCGCAAACGCCGCCGGCCCCAGCAGCGCCCAGACAGACGGCAGATACGCAGCCCAGGCCAGCAGCGCCGCCAGCATCCCCAGGTACATCGGGTTGCGCGTGAATCGATAGATTCCTGTGGCAACCAAGAATGTGGAAGTTTCCGGTTTCAGCGGATTTACCGTTGTTTGAGCCCGCCTGAACGAAATGACGCCGCTCAGTGCTATTGCGACGCCGGCCAGAGCAAGCATGACGGCCGTCGGCAGGCGTACCGCTGCAGGCAAGGGTAGCATCGGGGGAAGCGACGACGCGAAAAGCCACATTGCACCAGCGATGATGAGCCCCACGAGTGGAGGTGGAATGCGGTGTTCCAGAAAGCGAGTGAACCTATTCGGCATGAGTTCTTCCGGGACGCTCAAATTGCTGGATCGAGGCCAAATGTCGTGTAAGATTCCGCGCCTTAGCGCGGAAGATCAACCCGCAGGAGTCGTCATGTTCAAGTCACTCGCCCTGGCTATCATTTCTGTCGCAACTTTCGCTCCTGCCTGGGCCCAGGAAGCGCCTGCTGCCAATCCGCCAGCCGCCCCCCAGATGACCGCTGAAGAGGTTGCGACAAAGTTTCGCAATGAACTGCAGGCCGCGCGTGCCGACGTCATGGCCAAGGAGCTGACGCTCACGGCCGAGCAAGCGGCCAAGTTCTGGCCTCTGTTCGAGGAGTATCAGAAGGAGCAGAACGCGATCATCGACGCCCAGATAAAGGCGACCCAGGCGTATTCCGACAGCTACGCGAAGCTCACGGAAGCCGATTCCCTCGCTTACGTCGGTGCACTGCTCGAATGCGACGGCAAGGCCCAGGCGCTTCGCAGCAAGTGGCTCGGCAAGTTCCAGTCCGTGGTGCCGGCCGGTACCGCGGCCAGGGCGATTCAGATCGACCGCCAGATCAGCATGGTCGGGCAAGCCAAGGTGGGTTCCGGGATTCCGCTGGTGCGTTGATGCGGATGATGGGCGGGCTCGACAGCCCGCTCAGCATCACGAACCTTCGCTTCCGATGCGGGCGAGGCTAGAGACGTTCACGACAAGCGGAGTGGTGTGACGGCCTGGCACTCCTTCCTCCAGAGTGCCCCTAACTCTGATTTCCTTGCCGAGTAACTTTCGATACCTGTCCAGTTCCTCCGGCTTCGGAGAGAGTTGAAATAGGGTCAGGTGTTTGTACTCCGCGAAGCAAGCAGGCCATGACAGTTGTAGGTACCAACGCGTCACTGGTTTGTCTCCGCTTGTAACGCTTTCGTAGTTCGGTGGTCCTGGAAAGACAAGATTCACGAGGTGGCCCGCAAACTCCCACTCTTGCGAAGCAAAAGCTGGGCACCCTCCCGCGGCAGAACTGGAAGTCGAGATCAGCGACACGAGCATTGCGGCTGCTGTTCGCATCTTGGCCTTCTAACATACGCGATCAGGGGCAGCGCGCCATCGGCGCGACGACCGCCGCAATGCATAGTCAGGTTGCGTGGATTCGCACGGACTGTGTCATACGTTCCAATGATGGAGCCAATACAGTGCCCGAGGTGGAGTAGCCGTACTGAATCAGCACGTGCATGTTTCTCATGCGGGCTGCCAGGCGCCGTTCGTAGAATCCACTTGAGACGATGCGGCAATCATGCCAAGTGACGATGTCTTCAGTGGTCTCCGTGAGTTCGGTGCAATCCGACCACTTGGACATATCTACATCATCCAGAACCTCGATGGTGAATTGTGCCTGTTCTCTGAGAAGAGTGGGTTGCACTCGTAGCCGGCGACCTTCGCGGTCGACGCCGACGAATAAATCAGGTTCGACAAGTACCGAGAAAAATGGAGTCTCTATCTTCCGCCTGTCCTTGAGGTGACAGAACTGTGGATCGCCCACATCTCCATCGAGCGGAACCGCACAAAAGTCCGCGGTTGCGAGGACTGCCACGATCAACAGGTACGTCGTGAGTTCCATGCGACCTAACTTCCGAGTTGAGCGGACCGCTCCAACGCATTGTCAGGCGTCTCTACTCGTGACATGGCAGTGAGTCAACGGGACCTATAGGCTGTTCTTGTTCCGCACATGCGACACAACATCCATTGCCGCACCAAACGCAGCGCCCAATGCAACGCCTAGTGCGAGTTGATCAAATGCCACACCAAGTGCGACGCCTACGGCAGTACCAACACCGACTCCAGCACCGGTATATGACTTACTCACTCTGGGCTTTTTTTCAGAATCGCCGCTCATCGCTAATTTCCCTTGAAGATGTGTTGATGCCAAGTGAGACGCCTAACAACCACGCAAAAGCCCAGATTGGCGGCAGATCGCGAAAATTGCACACAGTGATCACAGTTTTGACGCGATTGCCTGTGCCGCTTCGCTGGAAGTGCGCACAGGAATAAATTCGAAATCGATCAGATCGCTCCAAGCACTCACCCACTTTTCAAACAGCTCCGATTCCTCAGTACGCATGAGCTGGAAGCAGCGTGTAAAGTCCAAGTCGACCCAACTATCAACATACTCTAGTCCGGGCGGCAGTTGACGACCGTGCGCACGGGCTCGGCGGTAAATTTCTGCTGCTGCATTAGATTTAAAGCGTTCTACGACCATATAGAGCATTGACAAGTACCACCTGACGCGGGTGCGCCTGCTACTTAGCTGCCGCCTAACGTTTGGTGTCAGGTCGGAAAAGGACAAAGTACCAACACTCCGCACGTTGAGCGCGGCCAGAAAAGTCAGCGTACTTCTTCAGAGCGGCTAAATATCATTTCACGTTGATACTCCCCAGTTCCAGCAGACACCCTGTGTTGCAACTGCCACCTAACATCCGCGATTAGCGGCGTGACGACCGGCGCCGAACGCTGCATCGCGTAGCTAGGTTTCACCCTTTTTCATTGTTGGGTGACGGTACAACTGTGATACCAAACCGCGAAACGGCATTTGTCTTTCAAACGTCGCCCCGACTGATAGCGCAAGCTTGATCGAGGGCGTGTTATCGCAGTCGATCAAGCTGATGGGCGCTTTACCATTGAAATGGACGACCGCGATCCTCTGAACTGCACGCACTACCTCTGAGGCGTAGCCCATTCCCCAGTGCTTGCGAATCAAGGCCCACTTGATTTCCGGTTCGGGCCAATCGTTGGGATACCAGAGTCCAATTGCGCCGATGACAGTTTGAGCACTTGATTCGACGACCGCGTAGGGACCGTAACCGCGCAGCTGCCAGTGACCCACCATACTGGCCATGGCCCGCCAACTTTCTCCCTCGGTGAGGGTACGCCGAAAAGTATACTTCGTGCACTCAGGGTCGCTGTAATGCTCGTGCATGGCGCTCCAGTCCTCATGCACGAACTGGCGCAGTGTCAGGCGAGCAGTCACAAGCGTTAACGGGATCGACATCAATACGACCGGTGAACTTGGTGATACCTAACGTTCGCGTTGGGCAGGCCGCGCGGACGCGACGATGAAAAAACGGTGCAGCGCGGCCTGCCCTTGTGGGTCCGCTCGAGCAAAAGGTTGGGCGCCACTTTGGGCCTACGCCATGTGCTCAATGTCTTTGGCCATGGCGACCCAGGAGTGCATGCGTTCCTCGTAGACTGAGATGGTGAGCGAAGGGAACCCCGAGTCGGCCAGGACTCCCACAGGGATGGCGATGTGCCGCTCGTTGCCGCTCGCGACGTAGAAGACCGTAGAGCCGCACGTTGGTACGTTGACATGCGTAACAGTGGCAGACAGAAATGCGAAGGGGTTCGCCCGTTAATTCGGCTCGGAGTTGGCCAC
Organism: uncultured Gammaproteobacteria bacterium; assembly: GCA_963778585.1. Taxonomy (GTDB): domain Bacteria; phylum Pseudomonadota; class Gammaproteobacteria; order Steroidobacterales; family Steroidobacteraceae; genus SCUD01. The sequence goes on from CAVZUU010000002.1 coordinate 1,418,535, forward strand.
AACTGCAGGAGGCGGTGCGAGTGGTCATGACAAGGTCTCAATGAGGCTGTTATTTGTGGCGCCTAAAGTTGGCGTTGAGCGGGCCGCACAACGAACCTAACTAGCGCCAAATTGTCACGGACAGCTTCAACGCATAGTTAGATGGCGGCATGCTGGCGCACTGCAATTTCACTGCACAGCGACTCCATTCCTTGCTCCGCAGCTAGATCGTACGCGCTCTTCCCGAAGAATCCTGGTGCTCCTGTGCCGCGAATCGTCAGATCCGCCCCGACACGCACGAGAGTTCGGGCAATCGCTTCATGCCTGGCCACAATCGCCAACATCAAAGCGGAGAGCCCGTATTTCGCCGTGACGTTCAGATCAGCGCCATGCCGTACCAAACAGTCAACCACACCTAGACATCCGTTATGAGCGGCCAGCATGAGCGCGGTCTGTCCGTGTTCATCGAGCGAATCCATCGGTACGCCCGCCTTGAGTTGGCCTTCAATGATATCCACGTTTCCAGTTCTTGCTGCGCGCTCGAATTCTGGCCACATTGGATGAGCCGCCGTCTAACGTCTGCGATCAGCGGTGGTGTGCATTCGGCGCACCGCTTGCTGATCGAATCCTGCGCGAGCCGCATGCACTTCCTGCAAGCGGCGTGACGACGCGCGACGACCGCTGCATCGCATAGTTAGGTCTCACGCGTGGATGCCTGCATGCTGCCCAATAACCAATGAAGGCCAGCGAGATGTTGGTTGTCATGGCTGCAGAGGAAGTGCAATAGGCCTTCAAGCGTAGTTGACCGACCTTCAAAGATTGCGACCCGCCGTAGCTGCGGGCCTTCTAAGGCTCCTACGATGTCAAGTGTCTGTGCGCGGGCGACAATGAAATCATCAATCACTTCCTTGAAATTTGCGCTCGAGTAACTGCGCTCTATGGCTAGTTGCTCGCCCGGAATGTCTTCGAGAACCGGGTTTTCTTCGCTCAGCGTGCGCCCGATACGGATGTGGTAGCCATCGCGCTCTACGTCACGGACATGGCACAGCTGCTCGATCGCGGAAAGGTGTTCACTGGGTATTCCCTCCCAAGATGCGGGTCGCCAATTGCGCATCTCGGTCGGAAACGCCCCGAAGCACTCCTTCAGACGACGAGGGAACGCATCAAGAGCAGCGCGTACCAGTTGTGTCATGTGCGAGGTTTCCAGTGGGACCTAACGCCCGCTCCAACGCATAGTTAGGCGTCATTTCGCAATTGGGCCATTGGACTCTAATTTACGGCAATGCTTCGTGCTGGGGTAACCGGTCGGCAATAGTGAACCAGGGAGCCTTTGAGCCAACGAAGATGTGTGCGGTGGGGCGAATTGTCGGGTCATCGACAAGGGTTCCCATGGCGATATGGACGAAGGAGCCATCGCGGACTACCGAGTACAAGAGCGAACCGCACGTTAGGCAACGAGCATCGTGGGCGTTGTCGTCGCCGAAGATCAGCAGCTTGTTGTTACCGACGGCGATGCTCATCTTGTTGCGCACAATGCCGGCGAAGGACTTGAATGCGGAACCTGTCGCGCGGCGGCAGTTTGAGCAATGGCAGTTCAGGGCATAGACGAACTCGTCTTTCACGGCGTATTGGACAGCCCCGCATAGGCATTTTCCCGTCAACATGCGAGTCGTTGTGATGTCGCGAGACGTGTTCATTACGCCTAACGTCCGCGTTGAGCGACCCGCTTCTTTGCAAAGGATGGTGGCACTCTATCCCTCCCGCGCTCGCTCCAACGCGTTGTTAGGCAGCATCTGAATTGAGCCATTGACAGGATTGGCCTGCTTGACTGCACGATTTGGTCTAAAGGCTTTCAGCAAAGGTCCGCAAACGCCGGTTGAAGGCTGCGGTGTCATCCCAAAAGGGTGCGTGCCCGGTTTTCGTCATCATGTGAACTTGCGCATGGCCTAGGCGAGCCTTGTGCTGTTCGACTACCGCCGGCTTGACAGCGGCGTCATCAGTGCCGTGCGTAATCAACACGGGCTTGCGGATCTTCGGCAGGAGGTCGTCGTTATCGAGCGAGCGAGACAACAACGCCTGACGCACATGAGGCGGGACGCACAAATTCCATCCCAGCATCAGGTAGATGTCTTCCACTGAGGGCTCTTGGGCAAAGCACAAGTGCAACAGTGACTCCATGCTGCGTACACTCACTTCCGTATCTGTGGCAAAGAAACCTGGTACTAGGTTGAGAAACTCAGGGGTGAGAACCGAAACCGCTTCGTCACTCCCGAGCTTCGTAATCCCACCGACAAAATGGAGGCCACCGATGCCGGCCTCGCCGTAATGCCGGACGTAATCGAGAATTACGAGTGGTCCATACGACCAGCCACAAAGAACGGGATGATCAAGATTCAGCGTCTGGATCGCCGCATTGACGTCTTCAGCCCACAGTCTCGAGTCAGCGTAGCCCTCGCGAGGCTTGTCCGAGAGTCCATGACCCCGCATGTCCATTGCGACAAGTCGATAGCCTTCGGCCAAGTCGGAGTTGAGCTGCCGACTCCAGGCGAGCCAGCATTGCGAAAAGCCGTGGATAAATAAAATAGGGCGACCCTTCGAATTGCCCGTCTCGACGAGGTGGAGCTTTGTTCCCGCACCGCCTGAAACTTTGTGACTCTTCACCACCTGGACTTTCCTCCTACAAAAGTGCTACCTAACGTCCGCGATCAGCGGCGGCGTGCCGACTGCGCGACGACCGCTGCATCGCATAGTTAGACCGCGAGCTACGATTAGCGAACAAGGAGATCCAGTTCGCGAACATCGAGGCCGGCCTCACGATAGTATTTCCGACATAACTCGAGAGCGGTGAATCCGTCCTCGTAGGCTGCGACTCGTCCATCGACCGGCTTGTCCAGGTAGATGAGGCCACCTTCAACGACAAACATGATCAGCGCCGGCTCTGGTGAGTCCTTCGTGATAACCAACGTGTGAGCCTCGCCGGCGGGTTCATAGATGAATGTTCCCGGCTTTGCGACCCAGTCGTGCTCCAGGTACCGCCAGTGACCGCGCATCGTGTAACCACGTACCGTGCCAACGTGATAGTGAGTGCCGAGCATGGCACCGGGGAGACCCTTCAGAATCACACTAAATCCGCCGGAGGTGACATTGAAGTGGCAGGGTTGGATCCAGACACCATCGGCATACGGAACCCAGCGAGGACCTTCTTCGAGGTTGGTGTTGGTAACGAAGTGTTCGCGGCTTCTTCGCTTCGGATCGAGGCCATCGGTGAAGCTGTTGAAAGCGGTGATAGGCAAAGGTATCCCCTTATGTGAGCCCCAAGTTTGAGAAGCCGGAATTCATTCAAAACAGCAGGTCCTGCTCCTCTTCCCCAAATGTGACGTCGCATCCTCCGAAAGCGGTCTAACGTCCGCGTTGAGCGGGCCGCGCGAGGCGCGCTTGCTCGAACCCGACACGGACCGCTCCAACGCTTTGTTGGGCGGCAGCGATTTTGAAGTGGTCTGCCTGAAGTGCTGCAGGATCACAACGCGTTAGCTCTGGCCTTTTGCATCTTTGGACTTCGGCCGCGTGATGACGAGAGAACCAACGGCCAGCGCAGGCAACAGAATGAAAGATAGGACCGGGGGTGCGCCCAGCAGAGCCGATGCGAGTATGGCTGCAGCCCAGAGAATGCCGTTTGCCACGAAGTATTTCTTATCCATTGATTGCCCCATTCACTTATTCTGACGCCCAACGTCCGCGTTGAGCGGGCCGCGATGCAGCCCTACTAGGCGCGGCGGGCGCTAAGATTTCCGAAGCGCCCGCGGCGCCGATCGCCAGACCTTTCACGGACCGCTCCAACGCATAGTTAGGCGGCGAACAACACAATTTACTCAATGAATGTCCAAGTGTCGGCGCCGTCGAACTTGCGAACCGGCAAGGAGCTCAATACTGCCGGTTCAAAGTTGCGCATGTTGATTCCCACGTAATCCTGAGTGCTGTCTAGCGGCTCCCAATGCGTACTACCGCCGCAGATCTTGCACCGCAGGTTCCGCAAAGTTTTGTCACCCCAGACATACTCGATCGTGTTTTCAGGGTGGCCGGCGATGCGCACAGCCAATCGGGGGAAACGCGCCCAAAGACCCCCAGTACGGCGGCAGAGAGAACAGTTGCAGGAGATGACAGCCGAGGGCAGATTCGCGACTTCGATGGTGACTGCTCCACAGTGACAACTGCCGATATACATGGTTGGAGACTCGCCGCCTAACGTCCGCGTTGAGCGGCCGGACGTGCCGTTTCCAAGCGCGATGAGCGCGCATACTCTCTTCCGCGAGCTCGGCGCGTTAACCACTGCCGTATCACGGTCCGCTCCAACGCGTAGTTAGGCGGCACTCTGCGGGCATGCACCTCATCGAGTCGCCTCAGAGTCTTCACGATACGTCCGTTGGATCGCCGAGTCGCCGATTGAGGCCAATTGCGGCAGTTGCCAAGCGCTTGGCCTGTACGCCACTGAACTTGTCGCTTTCAACAAGCGTGATCGTACCCATTTCATACTTGCCGCTGGGCCTTAATCGCTCGTCGAGATGCCGCAGTCTCTTTCCGCGCCAGAATCCGAAAAGTACTCGTCGTTCCTCTGCTCGGATCAACAGTACGGGTCCGTTCGAGATGTACACGAGGTGACCCCATTTGACCCGCTCTTCGACCTTGCCAGCAGCACGCACCGATTTGCGTAAGCTTTCGACGAGCGTCCTGCGCCACCCTGTCAGCGCCTTTACATACGCATCTGGGGATTCAGCTGGTGCGGACTTCTTCACTAATGCCGCCTAACGTCCGCGTTGAGCGGGCCGCGCGAGGCCGTTGCAGCGCGCCGCAGGCGTAAAATCTCTCCGCGCGCCTGCGGCGCGCCTGCTCAACGCTTCCACGGACCGCTCCAACGCATAGTTAGGCAACGCATGGTCTCAGCACATGCTAATCGTTCGAAGGATCATCATCACGACCGCGTTTCAGCGCTTTCGCCTCAAACTTAAGAATGCGTCTGCGCGTCCAAAGATAAAGAGCCGCGACCTCCTCTGGCGACAATGAGTTTGGATCCTGCTCAAAGCGAACGTTCAGCGCTTTGAGCTCGTCGTCGCTCAGTGAGTCGAGCAGCCGCTGCGCTGCTGAGTTCTGGGGCGAACTTTCGCCACCGCTCATTGGGCTATTTGTCCTAAAGACTGCACCGCGAATCTCATCGTCGCCGAGGCCTAGCGTTGCCTAACTACAATTGGATGTGAACATTCACATGATGTTTTACGTCATTTGTGACTATTAATCACCGGGCACTAGCGTAAGTGCTTGTCTAGGCTCGTTGTCGCTGACGTTCAACTGCGACATAAATCGAGTCAAGTTTGGTCAACGGCCCCCGATTGCTGGATCAGGTCCGGGATAGCATTCGCGCCCGGCACATGAGCTACAGGACTGAGAAGACGTATCTCTACTGGATACGGCGGTTTATCCGGTTTCACAATCTGAAACATCCGCGTGAGATGGGTGGTTCTGAAGTCGAAGTATTCCTGACTTCCCTTGCCGTCGAGGATAAGGTCGCGGCGTCCACGCAAAATCAGGCGCTCGCAGCTGTACTTTTCCTGTATCGCGATGTGCTGCGGATCGAACTGCCTTGGTTGGCAAGTGTTATCCGCGCCAAGCGCCCGACTCATCTTCCGGTTGTAATGACCCGTGCCGAGGTGCAGCGCGTTCTGGCGAATTTGACGGGTACGGAATGGCTGATCGCGTCCCTGCTTTACGGTTCCGGCTTGCGAGTCACCGAAGGCTTGCAGTTGCGCGTCAAGGATGTGGAGCTATCCCGGCACGAGCTCCTCATACGCGATTAAAAAGGGCAGAAGGACCGTATCACGATCCTTCCAGACGCGCTCGTGTCACCTTTGAAGGAACATCTTGCGAGGGTGCGCCTGCTGTTCGAGGCCGATCGCAATGCGAAGAAACCGGGCGTCGCGCTGCCATTCTCGCTACGGCGAAAGTATCCGCAAGCAGCGGCGTCCTGGGCCTGGCAGTGGGTCTTCCCCGCGGGCACGTATTGTCGAGATCCCTATTCCGGCGAGTACGTGCGATTCCATCTTCATCCGCAGAACATTCAGCGATCGGTCAAGTTGGCGATACGCAAAGCCGGCATTGACAAGCCCGCGAGCACGCACACCTTTCGTCACTGCTTTGCGACGCATCTGATCGAGGACGGCTACGACATCCGCACGGTGCAGGAACTCCTCGGCCACACCGACGTGAAGACCACGATGACCTACACGCACCTGCTTAATCGGCGCGGGCGGGGCGTCAGGAGTCCGCTCGATGCGAGCCGCGCCTCAGGCGAATAGCGAGGCGATCGCGTCCGCGAATCGGTCCGGCGCGCCGGCAGAGGTACGCAGATATAGCGCCGGCTCGACCAGTTCAAGTTCCATCACACGAAAAGTATCGCCGCTGCGCACGAGATCTGCGCGCGCGTAAAGCAGTTTCCGGCCAATCGCCGCGATGGCGGCGTCGCCGGCGGTGCGTAGCGCGGACTCGGGAGTGACCGCGATGATCTCGCTGCCGTGCTCCTCCTGCACGCGGAAGTCTCCGCGCTTCGGCACCTTGAGGATGCTGTGGCTGTGTACGCCGTTGAGATAGATCATCGAGTATTCGCCTTCCTCGACGATTCCCCGCTCGAATGGCTGAAGCATCAACGGGCGCCGAACGAAATACGACTCGATTTCCGCCGCCAGGGACACTGCCCGCGCGCGATCGAGCCGCCAGGCCCCTTCAGCGTTCCCGCTCATGACGGGCTTGATGACGGCCTCGTCGCTTCGCAGTTCTTCGAAAAGCGGCAAGAGCTCGCCGCCGCCCAGTTGCTCGCGCCAGAAAGTCGGCACGATCTCGACGCCGCGCGCCGCGAGGTCGCGCAAATACGTCTTTGGCATGTTCCAGCGCGCGATCTCGCTGCCGTTCTCGAGTCGCACGCCGCTATTTTCGATCGTCGAGAGCACGTCGAGGAACTTGTCCGCGTGATGCTGGTAGTCCCAGGTCGAGCGGATGACGACAAGTTGATAACGCCGCCAGTCGACGCCTGGCCGGTCCCAGGGAAGCGTTTCGACCTGCCAGCCGCGCTTCGCGAGCGGCGCGACGGCGAGATCGTCGTCCATGACGAAACCGGTGGGATCGTGGAGCGTGAGGAACGCGACCCGGCGCACGATCAGAACCGGGCCGTCCAGCGAAGCGCGATGAGAGGCTGCCCAATGTCGAGCCGGCTAGCGAGCTCACTCCAGCGGGAGTTGCTGAGCGTTTCCTTCACGCGCGATCGTTCTTCGGGTAAATCACGAGCTGCGTGCAGCGGAAGAGCGCGATCGTCTTGCCGGAATCGCGGTGCGTCACGACCGCATCCCAGAGTTGGGTCGTCCTGCCGAGATGAGCTGCAATCGCGACGCATGCGATCGTGCCCTCGCGCGCCGTACCCAGGAAATTCGTCTTGAGTTCGATCGTCGTGAAGCCGGTCGCGCCTTCCGGGAGGTGGGAGATGCAGCCATAACCCGAAACGGTATCGGCCAGGGTGACGACCGTTCCTGCGTGCAGATAACCGTTGGGTGCGATGTGATGCGACTTCACCTCGAGTTCCGCGTGCAACTCATTCGGGGCGATACTGGTGATGATGATGCCGAGATGGCCGGGCAGGAAACCGGTGCCGCGCCGGTTCAACTGTTCGAGCGTGATCACGTCGCGCCTTCGCGCAGCACCGCCGCGGGCCGCACGAGTCCGAACTGCGCCGCGAGCTCTGCCGGGTGTTCGGCATTCCAGATGACGAGGTCGGCGACCTTGCCGGGTTCGATGGTGCCGCGTTCCTTGCGGAGACCGAGCGCGCGCGCCGCGTGTCGCGTCACGCCGAGAAGCGCCTCCTCGGTCGTGAGACCGAACTGCGTGCAGGCGAGGTGCATGTTGAGCATGAGCGAAGCCAGGGGGGCACTGCCTGGATTCAAGTCGCTTGCAATCGCGATCGGCACGCGGTGGACACGGAGCAGTTCGATGGGCGGCAGTTTGGTCTCGCGCAGATAGGTATACGCGCCTGGCAGCAACACGGCGACGGTGCGCGCGGCCGCCATGGCATGGACGCCTTCCTTGTCGAGATGCTCGAGATGGTCGGCGGAGAGCGCCTTGAACTTCGCAGCAAGCGCGGCGCCCTGCTGGTTGGAGAACTGCTCGGCATGCAGTTTGACGGCGAGTCCGAGTTCCTGCGCGCGGGCGAAGACGCGCTCGACCTGCGCGGGCGTAAAGCCGATGTTGTCGCAGTACGCATCCACCGCGTCGGCGAGCCCTTCGGCGGCCGCGGCGGGGAGGATGTCTTCGCAGACACATTTAATATAGTCGTCGCTGCGATCTTTGAACTCCGGCGGCACCGCGTGGGCGGCGAGCAAGGTGGTACGGACCGTGAGCGACAGGCGCTTGCCGAGCGTGCGCGCGACGCGAAGCATCTTGAGTTCGTTGTCGCGGTCGAGCCCGTAGCCGGATTTGATCTCGAGCGCCGTCACCCCTTCGGCGACGAGTTTCGCGGCGCGCCCCATGGCGAGCGTCAGCAGATCGTTTTCGCTCGCCGCGCGCGTCGCGGCGACCGTCGACGCGATGCCACCGCCCGCGCGGGCGATGTCTTCGTAGCTCGCGCCCTGGAGGCGCTGCTCGAATTCGCGATAGCGGGAGCCCGCCCAGACAAGATGCGTGTGGCAGTCGATCAGACCCGGTGTGACGAGTGCGCCGCGTGCATCGGTGTGAGCGACGTTTTTTGGAAGCTCCGCCGGCAACTCCTTTCTCGCGCCGACCCAGGCGATGCGTTTGCCCGCGAGCGCGATCGCTCCCTTCGAAATCAGTCCGTAGGGCTTGCCGTCCGTGCAGGTCGCGACGGTCGCGTTCCGGATCAGGCGGGTCCAACCCGTCGTGTCGATGATTGCCACGTTGCAGAGCTTACCGGAAGCGATCGCCGCCGCGTTATGCTGCGTGTCTCAGTTGCCTTTCGCCGGAGCCTTCGTGCCGGATTCCAGGATCACGCGAGAATTCGTTGCCGCTTTGCCGAAGACCGACCTGCACGTGCACCTGGACGGCTCGCTCCGCATTCCGACGCTGATCGAGCTCGCGCGCGCGGAGAGGGTGGAGCTGCCGAGCTATACGGAGGGCGGCCTGCGCGAGACAGTATATAAGGAGCGTTACTCCAGCCTCGGCGACTACCTGAAAGGATTCCAGTACACGGTCGCCGTGATGCAGACGGCGGAATCGCTCGAGCGGATCGCCGCGGAGCTTGCCGAGGACAACCAGGCGAGGGCGTGCGTTACCTCGAGGTGCGCTTCGCGCCGCAACTGCACGTCCGGCCCGGTCTCGACGCCGTGCAGGTAATCGCCGCCGTTGACCGGGGGCTCCGCCGCGCGCGGGACGCCTACAACCGCAATCCCGAAATCGTCGCGGGCCGCGAACCACCGTTCGAATACGGCATCATCTGCTGCGCGCTTCGCATGTTCACGGCGGGGTTCAGCCGCTACTACGATACGATGTTCGAGGCGCATCCGTACACGCGCCCCAAGAACCTCTACGCGATGGCCTCGATTGATCTCGCGCGCGCAGCCGTGCTCGCGCGGGACAACCTGGGGCTCCAGGTGGTCGGTTTCGATCTTGCCGGCGAGGAGTCGGGCTATCCGGCGAGTGCGCACAAGGAGGCTTTCGAGTATGCGCACAAGCATTTTCTGAAACGCACTGTGCACGCGGGGGAGGCTTATGGTCCGGAATCGATATTCCAGGCGATCACGGATCTGCACGCGGATCGCATTGGTCACGGCACTTACCTGCTCGAGGCCAGCGAGATCCGCGATCCGGAGATCGAGGACCGCGAGGGCTATGTCGAGATGCTCGGTAATTACATCGCTGATCGGCGTATCACGCTCGAGATCTGCCTGACGAGCAATCTGCAGACCAATCCCGAGATGAAATGGCTGGACGACCACACGTTCCGCAAGCTGCGCGCGGCACGCATCTCGACGACGCTCTGCACCGACAACCGCCTCATGAGCAACACGACCGTGACCAACGAGCTGATGCTCGCCGTCAAGCACCTCGGTCTCGACCGCCATGACCTGAAGTCGATCGTGATCTACGGTTTCAAACGGAGCTTCTGGCCGGGCAGCTACCTGAGCAAGCGTCAATACGTGCGTCAGGTCATCGATCACTACGACGCAGTCGAACGGAAGCACGCCGCGTGAGCGAAAACTGGCGGTCCTTCCTCGATCGCTGGCGCGCGGCGGGGCTTCTCGATGCCACAGCCGCAGATCGCATCCGCGACTGGGAAGAGTCGCGTGGCGGCGAGGCGAAGAAGAGCCGATTGACGCTGATCGTGTTCGCCTTCGGCGGGCTGCTGCTGACCGCGGGCGTGCTGCTTTTCGTCGCGGCGCACTGGGAGCGCCTTGCGCCTACGGGGCGCTTCTCGCTCGTGCTGCTCATGCTCGCGGTCTTTCACGGCGGCGGCGCGCTCGCCTCGCGTTCAAGTCCCGCGCTCGCGGCGACGCTGCACGCGGTCGGAACCGGAGCGCTCGGCGCGGGCATCTATCTGTCGGGGCAGATCTTTCACATGGCCGAACACTGGCCAGGCGCGCTCATGCTCTGGTCGCTCGGCGCGGCGATCGGCGTCTGGCTGCTGCGTGAATGGCCACAGGCGTTGTGGCTTGCCGTGCTTGCGCCTGCCTGGCTCTGGGGCGAATGGATCGCGGCGCAGCCGCCGATGTCGGCCTGGCGTGGCATGACGCCGGCGACGATCGGCCTGTTCCTGGTTGCTTGTGCGTATCTCGCAGCGAAGCCGCCCGATTCGCCGGTTCGTTGGCGCAGTGCGCTCGCCTGGCTCGGCGCGATCGCGATCATTCCGGCGGGGATTGCGGTCGCGATGGCGAGCGACGTGTATCGCGTGTACGCGGGCATCGACAAGCCGGAAATCGGTAGCACCGCGCTCGTCGTCGCCTGGGTGCTCGCGCTCCTGCTGCCGCTCACACTCGCGTTCTTCCTTCGTGGCCGCGACGCGGTGTGGATGCTCGCGGCGCTCGCCTGGGCCGTGATCGTCACGCAGATCTCGCCGCGGTCGGATGCAGGCGAACTTGCGCTCTACGCGATGCTTGCGATCGGCGCTGCCGGCATTGTGCTCTGGGGCCTCAAGGATCAGCAGCGGCTTGCGATCAATGTCGGCGTGCTCGCATTCGCGCTCGCCGTGCTCGGATTCTATTTCTCGAGCATGTACGACCGGTTTGGCCGCGCGGTCGGCCTGATCGGGATCGGCGTGCTCTTCATCGGCGGCGGGTGGCTGCTCGAGCGCGCGCGGCGCCGGCTGATCGGACGCATGCAGCGGGGCGGCGCATGAACGCGTTCGGCAAGGGCCTGATCGTGGGCGCGGCCCAGCTCCTGCTCGTCTCGAGCGTCGGCGCGAAGTTCCTGGTTGACCGCGCGAACTATCCGCGGCTCTGGGTTGAGACGGCGCCCTATGATCCCTACCTGCCGATCCGCGGCCGCTACGTGAATATCGCGCTGATCGTCGACGCGAAGCGCGAGGAATCGTCGCTCGACGCGCAGAAAGGGCCGACGACGTATCTCGCGCGCCTTGAATCGCGAGACGGCGGGCTGGTCGCGGTCGAAGACCCCGACGGAAAACAATGGGTGACGAGCAGGGACTGTGGCGACCGGAAGTGCTGGCAGCTCTCGACGCCGCTCGCATTCTTCATTCCGGAACACGCAGTCGATCCCTCGCGTCGTCCGGCGGGTGAGGTGCTGTGGGCGGAAGTTACCTTGCCGCCGACCGGAGCGCCGCGGCCGTTGCGGCTCGGCGTGAAGAAGGGCGACGAACTCGTGCCGCTGGAACCCTGAATCCTCAGATCTCGACTTCGGTCGCGAGCACGACGACGCGACGCGTCGGCATGCGGAAGAATTCGGCCGCCTGGGCGCTCCGCCGCTGCATGTAGGCGAAGAGCTGCATTTTCATTCCGGCGATTCCGCGGCGGGCGCGCGCCCGGACGAGGTGCCAGCCGAGGAAAAAGGTGCAATCTTCGTCGAAGCGCAGACCGCGTCGCGCCGCGCCCGCGAGTGCGACGTTGACATCCGGCGTCTCCATGAACCCGAATCGCGCATGCACGAGGTGGATGCCCGGCATCACTTCCTCGGGGTAGCTACGCGACACGAGATCCTGGCGCGGGCTGCGCTGGATCTCGAGGTGCAGGATCACGATGTTCTCGTGGCAGACGCGGTTGTGCTCGAGGTTGCGGAGCAGCGCCGTCGGCACGTAGCCGCGGTGGCTGACGAGGAATACCGCCGTGCCGGGGACGCGCGTGACGTCCTTCAGGAGTTCGGGCAGCTCCGACATCGGCACAGCCCGGCGTTGCAGTTCGGCGCGGAGCAGGGCGCGCCCGTCGCGCCAGGTCACGAACACGCCGAACATCGCGGCGGCCAGCGCGAGCGGGACCCAGCCGCCGTGCGGGATCTTCGTTGCATTGCCGAGCACGAAGGCGAGATCGACGATGCCGAACAGTCCGAAGACGAGCCCGACCCGCCACAGACTCCAGCGCCAGGCAACGGCCGCCGCGATCCCGCCGAGCACGGTCGTGATCACCATGGTGCCGTTCACTGCCGCGCCATAAGCGCCCGACAACGCGCTCGACGATCCGAAGAGGAGTACGAAGGCGATGACCGCAAGCAGCATGAAGATATTGGTCGCAGGGACGTAGATCTGGCCGCGCTCATCGGCCGAGGTCTGGAGAATCTTGACGCGCGGCAGTAGGTCGAGCTGCACGGCCTGGCGCGTGACGGAGAACGCGCCGGAGATCGTCGCCTGCGATGCGATGATCGCCGCCGCGGTCGCAATCCCGACGAGATAGGGCAGGCCGCCCTGCGAGGCGAGCGCGAAGAAGGGGTTCGCGATCGTCGAAGGAGCCGAAAGCATCAGCGCGCCCTGGCCGAAGTAACTCAACAGCAGTGCCGGCCAGACAACCAGGAACCAGGCGAGCCGGACGGGCTTGCGGCCGAAATGTCCCATGTCGATGTAGAGCGCCTCGCCGCCGGTCAGCACGAGGAACACGGCGCCAAGGATCGTGAGCGCGACGCCGGGATGGCCGAGAAGCACGCCGAGCGCGTAGGTCGGATTCAGCGCCATGAGTATTTCCGGCGCTTGCAGGATCGCGCGCAGGCCGAGCAGGCCGATCGTCGCGAACCAGAGGACCATGATCGGGCCGAACAGACGACCTATGCGCTCGGTACCGCGGTGCTGAATCGCAAAGAGGGCGATGACGATCACGAGCGTCGTCGGCACGATCGACGCGCTGCATCGCCGGATCGATGATCGCGAGCCCTTCGACTGCGCCCAGCACCGAGATCGCGGGCGTGATCAGTGCGTCGCAGTAGAAGAAGGCCGTGCCGAGCACGGCGAGCAGGACCAGGGTCTTCGTCGCGTTGCCCGCCGGATCAAGCCTCTGCTGGACGAGGGCGACGAGCGAGAGCACACCGCCTTCGCCATCGTTGTCCGCACGCAGGATGAAGACGATGTACTTCAGCGTGATGACGATGAAAAGGCTCCAGAAAATCAGCGAGAGGACGCCGAGCATTGCGGTCGGATCCGTCGCACCGCCGGCGGCGGCCGTCGCCTCGCGAAGCGCGTAGAGAGGACTCGTCCCGATGTCGCCGTAGACGACACCGATTGCGCCCAGGGTGGCGCCCGACAGTGCTCGGGATTGAGTCATGCAGTGGCGATTCTAACGTTTGACGCCGCGGTCGGTGCGGATGCGTTCGTTGAATCGTGCGAGTTCGTCATCCAGATTCTTCGTCATCTCGGCCATCGCCAGTTCCAAAGCCTGGCGCTCGTTCTGCGTCTCGCTCGCGCCCGGTGCGCGGAACAGGAGCTTCTTCGTCGCGACGTCGAACACCGCCGTGTCGACGAACGTCTGGACGTCGTTCTTGTTGCCCTCGACGGCAGTGGCGCCGACGATCGTCCAGTACAACAGCGAAGAGGCTTTCTCTGCCGTGTTCTTGACCAGGTCGTAGGAGACGAGCGCCATCACGTCGAGACCGTAGAGGCGGGCGGTTTCCTCCACCGTCGTGAAGCCTCGGCCCGCGCGCATGTACGCCTCCGGGATCACGGCGATCTCTTCGATGAAGTCGCGGCCGGAGATCGCGGTCTTGACGTCATATAGCATCTTCATCCGCTCCGCTTCCGACAGGGCATGCGAACCGCCCGGCTTCAAGGGAACGAAAGCGACGCCGATCGTGAGCGGCAATCGCAGTTGTGGAAACTGGCGAGACTGGGTCGGCGGTTTCTCGCCTTCGGGATACAGGTATTCGACGAGGCTGCTGGACACGCCCTCGCGCCGGGAGCCGCCGGAGAACCCGGCGCAAGCCGTCAAAAGGAAAAACAATGCGAGAAGGAACAGGCGCGTCGCGTTAACGGGCGAGTCTCCTGTCGCCAGGCTGCTCCTGCGAGGCTGCAGCGGGGGGTGCCGTGTAATTATGCCTGAGTCGGGGAGTGGGCCATCGCGGCGCGGCGCGGTATCCTCCGGGCCCATGAATGCCGAACCCGCATCCAAGGCCACCGGTCCACGCGTGGTTCGCGCGCCGCGCGGCAGCAAGCTGAGCTGCGGAAGCTGGCTGACCGAAGCGCCGTACCGGATGATCCAGAACAACCTGGATCCGGAAGTCGCCGAGCATCCCGATCAGCTCGTCGTCTACGGCGGCATCGGCAAGGCCGCGCGGAACTGGGAGGCGTTCGACACGATTCTCTCGGTGCTGAGGCGTCTCAAGGACGACGAATCGCTGCTCGTGCAGTCGGGCAAGCCAGTCGGCGTCTTCCGCACGCACGCGGATGCGCCGCGCGTCCTGATCGCGAACTCCAATCTCGTGCCGCACTGGGCGACGTGGGACCACTTCCACGAACTCGACCGCAAGGGTCTGATGATGTACGGGCAGATGACGGCGGGCTCGTGGATCTACATCGGCTCGCAGGGCATCGTACAGGGCACCTACGAGACATTCGGCGCCTGCGCTCGAGAGCATTTTGGCGGCGACGCGCGCGGCCGCTGGATCCTGACCGCGGGCCTCGGCGGCATGGGCGGCGCGCAACCGCTTGCGGCGACGATGGCGGGCTTCTCGATGCTCGCGGTCGAGTGCGACGAATCGCGCATCGACTTCCGGTTGCGTACGGGTTACGTCGACCGGAAGGCGACGAAGCTTGACGAGGCGCTTGCGATGATCGACGAGGCGCGTGGCGCGAAGAAGGCTCTTTCGGTCGGACTACTCGGCAACGCGGCGGACGTGTATCCGGAACCTCGCGCGGAGACGGGTCGTGCCGGACGCCGTGACGGATCAGACCTCCGCGCACGATCCGCGAAACGGCTACCTGCCGCGCGGCTGGACGATGGCGCAGGCCGCGGAAACTCGACAGAAGGATCCCGCGCACATCGAGCGTGAGGCGCGCGCATCGATGAAGATTCACGTGCAGGCGATGCTCGATCTCAAGGCGCAGGGCGCCGTCGTCTTCGACTACGGCAACAATATCCGCCAGGTCGCGCTCGAAGAGGGGCTCGAGAACGCCTTCGATTTTCCGGGCTTCGTGCCGGCTTACATCCGTCCGCTTTTCTGCGAGGGCATCGGACCCTTCCGCTGGGTCGCGCTCTCGGGCGATCCCGAGGACATCTACCGCACGGATGCGAAGGTCAAGGAGCTCATGCCGGATGACACGCACCTGCACCGGTGGCTCGACATGGCGCGCGAGCGCATCCGCTTCCAGGGCCTGCCCGCGCGCATCTGCTGGGTCGGGCTCAAGGACCGCGCGCGTCTCGGTCTCGCCTTCAACGAGATGGTCGCGAAGGGCGAGTTGTCGGCGCCGGTCGTCATCGGCCGCGATCATCTCGACTCCGGCTCGGTCGCGAGCCCGAATCGCGAGACGGAGGCGATGCAGGACGGCTCGGATGCCGTGTCCGACTGGCCTTTCCTGAATGCGCTCCTCAACGCATCGAGCGGCGCCACCTGGGTGTCGATCCATCACGGCGGCGGCGTCGGCATGGGTTTCTCGCAGCACGCCGGCGTCGTGATCGTGTGCGACGGCAGCGCGGCCGCGGCGGCGCGTGTCGCTCGCGTGCTCAGGAACGATCCCGGCACGGGCGTCATGCGACACGCGGATGCCGGTTACGAGCGCGCGATCGCCTGCGCACACGAGCAGGGCCTGGACCTGCCGTCGGTGCGCTGAGATGCCCGCGCTCACCCTGAAGCCGGGCTCAATCTCCCTCGCCGAACTTCGCCGTATCGCTCGCGGCTCGGATGCGATTGCGCTAGCCGAGGGCTGGCGCGCGCCGGTCGAGCAGTCGCTCGCCGCAGTCCGCGCGCGGCTCCGGGCGGGCGAATCGCTCTACGGGATCAACACTGGTTTCGGCAAGCTCGCAAAGACCCGAATCTCCGACGACGAGCTCGCGACACTTCAGCTCTATCTCATGCGCTCGCACGCGGCGGGCGTCGGGGCGCCGCTCGCGGATTCGACCGTGAGGCTGATCCTCGTGCTGAAGGCCGCGAGCCTTGCGCGCGGGTTCTCCGGCGTACGCGCCGTCGTGATCGAGCGGCTGCTGCAGCTCGTGAACGCGGGAATCCATCCCGTCGTGCCTGGCCAGGGCTCTGTCGGCGCTTCCGGCGATCTCGCGCCGCTCGCGCATCTCTCGCTCGCGCTGATCGGCGAAGGCCGCGTGCGCGTGCGCGGCGAGGAGAAGGACTGCGCCGCGGCGCTCAAATCCGCGGCGATCGAGCCGCTCGTGCTCGGCCCCAAGGAGGGTCTCGCCCTTCTGAATGGAACGCAGGTCTCGACGACGCTTGCGCTCGAAGCGCTCTTTGCGGCGGAAGACCTGCTCGCGGGCTCGATCGTGAGCGGCGCGATGTCGGTGGACGCGGCGCTCGGCAGCCGCGTTCCCTTCGATGCGCGTATCCACAACGCACGCGGACAACCCGCACAGATCGCCGTCGCCGCCGCGTTCCGCGAGGTGCTCGGCGAAAGCGAGATCGGCCGCTCGCACGAGAACTGCGATCGCGTGCAGGATCCCTATTCCTTGCGCTGCCAGCCGCAGGTCGCTGGCGCCTGTCTCCAGCAGATCCAGGACGTCGCGCGCACGCTGATGCTCGAGGCGAATGGCGTCTCCGACAACCCGCTCGTATTCGGCCGCGAGGGCGAGGTGTTGTCGGGCGGTAATTTCCATGCAGAGCCCGTCGCGTTCGCCGCGGACAATCTCGCGCTCGCAATTGCCGAGATCGGCGCGCTCGCCGAGCGTCGCATCGCGATGCTGATCGACGACAGCCTGAGCCAGTTGCCCGCATTTCTCGTGCGCCAGGGCGGGCTCAACTCCGGTTTCATGATCGCGCAGGTGACGGCCGCCGCACTTGCCTCCGAGAACAAGTCGCTCGCGCATCCGGCCTCGGTTGACAGCCTGCCGACCTCCGCGAACCAGGAGGATCATGTGAGCATGGCGACCTTCGCGGCTCGCCGGCTCGGTCCGATGGCGGAAAACACGCGAGGCGTGATCGCGATCGAGCTGCTCGCCGCGGCGCAAGGCATCGATTTCCGCCGGCCGCTCAAGTCGAGCGCCGATCCTCGAGAAAGCCCACGCCCTACTGCGCGCCAGAGTCGCCTTCTACGACCACGACCGGCAGTTCTCACCCGACATCACCGCCGCGAAATCCGTCATCGCCAGCGAAGAGCTGCTCACACTCGTTCCCACCGGACTTGTCCCCAGCCGCTGACGAGCGGCCTCCATACGATGATGCTTGACTGGCGCGAATAGGCCGCCCGGGGAACACTCCTCGCTCGCGCCGCCGGAACTACGCGCTCGCTCGAGCGTTCCCCGGGCGGCCTATTCGCGCGCGTGATCGGCGAGCCATCGCATTGATCGTTCGACGCGTGCCCTGCCGCTCGGGTGATCGTAAAAAATGATTTCTTCCAGACGACCCGGCTCCAGCTTGCGGTAGGTGCTAAGCCTCATCGCGACGCTCGCGAAACCGTGGGGCTCGCGCGCCGAATCGAGCCCGAACGCGTCGGCCTGGTTTTCCGCCGTGCGAATCATGGAATTGGTCGCTGGCGTCAGCAGGTACAGCACGACCGTGAAGATCGCGAAGGCGAGCGGTAAACCCGCGGGATCGGCCAGGTCCCGCACGCCCCAGCGGTCGCCGTGCCGGCGCTCGAATCGCCCGAACAAGCGGTGGATCACCGCGTATGCGATTCCAAGCGCAAGCGTGAATCCGATCGTCAGCCAGAGCGCATGATGCAGTTTGTAATGGCCCATCTCATGGCCCATCACGGCGCGGATTTCTGGCAGCGACGTTCCGTTCAGCAGGTTGTCATTCAGCGCGATGCGCGTCGTCCCGGCGAGTCCCGAGACATTCGCGCTGATGCGCTTCGTCTGCTTCGAGGCGTCGAACCAATAGACGTCGTCCGCGGGGATAGCCGACTCGCGCGCGAGCGCCTGGATCGATTCACGGACTTCGCCCTGCGACAGGCTCTGGTAGTCGTTGAAGATCGGCGCGACGAAGACCGGTTCGACCAGGATCACGAACAGCATGAAGAGCGCCGTGACGCCGGCCGCCCAGAACACCCAGCGCTCGCGCACGCGACGGACGAGCGCATAAATGGCCGCGATCGCAAACCCGAGAAAGGCGGTGCCGAGCGCGACGTTAATCGCCCATTCACCGAAGTATCCGCCGAGGGTGTGATTCGACAGGCCGTAGTGGTGCTCGCGGAAGTAATCCGTGTAAAGCGCCCACGGCAGCGTCGCGACGCCGAGCGCGAGCAGAAAACCGGCAGCGACGATGAAGGACTGCAGGAACGGGCCGCGCGCCGCGGCGAAGTCGCGAAGCCGCGCGGCGAAGCGCAGGCGCAGCATGAGCCATGCGACGAACACCACGATCAGCGTGCTCCAGGCTTCGATCCAGTAGCCGCCTTCGAAGTAGGCGTCTGATTTTTCCCGATCGGCGGCGGGCACGGTCGCGATGTACGCGTCGGTCGCGCGTCCGACGTCGAAATACGGTCCCCATTCGGCTTCCGGCGGCAGCGTGAGCTGCGCGGATTGTTCTTCGGCCATGGTTCCTCCCCGGTTCGGCACGTTATAGTGCGGACTTTGCAGTGCAACAAGCGAGTCGATGGCGGCGTTGCCAAAAATCGGACTGATCGGTTGGCGCGGCATGGTCGGTTCCGTGCTCGTCGAGCGCATGCGCGCCGAGGGCGATTTCGCGCGGATCGATCCCGCTTTCTTTTCCACGACTCAGGCCGGCGGCGCCGCGCCGAACACGGGCGGGAAATCCGCACACGTCGCCGACGCGAACGACATCGATGCCCTTGCGGGCTGCAAGATCCTGGTTTCCTGCCAGGGCGGCGAGTACACGCAATCCGTTCATCCGAAACTTCGCGCCGCCGGTTGGCGCGGGCACTGGATCGACGCCGCCTCCGCGCTTCGTCTCAAGGACGACGCCGTGATCGTTCTCGATCCGGTCAATCGCCACGTGATCGACGCCGCGCTCGCCGCGGGCCGGCGCGACTGGATCGGCGGCAACTGCACGGTGAGCCTGATGCTGATGGCATTCGGCGGCCTGTTCCGCGACGGTCTCGTCGAGTGGATGACGACGATGACGTATCAGGCCGCCTCGGGCGCGGGCTCCCGCGAGATGCGCGAACTGCTCCTGCAGATGGGTCACCTGCGGGATGCCGCGGGCGCGCTGCTCGACAATCCGGCGAGCGCGATTCTCGACATCGATCGGCGCGCCGCTTCCGCATTCGCCGACGGCATGCCCGTCGCTCGTCTCGGTCACCCGCTCGCCGGCAGCCTGCTGCCCTGGGTCGACCGCGATCTCGGCAACGGCTACAGCCGCGAGGAATTCAAGGCGGGCGCGGAGGGGAACAAGATTCTCGGCCTGACTTCCGCACCCGTGCCGATCGACGGGATCTGCGTGCGCATCGGCGCGATGCGCTGTCACAGCCAGGCGGTGACGATCAAGCTCACGCGCCCGCTTCCGGTCGCGGAGGTCGAGCGCCTGCTCGAGGCTGCGCATCCTTGGGTGCGAATCGTCCCGAATGAGCGCGAAGCGACGCTATCCCGGCTCACGCCCGCGGCCGTGACCGGCAAGCTCGAGATTGCCGTCGGGCGAATCCGTCATCTCGCGATGGGCGAGGACTACCTCACTGCCTTCACCGTCGGCGACCAGTTGCTGTGGGGCGCGGCGGAACCGCTGCGCCGCATGCTGCGACTCTTGATCGAGCGCTGAACCCGACCGCATGACCTTCATCGAACCCACGGGCGCGCCACTCGGCCGGCTGCTTGCCTACCCGAGCTTCACGCGATTCCTGTCGGCGCGCCTCCTCGCGTCGATCGCCGTTCAGATGCAGACGGTCGCCGTCGGGTGGCAGATCTACGCGATCACGCACGATCCGCTCGACCTCGGCCTGATCGGCCTGTCGCAATTTCTGCCGTTCGTGCTCCTCGTGCTTCCCGCGGGGCATGTCGCCGACCGGCGCAATCGCGCGCTGATTCTCTCGCTTTGCATCGCGCTCGAACTCGTCTGCGCGCTACTCCTGCTGGCATTCACGTTCTCGGGTCTCGCGGTCGTATGGCCGGTCTTCGCGGTGATGATCGTCTTCGGGACGGCGCGCGCGTTCTCGATGCCTGCGGGCCAGGCGATCATGCCGAATCTCGTGCCGCCGTCTCTCTTCTCGCGCGCGGTCGCGGTCAATTCGAGTGCCTGGCAGATTTCGACCATCGCGGGCCCTGCGATCGGCGGCCTCGTCTACCTGCTGGGTCCGGATGTCGTCTACGGCACGGTCGCAGGACTGCTCGCCGCGGCATTCATTCTGATTCTGGGCGTGCGTACGGAAAAACCCGCGCGGAGCGCCGAGCCGGACACCTGGCAGACGCTGCTCGAAGGACTGCGTTTCGTCTGGAAGCGGAAGATCATCCTGGGCGCCGTGTCGCTCGATCTCTTTGCCGTGCTGTTCGGCGGCGCGACCGCGCTCTTGCCCGCGTATGCGAGCGACATTCTGCACGTGGGGCCCGACGGATTCGGCTGGTTGCGCGCGGCGCCCGGCATCGGCGCCGCGATCATCGCAATCACGCTCGCCTGGCGTCCGATCACCCGGCATGTCGGCACCAAAATGTTCGCGGGTGTCGCCGTCTTTGGTGTTGCAACTATTGTTTTCGGGCTCTCGCACACCTACCTCGTTTCGTTCGCGGCGCTCGTGATCATTGGCGCCTCCGACATGGTGAGCGTCTACATCCGTCACATGCTGGTGCAGCTCGAGACGCCGGATGAAATTCGCGGACGCGTAAGCGCGGTCAACTCGGTTTTCATCGGCGCCTCCAATGAGCTCGGCGAGTTCGAGTCCGGCCTGACCGCGGCCTGGTGGGGACTCAAGCCCGCGGTCGTCGTCGGCGGCGTCGCAAGCGTCGCGATTGCCGGCCTGTGGATGCGCTGGTTCCCGGGGCTCCGGCGCATCAGCCGCTTTCCGGATCCCGTCTCACGCTCGTCTTGACCGCCCGGGGCCATAGCTGTATATCCATACAGTTATGGCACGGGACCGGCAACGCGGACGCGGGGCGATTTCCAACCGCACCGGGCGATTCGAAGCGCTCGCGGTCGAAGCCGTGGACGACGGTTGGGGTATCGCGGACGAGCCGCTGCCGCCTTTGCAGACGACGGTTCAGCCCGAGCCGACACACTCGGTCATCACGAAAAACAACTCGCCCGACATTCCCTTCGACCAGTCGATCAATCCCTACCGGGGCTGCGAGCACGGATGTGTGTACTGCCTGGCCGGGAACACCGGAGTCCTCATGGAAAACGGCAGCCTCAAGCCATTGGCCGAGCTCGCGGTGGGCGATGAGATCTTCGGTACGGTGAAACGCGGCCACTACCGTCGCTACGTGCGCACGCGAGTTCTCGCCCACTGGCGGACGAGCAAGCCGGCCTATCGGATTCGGCTTGCCGACGGCACCGAACTTGTCGCGAGTGCGGATCATCGTTTCCTCACCGAGCGCGGATGGAAATTCGTGGCGGCGGGCGATGGCCGCGGCCAGCGTCCTGTGCTGACTCTCAATAACACGCTGATGGGATTCGGCGCAGTTCCTTCATTTACGCATCGCGACCCCTCGGGTGACTATCGACAGGGTTATCTCTGCGGATTGATCAGGGGCGACGGTCACCTGGGTGTTTACCGGTACACCCGGCCGGGACGAACCAACGCTGATCAACATCGATTTCGGCTCGCCATGGTGGATACGGAAGCCCTTGACCGAGCTGCGGATTATCTTTCTCGATTCGGGATTGGAACCGATCGATTCCTGTTCCAGGCAGAGTCGTCGATACGGCGGCGCATGGAGGCGATCCGCACGAGCGTGGGGGCGTCTGTGGCCGCGATCATGGGGCTGATCGCATGGCCGGACCGTCCCGCGGGCGAATGGCTGCGCGGCTTTGTGGGTGGCATATTCGATGCCGAAGGGTCCTTCAGCGGCGGCACAATCCGGATCGCAAATACCGATCGCCGGATGATCGAGGTGTTGAGCGACGGCCTGCGCAGTCTTCGTTTCGACTCGATCGTCGAAACGCCGCGGCCAGCTGCGCCAAAGCCCGTGCACTACGTGCGAGTCCGCGGTGGGCTTCGTGAGCATTTGCGCTTTATCGGCGCGTTCGACCCGTCGATCTCGCGCAAGCGCGACATAGAGTCTCAGGCGGTAAAATCTGCGGCCCGCCTGGAGGTCGTCGAAGTCGAACCGCTCGGTCGAAACAGCGAGCTCTTTGATATCACCACTGGCACGGGTGACTTCGTCGCCAACGGCGTGATCAGCCACAACTGCTATGCCCGCCCAAGCCACCAGTACCTGAACCTCTCGGCAGGCCTCGATTTCGAGACGAAGCTCTTCTACAAGAAGGACGCGGCGCTACGGCTGCGGGAGGAGCTGAATCGCCGCGGCTATCGCGCAAGCCCGATCAACCTGGGTGCGAACACCGACCCCTACCAGCCGCTCGAGCGAAAACTCGGCATCACGCGCTCGCTGCTCGAGGTCCTGGCCGAGAGCCATCACCCGGTCACGATCGTGACCAAGGGCGCGCTCGTCGTGCGCGACATCGACGTGTTGAGCCGCCTCGCGGCGGAACGACTCGTGAAAGTCTTTGTCAGTGTGACTACGCTCGACGACGAGTTGAAGCGGCGGATGGAACCGCGCGCGGCCGCACCCAGGGCGCGGCTCGCAGCGATTTCGAAACTGTCGGCCGCGGGCATACCGACCGGGGTGATGTTTGCGCCGGTCGTGCCGGCCATCAATGACCACGAGCTCGAGGGCGTGCTGGATGCGGCGACTGAGGCTGGCGCGAAAACAGCGGGTTATGTCTTGTTGCGGCTGCCTGCGGAGGTCAAGGACCTTTTTTATGAGTGGCTGGAGACGCATTACCCCGACCGATCGCGGCGCGTGCGGAGCCGGATCCGCGAGCTGCGCGGCGGGCGCGACAACGATCCGCGCTTCGGCCTCCGCATGCGCGGGCAGGGCCCCTGGGCCGAATTGCTGCGCCAGCGCTTCGAGGCGGCCTGCCGCCGGAATGGCCTCGAAAAAGGCCGCGACGCGCCGCTCACGACGGAATTGTTTCGCCCGCCAAATCGCTCGCCCGATCAGATGGACCTGTGGTGATCGCGGCGTATACTCGGACCGACCGAGGACTGCAGGTCAAGGAGCGGTCGCATGAGGCGGCAGAGGATTCCGGTCTTGGCGCGATGCGGGCACCGGCACCGCCGCCCTCCTGCTGTTGACCGGCTGCATGACCGCACGCCTCGAAGAAGACCGCCAAAACACGACGGCAATCGCCTCGCATGAAGCGGTCGTGCTGCTCGCCAAGCCGCACGTCGAAGGCATTACCGCCGAAGACGATTTCATGGACTGCGTCGGCGACAAGATGGCGAAGTCGACGGGCATCCAGGTGCGGCCGAACGATCTGTTCGTCGATTCGATGTTCCCCTGGCTCGAACCCTCGACCGCGCCGCAGCGGCCGGAGGGGATCACGAAGCTTCTTTCCCGGGACGTTGTCGCGGAGCGCGTCGCCGAAAGCGGCGTGCGCTACCTGATCTGGATCGACGGGGCGACGCGGCAGACCGACAGCGGCGGCTCCATTACCTGCACGATCGGTCCGGCAGGCGGCGGCTGCATCGGTTTCGGCTGGTGGGAGAAGGAATCGGACTACCAGGCGGTCGTCTGGGACCTCAACACCGCAAAGACTGCCGGTTCCGTTTCGACCAATGTGATCGGTACGTCTGCGCTTGTCGGCGTGATCGTTCCGCTGCCGTTCATCGCGCGCGTGCAGGGCACGGCCTGCGATCGGCTGGCGGGGCAGCTCGGCGAATTCCTCCGGGGTGACGATCCCACCGCCACGCCCGCGGGGACCTGACCGCGGAGCGGCCCACGGGCCGGTGAACCATTGACGGGCGCAAGTCTCCAAGTTTCACGGACATGCCCGAAGCCGGTCGCCCCTGAAAGCGGTTCCCGGCGGGGAGAATTGATGATGAAACCCAGTCGTATTCTGCGTGGCATCGCGATCGCTGCCGCCATCGGCTTGCTGGTCGGCTGCATGACTCAGAATTCCGCTTCGCGTCCCGAATCGGGGGGCGGCTCTCCGGCGGCGGTTCTCCGGGGGCGGCTCTTCGGGTGGCGGCTCTTCCGGCGGCGGCTCTAGCGGGGGCGGCTCGTCGGGTGGCGGCTCTTCCGGGGGCGGCTCGTCGGGTGGCGGCTCTTCCGGCGGCGGATCGCAAGGGTCGGGCGGGCCTTCATCGTCGGAATTTCCAGGCACGGCTGGTGAAGGCAGCGGTGATGCCCCCATCCCGATGCCCGGAGACGAGGGCGCCGGTGGCGGTTCGACGCAAGGCGAGGAGGGCGAAGGCGGATCGGCGGGCGGTAGCGCGGGCGGCACTGAGGGCGGCGCCGCGGGTGGCGACAGCCAGGGTGCCCCGGGCCAGGGTCCGGAATCCGGTGCTGCGGACGGTGCAGGCGGCGCAACTGCCGGCGGCCGTCCCTGCGTCAGCACGGACGACGAATCGACGACTGACGACGACGGCGACATGAATACCTCGGTCTGCGTGGATCCGCAGGTCGGCAAATTGCCGGGCGGTTTGCCGGGCGGTCTTCCGGGCGGTTCACCCGGCAGCGTGCCGGGTGGTCCACCGGGAGTTCCCGGAGGCAGCACCGGTTCAGCGGGTGGTGGTGCAGCGGGTACGCCGGGCACGCCTGGTGCGCCCGGTGAAGCGTCGGGTTCAACGCAAGGCTCGGGCAGTGCGGGCGCAGGTGCAGGTGCCGATGCAGGCCAGGCCGGACAACCGGGTGGCGCCGCGGGTCAGGGACCTGGAACAGCAGGTGCCGGCGGCAATCGCAGCGCGCAGATCGGCCGGCGTCTCGACGAAACCTTTGGCACATTCGATGCGGCAGTGCGCACGGCGCAGGCGGACATTGCGAAGGAACGTTCCGCAGCCGAGGAAGCAGCCGCAGCGGGCGGCAATCCCGGCGACGATGGCGCGGCCGGCGAAGAGGGTGAATCGGGCGACGGCGGCGACGGTTCTGGCACCGGGCCTAAACGCGAAGGCAGTCTCGAGTCGACAGGCGGCGCCGGCGGCGCTGGTGGTACCGGCGACGAAGACGGTGGTGGCCCGGGAGAAGGCGCGCCGGAAGGCGAGCAGGGCAGCGGCGGCGGTGGCGCGGGCGGCGGTGGCGCGCGCGGCAGCGGCCCGAGCGGGGTCCCGGCCGACATTCCGGACGGACAGGATGACGACATCGTCGCGCGGCAGATCCGCGAGGCGGCGATGAAAGAGACGGACCCCGAATTGCGCGCGGCACTCTGGGAGGAATACCGTCGCTACAAGAAGGGGCGCTGAGGCGCAGCCTGCGGGTGACAGCGGCATGAATCGCACGACGGCAATAGGGCTGGTATTCGCGGGAGCATTGCTCGCAAGCGCCTGCGTCAAGGAGACGCGTCCGCTGCCCATCCTCCAGGCGACCCAGGCAACGATCGAGATTCCCGCAGCGCAGCTGCTCGACGTGGGCGTGCACATTTTCGATCCCGGCGTGCCGAAAGAAGTCGAAGAAGACCCGGAGATGATGGACAAGACGCGGATCTATCCGGAGATCCGCCAGGCCGAAGCGCGCTACATCGCAATGCAGCTCCGCAACACGCTGGAAGATACCGGCCACTGGGGCACGGCGCGCGTCGTGCCGGCGAGCGTGCAGTCCTTCGACGTCACCGTCCAGGGTCGAATCGTCGAGTCGAACGGCGCCTATCTGAAGCTCGAGGTGACCGTGCGGGATGCGACGGGCCATGTCTGGTATGAGGAGCGCGAATATGAAGGACGCGCCGATACCCGGGCGTACAAGGACGGCTACAACAACGGCCGCGATCCCTTCGAGAACGTCTATGTCGCGATCGCGAACGATCTGCTGGCGGCGCGCGGCACGCGCGCGGCCGCCGAAATCGCGAACATCCGCAAGGTCAGCGAGTTGCGTTTCGCGGCCGACTTCGCGCCGGTCGCATTCAGCCAGTACCTCGAGAAGAACAAGAAGACCGGCGAGTACAAGGTGCTCCGCCTGCCGGCTGAGGACGACGTCCTCGTCGAGCGCATCCAGCAGATCCGCGAGCGCGACTACGGAATGATCGATACGGTCAGCGAAAACTATGCGGCCTTCAGCGAGCGTCTCGAGGAGCCTTACACGAGCTGGCGGCGTTACACGTATGACGAAATCACCGCCGAGGAAAAGCTCAAGGCGCAGGCGCGCAATCGCATGATCCTGGGCGCGGCCGCTGTTGCCGCCGCCGTCTTCGTGCCCGACAGCTGCTCGAGCAACAACTGCGCGCGCGTGGCGGACGCGGCGCGCTACGGCGCGGTGGCCGGCGGCGTCGCCGCCGTGATCAGCGGCTACAAGAAGCGCGAGGAAGCGAAGATCCACACGGAGTCGCTGAAGGAAATCTCCGGCTCGTTCCAGGGCGAAGCCGCGCCGCTCGTCGTCGATGTCGAAGGGCGCACGCTCCGGTTGACCGGGACTGCCGAGGAGCAGTACGCGGAATGGCGTCGCCTGCTGCACGAGCTGTACAAGGAAGAGACCGGCCTCGTTCCGACGTCGCCGGCGCCCGCCGCCGATGCGAACGCGCCAGCCGCGCAATCGAGCGGCGCGGGTTGATCCCCTATGAAGGACTTGACGCCCGGGCTCGAACTCGGTGCCCGGTTTGTACTGGTTCGGCGGCTCGGCCGCGGCGGCACGGCCGAGGTCTGGCTCGCCGTTGACCGCGAGCGCGGCCATCGCGTCGCGCTCAAGATCCTGGACGAATCGATTGCGGCGGATGCCGCCCGCATGTCGCGGCTCGCGGATGAAATCGCGCGCGCACAGTCCCTGCCGCCGGAATTCACGGTCGCCGTCCACGGCATCGAGCGGGTAGAAGGCCGCGTATTCATCGTCATGGAGTATCTCGAGACCGGCGACCTGGGCCAGTTGCGCGGCCGTTCCTTCGAGAGCTGGGCGCGGGCGGCCGACGATGTCGCGGCAGCGCTCGAGGCGCTTCACGCGCGCGGCCTCGTCCATCGCGACCTCAAATGCACGAACGTCATGCTGGACGGCGCGGGCCGCGCGCGCCTCGCCGACTTCGGCTTGACTACGCTCGCGGGTCTCCGCGTGCCGGACAGCGGTTCGCCCTACAACGCAAGTCCGCAGCAGATACGCGGCGATCCCGCGCAGGCTTCCGACGATCTTTATGCCTACGGCGCGCTCCTCTATGAGTTGATCGCAGGTCATCCGCCCTATTACCCGGAAGTCACCCGCGACCGCGTGCTGCACGAGCCGGTGCCGCCGCTCCTGCCGCGCGGCGTCGTGCCGGCCGGCGTGCGCGAGCTTGCGCTGCGACTGCTCGCAAAATCGCCGGACGAGCGCCCGCGGAGCGCAACGCACGTGCGCCGAAAACTGGCCGCGGCGGCCGCTGACGGGAGCGACGTCGTGCAGCCGCTGGCGCATGCCCTGCCCGCGGATTCCACCCAAAAGGCCGACCGCCGACGCGGCTGGCTGCCGCTCGCATATACGGCGGCGGCGGCCGTTGCCGTGGCCGCACTCATCTGGCTGCAGCCGAAACTCGTTGGCGGCGATACCGCGCTCGTGCGCGATGCTCGGCTGCAAGCCGAGCAGCAGGGCCAGGAAAAACGCTCGGAAGCGGAGCGGCGCTCGGCCGAGACGGCCGCGCGAATCCTGGCGGATGCAGCACGGATCAAGTTCGACACCGCTTTCAAGGCGCTCGACGCGCACGCGGCCGCGCGCTGGGCAACCGCGGTGTTTGCGGAGGCCCGCGACGCGGGAGCCGAAGCCGCGCAGCGTTACACCGTCGGAGAGTTCGCCGCGGCAGCGAAACTCTGGGAAGGCGGTTCGGCGAGGCTCGCCGGGCTCGAAAATGAAACGCCGCAGGCGCTCAAGGACGCGATAGGTCGCGGAGAGCAGGCGCTGGCGGCAGCAAGCACGGGAGCGGCGCGCGACGCATTCGGGCTCGCGCTCGCAATCGAGCCGGAGCACGCGCAGGCAAAGGCCGGCATCGAACGCGCGGGCCGGCTCGATCTGGCACTGGCGGCCGTGGATGCGGCGCTCGCCGAAGAACACGCCGGACGGCTCGCCGCCGCGGAATCGGGTTTTCGCAAGGCGCTCTCGATCGACAGCGCCGTGCCGGGCGCGAAGGACGGCATCGATCGGCTCGCGGCGCGTCGTACCGGTGACGCCTATGCGGCCACGATGTCGCGCGGCTTCGCGCAGCTCGCCGCGGGACGCAACGACGCCGCGCGCAACGCATTCCGACAAGCACTTGCGCTCCGTCCCGGCTCGCCCGAGGCCCGTGATGCGATGGCGTCGCTCGAGCAGGGCGAGCGCGCGTCCGCGTTGCGGCTGCTCGAGGCGCGGGCCCTGGCCGCGGAGCGCGGCGAGCGCTGGGACGAAGCGCTTGCCGCCTGGCGCGAAGCGGCAGGACTCGAGTCCTCGCTCGAATCGGCCCGCGAAGGGATTGCCCGCTCGACGCCCCGTGCGGAACTGCAGCGCAACATCGATGCTCTGAACCGGGAGCCGGAACGCCTCTGGGACCCGGATGGGCGCGGGGAGGCACGGAGACTTCTCGCCATAGCCGCTGCTGCCGGCAATCCACGAGAGCGCCTCGCGGCTGCCGCGCGCGAGCTCGAACGCCAGGCTGCGGCCGCGCAGTCGCCCGTGCGACTGCGACTCGAATCGGATGGGCTCACGGACGTCGTGATTTACCGCGTCGGCCAGTACGGTGCATTTTCCACGCGTGACGTGGAGTTGCTGCCCGGGCGCTATACGGTCGTCGGCTCGCGAAACGGCTATCGTGACGTGCGGCGGGAAGTCGTGTTGCCGCCGGGCGCGCCGGCCGCGGCCGTCGTCGTGAGATGCGAGGAACCGATTTGAAGGACCTGTGGCTCGACGATCCGCTCGGTGAACGGCGCCTATTGCCGTCCGATCTGCCATTGACCGTCGGCGGTCCGGGTGCAGCCGTCGTCATTCCCGGCTGCAAGCCAGGCGAGCTTCGCGCCCGCGTCGCCATCACTTTCCAGGGCCTGGCGGTCACGCCAGAGCCCGGCGCCGGCGCGCTCGACGGCGTGCAGATCGCGCTCGAGGAACGCGGCGGCCGGTCGACGATCGTCATTCGTCACGGTGGCGTTGCGGACGTCACCCGCCCGCCGCGGTTCGAGGGCCGCCCGGCTGACGCAGCAGCAAGACAGGACGACCGCTTGCCGATCGCGATCGTCGACTACGAGCCGCGCACGGAAAGGAAAATGGGGCATGCACGGTCGCCGCCGACCCGGATGCGCTATACGTTGTGGGCAGGAATGGCGGCCGTGGTGTTCGCGCTCGGTTTTCTTTTCACGACGACTTCGGTCGAGGTTGCCACGAGCCCTGAAGCGGATATGGACGAGGTCGATTTCACGGGGACACTCTTCGATGTCGGCGTCGCTGGCCGTTACCTGGTGCCGCCGGGTAAATACGTGCTCGCGATCGAGGCCGAGGGCTATTCCAAGGCGCTTCAGCCCGTCGAAGTGGGCCGAAATTCCGGCCAGCGATTCGTGGTCGCGCTTCAGCGGCTGCCAGGACGCGTCGCATTCGACACCGGTGGAATTGAGGCGACACTGGCGGTCGACGGCGCGCCGCTCGGCAAGCTTCCCGGCGAATACGAATTGAAGGCGGGCACGCGCGAGCTCGCGATCACGGCGCCGCGACATGCGGACGAGCTCGTGCGATTCGTCGTGGCGGGAGGCGGTGAGCGCCAGGAACTGAAAGTCTCCCTGAAGCCACAGTACGCCCGCGTGACGGTGACGAGCGTCCCCGCGGGCGCGACTGTCTGGGCGGACGACCGCGAACTCGGGGCGACGCCGCTCGAGACGGAGCTGGACGCCGGCCGCTACACGCTTGCGATCCTGCATCCGGAATTCCGCCGCTTCGAAAGTCCGATTACGGTGCGCGCGGGCGAGCCGCTCGCGGTCGGTCCGATCGAGCTCGGCATGCCCGATGGGCGCCTCGTCGTGCAAAGTCGCCCGGCCGGCGCGGACGTCAGCATCGGCGGCCGTTATCGCGGCCGCACTCCGCTCACGGTCGGTGTCTCGCCCGGCATGCCGCAGGAAGTGCTGCTGACGCTCGCGGGCCACGCGCCCGCGACGCAGCAGGTGAGCGTCGAAAGCCGCGCCGAGCGTCGGCTGAGCGTCGAACTGACGCCTGTTCTCGGCGAAGTCCGCGTGAGCGGCGAGCCGGCGGACGCGATTCTCTATGTCGACGGCGCCTCGCGCGGACCCGCGAACCAGACCCTCTCCCTGTCGGCGGCGCCGCATCTTTTCGAGATTCGCAAGGCGGGGCTCGAGCCGTTCCGCTCGACCGTCACGCCGCGCGAGGGCCAGACCCAGCGTGTCGAGTTCACGTTGCGCACGGCCGGAGAGGCGCGCGTTGCCGGGTTGCCGGCGCAACGCGCGAATTCGCTCGGCCAGCCGCTCGTGCTCGTGAACGGCGGGCGCTTCACAATGGGCAGCGCGCGCCGCGAGCCGGGGCGCCGTTCGAACGAGAGCGAGCGCAGGGTCGAACTGAAGCGGCCTTTCTATCTGGCACGCTTCCAGGTGACGAACCGTGAGTTCCGGGAATTCCGCGCCGATCACCTCTCCGGCATCTTCAAGGACGAGTCGCTCGACCTCGAGCGCCAGCCGGCGGCGCGCGTCTCCTGGCAGGACGCCGCGGCATTCTGCAATTGGCTGTCGGAACGCGAGAAACTCCCGCAGGCGTATGTGCGCAAGGGCGATCGCCTCGAGCTGACCGAACCCGTGACGACGGGCTACCGCCTGCCGACGGAAGCCGAGTGGGAATTCGCGGCGCGCTACGACGGCAGCCGCGCGACCCGCAAATACCCCTGGGGCAACGACTTGCCGGTGCCGGCGCGGTCCGGCAACTGGGGCGACGTGACGGCAATTTATCTGACGCCGGTCACGATCTCGGGCTACGACGACAGCTTCCGTGTCGCGGCGCCCGTCGGCAGCTTCCCGGCGAATCCGCTCGGCATTCACGACCTGGGCGGCAACGTGCTCGAATGGACGACCGATCGCTATTCCATCTACGTCGTCGGCCCGGATCACCTCTCGACGGATCCGGTCGGTCCGCGCGCCGGCGCGAACTACGTGATCCGGGGCGCAGGCTGGCTCACGGGAAAGGTCCCTGAGCTGCGCGTCGCCGTGCGCGATTCAGGCACGAGCGGCCGGCCGGACCTCGGGTTCCGGATCGCACGCTATGCGGAGTGAGTGAAATGCGCTTAGTGACAGCCATCGCCGCATCCTTGCTCGTCCTCATCGCCTCGGCCATCGAGGCGCCCAAGCCCGCGACACCGCCCACAACTCCGCCCGCGAAGGAGGAGCCGCCCAGGACGCCGCCGCCCGCGCCGGTTGAGGAAAAGCCCGCGGACAGTTCCAGCGACGCGTCGACGCCGGACGAAGAGGAGGAGGAACTGCCGCCGCTTCCAGCCGACGCCGCGCCCGCAGGACCGCCGCCCGCGCGATTCAACCCGACGGAAAAGGTCCGCGCGGACTTTCCCGTTTCGTTTCCGATCGACATCTGAGGATTACATGAAGACCCGCTATCCAAAGGAATTCCTGTTCAGCCTCGGTTCATTGCTGGCCGCCGCGATCGTCATTCACGCGATCTGGACGGTCTGGGTCCGCCCCAACGCGCAGGCCGTCCTTGAAGTCCAGTACGAATCGATGCGTAAGGACCCGAATTTCGTTCCGCAGCGCTCGATGTTCGTGATCATGAAGGACTGGGAGCAGGAGAGTTGCGTCGTCCTGATGATCTGGGCGCTCGCGATCATCGGCTTCAAGAATCGCTCGACGCGGCGCGAGCAGGATCTGCTGGATGGCGATCCGGTGCGCGTCCCGGAAGGCATGCGAATTCTTCCGGAGGACACTCGCGAATACGTGCGGCAACTCGAGTCGCTTCCGCGCGAACAGCAGCAATCGCTGATCGTGCGCGCCGCCAAGGCCGCGCTCGCGCGTTTCGGCGCCACACGGAATGTCCAGGATGTCTCCGACGCGGGCCACGCGGTCTGTGCTGCCGAGGCGGAAAGGCTCGACTCGGAGCTGTCGATGATCCGCTACATTGCCTGGGCAATACCGGCAATCGGCTTCATCGGGACGGTCCGCGGTATCGGCGACGCCCTTGCAGAAGCGCACAAGGCGGTGACCGGCGACATCTCGGGCGTCACCGAGGGTCTGGGCGTCGCCTTCAACTCGACGCTGGTCGCGTTGCTGTTGTCACTCCTGCTGATGTTCCTGCTGCATCAATTGCAGCTTGCGCAGGAGCGGCTCGTGCTGGACGCCGAGACCTATCTCGACGATCGAGTGCTGCGGAATCTGCAGGTCCGCTGACATGGCAACGATCGGCATCGAAGTCGTCGATGCGGCGGTGACCGCGGTGCGGGACGGCGCGCGTGTGGCGGCGAGCCCGGGGGTGGCCTTACTCGATCCGGCGGGCGTCGTGGTCGGCGAGCTCGCGGCGACCGCGGCCCGGCTTCAGCCCGTGCTTGCGGCCGACCGCTTCTGGTCGGACCTGGCGCAGGATTCCTTTGCCGGCGGGTCGGAGCATGCGCTGTCGCACGCCGATCTCGCGCACGCGCACCTTGCGGCGATCTGGCGGTCGGTGGGCGCACCGGGCGACACGGCGGTATTCGCGGTGCCTGGATCGATGCGCCTGCACCAGCTCGGCTTGCTGCTGGGAATCGCGCGTCGCATCGGCATCGCGATCGGCGGTGTCGTCGATATGGGCGTCGCTGCCTGCGTCCCGCTTGCCGCGCGCGCGGCGGTGATGCATCTCGACGTGCAGCTGCACCAGACTGTGCTGACCCGGATGGAAGGCGGGTCCGTGCTGCGCCGCCGGCAGGTGGAGATCGCGCCGCGGGCCGGGCTCAAGGTGATGTATTCGGCCTGGGCGCAGCTCGTCAGCGAAGCGATGGTGAGGCGCACGCGTTTCGATCCGCTGCACCAGGCAGCGACCGAGCAGCAGCTCTACGACCGGCTGCCCGGATGGCTCGAGGCGCTCCGCGCCGGTGAATCGCTCGACGTCGCCGTCGATACCGACGGGGGATCATTCGGCGCGACCTTGCGGCGCGAGCAGTTCAGTTTTGCCGCCGAGGCGTGGTACGCGCAGATCGCGGAACTGGTCCGCGCCGGTCACCGGGCCGACGAGCCTACGACCCTCGTATTGTCGTCGCGCGCGGCACTGATGCCCATGCTGGGCGAGCGTTTCGCGGCGCTCCCGGGCGTTGAAATGCAGTCGCTCGCGGACACGGCTGCGGCCGAATCGGCGGCCATCCGCGCGGACGAGATCGGACCCGCCGAGCCGCCCCTGCTGGTGACGGCGCTTGCGCGCCGACAGGAAGCGCCCCAGGCGGTGCGCCGGCGCAAGGCGGCCGTTCCGGCAACGCACGCCGTTTTCGACGGCCGCGCGCATGTGATCGACGACCAGCCGCTGGTCATAGGCGCCGGTGCCGGCGACGGACGACGAATCGCGCTCGCCGGACCGGCCGAGGGCATCTCGCGCCTGCACTGCACGCTCACGCGCCGCGACGGCCATGCGCTCGTGCGCGACCACAGCCGCTACGGCACCTTCGTCAACGGCGAGCGCGTGGAAGGCGAGGCGGAACTGGGCGCCGGCGACCGGCTCCGGGTCGGCGCGCCGGGCGTCGTGATCGAACTCGTGGTGGTCTGATGGCGCGTCGCCAGACTCTGACCTTCAGCATGTCGTTCCTGGACGTGATTTCCTGCGGCTTTGGCGCGGTCGTCCTTTTCTACACGATCATCAGTGCTCAGGCGGGGCTTTACCGGATCAAGGAGAGCTCCGACCTGACCGCGGAATCGCGAAAGCTCGAGCAGGAGGTGCTGGACGGATACAAGCATCTGGCGGAACTGCGAAATGCCCTTGAGTCCACCGAGGACAGGACCGTCCGTGCCGCGGGCCTGTCGAAAGAGATGCTGGAAAAACTCCGCATGACGGAGGAGGAGCTTTCGCGCTATGAGCACGACACGCTGGCGCGGCGGGAAAGCCTCGAGCGGTTGAAGGCGGATCTGAAGTCTCTCGAGGAAAGCACGCGGCGGCTGAAGGAGACCGCGCCGCCGGAGGCGGCCGAGGTCAAGGCACCCATCATCGACACGCAGCAACTCGTGACGCTTCGCGTCGACGGCAAGCACGTCCTGGTCCTGGTCGATGCCTCGGCGAGCATGCTCGATGAGACCGTCGTCAACATCATCAGGCTCCGCAACATGGCGCCGGAGCGGCGCATCGCCTCGAGCAAATGGCAGCAAGCGGTCAATACGGTGGAATGGGTCGCTTCGCGCCTGCCGGAGTCGACGCAATTCCAGATCTATGCCTTCGATACGGCGGCGCGCCCGCTCGTCGATGGGACTGCCGGCCGCTGGCTCAGCGTGAAGGATGCGGGGCAGACCGAGCTCGCCTTGCAGGCGCTTCGCAAGACGGCGCCGACCGGCGGATCGAGCCTTCAGAATGCCTTCGCAGTCATCAAGACCCTTGACCCGGCTCCCGACAACGTGATCCTGGTAACCGACGGCCTGCCCACCCAGGGCGACAAGCCGCCGCTCATGCGCACGCTCGTGACGGCGGAGCAGCGCGAAGACCTGATGCAGGACGCGGTAAAGTCGCTGCCGCCGTCGCCGCCCCGGATCAGCACGGTGCTGCTGCCGATGGAAGGCGATCCCTCCGCGCCGATCTATTTCTGGCGTCTCGCCCACTCGACCGGCGGCGGCTTCCTGAGCCCGGCGAAGGACTGGCCGTGAAACGACGCACGCGCCGCGATACCGAGACCTTCAGCATGTCGTTCCTCGACTGCATCTGCTGCGGCTTCGGGGCGATCATCCTGCTGCTCGTGCTGAACGAGTTCGGCGAGCCGATCCAGCTCGAGCAGGCGAAAGTGGACCTCGACGCCCAGATCGTGAAAATGCAAAGCGAGATCTTCGACATCCGCGGCCTGGCAGTCGTGCTCGAGCGGGACTTGCGCGCTCGCATCGAGCAGTTGACCGAGGAGCAGAAGCGACTCGCGCGGCTGCGTGGCGACCTGTCCTCGATAGAGGGCAAGCACAAGGCGAGCACCGACGAAGAGGACGCGCTCAAGAAGCTTACCGAAACGATGACGAATGCGCGCCGTGCGCTGATCGACGAGACGCGGGAGTTGCGGGTGACCAGCCGCCAGCAGGTCTACAACCAGCCGGTCGCTGGTGTGCCGATCGACAGCGAGTACGTTATCTTCGTCGTCGACACTTCCGGCTCCATGCAGTCGCAGAACTGGCGCTACGCGGAAGAGAAGCTCGGCGAGGTGCTGAATATCTATCCGAAGCTGAAGGGCATCCAGGTCATGGATGACGAGGGCGGCTACATGTTCAGCGAGTACCGCGGCAAGTGGATCCCGGACTCGCCGGCGCGGCGCAAGGCGATCCTCGACCGGTTTCGCCGCTGGCAGGCGTTCTCGAATTCGAGCCCGTCCGAGGGCATCATCGCGGCGATTCGCACGTTCTGGACGCGTGAACATTCGATCAGCCTGTACATGATCGGCGATGAGTTTACGGGTCCGTCGATCCAGGAAGTCGTCGACACGATCGACCGCATCAACCGCTCGGGCAAGACCGGGGAACGGCTCGTGCGCATTCACGCGCTCGGCTTCCCGATCCCGAGCCAGTACCCACAGCACACGAGCATGCGGTACGCGACGCTGATGCGAATACTGTGTGCCCGCAACGGCGGCGTGTTCGTCGGTTTGCCCGAAGGCAATAGCACCGCCTTGCGACGGAGTAAATGATGGGACAAGCGAACATCCGCCCGGCGGTCGCCGCTCTCTGCCTCGTGCTGCTCTCGGGCTGCACGGCGACCCGCCTCACGACGCAGGCCCAGCTGCCGCCTCCGCTCATAGACAAGCTGCCGGTGCGCGTCGGAATCCACTTTTCGCAGGAATTCCGCGAATACGTGCACCGGGAAACCCGTGGCGCCATCGATTACGAGATCAATCTCGGGCCCGCACACGTGACGAACCTTGACTGGCTGCTGAAGGCGATGTTCGCCGAGGTGGTGCCGGTCGAGGATCCGACGAAGGTCGCCGACATCCGTCCGCCGCTCGTGTTCGTGCTGGAGCCCAAGTTCGAGGAGTATTCCTTCCTGACGCCGAAGGACGTGGCGGGCGAAGCCTTCATCGTGACGATCCGCTACCTGCTGGCGCTCTATGACGGCGGCGGCGGCCGGGTGGACTCTTTCACGTTCACGGGTTACGGGCGGGAGAAAGCGCGCGCGCTTGCGAGCAAGGAGCCGCTGCAGGTCGCGACGCAGCGCGCGATGCGGGACGCCGGCGCAAAGGTCGCTGTCGAGCTGGCGGACCAGGAATCCGTACGGCTGCTGATCCGCAATTCCGGTGGCTTTCCGCCGGTCGTACCGCCGCCACAGACCGCGCCGTCCGGGGAGCCACCGTCCGGGGAGGCGTCATCCGGGGAGGCACCATCCGGGGAGCCGCCGCCGGCCAACCCGCCGCCCGAAGTGCCGTCGACACAGCCAGAGCCGGTCGAAAATCCGCCCGCAGAGACGGACGCGCCGCCTTCAGGTTCCGGGGATCTCTGACGCCGGCGTCGTCGGCTCAACCGGCCTTTCGGGCGGTGGCGACGTTTCGGCGCCCGCAGGCACCGCAGTCGGCGCCGGCGCCGGGCTGTGATCCTCGTACCACTCGCCGGTGAAGGTCACGCCATCGGTCGCGACCGCCGTGCCGTTCGCGAAGCGCGGACTGTAGATCGCGCGGGACATCGCGCGTCTCGACTGCGACAACTGGCCCTCCGACATGTCAGTCGACACGACCGCGATGTTCCGCAGCTCGCCGGCTTCCGTGACGTCGAAACTGAAGACGGTCTGGCGGACGGTGTACTGGCCTGAACGCGCATTGGGACTGCGGCTCGCGGAGACCGGGGGGCGGTAAAACACCATGCGCGGCACCATGAGCGGATTTCCTTTCAGCGGATCAGACGCGCTTTCCGCTTCGAGAATCGTGGCCGCTTCTTCGTAGTAGGGCTGTGAAAGAGCCGGCCGCGCCGCCGTCTGGAACCAGTCGCCGAGTTCGATCAGCGTTTCGGTCAGCAGGTCCTTCGGTGGATCCGGGGTCGCGCGCAGGAGCTCGAGCGCGGACTGCGCGGCCTTGAGTCCGGTGCGGTCCGCCGACGGCTGGCCACGCGACTCGCGATAGATGTTGCCGGCGACTTCACCCGTGACCACGTCGCGCGCCTGCTGCTGGTCTTCGAGCGTGTCCGGATTCATCGTGTACTGGAGACGATGGGTGCGGGCGATGCCCAATAGACTCCTGATTGCGAGCGGATTGAATCCGCCGCTTTCCTGGAAGGCGACATCCCGCGCGCGCAGGTACATCATTCGCGCCGCGGCGAACTCGTGAAGCGATTCGTAGAAGGACGCAAGTTGGAGGATTGCGCGGCAATGTTCGCTCGTCGCCGAAACCGTAATTCTGTTCCGCGATTTTCAGCGCGTACAAGCGCTGCCTTTCGACGCCGACGAAATCCTCGATGGCGAATCGGCTGTCCGCGGCCTGTTCGATCAGCGGCAGTTGCGTGAGATTGAAGAGGCCGTCGGCGCGTCGGCTGACCGCCAGCGCGCGGTCCAGGAGCTCGGCCGCGAGCGCGTGCTGGTCGAGCGCCGCGTAGGCGGCGCCGAGCCCGGAGAGCGGCACGACCAGGCGCCGGGACGAGATGCCCTGCGTCGATTCGAGCATCTCGAGCGAATTTCTGTAACTTTCCGCCGCGGCCTGATAGTCGCCGAGCTGGTACTGCGTCGCGCCCAGGTTGTTGTAGGCGATCGGCAATTCGAAGTCGCGCTCGGGATCGGTCTCCGACAGTTCGACGACGCGCCGCGCGTAGGGGAGGGCCTCCGCAAATCGCGACGTTTCATAGAAGCCGCGGAACAGATCGTAGGCCTCCATGCGCGCGTCCTTCGACAGGATCGGCGTCAGCAGGTCGGGCGTGGGCGATTCGGTGACGCCGGGTGCCGCTGGGGTGGGCGTCGGGGATTCCGCGACAGCAGTGCCGGCGGGAAGGGGCGCGGGGCCCTCCGCGGCGCCGCTTCCTGGCGCGGCGGCCCCGAGCAACAGCGAGGTGAGCACGGCGATCATGCTCTGACGATAGACCATCCGCCCCGGGGTCGCGTTCCCGGTTGTTTTAGGTTGCCGCATCAGGCGCCGCCGGATTGGCGTTCGAATACCGAAATCAGGCCGCCCGCGCAAACTGCGAGCAGGGGATCCGTGATCTCGGCCGTCTGGCCCGGCAGCCAGGTTTGCAGAAACTCGATCGAGAACACGATACCGGCGCCCAGGCTCGTGGCGGCGAGCACCGACAGCCCGCTCAAGGCCAATAGCCAGACCAGCGCCCCGTTGGCGAAGCAGCGCAGGAACATGTCGGTCAGGTTGGTCGCGCGGTACTGCGTCAGCGATTCGCCGAAGGGCAGGAGCGCGAACCGGTCCTGCGCGAGCTGGAAATCGAATGGCACGAGTCCCTGGATCGCGATCAACACGATCGCCATGGCGGCGAGGCCGGCCGCTGCCTGCGGAAGCGGCAGCTTCAGCAGCAGAGGTGACAACGCGAGGGCCGCCGTCATGCCTGCGATTTCAGCAGGCTCGAGTGTCATGCCGGCGAAGAGCACGCGGCCGGCAAGCACCACGCCCATGGCGGCCGCGACGACCGCAATGGCGCGCCCGGGCGCGAGCCGCCCGCAGACGAGCGCGAGCACGAGCCAGGCAAGCAAGTGCGGCGATGCGGCGACGGGCGCAAGCCAGCCGCTGCCGGCAAGCGGCGTGAAGGCCGACGACCATTTGCCGGGATCGAGAACCGGCGCGAATGGCGCGAGGCGAAAGCCGATCCACGACAGGAGCAGGGCGGCCGCGACGGGATGGCGCAGCACGCCCGCGAATGGCGAGACATGCAGCCGAAATCGCGTGCGCGCAATGGCGAGCGCAAGACAGGCACCCGCGATTGCGCCGGCGACGTTGCAGGCAAGATCGGCGAGGCTCGCGACGCGCCGCGTTTCATAGAGCTGCGCGAACTCGATGGCGAAGGACAGGGCCGTGGCCGCCAGCGTGGCCGCGACGACCGCGGCCGGGCCGCCAAAACGGGGCGCGAGCAGCCAGGCGAGGCAGGCGCCGAGCGGCACGTACAGCAGCACGTTGGCCGCGACGTCGCTGCGCGTCGTGCCCGCGAACGATAGTTCGCGCAGCAGATCGAGCGGACTCGTGCCGTCCGCCGCGAAGCTGAAGGGATAGAGCGAACCGAAGACGATCAGAAAAACGATGACGGCGAGCAGCGAGGCCGCGATCCTTCGCTCGTGCAGCGCCACGCCCGCTTATCCGAGATCGACGGCGCGCCGCAGGGCGAGGACTTCCTCGTTGCGGAGCGCCCGGAAACGGCCGTGCGGCAGCTTGCCGAGCTTGAGCGCGCCGAGCGCGACGCGCTCGAGGGACTTGACCTTCAGCCCGACGCGCGCGAAGAGCCGGCGGATCTCCCGGTTCTGGCCCTCGCGCAGCGTTACCGACACGAGCGACAGGTCACCGCGGCGCCGGTCGGTCATGCGCCGGAGCACGCGGACCTCCTGCATTCGCGCGCGCTTGGCTCCGCCCTGCGGCGCACCGGTGTCGGCGAGAAATACTCCCTGCGTGAGGCGCGAAAGCGCCTCGTGCGACAGCACACCCTGAACCGCGACGACGTATTCCTTCGCGATGCCGCGGCTCGGGTGCGCGAGACGATGGGCAAGCTCGCCGTCGTTCGTGAGAAGCACGAGACCGGTCGAGTCGGCGTCGAGCCGGCCGACCGGATAGACGCGATCGCCGGCCGGCACCGCGGCGCGCACCATGTCCACGACATTCGGGCGCCCGCCGGGATCGCGCGCGGTCGAGATCACGCCGCGCGGCTTGTTGAGCATGAGATAGAGCCGTTCGCGCGCGCGCACGCCGGATCGGCGCCGCGTGTCGATAACGGTTCCATCGAACTCAATCAGGTCGTTCGCGGCATCGACGAGGCACGGCAGTTCCAGCACGAGCCGCCCGTTGACCCGTACGCGACCGGCGCGGATCGCGAATTCCGAGTCGCGGCGCGAGGCGACCCCCGCGTCCGCCAGCACTTTCTGCAGGCGTTCGCCGCCCTCCGTCGGGACGGCGACGGGCTTGCGATTGCGAAAGCGTGGGTCGTTCATGGGAGAAGCATACCCACACGGGCGCCGGTCGGCGCCCGGTTGTCAGCGGTCGCCCTGCGACGTTGGAATCAGCCGAGTTTCGCGCCGGGCTTCAGCACCCAGACCTTGCACCAGCCCTGGGCGGCGACGTCCTTGCCGGGGAAAATATTGCAGGGTCCCGCGGCGGCGCCGCCCTTGCCGGTGTATTGCATGCAGTTCGCGCAATGCTGGCCCGGCTTGTAGTTCGGGTTCGCTTCCGCATTCACCTTTTTCGCGTCGGCGACATAGCCAAGCGATTTGGCCGTCGCATCGCTTTCGGAAAGCACTTCGGCCGATGCGGAGCGCGCTAGCAGCGAAGCGGTCGGGACGGCAGCGATGCCCATCAGTGCTCCTTGCAGCAATTGCCTCCGGGAAAGCTTTTCGTCGGTCATGGGAAGCTCCTGAGTGAGTGTGGCGGCCCGCCCTCGTATTCCCCTGGATTGTCGCAATTCCTTTTCCGCGCTGCTTCGAATGAGAACTATTCTTGACTTGCGACGGTGCGCGCCGGTCGTTTTGCTAGACTCCGGGCGGGCCTGTAGCTCAGTGGTTAGAGCAGGGGACTCATCTTTATCGGAAAGGTGCCCCGGATCCGAAAGTTTCCGGGTGGACGGGACGAATTCAGGGAAACCTTCCAGCGCCCCGGGGCGGCTGATGGCAATCCTGAGCCGAGCCGGCGGTGCACCGCCGGAAGGTGCAGAGACTACCTGAGGGCTTTCAGTGCCCTTGATGACAGGCAAGAGCGTCCCGCACCCCCACGGCCGACAGGCCGCGGGTGAAGAGATAGTCCGCACCCGCCGGAAACGGCGGGACCACGCGAATCCCTTGGTCCTGGGTTCGAATCCCAGCGGGCCCACCAATTTTCGTACACCGCCGCGGACACTGCGGTCGGCGTGGCCTGATAGCAACAACCGCTCGGACTTGCGGTAAATAACTATTACAGAGACACTCCTAGCTACAACATCGCCCGAATCCACGGGCAGAAAGCAGGGGCAGGATCATGAAAAGTTATCTTCGGCCGCGACCCGCATCTCTGGTGGCAACCGCCGTGGCGCTCGTACTCGCGCAAAGCGCAGCCGCTCAGACCGTGCTCGGCGAAGTGACCGTCACGGCGCGCAAGCGCGCCGAGTCGATCCAGGATGTCCCATTCGCGGTCAGCGCGCGTACGGAAGAAGCCTTGCGTTCGGCCGGCGCGAGCAACATCGAAGACGTGTCGCGAAACGTCGCCGGCCTTTCGGTGCAGAACCTCGGCCCCGGCCAAAGTCAGGTCGGCATACGCGGCATCTCCGCGGGCGCAACTGTTCGCGACCTGCCGGGCGTCAAAGAGCAGGTCGGTGTCTACCTGGACGAATCCGTAATCTCGCTCTCACTCTTCACGCCAGACCTCGTGCTGTATGACTTGAACCGCGTCGAGGTGCTGCGCGGCCCGCAGGGCACGCTTTTCGGCTCCGGGTCTCTTGCAGGCACCGTGCGGTACATCTCGAATCAGCCCGACACTTCCGACGATTACGGCGACGTCGAGATCGGCGTGAGTACGATCGACGACGGCGACACCGGAGGAAGCGCAAAGGCGATGTTGAACATGGCGATGGGCGACCGCGCCGCGCTGCGAGTGGTCGGCTATTACGACGACATGC
This sequence comes from uncultured Gammaproteobacteria bacterium, assembly GCA_963778585.1. GTDB lineage: Bacteria > Pseudomonadota > Gammaproteobacteria > Steroidobacterales > Steroidobacteraceae > SCUD01. The sequence continues at coordinate 1,460,986 of CAVZUU010000002.1, forward strand.
CGGGCTATATCGACGCGCACGGGCCCGGCGGAACGCTGGAAGAGGACGTCAACGGCGGAGACCGCGTCGGCGGACGCATAGCGTTGCGCTGGGAGCTGACCGAAAACGTGGCAGTCACGCCCCGCGTGATCTACCAGGATGTCAACATGGACGGTTTCAACCGTCAGGATCTCTACAACTTCCTCGCAAATCCGTTCACGACTACAGAACCCGCCGTCGCTATCGGCGAACGCGAGCAGTATCGGCAGTTCCAGGAAGAGTTCAACGACGAGTTTTTCCTCGGCGACCTGACGATGGAATTCGATCTCGGCGGAGCAGTGCTGACGTCGGTCAGTTCCTTCACGAACCGCTCGATTCGTGTGCTGCGTGACGCGTCGCAGCTGACGGGCAGCGTCACATTCGACCTCGGTGGAGCCCCTGGAAGAAACCCTGCGACATCCGCTGAAATACGCACCAATTCTCCGTTGCACGACACTACGTCAGTCGAAGTGTTCACGCAGGAATTGCGCCTCGCCTCGGACACCGATACCAGTTTCCAGTGGCTGTTCGGCGGCTTCTACAGCGACATCTCGCGCGACTATGGTCAAACACTTCCGACGCCGGGATATGACGACATCATGGTCGACATGTTCTGTGGCGGCCCGCCGAGTTGCGGGGTGACGAGCCCCGAACTCGGCTCGCCGGTCGACACTCCATTCTTCTCGCGCATCCCATACGACTTCACGCAGACCGCGGCGTTTGCGGAGTTCTCCTGGGATATCACGGAAAAGTTCACTGCGACCCTCGGCGGACGCTATTACGACTTCTCGGAAGATCGCATCCTGTACTTCGGCGGGCTGTTCGCCGACTCGGACGGCGGTCCCGACGAGCCAACCAACGGTCCGGGAGGAGCGGATGACGACGGATTTTTGCCGCGCGTGCTGTTGTCGTACAACGTAAACGACAACGTGCAACTGAACGCGCAAGCGTCGGAGGGCTTCCGCCTCGGCGGCGTCAACGATCCGCTCAACCAGGGGTTGTGTGAGGGGGACGACCTGGCGACATTCTCCGGGTTCGACAGTTTCGACAGCGAGACTCTCTGGAACTACGAGCTCGGTGCCAAGATGGGATTCGCCGATGGCCGTGCGCAGCTCAACATTGCCGTGTTCCAGGCCGACATCTCGGACCTGCAGATGCCGATTACGGCGGGCAGCTGCTCCTCGCGCATCCTGGTCAACGTGGATGATGCGAGCTCGACCGGCGTCGAGATGGAACTCTTCGCGCAGCCGACCGACCGCTTCGATTTCGGCATTTCAGCGAGCTATGTCAATTCAGAGCTCGACAGCAGCGTCGTCTTTCCAGTGAACGGTGTGCCGACGATTATTTCCGGTCTCGAAGAGGGCAACCGTCTGCCGTCAGTGCCTGAATTCCAGATGTCGGCGAATGCGACCTACAGCTGGCCGATGACGGAGATGGTCGAAGGCTTCATCACGGGCACCTACCAGCATGTCGGCAGCCGCTACACCGGCATTGGCGATCAGGTCGATGGATTCGGCACGTTCGACATACGCACCTTCGGCGACCCGAACGTGTCCTCGTTCACCTTCGATCCGCTGCTGCCGGCCTATGACATCGGCAACCTGCGCTTTGGTGTGCGCGGCGACGACTGGGAAGCGGCGCTCTTCGTCAACAACGTTGGCGACGAGAACGCCCTGCTGGGCCTCGATCAGGAGCGCGGCCGCTTCGCCCGCGTCGGCAATCTGGTCGGTCAGCCGCGCACGTTCGGTATCTCGTTCCGCAAGGAGTTCGGCCACGAGGAGCCAGCGCCGGCGCCGATGGCCGCTCCGCCGCCACCGCCCCCGCCACCGCCACCGCCGCCGCCTCCGCTACCGCCGCCCCCCGGGGACGCTGACAAGGACGGCGTGACGGATGACAAGGATCGTTGCCCGGGAACACCGGTGGGTGTGGCCGTCGATTCGATCGGCTGCTTCAAGGAAATCACGCTGCGCGGCATGGTGTTCGAATTCGATTCTGAAGCGTTGACCGCCGAGACCCGGGGAATGCTGGACGGACTCGTCGCGGACCTGAGAACCAGGCCAGCCGACATCGTCGCCGGCACCAAAGTCGCCGTCGAGGGCCACACCGACAGCGTCGGTACGGATGCCTACAACCAGGCCTTGTCGCTGCGCCGTGCGGAGTCGGTGCGGCAGTACCTCATTGACAAGGGATTGAGTGCGTCAATGGTGGTCGCCACCGGCGCGGGCGAGACGAGTCCGACCGACAGCAATGACACTGCGGAAGGGCGGCACAACAACCGTCGCGTGGTGATCAAGGCGACCCGCTAAAGTCTGGCCGTTGATCCAGAGGCCGGTCCCCCGCGGGACCGGCCTTTTTTTATGCGCGGAATCCGGCCGTTTCCGGGCATAAAGCCGCCGTTTGTCATATTTTTGCGCCCCGCGTCACGCTCAGGCGGCGCGCAGTTTGTCACTGTCTCGGGAACCATCCGTCAGCCCCGGATCGCATCGCCTTGTCCAGATACCGGAAAATCCCAGTCGCAGAACTCGAGATCGGCATGTACGTGTCCGAGCTCGATCGACCCTGGCTCGAGACGCCATTCCTGTTCCAGGGCTTCTATATCCGGAACGACGAGGAGATCGCGGCGGTGCGGAGCCACTGCCGGCAGATTGTCATCGACACGCGTGTCGAAGACGAGCCACCGGCGGCGGCGGTCGCGCCGCGCCCCGCGCGTCCTCCAGCCGAGGCGATGCGCGAGCTGAAGGACGAGATCAAGCAGGCCACCGGAATCCACGTCGCCGTCTACACCTCGGTCGAGGACGTGATGGGCGAGCTCAAGAGTTCCGGCAAGCTGAACGTCCACAAGCTCGAAGCCGCCGTGCTGCCGATGGTGGACAGCGTGCTGCGCAATCCCGCCGCGATGTCCTGCCTGATGCGCATCCGCCGCAAGGGCGGTTATCTCTATTCCCACTCGCTCGCCTCGTCGGTGTGGGCGACCGCGCTCGGCCGCGAGATCGGTCTCGACCGCGATGCGCTGCGGGTCGTCGCATTGGGCGCGATGTTGCTCGATGTCGGCAAGACCCGGATTCCCGGGGAGATCCTCGACAAGCCCGGCAAGTTCGACGCTGCCGAGATCGCAGCTGATGCGCCGCCACGTCGAGTTCGGGCTCGATCTCGTGAAGGAGGCGGGCGACGTCGATCCGCGCGTGCTCGACATGATGGCTCACCACCACGAGCGCCATAACGGCTCGGGTTATCCGCAGGGCCTGAAGGGCAGCGAGATTCCCGTATACGGGCGCATTGCGGGTGTCGTCGACACTTACGACGCGATGATCACGTCGCGCCCCTACGCGAGCACGCAGTCGTCCTACGGGGCGCTGCGGCAGTTGCGCGCGCTCGCCGGCACCGAGTTCCAGTCCGAGGTCGTCGACCAGTTCACGCAGGCGATCGGCATGTTCCCGACCGGGACCCTTGTGCTCCTGAATACCGGCGAAGTCGCGGTCGTGACGGCACAGAGCCGCATCCGCAGGCTCCGTCCGGAAGTCATGATCATCCTGGACGCGGAGAAACAGCCACTCGCGAACTATCGCGTCGTCGATCTCAACGAGATTTCGGCGACCGCCGACGACCAGGCCTCGCTCTGGATCGAGTCCGGACTCGAGCCCGGCGCTTACGGCGTCGATCCCGCGGAGTACTACCTCAATTGACGCCATGATTCATGCGCTGCCGACGCCCGCGGGCAGCAGCGGCTACGCCGACTGCCTCGAGGCGATTCGCGCCCGGCTCGCCGCTCGCGAGGCGAAGCTCTACGGCATCGCCGTGCTCGTCGTGTACGTCCACCAACTCGAGCGTCTGTTCGCCAGCGCGGGGCACGTGAACGCCGGGCGCATGCTGGACGAGCTCAGGAACCGCCTCTCTCAGGTGTCGCGGCCCGGCGATTACTTCGCCCGTCTCGGCGACCGCAAGTTCGTCTTTGTGCTCTCGAATCTGCGGAACGAGGGCCACGCAATGCTCGCCGCCAACAAGATCCTGCGCAACGGCTCCGAGCCCATCTCGGCGGGCGGCCAGCACGCGAACGTGCGGCTCTCGGTCGGGATTGCGATGTACCCGGGCCACGCGCGCCACCCCGAGCAGCTGATGCAGTGCGCGGAAATCGCGCTCCTCGAGGCCTGGAAGACCTCGCAGCCCTCGGTCGTCTACACCGCCCGCAAGGCGGACGAGCTCGTGGCAGGCTGGGATCTCGAGACCCAGCTCGCGAACGCGCTCGAGCACGGCGATCTCGTGATGAACTACCAGCCGAAGCTCTCGCTGCCGAAGCTTGAGATCGTGGGCGTCGAGGCGCTCATGCGCTGGAATCGCCCGGATTCGGGCAACGTGCCGCCCGAGATCTTCATCGACGTCGCGGAGATGACCGGCCAGATCGACCCGTTGACGCGCTTCGCCTTCCACCGCGCGCTGCGACAGCTCGGCGAGTGGCCGAAGAGCCTGGGTTCCATCGGGGTCGCGGTCAACGTCACGCCGTCCATCGTCTGCAATCCGGAGCTCGTGGACGTCATCCGCAATGCCGCCGGGCTCTGGTCGATCGACTTCAAGCGCCTGACGGTCGAGGTGACCGAAAACGCGTTGATGGTCGATCGCGAGCGCAGCCACCGCGTGCTGTCCGAAATCCGCGAACTCGGCGCGCGCATCTCGATCGACGATTTCGGCACAGGCTACTCGTCGCTGTCGTACCTGAAGCAGATCCCGGCCGACGAACTCAAGATCGACAAGTCCTTCGTGATGAACATGCTGAACGACGAGGTCGACCGGAAGATCGTCGAGCAGATCATCGCCCTCGGGCGTTCATTCGGCCTCGAAGTGGTCGCGGAGGGCGTTGAAACCGCGGAAGTCGCAGCGCGGCTTGCGGCGATGGGCTGCGACTACGCACAGGGTTTCCACTACGCGCGTCCGCTGCCGCCTCAGGAACTCCCGGCGTGGAGCCAGGAGTGGCGACGCGCGCGCAACAGTTGAAGCCGGCCCGCGGGCGGCCGCTCAGTTGTTGTCGTAGGGGTTGAAGCCGCCGAACTTGTCTTTCTTGCCGGCCTTTGACTTCGCAGTCCCGGTCTTTTCTTCGGGCTTCAGGACCTTCCGCAGTATCTGCGTGCTGACGAGCGAAAGCTCCTCGGCGGCGCGGCGCGTCGTATCGGTGAGCGGAGCCGCCGTGACTTCGGCGCTCCGGCCGGGCTTGCCGCCGGACTCGGCCGCGAGCGCCTTCCCGAGGTCCGATTCGTTCACGATGCGGAAGTGGCCGGTCGCGGTATCGCGCGCGAGGATTCCGTCTTTCTTGCCGGCGGCGAGCTTCCGGATTTCGCTCCGGGTCTTGCCGCCCTCCGACTTGAGGATTTTCTCGAGCGCGGTCGTTGACACGAGTTCGAGCTCCAGCGTGTCCACCTTGCCGAGCCAGACCGAGCGTCCGCGCTCGTCCGGCGCAACTTTGTCGGGCTTACGGATGCGTACCGTTTTCGTGTGGTCCTTGCTCATGGTCGCCCCGGTGCGGCGGCGAATCGCCGCGGAGAAACTATATACTTCCGGCCGGTGAACGTCTTTATCCTCAATGCCGGCCGTTCCGGATCGAAGACTTTCGCGCGGGCCTGCGGGCATATCAGGAATTACTCGAGCGCGCACGAGTCGCGTAGCGGTCTCCTCGGCGAAGCTCACTTTGACTATCCGGACAATCACATCGAGTCCGATAACCGGCTGTCCTGGCTGCTCGGCCGGCTTGACCGCAAGTACGGCGACCGGGCGTTCTACGTTCACCTGACGCGGGACGTTGGGCCGGTTGCCGCGAGCTGGGCGAAGCGCTCGTACACGGGAATGATGAACGCCTACCGCTACGCGATCCTGTGGCACTGCCCGAAGGACGCGACGCCAATGGAAGTCGCGCTCGACTACTGCGATACGGTCGAGGAAAACATTCGGCTCTTCCTGCGCGACAAGACGAACAAGATGGAATTCAGGCTGGAGGAGGGCCGCGAGCGGTTCGCGGAGTTCTGGCGCCGCATCGGCGCACAGGGCGATCTCGAGGCGGCGCTCGCGGAATTCGACGTGCGGCACAACGCCGCGTGGGACCAGCGGCCCGCGCTTCCGCCCGGGCCGCTCCGGAGATTCGGCAGTAAGCTCTATCGCATCCTGCGGAAGCTGCCGGTGTTCCTGCGAAACGCCTGAGGCGCGCAGTTCAGGCCTGATTTTCGAGTTCAAGCAGCGCGAGCTTCACCTCGCGAAGGCCGGGTCGATCCGTGCCGCCCATGCTTTCTTCCTCGGCGACCGACAATAGCTGCGCGTCGAGCGCCCAGGAGTCGAGGATTCTACGTTTCTCCTCCAATGTGAACTGCCGGTCGGTGACCACTTCGCGTGGCGCGCGGAAGTGCTTTCCGGGATCCTTGATGATCGTCTCGATGTCCGGCCTGGCCGTCGCGGTGCCCATGCGGTCGCCTCCTTAGGCTTTGATCGCAGGATGACTCGACGGGACGGCGACCGCCATGCGACCCGCTTCCCTGCGCCTGTGGTCCCCGTCCTACTCGCTGTAGGCACCGGGGCCGACGGAAGGCGGCCGATCCCCGCGTCAGGCTGCAATTACGAACGGAACCGAGGTGTCACATGCTTTATTACTCCGTCTTGTTCTTTGTCGTCGCCCTGATCGCGGCGGTATTCGGCTTTGGCGGACTCGCTGCCGGTGCGGCAGGCATCGCCAAAATTCTGTTCGTGTTGTTCCTGATCGGCGCGGTGGTGACGTTTTTCATCAGCCTGGGGCGTCGCACCTGAGCGCGCTGCGGGCCCGCCATCCGCGGTCGCCAGGGTCCATGCTAGGATGAACTGCGGAGGAGAGAAGTGATGGAAAATGCAATCGAAACAGGCAAGCCGGCTGCCCGGCGTGCGGACAGCAACGGCGGCAAGGCAAACGATCGCGGCGCCGAATGGCGCAATCTTGTCGCCGACGTCGAGGACCTGATCAAGAAAGTCGCGAACGTCAAGGACGCGGAAGTCGCGGAAATCCGTGCCAAGGTCGAGGACACGCTCGCGAAAGCGAAGACGTCCGCGACGCAGGGCATCGCCGTGATGCGTGGTCAGGCGGAAGAAGTCACCGAAGCGACCGACCAGTACGTGCGCGAGAACCCTTGGGCCGCGATCGGCATTGCCGCTGCGGTCGGTATCGTGATCGGGTTCGTCGCCGGACGCCGCTGATCCGCCGCCCGCGAGGGGGTCGATTCATGCCTTCGCTGCTTGCACCCTTGGTGCCCGCGGTCATGCGGCACCTTGAAGCCTATGCCGAGATTGCGGGCGCGGATGCGCGCGACGCGACCGCCAGTGTTGCGCGACGCCTGCTCGCGATCCTGCTCGCGGCGGCGGCGGCCTTCATCGCGCTCTTGATGTTCTGCGCTTGGGTGCTCGCGCTCACCTGGGACGGCCCGTGGCGCACGTGGACGGCCGCAGGCCTGGCGCTCGCCTTCGCGGCGGGAGCGGCCGCGCTTGCCATTCCGGTACTGCGGCGCCGCACGAAGGCGGACGACGCCTTGTTCCCGCGCGTGCGTCAGGAATGGAACCGTGACCGTGAATTGATCGACCGCGCCCTGAACGGGAGTGACCATGCTGCCCAATGAGATCCTGTCCGGTGAATCGCGCCCGATGCCGATGCTACCCGCGGAACGGCGTCTCGCCGAAAGCCGGGCGGAGATCGGGCGCTTGCTCAAAGCCGATCCGGACGCGTTTCCGCGGAGCCAAACGATGCGCTTCCTGATGGGCGGGAATGGAAAAGTCGTAGCGCTCGGCGTATTCGCGGGCCTGCTCGCGGTCAAACCGCGGCTTGCCCTGTCGCTCGTGCGTTTCCTGCCGCTCGGCGGGTTGCTGCCGCCGATCGGCCGCATACTGGAGCGTCTGCGCTAGCGGCTGCGGAGTCCGGGTTGGGGGGTGGCTTGAGCGTTCCGCATCGCAAATATCTGCTCATCCTGAGCGTGATTTTCGCTGTCTGGTGGGCGATCCTGGCGATCCGGCCCTGGGATCGCGACACCTGGCTCGTGGAGAACGCGCTCGCGATCGCGGCCGCGGCTTTTCTCATCGGCTACAACCGTACGCTCGTGCTCTCGCGGGTCTCGTATACGCTGATCTTCATTTTCATGTGCCTGCACCAGGTGGGTGCGCATTACAGTTATGCCGAAGTTCCCTACGACGCCTGGTTCGAGCGCCTGACAGGTTCCACCTTCAACGAGCTCGTCGGCTGGGAGCGCAACAACTTCGACCGCGTCGTGCACTTCAGCTACGGGCTCCTGCTCGCATATCCGGTGCGCGAGATCTTCCTGCGCGTCGCCGACGTACGGGGCTTCTGGGGCTATTTCCTGCCACTTGACCTCACGATGTCGACTTCGGCGCTTTTCGAGCTGATCGAATGGGGCGCCGCGGAGGTGTTCGGCGGCGATCTGGGCCAGGCCTATCTCGGCACGCAGGGCGACGTCTGGGACGCGCACAAGGACATGGCGCTCGCGAGCCTGGGTGCGCTCGTCGCGATGCTCGTCACCTACGGCCTGAACCGGCGCTACCAGCGCGATTTCAACCGCGAATGGGCGGACAGCCTGCGCGTGAAGCACAAGGCGCCGCTCGGGGAAGATGCGCTCGCGCGCATGATGGAAGCGGTCGAAGTAGTCGGCAGCCCTCAGCGTCCGGTCAGGCGCGCGCGAAGCTCGATTCCCGCCCGGCGCAGTCCGGACAGACCGAGAATGACCGTCGGCACGACGGTCAGTACGTTGATAGATGATCGATCCGGCCAGCGCGTCCGAACGTGTCACGCCGAACGGCGCGAGGCCGACGATGAAGGCGAGCTGCACGGTGCCGACGTGTCCCGGGGCCGCGGGCAAGGTGAGCCCGATGACATTCAGGAGCAGCGCCGAGACGGCGGCCGCGAGCGTCACCGGGGCCGCCACGGCCTTCAGGCTGCACGCGACGAGCCCCGTCATCAGCAGCCACTGAATAACCGAAAGTAGAAAGACCGGGCCCAGGAGGCGCGGAGTCGCAATTGCGCCGAGGCCGGCGCCCGCCGCACGAAGCTGCGTGAGAACGCCCGCACTCAGGCGCCGCGAAACGCGCGAGAGCATGCGCTCCGCGAGCCGGAGGCAGGCTTCCGTCCGGAACAGGAACAACACGACCGCTATCAGCATTCCCGGCGCACAGCGCGCCGACGAAGTAGCTCGCCGTCTGAATGTCCGCGGACATGCGCCCGACCGGCACCAGGATCGCAAGCGCGATCACGAGGATCGCCAGAAAATCGAAGATGCGCTCGATCGCGATCGATGCGAGCAGCGCGCTCACCGAGCGCATCGAGCCGCTGTGCCGGCGAGCACCGCGCGCGGAATTTCGCCGGCATGCGGAAACATGTAGTTGCCAGCGAGGCCCGCGAGCACCGGCGGCAACAGTTGCAGGGTGGTCGCGCGAGCAAAGGGGCGGATCGAGGAATCGCCAGCGCAATGCCTTGACGCCAAAATAGACGAGCAGAAAGCGAGACCCAGTGCGACGTAGCCCGGATGCGCGTGCCGGAGCGTGGCGAATATGACGCGCATGCCAGTCGATTGTCCGGACGGCCAGATACAGGAACAAGCTGCCCAGAAGGGCGCCCAGGAAAAGAATCGTGTGGCGGCCGGGCATCGTGGCTCGGTACCCGGTTCAGCGCTTGGAAGAGCGGGCATCAGCGTGCGAAGCGTGCGGCTTGCGCTGCTCGCCGCGCGTGCTCGCCCATCGTGACGGTTCGCGGCTGGCGAGCAGCATGTCGAAGAGCTCGTCGACGATCGCGAGCTTGCGCGCGCGAGCAAGTCCATGCCGGGGAAGAATCGAGCGGGGCAGTCCTCGCGGCCCATGAAATCGAGCGGATGCAGCAGGATCGAAGGCTGCGTGCCGCTCAGTCGCGCAGGCGCCGAGCGCAATCCGGAGATACGCTGCGGGCCGCCGGGCGCGAGAACTTGGCGAGATAGACGAGGTAGCTGAGGTGCAGCGGAATCTTGAGCCACGGCATCGTCGTCACGGGGATCTCCAGCAGGTCGCCGCCCGGCAATCGCCACTTGAACGGCCGCACCGGGCGCGATGCGTCTTTCCAGGTGCCGAACAGGGCGTTGCGCTGCTGCTTCTCTTCGCGGCTCAGCTTGCTGGTCGCGAACAGGTAGGCGCGGGCCAGCGGATTGAGGAGGTTCGGGAAGACGGTCGCGTCGTACTGGTAGCCGCGGCGAAGCAGAACCTCGAGCGTGTTCGCCGAGATGCTGAAACCCGGACCGCGGAAACCGCGCGTACGGACGCCGGTCGCGGACTCGATGGCGTCTTCGGCCTGGCGCAGCTCCCGGTCGAGCTCCGCCGCGCTGTAGAGATGAAGCCACGGTTCATGCCGGAAACTGTGGTTTCCGATCACGTGCCCGCGGCCACGATGGCGCGAAGCGCCTCGCGCGATTCTTCGCGAGCGCCGCATCCTGGCCAACGATGAAGAAACTGATCGTAGGCGGCGCGCGGCGAGGAATTCCAGAATCCGCGGCACGACTGCGTCGGGATAGGACGGATGCGACTGCCAGCCGGCGTCGCCGTGCGTCTTCATGTAGGACCACTGGTTGTCGAGGTCCAGGGACAGGCTCGCGTAACGCATCAGGCGAGGCTGCACCGGCTCGCCGTTCAGCTTGAGCGAGCGCTGCGCGGCGTCGAGCACCTTGACGACGCGGAGCCCGTCCTGTCCGTCGCTCACCGGCTGCTTGCGCGAGCGCACGCATTCGATGAAATGGCGGCATTCGATCTGGAGCGGTTCGCCGACCTTGATGTAGGGCATCGTGATGTCGCCGAATCGCAGCCCGACGTACTCGGCGTAAGTGTTGTAGTCCTGGTTGACCTGCGCGCCCTTGTCGTAGATGCGAAGTTTCTCGTTCGCCTCGAGATCGTCGAACACCGCCATTTTGCGGTCGCCGACGAGCGTCAGCTTGCGGATCTTGTGGGGATCGAGCCAGCTGACGTGCACGTGCGCCATCGCGCGGCCGCCGAAATTCATGGTGAGGAAGACGACGTCCTCGACGCCCTTCTGCAGGTAGCACTGGCCGCGGGCGGCGACGTCGGTCGGCGCCGCACCGAGCAGGAACATGATCACCGAGATGTCGTGCGGCGCGAAGTTCCAGAGCGCATTCTCGTCTGCGCGCACCGTCCCGAGATTCACGCGCTGGCTGTAGATGTAGTAGAGACGCCCCAGTTCCTCGCGCCCGATCATCTCGCGAAGCCGCGTCACGACGGGGTGGTATTCGAGCAGGTGGCCGACCATCAGTACGCGCTTGTTGGCCTCCGCGAGCGCGATCAGCTCGACCGCGTGCGCGATCTCGAGCGTGAACGGCTTCTCGACGTAGACGTCCTTGCCGGCCTCGAGCGCCAGCTTGGCGATCGGAAAATGGCGGGGGGCAGGCGTCGCGACGACGACCGCCTGGACCTCGGGGTCGCGCAACACGGCGTCGTAATCGCGCGTAAGAGCGGTGCCCGGCAGCTGGCGCGCCAGCTGGTCGAGCTTTTTCTGGTCGAGGTCGCAGACATACTTGAGGTTTGCGTCGGGGAGCTGGTGAAAATTACGCGCCAGGTTCTTGCCCCAGCCACCGACGCCCACGACCGCGATCTGTACTGGCTCCATGCGGTTGTTCATCCCCTTCGACAAACATGATATCGCACAGGCGGTGCCCTCTTCGGCTTGCGGAACGTGACTCGCAGCACATTCCGGCGCCTGCCTGGCGCGGGCCGCAGTCGTCCTACGCCGCGGGCCGGCCCGACAGGAAATCGAGGATTCTTGCGACGATCTGCGCGGATGCCGTGCCGTCGCCGAAGGCGTTTCGGACGGCGTTCGAGAAGTCCGGCTCTCCGCGGGCGAGTATCGCATCCCACTGCGATACCGCGTCGACGATCTTTCCGGCGTCGGTGCCGGCGATGAGATTGCCGCCGGATTCCGCGGTCTCGACCCATTCCGTCTCCTCACGGAGCGTGACGCAGGGACGGCCGAGGAAGAACGCCTCTTTCTGCAAGCCGCCGGAGTCGGTGAGGACGATGCGGCAGTTGGCGACCAGGCAGATCATGTCGAGGTAGCCCTGCGGCTCGATAGTCCGCAGTCCGCCGCGTTCCGGAAGCACAAGCCCCGCGTCGAGGATGGACTTTGAAGTTCGCGGATGCATCGGCAGAACGATGGGGCGGTTCTTTGTGCCGATCCGGCCGAGCGCCCCGAGCAGCGGTTTCAGGCGCTCCGCGGGCGTGTTCTCGGCGCGGTGCAGGGTCGCGACGAGATAGTCGCCCTTTTTGAGGCCGAGTTTCTCGAGAACCTGTGATATCGACTGGGCGATCGGCGTGTAGGTGCGGATGGCCTCCAGCATGACATCGCCGACCTGCAAGGCGCGTGCGCCAAGTCCCTCATTAGCGAGGTTGCGCATGGATTCGGGTGTCGGGGCGAAGAGCAGTTCGGAGAGATGATCCGCCACGATGCGATTCGTTTCTTCCGGCATCCGCCGGTTGAAGCTTCGAAGCCCCGCTTCGACGTGGGCGAGCGGCAGGTGCAGCTTGGCCGCGGCGAGTGTCGCCGCAAGCGTCGAATTGGTGTCTCCGTAGGTCAGCACGAGGTCCGGCCTGCGCTCCAGGAATGCAAACTCTAGCTTCTCGAGCATGCGGCCGGTCTGCTGGCCGTGGGATCCGGACCCGACGCCGAGGTGCAGGTCGGCCCGCGGCAGGTCGAGTTCTTTGAAGAAGACGTCCGACATCGACGGGTCGTAGTGCTGGCCCGTGTGGACGATCAGGTTCTCGATCGCCGCTCCGCGGGTTCTTGCGGCCTCGATCGCCCGGCAGACGGGGGCGAGCTTGACGAACTGCGGCCGCGCGCCGACGACCTGCATCAATCGAACGGGGCTGTTCCGGTCAGGCTTCGGTGACATTGCGGCCTTCGCGCAGGTAACGGCGCCCGCAGGCCGCGCAGGCGGCCTCGCGGCGGTTCCCGTCGTCGCCGCCCAGGTCGATTCCGATGCCGCAGTAGCAGATCCAGCTCCGGACGCGCGCCGGGTTGCCGTAGACGACCGCGTAGTCGGGCACGTCCCGCGTGACGACGCCACCGGCCCCGACCACGCAATAGCGCCCGAGCGTCACGCCGCAGACGATCGTGGCGTTCGCGCCGATCGACGCGCCGCGCCGGACGAGCGTCTGCCGGTATTCGTCCTTGCGCTCGATGAAGCTGCGCGGGTTGATGACGTTGGTGAATACCATCGACGGCCCGCAGAACACGTCGTCCTCGATGATCACGCCCGTGTAGATCGAGACGTTGTTCTGGATCTTCACGTTGTTGCCGATGACGCACTGCGGCGACACGACGACGTTCTGTCCGATGTTGCAGCGCTCGCCGATGCGCGACTCGCGCATGACGTGGCTGAAATGCCAGATCTTCGTGCCCGCGCCGATCTCGCAGGGTTCGTCGATGACGGCCGTCTCGTGCGCGAAGTAACTGCGCGGATACTGTGGCTGGGTCATGCAACGTTCCGGTCGATGCCGGCAGGCCGCTTGCGTTCCCGAGCTCTCGCGACATCCTGGAATTCGGATCCGAACTGACTGAGGAAGGCGTTCACGCTGCGGATGACCTCGTTGTTGTTGAGGGTGTTGCTGGCGAATTGCGCCGTGTTGACGACGTAGAAGTCTTCGTGACGGGTCTTCGGCGCCTGCACCAGATTCGAGTAGCCGATGACCTGGAGAGGCTGCACCTTGACCGCGCGGTTGATGTGCACACCGACAATCTCGGACTCCGGGAAATCGGGAAACATACGGTGGAAGCCCCGCAGGAACTCCGCCTTGAGCTCGTCGTCCGGCAGCCGCAGCATTGGATCGTCCGAGAGTACGTATTTCGGAAGATAGGTCAGGCAGAGGCCCGCGGTCTCGGTCGCATCGACGAGCGAACTCATGCCGATGATGCCCGTGAACGGAATCTGTTCGTCGGCGATGTTCAGGATGTAGTACGGGCAGAACGGTTTGCGGGTGACGAGCACGAGACAGACGACGCCCAGGTATTCGACGTCGCCCTGTGGCGGGACCTGCACCAGCGTCGGATCCGCAATCGCCCGTAGCACATTGACGGGTCCGGTGAAGATGACTTTGTCGAAGAGTACTGTTTCGCCACCCGTCGCGACCTCGATGCCCGCAGACGCTGGCCGTACCGCGGCGACTTCGACACCGGTATTCACGACGCCGCCCGACTGCCCGATCCGTTCGAGCAGCCGCTCGAACACCGTACGGTAGCCGCCGGAGACATAGCCGAGATGCTCATTCTGCGCCGCGGCGTCCCGCGCCGAGAACAGTCGCTTGACGTAGGTCCAGATGAACACCGCGGAGACCCGGCGGTAGTTCTCACCGAGCTTGGCCAGCAGGAGCGGCTTCCACATCTTCTCGAAGGTCGCGCGCCCGGAATAGCGGACGAGGAAATCCTCGACCGTCATGCCCTCGAGGCGTCGCCAGTCCTGGATCCGCGAGCAATAGAGGATGGTCGCCGCAAGCCGGAACTTGCTCCAGAGCCCGAGCAGCGGAAATCGAAGGAAGTCGACTCCGCTGGAGAGCGAATGGAATGCGCGATCGACGTAGAAGCCGGTGCGCGTCGCGCGCCAGCAGAGCCGGTCCGCGAGTCCGATGCGTCGGATCAATTCCACGAGCGCCGTGTCCGACGGGAGAATGACGTGATAGAACCGGTCCCAGACGAACCCGCCGAAGTCGTGCCAGGTTGCGAGCCCGCCCGGCTGTTCGGCGCGCTCGAAGACGCTGACGCGATGGCCGGACGAGGAGAGCCGCTCCGCGAGCGCGAGTCCCATCAGACCGCCGCCGATGATTCCGATGCGCATTACCGCAGGCGGCGCTGCCATTCGATCGTGCGGCTGAGTCCGTCGTCGATGTCGACCTTGGCGCGCACGCCGAGCAGTCGTTCGCAGAGGGCGACGTCGGGAACGCGGCGCATCACGTCCTCGTACTTCCGGCCGGTGAACGAGGAATAGGGCACGAACTCGACATTGAATTCGCCGGGCGTCCCGGAAAGCCGCTTGATGCGACGCGCAAGGTCCAGGATCGTGATTTCCTGCGTGCTGCCGATATTGATGATTTCGCCGTTGGCTTCCGCGCGCACCGTGGCCTGGTAGATGCCTTCGACCGAGTCGCTCACGTAGGTGAAGCTGCGCGTCTGGCTGCCGTCGCCGTGAACCGGAATCGGCTTGTCGTTCAGCACGCAATCGATGAATACCGGCGGCGGGCCGCCCCACCAGCTGAGCGGCTGTTTCGGCCCGTACGAGCCGAAGAACCGGAGGATCGTGACCGGGAACCCGTAGGCGTCCTGGTAGGCGAGCGCGAGATGCTCGTCGAAGAGCTTGGAGACCGCATAGGCCCAGCGCGGCGACTTGGAGTTGCCGATGACGCTGTCGCTGCCTTCCTCGCTGAACGGAAGCTCGGGATTGCGACCGTAAATGTCGGAGGTCGACGCGAGCACGAGCTTGCAGCCGAGGCGGCGGGCAAAATCGAGCGCATTCTCCGTGCCGCGGAAGTTGATCTTGAGCGTGTCGATCGCCTTGCCATAGCGCGGGATCTTGAATGCCGCCAGATGCACGATGCCGGCGAGCTTGCCTTCGAGGCCGGCGAAAGCCGAAGGCTCCGTCACGTCCGCCTCGACGAACCGGAATCGCGGATCGTCGCGGTACTCACGGAGGTTTTCGACCTTGCCCATCGACAGGTTGTCGATGCCGACGATGTGGTGCCCGGCCTCGAGCATCCGGCCGACGAGGTTGGAGCCGAGGAAGCCCGCGCATCCTGTGACGACAAAGGACGTAGTCATGGCCAGGGTCTAGGGCGCGCGCCGCGAATCGCGGCCTTGCCCGGACGTAGTGTCCTGCAAGGGTTCCGTAACGTCTTCCCGACGCTGGTCGGCCTCGCGCCGTTCCCGAAGCAGCGTCGACTCGAGATGAAAAAGCTCGTCGAAATACTTCTTGTTCTGCAATGACAGCATGGCCATGCCGATCAGCTGCATCGCGAGCATCAGCGAAAGCAGGCCGACGATGAATGTGTGCGGGTACTGGCTGTAGGCGAGCGCGACCGCCGCGGAGGTGTCCCGGGCCGTATCCGCCGTGGGATGCAGCTGAACATAGGCATCGATGAAATGGATGACCAACCAGGTGTTCACATAGGCGGCGAATGCGAGCAGCAACAGTCCTGGTATCAGCAGGAATGTGAAAGGCCTCAGGATGAAACCGGAAACGGTGGTTCCGAGAATCTGCCGCAGGATGCGAAGGCTCGATCGCCGCCCGCCGCCGAGGCGATTCTGGCGCTCCCAGTTGAGTTCGGCCGGAACTTCCTCGATGGTCGCCCGCAGCAGCTTCGCCTTGTGGATCATTTCGGGCATGACATCCATGCCCGTGCTGCGGAGGTGCAGCGACCGCAGGAAGCGCCCGTCGATCGCCCGGACCATGCAGGTCATCGTGCTGATGCGCTGGCCGGAAGCGCGCGCGAGGAACCAGTTCGCCACGCGGCTGAAGACGACCCGCAGCCACGGCACGTTGACGACCTGCCCGCCGCGCATGTACGGCGAGGCCAGGACCAGGCGGGCGACGGTCTTCGTGATGCGATCGAGCAGGAGCTCGATGTGTTCCGGCCCGTAGCTCAGGTCGATGTCGAGCACGATGACGTATTGGCCGCGGAACTGGGCAAAGCCGGTTTTGAGCGCCTGGCCCAGGCCGAAATTCCTCCGGTGGTGGAATACCCGGATGCCGGCGAATTCCACCGCCAGCTGATCGGCGATCGTCCCGGTCTGGTCCCGGCTGCCGTCGTTGACGATGATGATCTCGAAGCGGAAGCGGCGCTTGAGCGTCTTCAGATAGCCGAGCAGCAGGATCACGTGCTCGCGCAGGACCGTCGCTTCGTCAAACGCCGGCAGCACGATGGATACCAGCGGCCTGTCGCGCTTCTCGACGCTCATGACCTCATCCACCACGAAGGTGCCGGTCGTGGTGGCGTCGACTCCGTCAGGCGCGGGCGGCCGGGATGGGGGTGGGCTGGACGGCATCGGTCACCATCTTACAGAGGCCGCCCGTGGCGGACATGCGAAAACGGTTGTATGCGGAATCGCCGGGAATTGACGCAAGTCACAGTTCCGGCCGCGGCCTGCGCCGGGCGTCAATTTTTCTTCAGGCTTCCCGGGATCGGCGGACCCGCATCCGCATTGAATTCTTGGTGATCGAGCCCGAGGTATTGCAACATCGTCGCGGCGATATCGCTCTGCGTCACGTCCGGAAAATTCCGCGCTTCGCCGATCGCCGGCGTGTCGGGTCCGACGATCGCGATCCAGATGTCCTGGCTGCCCTGGATGCCGAATTCATGTTCGGCCCAGTCGGAGGGCGTGCGCCCGCGGCCGTGATCGGTCGTGACGATCAGGGTCGTGTTGTCGCGGTAGCCATCGAGCGACTGCAGCGTCTGCCAGAGTTCCGCCAGGAGGCTGTCCGCAAGATGCAGGTAGTCGAGCAGCCGGTCGTAGCGGCGGGCATGCGACCAGTCGTCCGACTGGCCGAGGCCGATCCAGAGCACGCGCGGCCGGTGTTTCTTCAGATAGGCCTGGGCGATGCGGAACGTCAACACGTCGTTGCTGCCTTCCTCCCACATCTCCATCACCTGCCGGCGCAAGCCGCCCAGCAGGTCCATCTCCGGCGTGCTGAGCTCCGCGGGGACGAGGTCGTAGGCGCCGCTCATGAAGAACGTGCCGTCCTTCTGCGAGGCCGCGTACTTGAATCCGTCCCAGCAGCCGATCTGAGCGACGTCGGTCGGCTTGAGTTTCAGCTTGCCGTGCACGTAGTCGAGCACCGTCTCGTGCGGGTAGCGGACGAAATCATTGCTCTTGATCTCGGGCTGCGGCTCGCCGGTCAGGATCTCCGAGTAACCGGGGTAGGAGAACCACTGGTTGTTCCTGACCGTGACCTTGCTGCCGAGCGCCGGGTTCCCGATCACCATGCCGGCGGGCACGAGCGTCTTCCAGAAAAACGGCATCAGCGCTTCGCGGCGCTCCTTTGCGGTCGAGCGCCCGTAACGCGCGCGCGTCACGTCGATCTCGTAGATGCCTGATTCCGCTTCCGGCGCATCGGCGATCACGGCGTCGAGTCCGCCGAAGAGCTCCTGGATGCGTACGCCGTCGAGCGTGACGAGGACGATATTGCGTCCGTTTGGGGCCGGCTCTGCCGAGGCCGCAATGAAGGCAAGACTGCCGACGAGCGCCGCGCAGACAGCCGCAAAGCAACTTGGAAGCCGCGGCCCGTTCGCCCGGGAATCCATGCGCGGTCAGTTCACTCCGCTGATCACGAGGTCGTAGAGTTTGTCCGGCCGGGCATTGCTGCCAAAATCCACGACATGTACATAGAAGGTCATCGGGCCGGCAATCTGTACTTGCAGGATGGAATCGAGGTCGACTGCGAGCTCCTCGTCGTCGTGAAAGCAGGCCGGGTCGTCTTCGGGTGGTATCGGTATGCAGGTATTCAGCCGAGTACCGTTCACATCCACCAGCTCGATCACCGAATCCAGTGGGCTGCCGTTGACGTCCGCATTGATATCGACGGTCACCGTGGATGCCGCGGTCGTCGTGATCGCGTAATAGTCCTCATCTGCGTCGAAGACCGTGTTCGGATGCCCGCTCGGACTGATCGAAGCCGCGAATGTCCCGTTGCCCAGCGGAGTGGCATCGGCGATCGTGTCGTTGCGACCGGCCGCCGCCGCATTGATCGTGATGCTGAGGGCCTGCGCATCGCTTTGCTGGGGCGTGCCGGAGTCCGTGACAGTGACCGTGAAATCCGCCGTGTCGATCGGACCCGCGGGAGTGCCGGAGACGACGCCGCTCCCGGCATTCAGGCTGAGTCCGTCGGGCAAGCCGCCGGCGCTGATACTGAAGGTTCGCGCTCCGGTCCCGCCGGTCGCCGCGATTGTCTGGTTGTAGGGCACTCCAACCACGCCATCGGCGAGTGCCGCTCCCGAAATATTCAGCGCGGGCGGCGGGCGGCGGATTGTTGCCGCCTCCGTTGCCATTACCGCCCCCGCTGCATCCCGCCGTGATGGTCGCAGCGAGAAGAATTCCGGCGATGGCGCGCATGGCGGACTTCGCGTGCATTCTCACGGACCTTCGAACTGATCGAATCGCGGAGCCGTTCCGACGAGGACCACGTCGTTGCCCGAAACGGTCGCGCCGGCCGCGACCGCGATCGGTCCCAGTGGTCCGGGACTCGTGCCCGGCATTGCAATGCGGATCAGACCGCCGACGCTCGATCCTTCGACGAATGCCGCGTCGATCGATTCGACCTCGATGGTGTAGTTGCCCGCCGGAACCGGGATCTCGTAGAGCCCGATATCGCCCGGCGCCTGGCTGCCGAACGTGCTGCCGACCGGATCATTGATCGGGTTGCCGTGGAGGAAACGGAACCTGTACCCGGAAACATTGGAAACGGCGCGCGTGCGGTCCTCGTTGGCGCCGGCGTCTACCGGCCGCGCGATGACATTGACCACCTGCGCATGCGACTCGCCGTCGGAGAAGTACACCGTTCCCGTGATGGTCCCGTGCGTGGACACGAAGCTGCTGGCGCCCGGGGGCTGGGGATAGAGCCGCGAAATCCACGCGATGTCGTCGACCGACAGGTCCCGCTGTGATTCATTGACGGCGAAAGGGAACATCGTGGGCAGGCCCTCGAAATCGTCCGCGCTGCAAACGCCGTCCACGCATCCGACGTTTACCTGCGAATGGTCGAGGCCGGAGAAATGGCCGAACTCGTGGACGAAAGCCGCGTCGAACAGGTTGGTGCTGAGATCCGGAACCGGCGCCATCTGGCCGTCCTGGAACAGGCCGTTCATGACGACCTCGCCGCTGACGATCTGGCCCGTACCCGGGGTGAGCCCACAGGGCCCGGCAAATCCGATCACCGACTCCTCGTCGATGGCAAGCGCAATGAGGATGGCGGCGTTGGCGTCGTAGATGATGGGACTTTGACTGCCGGCATTGCAGGCACCGTGCACGGCGTTGTATTCCGCAAGGGTGTCCACGTCGCCCCCGGTGAATGCGCCGGCATCGTCGATGAATCCCGCCCGGTTATAGGCGATATTGGACGTCGGCACGTTTTGCCAGACATCGAATATCGCGTCGACGCGGGCCCGCGCCGCCACTTCACCGACGCTTGCGCTCAAGGGACCATCGTCCGTGCGGTAGAGGATTGGCGCGGACGTGCTCCAGACGAATGGAGCGCCATTTGCGCGCAGGACCAGCGGTCCGCCCGCGCCGGCTGACGCTGGCAGCAGCAGGACGGCGATCAGCGCCACAAACTCTCGTTTCAGGTTACTCATTCTTCGCGAGTTCCCGGATCAGCGCGGTCAGTTCGCGCAGCTCGATAGGTCCCTGGCGGTGTTCGGCGATGAGACTCGCCTGCCGGGATGTGAGCGCGATGCCTTCCTTGTCCGCCTCGGTCCGGAGTCCCTCAAACAGCCGGAGATTGCCACTGCCGTTCGCGGCGAATTCGCGCCCCGAGCGATCGCGCTCGATCCGGAACCGCCCCTGGTCCATGCCCGCGGGGCTCGAGAGCCCATACGGACTCGGCGCGATCATCATCAGCAGCAGTTCCTGTCCCTTTGCGTAGCCGGCGGCGTCGAGCTTGTCGCGGAAGTCCCAGATGTACTGGCGGAACGTGAACGTGCCTTGCGCATGGCCTTTCAGCGTTTCGCGGACGCGCAGCGTCACGACCACCGTGTCGAGGTTCCCGAATTCCGGATGCTTCTCGACACGCGCGCTGACGACTGTGCCGCGCACGATGTCGGCAGAACGATCGGTGAGCTGGTCGAGATTGCGCGGAACAGTCAGCGCTCCGCGCTGCGCCCAGACGCGGGGCTGCCACGACGCAGGCGAGGAGGAGCAGGAAGAAGCGATTGCAGATTACGGCACATGATGTCGGTGGACATCGGCGGTACGTCGCATTCCCTGGATTATGTCCCGACGAAGACGGGTGTCCTGACTTCAGCATGCATCCGTCCCGATGCGAAGGCAAGTCAATGTCGCGCGGCGGTCTCATGGGACTTCCGCCCGGACATCGCGAAGTACGACTGCGAACCGATCGAGTTTCCAAGCGACGCGGCGAGATAGATCATCCCCGCGAACACTCGATTCGCAAATCCCAGGAACTGCGGATTGAAGCGCGGAGTCATGTAGTCGACACGGATGTCGGCGAATCCCGCGCCGGCGAATGCCCGCGCAACGCCGTCCGGATCCAGATAAATCTCGTCTTCGGAATAGATCTCGATGAAATCCCGCACGAACTTCTTGCTGCGCAGGAAGCGCATCGGGGCGCGATACCAGGCGCGGTCGTTCGGTTCGAAACAGAAGAAGCAGCCGCCCGGACGCAGTATTCGGTATGCATCCGCGAGTGTCTTCTGGAAACGTGGCAAATGATGAAGGCCGGAGAACACCAGCACGGCATCGTATGTGTCATCGCCGAATGGAAGGTCCTGCGCGTCGCCGTGTACGGCATTGACGTGCGGCATGTTCGATTTCAGGGCGTTGAGCAATGACTGGGAAAGATCGAGCCCCGTGTAAGAGCGGTAGCCGCGCGGAATCCTGCGCGCAAAGGCGCCGCCGCCGACGCACAGCTCCAGGAGGTCGCCGTCAAGGCGCGGAATGCAGGCGATCGCCTGTTCCTTGGCCGCATCGGACGACCAGTCGTAATCCTGGTAGCTCTCCCAGTAGGACCGCTCGAGTTGAAGCGCCGCCTCGTCGGGAGCGTCGGTCGGGCTTCGTGAAGTTGTCGCATGGCTCATTTGCTGGTTTCTCCGATCATCCATGATCCGTCGCGCGCCAGAGGCGAAGCTGCCGCATCCTCGCAAGCGTGCGCCAGTAGATGTCTTCCATCAATATGTGGGCGAATTCGCCGTTCCTGCCGACCGAATAGAGTCCTTCGACCGGCAGGCCACGCTCCAGGGCGGAGCGCTCGTTCTCGTAGTCGCGCAGGTACACGGGGTAACCAACCGGCGTGCGCGCCACACGGCAGCCGTCAAATCGCTTCCGCGCGCCCGGAAACATGGCTTCCAGGTGATCAACGCAAAGTTCGCCGATCGCGTCGTCGCCCATCCTGTAGTAGTCGCTGTCGGTCTCGCACCCGATGTCGACATTGATCAGCGTCATGCCCGGCGGCGCGAGCCACGGCACGGACTGGGGAACCTCGGTCAGGCGAAAGAACGGGTGCTTGCGCTCCGGTACCCAGGTGGTCACCGCCGGCAGCAGCGGCCGGCCGCGAAAGCGCAGGCTCGCGAGTACCATCGGCCGGTAGCGAAATTTCGCGAGGTGATCGAGGGCGCGCGTGCCCTGGATCAGCTTCGGCAGGACGTGCAGCGGCGCCGTGCTGACGACGGCGGATACCGACTGTTCGACGCCATTGACCTTGACTGCCCGGACGCGATTGCCGTCGATCAGGATCGCCTCGACCCGGCTTTCGACGGAAATCTGGTCCTCGAGGCCCGCGGCCAGCCGCTGACAAAGCTCGACGACGCCGCCATTCGGATACATATGCCACACGTGCGGGCTCTCGGCCTTCACGCGCGAGAATCCATTCGCGACAGCGCGACCGCTCGCCCAACCGGACAACTTGAGCCTGAGGATATTCATGGTTCCGCGGTCGACGTGCGGCGGAACGACTGCGGACGAGAGTTCTTCGGCCGGTACCCCTGACCAGGCTTCCACGAGCGGGATGGCCACGGCATCGGCCATGCGGCGGCCGTAGTTCGCGCGATACCAGTCCGCGGCGGACCGCACGTTTCGGCGGGCCGCCGGCGACAGCCGGCCCAGCAGCGCGCTCCCCACGAAGCGCCGGTGATCGCAGCAGGCCGAATGGGAAACTATAGGTCCGGCCCTCGAGGTAAACGGTCTCGCTGTAGTGCGTGACCGTATGGCAGTTGGCCGATACGCCGAGCGCTGCCGCGAGACGATTGGTGATGAGATGCGCACCGAAGTCATAGGTGAATCCGCGCTCATCGGTCACGCTGTGCGCCATGCCGGCGATCGCCTTTCCCGCCTCGAAAATGCGTACCGGAACACCGCGTCGGTGTAGATCGTTGCCTGCGGTCAATCCGGCGATGCCGGCGCCCAGGATTGCCACGGGCTGGCCGGCGCCGGTGACCGGACCGGAAACCGCATGCACCGTCATCCTCGCCGCTCCAGTTCCGCAACGAGCAGGGAACCGCGGCCGCGCCCGACGGCAATCGCCTCGAGCCCCGCTGCCATGGCCTGTGGCAGAAGCCACGGGCCCGTGAACAGTCCGACGAGTGCTTCACGCGCACCCCAGTCGCGCAGCCAATTGGCGGTCGACCGCAACCAGGCATCGCTGGCGAAGCCAGTCGCGAGATGCCTGACGCGGAGCCCGGAGTTTTCACATAGGCGGTGCAGGGCATTCGGCGTCAATTGCTGGCGCGTCCCGGGAAACTGATAGCCGTTCCAGTGCCGGCCGCCGAATACGCTGAAACAGGACGATGCGGCATTGCCGGCGATCACGATTGCGCGCCCGCCGGCCGCCAGCAGGTGCCGGGCGCGGCGAAGCTGCGCACGCGGACACTCCGCGGTTTCGAGCGATCCGTTCAGCAGAATCAAATCAAAGCTGCCGGTCTCCGGGAACGACTCGTTGCGATCGACTTGAAAAACGCTGGCATTTTTCGCAACGCCGCGCGCCATTCGGCGCAAGCGGCGCCGAGTCATTATCGAATCCGGGGATTGCGGCGGTGTGATTCCCAATGCCGGCATCGCGGGACTCAGGTAGACCGTCCCGCATTCGTCGCAACGCAGGACGACCGTTGCGGTGAGCGACTCTTTCAGGGTTCCCGTGACGCCGAGCGTGTCCCCGGCGTCCGACTGGCAGACCGGACAAAGCAGCATCAAGGTCTGTACTCGTGCTGCCTCATCGGGGCTGCTCCCGGGCATGCGCGCGGCTGTCCATTGCATTGGCGTCAATCCGGTGAGTTCCGAATTCGTCGCGGTCCGTCGATGTCGGCATAGCCGCGCAGTGCAAGCGCCGCACCTGCCAGCATGACCGGAATGATCAGAAAAGCAGTATAAACAAGCGAAGCAGCAATGGCCGCCGCCACGCCCGTACCGTCGGTTCCCAGCCCCACGACGAAGGCGAGCTGCGTCGTGCCGATCTGCATTGGTGAGTTTGGCAGCGTCAGGCCGAGGACGAGCAGGACGAACGTCACAGTCGCGGCAATCAGGGTCACCGATTCGCCCACGGCAAGGCCGCTGCACCAGATCGCCGCAACGACCAGCGACCACTGCAGCACCGAGACCAGAACGGCGGACAGCATCAGATTCAGGCTGCGAAGGGCCATGAGGCCCGCCCTGAAACGGCCGAGCAGTTGCTCGATCCGGCGGCGCAAGGTCACCGGCAGCGCGCGGCTGAGGCGGTTCGCGAGCCGTACCGACCAGGCCGGCGGGTGCAGCAATCCATACAGGCCCACGATTGCGAGCACGACCAGGGCGCCGCTGACGATCGCAGCGGTCGTCAGAGTCCGCGGCGGATTCGGGACCGCCGCGACAATGACCGCAAGCAGCACGAGCAAGGCGATGAAATCCAGCACCCGTTCGATGACGACCGAGGCAAACACCCCGCTGACCGCTACCCCGTGAACCCGCGCAATCGTTGCGGCCCGGAGGAACTCTCCGACGTGGGCCACCAGGAAATTGGCTGCGAGTCCGACATAGACGACCGCATGAAGGTCGCGGAATCGGAGATTGGGCAGGAACCGGAGAAGGAGGGCCCAACGCCAGGTCTTGATCGCGCAGAAGAGAAGTGTGGCGGCCAGAACCGCGCAGCTCCACGGCCACTGCACTCGTCCGAGCGTTTCGATGAGTGCCGCTGCATCCAGCTTGCGTGTCGCAGCGTAGAGCAGGCCGATGCCGAGGACTGTGCCGGCCAGGGTCCAAAGCAGGCGATGCCGGGCGCCAGCCTGCGGGAGCGCCGATTCATCCGGCTCGCGCGAATTCAGGCCGGGTCTCATGTCGCTGGCCGAGTCATCGGTGGAACGAATGTGCTGTTCTATGGGTTCGGCTTCTGTTTCGTTCTGCGGTCACCGGGGTATGGCTTCGATTCCTCCAGCTGGCGCGCGAAATCCTGCAGCATGCGGCGATCCGCCATCGCATAGCGGCCCCCATGAAACACGAGCGGACGCCTGTCGGACTTGTCGAATTGCAGGACCTCGCCGACGAAAATGATGTGGTCCCCGACCGGGTACTGATGAGTCATGCGGCATTGGAAACGCGCGACGAATTCCTCGAGCATCGGCACGGCCCCCACGCCCTTGAGCAACTTCAATCCGTCGAACTTGCTTGCGCCGCGCGCGGCGAATTTCTGCGAGAGACTCTCCTGGGATGCCGCCAGTACGTGGACGCAGAAGTGCTGGGCAGACTCGAAGGCCTTTCTCGAGAGTGCGGCGGCCGACAAGGACCACAGCACCATGGGAGGATCGAGCGAAACCGAATTGAAGCTGTTGGCCGTGACGCCGATCGGCTCCTCACCAGGACCGGCGGTCGTGACGATCGTCACGCCTGTCGCAAACTGTCCCAGCGCCTGGCGCAAACCGTCGCTATCACGTTGATTCATGGATGATGTGGGACCGTAACCACGATTACGCGACAAGTCCAGCGTCCTGCCTAGCGAATGCGCGGATCGTCGGTGCGGACTCCGGACTGGCCGGCCACCAGGCTGAACTCCGCCGAGATCGGGAAGTGGTCGGACCCGATCCCCGAAAGCACCCTGAAGTTGCTCAACCGCACGGGGGCGGTTCCCAGGATGTGGTCGATCGGCACGCCGACCGCGCGAACCGCCGGCCAGGAGGTCCCGATGTGGAAACCGGCGCGCGCGTTCCGGAGTACGTTCCGTCCGGCGAGAATTCGGTAGTTCCGGTTCCACATCGCGACGTTGAGATCGCCGGCCACCACCACGGCGCGCTGCAGTGTGCCGATGAAACGGCCCAGATCCCGAAGCTGCGCATTGCGGCGCCCCAGCATTTCGGCATTGAGCGGTGGCACGGGATGCACCAGGATCAATTCGATTTCGCCCTCGGGCAACTCGAGGGTGGCTTCAATTGCCGGCGTCGCGGATCTCGCTGACGCGCAGGATCCGCGCGTTCTTCAGCGGCAGCCGGCTGTACAGCGCCAGGCCGAAATAGTGCTCGTCGGGAACCTCGAAGCGGTGCGGAAATTCCGCGCGCAGTGGAGCGAGTCCTTCCAGCCACTTGGAATTGACCTCGACGAGACCGACCACATCGGGCCGCTCCTTTTGGACGAGGCGAACGAGTCTTGCGTGGTTGCGGTTGTGCAAGTAGACATTTGACACGAGCAGCTTGACGGCAGTCGCGCTCGCGGTCGCATTGGCGGATTCAGCGCCCTCCGCGACGTACCATTGGACGACCGGCACAAGGCAGAGCGCGCCGCCAAGGACCGAGACGATCGCCCAGCGCAGGTCCCGCGCGATCGCGAGGAACGACGCGCAGGCGAGAAACGCCGCGGCGAGGTGGAGGGGGAAGTTGGACAGATTGTCCAGCATGAAATGCAGTTCGCCAAACTGCGAGGCTGCCAGCAGGACTCCGAGCAGTACGACGGATACTCTCGCCAGCCGGGAGATCGCGTTCCAGAGCGGTCTTGCGGTCACGCGACAGTACGAAGGGCGAGTGTCCGCATTGCTGCGATTCTATCGCGCAGCGGCGGCAGCGTGCCTGTTCGCGACCGGCTCGCGCGAACTGTCCGAATTGAAATTTCCGATCCACTCGGCGCAGGCCGCGGCCGGCATGGCCCGGCTGAAGTAGTAACCCTGCCCGTAATCGTAGCCGGCTGCCGCGAGGAATCGCGCGTCCCACTCGCTTTCGACTCCTTCGGCGACGACCTGCATCTTCAATGCGTGTGCCATCTGTACGGTCGACTCGACGATGACCCGGTCGTCGGTCGAGGCCCGCATGCTCTGCACGAACGACTTGTCGAGCTTGAGCGCGTGCACGGGCAGGTCGCGGAGATAGCCGAGCGACGAAAAGCCGCTTCCGAAGTCGTCGATCGCGATCAGGACGCCCAGCTGGTCGATCTCCTGGATGATGCGCAGGGCCCGTGCCGGGTCGAGCATCATGGCGCTCTCGGTGATTTCGAGTTCGAGCGACGCGGCGTCGGCCTGGGCCGAGGCCAGCAGCACGCGCAGCCTTTCTGGAAACGCCGTGTCCTGTAGCAGCCGCGCCGAAAGATTGGCCGCGACGCGGATGTCGAGGCCGCGGCGGCGCCATTCGCGGCTGTCCGAAAGCGCCTGGCCGATCGTCCACTCCGTCAGGGGGCGGATCATGTCCGTCGCTTCCGCGATCGCGACGAACTCGGTCGGGCTCACCTGCCCGAGCGTCGGATGCGGCCAGCGAAGCAGGGCCTCGACACTCTCGACGAGGCCGGTGCGGAAATTGACCTGCGGCTGATAGTGCAGTTCGAGCGCGCCGTCCCTGATCGCGGCCCTGAGTTCGCTCGCGAGCGCCAGTCTGCGCACGGTGTTCTCGTCGTGCGCGGCGTCGTAGCACTCGAATGGCGTGCCGCGCCGCTTGGCAACGTACATCGCGACGTCCGCGTATTTGAGCAGGGTCGGCGGATCCGTCGAATCCTGCGGGTAACGCGCGACGCCGATGCTGAGGCCGACATCGATCGATATCCCCGCGACATCGATCGGCCGGCGCAGGCTGTCGCCGAGCCGCTGGGCGATCATCGCAATCGACGCCCGCGTTTCATGGCCGTCGGCCAGCGCGGTGAACTCGTCACCGCCGATTCTGGCGATGAACCCTTGCGCGCCGATGGACTCCCGGAAGCGCCGCGCCACTTCGCGCAGGACCTGGTCTCCGACGTCGTGGCCGAGCGTGTCGTTCACTTCCTTGAAGCGGCAAAGGTCGAGCATCAGGAGCGCGAACGGCCGCCCGGCGCCGTTTGCCGCGAGCGCCGCGTCCAGCCGCTGCATCAGCGCCGCGCGATTCGGGAGCTGGGTCAGGGAGTCGTGCGTGGCCTGGTGCTCGAGCCTGCGTTGCTGGGCCCTGCGTTCGCTGATGTCGCGCACGATGGCCGTGTAGAGGCGCTCGGTATGCAGGCGCACGCGGCCGACCGCGAGTTCGATGGGGAATGGCTCGCCGGCAAGCGGCCGGGCGTCCCATTCCGCAATCCCGCCGTCGAGGGACGCAAAGAAATCCGGCCGAGTGGGATCGGCGGCCGTCGCGAGTCCCGGGATGAAGCGCGCGAACGGCGCCCCGACGAGATCCGCTGACGTGCAGGCGAACAGCCGCGCCGCGGCCGGGTTCGCAGTCTGGATCGTCCCGTTCTCGTCGACGCAGACGATACAGTCGATCGACGAATGCACGATGCTCCGGAGCAGCGCGTCGCGCCGCCGCATGCCGAGGGCATAGGTCACCGCGCGCCAGGTCTGCTGGTCGAGCGAGCGCAGGGTCGACGCCAGGAACACGGCGATGATTGCGAAGGCGAATGGCAGGACTTCCATCAGGAGCCGATGGCCGGCGTAGAGATACAGGGACGACGCGCCGGTCAGGGCGAGCGCGGCCGCGAGCACGAGGGCGTTTCTTCGCCAGGAGCGGGCGCGCAATGCCGCCGCGCCGAGCAGGGTCCATCCGGCCAGCGCCAGCAGCAGCCATCCGACCGGCAAAGCGCGCTGCGGACCGGCCCTGACGCTCTCGAGCGCCAGCGCCTGCACGACGACGCCCGGCAACGACCGGTGCAGCGGCACCGGCACCATGTCGCCGAGCTCGACGGCCGTTGCGCCGACGAACACGGTCTTGCCGGCGAGCACGGAAACCGGGACGCGACCTTCGAGGAAGTCCACATAGGAGACGTAGGTGAACGATGCAGGTGAGATTGAATAGTCGATCGCTACCTCGGATTCCGGCAGGAGCTCCCCTTCCAGGTCGATGACGGAACGATAGTGCTGACCCCCGACATCCCAGCTGCTGCGCCAACTGCGCTCGAGCCCGTCCTTGCCCGGCCGCCGGTTGACGGCGGCGAGCTGCACGTGCGGCAGGAAGCGATCGAGCGGCCGCGTCAGCTTGGGCGACCCGTCGGCGGCCGTAACGGCCTGGAAGAATACGGGCAGGACGATCGGCTCCATTTTCCAGCGCGCGAGCGTCGATTCGAGCAGTGCGTCGTCGAGCGCATTCGAACGGGCGCTGAAGTCGATGTCGAGAAAGACGCGCTGCGGCGCCGCGCCGGCCAGGCGTGCGATCAGGTTCGCGTGATGGCGCCGAGGCCAGGGCCAGCGATCGAGCGCCGCGAGACTCCGGGCGTCGATGCCGACGATGACGATGTCGGATTCGACCGGATGCACGAACAGGCTGGCTCGAGCGTCGGCAGCCGCGAACTCAAGGGTCTGAAACAGCCCGGCAGCCCGGAACACGGCCGCGAGCGCGAACGCGGCGAGGGCGGTGATCCACCAGCCGTGTCGGCGCACGCGTCGCATCGGCTAGTCAGCGCGGCGGGCGGCCAAGCAGTCCGCCCAGCAAGCCCCCCAGACCATCGGTTTCCGGAGCGCTGGCGACGTCGCTTCCCGGGGAATGGCCGCCGAGGCCCAGATTGATGTCGGTACCCAGCACGCCGACGCCGATATCCACACCGGCATCGGCACCGGTCAGGTCGATGCCGACGTCCAAGCCGACATCGGCGCCGGCAACGTCCGCATCAACAGTCGCGTCAACCGTACCTGCGCCGGCATCCACACCCGCATCGGCGCCAAGATCGGCTCCGACACCTGCGCCGAGATCGACACCGGCATCGAGGCCTGCGTCGACCGTACCCGCGCCAAGGTCCACGCCCGCATCGGCGGCCACGTCCACGCCGGCAGGGCCGAGATCGATACCGGCATCCGCTGCAACGTCGACGGTTCCGGCCCCGAGGTCTACGCCGGCCCCGACGCCGGCATCGACGCTCGCGGGACCGAGATCGAGGCCGGCGTCTAAGCCGACGTCGACGGTGCCCGCGCCGAGATCCACACCGACGTCAGCGTCAACATCCGCGCCGACCGCGCCGAGGTCGATGCCGGCATCCACGCCGGCGCCAACAGCGCCTGCGCTCAGATCGATACCGGCCTCGATGCCGATGTCCGCACCGATCGGTATGTCACCGAGTCCGTCGATGCCAGCACCCACGTCGACCGTGACGCCGCCTTCGACAGGACTCGCCGGCAAATCGGGATGTCCAGGTCCGAAGGAGCCGTCGCCGGGAATTCCGGGATCCTGGCCGCCCTGGCCCGAAGGCACGAGCGCCGCGACTGGACCGTCATCGTCGTCACCGCTGTTGCCGGCCGATGCCGCCGACGGTGCGGCGCCATTGCTGACCCGCAGCACGCGAATCGTCTTCTCGCCGCGCTTGCGGATCGCGACCTCGCCTGCATTCAATTCGACGGTCGCAATTCCGGCTTCGGTCGCGAGCACTTCGAGCCGGCCCTCGTGCAACGAAATCGTGCTGCTGTCCGCGGCAACCGCGACATTGAACTGCGTGCCCTTGATGACGGCCACGAGATAGGGCGTTTCGACGCGCAGCCGGTCCTTGCCGCGCGGGCCGACGTTGTAATACGCGTTTCCGCCGGGTTGCACGACGCGATCGATCGCGCCGCCGCCTGCCGCAGGCGCGGGAAAATCGAGTTGTGTGTCCGGGCCGACGCCGATGGTCGTGTCGCCCTGCCGCAGGTCGATCGAGCCGTCGCGACCGGTGCGGATCGCGGATGGAAGGTCGAGAATCGATCCGGCGCGCGCGGCTTGTGTCGCGCCGGCGGCCGTCACCTGCACTTCGCCCTTGACCGTGACGACCACGATGTCGTCCGGAGCCGGCGCTGCGACGGCCAGAAGCGGCAGCAGCAGCGAAAGCAGCCCTGCTAGCAGCGTGCGGACGGGGAAAGCGCCCGGCGATCCGCGGTGATTATTGTAATGGCGCATGCCCTGATTCCCCCGTATCAGCTGGGTCCATCGTAATGAGGCAGCCACAGGTCCAGATGTGAGGAAGATCGCAACACGCGTGCGCGGTAATCCGGAAAATCGGCGTGAGCGTTCAGGCAGCCGGGGATGTTCCATAAGATGTGCGCAACGGACGCGCGAGCACGGGGCAAACGACCGGTTTTCCGGGTCTTCGCCGCACTTGTCATATTCGTCTCGGCCGTCTCGATGGCGGATCGCGCACGCGCAACGGACGCCGCGCCGCTTGCAGCCGTCGCCATCGATGGATCGACGGTCTACACACCGACGGAGCTTTTCGCGGCTTACCGGGATCGACTGGGGCTCCCGGCCACGCGCGAGCTGGCCCAGGGGATTGCTGCGGCGATCGCGGAGCTCTACCGGATCGACGGCTACGCGCGCCCCGAGATGAAGCTCGACCAGGCGCTCATCGCCGACGGCGTCATGCACATCAACGTCTTCGAACCGCGCATAACGCGCGTGACGATCGAGGGCTCGCCCGGGCGTTACGGCGAACAGATCGAGGTCATCGCGGCGCGCCTGCGCGACGCGCAGCCACTGCGCCGCGACGCGATTGGGCAGTCGCTCGCTCAACTCCGGCAAATGCCTGGCCTGACGGTTACGGCCACGACCCGGCGCGATGAAATCGCACCGAACGCACACGAACTGGTGTTGCGGGCCGATTACTCGCCGGTGTCCGGGCTTGCGCGCATGAACAATCGGGGAACCGACCAGATCGGACCGTTGTTCCTTGCGGGTCAGATCGAGGCCAACGACCTGCTCGGCTGGGGCGAGGAGCTCGGCCTGGTGATCGCTGCAACGACCGACACGCGCGAGTACCTGAGCGGCGCGCTTTACCTCGACCAGCCGCTGAGCGACGCCGGCATGCGCGGCACGGTGATGTTCTTTCGTTCGCAATCGGCGCCGAACGAAAAGCCAGTGAACCTGAGCGACGAGTATGCACGCGAACGGCTATCGGTCCGCATCACGCGGCCGTTGAATCCGGTGCTCACACTGACCGGGGCATTCGATGCGGACGATCTGACCATCGATCGTGACGGCGTCGAGCTGCGGGACGACCGCCTGCGCGTACTCGAGGCGGGCCTGCGGTCGGTCTGGCGCGCCGCCAACGCCACGCAGCTTTCTTCAGTCGTCGAGTTGCGCAAGGGCATCGACGCGCTTGGCGCCGGCCTGCGCGCAGACGATCTCGTGGATGACCCGCGCAGCAGCGATTTCCTCCTCGCGCAATGGCAGGCGACCAGTTTCACGCGGCTGGACGAGACCTGGACCGTGCGCGTGGATGCGTTCGCACAGTACAGCGGCGACGTGCTGCCTGACAGTGAGCGCTTCAAGATCGGCGGCGAGCGTCTCGGACGCGGATTCGAAGTGGCGGAGATCGCCGGCGATCACGGCCTCGGCGGAAAGGTGCTCCTGCGGCGTGACCTCTCGGCTGCCGCGACCCCGGTCGGGCGGCCGTCGATCTATGGCTTTTACGACCTCGGCGCCGCCTGGAAGAAGGACCAGCCGGGACGCGAATCCGCCGCCACGCTCGGTTCTGGAGTCGCGCTGCAGGGCGAGCAGATATCGGGGTATGTCGAAATCGCGAAGCCGCTCACTCACGGCGACGTAGAGGGCAAGCGCAGCACTTCGCTGTTCGCGGAATTGAGCTACCGCTTCTGAGGCCACTGCGTGCCGCTCAATAGGCGGTCATTCGCGCGCGATGCTGATTTCGGTTCCGCTGACGGTGTTGCTCACCAGATTAATGTCGAAGAGCCTCGTGCCGTCCTTCGTGGAAACCAGGATTTTCTCGCCGCGCTCGAGGTCCACGCTGTAATCGTTTTTCGGCAGGGCCCGCCGGAGTTCCGCGCGTATGCGGCGCGCGACCTTGTTTTCCGGCGTTCCCTTGGGGATTGCGACCGGTATCCGCGTGACCGCCTGGTCGGCTTCCGCGAATGAGAAGACGATTTCGCCGTGGTCGTCAGAGCCGCCCGCGACCTCGATGCGCAATGCATTCAACCGGGTATCGGCCGCCGATGCGGCGGCGCTGATCGCAATCATCAGGGCAATTGCCCGGGAAGCCCGCCATCTCGAGACGCGGCGCACCGGCTCAATCCTCGATGAGGAAACTCCGCAGCTGCTCGCTGCGGCTCGGGTGCCGCAGCTTGCGGAGCGCCTTCGCCTCGATCTGCCGGATGCGCTCGCGCGTGACGTCGAACTGCTTGCCGACTTCCTCGAGCGTGTGATCCGTCGAGAGGTCGATGCCGAAGCGCATGCGAAGCACCTTCGCCTCGCGCGGCGTCAGCTGCGACAGAACGCCATGCACGGTCTCGCGGAGCGACTCGACGGTCGCCGAGTCGAGGGGACTCTCCGCGGCGGCGTCCTCGATGAAGTCGCCCAGGTGCGAATCCTCGTCGTCGCCGATCGGCGTCTCCATCGAGATCGGCTCCTTGGCGATCTTGAGGACCTTGCGAACCTTGTCTTCGGGCATCTCCATGCGGCCGGCCAGCTCGTCCGGCGTCGGCTCGCGACCCATCTCCTGGAGCATCTGCCGCGAGATGCGGTTCAGCTTGTTGATCGTCTCGATCATGTGCACCGGGATGCGGATGGTGCGCGCCTGGTCGGCGATCGATCGCGTGATTGCCTGGCGGATCCACCACGTCGCATAGGTCGAGAACTTGTAGCCGCGGCGGTATTCGAACTTGTCAACCGCCTTCATGAGACCGATGTTGCCTTCCTGTATCAGGTCCAGGAATTGCAGGCCGCGGTTCGTGTACTTCTTCGCGATCGAGATCACGAGACGCAGGTTCGCCTCGACCATCTCTTTCTTCGCGCGGCGGGCCATCGCCTCGCCGGTGGCGATGTCGCGGTTGACCGCCTTCAGTTCCTGGATCGAGCGCGTGAGGCGCTTTTCGAGAGCGCGCAGTTCCTGCTGGCGGCGGATGACTTCCTCGCGCAGGCGGCCGAGCGGCGCCGAATGCTTGCGCTTGGCGCGGATGTGCTTGTCGATCCAGCGCACGTTAGTCTCATTCTTCGGGAACGTGCTGATGAAGTCCTTGCGCGGCATGCCGGCCTGGCGCACGCAGATCGTCATGATCTCGCGCTCAAGGCGGCGCACTTCGTCCACGTGGCTCCGCAGGTGCGCCACCAGGGAGTCGAACATCTTCGGCGCGAGCTTCAATTCCATGAACTGCTCTGCGAGGCGCTTGCGCGCGCGCACGATCTTGGGCTCGCGGGCGCTCCGGGCCGTTGCGAGTCCCTTCGACACGGTGTTGTAGAGGCGCTGGATCGCGGCGAAACGGCGCGCCGTCTCCTCCGGGTCCGGACCCGTGTCGATGGCTTCCTCTTCTTCGTCCGCCTTGTCCTCGTTCTCGTCGTCTTCGAGCTCGGGCTCTTCCTTGCGGACGACGGTCTTCGGGTTGTGGGGCTGTGCGATCTCGTCCGGCGCGTTCGGATCGAGGAAGCCGACGATGAGATCGGTCAGCCGGCCCTGTCCGCCCTTGACCGGCTCGTAGGCGGCGAGCAGGTAGTCGTAGGTCGGCGGATAGTAGGCGAGGGCGGTTCGCACCTGGTCGAGGCCTTCCTCGATGCGCTTCGCGATGCGGATTTCGCCTTCGCGCGTCAGGAGCTCGACGGTGCCCATTTCGCGCATGTACATGCGCACGGGATCGGTCGTGCGGCCGAACTCGGAATCGGCGATCGCGAGCGCGGCCGCGGCTTCCTCGACGGCTTCCTCGTCAGGCGCGGAGGCATCCGTCAGGAGGAGCGCCTCGGCATCCGGTGCTTTCTCGTACACCGTGATGCCCATGTCGTTGATCGTGTTGACGATGTCTTCGATCTGCTCCGGATCGACGATCTCGGGCGGCAGGTGGTCGTTGACCTCGGCATAGGTCAGGTAGCCCTGCTCCTTGCCACGCGCGATGAGCAGCTTCAATTGGGACTGGCGGTCTTCAGGAATGACCGGGAGCTTTTTCTCGCTCAAGAGGGGAATCCTCGCTGCAGTGTGCGGCGGCAAAACAGCCGAGTATTATACAGGCTCGGGTGAAAATCGGCCTAATCCAGAGGCCCGTTCAGCGCCCGGGCCGGTGGCCACGGGCGCCCAGAAGTCCTTGAAATTCCTTCTGTTCCGGCTCCGAGAGCCGCCTTTCCCGGGCAAGTTCGATCAACTCATTGAGTCGCTTTTCGGGCCCAAGTTCCGCGCCGATGCGCTCGAGCAGTGTCGCGAGTTCGCGTCCGGCCGAGCGCGCGTCGCCGACGAGCGATTCCTGTCCGGCGAGCTCCGCGAGCCGGGCCCCTTCCGGCCGCTCGCGCCAGCGCTCGACGAATTGCGCGGTCGTGAGTTTGGGCTCTCCGCGCGCCGTTTCAAGTAGCTCCCGAAGCACCGGGAATCCCTTCTGCTCGCTGTCGAGCCAGGCAGGCATTGCCGCGACGGCGCGCGCCGACCCCGGGTGGTGCAGCAGCAGCATGATCGCCTGAGTCAGAAGCGGCTGGCGGCCCGCGGAGCGTGCCGGCCGCGCACCGCGCACCGGCCGCTCACCGCGCCCGGCCGCAACACCGCGGATGCGGTTCGTCTGTGACTTCAGGAGATCGGCCAGCCGGCCCGCGGGCATGCGCACCTCCTGCGCAAGTCGCTCCATCAGCAATTCGTGATAGACGCCCGCCGGCACCCGCGCGAGCAGCGGGCGAGCGAGTTCGGCGAGCCGCGCGCGCCCGTCCACGCTCGCGAGATCCGTGCGCGCGACGAGTTGCGTCACCAGGAATTCGGAGATCGGCAGGGCGTCCGCGATTCGTGCCTCGAAGGCCTCGGCGCCTTCCTCGCCGACCAGCGTGTCCGGGTCATGGCCCTCGGGGAGGAAGAGGAAGCGGAGCTGGCGTCCGTCGCGCGCGTGCTCGAGCGCATTTTCGAGCGCGCGCCAGGCGGCGCTCCGCCCCGCATTGTCGCCGTCGAAGCAGAAGACGAGCTCGCTCGTGACGCGAAAGAGCCGGTTGAGATGCTCTGGGGTCGTCGCAGTGCCGAGCGTCGCGACGGCATAGGAGATTCCAGACTGCGCGAGCCGCACGACGTCGACATAGCCCTCGACGACGAGGAGCCGTTCGATATTTCTGAGCGCTTGGCGCGCCTCGTACAGCCCGTAAAGCTCGCGTCCCTTGTGGAAGAGCGGCGTTTCCGGCGAATTGAGGTACTTGGGCTCGCCCTGGTCCAGGACGCGCCCGCCGAACGCGATCGGCCGGCCGCGCGCATCGCGGATCGGGAACATCACGCGATCCCTGAACCGGTCGTAGTGGCCGGATTCGCCCTTGCCGCTCCGCTCGACGACGAGGCCCGCGTCGAGAAGCGCGCGCTCGTGCTCCGCGTTGCCGCCAAAGCGCTTCAGTACCGAGTCCCAGGCGTCGGGCGCGTAGCCGACCGCGAACTTCACGCAGCTCTCGGCGCTGATCCCGCGGTCCGCGAGGTACTTCTTCGCGCGCGCCGATTCGCGCAGGCAATCGCGGTAGTACTGCGTCACCTGCGCGAGCAGATCATGCAGGCCGTCACCCTGCCGCGGCGCGGCGCGCGCCCCGTCCTCGCGCGGCACCTCGAGCCCGAGCCGCGAGGCCAGTTCATCGACCGCATCGGGAAACGGCAGCTTGTCGTGCTCCATCAGGAATCCGAGCGCCGTGCCGTGCGCGCCGCAGCCGAAGCAGTGGTAGAACTGCTTGTCCGGGCTCACCCAGAACGACGGTGTCTTCTCGTTGTGGAAAGGGCAGCAGGCCTTCCACTCGCGCCCGGCTTTCTTGAGCTGCACGCGGCCGCCGATCAGCTCCACGATATCCGTGCGCGCGATCAGGTCGTCGATGAAGGCTTGCGGTATGCGGCCGGCCATGAAACCAAGATACCTCAGGCAGGCAACGGCTGGCCCGCGGTCCAGGCCAGGCGTCGCAGTCGATCGATCAGGATCAGGGCCGCGGTGCGGCCGGCGGGCGTATGCACAGCCAGCATCAGGACGTCGCCGGCCCGCGCCCAGGCGAGTGCTTGCCGCACCGCGGCGTCTTCGCCTTCGACTTCGACGATCGCGGAGTCGGCGACGCCGGACTTGGCGAGCGCGCGGCGCAGTATGGCCGGGATCTCCCCGGCGTCACGGCCCCGCAGGTAACCGCGCATCTCCTTGAGCACGACGAGGTCCGGCCGCGCCCTGGCTGCGACCGCCGCCAGACGCTCGAGATCGGCGTCCTCGCGATTGCCGGCCTGTCCGAGCAACATCGCCAGGCGTCCGACACCGCGCAAATGCTGTGCGAAATCGACGAGGCCCGCGAGTGCGGCAGGATTGTGGGCGAAGTCCACGATCAGGTTCAGGCCGCCGAGTTCATAACGCATGAGCCGGCCCGCGTTGTCCGCAGGATCCGCGCCAAAGCGCGCGAACAAGTCACCGATCGTCGCCGGCTCGACGCCGAGGCCGGCAGCGCCGAGCGCGGCGGTCGCGAGATTCGAGACATTGAATAAGGAGTGCCCGCCGGCAGAGAGCGGCATTGCATCGATCGCGCCGAGGTCACGCTCGACACCGTGCCGCGCGAGCAGCAGCCGGCCGCTCCGTACGCCGGCGGTCGCACCGCCGTTCTGGCGATGCGCGGCGAGGAGCGGGTGATCGGCATCGTGGGCGAACCAGCCGATCGCCTTACCGGCCGCCGGCGCCTTGCGCGCGAGGACGGCATCGTCGGCGTTCACGACCAGGAGGCCGTTCGCACCGAGCGCGCGCGCTACCGCAAGTTTCACGTCGGTCAGCGCTTCGAGATCGTGCACGCCGAACTCGCCGAAATGATCCGAGGCGATGCTCGTGATGACGGCCACGTCGGCCCGGGCGACCGCGAGCCCGCGGCGGAGTATTCCGCCGCGCGCGGTCTCGAGAACGGCGGCTTCGACTCGCGCATCGCGAAGCACGCGTCGCGCGCCGGCAGGCCCCGAGTAGTCGCCGGTGCCGAGCGGTTGTCCCGTGACGAAGACGCCGTCCGTGCAGCAAAAGCCGGTGACGCGCCCGGCCGCCTTCGCGCAGGCGGCGATGAGCCGCACGACCGTTGTCTTGCCGTTGGTGCCGGTGACGAGCGCCGTCGGAACGCCGTGCAGCGTGTCCCAAAGCACGGCGTCGACGTCGGGCAGGTCGCCCGCGGGCCAGCTATGACCGCCGCTGCCTGCGCCGAGGGTCAGGAAATCGTCGTCGGTCAGGACCGGCAGTCCGCGTGCGGCGGCCGCGTCGAGCAAGGCGCGCAGGCGCGGGTTCGCTTCGCGCGCCGCGCGGCGCCGCAGCCGCAGGAGCGCGCCGGCCTCGTCGAGCACGGGCGGCTCCGATTCCTCGGGCTGCTCGACGGCGAGCGCGGCGATGAGATCCGCGCGTCGCGAAGGTTCGCGCTCGGCGATCGAGGCACAGAGCGCCCATTCGTTGACTTCGGTCGCGGTGAACAGCTGGTCCGTCGGCGCGCCGAGCGCGAGCGACGCGCCCGTCAGATGAGCGACCGCGCATTCCGGCGCGACGGGCCAGCGAAGTTCCTTGCGGGCGAGGCGCACGCGCTGTTCCCAGTCGCGAAGCACGCCGGCGTCGCGCTCATCCGTTTCGAGCACGGCGCCGGGGCCGTCGAAAAACCGGTTGTGGCCGGTCAGCCGGCGCGAGTCGGCGAAGGGCGGTGAATCAGGTTCACTCAGTCGGACGCCTCGGGCGCATAACGGATGCCGCGCTCGTCGCGAATCAGGCCGTCGAGCGAGAGCGGTGCCGCGGCCTCGGGAGCCGGTTGGATGACCGGCGACTGGACTGGCTCAGGCGCGCGCGCGGCGGCGGGCGCCGGCGCTCCCTCGGGCCGGAAGTAGATGATCTGTTTCCAGGAGCGGACGAGCGCATCCGAGAAGATCAACACGAGGTCGCCGGGCAAGCCCATGCGCAGCGCGGCGTCGATCGCTTCCTGCTCGTCCGGAATCACGGAGATCGCGGATTGCGGCACGCCGGCGGAGAGGAGCGTCGTCGCCATGATGCGCGGCACTTCGTCGGGCGCGCGGTCGCGGAGGTTGTCGTCGCGGCGGCAGATGTAGTGGTCGAATCGGCCCGCGACCGCCTGCGCGATGGCGCGCAGGTCCTCGTCGCGCCGATCGCCGGGGCCCGCGAGCACGACGATACGCCGCCCCGTGACGTCGAGACGTCCCGCAAGATCCGCGAGCATCGAGACGGCGTGCGCGTTGTGGCCGTAGTCGAAGAGCACCTTGAATGGATGCTCGTCGTAGATGTTCATGCGGCCGGGCGCCTGGTAGTAGGTCGTGTCGAAGGTCCGAAGTCCCTGCCGGATCGCGTCGAGCTTAACGCCGAGCGAAAACGCCATCGACGCCGCGAACATCGCATTCTGCACGTTGTGCGTAGCGCGACCCTCGAGCGTCGCCGGGATCAGGTGGGTCCAGACGAGCGGTATGTGGCCTCCGCGATCGTAGAGCGTGACCATCTGTCCGTTGACGCCGGCCTCGAGCGCGCAGGCGCGGCCGCCGGCGCGGATGTGCTCGCGCACGAGCGTGTGCTGCGGGTTTAGCGTCACGTAGCAGATGTGCTCGGCATCGGTGTGCGCCGACATGCGAAGCACCAGCGGGTCGTCGGCGTTCAGCACCGCGCAGCCGGTCGCGACTTCGACGACGACGCGCTTGACTTCCGCAAGCTGCTCGAGCGTCTCGATGCCCTTGAGGCCCAGATGATCCGCCTGCACGTTCAGCACCGCGCCGACGTCGACCGCGGGCACGCCCATGCCCGCGCGCAGAAGTCCGCCGCGAGCGGTTTCGAGCACGGCCGCGTCGATGTGAGGATCGGAGAGCACCATGCGCGCCGAGACGGGGCCGGTCATGTCGCCGGTAACCGTCCGCTGCCCGTCGATATAGACGCCGTCGGTAGTCGTGAGCCCCGGCGTGTAGCCGGACATTTTGAGGATGTGCGCGAGCATTCGGGCGGTCGTCGTCTTGCCGTTCGTGCCGGTGATCGCTGCGATCGGCACGCGGGAGGGCGAGCCCTGCGGGAACAGCATGTCGATCACCGGGCCCGCCGCATCCCGCGCAGTGCCCTCGGAGGGCGCGACGTGCATCCGGAAACCGGGCGCGGCATTGATCTCGCAGATGCCGCCGCCGATCTCGCGGTAGGAGAGCGTGATGTCCTTCGACAGGAAGTCCACGCCGCCGACGTCGAGCCCGATCGCCCTGACCGCGCGCACGGCCATGTCGCGGTTGTCAGGGTGGATCACGTCCGTCACGTCGGTCGCCGTGCCGCCGGTCGATAGATTCGCGGTCGAGCGCAAGTAGACCTTGCGGTCCGCCTCCGGGACCGATTCCGCGGTGAGTCCCGCGCGCGCGAGCATCATCTGCGCCTGGTGGTCGATCTCGAGCCGCGTCAGCACCTTCTCGTGGCCGACGCCGCGCCGCGGGTCCTGGTTCACGATCTCGACGAGTTGCGTGACTGTGTGCCGGCCGTCGCCGACCACGTGGCCGGGCGTGCGCCGCGTCGCCGCGATCAGCTCGCCATTGACGACGAGCAGGCGGTGATCGTCGCCTTCGAGGAATGTTTCGACGATGACCGAGCGCGAATGCTCGCGCGCGACCGTAAAACCGCGCATCACTTCCTCGTCCGTCATGAGCCGGATCGAGATGCCGCGGCCATGATTGCCGTTGTAAGGCTTCGTCACCACCGGATAGCCGAGGCGGTTCGCGGCGCGGACGGCCTCGCGCTCGTTCTGGACGAGCTCCTGGCGCGGCACCGGAAGCCCGAGCGCGCCGAGTATCCGGTTCGTCTCTTCCTTGTCGCTCGCGAGCTCGACCGAGATGTGCGGCGTGCGTCCCGTGACCGTCGCCTGGATTCTTTGCTGGTATCGGCCGTGCCCGAGCTGGATCAGCGACTGGTCGTTGAGGCGAAGCCACGGAATCCCGCGCTTTTCCGCCGCATGCACCAGCGATGCGGTCGACGGACCGAGCGCCCGGCGCTGCGCGAACCGGATGTACTCATCTCGCGCGCCCGGCCAGTCCCAGCCCTCGGGCACGCTGCCGGCGGGCCGGAGGTTCGCAGGCAGTAGCGAGCAGAGAAGGCGCAACGCCAGCTCGCCCGCGGCGACGCCTTCTTCGCGCTCGGCGTACTCATAGACAACGGAATAGAGCCCCGGCTGGTCGAGGCTTCGCGTCTTGCCGAAGCTGACGTCTTCGCCGGCGACGTTCTGACATTCAATGGCGCAGTGTTCGAGCACGTGACCGAGCCAGGTGCCCTCGTCTTCGTTCATGCGGCGGATGAAACCACCGGGCTCCTGGTACGAGCAGCCGTGCTCCGCGAGTCCTGGCAGCGCCGCGATCAGGCCGTCGACAAAGCCTCGGCCGAGCTTCCCGGTCGGCCAGGCCTCGAGACCGCCGAGGTCGAGCTCGAGGCGTATGACCGGGAACCGGGCGTAGTGCGACGGCCCGACATAGATGGAGCGGTCGAGGATGCGCATGGCGGGCGGCCACTTCCTGCGGGAACGTCGAGCACACAATGATGGCATACCGGGGCGCACCGGCGTAGCGGGCGCGCCAATTCGCCCGGGCGGAAGCCTGCCGACCGGGGCCCCCGGCCGAGGCAGCGAGAGCCGGAAGTTCCGCTAACTTCCTGGGCTATCGACGGGTACTGCATCCAGGGGCGATTCAAAGGCGATGAAGAGAATGCAGGGATCCGCACTCGTGCAGGAGGCGCGGTGCGCCTGTTTTGCGGGACCATACGCATAGGTCCCTGGCTTCAGGATGACCGCGTCCTGTCCGTCATAAGCAACCTGCATTACTCCCGCGACCAGGACCATGCGCTCCGCCGAAGTATGCCAATGGAGCGGGATGGTCGAATGGGCGGGGACCCTGAAAAAAACGTCGACATTTTCATTTGCCGGGTCGCCATGGAGAACTGCGATCGCGCATCCCGCCGGCAGGAATGACGGGCACGGGCCCCACTGAAGTTCTGCATCATCGGCATTCCGCATCAGTGCCCGCTCCGCGACCGGAGTTTCCGAACTTGCCAGGGAGCTGAAGAA
Organism: uncultured Gammaproteobacteria bacterium; assembly: GCA_963778585.1. Classification (GTDB taxonomy): domain Bacteria; phylum Pseudomonadota; class Gammaproteobacteria; order Steroidobacterales; family Steroidobacteraceae; genus SCUD01. The sequence continues at coordinate 1,503,031 of CAVZUU010000002.1, forward strand.
CCCCAGCAAGATCACAGCGCCTTGCAGTGAACGACTCGAAATGTTGTGGTCAACCATGGCATGTCTCCCCATGACTGAAAGTATGGCTTGGTTGCCGCGAACGCGCTTGGTTAGGCGGCCTTGCCGGCCGCGAGCGCCTGCACGTCTGAGGCACGCAAGGCGCGGCCTCCGATGGCCCAGTTTCCCTGCTCGAACTCATTGATGCGCACCCAGGTGACGCCGCGCATGTTCTCGCCTTCAACGTCGATCATGGCGGCGGTGACCTTGGCGATGAGTTCCTGCTTCTGCTTCGGCGTAAAGACGTCCTTGATCAGGTCGATGGTAACGAGAGGCATATCAGTTCTCCATTGGGTGGAAAGTCATGTGGCTCGCTCCTCCGCACGGGTCGGGCGTCCAACCGGTCCGGCGCCAGCGGCGGAAGGATGGCAGGCCGCGCGAACCGAAGCTTGCAGACCGGGTGGAGATTTCATGGAGGTTTTTGGGAGTCGCCGTGCGGCTGCACTATGCTCGTGCCCGTGATCTACCGGTTCGACGACTTCGAGCTGGACCTCGCGCGAGCCGAACTGCGTGCAGGAGGTGCGGTCTGTCCGGTCGAGCCGCAGGTCTTTGCCCTGCTGGCGCTCCTGGTCGAGAACCGGGACCGGCTCGTCTCGCGGGACGAAATCCTGGAAAAAGTCTGGGACGGGCGCATCGTCTCGGATGCGGCCATCGCGAGCCGTATCAAATCTGCTCGGCAGGCGCTCGGAGACGACGGCAAGACTCAACGTTACATCCGGACCGCGCATCGGCTGGGCTTTCGATTCGTGGCGCCGGCCCGGGCTGTCAAAGGCGACGCGGCCATCGGGCGCAACGAAGGCGCCGGCGACACGACGACGCGCACGGTGTCCGGCGCGGAGCGGACGCCGCAGCCTGCGACTCGGCCCTCGATCGCAGTGCTGCCATTCCGCCTGATCGGCGACGCGGGGCGACATGCCGCAATCGCGGAAGCGCTATCGGACGAGCTCATCGTCGATCTCGCGCGTCTGCGTTGGCTCTTCGTCACCGCTCGGGGTTCGTCGTTCAGGCTGCGCGCCTCGGACGCCGACATGGGCGAGATCGGCCGCCTGCTCGGCGTACGCTACTGCCTGACCGGCACGGTTGAGCCTGAGGGTGGCAGGCTCGGCGTGACGGCGGAACTTGTGGACACCCGCGACGACGGCGTGGTCTGGGCCGACCGTTACCGCGGGTCAATCGACGACGTGCATCGCTTCCGGGATGAAATCCGCACTCGCATTCTCGCCGCGCTCGAAGTCCAGATCCCGCTGCACGAGGCAGCCCTCGCGCGCCTCCGGGTGACGGAAGATCTGGACGCCTGGTCGGCCTATCACCTGGGCCTGCAGCACATGTACCGGTTCAACCGCCAGGACAACGCTGCCGCGACGTCCCTGTTTCGGAGCGCGATCGGTCACGATCCGGGCCTGGCCCGGGCCCACGCGGGACTGTCCTTCGTGCATTTTCAGTCTGCCTTCATGCGGCACACCGATGACCTCGCCGGCGAAGTGGATCTGGCGCGGCAGTTTGCGGCGCGCGCGCTGGAGCTCGATCCCATGGATCCATTCGTGAATTTCGCCATGGGCCGGACCTTCTGGCTCACGGGCGATCTCGAGGGTGGCCTGCCGTGGCTCGAGCGCGCAACGTCGCTCAGCCCGAACTATGCCCAGGGCATCTACGCGCGCGCCTGGACCGAAACGCTCGCGGGCCGGGCGAACGAGGGCCGGGGTCACGTGGATCTCGCCATGCAGCTGAGCCCGCTCGATCCGCTTTACTACGGAATGCTGGGGACGCGCGCTTTCACGCACATGATCCTGGGCGAGGACACGCAAGCGGCGCACTGGGCGGAGCGCGCGGCGCGCTCGCCCGGTGCGCACGTGCTGATCGCCATGATCGCGTGCGCTGCCCACGCGATCGCCGGGGACGAGGCGGCCGCCGAGGGCTGGGCCGCCAACGTGCGCGAGCGCAATGCGTCGCTTACGCGGGAGGATTTCTTCCGCTCATTCCCGATGAAGGCGGCGGTTGCGCGGAGCCGGGTGTCGGAGGCGCTCGGGCGGCGCGGGTTCTAGGGCCGGCTCAGGTCTGCTGGCGTGCCTGAACGATCGCGGCGGCCGACGCCTGCCGCGAGTGCAGATTGAATGTCGCGCCGGACGTGAGAATGTGCACGACGAGGCCGAGGATGCAGATCGGCTGGCCCTCGACCGCGCTGTCGACCGACGAGAAGCTGACATTCGACGCGTCGACGACCGTGACGCCGCCGCTGCCTTCCACTTCGAGCGTTTCGTCCGCGCCGATGAAGGCGGCCGTGTCCTCGTCGAGGCCGATGCCGACTGCGAACGGGTTGTAGGCGAGCGCGGTGATCAGCCGCCCGAGTCGGTCGCGCTCGCGGAAATGCTGGTCGATGATGAACCGGTTCGTGAGCCCGAGCCCCGGCGCGAGCCGGACGCTGCCCGCGATCGCGGCCGAGCCGTCGTCGCCGAAGGCGATCATATGCTCCGACAGGATGGACGCACCCGCGCTCGTGCCGCCGACGGTGACGCCTCGCGCGTTCTGCGTGCGGATGAGCTTGGCGACCGGCGTGCCACCAAGGAGCGTGGTGAGCCGAAGCTGGTTGCCGCCGGTGAAGAAGATCCCGGTCGCTTCCGCGATGCGCGCGAGCCGGCCCGGTTCCTGGCAGTCGCGGCGCGTGTCGAAATCCATCACGTCGACGCGGCGCGCGCCGAGCTCGCGAAAGAGCCTTTCATAGCGGTCGCCGGTCTCGTGCGCGCGGCTCGCGGTCGGAATCACGACGATGTCGGCGTCGTCGCCACCGGACACGCGGACGAAGCGCGAGAGGATATGCGGGTCGTTTTCCTTGTTCTCGGCGCCGCCGATCGGAACGATGTGACCGCGCGTCTCGCCTGCCGGGACCTTGCTGGGACTCATGGGCCCGACCTAGCCGCCGAGCGCGGTCTTGATGCGCGCCGACAGCGCGCCGATGTCGGTGCGACCCTGGACCTTCGGTTTCAGGAGCCCCATGACCTTGCCCATTTCCTTCATCGAGGTCGCGCCTGTCGCGGCGATTGCTTCGCGTATCATCGCGTCGAGTTCGGCCGCGCCGAGCCGCGCGGGCAGATAGCTCGTCAGGAGCGCGATCTCCGCCGATTCCTTGGCGACGAGATCGGGGCGCTTGCCGGCTTCGAACTGGACGACCGATTCGCGGCGCTGTTTGATCATCTTGTCAATGACCGAGAGCACTTGCGCGTCATCGAGCGTGACGCGCTCGTCGACTTCGCGTTGTTTGATGCCGGCTTGAATCATTCGGATGCAGGAAAGGCGATCTTTCTCGCCTGCCCGCATCGCCGCTTTCATGTCTTCCGTGATGCGGGCCTTCAGGCTCATCCAGGGATCAACGCGTGGCGCTGCGCCCGCCGCCGTCGCGGGATGCGCGCTTCAGATGCCGCTTGATCGCGGCCGCCTTCTTGCGTTTCCGTTCCTGGGTGGGCTTCTCGTAGAATTCCCGGCGACGGAGTTCCGTAAGGACACCGGCTTTCTCGCAGGCGCGCTTGAAACGACGCAGAGCGGCGTCGAAATACTCGTTTTCGCGGATACGGACGCTCGGCATTCAAACCTCTCGCTCGCCTGGACTGTCCCGGACGGGCCCGGGGAAAGGGCCCGGAATTGTAGTGATCTGCCCCCGGAAAATCAAAAGCCTAGCCTTATGATCGTGCTTGGCATCGAGACCTCCTGCGACGAGACCGCAGTCGCCGTCTACGACGGCGAGAAAGGCCTGCTCGCGAACCGGGTTTTCAGCCAGATCGAGCTGCACCGGCGGCATGGCGGGGTCGTGCCGGAACTCGCCTCGCGCGATCACATCGAGAGGCTCCTGCCCATGATCGAAGCCGCGATCGCTGAGGCCGGGCTCGCCGCGCAAGCCATTGAAGGCATTGCCTATACTGCCGGACCGGGTCTGATCGGGGCCTTGCTCGTCGGCGCCTCGGTCGCCCGCTCGCTGGGTTATGCCTGGGGCGTGCCGGTCGTAGGCGTGCACCACCTCGAAGGCCATTTGCTGGCGCCGGCGCTCGAGCCCGAGGCGCCGGAGTTCCCGTTTGTCGCGCTTCAGGTCTCGGGTGGTCACACGATGCTCGTCGAGGTTTCGGGTGTCGGCCGGTACCGGGTTCTCGGAGAGACGCTGGACGATGCCGCGGGCGAAGCCTTCGACAAGACCGCGAAATTGCTCGGGCTCGCGTATCCGGGCGGGCCCGCGCTCGCCGCGCTCGCGGAAGGCGGGCGGGACGGCCGCTGGGATTTTCCGCGGCCGATGCTCGATCGGCCGGGCCTCGATTTCAGCTTCAGCGGACTGAAGACCGCAGTCGTCGTCGCGATACGCGGCAAGGAGCTCGACGCGCAAGCGCGCGCGGATGTCGCCCGCGGGTTCGAGGCGGCAATCGTCGAGACGCTCGTGACGAAGGCACTGCGCGCGCTGCACCTGACCGGCATCGGTACGCTCGTGGTGGCCGGCGGTGTCGGCGCCAACAAGCGGTTGCGCGCTGAGCTCGCGCGCGCGGTCGCGGTGGATGGTGATCGGGTGTTTTTCCCCCGGCCGGAGTTTTGCACCGACAATGCCGCGATGATCGCAGTCGCGGGCCATCACCGCCTCGCGGCCGGCGAGCGCGAGGACCTGCCAGTGCGCGCCCGCGCGCGCTGGCCGCTCGACGAACTCGCGGCACCCGGGGAGTGAGGATCGATGGACCGCATATTCCTGACCGCTCTCTCGGCCGAGGCCATCATCGGCATCTACGACTGGGAGCGTGAAGTCCGCCAGCGGATCGAGGTCGATCTCGAGATCTGGTTCGATCTCGCCGCCGCGGCGAAGAGCGATGCGATCGAGGACACGCTCAACTACAAGTCCGTCGCGAAGCGCGTGCTTGCCTTCATCGAAGAAAGCCGCTTCCGTCTGGTCGAGGCGCTCGCGGGCGAGATCGCCCGACTGGTGCTCGAGGAGTTCAAGGTCGAGCGCGTGCGCGTCACGCTCCACAAGCCGGGCGCGATACGCCATTCGCGCGACGTCGGCGTCATCGTCGAGCGTGGCCGGGATGATTGAATCCCGTCATGGCTGACGCGTACGTCGCGGCCGGAAGCAACGTCCGGCCGCGCGCAAGCCTCGGCCGGGCCCTCGCCATCCTAGCGCGCGAGTTTCCGGGTATCCGCGCCTCGCGCGCCTATTCGAATGCGGCCGTCGGTTTCACGGGCGACGATTTCGTCAACCTGGTGATCGCGTTTCCCGCGGATCTGCCGCCAGCCGATCTCATCGAACGACTGAAAGCCGTCGAGCGAGACTGCGGCCGCGAACCCGGTGCACCCAAATGGGGGCCGCGGACGCTCGACCTCGACCTGCTCCTGTACGGCAATCATATTGGCCGGATCGCGGGCAGGACGCTGCCGCATCCGGATCTCGTGACGCGCGCCTGGGTCCTGGGACCGCTCGCGGAGCTTGCGCCCGGACTCGTTCATCCGGTGATCGGCGAAACCTTCGGCGCGTTGTGGCGGCGCTTCGACCAGCGCGCGCATCCGCTCATCCCGTATTCGCTCGAAGGAGCCGGTGCGTGACCGGTTCAGCGGTCATCGCCGCCGACGAGGCGCCCGCCGTCGACCGCGAGGACTTCACCGGTCACGAATGGCGCATCGAAGACGAAGAAGAGCGCGGCCTTCGCGACGTCGTCAGGCGTACCCGTGCGCTTCAACGCGGTGCGCGCGACGATGCGCCGCCGGAGATCTTCGTCGACGCCGTTCTCCGGCCAGAGCACGGGTCCGGGCGCGATCGCATTCACGCGTATCGCAGGCCCCAACTCGCGCGCGAGCGAGCGGGTCAGCATCACGAGCGCCGCTTTCGCCGCGCAATAGACCGTATGGCGGCCGAGCGGCCGGAGCGCGTGGATGTCGGCGATGTTGAGAATGAGTCCGTCGCGCTTCCCGAGTTCGGGCGCCGCGGCCTGTGCGAGGAAGAGAGGCGCGCGCAGATTCGAGCCGACCAGGTCGTCGAACTGGTCCAGCGTGATCGCGCCCACCGGCGTCGGATAGAAAGCGGACGCATTATTGATGAGCACGTCGAGACGGCCGAAGGCGCGGACGACCGCCGCGGGCAGCGCGTCGAACGAGGCTGGATCGGCGAGATCCGCCTGAAATGCCCTCGCGGAGTCCGGCCTTGCGGCGTTCAGCCGGGCGACGAGCGCTTCGGCATCGGCTTTGGAACTCCGGTAATGGACGGCGAGTCTCGCGCCGCGCGCGTGGAGCGCGGCTGCGATCACAGCGCCGATGCGCCGCGCGGCGCCCGTGATCAGCACGGTCTTGTCACTGAGCGGCGATCCGGTGGTCGGCATGGGCTCGAACTGACGGCCGGAAACGGGTGGCGACGATATCACGACGGCCGGCGGCGCTGGTGCTGAGCCCGGGCGCGCCGTTGCCGCTGGGGGCCGAAGAGGCTTTGCGTTCCGCGGCGCTCGCGGCGCGGATCGCAGGCCGCGCGCGGGATCGCGGCGGCTGGCTGCCATTCTCCGAATTCATGTCGGCGGCGCTCTACGAGCCGGACCTCGGTTACTACCAGACCGACCGGCCGATCTTCGGAGCGGACGGCGATTTCATGACGGCACCCGAAATGTCGCCGCTTTTCACGCGATGCCTCGCCGTCGGGCTCGTCGATCTGATCTCGAGGACCGGGGGAGGCGACATCGTTGAGTTCGGCGCCGGAAGCGGCCGGATGGCCGCGGAGCTCGTGGCGACGCTCGCGCGGATCGACAAGCCGCCGCGCCGCTATCGCATCGTCGAAACGAGCCCGATGCTCGCGGCCCGGCAGCGCCGCTGGGTCGAACGCTCGCCCGGTTCGGCCGGCCTGATCGATCGCTTCGAGTGGCTGGATGGACCGCCCGCGGAGAACTGGCAGGGCGTCGCGCTTGCGAATGAACTCCTCGATGCGCTGCCCGTCGATCGGTTCCGGATTGCAGGGCGCGATTGCGAGGCAATCGGCGTCGTGCCGACCGCCGCCGGATTCGAATGGCAGGCGCGGCCGGCGGAGTCACCGCTCGCGGAAGCGGTCGATGCGCTGCAAAGGCGGCTTCCTGTTCCGATGCCGGATGGATTCGTGTCGGAACAGCGTCCGGGTCAGAGGGATTGGCTCGCGGCGGCAACCGAAAGACTCACGCAAGGCGCGATGCTCCTGACAGATTACGGACTGCCGCGCGCGCAGTACTACCATCCCTCCCGCGACGGCGGGACCCTCTGCGGATTCCGCCGACACCGGCGAATGGAAGACGTGCTCGCGATGCCAGGGGCGCAGGACCTGACCGCCTGGGTCGACTATTCGGCGCTCGCGGATGCGGCGCGCGCCCTCGGCCTCGAAGTCGCGGGCTTCGCGACGCAGGCGCACTACCTGCTGTCCGTCGGCATCGAGAGGGAACTCGCGCGACTCGTCGACGAGGCGGATGAACGCGAGCGGGTCGGACAGCGCCAGGCGGCGGCGACATTATTGCTGCCGGGCGAGATGGGCGAGCGCTTCAAGGTGATGGCACTGACCCGCGGGATCGAGGGTCCGGTCACCGGCTTCGGTTTCAGGGACCTGGCGGCGAGTCTGTAGGATTGAGGAATTGGGAGACGACATGGATCCGGTTCAAGCGATCATTCTCGCCCTCGTACAGGGATTGTCCGAGTTCCTGCCCATTTCGAGTTCGGGCCATCTCGTGCTGGTGCCGCACTTGTTCGGATGGCGCGACCAGGGGCTCGCTTTCGATGTCGCCGTGCACATCGGCACGCTCGTCGCCGTCGTCGCTTATTTTCGCTTGCAGCTTCTGGCGATGGCACGCGCCTTCTTCGGCTCGCTTGCAGGCCGCGGCCTGACGCCGGACGCGCGACTCGCCTGGTGCGTTCTGATCGGCACGATCCCGGTCGGTGTCGTCGGGCTCGTCTTCGGCGACCTGATCGAAAAATGGCTTCGCAACCCGCTTTTCGTCGCAGGCACGCTTTCCTTGTTCGGTCTCCTGATGTGGCTCGCCGACCGTTACGGACGCCGTGTGCGCGACGAATATTCGGTCGGCTGGCGCGACGCGATCCTGATCGGCTGCGCGCAGGCGCTCGCGCTGATGCCGGGGACGTCGCGCTCAGGGATCACGATGACGATGGCCCGCACGCTCGGCCTCACGCGCGAGGGCGCCGCGCGCTTTTCGTTCCTGCTGGCGGTGCCGGGGATCGGGATGGCGGGCGCCTACGAGCTGCAGAAACTCCTGACCGGGCCCGGCAACGGGGCGGACTGGCCGATGATGGGTCTCGGCGTGGCGGTCGCCGCCGTGACCGGCTATCTCTGCATCCACTGGCTGCTCAAGGTGATCGGCCGGATCGGTCTCGGCCCGTTCGCGATCTACCGGTTCGCGATCGCCGCGCTGATTGTTGTCGCTGTCGCCTGATCAGGCCGCTGGCCTGATCGCGGCGAGCCGGCGGCGCCGAAGCAGTTCGCCGATCTTCTCGCCCGGAAGCCCCTCGCGGTCCTCGTCCGACAGCGTGATCGCGAGCGCCTTCTCCTGCGCATCGCGCAGGATCCCGGCCTGCGGATACGGGCGGTGCCGCAGTCCCCCGCGCCCGCGTGAGTCCGCCTCGAACGCAAGCAGCAGCTCGCGGAATCGTTCCGGCCGGCGGAACGCATCGCAGGATTCGAGCAGGTCGAGAATCGTGCGCGGGCGGAGTTCTTGCGCGCGATGGGCGATGCCGTGCCAGCGCGCAGCGAGCACGGCGAGTTCGCGATAGTCGACCGGAACGCGAAGCCGCGCCGAAACCTCCTGCACGAGCCGCGCGCCGCTCTCTTCGTGTCCGACGTGACTGGGCCACTTCGAGCGCGGCGTCCGCCCCTTGCCGAGGTCGTGCATCAAGGCGGCGAAACGGATGCGGGGCTCGGAACTGAGATCGGCGGCCGCCTGCAGCACGAGTTCGATGTGCAGGCCCGTGTCGATCTCCGGGTGCCATTTCTCGGGTTGCGGAACGCCATAGAGCGCGTCGAGCTCCGGGAAGATCCGCGCAAGCGCGCCGCAATCACGAAGCGCGCGCAACCACGCTTCCGGCGCGGGCTCGCCGAGCGCGCGGTCGGTCTCCTGCCAGATTCGCTCCGGCACGAGCGCGTCCGCTTCGCCCCCGGCGACCATGGCGCGCATGCGTGCGACGGTTTCCGGTGCGATCGTGAATCCGAGCGGCTGGAAGCGCGCGAGAAACCGCGCGACCCGGAGGATGCGGACCGGGTCTTCGTTGAATGCCTCGGAGACGTGCCGCAGCGTTCGCGCTTCCAGATCACTGCGTCCGCCGTGGGGATCGATCAGCTGACCGTCGGCATCGCGCGCCATCGCGTTGATCGTGAGATCGCGCCGTTTCAGGTCGTCCTCGAGCGTGACGTCGGGCGAATAACTCAATTCGAAACCGCGATAGCCGGGCCCGGTCTTGCGTTCCGTGCGGGCGAGCGCATGCTCTTCGCCGGTCTCGGGATGCAGGAACACCGGGAAATCGCGGCCGACCAGGCGAAACCCCGCGTCCTGCATCTCCGCGGGCGTCGCGCCGACCACGACCCAGTCGCGTTCCCGCACGGGCCGGCCGAGCAGCTCGTCGCGAATCGCGCCGCCGACCAGATAGACTTTCATCGCATCATGTTACGCGATTCCCCTGGAATTCCGGTCCGGCTGCTCGTGGCCGCGGCGGCCGCCGTGGCCCTGTCCGGCTGCTATTACATGCATCTCGCCGCGGGCCAGCTCGAGATGAACCGGCGGCGCGAACCGATCGAGAAGGTGATCGCGCGGCCGGACACCGACGCGACGCTGAAGCGCCGGCTCGAACTCGCGGCGCATGCGCGCGAATTCGCGATGTCGGATCTCGGCCTTCCTGACAATGGCAGCTACCGGACATTCGCCGATCTCGGGCGCCGCTACGCGACCTGGAACCTGTTTGCCGCGCCGGAATTCTCGGTCACGCCGAAAACCTGGTGCTTTCCGATCGCCGGTTGCGTGAGCTACCGCGGCTACTTCGACGAGCGCCGCGCGACGCGCGAGGCGGCGCGACTGCGCGATCGCGGCTTCGACGTGCACGTCGGCCCGTCCATCGCCTATTCGACGCTCGGCCACCTGCGTGACCCGGTGCTCAACACCATGCTCGGCTACGGCGACGCGGAGCTCGCCGCTTTCATCTTCCACGAGCTCGCGCACCAGGCCGTCTACGCGCCGGGCGACAGCGATTTCAACGAAGCCTTTGCGACGGTGGTCGAAACCGAGGGGCTCCGCCGCTGGTTGGATCGCGAAGCGCGCCCGGCCGAACTGGAGAAATTCCTGGCCCTGCGGAAAAAGCAGCAGGCCGTGGCCGGGCTCATGGTGGCGAGCCGCACCCGCCTCGCCGCAATTTATCGAAGCGGCTCGGCGCCTGGCGCCATGCGCGACGCCAAGGCGGCCGAATTCGCGCGCCTTCGCGAATCGCTCGTGTCCGGCGGTTTTTCAGCGGCCGGCGACTTCAACAATGCCCGCCTCATCGCCGCGGCCACTTACGAACGCTGCGTCCCCGCGCTTCGAGCCGAACTCGACCGCATCGGCAAGGACCTGTCCGCCTTCTACGCGGCAATGAACCGGCTGGTTCACGATCTGCCCGCCCGCACAGATCTCTGCCCACCGTCCTGACCGAATTCGGCCACCTCGCTGGCGGAGGCGATCAGATCAGATACCTGGGGAGAATCGCGCTGAGCGGCTGCGGCTGAATTCCCAGGCGGGCGAGGCCGTTGACCTTGCAGACGCTGTCGACGAGCAATGAGCGGTAGTTGTCGGTCGAAAACGGCTTGCCCGGCACGAAATCGCAGATTCCGGCCTGAAGTCGTGCCGCAAAGTCCGGGATTCCGACAATCAGGCGCGCGAGCCCGAGCTCGTCCCGAACCTGGCAGACGATCTCGCGGAGCGAGAAGCGCTCGGGGCCGCAAAGCTCGTAGACCTCGCCCGCAGTTCCGTCGTCCGCGAGCGCCTGCTTGAGGGCGGCGACGACGTCGCCGATCCAGACCGGGGCGAATCGCGCGCCGGGCCGTGCGAGCGGCAGGCCCAATGGAATCGCGCGGAGCAGGCGAGCAAAGCGGTTCAGGAAATCGTCGCGCGGGCCAAAGATCACCGAGGGCTGGAAGATCGTCCAGCGCAAGTCCCGCCCGGTCTCCTCTCGGAGGATGCGCTCCCCCCGGCCTTTGCTGCGGAGATAGTGGCTCGTGCCATTGTCGGCGTCTGCGTTGAGGGCGCTCAGGTGAAGCAGCCGGTCGACGTGCTGCCGGCGGCAGGCCTCGATCAGCTTGCGGACGAGTGCGGAATGGACGCGCTCGAATCCGCTGCCGTTCCGGCCGCTCTCGTTCAGGATGCCGACCAGGTTGATGACCGCCTGCTGGCCCGCGCAGAGCGAGGCGAGCACGGCGGGATCGTGGATGTCGGCTGCGACGAGACGAAGCGCGGGAATCGGCCCCAGGTGGCGCGCGCGCACAGGATCGCGCGTCGGGACCGTGATGCGCCAGCCCTCGCGTGCGAGCGCCGCGACGAGATGGGTACCGACAAACCCCGAGCCGCCGAGCACGCAGACCGATCGCGCCGCCATCGCGCGATTATACGGGTCAGGCCGCAGCCGGCCGGATCAGCGAAGCGGCAGGAGCAGCACCTGGCTGCCGCGACGCAGCTGGACGAGCATCGAAGTCTGGCCTTTCGCGGCCTCGCGAAGCTCGGCGAGCGTGTTGATGCGGACGCGATTCACCGCGATGATCCGGTCGTCCGCGAGGAGGCCCGCCTGCGCTGCGGGGCTTCCCGGCTGCACTTCGCGGACCCGCACGCCGCCGGCGGAATCCTCGGAGGCCTCGATCAGCTCCGCGCCCGCGAGTGCCGGATGTATCGCCGAGGCGTCCGCCAGCTGCGCGGGCTGCCGCAGCACGGCCGTGACGTTCTTGGACTTGCCCTCACGCAGGAGCCCGATTTCGACCGATTCCCCGACCTGGAGCATGCCGATCGTGTTCCGGAGCTCGGCATTGGACTTGATCGGCTGGCCGCGAACGGAGGTGATGACGTCGCCCGCCTCGATGCCCGCTCGGGCAGCCGCCGAGCCAACGGCGACCTGGGAAACGAGCGCTCCCTGTGCGTTTTCGGCAAGGCCGAGGCTCTTGCGGAATTCCGGCGTGAGCGAGAGCGTCGTCACGCCCAGCTGGCCCCGGTTGACCTGCCCTGACTCGATCAGCTGTCCCATGATCGAGCGGACCATGTTCGACGGGATCGCGAAGCCGATGCCGATGTTGCCGCCGCTCTGGGAGAGAATCACCGAATTGATGCCGACCAGGTCGCCATCGAGCCCGACGAGCGCGCCGCCCGAGTTGCCCGGATTGATCGCGGCGTCAGTCTGGATGAAGTCCTCGAGCCCGTCCCGGCTAATGCCGGTGCGCCCGAGTGCGCTCACGATCCCCGAGGTGACGGTGTGCTGGAGGCCGAAGGGGTTTCCGATCGCGATGACGAAGTCGCCGACCTGGAGTTGCGAGGAATCCGCGAGCTTGATCTCCGCGGGAAGCTGGACATCCTTGACGCGGAGCACGGCGACGTCGGAGCGCTCGTCCGAGCCCACGATTTCGGCCTTGAGCTCGAGGTCGTCGACGAGCGTGATGGTGATTTCGCTCGCGTTCTTCACGACGTGCGCGTTGGTCACGATGTAGCCGTTTTTCGCGTCGACGATCACGCCGGAGCCGGCACTCCTGAATTCGCGGTCTCGCGGCTGGGCATCCGGCGGCATGCCGAAGAAGCGACGGAAACCCGGGTCGTCGAAGAAGGGGTTGCGCGGCGCGGCGACGGTGCCGCGCACGCCGATGTTGACGACGGCAGGCGCCACGCGCTTGATGACCGGCGCGAAGGAGGGCTGCGCGTTTTGCGCGTATGCGGCCGTGGAAAGCGCGAGCGCGGCGAATGCCGCAGCGGCCGCGAAGGGTTTGATCATGTGGTGAAACCTCGATGGGGCGCGGTGTCTGACCGGCACGCGGTGGTACAAGTTCCGATGCTCTGGAGGCCGTATTTTCCCGCGTGCGGACACGCCCGTGAACAAACTGTGCGTATTTTGTGCGTTTTTTCTGCATACCAGATGTTGTATTGCGCGGAATTTCGCCCCGGACCGGCCGCAAGCATGGACCTGGTCGGAAACAGCCTGAAATGACGTCTATAACTTATTGAAATAAAAGGACGTTTATGGACGGATTTTTTCCATAAGGAAATCCTTGACACCACGGCCCCACAGAAATAATTTCGCAACCCTGACACAAGATCTTGTGGTCGCCGGTCGAAGGGCGGGTTAGACCGGCAGAAGAGTCAGGGAGCCAAGTGAAGTCGAACGCAGGCGGCGCCTGGATGCGCATGCCCGGGTGAGATTTCTCCGGCGGATTCGCAGAGCGGCCGGTTCCAGGGGGCGTCGTAGAGAAAATGAGCACAGCGGTCAGAATCGAGCACAAAGACGTCGATGTGATTCCGTTCCAGGAGGCGTCGCTCGACATCTGGGACCGGAAATACCGCTTGACCGCCAAGGACGGCACGCCGATAGACGGCACGATGGACGACACGCTTCGCCGCGTCGCGGCCACGCTCGCTGAAGTCGAGGATGCGGCGCAGCGCGAGGCGATGTTCGAGCGTTTCCTGTGGGCCCTGCGCAAAGGGGCGATCCCCGCCGGCCGCATCATGTCGAACGCCGGCGCCCTCGCGCACAAGCCCGCGACTTCCACGATCAACTGTACCGTGTCGGGAACGATCCACGACTCGATGGACGACATCCTGAACAAGGTGCACGAAGCGGGGCTCACGCTGAAGGCAGGCTGCGGCATCGGTTACGAGTTCTCGACGCTCAGGCCGCGCGGCGCGTATGTCGCCGGCGCCGGCGCGCACACCTCCGGCCCGATGTCCTTCATGGACATCTACGACCGGATGTGTTTCACAGTGTCCTCCGCGGGCGGCCGTCGCGGCGCGCAGATGGGCACGTTCGACGTCGGCCATCCGGACGTCGTGGACTTCGTCCGCTCCAAGCGCGAGAACGGGCGGCTGCGCCAGTTCAACCTGTCGCTGCTCGTGACCGACGAATTCATCGAAGCCGTGCGCGCGGATGGCGAGTGGAAACTCGCGTTTCCGCTGCCCGAGCGCGAATACGACGCCGCGAAGCATGACCTTCACGACCCGGGCGTGTTCGTCTGGCGCGAATGGCCGGAGACCCAGGGCTACGTCGCGAACGAGGACGGCCTCGTCGCCTGCCGGATTTTCAAGATCCTGCCGGCGCGCCGGCTGTGGGACGTCATCATGGCGTCGACCTACGATTTCGCCGAGCCCGGCTTCGTGCTGATCGACCGCGTCAACGAGATGAACAACAACTGGTGGTGCGAGAACATTCGCGCCACCAATCCCTGCGGCGAACAGCCGTTGCCGCCCTACGGTTCCTGCCTGCTCGGCTCCGTGAACCTGACGCGCTTCGTGCGCCGGCCGTTCACGGAGGAGGCGAGCTTCGATTGGGCCGAGTACCGCGAAGTCGTCCGGGTCTTCACGCGGATGCTCGACAACGTCGTCGAGATCAACGGCCTGCCGCTCGGTCGCCAGCGCGACGAGATCGTCCGCAAGCGCCGCCACGGCATGGGCTTCCTGGGTCTCGGCTCGGCCATCACCATGCTCGGCATGCGCTACGGATCGACAGAGTCCGTCGCGTTCACCGACAACGTCGCGCGAGAGATGGCGATCGCGGGCTGGGAGGCGGGTCTCGAGCTCTCGCGCGAGAAAGGGCCCGCGCCCATCATGAACGAGGAGTTCACAGTCAACCGCGCGATGCTCAGGAAGCGCCCCGAAATGGCGCGCGACGGCTGGAAGGTCGGCGACCGCGTGCCGGGCCGCGTACTGCACGCGCGCTACAGCCGCTACATGCGCCGGCTTGCCGAGGTGGCGCCGGATGTCGTGAAGGCGATCGAGTCCGTCGGCGCGCGCTTCACGCACCATTCCTCGATCGCGCCGACCGGTACGATCTCTCTCTCGCTGGCCAACAACGCGTCGAACGGCATCGAGCCCTCGTTCGCGCACCACTATTTCAGGAACGTCATTCGGGAGGGCAAGAAGTCGAAGGAACGCGTAGACGTCTTTTCGTTCGAGCTGCTTGCCTACCGCGAGCTCGTCAATCCGCGCGCGGTGCCGGCCTCGACGAACCCTGCGGAGATGCTGCCCGATTACTTCATGACGGCCGAGAGCATCGGTCCGCGCGAGCACGTCGACATCCAGGCGGCAGCGCAGAAGTGGGTGGATTCGTCGATCTCGAAGACGGCCAACGTGCCGACCGATTTCCGCTACGAGGACTTCAAGGACATCTATCTGTACGCGCACGAGCGCGGCCTGAAGGGCTGCACGACCTTCCGCTTCAATCCCGAGGCTTTCCAGGGCGTGCTGGTCAAGGAAGACGACCTCAAGAACACGACCTACGTGTTCACCCTCGAGGACGGCAGCGAGATCGAGGCTACAGGCGACGAGGAGATCGAGTACGACGGCGAGGTCCACACCGCCGCCAACCTTTTTGATGCACTCAAGGAAGGATATTACGGCCGTTTCTGAGCGAGCGGGGGCGACATGAGCAGACACAAGTTTGAAAAGAAGATCGTGAAGTACCGGGTGCAGAAGCCCGAAGCCGAGAAGGCGGAGGCCGAAAAGCCGCTGCCGGCACGCGAAAGCCGCGCACGCAAGGAAGGCGGCGGCAAGGTCGTCTGGATGCACGAAAAGCTCGAGCGTCCCGAGGTCCTGATCGGCTCGACTTACAAGATCAAGACGCCGGTCTCCGATCACGCGATGTACCTGACGATCAACGACATCATGCTGAACGAGGGCACGGAGCACGAGCATCGTCGGCCCTTCGAGATCTTCATCAACTCGAAGAACCTCGATCACTTCCAGTGGATCGTCGCGTTGACGCGCATCATCTCGGCCGTTTTCAGGAAAGGCGGCGACGTCGCGTTCCTGACCGAGGAGCTGAAGGCCGTGTTCGATCCGCGCGGCGGCTACTGGCAGCCGGGCGGCAAGTTCATGCCGTCGATCGTCGCGGAGATCGGCTATGTGGTCGAGCGCCACCTGCAGACGATCGGCCTGATGCAGAAGCCGGGCATGGACGATACGCAGCGGCTCCTGATCGAGTCGAAGCGCAAGGAATGGGAACAGCGCACCCGCCAGCAGGACGCATTCGCGGACTCGAGCTATCCCGAAGGCGCGCAGCTCTGCATCAAGTGCAATACCGCGGCCCTCGTCATGATGGACGGCTGCATGACCTGCCTCGCCTGCGGCGAATCGAAGTGCGGCTGACGGCCCGCCACGATTTTAATCACGCGCCAGCCGGGTCCCCGCCCGGCGGCTCCTGACAACAGGAGCTGCGCGTGACCTCCCAGGCGGCCTTCGGGCCGCCTTTTTTCCCTCGGCGCCGTCTTGCGATGACACTCGTGCCGACACTCGCGGCGGTGGCGCTCGCGTCCTGCGCGACCGAACGTCTCTACGGCGGACCGCCGCTTCCGAAGTCAGAACGAGCCATCGTGCGCGCCGATCCCGTCGTGAGCGCCGGATTGCCGGTGCAGCTGCGCCTGCGCCAGGTGGACGGACGCGAAGTCGCGCTCTCATCGAGCTCGGTCGAACTCGCTCCGGGCGCGCACACCTTCCTGGTCGACTGCCGCGTGGAGGAGAGCGGCGCCGTGAGCCGCTTCGTCGTCGAAGAAGTGCTCGAGCCCGGCGGCCGTTACCGGCTCGTCGCAAATGCGTCGACGCGAAACTGTGAAGCGGTCGAACTGATCGGAGACTGAACTGCCGCGCCGCGCCGACGGCGCTATAATCCGTCGCGAGATGAACCGCAAGTCGTTGATTCCGATGCTTCTCGCGACGCTCGTCGCGGCATCCGCGCAGGCCGATTCCATGACCGGGCTCGCGGCGCCCGCGAGCGTGCTGCAGCCGGTCGACCGCATCGTCGTGC
The DNA here is from genome assembly GCA_963778585.1 of uncultured Gammaproteobacteria bacterium. GTDB lineage: Bacteria > Pseudomonadota > Gammaproteobacteria > Steroidobacterales > Steroidobacteraceae > SCUD01. The sequence continues at coordinate 1,520,059 of CAVZUU010000002.1, forward strand.
ACAAGGCCGGACGCAAGATGGAGCTTTTCCGCGAGGGCCGGCTCGTCGCGAACTACCGCATTTCACTGGGTCTGTCGCCATCCGGGCAGAAACAGCGCGAGGGCGATTTCCGCACGCCGGAGGGCCGCTACCGCCTGACGCGCCGCAATGCCAAGAGCGATTTCTTCCTTGCCGTCCAGGTTTCTTATCCGGAGGCCGACGACATCGCGCTCGCCCGCAGGAACGGCTGGGCGCCTGGCGGGTCGATCATGGTCCACGGCCTGCCGAACTTCCTCAAGTATCCGCGCGAGCGTTATCTGAACACCGATTGGACCGACGGCTGCATCGCGCTCTCGAACGAGAACATGCTCGATTTCTGGTTGCTGACGGGACAGGGCACGCCGATCGAGATCCGTCCGTGAGTTCGGCTCCCGGTCTCGACCTCTCGGCAGTCGTGCATGCACGGGTGTCGCCGAAGGGGGTGCTCGACAATCTTTCGCAGCAGGAAGTGGACAAACTGCTCGATCGCGGGCAGGGCGGCCTTTATCCGCTGTTCCGGCGCTGCGCGCTCGCGGTGCTCAACTCCGGCACGATGATCGACGACGCGCGGCTCATCTTCGAGGCTTACAAGGACTTCGAGCTCCGTATCGTGCGCGAACCCTGGGGCATCAAGCTCGAGATGCACCACGCACCGGGCAGCGCCTTCGTCGACGGCGAGATGATCAAGGGCGTCAAGGAGCACCTGTTCGCCGTGCTTCGCGACATCGTCTACACGCACAACGAGATCGTCGCGCGCTTCGACCTCGACGACGCCGCGAGCGTCACGAATGCCATCTTCTGCATCCTGCGCAATGCCCGCGCGCTCGAGTACAAGGGCCGGCCCGACCTCGTCGTCTGTTGGGGCGGCCACTCGATCCCGCGCGAAGAGTACGACTACACGAAGCAGGTCGGTTACGAGCTCGGCTTGCGCGGCCTGTCGGTCTGCACGGGCTGCGGGCCCGGAGCGATGAAGGGCCCGATGAAGGGCGCGACGATCGGCCACTCGAAGCAACGGATCCGGGACGGCCGCTACATCGGTATCACCGAGCCCGGCATCATCGCCGCGGAGCCGCCGAATCCGATCGTGAACCAGCTCGTAATCATGCCCGACATCGAGAAGCGCCTCGAAGCCTTCGTGCGACTCTGCCATGGCATCATCGTGTTCCCGGGCGGCGCGGGCACGGCCGAGGAGATCCTCTACCTGCTCGGCATCCTGCTCGACCCTGCGAATGCCACCCAGAAATTGCCGCTCGTGTTCACCGGACCGCGCGAAAGTGCGGGTTACTTCCGGCAGCTCGACCGCTTCATCGGCCTGACGCTCGGCGGAGAGGCGCAGCAGCGCTACCGGATCATCGTCGACGATCCGCCGGAAGTGGCGCGCGAGATGCAGCGCGGCTTCGACGCCGTTCGCCGCTCGCGCCGGCGCGCGGGCGACGCCTACAACTTCAACTGGCTGCTGAAGATTCCGCGCGCCTTCCAGCAGCCCTTCGAAGTAAGCCACGCCTCGATGGCGGGACTTGGGCTCTCGATGGACCAGCCGGTGCACGAGCGCGCGGCGAACCTGCGCCGGGCGTTTTCCGGTATCGTCGCCGGCAATGTGAAGGAGCAGGGCATCAAGCTGATCGAGGAAAATGGCCCGTTCGAGATCCACGCGGCGCCCGAGATCGCAAAACCGCTCGACGAACTCCTGCGCGCTTTTGTCGCGGAACGGCGCATGAAACTGGTCGGCGAATACCGCCCGAGCTACCGCATCGTCTGATTGCGCCGGGCCGCGGGAAACCGCCCCGTGACCTGTGATGCAGTTCCTGTTTAGACCGCTTTCCCCGGCGTAACTTGCGGGGCATGAAACCTTTTCAGGTTCCAGCCCCGTGAGCGACATCAAAGTGACGCCCGCCGACGGCCGCGAGCACGCTGCCGCCGAGCCTGCGCCGCGGCTGCCGCGCCGCACGTCCGTGAGCCGCCACGGAGCAATCTCCCGCGAGCTGACCAAGTATTCGAACTACAAGGTCTGGGCCGAGAAGGCGCGCGGCGCTTTCGCGGCCGACGGCGATGGGCTTGGCGTCAACGGGACCGTCCCCGCGCGCCGCTCGACCGATCGCTGAGTGCGCTGCGAACACGGCCCGCATGGAAAGATTCGCCCAGCTGCTCGACGAGATTGAAGACTTCGTGAGCGTCCTGCGCCAGCAATTCGGCCTCTGGTAGATCGTCCGGGGGAGATGTAAGGGGGTTCCTCTTCCAAGGCGCAAGGGGGACCGTCCCCTCCGGGAAGAATCGCTGCTATCGTTACGCCATGGGCGGCAAGCCGAGCGATGCGGAATTGCGGGCGCAATTGACGCCCGAGCGATACCGTGCAACCCAGGAGCACGGAACCAAGGCCGCCTTCGCCGGCGAGCACCTCAACCACGTCTTCGAGGATGGGCCGCAGCCGAGCGGCCAACGCATTTGCATCGATTCCGCGGCGCTCGATTTCAAGTCCGGCCCAGGCTCCTGATGCCGCGTGCAAACGCGTGGCTCGCCGCCGCAACGGGCGTCCTGATCGTGGCGGCCGCGATTGCGGAGGCGCCTGAACCGCAGACGGCTCCGGCGCAGCCGGTACCGGCGGCGGTGGTTCTCGTGACCGATCTCGTGAAGGGGGTCGGGGACGAGGCGCTGCACGGCATGACCGTGATCGTTCATTACACGGGCTGGCTCTATGATCCGAACGCGCCCGATTTCCGGGGCCGCAAGTTCGACAGCTCGCGCGAGCGCGGCCAGCCGTTTTCCTTCCCGCTCGGCGGGGGCCGCGTGATCCGGGGCTGGGATCAGGGCGTTCCGGGCATGAAGATCGGAGGCCTGCGCCAGCTCGTCATCCCGCCCGCACTCGCCTACGGCAACCGCAATGTCGGAAACGGCGCGATCCCGCCGAATTCGACACTGCTGTTCGAGATCGAGCTGCTCGCGGTCGAAACCGTGACCTTCCATCCCCAGCAGTAAGCCGACGAGGTCCTGATGCGATTCGCAATCCGACTTGCGGCGTTCGCCGCGCTCATTTCGTCGGCCGCGGCCGGTGCCGCGACCCTGATCCACGCCGGGCGCCTCATCGACGGCGTCTCCGGCACGCCGCGCGACCGGGTGACCGTGGTCGTGGACGGCGACCGGATCCGTTCCATCGACGATGGATTTACGCAGGCGGGCGCCGGCGACGAGCTCGTCGATCTGTCCGGCGCGACGGTGTTGCCGGGCCTGATGGACATGCACGTGCACCTGACCTCGGAGCACAGCCGGCAAAGCGAGATCGACGCGATCAAGAAAAGCGAAGCCGATCGCGCCTACGACTCCGTCGTATACGCGGAGCGGACCCTGCTCGCGGGCTTCACGACGGTCCGGAACCTCGGCGACTCGTTCAACGTGTCGATCGCGCTTCGGCGCGCGATCGCCGAAGGCGAGGTGAAAGGCCCCCGCATCTTCACGTCGGGTCGTTCGATCGGCACGCGAGGCGGGCATGCGGACGCGACCAATTCCTTCGGTCCCTTTCTCGGAAGCGACGATCCGCGGCTCAATACCGTCTGCAACGGCGCCGACAGCTGCCGCGAGGCGGTCCGGCAGCGTTACCAGGACGGGGCCGACTCGATCAAGATCACGGCGACGGGCGGCGTGCTTTCGATCGCCAAGTCGGGCACGGCGCCGCAGTTCACGGACGAGGAGCTGAATTCCGTCATCGCGACCGCGCACGACTACGGCATGAAAGTCGCGGCGCACGCCCATGGAACCGAGGGCATCAAGCGCGCGGTTCGAGCGGGCATCGACTCGATCGAGCACGGAACCTACATGGACGACGAATGCATTCGTCTGATGAAGGAGAAGCGCGCGCATTTCGTGCCGACGATCTCGGCAGGCAAGTGGGTCTACGAGCAGGCGCAGGATCCGACCTACTTCCCCGCGATCGTCCGTCCCAAGGCGCTCGCTGTCGGGCCGCAGATCCAGGAGACATTCTCCAAGGCCTGGAAATCCGGCGTAACGATCATGTTCGGAACCGATTGCGGCGTCTGCGCGCACGGCACGAACGCGAAGGAATTCGGCTACATGACGGAGGCCGGCATGCCGGTCATGGCGGCGATTCAGTCCGCCACGATCGTTCCGGCGCGGTATCTCGGCATCGACGACAGACTCGGGAGCGTCGAGGCCGGCAAGCTCGCCGATCTCATCGCCGTGCCGGGTGATCCGCTTGCCGACGTGCGACTTCTGGAGCGCGTATCGTTCGTCATGAAGGAAGGCGTCATCTACAGACGCTGATCAACGGAGTCGCATGACGTCCGCAGCGCCCATCGTCGAGAAAGTCGTTATCGACGGGCCGGCCGGTCCGATCGAAGCGTTGCTGGAGACACCGCCGGATGCCCGCGACGGCATCGTCGCCGTGTGCTGCCATCCGCATCCACTATACGGCGGGGCGATGCAGAACAAGGTGGTGCATACACTCGCGAGAGCGGCGCAGGATCAGCGGGTCGTGTCGTTGCGATTCAATTTCCGGGGTGTCGGTGCAAGCGCCGGTGTGCACGACGACGGAGTGGGCGAGAGCGACGATGCGGCGGCGGTTTCGGACTGGGCTTCGGTCAGACTCGGTGCGACGCGGCTGTGGTCGCTCGGGTTCTCGTTCGGCGGCTTCGTCGCCTACCGCCTTGCGACGCTGCGCGAAGCCGCAGCGCTCGTGACCGTGGCGCCTCCGGTGCGGCGATTCGATTTCAGAACGCTCGCCGTGCCACGCTGTCCCTGGCTCGTCGCCCAGGGCGACAAGGACGAACTCGTCGATCACGAGGCCGTACTTGCCTGGACGCGCAATGTCGAACCTCCGCCGCTCGTGCGGATCCTGCCGGGTGCCGAACATTTTTTTCACGGCCGCCTGACGCAACTGCGATCGCTGGTCGGGGAGTGGCTGGCGGCGCGGCTGGCTGAAAACCCCTGAAAAACGAACGGGGCAGCCCGGCCGCCCCGTCAGTTTCCCGAACTCGAGAACGGATGGGTCGGGCTTCAGCCCACCATCTCGTTGAGGTTCTTGAGGGCGCGGATACGCACCTTCTTGGAGGCCGGTTTGGCCTTGATCATCATCTTCTCGCCCGTGAACGGGTTGACTCCCTCGCGCGCCTTCGTGGCGGCTTTCTTCACGACGCGCATCTTGCACACGCCGGGCAACGTGAACACGCCGACACCCTTCAGCGCCTTCTTCATCTGGCCGCCGAGTGCCTCGAGCACCGCGCTCACCTGCTTCTTGCTGAGATCGGTCTGGCCCGCGACCGCCGATACGACTTGCGACTTCGTGGGAGCCGCATTCTTTTTCGCCATTGAGTAGTCTCCTGTAGTTCTGTCAGCGACGGGGCGATCCCGCCAAATCAATTCCGGCGCGCACCATACCACGGAAAATCCGGCTGCATAAGAGGGTCGGCGGCGTTTTCGCGCGGGTTTTTACGGCATGCGGAGCGGATTTGCAAATCATTCGAGTCGGAATTCCCGAGTCAGGCGAGCGCGTATTTCGGGGCTGGCGGCTGTCGCGCGCGCCCGAATGAGGATCGTGACCGGCACGCGATGACGCACTTCGACCGTCGCGAGCCAGCTCGGTCCGCCCGCGACGTCGTGACGCGCGAGCGCCAGCGTGTTCCGTTCGCCCGTCAACGAAATGGACTCGGCCACGATGTCGGGCGCGTCGGTTTGCAGGCCGCCGGTCCGATCGCGCGGCGCGAGCGCGATCGTCAGCAGAGCTAGATTGCGTCTCTGCACAATGCCGTAACTGCCCGCAATCCCAGAGGGCAGGTCGCGCGTCATCGTGAGCGCGTAATGCAGTCGGTAATCCCCGGCCGCGGCGAAACCGGGATCCGTGTAAGGCAGCGCCTCAGGCACCGGCGCCGGGTTTCCACCGCAGGCGGCAAGCTGAAGGCCAACGAGCGCGCCTGCGCCGGCCGCGCGCAGGCAGCGGAAAGCGGCCTCGACGCGGCAATTTCGCAGACGTTTTGCGGACCCCGGCCGGTTGTTGCCGGCGGCCCACGATCGGCCCGCCCGCCGTTCGCGGGCCGGCGTCATCCGATCAGGATCCTGAGCGCTGTCAAGCCGACGATCGCCACGAGCGGCGAGAAATCGATTCCTCCGACGATCGGCAGGATCTGGCGGAGTGGCGAAAGGACGGGTTCGCACAGGGAGGCTAGCAGCGAGGTCGCGGGGCTCCGCGTGCCCGGCGCGATGAAGGAGAGGAGCGCGTAGACGAAAATCAGGACCGTATAAAGTAACAACGTCGCGAGGATGAGCGAACGGAGCGCCGCGACCGCGAGCGGCAGGAACGGGAGCAGGGCGCCGGTGCGCAGCTTGAACAGGACGAGCGTCGCCGCGAACTGGACGACGGCGAGCGCCACGATCGATGCCGTGTCGACTCGCCGTACCGGCGGGAGCACGCGGCGAAGCGGCATCACGAGCCAGTTAGTCAGCGAGAGGATCGCCTGGGTGAGGGGATTGCGAACGTCGGCACGCACGAGCGGAAGCAGAACCCGCAGCAGGAATGCGTAGACCGCGAAGCTCAGCACCGTGTCGATGAGGTAAAAGAGCGCGGCCATGGAGCGATTCTAAACGCGCTCGCCGAAGATCGCGGTGCCGATGCGAAGATGGGTGGCGCCCTCGGCGATCGCGGCCTCGTAGTCGACACTCATGCCCATCGACAGTGCATCGAGCCGGTGACCGGCGGCGTTCAGGGCAGCGAGCAGGCGCCGGAGCTCGGCGAACCAGCGGCGCTGAAGCGCGGGATCGGTCTCGACCGGCGGCAGGCACATGAGGCCGCGGAGCGCGAGATTTGGCAGCAGCGCGACGGCGTCTGCGAGCACCGCCAGGCCCGCGGGCGCCACGCCCGATTTCGTCGACTCGTCGCCGAGACGCACCTGGATGCACACCGAAAGCGGCGGCATCCCGGGCGATCGCTGCGCCGAGAGGCGCTCGGCGATGCGCAGGCGATCCACCGTGTGCACCCAGTCGAACTGCAGGGCGGCCGGCCGCGTCTTGTTGGTCTGCAGGGCGCCGATGAAGTGCCGGCCGACGAGCCGGCCGCCAAGCGCTGCGAAATGCGCCTGCGCTTCCTGGAGATAGTTTTCGCCGAGATCGGCGAGCCCCGCATCCAACGCCGATTTGACGGCGGCGAGCGGTTGCGATTTGGCCACGCCGATCAATGTGATCGAAGCCGGGTCACGGCCCGCGGCGCGGGCCGCAACTGCGATGTTTTCCCGCACCAATGCCAGTCTGTCAGCGGGATTCTGCGGAGCAGTTAACATATTGGTGTGCGGCGGTCAGGGATATACTGCCCCCGGTCCCGAGCAGCCGGTTTGCGGCGCGCGGGAATCAAATCCGCGCACCGAGCCAGGGAGTCCTGATGGCCGTCGACATTGCCCAACTTTTGGCGTTCGCAGTCAAGAACGGTGCGTCCGACCTGCACCTCTCGGCGGGCGTTCCGCCCATGATCCGCGTGGACGGCGATGTCAAGCGCGTGAATATGCCTCCGCTGACGCACAAGGAAGTGCACAGCATGGTGTACGACATCATGAACGACAAGCAGCGGAAGGTGTACGAGGAGTTCTTCGAGACCGACTTTTCGTTCGAGATCCCGAACCTGGCGCGCTTCCGCGTCAACGCATTCAACCAGAACCGCGGCGCCGGCGCCGTGTTCCGCAACATCCCGTCGCTGATCAAGACGCTCGACGACCTGAATGCCCCGAAGGTGTTCAAGGACCTCTGCATGCTGCCGCGAGGTCTCGTGCTCGTGACCGGGCCGACAGGCTCCGGCAAGTCGACGACGCTCGCGGGAATGGTCGACTACGTCAACGTCAACCGTCCCGACCACATCATCACGATCGAGGACCCGATCGAATTCGTGCACGAGTCGAAGCGCTGCCTGATCAACCAGCGCGAAGTGCACCGCGATACGCTCGGCTTCAGCGAGGCGCTTCGGTCGGCGCTCCGCGAGGATCCGGACGTCGTGCTCGTCGGCGAAATGCGCGACCTCGAGACCATCCGTCTGGCGCTGACCGCCGCGGAGACCGGCCATCTCGTATTCGGCACCCTGCACACGAGCTCGGCGGCGAAGACCGTCGACCGTATCGTCGACGTATTCCCCGGCGAAGAAAAGGACATGGTGCGTTCGATGCTTTCCGAATCGCTGCGCGCGGTGATCTCGCAGACGCTGCTGAAGCGCCTGGGCGGCGGCCGCATCGCGGCGCACGAGATCATGATCGCGACGCCCGCGATCCGGAACCTCATCCGGGAAAACAAGATTGCCCAGATGTACTCTTCGATCCAGACCGGCCAGGGGCAGGGCATGCAGACGCTCGACCAGTGCCTCACGGAAATGCTGGCGAAGGGCCTGGTCGCGAAGGAAGAGGCGCGCTACAAGGCCCAGAACAAGGACACGGTTTAAGCGGCGCGACGCGCGCCCGGGAGACGAGGAATGGATCGCGAACAGGCAATCAGGCTGATGCAGGACCTGCTGCGGCGCATGGTGGACCGCAAGGGTTCAGACCTGTTCATCACCTCGGGCTTCCCGCCGGCCATCAAGATCGACGGCGAAGTGAGGCCGCAGACCGACAAGGTCCTCGCGCCGGAGCAGAGCGCCGTGCTCGTGCGCTCGATCATGAACGACCGCCAGACGCGAGAATTCGACGCCAGCAAGGAGGCGAACTTCGCGATCGCGCCGCCCGGCATCGGCCGCTTCCGCGTGAGCGCATTCGTGCAGCAGGGTCACACCGGCTGCGTCATCCGCCAGATCAATTCGACCATACCGACGATCGAGGAACTCGAGCTGCCGCCAATCCTGAAGGACATCGTGATGTCCAAGCGCGGCCTGGTGATCGTCGTCGGCGCGACCGGCTCGGGCAAGTCGACGACCCTCGCCGCGATGGTCGGCTACCGGAACGAAAAGACCCGCGGCCACATCGTCACGATCGAGGACCCGGTCGAGTACGTACACCAGCACCGCGGCTGCGTCGTCACGCATCGCGAGGTCGGCGTCGACACCGAAAACTGGCACACCGCCCTCAAGAACACGCTGCGCCAGGCGCCCGACGTCATCATGATCGGCGAAATCCGCGATCGCGAGACGATGGAGTACGGCATCCAGTTCGCCGAGACGGGCCACCTCGTGCTTGCAACGCTGCACGCGAACAGCTCCAACCAGGCGCTCGACCGCATCATCAACTTCTTTCCCGAGGAGAAGCGCGAGCAGCTCCTGATGGACCTGTCGCTGAACATCCGCTCGATGGTCTCGCAGCGGCTGATCCCGCGCGAGAAGAGCGAGGGCCGGATCGCGGCCATGGAAATCCTGATCGGCACGCCGCTCGTCGCGGACCTGATCTTCCGCGGCGAAGTGTCGAAGATCAAGGAAGTGATGGGGCGCTCGAATCGCCTCGGCATGAAGACCTTCGACCAGGCGCTGTACGACCTTTATGAAGCCGGTACCATCTCCTACGAGGAAGGCCTGCGGAATGCAGACTCGAAGAACGAGTTGCGCCTCAGGATCAAGCTCGAGAGCAAGCGCGAGGACCGCCTCCAGGCAGAGGCCTCCAGCACGCTGAGGATCGTCGATGAGTCCAACGACGGCAAAGTCTACTAAGCCCGTGAGCGAGCAGGCGATCGCGGCGGAAGCGGAAGAAGGCCGCTTCAGCATCAAGCCGCTCCTCAAGCTGATGGCCGAGAAGAAGGCGTCCGACCTCTTCTTCACGTCCAATTCCCCGGTCAAGATCAAGATCGAGGGGATCATCTACCCGATCAACAAGCAGGTGCTGAACGCCGAGACGGTGCGTGACATCTCCTACGGCCTCATGAGCGCCGAGCAGCTCGAGCATTTCCAGAACGAGCTCGAGATCGATTTCGCGATCTCGGAGCCGGGGGTCGGACGCTTCCGCGCCGCGCTCTTCTACCAGCGCGGCTATCCCGCGCTCGTGCTGCGCTACATCAGTGTGGACACGCCGAGGCTCGACCAGCTGGGCCTGCCGGACACGCTCCGCGAACTCGCGATGCTGAAGCGCGGGCTGGTGCTGATGGTCGGCGCGACCGGTTCCGGCAAGTCGACTACGCTCGCGGCAATGATCAATCACCGGAACGAAAACTGCTCCGACCACATCCTGACGATCGAGGATCCCGTCGAGTACCTGCACCAGAATCGCAAGGCGATCGTCAACCAGCGCGAGGTGGGCCTCGACACGCGCTCGTTCGGGCGGGCGCTCCGTGCCGCGATGCGGGCGGCGCCGGACGTCATCCTGATCGGCGAGATCCGCGACCGCGAGACGATGGAAGCCGCGATCACGCTCGCCGGCACCGGGCATCTCTGCATCGCGACGCTGCACGCGAACAACAGCGCCGAGACGCTCGACCGCATCATCAACCTTTTCCCGCGCGATCAGCACAACCAGATCTTCCTGGACCTGTCGCAGTATCTGCGCGCGATCGTCTCGCAGCGCCTGGTGCGAGGCCGAAACAACAAGCGCGTGGCGGCGGTCGAGGTGATGCTTAACACGCCGCACATCCAGGACCTGATCAAGAAGGGCGACGTCATCGGCGTCAAGGAAGCGATGCTGTCGTCGAATGAGCGCGGCATCCAGAACTACGACTCGGCATTGCTGCACCTCTACAAAGAGGGCCGCATCGATATCGAGGAAGCGCTGAGCAACGCCGACTCGCGTACGAACCTCGAGGCACGCATCAACTTCGGTTGAGGCGGGCGTTCGGGGGCGGGCGGGGAACGCTTCCTCGCTCGCTCCGCCGGAAATTTAGTCGCTCGCTCGGAACATTCCCCGCCCGCCCCCGAACGCCCGTGTAGCGGTGGTCAACTGGCGAAGACGGTTGTTGCGTCGAAGACGGGTCCGTCAACACAGACGCGCTTCATCGCCGGACCCTCGGGTGTCTGGACGAGCACGGTGCAGCCCGCGCAACCGCCGACACCACAGGCCATGTTTTCCTCGAGGGACACCTGGCAGGGCACGCCGTAGCGCTGCGCGAGCCCTGCGACCGCAACCAGCATTGGGTGGGGCCCGCAGCTCATGATCTCGACTTCCGCGCGCTCGGAGGCATTGAGCGCGCCGAGCCATGCATCCGCGAGTTCGGTCACGAAGCCGCGGTGACAGCCGTGGAAGCCGGAAAGGCTTGCGAGCCGGCTCGGGATGCCGATCTGTTCGAGGAGCGGCATCGCCGCAGTCGCACCGGCGGGGAGTCCGGCCACCGCATGGCGCGAAGCCGCGGGTTCGAAGGGATAGGGCAGCTCGGATCCCATCAGCACGAGCGGTTTCCAGCGGCCGCGATCCGCGGCGAGGGTCTCGGCGAGAAAAACCAGGGGCGGGATGCCGACGCCGCCGCCGATCATCAGCACGCGCGGTCGCGCAGCTTGCAGCCTGAACCCCTGACCGATCGGGCCGAGGCAGGAGAGAGTCTCTCCCGGCAGGCGGAGCGCCAGCTCCGCGAGTCCATGGCCGGCGATCTTGTACAGCACTTCGACCCAACCGGCCCGGGCGTCCGCGCGCATGATCGACAACGGCCGGCGCATCGGCAGGTCCGGTCCGCAGGTCAGGTGTATGAAGGTCCCGGGCTCTGCGGCCGCGGCACAGCGTGGCGCCTGCAGCCTGAGGACGTACTGGCCACCGGCGAAAGACCGGTGATCGAGAACGGCCGCATCTTCCAGGAAGATCCTGCCGCGGTGACCGGCCTCTGCGGCGCTCACGTGGCCCGGGTCCGGCGCGCATCGGCGATGTGCGCGAGCACGGCCATCCGGACGGCGACGCCGTTCGCAACCTGCCGGCGGATCACCGACTGCGGACCGTCGGCGACGTCCGATGCGATCTCGACGCCACGGTTCATCGGCCCCGGGTGCATCACAATCGCGCGCGGGCTTGCGCGGGCCAGTCGGGCCGGCGTCAAACCGAATTCGCGGTGATAGGCGGAGAGATCGGTCGGGGCGTCGCCAGCCGCGCGTTCGAGCTGGATGCGGAGCATCATGACGACATCGGCGCCCGCGATGCCCTCGTCGAGCGATTCGTATCGCTTCGCGCCCGGAAACTCCGCGGCCTCCGGCATCATTGCCCGCGGCGCGACAATACGGATTTCCGGGACGCCAAGCGTGGCGAGCGCCCGATGCGCAGAGCGCGCGACGCGCGAACGGCCGATGTCGCCGACGATCGCGACCGCGAGGCTGCCGAAGCCTCCCTTGCTCTGGCGGATCGTCAGTGCGTCGAGCAGGCCCTGCGTCGGATGCGAGAGATGCGCCTCGCCTGCGGAGATCACGCTGACGCCCGGGCCGACCTCGCGGGCGACGCTCGCCTGGAGCCCGGCCTCGGCGTCGCGGATCACGAAGACGTCGACGTGCATCGCCTGCAGGGTCCAGATCGTGTCGAGAAAAGTCTCGCCCTTGGCGCGCGACGACAGCGCGTCGTCGAGACTGATCGCATCGGCGCCCAGGCGGACGGCGGCGAGCTCGAACGAAGCCCGCGTGCGAGTCGACGGTTCTGCGAACAGGCTGGCGACGGTCCACCCGGCGAGGTCCGTGCCGCGCCGCGCGGCAACGCCCGCGACGGAAACGAAACGCTCCGCGCGCTCGAGCAGTTCTTGCAGCAGCCCGCGGCTGAGGCCGTCGAGCGTGATCAGATGTCGCAGCCGGCCCTGACCGTCCAGCTGCGATAAGCCGGCACTCATTGCCCGGGAGCCCCGGGCTGGGCTCTCAACCATTGCAGCAGCAAAAGCCGCGCGGCCTCGCGGTCGACGTCGCCCCGCCGGACGCGACGCGTCTTGGCGCCGCTCCTGCGGCGTTCGCGCAGGTCGTCCTCCGCTTCGCGCGACGAGAGTATTTCGTCCACCCGGTGAACCTCGATGCCGTACCGTCCGCCGAGCTCGTCGGCGAACCGCAATGCCGCCGTGGTGAGGCTCGCATCGCGACCCGCCATATTATAGGGAACGCCGGCCACGATCGCGGCCGGCCGCCAGGCCGCAACGCAATGGTCGATCGCAGGCCAGTCGGGAAAGCCGTCGTGCGCGGCGATCGTCGCGAGAGCTTCGGCGGTTCCGGTCAGCGTGTTCCCGACGGCGACGCCGATGCGCCGGAGTCCGTAGTCGAAGGAGAGCACCGTCCGAGCGGCCGGTGCCGGCATGCGTCAGGCGCGCCCGGCCTGGGTGCTGATGCGTGACAACTCGATCCCGAGCAGGCGCGCGGCGGCGTGCCAACGCTGCTCGAACGGCAGTTCGAAGATCAGCGAATCGTCGCAGGGCACGGTGAGCCAGGCATTCTGGAGCAGTTCCTCGTCAAGCTGGCCCGCTTCCCAGCCGGCATAGCCGAGCGCGATCACGGCGTGCGCGGGGCCGCTGCCGCGAGCCATCGCGGCGAGCACGTCGCGCGAGGTCGTGACGTGGAGCGTGTCCGACACCTGCATGGTGGATTCGAAACCCTGCGGCCCCGGACGGTGAAGCACGAAGCCGCGGTCGCGCTGCACGGGGCCTCCGGCGAGCACCGGCATGTCGCGCAAGCGGGCGTCGTCCGTGACGAGCGAGAGCTGATCGAGGACCTCCGACATCCGCATGTCGAGCAAGCGGTTGATCACGATGCCGAGCGCGCCGCGCTCGTTGTGCTCGCAGATGAGCGTCACGCTGTGCGAGAAATTCGGATCCGCGAGCGACGGCATCGCGACCAGGAATTGATTGCTGAGGTAGGCGCCGGCTGCCATGGCGATAGTATCGGCCGCGGACCGGCACCGGTCAAAGCGGAAAGTTGAAGAATCAAAGGGGACAGTCCCCTTTGGCCGCTCCTGCATACATGATTCGACTTCGCTGATGCTAAAGGGGACTGTCCCCTTTGATTCTTCAACTTTCTTTGCGAGCGGACTTAATCCGGCGTCGTCGCCGGGATCTCGACGGCGGAGCCCGCCAGACGTCCGCCGACAAACTGCCATTCGTAGGCGAAGCGCAACACGTCGTGCCGGACCGCGAGTTCCTCGGGAAACGCCTCGAACGGCGTCGCGAGTTTCAATATGTCCATTGCGGCGCGGTCGAGCTCGCCATGGCCACTCGAGCGCCGGACGTCGGCGCGCACGAGCCCGCCGCTCGAGGCAAGCACGACCTCGATGACCGGATTGCCGGAAAGCTTGCTGCGCCGGACGGAATTCGGGAAGTTGACCGTGCCGACCTGCTCGATCCTGCGCTTCCAGGCATCGAGATAGACCGCGACTTCGGACGTCCGCGTGTTCGGAGTGACGACAAGTTCACGGCGCGGCCTGCCCTTGAGTGTGAGCAAGGCGTCCTCGTCGCTGCCGGCGAAGGGGGAGGACGAACCGGCGAAGGTTTCGCGCGGCTGCGAGGCGGGCGCAGCATTCGCATCCGCGGAGTCGGCGATGAAGCGCGGCTTTCCGCCGCGTCCCGTCAAGAGCCTGCCCTCGCCGCCCACGCTACCCTCCGGCTGGCGCGCTTCGAGACCGCCCTCCGGCATGCCCTGCATTGCCATCGGTCCTTCGCCAGCCGCGGGCCGGCGCGTCTGACCGTCGGCGGAATTGCCACTGCCCCGCTGTGTACGCTCGGCAAGGTAATCCGCGTCCTGGTTCAAGGACGAATCCGGCAGTGCGTTGCTGACGAGCAGGACTTCGAGGGTCGGGACGTCGCCCTGGCTCGCGACCGGCGGCGCGAAACTGATGCCGAGAATCAGGATCAGGTGGAAGACGCCCGCGAGGAACAGCGTCACTGTCAGGCGATCGCCGGAACCTGCGGCTGCGGGGACTCCCTTCACGGTACTCGCCTCACTGCGATTTCCGCCGGGCGAGCACGGCATCGATGAGGAGTCCTCCGATGTCGTGTCCGTGCCGGGCCTCGAGTTCGCGGATGCCGGTCGGGCTCGTGACATTGATCTCGGTGACGAACCCGCCGATGACATCAAGTCCGACGAACAACATGCCGCGTTCGCGCATCGCCGGCCCGATTCGCGAGCAGAGCCATTGGTCGCGGTCGGTGAGCGCACGGCTCTCCGCCCGGGCCCCGGCCGCGAGATTGCCGCGATGGTCGCCTGCCGCGGGCATGCGGACGAGCGCATGCGGCACGGGTTCGCCGTCGACGAGCAGGATGCGGGCGTCCCCGGTCTCCGTGATCTCCGGGAGATAGCGCTGCGCGATGGCATAACGGCCGCCATAGTCCGTCAGCGTTTCGAACACGACCTGCGCGTTCCGGTCGCCATGCGCGACGACGAAGATCGAGCGCCCGCCCATGCCGTCCAGGGGCTTGAAGACGGCCTGACCGTGTTCGGCCAGGAAGTCCTGCATCGCGCCCATGTCGCGCGTGATCAGGGTCGGCGCGCAGCAGTCCGGGAACCAGGCTGTGTAAGCCTTCTCGTTCATGTCGCGGAGCCCTTGCGGGCGATTGACGATCAGCACGCCCTCGCGTTCCGCCCGCTCGAGCAGATAGGTCGTATAGATGTACTCCATGTCGAAGGGAGGGTCCTTGCGCATGAGCACGGCATCGATGCCGGCGAGCTCGCGCACGACGGGCTCGCCTGTCCGGAACCAGTCTTTGTCCTTGCCCGTGCCCTTGACTTCGATCGGCCTGAGCCGCGCCGTCGCGCGCCCGTCGCGCGCCGACAGATCGCCCTGGCCGAAGCACCACACGTCGCAGCCGCGGCGGCTTGCCGCGGCAAGCATCGCGATCGTCGAGTCTTTGGCCGGCTTGATGGTTTCGAGCGGATCCATCAGCACGGCAAGGCTCGGTCGGGCTGGCATCAATGGGTCTCCGGCCGATTGGCTGGAATGTGACGCGGATACTGCACGTCAGGGGGCCTTGTCATAGTACACCTGTCATTGGTCTCGACCGCCTGTGCGGCCGGTGCGTCCGGCATGGCAGGGGGTGGACCGATATGTTAAAAGGAGGGCGCTCCGGCGTCGAAACCGTGGGCGCCACCAGGCGAGCTTTCACGCGCCCGGCCGGAGTAGAGCCGGCGCCGGAGGAACCCGATGGACAGTGCAGCGGCCGTTAATGACGGGCACCGCCTGAGCGGCCTGAAAGTGCTCGTCATCGACGACAGCAAGACCATCCGGCGTACGGCGGAGACGCTGCTCGCCAAGGAAGGCTGCGAAGTGTTCACCGCGGTCGACGGATTCGACGCGTTGTCCAAGATTGCAGACCATCAGCCCGACATCGTCTTCGTGGACATCATGATGCCGCGGCTGGACGGATATCAGACCTGTTCGCTGATCAAGCACAACAAGGTGTTCCGCTCGATTCCGGTGATCATGCTGTCCTCCAAGGACGGCCTGTTCGACCGGGCGCGCGGACGTATTGTCGGTTCCGAGCATTACCTGACGAAGCCGTTCACGCGCGACGAATTGCTGTCTGCGATCGAACGGCACGTCAATCGGGAATGACGGGGACGGCCGGAGAGAAGCCATGGCGCTCATCCTGATTGTCGACGACTCGCCGACCGAGGTGTTCCAGATGCGGCGCATGCTCGAAAGCCATGGTTTCGAGACCGTGGGCGCCGCGGACGGGGCCGAGGGCATCCGCAAGGCGCGAGAGATCCGGCCCGACCTCATCCTGATGGACATCGTGATGCCAGGTGTCGACGGATTCCGCGCAACGCGGACGCTCGCGAACGATCCCGCGACGCGCGCGATTCCGGTCATCATGGTTTCGAGCAAGAGCCAGGAAACCGACCGCATCTGGGGCATGCGCCAGGGCGCTGTCGACTACCTCGTGAAGCCGGTGACGCCGGCACAACTCGTGGAGAAAGCGCAGGCCGCGCTCCTCACAGGTTGACCGGATGCAGGCTGAGCCGACCCTGAGGGCCCTGCGCGACCGGCCATTCGAGCTGTTGCTGGCACTGGAGAAGCGCGCACGCGACGTGGCTGCCGGCGCGCGCGATGGTGCCGCGGCGCAGGAATGGATCGGCGTCGCGTTCCGGATGGGCGGCGAGACCTTCCTCGTCGAGCGGGACGAGGCGCGCGAGGTCATGGGCGTGCCGACGCCGATCAGCCGCGTGCCGGGCGCGCGGCCGTGGATCATGGGGCTCGCGAACGTGCGCGGGCAGTTGCTGCCCGTGATCGACCTGAAACAGTATTTCGGCAGCGGCGAGCTGGTGTCGGGGCGCAACACTCGGGTGATCGTCGTCAATCACCGCGAGATCCCCGCGGGACTGGTCGTCGACGAGGTGCTCGGGTTCCGGCGGTTCGCGGAACGCGAGTTCACGGCGGAGGCGCCGCCGACGATAATTCGCTGTGAGCATTATCTGGCCGGGTCGTTCCGGCGCGGTAGCGAGGCTTGGCCGGTATTGAGCCTCAGAACGCTGGTCGAAAGTCCGGCGTTCCTGCACGGGTCGACCTGAAGCGCGGTTGGGGAAGGGTCTGCAGCATGGTTAATCTGCCTGAAAGGCACTCTTTGGCGAAATGGATGCCCGCGATGCTGGGCGGCGGGCTCGTCGCCGCGCTCGCGGCCGCGCTGCTGCTCGTGTTCGCGAGCCGCGCGGAAAACGCCGACCGCGGCTATCGCACCCACCTTTCGGAACTCACCGTGCTCGCGGGCGCGATGCCGGCCCAGGCCACAGCGGCCGCTCGCGGCGATTCCGCGGGATTCGAGCGGCTGGCGGCGTCCCGCGCCCAACTCGAGCGCGTGCTCGCCGAAGTCGAGGCAGGACGTTCGCCGTTCGCGGCGCTCTCGAGCGAGAGCGCGCTGCATCTCGGCGACGAACCCGGTTGGACGACCGTGCTCGACACCTCGGGTCAGGTTCTGGCGGCCAAGGCGGTGGCGGGCGATCTGCAGAAGTCCTCCGGCGAATCGCGAGCGATCCTCGGGCGCGTACTCGCGGCGACCGGCAATGCCGTGTCGGCGCCGGGCGGCATGCCGGCCATGCGCGTGCTGCCGCGTTTCGAGACCGTCGCTCAGCGCACGAGCGATGACCTCGAGCAGCTCTCGGGCGCTATCGATCCTGCGGAAGTCACTCGGCGCATTTCGGAGAACACGGCGCTCCTCTCGCAATTCCTGGCTGGACTCGCCGGCCTCGACAAGACCGCCGGCGTGCCGGCGATCGAGGGCGAGGCCGCTACGCGGCTTGGCGAAGTACGCGATGCCTTCGCGGCCTACGAGCGGCAGTTGCAGGGCACGCTCGAACAGGCGGGCGCGCTCGCGACGGCCCAGCGCGCCGCGGGCGACCTCGCGGCCGCGGCCGACAAGCTTTCGAAGTCGCTCGAGGCTCTGTCCGCGTCCGAAGGCGGCGGCAAAATGGGCGCGACGCCCGCGCTGATCGCGATCGGAATCGCCATCCTCGCCTTTGCCGGCGCATTGTTCGGCTGGGTCTCGCAGGCCGGCATGCGGCGCGTCGCGAGCCTCGAGTCGGAGCGCAATCGCCGCAACCAGGACGCGATTCTGCGGCTCCTCGACGAGATGTCGAGCCTCGCCGACGGAGACCTGACCGTGCAGGCGACGGTGACGGATGACATCACCGGCGCGATCGCGGATTCGATCAACTACGCGATCGAGGCGCTCCGGGAGCTCGTCGCGACGATCAATGACACCGCGATGCAGCTCGACGCGGCGGCGCGGCAGACGCAGGCCGCCGCCGGGCATCTCGCGAAGGCTAGTGTGGCGCAGTCGCGGCAGGTGGCCGCGGCGACCGACGCGGTCGGCGCGATGGCCGCCTCGATCGAGGAAGTGTCGGGCAACGCCGAGCGCTCGGCCGATGTCGCGCGCCATGCGGTCGACGTCGCGCACAAGGGCGGCGCTGCGGTGCGGCGCACGATCGACGGCATGAACACGATCCGCGAGAACATCCAGGACACCAGCAAGCGCATCAAGCGCCTTGGCGAGAGCTCGCAGGAGATCGGCAACATCGTCGAACTCATCAACGACATCGCCGAACAGACCAACATCCTCGCGCTGAACGCCTCGATCCAGGCGTCGATGGCGGGCGAATCCGGCCGCGGATTCGCGGTGGTCGCGGATGAAGTGCAGCGCCTTGCCGAGCGCGCCGGCCACGCGACGCGGCAGATCGAGGTCCTGGTCCGAACGATCCAGTCCGACACGAACGAGGCGGTCGTGTCGATGGAGCGGACGACGACCGACGTCGTGGGCGGGGCGCTCCTCGCCGAGAACGCTGGTGCCGCCCTCGGGGAGATCGAGGACGTGTCCAACCAGATCGCGCAGCTCGTGCAGAACATATCGGCGAGCGCGCGCCAGCAGGCAGCGACCTCGGCGCACATCTCGCGCACCATGCAGGTGCTCCGGGAGATCAGCCAGCAGACCGCCGACAACACCAGCGCGACGTCGACCGCAATCGGGCGGCTCGCAGACATGTCGGCGCAGCTGCGGAAATCGGCCGCCGGCTTCCGCCTGCCCCAGCAACTGCCGGCGCCCGGCCGGAAGATCAAGCCCGCTACCGCTGCAGCGGAGCCGGGCAGTGCGGAGACACGGCGCGCCGCGAGCGGCGCAGCCTGAGACGCCGTGGCGGATTTCCCCTCGGTCAACGAGCAGGCCCTGCATCTCGTCGCGCGTGAACTCGCGGCGACGCTGAACGAGGTCCGGATCGCGCTCGAGGCGGCGGCGGAGACGCCGGCCGACAAGGCACACGTCTCGAAATCCGCCGACCTGATGCGCGCCGCCCGCGGCGTGCTCAGGGTCGTGGAAGTCTACGGCGCCGCGCTGCTAGCCGAGGAAATGGAGCACACCTCGCGGTGGCTCGCCGACACCGATACCGATGCGCGCCAGTTCGTGGACGGCCTCGATGCGCTGATGCGCTCGAGCGTGCAGCTGCCCACCTATCTCGAGCGCGTGCTGGGCGGCGGGCGGGATCTTGCGCTCGTGCTTCTGCCGCTGCTCAACGACCTGCGCGCCGTGCGCGGCGCACCGCTTCTTTCCGAAGGCACGCTGCTTTCGCTGAACCTGAGCTCCGAAAAAGCTCCGGCCGCGCGCGATTCGGCGGCCGCGGAACAGAAACTGACGGTCCCGCAATGGGCGCGGCGGCTGCGGCCGAAATTCCAGGCCGGATTGCTCGGGCTGATCCGCGGCAACAGCGAGGATCGCGGGCTCACGGCGCTTTCCGAAGTCGCCAATCGCATGGAGGCGATCGCGACTTCCGCGCCGCTCTACCAGCTCTGGTGGGTGACGGGGGCACTGCTCGACGCGCTCCGCGCCGGCGGACTCGAGGCGAGCGTCACCGTCAAGCGACTGCTCGGCCATGCCGACCGCGAACTGAAGCGACTCTACGGCCAGGGCGAGGGGGCGTACTCCGAGGCGCCGCCGATCGAGCTGCTCAACAATCTCCTTTTCTACGTCGCCCGCGCGGAGACACGGGGCGATCGCATCGACGCAGTCCGAAGCTCCTTCCGGCTCGGCGAGCTCCTCCCGATCGACGAGTCGGTCGAGCAGGAACGCGAATCGCTTTCGGCGCCCTCGGTGCGACTCATGCGCACCGTCGCGGCCGCGATCAAGGAAGACCTCGGGCGCGTGAAGGATGCGCTCGACCTCTACACGCGCAAGGGCGGTCCGCCCGAGGAACTCGCGCCCCAGGTCGATCTGCTGAAGAAAATCGGCGACACGCTCGCCGTGCTGGGCCTCGGCTCCGTTCGTGAGCAGGTCCAGGGCGAGCTCTCGCGCCTCTCCGACATCATCACGCGACGCACGCCAGCCGAGCAGGACACGCTGATCGCGATCGCGGCGACCCTGATCGGGGTCGAGGACGGGCTCGATGACTCGCTCGTGCGGCTCATCATGCCTCCGGGCGCGCCCGCACCCGGCGGCGAAACGGATCCCGAGTTCCGCCAGGTCACCGAGTCGGTGTTGCGCGAGTGCATCGTCAACCTCGCCCGGATCAAGGAGCTCCTCGGGCAGTCGCTCGATCCGACGGCTGACCAGTCGGGTCTCGACGCGGCGCCGGCTCTCGCGCGCGGTATCACCGCGGGGCTGCTGCTTCTCGGGCGCAATCGCGCAATGGAAGTGATGAGGCGGATCGGCGAGCACGTATCGGCTCTCCTCGGGCCCGGCAGCCTATCGCGCAACGACGAGTACATCGACCGGCTCGCGGACGCGATCGTGGGCATCGAGTACTACATGGAGACGCTGCAGGCCGGGCGCGGCGATCCCTGGTACATGCTGGACAATGCCGAGCGCTGCCTCGCGGCGCTCGACCAGACGCGCGCCTCGGCGCCGGGCGCAGCGCCTGCGCCGCGCGCGGCCGAGGCCAGGCCGGCGCCGGTTCCGCAGCCCGCGCCGCGCGCCGAACCCGTGCGCGACGCCACCGGACTGCGCCTGGCGGTCGACCCGGAGCTGCTCGCGCTCTTCATCGAAGAAGCGGGCGAGGAAATTGCGACGATCGGCCGCCTGTTCCCACTTTGGGAGGAGAATCCTTCGGACCGCGAGTCGCTGACGCGCGTGCGGCGCGCGTTCCACACGCTGAAGGGCAGCGGCCGCGTGGTCGGCGCGCGCCGCATTGGCGATTTCGCCTGGTCGGTCGAGAGCCTCCTGAACCGCGTGATCGACGGCACCCTCGAACGCTCGAGCGGAATGCTCGCATGCTTGCGCGAGGCGATCGCGTCGTTGCCGGCACTGGTCGGCGAACTGGCCGGCAATTCCGGCGAGGTCGAAGGACTCGCGACGCTCGTCGCGCGCCTCGATGCCCAGGCCGCGGGCCAGCCGGCGGCGGCACCCGCGCGGCCGGCCGCTGCCTCGTCCGAGTCGACCCAGGCCCAGCAAAGACTCGACGAAGAGATTGCGACGAAACGGCTTGCGACGCTGCCGCCGTTACCGCCATCCGCGCCGCCGCCGCCCGCTCCTGCGGAGACCGCGCCGCCAGAAGACGACGCGTGGCTCGGCCGACCCGCGGCCTATGCCGAAGGCGGCGACTCCTCGCTGCAGGAGATCTATCAGAAGGAGGTGCAGAGTCATCTCGAAGTGATTCGCGCCTATCTGCGCCACGCCTGGCTCGCAGTGGGCACGCACACGGTGACCGAGGAACTGTACCGCGCCTGCCACACGCTGCGCGGCGCGTCGCGTACGGCCGGGATCCGTCACAGCATTCGCCTCGCCGAACCGCTGCACCGCTGGCTGCGGCGCATGTTCGACCACGACGCTCCATTCGACGAAGCGGGTCTCGCGGTGCTCGCCGACTCGGTCGTCGGCTTCGAGGATGTGCTCGCCGCCGTACACGAAGACACCGGGCGCTTCACGAATCTCGATCGGCTCGTGAAGCGCATCGAGCAGCAGGACGCGGCGCTCGAACGGCGACTCGCCGAGGAGCCGCCGCAGTTGGCGGTCTCGCAGGCGATCGCGCCCGATGTGCCGCCGGAGCCGCCGCCCGTTGAACCCCCGGCACATGTCGCGACGCAGCGCCTCTCTCTCGAAGCCCTGCTGCCGGGCCGGGCCAATGCGGTCGCCGCGGAGCGCGACCTGCATGGCGTCCTGCCGAAGATTCCCGGACCGGCTGGCACGGAGGGCAGGCCGCCGTACCTGGAATCGGCAGAGCCGCCCGCAGCCGACGCGGCGCCACCCGGCGCGCCGCCGCTCGCTTCAGCGTCGGTACGCAGCGAAGACTACGACCCTGAAGTCGCGTCCATCTTCAGCGAGGAGGCGACGGAACTGCTCGAGTCGGCGGACGCGGCGCTCGCGGTGCTACGCTCCGAGCGCGGCAGCAGCGACCGCGTCACCGAGTTGCAGCGCGTGCTGCACACGCTGAAAGGCGGCGCGCGCATGGCGGGCATCACCGCGATGGGCGACCTGAGTCACGAGCTCGAGTCGCTCGTCATCCAGTTCGTGGACGAGACGATCAGCCTCGACGAGCGCAGCCTCGAGGTCGTCCAGTCGAGTCTCGACGAGCTGAACCGCATGCGCGACTACGTGAGCGCCGGCCGGCCGGTCGAAGCCGCCCGCGATCTGATCACGCGCATCCGCCTGATCGGCCGCGGAGGCGCGGCGGTGGCGGAAAAACCCGCGCCGGCTCCTGCGCCCACGCCGCTTGCGGCGGGCGCAGCGCCGATACCCGTGGCGCGGACGATGCCGGCTCCGACACCGGTCGTGGCGCCAGTCGTGGCGGCGAGATCGCCGGAACCGGAGCTGGAACCGGAGTTGGAGGCCGAGGCGGAATCCGAAGATCGCGCCGAAGATCGCGCCGAAGATCGCGCCGAAGTTGCCGCCGCGCCTGCGCCGGCCGGCCCTCCGGGCCGCGATGCCGCGCCGGATCGCGGCGAGGTCGCGCGCGTCGACGCGGATCTCCTCGACAACATGCTGAACGTCGCGGGCGAAGTCAGCATCTACCGCGCGCGTCTCGAACAGCAGGTGTCCTCGATCGATTTCAACCTCGCCGAGCTCGGCCGCGTGGTGCAGCGGCTCAAGGATCAGCTCCGCAAGCTGGAGATCGAGACCGAGGCGCAGATCCTGCACCGCCACGTGGATTCTGGAACGCGCCGCGACGACTTCGATCCGCTCGAGCTCGACCGCTATTCGTCGATCCAGCAGTACTCGCGCGCGCTCGCCGAGACGAGCTCCGACGTGGGAAGCGTGCAGGGCCTTCTTGCCACGCAGATGCGCGAGGTCCAGAACCTGCTGACGCAGCAGGGCCGCATCGTCTCCGAGCTGCAGGGCGGGCTGATGCGCACGCGCATGGTCCCGTTCCAGCGCCAGGTACAGCGCCTGACGCGCATCGCGCGCCAGGCCGCGGCCGAAACCGGGAAGAAGGTCGAGGTCCACATCAACGGCGCCGCCGGCGAACTCGACCGGCAGGTGCTTGAGCGCATGCTGGCGCCATTCGAGCACATGCTGCGGAACGCCATCGTCCACGGCATCGAGCTGCCCGCGGCGCGGGCCGCCGCCGGCAAGGATGAGACGGGCGTGATCGACGTCACGCTGAAGCGCGAGGGTTCGGAGGTCGTGATCGCGGTCGCCGACGACGGCGCCGGGGTGAACCTGAAACTCGTGCGCGACCGAGCCGTGTCGCTCGGGCTCACGACGCCGAAGCAGGAGTTGTCGGACGAGCAGGCGCTGCAGCTGATCCTGGAGCCCGGCTTCTCGACGGCCGGCAAGGTCACCCAATCGGCGGGCCGCGGCGTCGGCATGGACGTGGTCGCCACCGAGATCAAGAAGCTCGGCGGCTCCCTGTATACGGAAACCGAAGCCGGCAAGGGCACGAAGTTCACGGTGCGCCTGCCGTTCACCCTCGCGATCAGTCAGGCGCTAGTGACGCGGGTCGGCGACGAGCTGTACGCGCTGCCGCTGCCGACTGTCGAAGGCGTCGTGCGCGTGCCGCGCACGGAAGTGCTGCGTCACCTCGCCGAGGAGACCGCGAGCTTCGACTACGGCGGGCAGAAGTACCGATTTCAGCATCTCGGGACATTCGTCGGCGGCACGCCGTCGTCGATGCCGGAACACGACACCGCCGTGCCGGTGATCCTCGTGCGCGCAGGCGAGCATTCGACCGCGATCGTGACCGACGAGCTGATCGGCAGCCGCGAGATCGTCGTCAAGACCGTAGGTCCGCAGATCTCCGGCATCCGCGGCATTTCCGGGGCGACGATCCTGGGCGACGGACGGATTTGCATCATTCTCGATGTCGGCGCGCTCGTGCGTTCCGACTGGCGGCAGCGGCCTGCGACGGATCCGCGCCTGGCGAGCCAGACGGACCGGCGCATCTTCGCGCTCGTGGTCGACGACTCGATCACCGTGCGCCGCGTGACCCAGCGTCTGCTCGAGCGAAACGGGATGCGTGTCGTCACGGCGAAGGACGGCCTCGAAGCCGTCTCGGTCCTACAGGACGAAGTCCCGGATGTGATCCTGCTCGACATCGAGATGCCGCGCATGGACGGCTATGAGGTCGCCTCGCACGTGCGGAACGACGTCCGCCTGAAGGACGTGCCGATCGTGATGATCACCTCGCGGGTGGGCGAGAAACACCGAGCCCGCGCGATCGAACTCGGCGTCAACGAGTATCTCGGTAAGCCGTACCAGGAAGGCCAGTTGCTGCAGGCGATCGAGCCGCTCGTGCGCCGGGCGGCGACGTGAGCGAGGAGCAGGAGCTTTACGGGCTCCTCGTGCCGCTGCTCGACGAGCGGCTCCTGGTCCCGCGCGCCTGTGTCGCCGAAGTCACCGGCTTCCAGCCCTTGCAGGAAATGCCCGGCGCGCCGCCCTGGTACCTGGGCGTCGCGGCCTGGAACGGGCGCGGCATCCCGGTGGTGTCGTTCGAAGGCGCCTGCGGCAAGCGCATCCCGGTGATCGGCGGCCGCACGCGGATCGTGATCTTCACCTGCCTCGGGCAGAAGCTGCCGGCCGGCCACTTCGGCATTGCGACACAGGGATTCCCGCAGCTCGTGCGCGTGAGTCCGCAGGTGATCGCGCCCGACGGCTCGCGTGTCTTCCCGGAACGCTCGCCTGTGCTGTGCCAGGTGAGGATGGTCAACGAGCTGCCGCTGGTCCCGGATCTCGAACGGCTCGAAGAAATGATCGCCGACGAGACGACGGTGACCGCTCCCTGAGCTGCGACGCAGCATCAGGAGGGGACGGTCCCCTTTAGCGATGGGAATTCCGTGACGGCAAGTATTGTGGAGCCAAAGGGGACCGTCCCCTCTTGAAGCTTCATCAGCTCAAGTCGCCCGCTGAAGCCTGAAGGACCGCGAGCGCAGCGAGCGCCGCGGTTTCGCTGCGGAGTATCCGCGGTCCCAGCCGGCCGGCGCGATAGCTGGCATTCCGTGCCGCGCTCCGCTCGCGATCCTCGAGCCCGCCCTCCGGCCCGACGAGGAGCTCGACCGCATTAGCGCCTTTCGCGGCGTCGATGAGTGACGAGTCCGCCTCCGCCGCGAGCAGGAGGCGGCGCACGCCCGGGGCCGCGGGCGCGGCAAGCCAGGATTCGAGCGTCATCGGCTCGCCGATCTGCGGAACTCTCGCGCGCCCGCATTGCTCGCAGGCGGCGACCGCTATGCCGCGCCAATGCGCCGACTTGCGGGCACGGCTGTCGGCATCGAGCTTGACGACGCTTCGCACCGTCGCGACCGGCTGGATCGCCGCCACGCCGAGTTCGGTCGCCTTCTGCACGACGAGATCCATGCGTTCCGTGCGGGCGATGCCCTGCACGAGCGTGATGGCGAGCGGCGATTCGGCCCGTGCGGGCGAGGTACCCGTGACTTCGACCTCGACCGCGTCGCGATGCGAAGCGCCGATCCGCGACGGATAGTCGAGGCCGTCGCCATTGAAGAGCGTCACCGCGTCGCCGGCCTCGAGCCGCAGCACGCGCCGGACATGGGAGGCAGCCGTCCCCCGGAGCGCGATGCGCGCGCCGGCGGCGAGCGCCTCTTCAACGTGCACGCGGATCAGGCGCACGCCGCGTCCACCGCGCCGCGCGCAATGCCGGCGAGCCAGTCGATCTGCTCAGGAGTGATGACGTAGGGCGGCATCAGGTAGATGACATTGCCGATCGGCCGCAGGAGCGCGCCCTGCGAAAGCGCGTATTCATAGGCACGCAGGCCGCGGCGCTCGCGCCAGTCGTGGCGTTCACCGCTTCGGCGGTCCTTCACGAATTCGATCGCCGCGATCATGCCGGTCTGGCGGACCTCGGCGACCCGGGGATGATCGGCGAGCGGTGCCGTGGCCTCGGCGATGCGGGCGATGAGCGCGCGATTGCGCGCGATCACGTCGTCGTCGCGGAAGATGGCGAGCGTCGCGAGCGCGGCGGCGCAGGCGAGCGGATTGCCGGTGTAGGAGTGCGAGTGCAGGAACGCCGTGAGCTTCGCGTAGTCGTCGTAGAAGGCGGCGTACACGGGCTCCGTCGTCACGACCACCGAGAGCGGCAGGTAGCCGCCCGTAAGTCCCTTCGAGAGGCAGATGAAATCCGGGCGGATGCCCGCCTGCTCGCAGGCGAAGAGGGTGCCCGTCCGCCCGAATCCGACCGCGATTTCATCCGCGATCAGGAGCACGCCGTGGCGGTCGCAGGCCCCGCGGAGCATCGCGAGATAGGCGGGATGATACATGCGCATCGAGCCTGCGCATTGCACGAGCGGTTCCACGATCACGGCCGCGATTTCCTCCGCCTGCGCGGCGAGCGTGCGCTCCATCTCGGCGAACATCCGCCGGCTGTGGGCCTCCCAGCTTTCGCCCGGCTCGCGCAGGTGGCAGTCGGGCGTGGGCACGGTGATCACATCCATCAGGAGCGGCTGGTACACCTTCTTGTAGAGCTCGACGTCCCCGACCGCGAGCGCACCGAGCGTTTCGCCGTGATAGCTGTTCGAGAGCGTCACGAAGCGCCGCTTCTTCGGCCGGCCAAGATTCTGCCAGTAGTGAAAGGCCATCTTGACGGCGACTTCGACGGCCGCGGAGCCGTTGTCCGCGTAGAAGCAGCGCGTGAGACCCGCGGGCAGCAGCCGGACGAGCGCTTCCGACAGCTCGAGAACCGGCGCGTGCGTGAATCCCGCGAGCAGGACATGCTCGAGCCGTCCGAGCTGCGCGGCGACCGCGGCATTGATGCGCGGATTCGCGTGGCCGAAAAGGTTGACCCACCAGGAGCTGATGCCGTCGAGATAGCGCCGGCCCTCGAAGTCGTGCAGCCACACGCCTTCGCCGCGCGCGATCGGAATGAGCGGCAGCCGCTCGTGATCCTGCATCTGCGTGCAGGGATGCCAGACGACGGCCAGGTCGCGGGCGGCGATGGCGGCATTCTTGGATGTTCCGGTCATCGAAAACGAGTGTATGCGATTGGAAGCGGCGATTCGCGCGGGCTAAGCTGTCGCGATGTCCGGATTATCCATCGCGATGGGTCTCCTGTCGGGCGCGCGCCTCGCCGAATCGCCGAACTGCGATGCCAGGCCCGGCAATGCCAGCCCTGAGCTCATCGTCATCCACGGCATCAGTCTGCCGCCCGGGCATTACGGCGGGCCGTGGATCGAGCAGCTTTTCCTCAATGAATTGCCTGCGGAGGCGGATCCCTATTTCGCGACGATCCATCACCTGCGTGTCTCGTCGCACGTGCTGATCGCGCGCGACGGCGGCCTGACGCAATACGTTCCCTTCGGGCTCCGCGCGTGGCACGCCGGGACCTCGCACTGGCGCGGCCGGGACGGCTGTAACGATTTTTCGATCGGCATCGAACTCGAGGGCACGGACGAGGAGGCCTACGACAAGCGGCAGTACACTGCACTTGCGGAACTCCTCGCGGCACTGCAAGACAGCTATCCCTCGCTCGCAGAGGGCTGGATCGCGGGACACAGCGACATTGCGCCCGGCCGCAAGACCGATCCCGGGCCCGCCTTCGACTGGCGCCAGCTCGAGCGCGAATTGCGCCAGCGCGGCGCCGCGTTCCGCCGCGAGGTGCTCGCCTGAAATCGCTCCTGACCCTCTTCGCGCTTGCGACGCTGGTGGCCTGCAACGCGGCAGCCGCCGCGAGTGGACCGCCGTCGGAGCGCGAGCGGATCGTGAGCGTCGCGCCGAATCTCACGGAGCTCCTGTTCGCGGCAGGCGCCGCCGACCAGGTCGTCGGGGTCAGCGCGTACAGCGATTATCCGCCGGCGGCGCGCGCGCTGCCGCAGATCGGCGATGCCTTCCGGCTCGACTACGAACGCATCGTCGCGCTCGCGCCGACTGTCGCCGTCGTGTGGGAGTCCGGCACGCCCGCCGGAGTCGCGGAGCGGCTCGAAGGACTCGGTATCCGCGTGGTCGGCATCCCGACGCGCAAGCTCGACGAGGTCGCAACGGGCCTTCTCACGCTAGGCAGCCTCGCGCGCACCGAGACGATCGCGCGCGCCGCCGCGGCTGAATTCCGGAATCGTATCCAGATACTTCGCACGCAATACCGGGTCCGCTCGAAGATCCGCGTATTCGTGCAGATTGACGGCGCGCCGCTCTACACCGTCGGCGGCCCGCATCTCATCACTGAGATCGTCGAACTCTGCGGCGGAACGAATGTGTTCGCGGACGCGACAGCGCTCGCCCTGCCGGTGGACCTCGAGTCGGTGCTGGCGCGGACGCCCGAGGTGATTCTCTCGCTCGACGATGCCGACCCGGTGGGTTTCTGGGCCCGTTTCGAGACGCTCGAGGCGGTTCGGCGCGGAAACGTATACCGCGCGCCGGCGGATGCGCTCGCCCGGCCGAGCCCGCGAATCGCCGAAGGAGCAGCGGACGTCTGCATGCGCCTCGACGAGGCGCGCGCGAAGGCCGCCGCGACCCGCCTACCCTGAGCTCGGCGGCGCGGCGCCGCCCCGCACGTGTTTCCAGAGCACTTCGCTGCCGCTCTCCTGCCGCGCCAGCACGCGCGCGAGTACGAAGAGCAGGTCGGACAGGCGGTTCAGGAATTGCAGGGGCTCGGCTGCGACGGTCTCCACGCGCGCAAGCGTCCAGGCGCGCCGCTCCGCGCGCCGGCAGATCGCGCGCGCGAGGTGACAGGCCGCGGCGGCCGTGCCGCCGCCCGGCAGGATGAATTCCTTGAGCGGCGGCAGGCGCTCGTTGAACCGGTCGAGCGCCTGTTCGAGTGCGAGGACATGCTTCGCGTCGATTGCGCGATGTCCGGGTATGCAGAATTCGCCGCCGAGATCGAAGAGCTCGTGCTGAACGCCGGTGAGCAGTTCGCGGATGTCGGCCGGGAGGCCCGCAATCGCGAGAACCACGCCGATCGCGCTGTTGCATTCATCCACGCAGCCGTAGGCCTCGACCCGCGGATCGTCTTTCGGCACGCGGCTTCCGTCGCCGAGACCGGTCGTGCCGTCGTCCCCGGTGCGCGTATAGATCTTCGACAGGCGGTTCCCCACGGACTCTCCTCAGCGGAACTCATAACGCAGCGTGGCGAAAAAGCTCTGGCCCATGGTATTGAATCCGCTCGCCAGTTCGTAGTCCTCGTCGAACAGGTTCTCCACTCGCGCGAGCAATGTAAAGCGCTCACCGAGAAGAATCCTGGCCGAGACGTTGGCGAGCCAGTAGGCCGGCAGCCGCACCTGCGGAGTGCCGAAATCCTCGCGATCGCCTGCGTAAAGCAGGTCGATCGCAACTTCATGGGCGCCCAAGCGACGCAGTACGCCCAGTGTGAAGTTCTCCTCCGCGCGGCGCAGCAAACGCTCATCCGACGTCAGGTCGCGCGGATCCTGGAGTGTCGCCGTGGCGTGGGCAGCCCATGCCTCCCCATCGTAGTTCCAGGCGGCCTCGATCCCATCGATGCGCGCCCGCTCGACATTGCGGTTCTCGCCATCGAAGGTTAACGGGTCGAGCACGACGAACTCGATCAAGTCATCGATCTCATTGCGAAACGCCGACAGCGTGAACGACTGCTGCTCGCCGATTTGCTGCCGGTAGCTGAGCTCGTAGCTGCGGGACTCTTCGGGATCGAGATCCGGGTTCCCGCCGAATCCGTAAAGATCGGTCGTATCGGGCGCGCGGAAGGCAGTGCCTGCCCCTGCCGTCACGAGCGCGTTGTCCCCGATCTCAAAGCCGTATTCGGCGTTCCAGGTCGCGTGCCCGCCGAAGACCTCGTGATCCGTATACCCGGCGGCCAGCAGCAGGCGGTTTCGGCCGAACGTCGCCTGGTCCTGCAGATAGAACTGGCTGGTCGTCGTATCGGCGCTGTAAGGCAGGTCGAAGGACTCGGCATCGGCGTCCTCGTCCTGCCACAGGATGCCAGCGGTCAGCGTGTTGCTTTCTGACAGCACCAGGTCGTTCTGCCAGTCGAGGCTCCAGCGCCGCGTGTGCGCGAAATCTTTTATCCCGTTCTGGTCGAAATCGGAGAGCTGGTTCTGGTCGATTTCATCCAGCGCGTAGCCGGCCATGAGCCGGGTGTCCCATGACTCCGAGGGCGCAAGATTCGCCGTGAGTGCCAACGCGGAATTCTCGAAGTCCTGATCCAGCGGTGCGCCAAATTGCGAATACTCAGTCGTGCCCGCCGCATGCCAGGCGCGAAGACCAAGTTCGACTGATGAGAGTTCCACGCGGCCCGCCGCAGTGAAAGAAAGGTTTTCATAGCCGCGATCGGTCGTCTCGCCGCTGCCCGCCGGAAAGCCATCACTCTCGAGCCAGGAACCCCCGAAGGAAGCATCGCCGCGTTCACCGCCGATGCCGGTGCTGAAGCTGGCGCTTTGCGTGCCGTAGCGTCCGTAGCCCGCCTGGACGCTGCTGCCACCCTCCGCGCCACGGCGCGTGATGACATTGATAACGCCACCGAGCGCGTCCGAACCATAGAGCGTCGAGCGCGGACCCTTGACGACCTCGACGCGCTGGACGAGCTCGGGTGCAATGTTCTGAATTGCGGCGTTGCCGATACTCGGATTGATCCGCAGACCATCCATGAGCACAAGCACGTGATTTGACTCCGTGCCGCGAATGAAAATGGAAGTCTGCTGGCCAGGTCCGCCGAGACGCACCGCCTCGACGCCCGGTATCATCCTGAGCGCGTCTCCAAGATCCGAGGCGGGCTGGCGCAGCAGGTCTTCGCGCCGTATCAATTCGACGCTCGCGAGAACGTTGCGGACGGGGGTTTCGATCCGTGTCGCGGTGACGACGACGGGTTCAATCGCCTGGCCGGCGGCGATGGCGGAAAGCAACATCAGTGTGTTCATCCGTGCTCCTCCCGAGCGGTGAATCGAAGTCTCACCGGCCACGAAGGAGACAGAAGGAATGGGCGATAAGCCCGCACCCCCGGTCGCCCGCCGCGACTGGCGCATGAAGACGGGCCGGTCTCCGGACTCACGGCTGTCCCGGGAGGGGACTTTCCGCATCGCCTTCCCACCGGGATACCGGCAGTGGCTGCAGGATTCGCCTGCGTGACGCGGCTTGCGCCGTTTACCGTTGCGGGGGCAGTGCCGGGATGGCGAGCGTCTCGCGCACCGGCTTCCCGATTAGCCCGGGCTCTCGCCCGGGACACCTGTCAACGCGGTCAATGTAGGGAGACTGTTCATGCGGGTCAAGTCGCCGTTTGACGATTCCGCGCGGGCACCGCAGGCTGACCGGATGAAGAACTCGGCGCGACTCGAGGCGGCGCTTGCGGCGGCGGCCGCTGCGGCGGAACTCATACGGACGAGTTATCGCGGCGCGCCGAAGCTGCGTACGAAAGAGGACGGTTCGCCGGTGACCGATGCCGATGTGGCGGCCGAGCAGCTCATACGGTCCATCGTAGAGGCGCGCTTTCCGGAAGACGGTTTTTTCGGTGAGGAATCCGACGCGGTTCGGCTCGATGCGGAGCGGCTCTGGATCGTCGATCCAATCGACGGCACGAAGTCCTTCGTGCGCCGTTACCCGATGTTCTCGACCCAGATCGCGCTCATGCAGAAGGGACGGCTCGAGCTCGGCGTTTCCTGCGCGCCCGTTTATGGAGAAACGGCCTGGGCGGAACGCGGCGGCGGCGCCTGGCAGGACGGCGCGCCGCTGGCGGTCAGCGGAATCGAGACTCTCGAGGAGGCGACGTTATCCACCGGCAATTTGCGCTCGCTCGCGCGAGGCCCGCGTTGGGCGGCGCTCGGGCGCATGGTCGCAAGGCTGGACCGCATTCGCGGCTTCGGCGACTTCCTGCACTACCACCTGCTGGCGGCCGGAAAGATTGAAGCCGTGATCGAATCGGACATCAACATTCTCGATATCGCGGCGCTGACGGTGATCGTCGAGGAGGCGGGCGGACGGGTTACCGACCTCGAGGGCGCGCCGATCGGCCTCGGGTCGCGAAGCATCCTCGCGTCGAATGGCCGGCTGCACGAGACGATCCTCGCCGAGCTCGCAGCGCCCTCTGTCAGGCGCTGACGAACACCCGCTGCCCGCGCCAGGCGAGCTCGCCGACCGGCACCTCGTAAAGCGCCGACAGATTCGCGTCGGTCAGTATCGTTGCCGCGTTACCGAACTGCCAACGCCCGTCCCCGTACAAGAGCAGGACCCGGTCCGCCCAGCGTGCCGCGAGCGTCGCGTCGTGCAGGCTTGCAATGACGAGGCCGCCCGCATCGGCGCGGCCGCGGAAGAGGGCAAGGATGTCATTGCGGTGACGCGGATCGAGGTGGTTGGTCGGCTCATCGAGCAGGCAGACCGCGGCGTCCTGCGCGAGCAGTGTCGCGACGTCGAGCCGCCGCCTTTCGCCGCCGGACAACGAATCCACAGCGCGGTCGGTAAGGTTCTCGAGTCCGACGGCGCCCAGCGCCGAGCGCGCGCAGCTGAGATCGGCCGCGTCCTCCCATTGCCAGAACGGCAAGTGCGGATGGCGGCCGATCAGCGCGGTCTCGAAGACTGTCGAGGGAAACGGGTCCTCGGTGACCTGTGGCAGGAGCGCGAGCCGGCGAGCTCGCTCGCGGCCCGACCAGTCTGCGATCTCGCGCCCCTCGAGCTGCACGGCGCCGGTCGACGGCGCGCGCAATCCTGCTAGCGTGTGCAGCGTGAGCGTCTTCCCGACACCGTTTCGTCCGAGCACGGCGATGAATTCGCCGGCGCCTGCTTCGAGGTCGAGTGCGCGTACGAGGCAACGGTCGAGGACCGCGACGCCGACCGCGCGGCAGGCGAGCCGCGGCGCAACGCTGGCACTCAAGGCTGAAGCCGTTCGTGGCTCCAGGGTTCGGCCTGGAACCGGCCATCGCCGGCGGGCGCGATGCCGCGCGTCCAGCGCGCGCGGTCGTGGAGGCGGTGCGCGCCTTCGACCCAGAGTTCGACCCCGGC
This sequence comes from uncultured Gammaproteobacteria bacterium, assembly GCA_963778585.1. Classification (GTDB taxonomy): domain Bacteria; phylum Pseudomonadota; class Gammaproteobacteria; order Steroidobacterales; family Steroidobacteraceae; genus SCUD01. Next base: position 1,553,647 of record CAVZUU010000002.1, read on the forward strand.
TGCCCACAGGCGGTAGCCACCCCAGTGATCCGGTCGCGGAAGGCGGAGTCCGGGTGCCACTTCATCCTCGGGCGCGGCGAAGGGATCGGGCGTGCCGTGGCGGTCCGCGGTTTCGCGCAGGCGGTCGAGCAGCGCCTGCCGGTTCGGAACCGCAGCACTCTGCTCGCTCGTGATCGCGGCAAGCCGGCTCTGCCAGGGACGGCTCGCGAAGTAGTCGTCGCTCTCGCTCGCGAGCGCGTGGACGACTGGCCCTTCGATACGCAGCTGCCGGCCGAGCGGATCCCACTGGAACACGACTGCAGCCCAGGGATGGGCCGCGAGCTCGCGGCCCTTACGGGATTGGTAGTTCGTATAGAACACGAGGTAGCCCGGATCGGCCACGATCTCCTTGCACAGCACGACGCGCACCGAAGGCTTGCCATCTACGCCGGTCGTTGCGAGGCTCATGGCGTTCGGATTGCGCCCGGCTTTTTCGTCCCAGGCCTGGCGGAACCAGGCGGACGCGAGCGGCATCGGATCGGCCGGCAGCGGATCCGGCAGCGTCTGGAATGGCGCGCGCATGGCGGATGTTAGCGCGCCCGCCGCTGGATTTCGTCAATGCCGGTTAAGCGGGATTCAGCTTGCAGGACGACACTGGCTCTACGCACCACGCGGAGGAGCCGTTATGTTAAGAGATCCACCGTGGCCTCGCTCGCCCTGTGTCTGGCATTGCCCGGCGGCGGAGAACGACTGGCAATGCGGCAGGCTCACGAGAACCCAGCGATCGGGCAGATCCCAGCCACCGCACGAACGATCGGGACCGCGGCCGAGGGGCACGACCGTGACGCGACCGCGTCACGATCATCGGGATCATGACCGCGGCCAAGATCGCGATGACCGCCGACGATCGGACCACGGCGACAATGACCGTGATGACGCGAACACGACCGGCGTCGGCACGACGACTGGAGCCGCAGGCGGCATGACGACGGCTGGCGCAACGACGACTGGCGTCATACCGCGACCGACAACGTAACTGGCGATACGTACCGCCGGTCGCTACAGCTTCGATTTCGGCTATCGCTCGGGCTACGAGCTTGCCTGGCGCGACTGGATGCATTACGGCCGCCATGACCGCTACTGGCGACGGAACGCGTTCTATGGTTATGGCAGCAGACTACACCTATCGCTCGGGCTATGACGCTGGCTGGCGCGACGCCGCGCGTCTACTACGGCCGCGGCTATCGTCCGAACTACTGGTCCCAGGATCCGCACGACGGGTGGTACTTCAGCTTCTCCATCGCGGGCTGAGACCGGAAAAACCGGCCCGCTTGCGCGAACGCAGGCGGGCCGGTACACAGGACGATCGCCCACACGGGATCGTCCCGATGGAACTTGCAGAACTGCGCGACCGGCTGACGCGGCTCGACGGCGAACTGCTCGCGCTGATCGCCGAGCGGCAGCGGCTCTCCGAGGAGGTCGCCCGCGCGAAGCGCAGGACCGGCCACCCGACGCGCGATTTCCAGCGCGAGCGCGACGTGCTCCTGAATGCGCGCGCCGCCGCGGAAACGCTTGGCCTTTCCCCGGCGCTGGCCGACAACCTGCTCAGGCTCCTGATCCGGAGCTCGCTCGCGACCCAGGAGCAGGCGCAGCTTGCGGCGCAGGGGCAGGGCGCCGGCCGCCGCGCGCTCGTCATCGGCGGCTGCGGAAAAATGGGCCGCTGGTTCGTCGAATTCCTCGAATCGCAGGGATTCGCAGTCGAGGTCGCCGATCCGGCGGGCAGCGCCGGTTCGCGCTTGCAGCGCCGGGATTGGCAGTCCGACGAGCTCTCGCACGACGTGATCGTCGTCGCGACGCCGCTCGGAATCACGGCTTCGATCCTCGAGCAGCTAGCGCGGCATCGGCCGCCCGGTCTCGTGTTCGACATCGGTTCGCTCAAGACGCCGCTCCGTGCCGGGCTTGCGGCACTCCGACAGGCTGGCGTCAGGGTGGCCTCGTTACACCCGATGTTCGGACCGGACACGGACCTGCTCTCGGGACGTCACATCATTCATGTGGATGTCGGCCGCCCCGACGCCGTGACCGATGCGCAGAACCTTTTCGCTTCGACGATGGTCGAGCAGGTCGTCACGACGCTCGACGATCACGACCGCCTGATCGCCTATGTGCTCGGACTCTCGCATGCGATCAACATCGCGTTCTTCACGGCGCTCGCGGAAAGCGGCGAGGCGGCGCCCCGGCTCGCGCGGCTCTCCAGCACGACCTTCGATGCCCAGCTCGCGGTCGCGTCCCTGGTCGCGGGCGAGAGCCCGGCGCTCTATTTCGAGATCCAGGCTCTCAATCAATACGGCGGCGAGTCGCTCGCCGCTTTGGTCGAAGCGGTAACCCGGCTGCAATCGCTGGTGGCGAGCCAGGACGCGGCGGGTTTTGCGCGGCTGATGCGGCGGGGGCAGAGCTATCTCCAGGATCGTGCCGCGGCCCGTCAGACCTGATATGCTTAATGAGATTCATTCTCATTACCATATTGAGGCATCCATGAGATTCCTGATTGCCTTCCGGAGCCGGCTGGCAACGGTGACCCTGCTGGCGGCCCTCGCCTGGGCGGGGCCCGCCCTGGCCGCCGGCGAGCCCCTGGTGGTCTATTCCGCCCGCAAGTACCAGCTGGTCGAACAGCTGTTTCAGGAGTACGGCCGTGAGCGTGGCATTGAAGTGAAGTCCGTCACGGATGACGGCGCGCCGCTCATCCAGCGCCTGACCGCGGAAGGAGCGGCAAGCCCCGCGGATGTGTTCATCTCCGTCGATGCCGGCGACCTGTGGCGCGCGACCGAGGCGGGCCTGCTTTCGCCCGTGAAGTCGCCGATGCTCGAAGCCGCGATCCCGGCGCACCTGCGCGATCCGGCGGGCCACTGGTTCGGTCTCGCCGTGCGCGCGCGCACGATCGCGTATTCGACCGAGCGCGTGAAACCGTCGGAGCTGTCCACCTATGCGGCGCTCGGCGATGCGCGCTGGAAGGGCAGGCTCTGCCTGCGGAGCGGCAAGGCGGTCTACAACCAGTCGCTCGTCGCAATGATGATCGGCGACAACGGAGAAGAGGCGACCGAGCGTCTCGTCCGGTCCTGGATCGCGAATCTCGCGACGGAGCCGTTCTCGAACGACACGCTGCTCCTGAAGGCGATCGCCGCGGGCCAGTGCGACGTCGGAATCGTCAACACCTACTACCTCGGCCGGCTGCAGCACGAAGTGCCGGGCTTCCCCGTGCAGATCTTCTGGGCCGACCAGGGCGGCCGCGGTACCCACGTCAATATTTCGGGCGGCGGCGTGACGACCCACGCGAAGAACCGCGCCGAGGCCATCCGTTTCCTCGAGTGGCTCGCGTCGCCCGCGATCCAGCAGCGCTTTGCGGCGGTCAACTTCGAGTTCCCGGCGAATGCCGGCGTCGACCCGCTGCCCGAGGTCAAGGCCTGGGGCAAGTTCGAGCCGAATCTCGTCAACGTCGGCACGATCGGCAAGACCCAGTCGGCCGCCGTGATGCTGATCGACCGCGCCGGCTGGCATTGATTCGATGACGGCGGGGTGTTCATGAGCGCCTCGTCGCCGCGTCTCGGTCCCGCTCTCGCCGCGATCGCGGTCGCGCTGCCGATGATTGCGGTACTGATCGCCGTTCTGCAAGGCGCGACGGGCGGGGATACGGCGCTCTGGGCGCATCTGCGCGAGCATGTGCTCGCGCGTGTCGTCGCAAATACGGCGATCCTCGTGCTGGGCGTGGTGACGATCGCCACCCTGCTCGGGACTTCGCTTGCCTGGCTGACGGCGGCCTGCGAGTTTCCCGGGCGCGGATTTTTTTCCTGGGCACTGCTCCTGCCGATGGCGATGCCCGCCTATGTACTCGCCTTCGTCGCGGTCGCGACGCTCGATTACGCAGGGGCTGTGCCGACGGCGCTTCGCGGCTGGTTCGGCAGCGGATTTCCCATGCCGCCGATCCGCTCGACCGGCGGCACGATCGCGGTACTCGCGCTTGCGGCCTACCCTTACGTCTACCTGATGGCGCGCGGCGCCTTCCTGACGCACGGCGCGCGCGTGCTGGAGGCGGCGCAATCGCTCGGACTCGGACCCTGGGCCGGCCTCTTCCGGGTCGCCGTTCCGCTCGCGCGGCCCTGGCTCGCGGGCGGCGCCGCGCTGGTCGCGATGGAGACGCTCGCCGATTTCGGCGCGGTGTCGGTCTTCAACTACGACACCTTCACGACCGCGATCTACAAGGCCTGGTTCGGCCTGTTCTCGATCGAGACGGCGCTCGGCCTCGCACTGCTCCTGCTCATCTTCGTCGCGGCCGCGCTTGCCCTCGAGCGCATCGCGCGCGGGCGTGCTCGCTTTGCTGTCGCCGACGCTGGCGTGCGGCGCGCCGAACGACTCGCGCTTCCCGGCGCGCGCGGCTGGTGCGCTTTCGGCTTTGCTGCGACCGTCTTCGCGCTCGGATTCGTGCTGCCCGCCGTCGCACTCGCGCGTTGGGCCTGGGACGTGGCCCCTATTGATCTCGATGCGCGTTACCTGGGTTACACGTTCCGCACGCTCGGCCTCGCCGGAATGGCCGCGCTCGCCTGCGTCGCGCTCGCGCTCATGCTGGGCTATGCGACACGCGCAGCCGACGGCGCCGTGACCCGCATGGCCTCGCGCGTCGCGACGCTTGGCTACGCGATTCCGGGCACCGTGCTCGCGGTCGGCGTCGTGAGCGCGCTCGGCGCGATCGACTTGCGATTCCGCGCTTTGGCGGGCGGCGAGGGGCTGTGGCTCCAGGGGACGGTGATCGCGCTGCTCCTCGGTTACGTTGCGCGCTTTCTTGCGGTTGCGCACGGGCCGGTGCTTGGCGGCTTGGCCCGCATCCGGCCCTCGCTCGAAGAGGCGGCGCGTTCCCTCGGACTTTCGACGCGACAAGTCGTCTCGCGCCTGCACTTGCCGCTCCTCGGCGCCGGCATCGGCACCGCGGTACTCCTCGTATTCGTCGACGTCATGAAGGAGATGCCGATTACGTTGATGACCCGGCCCTTCGGCTGGGACACGCTCGCCGTGCGGGTGTTCGAGATGACGGCCGAGGGCGAATGGGAGCGGGCGGCGCTGCCCTCGCTCGCGATCGTCGTCGCGGGTCTGTTGCCGGTCGCCCTGTTGACCCGGAGGATGGAGCGTGCGGCTCGAGCTGCGTGAAGTGTCGAAATTTTTTCCCGGCGTGAAGGCCGTCGACCGGCTGTCGCTCGTCGTTGAAGCCGGGCGGATCGGTTGCCTGCTGGGACCCTCGGGTTCGGGCAAGAGTACGGTGCTGCGCAGCATTGCGGGATTCGAGCGGCCCGACGCGGGCGAAGTGCTTGCGGGCGGGGAATCGCTGTCGGGTCGCGGATCCTGGGTGCCGCCGGAGCGGCGGCGCATCGGCATGGTGTTTCAGGATTTCGCACTGTTTCCGCACCTCGACGCGCTCGCGAATGTCGCCTTCGGGCTGCACGCCGAGGAGCGCGAGGGCCGGCGGCGGCGCGCGCTCGAGATGCTCGAACTCGTCGATCTCGCGGGCGAGGCAGGTCGGTTTCCGCACGAGCTTTCGGGCGGCCAGCAGCAGCGCGTCGCGCTCGCGCGCGCGCTCGCACCGCGCCCGCGGCTCGTCCTGCTCGATGAACCCTTTTCGAACCTCGACGCCGACGTGCGCACGGAACTTGCCCGGCAGGTGCGCGCAGCACTCGTCGCGGAAGGCGCGACGGCTCTGCTCGTGACCCACGACCAGCGCGAGGCCTTCGCCACCGCCGACGAGATCGGCGTGCTGCGCGCGGGCCGGCTCGAGCAGTGGGATGCGCCCTGGAAGCTTTATCACTCGCCGGCGACGCGCTTCGTCGCGGATTTCGTTGGCGAGGGCACCTTCATCCAGGGCACGGTGCTCGGACCGGGGCGCGTGTCGACGGAACTCGGCGTGATCGAAGGACAGCTCACGACCGACCAGCCGCCCGGAACCCACGTGGATCTGCTGCTGCGACCCGACGACGTGATTCATGACGACGCGAGCGAACTGCGCGCGGAGGTCGTCGAGCGGGCCTTCCGCGGTGCGCAGTTCCGCTACAAGCTCCTGTTACCCTCCGGGGCGACGGCGCTTTCTTTCGTGCCGAGCCACCATGACCACGCGATCGGTGAGCGCATCGGCATCCGCCTCGATGCGCAGCACCTGGTGGGTTTTCCGCGAGGCTAGCCCAGGTTCGCGGAAATTCATGCGCGATCCCGCGAGGCAGCCGCGCGATCCAGTTCGTCGGCAAGAATCAGCACGCCAAGATTGCATGCTTGCATGCCCTGCGACACGCAGATCTTGAAGACCTCCATGATCTCCTCGATCGTCACGCCGAGTTTTAATGCCGTCTGGATGTGCCGGCGTGTCCCGGGTGCGTACATGTGAGTGACCGACGCATCGACGGCGATGCTCAGCAGCTCTGCCAACTTTGGTGAGAGCACGCCGCTGGCGTAAACCGGGAGGCTAGCAGCGATGATTGCTTCCGTCCATGACGGATCAATCTCGAAGAATTCATCCCACCCCGAATTCCACTGGCCCGCGGCTTTCATCTTGTCGCAAACCGGCGTCGCCGCCGGTTTTTTCGGCGCCGGCTTGACACTGGCGACTTTCGCTTCTTCCAGGAGGATAGGCGCGCCGAGGCTCGCAGTATGGATCGACAGCAGGGACGCAATCTTGATGATCATCAGGATTTCTTCACGGGTCGCGCCTGCATCGAGCGCGCCGCGAATGTGACGGCGCGTTCCGCCTTCGCTCAAGTTCGTACATGCAGCGTTCACCGCAATGCTGATCAACTCAACGTCTTTGCGCGGCAGTATGCCGGCGGTCCACGGATCGTTGGACATCTTGAGACACTGATCCAGCCAGGCCGGGTCCCATTCGCGCAGCTTGGCCAGCGTCGCGTTGTCCCAGGGACCGGCTGACGTTCCTTCCACTTCGTTCCGTACGGTCATTTGTCATCTCCTGACGCTACGAGCACATCGCCGCCTTCGACTCTTGCTGCGGCGCCGCGACGCGCACCGATTGAGGTCTTGATCACGTCCTGAAACGTCGCCAGCAACGCGGCGGTCGAAATGCCGATCATCAATACGCCATTGATGCCCTCAAGCGGACCGAGGAACCGGTTCCTCTCGGACATGACGATGTCGCCGTAGCCGAGCGTCGCGAAGTTCACGGCCGAGTGATACACGGCGTCGAGGAACGTATCGAATTCCCCCACCCACAGGAACACGAACGCCCAGATCATGATCTGGGCGAGATTGCCGAGAAGCAGGAGCAGCATGACGCAGTTGATCACGAGCAGCGTCGACCACGATGACGCCTTGGCGGCCAGCACGGCGTGCCGGCGTGCGTAGTAGCGGATGGCCTGTACCAGCAACACGGACTGCAGCAGCAGGCAGACCATCATGGCACCCGCACCGATGAGCAGAATCCTGAGCATCAGCGAGCTCCCTGTGCAGCGACAATGACCGCCGCCCTGCTGCGACCGCGCAGCCATTCCAGCGCAGCGATGGCGGCCCATGCGTACAAGGTGACGATTACGAAGAGGCTGAATCGTACGGCGAACGCCTGGTAGGGGTCTTTGCCGTTCGCGCTGTCGTCGACGGCCGGACAAAACATGAACAGGAAGTTGAAAGTCACGTCCTGCCAGAAGGCCGGTGGATGCCGGCTGGGCAGCACTCCGTAGGTCTTGGCCGCGATGTAGAGGCTGAGCAGCAGCATGAGCAGGAAGAACATCCAAAGGCTTGGCCAGAGCTTCAATCCGAACCAGAACAGGATCGCGAGCAGACCGCCGAGAAAAGTGGCGCTGACTATCGCGCGCCCCGTAGTCCGCGCGTTAAGAACGGAAGCCTGCTGGGATAGCGTCACCGATTTCATGATGACGGCCAGGTACATTGCAGGATTGATATAGGCCATCGTCACGGGCACCAGGACGATCAGCGTGGAGCGCAGGGCAATCCACCGAATTTCAACTGCATCGGGTTGGGGAGGTGAGGCAGGCGGGATGCCCGGCGGGTCCTCCGGAAAGAAGCGATAGACGATGTGCTGGCTCGCGATCGCAAGCGCGATGCCGAGCAGCAGCGCTTTCATCACGGTGACGGCAAGCGCAAAGTCCACCTGACCCGCGCCGGGGACGAACGCGCAACCGACCGCCACCAGCGTACCGATGAGAGCCTGGCGAAGCCCGATGCTGATGACCGTGCCAAGGTACAGGCCTGTTGCAATGATCAGGAGTGCAGACGCCGGGTACTTGCCCAGCAAGGGTGTCAACATCAGTCCCACGCCGAGCGTGATGATGACGATGAGACATAGGCTTAGCATGGCCTTCAATCCCATCGGCGGCGAAGGCGCGGTCGTGAGCAGAGCTCCGAAAAATGGCGCGAAAAACGGTAGCGGCATGCCCAGTCCGTAACCGAGTGCGAGCGACAGCGCGACGACCGCGGCAAGACGAAACGTGCGCCGCGCGGCGAGCGGCATCACGGTCAGATCACTTCAATAGGCATACGTGAGCACGCTCGCAAAGCGGAGGTATGCCTTGCCCAGCAGCTTGAGGACGCTGGTACCTTCGCTATAGGCCATGACCGTAGCCTGTCCCCCGATCCGCAGGTTGCGTTGCAATGCCGCGTCCTGCTGCGTGTCAAAGCCAATGATGACCGGGAAGCGCTGGGACTGCCGCAGCCAGTCGCGGTTGTTCTGGATCGTCGGCAGCGTTCCCGCCGGCTGCTCGCCACCCGCGCTGGTCCCGAGACCGACGCTGCGAACTTCGCCCTTGAAAACGCGTCCCGGCAGCACGTCGAACAGGATTTCGACCGGCGTGCCGACTTCCACGTGGCCCAGGTTGTTTTCGGTGAACTCGGCGTTGATCCAGACGTCGTCGATCACGATCAGCGTCAGCACCGGGCTGCCGGTGCCCGCGTAACGACCGACGTCGGCGGTGAGGTCCGTGACCACGCCGCGCGAGGATGCCTTGACGAGCGTATTCGCGAGGTCCAGCTCGGCCTTCGCCACCGCGGTCAGCGCCGTCTTGAGGATCGTGTTGTCGGCTGCGTCATCTCCGCCCATCTGCTCGATGGCTCGCTGAATGTCGGCCTGGGCGGCGGTGACCTGTGCCCGCGCCTGCTCCAGAGTGGCCTGTGAAATTTCGACGCGGCGCACCGAAATCGTCCCCGGGTCTTCCTTGTGCAGTCGCTCGAGTCGATCGGCATCCTGCCGCGCCTTGCGTTCATTCGCCCGCGCGGCGAGCAGGTTGGCGCGAGCCGCATTGACGGCTTCGCTGCCAGCGCCGACCTGCCGGCCGGCGTTCTCGAGGTCGGACCGCGCCCTGTCCAGCGCGATCTGGTACTGCGAGCGGTCGATCTCGAACAGCGGCTGGTCTTTTTCCACCGTCTGGTTGTTCTTGGCCCAGACGCGCGTCACCGTTCCGGCGACCTCCGGCGCGACGCCGACGACATAGCCCTCGATCCGTGCCTGCGAGGTATAGGGAGTAAAGCGGTCGGCGAGCAGGTACCAGGTGAGGCTAAGGACGATGGCGATCACGACGCCGATACCTCCCTTCTTGACGACGGGGTTGGCATCTTTCTGCTTCTCTTCTGGCACGGTGCCCTCGCTTTGCTCGCTACTCATGACGTTCGACCGGTAAAAATTACGGTTTCGAGTCTGTCGGTACCGGTTCAGTCAGGAGCTCGCCCCAGTTCGTCCGGTTCTGCATCGTCTCGCGCACGGATTCGGGAATCATCTGTTCCAGCGTCATGTCCGTCCAGCCGCCGCCGATGGACTTGTAGAGAGCAATGATGGCGCTGATGTGGGAACTGTGATTGAGCAATTGCCGCTCCTCCTGCGCGAACAGATCTCGCTGGGCATCCAGCACGCGCTGGAAATCCGCGTAACCCTCCTGGTAGAGCGTATCCGCCAGGTCGAGCGATCGCTGCGCGGCCTCGAACGCTCCATCGAGAAATTGCTGCTGCTCGGCGGTCTTCACGACGCCGATGGCGGAGTCGTCGATTTCACGCGCAGCCTGGAGCACGCTGTCCTGGAATACCTCGATGGTCTGCTGCAGGCGGGCATCCTGCAGGCGCACATTGCCGCGAATCCGTCCGAAGTCGAATACGTTCCAGCTCAGCGCAGGACCGATGAGGAGGCTGCTCGTATCCGGGCTGTTCGCCAGCGAAGTCGCGCTCCAGCCGATGCTGCCGAGCAGCGTGATGGCCGGGAAGTAGTCGGATTTCGCAACGCCGATCTGTGCCGATTGCGCGGCGACTTGCCAGGCGGCCGTGCGGATGTCCGGCCGGCGCGCCAGCAACTCGGCCGGAATTCCCTCGACAACCAGCGGCTCCACGGCCGGCAATGGCCCATGGACGGACGCCAGTTCCGGCACCTCACCGGGCTTGCGACCGAGCAGTGCGGCGAGCGCGTTGCGCTGCCGCACGAGGGTCGCCTGGAGGTCCGGGATCGTCGACAGCGTCGCGAGGTATTGCGTCTTGGCTTGCTGCACGTCCAGCTCCGAGTCCTGGCCGGCCTTGAATATTTTCTCGGTTATTTCGAGGCTGCGTTTCTGGATCGCCGCATTGCGCTCGGCGATGTCGATGCGAAGCAACGTCGTCCGGTAGCCGAAGTACAGATCCGCCACCTGGGCGCTCAGCAGCACCTGAATGTCGTGCTGACTCGTGATGGAGGCGAAATAGGCGGCGTTGGCCGATTCGATGCTGCGCCGGAATCTTCCCCAGAAATCCAGTTCCCAGCCCGTGTCGAAGCCGGCCTGGTAGCTGTTGAAGCTGAGATCTTGCGCGGCCTGCCCGCCGCTCTCTCGTTGCTCCACGCGAGCTGCCGCGCCAGTGACTTGATTCAGCTGCGGATAGCGGTTGCTGCCGGCAATGCCCAGCAAGGCCCGGCTCTCCAGAATGCGCAGGCCAGCGATACGCAATGTCGGATTCTCGCGTCGCGCTATCTCGACCAGCGCATTCAACTCCGCTTCGTTGAACAGCTGCGTCCAGAAGCGGAGATCGGTTTGGGCTTGCTCTTCCGGCTTTCCGATCTGGCCATATAGATCGGTCTGCCACTCATTGAGCCAGGCGACGTCAGGTTCCTGGAAATCGGGACCTACGGTGACGCAGGCACTCAGTGTCGAGCGCGGCCACGAGTACAGCCGAGTCCGGGAGTACTCTTCTTTCGAGCTGTGTTCACAGCAACGGAATCTGCAGTCGACTACGGCTGTTCGGTTTCGGACAGCGTCGACCCATTCCATGAACAACTGGTAACCGACAGCCAGCAGTACACCGCCGACGAAGAGGCCGATGATCCCGCCAGTGACCATCCCGCCGAGGGCGCCGATCAGGATGACCGGCATGGGCGCGTCGACACCACGACCGAGCAGCAGCGGCTTGAGCACGTTGTCGGCCATGCCTGCGATTCCCAGATAGATGGTCCATACGATGTTGCTCGTCGTGGAGCCGTCACCGGAAACCCACAGCCAGGCGATCGCCGGCAGGGTCACGAGCAGGGCCGGCACCTGAAGGATGCCGAGGAACATCACGAGCAGCGCGAGCACGCCCGCCGCGGGAATGCCCGCGAAGATGAACCCCATGCCGAGCAGGATAGCCTGTATGAAGGCGACGCCGATGACGCCAGCCGCAACGGAACGGACGGTTGCGGTCGCGAGCTTCTGTATTCTGGGACCGCGAACCGGGTCGGTCAGCCGGCTGAAGATACGCTGCATCGCACGGCTGCCGGATTCCGCGTAGCTGAGCATGATCGCGGCGATGATCAGGGCGCCCAGGAACAGCAGGACTGCGACGGCCGTGCTGGCTGCGGCCGCCAAGCCTTTTCGGGACAGGTCTTTCAGCTGATCTCGGTTCTCGCTGACGAACTCCGGCAGGTTGGTGGCTGCAGAATTCCACGCCGCATGGATCTTCTTGCCGACTAACGGCCATCCGGCTACCCCGGGGCTCGGGGCCGGGATATGCAAGGTACCTTCCTGAGCGGCGGCGGCAATCTCCTGCACGTGAGTCGCAAATGAATTTCCCAGCATCACGGTCGGCACGCCGAGCAGCAAGAGTCCCACCAGTGTCAGCACGGTGGCTGCGAGGCCCCGCCGACCGCCGAGGCGCTTGGCCAGCCTGGCGTTCAGGGGTTCGAGCGCGACCGCCAGGATCAGCCCCCAGATCATGAGGCTGGCGAACGGGGCGAACACCCGCGCGCACATGACGGCCAGAAATGCAATCAGGCCGACACGGATCAGGGTCTCCATGAGGTCGCTGGACAGGTGTTTTCGAAGCAACGATTCGTTCGTCGACATGGCTGATTACCTCTTCTCGGTTTCGTCGTCAGTCAGGCGGCGATAGATCTGAACGACGGCTTCTTCGGCGACGAGCATGACGACGACGACAACGATCAGCGCCACCAGTCCGTGGAAAGGCCCGCCGAAATAGACGTCGTCGCCGAACGCGAATGCAAGTGCCTCGAGAATGACGAACTTGGAACCGAACAGAATGAGCCACGCGGTGAAGAAACGCAGGAATTTCGCGAGGCCGCCTGGCTTGGCCTTGAAATACGCCGCGACGCGGTGTTCGAGCGCAATCGTCGCCTTCAGCAGCACCTGCAACAACACGGCGGCGAAGCAGGGAGATCGTGAAGGAGTCGATGACGACGTTTTCGGAGTACTCGACGAACAGGTTCAGCACCGTGAGATCGATCAGGATCCCGGTGAAGTACCGGAGGAACAGCTCTTTGCTTGGTGGAAGGCAATTCCGCGGAGGCCGGCAGCAGGAAGCTCTTTTTTTCAGCTGTCATGGCGAATTACCGAGGGTCGGAGTGGGGCCAATCCAGGAGCCGCGCGCGCAAGCCGGCAATCGGGAATCGTATAGCGTAGGTACGACGCGGTCCATGAAATCCCGCGCCGGCGCGCGACACAGCCCGGCCGCGGCTTTGGTCGCGGTCGGTGCGCTCGGGTAGACTTCCTGAACCCGGAAGGACGCTCATGGCCCTGCGTACCGCACGCGACGCCCTGTCGCGCTTCTTCTACCAGCGCTGCTTCTGGCTGTTTGCGATGTTGCTGGTGCTGATCGCAATCACGCCGTTCGTGCCGGCGACGACCCAGGGCCGCCTCGTCTACAACTGGACAAACGCGTTCGTCCTGGTTGCGACAGTCGCAGCCGTCGGCCGCACCCTGTTGTCGTTCGTCATCGCGCTGTTGCTCGCCGCGCCGACGCTTGCGTTCCAGTGGCTGGGACTGGCTGAAGGCAATGCGCGCTGGCTGCTCAATTCGTGGACTTTCGGAGCCGCGCTCTACCTCGCGACGACGACGTACCTGCTTCGCTATGTGTTCCGTCCGGAAGTTATGACGGCTGACAAGCTGTTCGGCGCAGCGGCGAGCTACCTGATGCTGGGCATCCTGTGGACCTATCTATATGTGCTCGTCGACCATTTCTATCCGCTGTCCTTCCTGGTCAGAGGCCAGCCGGCTGCGCTCGACTTCTACGATGCGCTCTACTTCAGCATGACGGTACTGACCAGCACGGGCTTCGGTGACATCGCGCCGCTCACCCGGCAGGCGCAGGCGCTCTGCATCGTTGAGCAAGTAACCGGAGCCCTGTTCGTCGCGATCCTGATCGCGCGGTTGGCGGGCGTCTATCCCCCGCGGCGTCGCGAAACCGGCTAGCTTTCGCCGGCCTCAAAGCCACTTCAGGGCCGCCCTCAGGATCTTTCGCAGGTGACACGGTACTTCGCCCGGGCCGAGAAGCCTGGCGGCCAGCGACAGGCGCGTGCGGACCACCGCGCGTTCGTGACTGAACGCCTTGAATCCGAAGTGGCCGTGGGCATTTCCGATGCCGGAGTTGTTGACTCCGCCGAACGGCAATCGTCCGTGCAGATACTGCACGACTGAGTGGTTGATGCAGGCACCACCCGACGTAGTCTCACGCATGATGCGTTCGATGTTCGTCATCGGTGCGACTGAATACATAGAGCGCCAGCGGCTTCGGATCCTCGAATTGATGCGCCGAATGACTTCGTCAAGATTCGCAAACCCGTAGATCGGCAAGAGCGGACCGAAGATTTCTTCGCGGTTGATCCTGGCGCCGGCGGGAATGTTGTCGAGGAGTGTCGGTGCGACGAATCGGTCAGCGACCGACACTTGTCCACCGGTGAGCACCCGTGCGCCGCCCGCCATCGCCTCATCGAGCAGTCCCTTGATGCGTTCGGTGTGGCGCTGGTTGACGATGCGCGCGAGGTGCGGGCTAGTCTTCTGCGTTTCGCCATCTGCGCCGTAGGCCTTGTCGAGAATCGCCTTGCATCGCGCGACAAACTCGTCCTTGACCTGTTTCGTGCACGAAGACATGATCCGGGGCGATACAGGTCTGGCCGTCGTTCGTGAACTTGCCCCAGAGGATGTTTTGCGCGGCGAGACCGAGGTCTGCGCTTTCATCCACGATGGTGGGGCTCTTGCCGCCGAGTTCGAGCGTGACGGACGTGAGGTGCCTTGCGGCCGCCGTCATGACGACCTTGCCGATCGCCGGGCTGCCCGTGAAGAAAATATGGTCGAAGGGCAGTTCGAGAAGTGCCTGCGATACCGTTGCATCGCCCTCGAACAGGGCGACCTCGTCTTCCGGAAATAATTCGCTAACGAACTTCGCCATCGCCGCGGACTGATGGGGCGTCAGCTCCGATGGCTTCAGGATGGCCGTGTTGCCTGCCGCGATCGCGGACATCAGCGGCGCGAAGGTCAGGTTCACGGGATAATTCCAGGGCGAGATGATCAGGCAGCGACCGCGAGGCTCGTATTGAATGTAGCCCGATGTGCCGGCCGTGAGCAGCGTCGGCCACACCCTGGCCGGCTTCATCCAGGACTTCAGGTGGCGGATCGCATCATTCGCTTCGACCACCACCGGCAGGATTTCCGCCAGATCGACTTCCGCGGCGGGTTTCCTGAAATCGGCATGGCCCGCCGCATGCCAGACTTCGCTGTTCGCGATGAACGCATCGCGCAACGTCGTGATCCTGGCGATGCGTTCGGCGGCGCTCGAACTGCGCAGACGAAGCGCAGTGGCTCGCTGGCGCTCGAAGACTTCGTCGATCCGCGTCATCGGGATCAGAACTCTTTTTCCGCCTCGTCAAAGTTTCGCAGCGTATCGACCTGGCGGAACTTGGCCCAGGCATTGGAAAGCGAGAAGAGTATTGGCTTGCCGACAACCTTGCCCAGGCTGCTCGGCAATGCGAAGGAACGGCGGTTCGAGAAATAATTGAAGTACTTCTTGTAGTCCTCGTCCGCCTCGCCCAGCACGTTTCGTGCCGTGAAACTTCCGCAGAAAGTTGCCCAGGGAATTCCCACGCAGCCGAGGATGAACCGCATGTGAGGAGCCTCGCGCGGTTTCTCGATGACCGGCAGCAGGTCGCGCGTCGCGTCGATCTGGCCCGGCCAGAACTGCATGAAGGAGAGATCGCCCAGTTCCGGGAAATGGCTCCTGAAGTCCTCGATGATCTTCCGGATGATGCGCGGATTGTTGTAGGCGTCTTTGAGGTACGTGGCGATCGGAGTGCCGCCGCCCAGGAGCAGGCGGTTATCCCCGGTCAGCCGGAAATAAGAATAGACGAGCTTCGAATCCCAGCACTGCAACTGTTCGCCGGAAGGAAACAGGACCCGGAGTTCGCGGTCGGTCAGCGGCTCGGTCACGCTCAGGAATGTCTGGGCATGAAAAGCCTCTTCGGCCAGTGGGCTGATCGACGGACTCATCTTGTCGATGGCGACGATGATATGGTCCGCCGTCACGCTGCCGGCGTGCGTATACGCCGTATGGTCCTCGAGTCTCTCCATCTCGGTGCTTTCGTAGACCTGCATGCCGTTTTCGACAACCAGGTTTTTCAGTCCCTGAAGTGTCGCCAGCGGATTGATGCCGTAGGTGGCGCCATAGCGGATGCCGGCCGTGTAGTTCTGCGCTCCCAGGATTCCCTTCAGCTGGTTCTCGTCGTATACGCGCTGGTCGGTAAATCCGACGCTCTCGCGGCACTCTCGTTCTTCCTGCACCGCATGACTGCCGCCTTTTCCGAGCCCGAGGAACAGCGAGTCCTGTTTCAGCAATCCGGCCGGGATGTCGTACTTCTCGATCGTGCGCACGATGCTTTCGATGCCGCGGCAGGGCGCCTCCCAGATTTCGCCGGCGGCCTTGGCGCCATAACGGCGCACGAGCTGGTGCAGTTCGAGCTCGCTGTCGGGCGTCAGCATGCCGGCGCTCCGGCCCGACGAGCTGCCGCCGATGATGTTCTTCTCGATGAGCACGACGCTCAATCCCTTGCGCAGGAATTCGGCCGCCGCGCTCATGCCGCTGAATCCGCCGCCGACGATCAGCACGTCGCACTTGATGTCCTTCGTCAGCGGCGGACAGTATTTGTACGCGTTGACCATCAAGGTGGTAAACCACCAGTTCTGGTTGACCAATCTCGCTTTTGCGGTCACTACTGATCTTCCTTTTCTTTGCGGACGGACCGGAGATCGACGCACTCTGCACCGGCAGTCACCGGAAATCTACTCAGGCCACGCTCTGGCGCCGCATCAGAAACAGGAACAGCGGCACGCCGATCAGCGCCGTCAGAGCGCCGACCGGCAGCTGCCGCGGTGCCACGATGGTGCGCGCGAGCAGATCGGCGACGACGAGCAGGACGCCCCCCGCGAGTGCGGCCGCCGGAATCACGACGCGGTGCGACGAGCCGACGAGGAGCCGCACGAGGTGCGGCGTGACGAGCCCTACGAACCCGATGCTGCCGGCCGTGGTGACGGCGGCGGCAGTCAGTACTGACGCAGCGACGTAGATCGAAATGCGTAGTCCCCGTACCGGCACGCCGAGGAGTCGTGCCTGGAGTTCGCCGCGCGCAAGCGCATCCAGCGGGCGCGCGGCGAAAAGGCAGACTGGAATCGCGACGAGCGCGAGCGCGAGCAGAAACCAGGGCGTGCGCACGTAGCCGAAATCACCGAGCAGCCAGAACAGCATGCCGCGGAGCCGCAAGTCGTCGGACAGCGACAGCAGGAGACTCACGATGGCGCCGCAGCCGGCGGCGACGACGACTCCGGTCAGCAGCAGGCGGGTCGTGGTCCAGCCGCCGGGCCCGTGTGCGACCGCGAATACGAGGAGCATCGAGATGAATGCGCCGACGGCCGCGCCCGCATCGACCATGAAACCGGCGAGCCCGGCGAGCATCATGCCGAGCGCGCCGACCGCAGCGCCGCCCGAGATGCCGAGTACGTAAGGATCGGCGAGCGGATTGCGAAGCAGCGCCTGCATCAGGACGCCCGCGAGCGCGAGCACGGTGCCCGCGCCGAACGCTGCAAGTGCCCGCGGCAGCCTTAGTTCCCAGACGATCGTGCGCATAAGCGGATCGCCGGCCGCAAGCCGGTCCCACGGCGCATCGATGCCCGAACTCCCGAGCGCAAGCGAGGCTGCGATCGCCGCGACCGACGCCAGCGCAAGCAGCAAGAGCAGCGGCGCCGCGCGCATCTTCCCCATCCCGTCACTCTAGCCGATTAAAATCGTCGCAGATGGAACACAAGACCGACTACATCGATGCCGACGGCTATCGCGCCAATGTCGGCATCATCCTGATGAACGACGACCGCCAGGTTTTCATCGGCGGCCGCGTGGGCGCGCGTGGCTGGCAGTTCCCCCAGGGCGGCATCCGGCGCGGCGAGCGGCCCGAAGAGGCTCTCTACCGCGAGCTCGCGGAAGAAGTCGGGCTTCACCGCGGCCAGGTCGAGGAGATCGCGCGCACAAAGAACTGGGTGCGCTATCGCCTGCCGCCGCAGTTCGTGCGCCGCGACTCGAGCCCGCTCTGCATCGGCCAGAAGCAGCGCTGGTACTTGCTCCGGCTCGGCGCGCAGGACTCGGCGCTCCGTTTTGATTCCACTGAGCAGCCCCCGGAATTCGATCGCTGGCGCTGGGTCGACTGGTGGGACGCCGTGCGCGACGTGATCTATTTCAAGCGCCGCGTCTATTCGCGCGCGCTGCACGAACTCGGCGCGCACGCGTTTCCCGAGGGCCTGCCGGCCTATCCCGTCTGGTGGCAGGAACGCATGGGTTCGGGCCGCCGGAGCGGTCCGGAACCGGATGCGTGAATCAGAAGGGCCGCGCGACCGCGAGCAGGACGATGCCGATCAGGAACAGGGATGGCGCTTCGTTGAACCATCGATACCAGCGTTCGCCATGAGTGTCGCGGCTGGCGGCGAAGGCTCTTACGAGCCGCCCGATCCAGAGGTGGTACGCGACCAACAGGGCGACGAGCGCGAGCTTGGCCTTCATCCAGCCAGTCGCGAGCAGCGCGGGATTCATGACGAGAAGCGTGATCCCGAATGCCACCGTCAGCAGGGCGCCGATCGTCATGATTGCGAACAGGCGCCGCTCCATGACGCAGAATCGCTCCCGGCCTGCGGTATCGGCCGTCGAGGCGTGATATACGAAGAGCCGCGGCAGGTAGAACAGTCCCGCGAACCAGGTCACCATGAAGATCACATGCCAGGCCTTGATCCAGGGCATTCGACCGCGCTCCTTTTCCGGCGCCGATTCTAGCGACGGTTTCCGCCTTTGAGCGAGAAATCGGAATTCCGGGGCATGCGCCTGCGCATCGCGCTCGTGGCGATCGCGGCACTCGCGCTCGGCTACGGAGCATTCGAGCTCGGGCGCTCGACCGCCGGGTATTTCGTGGTGAACTCGATGATCGAACGGCTCGAGCTCAGGAAGCGCAACCAGGTCCTCGACGCGGAGAACAAGGCATTGCGCCAGAGAACTTCCGTCGCCGAGGTCGGCCAGCGCGTGGACCGGCAGGCGCAGACGGATGCGCAGCGCATGATCGGCGAACTGCAGGCGGAGACCGCGCGCCAGAAGCAGGAACTGCAGTTCTATCGCGGCCTGGTCGCAAGGCAGTTCGGCGCCGGGACGCTCCGCGTGCAGGAACTGCGGATCCGCCCGGAGGATGAAGAGCGCCGGTACCGCGTGCTCATCACGCTCGTCCAGGCGGCGACCCGCGACACCATTGCGAATGGCACGGTGACTTTTTCGATCGAGGGTCAGACGGGCAAGACGGCCCAGACCCTCGCACTCGCGGATGTCGAGATCGACAAGCGACGCCAGTTCCCGTTCTCGCTGCGGTTCTTCCAGCAGATCGAGGTGCCAATCGAATTGCCGCTGGATTTCCGGCCCGGGCGCCTGCATGTCGAGTACCGACTGGGCCGCAATCCGGAGCCTTCCCGCCAGACATTCGACTGGCGCGTCGTCGGCGAAGGCGAGGTGCCCGGTCTTTGACCCGCTGGCGGCGCGGCCCTACAATCGGATCGCGGATTTTTCTTTGCGGATTAGGTATTTATGATCGACGAAACGCTGACGGCCGAGGGCCTGGTTTTCACCGACGCCGCCGCCCGCAAGGTCGGCGAGCTGATCCGCGAAGAGGGCAATCCAAATCTCAAGCTCCGCGTATTCGTCTCCGGTGGCGGATGTTCCGGATTCCAGTACGGCTTCACCTTTGACGAGAAGATGGAAGAAGGCGATGCGGAGTTTCCGAACCAGGGCGTCTCGCTTCTGGTCGATCCGCTCTCCATCCAGTATCTTGCGGGCGCGGAGATCGACTATCGCGAGGATCTTGAAGGCGCGCAGTTCGTAATCCGCAATCCGAATGCGACCACGACCTGCGGCTGCGGGTCGTCCTTCTCGACCTGAGGGAATCAGCGGCCGGCGCCGCCGGTGCTGCTGGGCGTCGCCCCTGCGACCATCACGGGAGAGGACGTCGGCGCGTCGAGCCGCGCGAGCAGCGGCGTGGTCTGCGCCTTGAAGTCGGCCATCAGACTGGCCGGAATCGGATCAGCCTTGGCAACCGTCACGCGCGCCGGGTTCTTGTGCACGCCATTCACGCGATATTCGTAATGCACATGCGGTCCGCTCGCGAGGCCGGTCATGCCGACGTAGCCGATGACCTGGCCCTGCGCGACCTGGTTGCCGACCGCGAGGCCACGGGCGAACCGCGACATGTGACCATAGAGCGTCGTGATGCCGCTCTTGTGCGCGAGCACGACTGCGTTGCCGTAGCCACCATTTCTGCCCCGGCTGACGACGCGTCCGGCGCCGGCCGCCTTGATGGGCGTGCCCGAGGGCGCGGCAAAGTCGATGCCCTTGTGAGCGCGGACGCGATTCAGGACGGGGTGACGCCGGGCGGTGCTGAAACCCGAACTGATCCGCGCGTAATCGACCGGATAGCGGAGAAACGCCTTGCGCACCGGGCGCCCGTCCGGCGAGTAGTAGTCGGCGCGGCCTTGCGGTGAAACGTAGCGCACGGCGCGATAGGTACGGCCCGCGTTGACGAACTCGGCCGCGAGAATGTCGCCGTCGCGCACGAATTCGCCGTCCTGGTATTCCTGTTCGTGCGCCACGACGAAGCTGTCGCCCGGGCGTACCGAGTTGACGAAATCAATGTCGTACTTGAAGACATCGGCAAGCTCGACCGCGAGCCGGTCGGTGCCGCCGGCCGCGTTGACTGCGACGTACAGCGAACTGTCGACCGTGCCACGGAGCATCTGCTCCTCGGTCTCCAGCGGGTTCTCGACGATGTTCGCGCTGAAGCCTTCATCGGCACGCGTGACCGAAAGCGTCGCCGTCTCGTTGATGCGCCGCGTCAGCGACTTGATCTCGCCGTCCAGGTGAGTGAGCTGAATGACGTCGCCGGGGCGAATCATGTCGAGGCTCTTGCGGACGTCCGGCAGACTCCTCAATTCCGCGAGATCGGAAAGCTTGAGCTGCAAGCCGCGGAAGATCTGGTCGAGCGTGTCGTTGCGGCCGATCGTGATCGCGACGAATTCGAATGGCGTCCGGCTCGCCGCGCCGTCAGCCACGACCGGTTCCACGCTCGTGGAAAGCAGGTCGTCCAACGAAGGATCGGGAAGCGGATTCTCGACCTGCGCGCCGGCGGCGACGAGGATTGCGCCCGCAATGACACAGGATGCGATCACGCCGAACCGGCGCGGTTCTGCACTGGCAATGGCCTGTGCGGCGGCCTTGGCAAAGAACGGTCGTGTCACCAGCGGGCATCCCGAGGGAGCTGGATCGAAGACGGTAAATCATGGGAGGAAGAAAGGTCAACCCGTTGATTGAGCGGCCTTTGTACTACGTCACAGATATCGGCCAGAATTGCTACCTTGCGGC
Source organism: uncultured Gammaproteobacteria bacterium (assembly GCA_963778585.1). Taxonomy (GTDB): domain Bacteria; phylum Pseudomonadota; class Gammaproteobacteria; order Steroidobacterales; family Steroidobacteraceae; genus SCUD01. The sequence goes on from CAVZUU010000002.1 coordinate 1,574,821, forward strand.
TTAAAACTGCCGGCAGGGGGATCGATGCTGGCGCCCGCACAACAGATCGAGGAATTGCGCCGCGGCGTGTCGGAGCTCCTGACCGAGGCCGACCTCCTGCGGAAGTTGACCCGCGGGCGGCCGCTTCGCGTGAAGGCGGGCTTCGATCCGACGGCTCCGGATCTCCATCTCGGGCATACG
>CAVZUU010000002.1:1582500-1827003 GCA_963778585.1 uncultured Gammaproteobacteria bacterium
TTGCGAATCAATGCAATGCGATGACTTCGCGGGCCGACGACCGGTTGCTGGTAACGGGAAACGCAGAGGGACATGGCTTTGCTGTGAGCCTGCTGGCAACCGGCGCGCCGGATCCCGCGTTTACTGCCGGAGCAGTTGCCGGGGGGATGCTGGATGTAAACGCAATTGAGGTGGCCGACGACGACAAAATCCTGGTTGCCGGATCGGGCAGCGAAGGCGCGATGGTCATGCGGCTGATGGCCGACGGCGATCCCGATCCTTCGTTCGGAAACACCGGCACGACTCTGATTGATCTGCCTTCCGAATACGGATCGCAACCCGTGATCCATGACCTGATCGTACTGCAGGATGGCAGCGTGCTCGCCGCAGGCGGCGACAATCAGGCTGACTTGCCTTTCGTGATTCGGCTACTCGGCGACGACGGAAGCAGCGGCCCAGGCGTCGTCAGCATCATCGAGCCGGCTGTCGAAGCGGCGGAAGGGGACCAGATGGTCGTCAATGTGCGGCGCACGGGCGGCAAGACCGGCAATATCAGCGTGGCCTACGAAACGATTCCCGGCGATTGGGAACCGGCCACCGGCGGGCAGGACTACGACGAAGTCTCGGGCAGCTTGACTTGGGCCGACGGAGACACGACCACACGCGAAATTGTAGTGCCGGTCCACGACGATGCCGGCGCCGTCGAAGAGCGTGAACAATTCTCGATCGCGCTGAGCGGCGTGCAGGGCGGGGCGGGTATCGGCACGCGGAATGCCGCCGCCGTCATCCTGCCGGACGGCGAACCAGCCGGGCAGTTTACGGTTGAAACCTTCGATGTGACCGCCACAGAGGGCGGACTCGCCCAGATCTGGGTGTTCCGCAATTACTACTTCGACGGTGCGGTATCCGTGACCTTGACACCGATTGCTGGGACGGCGACGGCGGGTTCCGACTTCGCCGCAGGTCCAGTGACGGTTTCCTGGGCTGACCAGGACTTCGACGCGAAATCGGTTGAGATCGGAATCGTCAATGATACGGATGAGGAAGGAAACGAGAATTTTTCTTTCGAGCTGTCGAATCCGACGGGTGGGGCGATCCTCGGTCCGCGTGCGGTAGGTTCGGTGACCATCGAAGCGAACGATGCACCTCCGCCGCCACCGCCGCCGCCGAATCGTGGCGGGGGCGGAGGTTCGACGGGATTCCTGTCGCTCTTGTTGCTCGGATTCGCTGAATGCTTCCGTTCCCTGCGGCAGTCGGCCCGGATGCGACGTTAGGAACGGCTGGTACCCAGCCGACACGGAAAGGCCCCCGACGGAAACGTCGGGGGCTTTTCCCTTGGCGCTTCAGTGCCGACTGGCCGGATCGATCGTCCAAACGCATACTGTCAGTCATGGATTCCGCCCCGCAGAAGTTGGTTTCCGCAATCGTTCCGGCGTTCAACGAAAGTCGGACCATCTGCGGTGTCATCGAGCCATTGCTCAGGCACGAGCTGATCGATGAAACCATCGTCGTTGACGATGGCTCGACCGACGATACCGCCGAGCGTGCCCGGTCGCTGGGTGCTTCAGTCATCACGTCGCCGGCAAACGCGGGCAAGGCATCGGCGATGTCGCGGGGCGTACGCGCAGCACGCAACGAGATAATCTTTTTCTGCGATGCGGATATCGTCGGACTCACGCAGGAAACCGTCACGCAGATCGTCAAGTCCGTGACCAGCGGCGACTACGCCATGTACGTCGGCATTCGCGGCCGCAAGACGTACTGGGCCAACCGCTTGCTGCGATTCACGCCCATCCTCGGCGGCGAGCGTGCGCTGACCAGGCACTTGTGGAATTGCGTGCCGGGCTCGTACAAGAAGAATTTCCAGATCGAGATTGCTCTCAACTTCTTTGCCAAGCACTTCGGCCAGAGGATGGGATTTGCCGTCGTGCACGGCCTGACTCAGGTCATCAAGGAACGAAAGCGCGGATTGTGGCCGGGCCTGTGGCAGCGCATGCTGATGATCGGCGATGTCCTGATCGTCAGCTGGAGGATCTACGTACTGCTGCAGGCTCGCCTGCTCGCGGAGCGTCTGCTTCAGGCCAAAGAACGCGCCGAACGGACCTGAAATCAGGGCTTCGCGGCATCCGCCGCAAGCCCGCCGAACTGCTGCCCGTTCACCTGGTCCACGATCGGCGCGAGCTGATCGAGCTTGTGCGACGGATCGCCGCTGACGCGATGTGTGACGACCACATTCGTCGCGCCGTCTTTCTCCTCGAGCGCGATCGTGATAACGCCCGAGACCGCCATTTCCTGCAAGGGACCGAGCGTGGCGCTGAGCCGCAGTAGCTTCCCGTTCGATACCATGATGACGCGCCCGTGTTCGACGCTGCCGCCGTCCCAGCGTTCGCAGAAGCAGCCGCCGACCTCGGCGGCCAGGCTCAGGTTCTCGCGCTTGCCCGACCAGGTGTGATCCGCCGGCCACCAGCGTTCGGGATGCTGCAGCGATTCCCAGACCTTCGCAGCCGGCGCCGCGATCGTGTAGCGCTGCTCGATAAGGAACGAATCCGCGGCGGCGGACTTGACCTCGGCGCCGGCCGCCGGCGGAATCGCGGCCAGTAGCGCAAACGCAAGTATCTGCATCCTCATCGGCTCACTCCTTGGATTGCCATGCGTTTTCGTCCCGACGGGCGAGCTCGTCGAGGTCGCCCGGCGTTCCCGCGGGATCGTCCACCCACTCGCGCACCGTTGGCCCGCCATTGATCAGGTCGATCGCGAGGCGGGTGGTTTCGTATTCGTACGGAAATTCGCGCCAGAGCGGGTAGTCGGGCGCGATCAGCCGGACCGCCTTGAGCGCGAGCGCCATGAGTCGCCATGGCCGGAACTTCGAATGGTTGTAGCCCGGATCGTCGACGTGTATCTGGATGCCCGCGCAGAGCTTGCCGGCGTGTTTGTGGAAGGTCGGCTCGAACCAGCAGGGGCGCAGGCGGCAACCCGCGAGCCAGTCCGGCGCGAGCGCCCGCATGTTGGCGAGCAACTTGTCAGCGTCGATATCGGGCGCGCCGAACAGCTCGAGAGGCCGCGTCGTGCCGCGCCCCTCGGAGAGCGTCGTGCCCTCGATCATCACGGTGCCGGGATAACAGCGCGCCATGGAAACGTTCGGCGCATTCGGGCTCGGGTTGATCCACGCGCGCTCGCCCTGCGGCCAGCCATAGCCGGGCGACTGCGCGGGCCGCCAGCCATCCATCGAGACAAAGTGGTACTCGACGTCGAGCTTCAGCTCGCGCACGAGCCATTCGCCGAGCTCGCCGAGCGTGCGCCCGTGACGCATCGGCATCGGTCCCGCCCCGACGAAACTTTCCCAGCCGCTCTTGAGCAAGAGTCCTTCGACCGGTCGGCCGATGGGATTCGGGCGATCAAGCACCCAGACGGCCTTGCCCGCCTGCGCGGCGGCCTCGAGCACGTAGCGGAGCGTCGTGACGAAGGTGTACACGCGGCAGCCGAGATCCTGGAGATCGACGAGCAACACGTCGAAGGTCTCCATCATCGCGGGCGTCGGGCGGCGGACCTTGCCGTACAGGCTGAATACCGGGATACCTTAGACGGGATCCGTGTCGTCCGGCGTCTCGACCATGTTGTCCTGCTTGTCTCCGCGCAGCCCGTGCTGCGGACCAAGGGCGGCGGTCAGCTTGAGGTCCTCATGCGTCGCGAGCGCATCGATCGAATGCGTGAGATCGGCCGTGACCGATGCGGGATGCGCGAGCAACGCCACGCGCCGGCCATCGAGCGGCTTGCGGACCGCGCGGTCGAGAAGCAGCCGGTCGATTCCGAATTTCATCGCGACACCCGCAGTCCGAACGTTTCCGGATCGTGAAAATCCGGCTGCGCCGCGCGATGCACGAGCGCCCAGTGCGAGAGTCCGCCGTCCTGGTCTTCGATCACGGCGGCGATCCCGGCCTGCAGGATATGCGCCTGCGCCAGTTCCGCAATGCCCGCGAGCGCGACTGCGGCAGTCAATTCGAATGCATCCGCCGTGCGGCGGAACTCCGTTCGCGGCGCCGGCAGGGCGGGAGACTGCCGGCCCTCGCGCCTGGACGCAAAACGGTACGCCGCCCAGTCGCCGGACGGCGCGAAATTGAACTCGTGATAGCTGTCGCCCGCATCGGACCTGACGAACGCCTCGAAGCAGCTATGTTGCCAGAGACCGTCCGCGCGGACCGCGGATCCGCGTTCGGGCAGCCGCAATCGCCCGATCGCGCCCTCGATACGGAAGGAAATCCGCAATTCTTCGGGGGTCGAGTCGAATTCGATCGAGGCGACGAATCGGCGGATCGCGCCGCGGGAATTCGAGGGGTGCGGCAGAAGCTCGGCGGTAGCAGGAGGCATCTCACGCCACTCTTGCATTCGGCCGCACGGGCGGCAAGCTGTCGACCGTGCAATTTGACATTGTGATTGTCGGCGCCGGTTCCGCGGGCTGCGTACTGGCCAACCGATTGAGCGCTGACCGATCGCGCACGGTCTGCCTGATCGAGGCCGGGCCCCGCGATCGATCGCCCCTGATCCACATTCCCGCAGGACTCCTCGGGACGCTACCGACGCGGCACATGAATTGGGCATACCAGACCGAACCGCAGGCAGGTCTGAACGGCCGGCGCGGCTATCAGCCGCGCGGGCGCACGCTCGGCGGCTCGAGCTCGATCAATGCAATGATTTACATGCGCGGCCACCGCGGTGACTACGACGACTGGGCCGCGCTCGGCAACCCGGGCTGGTCCTATGAAGACGTGCTGCCGCTGTTTCGCCGCTCCGAAGACCAGGCGCGCGGGGCGGATCGGTATCACGGCACCGGCGGCGAATTGACGGTTTCGGACCTTGCGAGTCCCGTGGCCGCTTCCCGCGCCTTCGTCGAATCCGCGATCTGTGCCGGATTGGCGCCGAACGACGACTTCAATGGAGCCGCGCAGGACGGAGCAGGACTCTATCAGGTGACTCAGCGCCGCGGCCGCCGCTGCAGCGCGGCCGTCGCCTTCCTGCACCCGGTTCTCCATCGTCCGAATCTGGCCGTGCTGACAGGTCGGCATGCGACGCGGATCGTTTTCGACGGACGACGCGCCACTGGAGTCGAGGTCGAGGGTCCGGGCGGCCGTGCGCAAATCGATGCGCGCGCCGAAATCTTCCTGTCGGCGGGCGTCTACGGCTCGCCGCAGCTTCTATTGCTGTCCGGAGTCGGCCCGCGCGAGGAGCTGGAGCGTCACGGGATCCAGTTGCGGCACGAACTGCCGGGCGTCGGCGCCAGTCTCGTCGATCACGTCGATCTCGCTCTCGTATACGGTTCCTCGGACCGGACGCTGATGGGCATCACGTTCGGGACGGCGCTTCGCGCCGTACCGGGCTACTTCCAGTGGCGCTGCCGCGGCAAGGGACTCCTGACCACGAACTTTGCCGAAGCCGGAGCGTTTCTCCGCACGCGCGAAGGGCTGGAGCGGCCCGACATCCAGCTGCATTTCGTCAACGGCCTCGTGGACGATCACGCGCGCCGCCTGCATTACGGCTACGGAATTTCATGCCACGTCGCGCTGCTCCGCCCGCAAAGCCGCGGCAGCGTCGGGCTCCGATCCGCCGACCCCCGCGCGGCGCCGCGCATCGATCCGAATTTCCTCGCGGCGGAGGCCGATGTCGCGACGCTGCTCGCTGGCGTGAAAAAAGCACGCGAGATCATGGAAGGCGCCCCGCTCGCACCGCATCGCGACGCGGAGCTCTTTGCCGACGGCCAGAGCGACGAGGCGCTCGTCGCGCGCATGCGCCGTCGTGCCGACACGATCTATCACCCGGTCGGCACCTGCCGCATGGGCCACGACGCGATGGCGGTCGTCGATCCGGCGCTCCGTGTCCGGGGTCTCGAGCGCCTTTCGGTCGTCGACGCGTCAATCATGCCGACCCTCGTCGGCGGCAATACGAATGCGCCCACGATCATGATCGCGGAGAAAGCGGCGACGCGGTTCGCGGCCTGAGTGCGTGTTCCGCCGTCCTGATTCGCGGCCGAGGAAATCGCGCCAAGCCGTTGTCGCGGCAGGAATCGCATTCCCCATACGGTCTGGTCGCGTCGGCGCGCTGTGGAGCCCGCGCAACAAGTCGAGGCGAAGGTCGCAAAACTGCGCTGACTGGCTGTAACATTCCGGCCCTACGCTGACGCCGAAGCAACGCCAGGGGAGGCACGACCATGTCCGACCGCCATCGCTCGGTTCGTCTCGCCGCCGCCGTCTCGTCGATTCTTTCCGCGCCGGCCGTCGCCATGGGCGCGGGTCTTGCCCTGGCTCTCACCGCGCCGGTCTCGCTGGCGCAGGAAACCACGGCCCAGTTGAACGGATTTGTCGTCGATGCGGACGGCCAGCCGATCGCAGGCGCGGAAGTGACGATCCAGCACCTCCCATCCGGGCACTTCGGCGAGCACGACGACTTCGGCAACCGGGCAGTTTTCCGCAACCGGCCTCCGAGTCGGTGGGCCGTACCGCGTCACGGCGCAGGCTTCCGGCATGCAGGAAGCGACGATCGAGGACCTGTACACGCGGCTTGCCGAGCGCACATCTGTCACGCTGGTCGCGCAGCCGATCGCCGAGCTCGCGAGCGTCGAGGTCACGGGTTCAGCGGAGCGCGATGTATCCATCGGGGCGGGCAGCCGTTTCAGCTCCCAGGAAGTGCGTGAATTACCGTCGATCAGCCGCGACATCAAGGACGTTGTGCGCATCGACCCGAAGGCGTGGATCGACCCGACCAATGTGGATGCGCTCGAGATCGCGGGCGTCAACAACCGCTACAACACGATCACGATCGACGGCGTCCGCCAGAGCGACGACTTCGGCCTCAACAACAACGGCTACCCGACCGAGCGCAGTCCGTTGTCGGTGGACGCGATCGAGGCAGTTTCGGTCCTGACGGCGCCGTTCTCGGTCGAGTACGCGCATTTCCGCGGCTCGACGATCAACGTCGTGACGAAGTCGGGCACGAACGAATTCACCGGCTCCGCCTTCTACTACAAGGGCGACGACAGCCTGCTGGGCGACGAGACCAAGGACCTCGAAGTCGACGTGACCTTTGACGAGGAAATCTACGGCGGCACGCTTGGCGGTCCGATCATCCAGGACAGGCTGTTCTTCTTCCTGTCCTACGAGAAGCTCGAGCGCACGGCGCCACAGGACATCGGTCCGACCGGCTCTGGATTCCCGGTCGAGATCCCGGGCGTGACCCAGGACGATTACGACCGGATCCGGCAAATCGGTACCGACGTGTACGGCTTCGATCCCGGGGAGATCCTCTCCGCTGCGCCCGAGGAGGACGAGAAAATCCTCGCGAAGATCGACTGGAACATCAACGAGTCGCATCGCGCGACGCTCGCTTACCAGCGTACCGAGGGCAACGTGCTGGTCGTGAACAGCACGAATAACAATCCCTCGACAGACCGCCTGGGCGCGCCTTCGAACTGGTACGACCGCTCGACGCTCATGGAGTCGACGTCGGTGCAGCTCTTCTCGGACTGGAACGAGTACTTCTCGACCGAGGTCAAGCTGGCGCGCAAGGAGGTCGAGACCGCCCAGGTTTCCCTCTTTGGCACCGATTTCGGCGAGATGCAGATCCGCATACCGGAGGTGGGCGACGAGGGCGGCGGCACGGTGTTCATCGGGTCGGATGAGTTCCGTCACGCAAACGCTCTGACGAACGATCTCGACGCCATCAAGCTGAAGGGCAGCTTCTTCCTAGGCGACCACACGCTCATGGTCGGCTACGAGCGCGAGATGCTCGACATCTTCAACCTGTTCGTCAATCGCAGCGAGGGCCTGTGGGTATTCGAGAGCATCGACGACTTCGAGGCCCAGAGCGCCCTCAGCCTGAGCTACCGCAATGCCTTCACGAACGACGCCAACGACGGCGCGGCCCGGTTCGGCTATGACGTCGACAGCTTCTACGTGCAGGACGAATGGCAGGCGACGCCCGACCTGAAGTTCCAGGCCGGCGTGCGCCTGGACAAGTTCTCGAGCGGCGACGAGCCGCTCCTCAATACGAATTTCGCCGGCCGCTACGGCTTCAACAATCTTTCGACGCTCGACGGGCGCGATCTGATCATGCCGCGCATCGGTTTCAACTGGCAGTGGACACCGGAGACGACGGTCTACGGTGGCTGGGGACTGTTCGGCGGCGGCACGCCGAATGTCTGGGTCTCGAACAGCTTCTCGAACGACGGCGTCACCGTCGTGCAGACTGACGTGAACGCCACTACGAATACGGGTCTGGGCGGCGCGCTGGATGGCGTCGACGGATTCAACATTCCCCAGAACGTGCTCGACTTCAACGAGACGCTCCGCGGCGACGGCCCGGTCAATGCCGTCGATCCGAACTTTGAGATCCCGTCGCAGTACCGCTGGAACCTCGGCATCCAGCACACGCTGCCCTGGGACATCGAGATGACCGCGGACCTGATCTACTCACGCGTCAAGGACGAGGTCCTGTGGCGGGACATCCGCCTGACGCAGACTGGCACGGCGCCGGACGGACGGCCGATTTACGCTCCGAACGCGGACGGGCGCTCGAGCGGCTCGATCCAGGACTTGCTGCTCACCAACACGACCGAAGGCGAGGGCACGGTCTTTACGGTCGACGCGAGCAAGACCTGGCGGACCGGCGCGGGCCGTTTCGACGCCTATCTGGCCTACGGCTACCAGGACATCAAGGACGTCAACCCGGGCACGAGTTCGACCGCGTCCTCGAACTGGGACAACGTCGCGGTCTCCGATCCGAACGATCCGGGGCTCGAGACTTCGAACTACGAAATCGACCACATGTTCAAGGGCGCGTTCACCTGGCGAAAGGCTTTCTTCGGCGACTACGAGTCAAGCGTCGGCCTCGTCGCTGAGCGCCGCGCCGGCCGGACGTACAGCTTCACTTTCGGCGGCGGGACGCCGCAGTCCGTCTGGGGCGATCCGCGCCAGGCAGCGCGCCAGCGGCAGCTTTTCTACGTGCCGGATGGCGACGTCATTTTCGAGTCGCTTTGCAGCAGTGCGGACGTGACTGGCGGAGTAGCGGGCTGCGCGACGACTACGAGCGTCAATTCTGCCCGCTCCGTGCAGTTTGCCTCGGACATGGAGGCCTACATCGAGCAGCACGGCCTCGAGAAATACCGGGGCCGCATCATGCCCCGCAATTCGCATCGCAGTCCCTGGACGACCGTGCTCGATCTGCGGTTCGCGCAGGAACTGCCGATCTTCCGCAAGACGCGGGGCATCCTGACGCTCGACATCGAGAACTTCGCCAACATGATCAACAAGGATTGGGGCCAGGTGCGGCAGGTCGGCTTCCCGTACTTCACGCCGGTCGTCGACGTGAATCGCATCGCGACGACCGGTTGTCCCAATGGCGCGGCGAGCTGCTACGTCTACCGGCCGCGCTCCGGACAAAGCGGGCCCGTGGCGCCGTTCGAGCAGATTTCTTCGTTGCCGTCGGTCTGGCGCGTCCAGCTCGGCGTCCGCATCGAGTTCTGACGTCGAAGCCGGCACCACAGTTGGGCGAGGCGCAGAGCGCTGACGCGGTGCTGATGATCCGGCCCGCGCGCTTTGGCGCGAATCCGGAAACGGCCGACACGAACCGATTCCAGCACGGGGGCGCGCCTGCCGGCGTCGGTCTCGCCGCGCAGCGCGAGTTCGACGGCCTGGTGGCGCGGCTTCGCGCCGCGGGCGTCGAGGTCCAGGTCGCCGACGACACACCCGAGCCGCCGAAGCCCGACGCCTGCTTTCCGAACAACTGGGTCAGCTTTCACGCGGACGGGAGCGTCGTCCTCTATCCGATGATGGCGCCTTCCCGGCGCGCCGAGCGGCGGGAGGCTCCGATCGAGCAGTTGCGCGCTGCCGGCTTCCGCGTGACGCGCACGATTGACCTGAGCCTGCTCGAAGCGCGCGGCGAATTTCTCGAAGGCACGGGAAGTCTCGTACTCGATCGCTGCCATCGCATCGCCTATGCCTGCCGCTCGCCGCGCACGACCGCCGCGGCACTCGCCGAATTCTCCGCGCGCCTCGACTACCGCGTCGTCACCTTCGGTGCGGTCGGACCGGATGGACGGCCCGCGTATCACACGAACGTGATGATGGCGATCGGTGGGGATTTTGCCGTCGTCTGCGCGGCCGCGATTCCGGAAGCGGATGAGCGCGCACTTGTCTTGAGCGAACTCGCGCGATCGGGTCACGAACCCATCGAGATCAGCGTCGCCGAGATGAACGGGTTCGCCGGCAACTTGCTGGCGCTCCGCTCCACGGGCGGCGGCGCGCTGATAGCCGCCTCCGACACGGCGTGGAGCAGCCTCGCTCCGGGTGTGCGGCGCCGCCTTGAACGTCACGGCGCAATCGTGACGGCGCCGATCCCTACGATCGAGCGGTTCGGCGGCGGCAGCGTGCGCTGCATGATCGCCGAGGTGTTCCTGCCGCGCTCGGGCGCGGAGAGCCGATGATAAGATCGGCGCCCGTTCGTCCGGGGAACCGCGGAACTTGCTGGAACTCGGCCTCAAGACGCTGATCGCCTATCTTCTCGGCTCGCTGATGGGCGCCTTGCTCGTCGGCCAGGTCCGAAACGTCGACATCCGCGAGCAGGGCAGCGGCAATGCGGGGGGTACGAACGCGTTTCGCACCCAGGGATTCTGGTTCGCCGCGGTGACCGTTCTCATCGACGTCGGCAAGGGCTGGATCGCGGCGGGCTGCCTGCCGTCGCTCGCGATTCCGGGCGTCGTCTCCGATCCCATGGTCAGTCGCGACTGGCTCGCGGTCTCATGCGCTGCGGCGGTGGTCGCCGGTCACGTCTGGCCGCAGTTCTACGGCTTCCGCGGCGGAAAAGGTGGCGCGACGCTCGTCGGCACGCTGCTCGCGCTCGCACCGTTCCTGGTCGCAATCGCGATCGCGTGCTGGCTCGTCGTCGTAATGCTGACCGGCTTCGTAGGTCTTGCGACGATGACGGCCGCAGCCTCCGTGCCCGTCACGGTCCGGCTGCTCGATCTCGAGCCGGCACCCCTGTTCGCGTATTCGCTCGCCATGGCGGTGCTGATTGCCTGGGCGCACCGTGCGAACGTCGCGCGCATGCGCGCGGGAACGGAGCCGCGCTTCAATCGCCTCTGGTTGTTTCGGCCGCGGGGGCGGGCACGGTGAGCCGTCGCGGCGAACTGTTGCGACTGCTCGCCGACGGTAAAATGCACTCCGGCGAAGAACTCGCGGCCGCGCTTTCGGTTTCGCGGGCGGCCGTCTGGAAGCAGCTCCAGCGACTCGGCGACTGGGGGATCGCGCTCGAGGCGCGCGCGGGCAGCGGCTATCGACTTGCGTCGGGGCTCGATCCGCTGGACGCCTCGGAGATCCGCGCATTGCTGCCGCAGGCTGCCGCGGAGCAGCTCCGCCACCTCGAAGTGCACGAAGTGCTCGAATCGACGAGCGATCGCCTGCTCGCGGTCGACGATCTGCCCTCGGGACGCTTCGATGCCTGTCTCGCGGAATTCCAGAGCGCAGGCCGCGGCCGTCGGGGCCGCCGCTGGATCGCGCCGTTTGCTTCGGGACTCTGCCTGTCGGTCAACTGGAGTTATCGCGATGCGCCCGCGACGCTCGGCGCTCTGTCGCTCGCCGCGGGCGTCGCGGTGCTCCGCGCGCTGCGACGGCTCGGGTTCGCGAACCTTTCATTGAAGTGGCCGAACGACATCGTCCACCGCGAGGGAAAGCTCGGCGGAATCCTGATCGACCTGCGCGGCGAAGCCGCCGGCCCCGCGTATATCGTCGTCGGCGTCGGCCTCAATGTCCGGCTCCCGCAGGCGGTGCGGGATGGCCTTCGCGCCGAGGGCGTGGACGCCATCGATCTCGCGTCGCTCGGCGCGTCTCCTGGTCGAAGTGTCGCGGCGTCTGCGCTGATCAGCGAGCTCGCGCTCGCGCTCCTCGAATTCGGCGCCCGGGGCATGACGGCATTTGCGGAGGAATGGCGCAACGCAGACGCGCTCGCCGGCTGCAGGGTGCGCGTGCTCCAGGGCGACCTTTCACTCGAAGGCCTGGCGCGCGGCGTCGATACCGATGGAGCCCTGCTGGTGGACGTCGAGGGCGGTCGACGCCGCATTTTGTCGGGAGAGGTGAGCGTGCGGCAGGTTCGGTGATAGATTCGCATCGATGCGACTGGCATTCGCCCTGCTGCTGTTCGCGAACCTCGCCTGGTACGGGTGGACACACTGGGTCGCGTCGCCCGAAGAGGCGGTCGCGACCGCCGCCTTGGCCGCGCCCGCGCCCGGGCTGCAGCTTGCGCGCGAGGCAGCGCCGACAAAGGCCTCGGGCCGTCCGGCGGCGCGGGCCGGCAACAACTGCCTGAGCCTCGGACCGTTCACCGATCTCACCGACGCTGCGCGGGCCTCGACACTGCTCCGCGAGAACAAGCTGCAACCACGGCAGCGCGCGGGCGAGGGCATTGTGTGGAAGGGATACTGGGTCACGCTCGACGGCGTGCCCGACCGGACGGCCGCGAACGGCATCATCGATCGATTGCGGCGCTTCGGCGTCGGCGATGCATATGCGATGCCGGGCGACGGGCGCGATGTCACGATTTCGCTCGGCCTGTTCAGCGAACGCCAGCGCGCCTTGCGCCGTCTCGACGACGTGAAGGCGCTCGGGCTCGCGCCGCGCATCGTCGATCGCGAGCGGACCGGAACCGTGTACTGGATCGACGTGGACGTCCTGCCGCCGGCGGAACTGCCGGACGCCGCACGCCTGCAGGGCGAGGGCGGGCGTATACTGCGGCTCGAGGTCAAACCTTGTGAAGCGTAGGCGCATCAGGCGGTGACTGGAAACCGATACCGGTTGATGGGCCGGGTACTGGCCCTTGCACTGCTCGTCGCGCAATTCGGCGCCGAGATCCACGTCTATTCGCATTCGCTCACCGATCCGGTCGAACGGTTTGGCGTGGCGCGCAACTGCGGTTACTGCCTCGCATCATCGCAATTGCAGATCGCCGTCGGCGCCCCTGCGTCACCGCTGCCGGTTCGCTCCCTGGCCTGGGCAACGATCGTCCCCGAGTCCGTCGCATCGGTTTCCCATCCGTCGCCCTTCAGGGCATTCCGCTCCCGCGCTCCACCCGCTCTCGTCTAAAGCAGTGATTTTCCGTCCGCGTATTGCGGGCGGCATTCGTTACTTTCAGACGAGGACACCGTCATGCATGGTTTCAAGCCCATTGCGGCATTCATGGCCGCTTGCTCTGTCTTGGCGCCCGCCGTCGCTCGCGCGGACGATGACGCCGCGTCACTGCGCGCCGAATTGCAGTCTCTGAAGGCCGACTACGACGCCAGGGTCGCGGCGCTCGAATCGAGGATCGGACAACTGGAGGCCGCTGCAACCGTCGAGGCCGCGCCGGTACCTGCGCCGGCCGCAAGCGCGGGCGGCGGCGCATCGGCATTCAATCCCGCGATCTCGCTCGTGCTCGCCGGAAGCTACGCCGATACCTCCCGCGATCCGGAGGACTGGGCGATCGCCGGCTTCATGCCGAACGGCGGCGAAATCGGTCCCGGCGAGCGCAGTTTCAGTCTCGGCGAGTCCGAGCTGACGTTTGCGGCGAGCGTCGATCCGTACTTTTCCGCGCAGCTGACCGCCGCCATTACCGGAGAAGACGAGATCGAGGTCGAGGAGGCGTTCTTTCGCTCGTCGTCGCTGCCTGCGGGGTTCACGCTCAAGGGCGGCCGGTTCTTCTCTGGCTTCGGCTACCTGAACGAAGTGCATGCGCATGCCTGGGACTTCGTAGACCAGCCGCTCGCCTACCAGGCCTTTTTCGGCAATCAGCGATCGCAGGATGGATTGCAGTTGAAATGGGTGGCGCCCGCCGACCTGTTCCTGGAGTTTGGTGCGGAATCCGGCAATGGCGACGCGTTCCCGGGCACGCGCAGCGCCGGTGATGGACTGAACGGCACGACACTCTTCGCGCACCTCGGCGGCGACCTCGGCGACACAGCAAGTTGGCGACTGGGCGCGGCGTGGATCGAACTGGATGCGGAGAATCGCGAGTATGAGGATACCGACGCGCTCGGGCAGCCGGTGCTGAACGCGTTTACAGGCCAATCGCGGACCTGGGTCGCGGACGCAGTTTTCAAGTGGGCACCCGACGGCAACTCGGCGCGGCGCTACCTCAAGCTCCAGGGCGAGTACCTGCATCGCGAAGAGACCGGTGATCTGGCATTCGACGTAGAGAACGCCGGGCTCTCGGATGCCTATCGCAGCACGCAGTCCGGCTGGTACTTGCAAAGCGTCTACCAGTTCCGTCCGCACTGGCGCGCGGGGTTGCGCTTCGACTCGCTTGATTCCGGCACGCCGCGGATCGCGCTCGTATCGTCGGGCGTCCTGCCCGCGGAGGCGTTCCCGTCCCTGCTATCGGGGGATCCGAGCCGCACGACCGTGATGGTCGACTGGAACCCGAGCGAGTTCTCACGCTTGCGTCTGCAATACGCCTGGGACGAGGCACGTGACGACGGCGACACGGACCGGCAGCTGTTTCTGCAATACCTGTTCGGCATCGGCGCCCACGGCGCACACAAGTACTAGGAGCCGCACTCATGAAATCATTCATTCGCGGCGCCCTGGCGCTGCTGTTTCTCACGCTGACGCTGCAGGCCCAGGCTGCAGTCCGTATTCTCGCCACGACTGCCGACTGGGGGGCGCTCGCGACCGAGCTCGGCGGCGAGCGCGTCGATGTCTACACGGCGACGAACGCGTTGCAGGACGTGCATCGCGTCGACGCGAAGCCGAGTCTGATCGCGCGGGCGCGCACGGCGGACCTCGTTGTCGCGAACGGCGCGGAGCTTGAAGTCGGCTGGCTGCCGGTGCTCCTGCAGGAGGCCGGCAACGCACGAATCCAGCGGGGCGCACCCGGCTACTTCGAGGCAACGGCCCACCTGCAGCTGATCGAAGTTCCGTCGCGACTCGACCGCTCGCTTGGCGACATTCATCCGCAAGGCAATCCGCATGTGCAGCTCGATCCGCGGAACATCGCCGCCGTCGCCAAGGCGCTGACAGCAAAGCTGTCCGCGCTCGATCCGGCGGGTTCTGGGTACTACTCCGAACGCGCCGGCGATTTCGCCAGGCGCTGGGACGAGGCGATGAACCGCTGGCTGAGCCGCGCGGCGCCGCTCAAGGGCGTGCCGGTCGTGATCATGCATCGCGACCAGGCCTACCTTTGCCGATGGCTCGGCATGAAGGAGCTTGCCTCGATCGAACCCAAACCCGGCGTGCCGCCGAGCGCTGGATATCTCGGTCAGCTCGTCACCCAATTGTCGGAAACGCCGCCGCGCATGATCCTCGTGAATGCTTACAATGATCCGAAGGCCGGAAAATGGCTGTCGGAACGGGTGAAGGCGCGGATGGTCGTGCTGCCGTTCTCGGTCGGCGGGACGCCCGCGGCGAAGGATCTCTTCGGACTGTTCGACGACACACTTGATCGTCTCCTCAGCGCCGCGCCATGAATCTTTTTTCGACAGAGATGAGCATTCTGTGGCCAGCGCTGATCGCGGGCCTCCTGGTCGTCGTTTCGCATGTGCCGCTGGGGCAACAGGTCTTCGCGCGCGGGATCGTGTTCATCGATCTCGCGATCGCGCAGGTCGCAGGGCTCGGCGTAATTGCGGCGAGCAGCTTCGGCCTGCCGGTCGAAGGCTGGTCCGCGCAGGCGGCCGCAGGCGCGGCGGCGCTTGCAGGCGCGATCCTCCTGACCTGGACCGAACGCAAGCGGCCAGAGGCGCAGGAGGCGCTGATCGGAATCCTCTTCGTGCTGGCATCGGCCGCGCAGATCCTGCTGCTCGCGAACGATCCGCATGGCGGTGAGAACCTCAAGGACCTGCTGTCCGGCCAGATTCTCTGGGTGTCGCAGGCCCAGTTGATTCGCACCGCGATTCTTACGGCGATCTTCGCGGTCGTCTGGTTCCTGTGGCGCGAGCGGATCGGCCGGATCGGGTTCTACCTGCTGTTCGCCGTGATGGTGACCGCTTCGGTGCAGCTGGTCGGCGTGTATCTCGTCTTCACGAGCCTGATAGTGCCGGCCGTTGCGACCTACCGGATGGCTGCAAACCGTCAATTGTTGAGCGGCTATCTGCTCGGATTCGCGAGCTATGTCGCCGGGCTTGCGCTGTCGGTCGTGACCGATCTGCCGTCGAGCTCCGTGATCGTCTGGGCGATGGCACTCCTTGGGCTCTTCGTGCATCTCGCGAGCGGCAATCGGCAAGGCGGCGCGGCAAAAGGCTAAAATGCCGCCCGCCGCCGGCGTAGCTCAGTTGGTAGAGCAGTGGTTTTGTAAACCTCAGGTCGGGGGTTCGACTCCCTCCGCCGGCACCATCACGTAAACGCGAGCGGCCGGGACCCCGGCTCGCTCGAGCTGCCGGAACTTACGCTCTCGCTCGCCGCGTCCCGGCCGCTCGCGACTAAGCGATGCGGTTAACGCGCGATTCGGCGGCGCGGATTTCGAATGATTCCGCGACCTGCCGGCCGCTTCGTGGATCCTCGCGATCGTCGATCGTGACGATGTCGGCCTGGAGCCGGTCGCGGCCGAGCACGCAGCGTACGTAGCCGTTGTGCCGCCCGTCGTGGAATTTCGCGCCGGGATTGAGCGGCAGAGTGGCGCTCTTGTCGTAGGTGCTGGTCGCAATCGACGAGGCGACGAGCTCGACGGCGACCGGCCGGCCCGCGGCATTCGCGACCTCGTTGACCCAGAAGGAATGAATGTCGCCAGTCAGGACGACCGGATTCGCGGTGCCGTGCTTCACAAGCGAGGCGAGCAAGCGCTCGCGTGCCGGCGGGTACCCCGCCCAGGCGTCGCTGTAATGGCGCGGTGATTCCGCCGTGCCTTCCGCGACCGTCATCACCATCACGTTCTGCGCGAGAATGTTCCAGGCCGCGGCGCTTTCTTCGAGAGCGCCGTCGAGCCAGCGCTCCTGTGCGTCGCCGAGCACGGTGCGCGAGACATCCGCGAGCGCCGCCTTGCAGGCGGGTTCCTGTGGATCGATGAAGCTGGCGCCGCCCGCGCCGCCGAACAGGATCTTGCGACCGCGCTCGAAATCGCAGCGCTCGGCCGTCGGCAGGTTCGGGCACACCTGCACCGAGCGGTACTGCCGCGTGTCGAGCACATAGAAACGCGCGAGCCGGCCCCAGTCGACCGAGCCGTAAATCCGCACCGCCATGTCGGGCGCGAGACGCGAAGGCCGGACCGGCATGTGTTCGTACCAGGCCTGATACGCTGCTCTGCGGCGCGCTGGAAACGTCTCGCGCACCGCAGCGCCGCCGCAGAGTTCGTGTTCGCTCGTGAGCCCGACGTAGTCGTTGTCCACTTCGTGATCGTCCCAGGTCACGAGCCAGGGACAGGCCGCATGCGCAGCCTGAAGATCAGGGTCCGTGCGGTACTGCGTGTACCGCCGACGGTAGTCAGCGAGGGTCACGGCCTCAAGCTGGATCGAACTGACGCACGCGGCGATCGCCCCAGGAGTCTTCATAAATGTAGTCGCCGAGCATCAGGACGAGGTCGGGCCGGTCCTCGGCCATGTAGCGATAGGCCGAGAAGAAACCCTGCTCGTAGTGCGCGCAGGAGGCGAACGCGAACTTGAGCGTGTCGACGGCTGCGTCAGGCGCGGGGCAAGTCAGCGCGCGGCCGACGGCGCTTTCGTAGCGACCGAGGCGAAAGCGGTAGAAATATTCGCGGCCAGGCTGCAGGCCGTCGACCACGACGTGCACCGCGTGCGCAAGATGCGGCCGTGCCCAGGCGACGTCCTGCTTCACGATGCGAGCGAATCCCGGATCTTCGGCGACCTCCCAGGCGACCTCGAAGATCGTCTGGCCGAGGTAAGCGGCGTCGAATGGTTCGGGTGCAAGCCGCGTCCAGATCACGAAACCGTCGGCCGACAGGATCGCCCGATGCGACGCCGAGCTGGAAGGGCGGCGATGCGAAACGGACCTGTGAATGCGCGTCGCCGAAGGGAACCAGTGCGAGCGCACCGGTGACGGCCGCCAGGCGGTTGAATTCGCGGCGCGAAATCCTGCGCCGCATGTCGCCGTCAGATGCCGCCGCCGTGTTCGAATCCGCCCTGCTGCGGCGCCGCCTGCGCGACGCGCGTGTTCGGCGGCACGCTGTGCGTGAGCCAGACGTTGCCACCGATGATGCTGCCGCGACCGACGGTGATGCGCCCGAGCACCGTCGCGCTCGCGTAGATCGTGACGTCGTCTTCGACGATCGGATGGCGCGGAAGTCCCTTGACCAGGCGGCCGGTGGACGTGTCCACCGGAAAACTCTTGGCGCCGAGCGTCACGCCCTGATAGAGCGTGACGCGATCGCCAACGACCGCCGTTTCGCCGATCACGACGCCCGTGCCGTGGTCGATGAAGAATTCGCGGCCGATCTGAGCGCCGGCATTGATGTCGATGCCGGTACGGCGATGCGCATCCTCGGCGAGCAGGCGCGGCAGGAGCGGCACGTCGAGTTCGTAGAAGATGTGGGCGATGCGGTGGCGCGTGATCGCGAATACGCCCGGATAGGCGTAGAGCGCCTCGATCGGGTGACGGCAGGAGGGGTCGCTGCGCCAGGCCGCGCGCGCATCGTCGAATACGCGCTCGCGGATCGTCGGGAGGCGCACGAGCAACTCGCCGACGACCCGGTCGGCCGCGGTCGCGGCCGCCTCGGCATCCAATGCGCCGGCTTCGCCGAGCCGCGCCGGCAGCTCGAACGCGTGCCGCACCTGTGGTGTGAGCGCCGCCTCGATCTCGGCGAGCTCGCGGGCAATCCGGGCGACCGGAGCCTCCGCAGGCTCCGTATCCGGGAGGGACTCCGCCATCAGCAGCCGGTGCAATCGGTCGATCGCGCCGAGGACAACGGCGCGGTCGGGCCAATAGCCTTCCTGGAGCAGCTGGTAGTCGGGGTCGCCCGAGGCCATCAGGCTCTCGGCGAGCTTGGCGTGCACGCCAACAGGCGCCGCGTCAGGCCGGGACGATGCGTGGCCCACTGGCCGGCATTTCCTCGTAGAGCCAGGTCGTGAGATACCGCTCGCCGAAGCTCGGAATGATGATCACGATCAGCTTGTCCTTGTTCTCCGCGCGCGCGGCGACCTGGAGTCCCGCATACAACGCGGCGCCCGAACTGATGCCGACGAGGACTCCTTCTTCGCGCCCGAGCATGCGCGCGTACTCGGCCGCCTGCTCGTTCGTGACCTGGATGATCTCGTCGATGATCTTGGTGTTCAGGATCTCGGGGATGAAGCCTGCGCCGATGCCCGCGATCTTGTGCGGACCCGGCTGGCCGCCGGAGAGCACGGGACTTGCCGCCGGCTCGACCGCGACCGCGAGAAAGCCCGGCTTGCGCTTCTTGATGACTTCGCTGACGCCGGTGATCGTGCCGCCGGTGCCGATGCCGGAGATGAGGATGTCGACGGCGCCCTCGGTGTCTTCCCAGATCTCCTCGGCCGTGGTGCGCCGGTGGATCTCGGGATTTGCCGGATTGCTGAACTGGCCGACGAGCAGGAAGCGCTCCGGGTCGCTCGCGACGATTTCCTCCGCGCGCGCGATTGCGCCCTTCATGCCCTTGGCGCCCTCGGTCAGCACGAGTTCGGCGCCGAAGGCGGTCAGCATGCGCCGCCGTTCCATGCTCATCGTCTCTGGCATCGTCAGCACGAGTCGATAGCCCTTTGCTGCGGCGACGAAGGCGAGCCCGATGCCGGTGTTGCCGCTCGTCGGCTCGACGAGAACCGTGTTCGGCTTGATGCGGCCCTGCTTCTCGAGCGCCTCGATCATGCTGACGCCGATGCGATCCTTGACGCTCGCGCAGGGATTGAAGAACTCGAGTTTCAGCACGATCCTGCCCGGCAGGTCGCGGCCGATCTTGTTGAGTCGCACGAGCGGCGTGCGGCCGATGGTCTGAAGGATGCTGTCGTAGATCTTTGCCATGACGTGGCGCCCCGTGCTTCAAAAAAACGGGAAGGGTCCCCGTCCCCCGCGGGACCGGGAACCCTGCCCGACATGGAAATCGAGTCTCGCCGGCGCTTCAGCGCGCCGCGTAGCACTCCATTTTAAGGCCAGTGCCGCCCCGTGAGACATGGGCGACGATCGCTTTGCGGCGATGAATTTTGGTGATGGCCCCGAGATTGATCGCGAACGCCAGTTCCACGAGGGAGCCCTTCGCGAGGCCCAGATTACGGGTTTCGACAAAGACTCCGTTCGCGCTCAGGTTATGGGCTTTGCAAAGCGAGCCGCGACGCCCCGGCACCACCACATAAACCGTGGCGCGGGCGCGATGCCGGCTGTGCAGGCGGCGCTCCATACCTCTCATCCCCGCGTACTTCTAGGCCTTCAAGTCCGAACGGGACCAGTATGCCGACCGTGGGGAGGCGTGGAAAGCTCGGTCCGACAATCGGTTTTTGCGGTGCGGTAACCCGCTGATTGCGGTCGATCCGATACCATGCCGGCCGATGAATGCCCTACCTGAAGCGGCACCCCGGCTGGTGCTGGCGGAAATCCGCGAAGCGCGGGCCTTGCTCGGCGACCGTATCCTGAAGACGCCGATTCAGCCCCTGTCGGGACCGGCGGTGGAAGCCGCTTTCGCGCCGGGCACGAAACCGGTCCTGAAGCTCGAGCTTTTCCAGCGCACCGGAAGCTTCAAGGCGCGCGGTGCACTCCTCAACATGCTCGCGCTCGGCGAGGCCGAGCGCCGCCGCGGCATTTGCGCGATCAGCGCCGGCAATCACGCGATCGCTGCCGCGTTCGCCGCGCACACCGTCGGCACGAGCGCCAAGGTCGTCATGAAGGTCGGCGCCAATCCATTCCGCGTCGCGGAATGCCGGCGCTATGGCGCCGAGATCGAGTTCGCCCCGGATTTTCACGAAGCTTTCCGCCGCGTGCAGGAAATCCAGGACAGGGAAGGGCGCACGCTGATCCACCCGTTCGAGGGACTTCGCGTAGCGACAGGCACAGGCACGCTCGGGCTCGAATTTCTCGAGCAGGCGCCGGATCTCGACGCGGTGATCGTGCCTATCGGCGGCGGCGGTCTCGCGGCAGGCGTTTCCACGGCAATCAAGCTCATCAGGCCCGAGTGCGAAGTGCTGGGCGTCGAGCCCTACGGCGCGGACACGATGTTCCGAAGCTTTGCTGCCGGCTCGCCGCAGGCGATCGACAAGATCGACACGATCGCCGACAGCCTGGGCGCGCCCTATGCGTTGCCGATTTCCTTCGCGTTGTGCCGCGCGCACATCGACGAACTGGTGCGGATCCACGACGCCGAGATGATCGCGGCAATGCGATTCCTGCTCGAACACGCGCGGCTTGCTGTTGAACCCGCCGGCGCCGCCGCGACCGCGGCTTTGCTCGGGCCGCTCCGCGAGCGGCTCGCCGGCCGTCGGGTGGGGATCATCGTTTGCGGCTCCAACATGGACGCCGCGGGCTTTGCCCGTCTGATAGGGAGCTGAAATGCCGGCGGGGCCCCCGGTCATCGCGGCGCTTTTTGCCTGGCTGCACCTGCTCGCCTTCGGCCTCGCGGCTGGGCTCCTCCTCACCGAATATTGGATGTGCCGGCGCATGCCGGACCGGACCCAGGCGCGAATGCTTGGGACGGTCGATCTCGGCTATTGGCTTGCCTGGATCGCGACCCTGGCGACAGGGCTGACGCGGGCCCTCTACTACGGCCAAGACGCGGCCTATTACTTCGCTAACCGATTGTTCTGGTTGAAGATCACGATCTTTCTCGCCGTCGCCCTGGTGGCCCTCACACCGACCCTGCAATACGTCCGTTGGAACCGGGAAGCGCGGACGGCTCCGTCCTTCGCGCCCCTGACCCGGGAAGTCGAGCGCGTCCGGGCGAGCATCGCCCTCGGTCTGGGTCTCTGGCTGATCCTTCCCTTGCTCGGGATTCTGGTCGCCCGCGGCTACGGGATTCGGTAGGCGCGTTCCTCGACCGGGATCAGCCACTTAGCAGTCTTTTGAGCGTTGACAGCAGAGGCCGCGCAAACGAAAATACGCGGCTCAATTTGGGAGGGGTACCCAAGCGGCCAACGGGGGCAGACTGTAAATCTGCTGGCTCATGCCTTCGTAGGTTCGAATCCTACCCCCTCCACCAGAGTTGTTCGGACAACCGGTGGCTCGGCTTCTTTGGCGACCCACGTTACCTGCGTATGCGCGGCGTGAAGGAATGCGGGTGTAGTTCAATGGTAGAACCTCAGCCTTCCAAGCTGATGACGTGGGTTCGATTCCCATCACCCGCTCCAGTCGGGTTGACCTGGGCCCACGTAGCTCAGTCGGTAGAGCACGTCCTTGGTAAGGACGAGGTCACCGGTTCGATTCCGGTCGTGGGCTCCATAACGAAAGAGAAGACAGAGGTGTGTCGTGGCTAAGGAAAAATTCGTTCGCTCCAAGCCTCACGTGAACGTGGGGACGATTGGGCATGTGGATCATGGCAAGACGACGCTGACGGCGGCGTTGACCAAGGTGATGGCGGAGAAGAACGGCGGCGAGTTCACGGCCTACGACCAGATCGACAAGGCGCCGGAGGAGAAGGCGCGCGGCATCACGATTGCGACTGCGCACGTCGAGTACCAGTCGGCGGTGCGGCATTACGCGCACGTCGATTGTCCGGGCCATGCCGACTACGTGAAGAACATGATCACGGGCGCGGCGCAGATGGACGGCGCGATTCTGGTGGTGAGTGCGGCGGACGGTCCGATGCCGCAGACGCGCGAGCACATTCTGCTGGCGCGCCAGGTGGGCGTGCCCTACATCGTGGTGTATTTGAACAAGTGCGACATGGTGGACGACGCCGAGCTGATCGAGCTGGTGGAGATGGAAGTACGCGAGCTGCTGTCGAAGTACCAGTTCCCGGGCGACGACACGCCGATCGTGCGCGGCTCCGCCTTGAAGGCGCTCGAGGGCGCGGCCGGCGAGCTCGGTGCCGACTCGGTGGTGAAGCTGGTGGCGGAGATGGACCGCTACATCCCGACGCCGGTGCGGGTGATCGACAAGCCGTTTTTGATGCCGATCGAGGACGTGTTCTCGATCTCGGGCCGCGGCACGGTGGTGACCGGTCGCATCGAGCGCGGCATCGTCAAGGTCAACGACGAGATCGAGATCGTGGGGCTGAAGCCGACCACCAAGACCACCTGCACCGGGGTGGAGATGTTCAGGAAGCTGCTGGACGAGGGCCAGGCGGGTGACAACGTGGGCGTATTGCTGCGCGGCACCAAGCGCGAGGAAGTGGAGCGCGGCCAGGTGCTGGCGAAGCCGGGTTCGATCAACCCGCACACGCAGTTCGAGTGCGAGGTGTACGTGCTGACCAAGGAGGAAGGCGGCCGCCATACCCCTTTCTTCAAAGGTTATCGGCCGCAGTTTTATTTCCGCACCACCGACGTGACCGGCAACATCGAGCTGCCGGCCGGGGTCGAGATGGTGATGCCGGGCGACAACATCAAGATGGTGGTGGAGCTGATTGCGCCGATCGCGATGGAGGAAGGCCTGCGCTTCGCGATCCGCGAGGGCGGCCGCACCGTCGGTGCCGGCGTCGTCTCCAAAGTGCTGAAGTAAGGGCGACAACGACAGGGCAGTAGCTCAATTGGCAGAGCGGCGGTCTCCAAAACCGCAGGTTGGGGGTTCGATTCCCTCCTGCCCTGCCAGCTAATGGAAACGGATGAACGAGCAAGTCGAGAAAGCCGGCGTCGGATTGGTCGACGCCTTCAAGCTGGTGCTGGCCGCCGCCGCGCTGCTCGCGGGCGTCATCGCGTACTACTGGTTCGAGAACGAGCCGCAGGTGCTCCGCGTGCTGATGGTGCTCGGCGGATTGATCGGCGGGCTCGTGCTGCTCTACTGGTCGGAGCCCGGGCGCGAACTGTGGAACTACGTCCAGTCCTCGCGCGTGGAGCTTCGCAAGATGGTCTGGCCGACGCGCCAGGAAACCTGGCGTACGACGCTCGTGGTGTTCGTGTTCGTGATGGCGCTTGGCGTGTTTTTCTGGCTCGTGGACATGGCGCTTGCCTGGGGCGCCCGGCACGTGACCGGACAGGGAGGCTGATCTCGTGTCTCTGAACTGGTACGTCGTGCACGCCTACTCGAACTTCGAGCACAAGGTTGCGAACAGCCTGAAGGAGCGCATCAAGCTCCACGGACTCGATGAGAAGTTCGGCGACGTGCTGGTGCCGACCGAGGAAGTCGTCGAGATGCGCGCCGGCCAGAAGCGCCGCAGCGAGCGCAAGTTCTTCCCCGGCTATGTGCTGGTGCAGATGGCGATGGACGACGAAGCGTGGCACCTCGTGAAAGAGACGCCGAAGGTGCTCGGTTTCATCGGCGGCACGCCGGAGAAACCCGCGCCGATCACGGACAAGGAAGCGAACGCGATTCTCCGCCGTGTCGAGGAAGGCGTCGAGAAGCCGAAGCCGAAAGTCTTGTTCGAGCCGGGCGAAGTCGTGCGCGTGGTCGACGGGCCGTTCAACGATTTCACCGGTGTCGTCGAGTCGGTCAACTACGAAAAGAGCCGCCTGCAGGTCGCGGTCCAGATTCTCGGCCGGTCGACGCCGGTCGAGTTGGACTTCGGGCAGGTGGAGAAGGTCTGAACCGGGGAGCCGTAAGGCGCCTGCACCCGGGAGCGAGGAACGATGGCTAAGAAAGTACAGGGCTATATCAAGCTGCAGATTCCTGCGGGTGCGGCGAATCCCAGCCCGCCGGTTGGACCGGCGCTCGGCCAGCAGGGCGTCAACATCATGGAATTCTGCAAGCAGTTCAACGCGGCGACGCAGAAGGAAGAGAAGGGCCTGCCAATCCCCGTGATCATCACGGTGTACAGCGATCGCAGCTTCACTTTCGTCTTGAAGACGCCGCCAGCCGCCGTGCTGGTGCGCAAGGCGATCGGCATCGAGAAGGGCTCCGGCACGCCGAACACCAAGAAGGTCGGCAAGATCTCCCGGAAGCAGCTCGAGGAGATCGCAAAGGCGAAAATGCCCGACCTGACTGCGTCGAGCCTTGAGGCGGCCGTGCGGACCATCGCCGGAAGCGCCCGCAGCATGGGCGTCGACGTGGAGGGCGTCTGACATGGCAAGCGTATCCAAGCGCCAGAAGCCGTGGACCGAGCGCGTGAAGCCCGGCCATGCGTATCCGATCGACGAAGCGGTTGCGCTCGTCAAGGAATTCGCGAACGCGAAGTTCGACGAGACCGTGGACGTCGCGATCAATCTCGGCGTCGATGCGGCGAAATCGGACCAGCAGGTGCGCGGCTCGACCGTGATGCCGAACGGCACCGGCAAGAAGGTGCGAGTCGCCGTGTTCACCCAGGGCAAGAATGCAGACGCCGCGCGCGAAGCGGGCGCCGATATCGTGGGCTTCGAGGATCTTGCCGAAAAAGTGAAGGCGGGCCAGATGGACTTCGACGTCGTGATCGCGAGCCCGGACGCGATGCGCGTCGTCGGGCAGCTCGGCCAGATCCTCGGTCCGCGCGGCCTGATGCCGAACCCGAAGGTCGGCACGGTGACTCCGGACGTCGCGGGCGCCGTCAGGAACGCGAAGGCAGGCCAGGTGCGCTACCGCACCGATAAGGCCGGAATCGTCCACTGCACGATCGGCAAGGCGAGCTTCAAGCCCGAGGCGCTCAAGGAAAACCTGTTGGCGCTGATCGCGGACATCCAGAAGCACAAGCCTTCGACTTCGAAGGGCGTGTTCATGCAGCGCGTATCGGTGTCCTCGACGATGGGTCCCGGCCTCGCCGTGGATCGCGCGTCGCTCGGCATCTGAGAAGGATTTTTTTCGTAGTCCGGGCGTCGGCCCGGGCCATCGAAGACCGCAGGCGGGGCACCGGCCCCTTAATGGACGCCAGCGCAGATGGTGGAACCCGAGTCAGAGCACTGGCCGGTCCCACCGCAAGGAGGGTTGGATGGGACTGAGACTGGAAGACAAGCAGGCGATGGTGACCGAGGTGCAGGCCGTTGCGCAGACCGCGCATTCGGTTGTCGCGGCGGAATATCGTGGCCTGACGGTCTCGCAGCTGACGGGGCTTCGCGCGAAGGCGCGCCAGGCCGGCGTCTACATGCGGGTCGTCAAGAACACGCTGGCGCGTCGCGCGGTCACGGGTACGCCGTACGAGTGCATCGCAGGCAATCTCAAGGGACCGCTGATCCTTGCGTTCTCCCAGGAAGACCCGGGCGCCGCCGCCCGCGTCGTCAAGGAGTTCGCCAAGGGAAACGACAAGCTGGTCCCGACGCTGGTTTCGCTCGGCGGGCAGGTTTACGCCGCCTCCGAGATCGACCGCGTCGCGGGTCTGCCGACGAAGGCGCAAGCCCTCTCGATGCTTCTCGGCGTCATGAAGGCGCCGGTCACGAAATTCGTGCGGACGCTTGCCGAACCCTGCGCAAAGTTCGTGCGCACGGTGGCGGCAGTGAAGGACACGAAAACCGCGTGAGCGGCGAGCCGGTTGAAATCGGGTTACTGACACACATATATATCTGGAGAGATGGCAATGGCTGCTAGCAAGGAACAGATTCTCGAGGCGATTTCGAGCATGACGATCATGGACGTCGTCGACCTCGTGAAGATGATGGAAGAAAAGTTCGGCGTCACCGCCGCCGCGCCGGTCGCGATGGCGGCAGGTCCCGCGGGCGGCGCCGCCGCACCGGCTGCCGAGGAACAGACCGAGTTCACGGTCACGCTGAAGGCCTATCCGGCAGAGAAAAAGGTCACCGTGATCAAGGTGATCCGCGAGATAACGGGTCTCGGCCTCAAGGAAGCCAAGGACCTGGTGGAAGGCGCTCCGTCGGCCGTCAAGGAAGGCGTGTCGAAGGCGGACGCGGAGAAGTTCAAGAAGCAGCTCGAAGACGCCGCCGCCACGGTCGAGGTCAAGTAACGACCTCCATGCGAGGGCAGAAAGCCTCGCAGTCCGTGGCACCGGACACCGGCCGCACTGGCTCCCGTGAGGGAGGCGGTCGCGTGCCCGTGTCTTGTTTGGTATTCACAAAATAGTGGTGATGCAGATGGCCTATACGTTCACCGAGAAGAAGCGCATCCGGAAAAACTTTGGCAAGCGCCAGGGCATTCTGGACGTTCCGCCGCTGCTCGCGATCCAGACCGAGTCGTACGCGCAGTTCCTGCAGCTCGCCGAGTCGCGCGCGCTGCACGCCGAGCTGTCGTCGCACTCGGGCGGGCAGGTCGCGGGCGGGCGCCTGCTCTCGGAGGAACAGGAAAAGACGATCATCGACCAGCACCTTCGGCGTGCCGGCCTGCACGCGGCGTTTCAGAGCGTGTTCCCGATCAAGAGCTATTCGGGCAACGCGACGCTCGAGTACGTCTACTACTACCTCGGCGAGCCGGTGTTCGACGTCAAGGAATGCCAGATGCGCGGGCTCACCTATGCCGCGCCGCTCCGCGTCCGGCTGCGGCTCCGCGTCATGGACAAGGAATCGCCGGGCGCCTCGCGCGTCAAGCGCGCGATCGAGCAGGAGGTCTACCTCGGCGAGCTGCCGCTCATGACCGAGAACGGCACCTTCATCGTCAACGGCACCGAGCGCGTGATCGTGTCGCAGCTGCACCGCAGTCCCGGCGTGATCTTCGACCACGACAAGGGCAAGACGCACAGCTCGGGCAAGCTCCTGTTCCAGGCGCGCGTGATCCCGTACCGCGGCTCCTGGCTCGACTTCGAGTTCGACGCGAAAGACTGCGTGTTTGCGCGCATCGACCGGCGCCGCAAGCTGCCGGTGACGATCCTTCTGCGCGCGCTCGGATACTCGAATTCCGACATCCTGAGGATGTTCTTCGACCGCAACACGGTGCACCTGACGAAGAAGGGGCCCGAGCTCGAGCTCGTGCCCGAGCGCCTGCGCGGCGAGATCGCGATGTTCGAGATCAGTGCGAACGGCAAGGTCATCGTCGAGGAAGGGCGCCGCATCACCGCGCGTCACGTGCGCCAGCTCGAGGAAGCGGGCGTGCGCCGCCTTCACGTGCCGGTCGCGTACCTCGAGGGCAAGGTCCTCGCTCACGACGTCGTCGATCCGTCGACCGGCGAAGTGCTTGCCAATGCGAACGACGCCTTGACGACGGCGCTGGTCGAGCGCTTCGTGGGCGCGAACGTGCCGGAGATCGGCACGCTTTACGTCAACGACCTGGACCGCGGCCCGTACATTTCGGACACGCTCCGCATCGACGCCTCGACGACCCGCCTCGAGGCGCTGATCGAGATCTACCGCATGATGCGCCCGGGCGAGCCGCCGACGAAGGACGCCGCCGAGAACCTGTTCCACAACCTGTTCTTCAACGGCGAGCGCTACGACCTGTCGGCCGTCGGCCGCATGAAGTTCAATCGACGCGTCAATCGCACGTTCCCGGCGGATCTGGCCGGTGCCGAGGCCGAACGCTGGCTCGAAGAGCCGGGCATCCTGTACGACGGCCGCTATTTCTCGACCGTCGCGGATCTGCGCAAGGACGAATCCGGCCGCGGACTCGTCGCCAAGTACGGCGAGGAGATGTCGGACGTCGTCGACGTGCTCCGCACGCTGATCGCGATCAAGAACGGCGACGGCAAGGTGGACGACATCGACCACCTCGGCAACCGTCGCGTGCGCTGCGTCGGCGAGATGGCGGAAGTCGCCTTCCGCATCGGCCTCGTGCGCGTCGAGCGCGCCGTGAAGGAGCGCCTGACGCTCGCCGAGAACGAGGAGATCAACCCGCAGGACATGATCAACGCGAAGCCCGTGGCCGCGGCGGTCAAGGAGTTCTTCGGCTCCTCGCAGCTCTCGCAGTTCATGGACCAGAACAACCCGCTCTCCGAGATCACGCACAAGCGCCGCGTCTCGGCGCTCGGCGAGGGCGGTCTCAAGCGCGAGCGCGCCGGATTCGAGGTGCGCGACGTGCACCCCACACATTACGGCCGCGTCTGCCCGATCGAGACGCCGGAAGGACCGAATATCGGGCTGATCAACTCGCTCGCGGTCTACGCGCGCACCAACAAGTACGGCTTCCTCGAGACGCCGTACCGGCGCGTGCGCGAGAAGCGCGTCACCGGCGACGTCGACTACCTGTCGGCGATCGAGGAGAGCGAGTTCGTGATCGCGCAGGCGAATGCGCCGCTCGACGAAAAGGGCCGCTTCACCGGCGAGCTCGTCTCGTGCCGCTACCAGAACGAGTTCACCCTGATGCCGTCCGAGCGCATCGAGTACATGGACGTGTCGCCGCGCCAGATCGTGTCGGTCGCGGCCGCGCTGATCCCGTTTCTCGAGCATGACGACGCGAACCGCGCCCTCATGGGCTCGAACATGCAGCGCCAGGCGGTGCCGACGCTGCGCTCGTCCACGCCGCTGGTCGGCACGGGAATCGAGCGCACGGTCGCAATCGACTCGGGTGTCGCGGTCATCGCGCGCCGGGGCGGCGCGGTCGATTCCGTCGACGCGTCCCGCATCGTCGTGCGCGTCAACGAGGGCGAGGTCACGGCGGGCGAGCCGGGCGTCGACATCTACAACCTGACGAAGTACACGCGCTCGAACCAGAACACCTGCATCAACCAGCAGCCGCTCGTGCGTGTCGGCAATACGATCGCGAAAGGCGACGTGCTGGCGGACGGGCCGTCGACGCACCTCGGCGAGCTCGCGCTCGGCCAGAACATGCTGGTCGCGTTCATGCCGTGGAACGGCTACAACTTCGAGGACTCGATCCTGATTTCGGAGCGCGTGGTCGTGGAAGACCGCTTCACGACCATCCACATCGAGGAGCTGACCTGCGTCGCGCGGGACACCAAGCTCGGGCCTGAAGAGATCACCGCGGACATCCCGAATGTCGGCGACACCGCGCTCGCGAAGCTGGATGAAGCCGGCATCGTGTTCATCGGAGCCGAGGTCAAGGCGGGCGACATCCTGGTCGGCAAGGTCACGCCGAAGGGCGAGACCCAGCTGACGCCGGAGGAGAAGCTCCTGCGCGCGATCTTCGGAGAGAAGGCCTCCGACGTGAAGGACACGTCGCTGCGCGTGCCTCCGGGCATGGACGGAACCGTCATCGACGTGCGCGTCTTCACCCGCGACGGCGTGGAGAAGGACAGCCGGGCGCTCGCGATCCAGAAGGCGGAGATCGAGAAGGTCCGCAAGGACCTGAACGACCAGCGCCGCATCCTCGAAGACGACCTCTTCTCGCGGCTGCGCGGCGAGCTCGAAGGCGAGACCGCGAGCGGCGGACCGCGCCGGCTCAAGGCGGGTACGGCCGTGACCGCGGAGTTTCTCGACGAACTGCCGCGCGAGGAGTGGTTCGAGATCCGGATGCGGGACGAGGGTCCCTCCGAGGCGCTCGAGGCCGCGCGCCGCCGGCTCGCCGAGCAGCACAAGGAATTCGAGCGCCGTTTCGAGGCGAAGAAGACGAAGATCACGCAGGGCGACGACCTCGCGCCGGGCGTGCTCAAGATGGTCAAGGTCTACCTCGCCGTGAAGCGCCGCATCCAGCCGGGCGACAAGATGGCGGGCCGTCACGGCAACAAGGGCGTCGTGTCCACGATCGTTCCGGTCGAGGACATGCCGTACCTCGCCGACGGAAGGCCGATCGACATCGTGCTGAATCCGCTCGGCGTACCGTCGCGCATGAACATCGGGCAGATCCTCGAGACCCATCTCGGCTGGGCCGCCAAGGGCCTCGGCGAAAAGATCGGCCGCATGATCGAGGCGCAGAACGCGGTCGTGGAGCTTCGCAAGTTCCTCGACCGTGTCTACAACACGACGGGTGGACAGAAAGAGGAAATTTCCGCGTTCAGTGACGCGGAAATCCTCGAGCTGGCAAAAAACCTCGTCGACGGCGTGCCGATGGCGACGCCGGTGTTCGACGGCGCGAGCGAGGCCGAGATCAAGGGCCTGCTCGAACTCGCGGACCTGCCGACGAGCGGCCAGACGAACCTGACCGACGGGCGCACGGGCGAGGCCTTCGACCGGCAGGTCACCGTCGGCTACATGTACATGCTGAAGCTGAACCACCTGGTCGACGACAAGATGCACGCGCGTTCGACCGGGCCTTACAGCCTCGTCACCCAGCAGCCGCTGGGCGGAAAGGCGCAATTCGGCGGCCAGCGCTTCGGCGAGATGGAAGTGTGGGCGCTCGAGGCCTACGGCGCCGCGTACACGCTGCAGGAAATGCTGACCGTCAAGTCGGACGACGTGAACGGCCGCACCAAGATGTACAAGAACATCGTGGACGGCAACCACTCGATGGACGCCGGCATGCCGGAATCCTTCAACGTGCTGGTCAAGGAAATCCGGTCGCTCGCGATCAATATCGAGCTCGAGCAGGAAGGATGAACGAATGAAAGACCTCATGAAATTCTTCAAGCCCCAGGTCCAGGTCGAGAATTTCGACTCGATCCGGATCGCGCTGACATCGCCGGACATGATCAAGTCGTGGTCCTACGGCGAGGTGCGCAAGCCCGAAACGATCAATTACCGGACCTTCAAGCCGGAGCGTGACGGCTTGTTCTGCGCCAAGATCTTCGGGCCCGTGAAGGACTACGAGTGCCTTTGCGGCAAGTACAAGCGCCTGAAGCACCGCGGCGTCGTCTGCGAGAAGTGCGGCGTCGAGGTCACGCAGTCGAAGGTCCGGCGCGAGCGCATGGGCCACATCGAGCTCGCGAGCCCGGTCGCGCACATCTGGTTCCTGAAGTCGCTCCCCTCGCGCATCGGCCTGATGGTCGACATGACGCTCAGGGACCTCGAGCGCGTGCTGTACTTCGAGGCTTTCGTGGTCGTCGACCCGGGCATGACGCCGCTCGAGCGCGGCCAGCTCATGTCGAACGAGATGTATCTCGAGGCGATCGAGAAGTACGGCGACGAGTTCGACGCGCGCATGGGCGCCGAGGCGATCCTCGAGCTCCTGAAGTCGATCGATCTCGCGACCGAGACGGGCAAGGTGCGCACGGAGATCGGGGGCACGACCTCCGAGACCAAGATCAAGCGCCTCACCAAGCGCCTCAAGCTGCTCGAGTCCTTCATCGAATCGGGCAACAGCCCGCAGTGGATGGTTCTGACCATGCTGCCGGTGCTGCCGCCCGACCTGCGGCCGCTCGTGCCGCTCGACGGCGGACGCTTCGCGACGTCGGACCTGAACGACCTGTACCGTCGCGTCATCAACCGCAACAACCGCCTGCGCAGGCTGCTCGAGCTGAACGCGCCGGACATCATCGTGCGCAACGAAAAGCGCATGCTCCAGGAGTCGGTCGACGCGCTGCTCGACAACGGCCGCCGCGGACGCGCGATCACGGGCACGAACAAGCGCCCGCTCAAGTCGCTCGCCGACATGATCAAGGGCAAGCAGGGCCGGTTCCGCCAGAACCTGCTCGGCAAGCGCGTGGACTACTCGGGCCGCTCGGTCATCGTGGTCGGCCCGACGCTACGCCTGCACCAGTGCGGCTTGCCGAAGAAGATGGCGCTCGAGCTCTTCAAGCCGTTCATCTTCCACAAGCTCCAGCTGCGCGGGCTTGCCACGACGATAAAAGCCGCCAAGCGCCTGGTCGAGCGCGAGGGCCCGGAAGTGTGGGACATCCTCGAGGAAGTCATTCGCGAACACCCGGTGCTGCTGAACCGAGCGCCGACGCTGCATCGTCTCGGCATCCAGGCCTTCGAGCCGGTGCTGATCGAGGGCAAGGCGATCCAGCTGCATCCGCTCGTCTGCACCGCGTTCAATGCGGACTTCGACGGCGACCAGATGGCCGTGCACGTGCCGCTGTCGCTCGAGGCCCAGCTCGAGGCGCGCGCGCTGATGCTTTCGTCCAACAACATCCTGTCGCCGGCGAACGGCGACCCGATCATCGTGCCGTCCCAGGACGTCGTGCTCGGCCTTTACTACCTGACGCGCGAGCGTGCGGGCGCCAAGGGCGAGGGCATGATCTTCGCCGACGTGCGCGAAGTTCATCGCGCGCATGAAACGCGCGAGGCCGACCTGCACGCCTCGGTCAGGGTGCGCATCGTCGAGTACGCAAAGAACGCGACCGGCGAGCTGAAGGAAAAGCGCCGTCTCGTGAAGACCACCGTCGGCCGCGCGCTTCTCTCGGAGTTGCTGCCGCGCGGACTCCCGTTCGACCTGGTCAACCAGGACATGACGAAAAAGCGCGTGCAGGCGGTCATCAACTCCTGCTACCGGGCGCTCGGGCTCAAGGAGACCGTGATCTTCGCCGACCGGCTGATGTACACGGGCTTTTCGTACGCGACGCGCGCCGCGATCTCGATCGGCGTGGACGATATGGCCGTGCCGCCTCAGAAGCAGAAGATCCTGACTTCCGCCGAGCGCGAGGTGAAGGAGATCCAGGACCAGTACGAATCCGGACTCGTGACGAACGGCGAGCGGTACAACAAGGTCGTCGACATCTGGTCGCGCACGAACGACCAGATCGGCAAGGCGATGATGGACCAGCTCCGCCACGAGGAGGGCACGGACCGCAAGGGGCGCAAGGTCCAGCAGGGCTCGTTCAACTCCATCTTCATGATGGCCGACTCCGGCGCGCGCGGCTCGGCGGCGCAGATCCGCCAGCTGGCCGGCATGCGCGGCCTGATGGCGAAGCCGGACGGCTCGATCATCGAGACGCCGATCACGGCGAACTTCCGCGAGGGGCTGAACGTCCTCCAGTACTTCATCTCGACCCACGGCGCCCGCAAGGGCCTCGCGGACACCGCGCTGAAGACCGCGAACTCCGGCTACCTGACGCGCCGGCTCGTGGACGTCGCCCAGGACCTCGTGGTCACGCTGACGGAC
This sequence comes from uncultured Gammaproteobacteria bacterium, assembly GCA_963778585.1. Classification (GTDB taxonomy): domain Bacteria; phylum Pseudomonadota; class Gammaproteobacteria; order Steroidobacterales; family Steroidobacteraceae; genus SCUD01. Next base: position 1,616,178 of record CAVZUU010000002.1, read on the forward strand.
TGCGGCACCGAGCGCGGCCTCGAAGTGACCCCGATCGTCGAGGGCGGCGACGTGGTCGAGGGCCTCGGCGAGCGCGTCCTCGGACGTGTCACCGCGACCGACGTGCCGAAGCCGGGGTCGGACGACGTGCTCGTCCCGGCCTCGACGCTGATCGATGAGCAGTGGGTGCAGGAGCTCGAGAATCACGGTGTCGACCAGATCACCGTACGTTCGCCGATCACCTGCGACGTGCGCTACGGCGTCTGCGCAATGTGCTACGGGCGCGACCTGGCCCGCGGACGGCTCATCAGCATCGGCGAGGCGGTCGGCGTGATCGCTGCGCAGTCGATCGGCGAGCCGGGCACGCAGCTCACGATGCGGACCTTCCACATCGGCGGCGCCGCGTCCCGCGCGGCCGCGATCTCGCTCGTCGAGATCAAGGGAAAGGGCACACTCCGCTTCCACAACGTCAAATCCGTGCGCCATGAAAAGGGCCACCTCGTGACGACGTCCCGTTCAGGCGAGATCGGCGTCATCGACGAGTTCGGCCGCGAGCGCGAGCGCTACAAGATCCCGTACGGCGCGACCATCGTCGCGGACGAGGGCGGCGCGGTGGTGCCGGGCCAGATCGTCGCGAACTGGGATCCGCATACTCACCCGGTCGTCACCGAGGTCGCGGGCTTCATCCGCTTCAACGACTTCGTCGACGGCGTCACCGTGCAGTCGCAGGTGGACGAGGTGACGGGCCTGTCCTCGGTCGAGGTGCTCGATCCGAAGCAGCGGGCCGCGGCCGGCCGTGACTTGCGCCCGGTGCTGAAGCTCGTGAACGCGAAGGGCAAGGAAGTCACGTTCGCGAACACCGACATCCCTGCGGTCTACACGCTGCCGGCCGGCGCGCTCGTGTCGCTCGAAGACGGCGCCAAGGTATCCGTCGGCGACGTCATCGCGCGCATTCCGCAGGAATCGTCGAAGACCCGCGACATCACCGGCGGCCTGCCGCGCGTCGCGGACCTGTTCGAGGCCAGGAAGCCCAAGGAACCGGCAATCCTCGCCGAAGTCACGGGTACCGTGAGCTTCGGCCGCGAGACCAAGGGCAAGCGCCGCCTCGTCATCACCGGCGAGAACAACGAGCGTTACGAGGAGCTGATTCCGAAATGGCGGCAGCTCAACGTGTTCGAAGGCGAACACGTCGAGCGCGGCGAAGTCATCGCCGAAGGCGAACCGAACCCGCACGACATACTGCGCCTGCAGGGCGTCGCGGCGCTCGCCAACTACCTCACGCGCGAGATCCAGGACGTCTACCGGCTCCAGGGCGTGAAGATCAACGATAAGCACATCGAAGTGATCGTCCGGCAGATGCTGCGCAAGGTCGAGATCAAGGAATCCGGCGACACGACGCTGCTCCGCGGCGAGCAACTCGAGCGCGCCCGCATCCTCGAGCTCAACGACCGCATCGAGGGCGAGAAGAAGGCGCCCGCGGTATACGAGCCGATGCTGCTCGGTATCACCAAGGCCTCGCTGCAGACCGACTCGTTCATCTCGGCGGCTTCGTTCCAGGAAACGACCCGCGTGCTGACCGATGCGGCGGTCCGGGGCATCAAGGACGATCTGCGCGGTCTCAAGGAGAACGTCATCGTCGGCCGCCTCATTCCGGCCGGCACGGGCTTTTCCTTCCATGCCCAGCGGCGGAAGAAGCCGGGCGATGAGACCCACCGCGGCTTTCTCGACTCGAGCGCCGAGGTGGTCGGCGAGGAACCGGCAGCAGCGGAGGCCGTTGCCGAGTAAAATCAATAGCTTACGTTTCCGGGGGACTTTCTCCTTCAACGTCGGCTTTGGCGTCCTGGCTGCTGCAGGTCGCTGAAGGGGCCATCCCCTCCGGCGGCCGTTCAGCGACCTTGACGACCTAAAGGCCCGCTATCTACAATCGCGGGCCTTTTCGGCCCCCACCCCGCTAAACGGGTGGGGCGGAATCGCAAAAAACATGTATCCGGGCCGCCACAGGGCGGCCCGGTGTTTCATGCGTCCGGCAATCTCGCCGGAGCGGGGAAGGTGGGACGGTATGTCGACGACCAACCAGTTGATCCGCGGCGGCCGCGTGGCGGCCACCTACAAGTCCAAGGTGCCGGCGCTGCAACGCTCGCCGCAGCGCCGCGGCGTCTGCACGCGCGTCTACACGACGACGCCGAAGAAGCCGAATTCCGCGCTCCGGAAGGTCGCCCGCGTGCGCCTCACGAATGGCTACGAGGTCACGAGCTACATCGGCGGCGAAGGCCACAATCTCCAGGAACACTCGGTGGTGATGATCCGTGGCGGCCGCGTAAAGGACCTTCCGGGCGTCCGTTATCACACGATCCGGGGCACGCTCGATTGCGCCGGCGTCAACGACCGCAAGCAGAGTCGCTCCAAGTACGGCGCGAAGCGCCCGAAGAAATAAAGAGCAGGGGTAGAGACACATGTCCCGTCGCACATCCGCACCGACACGCGTCGTGCTCCCGGACCCGAAATTCGGAAGCGAGATGCTGGCCAAGTTCATGAACATGGTCATGACCAGCGGCAAGAAGTCGGCCGCCGAGCACATCGTGTACGGCGCGATCGACCGCATCGCCGAGAAGACCGACCGCCGCGGTGACGCGGCGCTCGAGCTGCTCTCTGCTGCGCTCGAGAACGTGAAACCCGCGGTCGAGGTGAAGTCGCGGCGCGTCGGCGGCGCGACCTATCAGGTGCCGGTTGAAGTCCGGCCGAGCCGCCGCCAGACATTGGCGATGCGCTGGCTGATCGAGGCCGCGCGCGCGCGGAGCGAAAAGTCCATGGCTCATCGCCTGGCCCACGAGCTGATGGACGCGGCCGAAAATCGCGGCACGGCCGTGCGCAAGCGCGAAGACACGCATCGCATGGCGGAGGCCAACAAGGCCTTCGCGCACTACCGCTGGTAAGAGAAAGGTCATGGCCCGTCACACGCCCATCGAGCACTATCGGAACATCGGCATTTCGGCGCACATCGACGCCGGAAAGACGACGACGACCGAGCGCGTGCTTTTCTACACGGGCGTCTCGCACAAGATCGGCGAGGTCCATGACGGCGCGGCCGTGATGGACTATATGGAGCAGGAACAGGAACGCGGCATCACTATCACGGCCGCGGCGACGACCTGCTTCTGGAAGGGAATGGACAACCATTACCCCGAGCACCGCATCAACATCATCGACACGCCCGGACACGTCGACTTCACGATCGAAGTCGAGCGCAGCCTGCGCGTGCTCGACTCGGCAGTCGCCGTCTATTGCGCCGTCTCGGGCGTCCAGCCCCAGTCCGAGACGGTCTGGCGGCAGATGAACAAGTACCGCGTGCCGCGCGTCGCCTTCGTCAACAAGATGGACCGCGCCGGCGCGAACTTCCTGCGCTGCGTGGACCAGATTCGCACGCGCCTGAAAGGCAACCCGGTCGTGATCCAGCTGCCGATCGGCGCGGAAGAGAATTTCACGGGTATCGTCGACCTGATCCGCATGAAAGCGATCTGGTGGGACGACGAAACCCAGGGCATGCGCTTCGAGTACCGGGAGATCCCGGAGGACATGAAGGCGCAGTGCGACGAGTACCGCGTCAAGCTGATCGAGTCGGCCGCCGAGGGCAACGAGCAGCTGCTCAACAAGTACCTCGAAGGCGAGCTGCTCACGACCGAGGAGATCCGCAAGGGACTCCGCGAGCGCGCGATCAGGAACGAAATCTGCATCGTCACCTGCGGCTCTGCCTTCAAGAACAAGGGCGTGCAGGCCGTGCTCGACGCGGTTATCGACTTCATGCCGTCGCCTGCCGAAGTACAGGACGTAAAGGGCCAGACCGACGACGGCGAGGAAATCACGCGCCCGCCCACGGACGAGGCGCCGTTCTCCGCGCTCGCGTTCAAGATCCTGAACGACCCGTTCGTCGGCAACCTGACCTTTTTCCGCGTGTATTCCGGCACGCTCTCCTCGGGCGATCAGGTCTACGTACCGAACCGCTCGCGCAAGGAACGCATCGGCCGCCTGCTGCAGATGCACGCGAGCGAGCGCGAGGAAATCAAGGAAGTCCGCGCCGGCGACATCGCCGCGGCCGTGGGCCTCAAGGACGTGACGACCGGCGATACGCTCTCCGATCCGGACGACGTCATCGTGCTCGAGAAGATGGAATTCCCGGCGCCGGTAATCTCGGTCGCCGTCGAGCCGAAGACCAAGGCCGACCAGGAAAAGATGGGCATCGCGCTGCAGCGACTTGCCAAGGAAGATCCTTCATTCCGGGTCTCGACCGATCAGGAGTCGGGGCAGACCATCATCTCCGGCATGGGCGAGCTGCACCTCGAGATCATCGTCGACCGCATGAAGCGCGAGTTCAAGGTCGAGGCGAACGTCGGCAAGCCGCAGGTCGCCTACCGCGAGACCATCCGCAAGTCCGTCGAGCAGGAAGGCAAGTTCGTGCGCCAGTCCGGCGGTCGCGGCCAGTACGGCCACGTCTGGATCCGCCTCGAGCCGCTCGAAGAGGGCAAGGGCTACGAGTTCGTCAACGAGATCGTGGGCGGCGCGATACCGCGCGAGTACATCCCGGCCGTGGACAAGGGCATCAAGGAACAGCTGGGCAACGGCGTGATCGCCGGCTTCCCGATCGTCGACGTGAAAGTCGCGCTGACTGACGGGTCGTACCACGACGTCGACTCGAGCGAAATGGCGTTCAAGATCGCGGGTTCGATGGCGTTCAAGGAAGGCTTCGCGAAGGCGAAGCCGGTGCTGCTCGAGCCGATCATGAACGTCGAAGTCGTGACGCCGGAGGAATACTCGGGCGACGTGATCGGCGACCTGAACCGCCGCCGCGGCCAGATCACCGGCATGGACGAATCGCCGTCCGGCAAGGTCGTGACCGCCGACGTCCCGCTTGCGGAGATGTTCGGTTACGCGACGACCGTGCGCTCGATGAGCCAGGGCCGCGCGACGTTCACGATGGAATTCAAGAAGTACGTCGAAGTGCCGAACAACGTCGCCGAGACGGTCCTGAAGAAAGCCTCCTGAGGAAAAGACGATGGCTAAGGAAAAATTCGTTCGCTCCAAGCCTCACGTGAACGTGGGGACGATTGGGCATGTGGATCATGGCAAGACGACGCTGACGGCGGCGTTGACCAAGGTGATGGCGGAGAAGAACGGCGGCGAGTTCACGGCCTACGACCAGATCGACAAGGCGCCGGAGGAGAAGGCGCGCGGCATCACGATTGCGACTGCGCACGTCGAGTACCAGTCGGCGGCGCGGCATTACGCGCACGTCGATTGTCCGGGCCATGCCGACTACGTGAAGAACATGATCACGGGCGCGGCGCAGATGGACGGCGCGATTCTGGTGGTGAGTGCGGCGGACGGTCCGATGCCGCAGACGCGCGAGCACATTCTGCTGGCGCGCCAGGTGGGCGTGCCCTACATCGTGGTGTATTTGAACAAGTGCGACATGGTGGACGACGCCGAGCTGATCGAGCTGGTGGAGATGGAAGTACGCGAGCTGCTGTCGAAGTACCAGTTCCCGGGCGACGACACGCCGATCGTGCGCGGCTCCGCCTTGAAGGCGCTCGAGGGCGCGGCCGGCGAGCTCGGTGCCGACTCGGTGGTGAAGCTGGTGGCGGAGATGGACCGCTACATCCCGACGCCGGTGCGGGTGATCGACAAGCCGTTTTTGATGCCGATCGAGGACGTGTTCTCGATCTCGGGCCGCGGCACGGTGGTGACCGGTCGCATCGAGCGCGGCATCGTCAAGGTCAACGACGAGATCGAGATCGTGGGGCTGAAGCCGACCACCAAGACCACCTGCACCGGGGTGGAGATGTTCAGGAAGCTGCTGGACGAGGGCCAGGCGGGTGACAACGTGGGCGTATTGCTGCGCGGCACCAAGCGCGAGGAAGTGGAGCGCGGCCAGGTGCTGGCGAAGCCGGGTTCGATCAACCCGCACACGCAGTTCGAGTGCGAGGTGTACGTGCTGACCAAGGAGGAAGGCGGCCGCCATACCCCTTTCTTCAAAGGTTATCGGCCGCAGTTTTATTTCCGCACCACCGACGTGACCGGCAACATCGAGCTGCCGGCCGGGGTCGAGATGGTGATGCCGGGCGACAACATCAAGATGGTGGTGGAGCTGATTGCGCCGATCGCGATGGAGGAAGGCCTGCGCTTCGCGATCCGCGAGGGCGGCCGCACCGTCGGTGCCGGCGTCGTCTCCAAAGTGCTGAAGTAAGGAACGACGATGGCAACCAGTCAGAACATCCGCATCCGCCTGAAGGCGTTCGATCACAAGCTGATCGATACCTCGGCGCGTGAAATCGTCGAAACCGCGCGCCGTACGGGCGCGACGGTACGAGGTCCAGTACCTTTACCGACGAAAATCGAGCGCTTCACCGTGCTGGTCTCCCCGCACGCCGACAAGGACGCGCGTGACCAGTACGAGATCAGGACCCACAAGCGGCTGATGGACATCGTCAACCCGACCGACAAGACAGTCGATGCGCTGATGCGGCTCGAGCTGCCGGCGGGTGTGGACGTCCAGATCAAGTTGAACTGATTCCGCGGGCCGCTATACTGGGCGGCTTTTTTCGCGGGGCTCTTTTGTAAGTGTTAGGACAGCGTCGGCCAATTGCAGCCGGTGCAGTGAAAAAAGGATATAAATCATGACCATAGGTCTGGTCGGCCGTAAGGCCGGCATGACTCGGGTTTTCACCGACGCAGGCGATTCCCTGCCGGTGACGGTCATCGAGGCCCTGCCGAATCGCATCGTGCAAGTGAAGGACTCGAAGGCCGATGGCTATCGCGCCATCCAGGTCACTTTTGGTTCACGCCGCGCCTCGCGGCTGTCCAAGCCGGTCGCCGCTCATTACGCCAAGCCCGGCGTGCTGCCCGGCGAAAAGCTCGTCGAGTTCCGTCTCGCCGAAGGCGAGGGCGCGGACCTGAAGACGGGCGCCGAACTCAAGGTCGACCTGTTCAAGGAAGGCCAGATCGTGGACGTGGCCGGAACGACGATTGGCAAGGGCTACGCGGGCGTCATGAAGCGCCACGGTTTCGCCGGCGGCATGGCGAGCCACGGTGCCTCGGTCGTGCACCGCTCCCCGGGTTCGATCGGCCAGCGACAGACGCCGGGCCGCGTATTGCCCGGCAAGCGAATGGCGGGCCGCATGGGCAATGCGAATCGCACGGAAGAAAACCTGAAGGTCGTCCAGGTGGACCTCGAGCGGAATCTGCTGTTCGTCAGCGGGTCCGTGCCGGGCGCGCCGGGCGGCAGGGTCGTGATCCGGCCGTCGGTGAAGTCGGCGGCACGCGGCAAGCGCAAGTCCGTGGCCGCAGTGAAGAAGTGATTCGGGGGCACTGGCAATGAAGCTGAAGCTGGTGAGTGGCGGAGCCAAAGGCTCCGAAATCGATGTCAGCGACGCGACCTTCGGCCGTGAATTCAACGAGCCGCTGGTGCACCAGGTGCTGACCGCCTACGCGGCCGCGGGCCGCGCGGGCACGAAAGCGCAATTGACCAAGGCCGAAGTGCGAGGCGGCGGCAAGAAGCCGTGGAACCAGAAGGGCACGGGCCAGGCGCGCGCCGGCTCGATCCGGAGCCCGATCTGGGTCGGCGGCGGACGCGCCTTCGCGGCGAAGCCGAGAAGCTACGCGCAAAAGGTGAACCGCAAGATGTATCGCGGCGCGGTCCGCTCGATGCTTTCGGAGCTCGCGCGGCAGGAGCGCCTGGTCGTGACCGCCGCGCTCGAGCTCGAGGCGCCGAAGACGAAGATGCTGGTCGGCAAGCTCGCCGAGCTCGGTCTCGAGAGCGTGCTGATCCTGATCGAGGCCTACGACGAGAAGCTGCATCTCGCCTCGCGCAATCTCGTGGGCGTCGACGTTCGCACCGTCGCGAGCCTCGACCCGCTCGCGCTCGCGCGCTTCCCGAAGGTGCTCGCGACCGTCGGCGCGCTCCGGATGCTCGAGGAGAAGCTGGCATGAGGACGCCGTCAAAGGACTGGCTTGCGGGCGTCGTGATCGCCCCGCATATCTCGGAAAAGAGCGCGCGCATCGCGACCGAGGGCAACCAGTACGTATTTCGCGTCCGGCGGGACGCGACCAAGCCCGATATTCGCGCAGCAGTCGAGTTCCTGTTCGAGGTGAAGGTGGACAAGGTCCGCGTCGTCAATCAGCCCGGCAAGGCGAAGCGTTTCGGTCGCTCGCTCGGCCGCCGGCAGGACTGGAAGAAGGCCTACGTGCGGCTCGCCGAAGGCCAGCAGATCGATATGGGAGGCGCCGAACGCGCCTGACAGGCGGCGTAACGGGAAAGCACCATGGCATTGAGAAAACTGAGGCCGACTTCGCCGGGCACGCGCTTTCAGCTGCGTCCCGATCGTTCACACCTGCACAAGGGCGCGCCGGTGCGCGCGCTCGTGGCCGGTCACAAGTCGACCGGCGGCCGCAACAACGTCGGCCGCATGACGACCCGTCACAAGGGCTCGGGCCACAAGCACAACTACCGGATGATCGATTTCCGTCGCGACAAGGATGGAATCGTCGCGAAGGTCGAGCGTCTCGAGTACGATCCGAACCGCACTTCCTACATCGCGCTGCTCCTTTACAAGGACGGTGAGCGCCGCTACATCCTCGCGCCGAAGGGCGTGCAGCCGGGCGACGAACTGCAGTCGGGCGCCGATTCGCCGATCCGCGCCGGCAACTCGATGGCGCTCCGCCACATTCCGATCGGGTCGATGATCCACAACGTCGAGCTGAAGCCGGGCAAGGGCGGCCAGCTTGCGCGCGCTGCCGGAAGCTCCGCCAGCTATTCGGGCCGCGAGGCCGGCAATGCGATCCTCCGTCTCAAGTCCGGCGAGACGCGCAAGGTGAGCGTCGACTGCCGCGCGACGATCGGCGAGATCGGCAACGACGAGCACAATTTGCGGAGCTACGGCAAGGCGGGCGCCAAGCGCTGGCGCGGCATCCGCCCGACTGTGCGCGGCGTCGTCATGAACCCGGTCGATCACCCGCACGGCGGCGGCGAGGGCCGTTCCGGCCAGGGCAACCCGCACCCGGTTTCGCCGTGGGGCTGGCACACCAAGGGCAAGAAAACGCGCAAGAACAAGCGCACCGACGCATTCATCGTGCGGCGGCGGAAGTAAGGAGCGAGAGCGAAATGTCACGTTCCCTCAAGAAGGGCCCGTTCGTGGATCTTCACCTGGCGAAGAAAGTGCAGGTGGCCCGCGACAAGAACGACCGCCGTCCGATCAAGACCTGGTCGCGCCGTTCGATGATCCTGCCGGACATGGTGGGACTCACGATCGCGGTGCACAACGGCCGCCAGCATGTGCCCGTGCTCGTCACGGAGAACATGGTCGGCCACAAGCTCGGCGAGTTTGCGCCGACGCGGATTTTCAAGAGTCACTCCTCGGCCAAGAAGGTCGAGGCGGCTCCGGAGTAAGGCGATGCAGGTTTCAGCCATCCTGCGCCACGCGCGCATCTCGCCGCAGAAGTGCCGCCTCGTCGCGGACCTCGTGCGCGGCCAGCCCGTGGGCAATGCGCTTGCGGTGCTCGCCTATACGCCGAAGAAGGGCGCGAAGATCGTGCGAAAGCTGCTCGAGTCGGCCATCGCGAATGCCGAGCACAACCTCGAGGCGGACATCGACGAGTTGAAGATCGCGCGCATTGAGGTCGATGCGGCGCCGGTCGCGAAGCGCTTCGCCGCGCGCGCGAAAGGCCGCGGCAATCGTATCGTGAAGCGCCTGAGCCACATCAAGATTACGGTCGCCGACAAGGCGCGGTAAGCGGGAGCGGAGCGGCACATGGGTCAAAAGGTCAATCCGATCGGCATTCGTCTCGGCATCACGCGCGACTGGACGTCGCGGTGGTATGCCGATACCAAGAGCTTCCCCGCGTTCATCCTGTCCGACTGGCGGGTGCGCGAATTCCTGCGGAAGAAACTTGCCGATGCGTCCGTAAGCCGTATCCACATCGAACGCGCCGCGCGCAAGGCCAACATCACGATCCATACGGCGCGACCCGGCATCGTGATCGGCCGCAAGGGCGAGGACATCGAGAAGCTTCGCGTCGAAGTGGCGAAGCTCATGAAAATGGCGGTCGCGGACATCCGGCTCAACATCGCGGAGATCCGGAAGCCCGAACTCGACGCGACGCTGGTAGCCGAGAGCATCGCCCAGCAGATCGAGAAGCGCGTGATGTTCCGCCGCGCGATGAAGCGCGCGGTCACGAACACGATGCGAAGCGGAGCGCTCGGCGTAAAGGTGCGGATCGCCGGCCGCCTGAACGGCGCGGAGATCTCGCGCTCGGAGTGGACCCGCGAGGGACGCATCCCGCTGCACACCTTCCGCGCGGACATCGACTACGGCACGGCCGAGGCGCAGACGACCTACGGCGTCATCGGCATCAAGGTCTGGGTGTTCAAGGGCGAAGTCTTCGACCGCGAAGAGGCGGAAGCGGAAGTCGTCGAAGCGACCGCCGACGCCGTTGCGAAAGAAGGCGACAAGCCGGTTGAGCAGCCCGCGGCGCCGGAACCGGCGGCAGGCTGAGTTGAAGGATTCACGGACATGATGCAGCCCAAGCGGACCAAGTACCGCAAGATGTTCAAGGGAAACCTGGCCGGCAGCTCGCATCGCGGGAGCTCGGTCGCGTTCGGCGACTTCGGCCTGAAGGCGATCGATCGTTCGCGCATGACCGCGCGCGAGATCGAGGCGGCGCGCCGGGCCATGACTCGCTACGTGAAGCGCGGCGGCCAGATCTGGATTCGTGTTTTTCCGGACGTGCCGATCACGCAGAAACCGCTCGAAGTCCGCATGGGCAGCGGCAAGGGCAACGTCGAGTACTGGGTCGCGAAAGTAACGCCGGGCAAGGTGCTGTTCGAGATCGAGGGCGTGACCGAAGCGACGGCGCGCGAGGCATTCAAGCTTGCCGCGGCCAAGCTTTCGGTCGCGACGGCATTCGTGAGGCGGCAGGTGCGCTGATGAGCAAGAAGAACATCAAGGAACGCGGGCGATTCCTGAAGAGCCTGCGCGGCAAGGACGTCAAAGGGCTGCGCGACGAGCTGGGCGAGTTGCGCCGCGAGCAATTCAACCTGCGCATGGCGGCGGCTAGCGGCCAGCCTGCGCGGCCGGACCAGCACGCGAAGGTCCGCGGAAAAATCGCGCGGCTGAAGACCGTGCTGGTCGAGTCCGAGCGCGCGAAAGCTGTCGGGAGCAAGACGTAATGATTGGGACTGAACAAAAGCCTGCGGAAAAATCGGCGCGCACGCTGACCGGCACCGTCGTCAGCAACAAGATGGACAAGACGATTTCCGTCGAGGTCGAGCGGCTGATCAAGCACCCGACCTACGGCAAGTACGTGCGGCGCACGACGAAGTTGCTCGCGCACGACGAGAAGAACGAGTGCCGCGAAGGCGACACAGTGGCGATTTCCGAGTGCCGGCCGCTCTCGCGGCGCAAGGCATGGCGGCTGGTGCGCGTCATCGAACGCGCGCCGGCGGATTGAGATCGGGAGGACGGGACCATGATCCAGCTCAGGACGCGGTTGCAGGCGGCGGATAACTCCGGCGCCCGCGAGCTGATGTGCATCAAGGTCATGGGCGGCACCAGGCGCCGCTATGCGGGCGTCGGCGACGTGATCAAGGTCAGCATCAAGGACGCGATTCCGCGCGGCAAAGTCAAGAAGGGCGAGGTCTATGACGCGGTCGTGGTGCGCACCCGGAGCGGCGTGCGGCGCGGCGATGGCTCGCTGATCCGCTTCGACGGCAATGCGGCGGTGCTCCTGACGCCGAAGCTCGAGCCGATCGGCACGCGCATCTTCGGACCCGTGACGCGCGAGCTCAGGAACGTGCAGTTCATGAAGATAATTTCACTGGCGCCGGAAGTTCTATGAAGAGAATTCGCAAGGGCGACACCGTCGTCGTGACGGCGGGACGTGACAAGGGCAGGACCGGCACGGTCGTCGGCGTGCTGGCGAACGGCCGCGTGCTCGTCGAGAACGTCAACATGATCAAGAAGCACCAGCGCCCGAACCCGGCCAAGGGCGTGCAAGGCGCGATCGTGCAGAAGGAAGCGTCGCTGCACGAGTCGAACGTGGCACTGCTGAATCCGGGCACGAAGAAGGCCGGCCGCGTCGGCGTCCGTTCCCTCAAGGATGGGCGGAAGGTGCGGTATTTCAAGTCGAACGGCGAGCTGGTGGACGCGTAAGTGGAGACCGGACAAATGGCCGCAACAGCCAGGCTGCAGAAACTTTATCGCGAGTCCGTGAGGCCGAAGCTCCGCACGGATCTCGGGCTTGCCTCCGACATGCAGGTGCCGCGCATCACCAAGATCACGGTGAACATGGGAGTCGGCGAAGCCGTGGCCGACAAGAAAGTCATGGACGCGGCGACAGGGGATCTTGCCAAGATCACCGGCCAGAAGCCGTCCGTGCGCAAGTCGAAGAAGTCGGTCGCGACGTTCAAGATCCGCGAGAATCAGGCGGTCGGCTGCATGGTCACGCTGCGCGGCGCGCGCATGTACGAGTTCCTCGACCGTCTGATCAACATCGCGATGCCCCGCATCCGCGACTTCCGCGGCGTCAACGCGCGCTCGTTCGACGGACAGGGCAATTACAGCTTCGGGGTGAAGGAACAGATCATCTTCCCGGAGATCGCGTACGACCAGATCGACCAGATCCGCGGGATGGACATCACGATCACGACGACGGCCGAAAACGACAAGACGGGCCGCGCCCTCCTAGAAGCGTTCAATTTTCCGTTCAGGAAGTGACCGATGGCGAAGACCAGCATGATCGAGCGCGAAAAGCGCCGGGCGAAGGTGGTGAAGAAGTACGCCGCCAGGCGCGCGCGCATCAAGGAACAGATCCGCGACCCGAAGGCGTCGCAGGAAGACCGAATGGCCGCGATCGAGGCGCTGCAGAAGCTGCCGCGCGACTCGAGCCCGGCGCGGGCCCACAGCCGCTGCGCGATCACCGGCCGGACCCGCGGCAACTACAGCAAGTTCGGCCTAGGGCGAGTAAAGCTACGCGAGGCGACGATGCGCGGCGACGTGCCCGGACTCCGCAAGGCGAGCTGGTAAGGAGCAAACGATGAGCATGACCGACCCGATCGCCGACCTATTGACGCGGATCCGCAACGGCCAGAGCGCCGGCAAGGCGGAAGTTTCCGTCCAGTCGTCGCGCGTCAAAGAGGCGATCCTCCGCGTGCTGAAGGCCGAGGGCTACATCACCGATTTCGTCGTCAGCAAGGACGGCGGGCGCTCGACACTCGTCATCGCGCTGAAATATCACGCCGGCAAGCCGGTCATCGAGCGGCTCGAGCGCGTGTCGCGCCCGGGGCTACGCAGCTACCGGTCGAAGGATGAACTGCCGAAGGTCCTGGGCGGTCTCGGTATCGCGATCGTTTCGACGCCGGCCGGCGTCATGACCGATCGCGAAGCGCGCCGTGTCGGCCAGGGCGGCGAAGTGCTCTGCGTCGTGGCCTGAGGAAGAGGGATCATGTCCAGAATCGCCAAGTTGCCGGTCAAGCTCCCGCAGGGCGTCAATGCGACGCTCGCCCAGGATGTCGTGACCGTGAAGGGCGCGAAAGGCGCGTTGACGCTCAGTCTCGCGAGCGGCATCACGGTCGCCCAGAAGGAACAGGCGCTCGTCGTCGAGATCGCCGAGGGCCAGAGCACGAACGAGCGGATCGCGGCGGCCGGCGCGACGCGCGCGAACCTCGCGAACATGGTCACGGGCGTGACGAAAGGCTTCGAGCGCAAGCTCGAGCTCGTGGGCGTCGGCTATCGCGCCGCAGTGCAGGGCAAGAACCTGAACCTGACGCTCGGCTTCTCGCATCCGGTCAGCTATCCGGTTCCGGAGGGCATTGCGATCGAGACGCCGTCCCAGACCGAGATCCTGATCAAGGGCGTCGACCGCCAGAAGGTCGGCCAGGTGGCGGCGGAGATCCGCGGCTACCGCCCACCGGAGCCCTACAAGGGCAAGGGCGTGCGGTATGCCGGCGAGCGGATCGTCATGAAGGAAGGCAAGAAGAAGTAAGGCCATGGCACAGCTCACCAAGAAGGACCGGCGGCTGCGTCGCGCGACCCGCGGCCGCGCCAAGATTCGCGAGATCGGCACGGCGCGCCTGACCGTGCACCGCACGCCGCGGCACATCTATGCGCAGATCACGACGCCCGACGGCGCGCGCGTGATCGCGGCCGCGTCGACCGTCCAGGAGGCGGTCGCGAAGGAATTAAAGGGCACCGGCAACGCGTCGGCCGCCGCGGCGGTTGGCCGCGCGATCGCCGAGCGCGCCAGGGCCGCAGGCGTAGAGGCGGTCGCATTCGACCGTTCGGGTTTCCGTTATCACGGGCGCGTGAAGGCGCTCGCCGAGGCCGCGCGCGAAGCCGGCCTCAAGTTCTGATTCCGAGGTTCAAGCGATGGCTCGAGTCGAAAGATCCCAATCCGGCGACGACCTGATCGAGAAGCTGGTCGCCGTCAACCGCACCGCGAAAGTGGTCAAGGGCGGCCGGCAGTTCGGCTTCACGGCGCTGACGGTCGTCGGCGACGGCGCCGGTCGCGTCGGCTTCGGCTACGGCAAGGCGCGCGAGGTGCCGACCGCGATCGCGAAGGCGATGCAGCAGGCGCGCAAGAACATGACGAACGTGCCGATCACGCGCGCGACGCTGCACTACGCGATCCAGGGCAGGCACGGAACGACGCGCGTGTACATGCAGCCGGCGTCTGACGGCACCGGCGTCATCGCAGGCGGCGGCATGCGCGCGGTGTTCGAGTGCGCGGGCGTCAGGAACGTGCTTGCGAAGAGCTACGGCTCGCGCAACCCGATCAACGTCGTGCGCGCGACCTTCGACGCCTTCGAGCGCATGGTTACGCCGGACCGCATCGCGGCGAAGCGCGGCAAGACACTGGACGAGATCACGGGCTGATGACGATGAGCAAAGGCAAGATCAAGGTCACGCTGAATCGCAGCGTGCACGGGCAGCTGCACCACATCCGGGCCTCGGTCTACGGACTCGGCCTGCGGCGCATCCGCGACACGAGAGTGCTCGAGGACACGCGCGAAAATCGCGGCATGGTCAACGCCGCGCAGCACCTGCTCGGCGTCGAGAAGGCCTGAGGCTCGGAGGAGCGGACATGCGATTGAACACCATGAAGCCGGGTCCCGGCAGCAAGCGCAAGCGTCTGCGCGTCGGGCGCGGCGCCTCCGCCGGACAGGGCAAGACCTGCGGCAAGGGCGGCAAGGGCCAGAAGGCCCGCAAGGGCGGCTATCACAAGGTCGGCTTCGAAGGCGGCCAGGTGCCGCTGCAGCGGCGTCTGCCGAAAGTCGGATTCCGCTCGGCGATGCACAAGACCCGCGCCGAAGTCACGCTCACCGACCTCGCAAAGGTCAAGGCCGAACTGATCGATCTCTCGGCGCTCCTGGCCGCGAGCGTCGTGCCGCGCGAGACCGAGCGCGCGAAAGTGATCCTCTCCGGCGAGATCTCGCGAAAGGTGACCCTGCAGGGCCCCGCGGTCGTTGCGTCGAAGGGCGCGCGCGCGGCGATCGAGAAGGCCGGCGGCCGGATCGACGAGGGCAAGGCGGCCTGAGGGCCGCGGACCGCAGAATGGCTACGACGGCAGGCAACGCGGCGCTCGCGCTCGGTGAAGTCACACGCTACACCGAGATGCGCTATCGCCTGTTTTTCCTGCTGGGCGCGCTCGTCGTGTACCGCATCGGCACTTTCGTGCCGGTCCCCGGCATCGACCCGATCGCGCTCGCACGCCTGTTCGACAGCCAGGAAGGCACGATCCTCGGCCTCTTCAACATGTTCTCCGGCGGCGCGCTCGAGCGGCTCTCGATCTTCGCGATGGGCGTCATGCCCTACATTTCGGCGTCGATCATCCTGCAGATGATGGCCGTGGTCGTGCCCTCGATGGCCGCGATCAAGAAGGAAGGCGAGTCGGGCCGGCGCAAGATAACCCAGTGGACGCGCTACTTCACGGTGGTGCTCGCCTCGTTCCAGGGTTTTGCCGCTGCGATCGCATTCCAGAACCAGGGCGTCGTGATTAACCCGGGCACGTTCAGCTTCGTGCTGCCTGCCGTGCTGACCCTGACCGCGGGCACGATGTTCCTGATGTGGCTCGGCGAGCAGATCACCGAGCGCGGCATCGGCAACGGCATCTCGATGCTGATCCTCGCGGGCATCATTTCGGGGTTGCCGTCGGCGATAGGCGGGACGTTTCAGCAGGTGCAGAGCGGCGAGATGAATCCCGCCTTCGCAATCATCCTGCTGCTCCTGATCGGCGCGGTGACCGCTTTCTGCGTGTTCGTCGAAAGCGGGCAACGCCGTATCCCGGTCAACTACGCGAAACGACAGGTGGGCCGCCGCATGTACGCGGGCCAGACGAGCCACCTGCCGTTCAAGCTCAACATGTCCGGCGTCATTCCGCCGATCTTCGCGTCGTCGTTGCTGCTGTTCCCCGCAACGCTCGCGAGCTTCTTCGGCACGGGCCAGACGGGCACCTGGTTGCAGACGGTCGCCGCGGCGCTCGGTTGGGGCCAGCCGCTGCACCTTCTGATCTACGGCGGCCTGATCATCTTCTTCTGCTTTTTCTATACCGCGCTCGTATTCAATTCGCGCGAGACCGCGGAGAACCTGAAGAAGGGCGGGGCATTCATTCCGGGCATCCGGCCCGGCCAGCAGACCGGCGAATACATCGACAAGGTGCTGACGCGCCTCACCGTCTGGGGCGCGCTTTACGTGACCCTCGTCTGCCTGCTGCCCGAGATCCTGATGTCCTATGGCCGCGTGCCGTTCTATTTCGGCGGCACGTCGCTCCTGATCATGGTCGTCGTCGTCATGGACTTCGTGGCCCAGCTGCATGCCCACATGATGTCGCACCAGTACGAGGGACTCATGAAGAAGGCCAACCTGCGCGGCTACGGCAAGAGGGGTCCGTGAGATGAAGGTTCGTCCATCGGTCAGGAAAATCTGCAAGAACTGCAAGATCGTGCGGCGCAAGGGCGTCGTGCGGGTCATCTGTTCGTCCGACGCCCGCCACAAGCAGCGTCAGGGCTGAGCTGAGGGCTTGGAAATGTTGAGAAAAATGGGGTTTTCACGTAAACTTCGCGGTTCTCCGCGGGTCGAGGTCAAGTAGCCATGGCGCGTATCGCCGGTATCAATATTCCGGTCAACAAGCACATCTCGGTGGGCCTGATGCACATCTACGGCATCGGCCGCTCGCGGGCGCTGTCCGTGTGCAAGGCGGCGAACGTCGATCCGTCGACGCGCGTGCGCGATCTCACGGAGCCCGAGGTCAATGCGCTCCGCGCGCAAGTCACCCGCTTCATGGTCGAGGGCGACCTGCGCCGCGAGAACTCGATGAGTCTGAAGCGGCTCATGGATCTCGGCTGCTATCGCGGCATCCGGCACCGCAAGGGACTGCCGGCCCGCGGCCAGCGCACGCGCACCAATGCGCGCACCCGGAAAGGACCGCGCCGCGCGGCGATCAAGACGAACGTGCAAGCGGGCAAGGTCTGACGATGAGCGAAATTGAGACTAAACAAAAGACCGACGCGAAACCGGATCAGAAGGGCGAGCAGAAGGCTGATCAGAAGGCGGAGCAGAAGGGCGCGGAGAAGGCGGGGCTTCCTGCCGCCGCCAAGGCACGCAAGAAGATCAAGCGCCAGGTGTCGGACGGCGTCGCGCACATCCACGCGTCGTTCAACAACACGATCGTCACGATCACCGACCGGCAGGGCAATACGCTCGCCTGGGCGACGTCGGGCGGCTCGGGATTCCGCGGCTCTCGCAAGAGCACGCCGTTCGCTGCGCAGGTTGCCGCAGAGAAGGCGGGCGTCGCGGCCCAGGAACACGGACTGCGGACAGTCGAAGTGCGCGTGCGCGGTCCGGGTCCCGGGCGTGAATCCGCTGTCCGCGCGCTGAATGCCTGCGGACTCAAGGTCACGAGCATCGAAGACGTGACGCCGATTCCGCATAACGGTTGCCGCCCGCCCAAGAAGCGGCGCGTCTGAGGTTCAGAGGACAATGGCAAGATACCTCGGTCCCAAGTGCAAGCTCTCGCGCCGCGAGGGCACGGATCTCTTCCTCAAGAGCGGCATCAAGCCGCTCGAGAGCAAGTGCAAGCTCGAAGTGCCGCCGGGCGGCGTCAAGGGCGACCGTCGCACGCGGCTGTCCGGCTACGGCGTGCAGCTGCGCGAGAAGCAGAAGCTGCGCCGCATGTACGGCGTGCTCGAGCGCCAGTTCCGCAACTACTACACGAAAGCCGCGGGCCGGCCCGGTTCGACCGGCGAAAACCTGCTCCGCTTCCTCGAGGGCCGCCTCGACAACGTCGTCTACCGCATGGGTTTTGCCGCGACCCGCGCCGAGGCGCGCCAGCTCGTGGCTCACAAGGCGATCGAGGTCAACGGCGACGCGGTCAACGTTCCCTCGTACCAGTGCGAGGCCGGCGACGTGATCACGGTGCGCGAGAAGGCAAAGGCGCAGGCCCGAATCGCCGCGGCGCTCGCGATCGCGACCCAGGTCGGCTGGCCGGACTGGGTCGAAGTGGACGACAAGAAATTCAGCGGCACGCTCAAGGCGCTGCCGGACCGCGACCAGATACTCCCGGACATCAACGAGAATCTGGTCGTCGAGCTTTATTCAAAGTAAGCAGGAAAGGCAATGCAAGGTACCGCCACGGAATTCCTCAAGCCACGTTCGGTCAAGGTCACCGAGACGGCCGCGCGCCAGGCGCGCATCGTGATCGAGCCGTTCGAGCGGGGCTTCGGCCATACGCTCGGCAACGCGCTCCGTCGCGTGCTGCTCTCCTCGATGCCCGGCTGCGCCGTGACCGAGGTCGAGATCGAGGGCGTGCTGCACGAATACACGAGCATCGAGGGCGTCCAGGAGGATGTCGTCGACATCCTGCTCAATCTGAAGACGATCGCGATCGAAATGCATTCGCGCGACTCGGTCGAGCTTCGTCTCTCGAAGAAAGGTCCGGGCCCGGTCACCGCAGGCGACATTCAGCTCGATCACGACGTCGTGATCGTCAATCCGGAACTCGTGATCGCGAACCTCAACAAGGCCGTCGAACTCGTGATGACGCTCAAGATCGAGCGCGGACGGGGCTATCGCCCGGCAGTCCAGCGCCTCGAGTTCGAGGAGCAGAGCCGCCCGATCGGCCGGCTCCAGCTCGATGCGTCGTTTTCGCCCGTGCGCCGCGTCACCTACGGCATCGAGTCCGCGCGCGTCGAACAGCGCACCGACCTCGACAAGCTGATCATCGACATCGAGACGAACGGCACGATCAATCCGGACGAGGCGATCCGCCGCGCCGGCGGGATCCTGAAGGAACAGCTCACCGTATTCGTCGACCTGGAAGGCCAGGGCGAGTCCCCGAGCCGCGAGGCGGGCCCGCTGCCGGATCCGATCCTGCTGCGTCCCGTGGACGAGCTGGAGCTCACGGTCAGGAGCGCCAACTGCCTCAAGGCCGAGAACATCCACTACATCGGCGACCTCGTGCAGCGCACGGAAGTCGAACTGCTGCGCACGCCGAACCTCGGCAAGAAGTCCCTGACGGAGATCAAGGAAGTTCTCGAGAGCCACGGGCTGACGCTCGGCATGCGCATCGATGGCTGGCCGCCGGCCTCCCTGCGCCGCGAAGACGAGCTGCGCACGGCCTGAGCGCGGAAACGGAATAGCCACACATGCGACATCAACTGTCGGGACGGCAACTGTCGCGCAACAGCTCCCATCGCAAGGCGCTGATGCGGAATATGTGCGCCGCACTGCTGCGCGCGGAGACGATCCGCACGACGCTGCCGAAGGCCAAGGAGCTCCGCCGGGTCGTCGAGCCGCTGATCACGCTCGGCAAGACCGATTCTCTGCCCGGCCGCCGCCGCGCATGGATCACGCTCCGGGACGATGGTCTCGTAGAAAAGCTGTTCGCCGACATCGGGCCGCGCTTCCGCACCCGTGCCGGCGGCTATACGCGGATTCTCAAGATGGAGCCGCGCGTCGGCGACTCGGCGCCGATGGCACTGATGCAGCTGGTCGAGGGCGAAGCCTTGCAGGCACCGCCGACCGTGGACAAGCCCGCCGAGGAAAAAAGCTGCGCCCAAGAAGGCTCCCGCCAAGAAAGCCGCGCCAAAAGCCGCTGAGAAAGGCGAGGCCAAGCCGAAGCGTCGCAAGAAAGCCGCAGGCTAGGATTTCCAATCCTGCGCGCGGCCGATGGCCGCCGCTGGTCGCCATGGAAAGGCCGGGGACATCCCCGGCTTTTTTTTCGTGCGATGATTGGGACAGCTCACCTGAAGGAGAAGATCATGGGTCTCGTGCAGGAATTCAAAGAGTTCGCGATGAAGGGCAACGTCGTGGACATGGCGGTCGGCATCATCATCGGGGCCGCCTTCGGCAAGATCGTGTCGGCGCTCGTAAACTCGATCGTGATGCCGCCGCTCGGCTGGGCAATCGGCGGAGTCAATTTCGCGGACCTCAGCTTCGTGCTCGGCACGAACGCGACAACCGGCGAGCCGGTCGCGATTGCCTATGGCCAGTTCCTCCAGGCGCTGCTCGACTTCCTGATCATCGCGCTCGCGATCTTCCTGGCACTCAAGGTCATCAACAAGATGAAGAGGCCGCCGGAGCAGCCCGCGGTGGCGACGACACCGCCCGAGCAAGTGCTGCTGACCGAAATCCGCGATCTATTGCGCCAGCAGCGCTGATCCGCCGCCCGGTCAGGCCGCCGCCGCGAACGCGTCGCGCGTGAGGTTTCGCGGCGCGCCCGGCTGGGCGAGCACGTTGTCCTCGATCCGTATGCCGCCCCAGGACCGAAGCGCTTCGACTCGTTTCCAGTCGATCGCGCGGCCGCGGCTGTCGGCGCGTGCCTGGGCGAGTAGCGAATCAATGAAGTAGATGCCCGGCTCGATCGTCACCACGAATCCGCTCTCGAGATCGCGCGTCAGCCGGAGGTAGGGATGTCCTTCGGGCTTCTCGCGCGTGCGACCCTGCGGGTCCGTCATGAAGCCGGCCGAGTCGTGCACCATGAGGCCGAGCAGGTGGCCGATGCCGTGCGGAAAGAAAATGGAGGTGAGCCCCGTCCCGATCGCGGCCTCCGCCGTCCCGGTCACGATGCCGTGGGCGACGAGAATCCCGGCGATTGAACGATGCGCCTCGAGGTGAATCTCGCGGTAGTCGACGCCCGGGCGGACGCGTTCAACGAGCTTCTGCTGCGTGGCGTCGAGCGAACGGATCAGATCCTGGAACTCGCCGGGATCCGCTGCGTAGGTGCGGGTGATGTCGCAGGCATAACCGGCGTGCTGGGCGCCTGCGTCGATCAGGAAGGATTTCGGTTCCGCCGGCCGCACACGGTCCAGCACCTGGTAGTGCAACACTGCCGCATGCCTGCCGAAGGCGATGATGTTGTTGTAGGGGAGTTCCTCCTCGCGGGCACCAGCGGCACGGCAATACGCCAGGTGGATCTCGTACTCCGAGGCGCCCATCCGGAACGCCACTTCGGCCACCCGGTGTGCGCGGACACCGGCGACCGTCGCCAGGGCCATGCATTCGACCTCGTAGGGTGTCTTGATCGCGCGGACATAATCCAGCCCGTTCGTAACGCCCGGCGGGTCATAGTCGCCGAGCCCTTCCGTCGCCGGACCCGGTTCCGCCAGTACCGCAAGGCGGTCTTTGGCGCCGACTTTTGTCCGCAATTCGGCTGGCGACCGGACGACGATCAGGTCGAAATGGCCCACCCAATAGCCTTCCGGGACGGCAGGCGGCAGGTACCAGTAGTCGTCCGGTTGGTGAAAAACGAGCTTTGGACGGCTTCCGGGACGATAGATCACGAAGGAATCGGGGCTCGTGTCGGGAAGCCACTGCCGGTAACGTGGATTCGGTTTGAAGGGGTAGGTGCTGTCGTCGAGGTACAGGTAGCGCTGACTTCCGGAGCCGATGATCATTCCATCGTAACCGCCCGCCGCCAAAGCCCGGTCCGCCCGCGCCATGAGCTCCCGCAAGTGGTCGCCGTAGAGATCGCCTTGTGACTTTTTCGCCATCGAAACTCCTGCCGAATCCGGCCTGCAGCGTAACCGGCGGAACCGATTGTCGCAAAATTGCGACCTTTGCTAACCGCGGTAATACCGGTAAAATCCGGCGACGCGTCGAGGCAGCGAAGCCAAAGAATGCGCCGTTTTCGCCGCGGACTGCACTTACTTTTCTCACTGAACGAACTGGGGTAACTGACGATGAATGCAAAGATCTGGGGCGCCATTGCGGTTGCCCTCGTGTTGGGCGCCTGCGGTGCGAAGCAGGACGAAGAAGCTGCTGCGGCCGACGCCGCTGCGGAAGCTGCGGCTCCTGCCGCTGACGCGGCGGCCGATGCTGCCGCTGCTGCGGGCGATGCCGCTGCTGCTGCGGGCGACGCTGCTGCTGCCGCCGGCGATGCCGCGACTGCTGCGGGCGACGCCGCTGCGACCGCTCCTGCCGCGGAAGAAACTCCTCCGTCGCAGTAAGCCGATTGCAAATGGCCTGATCGGCCGGGCGGATGGCGCGGTGCACCCGCGACTTCCCCCGGCCGATCTCTTTCCGGGACACGAAATGCCGATCACCATTCGTGAAGCGCGCGCCTCGAAGGCCGACCGCGATTGGATCGAAGACACTTACGGCGAGTATCTCGCCGACCTGACCGCCAACACGACCGGCGTGTTCCCGTCGCTCACCGTCACCGGCCAGAGCGTTTCCGAAATCATCCAGGGCTGGTTCCACGACGACCGCTGCACGGCATTCATGGTGCTTCGCGAGCAGGAACCGGTCGGCTTCGCCGTCGTGCAACGGAGTCTCTCGAGCAGCGGGGATCCGAAGCGCCACTACCGGCTGAGCGAGTTTTTCATCCGCCGCCCGTTTCGAAGCAAAGGCGTCGGCCGCGGGGCGGCCATGCTGATTTTTGCGCGCTATGCGGGCGAGTGGACTATCGCCGAGCAGTCGCGCAATCCGGATGCGATCCGTTTCTGGCGCCGCGTCGTTTCCGAATTCACGAATGGAAAGTTCCGCGAGAAGAGCGGGCAGGGCGAGATCGCGCATTCCTTCACGAGTGCGGGGCCTGCAACGGCGGTCGTGCGCTAGGAGCGAATCAGGGGTTGCGCACGACGACCGCGACCTTTCGCGGTCCCGCGACTTCGAACTGCAGCTCCAGCTCGAACTTCTGACCTTCAACCAACGGCTTCTTGAGCCCCATCAGCATCACGTGCATCCCGTTCGGCGCGAACTCGAGCGTCTGACCCGCGTCGATGTGCAGGACCGCCACTTCGCGCATACGAGCGATGCCGTCGAGGACTTCGGTGCGGTGAACCTGGACCTTCGAGGCAAGTGGCGACGAGATTTTGAGGAGCCGGTCGGACTTGCCGGTGTCGTTTTTGAGCGTGAAGTATGCGACGCCGACGGTAACGCCGGGCGGCGTGGTGCGCGACCAGGCGTCGATCACCGTCAATACGCCGGCCAGGGCCGGCGCGGCCGAGAACAGCGACAGACCGAACAACGCGATCATAGAACGACGGTTCATGCCGCCCTCTTCCCGCGCGCCAGCACGCGCTTGAGATACCGCCCGGTAAACGAACTGCCCACCCGCGCGAGCTGCTCGGGAGTGCCTTCCGCGACGATTGAGCCGCCGCCGTCGCCTCCCTCGGGCCCGAGATCGATGACCCAGTCGGCGGTCTTTATCACGTCGAGATTGTGCTCGATGACGATCACCGTATTGCCCTCGTCGCGGAGCCGGTGCAGTACCGTGAGGAGGTGCTTGACGTCCTCGAAGTGAAGCCCGGTCGTCGGTTCGTCCAATATATAGAGTGTACGGCCGGTGGCGCGCTTCGAGAGTTCCTTCGCGAGCTTCACGCGCTGGGCTTCGCCGCCGGAGAGCGTCGTCGCATTCTGGCCGAGCCGGACATAGGACAACCCGACGTCCAGCAGCGTCTGGAGCTTGCTTGCGATGGCCGGCACGGGCTGGAAGAAAATAGCGGCATCCTCGACCGTCATGTCCAGCACTTCGTGGATGTTCTTGCCCTTGTAGTGCACGTCGAGCGTCTCGCGGTTGTAACGCCGGCCCTTGCACACGTCGCAGGCGACGTAGACGTCCGGCAGGAAATGCATTTCCACCTTGATGACGCCGTCGCCCTCGCAGGCCGCGCAGCGGCCGCCCTTGACGTTGAAGCTGAAGCGGCCCGGCTGATAACCCCGCGAGCGCGCCTCTGCGGTCCCGGCGAATAATTCGCGGATCGGCGTGAAAAGCCCTGTGTAGGTCGCCGGATTCGAGCGCGGCGTCCGGCCGATCGGGCTCTGGTCGATGTCGATGACCCGGTCGACTGCCTCGAGACCATCGACGCCCGCGCAGGCGGCCGGCTGTTCCGCGACGAGATTCAGCGTGCGCGCAACGACGCGGTACAGGGTGTCGTTCACGAGCGTCGACTTTCCGGAACCGGACACGCCGGTGACGCAGGTCAGGAGTCCGACCGGAAATGCGACATCGATCTTCTTCAGATTGTTTCCGCTCGCCTGCCGCAGTCGAAGCATCTGTTTCGAATCTCGGGACCGCCGCTTCTCGGGGATCTCGATCCGTTTGCGGCCCGAAAGATATTGGCCCGTTAGCGATGCCGGGCTCGCCTCGATCTGCGCGGGCGTGCCCTGGGCGACAATGCGTCCGCCGTGCACGCCGGCGCCGGGCCCCAGGTCAACGACATGATCGGCCTGGCGAATCGCCTCCTCGTCGTGCTCGACGACGATCACCGTGTTGCCGAGATCGCGCAGCCGGTGCAGCGTGTCGAGCAGGCGCTGGTTGTCGCGCTGGTGCAGGCCGATCGAGGGCTCGTCGAGGATGTACATGACGCCGACCAGGCCCGAGCCGATCTGGCTCGCGAGCCGGATTCGTTGTGCCTCGCCGCCGGAGAGCGTCTCGGCGCTGCGGTCCAGCGTCAGATAATCGAGGCCCACGTCGACCAGGAATCCAAGCCGGTCGGTGATCTCCTTGACGATCTTGGCCGCGATATCGGCGCGCCAGCCCTCGAGCTTGAGTTCGCCGAAGAACGCAAGCGCGCGGCGGACGGGCAGGGCGGAGATCGAGGGCAGGGACGCGCCGCCCACGAACACGAAGCGCGCGGCCTTGTTGAGGCGGGCCCCATCGCATTCCGGGCAACGGCGCGTGCCGAGATAGCGAGCGAGCTCCTCGCGCACGGCGAGCGATTCCGTTTCCTGGTAGCGCCGTTCGAGATTCGGGAGGATTCCCTCGAACTTGTGCTTGCGCTTGACCGTCCTGCCGCGGGAATCGAAATAGCGGAACTCGATTTCCTCGCCGCCGCTCCCCTGCATCAGGACCTCGCGCGCGCGGGCGGGAAGTTCGGCGTATGCGGCTTCGGGGTCGAAGCGGTAGTGATCGGCAAGCGCCTGCACCATCTGGTAGTAGTACGCGTTGCGGCGGTCCCAGCCGCGCACCGCACCGGTCGCGAGCGAGAGCTGCGGCTGCGCCACGACGCGCTCGGGATCGAAGAACTGCTTGACTCCGAGCCCGTCGCAGCCCGGGCAGGCGCCGTGCGGATTGTTGAACGAGAACAGCCGCGGCTCGAGTTCGGATATCGCGTAGCCGCAGATCCGGCAGGCGAACTTGTCCGAGAAGACGAGTTCCTCTCGCTTCGATTCGTCGAGGAAGGCGATCCGCGCGACGCCTTCGCCGAGCCTGAGCGCGGTCTCGAAAGATTCCGCCAGCCGCTGCTGGAGATCGGGGCGGACCTTCAGTCGATCGATGACAGCATCGATCGAGTGCTTGCGCTTCGGGTCGAGTTTCGGAGCCTCGTCCAGCTCCATGAAACGCCCGTCGACGCGCGCGCGCACGAATCCCTTGCCGCGCAGTTCCTCGATCACCTGCAGATGTTCGCCCTTGCGCCCCGAGATGATCGGCGCGAGCAGCGCCAGGGCCGTGCCTTCGGGCAATGCGAGCACCTGGTCCACCATCTGGCTCACGGTCTGCGCCGTCAGGTCTAGACCGTGATCCGGGCATCGCGGGATACCGGCCCGCGCATACAGGAGGCGCAGGTAGTCGTAGACCTCCGTCACCGTGCCGACGGTCGAGCGCGGATTGTGCGAAGTGGATTTCTGTTCGATGGAGATCGCGGGCGAGAGTCCCTCGATCGAATCGACGTCGGGCTTCTCCATCATCGACAGGAATTGCCGCGCATAGGCCGAGAGCGATTCCACGTATCGGCGCTGGCCTTCTGCATAAATCGTGTCGAAAGCGAGCGAGGACTTTCCGGAGCCTGAAAGGCCGGTGAAAACGATCAATCGGTCGCGCGGCAGCTCGAGGTTGAGACCCTGGAGATTGTGCGTGCGCGCGCCGCGGATGTGGATGGTCTGAGTCATTGGGCGAGCCTGATAGAATAGCCCGCCCCTTCCGGGCACCGCAAAGGGATTTCCAGTGGCCTTGCCGTCGGGCGCGGCACTTCTGCCCGCCGAGCGCCGCGTCGTCGCCTCGCTCGCCGCAATTTATGCCACGCGGCTCTTGGGCCTGTTTCTGCTGCTGCCGGTGCTCGCCCTGCACGCGGGCTCGCTGCCCGGCGGGACGCCGCTGCTCGCCGGTCTCGCCGTCGGCGCGTATGGACTGACCCAGGCATTGATGCAGATTCCCTTCGGCGTGTGGTCGGATCGCATCGGGCGCAAACCACTGATCGTCGTGGGACTCGTCCTGCATATCGCGGGTTCCGCACTGGGCGCCGTCGCCGGAACGGCCGGTGCGATTGTCATCGCCCGCGTAATTCAAGGCCTGGGTGCGGTTTCCGGACCGGTCATGGCGTTCCTTGCCGATCTCACCCGGCCTGCTTCGCGTACGCGCGCGATGTTCGTCATCGGAATGAGCATCGGCGCCTCATTTGTCCTTTCATTGATCCTGGGTCCCGCACTCGCTGCTGCGGTCGGCGTGTCCGGCGTGTTCGTCCTGCTCGGCGCATTCGGCGCGCTTGCGCTCCTGTTGGTCCTGTTTGCACTGCCTGCCGAAGTGTCTCGAAGCAAGCGGGCGGAAGTGCGTCGATCCTGGCGCACCGCGCTCACGGTCGCACTGCTGCCGCATTACGCGGGAATCTTTGTCCTGCACCTGACGCTTACCGCGACATTCATTGCAGTTCCGCATGCGTTACGCGACCTTCAAGGCATCGCGGCGGCGGATCACTGGCGAATCTATCTGGTCGTGTTTGCCATCTCGCTCCTCCTGACTGCACCCCTCGTGCTGTGGTCCGAGCGAAGTCGGAAAAGCGGCCGGGTAGTCGCCGCAGGCGCAGTCTTGCTCGGCCTTGCGGTCGCTGCCCTGATCTGGGGACATGCCGACTTCCGGTTCATGATGCCAGCGCTCGTTGGCTATTTCGGCGCCTTCAATTTCCTCGAAGCGCGCTTGCCGGCGTCGCTGACGGAGGCGGCGGGGGAGGAATCGCGCGGTGCAGCCATGGGCCTGTTCGCGACCTGCCAGTTTGCGGGCGCATTTGCCGGTGGCCTGGCAGGGGGCGCGTTATTGGGCAGCCCCTGGGCGTTGCCCGGCGTGTTCCTGTGCGCGGTCCTGGCGGTCCTGGGTTGGCTGCCTTGGGCGGCGGCGACTGAATCCCGGCGATCCGGTTCAATTGACGCTGCGCCGGCGGCCGGCGGACGACTACAATGAGGTCTTCAGAACTAGCGGGGATCGGGCCATGGCACGCGGCGTCAACAAGGTCATTCTGATCGGTCATCTCGGGCAGGACCCGCAGTCGCGCGCGATGCCCTCCGGCAAGGCCGTGGTCAACCTGCGGCTTGCGACGTCGGACCAATGGCGCGACAAGCAGACGGGCGAGAACAAGGAAGCGACGGAGTGGCATAACGTCGTGATGTTCGACCGCCTCGCCGAGATCGCGGCCGAGTACCTGCGCAAGGGTTCGCATATCTATGTCGAAGGCCGCATCCGCACCCGCAAGTGGCAGGACAAGGAAGGCCATGACCGCTACACGACCGAGATCGTCGCGAACGAGATGCAGATGCTCGGCGGTCGCGGATCGAGCGAACGAAATACCGGCGCATCCGCCGAGCGCGCGCCGCAGCGCAGCGAAGAGCCGGTTGCCCGCGCCGAGACGGCGGGGGTTGCCGAGTCTTTCGACGACGACATTCCTTTCTAGGGGACTGTCCCCTCCTGAAGGCAAACGTCCCTTTCAACCGGACGGGCGTCACGCAATTCCCTGAAATTCGGCGCTGCGAAGGCCCGTAACGACCCAACTCGGCCGTTTTATGTGATGTGCTTGGCGTCCGGTCCCGCCAGATTAAGTCACCATCGGGCTGATTCTCCGGGCCGCCTGCGGACCCGTCCAGGCGCTTTGGAGAAAGGAGAACCGCTCGATGGAGCTGGACCGAAACCAGCGACCCGGGAATGGGCTGCGCGAGACCTTGGCGCCATGGTTCGACCATTCGGCGGCCTGGCTCGTGCTGCTTTGCGTCGGCCTTACCGGACTCTCGGCCCTCTCGGGTTTTACGGCCGGCAAACCGGGCGACGAACTCGTCGCGCTCTTCACGGGAATTGCGGCGACGCTCGCCGCCATGTCGGTCGCCTGGCGCGCCTCCAGTCTCCGTGAGCTCAAGTCCGAGCGCCGAAGCGCCTGGCGCTGGCTCGCACTGGCGCTCGGTGCCCAGCTTGGCGCCATGCTTGCCGTGCCAGCGACGCGTTCCTTCGATATCCCCGCACTGCAATTCGCGTCGAGCCTGCTCCAGTTTGCCTTCTTCCCATGCGCGGCAATGGCGGCCGTCGGACTGTTGCTGTCGACGCGCGGCAAGTCTTTCGGTCCGCAGTTCTGGCTCGAGGCGACACTCGTGGCGCTCTGCGTGGGCACGGTGTTGTGGCTTGCGATGCCGCACGACCTGGCGCCGGAGGCCATGCCCGCGCGCGGCTCGTGGACCGTCGGTCTCGATGCGGTCATCGGCGTGCTCGCCGCCATCCTGCTGCTCCGCCGCTCGGACTGGCAGGGCTGGCCGGCACTCGCCGCATTCGCATTCGCGCTCGGTGCCTTGCTCGGCGCGCGCCTGCTCGAAGCGCACGCGGCGACGGCCGGCGACGAATCGCAGTTCGCGGGTCCGCTGCATCTCTTCGCGATCGCCACCTTCGCGGTCGCCGCGCATTTCGATTACCTGCGCACGGAGAGGCGCGCCCCGCCCATGGACGCCGCCGAGCGCGGATCGCCATTTGCGCTGCTCATGCCCTATGCCGCATTGATGCTGGCGGGGTATGCGCTCCTGATGCTGCATTCCGGCAGCTTCAGCGACCCGGCGGGCTTGATCGCCTGGGTCGTCTGCATCGCGGCGGGCCTCCTGTTTGCGCGCCAGGCCTTCGCAACGGCGCTCGCGGTCGCCGTCCAGACAGGGCTTGCCACGCGCTCGGCCGAAGCGCGTTTCAACGCCCTGATCCGCAATACCGCCGATGTCATCGCGATCGTCAGCGCGGATGGCCGGATCAGCTATGTGACGCCGACCGCCGAACGCATCTTCGGCCTGGCGGCGCAGGACCTGATCGGCCAGCGGCTGGACGACCTGGTTGCATTCGACGATCGCGCACGGCTCCGCGAATTCCTCGCCCGCGAACTTGCGGCGGACGGCGCGTCCGCCAATCTCGAGGCGCGGGTGCCGCGTGGCGACGACAAGCAGCGCGTCGTCGAGATCCACGGCACCAACATGGATTCCGAGCCCGCGATCGGCGGGCGGCTGCTGAATCTCCGGGACATGACGGACCGCAAGGGCATGGAGGAACATCTGAAGCGGATGGCGCTGCACGATCCGCTGACGCTTCTCGCGAATCGCTCCTTGTTCCGCGACCGCGTCGAGCACGCCGTCGCGGTCAGCCGGCGGAACGGCCGCGGCGTCGCGGTGATGTTCGTCGATCTCGACAATTTCAAGAGGATCAACGACTCCCTCGGCCATGCGCAGGGCGATCGCGTGTTGCACAAGAGCGCGCAGCGCCTCGTCAAGGCGACCCGGACCGGCGACACGGTCGCGCGGCTCGGCGGCGACGAGTTCGCGGTGCTGCTCGAAAACCTCATGAGCAAGGACCAGGTGATCGAAATCGCGGCGCGCATCGTCGAGTCATTGCAGGAATCGCTCGATCTGCCGGGCGCGGACATGCGCGTGGCGGCCTCCGTCGGCGTCGCATTTGCCACACCCGAAGACGGCGTCGAGGAGTTGATGCGAAATGCCGACGTCGCGATGTATTCCGCCAAGGACCAGGGCAAGGGCCGCTATGTCGTCTATGAGCCCGCGATGCAGCGGGCAGCGAGCAAGCGCCAGGAGCTCGAGGCCGAACTACAGACCGCCCTGAGCGAGAGCCAGTTCCTGCTGCACTATCAACCGATCGTCGAGCTGCACTCGGGCTACCTGCTCGGCGTCGAGGCGCTGGTGCGCTGGCAGCATCCGCAGCGCGGAATGGTTGGGCCTTTGGAGTTCATTTCGATCGCGGAGGAGACAGGCCAGATCGTAACGCTCGGCCGCTGGGTGCTCGCCCAGGCCTGTCGCGAAGTGCGCGTCTGGCAGGCGCGGCTCCCGGAGGGCCGGCAGGTTCGCGTGGGCGTCAACGTGTCGGCCGTGCAGCTCTCGAAGTCGGATATCTGCGCGGACGTGAAGAAGGCGCTCGCACTCTCGGAGATCGATCCGGGGTGCCTCGTGATCGAATTGACCGAGAGCGTGCTGATGCAGAACAGCGAGGACGTGCTCGCGACCCTGACCCAGCTCAAGAAGCTCGGCGTGCGCATCGCGATCGACGATTTCGGCACCGGCTACTCGTCGTTGTCGTATCTGCACCGCTTCCCGATCGACATCCTGAAGATCGACCGCTCGTTCGTGGAGCAGCTCGGCCGCATCGAGGAGGGCGCCGGGCTCACGCGCGCGATCATCACGCTCGGCGATACGCTCGGCCTGGAAGTCGTCGCGGAGGGAATCGAACTCGAGCAGCAGCAGCGCGAGCTGATCGAGCTCGGCTGCGTGGCGGGTCAGGGCTACTACTACTCGAAGCCCGCTCTGCTGCACGAGCTCGAATACTCGGTTCACATGATGCGCCGGCGCACGATGGCCGACACGCTGCCGCAGGGGGCGCGCTTCACGGCGACGGGCCGCTTTGTCATGGGTGACCTGCGACCGGCGGATTTCGTCGCGACCGGAACTTTCGGCCGCGAATTGAACTCAAAACTCAAGTAATAACAGCGGGTTATCGTCGTGGGGCCGGGCCCGTCGAAGCCCCTTGCCGCTTCTTCGGGGACGCCAAAACCGTTACCCTAGGCGCCCTTTTTGCGGCGGAGCGCCCACCCACGACATGAGCGGCCGACTCTACATTTCGACCTTCGGCTGCCAGATGAACGAATACGACTCGGCGCGAATGGCGGACATCCTGCGCGAGTCTGACGGCCTCGAACTCACGGCCGATCCGGAGCAGGCCGATGTCGTTCTGCTCAACACCTGTTCGGTCCGCGAAAAAGCACAGGAAAAAGTTTTCTCGCAGCTCGGGAAATTCCGGATCCTGAAGCGCGAGCGCCCCGGCCTCGTGATCGGCGTGGGCGGCTGCGTCGCGAGCCAGGAGGGCGAGGGCATCCTCGAGCGCGCGCCCTTCGTCGATCTCGTGTTCGGACCTCAGACGATCCACCGCCTGCCCGCGATGATCGCGAAGCTGCGCACGACCCGCGCGCCGCAGGTGGACGTGTCGTTTCCGGAGATCGAGAAATTCGACCGGCTGCCGGAGCCGCGTGCGTCGGGGGCCACCGCATTCGTTTCGATTATGGAAGGCTGCAGCCGTTACTGCAGTTTCTGCGTCGTTCCCTACACGCGTGGCGAGGAGATGAGCCGGCCATTCCCGCAGGTGATCGCGGAAGTCGCCTCGCTGGCGGGTCAGGGCGTCCGCGAGATCACGCTGCTCGGCCAGAACGTCAATGCGTATCGCGGACCTGCGGCGGATGGAGCGCTTGTCGACTTGGCGACGCTCATCCGCCACATCGCGCGGCTCCCCGGGCTCGAACGCATCCGCTTCACGACTTCGCATCCGCTCGAATTCACCAATGCGCTGGTCGACGCCTATGCCGAGGTGCCGAAGCTCGCGAACTATCTGCATCTGCCCGTGCAAAGCGGCTCGGACCGGATCCTCGCGCTGATGAAGCGCGGCTACACGCGACTCGAGTACAAGCAGAAGTTGCGCCGGCTCCGGACCGTGCGGCCGGACATCAGCCTGTCGTCGGATTTCATCGTCGGCTTCCCCGGCGAGACCGAGGACGATTTCCTCCAGACACTCGATCTCATCGCCGACGTCGGCTTCGACCAATCCTTCAGCTTCATCTACAGCAGGCGGCCCGGCACGCCGGCGGCCTCCCTGCCGGACGAAGTGCCGCACGCGGTGAAGCAGGAACGGCTCGAGAGGCTCCAGGCGCAGCTCAACAGCCAGGCACGGCGGATCAGCGATGCCATGGTCGGCAGCACGCAGCGCGTTCTGGTCGAAAAGCCTTCGCGGCGCGATCCGCGCCAGCTCGCCGGGCGCACCGAGAACATGCGCTGGGTCAATTTCGACGGGCCGGCGGCGCTCGTCGACCGATTCGCGAGCGTCCGGATCACGGAAGCAATGCCCAATTCCCTGCGCGGCCGGCTGGTCGCTTGAACGCGGCCCCGGAATCCAGCGTCGATTTCGGCGCGGAAGACAATGCGCGGCTTTCCTCGGTCTGCGGCCCGCTTGACGAGAATCTCCACCTGCTCGAAAACCGGCTCGGCATCGAGATCCGCCGGCGCTCGGGACGATTCTCGCTGCGCGGCGCGAATGCCGCGGCGGGCGCGGCGGTGCTTCGACTGCTTTATGACCGCGCGGGCAGCCAGCCTGTGACACCCGAAGATGTCCATCTCGCCCTCCAGGAAAGCGGCATGGGCGGCCGGCCGGCGGACGACGAGCACGCGGTCGAGACGCTCCGCGGCCTGATCCGCGGCCGCGGCGCGAACCAACAGCAGTACCTACAGGCGATTCGAACGCACGATCTTACATTCGGGATCGGGCCGGCGGGCACCGGCAAGACCTATCTCGCGGTCGCTTGCGCCGTCGAGGCGATGCAACGCGAAAACGTCCGGAGACTCGTGCTCGTGCGCCCTGCGGTGGAGGCGGGCGAGCGGCTCGGGTTCCTGCCGGGCGACCTGACGCAGAAGGTCGATCCGTATCTGCGGCCGATGTACGACGCGCTCTATGAAATGATCGGCTTCGACCGTGTCGCGCGCCTCATCGAACGCAACATCATCGAAGTCGCGCCTCTCGCGTTCATGCGCGGCCGCACGCTGAACGAAGCCTTCATCATTCTCGACGAGGCGCAGAACACGACGGTCGAGCAGATCAAGATGTTCCTGACGCGCATCGGCTTCGGATCGCACGCAGTCGTGACCGGCGACATAACCCAGACCGACCTGCCCGCTCACCGGCAATCCGGCCTGCGTCATGCGCTCGAAGTGCTCGACGGCGTCGCCGGAATCGCCGTCACGCGGTTTACCGCGAAAGACGTCGTGCGCCATCCGCTGGTACAGCGGATCGTCGAAGCCTACGAGCGCGAGTCGGACGCGCGCGGCGAGAACACGTGACGCTCGACGTCGTCTTGCGCTATCGGACTCGCCGGCCCTGGGCACCGGCGCCCGCGAGTCTGCGCCGCTGGGCGCGGCTTGCCGCGGGCGACCGCCGGGGTGAGCTCGGCATCCGCGTCGTGGGCAGCCAGGAGAGCCGCAGACTCAACGAGCGCTGGCGCGGCCGCGCGACGCCGACGAACGTCCTCTCGTTCCCGGCCGCGCCGTCACTCCGTGGCCGGCAAGTCGGCGACCTAGTTGTCTGCGCGCCCGTGGTCGCTCGCGAGGCGCGGGAGCAGGGCAAGGCGCTCCGAGCGCACTGGGCCCACATGATCGTTCACGGCACGCTGCACCTGCTCGGGTTCGACCACGTGCGCGCCGCGGATGCGAAGCGCATGGAGAGCCGCGAACGCGCGCTCCTCAGGCGGATCGGCATCGCGGATCCCTACGGAGGCTGAGGCGATGGCGAAACGCAAGGCCGGGGAATGGCTGCGTCGCCTGACGCGCGAAGGCCCGCGCGACCGCGCGGAACTCGTCGAGACGCTGCGGGCGGCAGCCCGCGGCGGCATGATCGACGCCGATGCGCTTGCGATGATCCAGGGTGTGCTGCGCGTCGCGGACCTGCACGTGCGCGACATCATGGTTCCGCGCTCGCAGATGGTCGTGCTCGAGCGAGATTCCGAACCGCAGAGCCTCCTGCCCGCGGTGGTCGAGTCCGGTCACTCGCGCTTTCCGGTCATCGGGGACGATCGAGATCAGGTCGTCGGCATCCTGCTCGCAAAAGACCTGCTGCGCTATTTTGCGGAAGGCGCGGGTGGCACCTTCGACATCCGCGAAGTGCTGCGGCCGGCCGCTTTCGTGCCCGAGAGCAAGCGCCTGAACGTATTGCTCAAGGAGTTCCGCGTCAGCCGCAACCACATGGCGATCGTCGTCGACGAGTACGGCGGCGTGTCGGGCCTCGTGACGATCGAGGACGTGATCGAGGAGATCGTCGGTGAGATCGCGGATGAATACGATACCGACGAAGACCAGACGATCCGGCGCGAAGGCGACCGGCAGTTCGTCGTGCTCGCGCTGACCCGCGTGCAGGAGTTCAACGAGTTCTTCGGAACCCGATTCAGCGACGAGGAGTACGACACGATCGGCGGCCTCGTCATGCATCAGTTCGGCCGCCTGCCGCGGCGCGGCGAGGCCGTGACCATGGACGGACTCGAATTCAAGGTGCTGCGCGCCGACCGGCGCCGCATCGACCAGTTGCGCGTGACGACCACCGAACCGGTGCCCGCCCGTCCCGGCGAGCCGCGCGGAGCCTGAATGGCGGCATCGGGCGGATGGGTGGCGATGCTGCTGAGGCACCGCGAATGGGTCGCTGCAATCGCCGGCGCGGCGACGGCATTCGCATTCGCGCCCTACGATCAACCGTATCTCGCGCACCTCGGACCCGCCGTCCTGTTCCTGCTCTGGGACTACGCCTCGCCGCGCGATGCCGCGCGCACGGGATTTTTCTTCGGCGCCGCGCTCTTCGGCGCCGGGACATGGTGGATTTACACCGCGATACATGACTTCGGTGGGGCGCCGGCCTGGCTAGCCGTATTCCTGCTGGTGGGGCTGCTTGCGATCAAGGGCGCGTATTACGCGCTGCTTGGCTACGTCGTCACGCGCGCCGTTCCTGACGCCTCCGCGCCGCGATTGCTGCTGCTTATTCCAGCGGCCTGGGTGCTCCTCGAATGGCTGCGCGGCTGGCTGTTTACCGGCTTTCCGTGGCTTGAACTCGGCTATGCGCACAGCGACACGCCGCTCGCGGCGCTTGCGACGGTGGGCGGAATCCACCTCGTGACGTTCGCCAATGTCGTGACCGCGGGCGCGGTCGTCGTGCTGGTCAACCACGCGGGCCGCGCGCGGCTCGCTGCGATCGCAATGACGGCGGCTTTCTGGGTCGCGGGATGGCTGCTCGGCGACCGCCAGTGGACGGAGCCGGCAGGCGAGCCTATTGGCATCGCGCTCCTTCAGGGCGCGATCCCGCAGAACGAAAAGTGGCTCGTGGAGAACCGGGCGAAAACTCTCGAGACGTTTCGCGTGTTGAACCGCGAAGCACTCGGCTCCCGCATCATCGTCTGGCCGGAGTCCGCCGTTCCCGTGCTCGCACACGAGGCCGAGGTGTACCTCGAGGCAATCCGGCGTGAGTCGCACGCCCGTGGGTCGGACGTGATGATCGGCCTGTTGCGCTTCGACTTCGAGAGTGCCGAGATCCGGAACGGCCTCTATTCGATGAGCGAGGCCGGCGACGGCTGGTACTACAAGCGGCGCCTCGTTCCATTCGGCGAATTTTTCCCGGTACCGGCAGGCGTGCGCCGCTGGATGCGGCTGAACAGCCTGCCGTATTACGACATGACACCCGGCGATGAAGGACAACCGCCGCTGAAATCGGGCGGTGAACGCCTTGCGGCGACCATCTGCTACGAGGACGCCTACGGTGCGGATCAACTTGCCACGCTCCCCGGGTCGACGCTTCTCGTCAATGTCACGAACAACGCCTGGTTCGGCGATTCCTCGGCGCCGCACCAGCAATTGCAGATGGCGCGCTTCCGCGCGCTCGAGGCCGGGCGCTGGCTCATGCGCGCGACCAGCAACGGCATCACCGCCGTGATCGCGCCCGACGGCCGCGTCACCGCGCGCGCACCGCAATTCAAGCCCGCCGTCCTCAAATCCACCGTCCAGCCACGCACCGGCCTCACGCCGTATGCCCGCACCGGCAACTGGCCCGTCTTGTCCGCCTCCTTTCTGCTGCTCGTCATCTTCGGCATCGCGCGACTGCGGGCTCAAAGGAACACCTGAGGCCGCGGAGCCGGAGGACATTCTCGGGACCGCTTTGAATCCGTCCATGGACGCTTCGGGCTCGCCATCCCTGGCTCGCACGATCCCGAGAATGTCCTCCGGCTCCGCGGCCCTAAGGTATCCTTCTGAATTCCATGAAAGACCGCTACGAACCGCGAGAAATCGAGCCTGCCGTCCAGCGTGAATGGGACGCCGCCGGCGCTTTCGTGGCGCGCGAAGACCCCGCGAAGCCGAAGTATTACTGCCTCTGTATGTTTCCATACCCGAGTGGCCGGCTTCACATGGGCCATGTCCGGAATTACACGATCGGGGACGTTCTAGCCCGATTCATGCGAATGCAGGGGTACAACGTACTGCAGCCGATGGGATGGGACGCGTTCGGATTGCCGGCGGAGAACGCCGCGATCGAGAACGGCGTCGCGCCCGCACGCTGGACTCGCGACAACATCGCGCACATGAAGGGGCAGTTGAAGTCCCTCGGCTTCGGCATCGACTGGTCGCGCGAGCTTGCGACCTGCGATGCGGATTACTACCGCTGGAACCAGTGGCTGTTCCTGCGCATGCTCGAGCGCGGAATCGCCTACAAGACCACTGGCGTCGTGAACTGGGACCCGGTCGATCAGACTGTGCTCGCCAACGAGCAAGTCATCGACGGCCGCGGCTGGCGGACGGGGGCGCTCATCGAAAAGCGCGAGATCCCGATGTACTACCTCCGCATAACTAGGTACGCGGAAGAGCTGCTTGGCGCGCTCGAGCAACTCCCCGACTGGCCCGAGCGTGTACGAACGATGCAGGCGAACTGGATCGGCCGCAGCGAAGGCGTGAATCTGTCCTTCCCTTACGACATCGACGGCAAGCGCGGCGAACTCAAGGTGTTCACGACGCGCGCCGACACGATCATGGGCGTGACCTTCGTTGCGGTGGCCGCGGAACATCCGCTCGCGGAACTGGCGGCGACGCGTAATGCGAGGCTGCGCGCGTTCGTCGACGATTGCCGCCGCGGCAGCGTCATGGAAGCCGATATCGCGACCATGGAGAAGAAGGGCATGGCGACCGGCCTGTTCGTGCAGCATCCGCTGACGGGCGCCGCAGTCGAAGTCTGGGTCGGGAACTACGTGCTGATGGCTTACGGCGAGGGCGCAGTCATGGGCGTGCCGGGCCACGACGAGCGGGACTTCGCCTTCGCCAAGAAATACGGCCTGCCGATCCTTCAGGTCATCGAGGCGGCCGGGAAGCCGTATTCGACCGACGCCTGGCAGCCGTCGTACGCAGAGTACGGCCGTTGCATCCATTCCGGTCCCTACGACGGTCTCGACTACGCAGAGGCGACCGATGCGATCGCGAAGGACCTCGAGGCGAAAGCGTTTGGCCGCAAGCAGGTTGTCTGGCGGCTGCGGGATTGGGGCATATCGCGCCAGCGCTACTGGGGCTGCCCGATACCGATCATTCATTGCCCGGGCTGCGGCGACGTGCCGGTGCCGGACGACCAGCTGCCCGTGCGCCTGCCGGAGGATCTCGTGCCCGACGGGTCCGGCAATCCGCTTGCGAAGACGCCGTCTTTCCTCGAATGCCGCTGCCCGAATTGCGGAGTGGCCGCGCGGCGCGAAACGGACACGATGGATACCTTCGTCGATTCGTCCTGGTATTTCTTCCGCTTCGCCTCCGCGGGCAACGACCGCGCGATGGTGGACGAGCGCGCCGCTTACTGGATGCCGGTCGACCAGTACATCGGCGGCATCGAGCATGCGATCCTGCACCTGCTCTATTCGCGTTTCTGGACCCGCGTCATGCGCGACTGCGGCCTGACGACGCTCGACGAGCCGTTCCAGCGCCTGCTGACCCAGGGCATGGTGCTGAACGATATCTGGTTCCGGAAACCGGCGTCGGGCCGTATCGTCTACATCAATCCGGCCGAGGTCACGACCACAAGCGAGGGCGATGCGCGGACCGGCGTCCTGAACTCGGACGGACAGCCGGTCGAATACGGCGGCATCGGCACAATGTCGAAGTCGCGGCGGAACGGCGTCGATCCGCAGGCGCTCGTCGACCATTATGGCGCCGACACCGCGCGACTCTTCTCGATGTCGAACGTGCCGCCCGAGCACACGTTCGAATGGTCGGACGAGGGCGTGGAAGGCGCATTCCGCTTCATGAAGCGCGTGTGGAAAATGGTTCATGCGCATGTCGCCGGCGGATCCGCGGGCGCGATCGATTCCGCCGCACTGGACGGGCCGCAGCGCGAACTGCGCCGCCAGGTGCACCAGACACTCGTCAAGGTCGGCGACGACATCGGACGCCGACGCACCTTCAACACCGCAATCGCGGCGGTGATGGAGCTGTTGAATTCCCTGACGCGATTTGCGGACAACTCGACGCAGGGCCGGGCCGTGATGCAGGAAGCGCTTGGCCTTGTCGTACTGATGCTGTCGCCCTTCGTGCCGCATGCGGCGCAGGCGATGTGGCGCGCGCTTGGACATGACACCGCCATCGTCGACGAGCGCTGGCCGACAGCGGATGCGGCGGCACTCGTGCAGGACACGATCGAGATCGTGGTGCAGGTCAACGGGAAGCTGCGCGCGCGCGTGCCGGTGCCCGCGGGCGCGGACGAGGCGCTCGCACGGGAGGTGGCGCTTGCCGATCCCGGCGTTGCGAAATTCGTGGCCGGACAGCCGGTCCGCAAGCTGATCTACGTGCCGGGCAAGCTCGTGAACGTGGTGGTTTGATGCTTCGCCTGTCTTCCGCCGTCGTCGCGTTGGCCCTCGCAGTCGGGACGGGCTGCGGATTTCATCTGCGCGGCCAGACGCCGCTGCCCGCGGTCATGGCCCATCCGTACATCGACGCTCCGGATCGGTATACGCCGCTCTATGCCGCCCTGAACGCGCAGTTGAGCACGGCCGGTGCGACGCTCGCGGCCAGCACGGCCGAGGCGAGCGGCGTAATCCGGCTGCATGTCGACAAGACCGGCCGCGAGGTCCTTTCGGTCACGGCCGAAAACAAGCCGGGCGAATACGAGGTCTATTACGCGGCGGAATTCTCGATCGCGACCGGCACGACGGAGCTTATGGCGCGCCAGAGCGTGAAGCTCACCCGCGATTACGGTTACGACGAATCCGCCGTGCTCGCGAAGGAACACGAGGAACAGTCGCTCCGCGTCGCACTCGCCGACGAGATTGCGGCGATGATTTTGCGGCGCCTGGCGGCGCTATGAATCACTCCGTCTTCGATGTCTTCAAGGTCGGCGTCGGCCCGTCCTCCTCGCACACGATGGGGCCTATGCTCGCCGCGCGATTTTTCGTCCTCGACCTCGACGCGCGCGGGCTGCTTGAGACGGCGACGGAAATCTTCGTCCAGCTCTACGGTTCGCTAGCGCTGACCGGACTCGGCCATTGCACGGATCGCGCGATCCTGCTCGGGCTTGAGGGGCATGATCCTTCGGAGTTCGATCCGGCCGTCATGGAACCGACGCTCGAGCGCGTCCGGGAGAGCGGCCGCTTGCGCCTGCTCGGTCGCCGCGAGATCGATTTCGACGAGCCCATGAATCTCCTGTTTCATCGCGACCAGATGCTCCCGGGCCATTCGAACGGCATGCGCTTCACGGCGCGGGACGCAAAAGGCGCGACGTTGCTCGCCGAGGAGATGTACTCGATCGGCGGCGGGACCGTGCAACGTTCGGACGACGAAAACGGATCCCCGGCAACCGCAGCGCCGGAGGTGCCGCTGCCATTCGGCAGCGGCGACGAGCTGCTCGCGCAATGCGAACGATCGGGGCATTCCATCGCGGAACTGATGTTGGTCAACGAGCGCGCGCTGCTTTCCGACGGCGAAATCGAGGCGAAGCTCGAGCGAATCTGGACTGTGATGCAGGCCTGCGTCGTTCGCGGGTTTGCGGCCGAGGGCGTGCTGCCGGGCGTTCTGAAGTTGCCGCGCCGAGCGCCGCGCCTTCGGCGCGAACTCGATGCCGAGGCGCCGCAGGGGCCAGTCGATCCGATGGAGTGGGTCAATGCCTGGGCGCTTGCCGTGAACGAGGAGAACGCCGCCGGCGGGCAGGTCGTCACGGCGCCGACCAACGGCGCGGCCGGCATCGTGCCCGCCGTCCTGCACTACTACGCGAAACTCTGCGCCGGCAGCAACGCGGCCGGCGTGCGCCGATTCCTGCTGACGGCCGGCGCGATCGGCCTGCTCTACAAGCGCAATGCCTCGATCTCGGGCGCGGAAATGGGCTGCCAGGGCGAGGTCGGCGTCGCCTGCTCGATGGCGGCGGCGGGCCTTGCTGCGGCGCTCGAGGGCAGTGCTGGCCAGATTGAGAACGCCGCCGAGATCGGCATGGAACACAATCTGGGGCTGACCTGCGATCCGATCGCCGGTCTCGTGCAGATCCCCTGCATCGAGCGGAATGCGATGGGCGCGGTCAAGGCAATTAACGCGGCACGACTCGCGCTCCGCGGCGACGGCACGCACAAGGTCTCGCTCGACCAGGTCATCGCGACGATGCGGCAGACCGGCTTCGACATGTCATCCATCTACAAGGAGACCTCGCAAGGCGGTCTCGCGGTCAACGTACCCGAGTGTTGAAGAACTAGCCCGCGAAGCGGTCGGTCGCCCGGATCAGTTCGTCCGTGATGCCGGGCTCGAAAGCCGAGTGTCCCGCGTCGCCGACGACCCGGAATTCCGCTTCCGGCCAGGCGCGATGCAGATCCCAGGCCGTGACCATCGGGCACACGACGTCGTGACGTCCCTGCACGATGACGGCGGGCAGGTGGCGGATCCGTTCGACGCCGTCGAGAAGCTGACTCTCGCTCTTCAGGAACCCGCGATTGACGAAGTAGTGGCATTCGATGCGGGCGACCGCGAGCGCGAATTCGCTTTCGCCCCATTTCCGGACATTCTCCTCGTCGGTCAGCAGATAACTCGTCGAGCCTTCCCACACGGCCCAGGCGCGCGCGGCCGCGAGCGCCGAGGTCCGGTCCTGGCCAGTCAGACGGCGATGAAACGCGGTCATGAGATCGCTGCGTTCCGCCGGCGGAATGGGTGCGAGGTAATCCTCCCAGCGGTCCGCGTACATCGCGGAGGCGCCTTTCTGGTAAAACCAGTCGAGCTCGGACTTGCGGAGCAGAAAGATGCCGCGCAAAACGAGTTCGGAGACGCGGGATGGATGCGTCTCGGCATAGGCGAGGGCGAGAGTCGAGCCCCAGGAGCCGCCGAAGACCTGCCAGCGCTCGACGCCGGCAGACTCGCGCAGGCGCTCGATGTCTGCGACGAGATCCCAGGTCGTATTGTGCTCGAGGCTCGCGTGCGGGCGGCTGCGGCCGCAGCCGCGCTGGTCGAACAGCAGGATCCGGTATCGCGCGGGATCGAAGAACCGCCGTGACCGCGTATCGCAACCGGCGCCGGGTCCGCCATGCAGGAACACGACGGGCTTGCCGGCCGGGTTTCCGCATTCCTCCCAGTAGATTTCGTGGCCGTCGCCGACGGCGAGATTCCCGTGGCGATGCGGCTCGATCGGCGGATAGAGTTCGCGACGCGGGTTCACGCACTCCTATCCTAACGATCCTCGCCACCGAACGCGATCCGCATTAGACTTTGCCCGGGGAACGACAATGCCGGCCAGAATATCGATCCTCCAGCTTGGAAAGATTCTCTTTTCTCCCCATGCCGTTTTTCAGGCAGTGGCTGTCGAGTCTCCTCCGGCGGGCCGCGTATTCTTCCGCATTGCGCTGTGGCTCGGCCTGCTGCCGCCGCTGTTTGCCTATTTCGGCACGATGGCGTTCGGCTGGCGGCTCGGCGTCGAGCCCGTGTACCTGCCACAGGCAACGGTCATTGCGATCTGCGTCACGTACTTCGCGGCATTGCTTCTTGGTTTCCTGAGTAGCGCGATCATCGCGCGCTGGATGGCCGCGACCTACGACGCGAGTCAATCGCTCGGCCGCTGTCTGGCGTTGATGGCGATTGTCGGCGCGCCCCTCGCGGTCGGCAGCATTGTCCACCTGTATCCGCATGCCTTCCTGAATGTGCTGGTGTTGGTGCCGGTGCTGATCTGGTGCATGTACCTGTTGTATCGCGGGCTGCCGGTCGTGCTCGCCACCGGACCGAATCGCGGCATGTTGATGGCTTCCGCCCTCATCGCCTATCTACTCGTCGCGCTCGTCAGTCTGCTCGGGATCACGGTCGCGTTGTGGGGCAGCGGCCTCGGGCCGCGGATCGGAACCTGAAATGACGCATTACGAGGACCGCGTCGTCACGGCATTCACGTATTGCTCGATCCTCTGGGCCTTGCTCGGAATGACGGCCGGCGTCTATGTCGCTGCCGAGCTCGTCTGGCCGACGATCGACGGTGGCTGGCCCGCGTTGTCGTTTGGCCGCCTGCGCACGGCGCATACGACACTCGTGCTCTTCGGATTCGGCGTGTCCGCGCTGATCGCGACCGCGTTCTACAGCGTGCAGCGCACGTCGCACGTACGGCTCTTCGCGCCCTGGCTAGCCTGGTCTGTTTTCTATGCCTGGCAGGCCACCCTCGTGCTGGGCGCGGTTTCGATCCTTTCAGGCTGGAATGCGGGCAAGGAGTATGCGGAACTCGAATGGCCGTTCGACCTCGCGATCACTGCAGCGTGGGTCGGTTTTGCGATCGTGTTCTTCGGCACGATCGCGAAGCGCAAGATCGACGCGATTTACATCTCCAACTGGTTTTACGGCGCGCTGATTATCGTCGTCGCGATGCTGCACATCGTCAACAGCCTGGCGCTGCCGGCGACAGTCGGAAAATCCTATTCGCTGTTCGCGGGCGCGCAGGACGCCGTGGTGCAGTGGTGGTACGGCCACAATGCCGTCGGTTTCCTGCTGACCGGCGGCTTTCTCGGAATGCTCTATTACTTCCTTCCGAAGCAGGCCGAGCAGCCGATCTGGAGCTACCGGCTGTCGATCGTCGCTTTCTGGGCGTTTGTCTACACGTATATCTGGGCGGGGCCGCACCACCTGCATTACCACGCGGTGCCGGAATGGCTGCAGTCGCTCGGCATGGTCATGAGCCTGATCCTGCTCGCGCCGTCCTGGGCGACGCTGGTCAACGGCATCATGACGGTCAGCGGCGCGGCCAAGAAACTGAAGACCGATCCGGCGCTGAAGTTCATCGTGCTGGCGCTCGCCTTTTACGGGCTCGCGACCTTCGAGGGACCGATGCTCGCGATCAAGAGCGTGAATGTCTTCAGCCACTTCAGCGAGTGGACCATCGGACACGTGCACTCGGGAGCGCTCGGCTGGAATGCGTTGATCACGTTCGGAACGTTTTATTTCATGGTGCCGCGCATGGCGGGGGTGCCGTTGTACAGCGCGCGACTCGCGAACGTCCACTTCTGGCTGGCCCTCGCCGGCACGATGCTGTACGCGCTCGCCATGTGGGGCGCCGGCGTGTCACAGGGCGTGCTGTGGCTTTCGCTGGATGAACTCGGCGAAGTTCGCTTCAGCTTCAACGACGTGATGTCGGCGATGAAGCCTTACTACGTGTTGCGCTTCTTCGCGGGGCTCCTGTTCCTGGCGGGCGCGGTGCTGATGGCCTGGAATCTCGCGAAGACCTTTGCCGGCCGACGGACGGTCCTGGTTGCGCCGCCCGTCGCGGCGGCCGGGGTGCCTGCATGAGCTGGTTGTCGCTGCATCACCGGCTCGAGCGCAACATGGGACTGCTGATCTTCGGAATCCTGCTGGTGTCCGCTATCGGCGGCCTGGTCCAGGTGCTGCCAATCGTCGCTGAAGGCACAGGCAAGCCGGCGGGCATGGCGCCCTATTCGGCGCTCGAGCTCGAAGGGCGCGACCTCTATATCCGTGAATCCTGCAGCACCTGCCACACGCAACAGATCCGGCCGCTGCTCGCCGAGATCAGGCGATACGGCCCGTATTCACGCGCCGAAGAATTCGTGTACGACCGGCCCTTCCTCTGGGGATCGAAACGCACCGGTCCCGACCTGCATAGGGTCGGGGGACGCTACACCGATGTCTGGCACCGCCTGCACCTGCTCGATCCGCGCTCGGTCGTGCCGGCGTCGATCATGCCGGCCTACCCCTGGCTTGCAAGCAACCCGGCAGATCGCCACGGCAGCATCCAGGCCCGGATGCGCGCGCTGGCGAAGCTCGGCCATCCATACACGGCGGAAGTCATCGCGACGGCGC
Source organism: uncultured Gammaproteobacteria bacterium (assembly GCA_963778585.1). Classification (GTDB taxonomy): domain Bacteria; phylum Pseudomonadota; class Gammaproteobacteria; order Steroidobacterales; family Steroidobacteraceae; genus SCUD01. Next base: position 1,660,718 of record CAVZUU010000002.1, read on the forward strand.
CCGCGGCACTTGCGGGTAAGACCGAAATTGATGCTGTGATTGCCTACCTGCAATCCCTGGGTCGCAGCACGGCAAGGCAGCAGCCATGACCTGGTTCATCTTCGTCGGCGACATGCTGGTGATGGCGTTCATGATCATCGTCGTCGTCTGGGTTTCCTTGCGTTCGACCCGCGCGCGTCTCGATGCCGCAGCGCGCATTCCGCTCGAGGACGAGGAAAGCCGTGGCTGATCTGCCATCGGAATTCTGGGGCGGCTGGATCGTCGCGATCACGGTCGCAAGTTTTATTGCGCTGCTGTGGCTCATCGTCGACATCTATCGCAGCGGCCCGGACGGGAACGAGCAGCAAGTCTGGGACGAGACGCTGCGCGAAGGTGCCAAGCCGGCGCCCATCTGGTGGTTCTGGTTCATCCTCGCGCTGATGATCATTTCCGTAATCTACGTCATGCTGTATCCGGGCCTTGGCACCTGGCGCGGCGCGCTCGGCTGGTCAATGGGCGGAAGGATCGAGGAGCGATTCGTCGATTACGAAGGGCAATTCGGCACGCAACGCAAGCTTATCCTGAAGCTGCCGCTTGCCGAGCTCGCCAAGAGCAACTCGGCCATGCGATCCGCGTGGCGTGTGTTCAATAACAATTGCAGCTCCTGTCATGGCCGTGACGCGGCCGGTCAGGCGCAGCAGTTTCCGGACCTGACGGATAGCGCCTGGCAATGGGGCTCGGACGATTCGCAAGTCGTCGAGACTATTCATTCGGGCCGACAGGCCGCGATGCCGGGCTGGCTCGCGGTAGCGGGCGAAGTGGGCGTCGGTCGCGTCGCCGACTACGTGCTGGCTCTGTCGCGCGGCGAGGGAGATTCCTCGGCTGTCGACGCCGGTCGCGCCGTTTTCCAGCAGTCCTGTGTTGCCTGCCATGGCGCCGACGGCGTGGGCAATCCCTTGCTGGGTGCTCCGGCGTTGAACGATGCTTTCTGGAACTACGGAGGCGAGCGCGAGCAGGTGATCGAATCGATCGCGAACGGCCGCAATGGAACCATGCCGGCGTTCGGCGCGCGCCTCGACGAGACTCAAGTCCGCCTGCTCGCCGCCTGGCTCAAGTCCGGAGCCCGCGAGCGCTAAAAGCGGACGGCGATTCCGGCGAGCGCCTCGGCCTGGAAAATCGTCGAGCCGCTCGCGACGATGCGGCAGACGCCGCCTCCCGCGTCCGAACGGCAGAAGATCGCGCTACTGGTATCGACAGCCGTGAGATAGCCGCGCGCTTCGAGCCGTATGGCCGCATTCTTCGCGAGCGGCACCTCGAGCCCGAACGCCATCGAACCCGAGAAATGCGTGCGGTCATCGGCCCCCGGCCCCGATGCCGAAAATCGCGTCGCACCGAGTCCCGCCGCGAAATACGGCTGGGCATGTTCATAGCCGCCGAAGGGCAGGGTGCCGCCGATGTGCAGATATTCGATGTCGACATCGTGCGTCTCGAGGCCGTCATTGACCTCGGTTCCCTGGTGCGAGTACCAGAGCTGGTAGTAGCGGTCGTCGCCCTTGTCGAACCGGAGTTCGAGGGCAAGCGCGAAGCTTCCGCCGTCCTCGAAATCGGTATCGTCGCCGGTGTCCACGTCTTCGAGACTTCCGCCCACGCGATAACCGCCGTGCAGCGCCGCCTGAAACAGCGGCAACTCGTCCGCCCGTACCGCCGGCGCGGCGAGCAGAAGCCCGAGTAGTACGAGGCCGAGACATTTCATTCGCCGGTGACTATCTCACAGGCCCTCGAATCCTGCCATTCTGAACACGATCCACTTGGCGACGGATACAATTGAGCCGCGATGCGCATCAACACCGACCAGGTCTCACGCACGCTGGAAAAGGGACTTTCGCCGGTTTGGCTGATACTCGGCGATGAAGTCCTTCTGACGGGCGAAGCGGCAGATGCAGTGCGCGCGCGGGCGCGTGCAGAAGGCTATGCGGGCCGGGAGTTGTTCGTCACCGATCGGGGTTTCGACTGGCCGGACCTGCTCGCATCGACGCGATCGCTGTCGCTTTTCTGCGAGCGGCGCATCATCGAGATCCGCATGCCGTCGCCGCGCCCCGGAAAGGAAGGAGGAGCCGCGCTCGCGCAACTGGCCGCCGATCCCGGTCCGGACAATCTGCTGCTCGTCGTGACGACACGACCCGAAAAGGAAACCTGGTCGAGCGCCTGGTTCAAGGCATTCGACAAGCACGGGCAGGTCGTTCAGGCCTGGCCGGTCGAAATCGGCCGCTTGCCGCAATGGATCGCCGACCGCGCGGCGCGCCACGGCCTGATTTTCGACCGCGACGCTGCCCTGCTTCTCGCCGAACGTGTCGAGGGAAATCTGCTGGCCGCCGATCAGGAGATCGAAAAACTCGCGCTGCTCCATGCCGGCGGTCCCATCGGCGCCGATGAAGTCCAGAACGCGGTCGCGAACAGCGCACGCTATGACATATTCCAGCTCGGCGAGGCTGCGCTCGACGGCGACATGCCGCGCTCGATGCGGATCCTCGATGGCCTGCGCGCCGAAGGCGCCGAGCCGCCGCTCGTGCTCTGGGCGATCTGCCGCGAACTGCGCGCGCTCGCCGATGCGCGCACGGGAGCGGAGCGTCCCGCGTACGGTGCGCAGGCCGAACGGAGGGCAGCCCTGTTGAAGCGCGCCGCACGGCGCACGACCGGCCATGCGCTCGAACCCCTGTTCGCGGCGGCAGCGGGCGTCGATCGCCAGATCAAGGGGCTCGCGAAAGGAGAGCCCTGGACTTCACTGACCGGACTCGTCGCGGCACTCGCTGGCGTGCGTCTGCCGGTCGCGCCGGCTGCCTGAACCCGGATGTGCCCGATCGGCGTGTTCGGCGGGATGTTCGACCCGATCCACTACGGGCATCTGCGCACGGCGCACGAACTTCACGAGATTCTCGGGCTGGAGTCGCTCGTGTTCCTGCCGGCGGGCGATCCGCCGCATCGAGCCGCGCCTCTGGCCGACGCAGAAACCCGGCTCGCGATGGTGAGGGCCGCGGTCGCGGACGATCCCCGTTTCATCGTGGACGATCGCGAGCTGCGGCGCTCCGGTCCCTCGTACACGATCCTGACGCTCGAGGAGTTGCGCTCCGAGCGCAAGGAACAGCCGATCGCCCTGATCATGGGAATGGACGCATTTGCCGGCATCGGCCGCTGGCATCGCGCGCAGGATCTATTGTCGCTTGCCCACCTCGTGATTGCGCTCCGGCCGCGGGCGCCGGCCCCGAAGGAGGGCTTCCCGGCGGACCTCCTGCGCACGAAGCGATGCGAGGATCCCGCCCGCCTGTCCGGGAGCCCGGCCGGTCTCGTCTACGTGAGCGAAGGCACCCAGCTCGACCTGTCCTCGAGCGCGGTGCGCGATGTGGTCGCTGCAGGCCGCGATCCGCGCTACTTGATGCCCGAGGCGGCGCGTAGGATCATCCGCGCCAGGGGCAGCTACGCCCGGACAGGTGAACCAAAGGAATGACCGTCACGAGAACGAAGAGAAAACGCACTGCCTCCCCCTCCAAGAAGACCCGGAATGCACCAGGCGCCCTGACCCGAATCGCCGTCGCCGCACTCGAAGACATGAAGGCTGTCAACGTCAAGGTCCTCGACGTGCGCAAGCTGACCGATGTCACCGACACCATGATCGTCGCGACTGGCAACTCGGACCGGCACGTCAAGTCGATCGCCGACCGGCTGATCGAACGCTGTCGCGAAGCCGGTCACCGCGCCTACGGCGTCGAAGGCCGGCGTGAAGGGGAGTGGGTGCTCGTCGATCTCCAGGATCTGATTGTGCACGTCATGTTGCCGCGCATCCGCGAGTTCTACGGTCTCGAGAAACTCTGGGACCTGCGGCCGATGCAGCGCGAGCCGAAGCTCGCCTGAGCATGCAACTCCGGCTGATCGCGGCCGGCACCCGCCTGCCTGACTGGATCAGCGACGGCGTTTCGGAATACGGCCGGCGCTTCGGGCGGGGACTCAAATTCGAACTGGTCGAAGTGCCGCTCGCCCGGCTGGCCGAGCGCATGCGGGCCGCAATCCGCGAAGGCGACTATGTCGTTGCGCTTGAAGTCGCAGGCCGCGCGATGACCACGCCGGAGCTTTCGCAGTGGCTTGCCGCACGCATGGCCGGCGGCCGCGACCTGGCGTTCCTGATCGGGGGTCCCGAGGGCCTCGATGCAGAGTTGTCCCGACGCGCCGACTTTCGCTGGTCGCTGTCGCCGTTGACCTGGCCGCATGGGCTCATCCGGGTCATGGCAGCCGAGCAGCTTTACCGCGCGCACAGCCTGCTCTTGGGACATCCTTACCACCGCGGCTGACGTTCCTTGGGCTATTCTCGCCGTTCAATGGGTTACGACTCCGTAGTCCTGGCGTCGGCGTCGGCGCGCCGGAGCCAGCTCCTGGCGCAGATCGGCGTGCGGCATCGCTCCCATGCCGCCGATCTCGATGAAGTACCCCGCCCTGGCGAGAAACCCGACGAGTACGTACAGCGGCTTGCCCGGGACAAGGCGCTGGCGGTCCTTGCGACTCTCGATGGCGGTCCGGATTGCCCGGTCCTTGCCGCGGACACGACGGTCGCGCTGGACGGCCGGATCTATGGAAAGCCGGCCAATGAAGCCGACTGCGTGGCGATCCTGTCCGCGCTCTCCGGCCACCATCACGAGGTACTGACCGCGATTGCGCTCCACGCGGACGGCCAGTTCCGCTCGGCGATGAGCACGAGCCGCGTCGCATTCCGCGACATCGGCGAAGACGAATGCCGGCGCTACTGGGCGAGCGGCGAGCCGGCCGGCAAGGCCGGTGCCTATGCCATCCAGGGCAAGGGCGCAGTCTTCGTCGCATCGCTCGAAGGCAGCTTTTCGGGCGTCATGGGCCTTCCGCTGTTCGAGACGGCGACGCTCCTGGATGCCGCCGGCGTACGACGCTGGCAGCCACCGTGAAATTCCGGAACGCCGTATCCGCCAACCTTGTCCAATCGGTCAGGCGGATTTCCGACGGTTGGGCATGAATCCCTGGACTCAATGGATGCAGCGGGTATGGCGCTGGATCGCCGCGCTCATCGGGCTCGGCGCGCTTCTGCTCGCGCTCGGCATCGGCGCGTTCCGCCTTGCCATCGACTTGCTGCCCGGCTACCAGCAGCGCGTGGTCGAGCGCGTGCGCGAAACGACGGGCCTGAAGCTCGAATTCGATTCGGTGCACGCGCGCATTGGCCGTTACGGGCCCGAGATCGTATTCCGCGGCGCGCGCGTGCTGCCGGAATCCGGCGACGCGGCGCTCGTTTCCGCGGCGTCCGGTCGCGTCAGCCTCTCGATTCCGCGCTCCATCTGGTTCCGCCGCATCGAGGTCGGACGCGTCATTTTCGTCCGTCCTCGCCTCAACTTCGTGATCAGCGCCGAAGGCCGCATCCAGCTTGTCGGCCAGTCGGCGCTGCAACGGCCCGACGCGGCGGCCCCGGAGTTCACGCTCGACCGCCTCCCGCGCGGACATTTCGCGATCACCGACGCCACCCTCGACGTGCTCGACCTTCGCTCGCGGCAGGGACGCTTCCAATTGACCGGCGCGAACGTCGACGTCGTGCGCAAGGGCGATGACATCGAACTGAGCGGGCACGTCGCGTTGCCGGAACACCTTGGCAGCTTCATCGACTTCGACGCCGAGGCGAGCGGTCCGCTCGCAGACAGCGAGTCCGTCGCCTGGCATGCGCGGATCGACGCGCGCGACCTCGATCTCGAACAGTGGGCGGCGACACTGCCGGACAGCTTTATCGTGCCGGCCGCGGGACACGGCTCGGTCCTGGTCTCGGCGCGCGGCACGGGCCGCAAGCTCGCGAGCCTGAGGCTCCAACCGCAGTTTGCGGGACTGCGCCTTGCGGGATCGCCGGAAGAATTCACGCGGATCGCCGGCGACATCCGTGTCCAGCGCGACCGCGAGACGATCTCTGTGGAAGCGACGGGACTCGAGCTCTCGCGCGCGGCGGCGGCCTGGCGCCCGACGAGCCTCGAGGCGATCCTCACGCGGAAGGACGGACGCATCTCGACCATTGCCGTGCGCGCGGATTACCTGCGGATCGACAGCCTGGCCGTGTTCGCGTCGCTTCTGCCGCCGGGCGCGACGCGAAACCGCCTGCTGACGCTGGCGCCGCGCGGGGAAGTATTCGGTCTCGACGTCAAGGCCGTCGACCAGGGCGCAAGGCTTCTGCCGGACCTGACGGGCCGGCTGCGATTCTTGGACATCGGATTTGGTCCGCTCGGCAAGGCGGCCGGCGTCACCGGCTTCGACGGTTTCGTCGAGGGACGGGGCGCGGGCGGCGTTGTCACACTAGCGACGCGCGATGCGACGATCGACTGGCCGCAGCAGTGGCGCGCGCCCGCCGCGATACTGAAGGCCGACGGGCGCATCGAGTGGCAACGCTTCGGCGACGGCGTGCGCCTCTGGCTCGATGACGCGGTCGCGGACAGTGGCCATGGCGTTGCGCGCGGGAAACTCCGCATGCTCCTGCGCCCTGGCGAAGCGCCGCTGATGGACCTGAGCGCGACCGCCACGAATTTCGACGTCACCCAGTTGTGGCGCTACCTGCAGACCGGCCGCCTGTCGCCGAAGACGATCCGCTGGCTGGACGCAGCCTTTCGCGCCGGACGCGTCACGGCTGCCAAGGTCTTCATCACCGGTCCGACGCGCGGATTCCCCTATCGCGAAGGCCAGGGGGAATTCCGCGCCAGCGGCCGTGCGGTTGGCGTGAACCTGAGCTTCGCGCCCGGCTGGCCGGAGCTCCGGGGCATCGATACCGATTTTGAATTCGTCGGCCCTGGCATGCATGCCGTCGCGAGCAAGGGCAGCATCGGCGGCGTCGCATTCACGCAGGCCGAGATCAACAGCGCGGATCTTCGAGACGCCGTCTATGCGGCGCGCGGCACGACCGCGACCGATGCGGGACGCGCGATTCGCATGCTGCAGGCGACGCCGCTGGCGCCGTCCTTCGGTGCCATGTTCGCGGATCTCGCCGGGTCGGGACCTGTGATTGCCGAACTCGCGATGTACCTCCCGATCAAGAGTTTCGACCGCCGCATCGTGACTGTCATGGCGAATCTGGACGGCGTCACGCTCCGTCATCGGGCGAAACCCTTCGAGGCGACCGAGGTCGCGGGAGACCTGTGGGTGCGCAATCGCGAGATCCAGGCGCCGGCGCTGACCGGCCGGACCCTCGGCGGTCGATGGAAGGCGTCGATCGAAACGACGACAATTCCGAATGGCAACCTGCGCACGCGGGTCACCGCGCAGGGGAGCGTCCAGGGAGCGGCGCTGCAACCGGTTGCGCGCCTGCCGACGAACGCAGGGCTTTCGGGGAGCACGGACTGGCGCGGATGGCTTGACGTCGAGCGTCATGTCGATCCTAAGCAGCCGGCGCGCGGCATCGTTCGTCTGACGAGCGACCTGCGCGGACTCGCGTCGAAACTGCCTGAACCGTTCGACAAGTCCGCGGATGCGGCGCGACCGCTCGCCCTGTCCGCGAGCTTTGACGGCAAGAGCGGCCCGCGCATTGAAGGTGAGCTCGGACGCGACGTGCACGCGCTGCTGAAATGGCGAAGCCGAGCGGGCGATGCACCCGTGGAGCGAGGCATCGTGACCTTTGGCAGTGCTGCGCCGGATTCGCTGCCGCGCGCCGCCGGCCTGTGGCTCACCGGGCGGATCGATTCCGCGAGCTTGACCGACCTGCTCGACCTCAAGTGGGACGGGCCCCGCGGCCGGCCGATCCAGGAATGGCTCGCCGGCGCGGACCTCTCGATCGGGCGCCTCGAAGTGCTCGGGTACCTATTCAGCAATCTGAACGGCCGCCTGCGGCCCGGCAACCGCGCCTGGGACGTCAACGTGAACGGCGACGCTGCGAGCGGGCGCGTCGTCGTGCCGTTCACCTTCCCCGGCGAAGTTCCGATGACGCTCGATCTCGACCGGCTGCATCTCGGCGAGCGCGCGGCCGGCGCCGGCAAGCGGCCCGATCCGGATCCGCGGAAACTTCCCGCCATCCGCGTCGACCTGCGCGATTTCATCGTCGACAAGCGCAGTTTCGGGCAGGTGCAGGCGGATTTCGCGCGCGGCACGGCGGGCATGACGGTGAACGGTTTCACGATGCATCATCCGGACTTCACGGCCGAGGGACGCGGCAGCTGGCTGGTGCGTGACCAGGCGACTGAATGCCGTCTCGAATTCGACATCGAAACCGGGAACGTGCAGGGCTTCATCAAGGCCATGCAACTCGACGCGCTCGTCGAAGGCGAAGAGGGGCATGTGTCGGCGCGCTTGAGTTGGCCGGGACCGCCCGAGATCAGCGCCCTCGAGCGGCTGTCCGGCCGGCTCGAGATTTCAGCCGTGAACGGCAGCCTGACGTCGGTCGAACCAGGCGCGGGGCGCGTGTTCGGCCTCATGAGCCTCGCTCATCTGCCGCGCCGGCTCGCGCTCGATTTCGGCGACCTGACCGGCGAAGGGCTTGCGTTCGACACGATGCGCGGCAGCTTCCAGTTGACGGACGGCGACGCCTATACGGACAACCTGACGCTTCGCGGCTCCGCGGCTGAAATCGGCATCGTCGGTCATACGAGCCTGCGCCACCGCACGTACGATCAGACCGCCGTCGTCACGGGACAGCTCGGTGCTTCGCTCGGCGTCGCCGGGGCGCTCGCGGCCGGCCCCGCCGTCGGCGCAGCCCTGCTCCTGTTCTCGCAGATATTCAAGGAACCGCTCAAGGGCGTCACGCGCGGTTACTATCGCATCACCGGAAGCTGGGATGACCCGCAGGTGCGCCGGATGGATGCCCGGGAATTGAAGGACGACCGCCAGGCGGCGCAGGGACCCTCATGAGCCAGCCGATCGTCGCCGCCCTGCAGATGACGTCTTTGGCGGACGTCGCGCGGAATCTCGAGACCGCGCGACGGCTGCTCGCACTGGCGCGCGATCACGGCGCCTGCCTTGCCGTGCTGCCGGAGAATTTCAGTTTCATGGGCCGCAACGAAGCCGAGCGGCGGCAGATCGTCGAGCGGGACGGGGACGGGCCGGTGCAGCTGGCAATGGCGGCGATGGCACGCGAATTCGGCCTGTGGATCGTCGCCGGGACGCAGCCGATCGCGGTCGCGGGCGATGCGCGGCCGGCCAACGCCTGCATCGTCTACGACTCGGAGGGCAAGCGCACGGCGCGCTACGACAAGATTCATCTCTTCGACGTCGATCTTCCGGGCGGCCGCGAAGGCTATCGCGAGTCGAGCAACGCCACTCCGGGCGCGATGCCCGTGCTCGTCGACACGCCGGCCGGCCGACTCGGATTGTCCGTGTGCTACGATTTGCGCTTCCCCGAGTTATACCGCCGGCTTGTTTCGGAAGGAGCCGAGATCTTCAGCGTGCCATCCGCATTCACCGCCCCGACGGGCCGCGCGCACTGGGAAACTCTGCTGCGGGCCCGTGCCATCGAAGACCTATGCTTCGTGGTCGCGGCCGCCCAGAGCGGGCTGCACGACAACAATCGCGAAACCTATGGCGACAGCCTGATTGCCGACTTCTGGGGCCGCGTGCTTGCGCGCGAGCCACGCGGCAGCGGCGTCGTGACCGCCGCGCTCGATCTCGACGCGCAGGCGGAGACGCGCAGCCACTTTCCGGCCCTCAAGCACCGGGTGGTCGGCTGAACATGGACGCTCTGCAATGCGCGCGCGACCGTATCCTGGCGCCGTCGGGGCTCGACGATCGGCGTCTCGAGCAGGCGCTCGGTTCGCTGCTCGGCGCGAGCGTCGATGCGGGCGATCTCTATTTCCAGCTCGCGCGCGAAGAGCATTGGGCGCTCGAAGACGGAATTGTCAAGGAAGGCAGCCACGGCATCGAGCAGGGTGTCGGTGTCCGCGCCATGGCGGGGGAGCGGACGGGATTCGCCTATTCGGACGAAGTGGTACCGGCGGCGCTCCTCGAAGCGGCGCGCGCGGCGCGCGCGATAGCGCGCGAGGGCGGGTCCGGCCAGATGCAGGCCTGGCGCGCGACGACCGCGCACCGGCTCTATCCGGTCGATGACCCGATCGTATCGCTAGCCGACGTCGACAAGGTGGCGCTCCTGACCGAACTCGACCGACACGCGCGCGCCCTCGATCCGCGAGTGAAGCAGGTGGTGGCGACGCTCGCGGCCGTGCACGAGATCATTCTCGTCGCCGCGAGCGACGGTACGCTAGCCGCCGATGTCCGGCCGCTGGTGCGTATGAATGTTTCAGTCATCGTCGAGCAGAACGGCCGGCGCGAACAGGGTTACTCGGGCACCGGCGGCCGCTATTCGCTCCAGGAATTCGTCGCCGGTGAAAGGCCGCATCGCCTCGCGCGCGAGGCGGTGCGCCAGGCGACCGTGAATCTCGATTCGGTGCCGGCGCCCGCCGGCACGATGACGGTCGTGCTCGGACCCGGCTGGCCGGGTGTGCTGCTGCATGAGGCGATCGGCCACGGGCTCGAAGGGGACTTCAATCGCCGCGGGACCTCGGCATTCTCCGGCCGCATCGGCGAGCGCGTGGCGTCTTCGCTCTGCACGGTCGTCGACGATGGCACGCTGCCGGGACGCCGCGGTTCGCTCAACGTCGACGACGAAGGCACGCCGACGTCCTGCACGACGCTCATCGAGAACGGCGTGCTGAAAGGCTATCTCCAGGACAAGCTCAACGCGCGGCTCATGGGCGTCAAGCCGACCGGCAACGGCCGCCGGGAATCGTTCGCGCACACGACGCTGCCGCGCATGACCAACACCTACATGCTGCCCGGGCCGCACGACCCGCAGGAAATCATCCGCTCGGTCAGGCGCGGGCTCTACGCGGTCAATTTCGGCGGCGGCCAGGTCGACATCACCTCCGGGAAGTTCGTGTTTTCGGCGAGCGAGGCGTACCTGATCGAAGACGGAAGAGTGACCGCGCCCGTCAAGGGCGCGACGCTGGTCGGCAACGGGCCCGATGTTCTGACGCGCGTCAGCATGGTCGGCAACGACCTCATGCTCGACGAAGGCATCGGCAGCTGCGGCAAGGACGGGCAGACCGTGCCGGTCGGCGTCGGACAGCCGACGCTCCGCATCGATGCGCTGACGGTCGGTGGCACGGCCTGAGGAGGCTGCAATGCGTCTCTCGAAACCACTCTACGAAGCGCTCCCATACGTTTACATCGCCATCGGCTTTGCGGCCGTGGGCGCATCGTTCGTCTGGCGCGTGGCGGACTGGTCGGGACTTGTGGCGATGCTTGGGCTGGTCGCGATCATCGGCGGACTCGTATTGGCACTCCGCCGGCGCGATTACCGGATCCAGCAGCGCCACTACGGCACCGCCTTCGAGGAAGAAAACTAGGAGGGCAGTTAAAGGGGACGTTCCCCTTTAGCGAAGTGTCGGTTGTGACGTGAACAATCGGGCGCTAAAGGGGAACGTCCCCTTTAACTGCGTCAGGCCGAACCGGCGGCCGGTGAGGCGTCGCCGGAGTCTTCCGGCGGATTCTCGGACTTCTCAAGCGCCTCGTGATCGCCCGTCGATTCGATATGCTGTGCCCGCGCCCGGGCCGAGCGCTCGTCGAGGTACATGATCTCGTGCCGGCCGAGAACGACGACGTCGCCGTCGTTCAGGTGATGCCGGCGGATCCGCTTCGACTTCACATAGACGCCATTTGTGCTGTTCAGGTCTTCGAGCACGCATCCGTCGAACGTCGTCGTGATCTGGCAATGGTGCCGGCTGATGAACTTGCTCTCGATCTGAACGTCGTTGTCGGGGGTGCGTCCGATGATCAGCCGCCCGATGCGCAGCGGCCGTTCTTCGACGTGCTCGCCGCCGTGTGCGACGACGATGCGCCCGAGGACTTCGTCGCTCGGCGCCGGGCGCGGCGCGGGCGCCGGATCCGATACTCCCGCGCGCATGCGGTTCGTGCGCGACGCGAATTCAACCCATTGCAGCTCGTCGATCGCGGATTGGATTTCGGCGAGCCCGACAACCTCAACTTCGAGCGCGTAGGCAATCATGAGCGCCGTGTCGCAGAGCGTGTTGACCAACCGGGGCACTCCCCCCGTGTAGCGGAAAATGACCGGAAGCGTTTCCGGCGCGAAGAGTTGCCGGCCGTGGGCGCCGGCGACTTCCAGGCGGTGCAGGATATAGGACTGCGTCTCCTCCGGCGTGAGCGCAGTCAAGTGAAAGCGCAGGCGAATGCGCTGCACGAGCTGAACCAGCTCCGGCGAGTCGAGCTTCTCGTTGAGTTCCGGTTGACCGGCCAGGATGATCCGCAGAACCTTTTCCTTGGTCGTTTCGACGCCGGACAGCATCCGGATTTCCTCGAGCACGCGGTTCGAGAGGTTCTGGGCCTCGTCCACGATCAGCAGCACCTTGTGACCGGAGGCAAATTGCTCGACCAGGAACTGGTTGAGCGTCGCGATCAGTTCGGCCTTGCGCATCTTGAACGGCGAGAAGCCGAACTGGACCAGCACGGCCTGGAGGAACTCGATCGGGGAGACCTGGGTCTGCCCGATCTGCGCGACGACGACGTCCTTTTCCAGCTCCCGCAGGAAAGTTTCGAGCAATGTCGTCTTGCCGGATCCGATTTCGCCCGTGATGACCACGAATCCGTCGGTGAACCAGATCGTCGATTCCATGTACGCCTTGGCGCGCGCATGGTGCTTCGACAGATAGAGGAATGCCGGGTCCGGACTCAACCGGAACGGCAATTCCGACAGCTGGAAATGATTCGACGTACATACGGCTTTCTAGGCTAGCACAGGCGAAAGTCCCGGTTCCGGCTAGGGATTCAACGCGCGTCGCAGTTGCCCTGCGGCGCGGTCGCGCGCGGCGCGCCCGCGCGTGATGACCGTCACATGACCGAGCTTACGACCCGGCCGTGGCGCCTTGCCGTATTCGTGCCAGTGGGCGCCCGTCACGCGCAGCAATTTCTTCGCCGCCGGCTTGCGCCCGATGACGTTCAGCATCACGGCATGACCGCGCGGTTCCGCGCTGCCGAGCGGCAGGCCTGCGACCGCACGGACGTGATTTTCGAACTGGCTGGTTTCGGCGCCTTCGATCGTCCAGTGGCCGGAGTTGTGCACGCGCGGCGCCATCTCGTTGGCGACTAGGCGGCCGCGCTCGACGAAGTACTCGACGCAGAGCACGCCGACATAACCGAAGGCCTGCATGAGCCGCCGATGATTGCGTTCCGCCGCCCGCTGCAATTGCGAATCGTGGAATGGCGCGAGCGTTCTCGCGAGCATTCCGCCGTCGTGCGTGTTTTCGGCGAGCGGATAGTTCCGGATCGTGCCCGCGCGGTCCCGAGCGGCGACGAGCGAGACTTCACGCGTGAATTTCACGAAGCGCTCGTAGATGAGCGGCTGGTCGGCGAGACGCGCCCAGGCCTCATCCGCATCCTTCGCGCGCCGCACCGGAACCTGGCCCTTGCCGTCATAGCCGAGCCGCCGCGTTTTCAGGATGCCGGGCGTGCCGAGTTCCGCAATCGCGCGCGCGAGGGCCAGCCCGGAATCGACTGCGGCGAAAGGCGCCACGCGCATCCCGAGCCGGAGGAAGAGTCTCTTCTCGGCGAGCCGGTCCTGGGCGATTTCGAGCGCGCGCGGCGGCGGCCACACGGGCCTGATCTTCGCGATCTCGCGCACGGAGGCGACCGGCACGTTCTCCCAGTCGAAGGTCACGACGTCCACGCCGCGCGCGAAGGCGGCAAGTTTCCGGCGGTCGTCGAACTCGCCGGCAACGATGCGTGCAACTGCCGCGCCCGGCACGTCGGTACTGCGGTCATACATCGTGAAGTCGAGCCCGAGCGGGATGCCGGATAAGGCCATCATCCGGCCGAGCTGACCGGCTCCAATGATGCCGATGCGCATGGCCCCGCCTCTAACCGGCTGACGGATCGGGCTTTGCCAGCACGTCCGCGGTCTGGCGTTCGCGAAACGAGCGCAGCGCATCCTTGAGCGGCGGATGGCTGCCGGCGAGGATGGCCGTTGCGAGGAGCGCAGCGTTCCGGGCGCCGGGCTCGCCGATAGCGACCGTGGCAACCGGCACGCCGGCCGGCATCTGCGCGATCGACAGCAGCGAATCGAGGCCGTTCAGCGCTTTGGACTGGATCGGGACGCCAATGACGGGAAGAAGGGTCTTCGATGCCGCCATGCCCGGCAGATGCGCGGCGCCGCCTGCGCCTGCGATCAGGACTTCAAGGCCGCGCGCCGCAGCGCTACCGGCATAGTCGAACAGGAGATCGGGTGTCCGGTGCGCGGAGATGATCCGGCTTTCGAAGGGCACTGAAAGGGCCGTCAGGAGCTCGGCAGCGTGACGCATCGTGTCCCAGTCGGACGACGAGCCCATGATGATGCCGACCAGCGGTTTCATCGCGGGAGTTTAGCATGAGCGACCCCTCAAACCGCGGGTTCGGCGGTTCCAAGTACTTGTCAGGAAAGGAAAAACCCGCTCGGCGGAGGCGTGAAATACCCCTGCGCCGACAGGGAGTGGTGCGGCGCAAGGGGGATGCCCGAAGATCAGGGGATGCTTGATACGCTGGGCAACACGTTGAGGCTAGCGCGTCATGTCTCGTGAACAATCCCTGCGCTGTCTCCGGACGGCGACAGAGTCCTACATTTCTCCAGGAGTGCCGATGAAATTTTCTGAATCCTGTTTCCATCGGACTGGAATCGCGGCGCTCGCGATGGCCCTGAGCATCGCGGCCGCCGCGGAGCCACCGGGAGCGGACGATCCGGCGCTTCGCCAGGCGCGCGAATTCCTGAAAAAGAATCCGTTGATCGACGGTCACAACGATTTGCCGGCCGTCATTCGCGAAAGCGGCAAGCCGCCGCGGGACGTCGTGGCATACGACCTGAACCGGCGGACAGCCGGCGACACGGATATCGCGCGACTGCGCGAAGGCGGGGTCGGCGGGCAGTTCTGGTCGGTATGGATCCCGAGTTCCGCGGACGTCGGGAAGCGCGGCTTCGCACGCATCCAGCTCGAACAGATCGACATCGCGCTGCGGATGATCGAACGCTATCCAGATGAACTCAGGCTCGCGCTGACGGCGGACGATATCGAGCGGGCCAACCGGGCGGGCCGTATCGCATCTCTGCTCGGCATCGAAGGCGGTCACGCGATCGAGAACTCGCTCGGCGCCTTGCGCGACTACTACCGGCTCGGCGTGCGCTACATGACGCTCACTCACTTCAACGGCAATGACTGGGCGGATTCAGCTACGGAGGCGGCGCGGCACGACGGCCTGACGGAATTCGGAGCCGAGGTCGTGCACGAAATGAACCGGCTGGGGATGCTGGTCGACATTTCGCACGTGTCGACGGGGACGATGAACGACGTGCTGGACATAGCGGAAGCGCCGGTCATCTTCTCTCATTCGAGCGCGAAGGCCGTTACGCCGAGCGTTCGCAACGTGCCGGACGAAGTGCTCCGCCGGTTACCGCGGAACGGCGGCGTCGTCATGGTCGATTTCATCTCCGAGTTCAGCGTCACCGGCCCGGCTTTCGGCGACTGGCAGGCCGGCTTCGCCGCCGCGAGCGGCGTGAAGCTCGGCGACGCGCGCTACGACGAAGAGAAAGCGAAGTATGCCGCGGGTCATCCGGAGCCGAAGGCGACGATCCAGGATGTGGCCGATCACATCGAGCACATCCGCGATGTCGCGGGTATCGATCATGTCGGCATCGGCGCAGATTTCTTCGGCGACCCCGCCTTCATGACGACCGGGCTCGAAGACACGTCTCGTTATCCCTTTCTGTTTGCCGAACTCATTCGCCGCGGCTGGACCGACGAAAGTCTGCTCAAGCTCGCGCGAAGCAATCTCCTGCGAACGCTTCGCCGTGCCGAGGAAGCGGCGGCTCGGCTGCAGAAAGCCCGGCCGGCTTCGGTCCAGACGATCGAACAGCTGGACTCCGGCCGCGCCGAACCGGACAAGTATTGAAGTTTCGCAGCCGGAATCGGCGGGCGACGCCATGAGAGATGTCGATCAGGACGCTGCCGCGAGCGTGTCCTGGACGAAACGGAACAGCTTGCGGCCGGCTCCGGCCGGTTTTCCCTCCCGGCGTTCCGCCTTTGCCGCCGCGGTGAGGCGGGAAAGCTCGCCACGCACCGCTGCCGGAAACTCTGCAGCGAATTCATCGATCACTGCAACGTCATCGGCGACCAGCCGGTCGCGCCAGCGCTCCGCACGGCGGAAGCGGGCCGCGTCGGTCCGCGCTTGCTGCGCCGTCGCTTCGAGCGCGGCGCGAATGGGCTCGCAGTCGATGCCGCGCATCTGTTTGCCGACGAACTGGCGCTGGCGCAGGAGCGCGGCGCGGCTCGTGATGCGGCGCGCGAGCGCGATCGAGTCCGCGAGCTTGTCGGGGAGCTCCAGGCCGTCGACGAGGCTTTCGGGCGCCGCGATGAGGCGGTCGGCCAGGTCCTGAACGGCCATGGCCTGGCGCTTCAGCTCGGTTTTCGTGGGGGGCGGGACTCCGCCGGGCAGCTCGCGTCGGCGCATCGGGCGATGCTAGCACGCGCGCCATTGCCGGCCGCGGGCCGGCCGGTACAATCCGCGATTCCATGACGGACTCCATCCAACCGGATCAGGCCGCGCTCGAACGGGTCGTCGAGCGGGCGCTCGCTCTCGCACGGGCGGGCGGGGCGACCGCCGCCGAAGCCGGCGTCGGCGTTTCAACCGGTCTTTCGGTGACGGTGCGTCTCGGCGAAGTGGAGACGCTCGAATACCAGCGTGACCGCAGCCTCGGCGTGACCGTGTATGCGGGCCAGCGCAAAGGCTCCGCGAGCACAGCGAACCTGTCGGCGGCCGCGGTCGAGGAGACCATCGCGAAAGCGCTTTCCATCGCGAGTTTCACGGCCGATGACGCCTTCGCGGGACTGCCCGATGCCAGCCTCATGGCGAGCGCACTGCCCGATCTCGATCTCAGCCATCCCTGGGATCTCGAGGCCCCGGAGGCGATCGCGCTCGCGAAACGCTGCGAGGCGGCGAGCCTTGCGCACGACAAGCGCATCAGCAATTCGGAGGGTGCCTCGATTTCGACGCACCGGAAGCTCCGCGTGTTCGGCAACAGCCACGGCTTCGTCGGCGGCTATCCCTCGACGTCGCACAGCGTCAGCTGCGTCGTGCTCGGGCAGCACGAAGGCGCGATGCAGCGCGACTACTGGTATACGGCGGCGCGCGACTGGCGCGGCCTCGAGGACGTCGAAGAAGTGGGGCGGAGAGCGGCCGAGAAGACGGTGCAGCGTCTCGGTGCCGGCAAGTTGTCCACGCGCAGGTCGCCCGTGCTCTTCGCGCCTGAACTCGCGCGCGGCTTGATCGGCCATTTCGTCGGCGCAATCGGCGGCGCCGCGCAATATCGCCGCAGCAGTTTCCTGCTGGACGCGGTCGGGCAGCACGTCTTTCCGGAGGCGATTTCGCTGATCGAGCGCCCGCACCTCAAGGGAGCGCTCGGCTCGGCGCCCTTCGACGGCGAGGGCGTCGCGACACGCGATCGCGAGCTGGTGGTCAACGGAGTGCTGAATGGCTACCTGCTCGATTCCTATTCCGCGCGCAAGCTGGGGCTCGTCACGACCGGCAATGCGGGCGGCGTGCACAACCTCGTCGTCCAGGGCGACAGGCTCGATCCGGAAACGGTGATGCGGAATCTCGGCACGGGCCTGCTCGTGACCGAGATGATGGGGCAAGGCGTCAATCCGGTGACCGGTGACTACTCGCGAGGCGCGTCGGGATTCTGGGTCGAGAACGGCGAGATCGCGCGGCCGGTTCACGAGATCACGGTGGCGGGGAATCTGCGCGAGATGTTCCTCGGCATCGTCGCGCAGGGGAACGACGTTGACCGCCGCGGCGCGATCCATTGCGGTTCGCTCCTGATCGACGAGATGACGATCGCCGGAGACTAGGGCGAGGGCTGGGCGGCCAGTTCCCGAAGCGTCATCCCCGCAATTCGCTCGCGCACCGCAGACTCCACCGTCGCCGCCAATGCATCGGCGACAGGCTCCGTGCGCGCCCGCCACAGCAGCCGGGTTCCGTACTGGCGCTCGTCTCGCACGGCGTTCAGGATGTCCGCGAGGGCGATGTTTTCCAGGTCCCGCGCGGGCAGCAGTTCCTCTTCCTCGGTGAGCGTGACGAGACCCGCAAGCTCCAGCGAGTCGACGACCGACGCCAATGCAGACCCGGGGACTTCGAGGTCCTCCGCGAGCAGGCGCTGCTGCCAGGGCGGCTCGCCGGCGATGAACTTGCGCGCGATGAGCAGCATCACCGTGAACGCGAGGCGTTCGCGGAGCACGCTCGTCAGCACCACGGGCGTCTGCCCCACCCGCAGATAGCGCGGGTTCTGCACGTAAAACGAGAGTTGCGCGCCAATCAGCAGAATCAGCCAGCTCAGGTATATCCAGATCAGCGCGGCCAGGAAGATCGCGAAGCCCGCGTAGATCGCGACCATTTGCGTCGAGACCGCAACGATCTTCGTGAATACTGCGCCGCTCGCCGCCCACAACACGCCAGCGGTCAGGCCGCCGATGAGCGCGGCGCGGAAGCGGACCCGCGTGTTCGGGACGAATGCGTAGAGGAACGTGAATACGCCGGTGATGAAGAGGTAGGGGCCGAGTATTCCGAGGCCGCGCGCGATCGCGCCGTACGGCTCGTGATTCGTGAGCCAGACCATGGCCGAGTGGTTCGTCAGGGCGCCGAACAGGCCGAAGACGACGACCAGGAATATGGGGCCGATGACCATCAGGCTCAGGTATTCGCTGACACGGCGCATGAATGAACGTGGGCGCTCGACATGCCAGGCGAAATTGAAGGCGCTCTCGAGTTTCTGAATGGTGGCCACCACCGTATAGAGCAGGAACGCGAGGCCGACGGAACCCAGCACGTCGCCGCGCACGTTCTCGACGAATGTCATCATTTGCGTCGTCAGCTCTCCCGCGCGCTCGCCGATCGGGCGCAGCAATTCAAAGACGAGCGGTTCGAGATCGCGATGCACACCCAGGCCTTTCAGCACGGCAAATGCGAAGGCCACGAGCGGCACGAGCGACAGGAGCGTCGTGTAGACCAGTCCCATCGCCCGCAGGTTCAGTTCCCCGGTCAGCAGGTCGCGGATTAGCGCGAAGGGGTAGCGCAGGAGATCGAGAAGCCAGTTCGCCGGCTTGACCGGGAGATCGTGCCGGTCGAACAGCAATTGCTCGACGCGCCGGCGCAAGTCGGCATATTGGGTCACGCCGCGAGCGTGGCACAGGGCCGATGCTCCCGCAATTCCGCCCCTGATAGAGTGCGGCGATGAAGGGCGCTTATCCTGAACGCATCGTCTGCCTTACCGAAGAGACGACCGAAACGCTCTATCTCCTCGGCGAGGACCGGCGCATTGTCGGAATTTCCGGCTTCACGGTGCGCCCTCCGCGGGCGCGGCAAGAGAAGCCGCGCGTCTCCGCGTTCACGAGCGCAAAGATCGACCGCATCCGCGATCTGAAGCCCGACCTCGTGCTCGGCTTCTCGGATCTCCAGGCGGACATCGCCGCCGAGCTCGCAAGGGCCGGCATCGAGGTGCATATTTTCAATCATCGGAGCGTCGACGAGATCCTGCGCATGATCAGGATGCTCGGCGGAATGATCGGTTGCGAGGCGAAGGCCGCGGCGCTCGCCGACCGGCTCGCCGCGGGCGTCGACGAAGTCCGCGCGGCCGCGGCGCAGCTTCCGCGCAGGCCGCGCGTCTATTTCGAGGAATGGGACGAGCCGCAGATCGCCGCGATCCGCTGGGTCG
The DNA here is from genome assembly GCA_963778585.1 of uncultured Gammaproteobacteria bacterium. GTDB lineage: Bacteria > Pseudomonadota > Gammaproteobacteria > Steroidobacterales > Steroidobacteraceae > SCUD01. Next base: position 1,680,459 of record CAVZUU010000002.1, read on the forward strand.
GCGAAGTGATCGAGGTCGCGGGCGGCGACAACTGCTTCGCGGAGCTCGCGGCCATGCCGCTTGGCCGGGACCGCATCATCGCGGATCCGCTGGAAGTCGTGCGCCGCGCACCCGACATCATCTTCGGATCCTGGTGCGGCAAGAAATTCCGGCCGGAACGCGTGGCAGAGCGGCGCGGCTGGGATGCCGTTCCGGCGGTCCGGGACGGCGAAATCCACGAGATCAAGTCAGCGATCATCCTGCAGCCGGGGCCGGCCGCACTGACCGACGGGCTGGCAGAGATCCATGCACACATCGCGCGGTGGGCGGATCGTTAGGGGCCCGTCAGGCGGCGTTCGGCTTCGCGGTATTTCTCGATGGTGCCCGCGATGACTTGCGGCGACAGCCGCGGCCCGGGTGCGCGCTTGTCCCAATCGAGCGTCTCGAGGTAGTCGCGCACGTATTGCTTGTCGAACGACGGCGGACTGATGCCCTCGCGATAGCCGTCCGCCGGCCAGAAGCGCGAGGAGTCGGGGGTCAGCGCCTCGTCCATCAGCACGACCTGTCCGGCCTCGTCGAGCCCGAACTCGAATTTCGTGTCGGCAATCAGGATGCCGCGGCCGCGGGCGTATTCGGACGCATGCGCATAAAGCGCGAGCGCGAAATCCCGCACGCGCGCGGCAGTCGCGGCGCCAATGACGCCCTCGACCTGTTCGTACGCGACGTTTTCATCGTGCTGCCCGGCGGCCGCCTTGGTGGCCGGCGTGAAAATCGGCGTCGGCAGGCGCGCGGCGAGCGCGAGTCCGGGCGGAAGCGCGATGCCGCAGACCTGGCCGCTCCTCTGGTAGTCCTGCCATCCCGAGCCGATCAGGTAACCGCGCACGACCGCTTCGACCGGCAGCGGCGTGAGCCGGCGCACGACGACCGCGCGGCCCTCGAGCACTGCGCATTCGACTGCGTCCCGGACGTAGCGCGACACCGGCTCGCCCGTCAGGTGGTTGGCGACGATGTGGCGCGTGCGCGCGAACCAGAAGCTCGAGATCGCGGTGAGTACGCGGCCCTTCCCGGGAATCGGATCCGGCAGCACCACGTCGAATGCGGACAGGCGATCGCTCGCGACGATCAGCAGACGGTCATCGCCGATCGCGTAGTTGTCCCGCACCTTGCCGCGGTGGAGCAGCGGCAGCGAAGTGAGATTCGACTCGAAGAGCGGGGCTGAACTCATGCAAGGGGCTCTTGCTAACATGACCAGTGTCGATGGTAATGGAAAGATTGATGAACTGGACTGGTAAGCTGATCGGCGCAATCCTGGGATTCATCCTGACCCGCCGGCCGACGGGCGTGTTGATCGGACTGATCCTCGGCCATTTGTATGACCAGTACATCGCGCGCGGCGCCGGCGGGCCGCGCGCCAATCCCGCGATCGTGCGCGCGACTTTCTTCCGCGCGGCATTCAGCGTCATGGGCCACGTGGCGAAATCCGACGGGCGCGTCTCCGAACAGGACATCGCCGCGGCGCGACGGATCTTCCGCCAATTCAATCTCAACGAAGCCGACACTCGCGCCGCGATGCAGTTCTACACCGAGGGCAAGGCGTCCGATTTCGACCTGGAATCGACGCTCCAGGAGCTTGCCGACGTCTGTCGCGGCCGCGAACCTGTGCTGCGCATGTTTCTCGAGATCCAGATGCGCGCGGCGCTCCTGGGCGATGGGCTCGCGGGCGTCACGCGTTCGACCCTGGCGCAGGTCGCGGCGAGGCTGGGCATCGGCGCGCTCGAGTTCGCGCACCTGGAAACCCTGCTCCGGTTGCAGGCTTACGCGGGCGCGGGCGGCTACGGATCGGCGGGCGGCTCCCGACCGGGCGCTTCCGCGGCTGGCGCGGATGCGCTCGCGGAGGCGTACGAGATCCTGGGCGTGCCGAGGACCGCGACCGACGCCGAGGTCAAGCGCAGCTATCGCAAGCTCATGAGCGAGAACCACCCGGACAAGCTCGTGGCCCGCGGCTTGCCCGAGTCCATGCTCGAAGTCGCCAAGCAGAAGACCCAGGCGATCCAGGCCGCCTGGGAGCGCGTCCGCGAATCACGCGGCATGCGCTAGAGTACGCGCATGCTGAAATCCGTCATCGCGCCCTCGATCCTCTCCGCCGATTTCGCGAAGCTCGGCGTCGAAGTGGATGCAGTGCTCGCGGCCGGCGCCGACTGGGTCCACTTCGACGTGATGGACAATCATTACGTGCCGAATCTCACGATCGGGCCTCTGGTCTGCAAGGCGCTCCGCAAGCACGGTGTCAAGGCGCCGATCGACGTGCACCTGATGGTGGAGCCGGTGGACCGCCTCGTGCCGGAGTTCGCCGAGGCGGGCGCGACCTGGATCAGCTTTCACCCGGAGGCGAGCCGTCACGTGGATCGAACGATCCAGCTGATCCGCGACGCGGGCTGCCGGCCCGGCATCGTGCTGAATCCGGCGACGCCGCTCAGCTGGCTCGATCACACGCTCGGTTCGATCGACCTCGTGCTCCTGATGTCCGTCAACCCCGGATTCGCGGGGCAGCAGTTCATTGAACCCGTGCTCGCCAAGCTCGCCGAAACGCGGCGGCGCATCGATGCGGGCGGACGCGAGGTCCGGCTCGAGATTGACGGCGGGGTAAAGCTGGACAACATCAGCGCGATCGCACGGAGCGGCGCGGACACATTCGTCGCGGGCAGCGCGATCTTCGGAGCGAAGGACTACGCCGCCGCTATCCGCGGCCTGCGCGAAGGAATCGCGGGGCGCTGAACCGGCTTACTTGACCGCGGCGACGGCGGCCTTGGCGAACTCGGGTGCGGCGCGGGCCTTGACCTTGGGGCGCGCGCCGAAGACGACGATCGTCTTGCCGCGTGCCGTCAGCAATCCTTGTTCTTCGAGCACCTTCAGCACGCGGCCGGCCATCTCGCGCGAGCAGCCGACGAGACGCGAGAGTTCCTGGCGGCTGACCTTGATCTGCATGCCCTGCGGATGCGTCATCGCATCCGGTTCGCCGCAGAGATCCATGATCGCGTGCGCGATGCGGCCGGTGACGTCGACGAAAGCGAGGTCGCCGAGCTTGCGGTTGGTGCGGTCGAGCCGCGTCGCAAGCTGGGTCGCCAGTTCGAACACGAGGCCCGGGCTTTCGGAGGCGACCTGGCGGAAGCGCGGGTAGGTCATCTCGGCGAGTTCGCACTGCGTGCGCGTGCGCACCCAGGCGCTGCGTTGCTGGCTGTCGGAGAAGAGTCCCATCTCGCCGAAGAACTGGCCCTTGTTCAGATAGGCCAGGACCATTTCATTGCCATCCTCGTCCTCGATCATGACTTCGACCGAGCCGCGGATGATGTAATAGAGGACGTCCGGCAGGTCGCCGGCGTGGATCAGTGCAGTCTTCGATGGCACCGTGCGCACGCGGCAATAGCTGAGAAAGCGATTGATTGCCGGAATATCGGTCAGTTGCTTGACGGCTTCTTCCATTGTGCTCCCCTGGGACGGTCGCCGCGCGGCTCGGCGGCCGTGGCAGTCCCGCCCGCCGTTGTATTACAGCCCCGCGCGCACCGCAAGACATTATCGGCTATCGGTCATATCCAGTAGGCCGTGCCGGTCATGAACCGGGCCGTGAGACGCATGAGTCGCGGCACCGGGTCCGGCAACGATCCGCCGCCCGCCGCGATCGCCGCACGCCCATGCCCGACCTCGTCGGCCTGCATCTGCTCGATGATCGCACGGCTGCGCGAATCGTCCGCCGGCAGCCGCGCGAGATGTTCCGCGAGATGTCCCTCGACCTGCTTCTCGGTCTCGGCCATGAATCCGAGGCTCGCGCGATCGCCGCAGAGACCGGCCACCGCGCCGATCGCGACGGAACCCGCGAACCAGACGGGATTCAGCAGGGAGGGCCGCGAACCGAGTTCTTCCAGCCGGTCCCGGCACCAGGCGAGATGATCGCCTTCCTCGTCCGCCGCGCGCCGGAGCGCCGCCCGCGTTTCGGGCGTCCGGGCAGTGAAGGCCTGGCCGTGGTAGAGGCCCTGGGCCGCGATTTCCCCCGCGTGATTGACCCGCATCAGGCCGGCGATGTGCCGGCGGCGGCCGGAATCGACGGGCGCCGGGGCTGGTTTTCCAGGGGTCGGACGGGTGCTTTGAGGCCTGGCGAAGCTGCTGCGCAGGCCCGCATCGGCCAGTTCCAGCAGGCGATCGAGGGGCGAAAGTACGCGCGGCTCCATACGACGCTTATTATATAGCGATACCCCTGCGGCTTCCCCAGTCGCGACAATGACTTGCGAGCGGCGCCGTGTGGCTTTGCAAGCCTTCGCCATCTGTGTAAACTTGCCGGCCTTTCTCGAACCCGACCCTATTCAGGGGCCCAAGATGAAGACGGTTTTCGCGAAGCCAGAGCGCGTCCAACGCGACTGGTACCTGGTGGACGCGTCCGGCAAGACGCTCGGCAGGCTCGCCAGTCAGATTGCCATGCGGCTGCGCGGCAAGCACAAGCCGGAGTTCACGCCCCACGTCGATTGCGGCGATTACATCATCGTCATCAACGCGGAGAAGGTGGCAGTCACCGGCAACAAGAAGCGCGACAAAGTGTATCAGCACCACCCCGGCCAGCTTGGCAACCTGAAGACGATCGCGCTCGGGAAGCTCCTCGCGGAACACCCGGAACGGGCGATCGAGTACGCGGTCAAGGGCATGCTGCCGAAGACGATTCTCGGGCGTCAGATGTACCGCAAGCTGCATGTGTTCGCCGGCACCGCTCATCCGCACGCCGCACAGCAGCCGAAGCAGCTCGAGCTCTAAGGACCCGAATCATGGCATCCAGCGCAAACCTCGCCACCGGCCGCCGCAAGTCGTCCTCGGCCCGCGTGTTCATGAAGCCCGGCAAGGGCTCGATCACGGTCAATGGCCGTCCGCTCGACGAATTCTTCGGCCGCAAGACGGGCGTGATGATCGTCCGCCAGCCGCTCGAACTCGTGCAGATGACCGAGCGCTTCGACATCAACGTCCTGGTCGAGGGCGGCGGCATCACGGGCCAGGCGGGCGCGATCCGCCACGGCATCACGCGCGCGCTGATCCAGTACGACGAAGAGCTGCGCAAGCCCTTGCGCGCCGCCGGTTTCGTGACGCGCGATGCGCGCGAGGTCGAGCGCAAGAAGGTCGGCCGGCGCAAGGCTCGCCGCGGGACGCAGTTCAGCAAGCGCTGATACTCTTCCTGGGGACGAACCACATTTGGGGGATCGTCTAGCGGTAGGACTGCGGACTCTGACTCCGCCAACCTAGGTTCGAATCCTAGTCCCCCAGCCAACAAACCAGAAGGCCGGCCCGCGAGGGTCGGCCTTTTGCATTGTGAAGCCTAACGCTTGAGAGACTTGACGTCGCCGTCGCCAGCAACCAGCAGCACGTCCGCTCCGCGCCGCGCGAAAAGACCTACCTCGACGACCCCGACGAGGAGCCCGATCTGCGCCTCGAGCGCCGCAGGGTCGCTGATCTTCAGGTTGTGTACGTCGAGGATTTCGTTGCCGTTGTCGGTCTTGAATCCCTGGCGAAGAACCGGTTGGCCGCCAAGGCCCGCGAGTTTTCGCGCGACCAGCGAGCGGGCCATCGGGATGACCTCGACGGGCAGCGGAAATCGCCCGAGCACGTCGACGAGCTTGGAATCGTCGACGATGCAGACGAAGCGGCGGCTGGCCGCCGCCACGATCTTTTCCCGGGTCAACGCGCCGCCGCCGCCCTTGATCAGGGCGAGGTGTCGGGTCGCCTCGTCGGCCCCGTCGACATAGAGCGACAGGTCGCCCGCGTCATTCAGCGAAACCACATCGATACCGGCCTGTCTCAATACGAGCGTGCTCGCTTCGGATGAGGAAACGGCTCCGACGATGCGGTTGCGCCGGTCCTTGAGCGCCGCGATGAAATGGTTGACGGTGGATCCTGTGCCGACGCCCACCGTCATGCCGTCCTCGACGTACTCGAGCGCGGCGAGTGCGGCGGCTTTCTTCTTCGAGTCGGCGTCCATTCACTGGCTCCACAAAAAACTGTGCCCGCTTACGCGGGCACAGTCTCTTCATCTTGGTGAACCGGCGGTTGGTCGTCTCTCGATCAGCCAACCACCGATCCATCAGGCAAAGGGCTTACTTCTTCTTCGAAGCCTTTTTCTTTGCCTTCTTCTTGGTCGCCATGTTGGATCTCCATGTCGGGTTTATCCGAGGTCGGAGTATATACATGGTTGACAGGATTGCAAGCAAGGGGTAGCGCCTTCGCGCGCATCAACACTGCTCGCGATCACTCATCGGGAACATTTTCGTGCGCGAGTCGATGAATGAATTTCCATTCGTTGGCAGCGACGGGCATCACCGAGAGCCGGTTGCCACGTCGCAACACGATCAGATTCCGCAATGGTCCGTTCGCGTGCTTGCGCAGCATCTCGAGCGTGACCGGATGAGCGAACCTGCGAAGCAGACGCACCTCGACCTGGTACCAGCGCGGTTCCGCGGGATCGCTGTCCTTATCGTAGTGGTGGTGCTTGCGATCGAAAGCGGTCGGATCGGGATGGCCCGCGCGCACGACCTCCATCGTCCCGTAGATACCGGGCACGTCGCAGCTCGAATGATGGAAAAACGCGCGGTCACCGACGGCGAAGTCGTCGCGCAGCATGTTGCGTGCCTGGTAGTTGCGCACGCCGTCCCAACCGGCGGTTTGTCCCGGTAAACGAGCCAGATCGTCGATGCCGAACGTGTCCGGTTCGGACTTCATCAGCCAGAATTTCACCGGCCGCGTCCCCCGGCTGGACTTCGCGCATGCGCGGCCGCGCGCCCGTAAATTCCCCGCTCGGTGACGACGGCCCAGAGCGGGACGTCATGCGGGGCGCTGCCCAGTCGCGGGATGCGCTGCACGTCGAATGCGATTCCGATGAGGATCGGCCGCCGCCACGCCCGGCGGTTGCGCAGGAAGGCGAAGTGGCGGTCGTAGAAGCCTCCGCCCATGCCGAGGCGGTTGCCGCGCGAGTCGAAGCCGACGAGCGGTACGAGCACCAGGTCGAGCCAGTGGCCGCTCCGAATGACCGGCGTCACGCATTCCGTTGCGTCGCCGTCGGTCGCGAACCGCATGCGGCGGCTTCGCAGGCTCGTGATGACTGGATAGTGGATCTCGCAGCCGAGCGCGCTTGCGCGTCCAAGCACGATCCCGGGATCGATTTCGCCGTCCATGGGGCGATAGGCGGAGATGCGCGTGTGGGGTCGCGGCAGACCGAGGCTCTTGAGCGCAACATCGATCGCGACGGCGGCGCCCGACCGTTCGGCGGCGGCGACGGCGCGTCGCGCGGCGCGCAGGCGGCGGCGCAGGGCGGGACGATCGCCGTCAGACATGGCCGCCAATCGAGAGTAGAGGCGCCACCCGCCTGTGCCGTTTTAGACCGCTGCTCTCGATCCGGAGCAACAAGTGGAGCAGGCCGTGGCACTTAAGGCTTTCCGCTACGAGGCGGACTTGCACAATACTGCCGCTAAGCCAGGCTCCTGGGTTTTTCACATTAGGGTCGAGAGGTTCCCAGGTCCAAATCGAACACTGCAGGCGACGCCAAACCGTTGGCGCCCGCGCATCCTGCGCGAGGCGCCGTTGATCAATTCCCCAGTTGCTGACCGCGCGTGAGCGCCGATTCGACGCGCTCTCGCATGGCCCTGATCCGGGCGGCGAGGCCGGTCTCGAACCCTTCGTCCTGGCCGCGCGATTGCAGCAGCTCGTTGACGATATTGAGGGCCGCCATGACCGCAATGCGGTCGAGACCGACCACCTTGCCGCTTTCGCGGATCTCCCGCATCTTGCGGTTCAGATACTCGGCCGAATCGAGCAGCGCCGGGCGCTCCTCGGCAGGGCAGGTGACGTGGTATTCCTTCTCGAGGATCCTGACACTGACCCGGCTCTGGTCCGCGCTCATGCACCGCTCTCCATGGCCTTCAGGCGGCCGATCATTGCTTCGACACGCGCACGGACCTGTTCGTTCTTCTGCATCAGAGTCGCCCGTTCGGCGGACAGCGTGTCCTGCCGCTGGCGCAATGCGCGGTTCTCTTCCTTCAGTTGAGCGACCACCCCGACCAGTTCGTCGAGGCGTCGTTCGAGCCGCTTGAATTCGCGCTCCAGGCCGGGTTTATTGGACTCTTCCATCGAGGCCTTATGCTGCCACGACCCGCCGATTACTGCTACCGTTTGAGGGATGACGCACCGGGAGATTCAGTCCGCCCTCGACGGAATGGACATCGAGTTCGATGCGGCCGAGGCGCATGGCATTCTTTGCGGAGCATTGTGCGTGCGCCCGGCCTATGACGCGCAGGCCTGGATGGCGGACCTCGCGGAGGACGCCGGTGCCCCGGCACCCGATCACGCGCCGCCGGAAGCGCTGCTGGCCGCGCACGAGGAGACGCTCGACGCATTGCGCTCGCCGGACTTCAGCTTTTCGCCCGCCCTCCCGGATGATGAGGCCCCGCTCTCCGATCGTGTCGCGGCGCTCGGCGCCTGGTGCGACGGTTTCCTTTACGGCATCGGCTCGGGTGCTTCGGGGGGCGAGATCATGAAAGAGGCCGACATCAGCGAGTTCCTGCGGGACCTCACGGATATCGCGCGCGCGGAACTCGAGCCGGGGAGGAGCGCCGAGGCTGCCGAGGGTGATTACGTCGAGCTCGTGGAATTCGTGCGTGCCGGCGCCCAGCTCACCTGGGACGAACTCGCGGGGACGAGGGCGAATGCAGCGGGATGAATTCGCGCGCCGCCGGCGCCAGCTCATGCGGCTCATGGGCCGCGATGCGATCGCGATCCTGCCCGCCGCGCCGGTCCGGATGCGCAATAACGACGTCGAGTACCAGTACCGTCCCGACAGCGACTTTTATTACCTGACCTCGTTCGAGGAACCCGAGGCGGTCGCGGTATTGCTGCCGGGTCGGCCCCGGGGCGAATACGTGCTGTTCGTGCGCGATCGCGATCCGGCGCGCGAGGCCTGGGACGGGGCGCGCGCCGGCCCGGACGGGGCGGTCAAGCAGTACGGCGCAGACGATGCATTCCCGATCGGGGACATCGACGAGATCCTGCCGGGACTACTCGAGCGCTGTTCGCGCGTCTTTTACACGGTGGGCGCGCATCCGGAGTTCGACAAGCGTGTGATTGGCTGGGTCAACCGCCTCCGTTCACAGGGCAAGCAGGGCACGCACACTCCGCATGAATTCGTGGCACTCGATCATCCGTTGCACGAGATGCGCCTGTTCAAGAGCCGCTCCGAGCTCGTCACGATGCGCCGCGCGGCCCAGATCGCCTGCGCTGCGCATCGGCGGGCGCTCAAGGCGACGGCGCCCGGACGCATGGAATACGAGGTCATGGCCGAGATCCTTCATGAGTTTCACCGGCGGCGCGCCGACATTTCGTATCACCCGATCGTCGGCAGCGGCCCGAACTCCTGCGTCCTGCATTACCGCGACAACCGCCGGCAGATGCAGGACGGCGAGCTCCTGCTGATCGACGCCGGCTGCGAATTCGACTACTACGCTTCCGACGTTACCCGCACGCTGCCGGTCGGCGGGCGTTACGGCAAGCGGCAACGCGCCGTTTACGAAGTCGTGCTCGAAGCGCAGAAGGCGGCGATCGCGAAGGTCCGCGCGGGCGGCCACTGGAACGACCCCCATGAGGCCGCCGTGCGTGTCATCACGCAGGGACTCGTTCGCATCGGCCTGCTCAAGGGGCGGGTCCCCAAACTCATCAAGGACGGGGCCTACCGCCAGTTCTTCATGCATCGCGTCGGCCATTGGCTCGGCATGGATGTTCACGACGTCGGCGAATACAAGGTCGGCGAGCAATGGCGGCTGCTCGAGCCGGGCATGGTCACGACCATCGAGCCCGGCATTTACATCGCGCCGGGCACGAAGGGCGTGCGCCGCGAATGGTGGGGCATCGGCGTGCGGATCGAGGACGACGTCGTCGTGACGGCCGGCGGGCCGGAAGTCCTCACCGCCGCGATGCCGGTGGATCCGGACGAAATCGAGAGCCTGATGGCGGCGGCGTGATCGATTCGAAGGCCCGCCGCTGCGATGTCGCGATCGCCGGCGGCGGCATGGTCGGCCTTTCGCTCGCGGCGGCGCTCGCGGAGCTCCCGCTCGACATCGTCGTCATCGAACCGGTCGCGGCGGACGCCGACCTGCAGCCGAGTTTCGATTCGCGCACGACGGCGCTTTCATCCGGAAGCCGACGGGTGCTCGAGGGCATCGGCGTCTGGCGCGGCATCGCGGGCCAGGCGACGCCGATACGCCGCATCCACGTCTCCGAACAGGGTGCCTTCGGCACCGCGAGCCTGAACGCGGCGGAGCAGGGCGTCGCCTCGTTGGGCTTCACGATCGAAAACCGCCTGCTCGGCCGGGCACTTCGGGAGCGCGTGACCGCAATGGCCCGGCTGCACCTCTACCCGGCAGGCGTGCGCGATGTGCAGGTCGGCGAGGACGCCGTGCTCCTTCGGACCGATGCCGGTGCGTCGTTCAATGCGCGGCTCGTCGTCGCCGCGGACGGCGCGCAGTCCGTGGTGCGCACGGCGCTGGGCATACCGGCCATCGTTTCCGATTACGGCCAGCACGCGATCGTTGCCCACGTCGATACGTCACGCTTTCACGAACACACGGCCTACGAGCGCTTTACTCCAACGGGACCGATCGCCGTGCTGCCGATCGCAGAAGGCCGATCGGCCGTGGTCTGGACGCTCGCGCCGGCCGATGCGCGCCGCGCGCTCGCGTTGGACGACGGCGCCTTCATCTCGGAATTGCAGCGGGCTTTCGGCCTGCGTCTTGGGCGAATCACGCGGGTCGGTCGCCGCCAGTCCTATCCGCTCGCGCTCACGCGGGCAGAACGCCTGACGGCGCCGCGGGCGGTGATACTCGGCAACGCCGCGCAGGCGCTGCATCCGGTCGCAGGACAGGGATTCAATCTCGCGCTCCGCGACCTCGCGATGCTCGCGGAGTTGCTAGCGGATCCGGGTGGCGGCGATCCGGGCGATGCCGTGCTTCTCGAGCGTTACGCGGACTGGCGCGGCCCGGACCGCGAGGCCGTCATCCGTTTTACCGATTCGCTGGTGCGCGGCTTCGGCATGCCGCTGGCGCCGCTCAAGCGCCTTCGCGGCGGCGGGCTGCTGCTGTTCGACCTGCTGCGGCCCGTCAAGCGCGAGTTCGCCCGCCGCACCATGGGGCTCGCGGGCCGGCAGCCGCGTCTCTTGCGGGGCCTTCCGCTGCTTGCACGGCCCGTCGATGTCCACGGGAGTCGCACGCCGTGACACGCGATTTCGACGTCGTGATCGTCGGCGGCGCGATGGCGGGGGCGGGCACCGCGGCCCTGCTCGCGGCGACGCCCGCGACGGGGTCTTTGCGCGTCGCGCTGATCGAGCCGAAGCCCGCGTCGCTTCCGGCCGTCGATGCGCCGCTCGATCTGCGCGTGTCCGCATTGTCGCGCGCATCGCAGCAACTGCTCGAGCGGACCGGCGCCTGGCCGATGGTCGCCGCGAGGGCAGGCGCCTATCAGCGCATGGTCGTCTGGGAAGAACGCATGGACCCTGCGGGGTCCGGTGCGCTCGTCTTCGACGCGGCGGAGCTCGGCGAGCCGGACCTCGGCCACATCGCGGAGAACCGCAGCGTTCAGGCGGCGTTGACACTGCGTGCGCAGGAAGCCGGGGCCGTGTTGCTCCGCGCGGGACTGACGACGCTCGAGACCGTGGGCGAGTCAGTTCGCGTCAGTCTGGACGACGGCCGCGAGTACCGCGCGGCGCTCGCCGTCGGCGCGGACGGCGCCGAGTCGGCCGTGCGACGGCAGGCGGGCATAGACGTGCGCGGCTGGGACTACGGGCAGCGTGCGGTGGTCGCGCACCTGCAGCCGGAACGGCCGCACTGCGACACCGCCTGGCAGCGATTTCTCGACACGGGACCGCTCGCGCTACTGCCGCTCGCGGACGGCCGCGTGTCGCTCGTCTGGTCGACGCTGCCGGCAATGGCGGAGGAACTCGTGCAGTGCGACGCGGCAGAGTTCGCGGCGCGCGTGACAGGCTCTTCGGCAGGCGTTCTCGGTCGGCTGATGCTGGCAAGCCCGCGCGCCTCGTTTCCGCTGCGGTTGCTGCACGCCCGCCGTTATGCGGCGAAGCGGATCGCGCTCGTCGGAGACGCAGCGCATACCGTGCACCCGCTCGCCGGGCAGGGCATCAATCTCGCCTTCCTCGACGCGGCGGCGCTCGTCGATGTGCTCGGGGACGCGCTGGCGGCGGGAGACGATCCGGGTGAATTGCGCGTGCTCCGCCGCTACGAACGCTGGCGCAGGGCCGAGGCCTTGCCGGCGATCGTTCTTCTGGACGGCATCAAGCGCCTCTACTTCGGCGGCAATGAATTCCAGTCGCGGCTCCGGCAGGGTGCGCTCGGTTTCGTCCAGTCGGCGCGGCCGCTCAAGCGCCTGTTCATGCAGCGCGCGCTCGGCATCGCGGGCGACGTGCCCGCGTCAGTGCGCCGACCGCCCTCATGAACGGATGTCGACGTCCTTGGTTTCGCGGAGCCAGATGAAGCCGACGACCCCGCTCATCGCGGCGATCGCGATCGGATACCACAACCCATAGTAGATGTTGCCCGTCAGCACGACCAGCGCTGACGCGAGGAAGGGCAGGAATCCGCCGAACCAGCCGTTGCCGATGTGATACGGCAGGCTCATCGACGAGTAGCGGATGCGGCTCGGAAACAATTCCACCAGATAGGCGGCGATGGGCCCGTATACCATTGTCACGTAGATCATCAGGATCGTGAGCAGCAGGAAGGTCACCGGCCGATTGACGCGCTCCGGATCGGCGGCATCCGGATAGCCAGCGGAGGCGAGCGCATCGCGATAAGCGGCCTCGTCGAATCCGTAGAGGCGCGCCCGCGCGATCGTCGTCACGACGTCGTGACCGGCTTCGGGCGTCGCGCGCTCATAGGTGACGCCCGCCTTGGTCAGAAAATCGCGTGCCTGGTCGCAGGCGGTCGCCGGCTTCGCGAAGATACGGAATCGGCAGTCCCGTCCCGCGACCGTCACGGCCGCGCGCGCTTCGAATTCGGCGAGCGCTGGATTCACCGAGAGTGTCAGCCCCTTGAAGATCGGAATGAAGGTTAGCGCGGCGAGCAGGCAGCCGGCCACCATGATCCGCTTGCGGCCGACGCGGTCCGACAGCCGGCCGAACAGGACGAAGAACGGGGTGCCGACGACGAGCGCCGCGGCGATCAGCAGGTAGGAGGTCTGGAAGTCAAGCTTGAGCGTGTTCTGGAGGAAGAAGAGCGCATAGAACTGGCCCGTGTACCAGACGACGCCCTGGCCCGCAGTCGCGCCGAGAAGCGCGAGCAGCACGAGGCGCGCATTCCCCCAGCGCGCGAAGCTCTCGGTGAGCGGCGCGCGCGACAGCCGGCCCTGCGATTTCATTTCGACGAAGACTGGCGACTCCTGGAGCTTGAGCCGGATGTAAACCGATACGCCGAGCAGGACGACCGAGAGCAGGAACGGCAGGCGCCAGCCCCAGTCGCGGAAATCCTCTTCGCCGAAACCGAGTCGGCAGGCCAGGATCACGGCGAGCGACAGGAAAAATCCGAGCGTCGCGGTCGTCTGGATCCAGCTCGTGTAGTAGCCGCGTTTGCCCTTGGGCGCATGCTCGGCGACATAGGTCGCGGCGCCGCCGTATTCGCCGCCAAGCGCGAGACCCTGCGCGAGGCGAAGGCTTACGAGCAGGATCGGGGCCCAGATGCCAATCTGCGCGTAGGTTGGCAGGACGCCAACGAGCGCCGTCGAAAGTCCCATGACGACGATCGTGATCAGGAACGTGTACTTGCGCCCGATCAGGTCGCCGATGCGGCCGAATACCAGTGCGCCCAGCGGGCGAACCGCGAAACCCGCGCCGAAGGTCGCGAGGCTCGCGAGAAAGGCCGCCGTGTCGTTGCCCGGCGGGAAGAAGAGCGCCGAGAAGAACACGGCGAGCGTGCCGTAGAGATAGAAGTCGTACCACTCGAAGACCGTGCCCAGCGAAGACGCGAAGATCACGCGGCGATGGGCCGCATCGATGCCGGTCCTAGACAAGGGCATCCGCCTTGGCCGCGCAGATGAAGTCGTTGTCGGACAATCCGCCGATCGCGTGGGTCGAGTAGCGGATACGGCAGTAGTTATAGCCGACCTCGAGGTCCGGGTGATGGTCCTCGACATTCGCGACGTGCGCGAGCGCGTTGACGAAGCTCATCGTGCGCCAGAAATCCGGGAACTTCAGGTCGCGGCGGATCGCCCTGCCGTCTTCCGCCAGCTTCCAGTCGGCATGCAGCAGGCTCATCATTTGAGCCGCGGATCTCGCGTCGTGCGGCCGCACGCCGCCTTCGCAGGGTACGCACTTGCGTTCCTTTAGATTGTCCATCAGGCCTCCCGGCGTGCAAAACTGCGCGCGACATAGCGCTCGACAAGCTCCTGGAATTCCTCGGCGATACGCTCGCCCTTGAGCGTCACGGTCTTCTCGCCGTCCTCGTACACCGGCGCGACCGGGCGCTCGCCCGTCCCGGGCAGGCTGATTCCGATGTTCGCGTGCTTGCTCTCGCCGGGACCGTTGACGACGCAGCCCATGACCGCGACGGTCATGTTCTCCGCGCCGACGTAGTCGTGGCGCCACGCGGGCATGCGCTCGCGCACGTGATCCTGGATGCGCTGCGCGAGTTCCTGGAAATAGCTGCTCGTCGTGCGGCCGCAGCCCGGGCAGGCGACTACACGCGGCAGGAAGGCGCGCAAACCGAGACTCTGGAGAATCTCCTGCGCGACGCGGACTTCCTGCCGGCGGTCGCCACCCGGTTCCGGCGTCAGCGACACGCGGATTGTGTCGCCGATGCCTTCCTGCAGCAGGACTGCGATCGCCGCGGTGGAGGAGACGATGCCCTTGGCGCCCATGCCGGCCTCGGTCAGCCCGAGGTGCAGCGGGTAGTCACAGCGCGCGGCGAGCGCCCGATAGATCGCGATCAGGTCCTGCACGCCGCTGACCTTGCTGCTGATCACGATCGCGTCATGCGGCAGCCCGAGTTCCTCCGCGCGCGCGGCTGATGCGAGCGCCGAGACGACCGTCGCTTCCCGGAGCACCTCGAGTGCGTCCTTCGGGGCGGGCAGGCGCGAGTTCTCGTCCATCATCCGTGTCAGCAGGTCCTGGTCGAGGCTGCCCCAGTTCACGCCGATGCGCACGGGCTTGCGATAGCGGCAGGCGGTCTCGATCATCGCGGCGAACTGCGGGTCGCGCTTGCTGCCGCGGCCGACGTTGCCGGGATTGATGCGGTACTTGTCGAGCGATTCCGCGCAGGCCGGGTGGGCCGCGAGGAGCTTGTGGCCGTTGAAGTGGAAGTCGCCGACGATCGGCACGGCGCATTCCTGCGCGAGCAGCCGCGCCTTGATCGCAGGCACCGCCGCGGCAGCCTCGTCGGTATTGACCGTCACGCGCACGAGCTCGGAGCCCGCTTCGGCGAGCTCGCGCACCTGGCGCACGGTCGCCTCGACGTCCGCGGTGTCGGTGTTGGTCATCGACTGCACGACGACCGGGGCGCCGCCGCCCACCGTGACGGCGCCGATGCGAACCGCGACCGAGGCGCGGCGTGCGTCGATCACGGCTGCTTCTGGGCTCCGATCCATGCATCCACCGTGCGCTCGAGAATCTCGAGCGGCACGGAGCCGGTCGCGAGGATCGTATCGTGGAAAGCGCGGATGTCGAAGCGGTCACCGAGCGCCTCTTCGGCGCGCTGGCGAAGCTCCAGGATCTTCAGTTGCCCGATCTTGTAGCCGAGCGCCTGGCCCGGCCAGGCGATGTAGCGGTCGATCTCATTGACGATGTCGGTCTCGGTCTTCGCCGCGTTCGCCAGGAAGTAGTCGATCGCCTGCTGGCGCGTCCAGCGCATCTGGTGCATGCCGGTATCCACGACGAGGCGCACGGCGCGCCACTGGTCGTAGGTGAGCTGGCCGAAGCGCGAGTAGGGATCCTTGTAGAGGCCGAGGTCGTAGCCGAGACGCTCGGAATAGAGTGCCCAGCCTTCGGTGTAGGCCGTCTGGCCGCCGAATCGCCGGAATTTAGCGAGGTCGGTCTGTTCCTGGGCGAGCGCGATCTGCAGATGATGACCCGGGGCGGCCTCGTGCACGGTCAGCACTTCCATCTCGTACTTTGGCCGCACCTCGGGCTTGTAGAGATTGACGTAGTAGTAGCCGGGACGCGTGCCGTCGATCGACGGTCCCTGGTAATACGCGGTCGTCGTGTTGGGCGCGCTCAGGTCCGGGATCGCGCGCAGGCCGAAGGGCGTGCGGTAGAGCTTGCCGAAATGCTTGGGCAGCTCCGGGTCGATCACCTTCGTGATGAAGGCATAGGCGCGGAACAGCTCGTCCGGCGTCTTGTAGTAGAACTGCGGGTCGGTGCGCAGGTGCTCGAAGAAATCCGTCAGTTCGCCCTTGAACCCGACCTCGTCCATGACCTTCTGCATCTCGGCGCGATTGCGCGCCACTTCCGCGAGCCCGATCTTGTGGATTTCCTCCGGCGTCAGGGGGGTCGTCGTGTGGTAGCGCGCGCGGTTCGCATAGTAGGCGCGGCCGTCCGGCGTGTCCCAGATGCCGACCGTCGCGCGGCAGGCGGGAAGGTAGACCTCCTGGAACACCTTCGCGAACCGGCGATAGGCGGGGATGACGGACTCCGCAATGACCTTGCGCGCGGCGGCGGAGAGCCGCTCGCGGTCGGCTGCGGAAATCGCGTCCGGATAGCCGGTGAACCGTCCGAAGAAGGGACTCTTATCCGGGTCGTCGGGCGTCTGCTCCGCGAGCTGCGGCAGCACGCGATCCATGATGACGCGCGGCTGCGTGTGCTTCGCCGCCGCGGCGCGCTTCAGCTGCTCGCCGTACTGGTCGAGGTAGGCGGGCATCGACGACAGCCGTTTGAGCCAGGTCTCGTAGTTCGTCACGGTCTCGAAGGGCATCAGCTCGGCGACTTCGTTGAGCGCCTGAGGGCCGTCGCGTGCGCGAATCTCGTAGTACTCGGGGTGGAAAGCGGCGGCAGCCTTCCGGTCCTCGTACTCGTAACGGAACAGGTCGTAGTCGAGTTGTTCCGCGGCGGACAACTGGTCACGCGGGATGCGCGCGAGATCGTCCAGCACCTTCGCGTCGGCCGCGTTTCGCGCTTCCTGCGCGGCGGGCGAGATGTCCGGCCACTGCGCGTCATAGCGCGTGTCGCCCCGGTAGGTCGCGAGCAACGGATTGTCCCTGAGGTCGCGCTCCCATTCGCGCTCGAACAGGGCCTTCAGGTCGGCGGACGCGTCGGCCGACGCGGACGAGGGTGCGAGAGTCACGGCGCTGATCAACGTCAGCAAAGCCAGCCACGATCGGGACATGGGCCAATCTCCGGTGCCAGGACGGGTTGGAGCGCGATGATACCCTGTGCACCCCGGCGCTTTCCGCTAGAATCCCGCCTTCGCGAAGAGTTCCTGCCGGAGAGACCGCGCACGCGCGGCGCCGAAGGCGCAACCCGCCCGGAAACGCTCAGGCACCCGAACGGCAGGCACTGGCGAACTCTGGAGAGCGGCCCAAGCGGGCCCACCGAAGGGGAGCGGAATCGGCGGGACGCCGGTTCTCAATCTCTCAGGTTTCAGGACAGAGGGGCGGCGGGTCCGGTGGCCCGCCGCCTTTATTTTTTCCACGAGGCGCAGCCGGGCTGCGGTAACGCGGATGGGACGACGGACACCGCTCTTTGACCTGCACGTCGCCGGCGGCGCGCGCATCGTCGACTTCGGCGGCTGGGACATGCCCGTCGGTTACGGCTCGCAGATCGAGGAACACCATGCCGTGCGCCGCGACGCCGGCATGTTCGACGTCTCGCACATGTGCACGGTCGACCTGCGGGGCGCGGGCGTTCGGCCGCTGCTCCTTCGTCTTCTCGCAAACGACGTTGGCCGTCTCAAGGCGCCCGGCAAGGCGCTCTACAGTTGCCTGTTGCGTCCCGACGGGGGCGTAATCGACGACCTGATCGTCTATTTTCTCGACGAGCGCTGGTTCCGCCTCGTCGTCAACGCAGGCACGGCGGACAAGGATCTTGCCTGGATCAAGGAGCATGCGAAGCCGGTCGGCGTCGCGGTCGTGCCGCGGCGCGACCTCGGCATGATCGCGGTCCAGGGTCCGCAGGCGCGCGCGAAGGCGTCGACGGTCCTGCCGGAGGCGTGCCGCGCGCCTGCGGCCTCATTAGGTCCGTTCTTCGGCGCCGCCTGCGACGAATGGTTCGTCGCGCGCACCGGTTATACCGGCGAAGACGGCTTCGAGATCGCGCTTCCCTCGGAATCCGCGCCGGAATACTGGCGTGCCCTGCAGGCCGCGGGTGTCGTGCCTTGCGGGCTCGGCGCGCGCGATACGCTGCGGCTCGAAGCCGGCATGAATCTCTACGGCAACGACATGGACGAGACCGTTTCGCCGCTCGAATCCGGCCTCGGCTGGACCGTGGTGCTCGAAGGGAACCGCGATTTCATCGGCAAGGAGGCGCTCGACCGCCAGCGCGCCACCGGTTCCCTGCGGAAACTCGTCGGACTTCTACTGCTCGAGCGCGGCGTGCTGCGCTCGCACCAGAAAGTACTTGCGGGCCCCGCCGGCGAGGGCGAAGTGACGAGCGGCACGTTCTCGCCGACGCTCGAGCGCTCGATCGCTCTCGCGCGCCTGCCGGCTGCCGCCGCGGGCGAGGTGCAGGTCGACATCCGCGGCAAGCCGATGACCGCGCGCATCGTCAAGCCGCCGTTCGTCCGGAACGGCCGCGTACTGATCGAACTCTGAAACGGAGAGTGGCATGAGCATGACCCCGGCTGATCTGCGCTACACGAAGAGTCACGAATGGCTGCGGACGCTGCCGGACGGCAGCATCGAGATCGGCATCACGGATCACGCGCAGCAGACGCTCGGCGATCTCGTATTTGTCGAGGTGCCCGAAACGGGTCGCGTGCTTGCCGCGGGCGACGCCTGCGCCGTGGTCGAATCGGTCAAGGCGGCTTCCGACGTCTACAGCCCGGTCGCGGGCGACGTCACGGCCGGCAACGAGCTTCTCGCGACGCAGCCGGAACTCGTGAACCGCGACCCGTATGGCCAGGGCTGGATCCTGCGGATCAAGCCGTCGGCCGGGGGCGCGACGGCTGTGCTCCTCGATGCGGTCGGCTACAACGCCGAAGTTGCCGCCGGAGGCTGATTGCCTTACATCCCGCATACGAGCGACGACATTCGCGCGATGCTCGACCGCATCGGCGCGAACTCGATCGACGACCTCTTCGACGAGATTCCGAAGACGCTCCGCGTCGATTCGTTGCCGGGCGTGCCCGAGGCGCTCAGTGAGATGGAAATATCGCGGCTCGCCGCGGAACGCGCAGCCGCGGACGGCCGCGTGCTCAACTTCATCGGTGCCGGCGCATACGAGCACCACATCCCGGCGCCCGTCTGGGCGCTCGTGACGCGCGGCGAGATCTACAGCGCCTATACGCCCTATCAGGCGGAGGCGAGCCAGGGCACGCTGCAGATCATGTACGAGTACCAGTCGATGATCGCAGGCCTCACTGCGATGGACGTGTCGAACGCCTCGCTTTACGACGGCGCCTCCGCGCTCGCCGAGGCTTGCCTGATGGCGGTGCGCGCGCACCGCCGCTCGAAATCCGCGCGCATCCTGCTGCCCTCAACCGTCAATCCGTCGTGGCGGCGTGTCGCGCGGGGCATTACGGAGGGTCAGGGTGTGAAGCTCGACGCCCTGCCGTTCGATCCTGCGGAGGGTCGCATCGATCCGACGTCGCTCGAGCGGTATTCGGGCCAGGACATCACCGCGCTCGTGATCCAGCAGCCGAATTTTTTCGGCCAGCTCGAGGACGTCGACGCGATGACGCGCTGGGCACGTGCGAACGGCGCGCTCGTCATCGCGGCGGTCAATCCGGTATCGCTCGCGCTGCTCGCGCCGCCCGGCGATTGGGGCGACGGGGGTAGTGACATCGCCTGCGGCGAGGCGCAGCCATTCGGCGTGCCGTTGTCCTCCGGCGGCCCGTATGTCGGGTTCATGGCGAGCCGTATGGAGCATGTGCGCCAGATGCCGGGCCGCATCGCCGGCCGCACGGTCGATGTCGAAGGCAAGCCGGGCTTCACGCTGACATTGCAGGCGCGTGAGCAGCACATCCGGCGCGGCAAGGCGACCTCCAACATCTGCACGAACCAGGGCCTGCTGATGAGCGCCGCGACCATCCACCTTGCGCTGCTGGGTCCGGCAGGGCTCGAACGGGTGGCGAATGCCTGCGTCGCGCGCACGCGCGAACTCGTCGCCGCACTTACACGCCTGCCCGGCGTGCGTGCCGCATTCGCGGGCCCGCGCTTTCACGAGGCGGTGCTGCGGCTTGACCGGCCGGCCGCGCCGCTCCTCGAATCGCTGGCATTGGAGGGCATCGTTGGAGGATTCGACCTCGCGCGCGACTATCCGGAGCTCGGCGACGCGCTTCTCGTCTGCGCGACAGAGATGCGGACCGCGGCCGACATCGAAAGCTATGCGCGGTCGCTCGGCCGGCTCCTGGGCCGCGCGGCGGCGGCGTGAAGCCGGCGATGCGAAAGCCCGAGCCCCTGATCTTCGAGCTCTCGCGGAACGGTCGCGGCGCGACGGCGCAGTATCCGGCCGCCGAGGACGCCGATATTCCCGCGGTTTACCGGCGCAGACAGCCGCCGCCGCTGCCGGAAGTCTCGGAGCTGCAGGCCGTGCGCCATTACACGCGCCTGTCCCAGCTCAATTTCGGGATCGACACGCATTTTTATCCGCTCGGTTCCTGCACGATGAAGTACAACCCGCGGGTCTGCAATTCGCTCGCGATGCTGCCGGGATTTCTGGGCCGGCATCCGCACGCACCCGCGGCGACCGGCCAGGGCGTGATGGCATGCCTGTTTGAATTGCAGGAGATGCTGCGCCACGTGACGGGCATGGCCGGCGTTTCGCTGACGCCGATGGCGGGCGCGCAGGGCGAGTTCGCCGGCGTCGCTATGATCCGTGCCTATCACCGTGCGCGCGGCGACACGGCCCGCAATGAAATCATCGTGCCGGACGCGGCGCATGGCACGAACCCGGCGACCGCAACGATGTGCGGCATGAAGGTGCGTGAGATTCCCTCGCTCCCGGACGGCGACGTGGACGTCGCCGCCCTGGATTCGGCCCTGTCGCCGGCGACCGCCGGCATCATGCTGACTAATCCGAGCACGCTCGGTGTCTTCGAGCGGCGCATCGTCGAGATCGCTCGCAAGGTGCACGACGCGGGCGGCCTCCTGTACTACGACGGCGCGAATCTCAACGCGATCCTCGGCAAGGTGCGGCCGGGCGACATGGGATTCGACGTGATCCACATGAACCTGCACAAGACCTTCTCGACGCCGCATGGCGGAGGCGGGCCCGGTTCGGGTGCCGTTGGCGTCGGAAAACGCCTGCTGCCGTACATGCCGGTTCCCGTCGTCGGACGCGAGGGCGAGCGCTACCGCTGGCTGGACGAGCGCGACCTCCCGGAATCGATCGGCCGGCTGTCGGGATTCATGGGGAACACGGGCGTGTTGTTGCGCGCCTGGGTGTACATGCGGATCCTGGGCGCCGCGGGCATGCGGCGCGTCGCGGAGTTCTCGACGCTGAACGCGAACTACCTGCTCGCCCGACTGACCGAGGCGGGATTCGACGCAGCGTTTCCGGGTCGCCGCGCGAGCCATGAATTCATCATCACGCTCAAGCGGCAGGCGCGCGAACAGGAAGTCACGGCGATGGATTTCGCGAAGCGGCTCCTCGACCATGGTTATCATGCGCCGACGACCTATTTTCCGTTGCTGGTGCCGGAGTGCCTTTTGATAGAGCCGACCGAATGCGAGACGCGCGAGGAACTCGACGGTTTCGCCGATGCGCTCGCGGCGATCAAGAAGGAGGCCGAAACCGACGCGGCCCAGGTCAAGTCCGCGCCGCACACGATGCCGGTGCGCCGCCTCGACGACGTCCGCGCCGCGCGCCAGCTCGACGTCGCCTGGAAGCCGGCCGCCGCGTGAATCACCGGCCAGACAAGGGTACGACCGGCCCGGTCCGACTCTCGCGCGCGTTTGGCAGCACCTGGCGCGGCTTTCTCGCCGCATGGCGCGAGGAAGAGGCCTTCCGGCAGGAATGCCTGCTCGCGCTCGTGGTCGTGCCGCTCGGACTCTGGCTCGGCCAGGACGGTATCGAGCGCGCATTGCTCGTCGGCCCGATATTCATCGTGCTCGCGATCGAGCTCGTCAACAGCGCGGTGGAGGCAACGGTCGACCGGATCGGCGTCGAGCGTCACCCGCTTTCGGCGATCGCCAAAGAACTCGGTTCGGCCGCGGTTTTCGTCGCGTTCCTTCTGCTCGGCCTCAACTGGCTGCTGGTGCTCGCATGGCGGCATTGATCTGCGGCTCTCTCGCCTATGACACGGTGATGGTCTATCCCGGCCGCTTCCGCGATCACATTCTGCCGGACAAGATCCACCTGCTGAACGTGTCATTCGTGGTGCCGACCCTGCGGCGGTACTTCGGCGGCTGCGCCGGCAACATCGCGTACAACCTGCGCCTGCTCGATTGCGACGGACATGCGATGGGCGCCGTCGGCCACGACTTCGCTCCCTACCGCGACTGGATGAACACGCATGGGATGTCGCTCCGGTTCGTCAAAGTCATCGACGAGGAGTACACGGCGCAGGCCTATATCACGACCGATCTCGACGCCAACCAGATCACGGCCTTCCATCCGGGCGCGATGAACCAGTCGTGGCGCCTCGAGGTGCCGGCGGACGGCGGAATCACCATCGGCGTGCTCGCGCCGGATGGCCGCGACGGCATGATCGCCCACGCGGAGCAGTTCACGCGGACGAAAATCCCTTTCATCTTCGATCCCGGCCAGGCGATGACGCTGTTCGGCGGCCCCGAACTCGGGAAGTTCGTCGAGCAGGCGACCTGGGTGACGGTCAACGACTACGAGGCCCAGCTGCTTCAGGAACGCACAGGCCTGTCGACCGGGGAACTTGCGGACCGCGTCGAAGCCTATGTAGTGACGCAGGGCGCGCAGGGCTCGGTTATCTACGCGGGCGGCCGCCGCGTCGAAATTCCTGCGGTGCGTGCGTCGGCCGTACTCGATCCGACCGGCTGCGGCGATGCGTATCGCGCCGGCCTCGTGTACGGGCTGATGCGGGGCGTCGATTGGGAGACGACAGGCCGGATCGCTTCGCTCATGGGCGCGATCAAGATCGCGACCGCCGGCACGCAGCATCACCGCTTCACGATGGAAGAATTCAGAGAGCGTTTTCATGAGACATTCGACTACCGATTTGAATGAGCGCATCGCGGGACGACTGGCGGGGGTCGCCGCGGTCGCGTTTCTCGTCTTCTCGGTAGCGGAGGCCCAGAACGAACCGCAGACGCAGCCGCCGCCGCCGACAACGCAGCCGGTACCGCAGCAACCGCAACCGCAACCGCCGCAGTCGCAACCGGCACCCGCGCCGCCGGCTCCCGGACAAAATGAGCCGCCCGTACCCGGGCAGGCGCCGCCGCAGGCCCTGTTGCCGCCGCAGCTTCCCATGCTGCCGCTGCCGCAGCCGATCGAGCTCGAGGAATCCTCGCGCTGGACGCGAACTCTCGAGCGGATCTCGACGGGCGTCGTAGCGATCCAGATCGACGCGGCGCGAGCATTCGACACCGAGTGGAACACGTCGGCGCAGGCAACAGGCTTCGTCGTCGACGCCGAACGCGGTCTGATCCTGACGAATCGCCATGTCGTCACGCCGGGCCCGGTCACGGCACTCGCGACCTTTCTGAACCGCGAGGAAGTCGAACTCGAGCCCGTGTACCGCGACCCGGTGCACGACTTCGGCTTTTACCGCTACGACCCCTCGAAGCTCCGGTACATCAAGCCGGCCGAATTGCCGCTCTTTCCCGAGGGCGCCCAGATCGGCGTCGAGATTCGCGTCGTGGGAAACGACGCCGGAGAACAGCTGTCGATCCTCGCCGGCACGATTGCGCGACTCGACCGCCAGGCTCCCGAGTACGGCGTCGGCCGGTACAACGACTTCAATACCTTCTATTACCAGGCGGCGTCGGGCACTTCCGGCGGCTCGTCGGGCTCGCCCGTTCTCGATATCCGCGGCCGTGTGCTTGCGCTCAATGCGGGTGGCTCGACCGGCGCTGCGTCGAGTTTCTACCTGCCATTGCCGCGCATCGTGCGAGCGCTGAAGCTTCTGCAGGCGAAGCAGCCGATCAGCCGCGGCACGCTGCAGACAATCCTCCGTTACACGCCCTACGACGAACTGAGGCGCCTCGGCCTGCCGTCCGCGGTCGAGACCGCGGCGCGCAAGTCGGCGCCAGCGCGCACCGGCATGCTGGTGGTGACCGAAGTGCAGCCCGGCGCCGATGCCTATGGCCAACTCGCGGTCGGCGACGTCCTGGTATCGGCAGAGGGCCGGCCCATTTCGGACTTCGAGGTTCTCGATGCGCTGCTCGACGACCGCGTCGGCGGCAATATCGAGCTGTCCGTCGTGCGCGGCGGCGGCACGCGCAAGGTCACCCTGCCGGTCCAGGATCTGCACGGCATCACGCCCGATGAATTCCTCGAGATCGGCGACGGTGTCCTGCATACGCTTTCGTGGCAGATGGCGCGGCACATGAACGTGCCGATCTATGGCGTCTACGTCGCGAATCCCGGCTACACGTTCGGTGCCGCAGGGATCCCACGGGGCGCGGTGCTGACCGAGCTCGACGCCAAGCCGCTCAAGAATCTCGACGACGCGCTTGCGGTGTTCGCGAAGCTCGGCCACGGGCAGCGAGTGACGCTACGTTACTTCACGATGGAGGACACGCGAACGGTGCAGTTCACGTCGCTGCGCGTCGATCGCGCCTGGTTCCCGACGCGCCATTGCGTGCGCGACGACGATGTGGGTCTCTGGCCCTGCGAGGCGATCGCCGCGGGCCCGGACGCGCCGCCGCCCGAGCCCGGCTCGACGCGCTTTGCGAAAACCGGCGACCGGCTCGTCGATGCGTATGCGCCTTCGCTCGTGCTGGTCGAATTCACCATGCCCTATGCAATATCCGGCGTGACCGAGCGGAATTACCACGGCACAGGGGTGGTGCTCGATCCCGTGCGCGGACTCGTCGCCGTCGACCGCAATACGGTTCCCGTCTCGTTGGGCGACGTGCGCCTGACCTTTGCCGGCACCATCGAAGTCGACGCGACGGTCGAATACGTGCATCCGCTGCACAACCTCGCGGTCGTCCGCTACGACCCGAAACATCTCGGCGACACTCCGGTCCAGGCCGTGAAGTTCGCGGCGAAAATGCCGGCGACCGGCGAGCAGGTGCATGTCGTGGGATTGCAGGCGGACAACCGCGTCGTATCGCAGCAGGCGACCGTCGCTTCGATCGGGCCGGTTGCGTTTCCACTTTCGCGAACGCTGCAGTTCCGCGACGCGAACCTGGAAATCATGCGGCTCGTCAACGGGCCGGTGGATTTCGACGGCGTGATCGTCGACAAGCGCGGCGACGTCGTGGCGCTCTGGTCGAGCTTTGCCTACGAGGAAGGCCGCGAACTCGTCCAGCAGAACATGGGCGTGCCGGCCTCGCTCGTCGAGGAGATGTTGGAGTACGCGCGCGATGGCCGCACGCTCTACTCGGCGGAGGTGGAGTTCGGGCTCCTGTCGCTTGCCGAAGCGAGACGCCTTGGCCTGCCCGAGGAATGGATCGATCGCGTGACGGCGCACAATCCTCGCCGCCGCCAGGTGCTGACGGTCGACAGGCTGGTCGCAGGTACGCCGGCGGCCGGACTGCTCGCTTCCGGCGATCTGCTGCTCGCGGTCGACGGCAAGGTCGTCAACAGTTTCGGCGACATCAGTGCGGCCGTGCGCGCGCCCGAGGTCACACTGACCTTATGGCGCGCGGGCGGCGAATTGACCGTGCAGCTCAAGACCGTCGTGCTCTCCGGCCGCGACGTTGATCGCGTACTGCTCTGGGCCGGCGCGACGCTCCAGGCGCCTCATCGGGCCATGGCCGTGCAGCGCGGCATCGAGCCGAATGGCGTCTTCATCGCGTTTTTCATGTATGGCTCGCCGGCCTCGCGTTACAAACTCTGGGCCGGCCGGCGCATCACCGAAGTCGACGGCATTCCGGTGCCGGATCTCGACGCCTTCATTCGCGCGGTCTCCGGACGGCCGGACGGCGCGTCGGTGCGGCTCAAGACCGTGAGCTGGAACGACTCGGTCGAGATCATCACCGTTCGCCTGGACCAGCATTATTGGCCGGCTTACGAGCTCCGCCGCACCGAGACGGGCTGGCTTCGAACGCCGCTGGAGTAAGGTCGGATCGCAGATCCGCGGCTATCATCCCTGGATGGTGCTGGACCCCGCGCGGATCGAGGAAGCCGCCCGCCTGCTGAATGCCGGCGAGCTCGTCGTCTTTCCGACCGAAACCGTCTATGGCCTCGGCGCGGATGCGGCGAACCCGGCGGCGGTCGCGCGGATCTTCGCGGCGAAAGGCCGTCCACGCAGTCATCCGCTCATCGTGCACGTCAGTAGTTTCGACGCGGCCCGCGAATGGGCTGGCAGCGTGCCGGATGCGGCAACCCGGCTGGCTGCAGCATTCTGGCCGGGCCCCCTGACGATCGTGCTGCCTCGATCCGGCCGCGTATCGGACGCCGTCACCGGCGGTCAGTCGAGCGTGGCGCTTCGCGCGCCCGCGCATCCGGTCGCGCGCGCACTGCTCGCTGCTTTCGGCCGAGGCATCGCCGCGCCTTCCGCGAATCGTTACGGTCGTATCAGCCCGACGCGCGCGGCCGACGTGCGCGAGGAGCTCGGCGACCGCGTCGCGCTCGTTCTCGACGGCGGAGACTGCGAAGTGGGGCTGGAGTCGACCATCGTCGCCTGTCTTGGCGGCCGCGTGACCCTGCTGCGTCCCGGCTCGGTGTCGCGCTCGCAGCTCGCCGATGTGGTGGGCCGTGTCGCGGATCCGGACGAGACAGCCCCGCGCGCGCCAGGACGGCAGCGTTCGCACTACGCGCCCGGCACGCCGCTTTCGGTACTCGATGCGACGGATCTGCAACGTGACGTCCGGGATGCGCTGGCCGCGGGCGAACGTATCGCGGTGCTGACGCGAAGCGCGGCGCCGGTCGATTCGGAACGGCTGGTCCTGCGCCGGATGCCCGTTGAACCCGCGGCTTACGCGCGCGCGCTGTATGCGGCGCTTCGCGAGCTCGATGCCGCAGGTGCGGAGCGCATCCTGGTGGAAGCGGTGCCGGCCTGCGAGGCCTGGGCAGCGATCGCCGACCGGCTCACACGCGCGGCAATCCGGGGCGTGCCCGCCACGGACGACACCGTCATCGATGCGACCTGAACCGGACCCGGCCCGCGATCAGCGCACCCGGACGTTTTCGGTCAGCAGGCCGTTGACGTCGTTCAGGCCCTTCTGGTCGAGCGTGCCGGCCGCGAGCTGCAGCCTCAGCACGTTCAGCAGGTAGTCGTAGCGGCTCCGCGCGTAGTTCGTCTGCGCGTCGAAGAGGCGGCGACGCGCTTCGAGCACGTCGACCGACGTCCGCGTGCCGACCTCGTAACCCGCTTCGGTCGCCTGCAGCGCCGTCTGGGCCGACTCGACCGCTTGTTTCAGCGACTGCACGCGCGCGACCTCGGAATTGACGCCGAGATAGGCGTCGCGCGTCTCGCGCTCGGTTTCGCGGCCCGTGCGTTCGAGCCGCTCTCGCGCCGCCGTATGCAGGTACTGCGCCTGGCGAACGCGCGAGGATGTCGCGCCGCTGGTAAAGATCGGCACGGTGACCTGCAACCCAATGGTCGTGTCCTCCGAGTCCGAATCCTGCGGAAAGGTCTCGCCATCTTCATTGGTGAATTCGCCGTCGTTCTCGAACTCGCCGCGAGTCAATACCAGGTCGACTTCCGGGAAATGGCCGCCTCGCTCGATGCCGATGTTGTGACGCGTAACTTCCGCGGCGAGCCGGCTAGAGATCAGTCTCGCATTCTGGTTCATCGCGAGCTGGACCCAGTCCTCCGGGTTCGCGGGATTGGGTGCGGCCAGCGGCATGTCCGTGCCCGGCTTCGACAACTCGTCGTAGGTGTCTCCGGTCAGTTCGCGCAGTCGTTCGCCGGTCGTCGCGAGATTGCGTTTGGCCTGGATCAGCGCGGCCGTTGCGGAATCGGACGCGGCTTTCGCGTCCTGGACGTCTGTGACGGCGATGAGGCCGACCTCGAATCGCTTTTCCGACTGCTCGAGCTGACGCGCAATCGCATCGTGCGCTGCCTGGGCGGCTTCGAGCGTGTCCTGGGCGGCGAGCACGTTGAAATAGGCTTCCGAGGTACGCAGGATCAGGTCCTGCTGCGCCACGAGATAATCGGCTTCGGCTTGCGCGCCTTCCGAATTCGCGCGCCGCAGCGCCGCCCAGTTCTGCCAGCGAAAAACGCTTTGCCGGAGCGTCAGGTCCCAATTGGTGCGAGTCCCCTGGACCTCGCTTTGAGCAGTGCCGACCGTGACATTACCCAGCAAGTCCTCCTGCAGAAACGTCTGCGACCCGTCGCTTTCGTCGTCGTTGTAATTGCCGCCTGCGGTCAGCTGCGGCAGGAGCGCCGCGACCGCCTGCGGCTTCGATTCGCGCGCGGCGAGTCGATTCGCGTCCGCTTCGCGGATCAGCGGATCGCTCGTGATCGCGCGCTCGTAGACTTCCTTGAGGTCTGCGGCCGCAACGTTGAAGCTCGCAAGGCTTGCGACCGCGAGAATCGTGTGGACCAGGAATCGGGTGTTCATGCGCAGAAATTCCTTCACCAGGTGAATGTCGAGAGGACAACTACTGTATTACTAGTGTATATCACCAACTTACCCGTCACAAGTGACTTCATTTAGGCGGTCCATGTGGTAACTGGCAACTCCGGAAGCGCCAAGGCGAATGAAAAGTGGGCCGGTACGAGGCATACGACCCGTCACTAGAACTTGAAGCGGGAAACCCGCGCCGGCTGCACGAGCAGCTCGATACAGGTCTCGAACAGCACCTCGGACAGCCAGGATTCCTGGCCGGTTCGAGTGACCAGTCGGGCTTCCATCACGGGAGCCGGGCCGATCACGACGAAAAGCCGCCCGCCGATCTCGAGCGCGCGTTCGAAACGCCGTTCCACCGCGGGCAGCGCGCCGGTCACCGCGATGACCTCGTAATGCGCCTCGTAGTCGCGCGCGAGCGCATCGGCCGATTCGATGTTGACGCGGGAAAT
The DNA here is from genome assembly GCA_963778585.1 of uncultured Gammaproteobacteria bacterium. Lineage (GTDB taxonomy): Bacteria > Pseudomonadota > Gammaproteobacteria > Steroidobacterales > Steroidobacteraceae > SCUD01. The sequence continues at coordinate 1,709,708 of CAVZUU010000002.1, forward strand.
GCCAAGAGCCTCGATCGTGCGCGCCGCTCCCAGAGCCAGATCCGCGTTGATTTCGATGCTGTCCACGGCGCCGGTCAGATGAGCGAGACAGGCGGCGAAGTATCCGCTTCCGGTGCCGATCTCGAGCGCGCGTTCGCCGCGTGCCGGTGCAAGCGCCTGGAGGATCCTGCCCTCGACGGCGGGCTTCAGCATGGATTGTCCGTGACCGATCGGTATCGATGCATCGGCGAACGCGACGCCTCGATAGGCTTCCGGCACGAATTTCTCGCGCGGCACGGCAGCGAGCGTTTCGAGCACGCGCGGGTCGAGGACATCCCAGGTCCGGACCTGCTGTTCGATCATCTGCCGGCGTGCGGCTTCCGTTTTTGGGTTCATCACCATTATGGTGAATCGCGGCGGGCGTCAGTACAAGCGTGAGATATGCTGCCAAGGGCCGCGCAATCCAACGAAATTGACGGTCCCGCGGGCCGCGGTTACGAAGGGGATGACTGGCCTGATGACGGTTCCGATGATCGCAGCCGTCGCGCTGGCGATGCTCGCCGCTGTGCTCGGCGTTGTAGCCCTGCTCCAGTGGCGCAAACTCCAGCGATTGAAGACGGAATCCGAGGCCGCGCAGCCGGCGGGGCGCGGTAGCCTTGCCATGGGCGCCATGCTCGCGGCCATGCGCGAGCCGGCACTGGTGCACGGCGAACGCATCGAGTTCGTCAACGAAGCATTCGCGTCGCTGGTCGGCATCCCAGCGAACCAGATCGCCGGCAAGACTCTGTCCGACCTCGTCTCCGCCGAATACACCGAGCTGGCGACGCTCGCGGTCGCGCGCGCGCTCGCCGGCGGGAATGGTCCGTCGCTCACGGAACTCGAGCTTGCCGATTCGCATGGCCAGGTCACGCGCCTCGAGCTCTCCGGCTCGATACTCGAGACGGAAGGGAGAAAGGTCATCCTCTTCACCGCCGAGGAGATGCTGCCGCATCGCGAGGACGCCGCGGCCGGCGCCGCTCCGGCGCGCTCGCAGCTCGCCCTCGATTCGCTCGGCGAGGGATTGCTGACGACCGACGCGCACGGGCTCATCGACTACATGAACCAGTCCGCCGAGGCACTGACGGGAATACGGCGCGCCGACGCGCTCGGCCAGGCATTCGGCGCGATGATCGGCTTCGTCGACGAGCACGACCGCCGCCCGCTGCCGGATCCCGTGCAGCAATGCCTCGGGTCCGGCAGCCGCGTGAACCTAGGACGGCGGTCGCTCCTGATCGCGCGGGCGACCGGCAACGAACTCGGCGTCGAGGCGACCGCTTCGCCGATCCGCGCGCCAGACGGCGAGATCGCGGGCGTCGCCGTCATGCTCCACGACGTGAGCGAGCTCCGCGGTCTCACGCAGCAGATGTCCTATCAGGCGAGCCACGATGCGCTGACCGGGCTCGTGAATCGCCGCGAGTTCGAGCGCCGGCTCGGCGAGGCGCTCGAGGTCGCGCACGCCGGGCGGCAGGGCCACGTGATGTGTTACCTGGATCTCGACCGCTTCAAGGCCGTGAATGACACGAGCGGCCATCTCGCGGGAGACAACATGCTGCGCGAGGTCGCGGCGCTGATCCGGGAGGCCGTGCGCGATTCCGACACCGTGTCGCGCCTCGGCGGCGACGAGTTCGGCGTGCTGCTGGTCGGCTGCCCGCTCGACAAGGCGCGGCAGATCGCCGACGATATCTTGCGCGCGATCGGTGAATACCGATTCGTCTGGAAAGACCGTATTTTCAGCGTCGGCGTCAGCATCGGCATCGTGGAGCTGACGGCGGAGAGCAACTCGCTCGAGGAGATCCTGAGCGCCGCGGACTCGGCCTGCTACGTAGCAAAGAAACAGAGCGAGAGCCACGTGCACGTCTATTCGTCGCACGACGAGGCGATCGCGCGGAACCGCGGCGAGATCCACTGGCTGCAGCGCCTTCAGGCGGCGCTCCGCGACGGCTACTTCGAACTCTACGTGCAGCCGATCGAGCCGGCGCATCCCGGCGTTGCGTCAGGCGGTCCGGCGATGGAAGTCTTCGTGCGCCTGCACGACGAGGGACAGGCGATCGCACCCGCGGTGTTTTTCCCCGCCGCGGAGCGCTATCGCCTGATGTCGATGATCGATCGCTGGGTTCTCACGTCGGCGCTCGCGGCGCTGGCGGCCGGCGCGATCCGCCTGCCGCCGGGCCGGAGCCTGTCAATCAACCTCTCGGGCCAGACGCTCGCGGACCCGACGTTCCTCGAGTTCGTGGTGGACGAGCTCGATCGCACCGGTCTGCAGCCGGCGCAGATCTGCTTCGAAGTCGCGGAAACTTCCGTCATCGGCAACCTCGAGCAGGCGCGCCGATTCATCGACGTCCTGCACGGGATGGGTTGCCACTTCGCGCTCGACGATTTCGGCACCGACCTCGGTGGGTTCGCCAATCTGAAGCAGCTGCCGATGGACTATCTGAAGATCGACGGCTCGTTCATGCGCGATCTCGGCCGCGATACGGTCAACCAGGCGATGGTGACCGCAGTTGTCGGCATGGCGCGCACGCTGAATTTCCGGCTGGTCGCGGAACAGATCGAGGACGTGGCGGCACTCGAGGCCGCGCGGGCAATGGGCATCGACTTCGTGCAGGGCCATGCGATCGGCCGGCCGCGCCCGTTGGCACCGGCCGCTTGACGATGAGAGAATCCGCGCATGAATGAGAACACGACCCCGGCGCCGGCGATCGACATGTCGCTCGTGAAGCCGGCGTGGATCTTCGTCTTCGCCGGCTGGCTCATCCTGCTCGTCCCGATTCCGTTCACCGCCTGGATCGGCTGGCTCGTCGCCTGTGTCGGCGGGACAGTGCTCGCGGTCGTCAATCTCACCCGCGGCATCGTCGGCATCGGCCTCGCGCAGCTCGCCTGCGCCGTCATCGGCACCTTCTTCTTCTACTGGCTCGGACTGACGATATTCGCGGGCGCCCTGATTTCTGCCCTCAGCGGCTGATTTCTGGCGATTCCGTGAAGGGGCGGACGCCGAACGTTCCATACAGGTCGGCGGGCGAGTAGCCGACGCCGTCTTTCAGCACGTAGCTGATGCGGCGGATATCCGAGATGTTCTTCGTCGGATCACCGTCGACCAGGATCAGGTCCGCTCGCTTGCCGCGTTCGATCGTGCCGCGATCCGCGAGCAGCCCCGCAAAACGCGCTCCGTTCTCGGTCGCGATCCGGATCGCTTCGCCCGGGGCGACGCCTGCCTGGACGTAGAGCTCTAGCTCGCGGTGCAGCAAGAAGCCCGCCAGGCCGTCCGTGCCCGCCACGAGCGGTACGCCGGCCGCGTGCAGCCGGCCCAGGAACTCCATCATGCGTTTCCACGACGAGCGGTAGATCTCGAGCTTGCCGCCGCTCACGTCGTTCGCGTTGCTGCGCCAGGCGCGCTGCGTGGCGAACGGCATGTGATCGGCGATCGCGGCGAGCGACGGGTCCATGTCGCCCTGTTCCTGGGTGTACATGGCTTCGAAAGTCGCCATCGTCGCGTCGATAACGACGCCGCGCCCCGCGAGGAGCGCGATGAATTCGCGCACCGCCTTCGAATCGAGGTCGAGCGTGCGCGCCCGCTCGCCGACCAGGTTGAAGCGCGCGAGCGTGCGCGAGTCGGTGTCCGGATCGGAGACGAAGTTCAGCATCAGCTGGTTGATGTGCTGCAATTCGTCATAGCCGTCGCGGACCACGCGTTCGGAGCGCGAGAACGCCGGTACGTGGCCGCTCACACGAAGACCGCGGGAGTGTGCGTAGGCGGCGATCGGCGCGGCCCACTCGGGCTTGATGGAGTTGTAGAGCTTGACCTGGCGGTAGCCGCGCTGCGCATACCAGTCGACGGCCGCCTGCGCCTCCTCGACGCTCTTGACGACGAAGTTGCCGCGGGACGAGTAGGGGCTTTCTCCCTCGATGTAGCCGGCGGGCTCGATGTGCGGGCCGATCGCATCGCCGCGCCCGATGTCGGCAATCAGTCCCGCGAGGTATGCATTGTCGAGCGTTCCCATGTCGCGCGAAGTCGTCACGCCACCTGCGATCTGAAGGATCGAGTTCCAGGCGTCCTCGTGACTGTGCATGTCGAACAGGCCCGGCAGCAGTGCGCGTCCGGCACCCTCGATGACCGTTGCGGCAGCCGCTGCCTGCGAGCCCGCCGGATAGATTGCGGCGATGCGTCCATCGTGAACGTACACGTCCGCGGGCTCGCCGAGCGCGGCGGACTTCGTGTCGAACACGCGCACGTTGCGGACGAGTATCGGGCTCGCGAGCGGCTGCGCGTTCTTCCTAGCAATGTCGCGCAGGTACTCGGCCTCGGCGTCCTTTTGCAGGCGCTCGAGCGCGGAAGTGGTGCTTTCGAAGCCGGCGACGACGAGGTGGCTGCCGCCCACATTGATGCTCGCGAAGAGCCGCATGCCGGCGTCGGCGTCGAGCCAGATGTAATCCGGCTGCAGGCCGGTGCCGAAAATTGCGTACAGAGCGACGGCGCGCTCCTGGCCGGCACGACCGATGCGCGTCTCCTTGAGCTTCGTGCTTCGCAGCTCTCCGCCCGGCAATGCGGAGAGACGGCCGTCCGGGGCCTTCTGCGTCGCCCGCACGATGATGGCGCTGACTTCAGGGCTGCCGTAGGTTGGAAGGTAGATCGCCGCACCCTCCAGTTCGCGCGTGCCTTGCTCCGCGGGCAGGCGCCAGCTGGCCCGGCCACGGGACACCTGGAAGCGCTCGTCGAGCACGGCGCCAAAAGTCGTCTTGCCGCGCAGGCGATAGCTCTTGAACGTGCCGTCGGGTGCGAGCGAGATCTCCTCCTCGAGATCCGGACCACGGCCGTTGTCCCGGTACGAATAGCTGACGCGAATGCGCCCATCGTCGCCGATCACTGTTTTCTGCGCGCCGCCCTTCCTGCCGGCGAAGATCACGTCGTAATCGACGGTCGTGCCGGCATTCGCAGCGAAGGCGAGGCAAATCGAGAGCAGGCAGGCGAGTTTTTTCATGGCGTGGCCTTTCCCTGCGAGGCGCCGGACAGCAGCGTCCTCGCCTCGTCGTCATTGCCGGTGAGTTGCCATCGGATCATCGCGACCGGGACCATGCCGGCGCCATTCACCTCGTCGAAGTAGCGCCGCATCGAGAAATCCGCGCCGAGCTCATGTGCGCGCACGCGCATCAGGTCCTCGAGCAGGTGCTTGCCGGTCACGTAGCTCGTTCCGTAGCCCGGCTGGCGGAGGTAGAGCTGCTGCTCGAAGCCGAGCAGGTCGAGATCGGGCCGCATCCAGCCGCGCGGCGTCCACTCGACCTGAAAGGCTTTCGCCTGCTGGAGATCGAACAGGTTCGCCTGCGCATAGAGCGACGCGAGGCCGCGAGCGGCGCGCTGGGCGAGCATGATCCAGATGATTTCGCGCGCCCGCGGCGTGTCGTCGAAAAGCCCGGCATGCAGCATGAACTCTTCCATCGCGGTCGCCATGCCTTCCGCGCGGCCGTCCCAGATGTTGTAAAGGAGCGGCCCGCGGCGAATCGGGCTCGAGTGCGGCTCGTCCCGCATGCGTGCGAGGTCCCACCAGTGATAGAAGTGCGTGTAGAGCGTGAGCGGCTCGTAGTGCGTCGCGATTGCGAAGAAGTTCCGCGTCTCGAGCGGTTCGAACGCCCCGAGCCTGGCCCGCAGCGCCGGATCCATGCTCGCCCGCATCGGGTAGAGGTCGCGCTTCTCGAGGAAGGCGAGATAGCGCGTCACGGCGTCGTTGGCACGGCGCTGGTACTCCTCCGGCGACCGGATCACCGGCAGCTCCGGCAATCCGCTATTGCGCGCTTCCTCGAGCTTCAGCGAGGCGTGGGCGCGCGCGAGCTCGCGTTTCAGCAGATCCACTTCCTCCTCCCAGGTCATCGGGACGAGATGGACGTTCCGCAGGCTCCAGGTGTAGTTGTCCCGCCCGACCCCGGACGGGCCGTTCTTCGATGGCGCCTGTGCGTCGAGCCAGGCAACGAAGCGTACGGTCGATTCGCGCGCCGCCTGGATCGCCTTCCTCAGGCCCCGGCCGCTGCCGCCCGTCTTTTTCGCGAGCGCATCGAGCGAGTCGACCTGCGTCCGCATCGTGCCCGTGCCGGTAACCCAGAGATCGTGCGCATTGCCGGTCAGGTTGCTCTCCGCCTGCGCGAGGAGCGGCGGGACGACGGCGAGTTCGCCGCCGAGCTTTTTCTCCGCCTCGCGGGAGAGCGGAAATTCATAGGTCCACAACTCGACAATGCCGTGATGGGTGGTGCCCTCGTGCGCCGGCGTGTCGCTTTGATCGTTCCATACGCTCATGTAGTAGGCGGGGTCGCGCGCCCAGGGCTGGAGCACACGGGCGTAAAAATCGAAACCGTTCATCTCGGCGCGGACGAGGGCATGGTCTACGCGCGCCTCGACGGGCCAGCCGGCCGTGTCGATCGCGTCGAGCCGCTGGCGGTAAGTCGCGAGCTCCTGCAGACGTCGCGCAAAGGTCGCGGCTGTGTAATCGGGCGCGCCGTCCCGCGTCGGCGGCTGCTCGAACGCCCGCCAGTCGTGGAAGAGTTTCACGAGCGCGTCATGGCCAGCGGCGTCATCGGCTTGCGCAGGGCCGGACGGGACGGCGATCACGGTCGCCGCGGCGAGGGCGAGTAGAAGGTGGCGGACCGACGCTGGATATTTCATTGCGAAGCCTTGCATGGGGGGCCCGGGATTCTAGAGCGGCGTTTTGGACCGCGTCCAGCAAATGGCCGGTCCGCAGGGCCGATTGAAATTCCACTCAAATCGGAGTATCCAGTGCCCTTCGCAAAAGACACCCCGGAGAACGGCATGAACCGGAATCTCATGCTGGCGCTCGTCGTCATTGTCGTGGCGGCCGCCGGTTTTTATCTGTATGGCCGCTCGAAATCGACGGCGCCGCCCCCGGATCTCGCGCCCGTCGGCGCGAACCTGATCGAGGGGCTCGGCGACTACAGCATGCCGGTCACCTCCAAAGGCAAGGACGTTCAGCGCTGGTTCGACCAGGGCCTGGCGATGACCTATGGCTTCAATCACGACGCGGCCGAGCGTTCATTCCTGAAGTCCGCCGAACTCGATCCCGATTGCGCAATGTGCTGGTGGGGCGCCTCGCTCGTGCTCGGCCCGCATGTCAACGCGAAAATGGATCCGGCGAACAACGCCAAGGCCTGGGACCGGTTGCAGCGGGCGAAGGCCGCGGCGGACGACGCCTCGGAAAAGGAACAGGCCTTCATCAAGGCGTTGTCGGCTCGCTATGCCGCCGAGCCGCCGGAAGACCGGCGGCCGCTCGACGAGGCCTATGCCGCGGCGATGAAGGAGCTCGCATCGAAATACCCGGACGATCTCGACGTGATCACGCTGCACGCGGAATCGATGATGGACTTGCAACCCTGGGATTACTGGGATGCCAACGGCCAGCCGAAGGGATACACGGCCGAGGTCGTGTCGCAACTGGAGTCGGTGATCGGTCGCGACCCTGAGCACGCGGGAGCGCTGCATCTCTATGTGCACGCCGTCGAAGCCTCGCCCGATCCGGCGCGTGGCGTCGCCGCCGCGGATACGCTGCGGGAACTGCTGCCGGGCTCCGGCCACCTGGTGCACATGCCGGCGCACATCTACGCGCGCGTCGGGCGCTATCACGACGCGGTCCTCGCGAACCAGAAGGCGATCGGCGCCGACGACGCCTATCTCGCAATCTGTAAGCCGGGCCCGGGCGTCTATCCGCTCGGTTACGTGCCGCATAACCACCACTTCCTCTGGTTCGCTGCCACCATGGAAGGGGCGAGCGAAGTCGCACTTGCGGCGGCCGCCCATACGGGCGAACGCACGAGCGATCCGAAACTCATGCGCTCCCCGGGCTTCGAGGCCATGCAGAATTTCTCGCTGTCGCCGCTCTACGCGGATGTGCGGTTCGGGCGCTGGCAGCAGGTGGTCGACACACCGAAACCCGCGGACGACCTGCCGTACATGCAGGCGATGTGGAACTACGCGCAGGGCATGGCCGCCGTCCGACAGGGGCGGATCGAGGACGCGAAGCGCTTCCACGAAGCGCTCGTGCCCGCGACCACGAATCCCGACATCGAAAAGCTGATGGCCTGGGACCGATACTCTCTGATTGGCGGCGTGCGCATCGCCGAGCGCTTCGTCGCGGCCGAGCTCGCGCGCGCCGCGAAGGACTACGATGGAGCGATCGCCGCACTCAACACTGCGGTCACGATCGAGGACACGTTGCCCTATGACGAGCCTCCGGCCTGGCATTGGCCAGCGCGTCAGGCGCTGGGCGAGGTGTTTCTCGCCGCACGCAAGCCGGCCGAGGCCGAGAAGGCCTATCGCGACGAACTCGAGCGCAATCCCGAGAACGGCTGGTCGCTCTACGGCCTCGCGCGGGCACTGAAGGCGCAGGGCAAGAAAGCCGAGGCGCTAGAAGCGTCTGACCGCTATGCGAAAGCCTGGGCGAACGCGGACATCGACCTCAGTAAGAGCTGAGCGGCGCGAGGTCAGCGGCGAGCGCGCGCTCGTCGTGCGGCGGCTGGAAATAGCCGGCGACCCGGGCCTCGGGGTCGATCAGCACGAGCGCCGCCGAATGATCCACGGTGTAGTCGCCGCCGACGCCGGGATTCCGCACCTGGGCGAGACCGAGCGCTTTCGTGAACCGCTCGATCTCGGCGGGCGGACCCGTTGCGCCTTTGATGCCCCGATCGAAGTGCGCAAGATACGACGCGACTTTTTCCGGCGTGTCGCGTTCCGGATCGACGCTCACGAAGACGATCTGCAGGCCGTCGCCGGGGACGCGCGCGCGCAACGAGGCGAGGAACGCGAGCGTCGACGGGCAGAGATCCGGGCAATGCGTAAAGCCCGTGAAAACCAGGCTCCAGCGATTCTCGAGGGCCGAAGGCCCGAATGGATGTCCGCTCTGATCCAGCAGCGAGAAGTTGCCAATCGGTCGCGGGTCCGGAAGCGCCGTGCCTGACTGGAGCTCGAGCGGCGCATTGGAACGCGCGTAGAGCGCGGCGCCGACGCCGGCCACGATCGCGACCGCGGCCCAGGCGACGATCCAGGAACGCGTCGGCATGCGCGAGCCCGATCCGGGCTCAGGCCCGCGAGCCGCCGTTCCAGTCGAGCAAGTTCAGGAATTCGCGCCGCGTGCGCGGGCCGCGCGTCAGGAAATGCGGCTCCGGCCGTTCGCGGTAGGCGAGGCGTTCGCTCGCCACGCTGTCGCGGCGCGCGCGTAATTTCATTTCCTCGGCCGAAATTCCGTAAGGCTTCATCGCGTTCTGGCCGAAGATTTTCGCGCGCAGCGCCGGCGTGATCTCGGGATAGCCGTGACGCTCGCGGAATTCCGGCGCGATCTGGAAGGCGCGAAACGCCTGGATCTGGTCCTGCGGCGATCCGTACCAGATCGAGTCGGTGCCCCAGAGCACGTTGTCCGTCCCGCAGTATTTCAGGAGCTTGCCGAGCCCGTGCGCAGCCTGCTCGGGATCGCGCATCAGGAATCTCCAGGTGCTGCCGAGTTCCGCATACACGTTGCCGCCCGGTCCGATGCCGTTCTCCTTGAGGGACCGGATGAGCGTGTCGATGCCGTCGCCGCCGGCGTTCTCGCCGAAAGCCTTCTCCTCGACTTCGGAGACGAAGCCCGAGTGATAAATCAGGAAACTGACGTCGGGAAACCGCTTCGCGACCGGGCCGATGTCGCGGCACTGACTGTGCTCATACGATTTCTTGCCGAACGGCAGTCCCTTGTGCACGCAGATGACTTTCACGCCGAGCCGCCGCGCCTCCTCGATGAAGCGGATGCCGACTTCGTCGTCGAGATAGAAACCGGTGCCATCCGGACCCCATTGCGTATACGTCTTCCAGGCGGAGACCTTCCAGCGATCGCGGAGCATCGCCATGTCCTCGACGTCGCCCGGCTGATTGGGATTCACGCGACCATGGATCAACAGCCGGTGATTGCCTTCCATGCGGTCGACGATCTGCCGCACGGCATCCGCGGATTCGATTTCGAGCGGCGAAGCGTCGCGCCGCGCAGGCACGAAAGACAGGACCATCATGTCGGTGTCGCTGTCGAGGAAGACGTCTTTAACGAATTCCTCCGAGGTCAGGCAGGCGAGGTGGCTGCGGGGCGTCTTGCCGTCCGCCAGCGCACAGCCGGCCTTGGGTGACCAGCTGAACGCCGATTCAGGCGCGACCTTCAGCCAGGCCTGAGTCGGATCGACGTAGTGTCCCTGGACATCGAAGATGAACTCGCCGGTCTCGAGTGATGCCGCAGCGACCGGTTCGGTTGCGGCGACGGCGGGGAGATCAAAGAATCCGCCGGTGCGCCCGGCCGCCGCGTTCGCGGCATTGAAAGCGAGCAGCGTGCTCGCCGCGCCACAGGTCGATAGCAGGAAATCGCGCCGGCCCATCGCGAGCCGCCTCGAATTCGCCGTCGCGGCTTCCTGGGCACGGTGATTCGCTTCCCGGTTCGCCCGCGAGAGCGGGACCGGCATGAATTCGCCATTGCTGGTCGTGTCGAGCTTGATCGGCAGGCGCTGTCCGTCCGGATCCACGAGGTGGCGCGGTATTTTCATCAGAGTGCTCCCAGATCTCCATGCACGGGTTTGCCCTCGAAGAGCGTCACGAGGACCTTCGTGTCGGAGATCTCGGACGGCTGGATGTCGAACAGGTTGCGGTCGAGCACTGCGAGGTCCGCCCGCTTGCCGACTTCGATCGAGCCCGTGTCCTTGTCGAGGCGATTCACGTAGGCCGCGTTGATCGTGAAGGCGTCGAGCGCCTGCGCCAACGTGATGGCCTCGTCAGGCAGAAAGGGCTCCGTCGTTTCGCCGAGCGCGCCGAGCCGCGTGATGGCTGTCTCCATCTCCTCGAAGGGATTGGGGCTCGACACCGACCAGTCGCTGCCGAAGGCGACGGTCGCGCCGCTCTTCTCGAGGCTGTTGATCGCGTACATGTGCGACGAGCGTTCGGGGCCGAGAAACGGAATCGTGAGCTCCGTGATGTACTCGTCAGCGTAGGCCCAGAGCGGCTGGTAATTCGCGACGACGCCGAGCTCCTTGAAGCGCGGGACATCGGCGTTGTCGATCAGCTGAATGTGCGAGATGTGGTGGCGGTGCCCCTTGTCGCCATTGGCCGCGCGCGCGGCGGCGACGGCGTCGAGCGACTGGCGGACCGCGGCGTCGCCGATCGCATGGAAGTGCACCTGGAAACCCTCGGCGTCGAGGCGGGTGACCGCCTCCTTGAGCTTCTCGGGCTCGACCATCGGGATGCCGCGGACGTTCTTTTTGCCGGGCAGCAGGTACGGTTCGAGCATCGCGGCGGTATAATTTTCCATGACGCCGTCCTGCATGATCTTGACCGTACCGGCGTCGATGTGGCCTTTCGTGAATTCGCTCCGCAGGCGCTTCATGCCTTCGATCTGCTCGATGCCCTGAGCGCGTTCCCACCAGATCGAGCCGATGACGTGCATCGAGAGCGCGCCCGCGTCGTCGAGCCTGCGGTAGGTCTTGAGGTCGTCCTCGTTGACCGAGGCGTCCTGGACGGCGGTGATTCCGAGTCCGTTCAGCAGTTTTACCGCGTAGCGGAGTCCCTCATCGCGTTGCGCGTCGCTGGCGGGCGGCATCTTGGAGGCGACTAGATCGCCGGCGCCTTCCTGGAGGCTGCCGACCGCCGCGCCCGTCTTCGGATTGCGATCGATGCGCCCGTCCGGCGGATCCGGTGTCTTGTTCGTGATGCCCGCGACTTCAAGCGCCTTGCTGTTGACCCAGACCGTATGGCCATCGCGGCTCCACAGGATGACGGGACGATCCGGGACGACCGCATCGATCAATTCCTTGCGCGCGAGCGCGCCCGGCCCGAAGGCGGACATCAGCCAGCCGCCGCCCGTGATCCAGGGCTCGTCCGGATTCTCTTCCGCGTATTTCTTGATCGCAGCGACGTATTCCTCGACGGTGATAACCCCGTTCAGGTCGCAGGCATTCGCCTCGACGCCGGCGGAGATCGGATGGATGTGCGCATCCTGGAAGCCCGGCACGACCATGCGTCCTTCCAGGACGACGACTTTCGTGTCCTTGCCGATGTGCGACTTGGTGCCTTCATCCGAGCCGACGAACACAATGCGGCCGTCCTTGATCGCGACCGCTTCGGCCCAGCTGCGATTGCCGTCCACGGTGTAGATCTTCCCGCCCGTCAGCGCGAGATCGGCGACGCCGGCCTTCTCCTCACGACTACAACCGGCGAGCGCGGCGGCGGCCAGGCAGGCGGAAATCGTCCAGCGGACTGTCGGGCTCATGGAGTTCGTCACTGGTAATCCCTCGGTATGGTTCTCGTCCAGGTCTTTTCGCGGAGCAGCTTGCCGTTCTCGGTCAGGCGGCGACGGTAACTGTAAAGGAAATTTTCACGGTCGCTGCGGAAAGAAAGCTCGGCGTCCCACACAAGCTCGCGGCCGGGCAGCTCGACTTCCATCCGGTGCGTGCCGAGCACGGCGGCATCGGCCGGCGCGTCGTCCTTCACCTCGTAGCGGATGGTCTCGAGCGTCCGTTCGGTCCCCCAGGGGAAGCGGGTACCGCCTCCGTTGGTCGCTTTCGCGATCGCCGTGCCCGTCTGCGGGTTGCGGTCGACGGACGAGATCTCGCCGTAGCCTGAAGTCGTGCCGCCTTCCAGCGATTCATAGCCGGCGAACTGCGGATCCTTGGCGGGCGGCAGGAAATCCGGTACCGGGCGCTGCTCGAAGGGAACGACTGGCAGGCTGAGGCGCGACGCGCCGAGGCGAAGTTCCGTCGTCATCGGTTCCGGGGTCGGCCACAGCATCGGCCACTGCGCGTTGTTGACAGCGAGCCGGATGCGATGCCCCTTGGGGAAAACCCAGGACGTGAAGTGCATTTCGATGGCGAGCTCGAACGGTTCGCCGGGCACGATGGCCGCAGGTGCACGCGCCGAGTCGCGATGCGTGCCGTTCATGGCGGCGCCCGCGACCTGCGTCACCGTGCCGTCGGGGGCAACGTCCGACAGCCGCGCAAACCAGTTGGCGCGCGCGGCGTTGGCTGCGACCGTGAGCGTCGCGAGTGGTAACCCGAGAATCTCGAGGTCTTCCGCGAGCGGCTCGCTGTCATAGACGAGGCTGAAGGCATCGGTGCCGCGCTGGTCATGCGCAACGTCGCCCCACCACATCACGGGCCCGCCGGCCTCGACTCCGATCGACGGGATATAGCGAAGCTGATGTGTCGTCGTGGCAGGCGCCTCGGCGCCCAGTGTGTGGTTTGGCTGAGGATAGAGAACCTGGTCGCGGATCCGCGCGATCGGCCAGCCGTCCTCGAAGCGCCAATTCCCCGGCGCGTTTTCGAGCTGCGGGCCCGGTGGATGCCAATCTCGCACGAAGACCGCAAAGCGCGGCTCGTCGAGGATGCCGGTGTCCTCGCTCTTCAGGAACTGGTTGAACCAGCGGATGGCCTCGTGGCGCCATTCCATGCCCGGGCCGGGATACGGCTCGTTCGGCCAGGTGTGGTGCCAGGCACCGACGATCGCCTTGACCGGCGCGTTCTTCACATTCGCGAGCATGCGCGGGATGCTGTCGCGGTAGCCGTCGTACCAGCCGCCGATGTGGAATGTCGGGATACGGATGTCCTGGTAACGGTCGCGGACCGAGGCGCGATCCCAGAATGGCCCGTCGCGCTGCTGGTTCTTGTACGTCAGCATCCAGGGCTCGGTGTCGAAGCGGTTCCGGAAGTTGTCGTCATCGATCACATAGTCCGGCGCACCCGGCCGCGTGTTGTCGAGATCCATGCTCATCTCCCAGGAATCGAGATGCATGATCCCGTCCATGTAATGCACGTCGTCCTGGTAGAGATCCTCGGTCGCATCGATCGCGACGATCGCCTTGAGCGCGGGCACGCCGCGCGCCGCCATCTGGATGGAATTGAACCCGCCCCAGGAGATGCCGAACATGCCGACTTTGCCGTTTGACCAGGGCTGTTTCGAGAGCCAGTCGATGACTGTCTCGCCGTCCTTCTGCTCGATCTCGGAATACTCGTGCGGGATCAGCCGGCCTTCGCTGTTGCCGGTGCCGCGAATGTCGACGGCCGCCACGACGTAGCCGCGCTGAATGAAATAGGAATAGAGCGAGTAATTGCGGCTGCGCGCCTCGTGTTTGCGATAGGGCAGGTACTCGAGCAGGACGGGAAACTTTTCGCCGGCCTTGCCGCCCGTCGGCATGTAGAGATCGGCCGAAAGGCGCACGCGGTCGGGCATGGCGATCCAGTCAGGTTTGATCTCGATGCCGTAGGGGGCGGGCTTTTCGGTGGCCGCATTCGCGGCCCATATCGGTAAAAGTAAGAGGAGGGCGATCAGGTGGAGCGTTGGCACCGCGGAAGGTTATCGGAGGGGCCGTACTGACGCAAATGTCTTTGAAATACAATGAGTTGGGAATCAGTAAATTATTGTTTAGTAAACTAAATGAGCATTGAGTCTCCGTCGACTGTCGGGATAGAATGTGTGGCACAGCGGCGGGAGAGACCCATGGCAGCCAACTTCGAGCAGGCACCCAACCTCCGGCCTTCCGGCTCCAAGCTCGACCTTATCCAGGCGACGGTCGCCGCGATTTCGCAGCACGGCCTGTCCGAACTCACGTCCGCGAAGATTGCGAGTGGGGCGGGACACACGGCGGCTTCGATCAATTTCCATTTCGGAAGCAAAGAGGCCCTTCTGCTCGCGACGCTCCGCGAGGTGTCGGAGGAGTTCGCCGAGGTCATGGCGGCCGTTCTCGAAGAGGCCGGCGATGACGACCTGCGCGCACTTCTCAGCATCATCGACGCGAGCCTCGGCCGTCGACTCAGCGATTCCCACAAGATCGCGGTCTGGTATGCGTTTCTCGCTGAAAGCAAGGCGCGCGGAGACTACCAGCGCATCTGCGGCGAGCGCGATGCAGCGTGGAATCGGATGGTCATAGACCTCTGCAAACGGCTTATCTCCGCGCGAGGCAACGGATTGTGGCCGGATGCCGAGGCCGTGGCTCAGGGACTTATGGGGCTCATCGACCAGCAGTGGCAGGGCATCCTGTTCGAGGGCGATGATTTTGACCGCGAGGCGGCGCGCCGTCAGTGCCGCGCTTACCTGTGCAGCGTTTTCCCCTGGCTTGCGCCACGCATCGAAGCTGCCGCGCCCGCGCGCCTGCGCGCGCCGGAACCCGATGTCGATGCAGATCCGTCACTGCGCTTGACGCTGCCGGCCTGGACCTACTGCAGCGAGGCGTTCCACGAGCTCGAGAAAGAGCACATTTTCATGTCGTCATGGCAGATCGTCGGCCACAAGAGCGAGATTGCCGAGACCGGCGACTACCTGACCTTCGAATTCTTCGGCCGCCGCGGTTTTGTCGTGCGCGGGGCGGACGGCGTCCTTCGCGCGTTCCACAATGTCTGCTCGCACCGCGCGCACGCGATCGTCTCCGGCGAGCGCGGCCGCTGCGCCAAGTTCATGACCTGCATGTACCACGGCTGGACCTATCACCTGGACGGCCGGAACCGCAGCATCAGCGCGCCCGATACCTTCCCGAAGTTCGACCGCTCGAAGTTCGGCCTGAAGCCCATCGAGCTGGAAGTCTTCATGGGCATGATCTTCATCCGCCTCCGGGGCGGCGAACCCTCGGTGGCCGAGCGCATGGCGCCGCACGTGGCGGAGCTCTCGCATTACAAGATGGATCAGATGGTCCCGCTCGACGAGATGTGGACGACCAAAGTCGCGATCGACTGGAAAAACGTCATCGAGAACTACGTCGAGGACTACCACTTCCCGATCGGCCACCCGGGCCTTTCCGCGCTGATGGAATCGCAGTACGACCGCGAGTCCTTCCCCGGCGGCACGATGCGACTCTCGCATCGCATGCGTGAGAAGCCGCTCAGGTCCTGGAGCGCGCAGGGTTACGCCAAATTCCTGCCCGTCATGGAGCACCTGCCGGAGGACATGCGCCGGCGCTGGACCTATTTCGGCCTTTACCCGAACGTTTTCTTCGACATCTATCCCGAGTGGCTCGACTTCTTCCAGGTCGTGCCGCTCGGCCCGGGCCGCACGCTGATCCGCGCGCGCTCCTACGGCTTTGTCGACGATCGCCGCGAGATGAAAGCGGCGCGCTTCCTGTGCGCGCGGCTCAACGCGCGTGTGCAGGCCGAGGACGAGATCCTGACGTCATCCGTTCAGCGCGGGCTCGAATCCGGCGCTTACACGCAGGGCGTCCTCTCGGAGAAGGAAATCGTGCTCGCGGGATTCCAGGACTGGATCCGCGAGCGGATTCCGGCCGCAAGGCAAGTCAGGCCCCCGGCGGCGTCCGGGTCGCCGTAAAAAACCCGTCAGTCCCGCTGGCGGCGCCTCGTAGGCCTTCGACGAGGCGCCGCGCTCTTGCTCAGATGAGCATTTCCCGATGGGACCTTGGTCCAATTGCATTCCGCAGAAATGATCGCGCGAGCCGCATTGACGCCACTCGGGACGCTGAATGTCCTGCTGTCCACGCGCCACGAACAAACGCGATGGCCGTAGCCTAAATTATTGTTTCTCAAGGCGGGGACGGCAGAGGCAGCCGCATCCACCGGGTTGCACATTCGCCTTGGGTCTCCCGCTTCCCAGTTTGCGTATGAAGTCCGTTTCCTCTCCGGGTCTGAGCGCCGTGTCCGCGCCTGCATTAATGCAATCTTCCCTGCGTTAAGCTGCGAGCCCAAAACCCGGCGCCGCAGGTGCCCCATGATGCAGTCCTCAGGGTCATCGCCGCTTATCCGTCGCGCCCTCATCGTTGACGAAGGTCTCGTCGAGAGCATGAACGCCACGGTGCGCAGCGTGCGTGCGCTGGTGTCGGAGTTGCGCGCTCGCGCGATCGAGGTCATCGAAGCCGAGTCCTACGCAGACGGACTGGCGACAGTGGTTTCCGATTCCGGCATCCACTGCGTCCTGCTCAACTGGACCTCCGGGAAAAATGACAAGTCGGCTCACGCCCAGGCAACCGAGTTGCTGCGCGCCGTCCGGAAGCGCAACACGAAACTGCCGATTTTTCTCATGGCGGGCCGCGAGCTGGCAGGTTCGATCAGCGTTGAAGTCGCAACCCTCGCGGACGAGTTCATTTGGATACGCGAGGACACGGCGTCTTTCATCAGCGGCCGCGTCCAGGCCTCGATCGAACATTACCTGTCCAACCTGCTGCCGCCCTACGCCGCGGCGCTCGCGGGTTACAACCGCGAGCGCGAGTATTCGTGGGCGGCGCCCGGCCATCAAGGCGGCGTCGCATTCCTGAAATCGCCGGTCGGGCGCGTATTCTTCGATTTCTTCGGCGAGAACCTGTTCCGCACCGACATGGGCATCGAACGCGGCGCGCTCGGATCGATGCTCGGCCACAGCGGCCCGGTCGGGGAGAGCGAGCGTTATGCGGCGCGCGTGTTCGGCGCGCACCGCTCCTACACGGTGACCAACGGCACCTCGGCTTCCAATCGCGCCATCATGTCGGCTTGCGTCGGCGACAACGAAATCGCGTTGTGCGACCGCAATTGCCACAAGTCCATCGAACAGGGCCTGGTGAATACGGGCGGTATTCCGGTCTTCCTGATGCCGACACGCAATCGCTACGGCATCATCGGCCCGATTCCCCCGGAACAGCTCGAGCCCAAGGCGATTGCGAAGAGCATTGCCGCGAATCCGCTCGCCAGGAAGAGCGGGCACAAGCGCGCCGTCTACTCCGTCCTGACGAACTGCACCTACGACGGCATGTGCTATGACGCGGCCGATGCGCAGGACCGCCTCGCAAAGAGTGTCGATCGAATCCATTTCGACGAAGCCTGGTACGGCTACGCGCGCTTCAACCCGATGTACCGCGATCGATATGCCATGCGCGGCGACCCGGCGACCCATCCGAAGGCTGCGCCGACGGTGTTCGCGACCCATTCGACCCACAAGCTGCTCACCGCCCTGTCCCAGACATCGTTCATTCATATCCGGGACGGTCGCGGCGCCATCGATCACGGGCGCTTCAACGAGGCGTACTGCACGCAGGCGAGCACTTCGCCGCTCTATGCGCTGATCGCGTCGAACGACGTCGCCGCAGCAATCATGGATGGGCCGGCCGGCCAGGTTCTTACGCAGGAGACGATCGATGAGGCCGTCGCCTGCCGTCTCGCGGTCGCGCGCGCTCGCCAGGAATTCCTGGCCAGGAAGGACTGGTTCTTTGCGCCCTGGAATGCGGACACGGTGCGCGACCCGAAGTCCGGCAAGCGCATCCCGTTTCACGAAGTGCCCGCCGAGAAGCTCGCGACGGACCCGAGCTACTGGGTGCTGCACCCCGGCGACGACTGGCATGGGTTCGAGGACGTGCCGGACGGCTGGTGCATGCTCGACCCGATCAAGTTCGGAATTGTCTGCCCGGGCATGAAGGCGGACGGGCAGCTCGACAAGAGCGGCATCCCGGCCGACATCGTGACGGCTTATCTCGGGCGCCACGGCATCGTGCCGTCGCGCACGACGGATCACATGGTGCTGTTCCTGTTCTCGATGGGCGTGACGAAAGGCAAGTGGGGCACGCTGCTCAACACCTTGCTCGATTTCAAGGTCGACTATGACCGCAATGCGCCGCTTGCGGAGGTCGTGCCCGCAGTTGCCGCGGCCGCGCCGGATCGCTATGCGGGCATGGGCCTCAAGGATCTCGGCGACGAAATGTGGGCCCAGCTGCGCAAGAGCAGGCAGGGCTATTGGCAGGCCCAGGCGTATGCAACGCTGCCGAGACCCGAAATGACACCGCGCCGCGCGTTCCAGCTACTGATGGCCGGTGACGCGGAGAAGGTGCCGCTCAAGGATATGGCGGGCCGCGTCGCTGCCGTCGGTGTGATTCCCTATCCGCCGGGCATCCCGATCGTCATGCCGGGTGAAAGCTTGGGGCTCGATGACGGCCCGTGGCTCACGTACCTGCGCACGCTGCAAGAGTACGGCCACATGTTTCCGAGCTTTGCAAAGGAAGTCGAAGGCGCCGAAGAGCGCGACGGCGGCTATCACGTCTACTGCATGAAGAAAGCGCCACCGCGATCCGGTGGAGCCAGTCGAGCCGCTCGAAGCAAGTAGGCACGGCGCGGCAGATATTCAACGTACGTCGTTTGGGAGCGGCCCCCACCGCAGGGCATGAAAGGAGAAGGGTAATGGCAGAGCAAAAGAAGATGAACCTGATGCAGCTCACGTTCATCGTCGCCGTGAACATGATGGGTTCCGGCATCATCATGTTGCCGACCAACATGGCCCAGGTCGGTGCGATCTCCCTGCTGTCGTGGATCGTCACCGCAGTCGGCTCGATGGCGATCGCGTACGGTTTCGCGCAGGCCGGCATGTACAACCAACGCCCCGGCGGCATGGCGGCCTATGCGGAGGACGCGTATGGGAAGCCCGGCTATTTCCAGGTGTTCCTGCTGTATTTCCTGTCGCTCGCCATCGGCAACGTCGCGATCGGCATTTCGGCGGTCGGTTATCTCTCGACATTCTTCCCGGGGATGTCGGCGACGCCCATCACGACCTGCATCAGCGTGATCGGTCTCTTGTGGCTCACGACGGTCGCGAATTTCGGCGGCCCGAGCGTGACGGGAAAGATCGGCTCGTTTACCGTGTGGGGGGTCATCCTTCCGGTGGGCGCGCTTTCGCTGATCGGCTGGTTCTGGTTCAGCAAGGACACTTTCGCCGAGGCCTGGAATCCGCAGGGCCTGAGCATCGCGCAGGGCATGGGCTCGAGCATTTCGCTCACGTTGTGGGCCTTCCTGGGGATGGAATCCGCCGCGCAGAACTCGTCCGCCGTCGAGAATCCAAAACGCGACGTGCCGCTCGCCTGCCTGTTCGGCACGCTCGGCGCCGCGGTGATTTACGTGCTTTCCACGACGGTGATTCAGGGCATCGTGCCAAACGCGGCGCTCGCGGACTCGACCGGTCCGTTCGGGCTTGCATTTGAGTACATGTTCAATCCAACCGTGGGCAAGATCGTCATGGCGCTCGCCGTGTTCGCCTGCCTGGGGTCGCTCCTGGGCTGGCAATTCACGCTGGCACAGACCGGCAAGTCGGCGGCCGAGGAGCGGATGTTCCCGGGTTTCTTCGCGAAGGTTAACCGGATGGGAGCACCGATCACCGGCATGATCGTGCTGGGCGTCGTGCAATCCTTGCTAGCCCTGTCGACCATTTCGCCGACGCTCAGCGAGCAGTTCAGCGCGCTCGTAAACCTGGCGGTCGTCACGAACGTCATTCCGTACGTCGTCGCGCTGTCCTCATTGGTGATCATGATGAAGACCGCGAAAGTCCCACAGGGCAAGTATCGCTTCGACATCACCATTGCCGTGTTCGCGATGGCGTACAGCGTCTTCGCGCTCTACGCCTCGGGCATGGAAGCCGTGATGGGCGGCGTGCTGGTGCTCAGCATCGCCTACATCGTCTGGGGCTTCATCGCTCCCCGGTTTGCGACCCCGGCGGCGGCCGGCAAATCTTGACCGTGGCTCGCGCAGTCAAACGAGAGGAGAACAATCATGCGATTTGAACGTATCGATACTTCGCGCGGCCATCAGCTCTGGTTTGCGACCCGCGCAATCGCAATTCTCGCGGTAGTCCATGTCGCGCTAACGGCCACACCGGCGGCGGCGGCAACCCTGGACCGCGTCCGGGAGTCGGGCAGCATCAAGCTCGGCTATCTGGCCGATGCCCGCCCGTTTTCCTTCCGCAACGAGGCTGGTACGGCCGAGGGTTACGCCATCGCGCTTTGCCAGCAGGTCGCCGATCAGGTCAAGAAAGGACTCGCGCTGCCGAGCCTGAGGGTCGAGTGGGTGCCTGTCACGCCCGACGATCGCCTGAGCGACGTGCAACAAGGCAATGTCGACCTGCTGTGCGCGCCGACCAGCGCAACACTGGCAAGGAGACAGGACGTCTCGTTCTCAATCCCAATTTTTGCGGGAGGCAACCGCGCGGTGCTGCGCGCGGATGCTCCCGGCACCTTGCGTGATGCACTCGGTGAATCGAAGAACGCACGGGCCGTCTGGCGCGGAACTCCCGCGGCCAAAGTCCTGAAGGGAACGTCCTTTGCCGTCGTTGCTGGGACGACTTCGGACAAGTGGCTGAAGAGCCGACGGGCGGCATTGCAAGTGGACGCCCGGATCGTGCCGGTCGTCGACTATCGGTCGGGACTGCAGCAGCTGCGTGACGGCAAGGTCGATGTTTTCTTTGGCGAGCGCTCGCTGGTTCTGGGTGCCCTGAGTGATTCGGAGCGCGAGGATCTCGTCGTCCTGGATCGCCTGTTCACGCACGAGCCGCTCGCATTGGCGCTGGCACGCGGCGATGAGGACTTCCGGCTCCTCGTCGATCGATCCCTCAGCCAGTTCTACGCATCGGGCGCATTTGGCGAGCTGTACAAGCGCTGGCACGGCGAATTCGGAGATCCGACGCGTACGTACTTCGAATGGAACACGCCCGGCGAATGAGCTGCGCCGGCGCTCAACGGAGGAGTCGTCAAGATGCTTGAGAGCAAGGCGAGTCAAATCAGGCTGCGCGTACTTGTCGTTGACGACGAGCTTGGCAGTCCGACAGCCGAAGGTCGCGCGATCCGGTCGTTAATCCAGGATTTGCAGAAGCGCGCAATTGAAATCGTCGAGGCAACCTCTGCCGAGGATGGCAAGTCGGTGATCGCTTCGGACTCCGCCATCCACGCCGTGCTGATCGACTGGAACCTGGGCGACGACAAGGAGCACGAACGGGCCAGCTCCTTTATCCGGTTCCTGCGCTCGCGCAATGACAAGATTCCGATCTTCCTGATGGCCGAGCGCAGTGAAGGCTCCGCCATCACAGTTGAAACGATGGAGCAGGTCGACGAATTCATTTGGACGCTCGAAGACACGGCGGCATTCGTCAGTGGTCGCGTGCTGGCCGCGATCCGACGTTATGGAGAGGCGATATTGCCGCCGATGGCGGCGGCCATGATGAAGTTCACCCGGGACTACGAATACTCGTGGCACACGCCGGGACATCAGGGCGGCATCGCATTCCTGAAGTCGCCGGTTGGCCGGGTGTTCTTCGACTATTTCGGCGAAAACGTGCTGCGTTCCGACCTCTCGATCAGTGTCGGCAGTCTCGGCTCACTGCTCGATCATACGGGACCGATCGGCGAGCACGAGAAATACGCGGCCCGCGTTTTCGGAGCACACCGGACGTATTGCGTCACCAACGGCACTTCGATGTCGAACCGCGTGATCTTCATGGCGGCCGTGGGTCGCGACCAGGTCGCGCTGTGCGACCGCAACTGCCACAAGTCGATCGAGCACAGCCTCGTGATGACGGGGGGCATACCGAACTATCTGGTGCCGCTGCGCAACCGGTACGGGATCATCGGTCCGATTCCGCCTTCCCGACTGAAGAAAGAGGCGATCAAGGCCTCCATCAAGGCCAATCCGCTGGTCACGAAGGGTATCGAGACACGCGCCGTCTATTCTGTGGTCACGAATTCCACATACGACGGCCTCTGCTACAACGCCCGGCGCGTGGAAGAGTTGCTCGATCCGAGCGTCGATCGCATCCATTTCGACGAGGCCTGGTACGCCTATGGGCGATTCAACCCGCTCTATCGCGATCGTCATGCGATGCACGGGGATCCCAAGGATCACAAAGGCCCCACGGTTTTCGCCACGCATTCCACGCACAAGCTGCTGGCGGCACTCTCGCAAGCATCCTTCCTCCATATCCGCGACGGACGCGCCGCCATTCCGCATTCGCGGTTCAACGAGTCGTTCATGATGCAGGCGTCGACCTCGCCGCTGTACGCGATCATCCTTTCGAACGATGTTACCGCCGCCATGATGGACGGCCCCGGCGGCCGCACGCTTACCGACGAGACGATTCAGGAGGCGGTCGCGTTCCGGCAGGCCATGGGCCGCGTGCACCGGGATTTCGCGAAGAAGGGCGAATGGTTCTTCAAGACCTGGAACGCCGAGAGCGTCAAGAACCCCAAGACGGGCAAGAAAGTGGCGTTCGCGGATGCACCTGCGGAGTTGCTTGTCACCGATCCGCAGTGCTGGGTCCTGCATCCCGGAGAAACCTGGCACGGGTTCAGCGACCTGGAAGACGACTACTGCATGCTCGATCCGATCAAGGTGTCGATCTTGACCCCCGGAGTCGCCGACAAGGGTGGCCTCGACAAGCGCGGCATTCCTGCGAGCCTTGTCACCAAGTACCTGAGCATTCACGGCGTCGAAGTCGAGAAGACGACCGACTTTACGGTCCTGGTCCTGTTTTCGATGGGCATCACCAAGGGCAAGTGGGGAACACTCCTCAACGCGCTGCTCGATTTCAAGCGCGACTACGACAACAACACGCCATTGGCGCAGGCGTTCCCCCAGCTCGCCGCGGACAATCCGGCCGCCTACGGCAGTCTTGGGTTGCGCGAGCTCGCCGACCAGATGTTTGCGCAGTTGCGGGACTCGCGGCAGACGCATTGGCTGGCCGAGGCCTTCTCGACCCTGCCAAAACTCGTCATGACACCGAGCGCTGCTTACCAGCACCTGGTCCGTGACGAGATCGAGCACGTACCGCTCGACAAGTTGGCCAATCGGGTCCTCGCCACCAGCGTCGTGCCGTATCCGCCGGGAATTCCGATGCTCATGCCGGGCGAGTCCACGGGGGCCAAGGATGGTCCGTATCTAGGCTACCTCAGGGCTTTGGCGTCCTGGGACAAGCTGTTCCCCGGGTTTGGGCACGATACCCACGGCATCGAGCACCGCGACGGCGTCCAGTACGTGCAGTGCCTGAAGGCGGGCGCGGGTCGTTCGTGAGCGAGCCTGGCCGCAAGATGTCGCTGACGCAGGCGACGATGCTTGTGGCCGGCAACATGATCGGCACGGGCCTTTTCCTGCTGCCGGTCAATCTGGCGCAAGTCGGTGGCATCGCGATTTTCGGCTGGGTGGTCGCCACCATCGGGGTTGCGGGCCTGGGACTCGTATTCGCGAAACTGGGCGAGCTCGATCCGCAGCAGGGCGGCCCGTACGCCTATGCGCGGGACTTTCTCGGCCCGTACGCGGGTTTCCAGACAAACTACGTGTACTGGTTCGGCAACTGGATCGGCAACATCGCCATCGCCGTTGCGGCCGTGGGTTACCTGGCCGAACTGGTTCCGGGGATCAGCGGCCCGCCGGCGAGCGTTTTTGCCACGGCCGCAGTCATCTGGTTGCTCACGTTGGCCAACATCCTCGGCCCGCGCGTCGTCGGCGCGCTCGAAACCTGGACGATGGCGCTCGCCCTGGTTCCGATCATGGCGATCGCACTGTTTGGATGGTTCTGGTTCGATTCCGACACGTTCTTCGCGGGCTGGAACGTGACCGGCGAGTCGGATATGCATGCGATCTCGCGCGCCGCCTCGATGGCCTTGTGGGCCTACATGGGTATTGAGAGCGCAGCCGTCTCGGCAGGCGTGATCGAGAACCCGAAGCGCAATGTTCCACTCGCCACGCTCATCGGCCTGGGTCTGGCTGCGGTCGTGTACATGCTGAGCTCGACGGTCATCATGGGCATCCTGCCGAACGAGGAGCTGCGCAACTCCCACGCGCCCTTCGCCGAGGCGGGGCGACTCGCACTGGGGACCGCGGGCGTGATCGTCATCAGCGTCTGCGCGGTTCTGAAGTCCATGGGATCGCTCGGCGGCTGGATGTTGCTGGTCGGGCAGTCAGCCAAAGCTGCAGCCGACGATGGGATGTTTCCACGCGCTTTCGCGCGGCTCAACGCGAACGGCGTCCCCGGCCGCGGGCTCGTCATCGTGGCGGCCTTGATGACTGCCGTACTCTTCGCAACCATGTCGCCCACACTGGCCGGTCAGTTCAACAACCTGGTCAATCTCGCGGTCATCCTCATCATCGTGCCGTATATCTATTCAGCGGTCGCGGTCGTGAAAGTGATTCATGACCATCAGCTTCCGAGGAAGACGTTCATTACATACAAGTGGATCGCGATTACCGCGGTCGTCTATTGTCTCTGGGTCGTTCTCGGCGGCGATCCGCCGACAGTCGTGAACGCGTTAGTGGCGCTGCTGATCAGCGTGCCGCTCTATCCTTTCTTCATTCGTTCGATGGCTGCAGCCGCGAAACGCAAAGCGCTGCAAGAGGCCGAAGGAGTTTAGCCATGCAGTCGCTCATCAGCCGAAACGCTCTCGCGGCCGCCATCCTGCTCGCGCTTGCGACAACGCCCACCCTCGCCGAGGAACCGGCGACAACGCCTGCGGCTGCGCCGGCGGCCGAAGCAGAAGCTGAAGCCGCAATAACGCTCCCCGGCCTGCCCGGGGGACTCAACTGGACATTCAATCTAGACGCCAGCGCAGGCACCTTCGGTTTTGCGGATTCGCTCTACACGGACCCGAAGCCTGAACAGCCCTCCGGTGATCTCAGCGACAACTGGTCCGAGGCGTCGATCAAGCCCGCGGCCAGCGTGGAGTACTCGACGGCGAGCTCCTCACAGATCTACGGCAAGCTCAGTGCGGTCGGCACGCGAACTTTTGGAGCCGCGCCGAGCCTGGTGGGCGACGACGCATCCTCCTTCGACATCGAAGACGCCTACATCGGCTGGCGTTCCGGCAACAGCCTCGCGGGTCTGGGCGAGAATGCACTCGATTTCACGGTGGGCCGCACCCAGTACACGCTCGGTCACGGCATGATCCTGTATGACGGCTCCGGGGACGGCGGGTCGCGGGGCGGATACTGGACCGGCGCGCGCAAGGCCTTCGAGTTTGCCGCGATCGGCCGCTTCAAGCCCGGCAATCACACGATCGAGGCTTTCTATCTCGACAAGGACGACATGCCGGAGTCCGACTCGGACAGCAAGCTCTGGGGCGCCAACTACGAATACGCGATCGGCGAGGATACGACGCTCGGGGCCACGTACATGAAGTGGTCCGCCGATGCCGATGAAGCGCCGCAGCGCGACGGACTCGACGTCTACAACCTGCGCGCCTATACCGCGCCATTCCCGGGTCTGAAGGCGCTTTCCTTCGAGGCGGAGTACGTCATCGAAGACAACGACGACGCGCTCGATTCGACGGCATGGAACGCACTGGCCGCGTATCAATTCGACTCGACCTGGCAGCCCAAGCTGTCCTATCGCTATGCCATCTTCGAAGGCGACGATCCCGCAACCGCGAAGAACGAGGCCTTCGATGGCCTGCTGACCGGATTCTACGACTGGGGTACCTGGTGGCAGGGCGAGATAGCGGGCGAGTACTTCGTTTCGAACTCGAACCTCGTCTCGCACCAGGTCCGGCTGCACGTGACGCCGAATGACGCCATCTCGACTGGTCTCATCTTTTACGATTTCGTGCTCGATGTGCCCGCTTCTCTCGGCCCGCTGGTCACTTCCGACGACGTCGCTCAGGAGCTCGACTGGTACATGGACTGGTCGGTCAACGACAACATCACCTTGAGTTTCGTGGCTGCGGTCGCGGAGCCCGGGGACGCCGTCGAGCAGTCATCGGGCCGCACCGATACGTTCTGGTATGGCATGATCTTCGCCGCTTACAGCTTCTGAGCGGGAAATGACGCCGTGAATTCCTGACATGAGCACTGCAAGCAGTTCCACGATCCGGCAACGCGCTCTCGACCCGGCCTCGAGCCTGGGCGAAGTGTTGTTCGGCCTCATCATGACGCTCACCTTCACGCTGGGCGCCGGAATCATCATCGAGGAAGAGGGCCGCGAAGGTGCGCGCCAACTGCTCATCGCGCTCATTGGCTGCAACATTGCCTGGGGCGTGATCGACGGGGCGCTATACGTGGTCGGTCAGCTATTCGATCGCGGCCGGGCGCAGCGCGTGGGAATGGCGGTGCGCGAAGCCCCCGATGAGCGCGCCGCGGTTGCCTTGGTGGCGGGTGAACTCGACGAGATGCTCGAAGGCGTGACGAAAGAGGACGAGCGGAAGGCGCTGTACAAGCGAATCGCAGCCAATGTCCGCGGCAGGCCCCTGGCGCCGAATCCGGTCACCAAGGCCGATCTCAAGGGGGCATTCGCGAGCTTCTGGCTGGTCGTACTTTCGAGCGCGCCGGCCGCGATTCCGTTCCTGCTGTTCGACGAAGCGCACTTTGCGCTGCGCGTGTCCAACGCCATCCTGCTCGCATTCCTGTTCGTCACGGGCTATTGGTGGGCCCGGTATACGCTCGGCAAGCCTTGGCGCGCAGGGTTGTTGTTTCTTGTCGGCGGCATCGCCCTGGTGTGGGTGGCCATCCAGCTCGGCGGCTGAACGGCTGCCCGCCCATGCCGTTTGTGCCGTTCAGATCGCGCGCAAGTACCATTCGTAGTCGCGGTCGCTGATCTCCGCGTGAAACCGCTCTTCTTCCTCACGCCTGCAAGTCCCATATAGCGTGTGGTACTTCTCGCCGAGATAGGTCGGCAGGATTTTGCCGGCATCGAAGGCGTCAAGCGCCGCATTCCAACGCACAGGCAATTCGAACTTTTCGTCGATGATCGACTCCTGGGCCACCATCGGGCCGGGCTCGACCCGGTTCGTGATCCCGTAATGAATTCCCGCAAGGATCGCGGCGAGGACGAGATAGGGGTTGCCGTCCGCGCCGCCCGGGCGATGCTCGACGCGCGTGTCCTCGACGCCTGACATCGGGATGCGCAGCGCCACGCCGCGGTGGTTGCGTCCCCAGTTCGGCGCGAGCGGGACGAATACGCCGGACCGGTAGCGGCGGTACGAATTGGCGGTCGGCGCGAAGATCGCCATGGATTCGGGCATCGCCTTCGCCAGCCCGCCGATCGCGTGGCGCAGCGTGTCCGCGAAGGGGCCGTCCTTGCTCGTGCCGGCGAAGATATTCCTGCCGGCCTCGTCCACGAGGCTGATGTGCACGTGCAGGCTGCAGCCGGCCCATTCGGAAAACGGCTTCGCCATGAAACTCGCCGCGAGGCCGTGCCTGCGCGCGACCGCTTTCACCGCGCGCTTCAGGAGAACTGCGTGATCGGCAGCGAGTTCCGCGCTTGAAACGTGGTGGAGATTGACCTCGAACTGTCCCGGCGAGAATTCCTTGAGCGTCGCGCCGGCGGGAATGTTCTGGGCTTCGCAGACAGCGTAGAGCTCAGCGAGAAAGGGATCGGCGTCCTCGACGTCTTCCATGCTGCCGTACTGCGGACCGTCCTGTTTGTGCCGTGTGCCGGGAATGCGCCCGACGCTCGGCGTCGGCCGATCGCCTGCGCCTTCGAGCAGATAGAACTCGAGCTCGGTCGCCGCGACCGCGGTCAGGCCCATGTCCTGAAGCGGCTTCATCGCGTGGCGGAGGACCTGGCGCGGGTCGGCGAAGAACGGGCCACCCTTGGAATCGTTCATTGCTAGCAGAACCTGCGCCGTCGGCACTCTCGCCCACGGCACGGGCGCGAGCGAGCCGGGCACCGCCGTCGAGATCGCGTCGGGGTCGCCGTCGCGACCGCCATTGTCGATTCGGTCGAAGGTCAGCCCCTTGGCGTCGAGCAGCACCGTCGCTCCACAGAAATTGAGGCCGTCGGTGAAGGGTTTCGCGAACTCGCCGCGTACGACCCGCTTGCCGCGCAGGATCCCGAGCATGTCCGGCTGAAGGAGCTCGAGGAGCTGCGTGTCCGGGTAGCGCTCCAGGAACTGCTGCAGTTCTTCCGGAGCGCGTTTCGTGGCCTTGCTCATGGATTTTTCCCCGCCCGCCAGTCAATGGCGGCTTTGGCGCCGTCCCGCCGCAATATTTCATTGAATTCGCGCGATTCCGTCGTCTCGGACGTCTCGACCTGGATGTCGATCTCGAGCGCGCTTCGCATCGCCTGGCGCATGCCGCCGATGTCGAGGCTGCGGTTGATCGCCTGTTTGGTCATGCGGACGGCGTTGGCGTCGTTGGCCGCGATGCGGCGCGCAAGCGCGAGCGCTTCTTCCATCAAGGCCGCTGCCGGCACGACACGATTCACGACGCCAAGCGACTGCGCCTCACTTGCGCTCACCCGATCTTCACCGGTGAGAAGCAGGTATTTCGCCTGCTTCGGCCCGATGAGCCAGGGCAGGAGCATCGCGACGATGCCGCTGCCGAACTTAACTTCCGGCTCGCCGAATCGGCAGTCGTCGGCGGCGATCGTCAGGTCGCAGGCCATCGCAAGCTCCATCGCGCTGCCGAGGCAATAGCCCTGCGTCGCGGCGATCGTCACCTTGGGACAATCCCAGAAGCGCAGGATGATCCGGAAATCCTTCTCGAGCGCGCGTCGTACCGCGGCGGGATCGGGCTTTCCGTCGCCGACGCCCATGTCGAGATCGAATCCCGCCGAGAATGCGCGGCCCGTTGCCCGCGAGCACGATTGCGCGCACGCTCTCGTCCGCCTCGGCCTCGTCGAGCGCACGGTCGAGTGCGTCGATCATCGGCGCATTCACCGCGTTCAGCTTGTCCGGCCGGTTGAGCGTCAGCACGGCGATGGCGCCGTCGCGCCGCGAGAGGACCAGCGATTCGGGCACGTTCAGCCTTCCTGCAGCCGGAACCAGGCGGACTTCGACTGCGTGTAGCTCTTGAAGCTGTCAAGGCACTTGTCGCGCGAGTTGCCGGACTGCTTGTAGCCCCCGAACGGCTGTGTCATGTCGCCTTCGTCGAATGAATTGACCCAGATGATGCCGGCCTCGATGCCGCGCACCAGCCGGAAGGCGGTGTCGAGGTCGCGTGTCCAGACGCCGGCCGCGAGACCATAGATCGTGTCGTTCGCGATTTTGATCGCCTCGTCCACGCCATTGAACTCGATCACCGAAGCAACCGGGCCGAAGATCTCCTGGCGCGCGATCGTCATGTCGTTCTTGACGCCCGTGAAGAGCGTCGGGTTCACGTAGGCGCCTTTCTTCAGCTTCGCCGGCGTATCGCCGCCGAACTCGAGCTTCGCACCTTCCTTGCGGCCCTTGTCGATCATGCCGAGCACGCGCTTCTGGTCGCCTTGCGTCACGAGCGGTCCCATGTTCGTGCCGGGATCCAGCGGGTCGCCCGGCTTGAAGGCATCCTGGCCGAGCTCGATGAATCGTTCGACGAATTTCTTGCGGATCGAGCGGTCGACGAGAAGCCGCGAACCCGCGTTGCAGACCTCGCCCATGTTCGAATAGATGCCGCGATACGCAGCCGTCACCGCGCGGTCGAGGTCCTCGACGTCGGCCATGAACACCTGCGGCGTCTTGCCGCCGCATTCGAGCGCGACCTGCTTCATGTTCGACTGGCCGGCGTACTGCAGGATCAGCTTGCCGACGACCGTCGATCCCGTGAACGTGATCTTGCGGACATCGTCGTGCAGCGCAAGCGCGCTGGCCTGCTTCCTCGCCGAGTCCGTTCACGACATTGAAGACGCCGGGCGGGCCGCCGGCTTCGATGAAGAGTTCGGCAAGCCGCAGGCAGCTCAACGGCGCTTGCTCGGCGGGCTTCAGCACGACCGTGTTGCCGGCCGCGAGCGCGGGCGCGATTTTCCAGGTCGCCATCAGCAGCGGATAATTCCAGGGCGAGATCGCGCCGACGACGCCGTAGGGCTCGCGCAGCACCATGTGGACGACGCCTGACTCCGTGTTCGTGACGGCGCCGTCCACCTTGTCGATGCATTCGGCCATGAAGCGAATCGTCTCGACGACGGCAGGCAGGTCGATGCCGACGACGTCGGCGATCGGCTTGCCCATGTCGAGTGTTTCGAGCACGGCGAGTGCTTCCGCGTTCTCGTCGACGAGTGCCGCGAACCGGTTCATGACCTCCATGCGCGCGCGCGGCGCCATCTTCGACCAGACGCCGGCCTTGAACGCGCGGCGCGCGGCCAGGACCGCGCGGTCGATGTCCTCGGCGGTGCCAGCCGACATTTCGGCGATCGGCTCGCCCGTGGCCGGATTGACGCTCGTGAACCGGCCGCCTTTTTTCGCGTCGACGAACTTGCCGTCGATGAAGAGGCGGGTCTCGAGCTTCTTCTGGGTCTTTGAGGCCACGGCCTGCCAGCGGCCGTGGTCGTGCTTTGCAACGGTCTGGATGCTCATCGGGCTTGCCTCAGTTGTTCGGTTTGTCGATTGTGCGCCGGACGCGGCACGACGAGCGCATCGACGATGACGCAGCCGTCCGCGTGCACGATCACTGGATTCAGGTCGATTTCCTCGAGTTCGCCGCCGAGCGCCGCCGCGAGGGCGGAGAAGCGTGCTGCGACGCGGCAGAATTCCTCGCCGGCGAGCGGCTGCCGATGCCGCGGGCTTCGGAGCAGGGGAGCGATGCGCAGCCGATCCACGTGCCGCGCGGCCTCCGCGGCGTCGAAGGGCGGGACGGCGTACACCGCGTCCGCGAATGCCTCGACGTGCACGCCGCCCGCGCCGATCAGCACGATCGGGCCGAATTGCTCGTCGTGGATCATGCCGAGCAGCATCTCGACGCCCTTCGCGGCGATCATGGGTGCCACGAGCACGCGCGGGTCGATGCGCTTTGCAAGATCGCGGTAGGCCGCGGAAAGCGAGGCCTCGTCGCGGATGTCGAGGATGACGCCCTGGCGATCGCTCTTGTGGGCGATGCCGCGCTTTGCGGTCTTCAGAACGACCGGAAAGCCGAAGTCCCTGGCCGCGGCGAGCGCTGCGGCCTCGTTATCCGCGATCTGCCCCGGGTTCGCCGGTAGCCCCGCGTCGCGCAATAGTTGCATCCCCTCGATTTCTTCGAGACTGCGCCCGTCGGCAAGCCGCATGCGCCAGCGCGCGTGCATCGGCTCGGGGAGCTGCGGCGGCGTGCTCCGCCCGAGTGCGGGAAAATCGCGTTGATCGAGGACATGGCGTGCGCCGCGAAGAAACGACGTCAGTCCGTCCAGCACCGGGAAGCCCTCGCGTGTCGCTTCGACGATCAACGGATCAGCGCCCGTGCCCTGGCGGTTCGCGACGAGAAAGGCGGGCTTGCCGGAGGCGCGATGGCCGGCTCGCAGGTAATCGAGGTAGCCGGCATGGATGCCGCCGCCCGCGACGCGGTCGTGCACGACCGCGCCGAACGCGGCGCCCGGGTCGCACAGGAGTGTCGCGAAGCAGTCTTCCATCTGGGCGTGATAGTCGGATCCGCCCGTGCTCCAGGCGTCGAGCGGGTTCACCGCCGGCAGGCCAGGGTCCAGCAGTTCGGCGAGCTTCGCAGTGGAGGCCGGCGCGAGCTGCGTCAAAGGTACCCGCAGATCGTCGGCGAGGTCGATCAGGAGCTGGCGCTCGCCGCCGGAGTCGTGAATGGACACGAGGCCGCCGTTGCCGACTGGATGCGGTTGCGCGAACAGCATGAGCGTCGTCGCAAGCTCGTCCATGTCGCGCACGCGATGCACGCCGTAGCGGGCGAACACGGCGTCGTAGACGCCGTCCCGTCCCGCGATCGCGCCGGAATGCGACACCGTGAGCCGCGCCGAGAGTTCGGTCCGGCCGACTTTCAGCGCGACGACCGGGATGCCGCGTTCGCGTGCTTTCGCGAACGCGCGCACGAGCCCTTCGGGATTCCGCGCCGTTTCCATGAAGAGGCCGACAACCCGGGTCTCCGGCTGGTCGAGGGCGAAATCGAGATATTCGTCCATCGCGACCGCGAGTTCCTGGCCGGTCGAGACGACCAGGTTGAAGTCGATGCGCTCTTCGCTGTCGACGATGCCGCACATCCCGGAACCGGAATGGCTGATGTAGGCGACGTTGCCGCCGCGCCGGTGCAGGCGCGTGCGGAAGCCGCAGCCCCAGATGCCTTCGGCGAAGTTGTAGAAACCCATGCCGTTCGCGCCGCAGACGAGGAGTCCCGACGCGCGGATCCGCGCGAGCACGCGGTCGCGGAGCGGCGGATCAGCGTCGTCCGCGAGCACGAGCGAGGACATCATCGTCACCGCGCGCGCGCCGTGCGCGGTGACCTCGTCAAGCGCCGTTTCGACGCGCGTGTCGGCGATCGCGAAGATCACGTGCTCGACGGGTTCGGGGAGACTTTCGAGCGAGGGATAGCACGGCACGCCGAGGACGGTCCTGCGGCCCGGGTTGACGGCATACAGGCCGCCCTCGAAACCGCCCTTGAGGAGGTTCTCGATCGTGTGGCGTCCGACCGTGCCCTCGCGCTCGGTCGCGCCGAGCACGGCGATCGACCGGGGACGGAGCAGGGGATCGAGCCGATGAGCCATGCCGGCCTCGCGCGAGGCGGTCAGAAGTCCGCGGCGGGCGTTGCGCGCTTGCGTGGCGGATCCCAGAAGGCGCCTTCGACCACGCGGCAGCGAGCCATCACGCGCGACCACTTGAGTTCGCGCTGATAATAGATTTCCGCCCATAACTCGTCTTCCGGCCGGCCCCAGGGCATGTGCATCGACGCATAGGCGATGTTGGCCTTCGCGGAGGGCGACCATTCGGCGGAGGTCACGGTCCCGACGACATTCTTGTCCTTGTCGTAGATGTAGGCGGAGCGTGCGGGCTTGTTGCCCTCGACGTCGAGCTTCACGAACCGGAAGCGCGAGCCGTTCTTCTTCTCTTCGAGCAGCGCGCGGCGGCCGTTGAAGACGGGCTTGTTGAAGTCCACGAGCCAGGCCAGATCGAGCTCGAAAGGCGAGCGCGAGCGGTCGAGCATGATCGCCTGATCTGCGGGGTGGAAGTCGACCTGCGCCTGTATGAAGCCCGCCTCGATGCGCGCGACCTCGAGCGCGTGCGTGCCCATCGGCCGGATGCCGTGGATCTTGCCCTCGTCGAACAGCGCGTCCCAGAGATCGAGCGCATGCGGCGGATCGATCCAGAGCTCATAGCCGAGATCGCCGGTAAAGCCTGTGCGGGAAACCATCAGTTCGCTGCCAGCGAACGGGAAGTACCTGATGTCGAAAGGCTTCATCGTTTCCGCGCCCGTGCAGCCGATCGCCTTCAGCACCGCGCAGCTCGTCGGTCCCTGGAGCGCGACCGCAGCGACGTCGTGCGTGTCCTCGACGATCGTGACTTTGAATCCGAAAGCCGAGCGCGTGAGCCAGTCGAGCTGGCGCTCCTGCGAGCAGAGCCGATAGACGCCCTCGCGCAGGTGAAAGATTGTGCCGTCGTCGATGACTTGGCCGTTGTCGTCGCACCAGACGCAATAGCCGACCCGCCCGGCCTTCAGTTTCGCGACGTCGCGCGTCACGAGTCGATTCAGGAATGCGAGCGCGTCGGGGCCGGTGATCAGGTGCTTGGTCATCGGCGTCAGGTCGAAGACCGCGCAGGCATTCCGGATCGCGGCGTACTCGAGGGCCTCGTCGAAGTAGGCGTCCGCCGTCGTGTAATCCTTCCAGCGATGCCACTCGTTCAGAGTGTTGAGCGCAGACGTGCGCGGGTGGAACGGCGTCTCCCACACGGCCCTGCGGAAGTGCTCCTTGCGGTTCATCGCGTCCTTGGTGCTCATGCTGAACGCTCCGTGGCGAGGACCGCGTTCGCGGCATTGCGGCCGGCCGATCCCATCACGCCGCCGCCCGGGTGGCAGCCCGCGCCGCAAAGGAAGAGCCCGCCGACGGGCATCGCGTACTGCGCCGCGCCCGGCACCGGGCGCATCATCATGAACTGATCGAGCGCAAGCTCGCCGTGGTGCCAGTGGCCGCCCGTGATGCGGTATTCGCGCTCGATGTCCGCGGGCAACAGGAGTTCCGAGGCGACGATCTGCCGGCGCAGCCCCGGTGCGTGGCGTTCGAGCACGCCGAGCGTGCGTTCAAGCAGTTCGCGGCGCGGGCCGTCGCCGCTCGCACGCGGGTCGTGGGGCGCGTACTGCACGATCGCCGACAGCACATGCTTGCCCGAGGGTGCGAGCGTCTTGTCGTGCACCGATGGCACCGTAATCTCAAGCGCCGGGTCCGGGGAACACTGGCCGTACTTCGCGTGATCGAAGGCCTGCTCGAGATAGACCAGGTCCGGTGAGATCACGAGGCGTTCGCCCGCGAGCTCGGCGGGCAGCCGTGCGAACGCAGGCAGGGCGTCGAGCGCGAGGTGCAGCTTCGCCGCCATGCCCTTGGTGCGGAAGTGCCGCACGCGATGGACGAAGCCGGTCTCCAGGTGGCGCGCGCCCAGGAGTTGAAGCAACGTCCTTGCAGGATCGGCGTTCGACACGACCGTGCCGGCGGCGATTTTCTCGCCGCTCTCGAGCTCGACGCCGGAGACGATGTCGCCTTCGAGCGTGATGCGCGCGACCGGGCTGCCGCTGCGGATCGTGGCGCCGGCGGCGCGCACCGCGGCTGCCATGGCCTCGGTGATCGCGCCCATGCCGCCTTCAGGAATCGAAAGCCCGGCGTTGCCGACGGCCTGCCCGCTCAGGCGGTGCAGCAGCGTAAGCACGGAATTGTTCGATCGCGGGCCGAGGTTCGTCCCGAGCACGGCGTCGAGGGCAAGCGCGCCCTTCAGGAGCGGCGACTCGAACTTCTCTTCGAGCACGTCGTAGATATTGATGCCGGCAATGCGCAGGAATTCCCGCATTGCGTCGCGGCCGAGCAGCCGGATGTCGAGCCCGAGCAACGCCGCGCCCATCAGGTCGGCGCGCCCGCCCCCGCCGAGGCGCGGCGGCTTGCGGTTATGGTGCTTCCCGAGCACGCGCGCGAAGCGGAGCATCTGCGCGTGGTAGGCGGCGAGAGCCGTGCGGTCGCTCTCGGACAGCGTGCCGGACTCGAGCTTGCCGCCATCCAGAACGAGGTGATCGCCGGCGTGGGCGAGCGCGACGGTTCTCATTCCGCTATGCGCCGATTTCAGGCCGTGTGAAGCTAACCTGAGCTCCCGAACGATGCCGCTGTCCAATTGATAACAAATATGCGCGCAGCCCGAGACCTTGAAGCCTTTTGCGAATTCTCGCGTGATCGACGCGCCGCCGACCTGGTCGGCGGCTTCGAGCACGACGACCTCACGCCCCGCGCGCGCGAGGTAGGCGGCGCAGACGAGGCCGTTATGGCCGCCTCCGACGATGACGATGCGATCCCGGTCAGTCATCGCGCCAGCCCTCCGGCACGATGTTCGGGCGTCGCAGGTCCATCAGGATCTCGCGCGCGGCATTCGCGCCGGGCGCCGCCATCACGCCGCCACCCGGGTGCGTGCCGGAGCCGCACATGTAGAAGCCTTTCACCGGCCCGCGGTACTGCGCGTAGCCCGGGAAGGGGCGGTTGAAGAGGAGCTGGTCCATCGTGAGCTCGCCCTGGAAGATATTGCCCTCGGTGAGCCCGACCTCGTTCTCGAGCTCGCGCGGCGTACGGCACTCGACGTGGCGGACGAGCGACTTGAAGTTCGGGCTGTAGCGGCCGATCTGGTCGAGCACGGTGTTCTTGAAGGCGTCGCGGTCGGCGTCGGTCCACTCGCGGCCGTGGATGAACGGCGGCACGTACTGCACGAACACCGACATGAAATGCTTGCCGGGCGGCGCCATGGTCGGGTCCGTCATCGAAGGGATCAGGAGATCGAGGTAGGGCTCCTTCGACCAGGTGCCGTTCTTCCAGTCGTCGTAGGCACGTTCCATCTTCTCCAGTGAATCCAAGAAATGAATGTCGCCGTAGGCGAGCGGATTGTCTTTTCCGAGCGCCGGGAATTCCGGCAGGCCGTCGAGCGCGATGTTGAGCTTTCCGGACGAACCGCGGATCTTCCAGTTGTGGGCTTTCTCGACGATCGAGGGCGGCAGGTCATTTGGATCGAAGATCTTGGTGAACGTGCGCCGCGGATCGAGATTCGAGACGACGATGTCGGCGTGGTACTCGGTTCCGTTCTCGGTCGCGACGCCGGTGACGCGTCCGCCCTTGACGATCACGCGCGCAACCGGCGCTTCGGTCACGATCTCGCCGCCAAAGGACTTGAACGAGCTCGCGATCGCCTTCGATACCGCGCCCATTCCGCCGCGCGCGAAGCCCCAGGCGCCGATCGAGCCGTCCACGTCGCCCATGTAGTGATGCAGGAGCACGTAGGCCGTGCCGGGCGAGTAGAC
The DNA here is from genome assembly GCA_963778585.1 of uncultured Gammaproteobacteria bacterium. Lineage (GTDB taxonomy): Bacteria > Pseudomonadota > Gammaproteobacteria > Steroidobacterales > Steroidobacteraceae > SCUD01. The sequence continues at coordinate 1,746,569 of CAVZUU010000002.1, forward strand.
GCCCATGGCCGAGCCGATGATGCCGCTGCCCGAAAGGTGGCACTTGACGACGTCCGACTCGAAGTATTCGTTCAGGAAGTCGGCGATGCTCATCGAATAGAAGCGCAGCGTGTCGTAGATGAACTGCTCGCCGAACTTGTTGAGCTCGCGGCCGAGGAAGAGCATTTCTCGAAGGTCGCGCGGCTTGAACGAGGTCGGATCGGGCGGGGAGCGGAGCAGGAGCGGGCGGATGAACTTGCACTGGCGCATGACGTCGGTCGAATAGCGGTGGTACGCGTCGGCGTCGCGCGGATTGTGGCGCGCGAATTCGCGCCTCTGCACCTGCTCGTCCGTGTAGTTGCCGAGGATGTCGCCGCTCGAGGTGATCGACACACCGCCGCCGTAGGGCACGACCTGCAGGCCGTGGCGCGCGAGCTCGAGGTCGCGGAAGAGCTCGGGCCGCAGAAGACTGCAGACATACGAGCAGTTCGAGTAGATCCAGCCCTTCTCGATCTCGCGGCTGACCGCGGCTCCGCCGATCCAAGGCATGCGCTCGACGACCAGGACCTTGAGCCCGGACCGCGCGAGATAGGCGGCGTTCGTCAGGCCGTTATGACCCGCGCCGACGACGATTGCATCGTATTTCGCCAAAGTCGATCCCCGATCCCGCTCGATTCGTTATTTCGTGCTGCGCGCGCCGGTCGTGCCCGGTGCGCTGCGTACCACGCGGTCCACCGCCGTCTCGAATCGCTGCAGCGTTTCGCCGAGGCAGCGCTCGTCGTGTGCCTCGCAGACAAACCAGGGTTCGCGCGAGTCCGGCTCGCAGAGCACGCCGAGGTCATGCAGGTGCGGTGCCAGCGCTTCGTAGAAAGTGTAGTCGCTCGAGGCCCAGTCACGGTAGTCGCGCGGCGGTTTCTCGCTGAAGAACAGGCCGCTCATCGACGGGTGCCCGCTGAACGAGTGCTTGATCCCGCGCTGCGAAAGGATCTGGCTCATGCCGGCGCGGAGCTTCGCGCCGTACTCGGCGATGTTCGCTAGCGCCGGGGTCTCGCCGAGGATCTCGAGTGTCTTTTCGGCCGCCGCGAGCGCAACCGAATGGCAGGTGAACGTGCCCCCGTGCACGACGCCATTGCCGAACTTGCGCATGATGTCCTCGCGGCCGCAGCACACGGAGATCGGGTAACCGTTGCCCATCGCTTTGGCGAAGGTACAAAGGTCGGCCTTTACGCCGAACAGCTCCTGCACGCCGCCGCGGGCGACGCGAAAGCCCGTCTTGACCTCGTCGATGATCAGGAGGATCCCGTGCTTGTCGCAGAGCGCGCGCGCGTCGCGCAGGAACTCGCGCGTGGCCGAGATCGAGCAGCAGTTGCCCATGATCGGCTCGATGAGGAAGGCCGCGATCTGGTCGCCGTAAGCCTTGAATACGCTTTCGAGGCGGTCGGCGTCATTCATCGGCACCGCGTGTATCAGGGCCCGCAGGACATGGGGTACGCCCGCGCCGTAGGGGACGAGTTGCGGGTCGCCGTGGCCCGGGTGCCAGTCCTCGATGGCCGTCGTCCAGAGCGCGGCGTCGAACACGCCGTGATAGCCGCCCTCGATGACGACGTAGGAGTCCTTGCCGGTGAAGGCGCGGGCGACACGGAGTGCCGCCATGACCGCCTCGGTGCCCGAGTTCGAAAAGCGCACCAGTTCCGCCGCCGGGACCATGCTGGCGATCCGCTCGGCGACGGCGCACTCCCGCTCGGTGGAGAGGGCGAAGACGCCCCCGACCTCGATGCCGGCCCGGGCCGCGGCGTCCACTCGCGGGTCCGCATAACCCAGGATGCAGGGCCCGTACGCCAGCCGATAGTCGATGTACTCGTTGTCGTCGATGTCGGTGAGGCGGGCGCCCTTGGCCGACTTCACGTAGATGGTCTTGTCCTCGCCCCAATAGCGGAAATTCGAGGAAACGCCGAGCGGCAGCCGGCGGATGGCCTTCTGGAACTGGGCATTGGATTTCGCGAGGCTTCGGGTCATGGCGGCGGGCCTCCTGCGGTCTTTTCGGGGGTCCATTCGGGGTCGTTTTTCGGCCGCCTAGGGTCCCATAAAAGGGGTCGCGACGTCCATGTCCAGTGAATATGTGTTCATTCATTGGAATGACCCGTGGAACCCGGTAATATGACCCCTCGATGCGAGCCGGATCTTCACATAACTATTTGAATTAACAAGAAATTAAGTGAACTCCAAACGCCAGCTCGCGGTCGTGCCGCGGCGCCGGACGGCGCCCCCGGCGGAACGACGCGAGCAGCTGATTCTGGCCACGATCCGCTGCGTCGCCGACCGCGGCCTGGCCGACACCACGATCGCGACGGTCGCGCAGGAAGCGGGGCTCAGCCAGGGCATCGTGAACCTGCATTTCCGCAGCAAGGAAGGCCTGCTGACGGAGACGCTCCGCTATATCGCCGACGAGTACCGCAATGCCTGCCGGGAGGCAGCCGAAGCCGCCGAGGCGTCGCCGGTCGCGGGCCTTCTCGCGATGGTCGATCTCGACTTCCGGCGCAGCATCTGCGCCCGGGATAAGCTCGCCGTCTGGTTCGCCTTCTGGGGGGAACGCAGGTTCCGGCCGACCTATCGCCGGATCTGCGCCGAGCGGGACAGGTCCTACGACGACATGGTGCGGGTCATGTGCGCAAGACTCTGCGAGGGCGGCGACTACCCGGAAGTCGACCCGGCACTGGTGGCCGACGGCCTTTCGGCGCTGACGGACGGCCTCTGGCTCGACCTGCTCGTGCGGCCCGAATCCATGAGCCGCGAGCGGGCCAAGCGAATTTCGCTCTCGTATCTCGCGGATGCGTTCCCAAGGCATTTCCAGCAGCCCGAACCGGTCGCGCAAGGCTGAGCCCATGGAGATCGCGCTCGACGACACTGCACGGGAATGGCGCGATCGCGCGGCGAAATTCGCAACCGTTGAACTGATCCCGTGGGAAGTCGAGGCCGAGCTGCACGAAGGGCGGTTGCCGGCGGAGGTCGAGAAGCGGCACAAGAAGCTCGCGATCGACCTCGGCTTCAGCGCCATGGACGTGCCGACAGCCCGGGGCGGTCGCGAGGCGCGCATCGTCGACCAGGTGGCCGTGTGGGAACAGCTCGGGCGCGTCACGAACGCGCTCTGCTGGTGCTTTTCAGAGGCCCAGAGCTGGATGTTCGAGGCCTGCACGGAAGCGCAGCTCGAGCGATTCATCCTTCCGCTCATGAGCGGCAAGCGAAAAGAGTGCTACGCGATCACGGAGAGCGGGTCCGGTTCGGATGTGGAAATCGAGACCACCGCGCGGCGCGCGGCCGGCGGCTACCGGATCTCCGGCGAGAAGTGGTACGTCACGAGCGCGAATCACGCGGATTACTTTATCCTCCAGGCGAGGCTCGCCGAGGGTCCGCACGCAGGCTCGCATTCGCTATTCTTCATCGACGTCGACCAGCCCGGCATCGAGATCCTTCGGACGCCTCTGTTCAGTCATACGTTCAGCGCGCATCACCCGACCTATCGTTTCACCGATGTCTTCGTGCCCGAGGAGCAGCGGCTCGGCCCGGAGGGCGACGGCATGCGCTTCTCGCACAGCTGGTTCCGCCGCGAGCGGCTCATGATCGCCGCGCGCTGCTGCGGAGCCTCGGCGCGCCTGATCGAGGAGGCGACCGCCTTCGCGAGCTCCCGCAAGGCCGGCGGCGAAGCGCTGGTCGAAAAGCAGATGATCCAGGCAATGCTCGCCGACAGCGTCACGGAACTCTGGGCCGCGCGCCTGATCACTTTCGAGGCGGCCGAAGCGCACGATCGCGGCGAGGACTTGCGCTCGCTGCATGCTCGCTGTTCGATCGCGAAGCTCTACGCGTCGGAGGCGGCGAACCGCATCGCCGACCGCGCGCTCCAGATCTTCGGCGGGCGTGGCTACATGCGCGAAAATTGCGCCGAGCGTTTCTTCCGTGAGCTGCGCGTCGATCGCATCTGGGAAGGGTCCAGCGAAATCCAGCGTCTGATCATTGCGCGCGCGCTCGTCAAGCGCGGCCTCGGGGGAATGTAGGCCTTGAAGGCGTCGCTCCTGCCGCTTGCCATGCTGGCGCTCGGAGCGGGGTCCGCGGCGGCAGCCGCCGAGGAGAAAGTACTGAACGTCTTCACGTGGCCGGACTACATCGCGCTGGACACCATCCGGAATTTCGAGGCGGAGTACGGCATCAAGGTCAACTACGACGTCTACGATTCGACCGAGATGGCCGAGGCCCGTCTCCTCGCGGGGCGCACCGGCTACGACGTCGTCGCGCACGCCGAGCGCTACTCCGCGCGACTGATCCCGATCGGCGTCTACCAGCCGCTCGACAAGTCGAAGCTTCCCAACCTCAGGAACCTGGATCCCTGGGTGCTGACGACACTGGATTCGGCCGATCCCGGCAACCGCTACGGCGTGCCTTATCTCTGGGGCACGACCGGATTCGCCTACAACGTGAAGATGATCCGCGAGCGCATGCCTGACGCTCCGGTCACGAGCGGCGACATGATCTTCAAGCCGGAGGTGGTGCGTCGATTCGCCGATTGCGGCGTCACGTTTCTCGACGAGCCGACCGACGTGATCCCGATGGCGATGCTCTATCTCGGCCGCGATCCCAACAGCCTCGATCCGAAGGACCTGGCCGACGTCGAGCGCCTGCTGAAAGGCGTACGGCCCTACATCCGGTACTTCAGTTCGGCGAAGATGCTGATCGATCTGCCGAACGAGGAAGTCTGCCTCGCGATGAGCTGGTCGGGCGATTATGCGCAGGCGATGATGCGGGCCCAACAAGTGGGCAAGCCGGTCGGTCTTGCCTACACGACGCAGCGTGAGGGCACGCTCGCCTGGTTCGATCTCTGGTTCATTCCCGCCGACGCCCCGCATCCGGGAAACGCCCATCTGTTCCTGAACTACCTTCTGCGGCCCGAAGTCGCGGCCCCGATCGTCCTCGAGACGCGATACGCGACGCCGAACCTGAAGGCGATCCCGCTTCTGCCCTCCGCCGTGCGGAACGATCCGGCGGTATTTCCGCCTGAAGCCGAGAAAAACCGGCTCTACAAGGGCGTGATCCGCGACCCGATCAGTGAACGCAGGCGCTCGCGGCTCTGGTCCCGCGTAAAGACCGGGCTATGAACGATCCCAGGCCAGTGGCGCTCGTCCAGGTCCGCGAAGTCACCAAGCGCTTCGACGGCGCGACTGCAGTCGACAACGTGTCGCTCGACATCCTGCGTGGCGAGCTGTTCGCGATCCTCGGAAGTTCGGGCTGCGGCAAGACGACCTTGCTCCGCATGCTCGCCGGGTTCGAGCAGCCGACTTCGGGCCGCATCCTGATCGACGGCGTCGACATGACCGAGGTTCCGCCCTATGAGCGGCCGGTCAATCTGATGTTCCAGTCTTACGCGCTCTTTCCGCACATGACCGTCGAGCAGAACGTCGCCTACGGGCTCAAGAAAGAGCGCGTTCCCGAGCCGCAGATCCGCGAGCGCGTTGCGGAGATGCTTGCGCTCGTCAAACTCGCCCCGCTCGCGGCGCGCAAGCCCGACAAGCTCTCGGGCGGAGAAAAGCAGCGCGTCGCGCTCGCGCGGGCCCTGGTCAAGCGACCAAAGCTCTTGTTGCTCGACGAACCGCTCGCCGCGCTCGACAAGAAGCTCCGCGAGCACACGCAGTTCGAGCTCGCGAACCTGCAATACCAGCTCGGCACCACCTTCGTCGTCGTCACGCACGACCAGGACGAGGCAATGACGCTCGCGAGCCGCATCGCGGTCATGGCCGAGGGACGGATCGCCCAGATCGGGACTCCGGCCGAAGTCTACGAGTATCCGGCGAACCGCTATGTCGCGGGCTTCGTCGGCAACATCAACCTGATCGAGGGCCGCGTGACCGGCGCCGCGAATGGACGTCTCACGCTCCGCTCCGACGCGCTCGAGGCCGAGCTCGCGGTCGCCTGCGACGATGCCGCGGTCGTGAACGGCGAGGTTTGCGTCGCCGTGCGGCCCGAGAAGATCACGATCAGCCGCCAGCCGCCCGAAGGCGCGGACCGCAATGTCGTCAAAGGGACGGTGCGCGACCTCGGCTATTTCGGCGACCAGTCGCTCTATCGCGTGCGCACGAAGAGCGGCGTGATCGTGCAGGTGAGCGCGCAGAATCTGCGGCGGTCGGCAAAGCTGGTCGTCGAATGGGATGACGAGGTGTACCTGTCCTGGGACGTCGGCAGCACGATTCTCCTGAGCTCATGAGCGAAAACGGCAACGGAGGGCATTCACTGCGCTGGCTGCGCCGGGCGGTCGTAGTGCCCTACCTCTGGCTGCTGCTCTTCTTCCTCGCGCCGTTCCTGATCATCCTGAAGATCAGCGTGGCGGATCCGGTCATCGCGCAGCCGCCGTTCACGCCGCTCCTCGAATGGGGCGCCGCGGGTTTCGAGGGCATCCGCGCCACGTTCTCGAATTTCGCCTTCCTGTTCCAGGACGGCTACTACGGGATCATCTACCTCTCGTCTCTCAAGATGGCGGCGATCGGCACGCTGCTGTGCCTCCTGCTCGGCTACCCGATGGCCTACTACATCGCGCGCCAGCCGCCGCAACGGCGCCAGCTGCTGCTGCTTGCGGTCATCCTGCCGTTCTGGATTTCCTTCCTGCTCCGGGTCTATGCCTGGATCGGGCTTCTGAACAACCGCGGATTGATCAACGAATTCCTGCTCGGCATCGGACTGATCGACCGGCCGCTGCCGATGCTCTACAACGATTTCGCCGTCTATCTCGGCATCGTGTATTCGTATCTGCCGTTCATGATCCTGCCGCTCTATTCGAATCTCGAGCGCCTGAATCTCGACCTTCTCGACGCGGCCGCGGATCTTGGCGCGCGGCGCTGGCAGGCCTTCGTCGACGTGACGCTGCCGCTCTCGGTTCCGGGAATCATCGGCGGCTGCCTGCTCGTGTTCATTCCGGCCGTGGGCGAGTTCACGATTCCGGCGCTGCTCGGCGGCGCCGACACGCTGATGATCGGGCGCGTGCTATGGGACGAGTTCTTCATCAACCGCGACTGGCCGGTCGCGTCGGCGGTCTCGGTCGTGCTGCTCCTGCTCCTCATTGCGCCGATCATGTGGTTCCAGCGGCTCCAGAGCCGGGAACAGGAGGCGGAGCGTTGAAAGGCAGGACGCTGCCGCTCACGACGATCGTGGCCTTCGGCTACGCGCTTCTCTACGTGCCGATCATCTCGGTCGTCGTCTACTCGTTCAACGACTCGCGGCTCGTGACGCTCTGGGGAGGATTCTCGCTGCGCTGGTACGTGAGCCTCCTGCACGACGACAAGTTGATCGACGCGGCGCTGCTGAGCCTCCGGATCGCGGTCGTCAGCGCAAGCTTTGCGACCGCCCTCGGGGCGATCGTCGCGCTCGCACTGCACCGAGTCGCGCGATTGCGCGGCCGGCTCCTGCTCTCGGGCATGATCACGGCGCCGCTCGTGATGCCGGAGATCATCACGGGGCTCTCGCTGCTATTCCTTTTCATCTCGATGGCGAACCTGATCGGCTGGCCAATGAGCCGCGGCGCCACGACCATCACGATCGCTCACATAACCTTCTCGATGGCTTATGTCGTGGTCGTCGTGCGCTCGCGCCTTTCGTCGATGGACGACTCGCTCGAGGAGGCGGCCATGGACCTCGGCGGCCGGCCGGTGGCCGTATTCTTCGACGTCACCGTGCCGATGCTGATGCCGGCACTCGTGTCCGGCTGGTTGCTGGCGTTCACGCTCTCGCTCGACGACCTCGTGATCTCGAGTTTCGTATCGGGTCCAGGCGCGACGACGCTGCCCATGCTGATATTCGCGAAGGTGCGCCTCGGGGTGACGCCGGACATCAATGCGATCACGACCATAATCATCGCGCTTGTCGCGGTCGCAGTCGCGATTGCATCCATCGTGTCGAACCGGCGCCGGCCGGTCGCGGTCAAATAGCTCACCAGGGAGGGCAGGGTGTGGGCGAATCCTTGAAGAGAGTGCTGGATGGATACCGGGAGGGATACGCCCTGCCCGGTGCGGTTTATCGCGACCCGGAAATCTACGAGCTGGAGATCCGGCACATCCTGCTGAAATCCTGGCTCTATGTCGGCCACCAGAGCCAGATTCCGGAGCGTGGCGACTTTTTCGTGTTCGAGATGGCGGGCGAGTCTGTCATCGTCGTGCGGGACGGGCAGGGCGGGATCAATGCGCTCATGAACGTCTGCCGCCATCGCGGGTCGCGCATCTGCGACACGCCGACCGGGCATGAATCGCGATTCGTGTGCCGCTATCACGGCTGGACCTATGGGCTCGACGGCTCGCTGAAGGCCGCGGCGCGCACGCCGGACGGATTCGACCGGACGAAATACGGTCTGCGGCGCCTCCACCTGCGCGTCTTCGACGGCCTGATCTTCGTGAACTTCGATGACAACCCGCCGTCGTTTGACGAATTCGAGCGCGAGATGGCGGCGCCGATGCGTCCCTACGGGCTCGACAGGGCCAGGGTTGCACTCCGCCGGAACTATCCGATTGCGAGCAACTGGAAACTCGCGGTCGAGAATTACTGCGAGTGCTATCACTGCCAGCCGGCGCATCCCGAATATTCGGCCGGCCATGGGCGCGCCATCCCGCGCGACGAGTGCGACGCGATGCTCGGGGAGGTGATGGCGAGGGCGCCGTCGGTCGGGCTCACGCAGCATTTCGTGAACCGCTCGTGGCTTCACGCCGAGCACTTCGGTCTCGAGTACAGTTTCGACCGATATCCGCTCCTGCGCGGCCACCTGACGGGTAGCCGCGACGGCAAACCGGTCGCGCCGCTTCTGGGCACGATCACGGGCTACGACGGCGGCACGACGGACCTGCACCTCGGGCCGACGACTTTCGGCCTCGCGTACTGCGACCACGTCGTGCTCTACCGCTTCACGCCGCGCGGCCAGCACCTGACGGACTGCGAGATCACCTGGCTCGTCAATGAAAATTCCGTCGAGGGGAAGGACTACCAGCTTTCCGACCTCATCTGGCTGTGGGACATCACGACGCTCGCCGACAAGCAGATCATCGAGCGCAACCAGGCGGGTGTCGACTCGCGCTACTACGTGCCCGGGCCGCTCTCGCCGTCGATGGAACCATTTACGCAACAGTTCCTGAACTGGTACATCGCGGCGATGCAACGAATTACGGGCGGCGGTTTGCCCGGGCGGCGGGCTGTGGTTACTATCGACCGACTGCGGAGGGAAGGAAATGACTGACCCGAATCGCGCGGAATCCCAATCTGGCTCGACCTCGCTAGCGGCGGCCATTTCGGCGGTGCTGTCAATGTCCGCAGGCACCGCGGCGGCGCAGGAGTCGACGAGCCTCGAGGTGGTCGTCGTCACCGCCACGCGGCGTGCGGAAAAGCTCCAGGACGTCTCCGAGTCGATCAGTGCGTTCGACACCAGTGCTATCGCGATGCGCGGGCTCCAGCAGATGGACGACATCGTCAAGTACGTCCCGGGCATGTCGCTCTCCCAGCGCGAACCCGGCGGCACGACCCTCGTGTTCCGCGGCGTCGCGAGTTCCGGCATCCAATTTGGCGCCGTGTCGTCTTCCGCGCTCTATCTTGACGAACAGCCGATTACCCAGAGCGGACGCAGCCCCGATCCGAGGCTGATCGACATCGAACGCGTAGAAGCGCTTCGCGGTCCGCAGGGCACGCTGTATGGCGCGAGTTCGCAATCCGGCACGCTGCGGGTCATTACGGCGAAGCCCGATCCGTCGGGCTTCGACGCCTGGGCCGATGCCCAGGTATCGGACACCTCGGGCGGGGACATCGGGTACGACGTCAGCGCCATGGTCAACATCCCGCTCGCCGAAGACCGCCTGGCGCTTCGCCTCGTCGGATTTTCCGCGGAAGACGCCGGCTTCATCGATAACGTGCTTTCCGACAGCCAGGGAGGCACCTTCGACAATTCGGACGTCGTCGAGGACGACATCAACAGCGTCGAGACGACGGGCGCGCGCGCAGCGCTTCGTTTCGACATCACGGAAAACGTCGATGCGACGCTCAGCGCCATCTACCAGGATGTTACCGCCGACGGCCACGGCGACGTGACGGTCGGTTCCGGCGACCTCAAGCAGGTGCGCTTCGAGGAGGAGGGCCTCGACGACACCTGGTACCAGCTCGGCCTGACGATGAATGCGTCGCTTCCCGTCGGGGACCTCGTGCTGTCGGCCTCCTATTTCGATCGCGACTTCCAATACGAGGCGGACGCCACGGACTACGAGTTCAACTTCAATTGCCCCGCGTACGACGTTGACGGCAACCCAAACCCGCCGCTGCCGTTCTGCCAGCCGAACTTCACGCAGTACGACTTCGATGGCGACCCGCGCGGTTTCGCGACCAACGACGAGCAGACCGAGATCACGACCTTTGAGGCCCGCCTGCAGTCTTCGAACGATGCGGAGAGCCGCTGGTCCTGGCTCGGCGGAGTCTTCTACAGCAAGGAGACGGGCGACACGGAGTTCAACAGCTTCGCGCGCGGCTACGAGAACTCGCCGGCCTTCGAGTATTTCGCAGATCTTGAATCCGACGTTTACAACGGCACGCTCGAGCCGACCGAAAACTGGTTCCACGGCGAGTACGACACGGAGCTCGAGCAGAAAGCCGTGTTCGGGGAGATCGGATTCGACGTGACCGAGAACTTCACGATCACGGCCGGGGGCCGCTGGTTCGAGTATGACGTCGGATTCACGCTGCACCAGGAAGCGCCGCGCGGATCCAGCGCCTTCAATCTGACCGACGCGACCACGCAGACCGACGAGACCGGCTCAGTCTACAAGCTGAACCTGTCGTATCGCGTGGCCGACGATCGCCTGCTCTATGCGACGTACTCGGAGGGATTCCGTGTCGGCGGCAGCAATCCGATCCGGCCCAACTCGATCCTCCCGGAGCAATTCAGCTCGGACGAACTGGCGAACATCGAGTTCGGCGCCAAGACCGAGTGGCTGGACAATCGCCTGCGGTTCAACATCGCCGCGTATTACATGGAATGGGACGACTTCGCGATCCAGATCGAGGACCCGCAGGCGGGCGTGTTTCAGCTGGGCTACGTGAACCTGCCGACTGCCGAGATCAAGGGCATCGAGTCCGAGTTCTCCTTCGCGATCGACGAGGCCTGGCAGGTCGATGCAACGCTCGGCTACAACGACGCCGAAGTTTCCGAGGCGACCGTGCTGGTTCTGGACCCTGCAGAGGACCCGATACTCGTGACCAAGGGCGCACGCCTGCCGTTGACGCCGGACTGGAGCGCGACCCTTGGCGTCGAGTACCGCGCCCGTGGGCGACTGTTCAATGCCCAGCCGTTCGCGCGCGTCGACCTCGCCTACGTCGGGGAATCCGTCAACAACCTCGAGGGCATCGAGTCCGTGGTGGCCGAGGGTGGCGTGCAGGTCCAGGAGGCCTATCAGACCGGCGACTTCCGCATCGGGCTCGAGGGCGAGCACTGGACGACGTCGTTGTTCGTCGACAATTTCTGGGACGAACGGGCCGACCTGTTCCTGAGCAATCGCTGGGCCGTGCAGAGGCAGTCGATCAACCGGCCGCGGACGATCGGACTGCAGTACCGCTACGAGTTCTAGATTTCCAGATGGACATCGGCGTCCCGCTCCGCAGTTTCGGCAAGGTCGGCATGGAGGCGCTCGGCGCGGCCGTCCTTGGCCAGGACGAAGCGGCATGGAACGAGAACGTCCAGCGCCAGAAGGACTATGAGGTCCACGAGCAGACCCGGTCGATCGTCCTGCTCTTTGCCAACGTCGAGGACTGGCCCGCCGTCGAGGTGAGCAAGCAGCCGGGCTGGGACCGGCTCGCGGAAGTCGCTGTGCCGGTCATGCACGAGATCATCCGCAACTGGTATCCGCCGGGCGGCACCATCATCCGCGCGATGGCGGCAAAGCTCCTTGCGGGCGGGCGCATCCTCCCGCACCGCGATACGCACCCGTCCTTCGGGGCCGGCCACCGCATTCACGTGCCGATCATCACGAACCCGCGCGTGCGATTCATGATCGACGGCCGGCCGTTCCAGCTCGAGGTCGGTCAGGCCTATGAGGTCAACAACCAGAAAGTCCACAGTGTCATGAACAAGGGCGATGCGGACCGGATAAATTTCATCTTCGACTACTTGCCGCCCGGCGCGATTCCGGGGCGCGCCGCGCCGCCTGCGGCACGCGAAGCACGGTCACCGGGCTCGTAACGCCGATAGCGGTCGCGGATTGGCTCGATCACCGCGACCAGTTCGTCGAGCTGCCCCTCGTAATTGCGCCAATGGCCGATCGACCGGTCATAGATCGGCTGCCTGACCTGTTCCGAGCTCGGCGTGCGCACGGGACGGTCGCTCTCGTAGAACCTGAGGCAGGCCTCGTCCCAGGACAGGCCACAGAAGTCGAGCAGCCGCCGCACTTGCGGTTCGAAATCGGCGACGACCTCTTCGTACTGGACGGTGAGCACCCGGCCCGGCAGGACGCGATGCCAGTGATCCATCATCCGCTGGTACTGCAGATAATACTCGCCGATCTCGGTCAGGTCGTAGGTGAAGTTCTGGCCTTTCGCAAAAAGCTGTCGATAGCAGGAGAGGCAGGCGTCCAGCGGATGTCGCCGCGCATCGATGATCTTCGCGTTTGGAAGCGCGAGCGCGATGAATCCGACATTCGGGAAATTGTTCGGCATCTTGTCGATGAATCGCGGTGCGCCGGTGCGCCGGTGCATGCGCGCCTGCGCGAGGTAATCCTCGCCGAGCGCGCGCAGGTTTTCCGCGGCGAGTTCCCGCATTGCCTCAGGATAGTTGATGCCGTCGGCGCGATTGCGACTGAGGCTGCTCGCGACGCGGCCGATATAGGGCAGCTCGCTCGTGCCCTCGACCTGGCCGTGGCTCGCGAGGATCTGCTCGAGGAGCGTCGAGCCCGATCGCGGAAGGCCGAGAATGAATATCGGCGATTGGTCCGTACTGCCGGAGTCCGCCATTGAAGCGAGGAACTCGGCCGTATACGTACCGACGATCCGGTCATTCGTCACCTCGGTCTGCACCGGGTCGTAACGGACCTCCGAGCGCTGCTTCTCGTTGCCGCGGCGGTAGAAATCCCAGGCGCGCGAGAAATCGCCGCGGTCCTCGTGTGCCTTGGCGAGGGCGAACAGGAAGTTCACGTGCGACTGGACGTTCGCACCTTCGGTGGCCGAGCGCTTTTCCATCTCGGCGACTGTTGCATCGTCGAATTGGTAGGTCTTCAGGTTGGCGAGGCTCCAGTAGGTTTCGCCGAAGTCCGGCGCATGGCGGATGCACTCGCCGTAGGACGCGACGGCCTCGTCATACTCACCGACAGCCTTCAGGACATGACCAAGGCCGAGCAAGGCGGCAAGGTGGTTGGGCCGCAACCTGAGACACGCGCGGTAGGCATCGATGGCCTCCGATGTGAACGAGGCGCGCGCGAGCGTCGAGGCGCGGAGGTAATGCGCCTGCGGCTGCGACGGGTCCAGCGCTATCGCGCGGCCGAAGCATTCGAGTGCCTCGCTGTAGCGGTCCTGCTCCTTCCTGAGCCGTCCGAGGTCGAGGATCGCCATCTGGAAATCGGAAGCGATCGCGATCGCCTGCTCCAGCAGGTTCTCGGCATCGTCGGCGCGATCCACCTTTACGGCGATCAGCGCGAGCAGGCGCATCGCATCGACGTTGCGCGGGCTCTGGCGCAGGACCTGCCGATAGATGCGCTCTGCCTCCTCGAGGCGGCCCTCCTTCTGGTGTTCGGCGGCAAGCGCCATCAGGCGGCGCTCCGGCGAGAGCGCGAAGCATTTCTCGAACGCGGTGTCGGCTTCCGGTCCGCGCCCGAGGAGCGCGAGCGCCTTGCCAAGCGTGAACCACGCGCGCTCGAGCGACGGGTCGAGTCGGGTCGCGCGTTCGAGGATTGGCAGGGCATCGGCGGGGCGGTTTGCAAGTATCAGCAGAAGGCCCAGGTCTTCGTGCGGTTTCGCGAAGGTCGGCGCGGCGCCGATCACCTCGCGGAGCATCGTTTCAGCTTCTTCCGTGCGATCCATCTTGACGAGCAGGGCGCCGAGGAGTGCCCGCATGTTGACGTCGCCCGTATAGCGCTTGAGCGCCGCACGGCATCGCGTCTCGGCCGCGCCGAGATTGCCCGCGTTGATCAGGCCGATGGCCTCGTCGAAAACCGATTTGGGTGCGGCCGGCGATTGCATCGGTCGGGCGTCAGGGTCCGGCGCGGTCCGGATCGAGGCGGGCGGCCAGTCGGCGGATGAGCGCGGCGTGGGCCGCGATGCGGCGCTCGAGCGGCAGCGCTGCCGCCGGCGTTTCGAAGACGAGCACGGTTCGCGCGGCGGGTCCTGGAAGTTCCTCCTTTCCAACCCGCACGCGCGGGGCGCTCAGGAGTTCGTCGATCGAACTGTCGACGACGGGCCCGACGATGCCGCCCACGATTGGTTCGTCGAATCGCGTCTTGCCCGCCATGCGGATCGGCACGCCGTTCTCCCCGAGCACCCCGACCGCTTCGATAGCAAGCGCGTCCTTCTCGCCTTCGACACCCTGCGAATACACATAGCCCTCGTCGATAAGGTTGTCTTCGTGCAGGTCGATGCTGACGTGCACCGGGTAGTCATTCTGAAGCCGGAGAACGTAGGCCGTGATCGCATCGGCCTCGGGACTCGACGCGGCGGCCGCGCGCGACCGGCTCGGATCCTCGGGTGACGGCAGCAGATGCGAGGAATCACCCACACTCTGGCCGTCGATGCTTTCCGAATAGACGGCGACATTCAGGTAGCGCCAGTTTCGTGCGTAGCCTTGCGGATTCAGCAATGGAAGCAGAATGACCGGACGCTTGGCTCCGAGCCGGGCGATGTCGTCGATCGTCTCCGCGATCGCGTTTGGGCCCGCCGGCTCTTCGCCATGGATTCCCGCGAGCAACCAGACTGCCGGGCCGGCGCCCGGCGAACGCAGCACAACTATCGGGAGCGCCACCGTCGTTCCGGCGGGAGCCGAATTCGCAATGAGCTCCGCCGTCCAGCCGCGGTCGACGAGCCCGAGCCAGGCGCGATAGAGCGACTCGATCGGCGCACGGCCGTCCGCGTGCGTCGCCACGCCCACAGGCGGCGAAAGGCTGGAATCCTGAGCGAGGGCCGGCGAGGGCAGGGCGCTCCAGATCAGAAGCGCCATGAATGGTGCGCGAAACGATCGCATATCTGAATGGTGGCACCGATGCCGCGGGCTGTCATCCGCGCGGCCCGCGCTCCGGCTTGCACGTCCTGCCGAGGCGGCCGCACGGATCGGCGCATCGTCGTTGAAACGGGCGATGCAGGTGGCCTAGCGTGATCGCGGTCCAAACCGGAGTGCAAGTCATGCTGCGATTCGCCATTGCCCTCGTGCTCTTCGCCGCCTCCAGCGTGTCCGTGGCCGACAATCCCGAAACGATGGCCGAACGCTCGCAATCAAGAGCGCGCGAGGTCCTCGACCGGGCGGTTGCCGCCAATGGCGGCGCCGAGGCGCTCCGCGCAGTCGAAGTCGTACGGCTCCGGCTGACCGGCGAGACCTATCCGCGCCTGCAGATGACGACGCCGGCAGCGCCCTTCGAGGGCGGGAATTTCGAGGAAACACTGCTCGTCGATCTCGAGAACAACCGGCTGCGGCTCGAGCAGAAGACCGGCGGGTTCGGGTTCGACGGCGACAACACGGTTGCGATCGTCGACGGAGCCGGCAACGCCTACGACAATCGGGTCAAGACCGTCACGCCGATCCCGGCCGAGCAGGCGACCCAGCAGCAATTCGTCCAGTACCATCGCCGCCTGCCGAACCTGCTCCTGCGGCAGGCGCTCGACCGGACCAATTCGCTGCGCTACCTCGGCGAGGACCAGTTCGAGGGCCGCGGTCACGAAGTCGTGACCTTCGTGATGCCGGACACGCAGCAGGTTGCTCTGTACATCGATTCAAAGACCGGGCTCATCTCGAAGTACGAACTGATTTTCGTGGATTCGCTGACCGGCGAGGAAGCCTCCGAGATCATCTTCAGCGACTACCAGAAAGTCGGCGACTATCAGGTTCCGCGCCGCTGGAAGAACCGCCTCGCCGGCGAAGTCGCCGCGGACTACGCCACGCAGGTCGAACTCAACCCGGCGATCACGGACGAGACGTTCCGCGTCGCGGCCGCCGGTTACACGCAAGTGAAGCCCGTTCCGACCAACCTCGAAGAGAAGGTCGACAAACTGGCGGAAGGCGTATACGTCATTCAAAACGTCGCCGGCCAGAACCAGAATACGCTCGCGGTCGGTTTGGGCGATTACGTGGCCGCCGTCGAAGCGCCCGGCTCGAGCGATGGCGCCGATGCCGTGATCAAGCGCATCAAGGAGCTCTTTCCCGGCAAGCCGATCCGCTATGTCGCCATGACACATCATCACGGCGATCACATCGGCGGTATGCGTAGTTTCATCGCCGAAGGCGCGACTGTCATCACGACCGCCGCGAACCGGCCGGTGATCGAAAGCATGGCGGCGGCGAAGCAGAACGACCGCCTGGCGCGCGACCCTCGCAAGCCGGAGTTCCTGCTGCTCGAGAACGGGAAGCGGGTCCTGCAGGACGGGACGCGACGGCTCGAGCTCATCGATATCGGCCCGAACCCGCATGCGCGCGAGATGGTCATCGCCTGGCTGCCGTCCGAGAAGGTCGTATTCCAGGGCGATCTGTTCTTCGTGCCCAACAACGATGCGCCATTCGGGCCGCCGCAGCCGTCGACCGCCTCTTTCGCGAAGAAACTGAGCGAACTAGGCCTGCAGGTCGAGCGCATCGCGGCCGTGCACGGCGACACGGCGACAATCGAGCAGTTCCGGGGCGCCACCGCGACCGCGAACTAGGCCGCAGGCGCGGATTCCGCGCAGGCTGCGGATGACTTACAGTCCAGTCCGGCCAGGACCGGATTTCAGCCATGCGAGTTTCGCGAGTCTCCAGGGTGATCGGCGCGGCCATCGGGCTCGGCCACCCCGCCGACTCGTTCGCGGCCGGCGAACCTTCCGGCCTTTCGCCGATCGTGATCGGCGGCTGCGGCCGATCCGGCACCACGCTGCTCCGGATGATGCTCGATTCGCACCGACGGATCTGCTGCGGGCCCGAGTCGAGCGTATTTCGAAGGCGCGCCCTCGACCCCGCGGCGCTCGCTGATCGATTCGGCTTTCCGCGGGCCGAGGTTCAGACGATCTACGAAGGCGCCCGGTCGCGCCCGCGGTTCATCGAGGCCTTCGCGGCGCTTTGCATGCAGAAGACCGGCAAGTCTCGCTGGGCCGAGAAGACGCCGCGAAACATCGGCCGCATCGGCGAGATCTTTCGCTGCTTTCCCGAGGCGCGCTTCGTGCACGTGCTGCGCGACGGGCGCGATGTCGCCTGTTCGCTTCGCACGCACCCGCGCCATCGCGTCGAGAACGGCAAGCTCGTTCCGCTCGACACCTGGAAACCGATCGCCGGCTGCGCGCGGCGCTGGCGTGACGACATCGAGGGCTCGCGCGCATTCTGGGGCGATCTGCGGTTTCACACGGTCCGCTACGAGGATCTCGTGCTGAACCCCCGGCCCGTGCTCGAAAAGTTGATGGATTTTCTCGGCGAGACCTGGGACGAGGCGATGCTCGCGCACGCGGGCGCCGGATCGCCGTTCAGGGACGTCACCCGCTTCGCGCAGAATCCAGAGGCGCTCGCGGCCGTCAGCACCGGTTCGCTCAGCCGCTGGCAGCGCGACCTCGACGCGAAAGATCGACGCATCTTCAAGCGGATAGCGGGTCCGCTGTTGATCGAACTAGGCTACGCCACGGACGGCGGCTGGTAGCTAGAACGCGTTTCGGTCTCGAAGGAAGATGGACAAGGTCTTCAGCAGGATCCGGATATCCAGGCCCAGGGACCAGTACTTGAGATATTCCAGATCGAACTGCACGCGCTGATACATCGTCCCCAGATCGGGAGTTTCCCCGCGCATGCCGTTGACCTGCGCGAGTCCGGTCATTCCCGGCCGCACCTTGTGACGCAACATGTATCCGCTGACAAGTTTGCGATAGTGCTCGTTGTGCTCGACCGCATGGGGCCGCGGTCCGACCAGACTCATTGTTCCTGCGAGAACATTCAGGAGCTGCGGCAGTTCGTCTAGCGACGTCCGCCGCAGGAACCGGCCGACCGGCGTAACGCGCGGGTCGTCGCGCGCCGCCTGGCGGATCGCGCCGTCTTCGCATACGGTCATCGTGCGAAACTTGTAGACCACGAATTCCCGGCCGTCGAGACCATAGCGACGCTGGCGAAAGAGGATCGGACCGGGCGATGTCTGTCGGACGCGAATGGCGATGGCAAGAATGATCGGCGCGAGGGCCACCAATGCGACCGTCGCGAGCACGACATCGCTCGCGCGTTTCAACACGCCGGTCATGCCGCAAAATGGCGTTTCGCGGACTGCAACCAGCGGCATTCCTCCGATTTCGCCAAAGCGGGCCTGCATCAGGTCGAATGCGAGCAGATCCGGGACGAAATAGATCGAAGCCGTCGAATCGCGCAGGTCGTCCAGGAGCGCCCGAATCCGCGGCTGCTTGGTGATCGGCAGGCAGATATAGATGACCTGAATCCCGTGCTGTCTTGCGTACTCCGGCAGATCGCGAAATCGCCCGAGCAATTGCGAACGGATGGCGCGGGGCAGGCGCTCGATCCTGCGATCGTCGAAGAAGCCTTCGACCGTGCCGCGCCAGGGTGAATCCAGTAAGCGCGACGCCAATTCGCGGCCGACCTTGTTTGCGCCGACGATGACCTGCTTCCGGTGTACGCCGCCGTGCGCGACTAGCCAGCCGAAGACCCTGCGAGTCGCTGCATGCGCGCCGGTCAGGACAAACGGAGTCGATACAAACCAGGTGAACAGGACCGCGCGGGAGAGGAGGCCCGTCGCCCTGAGCAGGTAGCAGGTCAGGAGCAGCACCGCGACAACGCAGCCCCATTCGATCGACATGTGGCGGAGATCCCGCCACCAGGACTCGCGCTGGTCGATGTGCTCGAGTCGCGGCCGTCGCAGCATTTTGAACGTGACGGCATAAGCGGTCGCCGCGAGCGCCCAGTAAAGCCCGGTAAACGGTTGGCCAAGGATCAGCGCCGCGAGCAGCAGCGTGCCGACCGCGACGGCTGAATTCAGATGTTCTTCGACCAGGGCGATGGCGGGCGACTCTCCCGCGCCGGGGCGCACCCATGTGGGCGGGTACGCGGCAACAGGGCGCAGGCCCGAGACTCTGTCGCGAGAGGGTGAATTGCGAGTTGCTTGAATCGCGGACATCCCTGTTCCCGATGTGCCGGCGCTCCGCGCGGCCCGGTTCATTCTAGCGAGTTGCAAGCGAAAAAATTTCCCGGCCAGCAGGAAATTTTCTGTTGTTTACATAAGGGGACTGCCTGCCAAGGAAGGGGAGCGGTCCGACGGAAATTACGGCACCCGGTGAATTTGGCCGCCCTTCATTACGAAGCGCACGTCCTCTACCACCCGGATGTCGGTGAGCGGATCGCCTGGGACCGCGATGATATCGGCCAGCAGGCCCGGGCGCAGACGGCCGCGGTCCTCGACGCGGAGCAGCGCGGCGGCATTGATGGTTCCCGCGCGGAGTGCCTCCGCGCGGCTCAAGCCGTGTTCGACGTAGGATGTGAACTCCTTGCCGCTCCGGCCGTGCGGTCCTGCGCCCGCGTCAGTACCGAGCGCGATCTTGGCCCCCGCAGCGAAGGCTGCGCGCATGCTGTCGCCGACGCGCGCCTTGATGTATTCGTTTTTCGCGTGGATCACGGGCGGCAGGTCGTAGGGCTCGAACCACTGATAGAGCGTCGGCACGAGCCAGGTTTCGTTCTTCTTGAGCGTCTCGATTGCTTCCGGTGTCAGTAGCGAGCCGTGCTCGATCGAATCGACGCCGGCATCGGACGCCGCGATGATGCCTTCCGGTCCGTGTGCATGTGCGGCGACCGGGACTCCGTGCAGACGCGCTTCCGCGACCACCGCGCGGAGTTCTTCGGCGTTGTATTGCTGCGCGCCGACCGGGCCCTCGAAGCTCATGACCCCGGCGGTCGCGCAGATCTTGATGACCTGGGCGCCATGCTTGATCTGGTAGCGCACGGCTTTCGCAATTTCGTCGGCACCGTCGGCGACACCCTGCTGCGGCCCTTGTTCGAGAAGGCCGGGCGCATAGCCTGTCGTGTCGCAATGCCCGCCAGTCGCGCCGACCGCATGGCCCGCGGGCACGATGCGCGGGCCCGGAAAGTCACCGCGCCCGATTGCGCGCATCAGGGACACGTCGGCAAAGCCGGATGAGCCGAGGTTCCGCACCGTCGTGAATCCGCTGTCGAGCGTGAGGCGGGCGTTCTTGACGCCGAGCAGGGCGTCGTCGACGTCGGTCCATTCCACCGCGCGCGTCTCCCAGCCGCCGCCGAGGTCGGAGCCGAGGTGCACGTGCATGTCGATGAACCCGGGCAAGAGCGTCAGTCCCGGCAGCTCCACGACGCGGGCGCCGGAGGGCAGCGATGCGGGGTTCACCGATACGATGCGTTCGCCTTCGATCACCAGGATGCCCGGAGTGAGGCGCTTTCCGGAATCGACGTCGACATAGGCATCCGCCTGCAATACAAGCGTCTCCGCATATGCGTTGAATGCGAGCAGGCACGCCAGGGCGATCGATCGATACAAGGGGCGACTCCATTGTTCGTTCCCGTACAGACCGCGCGGGATGCCCAAGGATACCCTCTGTCGTCGTCTCATCTCTTGCAGTACCGAGTTGCAGCGGTGCCGGGGCCGGACCTGACGCGAAATCGCGAGGTTGCCCCCGATGACTCGCCACCGGGCGCAGCCGCGGTGGTCCGGGCCGGTATGACCATTGAGCCCGGCATACATTCAGGAGCAATGCAGATGAAGAATTCCCTATTGGCCCCCTTGATTCTCGGCGGTGTCGTGGTCGTGGCGGTCGGCGCCTATGCGAGTACGCGCGCGGATCTGAATCCCTGGCAGGATTACGCCGATGTCGTTGCGGTCGAACCCGCGTTCGACAACACGCAGGTTGCGCGCTACGTCTGCAATGACGAGTCCGTCACGCAGCAGGTGCCAGTCAAAGATGAAAAACGGATTGCCGGCGCGGCAATCGGTGCTGTCATCGGCGGCGTGCTGGGCAGCCAGGTCGGCAGTGGCGATGGCCAGAAGCTTGCGACTGCGGCGGGCGCGGTTGCCGGCGGTTACGGTGGCAGCAAGGCCCAGAAGCACTTGCAGGAAAACAACAAGGAAACGGTCGTGGAAGAGCGTTGCGGAAACGTCTATGACAACCAGAAGACTCCGGCCGGGTTTGAAGTCACCTATATGCTCGACGGCCAACAGGGCGTCGTGCGCATGGATCACAATCCGGGTCAGAGAATTCCGGTCGAAAACGGCGAGTTGGACCTGAGCAGGTCGTAAACCCCGCGCCAGCAGGCGCCTCGGGAATCGAATCCGATCGCGCAGACATCCAAAGGCCCCTTCCGGGGCCTTTGTTTTATTCCCGGTCGGGCTTGACCGCGAAGAACGCATTTCCGGGTATCTTGCGCACACGCTCCATGGGGGAACTTCAGTGAAGACGCCTTGAACGCAAGCCTGCTCGTCTGGCTGACGCCGACGCTCGCCGCCACCTTTTTTTGGGGCATCGCGCAGGGCCTGGTCAAGAAGTACATAGGCGAAGTGCCCCCAGCGCGTTTCTGTCTCTATTACGCGGTGGCCAATGCGGTGGTGAATGTCCTGTTCTGGGCCAGCCAGGATTCGCCGCCGATCCTGGCTCCCGAAGGACGAATGTTTCTGATGCTCGGCCTGCTCGCCTACGTGCTCGACGGTATCGCGTGGATCTTCTACTACCAGTCGATCGTTTACGGGCCGATTTCCATTGTCGGAACCCTCTCGGCCGCTTACCCCGCGTTGACTGTCATTCTGGCGAATCGTTTTCTGGGTGAGGCCTTGTCGCCCTACCAGCTCGCAGGCGTCATCTGCGTCATTGCCGGCTGCCTGGGGCTCGCCTACTCACCGCCCGATCCCAACAAGAAAAAGACACAGAGGCGCTGGATGCCGCTGGCTGGCGTCGCGCTCCTGATCTGGGGCGTGAATGGCACGCTCATCAAATACGCGTATGCCTACTACGGCGACAACGAAGCCAACATCGCCAACGAGGCCAATATGGCGCTAATGATCGCCGTCGGCGGCCTGCTCACGCTCGGAACTTACGGTTTCCTGTTTGGACGCAAGGGCGCGATGTCCGGGAAGGAGTGGTCGCGTTCGTTCCTGCCGATGGCCACCATGGCCCTGGGAGGGCTGATGACTGCCATTGCCTACAAGAAAGGACCGGCGTCGATCGTCTCGCCCTTGTCAGGTGCGTATCCCGTGGTCACGCTCGCTTTCGCCTGGGCCGTATTGAAGGAACGCCCGACCGCGCTGCATTGGATCGCCATCGCGTCGATCCTGGCGGGATTTGTCCTCACGACTATGGGCACGGGCTGATCAGAGCAGCGGCACCAGCAGCAACGCGACGATGTTGATGATCTTGATCAGCGGATTGATCGCCGGGCCCGCGGTGTCCTTGTAGGGATCGCCGACGGTGTCGCCGGTCACGGCCGCCTTGTGCGCGTCCGAACCCTTGCCGCCGAAATTGCCTTCCTCGATGTACTTCTTCGCGTTGTCCCAGGCGCCCCCGCCGGTGCACATCGAGATCGCGACGAAGAGGCCGGTGACGATCGTGCCTATCAGCACGCCGCCGAGCGCGCGGATGCCGGCGCCGGGGCCGAGCAGGTAGTTCATGCCGAAGCCGACGACGACCGGGATCAGGATCGGCAGCAGGGACGGCACGATCATTTCGCGAATCGCGGCCCGCGTCAGCATGTCCACGGCCCGCGAATAATCGGGCTTCGCGGTCCCTTCCATGATGCCCTTGATTTCCTTGAACTGGCGCCGCACCTCGATCACGACCGAACCGGCCGCGCGACCGACGGCTTCCATCGCCATCGCGCCGAAGAGGTAAGGCACGAGGCCGCCGATGAAGAGGCCGATGATGACGGCCGGATCGGACAGGCTGAAGAGCTCGAGCTTGCCCGCGATTTCCAGATTGTGCGTGTAGTCGGCGAAGAGCACGAGTGCCGCGAGTCCAGCCGAGCCGATCGCATAGCCCTTCGTGACCGCCTTGGTCGTGTTGCCGACCGCATCGAGCGCGTCCGTGATCTTGCGCACTTCCTTCGGCAGGCCGCTCATCTCCGCGATGCCGCCGCCGTTGTCCGTGATCGGACCATAGGCGTCGAGCGCGACGATCATGCCGGTCATCGACAGCATCGCGGTCGCGGCGATCGCGATGCCGTACAGGCCGGCGAGCGAGTAGGCGCCCCAGATTGCGGCGCAGATCGCGAGCACCGGCAGCGCCGTCGACTTCATCGAAATGGCGAGTCCGGCGATCACGTTCGTGCCGTGGCCGGTGCGCGAAGCCTCGGCCACGTAGCGAACCGGCTTGAACTCGGTCGCCGTGTAGTACTCGGTGATCCAGATCATGGCCGCCGTCAGGCCGAGCCCGATCAGCGCGCACCAGTAAAGCGGCATCGCCGCCGCCCCGAACATCGATTGCGTGATCGGGTAGTAGGCGATCGCCGCGATGAGGCCGGAGACGATCACGCCGCGATACAGCGCGCCCATGATCTTGCCGCCCTCGGAGACCTTGACGAAAAACGTGCCGATGATCGAGGCGACGATCGATACCGCGCCGAGCACGAGCGGGTACAGCACCGCCGCTTCGCCGAGATCCTTCACCATCAGACCCGCGAGCAGCATCGTCGCGACGACGGTGACCGCGTAGGTTTCGAAGAGGTCCGCGGCCATGCCGGCGCAGTCGCCGACGTTGTCGCCGACGTTGTCCGCGATCACGGCCGGATTGCGCGGGTCGTCCTCCGGAATGCCGGCCTCGACCTTGCCGACGAGATCGGCGCCGACGTCGGCGCCCTTGGTAAAGATGCCGCCGCCGAGCCGCGCGAAGATCGAGATCAGGGAGCCGCCGAACGCGAGTCCGACGAGCGCATGCAGCGAGTGATCGCTGTCGCCGGTGAGTCGCATCATCACGCCGTAGTAGGACGCGACGCCGAGCAGCCCAAGGCCGACGACCAGCATGCCGGTGATCGCGCCGCCGCGGAACGCGACCTGCAGCGCCGGGTTGAGCCCGATGCTCGCGGCATGCGCGGTGCGGACATTCGCCCTGACCGAGACGTTCATGCCGATGTAGCCCGCAAGGCCCGAGAGCACCGCACCGAAGGCGAAGCCGACGGCCGTGTACCAGTCGAGTGCGAAGCCGAGCGCGACGAACAGCACGACGCCGACGATCGCGATGGTCGAGTACTGGCGGTTCAGGTAGGCCTTGGCGCCAGCCTGGATAGCCGCCGCAATCTCCTGCATCCGCGCATTTCCGGCGGGCTGCGAGAGGATCCAGCGCGCCATGAAAATTCCGTAAACGATGGCGATCGCACCGGCCAGCATCGCGAGCCAGAGCGCGTCTTGCATTGACATCACAAACTCCCTGGAGACAAAAGAATCATATCACGAAGGTCGTCGAGAGCCGGCGCCGCACGCGCGCGTTCCTGAGCGTTGCGTATGCGGGAATTCCGTTCCTGTACGGCGGATAGTCCTCGCCCGCAATGAGCGGCTCGAGATAGCGCCGGCCCGCCGCGGTGATTCCGAAGCCGTCGGCCGTGATGAAATTCCGCGGCACCATTTTTTCGCGATTGGCGACCGCATCGATCGCGACCGAGCGAATGTCCCAGCGGTAGGGCTTCGAAGACTTCCGGCGGATGACCGGCATGACCGCGTTCTTGCCCGCGAGCGCGAGTTGAACCGCAGCGCGTCCGACGGCATAGGCCTGCTCGACGTCCACGCGCGAGGCGACGTGACGCGCCGAGCGCTGCAGGTAGTCGGCGAGCGCCCAGTGGTACTTGTAGCCGTGCGCCTGCTTTACCATCGATGCGAGCGTCGGCGCCACGCCGCCGAGTTGAACGTGACCGAAGGCGTCGCGCGTGCCCATGTCGGAGAGAAACTTGCCTTCCGCGTCGCGCGTGCCCTCGGAGGCCACGATGACGCAGTAGCCCTTCTGTTCGACGGTTTCCTTGACGCGCGCGAGGAAACGCTCGCGCTCGAAAGGAATTTCGGGGAACAGGATCAGGTGCGGCGGGTCCCCGGCCTTGCGCGCGGCGAGACCGCCCGCGGCCGCGATCCAGCCCGCATGGCGTCCCATCACCTCGAGGATGAATACGCGCGTCGACGTGCGGGCCATCGAGGCGACGTCGAGCGAGGCCTCGAGCGTCGACACGGCGACGTATTTCGCGACCGAGCCGAATCCCGGGCAGCAGTCCGTCACCGGCAGGTCGTTGTCGACGGTCTTCGGAATGCCGATGCAGGCGATCGGATATCCGGTCTGCGCGCCGAGCTGACTCAGCTTCAGCGCCGTATCCATCGAGTCGTTGCCGCCGTTGTAGAAGAAGTAGCCGATGTCGTGGGCGCGGAACACGTCGATCAGGCGCTGGTATTTCGGCAGATCGCGCTCGAGGTCCTTCAATTTGTAGCGGGCCGAGCCGAATGCGCCCGAGGGCGTGTAGCGGAGCGCGCGGATCGCCGCCGCGGTCTCAAGGCCCGTGTCGATGAGGTCCTCGGTGAGGGCCCCGACGATTCCGTCGCGTCCCGCGTAGAGCCTGCCGATCCGGCCGCGATTCTTGCGGCAGGCTTCGATCACTCCGCAAGCCGAGGCATTGATTACGGCTGTGACACCGCCCGATTGCGCGTACAGCGCATTGCGCGGCCCGGGCTTTCTGGTCCTGCGTGCTGCCATCGTCAGATCCGTTTTTCGGGGGCCGACACCGCCCCGCGGGGGGCGAAGCATAGCCGATCCGCGCGGTTTGACGCGACTTGAAGCCGCGGGCAGGATGTACGCCCCTCGACAGGCGCGGGCCCGCGGAGTTTGACGGAATGAGGCTGGTACTGCTGGGCGCGCCCGGGTCGGGCAAGGGCACGCAAGCGCAACGCCTGCAGGCTCGCTACGGCGTGCCCCAGGTGTCGACCGGCGACCTTCTGCGCGAGGCGGTCGCCGCGGGAACGGATCTCGGCCGTGCCGCGAAGATCGTCATGGACGCAGGACAGCTCGTCGACGACCGCATCATGCTCGGCATCATCCGCGAGCGGCTCGCGCAGCCGGATGCGACAAGGGGCTTCGTCCTCGACGGCTTTCCGCGAACCATCGTGCAGGCGGATGGGCTCGCCGCGCTGCTTCGCGAGCTCGGGCGGCCGATCGACGCAGTCGTGCTGTTCGACATCGACCCCGAGGTCCTGCGCAAGCGCGTCGCGGGCCGCCGGAGCTGCCGCCGCTGCGGCCGCGTCTTTCACATCGAGACGAATCCTCCGAAACCGGGCGAACCCTGCCTGGACGGAGGACCGCACGACCTGTTCCAGCGGCCGGACGACAACGACAGGACCATCCGGGAGCGGCTCGCCGTCTATTGCGATCGCACGCAGCCGCTCATCGATTACTACTCGAAAGCGGGATTGTTGCGCCGCATCGATGCCGACGGAAGTCTCGAGGAAGTGGACGCGCGTCTGGAAAATGCGATCCACTGAAGGGCGTGCGCCGCTTCAGGAGGGGACAGTCCCGTCTAAAGGGGAACGTCCCTTTTGAAGGGGACGTTCCCCTTTAAACGGGACTGTCCCCGAGCGCTGCGAGCAAGGGCTCACCGACGACCGCGCGCCGCCAGCCCGACAACACGATGGACTCGCGCGAACCTCGGGCGAGCGCCACGAGTTCGCGGCGCGTCGCGAGCACTTCCTGCTGGATGCCGAGTTCGCACGCAAGCGTCGTGAGCCTCTTCTGCAGCAGTTTCTGCCGCCGCAGTTCGTCCGGTCCGGGACGCGCGGCGGCCGCAGATTCGCGGGTGCCGCCCTCGTCGCGTGCAGCCGCGATCTCGGCGAGAATCTCGTCGGCGGCGCGCTCCGCGGTACCGCGCGGCACGTTGGCGAGCCGCGACAGCTCGTCGCGATTCCTGGGCCGCATCTCGGCGAGCTCGTGAATCGCGGCGTCGGGCAGCACCCAGCCGCGTGGGAGATCGCGGTCCATCGCGCGACGCTCCCGCCAGCCGGCGAGCGCGCGGGCGATCGCAATTCCTCCGGCATCGAGTCGCTCCAGACCCTTGAGGCGACGCCAGGCCTCCGCAGGCTCGACGCGAAACAGGGACAGTTCACGGAGCGATGCCGACTCCTCGTCGAGCCAGGTCCGGCGACCGGCCGCCGCGAGCCGCACTTCGAGCGCTTCCGCCAGCGCGGGCAGATACCGCACGTCATCGGCCGCGTAGGCAAGCTGCTCCGGCGACAGCGGGCGCCGCGACCAATCGGTGCGCGCATGGCCCTTTGCGAGTTCGATGCCGAGCAGCTGGCGCACGAGGTCCGCGTAACCGATCTGGGCGGGGAATCCGAGCAACGCAGCCGCCTGCTGCGTGTCGTACACCGGCGCGAGCGGCGCGCCGGTCAGGGGCAGCAGGGCCTCGATATCCTGTCTCGCGGCGTGCAGAAGCTTCGGGCGACCGGGATCGATGAGTGGCGCCACGAGCGCGCCGCCGTCCGCGATTGCGAGCGCATCGATCAGGGCGACGTCGCCGGCCACGGCCGCCTGAATCAGGCAGAGCTTCGGATAATAGGTGCGCTCGCGGACGAATTCGGTGTCGAGCGCAATCCGGGCCTCCGCCGGCCACGACACAACGCGGGACCGGAGCAGGCCGGGGTCCCGGATTGGAGTTTCGCCGGCGGTCGTCACCACCTTATTATGCGTATGCCGCCTCCGCGGCCAAAGACAACATGCACCGATTGCCGAGTTCGCTCGCCCAGATCGCCCTGTTGCGCAAGGACCCGGGCGTATTGCCAGCCTCTTTCCTGCTGTCCGCGCTGCTCGCGCTCGGCTATGCGGGCGCGAACGCCGCGCTCGCCTGGGTGGACCACGCCGAGCGCATTCTCGCGCGCACGGCACTCGACGTCGGACTCACGCTTGCGTTTTTCGGCGTGCTGCTCGCGCTGACTCGTCGCAGCCATCGGTTTCCGCAGACCCTGAGTGCGGTGTTCGGCACTTTCATTTTGCTGGCGCCCGCGATGGCCGTCCTGCTCCTGATGCGCGGGCCGGCGAAGACGAACTACGGGATCTGGCTGCTGACCAACGCAGGCTCGGTGGTCGTCACGATCTGGTATCTCCTGATCGTCGGTTACATCGTGAAGTGCGCGCTGGATACGGGTCTCGTCACGGGGTTCGCCATCGCCGTCACCTGGGCGATTGCGGGTCTTGCCATCGCCCAGCGTCTCTTTCCGGTCGCGACCTGATGCACCTGCATATCATCGGCATCTGCGGCACTTTCATGGGCGGGATCGCCGCACTCGCGCGCGCCGCGGGCCATCGCGTCACCGGTTCCGACGCGAACGTCTATCCGCCGATGAGCACTCAGCTCGAGGCGCTCGGCATCGCGTTGATCGAGGGCTTCGACCCCGCGCAACTCGACCTTAAGCCCGACATCGTCCTGGTCGGCAACGTGATGAGCCGCGGCAATCCGCTGATCGAAAGGCTGATCGACAGCGGGCTGCCATTCACCTCGGGGCCGCAGTGGCTCGCGGAGAACGTTTTGCGCGGCCGCGAAGTCGCGGCCGTCGCCGGCACGCACGGCAAGACCACGACATCCGCGATGCTCGCCTGGATCCTGCACGATGCGGGACTCGAACCCGGGTTCCTGATCGGCGGCATTCCGGCCAACTTCGGCATGTCGGCGCGTGCGGGGCAGGGCGGCGCATTCGTCATCGAGGCGGACGAATACGACACGGCCTTCTTCGACAAGCGCGCAAAATTCGTCCACTACTGGCCGCGTCACCTGCTGCTCACGAATCTCGAGTTCGACCACGCCGACATTTATCCCGACCTCGCCTCGATCCAGCGCCAGGTCCACCATCTCGTGCG
Source organism: uncultured Gammaproteobacteria bacterium (assembly GCA_963778585.1). Classification (GTDB taxonomy): domain Bacteria; phylum Pseudomonadota; class Gammaproteobacteria; order Steroidobacterales; family Steroidobacteraceae; genus SCUD01. The sequence continues at coordinate 1,775,561 of CAVZUU010000002.1, forward strand.
CACGGTCCCGGCATCTGGCCGCATCACCTGGAACGCGGGAGATCCCGCGCTCAGGGCGACGCTCGCGATGGGCTCCTGGACGCCGCTCACGGAGTTTGCCCGCGAAGGCGCCGGCGAATGGCGCGTCAGGCTCGTCTCTAACGACGGCGCCGCGTTCGAAGTGCTTCATCGCGACGCCGCCGCGGGCGAGGTTCGCTGGCCGCTGATCGGCATGCACAACGTTGAAAACGGACTTGCGGCGATTGCCTGCGCGGCCGGGATGGGCGTTGCGCCCTCGCGTTCCGCGGACGCCCTCGGTCGGTTCGCCGGCGTCCGCCGGCGTCTCGAGCTGCGCGGCGAAGTCCGGGGCATCCGCATCTACGATGATTTCGCCCACCACCCGACCGCCGTCGCGATGACGATCGACGGCGTCCGGCGGCAACCGGGGCGCGGACGCATCATCGCCGTGCTCGAACCCCGATCGAACACGATGCGCCTCGGCGTGCATCGCGCCGAACTCGCGGAGTCGCTCGCGGGCGCGGACCGCATATGGCTTTACCAGCCCGCGGGACTCGGCTGGAATCTCGACGGCGTCGCCGCGGAGCTCGGCGCGAAGGCGGCGGTGAAGCGCGCGGTGCCGGAGCTCGTCGAATCGCTGGTGTCGGAGCTGCAGGCCGGCGACCGCGTGCTGATCATGAGCAACGGCGGTTTCGGCGGATTGCACGACCGGCTGCTCGCGGCCCTGCGGGCGCGGCCCGCGTGAACGCCGAAGTCCGGGAGTTGCCGCTCTTTCCGCTCAACACGGTGCTGTTTCCCGGCGGGCCGCTGCCGCTTCGGATCTTCGAGCCGCGTTACCTCGACATGGTGAGCCGCTGCATGCGCGAGCAATCCGGCTTCGCCGTCGTGCTCCTCGGCGAAGGCGAGGAGGCGACGTCGGCGACAAGCTTTGCCGCGACCGGGACCGAGGCGCGAATCGTTGATTTCGACCGGCTCGAGGGTAATGTGCTCGGCATCAGCTGCATCGGCCATGAGCGCGTGCGGGTCGTCGAGGCCTGGCGCGAGGCCGACGGCCTCAATCGCGGTCGCGTGCTCGACATCGCGGCGGATCCGGTCGTGCCGGTGCCGGTGGATCTGGCCTGGCTGAGCGAGGTCGTGATGCAGGTCATGCCCGAGGCCGGCGACACCTATCGTCACGTGGCGCGGCGCGAGGACGCGGCCTGGGTCTCGAATCGTCTCGCGGAACTGCTGCCGCTCTCGCTCGCCGACCGGCAGACACTGCTCGAGCTCGCGGATCCGCTCGAGCGATTGTCGGTGCTCGAGCCTGCCGTGACCCGCAGCCGCAGCTAGCGCGCGGGGTTTGCGGCCGGACGGAGCCAGCCTGCGAACCAGGCCGTGGCGAGCAGCAGCGCCGCCCAGCCGGCCACCAGCCAGCCGGTGTAATGGTCGAAGCTGCCGACGAGAAAGGAGGCGCCGGCCTCCGGATTCACTCGCGTGACGTCCGTCGTCGCCTTGATCACCCATACCCAGCCCATGTGCAGGCCGATACACGCCGCGATGGCGCCCGTGCGCTCGCGCACGCAAGCGAGCAGCAGCCCGACCAGGACGAGCGTGACGAACGAATCTGCGATTGCGAGCGGATCCGCAAAATTCGCGAGCGCGGCGCCGAGCAGCCGGATGCCGCTGTCCCACGTGACCTCGTCCGTCGGAATCCTGGCGCGCGCCAGGAAATGGATCGCGGAGTAGACGAGCGCGGTGCTCCACGCGGCGACCGCAAATCCCGATTCGCGCGACACCGCGCGGAACATCAGGCCGCGAAAGAAAGTTTCCTCTATGAGCGCGACGGCCAGGCCCGCGATCGCACCCAGGGCGACGGCCTCGAGCAGCTTCGCGAATCCGAAGCCGGGGCTCAGATCAAGGATGCCGAGCGCGCCCATCGCGAATGACATCGGCAGCATCGTCGCGACACCGATGGCGAGGCCAGCCGCGAATTGGCGGAGAAACGCCGGGCGCGACAGGTCGTAGCCCCAGTCCGCGCGGCCGCGCAATCCGGTACGGCGCAGGGCCAGGAGCAGACCGGCGAGCAGCAGGAGTTGCCAGAAACGGCTGACGATCCGGTGAAACGGCCATTCCGGCGCCAGCGCATGCGCGAAGTGCCACACAGGCCAGGAGGCGAGCGCCGCCAGTACGAGCGTGCCGAAGATGGTCGCAAGAAACCACAGGAGGGCGCGCATCAGGCTTGCCGGTAGATCGTCGCGAAGACGCGGGCGGCGGCCTCGATTGTCGCCTGCATTTCCGATTCGCCGTGCGCCGCGGAGACGAAGCCCGCCTCGAAGGGCGAGGGCGCGAGATAAATGCCGTGCTGCAGCATGCCGTGGAAAAATTGCCGGAATCGCGCGCTGTCGCAAGCCGCCACCTGCCGGTAATTCCTGATCGGGCCGTCCGCCGTGAAGAAAAGCCCGAACATCCCGCAGACGTGATTTGTCGCGAACGGGACGTTCGCGGCTTTCGCCGCCGCTGCGAGTCCTGCGACCAGGCGCGCGGTCGTGGCCGCGAGCCGGTCATGGAACCCGGGTTTCGAGATCGCCTCGAGCGTCGCGAGTCCCGCCGCCATCGCCACCGGATTGCCGGAAAGAGTGCCTGCCTGATAGACGGGGCCGAGCGGCGCGAGCCGCTCCATGATCTCGCGCCGACCGCCGAAGACGCCTACCGGCATGCCGCCGCCGACAATCTTGCCGAACGTCGTGAGGTCCGGCGTCACGCCGTAGACCGACTGCGCACCGCCTGGCGCGACGCGGAATCCGGTCATGACCTCGTCGAATATCAGGACAGTGGAATGGCGGGAGCAGAGCTCGCGGAGCTTTGGCAGGAACGCAGGCAAAGGCGGCACGCAGCCCATGTTGCCGGCAACGGGTTCGACGATCACGCAGGCGATCTCGTCGCCGGTGTCGGCGAAGCAGGCCTCCAAGGCATCGAGGTCGTTGAAACCGAGCGTCGTGGTCAGCGCCGCGACCGCCGCGGGCACGCCCGCCGAATCGGGCACGCCGAGGGTCAGCGCTCCGGAGCCCGCTTTCACGAGCAGCCCGTCCGAATGACCGTGGTAGCAGCCCTCGAATTTCACGATCCGGTCGCGGCCGGTAAAGCCTCGTGCCAGGCGGATCGCGCTCATCGTGGCCTCGGTGCCGGAGCTCGTCATGCGGAGCAACTCGATCGACGGAACCATCTCCGCGATCTTGCGTGCGAGGTCGGTCTCGATGACCGTCGGCGCGCCGAAGGATAGACCGTCCGCCGCGCGGCGGGTGACCGCCGCCACGACGTCGGGATCCGCATGGCCCAGGATCATCGGCCCCCAGGAGCCGACATAGTCGATGAACCGGCGGCCGTCCTCCGTCTCGATGCAGGCGCCGCGCGCCCGTCGCACGAACAGGGGTTCGCCGCCCACGCCGCGAAATGACCTCACCGGCGAATTGACGCCGCCGGCGATGTAGCGGGCCGCTTCTTCGAAATGCGACATCCGCGCGAGACCGGTCAGCGCCGCTCGACGGGAAAGCCGCGCTTTTCAAGGAGCGCCGGCAGGCCGCGTGGACCCACGAGGTGCATCGCGCCGACAATGAGCAGCACGTCGTCGTCGCCCTCGAGCATTTCGTCCACCCGCACCGCCCAGTTCCGATTGCGCTCGTAGATGAGCGCCTCGGCGAGTTCCGGATAGCCCTCGAAGTCCTCCTCGAGACTGTCTTCGAGACCCGATTCGTCGCCATTGCGCCAGGCCTCGAGCATCGGTTCGATGATGGCTTCGACGTCGTCCGCCTCGTCGATCGCCTGCAGCAGCATCTCCTTCTGCAATCCGGCCGGCAGCGAATCGAGCAGCCCGAGCTGGCCGTCGAAGGTCTCGAGTCCGCAACCGGTCTTGCCTGTCTCCCGCGCCGCGGCCTGGATGATCTGCTCCACGCCGTGCTCGACGTCGAAACCGTGCGACTGCAGGGCCATCAGCGACACGGTGACGCCGGCGAACCACGGTTCGAATGCCGCGAACGGAGCCAGATCGATGCCTGCAGCCGCCGCGCGCTCGCGCACGCGATCGGCGTCGTCCCCGAGCAGGTCGAACAGGCTGCGACCCTCCGGATCGATCGCCCGGGCGAGCGTGATCGATGTCTTCTCCACGTCGCTTTCCGCGTCCGGGTCGAGTTCGAGACAGACGCGCTCCGCCTCTTCGAGCGCCTCGGCCAGCGCGCCTCCGATCGTGAAGCCGCCTGCCGGCAGGAGATGCACGGAGCCGAACAGGTAGACAGTGTTGTCGCGGCCCTTCACTTCCCAGAGTGCCGGGTCGGCGCCGGCACCGGCTGCGCCGAACGCCGCGAGGGCGCCGAAGACGAACGCGGTCCACCGCCGGCGACTTCCATCATGCATCGGCGTCCACCCATTCGATCCCTGTTTCGATGCCGCCTTCGTCTTCGAGTTCGAGCCAGCGATAGCCGGGCGGACGCGTATCCACTTCGAATTCCTCCGCGTTCTGCGCGAACTGCATGCAGGTCGAGGGCGTGCCCATGAGACGGAGGCGCCCGTGCATGCCTTCGAAGGGCTGGTGCGTATGGCCCCAGGCGAGCCCGCGCACGCCGGGGTGCCGCGCGATGACGCCGAATAACTGGGGCGAATTGTCGAGCATCAGCTCGTCGAGCCATCGGCTGCCATGCGGCACCGGCTGGTGGTGCAGGCAAACGAGTGCGTGCGCGTCCGCGTTCGCATCGAGTGCGCGGTCGAGCCGCTCGAGTTCCGCCGCGGCGAGGTGGCCATGGTGCGAGCCCGCGACGGTGCTGTCGAGCATCACGACGAGCCAGGCGCCGTAACGCACGCCGAATTCGTGCACGAAGGGCGGACCGGCGAGCTCGCGCCGCACCTGTGCGGGGTCGTCATGGTTTCCCGGCAGGCAATGCACCGGGACCCGCGAATCGGCAAACTGCCTGCGGAGCGCCGCGTAGCCGGCGGAGTCGTCGTGCACGAGGTCGCCGGTCAGCAGCACGGCGCGCGGCGCGGGATGGCGGCGGCTCGCGTGCGCCACGCAACGCGCGAGCGTCGCGTCTGTCGCCACGCCCCGAACGAGCATGCCCGGTGTAGCCGGGAGATGCGGGTCCGTGAACTGCAGCAATCGCACCGGGCGGTTTCAGTAGCGGTAGTGATCGGGCTTGAAGGGCCCGTTCGCCGGCAGTCCGAGATACCGCTCCTGCTCCGCCGTCATCGTCGTGAGCTTCGCCCCGATGTGATCGAGATGAAGCCGCGCGACCTTCTCGTCGAGCGCTTTCGGCAGCACGTAGACGCGGTTCTCGTAGCGGTCGCCGTGCGCGAATAGCTCGATCTGCGCGAGCACCTGGTTGGTGAAGGAGTTCGACATCACGAAGGAAGGGTGCCCGGTTCCGCAGCCGAGATTCACCAGCCGGCCCTCGGCCAGCACGATGATCCGCTTGCCGTCGGGGAAGATGATGTGGTCGACTTGTGGCTTGATGTTCTCCCAGCGGTACTGGCGAAGCGATGCGATGTCGATCTCGCTGTCGAAGTGGCCGATGTTGCAGACGATCGCCTGGTGCTTCATCCGCCGCATGTGACCGTGATTGATCACGTTCACGTTGCCCGTCGCGGACACGAAGATATCCGCCTTGTCACAGGCGTCATCCATCGTGACGACCCGGTAGCCTTCCATCGCAGCCTGCAGCGCGCAGATCGGGTCGATCTCCGTGACCCAGACTGTCGCGCCAAGACCCCGGAGCGACTGCGCGCAGCCCTTGCCGACGTCGCCATAGCCGGCGACGAGCGCGACCTTGCCCGCGATCATCACGTCCGTCGCGCGCTTGATGCCGTCCACGAGCGATTCGCGGCAGCCGTAGAGATTGTCGAACTTCGACTTCGTCACCGAGTCGTTCACGTTGATCGCCGGGAAGGGGAGGCGGCCCTCGTCGGCCAGCCGGTACAGGCGCTTGACGCCCGTCGTCGTCTCCTCGGTGACGCCCTTGATGTCCGCAAGCCGGGCGGAGTACCAGCCCGGCTGCGTTTCGAGCCGCTTGCGGATCGAGGCATACAGGGACTGTTCCTCCTCGTTCGTGGGCTTCGCGATTACAGACGTGTCCCGCTCAGCCTGCGAGCCGAGCATCAGGAGCAGCGTCGCGTCGCCGCCGTCGTCGAGGATCATGTTGGCGTTCTTGCCGGCCGGCCACTCGAAAATCCGGTGAGCGAAATCCCAGTATTCCTCGAGTGTCTCGCCCTTGTGCGCGAATACCGGAATGCTGGCCGCAGCGATCGCGGCGGCAGCGTGATCCTGGGTGGAAAAAATGTTGCAGGACGCCCAGCGCACCTCGGCGCCGATGGCCGCGAGCGACTCGATCAGGACCGCGGTCTGGATGGTCATGTGCAGCGAGCCCGCGATACGCGCGCCGGCAAGCGGCCGGCTGGCGCCGAATTCGGCGCGCACCGACATGAGGCCAGGCATTTCGGTCTCGGCAATGGCGATCTCGCGCCGGCCCCAGTCGGCCAGTGCGAGGTCGGCAACGTGATAGTCGTTGAATTTCCGGTTGATCACGGCATTCATGGTCATTTCTCTCCTTTGCGAGCGAGAGCGCCGTTACCTGTCGCGATCTTCGAGCCTGGCAGGCATGAGCCTGTTGCAACGCTCCTCGAAGATCGGGGGGACTGTCCCCTCTTAAATTCCCGCGGCTTTCCGGAGCGCCTCGGCACGATCGGTGCGCTCCCAGCTGAAAGCCGTGAATGTGGCCCGGCGACGGGCGCCTTTGCCACTCGAATCGTCCTGCCAATCGTAGTCCATCTCGACCGGTTCGCGCCCGAAATGTCCGTAGGACGCCGTCGCGCGATACATCGGGTGGATAAGGTCGAGCATCTTCATGATGCCCCAGGGGCGCAGGTCGAAGTGCGCATGAACGAGTTTTTCGAGACGTGCGTCGCTCAATCGGCCGGTCCCGAACGTCCTCACCGATACCGATGTCGGCTTCGCGACGCCAATCGCGTAGGACACCTGGATCTCGCAACGGCTCGCGAGGCCGGCCGCGACCAGATTCTTGGCGACATATCGCGCGGCATAGGCCGCCGAGCGATCGACTTTCGACGGGTCCTTGCCCGAAAACGCGCCGCCACCGTGCCGCGCCATGCCCCCGTAGGTATCGACGATGATCTTGCGCCCGGTCAGGCCGCAATCGCCGACGGGGCCGCCGATCACGAAGCGGCCCGTCGGATTGATATGGTATTTCGTGCGCTTGCTGAGCCAGCGTGCCGGCAACACCGGCTTGATGATCTCCTCCATGACGGCTTCGTGCAGGTCCTTCTGCCTGACCTCCGGGCCGTGCTGGGTCGAGAGCACGACTGCCTCGATGCCGACCGGCTTGTCGTTCTCGTAGGCGAAGGTCAGCTGACTCTTCGCGTCCGGGCGAAGCCAGGGCAGTTTCGGGTTGCGGCCCTTGCGGACTTTCGCCTGGCGCTCGACGAGCTTGTGCGCATAGTGGATCGGCGCCGGCATCAGGACCGGGGTCTCGTTGGTCGCGTAGCCGAACATCAGGCCCTGGTCGCCCGCGCCCTGGTCTTCGGGATTCCGGCGATCGACGCCCTGGGCGATGTCGCCCGACTGCTTGCCGATGACGTTGATGACACCGCAAGTATTGCCGTCGAATCCGACCGTCGAGGAGGTGTAGCCGATATCGCTGATGACGTCGCGTACGAGCGCCTCGAGGTCGATCCAGGCGCGCGTCGTAATCTCGCCCGCGACCACCGCGACACCGGTCTTGACCAGGGTTTCGCAGGCGACGCGCGAGCGCGGATCTCGCGCGAGCAGCGCGTCGAGCACGGCATCCGAAATCTGGTCCGCGACCTTGTCCGGGTGGCCTTCGGATACCGATTCTGAGGTGAACAGGAAGTCGCCAGACATCGAAAAATTATACGGCATCGGAGACAATGGCGGTTTACTGAGGGAGCGATTGCATGCCCAGCCGCCGCGAGCTCGCGAATGCCATCCGCGCCCTAAGCATGGACGCCGTGCAACGGGCCAATTCGGGGCATCCGGGCATGCCGATGGGGATGGCGGACATCGCGGAAGTCCTGTGGCGCGATTTCCTGAAGCACAATCCAGCCAATCCCCGATGGGCCGATCGCGACCGTTTCGTGCTGTCGAACGGCCACGGGTCGATGCTGCTGTATTCGGTGCTGAACCTGACCGGCTATCCGCTCGCGATCGACGAATTGCGCAATTTCCGCCAGCTCGGCTCGCGGACGGCCGGGCACCCGGAGCGCGAGATCGAGATCGGCATCGAGACGACGACGGGACCGCTGGGTCAGGGGCTCGCCAATGCCGTCGGCATGGCGCTCGCCGAGAAGAAACTCGCCGCCGCCTTCAACCGACCCGGGCACGAGATCGTGGATCACTACACCTGGGTGTTCCTGGGCGATGGATGCCTGATGGAAGGCGTCTCGCATGAAGTGTGCTCGGTCGCCGGCACCTGGGGGCTCGGCAAACTGATCTGCTTCTACGACGACAACGGCATTTCGATCGACGGCGAAGTGGCGGGCTGGTTCACCGACGACACACCGAAGCGTTTCGAAGCCTACGGCTGGCAAGTGATCCGCGACGTCGACGGACACGATCCGGTGGCCGTCACTCGCGCGATCAGGAAGGCGAAGCGCGAGAAATCAAGACCGACGCTGATCTGCTGCAAGACGATCATCGGCTTCGGCGCGCCGAACAAGCAGGGTAAGGAGGAATCCCACGGCGCGGCGCTCGGCGCCGACGAAGTGGCGCTGGCGCGCAAAACACTCGGCTGGCCCCACGAACCTTTCGTGATTCCGGAGGAGATCCGCGCTGACTGGGACGCGCGCGCCTCGGGGAAGCGGGCGGAGAGCCGTTGGCGCCGGCGCTTCAAGGCCTACGAGCAGGCGCATCCGGAACTCGCCGCGGAATTCCGGCGGCGTGCCGACGCGACATTGCCCGTAGAGCTCAATGCCTGGATCGCGGAGGGGACGGCCGCCGCGCAGACGGCGGCGAAACCGGTCGCGACGCGCCAGAGTTCGCAGGCCGTGCTCGACGGGCTCGCCGCCCGCCTGCCGGAATTCCTCGGCGGCTCCGCCGACCTCACGGGGTCGAACAACACGCGCATCAAGGGTGCGGCTGCATTCTCGAAGTCGCAGCCCGAGGGCAGCTATCTCCACTACGGAGTGCGCGAATTCGGCATGGGCGCGATCATGAACGGCATCGCCCTGCATGGCGGCTTCATCCCGTTCGGCGGAACCTTCCTCGTGTTCTCCGATTACGCGCGGAGTTCGCTTCGCATGGCGTCGATCATCGGGGCGGGCAGCATTTTCGTGCTGACCCACGATTCCATCGGCCTCGGCGAAGACGGGCCGACGCACCAGCCGGTCGAGCACCTCGCGTCGCTTCGCTTGATTCCGCGCCTGGAAGTCTGGCGGCCTTGCGACACGGCCGAAACCTGGGTTGCCTGGGGCGCCGCGATCCGGCGCAGGCAGGCGCCCACCGTTCTGGCGCTCACGCGGCAGGCACTGCCGCAACAGGCGCGGGACGGCCAGCAGTTGGAGGACATCGGCCGGGGCGGGTACGTGCTCGCGGACTGCGAGGGCCGGCCCGAATGCATCCTGATCGCGACCGGATCCGAAGTCTCGATCGCTGTCGAAGCCGCTCACGCGTTGGCGGGACGCGGTCGGCGGGTCCGCGTCGTCTCGATGCCCTGTACGAGCGTATTCGAATCGCAGGACGAGGCCTGGCGCACCGCGGTGCTGCCCGACGACGTTCGCTGCCGCGTCGCTATCGAGGCCGGTGTGCCGGACGGCTGGTGGCGCTACGTCGGTCCGCGCGGCCGTGTCATCGGCATGACGCGCTTCGGCGCGTCGGCGCCGGGCAAAGACCTATTCCGTCATTTCTGTTTCACTTCCGCCGCCGTCGTGGAGGCGGCTGAGTCGCTGCTCAACACTGGAGAGAATTGACCATGGCGATCAAGGTTGGCATCAACGGATACGGCCGCATCGGGCGCAACATCCTTCGCGCGCTCTACGAATCGAAGCGCACGGGCGAGATCAGCATCGTCGCGATCAACGACCTGGGCGACGCAAAGACGAACGCGCATCTCACGCGCCACGACACGGCCCACGGCCCGTTTCCCGGCAAGGTCGCGGTCGACGGCAACCACATGGTCGTGAATGGCGAGCGCATCCGCGTGCTCGCCGAGCGCGACCCGTCGAAGCTGCCCTGGGGCGAGCTCGGCGCCGAATTCGTTTTCGAATGCACCGGCCTTTTTGCCAGCAAGGAGAAGGCCTCGAAGCATCTCGCCGGCGGGGCGAAGAAGGTCGTCGTATCGGCGCCGGCCGACGGCGTCGATGCGACCATCGTCTACGGAGTCAACGACAAGACGCTGCGCGGCGACATGACGGTGATTTCGAATGCATCGTGCACGACCAACTGCCTCGCGCCGCTCGTCAAGCCGCTGCACGACGGCCTGGGAGTCGTCGCCGGCATCATGACGACGATCCACGCCTACACGAACGACCAGGTGCTGACCGACGTTTATCACAGCGACCTGCGCCGGGCGCGATCGGCGACGATGTCGATGATCCCCACTAAAACCGGAGCGGCAGCGTCGGTAGGCCTCGTGCTGCCGGAACTGAAGGGAAAGCTGGATGGATTCTCGGTCAGAGTGCCGACGATCAACGTCTCGTTCGTCGATCTCACGTTCACCGCGAGTCGCGCGACGACGGCCGAGGAGGTCAACGGCTTGCTGCGCAAGGCAGCCGAAGGCAGCCTGAAGGGCATCCTGGAATACACGGAAGAGCCGCTGGTCTCGGTCGATTTCAACCACAACCCGTCGTCCGGCACGGTGGACGCGCAGCTCACGAAAGTGCTGGGCGGCACGCTCGTGAAGGTCTGTGCCTGGTACGACAACGAATGGGGTTTCTCCAATCGGATGCTCGACACGACGCTCGCCTGGTCGCGCGCGGGCTGAGCGGCGCCGATGAAGGCGATCCGGATGGCGGATCTCGATCTCGCGAACCGGCGTCTGCTGATCCGCGAGGACTTCAACGTGCCGATCGCGGACGGCGCGGTCACGAGCGACGCGCGGATCCGCGCGGCGCTGCCGACGCTGAAGTCGGCGCTCGAGCGCCGTGCGCGCGTGCTCGTGATGTCGCATCTCGGCCGTCCGAAGGAAGGGGAGCGGGACCCCGCGCTCTCGCTTGCGCCGGTTGCGAGGACGCTTTCCCGGCTGCTCGGGAGACCCGTCCGTTTCGTCGAGGACTGGATCGACGGCGTCACGGCCGGGCCGGGCGAGGTCGTGCTCCTGGAAAACGTGCGCTTCCTGAAGGGCGAGAAGAAGGACGACGAGTCGCTCGCAAGACGCATGGCGGCGCTCTGCGACGTGTTCGTCATGGACGCGTTCGGCACTGCGCATCGCGCGGAGGCGAGCACCCACGGCGTCGCGCTCCATGCGGCCGTCGCCTGCGCCGGGCCGCTGCTCGCCGGCGAGCTCGACGCCCTCGAGCGCGCTCTGCACGAACCGGCGCGGCCGCTCGTTGCGGTCGTCGGCGGCTCCAAGGTTTCGACAAAGCTGTCCGTGCTCGAGAACCTGATTGGCAAGGTCGATCAGCTCGTGGTCGGCGGCGGCATCGCGAACACGTTTCTTGCCGCGACCGGAATGCCGGTCGGCAAGTCCCTGCATGAGCCAGGCATGACCGACGTCGCGAAGCGCCTGCTCGCCGAGGCTTCGAGGCGAGGAGTCGGGATTCCGGTCCCCACGGACGTCGTGGTCGCGCGCGAATTCGCGGCGACCGCGAAAGCCGAAACGCGGTCGGCCTCCGCAGTCGGCGCGGACGAGATGATCCTCGATATCGGGCCGGAGTCGGCGAACGCGGTCGCGGCGATCGTCGCAAAAGCGGGCACGGTGATCTGGAACGGCCCGCTCGGCGTGTTCGAATTCGATCAGTTCGGCGAGGGCACGCGCTCGCTCGCCAACGCGATCGCGAAGAGCCCTGCGTACTCGATCGCGGGCGGCGGCGATACTCTTGCCGCGATCGAAAAGTACGGGGTCGGGGACGATATCTCCTATATTTCGACCGGGGGCGGCGCTTTTCTCGAGTTCGTCGAGGGCCGCACCTTGCCCGCGGTCGCGGCGCTCGAGCGGCGCGCGGCGGCCGGCGCGACACAGTCTCGGGAGATCCGATGACAAGACGCACCAAGATCGTCGCGACCCTCGGGCCGGCGACCGATCCCGAACCGGCGATGCGCGACCTGATCGAGGCCGGCACGGATCTGGTGCGGGTCAATTTCTCGCATGGGGGCTTCGACGAGCATGCGCGGCGCATCGAGCGCGCGCGGGCCGCCGCCGCGCGCGCGGGCCGGGTCGTCGGCATCCTCGGCGACCTGCGTGGGCCCAAGGTCCGCATAGAGCGCTTCGCGACGGGCAGCGCGTCGCTCGTCGAAGGCGAGACTTTCACGCTCGATCCGGACTTCGATCCGGCGAACGGCACGGACCGGATCGTGGGTGTCGCTTATGAGTCGTTGCCGCGTGACGTGCGGCCGGGCGACACGCTCCTTCTCAATGACGGACTCATTTCACTAGAGGTCACGAGCGTCGAAGGCTCGAAGGTTCACACGCGCATCCTGACGAGCGGCGAGCTCAGCGACATGAAGGGACTCAACAAGCTGGGCGGCGGGCTTTCGGCCGGCGCGCTGACCGCAAAGGACCGCGAAGACATCCGGATGGCGGCAGAACTGGGAGTCGACTACCTGGCCGTGTCCTTCGTCCGCAATCGAGAGGACATCGCCGAGGCCTGGGACCTCATGCGCGCGGCGGGCGGCGAGGGCCGCATCGTCGCGAAGATCGAGCGGCGCGAGGCGATCGACAATCTCGAGCCGATCATCGAGACCAGCGCCGCCGTGATGGTCGCGCGCGGCGATCTCGGCGTCGAAGTGGGCTATGCGGAGCTGACCGGCCTCCAGAAGCACATCATCGCTCTCTCTCGCGCGCGAAACCGCCTCGTGATCACCGCGACGCAGATGATGGAATCGATGATTCACGCGCCGGTTCCCACGCGCGCGGAGGTCTCGGATGTCGCGAATGCGGTCATGGACGATACCGACGCCGTGATGCTTTCGGCGGAGACGGCGGTCGGCCGCCATCCCGGCCGCGTCGTGCGCGCGATGGCGCAGGTCATTGAAGGCGCGGAGAAGTGGCAGATCTCCAACCGGCCCGATCTCCAGCGCACCGACGGGCAACTGAACCGGACGGACGAAGCAATCGCGGCGGCGGTCATGTACACGGCCAATCACCTCGACGTGCGCGCGATCGTCGCCTTGACCGAATCGGGCTCGACCGCGCTCTGGATGTCGCGCATCCGCTCCGACATCCCGATTTACGCATTCACGCGCCATCCCGGAACGCAGCGGCGCGTCACGCTCTACCGCGGCGTGTATCCAGTCGATTTCGACGTCACGCATCCGCGCCCGGAGAAGATGTACGCGGCGATCTTCGATCGAATGATCGCAGACGGCCTCGCCGTCGAGGGCGACCTGGTCATCGTCACGAAAGGCGAGTTCTCGGGCGTCTCCGGCGGCACCAACTCGATGAAGATCGTCAAGGTCCAGACCGGACCGGCATGAAGCCGCTTGCCCGGCGGCTGCTCGGGTACGGTCTCGGCATCCCGGCCGGTCTCGTGCTGCTCGCGCTTCTCGTCGCCTGGCTTTTGCTTCGCGCAAGCCTTCCGCGTCTCGACGGAGACGCTCCAGTCGCAGGGCTCGCCGCGACCGTCACGATCGAGCGCGACGCCGCGGGCGTTCCGGTGATCCGCGGCGCTTCCCGCGTGGACGTCGCGCGCGCAACCGGCTACGCGCACGCGCAGGACCGCTGGTTCCAGATGGACCTGTTGCGCCGAACGGGGGCCGGCGAGCTGTCGGCGCTGCTCGGAGCGGGACTCCTCGATGCCGACCGGCACATCCGACCGCATCAGTTCAGGGGGAAAGCGGTCGAAGCGCTCGCTGCCATCGATGCGCGGGATCGCGCCCTGCTCGAGGCCTATGCGGCCGGCGCGAACGCCGCGCTCGCGAATATGCGCGCGCGTCCGTTTGAATACCTGTTGCTCCGCCAGACGCCCGAGCCATGGCGCGCGGAAGATTCGCTGCTCGTCGTGTACGCGATGTGGATCGACCTCCAGGGTCTCGAGGCGCGGCACGAACAGCGGCGCGGCCGCCTTGCAGCGGTGCTCCCGGAGACGGTCTATCGCTTCATCGTCGAGCCCGATTCCACGTGGGACGCGCCGCTCGATGGCAGCCGGCTCGTCCAGGCGCCCATGCCGACCGTCGATCAATACGACCTGCGCGGGCTGGACCGAGGCTTGTTTGAAGCCGTGGAAAACAGGCGCAAGGAATCTCGCCATGCAGCGCTCCAGGTCGGCGACCGCGACGCGATGGTCGGCAGCAATAACTGGGCGGTTGCGGGCGCGCGCGCGGAGGGCGGCGGGGCGATCGTCGCGAACGACATGCATCTCGGACTCGATGTTCCGAACATCTGGTACCGGGCCCGATTCGTGGCCGAAAGCGCCGGACTCGATGTCGCTGGAGTGAGTCTTCCGGGCGTGCCCGCGATCGTTGCCGGCAGCAATGGCCGCGTTGCCTGGGGATTCACGAACAGCTACGGCGACTTCCAGGACCTGATCCGGCTCGAGCGCGGTCCCGGCGGAGCAGACAGCTACCTGACAGCGGATGGTCCGCGCGAGTTCGAATTCGAAACGGAAATGCTCGAGGTCGCAGGCGGCGATCCCGAGTCGCTCACGATCCGGAAGTCTATCTGGGGCCCGGTGATCGGCGAGGACGGCGATGGTCACCTGCTTGCGCTCGCGTGGACCGCGCATCGCCCGGGCGCAACCGACATGTCCCTGATCGAACTCGAGATCGCAGGCGATCTCGACTCGGCCGCGTCGATCATCGGCGGAGCCGGAATGCCCGGACAGAACGTGATGATTGCGGATCGGAGCGGCCGCATCGGCTGGGTGCTCTCCGGTCGGCTGCCGCGACGCCGGGGTATCGATCCGTCGCGCCCCTCGTCCTGGAGCGCGGCGGGCAGGGGCTGGGACGGCTGGATTCCGCAGCAGGATTCGCCGCGACTGCTCGATCCGCCGCAGGGCTATGCCTGGAGCGCGAATGCACGGGTCGTGGGAGGTGAGACCTACGGCCTGATCGGCGACGGCGACTTCGCGCCCGCGGCGCGCGCGCGGCAGATCCGCGAGCGCCTCGCCGCGCTCGATCGCGCAACACCCGATGACATGCTCGCGATCCAGCTCGACGATCGAGCCGACTATGCGGCGCGCTGGCAGCCGATCCTATTGCGCGCGCTCGCGCAGGCAGGCGACGACCAGGCGGCGAAGCTGGTGGCCGGATGGAGCGGACACGCCGCGATCGATGATCCGGGCTACCGGTTGCTCCGCTCATTCGAACGCGAGGTTTCGAGCCGCGCCTTTGAAATGCTTGCGGTCGAGGCGATCGCTCGTTCCCCGGATTTTCGCTGGCGCGCGCCGCAGCGCTTCACCGAAATCGCCTGGCGCCTCGTCCACGAGCGCCCCGCTAACCTGCTCGATCCACGCTTCGCGGATTGGGACGCCTGGCTCGCGGAGGTCGCGAAAGACGTGGCGCAGGAATTGCCGGTGAGTTGCACGAATCTCGCCGCCTGCACCTGGGGCAAGGTCAATATCGCCGGCATCCGGCATCCGATCAGCGAGGCCCTGCCGTTCCTGTCCCGTTTTCTCGACATGCCGGCGGATGCCTTGCCCGGCGACTGGTCCACGCCGCGCGTGCAGTCGCCGGATTTCGGCGCGTCGGAGCGATTCGGCGTCTCGCCCGGGCGGGAAGCGGAAGGCTACCTTCACATGCCCGGTGGGCAAAGCGGTCATCCGCTGTCGCCGTTCTATCGCGCCGGGCACGACGACTGGGTGCATGGCAGGCCGACATCATTCCTGCCGGGAAGCGCGGTGCACGTTCTGCGCCTCGTGCCGGCGGGCACCTGAGCGGTGGCGCTTCACCGCGGGCTATTATTCATCGCCAATTGGGGGAGGGAGTCATGACGGTCGAAAAGAGGACGCTTGGGACGTTCGCGGCCCTGTCGCTCGTCGCTTGCGCCACATCGGCCGCGGAGCCGCCGTCGGCCAAGCTGTCAGAGGAGGCAACCCGCGGCAGGTACCTCGTGCAGATCGCCGGTTGCAACGACTGCCACACGGCCGGTTACGCGCACACCGCAGGCAAGGTCGAGGAATCCATGTGGCTGACGGGCGACGGTCTCGGCTGGCGCGGGCCCTGGGGCACGACCTATGCCTCGAACCTGCGGCTGACCGTCAAGAACATGACTGCGGATCAATTCGCGTCGCTCGCGCGCAGTCCGCTGCGGCCGCCGATGCCGTGGTTCAACCTGCGCGACATGCAGGACAGTGACGTCAAGGCGATCTATGCGTATTTGAAGCATCTCGGACCGGCGGGCGAGCCGGCGCCGGCCTATGTGCCGCCGGACAAATCGCCCGCCGGTCCATTCGTGAAGTTTCCTGAGCCGCCGCCGAAGTGAGGACCGCGATGCGCAAGCACGTTTCATGGCTCTTTTTTCTCGGAGTCCTGGCTGGCGCGGCGGTTCAGGCCGAAACGATCGTGATCGAGGCTGCGCGCTACCTCGACGTCGTCGAGGGCAAGATCGTCTCGCCCGCGGTCATCGTCGTCGAGGGCGAGCGGATCGTCGCGGTTAATCCTGCCGCGCACCCCGCCGGTGCGACGACGATCGCGCTTCCCGGTCATACGCTGCTGCCCGGGCTCATGGACGCGCACGTGCACCTCAACTACATCATCGGCGAGGGATGGGAGACCGAGCCCTTGCGCTTCACGACCGGGGACTTTGCGTTGCGAGCCATTCCGCACGCGCAGAAGACGCTGCTCGCGGGCTTCACGACCGTGCGCGATCTCGGTACCGGCCTCGGCTTCTCGGACGTTTCGCTGATGCACGCGATCGACAAGGGCTGGGTCGCCGGCCCGCGAATGATCCCCGCGGGTCATGCTCTCTCGATCAGCGGCGGACATTGCGACCAGTCCATGGGATTCGGACCAGGCGTCGGGCCGCCGGATTTCATTTCGGGCACCGCTGACGGCGTCGACGAGGTGCTGAAGGCAGTGCGCTACCAGGTGAAGCACGGTGCCAAGGTCATCAAGATCTGCGCGACCGCCGGCGTTCTGTCGTTCGAGGGCCCGGCCGGCGCGCAGCAGTACTCGCTCGAGGAGCTGCGTGCCGCTGCGGAAGAGGCGCATCGCCACGGACTGAAGATCGCCGCGCACGCGCACGGCACCGAAGGAATCATGGCGTCCAGCGAGGCGGGCATCGACAGCATCGAGCACAACTCGATGATGACGGACGAGGCGGCGGCGATCATCAAAAAGAACGGGAGTTTCGTCGTCCCGAACATGCATCTCATCGACACGCTGAAGTCCACCAAACTGCCGCCCGCGCTCGCGGCCAAGCAGGCTTACCTTGGGCCGCTCGCTGTCGAGAGCTTCAAGCGGGCGTTGAAGAACGACCTCAAGATCGCCTTCGGCACGGACGCCGGCGTGTTCCCTCACGGGGACAACGCGCAGGAGTTTACCGCCCGCGTCAGCCACGGTGACACCCCGTTGCACGCGATCCGGAGCGCGACGGTTGTCACTGCGGAACTCTTCGGCACGCCCGATCGCGGGAAGATCGAGACAGGCCTGCTCGCCGACCTCATCGCCGTGGCAGGCAACCCGCTTGAAGACGTCAAGCTCCTCGAGGACGTCAAGTTCGTGATGAAGGGCGGCGTCGTCTACAAGCAGCCGGACTGAGCGGCCCAAGGTGCCTTACTGCAGGGATCTCATCGCCCGATCGAGACCGGCAAGCGTCAGCGGGTACATGCGGTCCTCGAACAGCTCACGCGTGATCCGTATCGACGGCGTGAATTCCCAGCGATCCGTAGATTCCGGATTCAGCCAGGCGTGGCGCGGATAGCTCGCGAGCAGGCGCTTCATCCAGGCGGCGCCCGGTTCCTCGTTCCAGTGCTCGATGCTGCCACCCGGCTGAAGAATCTCGTAGGGGCTCATCGTTGCGTCTCCGACGATCACGAGCCGATAGTCGTGGCCGTAAGTCCGCATGAGCTGCGCGAGCGGCGTGCGCTCGCCATGGCGGCGGCGGTTGTCCTTCCAAACCGATTCATAGACGAAGTTGTGGAAGTAGAAGTACTCGAGGTGCTTGAACTCGCCGCGCGCGGCCGAGAAGAGTTCCTCGCAGATCCGCACGTGATCGTCCATCGATCCGCCGATGTCGAGGAACAGCAGCACCTTGATCGAGTTGTGCCGCTCAGGGACCATTCGGATGTCGAGCAGGCCTGCCTGCCGGGCGGTCGAGTCGATCGTGCCGTCGAGATCGAAGACGTCAGCCGCGCCCTGGCGCGCGAATCGACGCAGGCGCCGGAGCGCCAGCTTGACGTTTCGCGTTCCCAGTTCGACGGAATCGTCGAGATTCGCGAACTCGCGCCGATCCCAGATCTTGACCGCCCGACGATTGCCCACGCCATCGCCGCCGATCCGCACGCCCTCCGGGTTGTAACCGTGTGAGCCGAACGGCGAGGTGCCGCCGGTGCCGATCCACCGGCTGCCGCCCTGGTGCCGCGCTTTCTGTTCCTCGAGCCGCCTGCGGAGCGTTTCCATCAGCGCGTCCCAGCCGCCAAGCGAGTCGATGCGCGCCTTTTCTTCCTCAGACAGCCGCAACTCGAAGTCTTTCCTGAGCCAGTCGGCGGGGATCTCGGCCGCGAGAAGCGCCTCGAGCGCGAACTCCGCGCCCCTGAAATGCGCTGCGAACACGCGGTCGAAGCGGTCGTAGTGACGCTCGTCTTTCACGAGGACCGCGCGGGCGACCCAGTAGAAATCCTCCGCCGACAGTCCGATCAGCCGGGCTTCGAGCGCCTCGAGAAGAGCGAGAAACTCGGTGATGGATACCGGCACGCCTGCGGCGCGAAGCATCAGGAAAAAGCGGATCAGCATGGACCGGCCATGCGTCGACGCGTCAGCCGGGGCGGCCGGCGCGCCGGTTAAGGAATACGAGCTGCTCGAAGAGATGCACGTCCTGCTCGTTCTTCAGGAGCGCGCCGTACAGCGGCGGGATCGCGGACTTCGCGTCGTCGGAACGGAGCGCCTCAGGCGGAATGTCCTCCGCGAGCAGAAGCTTGAGCCAGTCGAGGAGTTCCGAGGTGGAGGGCTTCTTCTTGAGACCGGGCACGTCGCGGATCCGGTAGAAGGCCGACAGGGCCTCGGCCAGCAGGGATTTCTTGAGTCCCGGGTAGTGCACTTCGACGATCCGCTCCATCGTCTCTGGATCGGGGAAGCGGATGTAGTGGAAGAAGCAGCGGCGCAGGAACGCGTCCGGCAACTCCTTCTCGTTGTTGCTCGTGATGAACACGATCGGCCGCTCGCGCGCCTTCACGAGCTGCCGGGTCTCGTAGACGTAGAATTCCATGCGGTCGAGTTCGCGCAGCAGGTCGTTCGGAAACTCGATGTCGGCCTTGTCGATCTCGTCGATGAGGAGCACGGCGCGGCGGCTGCTTTCGAATGCGCGCCAGAGCATGCCGGGGACGATATAATTCGCGATGTCCTTGACCCGCTCGTCGCCGAGCTGGGAATCGCGCAGACGCGAGACCGCGTCGTATTCGTAGAGCCCTTGCTGGGACTTGCTCGTCGACTTGATGTGCCACTCGAAGAGCGGCGCATCGAGCGAGCGCGCCACTTCCTGCGCGAGTTGGGTCTTGCCGGTGCCCGGCTCGCCCTTGACCAGGAGCGGACGGGCGAGCGTGATCGCGGCATTGACAGCGAGCGCGAGCTCAGCCGTAGCGACGTAGCTCGCGGAGCCCTCGAAGCGGCCTGCGGCGTGCTCGTTCAACTTGTCTTGGCGGGCGCGGCCTTGGCCGCGAACTGCTTGAGGTCCGCCAGCACGATCTCGGAGTGGCCCTTCGGGTCCACCTTCATGTAGTGCTTCGCGATCCTGCCCTGCGGGTCGATGATGAAGGTGTCGCGGCGCGCGAGTTCCGCGATGCCGACGTACTTCGTCAGCGTGCCGTAGGCGGTCGCGGTCTTCTTCTCCGAATCCGCCAGGATCGGGAAGGGCAGGCTGTGCTCGTCGGAGAAGGCCTTGTGCGAGGCCACGTCGTCGACGCTCACGCCGAGGATCACGGCGCCGAGCTCGCGATACGCAAAGATGTTGTCGCGGAACTCGCAGGCCTGGGTCGTGCAGCCGGGCGTGTTGTCTTTCGGATAGAAGTACAGTACTACCCACTTGCCCTTGTAGTCGGAGAGGGCGTGCCACTTGCCAGTCTGGTCCTGGAGCTTGAATGCGGGCGCGGCCGTGCCGACGGCCGGCGGCTCGGCGGCCAGGGCCGCGGCGCCCACAAGAAATGTTGCGGCCAGGGCGGTGGCGCCATGCAGGAAACGCGTCATGTCGGATCCTCCGGTAGGTTCAGTCGGGCGGGGCCGCCCCGGCGGGCGCGCGGTTTGCATAGTATCGCGGCCTGACGTGTGATGACCACGATGTGCCCCTGGGGTTCCCCCGCATGACCACGCCCTCGCCGAACGATCGGGTCGGCCGACCGCGCATCGCACTGGTGCTTCCCGGCGGCGGCGCGCGTTCGGCTTACCAGATCGGTGTCCTTCGCGCGATCGCAGGCTGGTACCCGCCGCACGCGCCGGTGCCGTTTGCCGTGCTCTGCGGCACTTCGGCCGGCGCGATCAACGCGGCGGTGCTCGGCGCGCACGCCGGCGACTTCCGCCGCGCGACCAAGTCTTTGGCCCGCGTCTGGGGCGGGTTCCATGTCGAGCAGGTTTTCCGCACCGGCGCGAGCGACATGCTGCGCTCGGGCCTGTACCTGTTCCTCGCGCTTCTCAGCGGCGGCTGGCTGCTGCCGATGCCGCGCGCGCTCCTCGACAATTCCCCGCTCAGGGAACTGCTGGCGAAGAACGTAGATTTCGAGGGCCTGCGGCGGGCGCTCGTGTCCGGCACGACGGACTCCGTCGCGATCACCGCGACTTCGCTCACGGGCGGCGAGTCCGTGACTTTCGTCGAGTCCTCGCGCCCATTCATGCCCTGGGATCGCGTCGCGCGGCGCGGCGTCGCGGCCCGTCTCGGAGTCGATCACCTGCTGGCGAGCGCCGCGGTCCCGCTCCTGTTTCAGCCGGTCGCGATGGACGGCGTGCATTTCGGCGATGGCGCGATGCGCCAGTCGACTCCGCTTGCGCCCGCGATTCATCTCGGCGCGGAGCGGATCCTCGTCATCGGCGTTCGGCGGCCGGGCCGTACGAGCGCAGTTGCGGGGCCGCCGCCCAACATGGCCGAACAGTTCGGCTTCATGCTCGACTCGCTGTTCGCGGAGGGCCTGCAGGCCGATCTCGAGCGGCTCAATCGGATCAACGCGCTCCTTGCGCACCTGCGCCCGGGACCGGCGCCGCTCGGCATGCGCCACGTCGAAACGCTGCTGGTGCTTCCGGAACGCGATCCGAGCGAAACCGCGATCGAACACCGGATGGCCATGCCCGGCACGCTCCGGGCGCTACTCCGGGTCCTCGGCGCACGCGGAGCGCGTGGCGGACGGCTGTTATCCTATCTGCTGTTCGAATCGCCCTTCACGCGTGAGCTGATCGCGGCCGGCGAGCGCGATGCGAACGCGCGACGCGCCGAGATCGGCGCGTTTCTCGGCCTCGACCGGGAATTCGGCGCGACTCTCGATTGAGCGGCTCGATCAGGAATAGCGAGCCCGTCGGCGGTCACTTCGGCAGCGCGTTGTGACGCACGAGGAGCTGCGGATACTTCTGCCTGAAATGGGCGGCCAGACGTTCGACCAGGTAGACCGACCGATGCTGGCCGCCGGTGCAGCCGATGGCGATGGTCAGATAACCGCGATGGGTCTCCTCGTACTCCGGTAGCCGGCTTTCGAGGAAGCGGATCAGGTCCTCGACCATGCGCTCGACGCGCGGGCTCGACTCGAGAAACCGGATTACGCGGCTGTCCAGCCCCGTCAACGGCTGCAGGGCCGGTTCCCAGTACGGATTCGGCAGCGTCCGCGCGTCGAACACGAAATCGGCGTCGCCCGGCGTTCCGTGCTTGAAGCCGAATGACTCGAACAGGATGGAGAGCCTTCCCGGCGCCTGAGGTTCGACCCGCTGCGCGATCAGGTCGCGAAGCTCGTGCACGCTCATGCGCGAGGTGTCGATGACGAGATCGGCGCTGTCGATCAGAGGGTGGAGGAGGCGTCGCTCCTCGGCGATCGCGTCGGCAAGGCTGCGGTCGGCGCCGGCCAGCGGATGACGCCGGCGTGTTTCGGCATAGCGGCGCAGCAGCACCTCGTTCTCCGCATGGAGATAGAGGACTTCGCAGCGCAGTCCAGAGCGGCGGAGGTCGGCCACCAGGGTCGGAATCGAGGCGAGATCGTCCGGACGATTGCGCGCGTCGAGACCGACGGCCAGGCGGCGGTAAATCGGCTCCTCGGTGCGCAGCGAGTGGGAGACCAGCGCCTGCACGAGCCCTGCCGGAATGTTGTCGATGCAGTACCAGCCGAGATCCTCCAGCATGTTGAGCGCCACGCTCTTGCCGGAGCCGGAAAGTCCGCTGACGACGACGAGACGGATCATCGGGATCCGGCTCAGGCCGACCGGCCTCGCGCGACTTCGGCCGCGTGATGATCACGCTGCTTTTCCTTGTGCTTGCGCAGGCGGCGATCGAGCTTGTCCGCCAGCGCGTCGATCGCCGCGTACATGTCACCGTCCTTCGCGTCCGCATGGATCACGGCCCCGCTGACGCCGAGCGTTGCCTCGGCCTTGTGCACGAGCTTCTCGACAGTCAGCACGCAATGCACGTCGATAACCTGCTCGAAATGGCGCAGGACGCGGTCCAGCTTCTTCCGCACATAGTCGCGAAGCGGCGGGGTGACGTCGATGTGATGGCCGGTCAGCGTCAGTTGCATGGATGGATACTCCTTAGTCGTCTCTCGTGTTCTTTGGCGCGTTCAGCGCGCCGTGGACTGGCGCCGCGCGCTCGAGGGCGCGATGCCAAGTGCCTCGCGATATTTGGCGACCGTGCGGCGCGCCACCTGGATTCCATCGGCCGCGAGCATCTCCACGAGCTGCTGGTCGGACAGCGGACGATCCGGTGCTTCCTGCGCGATCAGCTTGCGGATCCTCGCACGGATTGCGGTCGAGGAGACGCCTGCGCCGTCATCGCCGGACACGTGGCTCGAGAAGAAGAAGCGGAATTCGAATACGCCACGCGGCGTATGCAGGTACTTGCCGGTCGTGATGCGCGAGATCGTCGACTCGTGCATCTGCACGGCCTCGGCCACGTCGCGCAGGATCATCGGCTGCATGGATTCCTCGCCCCGGTCGAGAAAAGCCTGCTGTCGCTCGACGATGGTGCGCGCGACCCGAAGCATTGTGTCATTCCTGATCTCCAGGCTGCGCAGCAGCCAGCGCGCTTCCTGCAGCTGCGTGCGGAGCACCGCGTGGTCCGGCCCGCGCGTGATCATGCCGGCATAGCCCTCGTTCAGGCGGATGCGAGGCAGCGCCATCGGATTCAGTTCGACTACCCAGCCCTGCGGCGTGCGGCGCGCATAGACGTCCGGCACGACATATTCGGTTCGGAGCGCCTGGAATGCCGCGCCGGGACGCGGGTGGCAGCTGCGGACGAGCGCGAGCGCCTCATCGAGTTCGGGTCCGCTGCAGTGCATCTCTTTCTGCAGGGCCGGGAACTGCTGGCCTGCCACCAGTTCGAGGTGGCGGTGGGCGAGGGTGCGCGCGGCCTCGAGCCCTGGCGTTCCGGGGTCGAGTTGCGCAAGCTGCAGCTCGATGCATTCGGCGACGGAGCGTGCGCCGACGCCCGCGGGGTCGAACTGCTGGAGGACTGCGAGTACACCCTCGACGGAGGCCGCGTCGGCCGCGACTTCACCCATGACTTCGCTCGCGACCGTGTCGGCAATGGCCTCGAGGCTTTCCGTCAGGTAGCCGTCGTCGTTGATCGCGTCGATCAGCGCGCGACCGATCGCGAGCGATTCGGCGGGAAGATGCGCGAGCTCGAGCTGCCAGGAGAGGTGGTCGTGCAGGGTGCGGCCAGACTCGTCAGCCAGGTCCTGGTCGCCGGAGCCGGAGCCGGACCAGGGCGTCTCCGATTCCGCGGCGCTGGGTTCGGCCCACTCGTCGCCGATCTCGACAACCGGCTCCGCGGCCTTGCCGGCTTCCGCGTCAGCGGAAGCCTGGCCGGGCAGGGTATCCATCGCCCAGGTGGATTCGAAGTCCTCGTCCGATTCGAGCAGAACATTGCTTTCGAGCGCCTGCTGAACCTGGGCCTGCAGTTCGATCGTCGGCAGCTGCAGCAGGCGAATGGCCTGTTGCAGCTGCGGCGTCATCGTCAGCTGTTGGCCGATCCTGAGCTGCAGGCTGGGTTTCATCATTCGGCGGCGGCGGCCTCGGCGGCGGCCCCGCAGGCGGCGTAAGCCGCGCCGTCAGAGCCGGAAATCCTGCCCCAAGTAGACCTTGCGCACCTCGGGATTTGCAAGGATCTCGTCCGCCGTTCCGGAGGCCAGCACCGTGCCCTGGTTGACGATGTAGGCCCGGCCGCAGATTCCGAGCGTTTCCCGGACGTTATGGTCGGTGATCAGGACGCCGATCCCGCGCTCGGCGAGATGCCTCGCGATGCGCTGGATGTCGTGCACGGACAGCGGGTCGACGCCCGCGAACGGTTCGTCTAGAAGGATGAAGGCGGGATTCGCCGCGAGCGCACGGGCGATTTCGACGCGCCGCCGTTCGCCGCCCGACAGGCTCATGCCCATGTGATCCCGGAGGTGCGCGACATGCAGTTCCTCGAGCAGGCGCTCGAGCGCTTCGTCGCGGGTCGCGCCGTCGAGATCACCGCGCGTTTCGAGGATGGCCATGACGTTGTCGGACACGGTCAGCCGGCGGAAGATCGAGGGTTCCTGCGGCAGGTAGCCAAGCCCGCGCCGCGCGCGCGCGTGCATGGGCAACGACGTTATGTCCTCGCCGTCGAGCTCGATGCGGCCGCCATCGCAGGGCACGAGGCCCACGATCATGTAGAACGCGGTCGTCTTGCCTGCGCCGTTCGGGCCGAGCAGCCCGACGACCTCGCCGCTCTCGATGGAGATCGACAGCGACGAGACCACCTTGCGCTTGCGATAGCTCTTCTCGAGCCCCGTCGCCGAGAGCTCGCTCATGGCGGAGGTTTCGGCGTTTCCGGGGATTTCTCCTCCGGCTGGATCGTGATTACGACCGGTTCCTTCGAGATGACGCGCTGATTCGCGGTGCTGTATACCAGCGTCGCGCTCGTGAGCTCGGTTCGCGCGTCTTTAAGCCAGGCGTCACCGGTCAACTCGACGGTCCCGCGCTTCAGGTCGTAGTCGATGCGGTTCGCGCGGCCCTCGGCGTGCTCATCCTTGCGCTGCTGCTCGAAGGTCGCGGGCGCGCCCGTCACGGTCGCGCTAGCGATCTCGCCACCGGAAAACCGGACGCGCGCCGTCTCGCTCGCGAGCGCGCCGTCGGGCATCGAGATCCGCACGGTTCCGGTGAACTCCCAGTGGCTCTCCTCGAAGTCGAGCCCGGTCGCGACGGCGCGATCGGCAGTGATCCGGATCTGGCCCTGCGTGATCGTGATCGTGTCAAACTTCAGCACGCCGTTCTGGTAATCGAAATCGTTCGAGTTCGCCTTGACCTCGATCGGGAGTTGCGCGCGTTCCTGCGCCCCTGCCGCGTTTCCGGCGACGGCGCAGAGCAGGGCGACCGCGAGGATCTCAGGGCGTGAAGTGGCCATTGACGTTCGCCACCAGTTTCAGGGTGCCCGCTTTCAGGTCGGCACGCATGCCGAGCGCCTGCATGCGGTGCGTTCCGAATGCCAGCTCGACGGGGCCGTTGCTCTGGGCGGTCTCGGCCACGGTGTCGAGCGTCATGCGCTCCGTTTCGAGTTCCGCGACGCTCGCATCCTCGCCCGGCACGCCGCGCAGGTGGACGTCGCCTTCGAATTCGACGACTCGCCCACCCGGAGGCACGCGCGCTTCGGCGGCCGTGAGATCCCAGCGCCTTCCATTCGGCGTGTGATAGTCGACGGCGACGTCCGCGAGCCGGACGATGCCGCTCGCCGGATCCTCGTTGGCCGAGATCGATTGGAGTCCGATGCGCAATGCGCCGTCCGCGCCGAATTCTTCGAGATCGACGCCGGTCAGGAAATAGCCGGGTCTCTGTACATCCGCGGTTTCCGGTTCCGGATCCCGGTCGAAGACCCGCCATTGCACGAGGACCGCAAAAAGCGCGATGAGCGCGGCGAACAGAATGATCCGGGCTGTCACTCCGCCTTGCCTCTCGCGGCCAGCAACCAGTCGCAGAACTCGCGCACCGCGCCGCGGCCGCCCTTCGCGCGGGTCACGTGGCCGGCCGCGGCCAGCACGTCCGGGTGCGCATCGGCAACCGCCGCCGGCAGGCCGACAGCCGCCATGAGATCCAGGTCGGGCGTATCGTCGACGAGGCAGGCGACGCGGCGCGCGTCGATGGCATTGCGCTTCAGCAGTTCGGCGAGCGCGCGCGCCTTGTCGCCGACGCCCTGTGCGACATCGCTGACACCGAGTTCACGCATGCGCGCCGTGACTGCGGACGAGCGCCGGCCGGAAATCACCGCGACGCCGATGCCGGCAGCGATCAAGGTCTTGATGCCGTGTCCATCCCGCACGTCGAAGACCTTCAGGTTCTCGCCGTCCGGACCGTACCAGAGGCGACCGTCGGTCAGAACACCGTCGACGTCCAGCACGACGAGCGACACGTCGGCGGCCGGCGTCACATCACGCCCGCGCGCAGCAGGTCATGCACGTTCAGCGCGCCGATCAGCGCGCCCTTCTCGTCGAGCACGAGTAGGCCGTTGATCGAGTGCTTTTCCATCATCAGCACGGCTTCGGCCGCGAGTTCATGCGGGCCGATGGTGCGGCCGCCTCGGGTCATCACGTCGGCCATGGTGCTCTTGTGGATGTCCACTTTGCGGTCGAGCGCGCGCCGCAGGTCGCCGTCGGTGAATATTCCAAGGACACGGCGGTCTCCGTCGACCACTGCGGCGAGGCCGAGGCGCTTGCGCGACATCTCCAGCAGCCCTTCGGGCAGCGGCGTGTCCGGCCGCACCGTTGGCAGGTCGTTTCCGCGGCGCATGACGTCGGAGACGCGAAGCAGCAGGCGGCGGCCGAGCGTGCCGCCCGGATGAGAGCGCGCGAAATCCTCTTCGGTGAAACCGCGATGCTTCAGCAGCGCGACGGCAAGCGCGTCGCCCATCGCAAGCGTCGCGGTCGTGCTCGCCGTCGGCGCCAGGTTCAGCGGACAGGCTTCGGCGGGCACGCTGATGTCGAGGTGGACCTCGGCTTCGCGTGCGAGCGTCGAGAGCGGATTGCCGGTCATGGAAACGAGCGGCGCGTCCATGCGCTTGAAGAGGGGCAGGATAGTCAGCAGCTCCGCGGTTTCGCCGGAGTAGGAGATGGCGAGCACGACGTCGCCCTTGGCGACCATGCCGAGATCCCCGTGGCTTGCCTCGGCCGGGTGCAGGAAGAATGCGGGTGTGCCCGTGCTCGCGAGCGTGGCGGCGATCTTGCCGCCGATGTGGCCCGACTTGCCCATGCCGGAGACCACCACGCGGCCGCGGCAGGCGAGCAGCATCCGGCAGGCCATCGCGAACTCGTCGCCGAGGCGGTCCACGAGCGCGGCGACCGCGCGGGCCTCGATCCGGAGCGCTTCGCGCCCCATCTCGATCAGGCGCTTGCTGTCGGCGGCGTCATTCATCGTGATTGCGCGGCATTTCAGTGCGGTCCGGCATCATACACCGGCACCATTCCGGACCTCGCACCGTTAGAATGCGTCGATGACGCCGGACGACATCAGCCAGCAGATCGAGACCGCACTGCCTGGGGCGACGGTTCGCGTCGTCTCCGACGACAACGTGCACTTCTCGGCGCTCGTGATCGCTCCGCAGTTCGCGGGCATGCGGACGCTGCAGCGGCACCAGCTCGTCTATCGAGCCCTCGGCGGAGCGATGGGTGGGGAGATCCACGCTCTCTCGCTCGACACGCCGACGCCCGACGAATGGGCGGGCCGCAAGGCCGGCTAGGGAAACACGCCTCTGGACAAGCTGCAGATCACGGGCGGCCGGCGACTCGACGGCGAGGTGCGCGCCTCGGGCGCCAAGAACGCCGCGTTGCCGATCCTCGCAGCGGGACTTCTGGCCGATGCGCCGGTTTTGATCGGCAACGTGCCGAAGCTCCACGACGTGACGACGATGATCCGGCTGCTCAGGCGGATGGGAGTCGCGGTGACGGCCGGCGACGGGTCGCGCGTCGAGGTCGATTCGCGCGGGCTCGGCGAGCCGGTCGCGCCCTATGAACTCGTCAAGACCATGCGCGCTTCGATCCTTGTGCTCGGCCCGCTCCTCGCGCGCCATGGCGAGGCGCGCGTGTCGCTGCCCGGCGGCTGCGCGATCGGCGCGCGCCCGGTCAATCTGCATGTGGCCGGGCTCGAGGCGATGGGCGCAGAGATCGCGATCGAAAGCGGCTATATCCACGCGAAAGCAGGGCGGCTACGCGGCGCGCGCATCGTGCTCGAAACCGTGACCGTCACGGGCACCGAAAATCTCATGATGGCGGCGACGCTCGCCCGCGGCCGCACCGTCATCGAGAACGCCGCGCGCGAACCCGAGGTCGCGGACCTCGCGGGCTTCCTGACCGCAATGGGCGCGGAGATTACGGGAGCCGGCACGGATACGATCGTGATCGAAGGTCGCGAACGGCTGGGCGCCTGCGAATACAGGGTATTGCCGGATCGCATCGAGACCGGCACGTTTCTCGTCGCGGGAGCGATCACCGGCGGTCGCGTGCGCGTCGCGGATTCCCGCCCCGATCATCTCGACGCCGTGATCGCGAAATTGCGCGAGGCGGGCGCCGTCGTGACGGTCGGGGCCGACTGGATCGAGGTCGACATGCACGGGCGCCGCCCGGCCGCCGTGGACATCCGCACGGCCCCGCATCCGGGTTTCCCGACCGACATGCAGGCGCAGTTCGCCGCGCTCGACGCCGTGGCCGACGGCGTCGCGACGATCGTCGAAACGATCTTCGAAAACCGCTACATGCACATGCTGGAGTTGCGCCGCCTCGGCGCCGACGTGCGCATCGAGGGGCACACGGCCGTGATCCACGGAGTGCCGCGCCTCTCCGGCGCGCCCGTCATGGCGACCGACCTGCGCGCGTCCGCGAGTCTCGTGCTTGCGGGCCTGGTCGCGGCGGGCACGACCGACGTGCAGCGCATCTATCACATCGACCGTGGCTACGAGCTCATCGAGGAAAAGCTGGGCCGCCTCGGCGCCGACATCCGCCGCCTGCCGGGCCCGACCACGTAAGACCGGCGCGGTTCAGGACGAGCGTGACGCCCCGGCCTCCTGCGGCCGCTCCACGACCTTGATTCTCACGTTGTGCTCGAGGGCTTCTCCCTCCGCGGGCCCGCGGCGCCAGAGCCTGAGCCGAACTCCCTGTCCGGGTTTCAGCATCGCGACCCGCGAGAGCAGATCCTGCGCACCCCGCAGCGGTGAGCCGTTCACCTGCGTGATGACGTCGCCGCTTGAAACGCCCTGCGTTTCGGCGGGACTTCGCGGATAGACGTAGCGGACGAACACCGATCCGTCGGGAACCCCGGATTGCTCCACTTCGGCCGCGCTCAGATTCCGGGGCACGACCCCGATCCAGCCGCGCACGACCTTCCCGTCCCGCAGGATCGCATTGACGACGCCGCGCACGAGATCGACGGGAATGGCGAAACCGATGCCCTCGATGCCGGCCTGGCGGCCCGCGATTGCGCTGTTGAGGCCCACGAGTTTTCCGGTGGCGTCAATGAGCGCGCCGCCGGAATTGCCGAAGTTGATCGCGGCATCGGTCTGGATGAAATTCTCGAACGTTGTGACGCCCAGTTGCCCGCGCCCCGTGGCGCTCACGATGCCTTGCGTGACGGTATGGTTGAGTCCGAGCGGATTGCCGATCGCAAGCACGGGCTCTCCGACTCGCAGCCGGTCCGAACGACCGAGCGGCATGATCGGCAGCGTTCCGAGATCGATCTTGAGCACCGCGAGATCGGTGTCCCGGTCGACGCCGACGAGCGTCGCCGGCGATTCGCGTCCGTCGCGGAGCTGAACGCGCACTTGAGTCGCGAGCGCGATCACGTGGTAATTCGTGACGACATGGCCGCGGACGTCATAGATGATCCCGGATCCGAGGCTACGTTCGACGCGCTCGCGATATTCGGGCCACACTTCGCCGAACAGCTGGCCGAACTGCGGCGGCAGGCCCGCGACGTTCGGCACGACGACGCGCCGCTCGGTATATATGTTGACGACCGCGGGCGCGGCGGCGTCCACGGCGTCGGCATAACTGACGAATTGCGGCGGCGCCGCCGCTGCGGCCGCTTGCGGGCCGTCGGCACCGTCGGCCACAGCGGCCGGCGTTTCGGAAGGCGCGGGCGGGGATGCGGCCGGCGCCGCGGCTTCCGGCGCGGGCCGCAGCAATACGAATGCGAGCGCTGCGGCGAGTCCGAGCGCGACCCAGGGAGAAATCCAGCGCAACCAGCCCGGGATGACCGACATGAGCGCGGCCGCCTCCGATCGTCCGTGTATGGCCGTGTATAATGCGGCAATCCCTGCAACGAACGAAAATCGATCGATGAGTGAAGCAATCGACAGGGGAAGGCGGCAATTACTCACCGTGGCGACGACCCTGACCGGGGCCGTCGGTGTCGCCTTCGCCGCCGTGCCGTTCCTGGCGTCCTGGAAACCGAGTGCCCGTGCGAAGGCGCTGGGCGCGCCGGTCGAAATCGACATCAGCAAGCTCGAGCCGGGCGCGATGCTCAAGATCGAATGGCGCGGCAAGCCCGTCATGGTCGTGCGGCGCACGCCCGAGATGATTGCGAAACTCGCCTCGCACGACGATACGCTCGCGGATCCCGCCTCGGACAACTCGCGACAGCCCGAATACGCGAAGAATGCCGCGCGCGCGATCAATCCTGAGTACCTGGTCGTGCTCGGTGTCTGCACCCACCTCGGCTGCCTTCCGCAGAATCGCCTGAATCCGGGCGCAAGCGCTGACGGCGTGCTGAATGCGGACTGGCCCGGCGGTTTCTTCTGCCCCTGCCACGGTTCCAAGTTCGACCTGTCGGGGCGTGTGTTCCGCAACGTGCCCGCGCCGACCAACCTGGAAATTCCGCCGTACAGTTTCGCGGACAGCGGCCACCTCGTGATCGGCATCGACGAGGGGAGCGCCGCCTGATGGAAGGACGGGCAGTTCCGACTCGGACCGGCAGGCTGGCGGCACTGGGCGCGTGGATCGACGAGCGTTTTCCGATGACCCAGCTCTGGAAAGAGCACGTGTCGGAGTATTACGCGCCGAAGAACTTCAACTTCTGGTATTACTTCGGCGGGCTGGCGCTGACCGTGTTCGCGCTGCAGCTCATTACCGGCATCTTCCTGACCATGAGCTACAAGCCCTCCGCCACCGAGGCGTTCGGCTCGGTCGAGTACATCATGCGCGACGTCGAGTGGGGCTGGCTGATCCGCTACCTGCACTCGACCGGCGCTTCCGCCTTCTTCATCGTCATCTATTTGCACATGTTCCGGGCGCTGCTCTACGGCTCGCACCGCAAGCCGCGCGAGCTGTTGTGGATCTTCGGCGTGCTGATCTATCTGGCGCTGATGGCGGAGGCCTTCTTCGGCTACCTGCTGCCCTGGGGCAACATGTCCTACTGGGGCGCGCAGGTGATCGTGTCGCTGTTCGGCACCTTCCCGCTGATCGGCGACTGGCTGATCGAGTGGATCCGCGGCGACTATTTCATCTCCGACATCACCCTCAACCGCTTCTTCGCGCTGCACGTGGTCGCGCTTGCCGCTGGTGCTGATCTTCCTGGTCGTCGCCCACATCCTGGCGCTGCACGAGGTCGGCTCCAACAACCCGGACGGCATCGAGATCAAGCAGACCAAGGGGCCGGACGGCCATCCGGTGGACGGCATCCCGTTTCATCCCTACTACACGGTCAAGGACCTGTTTGGCCTCAGCGTGTTCCTGGTGCTGTTTGCGGCCGTCGTCTTCTTCGCCCCCGAGATGGGCGGCCTGTTCCTGGAGGCGCCGAACTTCGAGCCGGCCAACCCGCTCCTGACTCCCGAGCACATCGCCCCGGTCTGGTACTTCACACCTTATTACGCGATCCTGCGCGCCGTGCCGGCCTTCGCCGGCACCCAGGTGTGGGGCGTGCTGGTCCTGTTCGCCGCCATCCTGCTGCTGTTCTTCGTGCCCTGGCTCGACCGCTCGCCGGTCAAGTCGATCCGCTACCGCGGCCCGATCTACAAGACCGCGCTGATGGTGTTCGCCGCCGACTTCATCCTGCTCGGCTACTGCGGCCTGAAGCCCGCGGTGCAGCCGTTCCAGACCCTGTCCGTCATCGGCACGCTCCTCTACTTCGCCTTCTTCCTCGCCATGCCCTGGTACTCGCGCATCGATCGCACCACGCCCGAGCCGACACGGGTGACCTCTTGAGGCGGTTGCGCGGGCTTCTCATCCTGATCGCGGTCGTGCCGGCGGCTGCACTCGCTGCGGGCGAGGGATTTCCGCTCCAGCAAGCGAACACCGACGTCTCGAGCCTCGCCTCACTACAGCGCGGCGCCCGCAACTTCGTCAACTATTGCCTCGGCTGCCATTCGGCGAAGTACATGCGCTACAGCCAGTTGGCCGAGGACCTCGCGTTGACCGAGGACGAGGTGCGCGCGAATTTGATGTTCACGGGCGTGCGCATCTACGACACGATGGAATCGGCCATGCCGGCGGACAAGGCCCGGCAGTGGTTCGGCAACGCGCCGCCGGATCTCTCGCTGATCGCCCGCAGCCGCGGCGTGGACTACGTTTACACCTTCCTGAAGTCCTTCTACATGGACCCGTCGCGCCCGACCGGTGCGAACAACGCGGTGCTGCCGCAGACGGCCATGCCGAACGTGCTTGCCGGCCTCCAGGGCTCGCAGCAGCCGCGCTTCGAAAAGACGGTGGACAAGGAAGGAAAGGAGGCGACGCATCTGGTCGCGCTCGATCCGCTCGCGCCGGGCGAGATGCCGGCCGCCTCCTTCGAGAGCTTCGTGCGCGACACCGTCGCTTTCCTCGAATACGTCTCCGAACCCAACAAGGCGCAGCGCGAGTCGCTCGGCGTCTGGGTCATCCTTTTCCTGCTGATGTTCACGGCCTTCACGTGGTTCCTCTATAAGGAATACTGGAAGGACGTGAAGTGATCCGCCCGCGACCGCGATGAGGAGCTGAATCCATGGCCGCGGCGCAGGTTTCGCGACGGCCCTACCTGGTTCGCGCGATGCACGAATGGATGACCGCGAATAACCAGACGCCGCACCTGGTCGTCGATGCAAGTGCCGCGACCGCCGAGGTGCCGCGGGCCTACGTGCGAGACGGACGCATCACATTGAATGTGAGCTGGCAGGCAACCCAGGGTCTCAAGCTCGGCAACGACTGGATCGAATTCTCCGCCCGCTTCGGCGGTGTCTCGCAGCACGTGCGCGTTCCTGTCGCCTCGGTACTCGGCATATACGCGCGTGAAACCGGTCAAGGCATGCTGTTCCAGGACGAGGGCGAAGCGCCGCCTCCGGTGTCGGGTCCCGGCGATACGGGCAGCCGGCCGAAGCTCCGCGTCATCAAGTAACGAATTTTCTTGTCGCGCCGCGAGCTCGATCCGGCGGGGTGTCCCCTCGCTCGCGGCGTGGCGATGTGTCAGAGACTGAATGCGCCGCGGATGAGGCTGCAGTTTAGCGAGTCGGCCTCACCACTGACCTCGACGACGTCAAAGCGTGCCGGCAGTTTGGCCAATGGCGGGTGGGTGGCGAGCAGGGCGCGGGCGGCGCGGACGATACGGTTTCGCTTTCCAGACGTGATGCTGGCGGCTGCGCCGCCGAATCGATCGCTGGCTCGATAGCGGACTTCGACGATCGCGAGTGCCGTGGCGTCCATGGCGACAATATCGAGTTCGCCGCCTTTCGCGCGGAAATTGGTCGCGAGGATGCGATAACCCGCGCGCTCGAGGTGCCGGGCCGCCGCCGCCTCGGCCGCCCGGCCGAGCGCGAGATGCGGCGCGGCGCTCATGTCGCGGGAGGGACCGCGAGCGGCTGCGGCCAGGGCACGGGCCGGCCGCCGACGATCTGCGCCCAGTCGAGCTCGCGGTGCACACGGCCTTGGGCGTCCACGGCGAGCCTGCCGGTCACGCCCGGAAGCGGCGTCGAGTTGCCGGAGCGCAGCCGCCTCAGCTCGCCGATCAGGCGGAATGCGTCGTAGCCGAACGCATGCAGACGATCGAGCTGGCCGTTGCGTCCCGGCCAGACGCGATCGGCGGTTTCGCGCGCGCTCGCGGACGGGCCTTGGGGATCGATGATCCACGGCATGTCCGGAAATATCACGCCATCGAGATCCACATTCACATTGCCGGCGCCGGCGGGATCGTAGATGTCGGAAGTCGCGTACATCGGCAGCGCACTCGCGTAATTGAACCGCAGCTGCGTCCGGATCAGCCGCCCGTACACAGGCTGCGCAGCGACGAAGATGAACTGCGCGTCGCCACGGGGCGCGCTGCCGCGCTGGCCGGTGGTGCGCAGCAGGCGGCGCAGGAGATCGTTGAAGTCGGCGGTGGAAGGCAGGTAATCCGCGCGGTCCACCACCTGGCCGCCTGCCGCGGCGATTTCCTCGGCGAATGCAGCCTGCACCCGACGGCCCCAATCTGACTGCGGCACGAGCGTCACGCCGCTCATCCGGCCATCGGCGACGATGCGCCGTGCCGCGAGCCGGGCCTCGTCTTCGGGCGACAACGCGTACTGGAAGAAACGGTCCGGCACCTGCACGCCGTCCGGCAGGAAATTGAGCGCAAGCGTCGTCGCGCGGCCATCGGCGAGCGTCGCAAGCGCCGCGACCTCCTCGCGCGTGAGCGGACCGACGACGAAATCGCTGCCGTCCGCAAGCGCCTGGAGATAACTGGAGGGCGCGTCGCGCGCCGAAACGTCGTAGATCTTGAGCCGCGGCCGTGACGCGCTGCCGTCGTCGTAGTAGGCGCTCAGGAAGCCGTCGCGCACCGCGCTCCCCGCGGTGGCCGCACGGCCCGACAGGGGCAGGAGCAGAGCGACCTGGCGCGGCTGATCGCTCACGGCCGTAGGTCGGTCGGCCAGACCTTTCCAGAGGGATTCGTTCGCCGGATGCGCGGGATAGCGTTCGCGCCAGCCCTGTAGCCGGCGCTGCGCGCCGAGCGCTCCCGCCTGCGTGTCGGTGATGATGCGCCCCAGTTCGAGCCAGCCCGCGAGTACCGGATCGGCGCCCGCCGGCGCCCGCGCATCGCCGCCGCGGAGGACCGCAGCACGGATCCCGTCGACGATCATGCGTTGGTTGGCAAGCCGGTCGTCGGCGTTCGTGAGGAGCCGGTCGCGCGCGATCAGGCTCGAGACGGCGTCCGCGATCCGCAGGCTTCCGAATTGCACGCGGGCGCGCGTCGCGAGCGTAGCCGCGTCGTCGCCCGAAATTCCTCGCAGGAGTTCGGCCGCGCGCGCAGTGTCGCCGCGCGCGAGCGCGACTTCGATGTCCAGCCGGAGCCGTTCGCGCGTGTCGGCGGCGGAGAGCGGCGCCGTCACGTTTGCGAGCGCGGCCTCCGCCGCGGTGACGTCGGCGCCCTGAAGCCATTGGCCTGCCGCGGCGAGCCAGTAGGGATTGCGGTCGCTTTCGATCGCGCTTCGCGCCGCGGCCTCGTAGCTGCGCGCCGCGGCCAGGTGATCACCCTGGCGTGCCTGGCGCTCGCCGCGTTCGGCGGCCGCGTCCGCGCCGCCCTGAGTCGGCAGGCCCGCCATCTGGCACGAGGCCAGGAGTGTCGCGAACAGTAGTGCGGCGACGGAATTCCTGGCGATCCTGAGATTCGCTTGCATCGGCAGCGGCCCTTGGCGAGGATCATCCCGCCGCACCTCCGCAGTAATAGCAGGTGCGGTCGGGGAGGGACATCTTATAGCCACTCAGCCGGGCGTGCTCTATGTCGTCGCGACGCCGATCGGCAACATGGGCGACATTTCTGCGCGGGCGCGCGAGATTCTCGCAGGTGTCAGCGCGGTCGCGGCGGAGGACACGCGCCACAGCGCGCATTTGCTGCGCGAACTCGGTCTCGAACGGCCGCTGGTGTCCCTGCACGAGCACAATGAGCGTGCGCGCGCCGCCGAGCTCGTCACGCGCCTGCGCGCCGGGGAAAGCATCGCGCTTGTCAGCGACGCCGGCACGCCGCTCATCAGCGATCCGGGCTATCAGTTCCTCGGTGCGGCGCTCGATGCCGGCATCGTGGTGATACCGATTCCCGGCCCCACTGCGGCGATTGCCGCGCTCTCCGCCGCGGGCCTGCCGAGCGACCGGTTCTGCTTCGAAGGATTCCTGCCGGCGCGCGCGGCCGCGCGCAGGCGCCGCCTCACGGAACTCGCGGGAGAAACTCGCACGCTCGTCCTCTACGAGGCGCCGCATCGGATCGCCGAATGTCTCGAGGACCTCGCCGTTGCCTGCGGCGAGTCGCGGCGCGCCTGCGTCGCGCGCGAGCTGACCAAGCGCTTCGAGACCTTCTATCGCGGGAGCCTCGGGGAACTGGCGCTACGCGCGAAGGAGGATCCGGACATGCGGCGCGGCGAATGCGTGGTACTGGTCGAAGGGGCCGCCGAGCCCGAGCCTGCCGCCGCGCGTCTCGACGAAACGCTCGGCGTACTGCTCAGATACCTGCCGCCCTCCTCGGCGGCGGCGGCCGCCGCGGGATTGACCGGCGTGCGCCGGGCAGACGCCTATGCGCGTGCGCTCAAACTCACGAAAGAGCCGCCGCCCGATTCCGCTTGAGGCGCGGGGCACGACACACTATCTTGTGCGCGGGAGTCGGCCAGGCAATCGCCGTATTCGAAAGAATGCGGAGGAAAGTCCGGGCTCCGCATGGCACGGCGCCAGGTAACGCCTGGGGGGCGTGAGCCCACGGAAAGTGCAACAGAAAAGATACCGCCCAAGCGCGCGCAAGCGTGACGGCAAGGTTGAAATGGTGCGGTAAGAGCGCACCGCGTCGACGGCAACGGCGACGGCAAGGCAAACCCCGCCGGGAGCAAGGCCAAATAGGGAAGCACGCGGCGAAAGCCGCAACGCGCGGCCCGCGCGCGCTTCCGGGTAGGCTGCTTGAGGTGCGCGGCGACGCGCATCCCAGAGGAATGATTGCCCTCGACAGAACCCGGCTTATCGGCCGACTCTTTTTTCTGTCTCAAACCGAGAATCGAAGGCGGAAACGCCTTCGGTTTTCCCCTAAATCCGGGGTCTGCTGACAAACCGCTGTAAGAGCGGCTCGTAAGTCGCTGATTTCCGTATCGCAGACCCGTTTGAGACTGGGCATTCGTCATCGGCGCTAAGTGACTGACGCGTCACAATTTTTCTCGCGCCAACCCGTTGACCCCCCGGTCTCGCCTGCCTATAGTGGCGGCGAGTGGGAGAAAGTGGGGGGGAATGGGGCAACGCCCCGTTTTGAAACATGTTCCGCGGCGCCACAAAGGTCACCCTCGACGCGAAGGGCCGGATGGTCATTCCTACCCGGTATCGCGAGCGCCTCGCCGAACGCGGCGAATCCCGACTCGTCGTCACGATCGACCGCGATCAATGCCTGCTGATTTATCCGCTACCCGATTGGGAAGAGATCGAACGCAAGCTCATGCGGCTGCCGACGTTGAACGATCACACGCGGCGCCTGCAGCGACTGATGGTCGGCTACGCGACCGACATCGAGCTCGACGGGCACGGGCGCCTGCTGCTTCCGCCGACGCTGCGCGGATTCGCTCATTTGGATCGCGCGGCGATGCTGATCGGGCAGGGCAATCGCTTCGAGCTGTGGGATGAGCAGCGTTGGGAAGAACGTCGCGAACAGTGGCTGAACGGCGAGGAATCGCCGACGTCGCTGCCGGCGGAACTCGGTTTGCTTTCGTTGTGATCGGCGCGCCGAACGGCGTGCCCGATGAGGAGCCGCGCGGCGGGGTACACGCGCCGGTGCTCCGGGACGCAGCGCTCGACGCGCTCGCGATCCGGGCCGACGGCTGCTACGTGGACGCGACGTTCGGTCGCGGTGGTCATGCCGGGGAGATCCTCGGCCGGCTCGGGGAAGAGGGGAGGCTGCTTGCAATCGATCGCGATCCCGAGGCCTGCGCGGCCGCGTCCGTGCTTTTTTCCGCGGATGCGCGCGCGACCATCGTGCGCGCGCCTTTCTCCGAGCTCGGAAAGCATGTTGCCGCGGGAAGCGCGCAGGGCATCCTCTTCGATCTCGGCGTCTCCTCGCCGCAGTTGGACGAAGCGCGGCGCGGTTTCAGCTTCCTGCGCGACGGTCCGCTCGACATGCGCATGGATCCCGACGCCGGCGAGTCCGCGGCCGCATTCCTCGCGCGGGCGGACGAACGGGAGATCGGCGCGGTGATCGCGAGGCTTGGCGAAGAGCGGCATGCGCGGCGCATCGCGCGCGCGATCGTGGAAGCACGGAATTCGGGAACGGTCAACACGACGGGACGCCTGGCCGGAATCGTCGCGGCCGCCGTGCCGGGGCGCGAGCCCGGCCGCCATCCGGCGACGCGCACGTTCCAGGCGCTTCGCATCCACGTCAACGACGAACTCGGTGAGATCGAGCGCGCGCTGCCGCAGGCGGTCGCGGCGCTCGCACCGGCGGGACGCCTCGTCGTGATCAGCTTCCACTCGCTCGAGGACCGCATCGTCAAGCGGTTCATGCGGACGGCTTCGCGCGAGGACCCGGCCTGGGCGGGCCTCCCGGCCGTGCCGGCCGCCGCGCGTCCGCGGCTTCGGCTCGTCGGACGGGCGAACTTCGCCGACGAGTCGGAAGTCGCCCGCAATCCGCGCGCACGCAGTGCCGTGATGCGCGTCGCCGAGAGGCTCGCCTCGTGAGCCGGCGCTGGTCGCTGATCGGCCTTCCGCTCCTGTGGCTCGCGGTGCTCGCATCCGCGATCGCAGTCGTGCGCGCGCGACACGAGTCGCGGACGCTCTTCGTCGAGCTCGAACGCCTCAATTCGGAACGCGACGCCCTCAACATCGAGTGGGGGCAGCGACAGCTCGAGCAGAGCGCCTGGTCCAATCACGGATTCGTCGAGCGCGTCGCGAGCGATCGCCTGCACATGACGCTGCCGAAACCGGACGAAGTGCGGATCGTCGCGCCATGAGGCGCAGGGACGGCGAAGTCGAGTTCGATGCGCCGCAGTTCCGGCTGCGCGCGCGGATGCTGACCGGGTTGCTCGTCCTCGCGGCGATCGTCGTTCTCGGCCGGTCCGTCCAGCTCCAGGTCTTCGACCAGCAATTCATCGCCAAGCAGGCGGACATGCGCCATGCGCGCAACGCCAAGATGCTCGCGCATCGCGGCGCGATTCTCGACCGCTTCGGAGAGCCGCTCGCAGCAAGTTCCCCGGTCGACACCGTGTGGGTCGATCCGCCCGAGTTTGCGCAGGCGGGCGAGGGCATCGCGCGCCTGGCGCGCGCGCTCGGACTCAATCGCCAATGGCTTGAGCAGCGCGTCACCAGCAATCTCGACCGGGAATTTCTCTACGTCGCCCGCCACATCGATCCGGCGGACGCCGAGAAGATCAAGAAGCTCGGGATTCCGGGTGTGCGCCTGCTTCGCGAATACAAGCGCTACTACCCGAACAGCGAAGTGACCGGGCACGTGCTCGGCTTCACGAATCTCGATGAGGCCGGGCAGGAAGGGCTCGAGCTCGCCTACAACCGGTCGCTCGCGGGTATCGACGGCGAGAAGCGCGTAATCCAGGACGGGCACGGCCGCGTGGTCCAGAACGTCGAGATCAACCGCACGCCGGTTCCGGGCGAGGATCTGAGCACGAGCCTCGACCTGCGCATCCAGTATCTCGCCTATCGCGAACTCAAGTCGGCGATACGCACGTACCAGGCCCGCGCCGGCACGGTCATCGTGATCGACATCCCGACCGGCGAAGTGCTGGCGATGGTGAACCAGCCGTCATTCAATCCGAACGACCGCACGCAGTACGAGGTCGCGCGCTATCGCAATCGCGCGGCGACCGACATCTTCGAACCGGGCTCCAGCATCAAGCCGTTCGTGGTCGCGGCTGCGCTCGCATCGGGCCGTTACCGGTCCGATTCGACGGTCGACGCGACTCCCTTCACCGTCAGCCGCAAGACGATTCGCGACAAGCACGAACACGGCATCCTCGATGTGGGCGAGGTCCTCGCGCTCTCGAGCAACGTCGCGATGGCGAAAATTGCGCTGTCGCTCGAGCCCGAGCAGATGTACGGGACGCTCCGCGCATTCGGATTCGGTGAAGTGACGGCGAGCGGATTCCCGGGCGAGTCGGCAGGACTGCTCTCGAGCGCCGACAACTGGCGGCCGATCGGCATCGCGACCATGGCCTACGGCTATGGCCTCTCGGTGACGCCGCTGCAGCTCGCGCAGGCCTACGCAACCGTGGGCGCCTTCGGCGTGCATCGCCCGATCACCTTCCGCCGTGCCGAGGGTCCTGTCCCGGGCGAGCGCGTACTGCCGCAGAAAGCCGCACGCGACCTGATCGGCCTGTTGGAAGGGGTCGTGCATTCGGCCGGCACGGGCGTCAAGGCGGCAGTGCCCGGCTATCGCGTCGCCGGCAAGACGGGCACGGCGTGGAAGGCGACCGCCGGCGGCTATTCTACCGACCGCTACCTGTCGGTCTTCGCGGGCGTCGTGCCGGCGACTCAGCCGCGGCTTGCGGTCGTCGTCATGATCGACGAGCCGCGCGGCGCGCTGTATTACGGCGGCGACGTCGCGGCACCCGTCTTTTCGGCGGTCACGTCCGGCGCGCTTCGGCTGATGTCGGTTGCGCCGGACGATCTCGCCCGCGTTTCGCCGCTGAATTTTGCCGAGGCCTCGCCTTGAGCGCCCGGATGCGGCTTGACGTACTGCTCGCGGGAATTGCGCCGGCTCCACCAGTCGCAGTCGCGGGACTGACGCTCGATTCGCGGGCCGTCGACGAGGGCGACGCCTTCGTCGCCTTGAAGGGCGGCAGCCGTCACGGCCTCGATAGCGCCGGACAGGCCGCGGACCGCGGCGCGCGCGCGATCCTCTGGGATCCTGCCGAGGGTAAATCGCCGGAGGTGACGAATGGCGAAATCGCCTACGTCGCGGTGCGCGAGCTGCGCGACCGGCTGGGCGGCATCGCGGACCGCTTCTACGACGCCCCGTCCTCGCGGCTTGCCGTTGCGGGTGTGACCGGGACGAACGGCAAGACGACCTGCGCCTGGCTGCTCGCCGGCGCCGTGGAGCGCCTCTCGCGGCGCGGCGCCTATCTCGGCACGCTCGGCGTGGGTTTCCCGCCGCGCGTCGAAAGCCGATCGCTGACGACACCCGACGTCATCACGCTGCACCGGCAGCTGCGGGCGCTGGCCGACGCCGGGGCGACGCACGTCGCAATGGAGGTCTCCTCGCATGCGCTCGACCAGGGACGCATTGACGGCGTGCGCATGCGGGTCGCCGGCTTCTGCAACCTGAGCCGCGATCACCTCGACTACCACGGCACGATGGAACGCTACGCCGAGGC
Organism: uncultured Gammaproteobacteria bacterium; assembly: GCA_963778585.1. Lineage (GTDB taxonomy): Bacteria > Pseudomonadota > Gammaproteobacteria > Steroidobacterales > Steroidobacteraceae > SCUD01. The sequence continues at coordinate 1,817,260 of CAVZUU010000002.1, forward strand.
CAAGGCGCGCCTGTTCCGCCTGCCGGGTCTCGAGCACGCCGTGATCAACGTCGGGGATCCCGTCGGCGCGGGTTTTGCCGCGACTCTCACGGAAGGCGTGGAGCTGACGGCAGTTGCGGTCGGCGGCGACATCCCTGCGGCGCGGCGCTTCATCCACGTCGAGCGCGTGCACGCCGCCGCGAGCGGCATCGAGCTCGAGATCCGGGGCCACTTCGGGAATCGGCGCCTGCGCTCGCGGCTGATCGGCGGGTTCAATGCGGAAAATCTCGCGATCACCCTTGGCATGCTGCTTGCCTGGCAGTTCGACGTGGACGATGCGCTCGGCGCGCTCGGCGCCTGCGCCGCGCCGCCGGGTCGCATGGAAGGCCACCGCCTCGCGAACGGCGCGCTCGCAGTCGTCGACTACGCGCATACGCCGGACGCGCTCTCCAAGGCGCTTGCCGCGGTCCGGGCGCACGCGCGTGGCCGGGTGCTCGTCGTGTTCGGTTGCGGCGGCGAGCGCGATCCCGGCAAGCGCGCGTTGATGGGGCAGGCGGCCGAACGGCTGGCCGATCGTGTGATCGTCACCGACGACAACCCGCGCGGCGAGGATGCGGACCGCATCGTCGCCATGATCCTTTCGGGCCTGCGCGCGCCCGAGCGGGCGCGCGTCGAGCGCGATCGCGCAGTCGCGATCAGCGCCGCGATCGACGAGGCGCGCCCGGGCGACGCCGTATTGATCGCCGGCAAGGGACACGAGGACTACCAGATCGTAGGCAGCGAACGGCGGCCCTTCAGCGACCGCGAGTGCCTGCGCGCGCATCTCGGGAGCCCGCAGTGAAAGGCCGGTTGTCGGACGTCGTCGCTGCCACCGGCGGGCGCCTCGCCGGCGCCGACGCCGCGTTTGACGGCGTCTCGATCGATTCTCGTACGGTCGAACGCGGCCAGCTTTTCCTGGCGCTGCGCGGCGAGCGCTTCGACGGTCACGCGTTCGCCGCTGCCGCGGCCGAGCGGGGCGCCGCGGCCGCGATCGTCGAGAAGCCGGTGGATTCCCGACTGCCGCAGGTGGTTGTCGCCGACTCCCAGGACGCATTGACCGCGCTCGCGCGCGGCTGGCGCCGGAAGAGCAAGGCCCTCGTCCTCGGTGTCGGCGGCAGCAATGGCAAGACGACGACGAAGGAACTTCTCGCCGCCATCCTCGGCCTTGCCGGTCCCACGCTGGCAACGCGCGGCAACCTGAACAACCACATTGGCGTCCCGTTGACGCTGCTCCGGCTCGAGCCCACGCACCGCCATGCGGTGATCGAGATGGGCGCAAATCACCCGGGCGAAATCGCGACGCTTGCCGCGCTCGCCGAGCCCGCGATCGGGCTCGTGACGAATGCGGGCGACGAGCACCTCGATGGCTTCGGCGACCTCGAGGGCGTCGCGCGCGCGGAGGGCGAGATGTTTGCGGCGCTCCCGCCGTCGGGCACGGCGGTGATCAATGCCGACGATCCGTTCAACGATCTCTGGCGCGGCCTGTCGCGCGGCGCGCGCGTCATCCGCTTCGGCGTCGATGCGCCTGCCGAGGCACGCGCGACGGCGATACAGGGCCGCATCGAGGGCGGCGCCTTTGTCACCCAATTCACGCTCGCGCTTGCCGGCGAGCAGGCCCGCGTACGGCTCGGACTCGCGGGTCGACACAATGTCCTGAACGCGCTTGCCGCCGCCGCCGCGGCGCACGCCGCCGGCATCGGGTTGTCGTCGATAGTCGCCGGCCTCGAGCACATGCGTCCCGTCGCGGGACGCCTTCAGCTCAAGCCGGGACCGCGCGGTTCCTGGCTGATCGACGACTCCTACAACGCGAATCCGAGTTCGGTGCGCGCCGGCATCGATGTGCTCTGCGCGCTGCCGGGCGAGCACTGGCTCGTGCTCGGCGAGATGGCCGAACTCGGCGGCGAAACCGTGGCGAGCCACGCGGGTGTCGGCGACTACGCGCGCCGCGCGGGCATCACGAGGCTTTTTGCGATCGGCGATGCGTCGCGGCATGCCGTCGCCGCGTTCGGCGGGCGCGGCACCTGGTACGAGGACGCGGCGCGTCTCGGCGACGCGCTCGCAGAGAACATCGACGCCGGCGTGACGGCGCTGATCAAGGGCTCGCGCATCAACCGGCTGGAACGCGTCGTCGAGCGGCTGCTGCAGCCGCTCGACGCGGCCGGAAACGGGAACTGAGGGAGCGACATGCTGCTCGACCTGTTCGACTGGCTTGCGGGTTACTACGGCGGGTTCCGGGTCTTCGGCTACCTGACGCTGCGCGCGATCTTCGCGGCGCTGACGGCGCTCACGATCTCGCTCTTCGTCGGTCCCTCGATGATCCGCATGCTGGCGGCGCGCCAGATCGGCCAGGTCGTCCGCGACGACGGCCCCGGCTCGCACCTCGGCAAGATGGGCACGCCCACGATGGGCGGTGCGCTGATCCTGATCGCGGTCACCGCGGGCACGCTCCTGTGGGCAGACCTGACGAACCGCTTCGTCTGGATCGTGCTGACGGTGACACTGGCTTTCGGTCTCATCGGTTTCTACGACGACTACCTGAAACTCGTCGTGCGCGATCCGCGCGGACTCGCCGCGCGCTGGAAATATCTCTGGCAGTCGCTCGCGGGCATCGCTGCCGCGCTCGCGCTGTGGCAGACGGCCGAAAGCCCGGCCGAGACGGCGCTCTATGTCCCGTTCTTCAAGAACTTCGCGCTGCCGATGGGCGCGGCCGCATTCGCCGTGTTCACCTATTTCGTGATCGTCGGCTCGAGCAACGCGGTCAACCTCACCGACGGGCTCGACGGACTCGCGATCATGCCCTGCGTGATGGTCGCCGGGGGGCTCGGGGTCTTCGCCTACGTGACGGGCCGCGTCGATTTCGCCGCCTATCTCCAGATTCCCTACGTGCCGGGCGCCGGCGAGATGCTCATCTTCCTCGCGACGATCGTGGGCGCGGGACTCGGATTCCTGTGGTTCAACACCTATCCGGCCCAGGTCTTCATGGGCGACATCGGCGCGCTCGCGCTCGGTGCCGCACTCGGCGTCGTCGCTGTGATCGTCCGCCAGGAGATCGTGCTCGCGATCATGGGCGGCATTTTCGTGCTTGAGACGGTCTCCGTGATCCTGCAGGTCGCATCGTTCCGGCTGCGCGGCAAGCGCATCTTCCGGATGGCGCCGATCCACCATCACTATGAGTTGAAGGGCTGGGCCGAGCCGAAAGTCATCGTCCGGTTCTGGATCATTTCTTTCATGCTGGTCCTGATCGGACTCGCGACCCTGAAACTCCGCTGATGCAGCAGGCCGCCACCCATCCGCGCAGCGTGATCGTGGGACTCGGCCGCACCGGCGTGTCCTGCGCGCGCCATCTGGCGGCGCGCGGCCATCGCCTTGTCGTAACCGACTCGCGCGCGGCGCCGCCCGGTCTCGAGGAGTTGCGCCGCCTGGTGCCCGAAGCGGCAACCGCGCTCGGCGGTTTCGATCCCGCCGTCCTGGAGGGCGCCGACCAGATCGTCGTGTCGCCCGGCGTGTCGCTCGCCGAGCCGCTGCTTCGCAAGGCGGCGGCGCAGGGCCTCGATCTGATCGGCGACATCGAGCTCTTCGCGCGCGAAGCGGGCGGCCGCGTGGTCGGCATCACCGGCACGAATGGCAAGAGCACGGTGACGACGCTCGTCGGCGAATTTGCGAAAGCCGCCGGCATCGAAGTCCGGGTCGGCGGCAATCTCGGCGAGCCCGCGCTCGATCTGCTCGCCGAACCGCCGGCCGCAATGTATGTGCTCGAGCTGTCTTCGTACCAGCTCGAGACCACCTATTCGCTGCAGCTCGAGGCGGGGACCGTGCTGAACGTCACGCCCGATCACCTCGACCGCTACCGCGATCTCGCGGAATACGCGGCGGCGAAAGCGCGCATCTTCGAGCGTTGCGCGACCGCCATCGTGAATCTCGACGACGAGATCGTGGTGCGCATGCCGCGGCCGGGACAGCGATGCATCGGATTCAGCCTGCGCCGCGGCGACGCCCAGTTTCATCTGCTCGACCAGTCGGGCGAGGAATGGCTCGCGGAAGGCAGTGAACCGCTGTTCCCGCTCGATGCGCTCCGCCTGCCAGGGCGTCACAACGCCGCAAACGCGCTTGCCGCGCTCGCTGTCGGCAGCGTCTGCGGCTTCCCGCGCGCGGCGATGACGGACGTGCTTCGCAGCTTCGCGGGTCTACCGCACCGGGCCGAGCGCGTGCGTGACTGGCGCGGCATCGCCTGGATCGACGATTCCAAGGGCACCAATGTCGGCGCGACGGTCGCCGCAATCGAAGGGCTCGACGGTCCGCTCGTGCTGATCGCGGGCGGCGAGGGCAAGGGCCAGGATTTCGCGCCGCTCGCCGCGGCCTGCCGCGGCAAGGTGAATCACGCGGTGCTGATCGGGCGCGATGCCGCAATGATCGCGGACGCGCTCCGGAAGAGTTGCGTCGTGTCGATCGCCGACTCGATGGAATCGGCCGTCGCAGTGGCGGCGTCGATCGCGCGGCCCGGATACACCGTGCTGCTGTCGCCGGCCTGCGCGAGCTTCGACATGTTCCGCGACTACGCGCACCGCGGCGAAGTTTTTGCAGCCGCGGTGCGGGGGTTGCCGCAATGAGCACCGGCGTCGCCCTGCAGTACTCGCGCTCGGCGGGCCGCCAGCAGCGGCTCGTTATCGATCGCGTGACCCTCGCGGCGGTATTCGGGCTGTTGCTCGCGGGTCTGGTGATGGTGACCTCGGCTTCGATGAACATCGCCGAGCGCCTGACCGGCAATCCGTACTTTCATTTCGAGCGCCAGCTCTTCTCCGCCCTGCTCGGCTGCACCTTCGGTGCCGCCATGCTGTTCGTGCCGATCTCGATGTGGCGGCGCTTTGCGCCCTGGCTCCTGATCGTGAGTTTCGCGCTGCTCGTGCTCGTGCTGATTCCGGGCATCGGACACGAAGTCAACGGCAGCCAGCGGTGGATCCGGCTCGGCCTGCTGAACTTCCAGCCCTCCGAAATCGCGCGTTGGCTGCTCCTGACTTATATCGCGATATTCGCCGTGCGGCATCAGACGGAACTTCGCAGCTCTGCACAGGGATTCTTCAAGCCGCTCGCGGTGCTCGTGGCCGCCGCACTGCTGCTCCTGATGGAGCCGGACTTCGGAGCCGCCGTCGTGCTCTGCGTGACCGGCACGGCCGTTCTGTTTGTTGCCGGGGCGCGGCTCCGTGACTTCCTCGTCATCTGCGCGGTGGGTGCGGCGGGCGCGGCCGCGCTCGCCTTGACCAGCGGCTACCGGCTGCAGCGGCTCACCGGATTCCTGAACCCCTGGGCCGATCCTTTCGACAGCGGTTTCCAGCTCACGGGCTCGCTGATCGCGATCGGGCGCGGGGAATGGTTCGGCGTGGGTCTGGGCTCGAGCATCCAGAAGCTTTACTACCTGCCCGAGGCTCACACCGACTTCGTATTCTCGGTGCTCGCCGAGGAATTCGGTCTCCTTGGCGTCCTGATCGTCGTGGTCGGGTTCCTGACGCTCGTGCTCCGCAGCCTGCGGCTCTCCCGCGTCGCGGCCGACGCCGGCATGCCACTCCACGCCTGTATTGCCGTGGGCTTCGGCGTGTGGATCGGGCTTCAGGCCTTCATCAACATCGGCGTCAGCATGGGGCTCCTGCCCACCAAGGGCCTGACGCTGCCGCTCCTGTCCTACGGGCGCTCGAGCATGCTGGTAACGCTCGCCTGGATCGGGATGCTGCTCCGCGTTCACCACGAGGTTGCCGCTTCCGGAAAGAGCGCCATCCCTTCCGACGGGCGGCCCGCATGAGCCGGCCGGTGGTGATCATGGCGGGCGGTACGGGCGGGCATGTGTTTCCCGCCCTCGCGATCGCGAACCAACTGCGCCCGCGCCGCGAGATCGTCTGGCTCGGAACGGTTCACGGCATCGAGGCGCGGCTCGTGCCGGCGGCCGGTTATCCGGTCGAGTGGATCGAGGTCGAGGGACTGCGCGGCAAGGGGCTCGGCCGCTGGCTCAAGGCGCCGCTCGTGCTCGCGCGCGCAGTCCGGCAGGCGCGGACGGTGCTGCGCCGGCGCCGTCCCGGCGTCGTGCTCGGCTGCGGCGGGTTCGCTTCCGGTCCGGGCGGCATCGCCGCGTGGCTCACGGGCGCGCCGCTCGTCATTCACGAGCAGAACGCGGTCGCGGGACTCACCAATCGCTGGCTCGCGCGAGTCGCGACCCGCATCGCCGAGGGATTTCCCGGCAGCTTTCCGTCCGGGTGCCGCGCGCTGTACGTCGGCAATCCCGTGCGGCCCGAGATCGCCGCGTTGCCGCCGCCGCGGCAGCGTTTCGAATCCCGGAACGGCCCGATCCGGCTCCTCGTCTTCGGCGGCAGCCAGGGGGCCGCGGCCCTGAATCGATTGCTGCCCGAGGCTATCGCGTTGTTGCCGGAATCCCGGCGGCCGTGGGTGCTGCACCAGAGCGGCGCGCGCGACCGCGATGCCACGGAGGCTGCGTATCGCGCGGCCGGCGTCCAGGCCGAGGTGCGCGCCTTCATCGACGACATGGCCGCCGCTTACGCGAATGCCGACCTGGTCGTCTCGCGCGCGGGCGCATCGACGGTCGCCGAGCTCGCGGCCGCCGGCGTGGGCTCGATTCTCGTGCCGTTCCCGGCCGCAGTGGACGATCACCAGACGAAGAACGCGGCCTGGCTCGGACGCGTGAGCGCGGCGCAGGTCGTGTCGGAAACGGGATTGACCGCGGCGGAACTCGCCAATCGCCTCGCGACGCTCTTCGGCAACGGCAATGGCCGCGGGCGCCTGCTCTCGATGGCGGAAGCGGCGCGTGCGCTCGCCGTGACGAACGCGGCCGAGCGCGTCGCCGAACTATGTCTCCTGGCCGAAGGAGCGCGGGCATGAGCGATCGCATGCGCCGCGTCGGATTGATCCACCTGATCGGCATCGGCGGCGCGGGCATGGGCGGCATCGCCGAGGTGCTCGTGAATCTCGGCTACGCCGTGCAGGGATCCGACCTGCGCGCGAACGCGGTGACGGCACGGCTCCAGAAGATGGGAGTGCGCGTCTTCATCGGCCACGCCGCGGAACAGGTCGCGGGCGCGAGCGTCGCCGTCGTCTCGTCGGCGGTCGCGGTCTCCAATCCCGAATGGCTCGCGGCGCAGGAGCTGCGCATCCCGGTCGTGCGGCGCGCCGAAATGCTGGGCGAACTCATGCGCTTCCGGCAGGGCATCGCGGTCGCCGGCACGCACGGCAAGACGACGACCACGAGTCTCGTCGCCTCCGTGCTCGCCGAAGGCGGCCTCGACCCGACCTTCGTGATCGGCGGCCAGCTGAAGAGCGCCGGCAGCAACGCAAAGCTCGGCACGAGCCGCTACCTCGTCGCGGAAGCCGACGAGAGCGACGCCTCGTTCCTGCACCTGCAGCCGGTCATCGCGATCGTCACGAACATCGACAATGACCATCTCGGGACCCACGGCGGGGACTTCGAGAAGCTGAAGCAGAGCTTCGTCGAGTTCCTGCACAACCTGCCGTTCTACGGGCTCGCGGTCCTCTGCAGCGACGACGCCGTGGTCCGCGAGATCCTGGCGCTGGTCGGCCGCCCGACGGTGCTGTACGGGCTCGGCGCCGACGCGGACCTTCGCGCGGTTTCCCTCGAGCGCGAGGGCGGATCCACGCGGTTCAAGACGATCCGCGCGGGCCGGCCGCCGCTCGACGTCACGCTCAATCTGCCGGGCCTGCACAACGTACGGAACGCGCTCGCCGCAATCGCCGTCGCGACCGAGCTCGAAGTCGAGGACGCGGCGATACAGCGCGCGCTCGCCGGTTTCCAGGGCATCGGGCGGCGCCTCGAAGTCGTGGGCGAGGTCGCGACCCGTGCCGGGCGCGTCACGCTCGTCGACGATTACGGCCATCACCCGACCGAGATCGAGGCGACGCTCGACGCCGTGCGGCAGGCCTGGCCGGGACGGCGTCTCGTGCTCGCATTCCAGCCGCACCGATTCACGCGCACCCGCGACCTGATCGACGACTTCGGGCGCACGCTCTCGGGTGCGGACGCCTTGCTGGTGACCGAGGTTTACGCCGCGGGCGAAGAGCCGATCGCGAATGCCGACGGGCGCGCGATCTGCCGCGCGGTGCGCGGCCGCGGCCGCCTCGAGCCGGTTTTCGTGGAGGACGTGCGCGAACTGCCGGCGGCGCTCGCGGGCGTCATCGCCGACCGCGACGTCGTGCTCACGATGGGCGCGGGCAGCATCGGCGCGGTCGCGCACGAGCTGCCCTCGAAGCTCGGCGTGACGAGCGCGAGGGCGGGGCGATGAACGCGGTCGCGGTCGGCGCGGAATTCGAGGATCGCGTGCTTCGCAACGAGCCGATGTCGCGACACACCTCCTGGCGCGTCGGCGGGCCGGCGGACCTCTGGTTCTCGCCACGGGACGTTCTGGATCTCTCGTCCTTCCTGCGCTCGCTGCCGACGGAAGTTCCAGTCACGTGGGTCGGTCTCGGCAGCAATCTTCTCGTGCGGGACGGCGGTATCCGCGGCGTCGTCATATCGGTGCACGGCATCCTGAACGCGCTCGACCGCGCGGGCGACGACCGCGTTCGCGCGGAAGCCGGCGTCGCCTGCGCGCGGCTCGGCCGGCAGTGCGCGAAATGGCAGCTCGGACCGGCCGATTTCTTTGCCGGCATTCCGGGAACCGTCGGCGGCGCGCTCGCGATGAATGCAGGCGCCTGGGGCGCGGAGACCTGGCCCTATGTCGTGGAAACGGAAACCATCGATCGGGCCGGTTCCCGGCACCGGCGACCGGCCTCGGAATACCGCTACGGGTACCGCAGCGTGACGCCGCCGGTCGCGGGCGAGTGGTTCCTGGCCGCCACCTTCCGCTTCGATGTCCGGCCCGACGCGGGCAAGGACTCGATCCGCAAGCTGCTGGAAAAGCGCCATGCGAGCCAGCCGATCGGCGCCTGGAGCTGCGGTTCCGTGTTCACCAATCCGCCGGGCGGCCATGCGGCGGAGTTGATCGAGCGCGCGGGACTCAAGGGCCACCGGATCGGCGGTGCGGCCGTGTCGGACAAGCACGCCAACTTCATCATCAACGACGGCGACGCGACGGCCGCCGATCTCGAGGCGCTCGTGCGCCACGTGCAGGCGACGGTCGAGCGCGTGCACGGCGTGCGACTGGTTCCCGAAGTTCGCGTCATCGGGGAAGCCGCATGAACGCTCTCGTCGCCAAGAACGCCGATCGCGCGCTTGCATTGCGGCCGGGATTCCCGCTCGCTCACGCCGCCGGAACTTACGCGCTCGCTCGCGGGATCCTGGCCGCACGCAGCGCGCGATCGGCGGCGTGGCGGCAGGCGCGCGCGAGGTGGCGGGGTTCTCGCGAGCAAACTCGTAAGTTCCGGCGGAGTTTGCGAGCGAGCAACGCCCGCCGGATCCCGACGCGCGCCAGTCGTACCCCATACGGGAGGCTTTCGCATGAGCCGGCTTCGCGCGAGCGGCATCGCATTCCGGCGCATCAGGGACGCGGCCGCGTTCGGCCAGGTCGCCGTGCTGATGGGCGGCGCGTCGGCGGAGCGCGAGATCTCGCTGATGACCGGCAAGGCCGTGCTCGAAGCGCTCGTCGCGCGCGGCGTGAACGCAGCCGCGTTCGATCCGGCAGCGCGCCCACTGACCGAGCTCGTAACGACCGGCTTCGAACGGGTCTGGATCGCGCTGCACGGTCCCGGCGGCGAGGACGGCGCGGTGCAGGGCGC
>CAVZUU010000003.1:0-16984 GCA_963778585.1 uncultured Gammaproteobacteria bacterium
ACGAAAAGCGCGGCTTCCTGCGAGAACGTGCCGGCGCACTCGACCCGCAAGTGGTCCGGCAATTTCCGCGACTTGATCTCGATCGTCACGCCGCGGGCCACAGCCAGCCGAAGGTGCCGCCTGTCAGAAGCGCGTAGCATCAGCCCGTCGAGCGTGTGCTTCAGCGCTCGTCGACCAAGGGCGGGTGGTCACCAGATCGACTGCGGCCAGACCACCCGCGGCGTACGCGATGAACGCGGTCGTGCCCGCTACTCGGAAAACGGCGAGGTACGGCGCATCCGGGAAGCGTCGCGCCGGCGAGGTAGGCCGTCAGCACCGCACACGACGACGGCGAAGATGAACCACTGCACGAGCGGCTTCGACATCGACATGGGCCCGTTCGCGAGCACGGTCATGAGGAGCGACCGGCCCGCGGTTCAGCTTCTCGACGAACTCCGGCGCATTGCAGTCCTTCATGCTCTTCGGGCGCGGCAGCATGTACTCGCCCGGCTGCAGCCGGAACGGGCGCATCGCGTCCTGCAGCGGGTCCCCGTCGGGCGGCGCCGGCAGCTCGTTGCGGTGCCAGAGCGGTGCCATGTGAATGATTGAACTTGCGATTGAACACGATCACTGCCGACACGAGTATCGGCAGCCAGCAGCGCAGCGATGGTGATCATTGGTGACTCCCTTGCGTATCGAGGTGGTGGCCCTTGCGCCCGCCGCGGACCAGTGCATTCTGGCCGAGCGAACTTTCGATCATCACGCGCGCCATGTCGGCGAACAGGCGCAGCAGGGCGATCGCGCCGTCGTGCAGGAATTTCGAATCGCGCACGTATTGCTCGTTGTTTTCCATATCTTCCGCGCTCCAGCCGCGCGAGTGCGCGATGAAGGGGAACTGCGGGAACTGGCAGCCGACTCCGCGAAAGAACGCGAGCATCTGGCCGGCGACGGACTGCACGTTGTCCTGCCCGCCGGTGACGATCAAAGCAGCCGCCTTGTTCTAGCAGATGACGGTTGGCGGTGGTTCCTGGTTCTGGATGCAGTTCATGCGCTCGACCATTTTGAAATACAGGCTGCTCGCGGCGCCCCACCGGATTGGAGTGGTTACGAGTATCACGTCGGCCCAGTGAACGACGGCTTCGTAGACCTGGTCCAGCTGATCCTTCGGATCCATCTCCGTGATCGAGCATGGCCAGGTGCATGCGTGCGCGCTTTTCGATAAAAACCCTCGCAGTGGCGGAAATTGAGCTTGCGCAGGAATATGGTGTCTGCTTCGCAACCGCGCGCTCCGGGCGTGTGCGATCGCCGTCTCGAGCAACGCATCCGAAGTGCTGTAACGCGCGTGTCCCGCGGTCATCACCGTGGTTGAAATACCGACCACCCGGATAGCGCCCGGCTCGCGTTGGGATCGCGCGCGAGGGGATGCGGTTCGTGCGGCAGGCGGCCGCGGGTCGTTCGCTGCGCTTCGATCGAGCACGCGGCCGTTCTCCACCTTGACGGCGTGCGAGGCACGCGGTCTGCTTCGTAGCCAGGCTCGCCTTCGCCCGTCTGCCAGTGGAACTTGTAGTAATGCCAGGGGCAGACGACGAAATCGCCGTCGAGATGGCCGCGCCCGAGCGGCCCGCCGACGTGGTTGCAGACGCCTGAAATGGCGCCGAACTGCCCATCGCGGAAAGTCAGCGCAAGGCGCTTCGCGCCGAGCGCGGACTTCCTGCACCGCTTTCGCGGCGAGTTCCGCGCTCGCGCCGACGTCGATCCAGGTTTCGTCGTGATCGGTCGAGCCCGTCCCTGGCCGCGATACAGGAACGCGACGACCGCGCCGAGGATCAGCGTCGCGGTGGTATCGAACACGATCTGCTTGACCGCGAGACCGGACGGCATCGGCTGCACGGTGAAATAGATCAGGTAGTACGGCACCGCGGTCAGCAGCGCGACCGCGAGGCCGAAACGGAGACCCTGGCCGAGCCATGGCTTGTTCTCGACGCCGCGCGCATAGATCCAGGTGAATGCGCCCGCCATCAGCACGTGCGCGATGATCATCAGGTGAAAATACGGCATCGATTCCTCTTCGCTGCGGAACAGGTGGGCAGTCCCATGTAGTCTTCCTTCAGCAGCGTCCCGTGCACGACGAAGCCGCCGGCCATGTACACGACGAACATGACGAGCCAGGCGATCAGAAACTTCTTGTTCATGCATATCCCCTTTTCTGAATGTTCAAGTTCCAGGCCGAGTCCGCACTTTTTTTCGGCCCGTCCAGGAGTGAACGGCAAGTTTGAGGCCGGTTCGCCCTGGGCAAGGTGGCCATCCGCGGATCTTACGCCCGGAATCCGATGAGATCCCACTTGTTGCCGTAGAGATCGAGAAAGACGACGACCTTGCCGTAGGCCTCGCTGCGCGGCTCCTCGGTCGAAGCGCACGCCCCGCGACTTCATGTGTTGGTATTCGCGGTCGAAGTCGTCGGTCTCCAGGAACATGAAGACGCGACCGCCGGTCTGGTTGCCGACTGCGCGTCTGCTGTTCGGCGTCGCGGCCCGGCGAGGAGAAGCGCCGTATCTCCTGCGCCGCGTGGCGCGACACGGACCCAGCGCTTGCCGTCGGCCTGCGGCGTGTCCTCGAGGAGTTCGAAAGCGAGCGACTGCGTGAAGAAGTGGATGGCTTCGTCGTAGTCCCGCACCACCAGCGCGACCGTGGAAATGCGCCCGGTCATCGGTGCTGGAGCGCGAGCCGGATTCCGAGCGCGATCAGGAATGCGCCGCAGGCCGCGTCGAGCCAGCGGCGCAGCACCGGCTTCATGAAGAACCGCCGCGAGCGATCGACGAGCCAGGCAACGCCGCCGAGCCAGAGGATGCCCTCGGCAATATGGATCGTCGCGAGCAGCAGCGATCTCGCCAGCACCGGATCGCCCGGTTCGATGAACTGGGCAGCAGCGCAAGATAGAAGACGACGACCTTGGGATTCAGCAGGTTGGTCAGCAAGCCTTCGCGGAAGCAGCGGATGGCGGGCACGCTCGCGGGTGCCTGATCCGGCATCGCGGCCGCGGTCCCGCGCAGGCTCGATCGAATCGACTGGACGCCGAGCCAGGCAAGGTAGCAGGCCCCGCGATCTTCATCGCCGTGAAGGCCGCAGCCGAATGCGCGAGCACGACCGAGAGTCCGAGCGCCGAGAGGAGGGCGTGCACGAAGAGACCGCTGCAGATGCCGGCGACGGTCAGGAAACCGTCGCGACGGCCGCCGCGCAGCGAATTCCGCACGACGAGCAGCGTGTCCGCGCCCGGCAGCATCGTCATGAAGGCCGCGACGATCGTGAAGGCGATGACTTGCGGGTCAAACAGGTTCATGCGGTTGCTCCCGACAGCGAAATTTCCTTGCCGCGATTCGAGGCGAGGGCGCGTTCGTAAACGATGGCCGCGGCCGCTGCATCCTGCAATGCCGTGCCCGTGCTGTCGAATACGAAGATCTCGTCCTGCGAGGTCCGCCCTGGGCGTTGGCCTGCGACGATCTGGCCCAGTTCCGCGTAGCAGGTCGTCCAGCGTCAGGAGATTCGCCGCGATCGCATGCTGCATCTCGCCCATGCGGCGGATTGCTCGGCGATGTCTGCGACCACGCGGGCTTTGCAAAGCACGCGCGGGTCCAGTTCCTGCTTGCCCTCGCTGTCAGCGCCGACGGCCGCGATGTACAGGCCGGGCCGGACGTCGCCGGCCGACACCAGCGCCTCGCGGGCGGGCGTGCACGTGACGGCCATGTCGCAGTGGGGAAACGATTCGGCGAGGTTTGCGGCGACCTCGATTCCAATTCCGCACTCGGCGCTCATTTCCTCGACGAAATTCCCGGAGCTGCAGCGGGTTGCGGTCGTATGCGGAGGACGCGGCCGACGGGCCGGACGAGCGACAGCGCGCGAAGATGCGCGCGACCCTGCGTTCCGCATCCGCAGATCAGCAAGGTCTTTGCATCGGTGCGTGCGAGGTGGCGGGCCGCGATGGCGCTTGCCGGCCGCGGTGCGCAGGGTGGTGATCTCGATCGAGTCGAGGAGAGCAAGCAGCCGTCCCGTCGCCGTATCGAACAACGCGATCAACCCCTGGATCGCCGGCAGGCCGTGACGCTCCGGATTGCCGGGGTAATTCGCATTGATCTTCGCCGCGTAGTAGCCCGGCTTGATCCCGATCGCCGCCGTCTTCACGTGGAAGCCGCCGTCCTCGACCTGCGTTCCGAGCACGCCGGGCGCGGCCGGCAACTGTCCGGTCGCGTGCGCCGCAAATGCGCGTTCGACCGCCGCCATGCACTCCGTCATGGGGAGCAGCTCAACGACGTCCTGGCGATCGAGGAGGAGCATCAGCGTCGGAAGCAGCCCGTCGTGTGGTCGTTCACGATGCCGACCGCCTGCATGAACGCGTAACAGATCGTCGGGCCGACGAAACGGAAGCCACGACGCTTGAGTTCCTTGCTGAGGGTATCCGCGAGCCCCGCGCGCCGCTTGCCTTCGACGAATCCCCGAGAAACCGGTCGAAGCTGCCGAACTCGCGCTGGACCTCGAGAAACGCGGCCGCATTCGAGACCGTGCTGTCGATCTTCAGGCGATTGCGGACGATTCCGGGGTCGCGCATCAGGCGAGCCCGACGCGCGGCCGTGAAGCGCGCGACTTTCGCCGGATCGAAGTTCGCGAAGGCGGCGTGGTAAGCCTCGCGCTTCCTGAGAATGGTTTCCCAGTTGAGCCCGGCCTGCGCGCCCTCGAGCGTGATGAACTCGAACAGCACGCGGTCATCGTGTACGGGTACGCCCCACTCGCGGTCGTGATATTCGGCAAGGAGCGGAGTGACCGCCCAGGCGCAGCGTTTCATGGCTCGGAGACGAAAAGGCGAAGTTCAGTCGGGTCATCGCCGGTCGTGATCAGGCGGTCGAACCGGAATCCGAGCTTGGCGAGCAGCCGCATCGAGGATTGATTGTCGACCGTCGTGATCGCGAGGATGCGGCCGAGTCCGAGCACCTCTCGCGCGTGAATCATGACGGCACTGGCCGACTCGAAGGCGTAGCCCTGCGACCAGTGCTCCGGAAGAAATGAAAATCCGAGATCCGGTTCGGGCAGAGCGTCGCGCTTCAGCACGCCGCACATGCCGACAGCTGCGCCGTCGGCCGTGCGGACGGCGCAAAGCAATCCGTGCCCGTAACGCTCGTAGCCGGCCACGGGGCCTTCTGCAATGTATCGGCGCGCGTCTTCGAGCGAACGCACGCCACGGTCGCCGATGTAGCGCAGGAAGGAGGGTTCATTGACGAGCCGGAGGATGAACGCGGCGTCGCCGTCGTCGAATTGCCGGAGCTCAAGGCGTTCCGTCGCGATCAGGATCATTGGTGCAGCGCCCAGAACGGCAACACCCTGCGATCGACGAAGTTCATCCTGCGGTAGACGCCGATCGCGCGCGTGTTGTCCGCATACACATGAAGAAACGGCGTGAAGCCCCGGTCGAATGCGGAACTGCAGAGGATCGCGAGCAGGCGCTGGGCGTAGCCCCGGCCCGTGTAGTCCGGATGCGTGCACACCGCCGAGAGTTCCTGGTAGCCGTCGAGCCGCATGCGCTCGCCCGCCATCGCAGCAAGCCGCGCGCCGTCGTAGATGCCGAAGTAGCTTCCCATCTCGAGCGTGCGCGGCCGGAAAAATCCGGGAAACACGAGATCGGTCAGCGCGATCATGTCGGGTGCCTGGGCGATGGTCATCGAGGTCACGGGCGGGCCCGGTACCTCCGGGGCGCGCGTGCCGCACATCATCTGCAGTACCGGTTTTTTGGGTTCGAGCTGCCAGCCCGGCGGAGGCTCCGGCGCGACGCCGACGATGAATACGGATTCCGCGTCGTCGATGAGGCTCGTCAGCTGATTCGCGGAGCGCGCCGAGGGCTCGGCAATCGCCGCGAACGGCACGATGGCCGCCGGATAGCGGGCCGCGCCATCCGCGGTCAGCGCGAGGCCGGCGTGCTGTGTCGTCAGCGAATGCCAGACCGGGTTGTCGAGCGGATTCAGGAGACAAACCCGAAGAAGTGGCCGATCGCCGCCGTGAGGGCCATTGCAATCGCTCCCCAGAACGTGACTCGAAGCGTGCCCTTCAGGATGTCCGCGCGCCCGACCCGTGCTGCGATTGCTCCGAGCACGGCGAGGAAGACGAGCGACAGTGTGGCCACGTACGGCACCAGCTGTTCCGCGGGCGAGACGATCGTCGTGACGAGCGGAAGGGCAGCGCCCACCGCGAAAGAAGCTGCGGACGCCAGAGCGGCCTCGATCGGGCGCGCGCGCAGGACCTCGGAAATGCCCAGCTCATCGCGGGCATGCGCGCCGAGCGCGTCTTTCGCCATCAGCTGCTTTGAAACTTCGGCGGCGAGCTTTGGGTCGAGGCCGCGTTCGACGTAGATCGCAGCGAGTTCCCGGTGCTCGGCGTCGACGTCGGTCTCGATTTCCCTGCGCTCGCGCGCGAGATCCGAGTGTTCAGTGTCAGCCTGCGAACTGACGGAGACGTATTCGCCTGCCGCCATGGACATGGCGCCGGCGACGAGCCCGGCGAGTCCGGCGATCAGCACGGCGCTGCGGTCCGCGCCCGCGGCCGCGACGCCGATTACGAGGCTGGCAGTCGATACGATCCCGTCGTTCGCGCCGAGCACCGCCGCGCGAAGCCAGTTGATGCGACCCGAGCCATGTCGTTCCCAGTGACGCATCTCACTTCTGGTTGACCGCGTAGCGTCCCGGACCAATCAAGGCAACGGCGATGGCGACGATGAGGAACAAATATTGTTTTTCGATGCCGAGGCCGCCGGATTCATCGATGACGAACAGCTCGCCCCAATGAGCCAGGCCGATGGCGAACACCATGTTCACCGCGATCAGCCAGGCGCCGATCCGCGAGTAATACCCGGCGATGACGAGCAGCGGCGCCACGACTTCGCCGACATAGACGCCGTACTTGAAGAAGGTCGGCAGGCCGGCCGCCGTCAGGGCGCCGTCGAGCCAGTCGATACCGTGCATCAGCTTGCCGATCCCGTGCAGCAGGATGAGGAAACCGAGCGTAATGCGGAGGATCAGCTTGCCGGTGCTTTCGTTCATGACAGCTCCTTGGGTTTTCCTCGACGGACAGGCGAAGCATACGTCAAGTCGCCCCCCTGGAAACCCGCGTCGGACGCCGCTCCAGCACGCCGCCGCAGTTCGGGCACGTACCCGCGAGCTGTGAGCTCGCGCATTCCGTGCAGAAGGTGCACTCGAAAGAGCAGATCACCGCGTCCGCGGAATCCGCCGGCAGCGCGCGGCCGCAGCGCTCGCAGCTCGCGCGCATCTCGAGCATCAGGACTTACGGCGCCCGAACAGCAGGAGCAACCCGCCGACAACGATCGCTCCGCCCGCGACCCACTTCGGAATCCCGACAGTTTCCTTGTCCTTTACCGACAACTCGAGGCCCGCGATGCTGGCTTCGTGCGTCTCTTCGGTGTAGCTGAACTGACCGCGGCTCAAGCCGAAAATGCCGCCGGCGATCAGGAGGATGGCGATTGCGGGAACGATCCAGTCCTTCATGATTTTGATGCTCCTTCCGGGTGTTGCTCGGCCGGTGTCAGCGCCTTGACGTCGGCGACGATCATCGTACCCGTGCCTTCATTCGTGAATACCTCGGCAAGCACGCTGTCGCGCGCATTGAACGAGATGACGTGGACGCGGCGAACGCCGCCACGGATCGCGGACTCGATCGCCGAGGCTTTCGGCAGCATGCCGTCTTCGAGGCTTCCGGATTTCTCGAGGCGCTTCAGGCCCGCAAGATCGGTGTAGGAGACCAGCGAGCGGGGATCTTCCTTTCGCTCGAGGATTCCGGGTGCGCCGGTGCAGAGGATCAGCTTCTCGGCGCCGAGCGCCGCGCCGATGGCCGCGGCGACCGTGTCCGCGTTGATGTTGAGGACTACGCCGGCGTCGTCGGCGGAGAGCGGGCTGATGACCGGCATGAGACCGGCGTCCAGCTGCTTGCGGAGTACCGCGGTGTCGATCGAAACGATGTCGCCGACATAGCCGTAATCCACGGACTCGCCTTCAATCTGCACCGGCGGGCGGCGACTGGCCCGAACGAGACCCGCGTCGACGCCGGATAGGCCGACGGCGTCGATGCCGAGTTCACGGCAGGTGGCGAGGATCCGCGTATTGATCAATCCGTTCAGGACCATCGTCGTCGCGTCGATGGAGCGATCGTCGGTGACGCGGCGCCCGCGCACCATCCGCGGCTCGATGCCGAGCGAACGCTGCATGTCGTCGAGCTGCGGCCCGCCGCCGTGCACTAGGACGACGCGGATCCCGAGGTGGTGAAGGATCGCGATCTGCTCGACGAGCGCGCGCGTTCCTGCGAGGTCGCCGAACACGGCGCCTCCTGCCTTGATGACGAATATCTTGCCCTTGTAGAGGCGGATATACGGAGATGCGCCGCGGAGCGCGGCGATCACGGCCGTCTGTTCGTTGCGATGCGTCACCATCATGTCCACCCTGGAGCTGGAGCCAAGAGTCCATCCGTTTCGTCGAATCCGAGCAGGCGGTTCATCCATTGCATGGCGCCGCCCGCGGCACCCTTCACCAGGTTGTCAACGACCGACATCACGACGATCGTCCGGCCATCCGCCGCCGCCGAAAGGTGAGCATAGTTGCTCGCGACCACGTCTTTCACCCGCGGCGGTTCGGCGAGCACGCGCACGAACGGTCGCCCGTCGTAGAAACCGCGAAGCGCCTCGATCGCAGCCGGCGTGTCGAGCGGCTTCCTGAGAACTGCCTGCACCGTCGCATGGATGCCGCGGGCGAACGGTCCGGAGTGGGGAACGAACGCGAACCGTCCGTCCTTGCCGGAAGCCGCGCGGGCAAGCGCCGAGATTTCGGCCACGTGTCTGTGCGTGAGCGCGTTGTAGGCGTAGAGATCGCTGTGGCGCTGTGGATGGTGCGTGCCGGGGATCGGGCTCCGCCCGGCGCCGGTGCTGCCCGTCACCGCGGACACGAATATCGGCGGTTCGACGAGATCGAGCGCCAGCAGCGGTACGGAGGCGAGCAGCGTCGCCGTGCAGAAGCAACCCGGATGGGCGACGTGCGCTGTCGGGGCACGATCGAGATGCTCGGGCACGGCGCAGGTGAATTCTTTCGCGCGTCCGGGAGCCCCGTGCGGATGCTTGTACACGCGTTCATATTCGGCGAGGTCCGCGTAGCGAAAATCCGCCGAGATATCGACGACCGAGGGTTTCGCACCCACTGCGGCGGCGCGAGCGAGCAATCCGTCGATCAACGTGTGCGACACGCCATGCGGTGCGGCCGCAAGCACGCCGCTTCGCGGGAGCCGGGCGACCGTTTCGATGGCCTTCTCGATCGACACGTACCGCAAGTCGCCGCAGGCCGCGGCGAGATGCGGAAACGCCTTTGCGACGGGCTCGCCGGGCTGGCTGTCGGATGCGATGGCCGCGAGTTCGAGGCGCGGATGGCCGAGTGTGAGCCGCAGAAGCTCGCCGGCGACATACCCCGTGCCGCCCAGGATGACCGCCGGCACGCGGCCGGTCATTCCACGATCTCGCGGGAAAGCGCGACCTGGTCCAGGCCCGCGAATGAGATCACATGGTCACCGAGCGCGGCGCCGTTCGTCATGGCGTTGAATGCCGGCACGCCGAGCCGCTCGCGGATGATGTCGACGCCGACGGAGTTGTCCGTGGAAGGTCCGGTCACTGCCGCGGGCTCGATGCCGAATCGCTCGCGCAACAGCTTGACGCCGCCCCAGGCGGCGACCGGGTCGTTCGCGGAGAGCACGACCGCCG
The DNA here is from genome assembly GCA_963778585.1 of uncultured Gammaproteobacteria bacterium. Taxonomy (GTDB): domain Bacteria; phylum Pseudomonadota; class Gammaproteobacteria; order Steroidobacterales; family Steroidobacteraceae; genus SCUD01. Next base: position 9,767 of record CAVZUU010000003.1, read on the forward strand.
TGAGCGATTCGCGGATGTCCGGCGCATCGAGGATGGCCTCGACGCCGTAGGCGCCGAGGATGCCGTCACCGAGCTCGAACACGATCACGTCGGGCTTGCCGGCCGCCATTTCCGTCAGCATCGTGCGCGTGAGCGCAGGGCCCGTCTTCGGAGTAGTCGTGACGATTCCGAAATCCGTGAAGATCATCGAGCGCCGGGCCCCGGAGTCTTCCATCGCGAGTATGTCGCGGCGGAGCGATACGCCCGTCGCCTTGAAGCCATCGACCGTGAGCCCGCGGTGACGCATGCGGGAAATCATCGCGCAGGCCGCAGCCGTCTTTCCCGCTTCCATGCAGGTGCCGGCGAGCGCGACGACAGGCACGCCGTTCGTCGCGAGGACGCTGTCGTAATCGAGCTTTCGCATGCCGACGCGCGCGGGGACGCCGATGCGCTCGCCGAGATACGGGAAATGCAGCACGGTGCCGAGGACGCGGCAGTCGAATGGCCGGCCCTTTTCCGGATTCACGGAGTCGCAGATGCCGAGCACGCCGCCGATGTTCAGCATCTGGATGACATCGCCGGCCGCGAGCTTTTCCGGCAGGTGACCGGAGTAGCCGAACAGGGCCTTGCGGTGGCCCAACGCGCCGACGACCACGTTGCCGCGCGCGACCTTCGCCATGCGGCCGCTCGTCAGTTCGAGCGTGTTGTACTGCGATTTGTCGGTCAGGATCTCGACCGCGAGGACGACGCCTTCCTCGCAGGGAATTTCCGTCGACACGCGAAGCTCGTGCGACAGGCCGCAGGCCTGCGTGACCGAGGAGATCTTGTCGACGATTATCGATTTCATCATGGGGGTTTTGCGCGGCATTGTAGCTTCAGTCTTCGATGCGATATTCGATGTCCGCGGCGGACTCGTTGCCTGACTCGACCGAGATCGTCCAGCGATCCCCGATCGTATAACGAAGCTTCAGCGTATTGATCTCGTCGACGAGGGAAATGCCGTAGCTGACGTAGAGGCGAGGCGACAGGTACTTGCCGAGGACGAGCTCCGTCCCGGTGTCGGAATCCTGGGTGAGGCCGACGTCGTCGAGCCCGACATACTTGCCGAGCTGGCCCGCGATCATGGCGCCGCCTTGCTCAGTCATGCCGACATCGCTGGTCTCACCGACGTCGGCCTGCACGCTCGAGCGCCCGACGATCAGCATGGATGCAATCTGCTCCTGCGGCAGGCTCGGCTCCGAGAATAGCGTGAGCTGCGGGCGGCGGAGCGGCCCGCGCGCTATGACGCCGACCTTGTAGCCCGGCAATTCGCGCGTGGCGCGGAGGTCCACGCCGGGGTCCGTGACCGGGCCGCCGGTGAACAGGAGCCGGCCGCGCTCGACCTCGAGCTCGCGTCCGTAGGCGCTGTAGACGCCGTCGACGACGTCGAGCTCGCCGCTGGCAACCGATGCTTCGCGTGGGGCCGTGCGTGTCCGGACGCTGCCCGTCACCGTGCCGCGGAGTCCATAGGCGCTGACCTTCACCTTCTTGCCGAGGGTCACGCGCACGTCTGTCGTCACCTCGAAGGGTTCATCGCTGCCTGATTCCTCCTCCGGCCGGATGATGCGCTCATCCGTCGATACCAGGACGGCACCCGCCGTGTCGGCCGGCGTGAGCTTCGCCTCCGGAATCTCGACGCTGCCAGTCACATTCATGTGCCGGGCGTCGAGTTTGAACTTCAGGTCGGGAGAGGCGAGAACCCGCGCCTCGGGCACATCCGCGATCAGGAGTCTGTCGCCTGTCAACGCGAGCTCGCCCTTGAGTTCCCGATTCCGCCAGATGAGGCGGCCGTCGATGTCGAGGGACCCTTCTCCGGCCTTGCCTTGTGCTTTCAGGGTCAGCGAGTTCTCGCGGAGCTGGACTGTCGAGTGGAGTTCGCGCAGGCGCAGGTTGGCCTGGTAGAAATCGAGCGCGCCCTGGGTCACTTCCGCCTCGCCCTCGAGCAACGGCGCGGCGATTCGCCCTGCCACCGTGAAGTCGAGCGCGACCTGGCCTGCGGCATTGTCGATGGCGTCGACGAGCAACGGCAACAGGCTGATCAGTCGCGTCGAGCCTTTCACCGTGCCGCTGACCGGAAGTTCACCAAACGGCCTGTCCGCAACCCGCTCCGCCTCGAGGGCGACCGTGAAGTCGATGTCCGCAGCATCGCTCACCCGCATGTCGAGCCGATGGCGCTTCGCGTCACTCTCGAGCTTCAGCCGCGTGAGACCGAGCTCGACGGTCCGGTCGGCGCCGCTCGTGGACTTGTACGTGAGCGCGGCATCCCTGATCTCGGCGCGGACGTCCGCAGTCCAGGGTTCGCCCGGCTCGCCCGAAGCGCTCGCGTCTGCGACGAGGATGCCGCGGTAACTCGGTTTGCCGGGCGCCTGCGTGTCCAATGCCTCGAGCGGAAACGCTTCCGTCGACGCTTTCGCCGACCAGCGACCTTCCTTCTGCCAGTGACCCTCGAAGCAGAACCGCCTCGATTCGTAGACGAGACAGGCGGGTTCGAGACCGGCTTCTTCCCGGCTGGTGGACGACCGGGTCGGGGCCTCCAGACGCCAGGGCACGACACCGCGGACCGCTGGCGTCGATTCGGTCGAGTGAAAGCGTGAAGCGCTCGTCGACCCAGGCGCCGCGGCCGCGCAGCATGACGGCGTCCTTGCCTGCGCCGACGCGAAACGCGAAGGCGTGATCCCGCGGCAGGCCGTCGAGCGAAAGGCGCGTATCGGTCAGCGGAAAGCCAGCGACCGTCAAGCCGCTCGAACGCAGGCGCAGCCATGAGTGTTCTCGCCCGTCGCGATCGATGCTGGCATCGACCGAAAGGACGACGGCCCGATGTGACTGCCAGGCGAGATCGTGACCGGTGAACGCGACCGCGATCGTCCGGTTGCGCATGAGGAGCGTTGCGTCGACGCGTCCGCCAAGTTCGGGCAGGAAGGCCGACAAATCGTCCGAGACGAGGCGCGCATCGAGATTCGTGCCGCTCCCGGTCGTTCCGTCTAGCGCAAGCCGCGACGGACCGAGTGTCAGCGCAACATCCTCGAATTCCGTGCGATCGCCGCTCCGGCGGACGCTGCCGCCGCCGCTGACCGGCTGCCCGCGGAAACGACCGGAGAGTTTCCGCACCGATGCCGTCCATCCGGCAGTCTTGCCGAATCCCGTCCCGGAGCCTGCGAAGTCGAAGGCGAGCCGGCCGGGCAGTTCCTTCCGGAAGTGCGATGGATCGATGTCTCGAGCGCTCCCGCTCACGGTCCACGGTTGCGTCGCTCCGCGGCCGAGCGTCCCGCGGAGCGCAATCCGCCCCCCGAGCGCATTCCAGGCCGAGTCATCGACGACGATCTGCCCGGTCGTAAAGCGTCCTGTCGCATTGCCCCGGAAACGCGGTGCTCCTGCCGGCTCGAATTCACCGTCCACGCGGTAGCTGAATTCCCGCCAGCCTTTCGCCACGAGGCTTCCGCGCGGCGACTTGAGCACGGCGTCGCCAGCGAGAGGCCAGCGGAATCCGGACCAGGCCGCCTGCACGTCGTATTCCGGCGTTTCGGCGACGGTCATCGTCCCGTGCGCGCGGATCGACATTGAATCTGCCGCAATCAGGAGCTCCGGAATCGAGACGACGCCGCCGGCGTACTCGGCGCGGCCCTGCAGGTCGAGACCTGAATCCGGCAGACCGTCGCCGTGGACGATGCCCGTCGCCGCGTAGTGCGTGCGATCGCCTTGAATCGACAGGTTGGCGTTGAAGGGTCCGACCGGCGGATCGGCGACCCACTGCGCGAGGTCGAGCTGCTCGACTTCGGCCTTGCCGTTCCAGCGCAGCTTGCCGCTCAGGTCCCGCAAGTCGGCCGTGAGGCGCGCGACGCCGGGCTTGCCGACCCGGGCGTCCACTATCAACCGGTCGAGGTCGCCGACCGCATGCACGATGCCCGCAATCAGCCGGTCGCCCGAGACTGACCAGGCCGCGTTCACGTTCATCGCGAGCGGGCTCCGCGCCATCAGGCTGCCGCTCGCGCCGGCGACCGCCCAGGCATGAGCGTCGACATGAACGCCGTCGAACTCGATCTCGTGCTTCGTGATTTTTGCGGAACCGCGGATGTCCGAGAGCCGCAGTTCCGCGCCGCCCGGGGAAACGATCAGAAGCCTTGCGATGGCAGTTTCATCGGCGACGACCGTGAGCCAGCCCGGCATGAATGACGGCGGGCCCGACGGGCCTTCGCGCGGCTGCAGCCGGAGACTTGCATCGTCGATCCGGACGCCCTCGGCCGAGATCCTGCCCGCAAGGATTTCCAGCGGCTCGTAATCCGCCTCGAAGCCCGCGATGTGTATCGCCGCGCGCGGATGCTCGATGTCGAGGCTCGCTACTTTGAGCGGCCCGATCAGCCTTCCGGTCGCGCCCTCGACACGGATCCGGATGCCGTCGAGCGATTCGAGCGTGTTGATGGTGGCGGTGAGCCCCGCTTCCGTCGTCACGAGCCAGGCGATGCAGGCGGCGAGCGCGGCCAGCGCGATCGCGAGCGACGCGAGCAGCCATCGAACCGATTTTCGGGAAGGCCCGCGCATCTCAGAATTCCGGCGTGAAGTTGATGTGCAAGCGCGGGCTTCGATCCGTCTCGGAGATCGACTGGGCGACGTCGAGCCCGATGCTCAGGAACGGCAGGCGGTACCGCAGGCCGATGCCGACCGAGTACTCGACCGGGTCTCCGAATTTGTTGATCGCGTTTCCGGCGTCCATGAACACGGCTCCGACGAGGTTCTTCGGAAGGTTCCGCTGAAGCTCGACGCTTGCCGTGATCAGGTGCCGGCCGCCGATCTTGTTGCCGTCGGCGTCGACGGGCGAGAGTTCTTCATACCCGTAGCCGCGGACGCTCTGGTCGCCGCCCGCGAAGAATCGATAGTCCGCCGGCAACTCCTGGAAATCGCCAACCACACTCGCGCCGATCTCGCCGCGAACCTGGACCGCCCACTTGTCCGTCAGCCGGAAACGCCGCTCGTCGCTGACGACCACGCGGGTGAAATTCGTGTCGGATCCGAGGGTCTCGGTCGACGCGAGGAGCTCGACCTGGAATCCCCTCGGCACCGCATTGACACCGAGAAAATCCGGCGGCAGCCGGGCGTAGGTAATGCCAGGCACCAGCAGTGTCTGGCGATTGGTGTCGACGAGGGTAGAGCCGCCGGAACTCGTCGTGACCTTGTCCTCGGTCTCGTCCACCTTGATGGACGCGCTGCCAGCTTCCGCGCACCTGGGTGAGGCCGACCTTGAAGGTGCCTCCGCTGTTTCGACGTCCCCGTGCTGTTCGGCGAAGCCGCGGTTCGAAGGAGAGTTTTTCGAGCGCCGGGTCCCTCCAGGGAATGATGTACGCGACGCCGACGGAGCTCTCGATGTCCGATCCACGTATCTGGGCGGGCACGCGATGCCCGGCCCGGTTGAAGCGCCGGTCTTCCCAGCCGAGCGTTCCTCGGACGTCGGTGTCCGTTCCGTAGCCGGCGGCGAGTATAAAGGTGCCGGCGATTGGACTCCGACGTGATGCGGACGGCGGCCGTCTTGTTCTCGCGGTCCCTTTCCTTGGGCAGGACTTCGACGAGCGAGTAGTACTGCGAATCGTCGAGCGCGAACTGCGTGCGCAGGAGCGCCTCCGCGTTGTACCAGTCGCCCTCCTTGTAGCGGAGGTAGCGCCGCACCAGTCCTTCGCGCAAGGAACTCTGCTCGATGATCGTCGGGCCGAATCGGTAGCGTTCGCCGGTTTCGAGCGTCACATGGGCGCGGGCGGTGCGCGCGGCCGGATCGACCAGGAGTTCGGCGCTCGTGAATCCGGCGTCGAGGTAGCCGTTGCCGAGCGCCGTGCGGAGCAGGTCGCCTTTCGGCTGGTCGTAGGCGAGGTGACTCAGCCGCTCGCCAGTCTTGAGCTGCGACCGGGCGAGTGCTGGCGCAGGAATTTCTCTTCGCGGCCCGGGCCCGTGATGTCGAACTGTTGTTCGACCAGCTTGACGGGACTGCCCGGCTCGATTGCGACGTGCACCTTCCACGCGCCGCCGGCTTCCTTGAGTTCGGTCTCGACCTTCGGCTCGTAATAGCCGAATGGCCGCAGTGCCGTCCGCGCCTCGCCGGGCGCGCGCTGCGCAAGGCGGCCGACCATTTCGGCGTCGAGTTCCGCGGAAGTCGGGAGGCGGTGGAGGCTCGAAAGGGCCCTGACGTTTTCGAGGAGCGCGCCTTCGACGCCGGTGAATTCGACGTGGATGTTTGCGTCCTTGTCTTCGTTGCCGCCGATTCCGAAGAGTTCAACCGCTCCGGCCGTGGGCAACCAGGCGAGAGTCGCCAGGCAGAGAGCGACGATGGCATCGCGCGAGCGCAGTCAGTTCAGACCGGGCGCCGGCGCCGGCGTTGCAGCAGCCAGGCGACGATCGCGGAGATTGCAACCACTGCGACGATCGGCAGGAGGAGGGCGAGGCTTGCGAGCAGGACGGAGCCCCCGAGTTCGGCGGTCGAATACAGGGGGTTGCCGAAGCCGCCGGAGGCAAGGCCCGTTTTCGCGCGTCCGACTGCGTTCAAGGCATGGCCCGCCGTCGCCACGGCCCCGCCTGCGCCGATCGCGGTGAACCAGCGCAGCCAGTCGGGCAGTCCGACGATGACGCCGGCCGCGGCGACGATGCCGGCGGCGATGGCGACCGGCGCGCCGATCAGGTCGAGCACGTGGTCGACGCCCGGTACGTAGTAGGCGGTGATCTCGGTCAGCGTCGCCACGCTGAGCGCAACCAGGACGATCGGCTCGCCGAGCCAGTCGAAGCCCGGCGCGGCTTCGACGTAACCGAAATGAATCGCGAGACCCGCCGCGAGCAACGGCACGAAGGCGCGGAATCCCGCGGCCGCCGCGAGCGCGAGGCCGGTGGCGACCGACAGCAGGACATTCACGGGTTCAGCCATTCTTCGATGAGGCGGTAGGCGATTGACTGCGAGAACGGCATCATCGAGCCGGTTGCGAGTTCGTCGCGGTGGAACCAGCGCGCGTCTTCGAGTTCGCGGTCGCCGAGCCGGATCTCGGTCGATGTGGCCTCGGCGCGGAATCCGAGCATCAGCGAACGCGGAAATGGCCAGGGTTGCGCTGATCCGTAGATCATCGCGCCGGCCTCGATGCCGGTCTCCTCGAGCACCTCGCGGCGCACCGCATCCTCGAGACTTTCGCCCGGCTCGACGAATCCGGCGATGGTCGAATAGCGTCCCGCCGGCCA
>CAVZUU010000004.1:0-28154 GCA_963778585.1 uncultured Gammaproteobacteria bacterium
CTGGGGCTTCAGCGCCGGAGTCACTGGTCAAGGAGGTTGTCGAACGCTTGCGCGACTGGGGCGGGCGTGAGGCGGTTGAAGTGGTCGGTCGGGAGGAGCGCGTCGTGTTCGGGCTGCCGCAGGCGCTTCGCCAGGTTGCGAAATCCGAGTCTGCTGGGCGCTAGGGCGTTACCAGCAGCGCGGTGAGCTGTCGGCGCCGCGCGAGTCCATCGCATGACGGCGGCCGCTTTGGTCTATTGAAAGGACCTGGCACAAGGGATCCGCACGATCGCTGGTGGCCGTCGCTACCACCTTGAATTCCGCCGCAGTTGCCGTCGCAATCGCAATAGCATAATGGCCACCGGTCGTTTCTGAGGACACGGGAAGACCGGGGGGATCCTGGCCAGCGACGGCATTGAGTCGATCGCCATATCGGCCATTGGTCAGGTGAAACTTTTCCTGTTCAACCGCCGCGACGAGCAGCGCCTCGACTGCCTGCACACGATGGCTTCGTAATACGTGGCTGCGGTATGACGACGCCGCGATCATCGTCGTGATCGCGACGACAGCGAGTGCGATCACCACCTCGATCAGTGTGAAGCCGGCAGCGGCGTCAGCTTTCGCCACGATGTCCTCACGGGATCGCCGGCATAGCCCGGATCGAATGTTTCCCCGCCGACGATCCCAAAGGATCGAGGGCGGCAGCCCTCGCAGGGTGCCTGCCATCGGCCGGGAAATCCGAATCGCACACCGACCGGTAGTCCCGACGCTGGAATTTCCTCGGGTCCTTCGTCCTCCGACTCGACTGCCATCGCGTGCGGCAGCGCCGTTCGAACGTCAAGCGCATAGAGTCGCGACACCGATCGCGGTGGACCGCACGGGGCCGCTTCGTCGATCGCCAGTGGCTGGTAAGTCTGGAATCGAAGCACATGGTCGAACGTGACGCCGGAGCCGACGACCTTCTCACCTGGTCCGTGAGTGTCCAGCCGCACGAACCAGCCAGGCGCGTCGAGAGGCATCGCTGCCGGCGCATCCGTGGCGTCGTAGAGGTCGGCCTCCGAAATTTCGCGCGGGCTATTCGCGACTTCCGGGTCGAAGACCACGTACAGGCGATCCTCGATCGTCGCTTCGCGCGGCCTCGAAGCCCGGCCGGAGCCCGCGGCGATCGAGATGCGGTTTTCGTTGTCGATGCGCGCAATGGACACGTCTGGCGATGCGTGGAATTGATGGACGCCAGTTCCGAGCCTCGCAAGCCTGGAGGCTGTGGCAAGTTCGCCCGCACTCAGACCAGAATTGAAGTCGAGTCGCCACAGCCCGCCGGTCACGTCGAGGATGTAGCTCCGATCGAGGTATCCGTCGCCATCGAGATCAAGTGCCCGCGGCGCGCTTGAGAGATTCGCGAGTTGCGCGATCGCAAGCTCAGGTCCGTTGGCGCCAGCCGACCAGAGGATTTCTCCAGTCAAGGCGTCGGCAACGTGCAATGACTTGCCCGCCGCCAGCAGGATGACCCAGTCGCCTGTGCTCTGGCCGGAGCCTTCGATTGCAAGCCTGGTAACTACGGGTTCGGACCGGTTTTCGACGCTTGCATCGGGAAACGCAATGGACCACAGCAGGCGAGGGTCCGTCGGCGCAGAGACGTCGAGCGCGAAGTAGCGATTGCCGCCGCGACCGAGACCGAAGACAAGCCAGAGATGTTCGCCGTCTTCGACCGCGATGCGCCCATTGCCGTCGGCGTCATGTCGGTGCAGGACAATCGGACCGTCGATGCCGTGGCTGCGCGCGGTCGTCGCCTCGTTGCGCATGAGAGCCGGAATGCGCCGCAGCAATTCCTTCGGCATCCATGCCCAGAGTTCGATGCCGCTTGTCGCATCGAACGCCTGCAGCATGCCGTCATGTGTGGCGATGTACGCGACCTGAAGGTTGGATTGCGGGTACTCGACGATGGTTGGAGCATGCGGGCCGGGATCTCCGAGTGTGCGTTGGGAGGCGACCCACGAGAGCACGTCATCCAGCGTGTCCGGGTCGGTGGCACCTAGTCCGGCAAGCGAACGATCGACGTGGGGATTGCCAGGCTCCAGCCGATTGGCCGTATCCAGTAGCCGGTCACTCGCAATGTCCGTGTGTATTCGCCTTTCTTCGGCGCGCGGCAGCCTGCCGGCAGCGCCGCCAACGAGCAGGTTCGAGTCCGGCGCATCGCTCCAGAGGCTGCGTGTCGTTGGCAGAGGCAGTCCGCTTGCGCGATCGATTGCCGCCAGGCCGTCTCGGTCGATGAGGAGCGGCGGTGCAAGCGGACCTGCCGGAGCCCGCAATGCATAGCGGAGCAGGTTGCCGGGCCATCGTTCTCTCGCAACCGGAGCGGTGAGGCCCAGTATGACTCCGGCTTCACCAGCGCCGGATTCCGTTGAAGTCAGCCCCGCGGCGGAAACCTGTGGTTCGGCTGCAATCGCTGCGTCGTGTTGAAATGCGCGAGCGACCAGATTGACGAATGCGAGCGGGTCATCGACTGGCGCAGCGACGCCACCGACCGCAGCAGGTGACAGCGCAATCCAGCTAATTGGCGCCGACTGGGTTCCGGGCAGGTCGTCGCGCAGGTCGGCGGCAGCCAGCCACTTGCTGAGTGGCTCAAGACAACTCGTTCCGCAGCCGCCCGTCAGTTCTTCAAAGCGTGGCAGTTCAGCCGCTGCAGGCGCCGCCATCTCGTCTTCGGAAGCCTCGCCGGCTGTCAGGAAACCCAGCGAGATGGGCCGGCACGCGTGAGTGAACGGGGAAAGGTACTGGTCAGGTGCAAGCGGATTGGCTGCTGCTGGATCAGCGCGTTGATCGACTCCGAATATTTTCGGTCCGCCTTGCAGCCAGCTTGCAGTTTCGACGAGCGTTTCCGCGAGTGGCGCGCCTCCTGCCGGAGCGGTGCCTGAAAGTTGTTGCACGGTGGCCGCGACTAGATCATTCGCCGACGGCGCGCGGACGACGTATCCGCCTTCGGGACCATCGTCGTCCACGAGAATCAGCGCGACTTCGAGGTCGCGGGTTGCAGAGAGCGCCTGAGACAGCTGGCTCGACATCAACTCGGCGATAGGGCGTTCAACTGTCGCACGGGCTCCGCGCAGGTAATTCAGGAAGTTCCCTGCATAGAAGATGTATGGATCGGCGAGTGGCGATCGATCCCACGCGATCTCGCGCGTGGCTGTGTCGCTCCATTGCGTTCCTGCACCGTCGCTCGCAAACCAGTTGCCGGGCGCCGCACCGTGTCGCCCGCGGTCCGCGCGGCATTCGACGGCGGCGGCGCTTTCAGGTTGCGGTGCAGACCAATTGCCCCCGCCAGCAGCGGAATGCCATTGCGCTGCACGCGATGCGACAAAGTATCCCCGAGCTGCGAGGGCGGTTCGCGCCGCATCGCATTGCAGGCCGGATGCAGGACTTCCTGGCGCGATGTCGAGTCCCGCCTGTTGGCCGCAGTCCGGAGCATGGCCTGCGCCACGTCTCCAGTACGCTTTCGCCGGGTCGCAGCGCAAGTCCGTCGGCATTCCAACCCCGTATTCGCGCAGGGGATCGTAGGGTTCGTTGACGGACACCGATTCGGAAGTCGCGGTCGAGCGGTCCAGAATGATCGCGAGCAATGGACTCGTTCCCTCTGGCAGTAGCGCGCGGTGCAGCCAGGCTTCGTCCATATCGGCGCGACCGATGGGCGCCAGTACCATGCTCGCGATCAAAGCCATCGAGAGCGCGAAGGTAACGTGACTGCGTGTGCTCACGTGTCAGGCACCACGAGGTAGAAGCCTTGCTCGAGTCGCGCCCTGGCGCCGCGGCCAGAATCTGCGTCGGCCGTGATGAAGAAATGCCTCGCCGTGAATGTTCCGGGATTTTCGCCAATGCTGAATCCAGTCGGAAGCGTGCTTGGTCCCTCGGCTTCGCGAGTCTCGGTGCGATATTGCGCGCGTGCCGTAGCGTTATCGGGAAGGATCGTCGCCGCATTGGTGCCCTCCCGCCGCGTTTCGCCCGCCGCGAGCAGCGCAACGACGATGCCGGCTTCGGCGGCTTCGAATGCGTTCTGCGCCATTTGCTGATGGCCCGCGAGAGCGAGCGCCGTCATGGCGGCTGCTGCTGCGGCGAGCGCGAGCGCTCCGAGGCCGGATAGCAGGACGATGACGACGACGAGCGCCGATCCTCGCTCGTCGCGATTCAAGGTGTCGCTCCGGCGTTTCGTAACTCGACCACCCGCGAGACGCGCTTCCGTCGCTTCATGTCCGGCTGATCGCGCTCCGGTATGTCGCTCTGAGCTTCGAGCTCGAGCCAGATCGCGCGAGGCTTGCCCCCGGCGGCGGGCTCGTCGGGGTTGATCCAGCGGTCAACAGCGGTGTCGGGATCCGCCGGATCGTCCAGTCCGATCCTGACTTGCAAGTCCGCGATGCCACTGACGAGTTCCTCGTCCTGGAACGCCGGTCGAGTTCCGCCGATCAGCCGCTTGCGCCGCAACGATGGCCAGTCGCGTCGACCTGTCGAGTCCAGGCTGACGTAGTAGACGCCGACTTCGAGGTCATGCCTGCGCGCGTCGTGGCCAAGCAACCCTGCGCCGTTTGCCGATAGCGCGGCCGCGCGAAGATTCGTCTCGAGTTGCAGTCGACCGGACTGGGCGACTGTCGACTCGGCCGCTGCGTGACGCAGAACTAGTGAGTCAGTGAGTGGCACGACGCGGCCTTCCGGCGATGGGCGGCATCCAAGCGGCACACCTGACCCTGCGGCATAGGAGGCATTAACGGCCGCGACGGGCGATCCGAGATCATGTGCCAGTGAACTGCCGCAATTTCCGGCTACGGCGAGATCTGGTCGTTCGGGACTTCCGAGATGTGTTGCGCCGATGATCGTCGTCTCCGGCGGCGCGAGCCCAAGGTAGCCTGCAAGACGCACTTCGTCGACGAGCAGGCTGAAAGCTGCATCGAGCGATTCCTCGAGCTGGGCCAGAGCTTCTCCTGTTCGATATGCCGCGCGACCACGGACGACGAATGTGGTCGAAGCGGTGATAACGACCAGCATGAGCAGCATCGCAACCAGGATTTCGACGAGCGTGAGGCCGGCCTCGCGATTCATGTCGTCACCGGCAGCACGAGCCGCTGTACGCCGAGACCGATGACCGGCCATTCGATCGTGATCGTGTAGCCGGCTGGCATGCTGCCATCGACTTCCACACTTGCAACGGCCCCCGTTGGCAAAACCGATTCGACCTCAGCCGACCATTCGAGGATTTCCGGTGCATCGGGTTCGAGGGACGCGGCGGCATCGCGGTCGACGGCACGCAAGGCTTCTGCAAGCGAGCCTGCGAGGCGAATGGCAACGCGTCGGTGGGACGATTCACGTTCGTACTGAATGCTCTGGCTGAGCACGATGCCCGCGCCGGCGAGTCCCGCGAGCATCAGTGCCAGCGCAACCAGTGTCTCGACCAGCGTGAAACCGCATGCGTTACGTTGACTCAACACGTGAGCACGCGATCCAAGGCGTCACGATTGCTGGCGCGCGGTCGGCCGCTCCGGCTGACGATGACGGCTCGCGCAGCCCTGGCGCCCCGGCGGTCGCAGACTGTCAGCGTCGCCGGCGTCGCGAATCCAGATCCGCCCTCGAAACTCAGGATCGCGCGATTCGATCGAATGCGCGGCGCGCCGGTACCGCCGGTCAGGGCGACGCCTTGCCGAAAGCGATCGCCATCGTCAGCGAGCAGCAGCCCTGACGACCAGTCCGGCCTGCCGGAACAGGCCTGCATGTCGTCGCTACCGCAAAGCTGGATCACTTCGCTGCGCGTCGCCGAGAACTGCCGGGCGAGATTGACGGCATGGATTGCCGTCGACACTGCAGCGCTCATGCGGCTTTCGAGCAGGAGATTGGAGAAGACAGGAACCGCCGAGCCCGCGATGACTGCCGCGATGCCCAGCATCGTGAGGAGTTCGGGCAGCGTGTGACCGCAAGGCGCGGGAGTTCTGTCAAGCATGCGGCGAGGCTATCGATCGCCCGAATGACCTCCCGCGCGAAAATTCGATGCGTTTGAGTGGATTTTCGCCGAAGCGTATATTTCACTCCCATGAACCCAGGCAAGGCCCAGATCGGCACCCGGAGCCTCCTCGAGCAGCGGGGCATCCAGGCGACCGCCCAGCGCATGCTGATCGCGGACCTCCTGTTCGCGCGCGACCAGCACCTGACGGCCGAGCAGATTATCCAGACGCTGGCCGAGGCGGGGACCCAGGTCTCGAAGGCCACCGTCTACAACACGCTGAACCTGTTCGCAGCCAAGGGGCTCCTGAAGCCCATGCAGGTCGATCCGGATCGCGGGGTGTTCGACTCGAACATGCAGCCGCATTACCACATCCATGTGGAGGACACGGGCGAGCTGATCGACGTGCCGCCGGGCGCCGTGGAATTCGCGCGCCTGCCGCCCTTGCCGTCTGGCACGGAGCGGGTCGCCGTCGATGTCGTCATCCGGGTGCGCAAGCAGGGTTCCTGACGCGTTGCTCGGGCCCCGGGCCTTGCCTATACTTCGCGCCCCGCTGCCGGTGTAGCTCAGTTGGTAGAGCAGTCGCTTCGTAAGCGAGAGGTCGGGGGTTCAAGTCCCTCCACCGGCACCAATTTTTGAAATTCTAGTGCCGCACGTCGTGACGAAGGCTCCAGCCTATTCGGACTGACTCTGTGCCAGCTCGTAGTCGCTCCCGATCGAGCTCGTCTTGAGGAGCCTGTACTGGATCGTGTCGGTGTCGAGGAAGGGATACTTGGATTTCACGTCCTGCGCCAGATACTCCTGGAAGCCCTCTCGACCTACGATGAAGTAGCGCCAAATCCGCGGTTCCCCATCGACACATTCGGTCGCAAAGTGTCCGACGTAGACGAGCTCGCCAGCTCCGACCGTGAAGCTGCCCGCCCGGGAATTCCCGTCGACAATGAGCATCTTTCGTCCGACCGCGTAGGTGTCGACTTTGCTGACCGAGTGCGCAACCTTGAGTTCGGTGTAGCTGAGCGCGTACTCGCCAGGTACTACGAGGACCGCATAATGCGCGACCGCTCCGGGGCCGGCGGTCAGACTGGGCGGCGCCTCCAGGACAAGGTCCGCAGCCTTTTTATCGCCGTGCTTCTCAACCGGCACCCGGTCGAACGCGAATGTCCGCAGTTGGACGTTGTCGGAGCCACAGAATTTCCACCTTCGCCCCCAGTCCACCGCCATTACGACCACGCCATGGGTCTGCTTGGCGAGGCGATATGTGTCTGACGTGACCTCGACTTTCTCGCCTGAAATGTCAGCGGCACGGCTGCTGAGGAGGGCGGCGAACATGAGCGAGCCGGCAAGTACTTGCGACGCCCGCATTCGTGTATGGCTCTTCGGCACCTGTATCGCTCCCGGCGGCATGAACATGGGCCAAGGATAGCCTTGCCTCCTGTGAAGGAGTAAAAAAGACCCAGTACCTTGCGGCGCCGGGCTTTGGGCTGCAATGTTTGCCGGAATTTGGTGGCCTTCTTCAGCGGTATGCGCGGGCAATCGAGTCGATGAGTCCCTGCACCGGCACCATCCGTTCTTGCGCGACGATTCCTTGCGCGCTTCTCGCAACAATCATCGCGGGCTGTACATCGATCAATGCAGTTCCGGTTCGTCATTCGGAACCGAGGCCATTCTTGTTGGTGCCTGTGGAAATCAACGGCACTTCGGCGACATTGCTGTTCGATACGGGAACGAGCCACACCATTGTGTCAAAAGAGTTCGCCGATCGATCTGGAGTTCGCGCCGAATGCTTCGATCGCGACATCCAAACTGAAGTAAGCATTCCCGGCGGGAGTCGCGAAGCTCATTGCGTCGAGCTGAAGTCGCTTCGAATGGGTCCGGTTAAGGCGCGGAATCCTGGGCAAGCGTTGATCGTGGACCTTCCGCATCTCCGTGCGCAATGCGGCGAGGACGTTGCGGGAATACTGGGCAACGCCACGTGGTCCTCTGTCGACTACATCCTTGAGGCGGCACGTCCAAGCCTCGCCATATCGCGTCGTCTCGGACTCTCGAAATTTCCTGAAGCAGGTCGTCTGAAAGTGTCAGGCGACAGGACCTATCTTCCCATCGAGATCGAAGGCCGGCGTTTCGACTTTCTGCTGGCGACCGGCTCAAACGCCACGCGCGTGACTCAACAGCTCATCGACGATCTCAGGCCTGTAAATTCCGACTATGTCGAGGTTGAAATCACCACGAAGAGCTCGACGGAATACAAGAAGTTTCCCGCCCTGCATGCCGAGGTCCAACTGGGCCAGGTGCGAATACCCCAGTTCACATTCCTGGTCGGCGACGAGAACGTCATCGGGCTCAATCTCCTGCGACATGGCGAGTTGTCGGTGAGTGTCCGCGAGGGAATGTTCATCTTTCGAGCTGGGGAAGGATTTGCGGTGTCACACGATTGAATCGACATCTTCCAAGGAGGGTTCCATGAAAAGCAGCCTATTCACGTCGACGCTTCTTGTGAGCGCTTTTTTCCTGGTGGGCAGCCGTGCCCACGCAACACCGGAGGTAGGATTTGACTTTTCACAGACTTCCAACACCCTTGCCGTCAACACCCTGAGTACCAATACACCAAACGTCCTTAGAACCGTGACTCTCGTATGCCCCCAGGCGGGGCACACCGTTGCAACAGCAAACACGCGCTTTCAATTCAATGTTGGCAACGCGGCTTTTCCGGGAACGATCGCCTATAGTCTCACCAGGGGTTCGACGTCGTTTCAGTCAGATCATCAACACAACATTTTCGGAAACTATGTCGACGACTTCCATGTATTCCCGGCAACTATGCAAAGAATTGATAGCTGCACCGCAGGGCAAAGCGTGACCTACCGCTTTCTGGCGACACAGGGTACCAACGTTTTTGACGTGACAGCCCGGCAGCCGAGTCTGGTCGTGGTGTATTACCGCGACAGGCTATAGCGAGGCGGTTATTGAAGTGGAGTTGAAAGCGGTTCCAGCAAAAGGCCCGGTGCCGCAAGGCACCGGGCCTGGACTCCAGACTTCACTTGTTCTCAGGATCGCACTCACCCTGGCTTCAATTGTCAGCTATGCCGTCCTCGCAGTGATCGCTGAAAAGCTCGAGACGGTGGAAGGAATTCCTGAAACGGGCCTCTGGTTCCACTACGTAATTGGTGCCGTATTCGGCGCGCTGGTGCTGGCACCCTTTGTCGGTCCGCGGCAGCGTGTCGTCCGGTTCGTGGCCATGTGCGTTGCAAGCGCGGCGATCTATTACCTTGCCGTGCGATTCGTCATCGACGGACCGATCGGCTACGACATGATCACGTCCTTCATCCTGGCCGGTAGTGCAGCCGCGCTCCTTTCAGGCATGGCAGTCGTCGTAGTCGCTCCACGCGCATTTTCCTGGAAACTCCTGCCATTCGCGTTCGCGGCGGGCGCGCTCGGCGGCGCGGCCTTTGACTTGAAATTCTCATTCGATCCGAACCTGCTCATCGGACACGCCGTTTGGCAATTACTGGTCTGCCTCGCGCTGAACATCAGCTTCCGGGACACGCCGGCGTGAAGGGCGAAGCCGGCAAGCACGTGAAGGCGATCTTCGAGACTGTCGGCATTGACGTTGCCATCGGCTATGGGCTCTTCTTGTTCATTGCCGTTTTCGTCAGCGTCGCTTCCACGAATGGCTTCATGGACATCAAGCTGACACTGGCGAACCTTCTGGGCGGCGACATGGCGCGAGCGGCGATCGGCGGCGACAACGGAAAGGGCATTTTCCTCGTATTGCTTACCGCCGCGACGATCGCCGTGCCGTACTTCTGGAAGCACCAACTCGCGTCGCTCGCGCACGCGGTGCCGCTCCTGGTGACTGCATACGGGTTCTGGCCACTCTATGAGCAGCACGACGCCGAACGCGAGGCAATTGAAGCCCTCGGTGAACTGGCTCAGATGACGGGACAGTCGGCGGAACAGTTTGGCGCCAGCACCGGCGGGCCGTTCGACAACCTCGGTATCGGTGCCTGGGTCCTGATCGCGACGGTGCTTTTCCTCGCTTTCAGGGGCGTGGGGCGCGCCATCCGACGCGCTTAACCGCGCATTACTTCATCGTCGGCATCGTGAACTCGGCGCCTCGCGACCCCTCGGGCCATCGCGCCGTCACGGTCTTGAGCCGAGTGTAAAAGCGCACGCCGTCGGGTCCGTGCATGTGCAGGGGCCCGAAGAGCGATCGTTTCCAGCCGCCGAAGGAATGGAATGCCATCGGCACCGGAATCGGCACGTTCACGCCGACCATGCCGGCGGCAACGCGCCGGCTGAACTCGCGCGCAGCGCCGCCGTCGCGCGTAAAGATGGAAGTTCCGTTGCCGAATTCGTGCCGTTCAATGAGGCCGAGCGCCGCGTCGAGGTCCGGCACGCGCAGCACCACGAGCACCGGCCCGAAGATCTCCTCGCGATAGATCCGCATCGACTCGGTCACGCGGTCGAACAGCACCGGCCCCATGAAGAACCCGCGCTCGTGTCCCATGACCGCGAGCTTGCGGCCGTCGACGACGAGCTCGGCCCCTTCCTTGACGCCGGTCTCCACATAGCCGAGTACGCGCTCGAGATGTTCGCGCGTCACGAGCGGGCCCATGTCGGCCCCATCGGACGTGCCGGGCAACACTTTGATGGCCGCGAGCTCGGGCTTCAGCGCCGCGATCAGCCGGTCGCCCGCATCGCCCACCGCGACGGCGACGGAAATCGCCATGCAGCGCTCCCCGGCAGAGCCGTAGGCCGCACCCGCGAGCGCGTGCGCCACGCCCGCGGGATCGGCATCGGGCATCACAACCATGTGGTTCTTTGCTCCGCCGAGCGACTGGACGCGCTTGCCAGCATTCGATCCCGTGCGGTAGACGTGTTCGGCAACAGGCGTCGAGCCGACGAAGCTCACCGCGTCGACGCCAGCATCGTTCAGGATCGTGTCGACCGCTTCGCGGTCCCCGTTGACGACATTCAGGACGCCCGCCGGCGCACCGGCTTCGGTCAGGAGCTCGGCGAGCCGCATCGGGCAGCCGGGATCCTTCTCGGAAGGCTTCAGCACGAAGGTATTCCCGCAGGCGATCGCAATGGGGAACATCCACATCGGCACCATCGCCGGAAAGTTGAATGGCGTGATGCCCGCGCAGACCCCAACCGGTTGGCGGAGAGACCAGCTGTCGATGCCGCGTCCGACGGCATCGCTGTACTCGCCTTTCAGGAGATGCGGAATGCCGCAGGCGAACTCCACGATCTCGAGACCACGCGTGACTTCACCCCGCGCGTCGGGCAGCACCTTGCCGTGCTCGCGCGTGAGGATCGTTGCGAGCTCATCCGCGTGCTTCTCGATCAAGTCGCGGAAGCGGAAGAGCACGCGTGCGCGCCGCAGTGCAGGCGTGTCCGCCCACTCGGGCAATGCGGTGCGTGCGGACTGGATGGCTGAGCGCGTCTCATCCGCCGAAGCGAGGGCAACTTCCGTCGTCGCGACTCCGAGCGCGGGGTTGTAGACGGGAGCCGAGCGACCGGAGCGTCCCTCGACGCGGCGCCCGCCGATGTAATGACCTAGCTGCTCGAGTTTTGCCGTCATGGATTACCGTCCGCTTCGCCGGTCAAACCGGTGTTCATAGGCGACTTCGGGTGTGCCGCTGCCGTCGTCCGGTGTCGAGATCACCTGGATTGTGGCCTCATCGGCAGCCAGTGTCACATGCGCAAAGCCCCACAGCAGGCCGCGGGCCCAGATACTCGTCAGCTGCGGATTGGCCTTGACCTGATGACGGGCGAAAGCCGTATTCAGTGGCCTCTGCTTGCCGGCAGCACCGGAGACAACTTCAGGCAGTGGGGGCCGATCCTGTGCCTCAGGCACACCGCTGCAGGCATCGGTATGTAGCTCGAGCGTGTGCTCATGGCCTGCGAGGTACATGTCGGCGTGACGGCAGAGCGCGGGAAGGATGAGCGCACGGAGTGCGCGCGCCTGCTGGAACTTGCTTCCTGCGGAAGACCAGATCGGGTGATGTCCGATGACGATCTTCCAGCGAGCGGGTGAATTCGCGAGGCTCTGTTCGAGCCATTCAGCCATGCCGCGCTCGACGTCGTCCTGGGGCAGCGACCAGGCAGGCGGCGGATCGATCTCTTCCGTGTGCAGTTCGCTGCCGTCGTCGGCCAGCTCATCTTCGAGCACGGTGACACCCGACAACATGACGTGGGTATCGAGGACGAAGATCTCGACTTCGCGCGGATCGCCGGTCGGCGCGACGCGGTAGCGGATGCCATCCATGTAGAAAGGCCGTGTCTGCTCGTGGTAGCGGACTTGTGCCATCGCGCCTTCGCGCGAGGTGCGCCAATCGTGATTTCCGAGAGCGACGTAGACCTGGAAATCATCGGCAAACTTTGCGAGCGGCGCGTAGGGCTCGTACAGGATCTTGCGGAAGCGCTCCGCATCGTCGCGGCCGTCGGCACCTGCCGTCGCGCCGTCCGGATAGATGTTGTCGCCGAGCATGACGGCAAACTCGCACTCGGGTGGTCCTTCGCAGTAGCGGCGCATGGCGTTCGCGACGGCGGCCTGGCCGCTCGCCATGATCCAGGTGCCGCTTTCGGGCACGCGGTAGGCGGGTGTCGGCTCGAATTCGGCGGGCGGGCGCTTGTCATCGAGCCAGTCGAGCCGTTCCTCCTCGACGAATGCCTCGTGCGTCTTGGGGCCGGGCTCGTCGGACGTATCACGATATTCGTAGTGATAGCCGCCGTCGCCAAAGGCGAGGAATTCGGCAATGGGCCGCTGGCTCGCGCATCCGCCGAGCAGCATCAGGCAAGTGATCGCGACGAGGCGACGCATCAGTAGCGTTCTTTGAGCAGTCGCTCGACGTCGGCCCTGCTGCGGCGGATCGGCCCCTCGGCTTCGAGCTTGAGGCTCGTGAGTGCCGCGGCCCAACGCGTCGACTCGGCCGGATCCGCCTCGAGCCGGCGCGAAGCATACGAGCCGACGCAGGTATCGCCGCGACCGCTGCGACCGCGGAGTTCAACCGGATGGAATCCAGCGGCGTAGTACTGCCCATCTGCCAGCACCAGGAGCCCGTCCTTGTGGGTCAGCACGATTTCGCGCGGTCCGAGAGCGGCAAGGATGCGTGCTGCTTCCCGGATGTCGGCGGTACCCGTCAGGAATTCCGCCTCGACCGCGTCGGTCTTCAAAATGTCGGTCATCCCGAGCACGAGATCGCGCTCCGGCCAGGATTCGTAGCGCAGGCGCCCTTCGGGCGAGACGATCCGGACGAATCCCTGGACGTCGAGCGCGAGCCGCTTCGAGCGTTCCTTCATCGCACGGACCGAGCCCGCGCTCACTTCGCCGCGAATCGAGGCCGTGACGAGGAAGGTGTGAGCGGTCAGCCCGTCAAAGTGCTCCGGGCCGATCGGGTCCGCGACGCCCTTCACGGAGAGGATGCGCTCGTCGACATTGGCCGTCGGGTACTCGAGCCGCATCAGTGTCGAGCTCGGTGAGTCGAAGGCGAAGACGTCGATGCCGGCGGCCGTGAGCGGCGCCGTGACGCCCGCGTCTTCCGCGGCGCGCCTCGTCACAGCTGCCACGCGAAGCCCGGCAAGCTTGGCCGCGTGCGCCGCATAGTTGTACCCGCCGCCATCCACGTAGCGCGTGCCCGCGGCCGACACGATCGTGTCCTTGGTGTAGTTGCCGACGGTGATGAAGTCGTATTGGCTCATTCGCGGAGTTTCACTTTCCAGAGGGTGGCGGCGAGGAACATGGAAATGATGGACGATCCGATCCAGAACGAGATCGCCGGGCCGAAATCGTAGATCCGCGTGTCGTCGACCATGCGCATGTTGGCCTCGATCAGCGAGCCGCTGATGTTCTCCTGGACCGCAGCACCGATGTAGCTGAAGACCCCCACGAGTCCCATCGCAGCGCCGGCCACTTTCTTCGGCGCGATGTCGACTGCGAACAGGCCGCCTAGCGAAGTGATGAGACCATTCAGGCCGATGCCGAAGAGGATGAATGCGAACGTGAGCATGTAGGCGTTCGGCGGGCCGAAGAAGATCAAGACCAGGCCGACCAGCTCCGCGACCGCAAACAGCAGGTTGGCTGGCGGGCGGCGCGCCGAGAAGAGCGTATCCGAGAGATAGCCGAACAGTAGGCAGCCGGCGACGCCTGCGATCGTGTAGATCGCCATGAAGAGACTTGCCTCGGCGAGCTCGTAGCCGCGCGCTTCCTGCAGGTAGAGAATTCCCCAGCTCGCGATGGCGTAGCGCGAGACGTACATGGTTGCGCTCGAAAGCGCCAGAATCCAAAGCGCTGGAATTTTGAGTATCGAGAACTGGATTGTAAGCACGCGCGTTTCCGGCGGCGCGGAGGGAGCGAGGTGGTCGTTCTTCCAGTCCGCCACCGTCGGTAATCCGAGCGTGGGCGGTCGGTCCTGCATCAGCAGGTAGATTCCGATGCCCGCGAGGATGCAGAAAAGTCCCGGCACCCAGAAGCCGGCGCGCCAGCCAATCCAGGCGACGAAGATCGCCACGACGTAGTAGGTGAGTCCCTCGCCGAAGGAATGCGCGGTGCTCCAGATGCCGTAGAAGCGCCCTCGCTCGCGGTTGCTGAACCAGGCCGTGAGCGTCACGATCCCGGACGGCGCGCCGAATCCCTGGAACCATCCGTTCAATGCCCACAGTGCGACCGACAGCCACAAGATGGTCGAGAAACCCATGCCGATGTTGATCAGCGCCGAGGCAATCACGCCGGTCGCAAAGAAGATCTTCATGTTGGCGTGATCGGCGAGGAAGCCATTGACCAGCTTTCCGAAGGCGTACGTGTAGAAGAGCGCCGAACCGATCAGCCCCAGCTCCTCGGGGGAAAATATTCCCTCGTCGATGAGCGGCTTCTTGACGACGGAAAGTGCGAGACGGCAGGTATAGGCAATCGCATAGCCGACCGTGATCGCGATGAGCACCCGCATACGGTTGCGGCGGTACAGTGCATCGACCTGGTCCTTGCCGGTCACCGCCGGTCGGGCGGCACCCGTTGCAAAGGCAGCCAGAAAGGAATTCACGCGAATGCCCGTGGGCGAGGGTAAACAGGTTGAAACAGAATTTCCATTTTGTGTAAACTTAGAACATTCATTTCATTCCGTCCAGACCGCAAGGAAAATCGATGCTTATTCGTGCCTGGCTGCTCGTCCTGATTGCGGTCCTGGCGGCCTGTTCGCGATCCTCGCCCCAGCCGGCCGCTGAGCCTGCCCCTGTAACGGTCGCCGCCGCCGCAGAGACCGCGCCGACCGCCGAGGACGGCGCCAATGGCGTCGCGATCTGGGTCCACCCGCAGGACGGAGCCAAGAGCTTGATCCTCGGTGCGGGCGGCACCGGCGGACTCGAAGTGTACGGGCTGGACGGCGCGCTGCGGCAGCGAATTGGCGACCTCGAGGCGACGCTCGTGACAGTGCGCTACGACTTCGACCTCGACGGAAAAACGCTCCCGCTCGTGATTGCGTATGAACCGACTCGCTCGGCGCTCATCGGCTACACGATCGACAAGGCGCAACAGCTCGTCCGCTTGCCGGGCGAGTCCATCGTGGCCGACGACGAGCTCACGGGACTGTGCAGCTTCCGTAGCCCGATTACCGGCCGCGTCTATGCCCTCGGCATGACTGACGGCGGGCAGATGTTGCAATGGCAACTCTATGTGGCCAAAGGCGCACTGACGGGACGACTCGTGCGGACCGTCCCCCTCGGCAAGGGCGTCGAATACTGCGTGGTGGACGATGCAAACGCGACGATGTACTACGGCGACGAAGCCCTCGGCGTGATGTCGCTGCCGGTCGAGCCGGAAACGGATGCGATGCGCAGCGTCATCGATCTCGTCGCACCGCGCGGTGGCATCGCAGAGGAGGTGAAAGGCCTCGCGATCGCCCGAGGCGCGGATGGCAAAGCGCTCCTCCTGGTCTCCGACGTGTCGGCCGAACGGTTGTCGGTGTATGACGTCGACGGAAAACTGCAGGGGCGATTCCAGGTTGGTGTCGGCGGCAAGGTGGACGGCGTCGGCGAAAGCGAAGGGCTCGCGCTCGCCACCGCGGCGATGGGCAGCGCCTATCCCGAAGGAGTCCTCGCCATTGCCGACCAGGACAATGACGGTGAATACAGCAACTTCAAGCTGGTCGGCTGGCGCGAGGCGCGCAATGTCCTGGGAATCGCGGCCACGAAGTTCGCCGACCCTCGCGCTTCGGCCCCGAGCACCGCACGCACCGTCACGCCTGCGCTCGAGGCGCCCGCGGTCGCGACCTGGGGCGATGCGGCCGACGATCCGGCCATCTGGGTGAATCAGAATAATCCGTCGAAGAGCGTCGTTATTGCGACCGACAAGAACCTCGGACTCTACGTCTATGACCTCGACGGGCGGTTGCTGCAGACGCTCGCAGACGGTCGCATGAACAATGTGGACGTTCGCGATGGACTCCTGGTCGATGGCAAACCGCGAACCCTCGTGGCCGCAAGCAACCGCACGAACAAGACCATCGCGCTCTACTGGCTCGACCCGGCGACGCAAAAGCTCGCGCTCGCCGGCGATCCAGTGCCGATTGGACTGGACGATCCATACGGCCTGTGCATGTATGCGGCGGCTGATGCCAGCGGCCACTATGTCTTCGTCAACAATGGCGGCGACGGCGTCTTCCGCCAGTGGCGGATCACGGCGAAGGGCGGCCGCGCCATTGCCGAGCAGGTGCGCGAGTTCAAGGTCGGTTCGCAGGCCGAGGGCTGCGTAGCCGATGACGAAACGGGAAACCTCTACGTGGCGGAGGAAGCCGGCGGCTTCTTCAGCTATTCCGCACGCCCCGACGGCGGTGCTGAGCGTCGCGAGATCGACCGCGTGGACAGCCCGAACGGGCTGGTGGCGGACATCGAAGGCGTATCGATCTGGCGAGGGAAGGGCGGCAAAGGGTTCATCGTCCTCTCGAACCAGGGCGCGGACAGTTACGCGGTCTATCGCCTCGAGGGCGACAATTCGTTCGTCGGCCTGTTCCACATCGTCGCCGACCCGGAACGTGGAATCGACGGCGTTTCGGAGACAGACGGCCTCGACGTTACCAGCGCGCCGCTCGGCGCGCGCTTCCCCGACGGCCTGATGGTCGTGCAGGACGGTCGCAATCTCTCGCCGAGGGAGCGCCAGAACTACAAGTACGTCTCGTGGCGCGACATCGCCGAGGCGCTCGGGATCGATTAGCGGATCGGTTCGCGCCTGCGCTGCTCGCGCCGCTCCAGCTCTTTCGGGTCGATCTTGGCGCGCCAGCTCGAAGCGCCGTTCCTGAGCTCCGCGGGCGTCAGCGTGATCGCATTGAAGGCGCGGTCGCCACGCTGATCGCGCAACGTAAACGTAACTTTGGGTTCCGGTTCCCATTCGAAGTCGAGCAGGCCGAAGTTCACCGAGCGGAACCAGGGAGCGCGGATCCGCACTTCCGGCTCGCCGTCGAGGAAGGACGTGCCGGTTCCCTGCGCAAGCGGCGAGCTGACGAAATCGTAGAAGTCGTAGCCGCCCTGTTCCGATCTCGGAATGCAGTTCGCCTCGCCGAAGTGCGTGTCGCCCGAGATGCAGAACACGCCCTCGATGCGGTTGTCGCGGATGAAGTCGAAAAGCGCGTTTCGCTCGGTCAGGAAGGCAGCCCAGGTGTCGCCGGCCGGTCCATCTGCGGATGACCAGCCGCTGCCGCAGGCGAGCACCTTGAATGGAGCGCGGCTCGCGAGCAGTTGCTCGCGCAGCCATTCACCCTGGCGCTTGCCAAGCAGCGTCTTGGCCGGGCCGTCCGGGTCCGCGTTGGGCGTGCGGTAATAGCGGCCGTCCAGCATGAAGAAGTCCACGCCGCCGTAGGCGTACTTGAAGAAGACACCAGGACAGTCCGGCAACCCGAAGGACGGATTCGCCCAGTAGTTCCGGAACGCCGCGAGCGAGGCGGCGCGCGCTGGATTGCTCCAGTCGGAATTGTTTTGTCCGAAGTCGTGGTCGTCCCAGATGGCGAGTTGCGGGACTGATCGCATGAGCGGCAGCGAAGAGGCAATCGATCGCTGCTTGCGATAGTCCTCCGCGAACACCCAATCAGAAGCCGAGTCGGCATAGATGTTGTCGCCGAGCCAGAAGAAGACGTCGGGTTCCGCGGCGGTGATCGCGCGAAATATGGGCTGCTCGGCATCGAGCTGGTGGCGTGCGCAGGAACCGAATGCGAGGCGAAATGCGGCCGCGGCGGCCGGCGCAGTTCGCGTCCAGAACGGCGTCAGGCGATAGCGGTCGGGTATGCCGTCGACTCTAAGACGGTAGTAATAGCGCGTCGCAGGCAGGAGACCTGCGACGGTGATGCGCACGGTGTGGTCGGTGGCGGCGACAGCGCGCGCAGGCGCGCTCTTCCGCGGCGAAGTAAACGACGGATCGGTCGAGTATTCGACTTCGACGTCAAACTCACCGCTCGCACGGCCCCAGAAAGTGATCGAATCCGCCGTGACAGCGCCGACCATCGGCCCTTCCATCAGCCTCGAATAGCCGGGCGCCGCTGCGAAGCTCCGGAACGGGCGCAGCAGCGCAGTGGCGATCGCGGAGCCCAGGAATCCGCGGCGGCCCAGCCTTGGGCTCATTGCCAGGCCTGCGCATCCGCGAAGCGGCGTAGATTCTGGTAACCCAGGTTCGCGTACTGCGCGGACGGCGCGACGCTCGGGTCCTGCTCCGCCTCGACCACGAGCCAGCCGCGGTACTTCGCGCGCGCGATTGGAGCGAGCGCCGCCGGGTAGTCGACGCAGCCGTCACCGGGCACGGTGAATACGCCGTCGAGGACGGCGTCGAGGAAGCTGCAATCGCGATTAAGGCTGCGATCGAGAACGGCCCGCCGAACGTCCTTGCAATGCACGTGAGCTATGCGCGCCGCATGGCGCGCCGCTACCCGCACGGGGTCGCCACCGGCGAAGGTCAGGTGGCCCGTGTCGAGCAGCAATGCGACCGCGTCGTCGCAGGAATCCATCAAGCGGTCTACTTCGTCCTCGGTCTGCACGACCGTGCCCATGTGGTGATGGTAAGCGAGCCTCAGCCCCGAGTCCTGTAGCCGGGCCCCCAGCTCGTCGATCCGTTCGGCGAATCGCGGCCAGTCGGCTGGCGCGAGCACCGGTCGCTGCGAAAGACGCGCGCGACGGTCGCCGTGAATGCAACGGGTTGTTTCGGCAACCACGACGACATCGCAGCCGAGTGCCCCAAGAAGCTCGCGATGTGGCCGCATCGCCTCGAATTCGTCCGCGGCATCCCGCATGAGGAGGCAGGCCGAGTACCAGCCCGAAACGAGCGCAAGGCCGTGCGGTGCGAGCGCGGCCTTGAGCTCGGGCGCTGTGCGTGGGAACTTGCAGCCGAGCTCCACGCCCTTGAATCCGGCAGCCCGCGCTTCCGCCAGGCAGGTTTCCAGGCTCGTTTCACCGCCGACTTCGGGCAGGTCGTCGATCGTCCAGGTGAGCGGATTGATTCCGAGTCGGACGCTCATGCGTCACCGTCCTTGCCGGTCGCGCGGCGCCACGCATCAAAGGCGGCATTCACGCGCGGATCGGCGGACACTTCTGCGACCGGTACGTTCCACCAGGCACCGCCCGCCGATGTGCCGCTCTGGGGGTCGGTCTCGATCACGATCACCGTCGTGCGAGACGGGTTGCGCGACTTCGCGACGGCAGCCTCGAGTGTCGCGACGTCCGCGACCATGTGCGCCTCGGCGCCGAGCGCGCGGGCATGTGCCACGAAATCGACGCGCACCTCGCCGGTCGCCTCCGGAAACGAATCTTTCAGCAGGTTGTTGTGCGGCTCGCCCGCGGTTGCGCGTTGCAGGCGATGGATGCAACCGAAGCCCCGATTATCTGCAAGCACGATGAGGAGCGGATGGCCGCCCGCGACCGAGGTCGCGATCTCCGAGTTCAACATGAGATAGCTGCCGTCCCCAACGAGCACCGCGACCGTGCGTTCCGGCGTCGCCATTTTTACGCCGAGGCCGCCCGCAATTTCATAACCCATGCAGGAGTAGCCGTACTCGACGTGATATCCACCCGCTTCGGGGCAGCGCCAGAGCTTGTGCAGTTCACCAGGGAGGCCGCCTGCGGCGCAGACGACAGTGGCACCCGCGCCAAGCGCACGATTGACGGCTCCCAGCACCTGCGCATCGGTTGGAAGGCCCGGCGCGGCTCGCGTCGCTGCATCAACGGCTTGGTTCCACTCGGAGACGAGCGCGCGGGCGCGTTCGCTCCAGGCGCGATCGGCAGCCCAGCCGTCGAGGCCTGGGGCGAGTTCCTCCAGCGTGGCCAGCAGGTCACCCCGCACGGCGAGCGCGCCGCGCTTGATTGCGTCGTGACGCGCGACGTTGATTGCGATCAGCCGGTCGTCGAAATCGTGGACGAGCTTGCCTGATCCGGTCGTGAAGTCCTGCAAGCGCGTGCCTAGCGCGAGCACGAGGTCGGATTCGGCAAGCAGCCGGTTCGCCGCACTCGAGCCCGTGACGCCGAGGCCGCCCGCATTGCAGGGATGATCCCACGGCAAAGTTCCCTTGCCGGCCTGGGTCTCGGCGACGGGAATGCCGTGGCGCGCGGCGAATTCGGTGATGGCGGGCGCAGCGCCAGAGTAATGTGCGCCGCCTCCCGCGACGATGAGCGGTCGCCGCGACGACTTCATCCGCCGCATGGCTTCCGCCATCCGCGCACGATCAGGTCGAGGCCTCTCGATGTCGTGCACGCGCTCCGCGAAGAATGCCTCCGGGTAGTCGAATGCTTCCGCCTGCACGTCCTGCGGCAGCGCGAGCGTCGCCGGGCCGCAGTCGGCCGGGTCGAGCAGCACCGAGATCGCCTGCGGCAACGAAGCGAGCAATTGTTCGGGCCGCGTGATGCGATCCCAGAACCGCGAGACGGGCTTCAGGCAGTCGTTGGCAGTGACAGTCGGGTCGCCAAAGCCTTCCAGCTGCTGCAATACGGGATCGGGCTGGCGGCTTGCAAACGTGTCGCCCGGCAACAGCAGGACCGGCAGGCGGTTCGCATGGGCAAGCGCCGCTGCCGTCACGAGGTTGGTCGCACCCGGGCCTACGGAGGTCGTGCACGCCATCATCCGGCGGCGCCGGTTCGCCTTCGCGAACGCGATTGCCGCATGCGCCATCGCCTGCTCGTTGTGCGCGCGAAAGGTGGGCAGAGTTTCTTCGTAGCCGGCGAGCGCCTCGCCGATTCCTGCGACGTTGCCGTGGCCGAAGATCGCGAAGACACCGTGAAATAGCGCGTCGCTGCCTGTGGCCATCCGGATGCGCTGCGCAGCGAGGTACCGCACGAGCGCCTGGGCCATCGTCAGGCGAATCCTGTTCACGTCCGCCTCACGCCGCCGCCGCCGCGGGGCGCTGCCGCCGCCACAACTCGATCATGCGAGCGTAGCCAGCCGCGACTCGCGCGACGGCAGTCACGTCGTCGATCGAGCCGGCAAACCAGTCGCGCGCCGGTTGCCCGAAGATCGTGCGTCCGATCGCAAAGCCGCGGCACACCGCGTGCCGGGCTGCGACTTCGAATGACTGCGCGACCTGTTCCTCGCTCGCATCGAGCCCGAGCAGCAGGACGCCGTGGCAGGTTCGATCATTTGCCGCAATCGCCGCACCGATATCGCTCCAGGCATCGGCGGACTGCGCCTCGAGCTTCCACCACGCCGGGCGGATGCCGAGATGGTACAGGCGGCGCATGACGGACGGTGTCGTGCGCGGATCCGCGGATCGGCCGTAACCGGAGCTGATCAATTCGACGAGGAGTTCGCGTCCGAGCGTGCGCGTCGCAGCCGCAAGTTCCGCGAGCCTCGCTTCCTGCAGGAGCCGGAGATCGACTGGATCGGACGGATGGAAGTTCACGAGGCACTTCACGACGTGATGCCGCGGCCAGGAAAGAAGTTCGATCCCGATTCCCCCGGTCGATTCGAATTCGAGCGGACGGGAACCGGGCAGTTCCACTGGACGGCCGACCCAGGCGCCGCTCGCGTTCAGCCGCGCGAGCGCCTTGCCGCCATGGCGTCCGTCAACGATCGCGCCGAGGCTCGCGCCCGGGTGCGGCGCAGCGGCGACGGAGAGCACGGCTTCGGCGACGAGCGCCTTGAAGTCCGCGATGCGCGCGTAATCGCTGCCTGCCGCGGCAGCTATTCTTTCCATCTGCGCGCGATGATCGAAGGCAAGAATGCAAAGGTCGCCTGGCAGCCGTTGCACGGATGCGGCGCGATGCAGCGCCGCGATGCGATCGTCCGCGTCCGGCCGCGCCGGCGACGTGGCGCGTCCCATGAAATCCTCCAGCTCGGCGCGCGTCGGCATGGCCGGGGTGCAGCCGTGGCGGGTGACGACAATTGCGCCTGCAGCATTGCCGCGACGACCGCAATGTGCAGCCGGCAGTTTCTCGATCCAGCCGCTGAGGTAGCCGGAGAGGAAAGCGTCGCCTGCACCCAGGACGTTCAGGACTTCCACCGGGAATCCCGCGACGACGAGACCCTGGTCGACGCTTGCAGGGATTGCTCCTTCGAAGACCACACAGCCGTCAACACCGCGCTTCATGACGATCGTCGCACTCGTGCGCTTGCGGATCGCCTGCAGCGCTTCGAGCGCGCTCGCCCCGCCGCCGGCGACGCGAATCTCCTCCTCGGTGCCGACTACGAGGTCGCAATCCTGCAGGAATGCCTGGAGCTGCCGTGTCACTTCGGCCGAGCCCTGGGTACGATCGGCGCCGCCGCCATGTCCGGAAAGTCCCCACAGCACCGGCCGGTAATCGACGTCGAGCACGACGCGCAAGCCGTGTTCTTTCGCGAGCGCGATGGCGCGCCGTGCGGCCTTGCGGACCGGCTCGGTCGACAGGTGAGTCCCGGTGATCGCGAGCGCCTTTGCGGCGGCGAACGGCGCGGCCTCGACGTCGGCGGCGTCGAGGCCCATGTCGGCGCAATTCTCGCGATAGAAAATGTGCGGGAAGCTTTCTGCGCTCTCGATGCCGAGCAGCACGAGACCGGTGAGGCGAGCCGGGTCGGTCCGTACCGCGGAGACGTCGACGCCCTCGCTTACGAGCGCCTCGCGCACAAAGCGGCCCATGTGCTCGTCGCCGACGCGCGTCAACATCGCGACCTTGAGGCCGAGGCGCGACAAGCCGACCGCAACGTTGCCAGAAGATCCGCCCAGGTACTTGGCGAAATGCTGCGCATCCTCCAGGCGTGCGCCGCGCTCGAGCCCGTAAAGATCGACAGCTGCGCGTCCAAGGCAGATGAAGTCGACCGTACCCTTCACTTGGGCCTCGCGGGCGGCTTGCCGCCTGCGACGGGTCGCGGCGGCGGCTCCCAGACCTTTGCGCCGGGTGCCATGGTCCAGGCGTGCTCCGGGGTGAACTCGGGAACCGAATAGGGCTTGCCCGGCAGGTGGCGGATCACCCACGCGTAGTACATGCCGTAGCCGGGCGCGGCGACTTGCGCATGATCCTTGCCCGCCATGATTTTGATCGTGTCGTACTGCCGCACCTTGACGACTTCGTCTCCGTGTTCGGCGTGGCCGAAGCCCTGCGGATGGGTGAATCGGTAGTGGTAGATCTCCGGCTGCGGATGGTGGTGGGGCGGATAGCTCGACCACCCGCCGGGAAGCGTCACGACCTCTCCGAGCACGAGCCGCACTTCGGGCGGCGAGTTGCGGCCGTCGAAGATCGTGCGCACGAGGCGCAGGCAACGTCCCCCCACTTGCCCTTCTCCACGGCGCTCGTCGGCAACGTCGCCCGGGCGGAAGACGCGCGGCATGAAAGTCGCCGGGTTGTCGCAGGAATAGACCGTCAGCTCGGCCGCCGACTTCGCGCGGATCTCGACCGGCGTGCCGGCCGCCGCGTGCAGGCAGGCGGGGGAATCGTCGAAGAGCGAGGCGCGCGCCAGTTCGAAGCGCTGGCCGCCGATTTGTCCCGCGATCCGGCCCTCCATGAGGAGGAAAGCGGTCTCTCCGGCAAGCGTCGCCACGTGCGATTCGCCAGCTGCAAGCCGCAGCACGCCCATCGAGATGCCGGTGTCGTCGTCCGGTTCGCCGGCCCGCGTGATCTCGGTGTAGCCGGGGCTGAATCCGTCGCGATACTTCGAGATCAGCGTGTCCATGCCAGGTTTCTCCTCAGACTTTCGTCCAGGCGCCGCTCGCATGCGAACGCTCCATTGCGTCCATCACGAGCTGTACCCTGAGGCCGACGTCGAACCCCGGGCGTGCGGCGGTGCCATCCGCTATGGCTCGCAGCAGGTTCCGCGCCTCGATGACCTTGAGGTCGTTGATGCCGAGGCCGTGCCCAGGCGCAGGGCAGAAATAGCCGTAGTCCGGATGTTCGGGCCCGGCGAGGATCGTGCGGAAGCCGCGCCGTCCTGCCGTGTCCGAAGTCGTGTAGTGCCTGAGCTCGTTCATCCGCTCCTGGTCGAAGGAGAGGCTCCCGGCGCTGCCGAATATCGTGAAGGCCAGTCCGCACTTGAAACCGGTCGCCACGCGACTGATTTCGAAGCTGCCGCCAATCCCTCGCGCGAAGCGTACCAACCCGCGCGCGATATCCTCGTTTTCCACCGGCAGCATCACGCCCGTCGCGGGAACGCGGCGCTCGGCATGCACGGTCTCGAGCCCCGCGAAGACGGAGTCGATCGGGCCGAGCAGTACTTCTGCCATGTCGATGAGGTGAGAGCCGAGGTCGGCGAGGGCACCCGCGCCGGCGAAGCGGCGCTCGCAGCGCCAGCTGTGCGGCACTGCGGGATCCGCCATGTAGTCCTCGAAGTAGCGGCCGCTGAATCCCATGATCGTGCCGAGCTCGCCAGCTGCGATCATCGCCTGCGCGAGTCGAATCAACGGATTGCACGAGTAATTGAACCCGATGAGGTGCCGCACGCCGGACTTTGCCGCCGCATCCGCGACTTCACGCGCCTCGAAGACGTCGAGCGCGAGCGGCTTCTCGCACCAGACGTGCTTGCCGGCGGCAAATGCCGCGAGCGCCATCTCCCGGTGCAGGTGATTCGGAGAGCAGATGTCGACGATGTCGACCGCCGGGTCTGCGACGAGCTTGCGCCAGTCTCCCGTTGCCCGCGCAAATCCCATGGCGCCCGCCGCGCTGACGGCGCGTTGCTCATCCCGATCCGCGAGAATCTCGCAAACCGGCGCGGCGACTTCCGGAAAGACGGCGCCGACGCCCTGCAGCGCGATTGCATGCGCGCGCCCGATGAATCCGCTGCCGATGAGGCCGACGCGGTAGTTCTTCATTCGCCGGACTCCAGCAGGACCGTGGCGCGCGTGCGCATGGAGCGTTCGCAGGCATCGGCTATCTCGAGCGCGCGGACGCCGTCGCTGCCCGAGACAAGCTCTGAATCCTCCCCCTGCAGGCGGCGCACGAATGCATCGAGCTCGAGGCGGTAGGCGTCGGCGTAACGCTCGAGGAAAAATGGCAGGGCGGGGTCGCTGCGATAGCCCGTCGAGGTCGCGTGCTCGACCGAGGTTGCCGTGTGATTGCCGGCGGCAAGCATGCCGCGCGCGCCACAGACCTCGATGCGCTGGTCGTAGCCGTATGCCGCGCGCCGCGAGTTGGCGATCTGCGCAATGCGGCCGCTTCGCGTCCTGAGCGTCACGGCTGCGGTGTCGATGTCACCCGCGGCGCCGATGGCCGGATCGACGAGGCTGCTGCCGTGCGCCGTGACTTCCATCGGCTCCTCCCCGAGCAGCCAGCGTGCCATGTCGAGATCGTGAATCGTCATGTCGCGGAACATCCCGCCCGACTGCCTGACGTAGGTGACGGGCGGGGGCGAAGGATCGCGGCTGACGATCAATACCGATTCGACGTCGCCGATTTCGCCATCGACGATGCCCTGGCGGATGCGGCGAAACGAAGGGTCGTACCTGCGATTGAATCCGATCGCGAGCAGGATGCCCGCGCGCTCGGCAGCGGCGACGCAGGCGCGGGCGCGGCTGATGTCGAGGTCCACTGGCTTTTCGCAGAGGATTGCCTTGCCCGCGGTAGCGCCGGACTCGATCAGGCTCGCGTGCGTGTCAGTCGGGCTCGCGATCAGTAGCGCATCGACGCCGTCATCTGCGAGCGCAGCCTTTGTGTCGGAAACCCTGGCTCCGCTTGCCTCTGCAATCCGGCCTGCAGCCGCGGCGTCGACGTCCACCACGTACTTGAGGCGGGCAGCGCCATGCGCCGAGATATTTGCGGCGTGGATCCGGCCGATGCGGCCGGCGCCGAAGAGCGCGAATGTCTTCATGACGGAGCGCCGCCCGATTCGCGTTCGGTGAGCTGGAAGGCGTAACTGATGACCAGCGTCTGCGCGAGGCAGAGCGAGGCGGTCAGCGAGCGGAACTTGCGGAATTCGGCGTCCTTGACCTCGAAGCAGAGATCGGCGCGACGCGCGATCGGCGACAGGCGGCTGTCGCTGATCGCGATCACCTTGGCCTTGCGGTCGATCGCCTCGTTGACGATGTCGGCAGTCGGTTGCGCGTACGGCCGGAAGCTCGTCGCGATGAGGAGATCGCCCGGCCCCATCATTGAACTCTGCTCGACAATCATCCCCGCGAGACCGTCGACCAGGTAAGTTCGCTTGTCGGCGTGCCGGAGCGCGTAGGCGAGGTAGGCGGCAACCGGAAAGGAACGCCTCAATCCGACGAGATAGACCGCCTGCGCATCGGCGATGAGGCGCACGCCGCGCTCGAGCTCGGCCTGGCGCGTCGTTTCGTCGAGATTCTGCAGGGCGGCGATATTGCCCTGGACGAATTCGTGTAGCAGGTCTGACGGCGAGTGCCCGGCCACGTCGCCTGCGCGCTCGTTGAACTGGCGGATACGTTCCGCGTAGCTTGGGCTCGGGGCGAGCGAGAGAAGCTCGTCCCTGAAGAGCTTCTGCATGTCGCTCGCGCCGTCGTATCCAAAGGTCTTTGCAAACCGGACGATCGTCGAGGGCTGCACCTTGCAGCGCTTGGCGATGACCGCCAGCGTCTCGAGCCCGATGTCGTTCGGATGCTCGAGGGCATAGGCCGCGACCTGCTTGAGGCGCGGGGAGAGCGATTCGTAGCGCTGGACGATGCGCGTGCGCAGCGCCTCGACGTTGTTTCGGGCCGTCATGGCGATTTCAGCCTGCCCGGTCTGGGCCTCGGTCATGAGTCGAATCCCGATCGTTTCAAGTTTCGAACAGATATTCCACGGCCGCGGAACACCCGGGAGTATAGAACAAAATTTTCACCGGTTGAAGAGAACAAAAATTTCGTTCTATACTGTCTCGGGATCGTCACGGACGGTCCGCAGAATTCACCCCCGGACCGGCGCTGCCGGCCTCAGACGCGCGCATCGAGAGGGTCTTTACCGATGAAAAAGCTTGCGGCTCTTCCGCGAATCACGGTGGCAATAAGCCTTGCGGCCCTGCCGACAGTCCTGCTGGCACAGACGGCTCCGCCGCCACAGGCGGAACTGTCGGAAATCGAGGTGCTGGCTAAGCGCGTCAATGCGCGCAACCGCGTCGACACCGTCGCCCCGACCCTTTCGTACGACGAGGAATATTTCCAGCGCTTTGAGCCGCTCTCGGTCGGCGACATGATGAAACGCGTTCCGGGCGTCAGCTTCCAGAGTGACATCGGCGAATACGCGGAACCGTCGCTGCGCGGCATCGGCAGCGAATACACGCAGATACTCGTCAATGGCCGGCGCGTCACGGGCGGAACGAACGACAACACGGTTGTCGTCGACCGCATCCCGGCGGAGCTCGTTGAGCGCGTCGAGATCATCCGCAGCCCGTCGAGCGACATCGACAGCCAGGGCATCGGCGGCACGCTAAACATCATCCTCAAGGAAGGCGCGGAGCTTTCGGGTGGTATCTATCGCGTCGGCGCCTACTACAACGACGGAGAAACGAATCCGAGTGCCTTCCTGTCGTTCGGTGATACGAACGAAAACGTGGAGTGGGGCACCTCGCTCAACTACCAGGAGCGGTTCAACCGCAAAGCGGCGTCCGAACTCGAGCGCGCAGTCGACGAGGGCGAGCCGGAGCCTGCGTTCGCCGCCGTGGTCGAGGACCCGGATGAGCGCGAGAGCACCGACATCGCCTGGACCGGCGACGTGCGCGTGCAGATGGGAGAAGGGCGCGAGTGGTTTGCCGGCGCCTTCTACATGGATACCGATCGCGAAGAGACCGAGATCGGCCGGGAATTCGAGGCGGAGGACGACGACGGCGAAGTCGAGACGGACT
>CAVZUU010000005.1:0-396453 GCA_963778585.1 uncultured Gammaproteobacteria bacterium
CCCCCGCTACCAAAATAATCAGAACCCCGGCCCGGTGCCGGGGTTTCTGTTATTGCGTCCAGGTCGCACTCAAGTTGACCCTGAACGCAGGTATTCCTCGACATCCTGTCTAACCAGGCGCACCGTGTCCCATCTTCCAGAAGCGGCAAGCCTCCCAAGAGAGACCTACCGCGACACTCGACCGAGCGTCACTTAGTCAGTTCTGACGCCTCGATTTCTCACAACTGATGGCGAGGCAAAACGGCCCAGACAGGGGCGAAGGGATATGTACATGCGCGCACCAAACGCATTGCCATTCAAACGCTACGGGATTCGGTACGCGGCCCTACTGTGCCTGCTGCTCGGATCGGTCGCGGCAAACGCAATTCCGCCGGAAAGTGAGGTTTTCGGCCCATTTCCTGTTACTGGGGTAATTGCTACGAGCTGCGGTAGCTACGACGTGATCAACGACTTCACGATTTCAGTCGTGGCAACTTCTTATTTTGACAAATCGGGAAACGTCGTTCGCATTCGCGAATTTACTGACTTCAGCGAAAGTGTCTACTACAACTCTGTCCTTGGGCTTTCCGGACCCGTATTGGTGGGTCAAGAGGAAAAAGCTCAAGCGCGTATAAACTTCATCAAGAACGAAAACTTACTGATCGTTAACGAACATGGGTTTATGGTCAAGCCGCCTGGAGGGGGCGTCATTTTTCTCACCGCTGGTCGGATCCTAATCGACCTGACGACGGGAGAAGTAATTTCTGCGAAGGGCCGACTCGACACCTTCAAAGAGGATGCCCAAAACAGGCTCTGCACGGCGCTCGCAGGACCGTAATAGCCCAGTTCAAGTCAAACTCGTTCAATCGAAACCCCGGCACTGCGCCGGGGTTTCAGTTTCTGCATCCACGTCGCGACATCGAACGCGCCACGGCGGCCACACTAATCAAGTGGCCACGGGTTGCACAAATCCTGCCCCCGCTACCATGCAGGTCTGAAAACCCCGGCTCCGAGCCGGGGTTTTATTTTCGGCTGGTCGTTCTTGGCGAGTAGCCTCGACCGGAGCAAAGTGCTCCCGGCGTCACTTTTCGACGATGTCGCCCTTCATGGGTCCGAGTACGGCCAGTAGCTCGCTCTTCTCCTGCTCCGGAACGGAAAACTTGTCGAGCGCCTTCACCAGATCTTCCACGAGGGCGTCAAACGCCGGCCCGTCGATCCCCATGCCTGCGTGCGCTGTCTTCATGTCGCGCCCGGTGTACTGTTGCGGCCCGCCGCTGGCCTGTCCGATTTGACTCACCAGGTGGCCCTTGAGCCTGTCGAGATTGGCGTTCGCGAAGTACTTGTTGATTCGCGTGTCCGCGCCAACATTGGCGACGAACTCGTTCACCACTGCCTTGATGGACGCTTCGCCACCCAAGCGTTCGTAGAGCGTCTTCTGGGGCGCTGCGGCCTCGGCTACGGCCGACGGCTCGGCCTGCGCGGCGGGCTCCGCGTCCTTTTTTCCACTACAGCCAGTGGTCACCGCCATTGGCAATGCCAACAGCATGGTTGCGAAGATAGTTTTCATTGTCTTGCTCCCTTAGCGGTTGGTGACAACAGCCGATTATGTCACTGAACCGGTGCGGCTGAACAAGTTGGATCAGACTCCGACTGCCAGATCAAAAAAAAGCCCCGGCATCGAATGCCGGGGCTTCTTGCTGTTCGTTACTCCTGCACCGATCGATCGCAAGGAATCCAGTCAAGTCCCCCCGATCTCTTGAACGCCAGTCGAGCTATTGCGTTCGATGCCGCCCATAATGTCTTCGGCCCTCTGTTCCTGCTGCTTCCAGACACTCGTCGGCTTGCAAACCTTGCCTTTGCGAAGGCGAGCTACCGGTCGCTTCATACCTCTTGCAGATCACGGGATCGTCCACTGCATCCGCGGTTGTAGCCGCCTCTTTCTTGGCAGGCGTCGCATCCGCGTCGGAGACCGTGGTCTCTGCAGCTTCAGCCACAGTGGAAGTCGCTGCCGCATCAGCGCCGCGGGCATCGTCGACTTTCGCGGTCGATTCCGGGGCTGTAGCAGACTCGACGCTTGCAGCCGGCGAAGCTGGTTCCTCTGCCGCCGCCGGAAATGCAATTCCCGCCGCGCAACATAAGGCGACGCAGGCGATGTAGGTCCGGTTCATGGGGTGAGTCCTTACGGCCGACTACGCGCCAACTATAGAGACGATTCAGCAAGCAGCGCAAGTTGCTGCCAATTTAACCCAAGAGCACCTTGGCAGTGATGCATCCGGACTGCGGCAAGGCGCTGACACTGAGTGGTCTCAGATTGAACGGACCCCTGTAGTCGTCCACCGACAGACAGCGTTTTGCCGCCGCAGGCACGATCCGAATGAGTTCGTGCCGGCGCGCGACCGGCATGGAGGTGGAGCGATGGCGACCGCGTTCTCCGCATCGACCAAGCAAATGCTCACCGGCCTGTTCAAGAACAGCGATTCCGCCGAGCGTGCCTACCTCGCCTGTGTCGACCGCGGCTATGAGATTGGCCAGGTGAGCGTCGTCGTCTCCGAGGGAATGCGGAACAGACTGCTTTCCAGCGACAGCGACATCAAGGCCGAACTCGCGCGGCGAAAAGCGGAAGGCGGGGAACTCGGAGGCCCGATGGGCGGCCGAGTCGGCATTCTGGTCGCGATTGTCGCGGCGGCCGGCGCGGCAATCGCCGTACCCGCGCTCGGATTCGGCGCCGGGCCGGTCGCAATCGCGCTGGCAGCCGCGGGCGCTGCCTGCGTCGCGGCCGGGGTTATTGCAGTGCTTGGCAACTGGGGCATTCCCGCCAAGCGCATTCGTCCGTATGCATCCGCGATCCGCAAAGGCGGGATCCTGATCATGGTTGAAGCGCGCTCGGACGAGGATGCCCGCAGTATCGAGAAGGATTGGGAAAAGTCCGGCGGGCGCGATATCCATTACCGGTAGTATCAGAATCCAGGATGCTCCCGACACTCGCCGAAATCCGGCAGGCACGCGGACGGATCGCGGGTTCCGCGCTGCGCACGCCTCTCGTCCGCCTGAATGTCCCGGACACGCCAGCCGAGATCTGGCTGAAACTCGAGAGTCTTCAGCCGATCGGTTCGTTCAAGATTCGCGGTGCCGCAAGCGCCCTGGCGAAGATCGATGGGAAACGACTGGCGCGCGGCATATTGACGGCATCCGCCGGCAACATGGCCCAGGGCGTTGCGTGGTGCGCGCGTGAGCGCAACGTACCTTGCACCGTAATCGCGCCTGACACTGCGCCCGCAGCCAAGTTGCGCGCAATCGAGCGGCTCGGCGGGCGGGTGATCCAGGAGCCGTTCGAGCGCTGGTGGCAGACGTTCCAGGACCGCGCCTATCCCGGCGTCGACGGCACCTTTATTCACGCCTTTGACGATCCCGACGTCATGGCGGGCAACGGCACGATCGGGCTCGAGATCCTCGAGGAGCTTCCGGATGTCGAGTCAATCGTCATTCCCTGGGGCGGCGGAGGACTGGCATGCGGTATCGGGGCGGCAGTGCGCGCGCTCGCGCCCAGCTGCCGCCTGATAGCGGCCGAGGCGGAAACGGGCGCGCCTCTGGCGGCGTCGCTCGCCGCGGGCTCGCCTCAGGTCGTGGATTATCGGCCGTCGTTCGTCGATGGCATCGGCAGCCGGAGCGTGTTCCCGCAGATGTTGGAGCGCGCGCAGACGCTCATCGATTCCGCGCTCGTCGCGACGCTCGCGGAAGTTGCCGCCGCGCTCGCACTGGTGGCCGAGCGCAATCACGTGATCGCGGAAGGCGCGGGCGCCTGTCCGGTCGCGTGTGCATTGTCCGGCCGGGCCGGCGGCGGCAAAATCGTCTGTGTGGTTTCAGGCGGCAACATCGACACCGACAAATTGTGCTCCGCGCTCGGGGGCGAGGTTCCCTCATGATCGTCAGCATCCACGTATCGACGTAGTCGTTATTCGTTAGAGGTATTGAAATGAAACACTGGATACGGCGGTTGCCTGCGGTCGCAGCACTGACCGCTTCGCTCGCGGCCTGTTCGACGAATCCGGTCACCGGGGAAAAGGAGCTGATGCTCGTCGGCGAAGGCACGGAGCTTTCGATCGGCCAGAAAAATTACGCGCCGATGCGTCAGGCGGAAGGCGGTGACTACATCATGGACCCGAAGCTCACGAACTACGTCCAGGGCGTCGGCAACCGCCTGGCGACCGTGAGCGATCGCAAGCTGCCCTATGAGTTCGTCGTACTGAACAACACCATCCCGAATGCCTGGGCGCTGCCGGGAGGCAAAATCGCCCTCAATCGCGGCCTGTTGATGCAGCTCAAGTCGGAATCCGAACTTGCCGCCGTCCTCGGCCACGAGATCGTCCACGCCGCTGCCCGACATTCCGCGCAGCAAATGAGCCGTGGCATGCTGATACAGGGCGGGCTGCTTGCAGCGCAGGTCGCGGCGAGCGACAGCGACTACGGAAACCTCTATATGGCGGGCGCCGGGCTCGCGGCGCAGTTGACGCTTCAACGCTATGGGCGCGAGGCCGAGCTCGAGGCCGACCGTTACGGTATCGATTACATGAAACGCGCGGGTTACGACGCGCAAGGCGCCGTTGCGCTCCAGGAAACTTTCGTGCGCATGAACGACCGCAAGGACGCCGGCTGGCTCTCCGGGCTTTTTGCGAGCCATCCGCCTTCGCAGGAGCGGCTCGATGCGAATCGCAAGCATGCGGCAAAACTGCCCGCGGGCGGCGAGATGGGTGTCGAAAGCTTCAATGCTGCCATGACCCAGACGATGAGCTACAAGCCCGCGTATGACGTTTACGACGAAGGGCGAAAAGCGCTCAAGGAGAAGCGCGCCGACGCCGCACTCGCGAAGGCCGAGCAGGCGATCAAGCTGCTGCCCGGTGAAGCGCATTTTCATGCGCTGAAAGGCGATTCCTTTCTGCTCCAGAAGCAGTATCCCGCGGCAACGCAGGCCTACACCGACGCAATCGCGCGAAACGACGGCTTCTTCTACTACCACCTCCAGCGGGGCCTGATCGCAGAGCGGCAGCGGCAGGACGACGTCGCGCGGCCGGACCTGGAGACCAGCGTCAAGCTGCTGCCGACCGGTGCCGCGTATTACGCGCTCGGGAATATCGCATCGCGGCAGCGCAACTTCGATTCCGCGAAACAGTACTACGCGGCCGCGGCGGGCTCCGAGGGTGAAATCGGACAGGCAGCGGGGCTCGCACTGATGCGCCTGGATCTGCCGCAGAATCCCGGCAAGTACATCCGCACTCAGACGGCACTTGATTCCCGCGGAATGCTGGTCGTCGCGATCGGCAATCCGACTTCAGTGCCGGTGACCGGACTTTCAATCGCCGTTCAGTACGCCGATGCAAAGGGGGGCATGCGGGAATTGCAGCGGAACTACAACGGCACGCTCGCGGCCGGCCAGCAGGTCCAGATCGCGACCGGCCTCGGACCATTCCAGAGCGCCGAACAGTACCGCGTCGCGCTGACGTCAGCGCGAATCGCGGAACAATAAACGGAAC
The DNA here is from genome assembly GCA_963778585.1 of uncultured Gammaproteobacteria bacterium. Classification (GTDB taxonomy): domain Bacteria; phylum Pseudomonadota; class Gammaproteobacteria; order Steroidobacterales; family Steroidobacteraceae; genus SCUD01. The sequence goes on from CAVZUU010000005.1 coordinate 5,508, forward strand.
ACCCGTCCTCACGGCCGATGCCGCGAGGACGGGTGCGAAGGTCTTGAAGGCGTCCGAAGTTTCTTAGCGCTGACTCAGGACCAGTTCACCATTCTCGACCGGGATGCGCTCGCCCGGATCGCGGTCCATGCGGACCACTTTCTGGACGCCGTCGAGTTCATACGTGACATCGAAACCCGACGGGATGGACTCGGTGTCATAGACCACGACACACTGCTCTTCGGTCTTCTCTTCGACGTTGCCCTGTTGAATGCGCTTCTGGACCTTGCTGCCGGCATAACCGCCGGCCGCTGCGCCGGCGACGGTCGCGGCGTCACGGCCGCTTCCGCTTCCGACCTGGCTACCGAGCACGCCGCCGACTACCGCGCCGATTGCAGTGCCCGCGATGCGCTTCTCGTCTTTCACAGGCGCCTGTTCGAGCGTTGTCTGGTCGCCGCAAACCTCGCGCGGAACCTGGTTCGTCTCAAATGCCGGTTCCACGGCCACGACTTTGGCGTACTTCTGCATCGGATTGAATCCGCTGTTCAGCGCCACCGCGCCGGCCCCGGCCACGACGACCGCACCCACGATGAGTCCGGCCAATGCTGTGTTGTTCACTTTCGACTCCTTAGGCGGCCCTTCACCTGCCGCGTGGTTCAGTACGTAATACAAATACTGTTCCGCGCGTCGCGCGCGTTAGTGCCGTACGTCGCGCTTCAGCGACGTGGAATTGGCACCTACCTACCCGGGATTCGGGGTCGGCGACGGATCAGCAATCGAGGACGCGGCGCAGTCGCCGATGTCGCAGCAGGCGCTTCAGGAACTCGCGTTCGCTCGTGCCGGCTTTCGACTCGATCAGGCGGAGGAGCTGCCGTCGCTCGGCCGGACGCCACGGCGCCTGGCGCAGTAACGCGAGGACGAGTGGCGCCCATTGTTCGAGCGTCCGCTTCAACGCGGGACGCGCTCGATAGTACATTGGACTCCGCAGCTGCCGGAGCGCGGCCGCCGCCGCCGCGGCGCGGCGATCATCGGCGTCGGCATTCCGGAAACGGCGAAGTTCGCCCACGCCGGCCTCGATCAAGTCAGCTACCCGCGGCAGTGCCGCCTGTCGGGTCGGTGCGAGCGAGTAATAAAGGTGTGTCTTCGCGAGGGCGCGCAGCGTTTTCGGGGTGCTTCGATGCCTGCGATTGCGGGCCACGCGATCAAGCTCTCGGGCGGCGATGTGGCGAGTCGCCGCGTCGCGCGGGCGAAATCCGAAACGATAGTAGAACCACCAGGCTCCCGACTCGATGCCTTCATCGTTGCCGGCTCCCAGCTGATACGGCTCGATGCTGAAGCTGTCGCAGTGGAACACATGATAAACGGCCGCCACCAGACGGGCGAACACATGGGCCGAGTCGCCGCCTCGAAACGTTTCGAAAGTGTTGAAGGAAAGCTCCGCGTGGCGCCCGAGTATGTCCAACTGCACGTAGCCGATGGGCACGCCATTCTGCAGCGTCAGTCCGCCGTAGATCGCGGGCAGAATCGCGCGGCGCTCCGTTCGCATGCCGACCATGGCGAATCCCAGTCCGCGGCCATCGTCGATGAGAAATGCATCCTTCGGATTCGCGAACTGGAATACTGCGAGATCACGTTCACGAATCGCCATCGAAATCCGGGCGAGCTCGATCACGGCCTCAGCGTCCCGGCGGTTCAGGGATACGACGCGCAGCGATCGTCGGCGCGTCTCGAGCGCGAGCCGTGGCCGCGGGCCGCGAAGCGCCTCGCGACGAAAGTACAGGGGTAGCCGGTCGAATCGGGCGGTCGTCCGCTCCGGCGTGTCCTTGCCGGCCCGCAGGATGAATGGCGGATCGACCCGGTCGAAGAGCGTTTCGCGCGTGACGTCGTCGCCCGGCATCGCCGCGACGAGCCCGATCAGGTAGTCGGCATCCGTGATGCCGTGTGGCCTGAGCCGGTTGAGGATCTCGAGCGTGGGCGCGGTCTGTGTTCCGGAGGAACTCGGCCGCTACAGGTTCGAGCAGCTGCGGCAATGCGTCCAGAATTGCGCGCGCATGTTCCGGATCCTCGGGATCGATCACGAGCGCTCCCGGCCAGCGGGTCGCAATCCAGCGCGCCGTGGGCCAGAAAAAACGATACGGCGTGTCGGTCCCCGCGATGCCGGAGCCTGCGAGTCCGGCCCGGTGACGCCGGAGATCGGCGCGCTGACGGAACTGCTTCAGTATGCGGCGTACGAGTCCTCGCACGCGGCGATCGTCCGGGTACGCATCGAGGAAACAGAGCAACTCGTGGAGCCGAAGGACCTGACGTGAAGTTCCGAGCCTGGCGTTCGAGAGCCGCTTGAGCAACGCGAGCTTCCGCGCGCCAAGGCCAGGCTCGTACTGCCTGGCGATGCGCGCGAGCGAGGCCAGCGCGTCAGCCGCATCCGCTCGTCTCACGGCTCGATCCTAGCAGGCCGCGTGAGTTAGAGTGACGGCCGATGCGCAGGGCCGTAGGCATTGCAGGACTGATGCTGACTCTCGCAGCCAGTCAATCCGCACTGCCTGCCGAGCAGGCGCTCGACGCGGCGGCCGCCGGCCGGTTTGCGAAACTGGCTCTCGCCTGCGTGCATCGGGAATACCCCAACAAGATCGCGCACGTCCTGGCCGGCGATGCGGACGTGCGACCGCCGCGCGAACTGACGCCAGTCTTCTTTGGTTGTTTTGACTGGCATTCCGCTGTTCACGGGCATTGGCTGCTGGCGCGGCTTGCGCGGCTCTATCCGGAGGCGGAGTTTGCCACCACGGGGCGCGCCGCACTCGCGGCCAGCATCACCGAGACGAATGTCGCGCAGGAGACAGCCTATCTTCGGGGCGAAGGACGTACTTCGTTCGAAAGACCGTATGGACTCGCCTGGCTGCTGCAATTGTCGGCAGAGCTACGCAGCTGGAATGACCCAGAGGCGCAACGCTGGGCCGCGATACTCGCACCGCTCGAGCGCGAGGCGGCTGCTCGCATTCGTACCTGGCTTCCGAAACTGCGCTACCCGATCCGTGTCGGCGAGCATGCCCAGACCGCATTCGCCTTCGGCCTGATCCGTGACTGGGCGCTTGTCGCAGGCGACACGGCGATGCGCGACCTGATCGACGAACGAAGCCGCAGCTATTACCTGCCGGACGTCAGTTGTCCGCTCGACTACGAGCCGTCCGGCGAGGACTTTCTTTCGCCCTGCCTGGCCGAAGCCGACCTCATTCGGCGGGTATTGCCGCCGGGTGAATTCGAAAAATGGCTGGCGCGGTTCCTGCCTCGGATTCCGGGCGACGGATCGGGCAACTGGCTCGAGCCCGGTATCGTCACGGACCGTTCGGATCCCAAACTTGCGCATATTGATGGGCTCAACCTGAGCCGAGCCTGGATGCTGCGCGGCATCGCATCAGGACTGCCGTCGGAAGATCCACGCCGTGCGGCGCTCATGAGCGCCGCCGCACGGCATGGCGAAGCCGCATTGCTCGCGGTGACCGGTGAACACTACGAAGGTGGACACTGGCTCGGCAGTTTTGCGGTGTACCTGCTGGGCGGCTCGGGGCGCCAACAGGCAAACTAGCGAATCGAGTTACTTGAACTCGACCCGCCGGAAGTTCTGCTCTCCAAAGAAAGTGCGAAGTTCCTCATAGCCCTCAACCAGCTTGTCTTCTTTCGCTTCTTCGAGCTGAGCGCGCAATTCCGCCTGGAACTTCTTGAATCGTTCCGGATTCGGATCGCCGCTCGCCGCGTCCGGCTGCTTCGCCACGAGCAGCATGTTGAAATCGCGATTGGCGGCGGTCTCGCTGACGTAGATTCCGCATTCGACCACGGTGCCCGAGCTTCTTGCCGATCTCACATCCGCTCCACCAGGTCTGTTCGAGGCCTTCCAGGTAATCGTCGATGCGGTTCGGCTTCACGTTCACCATCGTGACGTTCCAGACCTCTTTGGAGGGAACGTAGTCGGTGTAGATCTCGATAGGCCTGTGCATTGACGGCCAGCGCCAAGGCCGCAGCGGATGCTGCAATGGCAAAACACTTCATTTTCGGTCTCCCTTGCCGGACCGGTGAATTCCGGTCCGATCGCCTATTGTGCGGAGCAGTCTGGAGATAGTCGACGGCGACGTGCAGTAGCGTGCGCATCCCGACTGCGATTCCAGCCTCGTCGACGTAGAACAGGTCCGAGTGATTGTCCGGCGCGGTCTTCGCGTCCTGCGAGGGCGGCGTGACGCCGACCCAGTAGTAGGCGCTTGGCACCGCCTTCGCGATGTAAGCGAAGTCTTCGGCCACCGTCAGCAGGCCGCTCGTCTTGACTGCGTCCGCGCCCAGCGCCGCACGCAGTGACTCCGTCACCCGCGCGGTCAGTGCCGGGTCGTTCACGAGCACGGGATTCGGAGCCGGCATCATCTCGAGCCGCGCCGTCGCGCCATTGGCGGCCGCGATGTTGGTCACGATGCGGCCCATGCGATCGATGACGTCCTGGCGCATTGCCGGCGCTGAACGTGCGGATCAGTGCCGAGCATCTCGACGGTTTCCGCAATGATGTTGTGACGTACACCGCCGTTGATCGCCCCGATTGAAACGACGGCCGGCAATTCGGTAATGTCGAGCTGGCGGCTGACGATCGTCTGAAGTGCGTTGACGATCTGAGCGGCCGTCACGATCGAATCGACGCCTTGCCATGGCCGTGATCCATGGCTTTGCCGGCCGGTGACGAGGATCCGGAAGAAATCGGAGCCGGCCATCAACGGCCCCGGACGTATGGCGACCGTACCGGTGTTCAGGCTCGAGCCCAGGTGGAACCCGAAGGCGGCCTCGGGCTTCGCGATGTCGAGCAATCCTTCCTCGAGCATCAGCGGTGCGCCGCCGCGTTCGCCTTCCGGCACGCCTTCCTCTGCAGGCTGGAACACGAGCAGGATTTTTCCTGGCAGGCGGTCGCGCAACTTGACCAGGACTTCCGCGACTCCCATCAGTATTGCGGTATGCGCATCGTGGCCACAGGCATGCATGACACCGACCGGGCGGCCGCGAAATTCACCCATCGCCGTGGAACGGAAGGGCACGTCGGTCTTCTCGGTCACCGGCAATGCATCCATGTCGGCACGCAACAGGATCGTAGGACCCGGACGGCCGCCTTCGATCAGGGCGACGACGCCGGTGTGCGCCATGCCGGTTCTGACGTCGAGGCCGAGAGCACGGAGATGGTCGGCCACCTTGCCCGACGTCCGTACTTCGCGATTGGCGAGTTCCGGGTGACGATGAAAATCGCGGCGCCACTCGACGACGCGCGACTCGAGCGCGGCCGCGACTGCGTCGAGTTCCGCCGGCGTGACTTCGGCATGTGCAGCTGCCTGCCGCCAAAGCCAGGATCGACGCCAGGATCGCAAACATCTTCATCAGGCCCTCCCGAAGTTCGCGGGAGTCTAGCGCAGCCAATTGCGGAAATTTGGCCCGGGACAACGGGTTGAGCCACCCGGGCAGCCTGCGGTATCATGCGCGCCGGTCGGGGGCTGGGCGTCAGCCACCGCGATCCGGGCAGCGAGGCCCGGTCGTGGTCCCCCGGAACCGAATGGTCGATCGAAAGGCCCCCTCGCGGGGCCTTTTTGTTTCGATCGGGTCGCCGGACATGGGCCTCGTGCCCATTTTTTATGCCCGGAGGCCGATGGAGACCGGATGAAGAACCGTTTGTTCGGCCTGCTCGAGCCGGTGGCGGCAGGCCTTGGGTACGAACTGATCGAGATCGAATTCAGCTCGGCCGGGCGGAATTCGGTGGTGCGCGTGTATATCGACCGCACCGACGGCGCAGGCGTGGGCCTCGACGATTGCGAGCGGGTGAGCCGCGCGATCGGCGCGGTGCTCGAAGCGGCGGACCCGATCGGGCACGAGTACCAGCTCGAAGTCTCGTCGCCCGGGTTCGACCGGCCGCTCCGCACTGCGGCGCATTTCGCGCGCTTTGCCGGAAGCGAGGCGCGCATAGAGCTCGCGGCGCCGATCGAGGGGCGACGCCGGTTTCGAGGACTGCTCGGGACCGTCGCGGACGGCAAGGTCACGATCGAGGTGGACCGGCGTGAGTGGAAGCTTCCGCTCGCCGGAATCAGCAAGGCACGATTGGTGGGTTGATCATGAACAAGCAGATTCTGGAAGTCGTCGAAGCCGTCTCCAACGAGAAGGGCGTCGCGCGCGAAATCATCTTCGAGGCGCTGGAGGCCGCACTCGCGTCGGCGACACGGCGCAAGCACGGCGACGACATCGACGTCCGGGTCGAGATCGACCGCAAAACCGGCGAATACAAGACGTTCCGTCGCTGGAAGGTGTTCGCGGACGACTCGAACGAGCTCGAGTTTCCCGAGCGCGAATTGCGGCTCGACGATGCCGTAGACGTCGATCCGAAAGCCGAGGCGGGCGGGTTCGTCGAGGTGCCGATGGAATCCGTCGCATTCGGCCGCATCGCCGCGCAGACGGCGAAGCAGGTCATCGTGCAGAAGGTACGCGAGGCCGAACGCGCACAGGTCGTCGACGAATACAAGGATCGCGTCGGGACACTCGTTTCCGGCATCGTGAAGCGCGTCGATCGGCATGGTGTCTACGTGGACCTGGGCGGCAATGCCGAGGGATTCGTGCCGCGTGAACACATGATTCCGCGCGAAATGGTGAGGCCGCAGGATCGACTCAAGGCGCTCCTCCGCGAAGTGCGGTCCGAAGCGCGCGGCCCGCAGCTATTCCTGTCGCGGACTTCACCGGATTTCCTGATTGAGCTCTTCAAGCTCGAAGTGCCAGAAGTGGGGCAGGGGCTGATCCAGATCCTGGGGGCCGCGCGCGACCCCGGGGCGCGCGCCAAGATCGCAGTCAAGAGCCTCGATCCCCGCATCGACCCGGTCGGCGCCTGCGTCGGCATGCGCGGCTCGCGCGTGCAGGCCGTCTCGAACGAGATCGCGGGCGAGCGCGTGGACATCATTCCGTGGGTCGAGAATCCGGCGCAGTTCGTGATCAATGCCATGCAGCCTGCCGAAGTGACCTCCATCGTCATGGACGAGGATGCCCACTCGATGGACATCGCCGTGACCGAAGACCGCCTGTCGCAAGCGATCGGCCGCGGCGGGCAGAACGTCCGGCTCGCCAGTGAGCTGACGGCCTGGCGGCTCAACGTCATGTCCGAACAGCAGGCGACGGAGCGCAGCGAGGAGGAATCGGGCAAGTTGCGCGAAATGTTCAAGACCCAGCTCGACGTGGACGAGGACATCGCCACCGTGCTCGTGCAGGAAGGTTTCTCGACGATCGAGGAAGTCGCCTACGTGCCGACCAGCGAGTTGCTCGGCATCGAGGAATTCGACGAGGAGATGGTCGAGGAGCTCAGAAACCGCTCGCGCGACGTGCTGCTGACGCAGGCGATCGCGAGCGAGGAGAAGATCGACGAGTCGGGTCCGGCCGAGGACCTGCTCGCGATCGACGGCATGGACAAGGAACTCGCGTATGAACTCGCCTCGCGTGGCATCCGCACGCGTGACGAGCTTGCCGATCAGTCACTCGACGAACTCGAGTCGGTGCCGGGCCTCGACCCGGAACGCGCCGGCCAGCTGATCATGGCCGCGCGTGCGCACCTGTTTGAAAACGCGGGCCAGGCCTGAGGCCAGGCGGAGAGAAGCACACATGTCCGACGTCACGGTCGAACAATTCGCGGAAGTCCTGAAGGTCACGGTCGACAAGCTGCTGGCGCAGCTCGAAGAGGCCGGCATCAAGTCGCTCGGTCCGAAGGACCGGATCAGCGAGGATGCGAAGCACGAACTCCTCACTCACCTGCGCAAAGCGCACGGCAAGGCCGAGGATGGCGGAGCGCCGCGGAAGATCACGCTACGCCGCAAGGCGCAGAGCGAGATCAAGGTCGCTGCCCCAATGGGCAAGGCGCGAACGGTCAGCGTCGAAGTGCGCCGCCAGCGCACCTACATCAAGCGCGACGTTCTCGAGGAACAGGCGCGTGTGGCGCAGGAAGAGGTCGATCGCCAGCGCGAGGCCGAGGACGCCGAACGCCTGGCCGCCGAGGTAAAGCTGCGGCGTGACGTCGAGGAGAAAGAACAGCAGCGCCGCGAACGCGAGGAGTCCGAGCGCCGTTCCGCCGAGGAGAATTCGCGCCGCCAGGCCGAGGAGCAGTCCCGGCGCGAGGCGGAACAGAAAGCGCGCGAGACTGCCGAGAAGGAACGCCGCCAGCGCGAGGAAAAGGCCCGCAAGACGGTCGAAGACGACAAGAACACCCGCTATGGCCGCCAGGAATTGCACATTGCGGGCGGCCTTTCGGCGCGGCACAAGAAGGGGCGATCGCGCCCGGAATCGCGCCGCCGCGCCGCCAACGTCAGCGCCGACCGGAAGCACGGTTTCGAGCTGCCGACGCAGCCGATGCAGCATGAGGTCGCAGTGGGTGAAACGATCACGGTGACCGAGCTCGCCCAGCGCATGGCCGTCAAGTCGAGCGAAGTCATGAAGACGATGCTCAACATGGGTGTCATCGCCACGATCAACCAGCCGGTGGACCAGGACACCGCGGTGCTCGTGATCGAGGAAATGGGCCACGTCGCGAAAGTGCTGAAAGCCGACCAGGTTGAGGAGGCGCTCCAGGCCGGCATGCACACCTCGGAAGAGGCGCTTGCGCGGCCCCCGGTCGTCACGATCATGGGTCACGTCGACCACGGCAAGACTTCGCTCCTCGACTATATCCGCCGCACGAAAGTCGCGGCCGGCGAGGCGGGCGGCATTACCCAGCACATCGGCGCCTATCACGTTGAAACGCCGCGGGGCGTGATCACCTTCCTCGACACGCCGGGCCACGCGGCATTCACCGCGATGCGCGCGCGCGGCGCGCAGGTTACCGACATCGTCGTCCTGGTTGTCGCGGCGGATGACGGCGTGATGCCGCAGACCAAGGAAGCAATCCAGCACGCCAAGGCGGCCGGCGTCCCGATCGTCGTCGCCGTCAACAAGATCGACAAGCACGGCGCCGATCCTGAAAAGGTGCGAAACGAGCTGTCCCAGGAAGCGGTGATCGCGGAAGAATGGGGCGGCGAAAACATCTTCGTGCCGGTGTCTGCCAAGACGGGCGATGGCATCGACAAACTGCTCGAATCGATCCTGCTGCAGGCCGAGGTGCTCGAACTTCGCGCGGTCAAGGACGCACCGGCGGTCGGCGTCGTTCTCGAGGCGAGCGTCGAGCGTGGCCGCGGCGCGGTCGCGACCGTGCTGGTCAAGCGCGGCACGCTCAAGATCGGCGACTCGGTCGTGGCCGGCGAACAGTTCGGGCGAGTCCGGGCGCTGTTCGACGAGCTCGGCAAGGAAATCGATTCCGCCGGGCCTTCGATTCCCGCGCAGATGCTGGGACTGTCGAGTCCGCCGAATGCCGGCGACGAACTGCTGGCGGTGGACAGCGAGCGCAAGGCGCGCGAAGTGGCGCTCTATCGCCAGGGCAAGTTCCGCGACGTGCGCCTCGCACGGCAGGCGGGCCAGAAATCCGAGGATGCGTTCGCGCAACTCGGCGAGGACTCGAAGGGCACGGTCAACCTGCTGATCAAGGCGGACGTGCAGGGATCCGCGGAGGCGCTGCGCGAGGCGCTCGTCAAGCTCTCGACCGACGAGGTCTCGGTCAAGGTGATCTCGAGCGGCGTCGGCGGCCTGACCGAATCCGACGTGATGCTGGCGGCCGCCTCGAGGGCGCAGATCGTCGCATTCAACATCCGGGCGGATGCGGCGGCAAGAGAAGCCATGCGCGACCAGAATGTCGAGGTCCGCTATTACAGCGTGATCTACGAAGCGATCGACGACATTCGCGCCGCGCTCACGGGCATGCTCGCGCCCGAGGTCAAGGAGCAGATCGTCGGGCTCGCGGAGGTCCGGGAAGTGTTCCGCTCGAGCAAGTTCGGCACTGTCGCCGGCTGCCTCGTGGTGGACGGCTATGTACGCCGCAACAATCCGATCCGGGTGCTGCGCGACAACGTCGTGATCTTCCAGGGCGAGCTCGAATCGCTGAAGCGCTTCAAGGACGATGCGTCGGAGGTCCGCGCCGGGACCGAGTGCGGCATCGGCGTGAAGGGCTACAACGACGTGAGGGTCAAGGACCAGATCGAGTGCTTCGAGCGCGTCACCGTCGCTCGCCAGCTCTGATAGCGGAGCTGCCGCGATGCCACGCGAGTATCCGAGGGCCCGCCGGGTCGAGGAGCAGCTCAAGCGCCTTCTCGCCGACCTCATTCGTCGCGAAGTCAAGGATCCGCGTGTCGGCCTGATCACGATCACCTCGGCCGAGGTGACGCGCGACCTGACCCACGCGAAGGTTTACTTCACGCCGTTCGCCGGTATCGGCGACGCGACGGCGGCCCTCGAGGCACTCCGTCATGCGTCCGGTTTCCTGCGTCATCAGGTGCGGAACCTCATGCGGCTTCGCGTAGCGCCGGAGCTCGACTTCCAGATCGACGACTCGGTCGAGCGCGGCGCGCGGCTGTCCACGCTCATTCACGATGCCGTCGAGAGCGACCGCGCCCGGCACGTCGACACCGACCCGGAAGAGGAATGAGCGTCCAATGGCGGGATGTCGATGGCATCTTGCTCCTCGACAAGCCGGAGGGCCTGAGTTCGAATGCCGCGCTCCAGCGCGTGCGCCGCGCATTTCGTGCCCGCAAGGCGGGCCATACCGGGAGCCTCGATCCGCTGGCCAGCGGCCTGCTGCCGGTCTGCTTCGGGCAGGCGACCAAGGCGAGCGGACTGCTGCTCGATGCGGACAAGACCTATCGCGTCCGCATCGCATTCGGAAAACGCACGGCGACCGGCGATCGTGAAGGTGAGGTCGTGGAAACGGCTCCGGTGCCGGAACTTCCCGAAGAAGCCGTTCGCGGGATCGCCGCAAGTTTCCTCGGCGAGTCGACCCAGGTTCCGCCGATGTTTTCGGCACTGAAGCACCGGGGCGAGCGACTGTATCGACTGGCACGGCAGGGCATTGAAGTCGAACGAGTGCCGCGCGCAGTGACGATCCATCGCCTCGACGTGTTGACTCGCGAGCCCGATCGGCTCGATCTCGAAGTCGTGTGCAGCAAGGGGACTTATGTCCGAAGTCTTGCCGAGGATTTCGCGCGCGCCTGCGGCACGGTCGGTCATGTCGAGAGTCTCCGTCGGACGGAGCTCGGCCCCTTCAGGGATCCGGCGCTGCGAACGCTCGAAGACATCGAACAGGCCGTTGAACGCCTGGAATCACTGGATGGGATGCTGCTGCCGGCCGACGCGGCATTGCCGGGCCTGCCCGCAATCAGGCTCGACGCAACGGAGCAGGCCTTCGTTCTACGGGGTCAGCCGGTCGCTACGGCGGGTCCCGGGGCTGCACGAGTGCGGATGTACGGCGTGAACGGGCGCTTCCTGGGCGTCGGCCGCATGACTGCCGACGGCCGCCGACTGGCGCCTGAACGCATCATGGTTGACATCTCGGGCGGGCCAGCGACGCGCGCTTGAGGGGATATCGGGCCGCGGGTACAATGCGCGGCTTTCTAAATAGGGTTAAGTGAACGAGATGCCACTCACGAATGCACGCAAGGCGGAAGTCGTCGGCAAGTTCCGGCGCGCTCCGGCGGATACCGGCTCGCCTGAAGTGCAGATTGCATTGCTGTCCGAACGAATCAACGGGCTGACCGAGCACTTCACCACACACAAGAGCGACCACGCTTCGCGGCGTGGGCTGCTGAAGATGGTGGCACAACGCCGGCGGCTCCTGGACTACCTCAAGGCCAACGCCCCCGAGCGGTACACCAAGATCGTCAACGACCTTGGCCTGCGCCGTTAAGGCGCCGCGGGCGCAAGCAAGGCGCCCTGTCCGTTTCAGTAATCAAAGGGGACCCGCTTGAGCGTTTCCAGGCAGACATTCAACTATGGCGCGCATCCGGTCACGATCGAGACCGGCCGCCTCGCCCGTCAATCGGACGGCTCAGTCGTCGTCACCATGGGCGACACCGTCGTCCTCGTCACCGCGGTCGGCCGCCGCGAAGCTGTCGCGGGCCGCGACTTCTTCCCGCTGACCGTCAACTACGTCGAAAAGACCTATGCCGCGGGCAAGATTCCCGGCGGCTTCTTCAAGCGCGAAGGCCGTCCTTCGGAAAAGGAAGTACTGACGTCACGTCTCATCGACCGTCCGCTGCGACCCCTGTTTCCGGAGGGCTTCTACAACGAAGTCCAGATCGTCGCGACCGTCCTGTCGCTCGATCCCGAAATCGACTCGGACATTCCGTCCCTGATCGGCGCCTCCGCCGCTGTCGCCTTGTCCGGCATCCCGTTTACCGCACCTATCGCTGCCGCACGCGTCGGTTACAAGAACGGCCAGTACCTGCTCAATCCGACCACGACCCAAGCCAAGACAGAGTCCGATCTGGATCTCGTCGTGGCGGGCACGGCGGAAGCCGTGCTGATGGTCGAGTCGGAGGCCAAGGGGCTTTCCGAGGAAGTCATGCTCGGTGCCGTGCTCTTCGGTCATGAGCAGATGCAGGTGGCCGTCGCCGCCATCAACAAGCTCGCCGCGGAAGCCGGCAAGCCGCGTTGGGACTGGAAGGCGCCCGAACCCAACGTCGCGCTGAAGCAGGCGGTTGCCAGGCTTGCCGAGAAGGACTACACGGCGGCCTACGGGATCGTGGTCAAACAGGCGCGCGTAACGCGTCTCGCCGAAATCCGCCAGGCGGCCCAGGCCGCACTTGCGGGCGGCGAAAATCCACAGTTCACCAAGGACCAGGTGACGACGGAGTTGCACGATCTCGAATATCGCCTCGTTCGCGATCTCATCCTGAGCGGCAAGCCGCGCATCGACGGGCGCGATCTCAAGACCGTGCGGCCGATTTCGATCGAGGTCGGAGCGCTGCCCCGGACCCACGGTTCGGCAATATTCACCCGCGGCGAGACGCAGGCGCTCGTCACGACTACGCTCGGCACCGGCCGCGATGCGCAGATCGTCGACGCGCTCGCCGGTGAACGCCGCGAGCCGTTCATGCTGCATTACAACTTCCCGCCATTCTCGGTCGGCGAGACCGGCTTCATGGGATCGCCGAAGCGCCGCGAGATCGGCCACGGCAACCTGGCGCGCCGCGGCATCAGCGCGGTCATGCCGGACCTCGAGTCCTTCCCGTATGTGCTCCGCGTCGTCTCCGAAGTGCTCGAATCGAACGGTTCGAGCTCCATGGCAACCGTCTGCGGCACCAGTCTCGCGCTGATGGATGCAGGCGTGCCGATCAAGGCGCCGGTCGCCGGCGTCGCGATGGGCCTGGTGAAGGAAGGCGAGCGCTTTGCGGTGCTGACCGACATCCTGGGCGACGAGGATCACCTCGGCGACATGGATTTCAAGGTCGCCGGCACGGCGAATGGCGTCACCGCGCTCCAGATGGACATCAAGATCAACGGCATCACGGCCGAGATCATGAAAGTAGCCCTCGATCAGGCCAAGGCAGGCCGACTGCACATCCTGGGCGAAATGAACAAGGTCCTCGACAAGCCGCGCGCGGAGATGTCCGCTTGGGCGCCGACGATCGTGACGATCAAGATCGACCCGGAGAAGATCCGCGACGTGATCGGCAAGGGCGGTTCGGTGATCCGCCAGATCACCGAGGAGACGGGCGCGACGATCGACATCGAGAACGACGGCACGGTCAAGATCGCTTCCGTCGACGGCGCATCCGGGCGCGAGGCGTTGCGGCGGATCGAGATGATCACGGCCGACGTCGAAGTGGGCCGCGTGTATGAAGGCAAGGTCGTGCGCCTGATGGATTTCGGCGCTTTCGTTGCGATCCTGCCCGGCCGCGACGGCCTCGTGCACATCTCGCAGATCTCCGATGAACGTGTCGAGCGCGTCAGCGACAAGCTCAAGGAAGGCGACGTCGTCAAGGTGAAAGTGCTCGAAGTGGACCGCCAGGGGCGCGTCCGGCTCTCGATGCGCGGAGTCGCCTGACTCAAGGTTCCTGCCGGACCTCGAGGCGCCGCTCACGTCGGCCCTCGAGGCACTCCGGCCGCCAGTTAGCAATCGCCCAGTTCCAGATTTCGCCGACCGGGGCGCTTGAGAGCGTCGCGGGCGGCGTCTGACCGAGCCAATTCAAGACCTGCCAAAGCTGGCGCGGAGCGACACGCGCCTCGAGCGGCACGGCTCGCCGCGATTTCGCGAGTTTCTGCCCATCGGGTTCCGTCAGCAGCGGCAGATGCCCATAGCGCGGCACGCGATAGCCGAGCGACCGTTGCAGCAGAATCTGCCGCGGCGTCGACGACAGGAGATCGGCGCCGCGAATGACCTCCGTCACGCCTTGCAGTTCGTCGTCGACGACCACGGCCAGGTGATACGCGAAAGGACCGTCGCGTCGCTGGATGACGAAATCCCCGGCCTCGCGGCGGCAGTCCTGCCGCACCAGCCCCTGGAATGCATCCATGAATTCCACGACGGCGTCCTCCTCGTCGATCCGGAATCGCAACGCGTGAGGTTGGGCGCCGGCCGCAGGATGTTCGCGGCAGGTGCCTGGATAGATCGGCTCTGAGGCCGGGTCGGCGATCTGGGCCGCCGCGATCGCGGCGCGGCTGCACTGGCAGGGATAGCAACGATTGCCGGCCTGGAGGGCTGACACGGCCTCGGCATAGGTCTCTTTTCGATCAGACTGGAAATGAACGCTGCCGTCCCATTCGAAACCGAAGGTTTCGAGCGTGGCCTGGAATTGCGTCTCCAGGCCCGGAACGCAGCGGGCGCGATCCAGGTCGTCGATCCGGAGCAGCCAGCGGCCGCCGCGGCTGCGCACATTCAAATAGCTGCCGGCTGCGGCCAGCAGCGATCCGAGATGCAGGGGTCCGGAAGGGGTCGGCGCGAACCGTCCGCAGGGAGCGGGGTTGCGCGGTCTAGCGGTACCAGTCGTCGCGGTCGCCGTACTGCTTCTCGCGGCGTTCGCGCCGCTCCTGTGCCTCGATGCAAAGCGTTGCGACCGGCCGTGCTTCGAGGCGCTTGACGCCGATCGGCTCGCCCGTCTCGACGCAGTAGCCGTAGCTGCCGTCTTCGATCCGGCTCAGCGCTTCTTCGATCTTGCGAATGAGCTTGCGCTCGCGATCGCGCGTGCGGAGTTCGAGGGCGAATTCCGATTCGAGTGTCGCGCGATCGTTCGGATCGGGCGGATTGGCCGCCTCGTCCTTCATATGCGTCATCGTACGGTCGACTTCCTCCATCAGATCGCGCTTCCAGCTGCTCAATATGCCGCGGAAATGATCGAGCTGCTCCCGCCCCATGTACATCTCGCCCTTGCGTTCGCGATAGGGGCGGACATTGCGGGGACCGAGCAGGAGGTTGTGGTTGGCGGTCGATTCGTCGTCGTCGTCATTCAGTATCTGCCGGCGCGCGGCGCGGGCCTGGAGTGCGATGAGCGCGGGACGTGCGTCGGTGAACGGTGACGGCGCCACGACGGCCTTCGGCTTGACGATGACCGGATCGCGCGCCACCAATGCGTGGTTCACGGGCTTTGCCGCCCGCGGCGCGGGCCGAGGCGGCGCTGCCGTCCGGACTGCAGCGCGGAACTTCTGCTTTGCCGGTTTGCCTGGCCGGGCGCGCACGGCGGCGGCTTTCGGCTTGCGTACCGCGGATTTCGCGGCTTTTCGGGGCGCGGGCGTCCTGCGCGCCGCAGCTTTCACAATGGGTTTTTTCGACCTGGCAGCCTTCTTGGCAGGCATCAAGTTCTCCGCAGCCGATTCAATCGAGCGCCGGATTATAGCCCCGGTTTTCCCGGGGTCCAGTGTTGTCGTCTGTCGCCCTCCGGGCACAGTTCGGATTCAGGGCAGGTTGACGGCAGTAGGCGCGGTCCAGCCGCTCCGGCGGTGTTCGGCAACTATCGTCGTGTAGATGCCGCCGCGCACGTTGAACTGTGCGGTCAGGCGCAGGAATCGCGGCTCGAGCGACGCGACCAGGAGATCCGCGATCTCGTTGGTCACCGCCTCGTGGAATGCGCCGCGGTCGCGAAACGACCAGATGTAGAGTTTCAGCGATTTGAGCTCGACGCAGAGTGCGTCGGGAACATACTCGAGGTCCAGCGTCGCAAAATCGGGCTGACCAGTTCGCGGGCAGAGGCACGTGAACTCCGGAATGCGCATGCGAATCGTGTAGTCGCGCCCGGGTTGCGGATTCGGGAACAACTCGATCTCGCGGGATGGCGCCGTCGGGCTCATTCGAAACGGTTCCGGTCGTCGTCAATTGCGGGCGGTTAATCTACACTAGCGGGAATGCGCCTCGCCAGGATAAAACTCGCCGGATTCAAGTCTTTCGTCGATCCGACCACCGTCTCTTTCCCCGCCAATCTGACCGGCGTCGTGGGCCCGAACGGCTGCGGCAAGTCAAACATCATCGATGCAGTCCGCTGGGTCATGGGCGAGATCTCCGCGAAACACCTGCGCGGCGACTCGATGACGGACGTGATCTTCAACGGCTCGCGCAGCCGCAAGCCGATCGGCAGCGGTTCCGTGGAACTCGTCTTCGACAACAGCGACGGCAAGCTCGCCGGGCCCTACGCGGGCTATGCCGAGGTTGCGCTCAAGCGCGTCGTCTCGCGCGACGGCAACTCGACCTACCTGATAAACGGCTCCAAGTGCCGGCGCAAGGACATCACGCACCTTTTCCTGGGCACGGGCCTCGGCTCACGCAGCTACGCGATCATCGAGCAGGGGATGATTTCGCGTCTCATCGAGGCGCGCGCCGAGGACATGCGTGCCTTCGTCGAAGAGGCCGCGGGCATCTCCCGTTACAAGGACCGCCGGCGGGAGACCGAGAGCCGGATATCGCATACACGCGAAAACCTCGAGCGGCTGAACGATCTGCGCGAGGAAGTGGACAAGCAGATCCGGCATCTGCAGCGGCAGGCAGGGATCGCGCGGCGTTATCAGGAAAACATGGCCCGTCAGCGGCAGCTGCAGGCGGAATTGCTGGCACTTCGCATTCGAGACCTCGACGGCGACATCGCGGGTCGGCACTCGCTTGCGACGCAGCGCGAAACGGAGGCGCAGGCCGCGATCGCCGAGCTGCGATCGGCCGAAGCGGCGGTCGAACGCGCGCGCCTGCGGCACGCGGAATGCTCCGACGCGCTCTCCGCCGTGCAGGGCAGGTATTACCAGGCAGGCGCCGACGCCACGCGCACGGAACAGGCCTTGCAACACGCCCGCGAATTGCGGCATCGCCAGCGCACGGACCTCGAGCGCGTAACGGTCGAATACTCCGAGTCGAGCGTGCTTGTCGGACGCGACCAGGAGCAGCTGAAAGAACTGACCGCATTCCTCGAACAGGCGGAGCCGGAGCTCGATGCTGCGCGCGAGACCGAGTCTGCGGCGCGGGCATCGCTCGCAGGCGCGGAATCCGCCATGACGGACTGGCAGCAGCGATGGGAGGCATTCACCGGCGAATCGGCCGAGGCCAGCCGCAGTTCGCAGGTGGAGCTTGCGCGTATCGATCAGATCGAGTCGGGCCTGAAGCGTCTCCGCGTCCGGCGCGAGGCGCTGACACAGGAATCGTCGCAACTCGAAATCGGGATCTCCGGCGCGCGTCCGGAGGAATTCGCCGCGGCGGAGCAGCAGGCACGCGAGCGCGGCAGCGAAGCGCAGCGGGACCTTGACGCCGCGCTGGAGTCGCTCCAGTCGCTGCGCGAAGACGAGCGTATATGCACGGCGCAACTGGACACGGCGAAATCGGAATTGCAGTCGGCGCAGAGCGAACTGATGACTGTCGAAGCGGTGCAGAAAGCGGCGCTCGGCAAGGGACAGACCGGAACCGAAGAGTGGCTGACGCGAAACAAGCTGGACCGCAGCCCGCGACTGGCCCAGCAGCTCGAAGTGGAGAAGGACTGGGAACGGGCGGTCGAGACAGCACTCGGCAGTTACCTCGAGGCCGTCTGCGTGAATGGCGGCGAATCAATCGCCGAAGCGATGGATAGTCTGGACGCGGGCCAGCTGATCATTGCGGATCCCGGCAGCGCCGTGCGCGGCAAGTCGCCGGCCGATTCCTTGCTTGCGCGCATCAAGGGTCCTGCCGTCGTCACCGAACTCCTGGCGGGCGTGATAGCCGTCGATTCGCTGGCCGAGGCGCTCGGCCGCCGGAAGGCGTTGCAGCCAGGACAATCGGTCATTACGCGTGCGGGTATCTGGATCGGCAGGGCGTGGCTCCGCGTCGCGCGAAGCGAGGCCGGGCACGCAGGTGTCATCGAACGTGAGCAGGATCTGAGACGGTTGCAGTCGGCCATGGCCGGTCACGAGAGCCGGGTCCTGGAACTCGACAAGAAGCTATCCGCCATCCGCACCCGCATTGCAGAACTCGATGCGAGCCGCGACGAGCTCCACGCGAAGGTCAATCGCCTGCACCACGATCTCGTCAATGTCCGCGGCGCGCACGAGGCAATCCGATCGCGGACGCAGCAGATCGCGGAGCGAATCGCGCGGCTGGCGTCCGAAACGAAGCAGATTGACGACGACATCGCGCGCGACGAGCACGACGTCGCAAGAGTCGCGATCGCGCCTGGACTCGGCGAGCGCGCAGCAGCAATCGCTCCAGGAGCGCGGACCGGGACTCGAACGCGAACGGGATGCGCTGCGAACCCGGCTTGGGACCGCCCGCGACGCAAGTTCCCGCGACATGGGCCTCGCTCAGCAGGTTGCGATCCGGGTCGAGTCGCAACGCTCGACGCTCGCAACGCTGCGCACGAGCCTTGAACGCGCGAGCGATCAGAGCCGGCAACTGCTGGCGCGGCGCGCGGACCTGGAGCGTCAGTTGGCTGAGGGTGAAGCGCCGTTCGCCGAACTCGAAAGACAGCTGCAGGCATACCTGGAACAGCGCCTCGCCGTGGAGCGCGAGCTCGGGGACGCGCGGCGCGCCGTCGAGGAAGCGGATGCGCAAGTGCGCGATCTGGACATCGGGCGCCAGAAGGCCGAGGCCGTCGCCGATTCCGCACGCACGGCGCTTGCGGAGATAAGCCTCGGGATGCAGGAAACTCGCGTCCGCCGCGAGTCGCTGCTGGAACAGTTCAGCGCCACGCAATTCGACCTGGAGCAGGTGACGGCCGCACTGCCGGAAGACGCGACTGTCGTCGCCTGGGACCAGCAGCTCGCGGAAATCGCGGAAAGGATCGAGAGACTCGGCGCGGTCAACCTCGCGTCGATCGACGAATTGAAAGAGCAGTCCGAGCGCAAGGAGTATCTGGATCGCCAGTTTGCGGATCTATCCGACGCGCTCAACACGCTCGACCAGGCGATTCGCAAGATCGATCGCGAAACGAGGCAGCGGTTCCAGGATACGTTTGACCGCATCAACTCCGGGCTGAAAGAGAAGTTCCCGCGGCTGTTCGGCGGCGGCGCGGCGTATCTCGAACTCGTGGGTGACGATCTGCTGACGGCCGGCGTCGCCGTCATGGCGCGCCCGCCCGGCAAACGCAACAGCACGATTCATCAGCTTTCGGGCGGCGAGAAGGCGCTTACGGCAGTCGCTCTCGTGTTCTCGATATTCGAACTCAACCCGGCGCCTTTCTGCCTGCTCGACGAGGTCGATGCGCCGCTCGACGACCACAACGTCGGGCGCTTCTGCGACATCGTCCGGGACATGTCCGAACGCGTGCAGTTCGTCTTCATCACGCACAACAAGAGCACGATGGAACTCGCCAGTCACCTGATCGGCGTGACCATGGGCGAGCCGGGCGTCTCGCGCCTGGTCGCGGTCGACGTCGACGAGGCCGTGCGGATGGCTGCGGTCGGCTAGGTCAGGACGCCACGGTGTCTGAGCTGCGTTGGATTCTGCTCGGGGCCGGCGTGGCGCTGATTCTTGCGCTCTGGTGGTGGGAAACGCGTAAGGCCAAGGCGACGACCGGAGCCGGAGTGGAACAGCCCTGGCCAAGCGATCGCGACGATCCCACGATGGAAGCGCGAACCGGGGAGGAGCAATCCGACGACCTGGATCCGCCACCGACATATTCCCCGACCATTGAACGCTTGCGCGTCCCCCGACGTCCGCCGTTGATCGAAATTCCCGAAGATCTCGAAGTGGACATCTCGGATTTCGTCGGCATCGACAGGCGGCATTCGGCGGAGCCGGAGCTGGCACTCGACTCGCAATCCGATTTCGAGGCGGAAATCGCGGATGAGGATGCGGCAAATGAAGGCGCGCCGCCGTTCGAAGAGGAGCTGCCCGACGAACATCATCGCGCGCCCTGGATTCGAACACAGCCGCTCGAGCGTGACGAGGTAGCGCCCAAGAAAGAGGAAGAGCCGCCAGAACCGCCGCCGGCCGACGCAATGGAACGACGCACGGCGGAGGCTTCGAAGCAGCGGATTGTCGCACTGAGGTTGATCGCGCCGGGCGGCCACTGGAGCGGGGCCGAATTGCGGCAGGCACTGGAAGCGGAGGGCCTGAGTTTTGGACCGTACTCGATCTTTCACCGTGAACGCGAGGACGGGAAGTCGCTTCTCTATGTCGCGAGCATGATGGAGCCGGGATCCTTCGATCTCGACAAGATGGATCACCAGGGTTTTCCGGGGGTCTCGCTGTTCGGCATCGTGCCGGGCCCGCTTGATGCGCCGTCCACATTTGATCTCGTTTTGACAGTCGGACGGAATCTTGCGGGGCGTATGAAAGGCCAACTTCAGGACGAGCAGGGCAGCACCCTGACGTCGCAGCGCATACTCAATCTTCGGGAAGAACTGGTGCACTTCGAGCACCGCAACAGGCGGCTGCGGCGCAGCTGATGAAAGCGGCGCCTGCAAGCGTGCGGCAGCGCGTCCTGAAGCTGC
Source organism: uncultured Gammaproteobacteria bacterium (assembly GCA_963778585.1). Classification (GTDB taxonomy): domain Bacteria; phylum Pseudomonadota; class Gammaproteobacteria; order Steroidobacterales; family Steroidobacteraceae; genus SCUD01. The sequence goes on from CAVZUU010000005.1 coordinate 26,256, forward strand.
GCGCCGAGATCGATCGACACAATCATCGCTACCACGTACTGGACGATCCGGAAATCCCGGACGCCGAATACGATCGCCTGATGAAAGAGCTGCGGGAGCTCGAGGAGCAACATCCTGCATTGATCGCTCCGGAATCGCCGACTCAGCGCGTCGGCGGATCGCCGGTCGCGGAATTCGCGCAGGTCCGGCATCGGAATCCGATGCTGTCTCTCGACAACGCATTTACCCGTGAAGAAGTCGTGGCGTTCGACCGCCGCGTCCGGGAGCGGCTCGAGACTGAGCGCGATATCAGCTATGCCTGCGAACCGAAGCTCGACGGGCTGGCGGTCAGCCTGACCTATCGGAAAGGACTCCTCGAGATCGCGGCAACCCGCGGTGACGGCAGCGTCGGCGAGGATGTCACGCATAACATCCGCACGATCCAGTCCGTCCCGCTCAGGCTCACCGGCAATTCCTGGCCAGACGCACTGGAAGTGCGCGGAGAAGTCTTCATGTCGCTTGACGGCTTCAAGGAAATGAACCGGCGCGCAGCGGAGAAAGGCGAGAAAGTATTCGTCAACCCGCGAAACGCCGCGGCGGGAAGCCTGCGGCAGCTCGATCCCAAGCTGGCCGCGTCGCGGCCGCTCGAAATCTATTTCTACGGCGCCGGCATGGTCGAGGGACGAAAGCTTCCGGACCGGCACAGCCGTGTGCTCGAAGAGTTGCGCGTGTGGGGTCTGCGCACCTCGCCGGAAACGCGTGTCGTGGAAGGCGTCGAAGGCCTGCTGGACTACTACGACGATATCGGACGGAGGAGAAACAAGCTTCGCTACCAGATCGACGGCGTCGTGTACAAGGTGGACTCCATCGCGCAACAGAGGGAACTCGGATTCGTCGCCCGTGCGCCGCGCTGGGCGATCGCGCACAAGTTTCCGGCCGAAGAGGAGATGACGCGGGTCCGGGCGATCGAATGGCAGGTGGGGCGAACCGGCGCACTCACGCCGGTGGCGCGTCTGGAACCCGTCTTCGTCGGCGGCGCCACGGTTTCGAACGCCACGCTGCACAACATCGACGAGCTCCAGCGCAAAGATGTGCGTATCGGCGATACCGTAATACTCCGGCGTGCCGGCGACGTGATACCGGAAGTCGTGCGAGTCGTCCTCGAAAAAAGGCCTGCGAAGACTTCGCCGGTCGAGCTTCCGGTCAAATGCCCGGTATGCGGCTCCGAGATCGAACGTGTGGAGGGGGAAGCGGTTGCGCGTTGCACGGGCGCACTCGTGTGTCCTGCGCAATTGAAAGAATCGTTACGCCATTTCGCATCGCGGCGGGCACTCGACATCGAGGGGCTCGGCAGCAAGCTGGTGGATCAGCTTGTCGACCAGGGGCTTGTGAAAAACGCGGCCGACCTCTTCAAGCTCGATGCCCGGCTGCTCTCCGAGCTCGACCGGATGGGTGACAAGTCTGCGGCCAACCTTGCCAAATCGATCGAGAAGAGCAGAGAAACGACGCTCGCGCGATTCCTGTTTGCGCTCGGGATCCGCGACGTCGGTGAGGCAACGGCCGAAGCCTTGGCAAGGCACTTCCGCACGCTTGATGCGCTACGCAAGAGTACCGTCGCAGAGATCGAGGAAGTCCCGGACATCGGTCCGATCACTGCGGCGCATGTACACGCGTTCCTCGCTGAGGACCGCAATTCCAGGGTGATCGATGCATTGATCAGCTCGGGCGTGCGGTGGCCGGAGATTCAGGCTACAGGGTCGCGCCGCAAGGATCTCGACGGCAAGACATTCGTGCTGACCGGCAAGTTGTCCAGCCTGTCGAGGGACGAAGCAGGCGATCTCGTGCGCGAGCTTGGGGGAAAGATTGCCGGCTAGCGTTTCGAAAAAGACCGACTTCGTGGTTGCGGGCGAAGAGGCCGGATCGAAACTGAAGAAAGCGGTCGAACTCGAGGTCGAGGTGCTGGACGAAGATCAATTCTTGAAAATGATCGGCCGCAAGCGCTGATCAGCCAGACGGGGGTTCCACGGGTACTTCGGCGGGTTCGGGTTCGATCTCGACGAACATCTGGACCATGACGCCGGCGCGAACCGCGTCCGGACGTTCCGGGCGCTCGTGCTCGGAGACCCAACCCTCGATATCTTCCAGGAAAGCCGAACCACGCTGCTTCATCAGACGACGGAAGAGCGGCAGGGCCGCTCGCTCTAGGCGGATCGACACGACCGAATCGTCATAGAGACGCGCTTCAAGCGGCGTCGCGAGATTGTGTTCCAGCGTCGCCAGGTGATCGCGAATGGCGCTGCCAAGATGTTCGATGGCGGCCGGTTCGGCGCCTCCTGTCGTATATCGGCGGGTCAGCGCGCGGACGCTTCCGTCCTTGAGCATCCTTGCCGCTCCGACCTCAAGCAGTTCGCCGAGGATGATCCTGGGATAGATATCGCCGCTGAAAGCGCGCACCAGGGTGGTGAAGGAGGGCTCAGGTCCGTCTACCGACAAGGGGAGGGGGCGGCCTTCGCCGTCGGTGAAGTCTGGGCTTTCGTACCAGCCGCTCAAAACCCGCGCGAGGCGATTGCGGCGATAGTCCTTGTCGACGGTCGCTTCGGAGGCGCCGAGGTCGGTCGAGTTAACAATATCGCTGACGACGTGGCGGTGTAGGCCAGTAATTGTTGAAACGCGCGAGAAACTCAGCGGTTTCCCCTGCTCACGTAGGATATCGCGAGCGGCTCTGACGAAGGCAATATTGGCAATGCGTGAGAACTCGTAAGTCGACAGGCCATGGCGCAGCAGTATCCGCGCGAGGGGGCGGAGGAGGCGGAGGCAGGCGCTAAATAGTGCAGACCTAAGATTCAATTTGCAGCGATCTCTTGGATTTAGTTGATGTTCAAATCTAAGGTGACAATGATTTGCCTGATTCTAGTAGCGTTGGTAATTCTGAGCGTGGCCACGAAAATAATAGTTGAGTGAAACTAATGACAACAGCAACACAAAGTTCAATTGATAGTACCGACCTTCGAGTGCGGACGACGCTGCGCAATGATGATGGTATTACTCAAACTGCTCACATCTTGTTGAGACGAGTCTTTCGCATCCTTAGGGGATGTGGACTGACAGAGCCTCAGCTACGCGAAATGTCTAGTAAGGCGGTCGACGAGATCGCGCAGCTGCCCGATTCTCAGCCTGGTCGCGTAACAGCACGGCAAGGACTCATGTGCTGCGACGTCGTATTGAAGTGGCGACGTGACCACCGGTTCATTAATGCTGCAGGTTTGCCGGCACTGCTCTCGAGGGAAGGGAAGTCGCCATCGTTCGCGGAGTTGATTGGAATAGCGGTTCCAGGCGCAGATCTAGTTGGCTTACTAGCAACGATGGAGGAGCTCGGGGTAGTCCGAATCACCGAAGACAAGAAGATCGAGCTAATTAGCGATTCGGTAGTGGCCTGCTCAGGTCAAGAAGGTTCGAGCATCGCTGGTGAGTGCGTGCTCGAGCACATCTGCGGGTTTTTGGGTTCCGTCGAGTTCAATGTGTTTGATAAGCCTTCGCGTGCAAGAGGTCGATTTGAACGGGCGTGTTATGCATCGGTACCAAGAGAATTGGTGCCTGTCCTTCAGCAGCTAGTAAATGCACGCGGGCAAGATTTTGTAGACGTTATTGATGAGTGGTTGGCAAGACGTGCGATCAAGCCTGGCAACGATGGGGATACTTTGCTTGTTGGTGCTGGAGCCTATCTCTTCGTCCGCGAAAACCTTACGTCTTAAATAGTTAGAATATAGAATGACTTACGACGTGAACTTCGAACGTACCGCAGAACAGAACGATCAATTCAATCATAACTGATTGATTTTCTAGCTACTTATTGAAGCCCGCTGTCATAAGCGACGCAAGCGGGTGGCTACTTATCGTCTAATCCAGCTAGATTAAGTCATGTCAGATACTTATGATGTTAAACGAGATCTTCTCGCAGCATTCCGATCGCTGATGACACCGCTCATCAGGATCCTGCTGAGAAGCGGCATCACGTATCAGGAATTCGGGGGGGTTCTCAAAGACGTCTACGTAAACGTGTGCGCACGGGAGATGACGCTTCCCGGTCGCAAGATGACTTTGTCGCGAGTTGCAATTGCGACAGGACTCACGCGACGCGAAGTCGCAAAGATTGTTCGCAGTGAAGGCAAGACTCAGTGGGGTGTCGGGAGCAATGCCGGTCTTGCAGCGAGCGTCTTGGAAGCTTGGCACACGGATGCACAGTATTTGGCGCCTTACGGGTACCCGCGCGATTTAAAGATTGACGGAACCGACGTGGTTCCGACGTTTGAAGACTTGGTCCGTCGCTTTAGTACCGATGTACCGCACGAGATTTTGATAGGGGAGCTAATACGAGTCGGAGCTGCTCGAGTACTGGAAGGCGGACAGTACCTGCGCGTCCAGAAACGCACGTACATCCCGACAGATATGACGGCAGAAATGATTCAAATATTTTCCCAAGCCGTTCGAAGGTACATCGAGACAGTTGATTACAACCTCGGGAGAGGGAAGGGCCTAGAGAAACGATTTGATCGGATGGTCTACCCGGATGACGGATTGAGGCTTGTAGACGTCGAGATTTATCAGCAAGAGATTCGCGAGTACTTGGAAAGCGTAATCCAGGAGATTGATCAGAAGTCAGCTACGTATCCGCGTCCAGCTCGCAAACGAGGGGAAGAAGCAGTGCAAGTTGGAGTAGGGATTTACTTTTATCAAGAGGCGACAGAAGACAAGGCGCCGCTAGTTGAATCATTTGGGGATCTTCAAGAATTTGCCGACGATGACTTGGATGACTGATCCCGATCTGCTCGAGCGAAATTGGTCTACAGGGTTGCGATAGATCGGAGCACCTTCGATGAAAATTGACCGCCATATGAAACGAGTCGCGCTTGCGCTGAGCGGCGCAATTGTCTTGGTCAGTGGCGGAAGTGCATTCGGCGCCCGATCGTCGACTTACAATGCAACCGCGGTGTCCAATACCTCGGAAATTCGCGAGATCGAGCGCGCTGCGAATGGGCGGTTGCTTGCGATTGGTCGTCTAGATCGAATTACAGCCTCCGAATTTGCAATTTCAGTTCTTGGTCAGAATTTTGCGCTTACGAGTGGCAAGGCGAATTTCCGGTTTGTCGAGCAAGCACGGATTGGGCGGGCGGTCGCGCTTTTTGGCGAATTTGACGGCGCGAACTACTTCGTCGATGCCGCAATCGTTTTGGATGGTCAGTATGTCCAGGGCGCCTCTAAGGTATTTTTGCGCGGCTCGGTTAACAGCTTTAACCGCAAGTTTGGCCAAATTTCTATTGGCTCAATCAATTTGGATGCTTCCTCGGTAATTGGTCAGGCAAGTCTCTCAAGGATTGCCAAGGGCTCAGTCGCAGCTGTTGTTGGTACTCAGCCGGTAATCGTAGGCAAAATTCTTGTCGAGAAAGTTGGACTCGTAAGGCTACCGATTAGGACCAACGCTTCAGTTGGAACGGGTCGCCCCGAAGCATCGGTTGGCACTGGTCGTCCGAACGCATCGGTCGGCACAGGTCGTCCCGAAGCATCGGTTGGCACCGGTCGTCCGAATGCATCGGTCGGTACGGGTCGTCCCGAGGCTTCCGTGGGCACGGGTCGTCCGAACGCTTCGGTCGGTACGGGTCGTCCCGAGGCATCGGTCGGCACGGGTCGTCCCGAGGCATCGGTCGGTACCGGTCGTCCCAACGCATCGGTTGGAACTGGTCGTCCCAACGCATCGGTTGGAACTGGTCGTCCCGAGGCATCGGTCGGCACCGGTCGTCCCAACGCATCGGTCGGTACCGGTCGTCCCAACGCATCGGTTGGAACTGGTCGTCCCGAGGCATCGGTCGGCACCGGTCGTCCCGAGGCATCGGTCGGTACCGGTCGTCCCAACGCATCGGTTGGAACTGGTCGTCCCGAGGCATCGGTCGGCACCGGTCGTCCCAACGCATCGGTCGGTACCGGTCGTCCCAACGCATCGGTTGGAACTGGTCGTCCGGAGGCATCGGTCGGCACCGGTCGTCCCAACGCATCGGTCGGTACCGGTCGTCCCAACGCATCGGTTGGAACTGGTCGTCCCGAGGCATCGGTCGGCACCGGTCGTCCCGAGGCATCGGTCGGTACCGGTCGTCCCAACGCATCGGTTGGAACGGGTCGTCCGGAGGCATCGGTCGGCACCGGTCGTCCTAACGCATCGGTCGGTACCGGTCGTCCCGAGGCATCGGTCGGTACCGGTCGTCCCAACGCATCGGTTGGAACTGGTCGTCCCGAGGCATCGGTCGGCACCGGTCGTCTCAACGCATCGGTCGGTACCGGTCGTCCCAATGCGTCAGTTGGCACTGGTCGTCCCGAGGCATCAGTTGGCACCGGTCGTCCCAACGCATCGGTTGGAACTGGTCGTCCCGAGGCATCGGTCGGCACCGGGCGTCCGAGCGCATCGGTCGGTACCGGTCGTCCCAATGCATCGGTTGGAACCGGTCGCTCGCCAGCGCATCGGTTGGCACCGGCAGCCCCGCTCGCTGATCGTTTTACCGGCATTCACTCGAGCGGCGTATTTTTCCGCCGCCTGAATCACGATTCGCGTCGTTCGGTCTTTACGCGGTCCGCTCCGCAAATTCAGCTAGTCCGTTAGCGTAAGCTTGCCCGCACGTCTTCGTGCGTGTGCGGGGCTTTTCTGATGCGATCGAAGAGTTACGCCTGGCATGCAGCGTGGCAGGGACTTGCTGTCGCATTTATGCTCCTGGCGTCGGTCGGCCTGGACTCCTGTGGCCGCAGCGATTCCGCGCGCGATGCAGGCGGTGCAGAGCCGCTGATTTTGACACGCGGCCTCGGCGGCCAACCGGGATCGCTGGATCCGCAGCGCGCGGAAGACGCCTTCTCCTACGACGTATTGCGGGACCTATATGAAGGCCTGACGGCGAGCACGCCGGCAGGCGAAGTCATTCCGGCGACGGCAACGACCTGGCGGGTTGAAGACGACGGCAAGCGCTATGTCTTTCTCTTGCGTCGCGAGGCGCGATGGTCGAATGGCGATCCCGTCGTGGCGTCAAGCTTTGTCGAGGGATTCCGACGGGCGCTCGATCCGGCAACGGTATCAGGTGCCGCGGACCTGCTCCGTTCGATCGAGAACGCTCCTGAGATCCTGCAAGGGAAGCTGCCTGTGGATCGACTCGGAGTCCGTGCGCTGGATGAGCATTCGCTCGAGATTCGGCTGTCGCATCCGGTGCCGTATTTCCCGGACATTCTGACGAACACGGTTGCGTCTCCCGTGCATCCATCTTCGGTTTCTGGATCGGGCGGATTCTCGAAGCCCGGCGCAACGATTTCGAACGGCTCGTACATGCTTGCAGACTTCTCCCCGGGCGCCAATCTCCGCCTGGTGCGCAATCCGCATTACTGGGATGCGGCAGCTGTTGCATTTGACGAGGTGCGATATGAGTTTGTTGCGGACGAGAACGCCGAGTTCATGCGTTTCCGCGCCGGAGACCTGGATGTGACGAACACGGTCCCGGAACAGCGATTCCAGGAGCTGCTGGCTGCGCCGAATTCCGGCTTGCAGCATCGCGCATGGCTGGCGACTTTCTATTTCACCTTTAACACCGATCGCGGGCCGCTGCGTGGCAAGCGTACGCTGCGCGAGGCCCTGTCGCTGGCGATCGATCGCGATGCAATCACGGAGTCGGTGACGCGGGCCGGCCAGATTCCCGCCTATGCCCTCATTCCGAACGACGCATGGAATTACAAGCCTGCCCAATATGCGTGGAAAGAGAGCTCTGGGCAGGAACGCACTGAGCGAGCCCGCTCGCTGTACTCGCAAGCCGGTTACTCCGGCGAGCGCCCGTTGCGCCTGCGGCTTCTCTACAACGAAAACGAACTCGTCCAGAAGGTCTGCATTGCCATCGCGGCCATGTGGAAGGAAACGCTCGGCGTCGAAACCGAATTGATCCAGATGGAATTCAAGGCCTACCTGGCGGCGCGTGCAGACCCGGCGCAGTGGGACGTCGTCCGGGTCGGCTGGACTGCGGACTACAACGATGCATCGACTTTCCTTGATACGATGACCCGCGACAGTCCGCAGAACTTCGGCCGCTGGATCAACGCGGAATATGCGCGACTGCTCGATGCCGCCGCCATCGAATCGAATCCTGCGCGACGGCGCGAAACACTGCAGCAGGCGGAGTCGTTGATGCTCAACGATTATCCGCTGCTGCCGGTCTATTTCTACGTGACGAGGCGGCTGGTGCAGCCTCGCATCGCTGCACCCGCCATCAATCCGATGAACCGCACCTACTCGCGATACTTCAGGCTGGCAAAGTAGCAACTAGAGCGAGCGTTCGATCTTCGCTGTCTTGACCAACTCCTTGAGGTGCGCCTCGAACTTCTTCTGATTGACCATCGGTCCAAGCTGCGCCTTGACCGTTTCAAACGGCGGCGGCGTGGTCGCACGCTTTTCTTCGAGCTTGATCACATGCCAGCCGAACTCTGACTTGACCGGCGTGGCCGTGTACTTGCCGACTTCAAGTTGCTGCACGGCATCCGAGAAGGGTTTGACCATTTGCGCCGGACTGAACCAGTCGAGATCGCCGCCTTTCGTCGATGAACTGTCCTTTGAATTGTCGGTCGCGAGCTTCTCGAAGCTCGCGCCTTTGTCGAGCTGTCCGATAAGGTCTTTTGCCAGTGCCTCGTCGTCGACGAGGATGTGGCGTGCGTGATATTCCTCTTTCGGCGCTTCGGCAATCCGCGCGTCGTATTCGCTCTTGAGTTCAGCTTCCGTGGGTTCCGCGCCCTCGACGAACTTCTTGTACAACAGCTCGGCGAGCGCGCTCTTGCCGACGAGCTCAAGGCGCGCATTGGGCTCGCCTTCGCCGAGTTTCTGCTTTTCGGCTTCCTGCGCGCCGGCATACATGCCGATCAATTCCTCGAGCGCTGCCTTCTGCTCATCCGCGGTCAGATCGCCGGGCGACTTGCCGCCGTGGCGCGTCTTCACGTAGAGCGTCCAGACGTCCCGCGAAATCGACGTTCCGTTGACGACGGCGACTGGCTTCGCTGCCGGATCGACGGGCGTTTCGGCTTTGGTGCAGCCGGCGGCCAGCAGGAAGCCCAGGGTGGAGACTGCCAGAATCTGCGTGTATCTCATTTTTTCCTCGATGGTGTGTCGTCGTCCGGTGATGTCGCTTCGATGTTCAGGGCGTGAATCTCGCGCGGAAGCATGGCGTCGAGCGCCTTGTATACCAGCCGGTGTCGCTCGAGGCGACTGCGGCCGCTGAATGCCTGGGACTCGATTTTCACGACAAAGTGCCCGGCGCCGTCGCGCGCGCCCGCATGGCCGGCGTGCCGCGCACTGTCATCCTGCACTGATACGCGCGCCGCGGCAAAAGCGGACTCGAGCATCGCCTGGATCCGTTCAGCCCGTGGACTGGTCATTGCGGGACGCCCGCGAAGCGATCCAGAAGCCCTGGGCGACGATAAAAACGGCAGTGAGTCCGAGAAGCCCGAACACCTTGAATTTCACCCAGGTCGCTTCGTCGAGGTATTGAAACGCGGCAAGGTTGGCTGCGCCCATGGCGACGAAGAATCCGATCCACATCCAGTTGAGTTGCCGCCAGAGCGCGGGACTCAGGTCGAACTCCGCGTCGGTCGCACTCATCAGCCGCTGAATCAGCGGCCGGTCGCCGAAGCGCCGCGAAAGGCTCAGGAGGAATGCCACTGCGAACAGCCAGTTCAAGACCGTGGGCTTCCACATAATGAACGCGGTGTCGTGAATCCAGAGCGTCAAGCCGCCGAACACGAGGACGAGGCCGGCGGAGACCACATGCATTGGATTGATTCGGCGTGTACGAAGCCAATGGATCGACACCTGAATCACGGTGGCAACGATGATCACGACGGTTGCGACGTAGATGTCGGCGAACTGGTAGGCGACGAAAAACGCGATGACCGGCAGGAAATCGAACAGCAGCTGCATGCGGGGAACCGTTTTGAGGGGCGCCAATAATAGCGGAAGGGGCTCGTACATGTGCCCGGTTCATAATGGACCATGGCGCAGCGCCTCGAATTGCACCCCACGACACCGCAGTCGCGGTTTCTCCGCGTAGCCGCGGAGTGTCTGGAAGACGGCGGTGTGCTCGTCTACCCGACCGATTCCTGCTATGCGCTGGGCTGCGCTCTCGGCGCCAAGGAAGCGGTGGAGCGGATTCAGCGCCTGAGGCAGACGCGAAAAGGTCATTTTTTCACCGTCGTATGCCGCGACCTTTCGGAGATTGCGCGATTCGCGCGGGTCGAAAACTGGCAGTACCGGCTCCTGAAAAGCTTCACGCCGGGACCCTACGCTTTCGTGCTGCAGGCGACGCGGCAGGTGCCGCGTCGCCTGCTCGATGCGCGCCGAAAAACCGTGGGAATCCGCGTTCCTGATCACGCCGTCGTTCAGGCGCTCCTCAAGGAGTATCCGGAGCCGCTCTTGAGCACGACCTTGCAGTTGCCGGGAGACGACGTGCCGATGACTGACGGCCGAGAAATCGAGCTGCGCATCGGCCATGCGGTCGACGTGATTCTGGACGCGGGGAACTGCGGACTCGAGCCCAGCACCCTCGTCGATCTCTCGGGAGACGCGCCGCACTTGTTGCGGGCCGGAAAAGGCGATCCGAGACCCTTTCAATGACCGGCAACGCCGCAGTCCGGCCCGTATAATCGGCGGTAATTCGCGGGTGACCGGCCCGCGCGCCTCCTGGACGGTTCATGGATCTGGCCTCGTTTCTCACGACAATCTCGATCGCTGCGATTCCCGTCGTGTTTGCAATCACGGTCCATGAGGTCGCTCACGGCTGGGTCGCCAAATACTTCGGGGACCGGACCGCCGAATCCCAGGGCCGGCTGAGCCTCAATCCAATTCGTCACATCGATCCGGTCGGTACCGTACTCGTGCCGGCGATCATGTTGTGGCTGGGCGGGTTTCTGTTCGGGTGGGCCAAGCCAGTCCCGGTAAACCCGAATTACATGCGCAGTCCGCGCAACAACATGGTTTGGGTGTCCGCCGCCGGGCCTGGCGCCAATCTCGTAATGGCAATCGCGTGGGCTTTCTTGATGATGCTCAGCCAGAGACTGGAGCTCGGCATGTCGGGCCAGTGGCTCGGCCAGATGGCGAGTATCGGCATCATCATCAATGTGTCGCTTGCGGTTTTCAACATGCTGCCGATTCCGCCCCTGGATGGCGGGCAGGTTCTGACGAATCTGCTGCCGCGCGGACCGCTCAGCACATTTCTCGAGCGAGTGGCACCGTTCGGGCTCTTCATCGTGCTCGCCCTCATTGTCGGTCGCGTGCTCTGGCCCCTGGTCAGTGGACCGATCAATTTTCTGGTCTCGCTGCTGGTCGACATCTTCGGCCTGCAATTCGGGTAGTTGCGGGCGATGACTTCGAAACCAGGCCAGAATCGACGCGTCGTCTCCGGCATGCGGCCGACCGGCCAGCTGCACCTCGGCAACTATCATGGCGCACTCAAGAATTGGGTCGAACTCCAGTACCGCTACGAATGTTATTTCTTCGTCGCGGATTGGCATGCGCTGACGACGGGCTACGAGGACACGGCCGACATCAAGGCCAACTCCAGCGAGGTGATCATCGACTGGCTCGCAGCCGGCCTCAATCCGAGTGCCTGCACGATTTTCGTCCAGTCGCGGGTCCCGGAGCACGCGGAATTGCACCTGATTCTTTCGATGGTGACGCCCGTTTCCTGGCTCGAGCGCGTTCCCACCTACAAGGACCAGATCGAGCAGCTCAAGGACAGGGACCTGAGCACCTACGGGTTTCTCGGCTATCCGGTGCTGCAGAGCGCGGACATCCTGATGTACCGGCCCGAGTTCGTGCCGGTGGGCGAGGACCAGGCGGCCCACGTCGAGATCACGCGCGAGATTGCGCGCCGGTTCAACCATATCTACGGACGCGAGCCGGATTTCGAAGCGCGCGTCAAGAGCGCCGTGAAGCGCCTTGGCGCCCGCAACGCCACGCAGTATTCGGAGCTTCGCCGGCAGTTTCAGGAACAAGGCGACAAGGACGCGCTCGCTCGCGCACGCGCGATGATCGAATCGGGGACGCGTCTCACCGTCGCGGACCGCGAGCGCCTGCTCGGCTATCTCGAAGGCGGTGGCCGGGCGATTCTGCCGGAACCTGCGGTGTTGCTGACCCGGACTCCGAAAGTGCCCGGCCTCGACGGGCGCAAGATGTCGAAATCCTACGGCAATACGATCGGCCTGCGCGAGGATCCGGACAGCGTGGAGAAGAAATTGCGCGCGATGCAGACCGATCCCGCGCGCGTGCGGCGGACTGATCCCGGCGACCCGGAAAAATGCCCCGTCTGGGACCTGCACAAGATCTATTCGAGCGACGAGACGAAGGCCTGGGTGCAGAAAGGCTGTCGCACGGCCGGCATCGGTTGCCTCGACTGCAAGAAACCCGTGATCGAGTCGGTGCTGAAGGAACTCGAGGTCATCCGCCAGCGCGCGCGCGAGTACGAGGAGAACCCGGAACTCGTGCGCGGCATCGTGGCCGAAGGATGCGAACGCGCGCGCGACGCGGCACGTGCGACAATGTCGGAAGTCCGTGAAGCCGTGCGCCTGGAGTACCGGTGAGCGAGTCCCCGCATCAGGACGAAATGCCGTTTGCGATCGTCGAAGGCGAGCCGGTAACCGAGATACCGCGCGATCTCTACATACCGCCGCAGGCGCTCGAAGTATTCCTGGAGGCGTTCGAAGGCCCGCTCGATCTGCTGCTGTACCTGATCCGCAGGCAGAATATCGACGTCCTCGACATCCCGATTGCGGACATCACGCGCCAATACATGGAATACATCCAGCTCATGCAGGAGCTGGACCTGGAACTCGCCGGTGAATACCTGCTGATGGCTGCCATGCTTGCGGAGATCAAGTCGCGCATGTTGCTGCCGCGTATCGGCGATGCCGGTCAGGAAGAGGAAGACCCGCGTGCCGAGCTCGTCCGTCGCCTGCAGGAGTATGAGCGCTACAAGCGGGCTGCGGAGGACATAGACCAGTTGCCCCGGATCGATCGCGATGTGTTCCCGGCGGTTGCGGAGTTGGCGCATCGCCAGGTCGTGCGGATGCTGCCGGATGTCGCGCTCCAGGAAATGCTGGTGGCGTTCAAGGACGTCGTCCAGCGCGCCACGATGTTCGCGAACCTGCATGTAAGTCGCGAAACGCTTTCGGTGCGGCAGCGCATGTCGGACGTCCTCGCCCTGCTCGAAGGCGTCGGTCTCGTGGAGTTCGTCCGCCTGTTCCGCCCGGAGGAAGGCCGGATGGGAGTCACAGTGACCTTCGCCGCGATCCTCGAGCTGATGCGCGAACAGCTCGTCGAGATCGTGCAGGCCGAGCCCTATCAGCCGCTGCACGTGCGCCGTGTCGAGGGCAATCCGGAAGCCGGCACGATCGATCAACTGGAAATCACGACGGCATGACGAGGCAGAGCATGGATAACGGTCAGTTGAAGGACATCGTCGAGGCGGCGCTCCTCGCCTACGGGCAACCGCTCAGTATCGATCAGTTGCGCGAGATTTTCGACGAGTTCGAGCGCCCGGAGGCCGTCGAAGTCAGGCGCGCGCTGGCGGAACTTGCCCGCGACTGCGACGGCCGGCCGATGGAACTGGTCGAGGTCGCGAGCGGCTGGCGCCTCCAGGTTCGCAGCCAATTTTCCTCGCGGCTGTCGAAACTCTGGCAGGAGCGCCCGAGCCGCTACTCGCGCGCGCTGCTGGAGACGCTTGCGCTCATCGCTTACCGGCAGCCGATAACGCGCGGCGAGATCGAAGACGTTCGCGGCGTGACGGTCAATCCGAACATCGTGCGCACGCTCACCGAACGCGGTTGGATCCGCGTCGTCGGGCATCGGGAAGTTCCCGGCCATCCGGAACTTTTGGGCACGACCCGGGAATTCCTCGACTACTTCAGCCTCAAGAGTCTCGACGAGCTGCCTTCCCTGGCGGCCCTCAAGGACATGGACGATGTCGGCATCCAGCTCGACTTCGAGGGTCCGGTGACGGTCCAGGCCGTGGTTGCGGGCCTTCCGGCTGCCAACGACGCCGAAGCGACCGGTTGATGAGCCGGCGCGGCAGCCGCGCCGGGTGCTCTGATGCGCGAACGAATCCAGAAAACACTCGCCGCTCGCGGCGTCGGATCGCGACGCCAGATCGAGGCGTGGATCAAGACGGGCCGCATCACCGTCAACGGCAAGCTCGCAACACCTGGCCAGGCGGTCGGCGAGCGGGACGACATCCGCCTAGACGGGCGCCGCCTGCGACTCACACGAGGCGGGGACCGCGGGCACGAGGGTCTTGCGTATCACCGGCCTGCGCAGGAAGACATTCGCGCAGGTACTACGGGAACGATGCCGAGTTCGCTCGAGCGCCTGCCCAAATCGGCGGGACGCCGCTGGATTCCGGTCAGTCCGCTAGCGGCGCGTGACGGCGGCCTTGAACTCTTCATCACCGACGGAGAACTGGCGGCAGCGCTGACCCGTCGCGGAATCGGGATTCCGAGCGAGTTCAGCGTCCGCGTGCGCGGCGCGTTCGACGAGTCGCAGATAGGTGCGATGCTGGCCGACGCGGGACGAGCCACGTCCATCAAGGGTGAGATCACCGCTGTTGTGCCTGCCGGAGGCGAGGGGACCAATCGATGGCTTCAGGTGCACGTTGCCGGCCTGCGGCCGCGCGATCTCCGTGAGCTATTCGACCATTGCGGGCTCGAAGCGAATCGCATCCTGCGAACGCGCTTCGGCCCAATCGCGATGGAGCGTGCGCTCGCGCGAGGTCGCAGCCGGCCGCTGACGGAAGATGAATTGAGCGCCCTTCGGGATGCGGCGGAATCGCGCGCTAAGGACGGTCGAACGCCTGCCCGTTGACGCCTTGTCCGGCTGGTCCGAGCAGATAGAGATAGGGCCCGACCACCGCCGCGGGCTCGGCGATCCCATCAGGATTCTCCGCGGGATAAGCCTGGCGGCGCATCGCGGTGCGGACGCGGCCGGGGTTTACGCTGTTGACGCGAATCCGCGTGGAACCCGCCATTTCATCTGCCAGCACCTGCATGAGGCCTTCGGTGCCGAACTTCGACGCCGCGTAGGCGCCCCAGAACGCGCGGCCGCCCCGCGCGATGTTGCTCGACGTGAACACGATCGAGGCGTCCGCGGCCCGGCGCAACAACGGCAGCAAGGCCCGCGTCAGGATGAACGGGGCCGTCAGGTTGACGTGCAGCACCTTGCACCACGTCGGGACGTCGTACTGTTGGATCGGGCTGAGGTCGCCCAGGATCCCGGCGACATGCACGAGGCCGTCCAATTGTCCGAACTCACGCTCGAGCGCGTCGTGCACGGCGTCGTACTCGGGCGCGGCCGCGGATTCCAGATTGAAGGGGAGCAGGGCAGGTGTCGGACCGCCCGCTTCGACGATGCGGTCATAGGTGCGCACCAGCTTGCGCTGGGTACGCCCGAGCAGGCCGACCGTGGCGCCCTGGCGCGCGAGAGCGAGAGCGAGCGCCTGTCCGATGCCATCGCCCGCACCCGTGACGAGGACTATTCGGCCGGCGTGGGAGCCGGCGGCGGGCGCGTACGCGAGCGCCTGCGCCAACCTGTCCGCGAAAGGTCCGTCGCCGCTCAATGTTCGTCGGGCGGGGCGAGTTGCGGCGTCGTCTCGTCGGCGAGACGCACGCTCACCTCGATTTCGGTCAGTTCCTCGATTGGCTTCTCGCCACGAACGCCGAGTTCGACGAACTTGCGCGCGCCGGGTAGCACATTGCGTTCAAGCGAGCCGACGGCGGCGTTGAACGCGCGCAGACTCGCTTCGAGTGAGTTGCCCAGTTTCCCGAGGTGATTGCGAAACGTGCTGAGTCGCGAGTACAGGTCTTCGGCCAGTTTCCGGATGCGCTCGGCATTCTCGGCAAGCCTGACATTCTGCCAGCCGTTATAGACGGTCTTGAGCAGTGCCAGGAGCGTCGAGGGCGTCGTGAGGATGATGTTGCTGCTCATCGCCCGGTCGAGAAGATCGGGCTGCTGATCGAGCGCCGATGAGAGGAACTGGTCGCCCGGCAGAAAGAGCACGACGAACTGTGGCGCCCGCGCGAACTGGGCGGAATAATTCTTCGATGAAAGCAACCTCACACGGTCGGCGACGTGCTGCGCATGCCTGCGAAGCGCCACCGCCCGGATTTCATCGGACGGGGCCTCGGCCGCCGCCAGGTACGCATCGAGCGGGGTCTTCACGTCGACCACGACATCGTGGCCTTCGGGCAGGTGGACGACCATGTCGGGACGGAGCGCGCCATCCTCTCCCACGACATGAACCTGCTCCTCGAAGTCGCAATGCGCGGTCATGCCGGCCAGTTCGACGAGCCGGCGGAGCGCGATCTCGCCCCACTGGCCGCGGACCTGGGGTTTGCTGAGCGCCTGGACGAGGTTCCGGGTTTCGCGCTGCAGGGCGGTGTGCGTCTCGCGCATGTCCGTGAGGTTCTGGCGCAGGCTGCCGAAATCGCGCTGACGCTCGACCTCGATTGCGCGCAAGGCTTCTGACGTCCGCGCCAGCGATTCCTGGATCGGCTTGACGAGCGCTTCGATCGCCGTTTCGCGTTCCTTCAGCGAGCTTTGAGCGCTCTGTTGATGCCCGCCCAGGTTTTCCTTCGCGAGGCGCAGGAAATTCTCGATGTTCTCCCGCAGCTGCCGGCCGGCGAGGTCGTCGAAGCGGCGATCGAGCTGTTCCATCGCGCGGTCGAGGGTGGCAGTGCGCTCGGCGGCAAGTGCCGTCGCGCGGCGGCGGCCCATCCACCATCCCGCGCCGAGCGCGAGCGCCACGGCGAGCAGTATCACGATCAGGGCCGTCAGATTGAAAGTCATTCGCGCAGTCCCAGCCAGTCGAGCAAGTCTTCCGGGCGTCCGAGCACGGCCTCAGGTTGCCAGGCGGCGGGATCCTCGCCTTCGTTCAGGTACCCAAAGCCGGCCACCAGCGGAATCATGCCCGCGTTGCGGGCCGCCTGCACGTCGCGCTCCGCATCGCCCAGGTAGATGCAATCGCGGGGCTCGAGCTGGATGAGGGCGGCGGCGTGAAGCAGCGGCAGGGGATGTGGCTTGCGTTCCGAAAGCGTGTCGCCGCTCACCACACAGCCGCAGCGTGTCGCGAGGCCGAGTTCTTCGAGCAGAGGATTTGTGAGCCAGCCGGGCTTGTTGGTCACGATCCCCCAGCGGAGCCCAGCCCGCTCGATGGCGTCGAGGACTTCCTCGTAGCCTGCGAACAGCCGGGTGTGGACCGCAAGGGCCGCCCGATAGAAATCCAGGAACCGGATCCGCAGCGTTTCGTATCGAGCTGGATCCGGCTCCCCGAAGCCAAAGCGGATGAGCCGTGGCGCCCCGTGCGAAACGAGCGGCCGAATGCGTTCGAACGGCATTTCGTCGAGGCCTTCTGCGACGCGCAGGCGGTTGAGCGCCTGTGCCATGTCCCTCGCGGTGTCGAGCAGGGTCCCGTCGAGGTCGAACAGCACACCGCGCAGATCGCGGCGGCGGTTCATGCGGCAGCCGCCGTCGCCGGCCGCCTGAAGTGCGCGAGGTAGTTGATAGAGACGTCCGCGTCAATGCGCGCCTTGCGCGTCGCGGGGTTGTACGCGATTCCGGCGAGATCGGCGAGTTCGAGCCCGGAGTCGCGGGCCCAGCGAGTGATCTCCGACGGGCGAATCAGGCGCGCGTACTGATGCGTACCCATCGGCAGGAGGCGCAGCAGGTATTCAGCTCCGACGATCGCGAGTGCAAACGATCTGATATTGCGATTGATGGTCGAGCAGATCACATCGCCGCCGGGACGCACGAGACTCGCTAGCGAGGCCACGATGGCGACCGGATCCGGCACGTGCTCGAGCATTTCGAGACAGGTCACGAGGTCGAAGCCGCCCGCATCCGTTCCGGCAAGAGCCTCGCACGCAATATGCCGGTAATCCACATCGATTCCGGCTTCGATCGCATGCAGGCGCGCGACCTGGAGCGATTCGGGCGCCAGGTCGATTCCGGTCACCCGGGCACCGCGACGAGCCATCCCTTCGGCGAGCAGGCCCCCGCCGCAACCGACGTCGAGCACGCGCCGGCCCGCAAGTCCGGCGCGCGCCTCGATGTAGTCGAGTCTCGCGGGATTGAGGTCGTGGAGCGGCCGGAACTCGCCGTTCGGGTCCCACCAGCGCGATGCCGCCGCTTCGAATTTCGCGATCTCCGCCGGGTCGAAATTTGGCGCAGTTTGCATCCGGAAAGTATACGCGCTGTGCTAAAATTCGGCGCTTCCATGGGCCTCTGAAAACGACGAAATCCGCATGAGCGAGATCGCGCGCGAAGTCCTGCACGTAAACCTCGAAGACGAGATGCGCAAGTCCTATCTCGATTACGCGATGAGCGTAATCGTGGGCCGCGCGCTCCCCGATGTCCGCGATGGACTGAAGCCGGTGCACCGCCGCGTCCTGTACGCGATGCGCGAGCTCGGCAACGACTGGAACAAGGCGTACAAAAAGTCGGCGCGCATCGTCGGCGACGTCATCGGCAAGTACCACCCGCATGGCGATGCCGCCGTGTACGACACGATCGTGCGCATGGCGCAGCCGTTCTCGTTGCGCTACCTGCTGGTGGACGGCCAGGGCAATTTCGGTTCCGTGGACGGCGATGCGGCGGCGGCGATGCGCTACACCGAAGTGCGCATGTCGCGCATCGCGCATGAGCTGCTGGCGGATATCGACAAGGAAACCGTCGACTTCACGCCGAACTACGACAACAGCGAACACGAGCCGGCGGTATTGCCGTCGCGCATTCCCAACCTGCTGGTCAACGGTTCGGCTGGCATCGCGGTCGGCATGGCGACCAATATCCCGCCGCACAACCTGGGCGAGATCATCGACGCCTGTGTCGCGTTGATTGACGACCCGAACCTGGGTCTCGCGGAGCTGATGCGCCTCGTGCCGGGGCCGGACTTCCCGACGGCCGGCATCATCAATGGCGCGGCGGAAATCGTGCTGGCCTACAAGACGGGCCGCGGCCGACTGTCCGTACGCGCGCTCACCTCGGTCGAGACCATCGACGAGCGTGGCCGCGAAGCGATTGTCGTGACCGAGCTCCCCTACCAGGTCAACAAGGCCCGCCTGCTCGAGCGCATCGCGGACCTGGTGCGCAACAAGGAAATCGAGGGCATCTCGGAGCTGCGCGACGAATCGGACAAGGACGGGCTCCGTGTCGTCATCGAATTGAAGCGCGGCGAAAACAGCGAACTCGTCCTGAACCAGCTCTTCAAGCTGACACCGATGGAATCGGTGTTCGGCGTCAACATGGTCGCGCTCCTCGACGGCCAGCCGAAGCTGCTGTCACTCAAGGAGATGCTGGACGCGTTCCTGCGCCACCGTCGCGAAGTCGTCACGCGGCGCACGATTCACGATCTCGGTAAGGCGCGCGACCGGGCGCACATCCTGGAAGGCCTTGCCGTCGCGCTCGCGAACATCGACGAAGTGATCGCCTTGATCAAGGCTTCACCGACACCGCCCGAGGCGCGGGTAGCCCTGCAGGCGCGGACCTGGGGTCCGGGCGCGGTTCCGCAAATGCTCGCGCGTGCCGGCAATGTGCCGACTCGCCCCGACGGAATTGCGGAGGAGCTTGGCCTGCATGGCGAGCAGTATCGGCTGTCGGAAATCCAGGCACAGGCAATCCTCGACCTGCGGCTGCACCGGCTGACGGGGCTCGAGCAGGACAAGATAGTCACCGAGTTCAATGAGCTCCTCGATCTGATCCGCGACCTCGGGGAGATTCTCGCGCGCCCCGACCGTCTCCTGGCCGTGATCCGCGAGGAACTCGCGGCGATGAAGGAAGCCTACGGCGATGCGCGGCGCACGCAGATCGTCGCGGACCAGTCCGACGTCACGATCGAGGATCTGATCGAGCGCCAGGACCTGGTCGTCACGCTGTCGCACGCGGGATATGCGAAGACCCAACCGGTGACGGACTACGAAGCCCAGCGCCGCGGCGGCAAAGGCAAGATGGCGACCACGGTCAAGGACGAGGATTTCGTCGACAAGCTCTTCATCGCCCACAGCCATGACACGCTCTTGTGCTTCTCGGACGGCGGCCAGTGCTACTGGCTCAAGGTCTACCAGCTTCCGCTCGCGAGCCGCGGCTCGCGCGGCAAGCCGATCGTCAATCTGCTGCAGCTCGCCGAAGGCGAGCGCATCACGGCAGTGCTCGCGATCCGTGAATTCGACGAGTCGCACTTCGTGTACATGGCGACTGCCCAGGGCACGGTCAAGAAGACGCCGCTTTCGGCGTTTTCGCGCCCCCGCGCGAATGGAATCATCGCGGCCTCTCTGGACCCGCAGGATTGTCTCGTGGGTGTCGCGCTGACGGACGGGCAGCGCGAAATCCTGCTCACGACAACCGACGGAAAGGCGATTCGCTTTGGGGAGGACCAGGTCCGGCCGATGGGACGCGAGGCGGCCGGCGTTCGCGGCATCAAGCTCGGGGAGGGCCAGCGCGTCACGTCGCTGATCGTGCTCGGAGAAGGCCCGATCCTGACGGTGTCGGAGCGCGGTTACGGCAAGCTGACCGAGATGGACGACTTTCCGCGGCACGGCCGCGCGGGACAGGGTGTCATTGCGCTGCAGACGAGCGACCGGAATGGCTCGCTCGTCGGCGCGCGACAGGTGCGCCGGGATGATGAAGTCATGTTGATCAACTCGAGCGGCACGCTCGTGCGGGTGCCGGTCAGCGACATTCCGGTGCTCGGCCGCAATACGCAGGGCGTACGCATCATGCGGCTCGAGGACGGCGAAAAGCTCGTCGGTATCGAGCGCATCGCCGGTGACGATTCGCAGGGCGGCGAAGGGGCCGGCTGACGCCGGCCTGCGAGACCCTTGCGCGTCTACAATTTCTCCGCGGGTCCCGCGGCGTTGCCGTTGCCCGTCCTGGAACAGGCACGCGACGAGCTGCTCGACTGGCAGGGCGGCATGTCGGTCATGGAAGTGAGCCACCGCAGCCGCACTTTCATGGCAGTCGCGGAGCGGGCCGAAGCGGATCTCCGGGAATTGCTCGCGATCCCGTCCGACTACCGCGTGCTCTTCATGCAGGGCGGCGCGACCGCGCAGTTCTCCGCCGTTCCGCTCAACTTCGCGGCAGCGGGCGTGATCGCCGATTACGTGAACACCGGGCACTGGTCCGAGCGCACGATCAAGGAGGCGCGGCGCTTTGTGACCGTCAACATCGCGGCGGACGAAGCCGCATCGCAGTACACGACAGTGCCTGCGCAGTCGACGCTCAGGCTGACGCCCGGCGCCGCCTACGTCCACTACACCCCGAACGAGACGATCGGCGGCGTCGAGTTTCCTTACATCCCCGATACGGGCGCGGTGCCGCTCGTCGCTGACATGTCGTCCACGATCCTGTCGCGCCCACTCGACGTCTCGCGCTTCGGGCTCATTTATGCCGGCGCGCAGAAGAACATCGGGCCTGCCGGGATCACGGTCGTGATCGTGCGGGACGCGCTCATCCGACGGGCGCGCGCCGGGACCCCGATGGTTTTCGACTACGGGGCCGTCGCGGACGCTGGCTCCATGCTGAACACGCCGCCGACCTTCGGCTGGTACTTCGCCGGACTGGTGTTCCAGTGGCTGAAGCGCGAGGGCGGGCTCGCAGCGCTGGCGATGCGCAACCGCGCCAAGGCCGAAGCGCTCTATTCCAGCGATCGACGCATCGCAGTTCTATTCCAATCCAGTCGCCGCCGACTGCCGGTCCTGGATGAACGTGCCGTTCCGGCTCGCAAGGCCCGAACTGGACAAGGCTTTCCTCGAGGAGTCCGACGCGGCCGGACTCACGAACCTCGCGGGCCATCGCGCAGTCGGCGGCATGCGCGCCAGTCTCTACAACGCCATGCCTGCGGAGGGTGTCGCCGCACTCGTGGATTTCATGCGCGATTTCGAGCGGCGGTACGGCTGATGCGATTCAAAGTCCAGACGTTGAACGACATATCGACCAAAGGTCTCGAACGCCTGCCGTCCGACCGCTACGAAATCGCCTCCGAGATCGGGCATCCGGACGCGATCCTGGTCCGGTCCGCGGACATGCATGCGATCAAGATTCCCACGAGCGTGCTGGCCGTCGGCAGGGCCGGCGCCGGCACCAACAACATACCGGTCACACTCCTGTCGCAGCGCGGCGTGCCGGTCTTTACGGCGCCCGGCGCGAATGCGAATGCCGTCAAGGAGCTCGTGCTTGCCGGAGTTTTTCTCGCGGCACGCCACATCTGCGAGGCCTGGGATTTCGTTCGGAGTCTCGATCTGACGGGCGATGCGCTCGAGACCGCGATCGAGCAAGGTAAGAAGCGTTTCATCGGCCACGAACTCCCGGGCCGCACTCTGGGAGTCGTCGGTCTCGGCGCGATCGGCGTCGAAGTCGCTAACGCCGCGCATCTCCTTGGCATGCGCGTGCTCGGCTACGACCCGCAGATTACGGTGCAGCGCGCCTGGCAGCTGTCCTCCGGCGTGGAGCAGGCGCTCAGCCTCGACGACTTGTTTGCCCGCTCCGATGCGGTCAGCGTCCACGTTCCGCTCACCGACGAGACAAGCGGCCTCGTGAACGCCAGGCGCCTCCGTCACATGCAGGAAGGCGGCACGCTGCTCAACTTCGCCCGCGCCGGAATCGTCGACGAGCCGGCCGTCATCGCCGCCCTGAAATCCGGGAAGCTGGGCGCCTACGTCTGCGATTTTCCGTCGGCTGCAATCCGGGGCGTGCGCGGCGTCGTCGCGCTGCCGCACCTCGGCGCCTCGACCAGCGAGGCCGAAGAGAATTGCGCGATGATGGTCGCGGATACGCTTCGGGATTACCTCGAGCACGGCAACATCCGGCATTCGGTCAATTTCCCCGAGGCGTCATTGCCGCGCGTGCCGAAGACTTCGCGGATCGCGATTGCGAACAGCAACGTGCCGAACATGGTTGGCCAGATCTCGACACGCCTGGCCGAGGCGGGGCTCAATATCGCCGACCTGTTGAACAAGTCGAAAGGCGAAGTCGCCTATACGCTGATCGACATCGACGGCAAAGTGCCGGCAGGCCTCGTCGAGCGTATCGGCACGATCCAGGGTGTGCTGAATGCCCGGGTCGTCTAGGAGGACAC
Source organism: uncultured Gammaproteobacteria bacterium (assembly GCA_963778585.1). Taxonomy (GTDB): domain Bacteria; phylum Pseudomonadota; class Gammaproteobacteria; order Steroidobacterales; family Steroidobacteraceae; genus SCUD01. The sequence continues at coordinate 49,406 of CAVZUU010000005.1, forward strand.
GGTGAACCGGTTCGAGTCGCTTGCAGCGCCGGGTGTCCGCGACCTCGCGCCCTATGTGCCAGGCAAGCCGCCGGAGGCTCTCGAACGGGAGCTTGGGGTCAAAGACAGCATCAAGCTCGCGTCGAACGAGAATCCGCTCGGTCCGGGACCGCGCGCCAAGGCCGCATTTTCGAGCGCGCTTGCGGGAGTCGGCCTGTATCCGGACGGCAGCGGCCACGTGCTGCGCTCGAAACTTGCGCAGAAGTATGGTCTCGATTTCAGCCAGGTGACGCTCGGCAACGGCTCGAACGACATCCTGGTGCTGCTCGCCGAGGCTTTCCTGACGCCTGAAGTAGAGGCGGTGCACTCGCGCTACGCATTTGCCGTGTATCCGGGGGCGATCCAGGCTTCCGGAGCGTCGGCGCGGGTCGCGTCCGCGCATGCGGCTGATCATTCGATGCCATTGGGCCATGACCCGGCGTCGCTCAAGGGCGCCTTGGGTCCGCGCACGCGGATGGTCTTCCTGGCGAATCCCAACAATCCGACTGGCACCTGGCTCGCGGAGCGCGAACTCGATGAGACCTTGGGTGCGGTACCGCCCGACGTGATCGTCGTTCTCGACGAGGCCTATCACGAATACTCCGCGGCACTCGGCGTTCCCGACGGCTCGCGATGGCTCGCCCGTCATCCGAATCTCGTGATCACGCGCACGTTCTCGAAAGCGTACGGTCTTGCGGGTCTCCGCGTCGGCTACGCCTTGTCGCACCCCGACATTGCGAACCTGCTGAACCGTGTGCGCCAGCCGTTCAACGTATCCGTTCCGGGGCTCGCGGCGGCCGCCGCGGCCCTGGACGATCGCGAACACCTCGAGGCGACGCTCAGCCTGAATCGGGCGGGCATGGCGCAGTTGCGCACGGGTCTCGCTGCGCTCGGACTGCGCGTGCCGGTTTCCGCAGGCAATTTCGTGCTGGCCGATCTGGGGCGTCCTGCGGCGGCGGTCAACGATGCGCTGCTTCGCCAGGGCGTCATCGTGCGACCCCTCGCCAACTACGCGCTGCTGAATCACCTCCGGATCACGACGGGAACGGCAGCCCAGAACGAGCGGCTGCTGGCGGCGATGTCCTCGGCGCTCGCCGGCGGTTCGTGAGCGCGCGGTCGCCAGGCTACGTCGTCGAACCCGGCGGCCGGGTCGCGGGCGAAATCCAGGTTCCCGGCGACAAGTCAATTTCTCATCGCGCAGCGATGCTCGGAGCGATCGCCGATGGGGTCACCGAAATCCACGGATTCCTCGAAGGCGAGGATTGCCTTGCGACGCTCGCGGCCTTTGCCGCCATGGGCGTGCGAATCGAGCGCCTGGCGCCCGGAGAATTACGAATTCACGGTGTCGGCAACCACGGATTGCGCGCGGCGACCACCGCGCTCGACCTGGGCAATTCGGGCACGAGCATGCGCCTGCTTGCGGGACTTCTGTCGGGCCAGCGCTTCGATTCGATCCTGATCGGCGATGCCTCCCTGATGCGCCGCCCGATGGAGCGCGTCGCCGCGCCGCTTCGGCGCATGGGCGCGGAAGTCCGCACGAACGAGGGCCGGCCGCCGCTCGCAATCGCGGGCGGCCGGACGCTGCGTGGTTGCGAGCACCGGCTCGAGCTGCCGAGTGCGCAGGTCAAGTCTGCGCTGCTGCTGGCCGGCGTTCAGGCCACCGGCCGCACGACGGTGCAGGAGCCGGGTCCATCCCGCGATCACACCGAAAACTTGCTTCAGGCATTCGGTGTCGCGATATCCCGCGGACCGGGGAGCGTCTCGCTTGACGGGCCTGCTTCGCTTTCAGGCACGCGCGTCGACATACCCGGCGATTTTTCATCCGCGGCGTTCTTCATAATCGCCGGACTGATCGCGGGCGGGGGGCCGGTACTCATGCGCGGTGTCGGCGTCAATCCGACGCGCACGGCGCTCCTCGAGATCCTGCGCCTCATGGGCGGAGACATCCGCCTGCATCCCGTCACGAACCGCGGCGATGAGCCGGTTGCGGACATCGAGGTTCGACCGGGAGTGCTACGCGGTATTGCCGTGCCGCCAGCGCTTGTGCCCATCGCCATGGATGAACTGCCCTGCCTGCTTGCCGCGGCCGCGGTCGCGGAAGGGGAAACGACAGTCACCGGCGCCGGCGAACTCCGCGTCAAGGAAAGCGACCGTCTGGCCGCGATGTCAGATGGCCTCGCGGCGCTCGGTGTCGCGACCGAATCGCTCCCGGACGGCCTGCGGGTGCATGGCGGAACCGTGGCCGGCGGAACCGTCGATGCCCGAGGCGATCACCGGGTCGCCATGTCGTTCGCGGTACTGGCTGCGCGCGCGCGATCCCCGGTCAGGATCCGCGACGTGCAGAATGTCGCGACCTCGTTCCCGGGCTTTGTGGAGTCGGCTCGAGGTGCGGGTCTGCGATTGGGGGAGGAGGCTTGAATCAGGTTCCGGTCGTCGCGATCGACGGGCCGAGCGGCTCCGGCAAAGGCACGATCGCGCGCCAGGTCGCGAAGCATTTCGACTGGCATCTGCTGGACAGCGGGGCCCTGTACCGGCTCGTGGCGCTGGCCGGAATGCGGGCCGGACTTGGGCCCGGCGATGTGGCCGGTCACGCACGCCTTGCCGAATCCCTGGACGTGCGCTTCGGCATGGATCCCGTTGGCGATGAGCGCGTGGAACTGGCCGGCGTTGACGTGACCGGCGAATTGCGCGCCGAGGAAACCGGCGAAGCCGCGTCCCGGGTCGCCGCATGGCAAGACGTGCGATCGGCCCTGCTGGGCCGCCAGCGGGCCTTTGCGCGCCCGCCCGGACTCGTGGCGGACGGGCGGGACATGGGATCGATCGTTTTCCGCGATGCCGGGCTCAAAATCTTCCTGACCGCCAGCCCCGAGGAAAGGGCCCTCAGGCGCCATAAGCAGTTGAAAGGAAAGGGGTTGAGTGGTAGCCTTGCCGCCCTTTCCGCGGAGATAGCCGAGCGGGACAGGCGGGATACTACGCGTGCCGTGGCCCCGCTGATCGCTGTCCCGGACGCCGTCATCGTGGATTCGACTGCGATGTCCATCGAGGAGGTCGTCGGGCGGGTCGTCAAACTCGCGCGCGAGCGGTTTCCTGGGGCGGCGCGCGGGGACTGAGGATGCCGGACAAGTCCGGCGAGGACGGCGGGGCAGGATGCCGCGCTGCGTTGGCCGAGGACCCGGAGTGGCGGGATGCTGTCCGGAAAGTAATCACCATGGGCCCCGCGGCCCGGAAGACCCAATGACCGAATCTTTCCAGCAACTTTTTGAACAGAGTCTTGCGAATCAGCAGTTCAAGCCAGGTCAGATCCTGACCGGCACCGTCGTCGACGTGAATGCCGATGTCGTGATCGTCAGCGTCGGACTGAAATCCGAGGCCGTGATACCCGCGGAACAATTCCGCAACGAAAACGGTGAAGTCGACGTCCAGATCGGCCAGGAGGTCGAGGTCGCGCTCGACGCCGTCGAAGACGGTTCTGGCGAGACTCGCCTGTCGCGCGAGAAAGCCAAGCGCGCCCGCACCTGGACCCGCCTCGAGGAAGCCTTCACGAAAGGCGAGATCGTCAAGGGCGTCATCAACGGCCGCGTCAAGGGCGGCTTCACGGTGGAACTCGACAACGTCCGCGCATTCCTGCCGGGCTCGCTCGTGGACGTGCGCCCGGTGCGCGACCCGAGCTACCTCGAAGGCAAGGAACTCGAATTCAAGGTCATCAAGCTCGATCAGCGCCGCAACAACGTCGTGGTATCGCGCCGCGCGGTCGTCGAACAGGAATACAGCGCCGAGCGGTCTCAGCTCCTCGACAACCTGAAGGAAGGCGACGTCGTGAAGGGCGCGGTCAAGAACCTGACCGACTATGGCGCGTTCGTGGACCTCGGCGGCATCGATGGCCTGTTGCACATCACGGACATGGCGTGGAAGCGCGTCAAGCACCCGTCGGAGATCGTCAAGGTCGGCGACGAGATCGACGTCCGCATCCTCAAGTTCGACCGCGAGCGCCAGCGCGTTTCGCTCGGCATCAAGCAGCTGGGCGCGGATCCCTGGCAGAACATCGCGCGGCGCTATCCGCCGAACACGCGTCTGTTCGGCAAGGTCACGAACATCGCCGATTACGGGTGTTTCGTCGAGATCGAAGAAGGCGTGGAGGGCCTGGTCCACGTCTCGGAAATGGACTGGACCAACAAGAACGTGAATCCCGCGAAGGTCGTGCACGTCGGCGAGGAAGTCGAAGTGATGGTCCTCGATATCGACGAGGAGCGCCGACGGATATCGCTCGGCCTCAAGCAATGCAAGGCCAACCCGTGGCGCGAATTCGCCGAGAGCTTCAACCGCGGCGACAAGGTCAGCGGCCAGATCAAGTCAATCACCGACTTCGGCATCTTCATCGGTCTCGCGGGCGGCATCGACGGGCTCGTACATCTGTCGGACATCTCCTGGGACCGCCCGGGCGAGGAAGCCGTGCGCGACTACCAGAAGGGCCAGACGGTCGAGGCGATGGTCCTGTCGATCGACCCCGAGCGCGAGCGCATTTCGCTCGGCATCAAGCAGATGGCGAAAGACCCGATCTCGGCGTATCTCGCCGACCATCCGAAGGGCAGCATCGTCAAGGGCACCATCAAGGAAGTCGATGCGAAAGGCGCGATCGTGGATCTCGGGGATGGAATCGAAGGCAGCCTGCGGGCGTCGGAGCTCGCGCGCGAGCGCGTCGAGGATGCGCGCACGGTGCTGAAGGCGGGCGACGAGATCGAGGCGCGATTCGTCGGTGTCGACCGCAAGAGCCGCGCGATCGTGCTGTCCGTGAAGGCGATCGAGGCCGAGGAAGAGGCCGAAGCGGTGCAGCAGTATCGCGGCACCGATACGGCGACTGGTACCACGCTCGGTGACCTGCTCAAGGAGCAGATCAACGGTCAATGAGCCGGTCCGGGGCGCCGCCGGGGATGGGCGGCGCTCTGACGTTGAGGGACGGGAGTCATGACAAAATCAGAATTGATCGAGATCATCTCAGCCAAGCAGAAGCACCTGCCCGCGAAGGACATCGAGCTGGCGGTGAAGCAGATGCTCGAGATCATGAGCGACGCGCTCGCCGGCGGTGAGCGCATCGAGATCCGCGGCTTCGGCAGCTTCTCGCTGCACTTCCGTCCGCCGCGCCAGGGCCGAAACCCGAAGACCGGCGAAGCCGTCGCGCTTGCGGGCAAATACGTTCCGCACTTCAAGCCCGGCAAGGATCTGCGCGAGCGGGTTAATTCAGGACAGTCCCACCCGATCCGGAATTAGTGAATCCCGAGTCAATCTGGATCCTCCTGGGAGTCCTGTTTCTCGGCGGGGCCATCGGTTTCTACGCGTCGCGCAAGCCGCGCCCGAGTGCGATCGGCGACGAGCGGCTTCGCGGCAACTATCTCGCCGGCGTGAATTTCCTGGTCAACGAGCAGCCGGACCGGGCGCTCGAGGCATTCCTGCGCGCCGCGGAGCTCGATGACGACACGGTCGAAACGCACTTTGCGCTCGGCAGCCTCTATCGCCGGCGCGGCGAGGTCGACCGCGCGATCAAGATCCACCAGAACATCGCGACGCGCGAAACGCTCGAGCCGACCCAGCGCGAGCAGGCCGGGTTCGCGCTGGCCCAGGACTACCTGAAAGCAGGAATGCTCGACCGGGCCGAGAAGATCCTCCAGCCGCTTGCGGCCTCCGGCACGCATCGCATGGCTGCGATGCGCAAGCTCATGCGCATCTACGAGCAGGAACAGGAATGGCTGCGGGCGATCGAGGTGTTCCGCGAACTCGAAAAGGCGGGGCGCGCGCCGCAGGAGAGCGCCATCGCGCATTACTACTGCGAGCTTGCCGAGGCCGCGCGCACGCGGGGCGCCCTGGATGAGGCGCGTGAGCACCTGCGCGCGGCGCGCTCCGAGGTCCGCCGCTTTCCGCGCGGGGCCCTGGTTCGTGCCGACATCGCGATCGAGCAGGGCGATTTCACGCTGGCCGAGCGGCTGCTCGGCGCCGTGCTCGCGCACGATGCGGCGCTCGCGATCGAGGTCGTCCCGCGGCTCGTCCGGCTCGCACGGACGATGGGGAGCGCGGGCGACGCCACAGTCGCGCGCGTGGTGGCCGGCCGCGCCGATGCCGTGAACGAGATCGCCATTGCATCGATCATGGCGGATGCGCTCGATTTCGCGCCGCTCGAGGAGCGGGTTCGCGCCTGTCTCGCGCAGGATGAGGCGATCGCAGGTCTCGTGCTTGCGATCGGACGCGACCCTGCGGCGCTCGACGCGCGCGCGGTGCAGGGCGTCGCCGCGGTGCTGCGCAGGCTTGCGGCGACGACGCCGCGCTATCGATGCGCCAACTGCGGTTTCTCGAGCATCGATCATTTCTGGCAATGCCCGGCGTGCAAGAACTGGGACAGCCAGCGTCCGCTGCTTCGCTTCGATCTCGTCGCCGGCCTCGAGCGCGGCGCCAAGCCTTCCTGAATCTCGCAGAACGCGCGCGAAAGCCGGGCGATGCCCGGCAGACGTCTCGCCTAGTCTCGATTCGGGGCGCGGCGGTGGTCGCCGCGCGCGAGAAAAGGGAGTCAAGTCATGTTTACCAAGGGAATGGGTGCGGCCGTCCTGGCCGCGATGCTGCTCGCGCCGATCGCCATCGCCGGGCCCGTCAATGTGAACTCGGCGGATGCGAAGACACTGGCGCGCGAACTGCAGGGAGTCGGCATGGCCAAGGCCGAGGCCATCGTCAGTTACCGGGAGAAAAACGGCCCGTTCAAGAGCGCAGACGATCTCGCGAAGGTCAAGGGTCTCGGGAAGAAGCTCATTGACCAGAACAAGGCGAATCTGAAATTCGAAGCCGAGAAAGCCTCGAGCTGAGATTGCCCGCCTCCGGCGCGGGCCGGCTCGCGGCGTCTCCGGTATCATGCCGGGCGTGAGCCGACCCGCACCGATCCGTTTTGCGGTATTTCCCGTCGCCGGTCGCGGCACGCGTTTTCTGCCCGCCACCAAGGCGAGCCCGAAGGAGATGCTGCCGATCGTCGACAAGCCGCTGATCCAGTACGCGGCGGATGAGGCGCTCGCCGCCGGGGCGCGCCTGCTCGTCTTCATCACCGGAAGTTCCAAGCGCGCGATCGAAGATCATTTCGACACGGACCCGGAGCTCGAAACCGCGCTTGCCGTGCAGGGCAAACAGGAGCTCGTCGATCTCCTCCGCGGAATCCTGCCGGCGGATGCGACCTGCATCTACATCCGGCAGCCGGCGCCACTCGGGCTCGGACATGCTGTCCTGTGCGCGCATGCCGTCGTCGGCAACGAGCCGTTCTACGTGCACCTCGCCGACGACCTGATCGACGCCGAGGAGCCGGTGCTCGCGCAGATGCGTGACCGCTACCTGAAATCAGGCGGCAGCGTGATCGGCGTGCAGCAGGTGGCGCGCAGCCAGACGGCGAAGCTACGGCATCGTCGCGACCGACGAGGGTGGCGGCGAATTCTCGCGCATCCGCCGCATCGTGGAGAAGCCAAAGCCCGAGGACGCCCCTTCGGATCTCGCGGTCGTCGGACGCTATCTCCTGAGCGGCGCCATCTTCGATCGGCTCAAGAACATCGGACGTGGCGCGGGTGGCGAGATTCAGCTCACCGACGGCATCGCCGCCCTGCTGAAAGACGAGCCGGTTTTCGCGTACCGTTTCAGGGGCAAGCGCTACGACTGCGGCAGCAAGCTCGGCTACCTCGAAGCCACGGTCGAATACGCGTTGCGGCATCCCGAGCTGGGCAGCCGGTTCGAGACCTACCTGAAGGAACTGGCCGCAGGCCTGAAAACCCGCGCCTGACGGCGCGGTCAGTTCAGGAAGTAGCTGTCGGGCGCGAGCATCGCGACCGGCGGATCGCGCACCGGCTCGGAAATGGCGCCATTCCAGCGACGCGTGTAGATCTGCAGTCGCACTTCATCGGCGTCCTCGCCATGCACGCCTTCGAGTCGAACGCCCGCGACGGCGCGATCCGAGAGCCGCCACTCGATCGTCGCGGCTAGCCGCGCGGCAAGGCCGTCGCGGGAGTCGCCGGCATAGCGCGGGTCGCCGCTCGCCGCCTGTAACGCAGGATCCGTCGGAAAGAAGTCGCTCGCCGATTCGCGCACGGCCTGCCAGGCGAGTCCGCCCTCGAACCGGAAACTCTTTGAGTCACGGCGACCGAGCAACTCCACGACCGGGCCGACCGACACGAACTTCTCCGGACTGAAATATCCGCCGTGGCCGAGCGTGAAATGCGAGCGGTTGGCCGCAAATCCCGTGAACTCCAGGGCGCCGCCGACACGCGCGATCCAGCCCTCGCCGGAAGCGGCTTGCTGCAGGAAGCCGGCGTCGGCGCGCCACTGCGTGTTGCTGTCGACGCGATGCCCGTCGAGAACCGCGCCGGCAAGCGCGCCATAGACTGTGAGCCCGTCGTCGCCGAGGCGTCCGCCAAAATACGCGCGGTCGCGGACCACGGCGCCCCAGGTCTGCCCGTTGAGAGGATCTGTGGTTCCGGCGAGCGACAACAGCGAATCGCGAACCATGCTCCGATCGAATCCGAAACTCCATGGGCCATCGGCGGAATCGACGCGGAAGCGAAGCGCACCGACCAGGTTGTTGACGGCGAAAGACGTTGGCGTTGTCCCGAATTCCAGGGCGACGCCGTTTCGCGGCGCCCAATGCACGAGGGCGCCGATGCCCTCATCGGATTGCGATTCCGAGGCGACGGGCAGGGCGACCAGCGAGCCGAACGGTTCGCCAGCCGGCACGCGATCCGATTCGGGGTACAGCGCATTGGCCGAGACCCGGACCCGGCCCCAGCGCGGATGACTCCCGGCCCAGGCGATCTGGAATTCCGGATCGTCGAGGCGATCGTGATCGACCTGACCCTCCCGCCAGCGGCCCCCGATAGCGGCTTCGAAGTGCGACACCCAGTCGCGTTCGATCGCCTGCAGTCCCGCGTCGGCGGCGAGACGTTCCGGCGCCATGTCGCGCGCGACGACATACGCATCGAAAGGGCGATTCTGATCGAGCAGCGTGTCGACGAGCTGGCTTGCCGCAGCCGGCGCGTGACCGTCGACGGCCAGCAGGTCGCGCAGCGCCCGCTCGCGCGCCGGCAAATCGCCGCGCAGATAGGCGAGGTCGGCGCGTGCTCTGAGTGTCGACGGATGGCTCGGCCTGAGTTCGTCGAGCACCGAGTACGCACGGCCGGCCGCATTCGCGTCGCGCAGGTCGCGTGCCGTATTGAACTCGTTCAGCACCACCTGGTAGCGCGCATCGCGTTCCAGCTCGGCGAGCGACGGATCGAGACGGACGGTTGAGCGCGCGGCAACGAAGTGGACGAGTGCCTGGCGTGAGTTCCCGCGCCGAACCGCCAGGATCGCTAGTCCGGCCTGGGCCTGCGGATGGCTCGGCGTCGCCGGCGGCACTTCTTCGAAATACATCGCGGCGAGCGGCTCGATGCCGAGGTCGAGGCTCAGATAACCGAGCGCCGTCTCGAGCCGCGCGCGTTCCTCTTCGGGAAATGCCTTGAGAGCCACGGGATCCTGCAGGCCGGGCATCTCCTTCCGCGCCGCGTCCGGATCGATCGCGGCAAGAGCCTTGACCCAGGTGTAGCGCACCCAGGGATCTGTCGGAGCGAGCAGGCGCGCGCTCTCCGCGGCATCGAGCGCGGCCCGGAAATTGCCTTGGGCATAGAACGCGTCGGACTGCGCGCGCCAACCGGCGGCGTCGCGCGGGCTGTCGGCCGGCGCGGCGAGCGCAAGTGTCGCGAACAACGCGACCATCAGGCTCATGCGGCGGTCCCCTTGTTCAGCCGCGATTCGTTCATTGACCCGTCGCCAGGTCTGTGGGGCCGCTGGCTCACCGGTCGTCGTCCATCATATCTGCTTTCCCGATCGTCCTCACCTCCGGAAATTGATGAGGGCATTAGCTTTAGTGATTGATTTGGCACCTGGAAGTCAATAGCTTCCGGCGGGTGCCGAGTCCCCTTATATACGCCATTGTCGTCCTGATCTGGGGCACAACCTGGTTCGTGATCAAGTTCCAGCTGGGCGTGGTCGCACCCGAGATTTCGCTCGTCTATCGTTTCGGCCTGGCCGCAATCTGCGTGTTCCTGTTCGCGCGCCTGACGGCAAATCCGATCCGCCTTTCCTGGCGCGATCACCGCTTCGTCGCACTCCAGGGGCTGACGCTGTTCTGCCTGAACTACTGGATGACATATCTTTCGACACAGTACCTGACAAGCGGCCTGGTCGCGGTCATCTTCACCAGCATCATTTTCTTCAATCTCATCAACAGCCGGATGATCTTCGGCACCCCGATCGAGCGGCGTGTGCTCTTTGCTGCGGGAGCGGGAATGGTGGGCGTTGCGCTGCTGTTCCTGCCGGAGATGCAGGCGGCGATCCGCAATCCATCGATCGCGCATGGCGCGCTGCTCGCGCTCGCCGCAACCTACGTGGCCTCGCTCGGCAACATGGCGGCGATGCGAAACACAAAGAGCGGCCTTCCGGTCCTGACCGTCAATGCCTACGGCATGGCTTACGGTGCAATCGGTCTCGCCGTGATCGCTGCAATTCGCGGAACGCCGATCGCCTTCGATCCGCGCTGGCCGTATGTCGCGTCGCTGCTCTACCTGTCGCTCGCGGGCACTTCGCTCGCCTTCGGACTCTATCTCGCGTTGCTGAAGCGCATCGGCGCGGCGCGCGCGGCTTACACGAGCGTATTGTTCCCCGTCGTGGCGCTCATCGTTTCGACGCTGTTCGAGGACTATCGGTGGAGCCTCTCGGCGCTCATCGGCCTGTCCGTACTTCTCGCCGGCAATGCGATAGCGTTGGGCAAAAGACCGGAGGGAGTGGCGTCCTCGCGGACTGCGGATCGTTGAAGCGCAAGGCTTCACCGCGATACTTGACCTACATGCGTCGGAGCAATCCGACGCAATCCTGCGGTAGAGCCACCTGTTGTGAACGATCGCAAGGACTTACGTTCACAGAAATTCCACTGGGTAGAGAACCACCATGTCCAGCCACAGATTGATCAACTGTCTTTGGTTTGAGAAGGGCGAGGCCCGCAAAGCGGCGGAATTTTATGCCGCAACCTTTCCCGAAAGCAGCGTCGGCGCGGCGCATCGGGCGGCGTCCGATTATCCCGGGGGCAAGCAAGGCGAAGAATTGACGGTTGAATTCACAGTCCTCGGCCGCTCATTCCTCGGCCTCAATGGCGGCTCCGAGTTCAAGCCCAATGAAGCCGTCAGTTTCCAGGTACTTACCGAGGACCAGACTGAGACCGATCGCTACTGGAACGCCATCACTCGCAATGGCGGCGCAGAGAGCATGTGCGGTTGGTGCAAGGACCGGTGGGGCTTTTCCTGGCAGATCACGCCGCGTGCGCTGATCGAGGCAGTGAACAGTCGCGATAAGGCCGCCGCCAAGCGCGCGATGGACGAAATGATGAAGATGAAAAGGATCGACATCGCGGCTATCGAGCGCGCGGCAGCCGGCGCGAAATCGGCGGCGTGAACTCAGGCGGCGGTCAATAGCGGGAATCGCGACTGTAGATGGCTCCCCGAGTTGGACTCGAACCAACGACCCACGGATTAACAGTCCGTTGCTCTACCAACTGAGCTATCGGGGAAGCGGATTTTCAGGGCGCGGGATTGTCGGCCAAGGGTGCGCCCAAGTCAATTCAGGCGCGCTTCTTGGCTTTCGCGCCGGAAAGGGCCCGCTGCATGCGGGCAAGCGCGTCCTTCAACGTCTCCGTCGCGGCGGCAAACGACAGGCGGAAATGCGCGGGCGCGCCGAATGCGGAGCCGGGCACGATGGCGACGCCGGCCTCGTTGATCAGGAACTCCGCGAACGCGTTGTCGTCGCCGGCACCCGCGATCTGCATTGCCTGTTCGACATTCGCGAACGCATAGAACGTTCCCCAGCCCGGGATGCACCGCACGCCTGGAAGGGAATTCAGTCCTTCGACGACGAAATCATGCCGCGCCTTGAACGCGCGATTCATCTCGACCACGCAGTCCTGCGATGCATTCAGCGCAACTGTCGCGGCTTTCTGGGAGATTGACGAGGCGTTCGAGGTGCTCTGGCCCTGGATCGTCCCCATCGCGGCGATGACTTCTTCGGGCCCGCCGCAGTAACCGATTCGCCAGCCGGTCATCGCGTAGCTCTTCGAACAACCGTTGATCGTCACGGTACGGTCATACAGATCCGGATTCGCGGTCACGAAGCTCGTGAACGGCTCGGGTCCCCACCAGATGTGCTCGTACATGTCGTCCGTGCCGATGACGACTCGCGGATGCTTCGCGAGTACGGCGCCAAAGGCCTGCAGCTCCGCCTTCGAATAGGCGGCGCCCGTCGGATTGCTGGGGCTGTTCAGGATGAAGAGGCGCGTGCGGGGTGTGATCGCGGCCTCCAGCTGGGCGGCCGTGATCTTGAAACCGTCCCGGATGCCCGCAGAGACGTGGACCGGCGTGCCGTCGGCGACGAGCACCATGTCGGGGTAGGAGACCCAGTAGGGCGCCGGGATGATCGCTTCGTCGCCCGGGTCGAGGAGGGCGCAGCAGAGGTTGAACACGGACTGCTTGGCGCCGCTCGACACCAGGATCTGGGAGCGCTTGTACTCGATCCCGTTGTCGCGGCGGAACTTGGCGATGATCGCGTCCTTGAGCTCGTTCGTGCCCTCTACATTCGTATAACGCGTGTGGCCGGCACGGATCGCGGCGACGCCCGCATCGGCAATGTGGATCGGCGTATCGAAATCCGGCTCGCCTGCACCGAGGCCGATGATGTCCTTGCCCTCGGCCTTCAGTCGCGCGGCGCGTGCCGTGACCGCGAGCGTGGGTGAAGGCTTGATGCGCTGAACGCGTCGGGCAAGAGGAATGGTCACGTGGCAGTACCGGATGGCCGCAATCCCGGCTAAGGTACGGGAAGGCATTTTGCGTTGCAATTCGAGGCAGGAATGAGCGAGCCGAGGCCATTCGATCTCAAGGCAGGCTACACGCCGGCGGGCGACCAGCCCGCGGCGATCGCCGCATTGATCGACGGTATCGGTTCGGGACTTGCGCACCAGACGCTGCTCGGCGTCACGGGTTCCGGCAAGACCTACACGATCGCGAACGTGATCCAGAGCCTGCAGCGGCCGACCCTCGTGCTCGCGCACAACAAGACGCTCGCCGCCCAGCTCTACGGCGAGTTCAAGTCCTACTTTCCGCGAAATTCCGTCGAGTACTTCGTTTCGTACTACGACTATTACCAGCCGGAAGCCTACGTCCCCTCGTCGGACACTTACATCGAGAAAGACGCGTCGATCAACGAGCACATCGAACAGATGCGGCTCTCGGCGACGAAGGCGCTGCTCGAACGGCCGGATTCGATCATCGTCGCGACCGTCTCGGCGATTTACGGACTGGGCGATCCGGAGTCTTACCTCAAGATGGTCCTGCACCTCGTGCGGGGCGATCGCATGGATCAACGGCAGTTGCTGCGGCGTCTCGCCGACATGCAATACACGCGGAATGAACTGGACCTGCGCCAGGGCACGTTCCGCGTCCGTGGCGACGTCGTCGACATCTTCCCGGCGGAGTCGGAGCGCGACGCGGTTCGCGTGCAATTCTTCGACGAGGAGATCGAAACGCTCGCGTTCTTCGATCCGCTGACCGGCGAGGTGCTGCGGAAAGTCCCGCGACTGACGGTGTTTCCGTCGACGCATTACGTGACGCCGCGCGAGCGGCTGCTCGCCGCCGTCGACGAGATCAAGGTCGAGTTGAGGAGCCGGCTTGCGGAACTGCGCGCCGCCAACAAGCTCGTGGAGGCGCAGCGGCTCGAGCAGCGGACACTGTTCGACCTCGAGATGATCGCAGAGCTCGGATATTGCGCGGGCATCGAAAACTATTCGCGCTATCTGTCGGGCCGCGAGCCGGGCGAGCCGCCACCCTGCCTGTTCGACTACCTGCCGAGCAATTCGCTGCTCGTGATCGACGAGAGCCACGTGACGATCCCGCAGCTCCAGGGCATGTATCGCGGCGACCGCTCGCGCAAGGAGACACTGGTCGAGTACGGCTTCCGGCTGCCCTCGGCGCTCGACAACCGGCCGCTGCGTTTCGATGAGTTCGAGCACGTTCAGCCGCAGACGATTTACGTCTCAGCGACGCCGGCGGATCGGGAGCTCGCGAAGTCGGGCCAGGTCGTCGAGCAGGTCGTGCGACCGACCGGCCTCGTGGATCCGACGGTCGAGGTTCGACCCGTCGCGACGCAGGTGGACGACCTGCTGTCGGAAATCCGCCTGCGCGCTGAACGCAAGGAGCGTGTGCTCGTTACGACGCTCACCAAGCGCATGGCCGAAGACCTGACCGACTATCTCGGCGAGCATGGCGTCAAAGTGCGCTACCTTCACTCGGATATCGAGACAGTCGAGCGCGTCGAGATCATCCGCGATCTCCGGCTCGCGAAGTTCGACGTCCTGGTCGGCATCAACCTGCTGCGCGAAGGACTCGACCTGCCGGAAGTCTCGCTGGTCGCGATTCTCGACGCCGACAAGGAAGGATTCCTGCGTTCCGAGGGTTCACTCATCCAGACCGTGGGTCGGGCGGCCCGCAACGAGCAGGGGAAGGCGATTCTCTACGCGGACCGGATCACCGGATCGATGGAGCGCGCAATCGCCGAGATGAACCGCCGCCGTGTCAAGCAGATCGCGTACAACGCGGAGCACGGTATCGTGCCGAAGTCGATCATCAAGTCCATCAAGGACATCATGGAAGGCGCGCGCATGGTTCCGGGCAGCGAAGGCGGGCGGCGCAAACCGGTACAGCTCTCGCCCGAGCAGGCAATGCAGCAGATCCGCAGGCTGGAAGCGGAGATGTTCCGGCTGGCGCGGAATCTCGAGTTTGAAAAGGCGGCACAGCTACGCGACGAGATCGCGTCCATCCGGCATGCGACGCTCGGCGCCGACGCGGATCGTCTGGCCGGCTAGTTCATCGATCGAGCGCACCTCGGTCGATCGCAAGCACGGTTCGGAGCAGTACGTTGACCCCGTTCGCCATGTCTTCCGGCGACGTGAATTCCTTCGGCGCGTGACTGAGACCTCCGGCGCTCGGCACGAAGATCATCCCGGTCGGCGCGATGCGGGTCATTTCCTGGGAATCGTGGCCTGCGCCGCTCGGCATCGACTTGTGTGCTGAGGCCGAGAGCAACAGCGGCCTCGGTGATGACACGCCGCATTCGCACGTCGGTCGGCGCAGGATCGAGCGCCATGTCGATCTCGTCGAAGCGGATGGGCGTTTGCCGGCGATTTCGCGATGCTGCCTCGCTTCCACTTCTATGCGCGTCAAAGACGCGCTGCATCTGGGCGGCGTCAAGATCGCGAATTTCGAGGCTCATGACGACCTTGCCCGGGATGACATTCGGAGCGCCGGGTTCGGCGCGAATCTGGCCGACGGTCGCGACATGACGACCCGCCATATTCGTCGCCACGCGATTGACGGCGAGCGTCAGCTCTGCGGCGCTGAGCAGCGCGTCTCGACGCCGGTTCATCGGCGTCGTGCCCGCGTGATTGGCAACACCTTCGACGGTGACGTTCCACCAGCGAATTCCGACGATTCCCTCGACGACACCGATATCGATGTCGCTCTCGTCGAGAATCGCGCCCTGTTCGATGTGCAGTTCGACGAACGCCTTGATGTCTCCGGGATTGCGCCGTGCCTGGTCCAGCCGGTCGGGATCGCCGCCGACGGCGCGGATGCCGTCGCGTATCGTCATGCCGCTGTGACTCACGACGTCGAGTGCAGCGGCCTCCACGGCGCTGCGTCATCGCCCGGCTGCCGACCGTGCCGCCTTCTTCGTCCGTGAAACTGATGATTTCGAGCGGATGCCGCGTTGCGATGTCATTCTCGTGCAGCAATTGCGCCACTTCGATCGCGCCGATGACGCCGACATTACCGTCGTAATTGCCGCCCTGCGGGACGGTATCGATGTGCGAACCGAGCATGATCACCGGCAGCTTCGTGTCGCTTCCTGCGCGCCGGCCAATCACGTTTCCGGCCGTGTCTACACGCACCTCGAGCCCGGCGTCGCGCATCAGCCCCTTGATGTATTCACGGCCCGCGATATCGGCTGCGCCGAATGCGACGCGGCTGACTCCACCTTGCGGGTTCGCGCCGAAGGCGGACAGTTCGGTGATCCGCTTTTCGATTCGCACGGCGCTTGCCGCCGGGGCAGGAGATTCAGCCGCGAGTGCTGCTGCGATCGAAAGGCACAAGACCAGACTTGCGAATCGCGCCGTCGACATGGCTGCCCTGCCTGCGATGCTAGAGTCTGCTTCGGACTGTAACCGAATTACTGGTCTGCCCTGACGGAGAACGAATCGATGCGCAGGTCCCGGCTGTTTGGAATGGCGCTCAGTGCGTGGGTTGTCACGGCGTATGCAGGGTCGCAGCCCGTCCTCGTCCTGCAATCGGATTTCGGCATGCTCGACGGCGCCGTTGCCTCGATGAAGGGTGTCGCCGTCGGCGTCTCGCCCGACATTCATGTCTACGACCTCACGCATCACATCGAGCCGTTCAACATCTGGCAGGGCGCCCTGCGCCTGGTCCAGACGGCGGAGTACTGGCCGGCCGGCACGGTCTTCGTGTCGGTCGTCGACCCGGGCGTCGGTACTGATCGCAAGTCGATCGTCCTCAAGACGAAATCGGGACATTACTTCGTGACGCCGGACAACGGGACGCTCACCTTCGTGGCGCCCCGCCTCGGCATCGAGGGCGTGCGCGAGATCGACGAGGCGGTGAACCGGCGCAAGAACTCCGAAAAGTCGTTCACTTTCCATGGGCGCGACGTCTATGCGTACACCGCGGCGCGGCTCGCTGCGGGCATCATCACGTTCGAGCAGGTGGGCCGCGAGTTACCGGCGGAGGTCGTCACCATCCCGCACGAGCGGGCGCGCTACGACGGGGGCGTCGTCTACGGCAACGTGCAATTGCACGATGGCAACTACGGCAACATCTGGACCAATGTCGATCGCGAGACCTTTGCCAAACTGGGAGTCTCGATCGGCGAGCCCCTCAAGTTAAGAATTCTGAAGAGTGGTGTAGAAGTACTTAACCTGATTGTCCCGTACGTCGCTACATTCGGCGGTGTGGAGGTCGGGATGCCATTGCTCTACCTGAACAGCCTGGACAGCGTGTCGCTCGCAATCAACCAGCAGAATTTTGCGGAGCGCTACCAGGTCGGATCCGGACCCGACTGGAGCATCCAGATTCGGCGTTGACCACCACTTTTCTGCGCGCCTAGACTGAATTCGCGTCGTGGTCGGCGCGGGAGACGGGATCATGCGGGCAATCATGCGTTCGGCCCTCCGGTCGGTTCTCGGGATCGGGGCCCCGGGCCTCGGCCTGATGGCCTCGATGCCCACCTCGGCGGCCGAAAACCAACCGCCGCTCGAGGAAGTCGTCGTCGTTGGAACTCGCACGATCGGCCGCACTGTCTACGAAAGCCTGGCTCCTATCGATCTCGTGTCATCTGACGCGATACAGCGTTCGGGCGCGCTGCCCGGCGAAGCCGGCGCCGCACTGCAATCGCTCATTCCCTCGTTCAATCTTCCGCGTCAATCGAATTCGAACTACGCCGATATCGTGCGACCGGCTCAATTGCGCAACCTGAGCCCTGACCAGGTGCTCGTGCTGGTCAACGGCAAGCGCCGTCATACGACGGCGACGCTGACAACGGAATCCAAGCTCGGCAAGGGCACGAGCCCGGTCGACTTCAACAGCATCCCGGTCGGTGCCATCGAGCGTATCGAGGTGCTGCGCGACGGCGCGGGGGCGCAATACGGTTCGGATGCGATAGCCGGAGTGATCAACATCGTCCTGAAAGACGCTTCGCAGGGTGGACAGGCGACCGCGACCTTCGGCCAGAATCGCACGGATTTCAAACCGACCGGTCAGAGCATCAACGACGGCGACACCTTGTTCGCGTCGGTCAATTCTGGCTTCGGTTCGGAAAACGGATTCGTCAACTTGACTGCCGAATATCGCGACCGCGACCAGACATTGCGCTCCGGCCTGGACGCAAATGAATTCGTCAATCTGACGCCTCCAAATCTTGCGGTGCTCGGAACTCGGACGCACAAGGCGGGCGACGGGCCGATGGAAGACATTCTCTTCATGTTCAATTCAGGGTTCGACCTCAGCGAAAGCGCCGAGCTTTACGCCTTCGGCGGCTATTCGGATCGCACGGGCGAAGGCGCGAATTTCTTCCGATACCCCGACTCGGTAGAGAACGTCCCTGCAATTTTTCCGGTCGGGTACATTCCGGTGCTCGATGCGACCAATGTCGATCTCTCGCTCGCGGCGGGGGTCCGGGGCACCTTCGCGTCCGGCTGGACCTTTGACGTCAGCGGGGTGTATGGGTCAAACGATTTCGATCACGACATCACAAACTCGCTCAATGCCTCGCTCGGCGACGCGAGCCCGACGAGTTTCAATATTGCGGAGTACCAGCTTTCTCAATTGGCACTACGCTTTGACATGTCGCGGCCGTTCGACATCGGCGGATTCGCGAACCCGGTGAATTTTGCCTGGGGTCTCGAATATCGGACGGAAACCTACGAGACGGAGGCGGGGGACCCGGAATCGTACATCGCCGGTCCTGTAGTCGCAGCGCCGATCGGCACGCAGTCCGGGTCCGGCTTGCAACCGAGCGAGACGGTGGACGAAGACCGGGATGCGACAGGTGTCTATGTGGACCTCGAGTCGAGCCTGACGGACAGGTTTCAGCTCGGGTTGGCCGGTCGATTCGAGGATTACAGCGACTTCGGCAGTTCGGTAGACGGAAAGATTTCGGCGCGCTACGAATTGACGCCGTCGTTCGCCGTGCGGAGCACCATCGGCACCGGCTTCCGGGCACCTTCTCTCACACAGGCCTTTTTCCGCGGCTCGACGACCAGTTTCGGCACCGGTGGCCAATTGGAACAAGTGCTCAACCTGCCGACCGACGACCCGATTGCGGTCCTGCTTGGAGCAACGGATCTCGAACCGGAGGAATCGGTCAGCTACAACCTCGGACTCGTGCTGCGCACGGATGGCGGATTCGGATTATCCGTCGATTTCTATCGTGTCGATATCGACGATCGGATCACGCTGTCCGAGCGCATCGGCGGCCCGGACGTAACCGATTTCATCGACGACTCGCTCGGCATTCCGGGTGTGCTCGGCGTCCGTTTCTTCACGAACGCCGTGGACACGCAGACCGACGGTTTCGATATCGTCGCCGATTACAGTTTCGATCTCGGTGGCGGCAGCCTCGCGCTCAGCGCCGCCTACAACAAGAGCGAGACCGAAGTGACGCACGTCGATCCGAATCCGCCAGTGCTCGATTCGCTGGGCGTGGGCACCGTGCTCTTCGGCGTCGAAGAGCGCAATACGCTCGAGACCGCATCGCCGGACGATAAGCTGATCTTGACGGCCCACTGGACCAGCGATCGCTGGTCGATCCTAGGCCGGGCGACGCGCTGGGGCGAGGCGACGCGCGTGTTCAATTTCGGGGGCGGTTTCGAGCCCGAGCAGACCTATGGCTCGGAAGTGAGCGTCGACCTGGATGTCGAGTTCGACGTCACGGAGCAGTTCGCCGTGGCGATCGGCGCCAACAACGTTCTTGACGAGTATCCCGATCGATCAAGTGATCTCATCAATTTCTTCGGTAACCTGCCTTACGACGTGCTGCAGCCGGTCACGTTCAACGGCGTGTTCTACTACCTGAGGACGACCTATAGTTTCTAATTGACGGAAAATCCATTACCATTCCGCGCCTTTCCGGGCGCGTAGCTCAGCGGTAGAGCACTACCTTGACATGGTAGGGGTCACAGGTTCGATCCCTGTCGCGCCCACCACCTGACGCCGATCGTCTCACTGGCAATACGCAGGGCGCGGCGCCCTGGCGGCCTTTAGCTGCTCCCTTAAGTGCGCGCGCCGGGCCCTCTGCGTATCGTCATCGATCAGCGAAAGCAGCTCTGCCTGAATCGCGTTCGCATCGAGCGAGCATTCTGCATTTGCCCGCTGGATGACGGGTTTGCAGGCAGCCTGTGCCGCGGCGACGCGGGATTCCGCCGTAGGATAGTTTCCCTCGATCGTGATGCTTTCGATCACGGCGGGACTTCCGTCAAAGGTGCACTTGGCGACGAAACTGACTCGCGCCGCGGCCGTGGTCTGAGCACCCGCTGCTTCCATGACGAGGAACAGCCCTGCCGCAACGATGCACTTGATCGATCGCATTGCGAGAACCTCCTCGCGTATCAGTTACTGGCGCAAACGAGATCGCTTCCTGGCACTCCGAGCAACGGAAAATAGCAAATGTCGCCGGCAATTTCGCGCAAATGCCGCGCATTGCCTTAAACTTGCCGGAATCACGGCGCGCAACCCTCGGTAGAGTTCCCAGTCGATGCTGACCATCACGCTTCCCGACGGCAGCCAGCGATCATTCGAGCGCGCCGTGACTGTGGCGGAAGTTGCGGCGTCGATCGGCAAGGGCCTGGCGCGGGCAGCGCTCGCCGGCGAAGTCAACGGCAAACTGGTCGATCTCTCGTCGACGATCTCGACCGACGCGAATGTCCGCATCATCACGTCGAAGGATCCCGAAGGCCTCGAAGTCCTCCGCCATTCCACTGCGCATCTCCTGGCGCAGGCCGTGCAGGCGGTCTATCCCAAGGCGCAAGTCACGATCGGTCCCGTCATCGAGGACGGCTTCTATTACGATTTCGCCTTTGAGCGGCCCTTCACGCCTGAAGACCTCGAAAAGTTCGAGGCGAAGATGCGGGAACTCGTGAAAGCCGACCAGCCCGTGCATCGGCGCGTACTGTCGCGCGATGCGGCGGTCGCACACTTCAAGTCGATCGGCGAGCACTACAAGGCCGAGATCATCTCGGCGATTCCGGCGGGCGACGAGATCTCGCTCTACGGCCAGGGCGATTGGGAAGACCTGTGCCGTGGGCCGCACGTGCCATCCACCGGCAAGCTCGGCGCCTTCAAGCTGACGAAGGTCGCGGGCGCCTATTGGCGCGGGGATTCCCGGAACGCGATGCTTCAACGCATCTACGGGACCGCCTGGCCCGACGAAAAGCAGCTGAAGGACTACCTGCATCGCCTCGAGGAGGCGGAGAAGCGCGACCATCGCCGCATCGGCCGTGAACTCGACCTGTTTCATTTCCAGGAAGAGGCCCCGGGCGCCGTATTTTGGCATCCGAACGGCTGGACCATCTTCCAGCAGCTGATCTCCTATATGCGCGAGCGGCAGAATGCGGCCGGTTACCAGGAGATCAGCAGCCCCGAGATCATGGACCGCGAGCTCTGGGTCCAGTCGGGCCATGTCGAGAAATTCGGCGAGAACATGTTCCTGACGAGGACGCCCGACGAGCGCGTCTATGCCATCAAGCCGATGAACTGCCCTGGGCACGTCCAGGTGTTCCGCCAGGGCCTGCACAGCTACAAGGAACTGCCGATTCGTTACGCGGAGTTCGGGAAGGTACATCGCTACGAGCCATCGGGCGCCTTGCACGGACTATTGCGCGTGCGCGCGTTCACGCAGGACGACGCTCACGTCTTCGTGACCGAAGACCAGATCACGGATGAGACCGTGCGCGGCATTGAACTCATGATGTCGATATACCGCGATTTCGGATTCGACGACGTGCTCGTCAGGTTCGCCGACCGTCCGGCGCGGCGTGTGGGCGACGACGCGACCTGGACTCGCGCGGAGGAGGCCCTTAAGGCCGGCACGCGTGCGGCCGGCATCGAATACGAATTCAATCCGGGCGAGGGCGCCTTTTACGGACCGAAACTCGAGTTCGTGCTGAAGGACGCCATCGGGCGCGACTGGCAGTGCGGCACCTGGCAGGTCGACCTGAATCTGCCCGGACGGCTCGGCGCGTACTACATCGACGAGCGCAGTCAAAAGCAGACGCCCGTGATGCTGCATCGAGCGATCTTTGGTTCGCTCGAGCGATTCTTCGGGATCCTGCTCGAGCACCACGCCGGCAAACTGCCGGCCTGGCTGTCGCCCGTGCATGCGGTCGTCATGAATATCAGCGAAAAGCAGTCGAAATACGCGACCGAGGCAACCGAATTCCTTAAAAATCAGGGGCTTCGCGCCGAAATCGACTTGCGGAACGAGAAGGTGGGCTATAAAATCCGCGAGCACACGCTGAAGCGTGTCCCGTATCTGCTGGTCGCAGGCGATCGGGAAATCGAGTCCAGGCAGTTGGCCGTGCGCACGCGCTCCGGGAAGGATCTGGGTGCCATGCCCCTGGAAGAGGTGGCCGCTCGGATCGCCCGGGATGTGGCGAGCCGCGGCCTTGGTCATTTGGAGGACTGAGTATTTCGACAACCAAACGCGTACGGCGCAATGAGGAGATCCTTTCGCCGCAATTACGCGTGATAGGCGCCGACGGAAGCCAGGTCGGCGTCCTGAGCCGCAGCGAGGCGCTGGCAAAGGCCGCCGCTGAGGAACTGGATCTCGTGGAGGTTTCGCCGACTGCTGAGCCGCCCGTCTGCCGGATCATGGACTTTGGAAAGTACCTGTTCGAGCAGAACAAAAAAGCTCACACGGCGAAAAGAAAGCAGAAACAGATCCAGCTCAAGGAAGTGAAATTCCGGCCGGGCACGGAAAAGGCGGATTACCAGGTCAAGCTGCGTAATCTGATCCGGTTCCTGACCGACGGCGATAAGGCCAAGGTAACCATGCGGTTCCGCGGCCGGGAGATGGCCCACACGGAGATCGGGCGCAAACTCCTCGACAGACTGGTGATCGACCTCGCCGATTACGGCGCGATCGAACAGCATGCTTCGATGGAAGGGCGCCAGATCACCATGGTGATCTCTCCCAAGAAGAAGTGACCGGCGGCTAGCCGCCGATACGCCTCCAGCCTGCGCAAGCGGTGTGAAGAGGCCAAAAAGGAGACGACCGATGCCCAAGTTGAAAACCAACCGGGCCGCGGCGAAGCGTTTTCGCAAGACAGCGAAAGGCTTCAAGCGCGGCCAGGCGAATCGCCGCCACATCCTCACCAAGATGACGAAGAAGCGTAAGCGTCAGCTGCGCGGCTCGACCATGGTCCACGAGACCGATGTCGGCCGTCTGGTGCGCTTGCTGCCTCACGTTTGACCCACGCAACCAGGAGTGATGTGAAATGGCAAGAGTAAAGCGTGGCGTCACAGCGGGACGCCGCCACAAGAAGGTCCTGAAGAAGGCGAAGGGCTATTACAACGCCCGGCGCAAGGTCTATCGCGTCGCGAAGCAGGCGGTCATCAAGGCCGGCCAGTACGCGTACGTGGGCCGGCGCCTGAAGAAGCGCGATTATCGCGCGCTCTGGGTGCAGCGCATCAATGCGGCTGCGCGCGGCGTCGGCCTGTCGTACAGCCGTCTCATCAACGGTCTGAAGACGGCCGGCATCGAGATCGACCGCAAGGCGCTCGCGGACATCGCGGTACACGATATCGCCGCGTTCGGAGCGATCGCGGAGAAGGCGAAGGCCGCTCTGGCCGCGAAATAGCGCCGGGACCTCAGGGGGCCGGGTGAAGGACCTGACGTCACTGGTCGCGAGTACGCTCGACGACATCGCATCGAGCGCGGATCTCTCCGCGCTCGATGCCGTGCGCGTCGCGGCGCTCGGCAAGAAAGGCGCGGTGACGGAACTCCTCAAGGGACTCGGCGCGCTGCCAGCGTCCGAGCGGCGCGCCGCGGGCGCCGGGATCAACGAAGCGAAGGACCGGATCACCGCGGCACTCGATGCTCGGCGTGCCGGACTCGAAGCGGCTGCGCTCGACCGCGACCTCAAGTCGATGGCTATCGACGTCAGCCTCCCCGGACGCGGTCAATCAGTCGGCGGCCTGCACCCGGTCACGCGCACGCGTCTTCGGATCGAGGCCATCTTCCGCCGCGCCGGATTCAGCGTCGCCGAGGGTCCCGAGGTCGAGGACGATTTCCACAATTTCGAGGCGCTTAACATTCCCGCGAATCATCCGGCGCGGGCGATGCACGACACGTTCTACTTCGGCGACGGGCGTCTCCTGCGGACGCACACCTCGCCTGTCCAGATTCGGGCGCTGAAGCTCCAGGGCGTGCCGATCCGCGTGATCGCACCGGGCCCGGTGTATCGCCGCGATTCCGACGTGACTCACACGCCGATGTTTCAGCAGGTCGAAGGGTTGGTGCTCGACGAGGACATCAGCCTCGCAAACCTGAAGGGCGTGCTCGCCGGCTTCGCCGAACAGTTCTTCGAAAAGCCCCGGGGATTGAGGTTTCGACCGTCGTACTTCCCGTTCACCGAACCGTCGGCTGAAGTGGACATCCAGTGCGTGCTCTGCGACGGCGCGGGATGCCGCATCTGCAAGCAGACCGGCTGGCTCGAGATCCTGGGCTGCGGCATGGTCCATCCGAACGTGCTGACCGCCTGCGGCGTCGATCCGACACGCTGGCAGGGCTATGCCTTCGGCATGGGCATCGAGCGCCTCGCCATGCTGCGCTATGCGGTCAGCGATCTCCGCATGTTCTTCGAAAACGACTTGCGCTTCCTCGCACAATTCAACCGGGGCTGATGATGCGTATCAGTCTCGCCTGGCTCAACGAGTGGGTGGACGCGGGATTCGATGCCGCCACGCTGGCATCGCGTCTCACGATGAGCGGCATCGAGGTCGAATCGATCGAGCCGGCCGCGGGCGATTTCCAGGGTGTCGTCGTCGGCGAAGTGCTCGCGGTCGAACGCCATCCGGACGCGGACAAGCTGACCGTCTGCCAGGTCGCTGGCGGGGGCTCGGCGCTCCTGCAGATTGTCTGCGGCGCGCCGAACGTGCGCGCCGGCATGAAAGCACCGCTCGCGCTCGAGGGGGCGAAGCTCGCGTCCGGAGACGTGATCCGCAAGGCGCGCCTGCGCGGCGTCGAGTCGGCCGGCATGCTGTGCTCGGCGCGCGAACTCGGGCTGACCGAAGAGCATGAAGGCATCCTGGAATTGCCGGACGAGCTCGTGACCGGTTCGCCGCTCCGCGAGGCGCTGCGGCTCGACGACACCATTCTCACGCTGAACGTCACGCCAAACCGCGGCGACGTCCTGTCGGTGCAGGGAGTCGCGCGGGAAGTCTCCGCAATAGCAGGAAAGAAGCTGAGTCCGCCGGCGATGGAACCGGTCGTTCCGGCGACGCGCGTGAAGTTCACAGTGCGCCTCCAAGCGCCCGCATCCTGCCCGCGATTCGCCGGCCGCGTCGTCCAGGGCATCAATCCTTCGGCGCGGACGCCGTTGTGGATGCGCGAGAGGCTGCGCCGCGCCGGGCTTCGCCCGATCCGGCCGATCGTCGACGTGACGAACTACGTCATGCTCGAGCTCGGCCAGCCGTTGCACGCCTACGATCTGCGACGGCTCAACTCGCACATCGAAGTCCGCAATGCCCGGCCTGGCGAGCGCCTGAAGCTGCTCGACGGCCGCGAACTCGAGCTGGACGCAGAGATACTCGTCATTGCGGACGGCATCGGTCCAGTCGGTCTTGCCGGCGTGATGGGCGGGGAGAAGAGCGGTATCGCCGTGGACACGGCCGATGTTTTTCTCGAAGGGGCGTTCTTCCCCCCGGATGCGGTCGTCGGCGTGGCCCGCCGTTTCGGGCTCTCCACCGACGCAGCCCAGCGATTCGAACGCGGTGTGGACCCACGCGGCCAGGAACGCGCGATCGAACGCGCGACGCAGTTGCTGATCGAGATCGCCGGAGGGCGGCCGGGTCCCTCAGCGCTGACGCAGGATGCGGCGCACCAGCCGCGGAGGCCGGGCGTGACGCTGCGGCCGGAGCACGTCACGAGCCTGCTTGGCGTGCAGATTCCGCGTGCCGAGATCGAGGACATCCTGCGACGCCTCGGGATGCAGGTGGCCGGCGCAGGCGACGTGCTGGGCGTGATTCCGCCGAGCCACCGCTTCGACATCGCGATCGAACAGGATCTCATCGAGGAGATCGGTCGCATCCATGGCTACGACAACATTCCGCGGACCGATGCGCGGATGCCGCAACGCCCGCAGCCGGTGACCGAGCGCGCTGTTACGCGTGAGCGCCTGCGGCTGGTCCTCGTCGACCGCGGCTATCAGGAAGTGATCACGTACAGCTTCGTCGATCCGCGCCTGCACCGACTGATTTTCCCGAAGCGCGAGGCGCTCACGGTCGAGAATCCGATCTCCGCGGATATGAGCGAGATGCGAGTCTCGCTGTGGCCGGGGCTGATCGAAACCTTGCGATTCAATCTGCGCCGCCAGCAGGAGCGGGTGCGGATCTTCGAAGTCGGAACGCGCTTCGATGTCGAGGGCGGCCGACTCACTGAAACCCAGGGCATCGCGGGACTCATTACCGGCGCGGCTTTGCCGGAACAGTGGGGAGTCGAAAAACGGAGCGCCGACTTCTATGACCTGAAATCAGATGTCGAGGCACTGTTCGCATTGACGGGGCGGCAGGTAGCAATAAGTTACGTCGCGGAGCCGCACGACAGCTTGCATCCCGGAAAATGCGCCGCCGTCTACGATCGAAATATCCGTGTCGGCTGGCTCGGGCAATTGCAGCCGGAGAACGCGCGAAAGCTGGAACTTCGCGATCCGCCCTGGATATTCGAGCTTGCAATCGACCCGAGCTTCCGCTCGGAAGTACCTGTATTCACGGAGATTTCGAAGTTCCCCGCCATACGGCGCGATTTGGGCATCGTCGTCGATGAATCGGTGACGCTGGACGAACTGCGCGAAAGTGTTAATTTGGCCGCAAAAGGCCTGTTGCGTGAGCTGAATGTGTTTGACGTGTACCGGGGCAAAGGGGTAGAACCCGGTCGAAAAAGTATCGCTTTAGGCTTGATTTTGCAGGAAACTTCTCGCACCCTTACTGACGGGGAGGCCGATGCCGTGGTCGCTGCGGTCATCGAGCGCGTCAAGGGTGACCTGAAGGCGGGGATCCGGGAATAAACCGAATGGCTCTGACCAAGGCGGAAATCGCCGAAGCGCTGTTCAATCAGCTCGGCTTGAACAAGCGCGAAGCGCGGGAGCTCGTCGATCTCTTTTTCGAAGAGATCCGTGCGGCGCTTGCGACCGGCGAACAGGTCAAGTTGTCGGGCTTCGGCAATTTCGATCTGCGCGACAAGAACCAGCGTCCGGGAAGGAATCCCAAGACGGGCGAGGAAATTCCGATTTCCGCGCGCCGCGTCGTGACGTTCCGTCCTGGCCAAAAGCTGAAAGCGCGCGTCGAAGCCTATGCTGGAAGCAAGTAACAACAAGGACCTGCCGGCGATCCCGGCCAAACGCTACTTCACGATCGGTGAGGTGAGCGACCTGTGCGGCGTGAAGCCGCATGTGCTCCGCTACTGGGAACAGGAGTTCCCGCAGCTGAAGCCCGTCAAGCGTCGCGGCAACCGCCGTTATTACCAGCGCCAGGACGTGATCACGATCCGCCAGATCCGCAGCCTTCTCTACGACGAGGGCTTCACGATCGGCGGCGCGCGCAATCGCCTCGACGGCGACGAGGCACGCGAGGACAACACGCAGAGCCGGCAGGTCATCCGCCAGGTGCGGGCCGAGCTCGAGGAACTGCTGCGCATCCTTCGCCGTTGATTCCGGCATCCGCCGGATCGGCTATCATTCAATCGTCGGAGCGTGGCGCAGCCTGGTAGCGCACTTGCATGGGGTGCAAGGGGTCCCGAGTTCAAATCTCGGCGCTCCGACCAATCAACCTGGATTTCGCGCGGTGATGAACCAGGTGCTCGAAGGCGCCCAGACGCCATCCTGGCGCCCGTAGCGTGACAGCGTTTCGCGCAGCGCCGCGACCACCCGCGGCTTCAGACGCTCGCCGTCGGTTCCGGCAAGCCTGATTATTTCTCCCGCCGGCCCGAGGGCCATTGCGAATTCCACCGCGTCCTCCAGGTTGCGGCCGATGCAGATGTCGGTGTCGAACCGTTCGAACGTGACTCCTTCAAACCCGGCGCTCTTCATCATCGAGCTGACCATGTCCGGCCCGGACATCGAAAAGGGTCCGGGTCCGCAATGGACCTGGTCCGTCTCTTCGTGCGAAACCACCGGCACGATTTCCCGGACCCGCAACTCCGCGTCGTGCAGCCAGTGGTTTTCCTCGCGCCTGCGCCAGACGATCTGGGTGAAGCTGCCGCCGGGTTTCAGCGCCCTGCGGACATTCCGCAACGCCGCTCCAGGCGACATGAAAAACATCGTTCCGAAGCGCGCAAACGCATGGTCGTAGGGCCCGCGGAGATCGTCGCCTTGCACATCGGCGGCGAAGAAACTCGCGTTGCGGACGCCGGCCGCGGCCGCATCCTGCTCGGACGCTTGAACGAAGTTTTCCGCGCAGTCGACGCCCACGGCCTCGCCCTTTGGCCCGACCTGTCCGGCGATCAGGATCGTGGTATCGCCGAATCCACAGCCCACGTCGAGAACCCTGTCTCCGGGCCCGTAGAGACGCCGGGAAAGCAATTCGTCGCTATGGCCCGAGAGTCCTGCAATGACGAGGTGTTTGAAACGGACAAACTTCTCGAAGAGGACCGTGTTCCAGGCCTCGACGACGATGTCATTGTCGTTCATGCGGCCGCTTCCTCCGGTGGCTTGACGTGGCGGAAGGTCCACAGCAGGAGCACATCGTAAAGTATTTTCAGGAGGCCGCAGATTACGAAAGGCAGTGCGGCATAGCCCGCGGCGAACAAGGCGCCGGCCAGCGCGGGGCTGGCAGCAGACGCAAGGCCGCGCGGCACGGAGGTGACGCTCGCCGCGGCTGCCCGCTCGGGCGGCGTCACGACTGCCATGACGTAGGACGAACGCGTCGGCACGTCCATTTGTGAGAGCGCAGAGCGCGCGAGCAGGAGCGCGAGCGCCGTGTGCAGGTCCGGCACCACGGCTGCGGCAATGAGGCAGAGGCTCGACGGGATGTGCGTGTAGACCATTGTGTTGAGGAGCCCGATGCGACGGGAAAGCCAGGCGGCTGCCGGATAGGAGAGCGCGGCGAGCAGTCCCGACCAGAAGAAGAAGGCACCCGCGGCCGTGAGCGACAGGCCGAATTTCTGGAAAAGCCACAGTGCCAGCAGCGACTGCACGGCGAAGCCGCCGGCGAAGGCGTCGATGCTGAAGAGTCCGGCCAGCTTCAACACGACACGTTTCGATTCACCGAGCGCGAAGCGCGGCCTCGATTCAGCCGCCTCGATGTCCGCGGGAATGAGGCGATAGACGAGTCCGCCGACGACGCCGAGCGCCGCATAGAGCAGGAACATCGCTTTCAGAGCGTCGATGCGAGACCAGCCGAACGCGGCCAGAAAATCCGGGCTGCCTGCGGCGAGCGACCCGAGCGCCGCAGCTGTCGCGCCAATCAGGCCATACACCGCGAACATGCGCGTCCGATTCTGCGCCGGCGCAGAGCCGGCTAGCAGCGCGTGTTCCATCGGAACGAAGATGCTGACATTGCCCGCGGATGGATTGATCGTGCCAACGAAGGCGATGAGCAGGAGCCACGCGAAGTCATTGGCGTTCGCAAAGGCAATGCCGGTCGCGGTCATCAACGCGGATGCTGCAATCAGGAGCGAGCGTTGCATGCCCGGGCGTCCCAGCAGCCCGATGCCGAGCGTCAGGAGCGAGGAGCCGAGCAGTGCGGCCGTCGCAATGACGCCAACTTCGAGCGGGCCGAAGCCAAGCTCGGTCAGGTAGACGGCGATCAGGATGGCGACGAATCCGTCGCCGAAATCCCGCAGCGCGCGCGCCGCGTAGAGGCAGGTCGCGGGACCCGGGCGCATCGACCGCGCGCCGGGTCCCGTGACGTTCGAACTGAAGTCCCGTGTTACGGGTTCTGGGATGTGATCTCCCATATGTAGTCGGTGTGATCGCCGCAGATGTCCGTAAACGTTTTGCCGAGCGGATTGTCGATCTGCACCTGAACGATCGCGTCTCGTGCCTCCATCAGCGACTTCACGTCAGTCGCGCTGATCGTTGCGAGCCGGCGATAGCTGCCGCCGACGATGTGTTCGTTCCAGCCCCAGGATTTGAGCTTCCCGTCGGCAACCATCTTGTCGTAGACGGGCGCGAACACCTGCGTCACCAGCGCATCGGCTTCGGCCTCGCGACCCTGGTCGCAGACGAAATAGGTCGAGAACGCCGCGGCGCCGCGGGCGACCGTGCCGATGTTGCCGGCAACCGTCCGCCACACGTAATCGTCGTGCGAATTGCAGATCTTGCCGAACTCGGTGCTGAGCTTCTCGCTCTTCGCGTCGATTTGATCGCCGATCTTCTTTTGCACGTCCAGCAGCGCCTGCACGCTGCCCGCCCCGAAGTACGTCGCGCGTCGCCATTTGCCGCCGGTGTGGTGCGCCAGCCAGCCGTAGCCTTGGATCGTGCCGTCGGCGACTGCGGCGTCGTAGATCGGCTTCTGCACTTCCGCGAATATCGCGTCGGCGCGTTCCTGTTGCGTCACGTCGCAGTTGAAATAGGTTACGTACGTGAACCTTTCCGCTGCCTTCTCCTGCGCCAGCGCAGGCCCGCCGAGCATCAGGCACAGACAGGCCGGGAGCGCAAGCGCTCCGGTCATTGAGCTTCTCATTCCGATTCTCCCAGTTTCCCGGGCATTGGCTGGCCCGGCATCAGCGCGCGGAGTATAGACCTTGTAGGAGGACACCGATTGACCGAGCGACTGACGCAGCGCAAATGTTGTCGGGATGGCACGGCGCAAACTCTCACGCTATCGGGCGAAACGCGATTTCAGCCGTACGGCCGAGCCGAGTGGTGCCGGACGGCGCGCCCGGGTTTCGGAAGCGCGTCGTTTCGTCGTCCAGAAGCACGCTGCCCGCCGTCTGCACTACGACCTTCGGCTTGAACTAGATGGCGTATTCAAATCCTGGGCAGTCACCAAGGGGCCGTCCCTCGACCCGAAAATCAAGCGGCTCGCCGTGGAGGTCGAGGACCACCCGCTTGACTACGGCGATTTTGAAGGCAGGATTCCACGCGGAGAATACGGCGGCGGAACGGTCCAGCTCTGGGACCGCGGTTTCTGGGCGCCGATGCCGGGCACGAAAGCACTTGCCGGCCTCAAGGCGGGCAACCTGAAATTCCTCCTGGCAGGGGAACGCCTGAAAGGCGAATGGGTTCTCGTGCGCATGAAATCCGACCGCAATGGTGGGAAACGGAACAACTGGCTTCTCATCAAGCACCGTGACGGATACGCCCGTAAAGATGGCGACGCGTTGCTGAAATCGGATCGTTCCGTCGCATCGGGTCGACGAATGTCGCAGATCGCCGCCGGCCGCGGCGCGCGACCGCGGCCCTTCATGCTTGCGAAAGGGCCGACTCACCGCACGAACAAGACTCATGCTGCGGCGCGGGCGACTGGCTCCCGCAAGGCGGCTCGCATCGTGCCGCCGCGCTTCGTCGCACCACAACTGGCCCGACTGGTCACACGCGCTCCAGCGGATCCCGGCTGGGGACACGAAATAAAGTTCGACGGCTATCGGATACAGATGCGTGTTCTGAACGGGGCCGCCGTGCTCCGGACGCGAAAAGGCCTCGACTGGACGAGGCGCTTTCCGGAAATTGCGCGTGCCGGAAGTTCGCTGCCGGATTGCCTGATCGACGGGGAAATCGTCGCACTCGACAAGCAAGGAATACCGAGCTTCTCTGCCTTGCAAGAAGCGCTCTTCCAGGAGGACACGTCCGATCTCGTGTACTTCATGTTCGATCTACTGTTCGAGGACGGCGACGATCTGCGTCGCTTGTCCCTGGCCGATCGCAAGGAACGACTGTCTGCATTGCTGAATCCGAAATCGATCGATCCACGCCTGCGCTACGTCGAACACTTCGAAACGGCCGCGGATGCGGTGCTGCGTTCGGCTTGCCGCATGTCGCTGGAAGGGCTGGTTTCCAAACGGCTCGACTCGCCGTACCGCTCCGGCCGGGGTGACGCCTGGCTCAAGACGAAATGTCGCGCAGGCCAGGAAGTCGTCATCGGCGGATGGACCCTGCGCGAGGGCCGCCTGCGGTCACTGTTGGCAGGCGTCTATCGGGACGGTCAGCTCACATACGTCGGCCGCATCGGTACCGGCTTTGGCGCAAGGACCGCGAAAGGGCTGCTGCCACAACTGAAGGTGCTCGCGAGCGACAAGAATCCATTCCAGGGCGCAGAGGCGCCGCAGAAGTCAGCGGAGATTCACTGGGTCAAGCCGAAGCTCGTTGCCGAAATCGAGTTCGCGGGGTGGACGGGGTCCGGCATGATTCGCCAGGCGGCTTTCAAGGGATTGCGTGAAGACAAGTCGGCACGCAACGTCGCATCTGAAAAGGCGGCGACGATGACGCGCATTATTCGACGCTCCCGGAAGAAGCAGCGTCTCGCTGAAGGCGACAACATTGTTCGCGGCATCGCCATTTCTAACGGCGATAAGACGCTCTGGCCCGGCGCCGGAGACGGCCACTCCGTCTCCAAGCTCGACCTTGCGCGGTATTTTGACGAGTCAGGACCGTGGATGATCGGACACCTGAAGGGTCGCCCGTGCTCGATCCTTCGTGCACCAGACGGAATCCGTGGGCAAAGCTTCTTCCAGCGCCACGCGATGGCAGGCACTTCCAGCCTGATCGGGCTCGTGAAAATTTCCGGAGATCGCGCTCCCTACATCCAGATCGATCGCGTCGAAGGACTCGTTGCCGTCGCGCAGATGGGCGGCGTCGAACTGCACCCGTGGAACTGCGAACCGGGGAGGCCGGAGGTGCCGGGCCGGCTGGTATTCGATCTCGATCCTGCTCCGAACGTGAAATTCGACCGCGTCATCGAAGCTGCTCAAGACGTGCAGGCGCGACTCGAGGCGCTTGGAATGCTCGCCTTCTGCAAGACGACCGGCGGCAAGGGCCTGCACGTCGTGACGCCGCTCGCGCAGCCGAAAAGCGGCCCATTGAACTGGAACGTCGCCAAGGCTTTCGCAAAAGCGCTTTGCGCGCAAATGGCCGCTGACGATCCGACGCATTACGTCGTCAACATGTCGAAGAAGGCGCGCCCGGGAAAGATCTTCCTCGATTACCTGCGTAACGGCGAGAAAGCGACCGCGGTGGCGCCGTTGTCGCCGCGCGCGCGCGGGGGGGCGCCGGTGTCGATGCCGCTGAACTGGAGTCAGGTGAGCAGCGGGCTCGACCCGGCGCGCTACACGGTCCGGACAGCCAACGCGCTCCTCGCCAAGAGCCGCGCTTGGAGCGATTACGAAAAGTCGAAGCGGCCTTTGCCGCGTGAATTCCTGAGGAAACTGAAATGAGCAAGCAAAAAGCTGCGGTGAAGAATAAGGGCGCCACCGGACGCGGGCGCAAAGGCAGCGCGAAATCGAAGGGCCGTGCACACGGCCGGCGCGCGATCTGGAGGGGAGCCGTTTCGTTCGGGCTCGTCTACATTCCGGTACACCTGCATTCCGCCGCGCGGGACAGCGCGCTGGATCTCGACCTGCTGGATAGCCGGGATTTCTCGCCCGTGGGTTATCGACGCTACAACAAGCGCACCGGCAAGGTCGTTGACTGGGAACAAATCGTCAAAGGTTACGAGTACCGCAAGGGAGCGTACGTGGCACTCAACGAGGAAGATTTTCGCCAGGCGAACGTCGAGGCTTCACAGACGATCGATATCGTGAGCTTTGCCGGACGATCGGACATTCCACCCGAATATTACGAGACGCCCTATTTTCTCGAGCCCGCCGAAGGCGGAGAAAAGACCTATGCCCTGCTGCGCGAGGCAATGCGGGAGGGCGACAAGGTCGCTATCGGCAGCTTCGTGATCCGCGGCCGACAGCATTTCTGCGCGATCCTCGCGCAGGAACGCGCGCTGCTCCTGAATACGCTTCGATTCGCCGAGGAGCTGGTCCCGGCCAGCGAACTCGAGCTGCCGCCGGCGAATGCGCGCGCCGCGAAAGTCTCACCGCAGGAACTCGCGATGGCGCGGAAGTTGGTTGGGGAAATGAGCGGAAAGTGGAAGCCCGAAGCCTTCAAGGACACGTATCGGAAGGACCTGATGCGCCGAATCAAGGAAAAGATCCGCAAGCGACAGACCCATGTTCTGACGCCGATATCACCAGAGCCCGAGGACGATCGGCCGACCGCCGAAATCATCGACCTGATGGCGGTCCTGCGCAAGAGCTTGAAGCACCGCGGCGGTGCGATACGATCCGGACGCAAAGCCGCGTAGGTCTCCGACATTGCGTCCTACAAGGACATGCGAGTACCGATGACAGGTGGCTTCCGGCTCGGTGCCTAGACTCGCACGCACCGACAAAGGAGCCTCACCATGGAAAAAGCGAGCCGAAGTGCCGAATCGACTGGCCGGAGAGGCCGGGAATCCAAATCGAAAGACGCCATCGCGATTCTGAAAGCCGATCACCGGCAGGTCGAGGGATGGTTCGGCCAATTCGATAAGGCACGGGCTGATACCCGAAAGGGAAACCTCGCGGGGAAGATTTGCAACGCGCTCAAGATTCACATGCGGATCGAAGAGGAGATTTTCTATCCCGCTTTCCTCATCGCCACTCGCGAAAAGGATCTCCACCACGAAGCGGAGGTCGAGCATGCGGGTGCAAAGCGATTGATTGCTGAAATCGAAGCGATGGGTCCGTCCAATGACTATTACGAAGCGAAAATTACGGTACTGTCGGAGATGATCAAGCACCACGTGAAGGAAGAAGAGCAACCCGGCGGCATGTTCGCCGAAGCCCGGAAATCGGAAATGGATCTCGACGACCTCGGCAAGCGGATGCGGGCGAGGAAGGAACTGCTCAGAGGCAACGGCCAGCCGGGCGGATTGCCCGACACACACTGACCGGCGGCCGGCGGGCGGGTCCAATCGGCTGATTCAGCAACGGCAACATAGACATTGTAAACTGCGCCATCCTGGAGGGGGATCATGGCGGCAAGACTCGCTTACGTAACAGGCGGGATGGGCGGCATCGGCACGCCGATCTGCAGGCGGCTTTGCACCGAGGGATTCCGCGTCGTGGCCGGTTGCGGGCCCGGATCGCCGCGCAAGGACCGCTGGATCGGCGAGATGCGCTCGCAGGGATACGAGGTCCACGCCTCGGAAGGCAATGTCGCGGACTGGGAGTCCACGCGCGCGGCATTCGAAAGGATCCGCAATGACCTCGGGCCCGTCGACGTTCTGGTCAACAATGCCGGTGTCACGGCCGACGGCACGTTCCGCAAGATGACCTTCGAGCGATGGCACAACGTCATCGACACGAATCTCAACAGCCTGTTTCACGTCACCAAGCAGGTCATCGACGGCATGCTCGACCGCGGCTGGGGTCGCATCATCAACATCTCGTCGGTGAACGGGCAGAAGGGCCAGTTCGGCCAGACCAATTACTCGACGGCCAAGGCCGGCATCCACGGTTTCACCATGGCGCTTGCGCAGGAGGTCGCGTCCAAGGGCGTCACCGTGAACACCATCTCGCCCGGCTACATCGGAACGGACATGGTCCGCGCGATCAAGCCCGAAGTTCTCGAAGCGATCGTCAAGACGATCCCGGTTGGACGACTCGGCACGCCGGAGGAGATCGCATCGATGGTCGCCTGGCTTGCATCGGATGACGCGGCCTTTGCGACCGGCGCCGATTTCTCGCTGAACGGCGGCCTGCACATGGGTTGAGGGGTAGGGCAAGGATGAAAACGCGCGCAGCAATCGCCTGGGCAGCCGCCAAGCCGCTCGAAGTCGTCGATGTCGAGCTCGACGGCCCGAAAGCCGGCGAAGTCCTGGTCGAGATCCGGGCGACAGGCATCTGCCATACGGATGAATTCACGCGTTCGGGTGCCGACCCTGAGGGCCTGTTCCCGGTCATTTTCGGACACGAGGGTGCGGGTGTCGTGGTCGACGTCGGGCCCGGCGTCAGGACGCTCAAAAAGGGCGATCACGTCATTCCGCTCTACACGCCGGAATGCCGCGAGTGCAAGTCCTGTACCTCACGCAAGACCAACCTCTGCACGGCGATCCGCGCGACCCAGGGCAAGGGCGTCATGCCGGACGGCAGCAGTCGCTTCTCCATCGGCGGGAAGATGGTCCATCATTACATGGGCTGCTCCACGTTTTCGAATCACACGGTGCTGCCCGAGATCGCGCTCGCAAAAATCCGCGAGGACGCGCCCTTCGAGAAGGTCTGCTACATCGGCTGCGGCGTGACGACGGGCATCGGAGCGGTGATCAACACCGCCAAAGTGGAGCCGGGCGCCAACGTCGTCGTGTTCGGACTCGGGGGCATCGGGCTCAACGTGATACAGGGTGCTCGCATGGCGGGCGCGAACAGGATCGTCGGGGTCGACATCAATCAGCGGCGCAAGGCTCTCGCGGAACGTTTCGGCATGACTCACTTCGTGAATCCGAAAGAAGTCGACGGCGACCTCGTCGCTCATCTCGTTGCGCTGACCGACGGCGGCGCCGACTACAGCTTCGAATGCGTCGGCAATGTCGAGCTCATGCGCCAGGCGCTCGAGTGCTGTCATCGCGGCTGGGGCGTTTCCGTCATCATCGGCGTCGCGGGTGCGGGACAGGAGATCAAGACGCGGCCGTTCCAGCTCGTGACCGGCCGCGTATGGAAGGGAACGGCTTTCGGTGGCGCCCGCGGCCGCACCGATGTGCCGAAAATCGTCGACTGGTACATGGAAGGCAAGATCAACATCGACGACCTCATCACCCACGTGATGCCGCTCAACAAGATCAACGACGCATTCGACTTGATGCACAAGGGCGAGTCGATCCGCAGCGTCGTGACGTTCTGAAACCGCAGCAAGAGGAATAGACCATGGCCGTCAAGATTCATCCGTCCGTGGACAACGGCGTCCAGCCCGGCAGCAAGGGATTCAAAGGGGGCACGCTCACCTGCAAGTGCAAGAGCGATCCCGTCACGGTGACGCTCGCGAGCGACGTCGCCTTCAATCACGCCTGCGGCTGCAGCAAGTGCTGGAGGCCCGAAGGCGCCGCATTCTCCGTCGTCGCGGTCGTCGGCCGCGACAAGCTATCGGTTACGGCGAACGGCCAGAAGCTCAAGGTCGTCGATCCGAGCGCCGCCATCCAGCGTTACGCCTGCAGCGTCTGCGGCGTTCATATGTACGGCCGCATCGAAAACAAGAACCACCCGTTCTATGGATTCGATTTCGTCCACGTCGAGCTGTCCAAGGACAAGGGCTGGGCAGCGCCGGATTTCGCGGCATTCGTTTCGTCCGCCATCGAGACCGGCGCCGCGAAGCCAGAGCAGATGGGCGCCGTGCGCGCGCGCCTGAAGGAGCTCGGCCTGGAGCCCTATGACTGCCTGAGCCCCGCATTGATGGACGCGATCGCCACGCATACCGCAAAGGCGAAGGGCGTATTGGCCGCCTGAATCGAAGGAACGAAGGAACACGCGATGAGCAAAGTAGTTTGTGTGCTGTATGACGATCCGGTCACGGGGTACCCGAAAAAGTACGCGCGTGACGATATCCCGAAGATCACTCATTACCCCGGCGGGCAGACGACGCCCTCTCCGCAGGCGATCGACTTCAGGCCCGGCCAGTTGCTTGGCAGCGTATCCGGCGAGTTGGGTCTGCGGAAGTTCCTCGAGTCGCGCGGGCACAAGCTGGTCGTGACCTCGGACAAGGACGGGCCTGACAGCCGACTTGCAAAGGAAATCGTCGACGCCGAGATCCTGATCTCCCAGCCGTTCTGGCCCGCGTACGCAACCGCGGAACTGATCGCGAAGGCGCCGAAGCTGAAGCTCATCGTCACGGCCGGCATCGGTTCGGACCACACCGATCTGCAGGCCGCGATGAACCGCGGCATCACGGTCGCCGAAGTGACGTATTGCAACAGCATCAGCGTGTCGGAACACGTCGTGATGATGATCCTCTCGCTCGTGCGCAATTACATCCCGTCGCACGACTGGGTCGTCAAGGGTGGATGGAACATCGCGGACTGCGTCGAGCGCTCGTACGACGTGGAAGGCATGCACGTCGGAACGGTCGCCTCGGGCCGCATCGGCCTCGCCGTTCTACGCCGCATGAAGCCGTTCGACGTCAAGCTGCACTACACCGACCGGCATCGTCTGTCCGAGACCAGTAGAGCAGGAACTCGGTCTCACGTTCCATCAGAACGTCGAGTCGATGGTCAGGGTCTGCGACGTCGTCACGATCAACTGCCCGCTCCATCCGGAGACCGAGGGCATGTTCAACGACGCGCTGATCGCGAAGATGAAGCGCGGCGCCTACATCGTGAACACGGCCCGCGGCAAGATCTGCGACCGCGACGCCATCGTCCGCGCCCTGAAGAGCGGCCAGCTCGCAGGCTACGCAGGCGACGTCTGGTTCCCGCAGCCCCCGCCGCGCAACCACCCGTGGCGCACGATGCCGCACGAGGGCATGACGCCGCACATCTCGGGCTCCTCGCTGTCCGCTCAGGCGCGCTACGCGGCGGGCACGCGCGAGATCCTCGAATGCTACTTCGACAAGCGCCCGATCCGGACCGAGTACCTGATCGTCGATCGGGGCCAGCTGGCCGGCACCGGCAAGCACTCCTACAGCGCGGGCAATGCGACTCGCGGTTCCGAGGAGGCGGCGAAGTTCAAGGTGGCGTCTTCGAGGCCCGCCGCGAAGAAATCCGCCTCGAGGGGTTCGAAGAAGAAGAAATCGAAGCCGAAGGCACGGAAGAAGAAGTGAGCGACCGGCGCCGCGCTGGCAGGATCCGTTGACCCGATGACCGCGGCGCCGGAGCTTCTTTCACGCCACGCGGCGTTCGGCGGCGCCGTGAGCTTTCATCGCCACGCCGCCGCCGAAACGGCCTGTGCGATGCGGTTCGCGGTGTATCTGCCGCCGCAGGCGGAGCGGCGAAAGGTCCCGGTCCTCTGGTATCTCGCAGGCCTGACCTGCACTGAAGAGACCTTCATGATCAAGGCGGGTGCCCAGCGGGTCGCCGCCGAACTCGGCCTCGCGCTGGTCACGCCGGACACGAGTCCGCGCGGCGTGCCGCTGCCGGGCGACAGCGACAGCTGGGACTTCGGCGTCGCGGCCGGTTTCTACCTCGATGCCACGGAAACCCCGTGGTCGCGCCACTACCGGATGTATTCCTACGTGACCGGCGAACTCGCGGCGCTGGTCGAGGAGCATTTTCCGATCGATCCGAGACGGCAGGGGATCTTCGGGCATTCGATGGGCGGTCATGGTGCCTTGACGATCGGCCTGAAGAATCCGGAGCGCTACCGTTCGATTTCGGCATTTGCGCCGATCTCGGCGCCGACGCAATGTCCCTGGGGACAGAAAGCATTTGCCGGTTATCTCGGCGAGGACCGCGAGCGCTGGCGCGCGCATGACGCCTGCGAGCTGATTCGCGCCCTGCCGACAGTCTCCGGCCGGCCGCCGATTCTCGTGGACCAGGGTTTGTCCGATCAGTTTCTGGAGCAGCAACTCATGCCGGAGCGACTCGAGCGGGCCTGCAAGGACATTGGCTATCCGCTGACGCTCCGGCGCCAGCCCGGTTACGACCACGGCTACTACTTCATCTCGACTTTCATCGAGGATCACCTGCGCCATCACGCGCGCGCCTTGCTCGGCTGAGGGGTATTCTACGAAGTGAATCGCGCCGACTGCCGCGCGACTGGGGGTACAGGTGAAGATCGGTTGCCCGAAAGAAATCAAAGTGCACGAATACCGTGTCGGGCTGGTGCCGGCCGGCGTGCGTGAACTGGCGACGGCCGGTCATGAAGTGATGGTCGAGACCGGCGCCGGCATCGGGATCGGCATCGGCGACGACGCCTATCGCGCGGCCGGCGCGACCGTTTTGCCCGACGCGAAATCCGTCTTCGCGGCGGCCGACCTCGTCGTCAAGGTGAAGGAACCGCAGTTGCCGGAATGCGCCCAGCTTCGCAGCGGCCAGATTCTCTTCACCTACCTGCATCTCGCCGCGGACGCCGAACAGGCCAAGGCGCTCGCCAAATCGGGCGTAACGGCGATCGCCTATGAAACGGTGACCGCCCCGGATCGCTCGCTGCCGCTGCTGACGCCGATGAGCGAGGTGGCGGGCCGCATGTCGATCCAGGTCGGCGCCACTGCCCTGCAGAAAGCGAATGGCGGCTTCGGCGTGCTGCTGGGCGGGGTGCCGGGTGTCGCGCCGGCGCGGGTGGTGATTCTGGGCGGCGGCGTCGCCGGCACGAATGCGACACAGATGGCAGTGGGCCTCGGCGCACAGGTCACGGTCGTGGACCGTTCGCTACGCCGCCTGCGCGAACTCGACGTTCAGTTCGGCAGCCAGATCGAAACCGCCTACTCGACGATCGAGTCGGTCGAGCGGCTCGTGATCCAGGCGGACCTCGTGATCGGCGCGGTGCTCGTGACCGGAGCAGCGGCGCCCAAGCTCGTCACGCGCGAAATGGTGCGGCGCATGGAGAAAGGCGCGGTTCTGGTCGACATCTCGATTGACCAGGGAGGGTGTTTTGAAACGAGCAGGCCGACGACGCACGCGGATCCGACCTATGTCGTCGATGGCGTCGTGCATTACTGCGTGACGAACATGCCGGGCGCCGTGCCGCGCACGTCGACGTTCGCGCTGACGAATGCGACGCTGCCTTTCGTGCGCTCACTCGCCGACAGCGGCTGGAAGAAGGCGCTGGCGCGCGATGCCGGGTTCGCCGCGGGCCTGAATGTCCACGAAGGCGCCATTACGCACGAAGCTGTCGCGCGCGACCTCGGTCTGGAGTATCGGCCGCTCGCTTCCTAGAACGCCGCGTCGGGAATTGTGAGCGCGGTGTCGTCGAGCGAGCGGAGCAGGCGCAGCGTGGGCTCGATGCGAGGCAGCTCATAGCGGAAGAAGTACCGGCACGCGGCGAGTTTTCCGCGGTAGAAATCCTGATCCTCGGATGTGGCAGACGGCAACGCAGCCTCCGCTGCAAGGGCCTGCGCAAGCCATCGCCAGGCGACGACGACGTGTCCGAGGCTGTCGAGGTAAAGAGTCGCATTCGCGAGCGCGAGCTCGGGATTCTTCGGGATCATCTCGACGAGTCGAGCGGTCGTTTCACCGATACCTTCGATGGCCGCCTTGAGCGCCGCCGCATGCGGGGCCTGCGCGGCAGAACCTTCGGCAGCGGCAATCGTGTCCTTCATGCGGGCAAACAGCTCCGTCAATGCGGCACCGCGCTGCATCGGCACCTTGCGGCCGAGCAGGTCGAGTCCGTGAATCCCGTGCGTGCCTTCATGGATGTGATTGAGGCGGTTGTCGCGATACAGCCGCTCGACCGGATAGTCGCGCGTATAGCCGTAGCCGCCGTGAACCTGAATCGCGAGCTTGTTGGCTTCGAGACAGTACTCGGACGGCCAGGATTTGGCGATCGGCGTCAGGAGTTCGAGCAGGACGCGGAGGCGTTTGCGCGCCGGCTCGTCCGGGGCCGAGCGCTCTTCGTCGGCGAGGCGCGCGCAATAGAGCACGAGCGAAAGCCCGCCCTCGACCCAGCATTTCTGCGCGAGCAGCATCCGGCGCACGTCGGCGTGGCGAATGATCGGCACCGGTGGCGCGGCAGGGTCCTTTGCAGCAACCGGGCGGCCCTGCGGACGCTCACGCGCATAGGCGAGCGCCTCGAGGTACGCCGCATAACCGAGTGCGACGGCATTCGTTCCGACGCCGATGCGCGCGGCATTCATCATCTGGAACATGTATTCGAGGCCGCGATTTTCCTCGCCGACCAGTTCCGCGCGACAGGCGCCTTGTTCCCCGAACGCAAGAACGCAGTTCGTCGTCCCGCGCCAGCCCATCTTGTGATTGAGCCCGGCGAGACGAACGTCATTGGGTTCGCCGACCGAGGCGTCCTCGCCGATCCGGTCGCGCGGCACGGCGAAGAGCGTAATGCCGCGGACGCCCGGCGGTGCGCCGGGGGTCCGAGCAAGCACGAGATGCACGATTGACTCGGCGAGCGCGTGGTCGCCACCGGAAATCCACATCTTCGAACCGGTGAGGAGGTAACTGCCATCGGGCTGGCGACGTGCCTGGCAGCGGATGTCGACGAGCGAAGAGCCCGCGTGCGGTTCCGACAGGCACATCGTGCCGGTGAACCGCCCGGCCAGCATCGGACGCACAAAGCGCCGGCGCTGATCGTCATTGCCGAAGCTCACGAGCAGGTCGGCGGCGCCCGCGGTCAGCGCCGCATAGGAATGAAAGGCTACGTTCGCGCTCGAGAAAATGGCGGTGCAGGCCTTGGCGATGACGAGCGGCATCTGGAGGCCGCCGTCCGCGGCGTCGAAGGTCGCGGCCGTGAACGCCGCTTCGTTGTAGGCCGCGAGCGCCGCACGCGTTTCCGGAATCGTCCAGGCGCGCCCGTCGACGATACGCGGCTCGTTGACGTCGCAGGCGGCGGCATAGGGAGCGAAACGGTCCTCGGCAATGCGATACGCGGTGTCGATGACGCCATCGAAAACGGCGCGGTCGTGTTCCGCATGGCGCGGCAGGCCGCAGAGGGCCGCGGCATCCAGCACCTCGAACAGCTGGAAATCCAGGTCGCGACGCGGAATGAGCATGCCGGATTGTAATGCTAGGATTCCCGCATGTCGGGCGACACATTCGATCTGAGCGGTCGCGTCGCGCTCGTCACGGGCGCGAGCCGCGGAATCGGCCGCTCGATCGCATTGCTGCTCGCACGGCACGGCGCGATTCTCGCGGTCACGAGCCGCCGCGTCGAAGCCTGCGAGGCGGTCGCGGCCGAAGTACGTGACGCCGGCGGTCAGGCCTTTGCGCTTGCCTGCCACATCGGCGAGCCGGGGCAGATTTCCGCCACGCTCAGCGAGATCGATGCGCGCTGCGGCCGCCTCGACATCCTCGTCAACAACGCAGCCACCAATCCCTACTATGGTCCGGCGGTGGACATGGACCTCGCGGCCTATCAGAAAACGGTCGACGTCAATATCCGCGGTTATTTCTGGACTTCGGTCGAAGCCGCGCGGCGCATGCTCGCCCAGGGCAAGGGCGCGATCGTCAACGTCGCCTCGGTCAACGCCTTTCGCCCGATGGACGGTCAGGCCTGCTATTCGATGACGAAAGCGGCGATCGTGAATATGACGCAGGGCCTCGCAAAGGAGTGGGGACGCCAGGCATTCGTGTGAATGCGCTCGTGCCAGGAATCGTCGACACACGCTTTGCGGCGGCAATCCACGAGAACGAGAAACTGCGCGCGGCGATGGAGCGCCTCGTCCCGATGGGCCGCATCGCAAAACCGGACGAAATGGCCGGCGCGGTGCTCTACCTGGTTTCGGATGCGGCTTCCTACACGACTGGCAGTTGCCTGACGGCGGACGGTG
The DNA here is from genome assembly GCA_963778585.1 of uncultured Gammaproteobacteria bacterium. Classification (GTDB taxonomy): domain Bacteria; phylum Pseudomonadota; class Gammaproteobacteria; order Steroidobacterales; family Steroidobacteraceae; genus SCUD01. Next base: position 92,676 of record CAVZUU010000005.1, read on the forward strand.
GCTGGCTTGCGTGACTCGTTCAGGCGGCATTCAGTGCCGCGAGCCGAGACTATGCCGCCTAATTGCAGAGCGGCGCGGCGTGCCGTATAGATACGCGCTGCCGCAAGGAGCGAGGGCGATGATTATGGCGAAAAGCCGAATTCTGGCCGTGGCACTTGCTTCCCTGTTGTCGGGCGCACCCGCGGTCGCCGACGATATCCGGCCGGATTCTGACGCCCAACCGATGGCGGATGAAAAGTGCATCGAGCAGTGCGACGTCAAGTCGGACGAATGCATGCAGAGCGCGGACGGGGATTCCCTGAAGCTCCAGATCTGCGATGACAAGTACAGCGAGTGCCTGCAGGCCTGCGAGTCGCGCTGACGCCCGGGAATGGGGCTAAGTCCGGCCGTCTGGCCGGCATGGGTTGAAAAACGCCGCTTTTCGTATATATTGCGCAGCCCCGCGCTAGTGGGGTTTGTTGCATAAATCATTGATTTCTCTAGGAATTCCAAGGAATGAAAGAGCGCAATGATGAGTCTTTCGACCTCGAGGACGAGTTTCTCGGGGAGACGACTGAGCAGGACGGAGACCTCGACAAGCTGATCGTCGTCGAGCGCAGGCCGAAAGGGCCCCGTCGTCCGGTACAGCAGTCCGCGTGGAGCAAAGTCGAAGACGTGCTGGAGGAAAAGCGCCTCCAGCGCGAACTCGAGGAGTTCAACGACGTCGACGAAGCGTGAATCCGTCGCACCGCATGCGGCGGTGCCGATGAAAGGCCGCGTCCCGCCGGGACCGCGGCCTTTTGTTTTGACGCCGCCCGGTGCGGGTATCGGTCCATGAGTGAAGCGCCGGCAATGCCGTGGTGGCGCAAGCGGCAAATCGCTCTCCTGACCGCGCTCGGCGAGCGCGAATGCGCCTATGCCTACGATCTGGCGACCGTCGAGTCGCAGGCGCGCGCACTGCTCGATATGCGATCCGTCGCTCGCGTGCTCTACGCGATCAAAGCCAATCCCCACCCGGAAATCCTGCGCGCCCTCGCATCGCTCGGATGCGGTTTCGAGTGCGTGTCGCGCGGCGAGGTCGAGCGGGTCATGGAATCGGTGCCCGGCGCCACGCGCGATTGCGTGCTCTTCACGCCGAACTTCGCGCCGCAGGCCGAGTACCGCTGGGCGCTGGAACTGGGACTCCGGGTCACGGTCGACAATCTGTACGTCTTGAGGTCCTGGCCCGCGCTTTTTGCGGGACGCGAAATATTCCTGCGCCTGGATCCGGGGCAGGGTCATGGCCATCACGAGAAGGTCCGAACCGGCGGCCTGCATTCGAAGTTCGGCGTGCCACCCGAGGAATTTGCGGATCTTCCGCAGGCGGTGGCGGCCGCGGGCGCGCGTGTCGTCGGCCTTCACGCCCATGGCGGCAGCGGGAATTTCGATCTTGAAGGCTGGCTCGGGCCCGCGCGGGTGCTCGCGGAGAATGCCGTTCACTATCCCGAGGCTCAGGTTCTGAACCTCGGCGGCGGTCTCGGCGTGCCCGATCGCGCGCGCCTCGAACCGGTCGATCTGCCGGGCCTCGACCGTCAATTGGTCGCATTCCGCCGCGCACATCCGAAGTTCGGGCTCTGGCTCGAACCCGGCCGCTTCCTGGTCGCGGCCGCGGGCGTGCTGCTTGCGCGCGTGACACAGACGAAAGGCAAGGGAGCGAAATCTTATGTCGGCATCGCGACCGGCATGAACTCGCTGATCCGGCCAGCCCTCTACGGCGCATTTCACGAGATCGTGAATCTCTCGCGGCTCGACGAGCCCGCGACGCAGACTTGCACGATCGTCGGCCCGATCTGTGAAAGCGGGGACGAACTGGGACGCGATCGCCGATTGCCGCGTTGCGAAGAGGGCGACGTGCTCCTGATCGCGGACGCCGGCGCCTACGGCCACGCCATGGCGTCTCAGTACAACCTGCGCCCGCCAGCGCCGGAAATCCTGGTTCCGGCGTGACCGAGGTTCATCGCACCCATCTCGGCCAGCTCGTGGTGATCAACGCGATCTGGGGCTTCAACATCGTCGCGGTGAAGCTCTCGGCCGATCGTTTCCCGCCCGTGTTCCTGAGCTTCATGCGCTTCCTGATCGTAGGCCTCGTCGTCTGGCCGTGGCTGCGTGTCCGGCGTGGGGAGATGCGCTGGCTGCTGACTGCGGCGACCTGCAGCGGTGGACTGCAGTTTGCACTGATGTATTCGGGCGTCGCGCTGTCCGGCAACATGTCCTCGGTCGCGATCGCGGGACAACTCGGCGTGCCGTTTGCGACGTTGCTCTCCGTGCTGATGCTCGGAGAGCGGATCCATTGGCGGCGCTGGCTCGGGATTGCGATGTCCTTTGTCGGCGTCATGCTGATCGGGTTCAGCCCCGACGTTTTCGCATCCTGGTCGGGCCTGCTGCTCATCGTGATCGCCTCGTTCATCGGCGCGGTCGGGCTGATCGCGATCAAGCGCGTTCATGAGCTCGAGCCGCTCGAACTACAGGCCTGGCTCGCCTGGGGCAGCCTCCCGTTGCTTTTGCCGCTCTCCTGGCTGCTCGAGGATGGACAGTTCGAAAGTCTCAAGCAGGCCGGGACGATCGGTTGGGCTGCCGTGCTGTACTCGGCCATGCTAGCGAGTCTCGTGGCGCACACGGCTTACTTCGCCCTGATCCGGCGATATGCAGTTTCGAGCGTCGCGCCGGTGACCGTGCTGACGCCGCTTTTCGGCGTCCTGTTCTCGGTGCTGCTGCTCGGCGACGTGTTGGATTGGCGGATGATTGTCGGCGGCTTGCTGACACTCTCCGGGATCACGGTGATCGTCGCGCGCGAGCGCAAGGCCGCGGCGACGGGTACGTGAGCGCAGGCTCAACCCGAGTTGGCCGGAGCAAGCGTTAGAAGTACGAACGCGGCCAGGAGGTGACTTATGACAACGACGTTCGCGGCGAAGGCCTCGCGTCAGACAGTCATTCTGACGGCCATCGCCGGACTCCATCTGGGAGCATTCGTCCTGATTGCGAGCGGACCCGGACCCCCGACCCTGAAAGTCAATCCGCCCGATGCACCGATAAAGTTCTTTCCGCCGCAAGAGAAGCCATTTCCGACTGTTCGGCCGGACGCGACGGCTCCAATCGAGGACTATGCCCTGGGCGTCCCGAAACCCGACGAGTCATTGATCCCGCGTTTCGAGGAATTCCCGGACGCACCGCTTTCGAATGGCGAAGTATCGGTCCAGGTTGCGGGCAGCGGTGCCGTCATTCCAATGGCGGAATACCGGGCGCCGGCACTGCGGACGCGTGACCGCCGACTGGCGGCGCTGATCGACGCCTGCTATCCCGCCGCAGCCCGGCGGGCCGGCGAAGAAGGGCGTGTCGTGGCGAAGGTCCTGATCGACGCGACTGGCAATGCCGCGGCCTGGAGCGTGGCCGCGAGTTCGGGATTTCCGCGGCTCGACGCGACACTCGACTGCGTGATCGAGCGGATCGAGTTCGTCGCCGGGCGGCGGGATGGCAGCGCCGTTGCTGCCGAGGCGTTATTGCCGATCGTGTTCCGCCTGAACTGACGAATTCGGCGGCGACCGGCGTTTGGTATGCTCGCCCGGCGCCGCCCGCAGAAGTGGCGGCGCCCGGTGCTTGCAGTCGAAACGGCCAACCGCTAAGGTGGCCGTAGCCGGAATCGGGGCGTGCCTGCGTGTGCGCCGACAAGAAATTGGCGGGGGCCGTGGCCCTGACGAGGGGCTTGCGACCGGCTAGAACGGACGAGGGGTGAGATAGGTCCGGTATGGCGAACACCTATTCCGCAGGAACGTCTCGCACGACGGCAGTTTTCGTCGGAATTCTCGTTCTTCACGTGATTTTTTTCTGGGCCCTGAAGCAGGGCCTGGTGCGCTCGGGCATGGAGATCATCGAGGATTTCTCGATCGTGGATCTCCCGCCGCCGCCGCCGCCGCCTGAAGATCTCGACGAGCCGCCGCCGCCGCCGCCGGTGGACGTGCCGCCGCCCGTCGTGCCGCCGCCGCTGATCGATCTGCCGGCATTCGAAGGACCGACGACGGCGATTACCGCGAAGGTCCAGGAAACGCCGCGGCAGCAGCCGCAGACACCGGCCCGCGCGTCGACGACGACGCCACCCCGCATCAAGGCGCGCGGCGATCGCATCGCTGCCGCCATCAACGCCTGCTATCCGTCGGCGTCGCGCCGCCTGAGCGAAGAAGGGCGCGTGATGCTCACGATTACGATCGACGCGGCTGGCAAGGTGGGCGCGATGAGCGTCAATCAGAGCAGCGGCTTCCCGCGGCTTGACGGCGCAGCGGAATGCGTGGTGCGCCGGCTGCCGTTCGATCCCGGCAAGCGCGACGGCCAGCCAGTCGATGCCCAGGCAACTCTGCCGATCGTGTTCAAGCTGGAATGACGCGCGAAGAATGATCAGGGACCGGAGGGGCGCAATCCGCCAATGGCGGCATCGACTTTCCGGAAAATCTTTTCTGTTAGAGGGACTGCAGAATGGCTGGTGAAACCACATTAACAACTGATAACCCGTACGGCATTGAGGCGCTCTGGACCACGAGCGACTATGTCGGCAAGGCCGTGTTCGTCATCCTGATCGTCATGTCGCTTTGGTCATGGCTCGTCATGATCAACAAGTGGCTCGACCAGAGAATGCTCCGCAAAGTAGCGACTGAGGCGGAGAAGCAGTTCTTTTCGGCGGGGTCGATGCAGGAAGGCATCGGCAAGCTGAAGGGAAAGGTCAACCCCTTCCGCGACATCGCGCAGGACGGTCTCCAGGCGCTGGACCATCATCGCAAGAACGCGGGGCGGGATGTCACGAGCAACATCGAGCTCTCGGACTGGGTGCAGTCGCACATCGACAAGCGCACAAACATGCTGCAGTCGAGCCTCCAGAGCGGCATGGTCGTGCTCGCATCGGTCGGCGCGACGTCGCCGTTCGTCGGCCTGTTCGGCACGGTGTGGGGCATCTACAACGCGCTGATCAGCATCTCGATCGCCGGCCAGGCGTCTCTCGACAAGGTTGCCGGTCCGATCGGTGAGGCGCTCATCATGACGGCCATGGGTCTCGCGGTCGCAGTCCCCGCGGTGCTCGGCTTCAACGGCTTGTTGCGTGGAAACAAGAACCTGATGGAGCGCGCCAACTACTTCGCCCACGACGTGCAGGCCGCCATCCTGTCCGGCTCGCGCGTGCCCGGGAAGTAAGCCATGGCGATTGCGGTCGGCAAGGACGAAGGCGACCCGATGGTCGAGCCGAACGTCATTCCGCTCGTGGACATCATGCTGGTCCTCCTGATCATCATGATCATCACGGTCCCGGTGATGACTCAGGCGGTCAAGATCGACTTGCCGAAGGAAGTGAACAAGCCGACCCAGACGAAGCCTGAGAACATCAATCTCTCGATCGATTTCGACGGTTCGGTCTACTGGAACGAGAACAGCGTCGATCGCGCGGCGCTCCTCAACTACGTGTTGCAGGAGGCCGTGAAGGATCCGCAACCGGAGGTCCATATCCGGGCGGACAAGCGGGCACGATACGAATATGTGGCAGATACCCTTGCCGTGCTCCAGCGAGGAGGTATGCGCAAGGTCGGGTTCATTGCCGAACCGCCGCCCTCCGGGGAGTATCGCGGAGGCTGACGGGGCGGCGAACCCGAATATCACGACCGGGCCCGCCAACGGCGGGCCTTTTTATTGAAGGCATCGCGGCTGAACCTGGGCTGAATCTGCAGGTATCTTTTCCGGGCCGGAACCGTAGGCAGAATCCGACAGTCCACTGAATCAGGCACCGGGAGACAGCCGGGCGGGTTTTGGGGTATAAACCCGGCCCACGTGACACGACCGGCAAGGTGCCGCTGCCGAGGAAGGGGAAATGACCGCACGCAATTCAGGATTCGACCGCATAGCCGCGCTGGGTGTTGCGCTTGCCCTGGCATTCGCATTGCCCGCAATTGCCCTTGCGCAGTACCAGCAGCAACCCGCGCCGCGCGCGCCAGCCAGCACCGAGAAGGCCAAGGAGACCAACGAGACCAAGCAGGGCGAGGAGCGGCAACCGGAATACAGTAAGGAGTTCCGCAAACTGGCGGCTCCAGTGCAGACGGCCGCGAACGCCAAGAAGTGGGCGGATGTGCTGACCGCGCTGCCGGCCCTCGAGGCACTCCCCTCGCCGACCCGAGACGAGCGCAAGGCAATCGCCACCTGGCGTCTCCAGGCGACTCAGGGTGTGGGCGACCAGGATGCATTTGCGGCCGCAATAGAAGCGTATCTGGCCGAAGATCTTGCCGACCCGGACGCCATCGGCGCGATGTACCGCCAGCTTGCGGCGCATTACAGCAACAAGCAGGACAAGGAAAAGACCCTGCTGAACTTCCAGAAATTCGTGGACACGTCCACGGACGTCGAGCCGGATGAATTCGAGACGCTTGGGCGCCTGCACCTGCAGGCGAATCACTTTGCCGAGGCCGCGCAGTATCTCGGCAAGGCGATCGAACTCACCGTCGCGAAGAACGAGACGCCCAAGGAAATGTGGTTCCAGCTTCGCGACCGCTGTTTCGTCGAACTGAAGGACGACGCGGGGCGACTGACGAATCTCGAGGCGCTGGTGAGCTACTATCCGGACAAGGAATACTACAGCCGTATCGTGGCCATCTATCAGTCGCAGGCCAAAGAAGACCGTGTCGTTATGTTGAATGCGTTTCGGCTTGCGGTTAGCGATCCGAAGGGTGGCCTCGCGACCGTCGGTGGCTATCTGAACTACGCCGACACGGCTCTCGTCGCGGGTAGCCCGGGCGAGGCCGCGCGCGCGCTGGAACGTGGCATGAAGGACGGCGTCGTGCCGAGCGCCGGCACGAACCAGCAGATCCTGTCGGAGGCGAAGGCGGCCGTCGCGCAGGACAAGAAGTCGCTGCCTGGCGAATCCGCAGCCGCCGCCAAGAACGCCAAGGGCGAGGTGGACGTCAAGGTCGGCCTCGGCTTCTACAGCACCGGCGACTTCCAGCAGGCGGTCGAAGCCACCCGCCGTGGCATCGCCAAGGGCGGCGTCGCGCGCCTCGACGACGCCAACCTGTTGCTGGGCGCCGCATTGCTTGAGCTGGGCCGTCGCGACGAAGCGCGCGCGGCATTCGAGGCCGCTGCGGCCGCGGCTCCCGCTGGGAGCCCCATGGCGCGCATTGCAGGCTTGTGGATCGCACGAACGTCGCGAACCGAAACGGCCCCGGCGGCCGGTTGAGCAGGAGACTCCTGATGTCGAATACTTTGAATATCCGTGCCAGCGCTCTGGCGATCCTGATGGCTCTGCCGATCGCCGGCATCACGGCGCTCACGCTGTCGGGCGAAGCCATCGCACAGGCACAGTCCGCTGGCGGCTGGCGCAAGGAACTGGCGGACAAGGCCAAGGAAGCACAGACCGCGGGACAGAAAGGCAATTACAGCGAGGCGATCCGCCTCCTGAAAGAGGCCAAGGCGAAAGCGCCGCTTTCCAGGGAGGAAGAGCAGGGCATCAACGAATTGCTGATCTGGGCGGCAAGTGGGGCCAAGGACCACAAGCTGGTGCTCCAGACGGTGGACGAGCGCCTCGCGACGGGCCGCGTGACGGGTGCGGATCTCACACGCAAGCTTCGCCTCAAGGCGACCACTCATTACGCGCTTCGCGACTATCGAAACGCCATTGCGGCTTTCGACAAGCTGGCCGCACAGGGCGCGCTGACGGCCGACGACCTGACGTTGCTCGCAACCAGCCAGATGCAGTTGAAGGACTACCGCGCGGCACCTGCAACCCTCGAGAAAGCCATCGCGGCAAACCAGAAGGCGGGACGCACTGGGAAGAACGGGCCGCTGCTTGAAATGCTGAACTCCGCCTATTTCGAGACCCACAACGATGCAAAGCGCATGGAGACACTGCATCGGCTCATGGCGGCCGCCCCGAAATCGAGCGTGTTCAAGCAGCTCGCAAGCGCCTATGAGGTGCAGTCCGCAAAGGACCCCGTCGTGATGATCAACATCTATCGTCTCGGCGCGGCGCGCGGTCTCCTGTCCGGCGAACACTATGCGAAGTACGCCGAGACGGCGCTCGATCTCTCGAGCCCAGGCGAAGCCGTTGCGATGATGGAGAAGGGCATGGCGGCCGGAGCGATCAAGAAGGACGACCGCAACAACCGCCTGCTCGCGGATGCGAAAGGGCAGGTCGATCGCGTGAAGGCGACGCTGTCCCAGCAGGAGGCGGAGGCAAAGGCGATCGCGACAGGCGAGCCTGAAGCCAAACTTGCGACCGCGTACTTCACGCTGAGGAATTACGCGAAGGCGAGCGAAGCGGCACAGCGCGGCGTTACGAAGGGCAAGCTGCGCCGGCCGGACGACCTCAACATGCTCCTCGGCATCTCCCTGGCGAACAGCAAGAAGTCTTCCCAGGCGAAGGAAGCGTTCAAGGCCGCCGCGGCCGCCAACGCGAAGATTCGCGGCGTCGCCGATCTCTGGACCAGCAGTATGAGCGGCTGATCGGAGCTGCAATCGGATCGCCGGCAAGGGCCGCGGCGCGAAATCGCCGCGGCCTTTTGCGTATACAATTGCGGAAGATGAAACCGGCGCGCCAGCTCGGAATCGTGGAAGTCGGACCTCGCGACGGCCTGCAGAACGAGTCGGCGACGGTCCCGACCGAGGTCAAGATCGAATTCATCCGCCGCGCCGTCGATGCGGGCATCCGGCGCATCGAGGTGGCGAGTTTCGTCAGTCCGCGGCGCGTGCCGCAGATGGCGGACGCCGAGGCCGTGATGAAGGCGCTGCCGCGCCGCGAAGGGGTCCGTTACATCGGTCTCGTGCTGAATCGCGCCGGTTTCGACCGCGCCGCCGCCGTCGGCTGCGAGGAGATCGGCATGGTCGTCTTCACGACCGACGAATTCAATCGACGCAATCAAGGCGTCACGAGCGCGGAGTCGATCAGGACCTGGCTCGAAATCGCCGCTGCATCGCATGCGGCGGGTATCCGTGCGCAGGTGACGATTTCGGCGGCGTTCGGTTGCCCTTTCGAGGGCGAAGTACCGCCCGCGCGGGTCGTGGAAATCGCGCGCGAGCTTGCCGGCGGCGCCCCGTTCGAAATTGCGATCGCAGATACCATCGGCGTCGGCGTGCCGGGACAGGTCACCGAAATTTTCGGCCGCGTCGCCGAAGCGCTCCCGGGCATGAAACTCCGCGGCCACTTTCACAACACGCGGAATACGGGCATCGCCAATGCGTACGCGGCCGTCATGGCCGGCGCCGGGGTTCTCGACGCAAGCCTCGGCGGTATCGGTGGCTGCCCGTTCGCGCCCGCGGCCACCGGAAACATTCCGACCGAGGACCTGGTCTACATGCTCTCGCGCATGGGCATCGAGACCGGCATCGATCTCGAGCGGGCAATCGCGACGGCGCGCTGGATCGAGCCGCATGTCGGGCACGCCGTGCCCGGCATGCTCGTCAAAGCGGGCGGCTTTCCGGGAGCGTCGCAGCCGGCAAAGCGGGCCGCGACCTGAATCATCCACTGAAGGAAACGAACGATGACAATCAAGGCAGGCGAAAGGATTCCCGAAGGCACACTGAAGCTGATGGGCAAGGACGGCCCCACGAACGTGAGCGCCGGAGAGCTCCTCGGCAAGGGCCGGGTCGTGCTCTTCTCGGTACCGGGCGCATTCACGCCGACCTGCAGCGCCAAGCACCTGCCGGGGTTCATCGAACAGGCCGCGGCGCTTCGCGCCAAGGGCGTGGCGAAGATCGTGTGTCTTGCTGTCAACGACGTGTTCGTCATGAACGCCTGGGGCAAGTCCGCAGGCGTCGGCGAGGATATCGTGATGGCGGCCGACGGCAACGGCGACTACTCCCGTGCGCTCGGGCTCGAACTCGATGCCCGCGGTCACGGCATGGGCATGCGCGGAAAGCGCTTCGCGCTCGTGATCGACGACGGCGTCGTGAAGCAGGTTCACGTCGAGGCGCCGGGCGAATTCAAGGTCTCGAGCGCAGAGCACGTGCTCAGTCAACTCAAGTGACCGCCGGCCCGGCCTCATTCATGTACGCGGGCCTGCTTGGCCTGTTGCTGGTCGTCCTGTCCGTGCGGGTCTCGCTACTGCGACGGCACTTGAAGGTGGGGCTCGGCCCCGGCATGGACGAGTCGATGGTTAAGGCCGTTCGAGTGCAGGGAAACTTCATCGAGTACGTGCCGCTGGCCTTGCTGCTGCTCGTCCTGGCCGAGATCACGGGCTTGCCGTCGGAAGCGGTGCACGGCGCCGGACTCCTGCTGCTCGCGAGCCGCGTGCTGCATGCCTGGGGGCTGACGCAAAGTTCCGGCGTGACTTTCGGTCGCTTCTACGGGATTGCGGGCACCTGGGTCACGATCATCGGCTTGTCGTTGTGGCTACTCTACGCAACTACAGCAGCTTCTCGATTTCCGGCACCAGGGTGAAGAGGTCGCCGACGAGGCCGTAATCGGCGACTTCGAAAATCGGCGCCTCGGCGTCCTTGTTGATGGCGACGATCGTGCGCGCATCCTTGATGCCCGTCAGATGCTGGATCGCGCCGCTGATGCCGATCGCGACATAGAGTTCCGGCGCAATGATCTTGCCGGTCTGTCCGACCTGCATTTCGTTCGGCGCGAAGCCGGCGTCCACGGCCGCGCGCGAGGCGCCGACCGCCGCGCCGAGCCGGTCCGCGAGCCGCTGAATCATTGCGAAGTTGTCGGCGCTGCCGAGCGCCCGTCCGCCGGAAACGACACGCGCCGCGCTCTGGAGTTCGGGCCTGTCGCTTCGGGCCGCGGAGACCGAGACGAAGCGCGTGGAAGCAGGAAGCTTGACGTCGAGCGTCGGGGTTTCGACAGGCGCCGATCCGCCTCCCGGCGCCGCCTGGAACGAGGCGACCCGGACGGTGGCGGCGATCTGCCGGCCGGCCGGTGCTTCGACGGTCGCGATCGCATTGCCCGCATACACCGGCCGCCGGAATCGGGTCGCCGATTCGATCGCCATGACGTCGCTCACCTGCGGCGCGCCGAGCAGGGCCGCGACCCGCGGCATGAGGTCTTTGCCGAAAGTCGTCGAAGGACCGAGCACATGGGAATGGCCTTCGGCGAGTTTCGCGACCTGGGGCGCGAGCACGGCGGCGAGGGCGGGTTCGTTCGCGGGATTTTTCACGAGCAGGACGCGGGCGACGCCCTTGATCGCGGCGGCCGCAGCCGCGACTGCCGCTCCGTCCTTCGCGAGCACTGCGATGTCGATCTCCGCATCGGGAAGCGATGCGGCGCAGCTCACGCACTTGGCGACGGCGGGATTGAGCTTGCCGTCTGTGTGCTCGGCAACAATGAGGACGCGGTTCATCAGACGAGCCCCTTCTGACGGAGCGCTGCGACAAGTTCCGCAGCATCCTTGACCATCACGCCTTTCTGCCGTTGCGGCGGAGGCTCGTACTTGAGTACTTTGAGGACCGGCGCCGGATCCACGCCGAGGGTCGCGATGTCGACGATCTCGAGCGGCTTCTTCTTCGACTTCATGATGTCGGGCAGTTTGATGTAGCGCGGCTCATTGAGCCGGAGATCGGTGGTGCAGACTGCCGGCAGGTCCACTTCGATGGTTTCGAGACCGGCGTCCACCTCGCGCGTGATGCGGGCGACATCCCCTTTGAGTTCGATCTTCGAGGCGAATGTCGCCTGTGGGCGGTCCCAGATTGCGGCCAGCATCTGGCCCGTCTGGCTGCAGTCGTCGTCGATCGCCTGCTTGCCGAGGATGACCAGGCGTGGCGACTCCTTCTCGACGAGCTTGAGCAGGACGCGCGCGACCGCGGGCGGCTCTATCGTGGCGTCGGCCTTGATCAGGATTGCGCGGTCGGCGCCCATCGCGAGCGCATTGCGCAGCTGCGGCTGGATTTCCTCCGGGCCGATGCTTGCGACGACGACTTCATCGGCTTCGCCGCGCTCGCGCATGCGAATAGCCTCTTCGAGCGCGATTTCGTCGAAGGGGTTTGCGCTCAGCTTGACGCCGTCGGTGACGACGCCCGTTCCGTCGGGACGCACGCGCACGCGCACGTTGAAGTCGATGACGCGCTTGAGGCCGACCAGGATCTTCCGCATTCAGTCCACTCCGATTCCCGCGGCGCATCGTATCGGAACCTGGGGCGCTTGGGTTAACATAGCATTGTGATTCAATGGTTTGCGGCCCGAATTTCGAGTGCATTCCTGAGATGAGCACGATCCTGTTCGTCCTGCGGCGACTGCTGGCTGCGCTTCCAACGCTTGCCTTCATCATCGCGCTGTCTTTCCTGCTGACACGCCTGGCGCCTGGCGGGCCTTTCGACGAGGAACAGGCGCTGCCGCCGGAGATCCGCGCAAACCTCGAAGCGGCCTACGGCCTCGATCAACCCGTGCTCGTGCAATTCGGCCGCTACCTGTCGGGCCTCCTGCGCGGGGATTTCGGTCCCTCGTTCAAATTCCGGGATTTCACCGTCAGCGAACTGATTGCGGATGGCCTCCCGGTCAGCCTGACGATCGGCCTGGCGGCGCTCGGGCTCGCGCTCGCGATCGGCGTGCCCGCGGGGATCTGGTCCGCGCTGACCCGCGGGCGGGCCACGGATCGCCTCGTCATGACGATCGCGGTCGCGGGCATCTCGATTCCGGTTTTCGTCATCGCTCCGCTGCTGACGCTCGTTTTCGGGATATGGCTGCGCTGGCTGCCGGTCGCTGGATGGATGCCGGGACGGCCCGCGGATCTCGTCCTGCCGGTCGTCACGCTCGCACTGCCGGTCGTCGCCTATCTTGCGCGGTTGACGCGCGGGAGCCTGCTCGAAGTCCTTCGCGCAACCTGGATCCGGGCCGCGCGCGCGCGCGGTCTCCCGGAGCGCACCGTGATCCTGAGGCATGCGCTGCCCGCCGCCATGCTTCCGGTCGTGAGCTATCTCGGGCCCGCGGCCGCCGCCGTGCTCGCGGGTTCGCTCGTCGTGGAAACGCTTTTTGGACTTCCGGGCATGGGCCGTCACCTGGTCCACGGAGCGCTCAATCGCGATTACACGCTCGTCATGGGCATGGTGATCGTCTATGCCGCTTTGATGATCCTGCTGAATCTCCTGGCCGATCTCGTCTATGCCTGGCTCGATCCGCGGATCCGGCGCGAGCGGCGCGCGTGAAGGGAGGACTCTGGCGCGACGCGCTCGAACAGTTGCGCGCGGATCGTGCCGCGACGACCGGTTTCGCCGTGCTCGCATTCCTGGTCCTCGCGGCTATTGTCGGGCCGCTATTCATCGGCTACCGCGAGGACGAGATCGACTGGGCGCACATGGCCGCGCCGCCATTCGAGGCGGATGGGCACTGGCTCGGAACCGACCGACTGGGTCGTGACCTGCTGCTACGCACGCTGCTGGGATTGCGGGTCTCGCTCGCGATCGCGCTCGCGGCCACGCTCGTCAGTCTGGTCATCGGCGTTGCCTGGGGCGCGCTCGCGGGATATCTGCGCGGCCGCGCGGATGCCCTGATGATGCGCTTCGTCGACGTGCTTTATGCCTTGCCGCAGGTGTTCTTCGTAATCATCCTGACCGTCGTATTCGGTCGCGGGCCGTTGACACTCCTCGTCGCAATCGGGGCTTTCGGCTGGCTGACGATGGCCCGCATCGTCCGCGGGCAGGCGCTCGCCTTGCGCGAGCGCGAATTCGTCGAGGCTGCGGTCGTCGGCGGCGCGGGGACGCTTCGCATCGTCGCGCGTCACATCGTGCCCAACCTGCTGGGGCCGGTAATCGTCTACGCGACGCTGACGGTGCCGCAGGTGATCCTGGTCGAGAGTTTCCTGAGTTTCCTCGGCATCGGCATCCAGGAACCGCTCGCGAGCCTCGGCAACCTGATCGCGGACGGCGCGGCGGAAATGGAAACGGCGCCGTGGATGCTCGCCGTACCGGCGGGCTGTCTGGTGCTGCTCGTGTTCTCGTTCAACTTCCTGGGCGACGGACTGCGCGACGCCCTCGATCCGCGGGACCGCTGATGAAGCTTCTGGAGATTCGCGCGTTGACGGTCGAGTTTGCAGGCGAGCCGCCGGTCTGCGCCGTGGACTCCGTCGACCTGGCGATCGCCGAGCGCGAGAGCGTCGCGATTGTCGGCGAGTCCGGTTCCGGCAAGAGCCAACTCCTGAATGCCTGCGTCGGGCTGCTCGCGGCCAATGGCCGCGCAAGGGGATCCGTGCGCTTCGAGGGCCGAGAACTCCTGGGCGGCGGTCCCGCGGCGGCGGTTCGCGGCCGCGGCATCGGCTTCGTGTTCCAGGACGCCTCCGGAAGCCTGACGCCGCACCGGCGCATCGGCGATCAGCTCGCGGAAGTGGCGATTGCTGCGCACGGGATGACCCGGGACGCAGCGCGGACCGAATCGAGACGCATGCTCGAATGCGTGCACCTGCCCGATCCGTTCCGCAGGCTGGCGCAATACCCGCACGAACTGTCAGGCGGAATGCGCCAGCGCGTCGCGCTCGCACTTGCGCTCGTCGCGCGCCCGCGTCTGCTGTTTGCCGATGAGCCGACCACCGCGCTCGACGTCACGGTGCAGGCGGAGATCCTGGCGCTCGTCGCCGAACTCTGCCGCGAATTCGGCATGGGACTGCTTCTGGTGACCCATGATCTTGGCGTCGTCGCCGCGCTCGCGGACCGCATCGCCGTCATGTTCGAGGGACGCATCGTCGAAGAAGCCGGCGCCGCCGACTTTCTCGCCGGTCCGCGGCATGCTTACAGCGCAGGCCTGCTTGCAGCCGTGCCGACCCTCGAGGCTCTGCCATGACACTGCTGCAACTGCGGGGCGTCTCGGTGCGATTCGGGCAATCCGGCACGCGGGCACGGGAGCTTGCAGCCGTCGACGGCGTCGATCTCGCGATTGCCGAACATGAGATGCTCGGTCTCGTCGGCGAGTCCGGTTGCGGCAAGACAACGCTTGGCCGCGCGATCCTGCGGCTCGTTCCGCTCGCGGCCGGAGAATTGCGGTGGCGCGGGCAGCGTATCGACGGCCTCAGCCAGCGTGAATTCCGCCCCTTGCGGCGCGAGCTGCAGTACATATTCCAGGACCCCAATGCCTGCCTCGATCCGCGAATGACGCTTCGCGAAAGCGTCGCAGAACCGCTGGGCGCACTGGATCCAGGCACGGATGCCGCGGCCCGCGCGGCGCGCGCACTGGCGCGGCTCGAGGAGGTGGGCATCGGCGCCGATCTCGCGGCGCGCTACCCGCACCAACTGAGCGGCGGCCAGTTGCAGCGCGCGGTCATCGCGCGCGCGCTCATCGTCGATCCGAGCTTCGTGGTCTGCGACGAGCCCGTGAGCGCGCTCGACGTCACGGTGCAGGGCCAGATTGTCCGCCTGCTCGAACGCATTCGTGACGAGCGCGGACTCGCGAGTCTCTTCATCAGCCACAACCTGGCCGTGGTCGCACGTCTCTGCGAACGCGTGATGGTCATGTATCGCGGCCGCATTGTCGAAACGGCGGGCCGGCGGGCCCTCGTCGAAACGCCGCTGCATCCGTACACGCGCGAACTCCTCGACGCCGTCCCCGGGATCGATGCCGGCGCGCGCGGGAGACTTCTGCGCCGGGCAGCAAATCCGCGCCCCGCACTGAGCGACGCGGGTGCCACCGAAGGCTGCCCATTTGCCGCGCGCTGCCCCCATGTCCTGCCGCGCTGTCGCGCCGAACATCCGTCTTTGCGTGCCGCGGGCGACGCGCGGCTCGTCGCCTGCCATCGCGCGGGTGAATGGCCCGGCGGCTTGCCGCCGCTGGCCTCGATCTGAGGTCGAGGGCTCATCCGTTGAGCCCGGGGCCAGCCTATGCTGCGGCCAGGAACGGGCCGCGAGCTTGAATCCGAACGTCCAATCCATCGCACATATGCAAGCCGGCGGGTTGCTACTGACGCCGGATTTGCGCCTGGCTCGCATCCTGCGTCGCCTCCACGATCGCGCCCAGATTGCCGCGGGACGGAAAGTCTGGCCGTCCGCGCAGGTGCTGCCGCTCGATGCCTGGCTTGCGCTCCAATGGCGACAGGCGGCCGTGGAGCGGCCAGCGCTGCCCGGCGTTCTGCCGGCCGTCGCCCTGCGCTGGCTCTGGTGGCAGCAGGCGGCGCGGGACGCGCCCGGGCTCCTCGATCCCGCCGATCTGGGCGCGAGAGCCCGCGCGTCCTGGCTTCGCCTTCGGGCTTACGGCGGCGACCTCGACAGGCTTGCCCAATGGCCCCTGACGCGCGACCAGCAGGCCTTTCTCGGCTGGGCGGCGTCGGTGGAAGGCGAACTGCGTATGCGGCAGGCCTGCGACGGGGGAGATCTCGCGCGGCTCCTCGTCCTCGCGGATGCCGTGCCGATCGCAGGGCCGCCGGTACTACTCGCGGGTTTCAGGCGTCCGGCTCCCGCGGTCGACGCCTTGTTTGCCGCAATGTCGGCCGGGGGACGGCCGGTCAGTCGGGTCGGGCGCCCGGCCAGCGTCGGCGATTGCCGGCGCTTTGCGGCACGCGATCCGGACGTCGAGCGCGCAACCCTGCTCGCGTGGATCCGCGAGCGCGTTGAACAATCGCCGGACGGGATCCATGCGCTGATCGTTCCAGATCTCGATGAGAACCGGGGCGCGCTCGAACGCGCGCTCGCAGGCGCTTTGCAGCCGGAACTGGAATTGCCGCGGAGCGGTCGCGACGAACGGTTGTTCGATCTCGCCGGCGGTCACGCGCTTGCCTCGCAACCAGTCGTCGACGCGGCCCTGGCAGCACTGGCCTGTGCGGCCGGTTCCGTCGATTGGACCGTCGCAAGCCGATTGCTGCGAAGCGGGCATGTCGCGGGTGCGCAGTCGGAGCGGACGTCGCGTATCGCGGCGGACCTCTCGCTGCGCGATCAAGCGGGGCGGGTGAGGCTGACCACTGCCTTTCTGGCGAGGCGGGCCTCACAGGAAGGCGCCGCGAAGTTCGCGATGTCGTGCAAGGCCGCGACGGGAAAGCTTTCGGGCGCCCGACGCAGGAGCGCGAGCGCGTGGGCGGAGGCTTTCGGCGATTGTCTCGCTGCCTGGGGCTGGCCCGGCGAGCATCCGCTTGGCAGCCGCGAATTCCAGGCCGCGCGCCGATTCCGGGAACTTGTCCCGGAATTGGCGTCGCTTGCGTCCGTCGCGCCGGAACTCGATGGAGCACAGGCGCTCGGCGAACTGCGGCGCCTAGCTGCGGCACCCTTCCAGCCGGAGAGCGGCGAACCCGCGGTGTTCGTGCTGGATGCCTACGAAGACCCGGGCGTGCATTTCGACAGTCTCTGGGTCGCCGGACTGACCGCGACGGTCTGGCCGCGTCCCGTCGCGGTCGATCCCCTGCTGCCGATCGAAATCCAGCGGCAGCTCGGCATGCCCGGCGTGACACCCGGGGACTGCGTTGCCGATGCGCGTGCAATCGTCGCGAGCTGGCAGTCGCAGTCCGCCGCACTCGTCCTATCCTGGCCGACTTTCGAGAACGACACCGACGTCGACGGATCGTCGCTCCTGCCGGCGGATGCGCCGATGCTCGAGGCTCCAGCGCCCCTGATGACACGCGAACGGCTGGCGTTCGAAAGCGCTCGGCTCGAACCGCTGCCGGAAAAGGCGGCGCCGCCCCTTGCCCACGCGTCTGTGCCGGGTGGCGCACGCGTGCTCGAACTGCAGTCTCAATGCGCCTTTCGCGCGTTTGGGGAATTGCGCCTGTCGGCGTCGCCGCTCGAGGAACCGCAGGCGGGTTTCGATCGGCGCCTGCGGGGCATCGTGTTGCATCGCGCACTGCAGACCCTGTGGTCCTCGCTCGGAACGCAATCGGTGCTCGCGAGTCTCGACGACGCCGCGCGCAGTAACCGCATCGCGGCGGCCGTGCAGGAGGCGATGGCGGCGGCCACTCCGGCTGGGATTGGCGTTCGGACGGCCGCTCTCGAAGCCGATTGGCAATGCCGCGCCATCGCCAATCTGACCGAACTCGATCTCGGACGTCCGCCATTCACGGTCGTCGAAACCGAGCGGCAACTTAAGCTGGCGATCGGCGGGCTCGAATTGAAGCTCCGTGTCGACCGACTCGATCGCGTCGGCGACGACCTGATCGTCATCGACTACAAGACGGGCAAGGTTCAGAACTCAGCCTGGCGCGGCGCCCGGATGGACGCGCCGCAACTTCCGCTCTATGCAGTCCTGCATCCAGACCGGCCGACCGGTGTCGCCTTTGCCGGCCTCGGCGCCGCGCGAGCGAAATATGTGGGCGTGAGCCGGGACGGTGAAGCACTGAAGGGACTGCAGCCGGCGACGAAGTTTCCGTTGACCGAGGACAAGGAGAACGGTTTCGAATGGCCTGAGATCATCGCGCACTGGCATGCCTGGCTCGCGCAGGCTGGCGGAGGACTTCGCCGGCGGCCGCTTCGAAGTTAATCCGAAGCTTGGGGCCGATACCTGCCGCCGCTGTCACCTGGGCGCGCTCTGCCGGGTCGAGCCGACGTCGCGCGAGGATGCAGACGAGGAAGAATCCGATGACCGATGACACTGAGGCACTCGATCGCGTGGCGCGCGAGCGCGCGGTCCAGCCGACGGGCTCGTTCATCGTGCAGGCGCCGGCGGGCTCCGGAAAGACGAGCCTGCTCACGCTCCGCTTCCTGCGCCTGCTAGCGGAAGTCGAGTGCCCGGAGCAGATCGTTGCAATCACATTCACGCGCAAGGCGGCGGCCGAGATGCGCCACCGTATCCTCGAAGCGCTCGGAAAAGCGACGCAGCCGCTTCCGGGCGACGCAAAGCCGCTCGACGAAGAACTGCATCGCCACGCCCAGGCGGCGCTCGCGTGCAGCCGCGAACGCGGCTGGGGTGTCGAACACAATCCGTCGCGGCTGCACGTACAGACGATCGACGGCCTGAATCACTGGCTCGCGCGGCGACTGCCGCTCGCTGCCCGGATCGGCGCCTCCGCCGAGCTCGTCGACGATGCCCGGGCCCTCTACGCGGAGGCGGCGCGGCGGACGGTTGCGATGCTGGACGAGGAATCGCCGGTCGCGAAGGATCTCGAACGGTCGGCGCGCTCGCTGAACCATGAACCGCGGCTGCTCGCGAAACTGATCGAGGAAATGCTGGGTGCGCGGGAATTGTGGTTGCCGAAGTTGCTGAGTCCTTCCGACCGCGCGTCCCTGCGGGCGGAGATCGATCGCCTGCTGCGCCACGCGCTGGAAGCGGAGCTCAAGACGGCAGCGGTGGCTCTGTCCGACTTGGACTGGCAGACATTCTTCGCGGTCTGTCGCGCCGCCGTCGCGGCTGGAGCGACAACCGGTCCGGTAGGGGTGCTCGCGGAATCGCGGGCTCTGCCTCCGCCGGTTGCGGAAGCGCTTCCCGTCTGGTGTGCGCTTGCCGAGCTGTTGTTACGGGCGCCGCCGTCGCACGAACTGCGCAAGACCGTCGACGCAAGGCAGGGTTTTCTGGCTGCGAGCGAGGGGGCCAGCTGGAAAGGCCTCAAGTCGCAGATGAAGGATTTTCTTGCCGAATTGGCGGAACACGGGGGAACTGCGGCGGCCCTCGCTTCGCTGCGCAAGCTTCCACCGGCGACACTGACGGACGGGCAGTGGGAACGCATCGACGCATTGTCGGCCGTGCTGCCGCACGCAGTCGCTGAGCTGTTCGCGCTCTTTGCCGAGCGCGACAACCTCGATCACGCCGCGGTCGCCGCGGCCGCTCGGGATGCCCTCGGCGACGAATCGGCGCCGACCGATCTCGCGCTATCGCTCGACTACCGGATTCGCCACCTGCTCGTCGACGAGTACCAGGATACGTCACCGTCGCAGGCGCGCCTGCTCGAGCTGCTGGTCGCCGGGTGGCAGGCGGGCGACGGGCGAAGCCTCTTCTGTGTCGGCGATCCGATGCAATCGATCTACGCGTTCCGCGAAGCCGACGTCACGCTGTTCCTGCAGGCACAGCGGCGCGGCATCGGCACGGTACCGCTCACCGTCGAACGCCTCGGCCGCAATTTCCGCTCGAGCACGGCCATCGTCGACTGGGTCAATGCGACGTTCGCCGCTCTCATGCCGGCAGCCGACGATTTCGAACGCGGCGCCGTGCGCTATTCGCCGGCCATTGCGGAGAAAGCAGGCGCGGCCGCGGATGGCGTGAAGGTGCACGCGCTCCTGGACGCCGATGCGCGGACGATGGCCGCGGAAGTCGCGAATGTCGTGCGTGCGGCGCTCGCCGGCGATGGCGCTCCTCCCTCGATCGCGATCCTGGTGCGCGGGCGACCATCGCTGCCGCCGATTCTCGCGGCGCTGCGGGAGGCCGGTATCGAATACCGCGGCGTTGAGCTTGAATCCCTGTCAGCCCGGCCTGCAATCCGCGACCTGGTGGCGCTTGCGCGGGCCATGCTTCACGACGGCGACCGCACGGCCTGGTTTGCGGTGCTGCGCGCGCCATTCGGCGGGCTCACGCTGTCCGACCTGCTGAAGATCGCGGGCGGCGATGCGCGTATTCCCGTGCGCGAGCGCATCGCGTTCGCCGACGTGCTCGATACCTTGCCGGCAGATTCAGCCGGGCGTCTCCTCCGCCTGCGCGACGTGATTGAGGCTGCGATCGCAAGCCGCGGAGAACGATCGCTCGGCGGCTGGGTCAAGGCAGCATGGCTCGCGCTCGACGGGCCCGCGACGATTGCTGACGCAACGGATATTTCGAATGCGGAGCTCCTGTTCACCGCGCTCGATCGACTCGAGCTCGAGGCCGGCTGCAGGCCGGAAGCTTCCGCGATCGACGCCGCAGTCGAGGGCATCAAGGCCTCGCCGGTCGGCAGCGAGGCTGCCCATGTGCAGGTGATGACCATCCATCGCGCCAAGGGGCTCGAGTTCGACGTCGTCATCCTGCCGGACCTGCAACGCGGCGCGCGCGGGGCCAACCGGCCCTTGCTGTACTGGACGTCCGTCGCGACGGGTCCCGGCGAGCGCGGCATCGTGCTCGCGAGTCGCGCGGATGCCGCAGAGGACGACGGGCAGGCGGACGCACTCGAGCGCTGGATGCGCAAGCTCGGTGCCGAACGCGAAGCGCTGGAGCTTGGCCGCATCGCTTATGTCGCGGCAACACGGGCCCGCCAACGGCTGCATCTCATCGGAACCGTGAGTTTGCGGCAGACCGATGACGGTCCTGTGCTCCTGCGTCCGCGCTCCTCTAGCCTGCTCGCGTTCCTCTGGCCCGTGCTGTCGGCGCATTTCGAACAGGCGCTTGCGACTCGGGCGGACGAGCCCGTCGCCATCGCGCGGCCGGGCGACGGCCGGCCACGACTGACCGCGCCGCCGCCACGACGTCTCGTCGCGGGCTACGCGTCGCCAGTACCGCCATCGCCGGTGCGCGGAGCGGCTTTGCGGATTTCGGGTGAGCCGGAGGGCTCCATCCGGCCGGAATTCGACTGGGCGGGCACGATCGCCAAGGCGGTCGGTCAGGTCGTGCACGAAGAACTGCAACGCATCGCCGACGGCGGCTTCATCCCAAGGCGCGACGATCCGCCCGCGCCGGCCTGGGAGCGTAGGCTTCGCGATCTCGGCATCGACGATGCCCATCGTCCGACGGCGCTCGCGCGAGTTGCGAACGCGATGTCGACCATCGCAGGCAGCGCACAGGCCGCGAGGCTTCTTGATCCGCAGGCGCAGGAAGGCCGGAGCGAGCTCGCGCTCACGGCCGTCATCGACGGCGTGCTGCAGAGCCTTCGGATCGATCGCACGTTTGTCGACGCTCTGGGCGTGCGCTGGGTCGTCGACTGGAAGACCAGCACGCATGAGGGCGGCGATCGCGAGGCATTCCTCGACAACGAACTCGCCCGCTATCGCGTCCAGCTCGAGCGTTATGCGCGCGTCATGAAACTCGTCGATCCGGATCGCCCGCTGAAGGTCGGGCTGTATTTCCCGCTGCTCGATGCCTGGCGCGAACTCTAGAAACTGCCTTCGATGGTGAATGAACGGCGGCCCTGCGAGTCGGGCGGGCCGAGAAAGGCGAGGGTGTCGAAGATCGATGGCCCGGCTCCAGGCCCGGGCGCGGCCTCACCGCTCAGGAGATAACGGCCGTCCGGCTGGAGTTCGATCGCGCCGCGCACGCGCAGCGGCCCGCCGAGGTCCCGCAGGCGCCCGGTCAGCGACCTCGTGCCGACCGCGCCTTCTCCAACCGTCAGCTCGAAGTCACCGAGCATCTGGCCGCCCGCGCCGGGAGCCCGCAGTGAGCGGAGGAACAAGGTGCCGGCGGCATCCGCGGGCCGCCGTTCGACCAGGGTAAGCGCGTCCACGTCGAGCTCGAGCACGCCTGTCCAGCCGGTCGGCGTCACGACGCCCTCAAAGGCGCTGATCGGCACCTGGCCCGTGATATCGCTGCCGGCAATCTCGTTGCCGCCGAAATCTCCCTGGAGATACGCAGACAATTCACCGCCTGCGGGGCTGAGGTTCACGCGGCAGGTCCATTCGAGCAGGAAGAGTCGCCAGGGCCGGCAGGACCATCGGATCCCGCCGATCGGTCGTCCGTTGAAGGCAAGACTGCTCGCGCGGCCGTTCCAGATCGTGCCACCGACGCCGCTCACGACGACGCCGGGCGGCAAACGCCGCGCCAGCTGATCCGCCGGCACCATAGCGATCAGGCACACGAGGAATGCGGCGATACCTGCCGCAACGAGCGTGCTGCGGCGGCCCATGCGCGTCAGGGGCCGCGCAACACCAGCGTGGCGTCGACTAGACCGGGCTCGCCGGTTGCGGACACGCTTGCGGATTCGGTGACGACGCCGCGCTCCTTCTGCAGACGCGCGAGCAGGAGTGTCAGCGCATCGAAAGAGGCCCCGGTGAAACGAGCGCGAAGGGCGCCGTTTGACGCGGGTTCGACGGAGGCGAGCTTGTCGGCAAGACCGCCTTCGCGCGCCATGCGGTCGACCGCGATCGTCAGCGGTTCGCCCGGTCGCGCGGCCGGCGCAGCCTGGAGCTGAGGAGTAACCGATTCGATCCAGGAGAGATCCTGCCGGCGGCGCTCCACGCGTTCTTCGGCTGACTTGACCGCAGCGCCGAGTTGCCAGATGAGCCCCGCAAGGATCAGCACGGCCGCTGCGCTCCCGCCCCAGAGCACGACGCGCTGATCGCGCTCCGACAGCCCGGCGTACCAGCCGCGCAGGTTCACTGGGGCACCCCGGCCGAGATCAACACCTGGGCTTGCATGCCTTTTTCGTTGTTGGTCGTCGAGGCCACGTTGGCCGTGAGGCCGCGCGCGTTGATGCCCTGGGCGAAACGCGCGATGGCATCGGTGTTCGGCGCGATCATCTGAAGTTGGAGCGCCCGATCGCGCCACCCGAGCGATTCGAGCTTCGGCCCCGGTGCGCCGGCAAGAGCGCCGCCCACCGCTGCGAGCTGTACCAGCAGGCCGCCCGGATCGCCCGCGCCGCCGCCGGCGAGGCGTTGCTCCACCTGGGCACGGGCGTCTTCGATGCGTTCCGCATCCGGCAGCGCGATGCGCGCGGCCTGCTCGATGGCAGCGTCGAGGCGCCGCTGCTCGCTGTGGAGCCGGATCAGGTCGTAGCCGCGGACGCCGAGGTGCAGGGCCAGCGCGGCGAGCGCAAGGAAGGCCGCGATTCGCCAGCGCTGCCATTCGACGCGCCAGCCGCTGCGGCGCGCGAATTCCCCCTGCATCAAGGACGTCGTTTCGGCCTTTACGGCGGCGGAAGCGAGCAGCGGAAGCGCGCCATCGGGAAGGATCTGGAGATCGAGGCTCCCGGTCACCTCGCGGAGTGCCTCGATCATTTCGCGCGAATACTGCCAGTCCTGCTGCGAGACGTAGAGCTGCACGTGGCGGTCGTCGCCTTCGAGCCCTGCGAGTGCGAACGACTCGGTCAGCGGTTCCGCGTCGAGCGCGACCGGCAACGCGCCGGGAGCGCGCACGAGCAACTGCCCGGCGTCGATGACGGCGACGATCTTGCCCGGGTTTGCGGGGACGCAAAGCGTATCGGGAACGACCGATTGCGGTTCGATACCCGCGTCGGCGAGCGCATCGAGCCAGCCGCGCATTTCTTCGCGCCGAAGCGCGGCCACGAGCGTCGCGCCCGCGTCATCGGTTGGGCCGATCGCAAAATGGAACTGCTCGACTTCGCCGGCAAGCGATTCCTCCATTGCATAGGGCACGACTTGCGCGATACGCGCTCCACTCCTGACCGGGAGCTCGGGAAGAGCGAGCGTCACGCTCGATCCCGGGGCGATGACGACGACCTGGCGCTCCGCAGCGACCGGCGCGGCATCGCGAAGCTCGCCCGTCGAGACCGGGCCGAGACGGCCGCCGTCCGCGCCGGTGATGACCCAGCTGATCGGATCTGCGAGCCGCAGAACGAGGAATTGGTTCATTCGGGCTACTCGGCGCCTGTCGAACGCAGTACGGTCCGGCTGCTGCCGGCGTTGCGATACATCAGACTGTACAGCGTGAGTTCCGAGGTGCCAATACGGACAGCCGTCACCGCGCGGAACCAGTCGGTACTTTCGGATATTGATTCGGTCAGGGCCTGGAAAGCCGCGGGATCGAGCGACCGCTCGAGGACGGCGCGCGTGGGAAAACAGCCATCCTTGCGGTTCGCGGCCAGGAGTTCCGGCTCGCCGAAATCCGCGCCTCCCTCGACGAGTGCCGCAAGCACCGGGGCTTTCGCCGTGCAAAGGTTGATCCTGGTGCCCGCGGCCAGGGCCGCAACATAAGGCCGAATGCGCTCGAATTCGTCCCGCGTCATGCCGGGTAGTGCCATCATTTCGGTTGTCGTCGTAACCGGTCCGTTCGCCGCGCGGTACGGCGGGTTTTGCGAGAGGTAGATCCCGTCTTCGGCGCCTTCGGGAAATCCCGGAACCGTGTCGATGTCGATCCAGTCCGCCATGATCCGCGCCCAGCGCGGGCTGGCTCCGACGAGCACGAGCAAGCGCTCGAATCGGGCGACGTCGGCTTCGACAACGGTGTCAGCAACGACTAGATTATTCAGGTTGAACCGGCCCTGCATGTCCTCGACCGCGCCGCGAACCTCGCCGCCGTCGACCGGCAGCGGCGGCAGCGGCTGGGCCCAGGCCTCGCCCAGATGATCGATGTTCGGATCGTCGTCGAAGTCGTCGCGCAGGACTTCCGCCGCCCAGGCTTCGGCACCCAGGGCTACGTGCCAGGCCTGGTCGAGGGCCACGAGCCCGGCTGTGCGCCGCAGGTCGAGTGCGGCGCGCGTGCCGACGCGCACGGCAAGCACGGTCGCAATTGCGACGAGCACGATCGCGGTGATGAGCGCGACGCCTCGTTGCTTCATCCCGGCACCTCGACGAGGCGGCGCAGCTCGCCGTAATCCGAGAGCACGAGCGTTATCTCCACGGCAAGCGGCCGCTCGCGGAAACCGAAGTCCTGCGTGTTATTGAAAGGCGGCCACTGTTCGATCCATTCGCGGCCGGAGTTCATGTAGCGGATCTCGATGCGTTCGACGCGATCCAGAAGTTGACGCCGGACCGGGGGCGTCGCGAGCGTCGGATCCGCGACCGTCCAGTGCTCGCGGATCAGCTTGCCTTCCTCGAGGCGATACGTGACCCGCTGTACCGTCCCTCGCGGCGTACCGGCTCCATTCGGCCAGCCCCCGTGCGATAGCTCGACGACCGAGCTTGCGTTCGGATCGCGCAAGAGCGCGGCGCGCAATCCGTCGCCGATGGTTTCGCGAACCGCGCGCGGCGCGAGCGTACGGAAATCCGTCGCGAGGAGGTGCACGGCCTGCTGCGCCTGGCGCAGGCGATCCATGTGCCCGCCGGTGGCCGAGACGGCGATCTGCGCCTCGCTGACCGCGCGATACGCCATCAGGCCCATGACGGCGAGAATGACTGTCGCCACGAGTATCTCGAGGAGTGTGAAGCCCCGTTGCGCCGATCGGGGGGTCATTCCTCGTCCCCGGTGTCGCCGCCATCGTCTTCGCCGTTGCCGTCGCCCGGGCCGCCCGGCTCCTCGCTTCCATTCCAGTCGATCCGGGCCTGCGGTGCGGAGGTCGCCGTCTCGCCAACGAATCCCGCAAGGTTCACGAGTGCCGAAGCTTCAGCGTCGCCGTCGCGGCGCACGCTGACATCGATGCGCCGCAACCCGGCGACCTGGGTCTGCGAGATCTTGGTGATCCAGTGCCAGCGGCGCCCCGCGTATTCGAGCTCGCCCGCGGTTTCGTCCACCGACGGCATCTCGCCGGACAGGCGAATCTCGGTGATGCGATTGTCGGCGATCCAGGCGGCGAAGGTCCGGTCCCGCAGGTAGGCAACGTTGTTGACCGTGTCGCCAATCGTCTTGAACACGGCGAGCATGCCGATCGCGACGATCGCGAGCGCGACCACCACTTCGACGAGCGTGAAGCCGCCTGACCTACGGACGTTCATCGCCGCGCTCGATCTCGATCGTCCCGTCAAGACCCCCGACCAGCGTGACCCGTCCGCCGCTCTTGCGCATCAGCGTGAGCCGGTAAGGCGTCATTTCACCGCTGCCCCAGGCGACCAGTTGCGGGAGCCTGGCCTCGGGCCGCGGCTCGCGGCGGAGCAGGATCGGCCGGCCCTCGATGACGAGTTCGAACGCGAGGTCTGCCGGCAACTGCCGCGACAGCAGCGCCGGATCATTCTCGACCGGGGCCCAGCGCTGCTCGAACGCGTCATAGCGGAAGAATTCGTAGCGCGTGGTCTCGAGCAGGATTCCGTAGTCGCGGCCTTCGAGCTGCGCCTGTTCCTGGAGCAGGGCGATGGCGTTGCTCATGCGCTCCGATTCGCGTTCGATTTCGCGATCCTCGCCGAGGAGGCCGACCGAGAGTGTGGCGATGGTCGCGAGGATTCCGATGATGAGGACGACGACCAGGATCTCGATCAGCGTCAGGCCGCATTGGCCGCAGCGGGAACGGGCGACGATCATCGCCGCGGTCTTCAGGAAGTCACTCGAGATTCCAGCTGCCGATGTCTGCGTCGGCGCCTTCGCCGCCGGTTTCGCCGTCGGAGCCCAGGGAATAGAGATCGTAACCGGCGCCGTGGCTGCCTGGCTCGAGGTAACGGTAGTCGTTGCCCCAGGGATCTTTCGGCACCGACTTGGCCCTCAGGTAACCGTCGGGCCGCCAGTTGCGGACCGTCGGATCGTCCGGCTTCTTGACCAGCGCCTCGAGGCCCTGATCGGTATTCGGATAGCGGAAGTTGTCCATTTTGTAGAAGTCGAGCGCAGTGCCGATCGTCTGGATGTCCTGCTTGGCGGCCGTCACGCGCGCCTCGTCGACCCGGCCCAGGATCTGGGGCGCGATCAGCGCGGAGAGGATCGCGATGATCACGAGCACGACCATGATCTCGATCAGCGTGAAACCGGATTCGCGGTTTGAAATCAGCATGATGCGGCTCTCCTGCACAGACCGGATGATAGCAGGTCGGTTTCCCGGCCCTTGCCCGCCCGGTCCGCGATGTGACACTGAGCTCAACCTATAATCCACGCAGTCGAGGGGAGGAGTGACCGACTTGAAGCTCGCCATGATGTTTCCGGGCCAGGGCTCTCAGTCCGTCGGCATGCTCGCGGCGCTCGCGGCTGGTGAACCGGTCGTGGCGGCGACCTTTGCCGAAGCCTCGACGGTGCTCGGCTACGATCTCTGGGCACTTTGCCAGCAAGGCCCGGAAGAGCGGCTGTCCGAAACGGAACGTACCCAGCCCGCGATGCTTGCCGCGGGGATCTCCTGCTGGCGAGCCTGGCAGAAGCGCGGAGGGCCGGCGCCCGAAATACTGGCAGGCCACAGCCTCGGCGAGTACAGCGCGCTTGTGTGTGCGGGCGCGATCGCCTATCCGGATGCGATCGCACTTGTCCGCTTTCGCGGTGAGACGATGCAGCGCGCCGTGCCGGCGGGCACGGGCGCCATGGCCGCGATTCTCGGCCTCGAAGATGCCGTGATCGAGGCGGTGTGCGTCGAGGCCGCCGAGGGCGAGATCGTGCAACCGGTGAATTACAACTCGCCGGGCCAGCTCGTGATTGCGGGCCAGGCCACGGCGGTCGCACGCGCGATCGAAGCCTGCAAGGCACGCGGGGCCAAGCGCGCGGTGCTGTTGCCGGTGTCCGTGCCCTCGCACAGCGCCTTGATGAAGCCGGCCGCGGAGGAGATGCGCGAGCGCCTGCGCGCGTTGACGATCCGCGCACCGTCCATGCGCGTGCATTCCTTCGACGCGGGTATCTACGCGGACGCGGATTCGATCCGCGAAGGCCTGTACCGCCAGCTGTTCAATCCGGTGCGCTGGTCCGCTATCGTGGCCGCCATCGTCGGGGCTCGCGCGACGCATCTCGTCGAGTGCGGTCCCGGCAAGGTGCTCATGGGTCTTGCGCGTCGAGCGCCCGGTGGCCGAGAGTTGAATCTGCAGGCGATCGAATCGCCCGGAACACTCGATGCCGCTCTGAAAGCGGTGGAGGAGATCGAAGGATCATGACGACAAGGCCACTGTCCGGCGAGGTCGCCCTCGTCACCGGCGCCTCGCGCGGCATCGGACACGCGATCGCGCTCGCGCTCGGCGAGCAGGGCGCAACCGTCATCGGTACGGCGACGAGCGCCGCAGGCGCGTCCGCGATTGGCGATGCGCTCAAATCCGCAGGCGCCGCGGGCCGCGGAATCGTGCTCGACGTCGCCGACGGAACCGCGAGCGACGCCGCCGTCGCGGACATCGAGGCGCAGGAAGGCGCCGTGACGATCCTCGTCAACAATGCGGGCATCACGCGCGACACCCTGTTGCTTCGCATGAAGCCGGAGGACTGGGATGCAGTGATTGACACAAACCTGGGCTCGGTGTTTCGCCTGAGCAAGGCGGTGCTCAGGGGCATGATGAAAGCCCGCAAGGGCCGCATCATCAATATCGCCTCGGTCGTCGGTCTCATCGGGAATCCGGGCCAGGCCAACTATTGCGCGGCCAAGGCGGGGATCGGCGGTTTCTCGCGCTCGCTCGCCCGCGAGGTCGCCTCGCGCGGCATCACGGTCAACGTGGTTGCGCCGGGATTCATCGATACCGACATGACCAAGGCGCTGTCCGACGCGCAGCGGGAAGGCCTTGCGGCCCAGATTCCGCTCGGCCGGCTGGGCCAGCCGCAGGATATCGCGGGGGCCGTGTGCTTTTTGGCGGGCCCTTCCGCCGCCTGGATTACCGGCGAAACGCTGAACGTCAATGGCGGCATGCACATGGGCTGAGAAAATGCCATGTGAAACAGTGCGTAAGAAGGCGTTCTGGTAGCCAGTGGGGGGTCCGTGGCATAGAATGGCGACCCCCGGGGGCCGGCCGACGCCCATGGGCATCACAAGGTGAGGGACATCAAACCGATGAGCACAGTCGAAGAACGAGTAAAGAAGATCGTGGCCGAGCAGCTCGGGGTGAAAGACGAGGAAGTCACCAGCGACGCGTCGTTCGTTGACGATCTGGGTGCCGACTCACTGGACACGGTCGAGCTCGTGATGGCGCTCGAAGAGGAATTCGAGACTGAGATTCCTGACGAGGATGCCGAGAAAATCACCACGGTGCAGCAGGCGATCGATTACATCGTCCAGCACCAGTCCAAGTCCTGAGGTCATTCTCGCGCGAGCCCCGGCCACGCGGCCGGGGCTCGTTGCGTCGTGGCGGTCCCCCAGCCAGAGGATGATGCCTTGAACAAGCGACGCATCGTCGTCACCGGTCTCGGCATGGTCACCCCGCTCGGCAATTCCGTCGCCGGGTCCTGGGAAGGCGCCCTTGCGGGCAAGAGCGGGATCGGCCCGATCACGCGCTTCGACACGACCGGGTTTCCCTGCACGATCGCCGGCAGCATCCCCGATTTCGAAGTCACGAAATACATGCCTGCCAAGGAAGCGCGGCGCATGGATCTCTTCATGCAGTACGGTGTGGCCGCCGGCGTGCAGTCGATTGCAGACAGCGGGCTCGAGATCACCGACGCCAATCGCGCGCGGATCGGTCTCGTTTTCGGGGCCGGCATCGGAGGCCTCGCGACGATCGAGGATAATTACGCGAAGTACCTCGAGACGAAAACGCCCAAGAAGATCTCGCCGTTCTACATTCCGGCCAGTATCGTCAACATGATCTCAGGACATCTGTCGATCATGTACGGCATTACCGGACCCAATCTCGCCGTGATCACGGCCTGCACGACCTCGACCCACGCGGTCGGCATCGGCATGCGCACTATCCAGTATGGCGATGCCGACGTGATTGTCGCGGGCGGCGCCGAAATGGCCCAGACCCCTACCGCAGTCGGCGGTTTCTGCCAGGCTCGGGCGCTCTCGACCCGGAACGATGAACCGGCGCGGGCGAGCCGGCCCTGGGATCGCGATCGGGACGGATTCGTGATGGGCGATGGCGCGGGCGGGATGGTGCTCGAGGAATACGAGCATGCCCGGGCTCGCAACGCCCGAATCTATGCCGAGCTCATCGGCTTCGGCATGAGCGGTGATGCCTTCCACATCACCGCGCCGCCGGACGACGGCGCGGGCGCGCGGCTGTCGATGGAAAACAGCCTTCGCGATGCGGGGATCGACGCGGATGCGGTGCAGTACGTGAATGCGCATGCGACTTCGACCCAGCTCGGCGACGTCGCGGAAACGATTGCCATCAAGAATGCCTTTGGCGCGCATGCCGCGAAGCTCGCCGTGAGCTCGACGAAATCGATGACGGGTCACCTGCTCGGGGCTGCAGGGGTCGTCGAAGCCATTTTCTGTGTGCTCGCAATCCGCGACCAGGTCGCGCCACCCACCATCAATCTCGACAATCCGGGCGAGGGTTGCGATCTCGACTACGTTCCAAACACGGCCCGCCGGATGAAGATCGAGACGGCCGTCAGCAATTCCTTCGGTTTCGGTGGCACCAACGGCACGCTCATTTTCCGCGCGCTGCGGTGATGCACGAACTTTCGGTGGTGACGAATCCGCTGGCGCGGATGCTTGCGCTGCATGCGCGCGATCCGGAACGGTATCCCGTGCTGCTCGACAGCGCCGAACCCGGCGGTTCGCTCGGCCGTCACAGCCTCCTGCTCGCGGCACCCGGCGAACAGCTCACCTTGCACGCCGATGGAAGACACACCGGACCAGGTGACGGCGCCGGTTTCTGCGCCCGACTCAGTGCCTGGTGGCGCAGCGAGCAGGGCGAGGCTCCACCCGGTCCCTGGCCGTTCGGCGGCGGCTGGTTCCTGTACCTGGGCTACGAACTGGCACGGGAGGTTGAGCCGACCCTGAAATTGCCGGACTCGCCGCTCGATATCGTCGCCTGCGCGTGGCGAATGCGTGCGGCCTTGCTGCACGATCACGAGACGGGCCGGAATGTCATCCTCGCGGAAC
This sequence comes from uncultured Gammaproteobacteria bacterium, assembly GCA_963778585.1. Classification (GTDB taxonomy): domain Bacteria; phylum Pseudomonadota; class Gammaproteobacteria; order Steroidobacterales; family Steroidobacteraceae; genus SCUD01. The sequence goes on from CAVZUU010000005.1 coordinate 123,917, forward strand.
ACGGACAGGAGGGCGCAGTCGAGCGCTTGCACGCCGATTTCGAAAGCGTGCAGCCGGCGATGGCAGGCATTGCACCGCCCTTGCCCGGATCCGTGACGGAGGACGACGCCGCGACTTATCTCGCCGCCTGCCGGCGCGCCCTCGAATACATCGCGTCCGGCGACATCTACCAGGCGAACCTCGCACGCTGCTGGCGGGCGCCGCTTCCACGCGGATGCGACGCAGCCCGGCTGTACGCACGGCTCCGGGCCTCGAACCCCGGTGCCTTTGCCGGCATCGCCGCGCTCCCTGGATTCACGATTCTCTCCAGTTCACCCGAGCGGCTGGTCCGCGTGCAGGGGCGGCGTGTCGATACGCGTCCAATCGCCGGTACGCGACCTCGGCAGGGCTCAGGCGACGCAGAAGCGATCGCGGATCTCACGGGCAGCCCGAAAGAGCGCGCCGAGCACGTCATGCTGATCGATCTCGAGCGCAACGATCTCGGCCGCCTCTGCGAGGCCGGGTCGGTCAAGGTCGATGAATTCATGGTCGTCGAGAGCTACGCACACGTGCACCATATCGTCTCGAACGTCAGCGGACGGTTGCGCGCGGATGTCGAGCCCGGCGATGTGATCCGCGCGCTTTTTCCAGGCGGCACGATCACCGGTTGTCCGAAGGTGCGCTGCATGCAGTTGATCGGCGAACTCGAGGGCGCTGGTCGGGGCGCGTATACCGGCGCCATTGGCTATCTCGCGCGAGACGGCAGTCTCGATCTCAATATCCTGATCCGGACGATGACGCTCCGCGACGGTGAGATCGAACTGCGGGCCGGCGCCGGCATCGTCGCCGATTCCGATCCCCTGCGTGAACTCGACGAAACCCGGGCCAAGGCGCGCGGCCTGCTGCGGGCGCTGGGGAACTCGGGCTGATGCGCATTTTGATCAACGGCCGGGCGGACGATCGAATCGATGCCCGCGATCGCGGCCTGCATTACGGCGACGGTGTTTTCGAAACGATCGCGATCCTCGACGGCCGTCCCCGGTTTCCCGACTGGCATTTAGAACGCCTGAAGCTCGGTGCGACCTGCCTCGGCATACCGTTGCCGGATCTCGACCAACTGCGGGCTGAAATTGCCGCCGCCTGCCCGGAGCCGCGTGGCGTCGCGAAAATCATCCTGACGCGCGGCGTGGGTCCTCGCGGTTTTCGGCCCCCGATTCATCCCGAGCCCACGCGTATCGTGGCTGCGACGCCGTGGCCGGATTGGGAGCCGGCACGCTGGTCGGACGGCGTGCGCCTTGGCTGGTGCCGGACACGCTACGGTCGCAATCCGGCGCTCGCAGGCATCAAGCACCTGAACCGCCTCGAGCAGGTGCTGGCAAGGGCGGAATGGGATGATAGGAGCATGGACGAAGGCCTGATGCAGGATGATCGGGACTCGGTGATCTCCGCGACCCAGGCCAACGTTTTCGCGCGAATCGACGGCCGGTGGACGACGCCGGCACTCGATCAGTGCGGCGTCGCAGGAATCATGCGCCGCGCATTTCTGTCCTGGTCCGCAGGGTCGGGAAATCCGGTGACCGCTCGCGCGCTGCCCGCGTGGGAACTGGCGTCGGCGACCCACCTGTTCCTGACCAATGCGCTGATTGGTGCCTGGCCGGTCCGGGAATTCGCAGGACGAAAACTCGCGATCGACCCCTGCGTTGCGCAATTCAACGAATGGCTTGCGCAGCAATGAAGAAGAGGCGTAGCCAATGGATCGCCATGGTTGCGATTCTTGCCATCGCAGCCTGGCTCGGCTGGCATCAATACGAGTTGCGCTGGCTCGGCGAGCCGATTGCGGCGCTAGATGAGCCCGTCACCTTCGATGTGGCGGCCGGCACCTCGCTGGCTGCTGTTGCAAGGGACCTCGAAAAGCGCGGACTGATGGAAAGGCCGGGAGCCTGGGTGCGGCTTGCCAAACGTACCGGCGGCGCGACCCGTATCCAGGCTGGCGAATACCGGCTCACGCCCGGCACCTCGCCCGCGGCCCTGCTCGCGCAACTGGTCGCGGGCGACGTTGTTCTGCATTCGATGACCCTGCTCGAAGGCTGGAGCTTTCGACAGGGGCTTGCGGCAATCCAGGCGCACCCGCAGATCAAGGTGGAGCTGCGGGGACTGCGCGATGCGGAATTGATGGCGCGCCTCGGCGTTCAGGACGGCCGCCCGGAGGGCCAGTTCTTTCCGGACACCTATCGTTTTCCCCGCGGCACGAGCGACCGCGAACTCCTGCGCCAGGCCAATACACGGATGAAGCGCGAATTGCAGGCGGCATGGCAGCGGCGCGCTGCGGATCTGCCGCTTGGCTCGCCCTATGAGGCACTGATCCTCGCCTCGCTGGTCGAGAAGGAGACTGGCACCGACGACGAACGCCCGCTGATTGCCGGCGTCTTCGTCAACCGGCTCCGCAAGGGCATGCGCCTTCAGACGGATCCGACCGTCATCTACGGTCTCGGCGGGAAATTCGACGGCAACCTGCGCCGCCGCGACCTGCTGAACGACACGCCGTACAACACCTATACACGGACGGGCCTGCCGCCGACACCGATTGCGCTCCCGGGCCGCGAGGCGCTCGAGGCCGCCGTGCGGCCGGCCGCGACCGACGCGCTCTATTTCGTGGCAACCGGTCTCGGCGACGGTCGGCATTTCTTCGCGACGTCCCTCGTCGCGCACAACGCGAACGTCGCTCGCCACCTGTCCAATCTGCGTGGTGGAAGCGGCGTTCAGGTACGCTAAGAAACGTCTCATGCGCGGCCGTTTCATCACGTTCGAGGGAGTCGAGGGTGTCGGTAAGTCGACGCAGATCGCGCACGCGGCCGAATACTTGCGGAGTGGGGGCATTGAACCGCTGGTGACGCGTGAGCCGGGCGGCACGCCGCTCGCCGAGAAACTCCGGGCGCTGGTGCTCGAACCCGGGCACGGGCCCGTGGCCCCGATCGAGGAACTCCTGATCATGTTCGCCGCACGCGCGAGCCACGTCGCAGCCGTCATTCGGCCTGCGCTGCGGCACGGACGTTGGGTGCTCTGTGACCGTTTCACGGATGCGTCCGAGGCCTATCAGGGCGGTGGCCGCGGCGTGAGTCCCGCCGCCATCCGGCAGCTTGCCCGCATCGCTCATCCGCGGCTGACGCCGGATCTCACTTTCATCTTCGATGCGCCCGCGGCGGTTGCGCGCGCGCGCGTGACGGGCCGCGGCAAGGGTCACGACCGGATCGAAGCCGAAGACACGGATTTCTTCGAACGGGTGCGGCAGGCCTATCTCGCGATTGCGAAGCGTGAGCCCGAGCGCGTGCGCGTCATCGACGCGACCCGGCCCGAGGCCCAGGTGGCCGAGGCGGTTGCGCAGGTGCTCGGGGGAGCGCTCAGGGATCGCGGAGACTGAAGCATGGCCACTGCGGAACGCGAAGAAGCCGAAGTCCTCAGACCGGAAATCCGGCCGATGTTGCGCCGGGCCGGCGTGCCCTGGCTCGCTCCGATCCGCGCGCGCCTTCGTTCGATGCAGGACAGCGCGCGACTGCCGCATGGACTCCTGCTGGCCGGATCGCCAGGTGCGGGCCAGGCGGATCTCGGCGCGTGGATCGCTGCACGGCAACTCTGCCGGCAGCGATCGGAAGACGCCTGTGGCGCCTGTCCGGATTGCCGTTTGATGCTCGCCGGCAACCACCCGGACTATTTCTGGATCAGCATCCTGCCCGAGAAAAAGGAGATCGGCATCGACCAGATTCGAGCGCTGTCGGAGGCGCTTTCGATGCGGAGTTTCCGCGGCGGCGCCAAGCTTGCGGTCATCGCGCCGGCCGAATCCATGAACGTCAAGTCGTTCAATGCATTGTTGAAGACGCTGGAGGAACCTTCGGACGATACATTCCTGGTGCTCGCGACGAGCCGGATCGACCGGATCCCGCGGACGATCGCGAGCCGCTGTATGCGGCTCTCCTTGCCGCTGCCGGCCGAGTCCGCGGCGATCGAATGGCTCGGAGGTGTCGACGGCGAGCAGGACTGGCCGGCGCTGCTCGAACTTGCCCATGGGGCCGCATTCCTTGCGGAGGACTACGCCAGCGAGGGGCTGGGCGAACTAGAGGCCGAAATGCAGGCGGCCATCGCGGCCGTCACGGAAGGGCGGCTCGACCTGATCGGATTTGCCAAGACCTGCGCCGATAAGTCACCGGTCGCGCGCCTCATTTGGCTCGAATCCTGGCTTACGCGCAGCTTGAAGGATGCGGCCTTCGCTAGTGATCTGGCTAACAATAATCGTTTACCATGGTTGCGGCCGCCCGGTCTTGAAACGAAGATACGGGCGGGCTTCGACCTGCTGGACCGGTTGCGGGAAGCGCGGCGGCTGGTAGGCGGTCCGTTGAATACACAGCTCCTTTTCGAGGGGCTCTGGGTCGCACTGGCAGCCCTGGTCGGCAAGCCACAGGGCAAGGCGGGGGAGTGAACGGATTGAAAATGCGGGCGCCATCGACCAAGCCAGGTCTCCTCACCCTGACGATCAAGGACAAGAGCGCCCTGTACCTCGCCTACATGCCGTTCGTGAAGAACGGCGGCCTGTTCATCCCGACCAACAGCAGCTATCGCCTCGGCGACGAGGTCTTCATGCTTCTCAACCTGATGGGCGAGGAAGAGAAGCTGCCGGTCGCAGGACGGGTCATCTGGCTTACCCCGAAAGGCGCTCAGGGCAAGCGCACGGCGGGCATCGGCGTCCAGTTCAGCGAGCAGGATCGCGGCACGACCCAGAAGAAGATCGAGTCCTATCTCGCCGGCGCGCTCGGCGGCGATAAAGCCACGCACACGATGTGATTCTTAAAGGGGACGTTCCCCTTTAGCAAGATTTTTCCCGCTACGCCAAAGTTTTCCTGCTAAAGGGGAACGTCCCCTTTAAAGAATCACTCCGGCCCGAGCTGATTTCCCGACATGCCTCCCTGGAGGCAATAGGCATCGAATCCGCGTTCGCTGAGCAGGAATGCCGCAGCGGAACTTCGCCGCCCGGTATCGCAGACCGCGATATAGGGGATCTTGGTGTCGAGTGTCTTGACCTTGAGCCGGATGAAATAGAGCGGCACGTTGAGGGCGTCGTCGAGGTGGTAGGTCTCGAACTCGCTGGGCAGGCGTACGTCGAGCCACTTTGCGCCGCGATCGATCAGCTCCCGCGCGTGCGGCAGCTCGACCCAGTGCAGCAGCGGCTCGTTCAGGAGCTCGCGGAAATCGTCCTTGCCGAGCCGCACGAGCGCGCCGTCCGTCACCATTGTGATGGTGGCGTTGCGCTTCGCGTCCGAGATCAACGCCTCTTCGCCAAAGGATTCGCCGACGCCGAGTTCGGCTAGCTTCAGGCCGTCGCGATTCATGGGCGTCTCGCGCGTCACGACGGCCGAGCCTTTCGTGATCACGTAGAAATAGTCTCCGTCGTCACCCTGCTTGATGACGACTTCGTTCGCGCGGCAGGCGACATGCTGCATGCGCATGAATAGGGCCTGGAGATTGGCCGGCGGGATGCGATGGAACGCCTTGGTCTGCAGGAGCACCGTCATCCAGTCGTCGCCGTCGGCGCCACCACCGCCCGCGATCTCGCTCACCTCATAGGAACCGGTCTGGTCCCAGGTGATCATCACGTCAAGCAGGTCCGAGTCGATTGCAACGAATGTGACGTCGGAAAGTGCCCGCGCGGTGAAGCGCCGCGGCTGGCCCGGCGCGACCGCGATACGGGCCTCCGGCGTGCCGGCGCGAAGCATCGTGACCGTGCGGTCTCCGACGCGCAACTCAAGCTCGCCGCCGACCAGGTAGATCGTGCGCTTGTCCGACTCGCCTTCCTTGAAAAGCACGCGGCCGGAGTCGAGTTCCTGCAGGCGAGTCTTGCGCGACAGCGCGTGCAGGTTCTCGCGCTTCAATCCGTCCAGCGGGCTGAAGCTTCTGAGCACATCGAGTTCGACCGGCTTGTCTGCCATTTCTTCAGTTGCATCCGCGGCGGCGACGACCGCCCCATGCGGCCGCGAATCCTATCATAGCCTCACCGAGCCGCACCGAGCGCGGCCCAGCCGGCGTCCGGACGAAATCGCGGGCCATGCGTCGTGGCGAGCTGTTCGAGGCGCGCGACGATAGCGGGCACGCCGCGCGCGCGCGCGTAATGAAGCGGCCCGCCGCGAAACGGCGCGAACCCGGTTCCGAAAATCATCCCGGCGTCGAGCAGGTCCGCGTCTTCGACGACACGTTCGCGCAGGCAGGCAACCGCTTCGTTGAGATACTGCAGCACGAGCCGGTCCGTGAGGTCATCCGGAGCGCGGCCGCCGGCTTGCGGCTTGACCGGCTTGCCATCACGCCACTCGTAGAAACCGCGGCCGGACTTGCGGCCGATGTGACCGGCGGCGACGAGTTCGGCCGCGCGCCGCGGCACCGGCAGGCCGAAAGCTTCGGCGAGGATCTTGCCGACGTGCGCGGCAACGTCGAGCCCGACGGTGTCGGCGAGTTCGATCGGGCCCATGGGCATGCCGAAATCGACCGCGGCGCGATCGATCAAGGCGAGCGGGACGCCTTCGTCGGCGGCGAGCATGGCTTCGGTCATGTACGGCATCAGGACTCTATTGACGGCGAAGCCCGGCGAACTGCGGCAGGGCAGGGGCAGCTTGTCGAGCCGTCGCGTGAAGGCGAGCGCATCCTCGATGATGTCGGGGCGCGAGAGATCCGAGCGGATGATCTCGACCAGCATCATTTTCGCCACCGGGTTGAAGAAGTGAAGCCCGACCAGTCGGCCCGGATCGGCGAGTCCGCGCGCGAGTTCCTCGAGCACGATGCTCGACGTATTCGTCGCGAGCACCGCTTCGCGTTTCATCGCGGGCTCGAGCTTCGCGTAAAGCGTCCGCTTCGCATCGGCATTCTCGAAGATCGCCTCGATAACGAGATCGGCCCGCGGAACGCCTGCGCCTTCGACGTCGGCCGTGAGCCGGGCCTCCATTTCGGCCGCCTTGCCGGGCTCGCGTGCGCGCTTGCCGAAAAACTCGCGTGCGCGGGCGAGCGCGGGCTCGACGTATTTCAATTCCCGGTCCTGCAGCGTGACCGTGAAGCCGCGCGAAGCGCACCAGGCAGCGATGTCGCCGCCCATGACGCCCGCGCCGACGACGTGCACGTGGGCGAACTTTCGCGCCGACTTGCCGCCGAGGGCCTTCATCCGGTTCTGCAGGAAGAAGACCCGGACGAGATTTCGCGACTGCTCACTGAGGAAGAGCCGCGCGATCGAACGCGCCTCGGCCTCATGGGCCGCGGCCCCTGCCGCGCCGTGGCGCGCGAAGAGATCGAGAATCGCGTAGGGCGCGGGGTAGTGATCCGGATTTGCCCGGCGCGCGACCTGCTTTCGCGCCTGGCTCGCGACGAATGACCGGACGAGCGGCCAGCTGAGCGCGCGCTTGCCGAAAGGCGGCCGCCGCCGGGGAGGCGCCGCGAGCGCGATCTCCCGTGCTGCGGCGTCGAGCTTGTCCCGCGGCGCGAGCCGGTCGATCAGGCCGACCTTCAAGGCTTCGTCGCTTCGCAACGATCGTCCCGTCAGCATCAGGTCGAGTGCCGCGGGCGCGCCGATGAGCTGCGGCGTGCGCACGGTGCCGCCGAAGCCCGGATGGACGCCGAGCATCACTTCAGGCAGGCCGAGACTGAGCTTGCCGTCGTCGGCTCCGACGCGGTAGTCGCAGGCGAGTGCGAGCTCGAGACCGCCGCCGAGCGCGAATCCGTGGATCGCGGCAACCGTCGGCATCGGCAGTTCTTCGATCCGGTCGAACACTCGCTGTCCGGTGCGGACAAGCTGGTACGCCTGTTCGACATCCGTGAATCCGCCGAACTCGGAGATGTCCGCGCCGGCCACGAATCCGCCGTTCTTGGCGGAGCGAATGACGACGGCGCGCGGACGTGCAGACTCGATGTCGGCGAGGCGGTCATTCAACTCGTTCATCGGGACGCTGCCGAGCGTGTTGGTGCTGCTGCCCTGAAGGTCGAAGGTCAGCCAGGCGATTCGGTCGGAATCGGTTTCAAGACGCCAATGCAGCGGAGGGCTCGACATCGTTTGCGACACCTTCTGGAGTGCAGTGCCGGATTATGCCCCCGGAGATGGATTCACGCCTTGGCCGTCGCCTCGGCGTCCGGAGCGCGGACGAATTCCGGATCGATGTCGAAATCGAACACGAGCGGCAAATGATCGGAGAGGGGCACGGTCGGGATGTCGAAGCCTTTCGGCAGGATGCCCTGTCCGTACAGGATGAAATCGAGCTCCTTGCGCGGCCAGCGGCTCGGGTACGAGGGGAGGCCCGCGATATTGGCGCTCCGAAGGCCCGCGGCCTGCATGAACAGGTAGATCTCGTGCTCGCCCCAGAACGTATTGAAGTCGCCCGCGACGATCACGGGCTTGGTCTGGCGCCGCACGAGCTGGTGCAGGTGGCGGAGCTGGTAGTGGCGATGGCGGAACTTGAGCGACAGGTGCACGAGGAAGACGGCGACGTTCTCGAGCTCGAGCTCGATGATCAGCTTCTTGATGCCCGTCTCGAAGTAGTGGAACCGCTCACCGTGCACGCGCGGCGCTGCCAGGAAGGCATTCGCCTGCTTGCGCACGATCGGCATGAACTGGTTCAGCGAGTCCTCGCCGTACTTGCATTGGTAGGTCGAGAAATGCGAGAGGTGGCTCGCGATGAACTCCGCCTGGTTGATCATGCCGCTTCGGATCGAACCGGTGTCGACTTCGATCAGGCCGACGATGTCGGGGTCGCGCTCCTTGATGAAGTCGGTGATGCGCTCGAGAATTTGCCGGCTGCTGCGCAGGTAGCCGGCGCCAGGCACTGGCAGATGGAACGACGGCCCTGTTCCGGTCGCGTAACGGATGTTGTAGACGAGGAGTCGCATCAGCTGCGCAGGTTCCAGAGCCCCGTGAAAAGACGTATTCTAGGCATTGGACGGTAACGGGGTCGGCACACGTGACAGAAGGTAACCCGATCCGGCTCTTCGTCACCCATCTGTATGCGCCGGATGAGTCCTACTTCCGGGTTTTCGAGTACCTCGAAAGTCAGCCGAACTTCTTCTACACGAACCTGGCTGCGCCCGAGAAACCGCCGCGAAGCAAGGAAAAAGAGGCGATTCGCGAGGATCTGCGCCGGCAGATGAGCGGCGCCGAAGTCGTGGTCGTGCTCTCGTCGCTGTACCTGCTCGACCCGGTTTCAATCGAGTACCAGTGCCTTTACGCCCAATCCTGCGAAAAGCCGATGGTCGTCCTGGAGCCGTTCGGCACCACCGACCCGGTACCCGCGAAGCTGCGCGAGATGACTGACGAAGTCGTGTCGTGGAACGGCCGCGAGATGGCCGATGCGATCCGCCGCCAGGCGCGTCACGAAGATACGACGCGCTGGGACGTGATCGAATTCAAGCTCGATTGACGCTGATCAGCGTCGGGATCCGCGAGCTGCTGGTGTCACCGGTGCTGCGGCCATGCGCCTGGCCGTTCGACTTGGGCGTCGCGCTGGCCGATGTCCGGTGCAGCGAATCGAGTAGCGCCACGATGCGTGCGGCGCAGGCGTCGGCCTCGCCGATCGACATCTTGCGGACAGTGGCGGCGACGGGGCATTCCCCGCGCTGCGGTCGCACCCGCGTCATCGATTGACGCAGCGCCTCGAAATCCTGACGCAGTTCGCCCGGCATCTCGTTCGGCGAGAGGTCGAGCAAGTGACGCGTATATGCGTCGGTCAGGCGTTGCTTCAATGCAGATGAACGGGCCAGCTCGAGCGTGGCCTTATGCAGACTCTCCCAGGCGGCAGCACTCACGGTGTCCCTAGCTCCCTGATGGATCTCTTGATTTCCAGTCCGATGGAAAGGTGGTCGAATCAGAATCTGAACGCCACTTACCGAACTGAAGTTCCCCGTTACATCAATTCGATACGAGGCGAATATAGCGCGATTTCTATGCTTGGGAAGCACCGCCTGACGGGAATCTTGCGCTAAGTCAAGAATTTAGGTTCTATAGTTCCAGGATTGTTGTTCGAGGCGGGGGCCATGCCGGACCAGACGACCCAAAAACAGGTGCCCATTCTGGCCGCTCTGGCCCAGACGACGCGGCTTCAGATCCTCGACCGGGTCGCGGAGGGGGGACCCCGGGGGGTCCCGGCGGGGGAGATCGCGCGCTCGATCCGCTGCCCGGCCTCGACGCTCTCGTTCCATCTCAAGGAACTGAGCCGGACCGGGGTGCTGGGGGCGCGGCCAGAGGGGCGATTCATTCACTACTCGCTGCAGCGCCCGGCCCTGAAGGAGCTAGCGGTCTACATCGCGAGCCTGGCGGGCCCGGTGCGGCCCGGCCGGCGCCGCATGGCCGACGGCGAACGCCGCGCGCGGAAAGCACGGGCGAGCGACAGCAGCCAGCTTTCGATCTTCGACGAGTGAAGCGACCGACCGGTCAGTTGCGCACGAGGTGCGCGACCAAACCGTCGACGGGCGTCGAATCGAGCCGTGCCGGATCCTGGAATAGTGCCTCGATGCGCCGGCACTGCTTTTCCGGAAACGCGGCGGCAAGCGAGGTCAGGAATTTCTGGACGAGCAACGGATAGCCTTCGTCGCGACGGCGGCGGTGGCCGACGGGGCAATCGACATACACGCGCGGGGTCTGCGTGCCGTCGCGGAAGAACACCTGGATCGCGTTGCCGATAAACCGCTTATCCGGCGCGTAGTAATCCGCCGTGAACTGCGGATTCTCGCGGACCTCCATCACCGATCTGAGCGCGTCGACGCGCGGATCCGCGGCGACTCCGTCTTCGTAGTCGGCGGCCGTAAGGCGGCCGTGTATCAGGGGCACGGCAACCATGTACTGGATACAGTGATCGCGATCGGCGGGGTTCGCGAGCGGCCCGGTCTTGTCGATGATCCGCACGGCCGGTTCCTGGGTCTCAATGACGATGCGCTCGATTGAATCGAGACGCCCGCGCACCTCGGGATGCAGCCGCATCGCGCACTCAACCGCGGTCTGCGCATGGAACTCGGCTGGATAGCTGATCTTGAAGAGCACGTTCTCCATGACGTAGCTGCCGAAAACCTGGGTGTAGCTGAATGGCTTGCCATCGAACAGCACGTCGTAGAAACCCCATTTCGGCGCGGAGAGCGCGGATGGATATCCCATCTCGCCGGTCAACGCGATCAGCGCATGGCGTACGCCGCGGCTCGTGGCGTCGCCGGCCGCCCAACTCTTGCGCGAGCCCGTATTCGGCGCGTGGCGGTAGGTCCGAAGCGCGCCGCCGTCAATCCAGGCGTTCGAAACGGCATTGACCACCTGCTCCTGCGTGCCGCCAAGCATCGCCGTGACGACCGCTGTCGTCGCGACACGCACCAGGATCACGTGATCGAGGCCGACGCGGTTGTAGGCGTTCTCGAGCGCGGTCACGCCCTGGATTTCATGAGCCTTGATCATCGCAGTGAGGAGGTCCCGCACCGTCGGCGGATGGCGGCCCTCGGCAACAGCCTTGCGCGCCTGCCAGTCCGCGACAGCCAGGATTCCGCCCAGATTGTCGGAGGGATGCCCCCATTCAGCGGCGAGCCAGGTGTCGTTGAAGTCGAGCCAACGAATCATCGCCCCAATGTTGAACGCAGCCTGGACCGGGTCGAGCTCGTAACTCGTTCCCGGCACGCGGGCGCCGCCCGCCATCGTCGCGCCCGGCACCACGGGGCCCATCATGCGCGCGCAGGCCGGGAATGCGAGCGCCTGGAATCCGCAGGCGAGCGTGTCCATGAGGCAATAGCGCGCGGTTTCGTAGGCGACTGCGCTCGTGATTCGGGCGTCGCGCGCGTAAGTCGCTATGTCGACGAGAACACGATCCGGCGCGGGCCGCTCCGCCGAGCGGATGTCGTGTTGACTCATCGGCCCAATCACCTCTGGTTGGCCGGCGGAACCTTGCGTGGTTCCGGCCCGGTGTAATTCGCGCTCGGGCGAATGATCTTGCCGTCCTCGCGCTGCTCGATAACGTGCGCTCCCCATCCAGTCGTCCGCGACATCACGAAGAGCGGCGTAAACATCGCGGTCGGCACGCCCATCAGGTGATAGGCGACGGCGCTGAACCAGTCGAGATTGGGGAACATGCGCTTGATTTCCCACATGACGGATTCGATCCGTTCCGCGATGCGGAACAGTCCGTCATCGCCCGCTTCGGCGGCAAGGCTCGCGGCCACTCGCTTGATGACGACATTGCGTGGGTCCGCAACCGTATAGACGGGGTGGCCGAACCCGATGATCACTTCCTTGGCGGCGACGCGCCGTCGAATATCCGCTTCCGCCTCGTCGGGATTCCGGTAGCGCTGCTGGATTTCCAGAGCAACTTCATTGGCGCCGCCGTGCTTCGGTCCACGGAGCGCTCCGATGGCCCCTGCGATGCAGGAATACATGTCGGAGCCTGTTCCCGCGATGACACGTGCGGTGAAGGTCGAGGCATTGAATTCGTGCTCGGCGTAGAGAATGAGCGAAGTATGCATCGCGCGCACCCAGCTCGCACGCGGCGACTTGCCGTGCAGCATCCGGAGGAAATGCCCGCCTGCGGAATCGTCGTCGGTATCGACATCGATACGCCGGCCCGTATTCGCGTAGTGATACCAATAGCAGAGCATCGATCCGACCGAAGCGACCAGCCGGTCCGCGATCTCCCGTGCGTCCGCTGGGTCGTGCACGAGATTCTCCGGCGATTCGCAACCGAGTTCCGATACCCCCGTGCGCAGAACATCCATCGGATGCGTGGTCCGCGGCAGGAGCTCGAGTACCGCGCGCAGTCGCGGGCTCAGGCCGCGCATGCCGCGCAGGCGGTGCTTGTAAGCCGCGAGCTCTGCCGGATTCGGCAGCTTGCCGTGGATCAACAGATAGGCAATTTCCTCGAATTCGCAGCTGTCGGCGATGTCGAGGATGTCGTAACCGCGGTAATGCAGGTCGTTGCCGCTGCGGCCGACGGTGCAGATCGCGGTATTACCGGCGATGACGCCGGACAGGGCGACCGATTTCTTGGGCTTGAAGCCCGGTGCGGCGTCGCCGGGTCCGGTCATTCCTTGCGCTCCCGATTGCGGCTGAAGAGCTCGTCGAGCTTGCGCTCGTAATCGTGGTACCCGAGAACGGCGTAAAGCTCCTCCCGCGTCTGCATGCTGTCGACGACCGCGCGCTGGCTGCCGTCCCTCCGGATGGCACCGTAGACCTCGATTGCCGCGCGGCTCATCGCGCGAAACGCAGACAACGGATAGAGCACGAGTCTCACGCCGGCCATGCCCAGTTCCGCCGCCGTAATCAGGGGAGTGCGTCCAAACTCGGTAATATTGGCAAGCACGGGCACGGTGAGCGCTTTCGTGAACCCGCGGTATTCGTCGAGCGTCGTCAATGCTTCGGCAAAAATCATGTCGGCGCCAGCTTCGACATAGGCCGCGGCCCGATCAATCGCCGCCTGCTGGCCCTCGACCGCATGTGCATCGGTGCGGGCCATCACGACGAAAGCATCATCGCTTCGCGCATCGACTGCGGCCCGGATCCGGTCGGACATCTCGGCAGACGCGACGAGCTCCTTGCCCGGCCGGTGTCCGCAACGCTTGGCCTGGACCTGGTCTTCGAGATGCATGCCGCCGGCGCCCGCACGGATCAGTTCGCGGATCGTGCGCGCAATCGCGAAAGCGGCCCCGAAACCGGTATCGGCGTCGACCAGGAGCGGCAAGTTCGTTGCGCCGCAGATGCGGCGCGCGTCTTCGCAGACGTCGTTCACGCTCGTGATACCGAGATCCGGCAGCCCGAACGATGCGTTCGCGACCCCGGCCCCGGATAGATAAATCGCCCGGAAACCGGAGTCGCGCGCGAGTAGGGCGGAGTAGGCGTTGATCGTGCCGACGACCTGGAGCGGACGCTCCGACTCGACCGCATCGCGCAATCGCCGTCCTGCGGAGGATACTGTCATGAGGACATGATACCGAGCGGCGCGACTTCGCGGCGACTGAGTCGGATTTCGCCCATGGTGAGGCCGGTGCTACCCTTGCGTCGGAGTTTTGGGAATGCGCGAATCGGCTGACTGTCACATGAAGCAATTCATCGCAATGCTTGGGTTGCTCGCGGCGCCAGTCTGGTTTTCGCCGGCTCACGCCGCTTGCAGTTCACTCGACGAGCTGCGCTGGCTGCTGGGGGACTGGGCCGCCGACGGCAGCAAGTCGAGTTTTCACGAATCCTGGGTGGAGATCAGTCCCCACACATTCGAGGGCACCGGCATCGAGCGCTCGAAAGCCGATGGCAAGATTCGTAGCGGCGAGGTGCTCAGGATCGTCGAAATGGCGGGTGGCGTCTTCTACATCTCCAAAGTCACGCACAACGATCTGCCCGTGGCGTTCGGCCTGAGTGAATGCGAAGGCGGTCGATTCGTCTTCGTGAATCCGGCGCACGATTTCCCGCGGCGGATTCAATACGAGCGGAGCGGGCAGGGTGGGCTCACGGTCCGGGTCAATGACGGCGCGGACAAGGGCTTCTCGCTCGAGTTCGTTCGTCCACCCGAGTCTCCGCCGTCGACGGCCTCGATTCTCGAGGCCGAAGACGCGCGATTCGCATCGATGGTCGCCGGCATTCCGGCGGAAATGCATCGCTGGCTCGCTCCGGATCTCGAATATGTGCACTCGACCGGCGAGGTCGAGAACCGCGACGAGCTGATCGACGGGGTCGTGAACGGACGCAGGCGCTACTTGGCCATTGCACCGGGAGAGCGTCACGTGACGTTTCTCGGCGATGGCGCGGCGGTTGTGCAAGGTCCGGCAGAAGTCCGCGTTGCAACGCCGGCAGCCACGATCGACTTTCAGATCCGCTATCTGGCTGTCTACGTCTTCGTGGACGGCGGCTGGCAGCTTCACGCCTGGCAATCGCTCCGACTGCCCGACGAGTGAGGCTAAGATAGGGGTGTTCGCCCCGTGCATGAGGAGTCTCCGATGAGCAAAGGGTTGGACCGGAAACGGGAAGACAGGAAAAAGCCCCAACACACGAAGGAAGAAAAGCGCGCGTTGAAGCGCGAGAAGAAGCGCCTGAAAGGCCAGATGTAGTTGCTGGCTTACGTTTTCTGGCATGTTCCGCGCCCCGATATCGCGGCGCGGCAGTACGAGGCTGCCCACCGCGAATTTCACGCGGCGCTCTGGGATTCGAGGATCGCCGGTCTCGTCGGGCTCAAGGTATTCAGGCTCAATGCCATTCCGTGGCTCGCCGGGAGGCCGGGCTACGAGGACTGGCATCTGATCGAGGACTCGGCTGCACTCGACGTGCTGAACGAGGCTGCGATCAGCCAGACACGCCAGTTGCCGCATGACCGGATCGCCGCGATGGCGGCCGACGGAACGGCCGGACTTTATGCCCTGAGACTCGGTTCCCTGAACGACGCGCTCAATGCCCACTGGGTTTCGAAGCCGGCGGGTACGAGTTACCGCGATTTCGATGCGTCGCTCAAACCGGAGATCGAGTCAGGTGCCTGTCTCTGGGGTCGACGCATGACGCTCGGCCCGACTCCGGAGTTCTGTCTGCACAGCACTGCGGAGCGGCGGTCTTCCGGTGAAGCGCACTCGATCGCCCTGATCCCGGTATTTCAGTTCCGCCACGATCAAAGTCCGCAGGGAAGTCCCTGAGCGCAGGTTTTCAACTCGCGGCATTCAACCAGTCGAGAGCCAGTGGCCAGAGCCGGCGGCCCGGCTCTTCGCGGAAGAACCCGAAATGTCCGATTCGGGCGGCGCCGACGTCCTGCGGCGACAGGCGGCGCATGTCCCGCCTCGCATTCTCGTAGAAACCGTGCAGCACGGCGACATTGCTGGCCGACATGTACTCGTCGTCGGTGAATGACAACGCGAGCATCGGCAGAGTCAATTTCCGGTAGCGCTCGCGCATCGCTTCTCCCTCGACACCGACCGCGTACTCCGGGTGCTTGCACCAGCGCGACCATTGGTCCATCACGCCGCGAGGCAGGTCCCCAATAATGCGCAGGCGATTGCCCGGGAAATACCCGGCGACCGCGGTCGCAAGCGGTGCGATCACATACCACAACCACCAAGAATAGCGGCGAAGCGGGTACGCATTCTCACGCCAGTACCCGACACCACTCGCGATGGTGACGACGGCCGACAGCAAATCGTTGCCCGGTGTCATCGCAAGGATCTGTCCGCCAAGACTGTGTCCGATCCAAAGCAGACGACGCCCAAAAGCGAGTCCGCGCGCGTGGGCTAGCGCGGCGGCGCAATCGAGACGGGCCCAGCCGAGGATGTCCGCCTGGAAGCCGCGAAGCGTCGGCGGCGCGGATGCACCGATGCCGCGAAAATCGAATGTCACGACCTGCCACCCGCGCTCGGCAAGCCACGACGCGAATGCGGCGTAGAAATCCTGGCTGACCGCCATGGCCGGTACGACGAGAGCCGCGCCCCGATGGAGGCCTCGTGCCGCATAGACGTGCGCCGCAAGACGATAGCCGTCGCCGGCAAGGATCTCGATTTTCGTCATGCCAAGTGCCGGCTGCGGCCCGCGGGTTGCTGTGCTACAAGAAAGCCTAGGGGGTCCACACGGACCTGGCAAAGGCACGAGTTAGGAGCACCGAATGACCGCTTACGTCATCGCGAATATCGACGTCAGGGATCCAGCGCGCTATGCCGATTACATCAAGCTGACGCCGGGCACGATTGCGCCTTTTGGCGGTCGATATCATCGCGCGGGGAGGGCGATCGGAAAAGCTCGAAGGCGACGTGCCGGCCAACCGCATCGCCATTCTCGAATTCGAAACCTATGAAAAGGCAAAGGCCTGGTACGCATCGGAGGGCTATCGCGCGGCGACGGCTATCCGGCAGAGTGCGTCCGGCGGCAGCCTGATGCTCGTCGAGGGCACGCAATGAACCGTAGCCTGCCGGTTACAGGTCTGGCCGGGCTTGCGGGGCTGCTGTGTCTGATTTTCCCAGCCTCGTCTCACGACGACACCCGCGGCGCGCGTTTCGTTGATCCGGACGGCGTCAATGCCTCCGACTGCCTGGAACATCACGAGCCCTGCCGGAGCATTCAGTACGCGCTCGGGATTGCCGAGCCTGGCAATACGGTGAAGGTTGCGGCGGGAATCTACGACATGAGCGGCGTCGAGCCGGAGAGCTTTCTCTTTGGCGTGAATCATGCCCAAGGCGGGTACGAACCGGGCGGGCATTTTGATCACCAGGATCCGGACGCGTATCCGACGATTCTCGTCGGTGTCGATCCCAGGTATCGGCAGGCCCTGATGCGTCTTGGATTCAAGTGGGCGGCGGACTTGGCGTCGGCACAGCAGGGAATCGTTGACGACAGTCCCGCAGCCCCGTTGCAGGCGACCGCTGTCGCCGCAGCGAATTGCGTTCAGGGGTTCGCGGGGCAGTTCCCCTGCCGCAATGTTGATTTCCAGGCGCAGATTTCGCTGAATCAATTCACAAGCCAGCCGCTTTCAGCGGCGAACGTCTGGGGCTTCGAGGATCAGAACGACGGGCGCGAATATGCCGTCGTCGGTCTGAGTAATGGCGCGGCGATTGTCGAGGTGACCGACCCCGTCAATCCACGGCAAGTCGCGACAATATCGGGGAACTCATCGCCCTGGCGCGAAGTGAAGATTTATCAGGTGTTCGACGTGCCGGGTAATCGGTTCCATGCCTATGCGTACATCACGACCGAAGCACCGGGCGCCGGACTGCAGGTCATCGACCTGAGTGGGCTGCCGGCCACCGCGACGCTCGCGACGACGCTTGTCGATACGGGCTCACAGCACACGGCCTACATTTCAAACATCGACTACGCGACGAACATGGCATTGCCGGGGCAGGAGGCCATCCTTTTTCTTGCCGGGAGTGATGTGGGCACCGGATCGTGGCGTGCCTACAGCCTCGCGAATCCGGCGCAGCCGCAACTCATTGCCACGGCGCCCCCAACGGCCCAGTACGTGCACGACGCGACGAGCCTGCTCATCACCGACCAGCGCACGACTCAATGTGGCGTCGGCCACAATCCCTGCGAGGTCTACGTCGATTTCAACGAGGACACGGTGGATCTCTGGGACGTCACGGATAAGTCCGCGCCGATCCTGTTGTCGTCGACGACTTATTCGGACGCGAGCTACACGCATTCCGGCTGGCCGACCGCCGACCAGCGGCACATCTTCGTTCACGACGAGACCGAAGAAATCAATCGCGGGCAGTTCACCCAGATCTACACCATGAACGTGGATGACCTCCGCAACCCGTTCATTGTCGCGAGCTATCAGGGGCCGGACACGACCACCGATCACAACGGCTACGTCAAAGGGGATCAGCTGTACGTTTCGCACTACCGGCGAGGCCTCGTGGTGTTCGATGCAAGCAATCCGGAGTCCCTGCGCGAGGTGGCCAGCTTCGACACCTTCCTCGCGCCGGCCGTGAATAGCGCAGGAACGGAAGGCGCCTGGGGCGTCTATCCCTTTTTCCCTTCCGGCACCGTCGTCATCAGTGATATCAGCAACGGGCTCTTCGTGCTCCGGGATCAGGCCGCCGGCCTTTCCCAGGGACCAGGGCGAATCGCCTACGTCGGTACGACCGCGAGCGCAAGCGAGAACGCCACCAATGTGCGGCTGACCGTGCGCCGGAATGGCGGGTTTGCCGGCGGCGTCAGCATCGACTACGCGACCGGCGACCTGACGGCGATGACCGGCGCCGACTATACGGCGGTCGCCGGTACGCTCAGCTGGCCGGCGGGCGACATGAGCGATCGGACGATCGACATTCCCCTCGTGAATGACACGACCGGTGAAGCAGATGAGAACTTCCGCGTCACGCTTTCGAATGCAGCCGGTGGAGCAACGATCGAGGGATCGGCGACGCTTGACGTCGAGATCACGAACGATGACGGTAATGTCGCACCACCGCCCGGTGGCGGCGGAGGAGGGGGTGGCGGGGCCACGGATATCGCCTTGCTATGCCTGTTGGCCCTATTGCTGCTCGATGCAGAAACAGGACGGCGCAGCTTCAGGCGTTAATTCAGGGCGGGTTGGAAAGCGCTTTAGAGCGCGCGAGCCAGGCCTGAACCGGCTGCCGCAGGGCGACCGCCTGGCGAATCTCGAGCATCAGAGGACCGGCACGGTCGGCGTACTTGTCGACGATCTCGGTCGGAACCTGGTGTCCGAATGCGGTCTGGTAGGCGCGAAGCGCAGCCGCCAAATTGGATGAAATCGGGGTGCCAATGCTCACGAAAGGCCTCTCATGCACTCCTTATACGTTATTGCGTCGCCCGGCGCCGGACTTGTTTGATCCAAAAGCCCGCACCAAGTCCGATAATTGCACCAATCAGATGCGCCTGTGGCACGACCGCGGCGCCCAGCCATTGCCGGAAAGGGAAACTCGAGTCCCAGGGTTGCTCCAGCAGGACTTTGAATGCGCCGCCGACGAGAGCTGCAATGGGTAGCCAGCGGGCCGTGCCTTCCGTTGATCCGAGCCAGGCGACGCAACCCGCGAAATACAAGGTGTGCAGCGTGCCGGAGAGACCGCGATACCAGCTCAGCTCCGGCATGCCGATCCAGAATGCGACCGAGATCAGGATCGGCGCGACGCCGAGGACGATCCAGAATTCGCTGTCTCGAAGCCGATCGGCAAACAGCCGGCCGAGCAGCAACAACGCAACGCCATTCAGCATCGCGTGGATCAGGGAGAGATGCACGAAGTGGCCGGTGAGGAGCCGCCACGGCTCCGTCGCCAGCAATGGCCGGCGATACTCGAGGGCGGGTCCCCAGAAAAGAAACTGCGCGACCAGCGTGAAGAGCACTACCAGCGGGAATCCGATCGCGGGCTTCAGGCGCATTGCAGTCCTGTTGCGCTAGGCTTTGCACATTATGGAGCCAAATCATTTCAGCCAGCCCGGAATTACAATCCTGTGGCTGTGGCCTAAATAACATCGCTCCGGAGGTGCGCAGGTGATCGGAAACTGCCTTTGCGGCGCTGTTGGATTCGAGATCGATGGCCCGTATCCCGCGCTCTATCAATGCCATTGCTCCCTGTGCAGGAAACAGGGCGGTTCCGTGTCGAACACCGGGATGATCGTCGCCGCAGTCAGGTTTCGCTGGCTCGCGGGCGAGCCATTGATTACGCGGTGGGAGCGAACGACCGGCTTTCGTTCGCATTTCTGTTCGCGGTGCGGCGCGCCGGTTCCGAATCCACTGAGAGATACAGGTTACGTTTGGGTTCCCAGCGGACTGCTCGATTCCGACGAGCGACTCGAGATCCGTGCGCAACTCTTCGTGGATTCCAGTGCGAGCTGGGATGAAGCGCCGGGACCTGGCAGACATTTCGAAACGGCACCCGAGTTACCTGAGCTGATCCGATTTCTCGAGGCGGAAACTCGCTCCGGGAGCCAGTAGTGGTGTTGTAGTCGGCCATAACTCGACGCGGCAGCGTATCCCAGCTAGTTCGCATAATGTATATTATGTTAAGTAATGGGTATTTGGTCCGCAAGTCGAAATGCAGGTCGATCCCCTGTTCCGCCTGTTTTTTCCAGATTCCCTCCTCCCGAGCAAGATACTCCTGCGCCAGTCGTTCGAGATGGAACCGACTCTCGGCTTGGAGAAATGGCGCCACCAGCATCAGGACTTGATAGGCGCCGCGTGACATGCCCGCCTCCGAGAGCTCCCGGCGCGGATGTCGCGCCGCCTCGAACGAAAGCCAGTACAGCGATACGACAGCGATGTTGATGCTGAGGGCGTCGATCTCGGCGCCGGTCGCGGTCATCAATCCGCGCTCGGCAAGCCCGAGACAGATGCCTCGCGAAGCCTGCACGGCGCGTTCGAATACGGTCGCGAGCCGCTGCCCGGCCCGCCGGTCGCGCGACATGATTCCGGAAAGATCGCGGAACAGGAAGCGATAACGCCACAGCGCCTCGAGGATCGAGGTGCAGGAGTAGCCACACGTCTTCGACGCTGTCCGCGCGCCAGCCGGGAGGCGGCAGAAGCGCATCGAGCTCGCCGACGAACTGGTCGAGCAATGCCGCGCTCAGTTCATCCTTCCGGCGGAAGTGGTAGTGCAGATTGCCGGCACTGATGCCGAGTTCCGTCGCGATCAGCGACGTGGAGACCTGGGGTTCGCCGCGCTCGTTATAGAGCGCGAGCGTGACGTCGAGGATCCGCTGGCGCGTACGCCGGCCGGGTCGGGACTTGGGGCTGGTGGACATGCGACTGGTGTACGACGGGTGGATCCATCGTACACCAGCGGCATGGAACGGCTCAGGCGGCGCGGCGCGTGCTGCGGCGCGGGGCCTTCTTCGCGGTGCGCGGCTTCACACGCGCGGCGAGCGCATCGACGCGGCGCGAGAGCGCCCGGAACTCGTCCGTGGTCGGCAGGCCGATGCTTCGGATGACGCGCGTCACGCGATCCTGAAACGCCTGCTCGAGGGTGGTCAGGCGTTGTCCGGCGGCGCCGGTCAGGTTGCCGACGACATTGTCGACCGCCTTGCGGCCGCGGACGTCGAGGTTCTGGCCCTCGTCGATCGCGAGGACGAGCACTTTGCCTGCTTCATGACGCGTGGTCTCGAACGCGGCGCGATGGGCATTCCAGATGGTTTTCGCGGACCGGCGTGCGGCCTTTCCGAGATCGGTGCGTGCGACCGAATCGATGAACTGGTTGACATTGTCGATCATTGCGGACTCCTGGCGACAAGACTTGTAATGCCGCCAGTATCCGGATCGCGACTAGGGAGAGCACCCTAGCGTCAGAGCGCCGCAAACCAGCTCGAAATCGCCTTTCTCTGCGCCGGATCCGGCGTTGCGCCCGAGGCGGCCTCGAGATTCTCGGCTGCATGACGCGGATTTCGGGTGCCGGTCAGGACGACGGTGACGGACGGTTCGCCGAGCACCCACTTGATGAAGAGTTGTGCCGCGCTCCTGCAGCCGAGTTCCGCCGCGACGGGTGGCAATGCGTGGCCCGCGGCCCGGTCGATCATCGAACCCTTCGTGAGCGGGCGATTGACGAGCACCGCGACGCCGAGTTCACGCGCGAGCGGCAACAGGCGGGCGCCCGCATCCGGCTCCGCGAGCGAGTAATTCACCTGCATGAAATCCGGTTTCTCCCGGCGAATCACACGTTCGAGTTCGGCATGTGCACTCGCGACATAGTGCGTTACACCGACATAGCGGACTGTTCCGCCTGCTGCGCCTCGCGCAAGGTCGCCAGATGCGTCGCGAGATCCTGGAGGTTGTGCACCTGCACGAGATCGAGCGCCTTGGCGCGCATGAGGCGGTGCGAATCGGCGAGCTGCGCCTTGCCGGACTCGCGACCGGTCGTCCAGATTTTCGTTGCCAGAAATGGACGGGCCGCCGGCCGGATCGCCGCCAGGATGTCGCCGACACGCTCTTCGGAGCGTCCGTACATCGGCGAGCTGTCGATGACCCGGCCGCCGGCCGTGAGAAAGCTGCGTACGGCTGCCGTGGCCGCATCGTAATCGGCGCCGTTCGCGGCGACATCGAGCACTTGCCAGGTTCCGAGCCCGAGCGCCGGCAGTTTCTCGCCGGTACGCGGGATCGGCCGCTCGATCGGTTCAGCAACGGCGGCGAACGACATGCGCGGCAGGAAGAGGGCCGAGGCCAGGCCTAGCGCTTCGCGCCGGGTCAGTCCTGTGATTTCGCGATTCGGGCGATCCATGAGCGTCTCCGCGGGTTGTTCCGCGGTTGGACAGGCCGGCGCTCATGAAGTGCCCGACTGCCGCCTGCTGAAGGCGCGCCCGAGGCCGAGGGAAATCGCGATGGCAGCGACCATGCCAGTCGCGCACATGAGCGCATAGCCGACGAGCGCCGCACCCCCGGACTGCACCAGAAAGTACAGCCAGATTCCGACCATGTCGCTGCCCCGCTGCATGACGGTGTCGATGAAGTTCTTGGCCTTGTACTTGGTCTCGGCATCCACAACGGTGAACAGCACTTCGCGGCTCGGCTTGGCGATGCCGTACTCCCCTGCCCTGCGCAGGATCTGTCCGGCGGCGAGGACCGCCAGTGTCGGCATCGCCGCGAGCGCGGCGAACGAAAGGAGTGCCACGATCGGTATTGCGACGAGCGCGCCTGACAACTCGAATCGGCGGATCAACCAGCCGACCACCAGACCCTGGAAAATCCAGGCGACGATGTTGACCGCCGTGTCGAGGCGCCCGAAGAACTGCGCCCGGGTCGCAAGGTCCGGATAGTTCGCCTCGACCAGGCGGAGCAGCTCGTTGTACATGAAGAGGCCGGCAATGGAACCGATCGCGATGACACCGAAGATGCCGAGCAGGTACGGAGACCGCACGACCAGCAGCAAGCCGGACAGCATGCCGCCGCCGATGCGGGATTCGGGGTCCTCTGGCGGACGTACGAAATGACCATGTCGTGCGTCGGCCCACAGCGCGAGTCCGCGGATGCAGGGCAGCGTGGCGATCAACAGCAGCATGGCGAGCCCCACGACCGCATCGACCCCGATCCGCGGAACCAGGAACTGCATCAGGAGCGGCCCGAGGATCGCACCCGCGCCTCCGCCGGCAAAGATCGGCCCGAACAGGCGCTTCGCTTCCTCGTCGCGGAAAACGTCCGCCATGAAACTCCAGAAGACGGAGACGACGAAATAGTTGAAGGCGGAGAGCCAGATGAAGAACGAGATCGCGATCCACTGTCCGTCGGGATTCACCTTGAAGAGCAGGTAGAACACGAGCAGGTTCGACGCGAAAAAGAGGTATGTGATCGGTAGCACAAGCTGCTTGCGCACGCGGGACACGAGCGCCCCGAAGAGCGGCGTCAGCGTCAGCATCACGACGAAAGTGCCGGTATAGAGCCAGGGCAGGTTCTCGAGTCCTGCGGAAATCGCCATCGCGTCCCGCAGCGGTCGCAGCAGGTAGTATGCGCACATGAGCATGAAGAACAAAGCGAAGGCGAGGCCGACGGCCCGCTCCTCGCCGGGATGGGCGCGCAGCACTTTCCGGATCAGGTCGTTGTACATGGATCTAGCCGGGCCGCGTCGAACCGGCGAGATGGGGCCGCTCGCTTTCCGCATCCTTCAGCACGAAAACCCGCCGACGGTCGCGCTGCCAATGCTCGAGATGCGCGGTACCGGGCATGAACAGCGGAAACTTGAATTCGACGTGCACGTGCACGGGAGCCGCTAGCGCCTCGCCGCCGAGCGCCGCGAGCGCGCGGGCCATGGACCACATGCCGTGTGCGACTGCGCGATCGAAGCCGAAGAGTTTCGCGCCGCGATCGCCGAGGTGGATCGGATTGAGATCGCCCGAGATCCAGCCGTAGCGCCGCCCCATGGCACGCGGTACGTCGATGTCGATGCGGGCGGGGACTTCAGCTTCGACGGGCTTCTCGTAACGGAGAGTCTGGCGTGCACTGCGTGACGCCTGCCTGCCGGTCGACGGGCGCCGCGCGAGCAGCGTCGATTTTTCCAGCCAGGCCGTGCCCTTGATGTCTTCGACCGCCGTGTAGAGATCGAATTCATGTCCGCGATCGGCATCGCGGTGACCTTCTATCCAGCTCCGCAGCCGAAATTCGCCGCCGCTCGGCAGCGGCCGATCGAGCTGGATCTCGTTGCCGACGTGGATCAGGCCCATGAGACGGACGACGAAGCGCGGATGGGTGAGGAGCGCCACGTGCAGGGGCATTGCGAGCACGTGCGGATAGGTGATCGGAAGGAACCCGTCGTCGGTGAAGCCGCAAACCCCGCGGTAACGCGCCAGGTGCCCACCGCGCGCGGTGACCGATTCGACGCTGCCTTCGAGGCGCGGCACGATCTGGCCGTCCGGCACGAGCGCATTGCGCTTTCCGAAGACCGCGCGCGGAAAATAGCGGAAGCTCGACGGCAGGCGCTTGAAGCGGTAGTTGACGCCGGCCGGCCCCATCGCACTCCTCCGGCCAGTGAATTACGGAACGATCCGGTCGATGGTGATGCTTGCCGGACGCGCCGAGGCGAAATCATAACCGACCTCACCGAAGAGGTCGCCACTGGCCGCGATCGGTTGACCGCTCTGGGAAATTCTCGCGATGAGCGTCAATGGTCCGCCGTCGGCCAGCGAAATGCCGGGGAGCATCGCGTTCGCGTCGCTCAGGCTGATACTGACCGGCCAGGCGCCGACCGCGCGGCGCTGAACGGCGAGCGGCGGGCCGCCGCTGCCCCGGCGCGCGATCACGAATAGCGTCGAATCCGCGTGTATCTTTCTCTGGAGCTCCGGACTGACGCCGATCGCGATCTCGATCGCGGACCCGGCGGATGGCGCGGATCCCGATGGAGCGGCTTTACCCTGCGACTTTTCGAGTTCCGCGAGTCGTTCGGCGAGCACCTGCCGGAGATCTGGCGCAAGCTCGTGATTCTGGAGTTCGACCCAACGCTGCTGTGCGAGCGCGAGGTCCCCGCGCCGATAGGCGGTGATTCCTCCATACCAGAGCGCCCGCGGATTGTCGGGAGCCATCTCCAGCGCCTGCTCGAAGAGTTGTGCCGCCTGGCCGTCGATCTCGCGCTCGTCGTTCAGCACGAGCGATTCCGCGTAGCCCACGACGGCCTCCGCATCTTTGCCTTGCGTCCGCGTGTAGGACTCGCCGAACGCTTCGCGGGCGAGTCCGTAGTCGCCGAGCACGGTTGCCGAGCGGCCGAGGAGTTTCCAGCCTTCGATGTCGTCCGGCTGACGCGCGAGGCGCTGCTTCAGCTCGGCGGCGACGCGCCGGATGTCCGGTGCCGACACGGACTCGTTCTCGCTCGCGGCATCCCAGGTCCAGTTGCTCGCCTGAAAATAGATCAGGAAGGCCGCGGCCGGCAGAAGAGCGGCGACGACGGTCGCGGCGATGCCGGTCCGCCCGGCTGACTGTGCGCCCTCTCCCCGCGACCTCAGGAGCGGCAAGACGAGCAGCAGGATCGCGGCCGCCGCAAGCAGCGCAGCGAGGAGGATGAATAGCTTCACGGACGCTCGGGTTCTTCGTCGAGGGACCGCGGATCGGCGCGCGCTGCGCGGGCCCGGCGCGCGACGATCACGCCGACGAGACCGAGCCCGGCGAGCAGGAACAGAATCGGCGCGGACCAGAGCAGCAAGGTCCGGGGCCGGAGCGGCGGTCGATAGAGCACGAAATCGCCGTAGCGATCGGTCAGGAACGTACGGATCTCTGCGTCGCTGCGGCCTTCCGCGATCAATTCACGCACTTCGCGCCGAAGATCGCTCGCGAGCGGCGCATTGGAGTCCGCGATGCTCTCGTTCTGGCACACGAGACAGCGCAGATCGCGGATCAGCTGCTCGTAGCGCGCCTGCTTGCCGGGATCCTCGAAATCCTGGCCCGAGTCGACCGCGCCGGCGATCGGACTGAGGCACAGGGCGATTGCCAGGATCAGGCAGCGCATCAACCGCCCTCCTTCGCCGGCGATCAACAGCGGCAGGAATTCCCTTTGCCAGGTGTCCGCGGTCAGGGCACCAATGTGCTTCTTGAGGACCAGGCCATTGGCGCCGATGAGAAAGGTCTCCGGCGCGCCGTACACACCCCAGTCGATCGCGGTGCGGCCTTCCGGGTCGAAGGCGACGGAGACATAGGGATTGCCAAGCTCTGCGAGCCAGCGCAGCGCGAGCGCGCGATCGTCGCGCCAGTTGAGTCCCATGATCGGCACCTGGTTGTCGCGCGCGATCGCGAGCAGCGCTTCGTGCTCCTGCCGGCAGCCGACGCACCAGGTCGCCCAGACATTGAGGATCCACGCGCGGCCCGCGAAGTCCGCGGAACCGACTTTCCACGCGGGATCGCCGAGTGACGGGAGCGAGAACGCGGGCGCGGGCTTGCCGACCAACGGCGAGGGAATCGCACCCGGATTCTGGCGCAGACCCACGACGAAGAAGCCGACGAGTACCGCGAAGGCGAGCGCCGGCACCAGGAATTTCAGCGGAAATTTCATCGCGGGCCCGTTGTGACCGTCGCACCGGCTTCGCCGGCGCGCGCCATGGCGCGCACGCGATAGCGGCGATCGAGCGCCGCAATGGCTCCGCCCAGCGCGATCAGGATCGCTCCAAGCCAGACGTAACGGATCAGCGGCTTGTATTGCAGGCGCAGGCTCCAGCGCCCCTGCCCGAGATCGTCGCCGAGCGCGGCGAACAGGTCGCGCGCCGCACCGACCTCGATGCCGGCCTCGGTCATCGGATTGCCGCCCGAGTTGTACAGGCGCTTCTGTGGATGCAGGGTCGTGACCGCGCGCCCATCGCGCGATACCACGACATCCGCTTCGACCCCGATGAAGTTCGGACCCTGCAGGTCCTTCAGCGCGGTTAGGCGGAAATCGTAGCCCGCAATCGTTGCCGCATCGCCGACTCCGAGTGCGACGTCCTTCTCCACCTTGAACGATTGCACGCCGGTGATGCCGAGCGTCGTGAGCCCGATGCCGAAATGCGCGATGACCATCCCGAGCACGGCGCCGGGAATCGGCTGGTGCGCGCGCAGGCGAGCGATCGGGATCGCGAGCGACGAAACCATGACCCAGCCGGCGAGCGCGAATCCAATCGTCGTCATCGGGCGTATCTCGCCATAGGCGGCGCCACCCACCAGGAGAGCGCCGGCGATCGCAATCGTCGCCGCAACGTAAAGCCGATTCTTCGCCAGGTTCAAGAGGCCGCGCTTCCAGGCGGCGTGCATGCCGACACCCAGGAGCGCGAGCAGCGGCAGCATGGGTACCAGGAATACCAGCTCGAAATACGGCGGTCCCACCGAGATCTTGCCGAGCTCGAGCGCGTCCATGAAAAGCGGATACAGCGTGCCGAGCAGGATGAGACAGAGCGCCGCGACCAGGAGGGCATTGTTGAAGAGCAGGAAGCTTTCGCGCGACGTCACTTCGAAGCCAGCGGCGGACTTGAGTCGCGGCGCCCGCCAGGCAAAGAGCAGTAACGCCCCGCCGATGACCGCGGTCAGAAACGCGAGGATGAAAACGCCGCGCGCCGGATCGGTCGCAAATGCGTGCACGGAAATCAGCACTCCCGAGCGCACGAGGAAAGTGCCGAGCAACGAGA
Source organism: uncultured Gammaproteobacteria bacterium (assembly GCA_963778585.1). Lineage (GTDB taxonomy): Bacteria > Pseudomonadota > Gammaproteobacteria > Steroidobacterales > Steroidobacteraceae > SCUD01. Next base: position 151,905 of record CAVZUU010000005.1, read on the forward strand.
GCGAGAAAGCCGAAACCGCGAGGAGCAGTGTCCAGCTCTTGAAGAGCCCGCGTTTCTCGGTCACGGCGAGCGAATGGATGAGCGCCGTGCCGGCAAGCCAGGGCATGAACGACGCATTCTCGACCGGATCCCAGAACCACCAGCCGCCCCAGCCGAGCTCGTAATAGGCCCACCAGCTGCCGAGTGCGATGCCGATCGTCAGGAACATCCAGGCGGCGAGTGTCCATGGTCGTGTCCAGCGCGCCCAGGCCGAGTCGAGCCGGCCTTCGAGCAGGGTCGCGCAGGCAAACGCGAAGGCCACGGAGAAACCGACGTAGCCGAGGTACAGGATCGGCGGATGCACGGCGAGCGCGAAATCCTGCAGGAGCGGATTGAGGTCGAGGCCCTCCGAGGCAGCCGGGATCAGCCGCTCGAAAGGATTCGAGGTCATCAGCATGAAGAGCTGGAAGCCGATGCTGATCAGTCCGAGGAATCCGAGCACGCGGCTGCGAAACGGCGCGTCGAGACTGCGGCTGCAGGCCGTGACGGCGAGTGTCCAGCCGGCGAGGCACAGCGACCAGAGCAGCAGCGAGCCCTCGTGCGCGCCCCAGACAGCCGCGACGCGATAGAAAAGCGGCGTCTCGGAATGGGAGTTCGAAGCCACGTAGAGCACCGAGAAGTCCTGCCCGACGAATGCCCAGGTCAGCGCGCCGAATGCGAGCGTGACGAATACGAACTGGCCGACGACAGCCGACCGGCCGGCCGCCATCCACGCCGCATTGCCGCGCGCCGCGCCCGCGAGGCTGAATCCCGACTGCGCAACTGAAAGCAGAAGCGCGAGGATGAGCGCGAAATGGCCGAGTTCCGGGATCATTCGGACGATCGCCCTGGCGTCGGCATTTTGAGCGATTCGGCGACTTCGGGCGGCATGTAGTTCTCGTCGTGCTTGGCGAGCACCTCATCGGCGACGAACTCGCCCGATTCCGCCAGGCGGCCGTGCGCAATGACGCCCTGCCCTTCGCGGAACAGATCGGGGAGCAGTCCCTCGTAGTTGACAGGGATCGAATGCTCATAATCCGTGACGACGAATCGGATCTTCAGCGTGCCTTCGGTACGCTGGAGGCTGCCCTGCGTGACCATCCCGCCGATGCGGAAATTGCGGCCTTGCGGCGCCTCGCCCGCCATGACCTGCGATGGGTTGTAGAAGTAGAGCAGGTTGTCCTGGAACGCCAGCATGGCGAGCGCTGTCGCCGCCCCGACACCCGCGAGGATTGCGATGACGGCGACGAGACGCTTGCGCCGCGGCGTCATGGCCTGCCTCTGGAGGTGTCGGTTCGTCGCAGGATCCTGTTGCGGGTCGCCTCGTGCATTCTACGGGCCGCGACGACATTCCAGACGAGGACGATCGCCGTCAGCAGAAAGCAGGGCCAGACGAATGCGGCGTAGCCGCCCATGGAGAAGTACTCGTTCATGAACCGACCTCCGCGCGCAGCCAGGACGCGTCGCGTTCACGGCGGAGGATTTCCGCGCGCAGCCGCACCATCAAGACGGCTCCGTAGTAAAGCGTAAAGCCCAGCAGCATCGCGAGCAGGGGCCAGAGCATCTCACCCGCCATCGACGGTTTCCCGATCTTCGTGAGCGTCGATTCCTGGTGCAGCGTATTCCACCAGTACACGGAGTAGTGAATGATCGGCAGATTGACAATGCCGACGATCGCCAGCACCGCCGAAGCGCGATCGGAGCGGTCGCGATCGTCGATCGACGCACGAAGCGCCATGACACCCGCGTACAGGAAAAGCAGCAGAAGTTCCGACGTCAGCCTCGCGTCCCAGACCCACCAGGTGCCCCACATCGGTTTGCCCCAGACGGCGCCGGTCGCAAGCGCGAGAAGCGTGAATGACGCGCCGATCGGTGCGGAGGCGGCTGCGACCGCGTGCGCAAGCTTCATCCGCCAGACGAGCCCGATCGCGGCCGCCGTGGCCATCGTGCCGTAAACGAACATCGAGAGCCACGCGCTCGGCGCGTGCACGTAGACGATCCGGAAGGCGTCGCCCTGCTGGTAATCGGGGGGCGCCAGAATCAGGCCGCCATAGAGACCGGCAAGGATCAGGAGAAGCGCCGGCCAGCCGAACCAGGGCAAGAGCCGGCCGGCGATGCGATAGGCGTGTGGCGGCGAAGCGAGCTTGTGGAACCAGGTCCAGTTCATGCCATCACTCCGCGCTGATTCGAAGCGCTGCGGCCACGGCCGGCGGCGCGAGCGTCACGGCCAGGACCAGCATGGCAGCCAGCAAGAGCAAGGGCCCGCGGGCGCTGTCTCCGTGGATCGACATGTCGATCGCCCGCGCACCGAATATCAGCGCCGGCATCGCGAGCGGCAGCACGAGTAGCGACAGCAGGAGACTCCCCCGCCTCAGGCCCAGCGTCAGCGCCGAGCCGATGGCGCCCAGCGCACTCAGGATACCGGTGCCGAGCGCAAGCGAGAGCATGAGCGTGCAGAGCGCGGTGTCTGGTAACCCGAGGCCGACGGCCACCAGCGGCGATACGAGTACGAGTGGCAGGCCGCAGATCGTCCAGTGAGCCGCAGCCTTCGCGAGCGCGAGAAGCGCCAGCGGCTGCCCGGAGATGAGCATCTGCTCGAGTGTGCCGTCGGCATGATCCGCGCGAAACAGCAGTTCGAGCCCGAGCAGCGACGCGAGGAGCGCGGCGACCCAGAGAATGCCGCCGGCAATCTGCCGTAGCTCCGTGAGGTCCGGCCCGAGCGCGAGCGGAAAGAGCGTCGTGACCATCGCGAAAAATACGAGTGGCTGTGCGACCTGTCCCCAATGACGCATGGCAAGCAGCAGATCCCGCCGGTAGACCAGCATCGCCGCGCCCATCAGGGATGTATTCGTCATGGAGCGAGATCGATGCGATGCGTGGAATGATTCGTAATCGACGGCGGTTGATGCGCAGCCATCAGTACTGCGCCGCCCCGCTCGAGGTGGCCCCCGATCAGTGCCGAGACGAGAGCGACGCCCGCGCTGTCCAGATTCGTGAACGGTTCATCGAGTATCCATAACGGCGTTTCGGCGAGCATCACGCGCGCCATGGCGAGCCGCCGGCGTTGCCCTGCGGAGTGGACGCCCGCCGGTTGATTCGCAGAGGCCGCAAGCCCGACGCACGACAGCGCGTCGTCGATCTCGGAGGCCTCGAGCCGGCGCCGCAAACCGACTTCGAAGGCCAGATTTTCGTGGGCGGTCAACTCCGGTTTCAGTCCGTCGCTGTGCGCGAGGTAGCTCAGGCTTGCGCCGTATGCATCGCGGTCCGCGTCGATCGGTCGTCCGCCCCAGGCGACGCTCCCCTGCTCCGCCGCAAGGAATCCCGCAAGTACTCGGAGAAGGGTCGTTTTGCCCGAGCCGTTCGGTCCCGCGACATGGAGGCAATCGCCGGCGGCGGCCTCGACGGAAATCCCGCCGATCACCTCGCGGTCGCCGCGCCAGACATGTAGATCGCGCGCGGAAAGTCCTGAAAAATTAAACGCTTGCAATTGGAATATGACCGCCCAATCAGGTCGCGCGGACTATACCAGAGTGAGGCTTATCGGGCCCCGGGGCCGGTCACAATGCGCCCCCGTATACTCGCCGACATGAACACTCGAATCCTGGCCGCGGCGGCCGCAACCTTTCTGGTCGTCACGGCCTGTGGCGGCGACAAGAACGCCCCCGCAGATGCGGCCGCTCCGGCCAGGAGCGATACGGCGCCTGCGGCCGCGTCCATGCACGTCGGAAATGGTACCGCGCCCGACACGAGCGCGATGGGACCGATCATTCTCGAGAAAATCAACGCGAATCCCGCGGTCGAAGGCAAGGCGACACTCGTCGAGTTCAAGCAGAAGTCGGTATCGACGGAGAAGCTCGGCGACTCGATCATATCCGCCGTCGTCGAATTCGAAGGCATCGTGACATTCAGCAGCGACGTGCAGTGGAGCTGGCAGGGCCCGACGAAAGCCGGCGAGCCGCAGAAATTCGAAGCGCGCGCGGAGTACGTCAATCAGGGCAAGGGCTGGGAGCTCGTGCCGCCGCTCGGCATCTATCCGCTCTGACCTTTCAAAGTCGTTTCACCATCAGCGCGGTGGATGCCGGACAGAACTCCGAAAATTCCCGAGTTGACCGAATGGCAAGCGGCGCATCACTACGGTCCATTCGGACATACCCACGGCGCGCGAAAAAATGTTCCGCCGTAGTCGTCAGGAGATAAATCGCGACCACGCCGCGGACACGCGCATCTTTCTCCGCGTGCTCGACAAGCGCGGAGCCTGCACCCGAGTTCCGATGGTCGGGTCCGACCACCAGCGACCGCAGCAGCGCGTCGTTTCCGTGAAGTTCGAGTCCCACCAGGCCGAACGGCGCCGTGCGCGGTCCAATGAAGTAGAAATTTTCCAGAAGTTCCTGGGAAACGTCTGCCGTCGGAAGTCCCGCATCCGCGAGCAAGGCGACCACAGCGCCGTGAGCCGGCCTACATGCGATTTTCGCGGCTGCCACGTTCACTGCAACTCAGTTCTTCGATGGATAACGCTCAAAGGACGGCAAGCTGTGGGCGCCCTCCATCCATGCGATGCGTTCCGCAACCTGGACCTGCATCTGGGGCGCGACCGTCCCCGGATCATCCAGCGTCGCTGTCTGAATGTCGGCGAGTCCCGGCAGTCCGATGTCGTTGAAGTAGAAAAGTCCAGTGCCGCAGTCCGGACAGAAGTGCCGCCGCCCGTGTTCCGACGAGGCATAGATCTTCGGCGTTCCCTGCAAGACAGCCAGACTCGAGGCCGGAAATGCGCCCCAGCCGACCACCGGTGCGCCCGCATGGCGACGGCAGTCCGCGCAATGACAGAGTCCGCTGAATACCGGCTCGCCTTTGACTTCGTAGCGGATGGCTCCGCAGTGGCATCGTCCTGTCGGCATCGCAGTTTCCCTCAAATTCCTAACGCGGATCTGGCGCCGGCCGTTCTGATTCTTGCGGTCGGCCCTTGGGCGGAATCGGTAAGAAAATCCGCCATGCGTCCTTGGGATGCATGACCGCCCAGAAAGGAGCGGCGATTCCTCCCGATACGTCTTGGCTCACATCGCGCATCGGCGCGAGCTCGCGGGGTCCCAATACGACGACTTCGTCCTCGTCGATCGGCGCGGTAAGAACCTCTCCCGTCTTGATCTCATAATTGCGGACGATCGCCTGAAGTTCTGCCCGGGTCAGCAGCAAGTTCAGCGGCTTGCTTGCCGCACTCGTCGCAGCCAGCGACTGCCGCAAGTTCGTTTTGGGGATGTCTGAGACGAGGGCGTCCAGCAGCTTCTCGTCGCCGGCTTGCCCCACTCTCGTAAACAGCAGGCCCAATAGGGTCGTGCCCAACAATGCGGCTGGTCGCCGACCAATTCGGTGTATGGTGTCTGGCATCGCCTCTTGAGCTTACGCCCTCGTCAAGCACAAGAAAAAGACGTCGCCAAAGAAGTGGCCCGCCTGAGCGGCCCGCGCTTCAACTCAATTAGTTGACTATGCGCAAATTTGAAGCGATGCGATGCGTTCGTTCTCGAGAACGAAATGGAAGTTGGCAGTCACCGGACTGCCGGGAAACTTTCCGCTCAGCTCGGCCCTGAGAGTCGCGCGTCCTTCCGAAGTGGTGATCTCGATCGGCGTGACCGTGTGATCGTGCCTTTGTTTCATCCTGGCTCTCCATGCCTTGATGGCCGGAAGCCCCTCGACGTAACGGTCTTCGTCGCGAACCGTGGCGTATGGTGCGAAGCATTCCGACATCGCGTCGACATCACCCGAATTCTCAGCGCGCACATACGTTTCAATCGGAAGCGGAAGTGAAATTTCCATTCGCTTGTTCCTGGTTGTGCTCGTTTGCCAAGAGCTATTTTAGCTCCCTCGCTCTGCGAGTCGTAGTCGCCAGAGTGGTCTTGTGCAGGCCCACCAACGAAAATCTAAGCGCTGCCAATGCCATACATTGATTTTGGTGCCCCGGCGCATAGCTGCTTTTCCTAACCCACTGATTCCTAGACGTTGCCTGAACTGGCGAGCCGAGCCAGTTGTGAGGCGGTGTGTGCCTAGGAGTAAAGTACTGCACCGAATTTGCACTGAATTACTATTGGCAAGGCGCAATCGGGAGTGGATCAAAACTAATCTGTGAGGGCCCTATGAACCCGTCACTGCATTTTCATGCCAGCGATAAGATCGATAAGTCCGCGACTTACGCGACTTGGATCCAGGGGAGAAAAAGCGACGAAGTTTATCAGCCCCAGATCGATTCCGATTCCACCGCGTTTTACACGCTCAATGAAACGGGATTAATCACCTTCTACAGTAAGCTTGCGGTTGAAATATGGGGTCGCATCCCGCTGCTTGGGGACACTTACGAACGATTTGTCAGCCCATACATTCAGTATCGAGAGGATGACCGCTACCTGCCTCGGGGTCAGTCCCCGATGAATGACGTACTGGCCGGCAAGATTCCAGGCGTATTTAACGCCGAAGTTCATATCTACCGGCCAGATGGCTCACACATCGTAGCCATTGTGAACATCGCCCCTTTGGTGGATGACAACGGCAAAATTGTCGGGGCCGTTAAGAGCTTCTGCCAGAATCCGCTACGCCAGGCGTAACGCGCCGCCAAATTGCATTTGGACGCCCGCCCCGCGCCAATCGTTAGACGGACGTTAGACGCGCACGTGCTCTTCGCTAGTTGCCGCAATATCGTGCGGCTTCTCGCCAAGCGCCAAGGGCTTGTGATTCGGTCCTGCCCTTAGCTTCCAGGCGTTCCCACACGTTCACAGTATGGTCACTCTTGATATAACTCATGTGAATCTGATTCGTGGAGCCTAGCTTCCAAGTCGAATGGGCCGGCCAAGAGCGCGATCGAGTTTGCCCCCAGTTCGTCGAGTGGTCCAGCGATCCAAGAGACGGTACCGGCGGCCTCAACAGCCACTCGCCCTGGGCCCCGCACAGCCGACATCGCGGGCGGCAATGCTGGGGATCGCAATCGCCAAGGCCTCGCGTGACGAGTTCGGCCAAGTTTCAGGAAACCAAGCTCCGACAGCCCGGACACCAACAATCGAGCTTGTGGTCGTTCTCGAGGATCTGTCGGAAGGTGCGGATCTCGATGCGCTCCATGGTCGGAGCATGATGGCTCGGCAGAGGGTCAGGAGGTGAGCCAGGTTTTCTGGTGGATTCGCTTGAAATCCACGAGGGAATTCTATTTGTCGGTTTTCTTGCGATCAAGCTCTTTTTTGATTACAGCGTACATTTGTTCAAGGTTAATTTTTCCGTCGTCGACTGAACGCTGCAGAGATTTGGCGACTGACACTGGAATCACATATCCAATTCCGCGCTTCTCCTGCTTAGCATCGGCCAACCACAGCTCATCGACCTTCGTCGTACGATGACTGTTCATAACTTTGCCGACCGCAGCCGCCACGCCAACAATCCACTCCTTCTTCTTTTTTGCGTTCGCAAGTACGGGCTCACTCGACGTAACACGAAATGAGAGTGCGTCAGCCTTTTCCGCCGAGTACATACAGGTGGTCTGCGTCTCGTCCATCACCACATTTATTGCACTCTCGACCTCATGGCAGATCTCCTGCTCAGCCCCACCCAATTCGGCAGCAGAGGCAGCCAAACACCCAAGCAAAGCCAGGCTGCCGAAGTGAAAGATCGCTTGAGGTTTGCAGTGGCTACGTTTTGGCATGTCGGAAGCGTCACGCCGTCTTCGGCCGAAAGTGATCTCATGGTGAGGGTGCATATGTACGAGCCCGCCCCAATCGAATGTCGGCGACCGCTGTCGGACAAGCCGTGCAGCGGGCCTGAATCTGGGAAGGTGTTGATAGATCGTCGCGACTACGGCTTCGTATCGATGCGGTCGGCGATGTCGTAAAAGCTATTGATGGCTCCAACAATCGTTCCGCTGTCATCGACCATCGGGGCAATGTTCACGATGGCGATGACGCGCGACTTGTCAGGCCGTTCGATATGCACTTCGGCATCAAATACGCCCGGTGCCTTGCCGCTAAGCACGTCGGCCATCGGGCAATACTCATGAGGCATGAAGCTGCCGTCCGTGCGGTACAGCGCGAATGCACCGCAGAATCGCTCGTCGGTGTCCCCAATTGGCGGGCTACGGCCCCAGAGTTCAGCCGCCCGCTTGTTGTAGTACGTGATCACGCCTGTGGCATCGCAGGAATAGACGGCTACTAAATGGGGCTCGACTTGGGTTCGGCCGGCCGCACTGCCGTGCTGTTTCGTCTGCTTATTTGTCGCCCCCCGCACGTCCGGCGGGCTGTGATTGTGCCCGTTAAGCTGATTGGGCCTGGTTACCGGTTCCCCTATTACATCCCGAACAGTCTGCACATCCCGAACAGTCTGCTTGTCCATGCTGTAGCTCCTTCTGCGAGGTTCGCTGCACACATTTGACGGCCAGAGTTTAGCTGCGACTGACGGCCGCAATTTATCGGCGACGCAAAGAAAATCAAGGGGGCAAGGGCCAAAAGGTAACGGTCCGAAGGCAAGACCGGGCCTGATTCTCGGGAGCGAACATGCCTACGAGATGTAGGTACTCGCCTACGACACGATTTGCCGGCACGCCACCGCAGATGCTTAAGATGGAAGACCACCAGCTAACTTCAGAGAAAGCCATTCCATGGACTCCGTAACCATTAATCGGGCTCCAGTCTTGACGTTGTGGGCGTCTGTAGTCGCGGAGTGCCTAGGGTTCGACCACGACGAGGCTCTCACGCTTGGCAAGGCTGTAGCAGGGCTCACCGCGCAGTCGAAAGGGCAACGTCTGGGAATATTTACCCCCTCACCTGAAGCCGTACGCAAGGAGCGAGCGAAGAAGGCAAAAGCGGCGGGAATATTGCGGGTCGCGCTTCTTGGTCGGGCGGTGCCCGTTCTGCACACTGATTTCGGTTTGAGGGCGGTGGATAAAGAACGGAAGCCGATGGCACCAACAAGTGTTGAAAAGTACCTGCAGTCGAAGTTCGGCGAGAGACTGCGCGAAGTACGCGGCGCGATGGAGAAGCTTGCACAGTCCCAAGGGCCTGAAGCCTTGGCGAACAAGGCGTTTCAACTCTACGAAGCGTTTCGGCCCGAGATCCCAGAGGGAGAGTCGGGGTGGGGTGCAAAAGGTAAGTTGAGTCTCACGAAGATCCAGGAATTGGCTGCAAGGTCATAGTCGGGGCGCAACTTAGCGGTCGATGCGTTCCAAGGTCGGAGCATGGTCGCGCGGCAAGGTCAGGCGGTGAGCCCGCATTTCTCCTGCGCTTGAAGAAAATAAGGGCAGCTGCTGCCTGCTCGTGCCAATCTCAAGATCGGCCCATTGTTGCCTCGCTGCGACGACTAACGTAGCTCGCCAAAGATCTTTACCGAAGTTGCGTTCACGTCCTACAGCACATCACGGCCAACGGCGCTATCTAGTTATCGAGAATAGCGAGGTACACGACATGAAACTAACCCCATCAATGGCCGTGCTCGCGTTCGGAGGGTTTTTCCTTGCCGGATGCGGTGCCGATAGAGATCAGGCAGAGGGCACAGCTCCAGAGGATCAACCCGCAGCCCAGACAGCCCCTGCTGTCATGCCACCGATTGGCGACACTGGAGCCCCGGGATCCGATGACAGGATGACGCCTCCCACGGACGCGCCTGCTGGCACTCAGGTGCCTCCGCCGGACGATACGTACCCGGCTGAACCCACCGAACAACCTCCTCCGCCGGATCGTTGATCAGACGGTACGAAGATCAACGGCTGACAATGGAGCGATTGCAGAAGGTCTTAAGGAGCGTAACTAACTCGACCATCCTGGACTGAGGACTATATCTAGTTGCAAAGAGTTGCTGTTGCGCTTCTTAAGGCCACTTACGGACAGCACGAGTTCAAGGCGTCGAAGCCGTTACCCGGGCCTATCGGACAACAGCAACGTTGAATCGTCGGGGCTAAGGCATCGCTCGTTTGCGATCGGTGACGTCGTCGAAGCTATTGATGGCTCCGACAATAGTTTCGCTGATTTTGGTGCCCCGGGCAGGAATCGAACCTGCATGGCCTTGCGGCCAACGGATTTTAAGTCCGTAGCGTCTACCCGTTCCGCCACCGGGGCCATCGCACAATTGGAGGCTAGGGTCGGAATCGAACCGGCGTACACGGCTTTGCAGGCCGCTGCATGACCACTCTGCCACCTAGCCTTCGGGGCATTAAACACGAAACCCCGGAATTCCGTGCCGGGGTTTCGTTGAAATCTGGAGCGGGAAACGAGGCTCGAACTCGCGACCTCAACCTTGGCAAGGTTGCGCTCTACCAACTGAGCTATTCCCGCGCGGTCGGTGCCAGTCAGGAGGCGTCATTGTAGGAGCGCACTCCGGACTGTCAAGTTTGCGGAATACCGCGTAATTCCGGCCATGCGGCGCGCAAATAAGCCGCCATCGACCAGAGCGTCAGCACCGCAGCGAGCACCGTCAACACGAGCCCGGTCCAGTAAACCGGCAGGCCAAACAGATCCTGGCGGAACAACATCATCGACAGTCCGGTGATCTGCACGATCGTCTTGAACTTGGCCACGCCCGATACCTTCATCTTGTGGCGGGCGCCGATCTCGGCCATCCATTCGCGCAGCGCCGAGATTGCGATCTCGCGACCGATGATCACGGCAGCGGTCAGCGTGACGTACCAGATCGGATCCTTGCTGACGATCAGCACCAGTGCCGTGGCGACGATCAGTTTATCGGCCACCGGATCGAGGAATGCGCCGAGCCTCGAGACCTGGCCGAGCTTGCGCGCGAGATAGCCGTCGAACGCGTCGGTGATGCCCACGAGGGCGAACATCAGGCCGCAAGCCATGTCCGCCCAGACGTACGGCAGGTAGAAGCAGCCGACTATTGCCGGAATGAGCGCGATGCGGATTGCCGTGAGCAGATTCGGGACCGTGTACGGATGGGTCATCCTGCTCCCGGGTGCAAGTGTTCGAAGATCGCCTGCGCCAGCGCCGGTCCGATGCCGGGCGCACGCGCGAGGTCCTCGACTCCGGCGCGCAGCACGCCTTGCAAACCGCCGAACTGACGGAGCAGCGCGCGACGCCGCGCGGGTCCGAGTCCGACGATCGCTTCCAGCATCGACGTCTGGCGCGCCCGCGCGCGGCTCCTGCGATGGCCGCTGATTGCGAACCGGTGCGCCTCGTCGCGCGCGCGCTGGATCAGGTGCAATGCCTTCGAGTCGGGTGGAAGTATAGAGGCCGTGTTGCGACCCAACAAGAAAATGCGCTCCTGTCCCGCGCGACGGTCCGCACCTTTCGCGACACCGGCGACAGCCGGCAGTGCAAGTTCGAGTTCGGAGAGAACACGCGCGGCTTCGGCGAGCTGTCCCGGACCGCCGTCGATCAGGAGCAGATCCGGCAGCGGCGCCTCTTCCTGCTTGCGCCGGCGGTAACGCCGCGTGAGCGCCTGTCGGAGAGCGCCATAGTCGTCACCGCGCTCGACGCCCTCGATGTTGTAGCGGCGATATTCTGCCTTGATGGGGCCGGCGGGACCGAAAACGACGCAGGAGGCATTCGTCGCCTCCCCTTGCGTGTGGCTGACGTCGAAGCACTCGATGCGTTCGATGGGCTTTGCGAGGCCCAGAAACTCGCCGAGTTCCGCGAACTGCTCGAGGAGGCTTGCCTGTGTCGCATCCCGCATCCGCAAGGCGTTCGTCGCATTCTGCATCGCTAGCGCAACCCAGCGTTGCGGAAATCCGCGCCGCGCCGGGCCGATGCGGACCTTTCGCCCCGAGCGCTCGGACAGCGATGCAGCCAGTACTTCCGCATCTTCGATCGCATGGGACAGGTAAATCCGGGCCGGCGGGTCGCGCTCGAGATAGTGCTGGGCGACGAATGCGGAGAGCACTTCGGGCGTGTCGCTGATAGGGGCTCGCGGGTGGAATGTCGACGTTCCGAGAAGCTGCCCCCCGCGGATGAACATCAAGGCGACGCAGAATTCCCCGGCCGACTCCGCGACCGCGAGCACGTCGGTGTCCGTGCCGCCACGCGCGCGCGTGACGATCTGCCGCGACTGGATATCGGTGAGCGCGGCAAGCTGATTCCTGAGAACGGCCGCGCGCTCGAAGTCGAGGCGCTCGGCCGCCTGGTCCATCTCGTCGCCGAGCCGCGACGTTACGTCCTGTGCGCGACCCTCGAGCACCATGACGGCAGACTCCACGTCGCGCGCGTAATTCCGGGCGTCGATCAACGCCGTGCAGGGCGCCGAGCATCGCCCGATCTGATACTCGAGGCAGGGCCGCGAGCGGTTCGCGAAGAAGCTGTCTTTGCAGCTACGGAGCTTGAACAGCTTGTGAAGCTGATTCAGCGTCTCGTGCACCGCGCTTGCCGCGGGATACGGTCCGAACAATCTTCCCGGCAGGCGGCGCGAGCCGCGGTAAAAGGACAGCCGCGGAAACTCGTGCGCGGACAGGTGCACGTAGGGAAAGCTCTTGTCGTCGCGCAGGATGACGTTGAAGCGGGGACGGTGGCGCTTGATCAGGTTGTGCTCGAGCAGGAGCGCTTCGGTGTCCGAGTTGGTCACCGTCACTTCAACCGAGGCCACGACCCGCACGAGTGCCTGCACCTTCGGTTGCAGCTGGTCGGCGCGGAAGTAGCTTCCGACCCGCGACTTGAGATTGCGGGCCTTGCCGACATAGACGATCGTGCCGTCCGCATCGAGCATGCGGTAGACGCCGGGCCGGGCCGGCAGGCTCTTCACGAAAGTCTTGATGTCGAAGTCGCTCACGCCCGCATGGTGTGGGGTCCGTCAGCGATCAAGCAAGTCTCGGGCCCTGGCGAAGACGCGATCGAACATCGCGGGGGTCAGGCGTCCGGTGTTCGTGTTCAGCCGGCTGCAATGATAGGAATCGAGTAGCCGGCGCCCCGCGGGCAGCGAATGTAGGGCGCCATGCGCAAATGCCCTCCCCGCCGGGCGCAATCCGCATGCGCGGAGCACCGCCGCATGCGCAATGCCGCCGAGGGCCACGACCAGGGCGCCTTTTGGCAGCACGGCCAGTTCGGACTCGAGATATCGGTTGCAGCGGCGAATCTCGGCAGGCAGCGGCTTGTTGCCAGGGGGCAGGCACTTCACCGCATTGCTGATGCGGCAATCGACGAGACGAAGGCCGTCGCCGGCCGACACGGATTCAGGGCGCGTGGCGAAACCGTGCGCGTGCAACGTGCGGTACAACAGGATTCCGGCGTGATCGCCGGTAAAGGGTCGTCCGGTCCGGTTCGCGCCATGCAGGCCCGGCGCGAGTCCCACGACCAACAGGCGATGACGCGCGCTGCCGAAGGGCGGCACCGGGCGGCAGTGATACTCCGGATGTCGGTCTCGCACGGCGTCGAGAAAGCCGGCGAGCCGCGGGCAAAGCCTGCAATCCGGATCGAAGCCTGCGCCCTTCACGCGCGCAAGCGCGCTCAGCGCGCCTTGAACTGCGCTTCCTCCGTCGAGCCGCGCATGGCGGTAATCGAGGAGGTCCCCGCCGTAACCGTCTGCGTGACATCGTCGAAATAGCCCGCGCCCACCTCTCGCTGGTGCTTGGTTGCGGTGTATCCCTGGGCTTCGGCCGCGAATTCCGCCTGCTGGAGCGCGACATACGCGCTCATCTGCGACTCGCGATAGCCACGGGCCAGCTCGTACATCGAGAAATTGAGGGCGTGGAAGCCGGCGAGCGTAATGAACTGGAACTTGTAGCCCATGGCGCCGAGCTCCCGCTGGAACTTCGCGATCGTCGCGTCGTCCAGCTTCTTGCGCCAATTGAACGAAGGCGAGCAGTTATAGGCCAGCAGCTTTCCGGGATACTTGCGGTGGACGCCCTCGGCAAACTCCTTCGCCTCGTGAAGATCGGGCGTGCCGGTCTCGCACCAGACGAGATCGGCATAAGGCGCGTACGCGAGGCCGCGAGCGATCGCCTGCGGGATGCCCGCCTTGACCGGATAGAACCCTTCAGCCGTGCGATCGCGCGAAGCGATGAAAGCTTCGTCGCGCTCGTCGCAATCAGAGGTCAGGAGCGTCGCCGATTCGGCGTCGGTCCGCGCGACGAGCAGGGTCGGGACGCCCGAGACGTCCGCCGCGAGGCGTGCCGCCGCGAGCTTGTTGATGGCTTCCTGCGTCGGTACCAGCACCTTTCCGCCCATATGGCCGCACTTCTTCGCGCTCGAAAGCTGGTCTTCGAAATGCACGCCGGCGGCGCCTGCCGCAATCATGGCCTTCATGAGTTCGAATGCGTTCAGTACGCCGCCGAAGCCCGCCTCGGCGTCCGCCACGATCGGCTGCAGCCAGTCGACCTTGTCGTCGCCTTCGGCATGACAGATCTGGTCCGCGCGCACCAGTGTGTTGTTGATACGCCGGACGACCGACGGGACGGAATCCGCCGGATACAACGACTGGTCCGGGTACATCTCAGCCGCCAGGTTCGCGTCGCCGGCGACCTGCCATCCGGAGAGATAGATCGCCTTGAGGCCGGCGCGCACCTGCTGCATTGCCTGGTTGCCCGTGAGCGCGCCGAGCGCGTTCACGTAGGGGAGCTCGTGCAGATAGCGCCAAAGCTTCTCGGCGCCGTGGCGCGCAAGCGAATGCTCGATGTGAACGCTGCCGCGCAGGCGAACGACGTCGGCCGCCGAATAGGCGCGAGTCACGCCCTTCCAACGCGGGCTCTCTTTCCAGTTCTGTTCAATCTGGGCGGCGGACTGAAATGTCATGAATGCTCCCCGTCAATCGATGTCTTCGTAAGCGTTAAGCGTCAGGAACGGCTCAAAATCGTGATTTGAGGTCAGGCGGTCGAGGTGTAGCGCGGCGCGCGCGAAATGCCCGGCGTCGAAAGCCGCAACTCCCGCCTCGCTTCGTATCTCCGCCAGCACCGATTCTGCCTCGTCGCGCACGAGGTCGAGCGTGACTGCGTTCCCATCCTCGAGCGGTGTCGAATGGCGGGCCCATTGCCAGAGCTGCGCCCGCGAGATTTCGGCCGTTGCGGCATCCTCCATCAGGTGGTGGATCGGCACGCAACCATTGCCCCCGAGCCAGGCGGCGAGATAGCGGATCCCGACGTCGATGTTGTTGCGCAGCCCCGCGCGGGTCACCTTGCCCTCGGGCACCTGCAGCAGGTCCGCGCCGTTCACTTTCACGTCTTCGCGCAGGCGCCCGAGATTGTTCGGTCCCGGCATCAGCCGGTCGAAGATCTCGCGCGCGATGCCGACGAGTCCCGGGTGCGCGACCCAGGTGCCGTCGTGGCCGTCGCCCGCTTCGCGCTCCTTGTCGGCGCGCACGCGCGCGAGCGCCTTTTCATTGGCTTCGGCGTCGTCCTTGATCGGGATCTGGGCCGCCATCCCGCCCATCGCGAAAGCCCCGCGGCGATGGCAGCGCTGGATCACGAGTTGCGAATAGGAGCGCAGGAAATGCGTCGTCATCGTCACGGAACTGCGGTCCGGAAGCACGAACTCCGCTCGATGGCCGAACTTCTTGATGAAACTGAAGATGTAATCCCAGCGCCCGCAGTTCAGCCCGACGATCCAGTCGCGGAGCTCATGCAGGATCTCGTCGATCTCGAATGCGGCCGTAATCGTCTCGATCAGCACTGTGACCTTGACCGTGCCGCGAGGGAGTCCGAGCGCCTGCTCGCTGTGCTCGATAACCAGTGCCCAGAGCCGCGCTTCGAAGCGGTTCTCGAGCTTGGGCAGATAGAAATACGGCCCGCTGCCGCGCCGCAGGAGTTCCGCCGCGTTGTGAAAGAGGTAAAGGCCGAAATCGACGAAAGCGCCGGCGATCGATTCCTCGCCGTGCTGCCAGTGTTTCTCCGGAAGATGCCAGCCGCGCGGGCGAACGATCAGGACCGCCGTCTGCTCGTTGAGACGATACTTCTTTCCTTCCGGAGTCTCGTGCGTGAGCGTGCGGCGTACGGCCCGCATCAGGTTGGCCTGGCCTTCGATGACATTGCTCCACGTCGGACAGAGCGAGTCCTCGAAATCGGCCATGAAGACATTGGCGCCGGAATTCAGCGCGTTGATAATCATCTTGCGCTCGGTCGGGCCCGTGATCTCGACTCGCCGGTCGAGCAGGTCTGCCGGGATCGGGCCCACGCGCCAGTCCGAATCGCGGATCGCCCGTGTGTCGGTCGGAAATTCCGGCAACGCACCGGCGTCGAACTGGCGTTGAAGCGCGGCGCGGCGGGTCAGCAGCGCAAGGCGCTCTTCCGAGAATCGGTCCGCGAGTCCATTCACGAAGGCAATCGCTTCCGGCGTCAGGACTGCCCGCCATTCGGGCGAAGCCTGTCCTGGCTGCCCTTGATTGTCGTCACTAGAGAATAGATCAACTGTCAACTGTAACCCTCTGACAATACTACCTACTTGCGCTGTCGACCGATCAGCATCGCGAGTTCGAGGGACTGTTCGTAGTTGAGCCGGGGATCGACTGTCGTGTGATACGCGCGCGCGAGATCGCTATTCGAGAGTCCGCGCGCACCGCCCGTGCATTCGGTGACATCGTCGCCCGTCAGTTCGAAATGCACGCCGCCGAGGACCGATCCGCCGTCCTGATGGATGCGGAAAGCCGATTCCACTTCGGACAGGATATTCTCGAAGCGCCGCGTCTTGACCCCCTGCGGCGTCGTCTCCGTATTGCCATGCATCGGATCGCAGACCCAGAGGACTTTTCGGCCGCTCTCCCGCACCGCGCGTAGCAACGCGGGCAAGGCGCCTTCGATGCGATTCGCGCCGAGGCGATGGATCAACGTCAACCTGCCCGGCTCATCGTCGGGATTGAGGATGCGCACGAGTTCGCCGAGCGTGGCGGCATCCATGCCCTCTCCCACCTTGATTCCGATCGGATTGGCGATGCCGCGGAAGTACTCGACATGGGCGCCGCCCGGGATGGCCGTGCGCATGCCGATCCACGGCATGTGCGTCGACAGGTTGTACCAGCGCTGACGCCGCTTGAGGTAACGCGTCTGCGCCTGTTCGTATAGAAGATGCAGCCCCTCGTGACTCGAATAGAAACGCACCTGCGAGGCTTCGTGCACCGGTGAGCCGGAAATCGCCGCGTAGAAATCGAGCGAATCGGAGATCGAATCGATGATTTTCCGATAGGCATCCTTCAGTTTCGCGTGCTGGAGAAATCCGAGATCCCAGTACTCCGGGTGATGCATGTCGGCGAATCCGCCGTCGACGAGCGCGCGCACGAAGTTGAGCGTGAGCGCCGCTCGCTCGTAGCCGCGAAGCAGCAGCTCCGGATCCGGCTCGCGGTCGGAGGCCGTGAAAGCTGCTCGATTGACGAGATCGCCGCGATAGCTCGGCAGGGTCACGCCATCCCGGGTCTCCACGTCCGCCGAACGCGGCTTGGTGAACTGGCCCGCGATCCGCCCAACGCGGATGACAGGTTTCTTGAGGCCGTGCAGCAGCACGACGCTCATCTGCAGGAGAATTTTCAGCTTCCTCGCGATCGTGTCGGAATCGCAGTCCGAGAAGCCTTCCGCGCAGTCGCCGCCCTGGAGCAGGAAGCGCTCGCCGCGTTGCGCAGCGGCAAGCTCATCTTTCAGCTGATCGACTTCCCAGGACACGACGATCGGCGGCAGGCGCGCGAGTTCGTCGAGCACGCGCGCCAGGCGCGCCGCATCGGCGTATTGGGGCTGTTGCAGCGCCGGCAGCCGCTGCCAGCTATCCGGCGCCCAGCCGCTGGTTTCGACCGCGACATTCATCGATCGAGGCATCGTACACGGATTCGCTGCAGTGCAAAAATATGCGCACCAAGGGGTGGTTTATGGAGTGCGGAATGGGCAGAATGCGCCACCCAATTTCAGGCTGAAATGTCATGAATCGCGTACTCGTTCTGGGCGCCGGAAAGATCGGGGCGCTGATCTCCGGACTGCTGGCGGACGCCGGCAATTACCAGGTTCAACTGGCGGACGTGAGCCCGGACGCCGCCCGCGCCGTCGCTCGCGCTCACGGCAAGCGGACACTCGCTCCGCACGCGGTCGACGCGACCGACGTTGCCGCGCTCGCGCGGCACGTCGCGGAGCATCCCTGTGACGCCGTCATTTCGTCGCTGCCCTTCTATTGCAATCCCGGCGTCGCGCAAGTCGCGCGCAATCACGGCCTCCACTACTTCGATCTGACGGAAGACGTCGACGTCACGCGGGCGGTCCGCGCGATTGCAGAGGGTTCGGACCGGGCATTCGTTCCGCAATGCGGACTCGCGCCCGGATTCGTCTCGATCGCGGCCAACGAGCTGATCAGCCACTTCGACGAACTGCGGAGCATCCGCATGCGGGTGGGCGCCCTGCCCCAGCATCCGAACAACGTGCTCAAGTATTCGCTGACCTGGTCGACCGAGGGCCTCATCAACGAATACGGCAACCCCTGCTTCGCGATCGCCGACCGCCGGCACGTCGAGGCGGCACCACTCGAAGGCCTCGAGGAAATCGAGATCGACGGCACGCTTTACGAAGCCTTCAACACCTCCGGCGGTCTCGGCTCGCTCGGCGAGACTTTCGGCGATCGCTGCGAGCAGATGAATTACAAGACGATCCGCTATCCGGGCCACTGCGAACAGGTGCGGCTGCTCATGAACGACCTGAAGCTGAATCAGGACCGCGCGACGCTGAAGCGCATTCTCGAGAATGCGGTTCCGCAGACGCTCCAGGACGTCGTCATCGTCTATGTCGCCGTCAGCGGCCGGCAGGACGGCGAGTTGCGCGAGGAGAACTACGTCAACAAAATCTACCCGCAGGAGATCCTGGGCCGGCTCTGGTCGGCGATCCAGGTCACGACCGCCGCGGGCATTACGGCCGTCGTGGATCTGGTTCTCGCAAAACCGGAGGCCTATCGAGGCTTCGTGCGCCAGGAACAGTTCCGGCTGCCAGAGGTGCTCGCAAACCGTTTCGGCGCGTGGTACAGCCATCGGAACGACAAGTCGGTTTCGGGGCGAATCGTCGTTGAGGGCAAGGCAGGCAGGCAGCGCAGCCGCGCAGGAGCGGTTCGATGAATACGGAAAGAAAGCCGATGCGCGAGAACAGCGCCGTAGACGCCGGGCGGATCCTCGCGGGCCTCGGATTGCAGGCCGTCAATCCCGGCGCCTGGTCCGGCAAGGAATGGCACGCCGGGGCCGATGCGCCGCTCATCGATTCGATCAATCCCGCTACGGGCGAGGTCATCGCGCGAATCCGCGCCGCGGGCGCCGACGACTACGAGCGTGTCGTCGCGAGCGCGGCGGCGGCCTTCGCCGCCTGGCGCGACGTGCCCGCGCCGCGGCGCGGCGAGGCCGTGCGGCTTGTCGGTGAGGCGCTCCGAGCGAAGAAAGACCTGCTCGGCAGTCTCGTCAGTCTCGAAATGGGAAAGATCAAGGTCGAAGGCGACGGCGAAGTCCAGGAAATGATCGACATGGCCGACTTCGCCGTCGGCCAGTCGCGCATGCTCTACGGGCACGCGATGCATTCCGAGCGCCCGCGGCACCGGATGTACGAGCAATGGCATCCGCTCGGCGTGGTCGGCATCATTTCGGCCTTCAATTTCCCGGTCGCCGTGTGGTCATGGAACGCGTTCCTCGCCGCGGTCTGCGGCGACACCTGCGTCTGGAAACCCTCGCATCACACGCCGCTCTGCGCGATCGCGGTGCAGCGCATCTGCAACGACGTCCTCGCGGCCGCCGGGCTTCCACCGATCTTCCAGCTCTTCATCCCGGCGGACAACGCGCTCGCGAGCCGTTTCGTCGACGACCGGCGCATCGCGCTCATGAGCTTCACGGGCTCGACGAATGTCGGCCGGCATGTCGGCGAGCGCATCGCTTCACGCCTCGGACGGAGCCTGCTCGAGCTCGGCGGCAATAATGCGATCATCGTCGACGAATTCGCGAATCTCGACCTCGTCGTACCGGCCGTCCTCTTCGGCTCGGTCGGCACCGCCGGGCAGCGCTGCACGACGACCCGCCGCCTGCTCGTCCACGAATCGCGGATCGCCGAGGTCGAACGCCGGCTGGTCGCGAGCTATCGCCAGATCCGGATCGGGCATCCGCTCGACCCGCAGGTCCTGATGGGACCGCTGGTCGGCTCTTCGGCCGTGCGCCAGTACGAGGCGGCGCTAACGGACGCCCGGGGCCAGGGCGGCGAGATCCTCTGCGGCGGCCGGGTGCTTCCGGGGCCGGGCTATTTCGTCGAGCCGACGATCGTCCGGGCGCAGAACGATATGCCGGTCGTGCGGCACGAGACCTTCGCGCCGATCCTCTACCTCATTCCGTTCAAGACACTGGATGAGGCGATCGCGATGCACAACGACACGGACTACGGACTTTCGTCCGCAATCTTCACGGATCGGCTCCAGCATGCCGAGCAATTCCTCTCGGTGTCCGGCAGCGACTGCGGCATCGCGAACGTGAATATCGGAACGTCGGGCGCGGAGATCGGCGGGGCCTTCGGCGGCGAGAAGGATACGGGCGGCGGCCGCGAGGCCGGCTCCGATTCCTGGAAGACCTACATGCGCCGGCAGACCAACACGATCAATTACTCGAGCGACCTTCCGCTCGCGCAAGGCATCAAGTTCGACGTCGCTTGAGCGCGCGCACGCGCGAACCGGCGACGGCAGGCACCTCGCGGTAGGCGGAGAGCCTCGCCCTGTCGGTCACCGTGCCGTGGCCCGGTCAGCGTCCGGGCAGCCTCATGCAAATGCGGGCGCCGCCCAGACGGCTCTCCCCGATTTCGATCGTCCCGGAATACGCAGCGGCAATCTCCCGCGCGACCGACAGCCCGATCCCCTGCCCCGCCACGCTCTCATCGGCCCGCGCACCGCGTTCGAGAACCCGCGACCGCTCAGCGGGCGGTATGCCGGCGCCGTCATCCTCGATCTCGAGCACGAGGCCCGCGCGACGCCATTCCGCCGCTGTCCAGGGTGTCGCGCGAACGGCAACGGCGCCACGGCAATATTTGCAGGCGTTGTCCATCAGGTTGCCGGCCAGCTCGAGGAAGTCGCCGGCATCGATCGGGTACGCGGTTCCGGGCGCAACCGCGAGCGTCACCCGCACGGACTTGTCGGCATAGACCTTGGAAAGCGCTCCGCGCAGCTGCTCGAGCGGCTCCTGGACCGCGAGATCCGTGAGTGCCGATCCGCTCACCCCGAACACCGCCCGCTTCAACTGGTGCTGCACGATGGCCTGCATGCGGTCGAGCTGCGGCGCGAGCGCCTGCGGTTCGGCCTGGCCGCTCTCGATCAAACTGCGCATGGCGGCGAGCGGCGTCTTGAGACTGTGCGCGAGATTGCCGAGCGTCGAGCGGTAGCGTTCGAGCCGCTTGCGCTCGCCGATCAGGAGCGCATTGAGATTTCCGGTGACGCCCGACAACTCGCGCGGCCAGCCGGTTCCGAGCGCGTCGCGGCGGCCGGCTTCGATGTCGACGATTTCGCGCTCCAGCCGACGCAGCGGTTTGAGAGAAATGCGGAGCGCGATCGCGAGGCCGCCCAGTAGGAGGAAGCCGAGCAGGATAGAACCGGTAACGAGCCCGGTCCGCACACGAATCATCTGCTGATACCAGGGCTCGAGACTCTGGGCGGCGCGGATCACGAAGTCCCGCGCCTCTCCTTCCGGCGGTTCCCAGCGGATTCCCAGCGACAGGCCGAGCACGCGTGTCCCGTCCGCCAACCGCGCGTGTTCGAAGAATCGTTCGCCCGGCGATGGCTCCGCGGCGAGATTCAGGCCGCTGCCGAGAGCCGACGGCGAGCGCCAGCTGCCGCGTGCGCCGAGGATCTCGGCGTACAGGCCTGAACCCGGCGTCGCGAGTCGCGGTTCCGCCAGGTTCTGCGGCACGAGCCTGCCCTCCGCATCGATGTCCGCGGTCGAGATCAGCGCAATGACCTGCGCATCGAGCACGTCCTCCTGCGCGCGCAAACCGAGATTGCGATACAGCGATTCCAGCGACCAGGCGGCAATCGCCGCGGACGCAAGCAAGAGTACGGCGAGCGTGAGGAGCAGCCGCGTCTGCAACGATGGAGGCGAACGGGCCATGGTCAGCCGCGCGCGATCCGGTAGCCGCGGCCCCTCAGGGTCTCGATGGGCTGCTGCGTCCCCTCCGGGTCGAGCTTGCGGCGGAGTCGGCCGATGAAGACTTCGATCGTATTGCTGTCGCGCTCGAAGTCCTGCTCATAGAGCTTGTCGGTCAGCTCGGCCTTGGACACGACCTGGCCCGCGCGCAGCATCAGGTATTCGAGCAAGCGGTATTCGAAGGCGGTGAGTTCGACCGCGACGCCTCCGACGCGCACTTCCTGCGCGCGGGTATCGAGTCCGACCGCGCCGCACTTCAGGAGCGGTTGCGACCATCCACCCGAGCGTCGGAGCAAGGCCTGTACCCGCGCGAGGACTTCTTCGAATCGGAATGGCTTGGTGACGTAGTCGTCGGCGCCGGCGTCGAGGCCCGCCACCTTTTCCTGCCAGCTGTCGCGAGCCGTGAGGATGAGCACCGGAAAGGATTTCCCTGCCCTGCGCCAGGCACGAATCGCATCGAGACCCGACTTTCCGGGCAGTCCCAGGTCGACGACGGCGACATCGATCGGATATTCGAGGCCCGCAAACTCGCCCTCGACCCCGTCCGCGGCCTCGTCGATCGCAAATCCGGCGGCGCGGAACTGTTGCACGAGCGCTTCACGAAGCGCCGGTTCGTCCTCGAGCACCAGGAGGCGCATGGATCAGTCCTCGCGGCCGGAAGCCGCGTCGACGCGCACCTCGAAGACGCGGCCGTCCTCGCCGAGGAGCCGGATCCGGTACTCGATGCGATCCCCATGCCGCTTTTCCTCGGCGCGAACCGCGCGCGCCTTGTACTGGCGCTCCGCGCGCGCGACGGCCTCGTCGAGCGAGATCGTCCGGTCCGCGTACGCCCGCGCGCCTCCGCTCTCAGGGCCGCGATGACGATCGGACGCGATCGCATCGGCAGCGCCGATCGCGCCGAATGCGAGCATCAGACAAATCATTGCGAGCCGAGCCGTCCGGTTCATTGCCATCCTGACATTCTAGTGGAACCGGATGCCCGGGCCGCAGGTGCGGCCCGGGCCCGGTTTTCAGCCCGTCGTCGGGGTCACGTCGACGCGGACCCGGATACGCTCGCCCGGGTCGTAAGGCATCTGCGTGATGTACTCGTGCCCGGCGTACTCATAAGTGACCTTGTAGCCGTCGACGCGCTCTTCCCAGCTGTCGCGGTAACGGACATCGCAGCGCTCATGGGTGCGGCGCTGGTCGCCGTACAACTGCCGTTGTCGGTCGCGCGACACGTTCGCGCCGATTGCGCCACCGATGAGGCCGCCCGCAACGCGAGCGACGTCCTTGCCGCGCCCGTGCCCGATCTGGTTGCCGGCGGCGATGCCGAGAGCGCTGCCGATGAGCGTACCGCCGATGTTGTTGTAGGAGAACGGGCCGTCCGAGACATCGCTCGTTTCCTGCCAGCACTCGCGGATCGGCTCGCTGACGCGGACCTGGCGATAACGGGGCTCGACGTTTACGACCCGTGCGAAGTCGTAGTCGCCATCCCGGTCATACCGGCTGTCGTAGGTGTTGCGGTCATCGTCGGCCAGGGCCGCGCCCGCTGCGAGAGCGAGGCCGACGGCCGCGGCAAGGGATCGAATTGTGAGTGACATGCTGCGCCTCCTGATTGCCACGGCGCCAATCTAAGGAAAAGCCAATGAATGCTTCCTGAACGCGCTCGAGGAGCCGGCAGGCAGCAATTATTCAGGGGTTTTCGGCCTTTGCGGCGGCCCACAGCCGGTCCAGCAGCTCGGGTGCCGCGCTCTCGGCCGGCTGGCCCAGCCGCGCCAGCGCCTGCTCCAGATGGCGGTAACGCCTCGCAAAACGCTCGTTTGCATGCCGGAGCGCGGATTCAGGGTCCATCTCGAGGTGGCGCGCGAGATTCACGATCGAAAACAGCAGGTCGCCGAGTTCCGCCTCGCCCCGGACCGCGTCGTCGTCCGCCATCGCACTGTCGAACTCCGCGAGTTCTTCGTCGACCTTCGCGCGCGGGCCGGTCGCGTCGGGCCAGTCGAATCCGGCGTCCCCGGCACGTGCGCCCAGCTTGCGCGCGCGGGTGAGAGCCGGCAAAGCTCGCGGCACGTCCGCGAGCGCGCCGTCGCGGCCGGCGACCGCACGCTCCTCGCGCTTGATCTTCTCCCAGGCACGCGTCTGCTCAGCGGCGTCGGCGACGACAGCCTCGCCGAACACATGCGGGTGGCGGCGAGTGAGCTTGTCGCAGATCGCGTCGACGACGTCGTCGAATGCGAATGCGCCCTGCTCGTCCGCGAGCCTGGCATGAAAGACGACTTGGAACAGAAGATCGCCGAGCTCGTCGCGGAGTGCCGCCAAGTCCGCGCGCTCGATCGCATCGGCCACCTCGTAAGCCTCTTCGATCGTGTGCGGCGCGATGGTCCCGAAATCCTGTTGCATATCCCAAGGGCAGCCGCGCTCGGGATCGCGGAGCCGCGCCATGATCGCGAGCAGCCGGTCAATCGCCACGGATACGGGACCCGCCGAGAATCTCCCGAAGCGTGAGCAACATGCCCGCCGTAGCGCCCCAGATGTTGAAGCTGCCCCAGGGAAGATCGAAAGTCTCGACGACCTCGTTACCGAACTTGCGCTGCCTTCGCGCGCGCGTCGCCGGATCGAGCAAGTGCCGGAGAGGCGCCTCGAAGGTGCCGGCCACTTCCGTCGGGTCGAGGACGAGTTCAAATCCGAGGCGAACCAGGCCGACGACCGGCGTCACCCGGTAGCCCGTGATGACGGCGTGGTCGGGGAGCTGTCCAAGGATCTCGACGTACTGGCGACGAAGCCCGATCTCCTCCTCTGTTTCCCGAAGTGCTGCAGCAACGGCGTCCTCGTCCCCGGGTTCGAGACGGCCGCCGGGAAAGGAGATCTGGCCCGCGTGATGCTTCAGGTCGTCGGCACGGAGCGTAAACAGCACCGTCAGTTCGTCGCCGCGATCGATGACCGGTATGAGCACGGCGGCCCGCGTCGTCGCGGCGGGCAGCAACTCCGCAAGCCGGGATTCCGCCAGGCCCGCGTAGTGGCCGATACGCGGTGTGTCCGAACCCGGGACGCCGCCGGCCAGGCGATTGCGGAGTTCCGCGCGAAGCGAGTCGGTCGGCAGGCGATGCAATTCGAGGGCAGCCGCCGCGCTCACGACTCAACTCTGGCCGCGCGCGAGCCGTGCGGGATCGAGCAGTCGAGCGAGTTCATCGCGCGGCAGGCCGGTTTCCTCGATCGCGATTTCTAGTATCGGCCGCGATTCGGCGGCGGCGCGCTTGGCGATTGACGCGGCCCGGTCATAGCCGATGCGCGGCGCGAGCGCCGTCAGAAGCATCGGGTTTCGCGCCAGTGTCTCGGCGATCCTTGCCGCATTGACCGTCAGGCGCGGAATCGCGCGCTCAGCCAGCGCGACCGCGGAATCGCCGATGAGCGCGATGGACTCCTGTAGCGAGTGCGCGATGAGCGGCAGCATGACATTCAGCTGGAAATTGCCGGAGGCGCCCGCCATAGCGACCGCGGCGTCATGCGCCATCACCTGGGTCGCGGCCATGGCGACCGCCTCGGGAATGACCGGATTCACCTTGGCGGGCATGATGCTGGAGCCCGGCTGGAGCGCCGGCAGGGAAATTTCCGCGAGTCCCGCGAGCGGGCCGGAGTTCATCCAGCGAAGGTCGTTCGAAATCTTGAGCAGGGCCACGGCCGCACCGCGGAGCTGACCCGAGAGTTCAACCGCCGTGTCCTGCGCGGCAAGGCTCGCAAAGCGGTCGGGGGCCGCGGTCAGGCCGAGTCCCGTATGACTAGCGAGACGCGCGATCGCGCGTGCCGCGAACTCCGGGTGCGCGTTCACACCGGTTCCGACCGCCGTGCCGCCGAGCGCCAGCCGATGCAGCCTCGGCCGCACCCCGTCGATGCGTTCGGCGGATTCCTCGACCTGCGTCTTCCAGGCATGCATCTCCTGGCCCACCGTGATCGGCAACGCATCCATCAGATGCGTGCGACCGGCTTTCACCTGGTCACCCACTTCGCGGATCTTGGTTTCGATCGCCCGCGCCAGTCTTTCGATCGCGGGCAACAGCGCATCGCGCACGGCGAGCGCGGCCGCGATATGAATCGAAGTCGGAATCACGTCGTTGCTGCTCTGGCAGCGATTGACGTGATCGTTCGGATGAACGGGCTTGCCGAGTCTCCCGCTCGCGAGGCGCGCGATGACCTCGTTGACGTTCATGTTGGTGCTGGTGCCCGATCCGGTCTGCATCACGCCGAGCGGAAACTGGTCGGAATGACGTCCCGCGGCGACCTCGAGCGCCGCTTCAGCGATCGCGGCAGCCATCGGCGCCGGCAACTCGCCGAGTTCGGCATTCGTTTCCGCGGCAGCCCATTTGACGAGTCCGATCGCGCGAATGAGCTCCGGCGGCATCACGGACCGCCCAATCCGGAAGTTCTCGACGGCGCGCTGCGTCTGGGCGCCCCATAGCGCGGTCGCGGCGACGCGGACTTCGCCGAGACTGTCCTTTTCGATGCGGTCGTGGTCGCTCACGGGTAACATGGGCATTCTATCATTCGCGCCCCTGCTCCATGACCGACTCCCGCCTGACCGCGCTGTCGCCGCTCGACGGACGCTACGCCGAAAAATGCGCCGACCTGGCGGCGCTCTTCAGCGAGGCGGCTCTGATCGGGCATCGCGTGCGCATCGAGGCGGCCTGGTTCCGGCAACTGGCAAAGTCGGGCAGGTTTCCCGTGCTCGAGCGCTTGCCGAAATCCGCGGACAGCCGCATCGAATCGCTGGCGCGCGGCATCGACGAACCGGGACTTCAACGGGTCAAGGAGCTCGAACGCCAGACCAACCACGACGTCAAGGCGGTCGAGTACTACGTCCGCGAGCAGCTCGCCGCGGCAGGCTGCACGCCCGCACAGCTCGAGTTCGTCCACTTCGCCTGCACCTCCGAGGACGTCAACAACCTGAGCTATGCGCTCATGCTCGCCGCCGCCCGCGAACGCGTGCTGCTGCCCGCGATCGCCGAGGTCGCCGACCATCTCGCAGCGCTCGCCGGGCGGCATGCGGCGACTCCGATGCTCTCGCGCACGCACGGCCAGGCCGCGTCGCCGACGACCGTCGGAAAGGAAGCCGCGAACTTCGCCGCGCGCCTGCGTCGCGCCGCGAACGCACTGCAGGACGTCGAGGTCCTCGGAAAATTCAACGGCGCGGTCGGCAACTTCAACGCCCATGTGGCCGCGCAGCCTTCCGTTGACTGGCGCGCCGAATCGCGCCGGCTGATCGGAAGCCTTGGCCTTTCGACGAACGAGCACACGACGCAGATCGAGCCGCACGACTGGATCGCCGCGTACTGCGACGCGCTCGCGCGCGGGGACACGATTCTCATCGACCTGTGCCGGGACTTCTGGTCGTACATCTCCCTCGGCTATTTCGCGCAGAAGCCGGTCGCCGGAGAAGTCGGGTCCTCGACCATGCCGCACAAGGTGAATCCGATCGCATTCGAGAATGCCGAAGGCAACGCCGGTCTCGCGAACGCGATGCTGCGGCATTTTTCCGACAAGCTTCCGGTGTCGCGCGGCCAGCGCGACCTGACCGATTCGACCGTGATGAGGAATCTCGGCGTGGCCTTCGCGCACAGCACGCTCGCCTGGCGCTCGGCGCTCGCAGGTCTCGCCCGGATCGAGCCGGACGTCGCGCGGATCGCCGCCGATCTCGACGCGCACTGGGAGGTTCTCGCGGAGGCGATCCAGACCGTCATGCGCGCGAACGGAGTTGCGGGCGCGTACGAGAAGCTCAAGGAGTTCACGCGCGGACGAGGCGTCGGCGCGGCGGAACTGCAGTCGTTCGTCGCCAGCCTCGGCCTGCCCGACGAGGCGCGGAGCCGCCTCGAGAAGCTGACGCCGTCGTCGTACACCGGACTCGCCGAGGCGCTCGCCAGGGCACTCTGACCGGCCGCCATGGCGGAGGGCCAATTAGAATGTGTGCTCACGACTTGGGACGCGGATCACGCTGTCCTTGAGCGAATCCGGCGCGAAGTCTTCATTCACGAGCAGAAATTCGCCGAATCCGACGAATGGGACGTTGAAGACGCCTTGAGCATTCATGCTCTCGCGCGCCTGAACCGTGAACCAGTTGGCACCGGGCGCCTGAACCCCGCGGGTAAGATCGGCCGCATAGCGGTAATTGCCGGGGTGCGCGGACGGGGTATCGGCGCACTGATTTTACGCCGCCTGCTCGAAGCGGCGCGTGACCACGGCATCCGCGAGCCATACCTGCACGCACAACTGCAGGCCCTGCCCTTCTACGAGAAGCTCGGGTTCGCGAGCGAGGGCGATGTGTTCGACGAGGCGGGCATTCTTCACGTGAGGATGACGCGCGTCCTGGAGTGACATCGGTGCAGACCCAGCGGCAGAGCGTGACCGGCACGCGCTCTATCATCGGGACACTCGACGAGGCGCGCTCCGCCACGCAGCAGGTGGCGTTCGCCGCCCGTCGACTGCTCACGATGTACACGCAGGATCTCGAACCGGGCGTATACGACCAGCCGCAGTTCCTCGAGACCGTCAAGAAACTCGTGCTCGCCAAGAGCTACGCCAAGGTGCGTGTCCTCCTGGCAGATCCCTCGCGCGTCGTTTACGAAGGCAGCAAGTTCGTCCACCTCGCGCGCCGCATCACGAGCCACATCGAGATCCGGCGCGTGAAATCCCAGAATCGCGACAACCAGTCCGCCTTCCTGATCGCCGACGACCGCGCGCTCGTCTATCGTCTCCAGGCCTCGCGCTGGGAGGGTATCGTCGAGATGAATGATCCCCTCGTCGCGCGACGCTACCTGAACTACTTCGACGAGATCTGGATCGCGAGCGAACCCGAAGCGGAGTCCCGCCAGCAGCACCTCTGAGGGGCGCTAAAGGGGACGTTCCCCTTTACCGAAGGGATTCTCTTGGAGCCCCGCCTCGGTAAAGGGGAACGTCCCCTTTAGCGCCCTTATAATCGGCCGATGTCCCTGAAGCTCGAGCTCACCGTTGCGGCAATCGCCGAGCGTGCCGGCCGTTTCCTGTGCGTGCAGGAGCGCGCCGCGCGCCGCGTCGTGCTGAATCAGCCGGCCGGCCATCTCGAAAGCGGCGAATCGCTGATCGACGCGGTCGTGCGCGAGACGCGCGAGGAGACCGGCCGCGAATTCACGCCGGAGGCGGTTACGGGCCTCTACCTGTGGCAGGGCCCGGCCGGCCGCACGGTCCTTCGCGTGGCATTCGCCGGACTAGTCGCGGAGCGCGCGGACGGGAGCACCCTCGACCGCGCAATCATCCGCACGTTGTGGCTCAATCGCGAAGAGCTGGAGCGGCGCGCAGGCGAATTGCGCAGCCCGCTCGTGCTCCTCTGCATCGAGGACTATCTCCGCGGCGTGCGCTATCCGCTCGACATGCTCAAGCACGTGACGCTCGAGAGCCACGCGCTCCGGGCCGCGACCGGCTGACCGCCATGGCCCGCGTCATCATCGCGCTCTCCGGCGGCGTCGACTCGGCGGTCGCGGCGGCGCTCCTGCTCGATGCAGGCCACGCGGTCGAGGCCCTCTTCATGTCGAATTGGGAGGAGGACGAGGACGGCTATTGCACGTCGGCGGCCGACTTCCAGGACGCGCGACGCGTAACCGACGAACTCGGGATCCCGCTGCACAAGGCCAGCTTCGCGCGCGAATACCGCGAGCGCGTATTTGCGCATTTTCTGACGGAGCTCGAAGCGGGCCGCACGCCGAACCCGGACGTGCTCTGCAATCGCGAGGTCAAGTTCGGCGTCGGGCTCGCCTACGCGAGGCGCCTCGGCGCGGAGCGCTTTGCGACCGGACATTACGCACGCATCGGATCGTCCGGGCGGTTGCTGCGGGGCGTCGACGAAGAAAAGGACCAGAGTTATTTCCTCCATGCGCTCGCCGCGTCGCAGCTGTCCGAGTGCAATTTTCCGGTGGGCGGCCTGCGCAAGCGCGAAGTCCGGGCCATCGCCCGCGAGCGGGGCCTGCCGGTCGCCGACAAGCGGGATTCGACGGGCATCTGTTTCATCGGCGAGCGCCCGTTCGGGAATTTCATCGGCGCCTGGCTGCCCGAACGCCCGGGACCGATCGAGACGGACGATGGCGCGATCATCGGCCGTCATCACGGCCTCGAGCGCTACACGCTCGGCCAGCGGAGCGGACTCGGTGTCGGCGGCCTGCGCGGTCGCGGCGATGCTCCGTGGTTCGTCGCGGCCAAGGACCTCGCCCGGAATACGCTGGTTGTCGTCCAGGGCAGCGACCATTGCGCTCTGTTCTGTACGGGGCTCGTCGCGGAAATGCCGCATTGGGTCTCCGGGACGCCGCCCTCCGCGTCCTTCGAATGCACCGCCAAGGTCCGCTATCGGCAGCCGGACGTCGCCTGCCGCGTGCGACTCGATCCGGAGCGAGTCGTCGTCCAGTTCGCGGAACCGCTGCGCGGCGCGGCGCCGGGACAGTACGTCGTCTTCTACGAGGGCGAGGAGTGCCTGGGCGGCGCCGCTATAATGGCATTGCAGCCGCTGGAGGATTCATGCAGGACAGTTTCAAAGCCCGCCGCAAGCTTGACGTCGGCGGCAAGGGTTACGACTACTACGCGCTCGATGCGCTCGCGGGCCATCCGGTCGGACGCCTCCCCTACTCGCTGAAGATCCTGCTCGAGAACCTGCTGCGGCACGAGGATGGCCGCAGCGTCACGCGCGACGACATCGTCGCACTCGCCGACGCGGATCCGCGGAATCTCCCCCAGCGCGAAATCGCCTTCACGCCGGCGCGCGTCATCATGCAGGACTTCACCGGCGTGCCCGCGGTCGTCGACCTCGCGGCGATGCGGGACGCCATGGCGAAGCTCGGCGGCGACCCCGGCAGGATCAACCCGCTGATACCCGCGGAACTCGTCATCGACCACTCGGTGATGGTCGATCACTACGGAACCTCGGATTCGCTCAATCTGAACGCTCTGCTCGAATTCCAGCGCAATCGCGAGCGCTACACCTTCCTGCGCTGGGGTCAGTCGGCGTTCGACAATTTCGCCGTCGTGCCGCCCGACACCGGCATCGTGCACCAGGTAAATCTGGAATATCTGGCGCGCGTCGTTTTTGCGGACGACAAGGGCCTCGCCTACCCCGACACCGTCGTTGGGACCGATTCGCACACGACGATGATCAACGGCGTCGGCGTGCTCGGCTGGGGCGTCGGCGGCATCGAAGCCGAGGCCGCCATGCTCGGCCAGCCCTCGACCATGCTGATCCCGGAAGTCATCGGCGTGAAGTTTTCCGGGCGGCTCGCGGAAGGCGCGACTGCGACGGACCTGGTGCTGACCGTGACCGAGATGCTCCGCAAGCGCGGTGTCGTCGAGAAATTCGTCGAGTTCTTCGGCGACGGTCTTGCCGGGCTCCCGCTCGCGGACCGCGCGACGATCGCGAACATGGCGCCGGAATACGGCGCGACTTGCGGAATCTTCCCGATCGATGAAGTGACGCTCGATTACCTCCGCCTCACCGGCCGCGGCGAGGAGCAGATTGCCCTCGTGCGAGCCTATGCACAGGCCCAGGGGCTCTGGCGCCACGACGGCGCACCCGACGCCCTCTATACCGACGTGCTGCATCTCGACCTGTCGACGGTTCAGCCTTCCCTCGCCGGTCCGAAGCGGCCGCAGGACCGCGTGGCGCTCGGCGACATGCAAAAGGCCTATCGCGACGCTTTCGCGCGCGACCAGGACAAGTGGAAATCGTCCGGTCTCGCGCGCGTCAAGGACGGTGCGACCGAGTTCGAACTGAAGGACGGCGCGGTCGTGATCGCGGCGATCACGTCCTGCACCAACACCTCTAATCCCGCCGTGATGATCGGGGCGGGTCTCGTCGCGCGAAACGCGCGTCAGCGTGGTCTCTCCGTGCCGCCCTGGGTCAAGACCTCCCTCGCGCCGGGTTCGAAGGTCGTCACGGACTATCTCAAGCGTTCCGAACTCACGGACGATCTCGAGGGGCTCGGATTCCATACGGTCGGCTATGGCTGCACGACCTGTATCGGCAATTCCGGCCCGCTCAATGCACCCATTTCGAAGGCGATCGCCGACAACAAGCTGTCGGTCGCATCCGTACTGTCAGGCAATCGGAATTTCGAGGGTCGAGTGCACCAGGAAGTACGCATGAACTTCCTGGCATCGCCGCCGCTCGTCGTCGCCTATGCGCTCGCGGGCACGGTCGACATCGATCTCACGCGCGATCCCATTGGACGCGATCGCGCCGGCAATCCGGTCTACCTGCGCGACATCTGGCCGGGCGCGCACGAGATTGCGCAGTTCGTCGGACGCTCGGTCTCGGCCGCGATGTTCTCGAAGACCTATGCCGACGTCTTTCACGGCGACGAGCGCTGGCGCGGCATCCAGGTTCCGGCGTCGAAGACCTACGTCTGGGAGGACCAGAGCACTTACATCCAGAATCCGCCCTACTTCGACGGCATGGGCCGCCGCCGGCCGGGTCTGCCGACCGTGCGCCGGGCGCGTTGTCTTGCCTTGTTCGGCGATTCGATCACGACCGATCACATTTCACCGGCGGGTGCGATCCGCAAGGATTCCCCGGCGGGCCAGTACCTCCAGGCAAACGGCGTCGTGCCGGCGGATTTCAACAGCTACGGCTCGCGCCGCGGCAACCACGAAGTCATGATGCGCGGCACCTTCGCCAACAATCGCATCAAGAACCTGATGGTTCCCGGCGTCGAGGGCGGCGTCACCTGCTATCAGCCGGACGGCGCGCAGATGCCGATTTACGACGCGGCGATGAAGTACATCTCCGCCGGGGTCCCGCTCGTCGTGATTGCCGGCAAGGAATACGGCACCGGTTCGTCGCGCGACTGGGCGGCCAAGGGAACGACCTTGCTCGGCATCAAGGTCGTGATCGCCGAGAGCTTCGAGAGGATCCACCGCGCGAACCTGGTCGGCATGGGCGTCTTCCCGCTGACATTCCGCTCCGGCCAGACTGCCGGGTCGCTCGGCCTCGACGGCACGGAAATCTACGATTTCGAGGGCCTGACAGCGGGGAGCCGCGAGGCAACCGTGCAGGCGACGAGCCCCGCGGGCAAGCTCACGCGCTTCACCGTCAATGTGCGCGTCGACACGCCGAAGGAGTGGGAGTACATGGAGAACGGCGGCATCCTGCACTTCGTTCTCCGTCAGCTCGCGGCCTGAGCCCAGGCGGTGCGGGTCGCGGTCTTCGATCTCGACGGCACGATCACGCGCCACGATACCTTTGTCCCGTACCTGCGCGGCTGGCGGCGACGCCACCCCCGCCCCGGCTGCATGCCGCGCGTCGCGACGGCCTGCCTCCGATACGCGCTGACCGGACTCGATCGCGGCCGGCTGAAATCCGATTTGATTCGCGCCTGCATGTCCGGCGCGACGGTGGATGAAGTGCGGCGCTGGACAGCCGAATTCGTCGCGGCACTCGGCGATGCCGAACTCTGTCCGGGCGCGCTGTCGGCAATCGCGCGCCATCGCGGCGCGGGCGACCGGCTCGTCCTGCTGTCGGCGAGCGTCGATCTCTACGTGCCCGACATCGGGCTGCGATTGGGCTTCGACGAAACGGTTTGCACGGGCGTCGCCTGGCGGAACGGCCGCCTGGAAGGCGCATTGACCACTGCCAACCGGCGTGCGGACGAGAAACGCCGCTGCATCGAGGCCCTGCGTAGCCGCACTCCCGGCGCCCGCTTTGTCGCCTACGGCAATTCCGGCGCTGACTTCCGGCACCTGACTGCGGTCGAGGAGCCGGTCCTGGTCAACGCCGGGGCAAGACTGCGGCGCGCCGCGCGGAAAATGGGCATCCGGACCGAGGAATGGCGTCGCTAACCGCGACCGTCGGACTGCAATCGGCCGCGCGGACGCGCGGCGCGGGTCGCGAGCGCGATGCCGGCGAGGATCAGCAGGCCGCCGGCCCCGGTGCGCCAGTCCAGCGATTCGCGTAGCAGCCACCAGCCAAGCAGTGAGGCAAGCACCGGTTCGCCCACGGAGACGACGGAGACGAAGAGCGGATTCAAATGCCGCAGCGACCAGTTGTAACCGCTGTGGCCGATCAATTGCGAGACGACCGCCATCCCGCCGAGCGCCCACCAGGTCGTCGAATCGAATCCGCTTGCCGGTGTCCCGGTGAGCATGACCGCGACCCAGAGAATCGCGGCCGCGACTCCGTAGGCGATGCCGAGATACGTTCGGAATTCCAGCGCGGCCTGAGCCTCGCGCGACAGCAGCAGATAGCCCGCCATTGCGATTCCGCCGGCGACGGCGAGCAGGTCCCCTGTGAACGCAGCTCCCCCGCCCGCCCCGCCGCCGCTCACAACCGCGGCGCCCAGCAAGGCGAGTGCGAGCGCGATGACCGTCGATCGGGACGGCACCCCGCGGCCGGCGAGGAACTGGAGCAGTGCGACCCAGATCGGCGAGGTGCTGACGAGCAGCACGCTCCTCGCGATCGTCGTGTACTCGAGCGACGCGATCCAGGTCGCGAAATGCAAGGCGAGCAGCACACCGGCGCCGGCCGCGAGCCAGTAGGGTGTCCGGCTGCCCGAGCGTGTCCGTGGCGCGGCGACCGCAAGCGGCAGCACGACGAGCGTTGCGAGTCCCACACGCCAGGCTGCGATCGCCAAGGGTTCCGCATTCGCCAATCGAGCGAAGATCGCGCCGTTCGAGACCGCAAGAAGCGCGATGGCGAGCACGAGGAAGGGGATTGCCCTCCCGGGCAAGCCAGGCCGGTCGTTCGCCGGTTGGCTCAACCGAGGGCCCAGGACGGCACGCGACGCCAACCCGCGGTGAGCGAGGCATCGAGTTCGCGCCAACCGGGTTCCAGTTGCTCGACCAGGCGCCAGAATCGCCGGGAGTGATTCATGTGCCGCGTATGCGCGAGTTCGTGGATCAACAGGTAATTGACGACGGCCGGTGGCTGGAACAGCAGGCAGGCATTGAGGCTGATCGTGCCGCGCCGCGAACAACTGCCCCAGCGGGTGCGCTGGCGGCGAATCTGGACCCGGTCGTATTGCAGGCCTGTCGATGCGGCAAGCCCCGCGAGCCAGGGCGCGAGCGTCGCGTGAGCCTCCCGCATCGTGAATCGCTGCAGGACATGACGCAGGAGCGCCGGGCGCGCGCGCGCGCCATGGAGACGGAGGACTGCGCCGTCCGCGCTGATGCGCGGCGACTGCGCCGATTCGACGAACTGCAATTCGTAGGTCCGGCCGCTCGCGGAGAACTGGATCCGCTCGGGCAAGCCGTCGGCCGGCGCGGGCTCAGCCGGCCGATAAAGGGCGATCTTGCGTTCGATCCAGGGTCGATGACGGGTCACGAACTGCTCGATGGTGCGCGGCCGCGTTCCTCGCGGCACGACAATCTCGACACGACCGCCTGGCAGCACGCGAACTGCGAGGCGCCTCGCTCTCGGGCTCGGCCGCACGCGCCAGTCTTCGACTGGCGCACCGAGCAGCGGCAGTTGTTCGATTCCGCCATGATTCATGCTCATAGCGCGGCCGCCAGCCTCGATCCGTCGTCGATCGCGCGTCGAGCGTCGAGTTCGGTCGCAAGCTTCGAGCCGCCAATCAAGTGCGGCCTGAAGCCCGTTGCCACGAGTCCTTCGACGAGTTCGAGGCGCGATTCCTGCCCGGCGCAGATGACGACGTTGTCGACTGGAAGGATCTGCGCCTCGCCACCCTGCGTGATCGCGAGTCCGCGATCATCGATGCGCTCGTACGAGACGCCCGCCAGCATCCGCACTCCGCGGCGCTTCAGGGCGAGCCGGTGCACCCAGCCGGTCGTCTTGCCGAGATCGCGCCCCGGCGGTGTCGGTTTGCGCTGCAGGAGCCAGATCCGGCGCGGCATTTCGCGCGCAAGGTCCGGCTGCGGGACGAGGCCCCCACGCGCGGCAAGCTGCATGTCGATCCCCCACTCCTTCATGAAGGCCGGAGTGTCGAGGCTCGGCGGGACACGCGAGGGATCGTGGCTCAGAAATTCGGCGACGTCGAATCCGATACCGCCCGCCCCCACGATGGCGACCGAGGCGCCGACCGGCCGCCCGCGCAGCAGCACGTCGATGTAGCTCAGTACCTTGGGGTGGTCGAGGCCCTCGATCTGCGGCACCCGCGGCAGCACCCCCGACGCGAGCACGATCTCGTCAAAGTCGCCGCCTGTAAGTGTACTGACGTCCGCGAGCTTGCCGAGCACGACTCGAACATTCCGGAGTTCGAGCTGCCGTCCGTAATATCGGAGCGTCTCGTGAAATTCCTCCTTGCCCGGTATGACTTTCGCCATGTTGAACTGGCCGCCGATACGATCCGCCGCCTCGAAAAGCGTCACGCAATGGCCGCGACCCGCGGCCACCGTCGCACAGGCGAGTCCCGCCGGCCCGGCGCCGACGACGGCGATGCGTCGAGGCCGCGCGACGGGCCGGAAGACAAGCTCCGTTTCGCGCCCCGCGCGCGGATTCACGAGACAGCTGGCGATCTCGTTTTCGAACACGAGATCGAGACAGGCCTGATTGCAGGCGATGCAGGTATTGATCTCGTCGGCACGGCCGCTTGCGGCCTTGCGGACAAACTCCGGATCCGCGAGCAGCGGGCGTGCCATCGACACAAGGTCCGCATCGCCCGCCGCCAGGACGCGTTCTGCGACCGCGGGATCGTTGATGCGGTTGCTGGTCACGAGCGGAATCGAAACCACGCCCCGCAGCCGGCGCGTGACCCAGGTAAACCCCGCGCGGGGCACCATCGTGGCGATCGTCGGAATGCGGGCCTCGTGCCAACCAATGCCGGTATTGATGATCGTGACGCCGGCCTGCTCGACTGCGCGGGCGAGTTCGACGACTTCGTCCCAACTGTTTCCGCCCTCGACGAGATCGAGCATCGACAGGCGGTAGATGATGATGAACTCGCGGCCGACCGCGGCGCGCGTCCGCGCCAGGATCTCGAGTGGCAGGCGCATGCGATTCGGCCAGCTGCCGCCCCAGCGGTCGGCACGGCGATTCGTTCGCGCGACCAGGAACTGGTTGATGAAATAGCCTTCCGAGCCCATGACCTCGATGCCGTCATAGCCGGCCTGCTGGGCGAGCGCCGCCGCGCGGACGAAGGCGGAGATCTGCCGCTCGACGCCGCGATCCGTAAGCTCGCGCGGCGTGAAACTCGAGATCGGCGCCTTCAGCCGGGATGGCGCGACGGCGAGCGGGTGGTAGGCGTAGCGGCCCGTGTGGAGGATCTGCATGCAGATCTTCCCTGCCGCGGCATGCACGGCATCGGTAACGAGTCGATGCCGCGCGAGATGACGCCGGCCGCTCATGGTGCCGGCAAATGGCTTGGTCCAGCCGGCGGCATTCGGCGCGATGCCGCCGGTGACAATGAGTCCCACGCCGCCCTCCGCGCGCTCGGCGAAGTATGCGGCGAGCTTCGGATAGTCTTCGGCGCGGTCCTCGAGTCCGGTATGCATCGAACCCATCAGCACGCGGTTCGGCAGCGTCGTGAATCCGAGATCGAGCGGCGCCAGCAGGTGCGGAAACGGGTTCGGCGTCACGCGCGCAATCATATAGCATGCGCTCGAAATGAATCCCGTCGTCGAAGTGCGCGATCTCGTGAAGCAGTATCCCGGCGTGCGCGCCGTGGACGGCGTTTCCTTCACGATCGAGCCCGGGCGTCTGCTTCGGACTTCTCGGGCCGAACGGAGCGGGCAAGACGACGACCGTCGAAATGATGGAAGGCGTCACCGTGCCGACATCCGGCGAGGTGCTTTATTACGGCGAGCCGCTCGGCGCGCGCTTCCGCGCCGAGGCCGGCATCCAGTTCCAGAAGACGGCGCTCCAGGATTTCCTGACGGTACGCGAAACGCTGCAGCTCTTCCGGCGTCTCTATCCCCGCGGTCGCGACGTGGACGAACTGATCCGGCTGTGCGCGCTCGAGCAGGTCGCGGACCGCGACAACCGCAAGCTCTCCGGCGGCCAGACCCAGCGTCTGCTGCTTGCGATCGCGCTCGCGAACGATCCCCAGGTCCTCTTCCTCGACGAGCCGACGACCGGCCTCGATCCGCAGGCACGGCACAATTTCTGGGACCTGATCCGGTCCATCAAAGCCGAGCGGCGCACCGTGCTCCTGACGACGCACTACATGGAGGAGGCCTATTTTCTCTGCGACTCCATTGCAATCATGGATCGCGGCCGGATCATCGCCGAGGGCCAGCCGTCGCGCCTGCTGAAGGAGCATTTCGAGGACGTCGTGCTCGAACTGCCGCGCGAGGATTTCCGTGGCGAGACTTCGGATTTCCCGTTGCCGCTGCTGATCGCGAATGAACGTGTGGAAATCTCGACACCCGACGTCGAACGCGCCCTTCGGGCCCTGCTCGATCGCGGCATTCCGCTCAGGCATCTGCGGATACGGCCTCGCAATCTGGAAGATCTTTTCCTCGAGCTGACCGGCCGGGAGCTCCGCACGTGAACCTGCGGCGACTTTTCGCCATCTGGCATGCCCGGAATCTCGAGTTCCTGCGCGACCGCTCGACGCTCGTGTTCAATCTCGTGTTTCCGCTGGTGCTCGTGGTCGCCTTTGGCGTCATCTTCGGACGCGGCGAGCAGGATCTCTTCAAGATCGGTGTCGTGGCGCCGCCAGGCGCGAAACTCGACGCCGGGCTGCATCCGTTTCTCGGCACCCGCCACGTCGATTTCTATGGCGTCGAGGCGGCCGAAATAGATGCCGTCGTCCGCAAGGTCGAGCGCCACCAGGCGGACCTGCTCCTCGACCTGCGCGGCGCGCCGCGTTACTGGGTCAACGAGGACTCCCCGAAGGGCTACGTCGCGGAAAAATTACTGCTCGAATCGACGGATCACGACCCGTTGCGCGAGCCCGTCACCGGAGCGGCCGTCCGCTACGTGGACTGGCTCCTGCCCGGCGTGCTCGGCATGAACATGATGTTCAGCTGTCTCTTCGGCGTCGGTTATGTCGTCGTGCGTTACCGCAAATCCGGATTTTTGCGCCGGCTGTCGGCGACGCCGGTAACGGCCGCCGAGTTCGGCGCAGCCCAAATCCTCTCGCGGCTCGTCCTTACGATTTGCGTGAGTTCGTTGCTTTACGGCGCGCTTGCCCTGCTCGTGCCGTTCCGGAACGATGGCCACGTGCTCGTGCTGCTTCTGATCGCGGTGGCGGGCGCGATGTCGATGATCGCCTTCGGTTTCATGATGGCGGCGCGCATCGCGAGCGAAGAACTCGCGAACGGCGTGATCAACCTGGCTTCCTGGCCAATGATGCTGCTCTCGGGCGTCTGGTTTTCACTCGAAGGGGCGCCCCAGTGGCTGCAGCAGGCGGCCCGCGTGCTGCCCCTCACCCAGATGCTCGAGGCCGCGCGGGCCGTCATGCTGGACGGCGCGGGACTCATCCAGGTGTTGCCGCAGATCGGCTGGCTCTTGGCGATGACGATCCTGTTCCTCGGCATCGCCGCGACCGGGTTCCGCTGGCGCCCCGACTGACTCTTGTCAAGGCGGCGGCGGACCCCGGGTCTGTGGCAGACTCTGCAACCCCGGGACGCCTGACCGAACTACGCTTGGACAAATCCGAACTGCTCAAACAATTGCGCATCGATCGCGATGCGCCCGAGGAAGGCTCGTCGACGCGTCTGAAGCTCTGGATCGGGCTCGGCGTGGCCGTCGTCCTGATCGTCGCCGCGCTCGCCTGGTTCTTCACGCGGGACGAGGCGATCGAGGTGACGGTTGCCGCTGCGCGCGCAATGCCCGCGACGAGCGCCGGCACTTCGGTCCTCGACGCAACCGGCTATGTGACGGCGCGGCGCCAGGCGACGGTATCGGCGAAGATCACAGGCAAGGTTCGCGACGTGCGCATCGAGGAAGGCCAGCGTGTCGCCGCCGGTGACATCCTGGCGACGCTCGACGATTCGGAAGCGCTGGTCGAAGTCGAGCTCCGACGGGCACAGGTCGCCTCGGCCCGATCCCAGCTGGCACAGGCTGAGACCGAGAGCGGGAATGCGGAGCGCGAGTACGTTCGCGCGCAGGAGGTTGCCGCGCAGAAATTGATCAGCGTCTCCGCGCTGGATGCCGCACGCACCCAGACCGAAGCCCTTCGCGCGCGTGCCTCGAGCCAGAAGAGCGCGGTACGGGTTGCGGACGAAGCCCTGAATGCCGCGCAGGTCCAGCTCGACAACACGATCGTGCGGGCGCCGTTTGCGGGCGTGGTCACGGTCAAGGCCGCCCAGCCCGGCGAGATGATCTCGCCGATCTCCGCGGGTGGCGGATCGATACGCACCGGGATCGGCACCGTGGTCGACATGGATTCGCTCGAGATCCAGGTGGATGTCAGCGAGGCCTACATCAATCGCGTGCAGCCGGGACAGAAGGTCGAGGCCGTGCTGAATGCCTACCCCGAATGGCGCATCCCGGCCGAAGTGATCGCGATCGTGCCGACGGCGGACCGCTCCAAGGCGACCGTGAAGGTCCGAATCGCGCTCGGAACCAAAGACCTGCGGATCGTGCCTGAGATGGGCGTGCGCGTGGCTTTTCTCGAATCGCGGCCCGCGGAAGGCCGCCCTCCGCCGCCGCGCGGCGTCCTGGTGCCGATACAGGCCCTGCGGCAGGATGCGGGCAAGGACGTCGTCTTCCTGATGCGCGACGGCCATGCCGAACGTCGCGCCGTGACGCTCGGCGGCACGGTCGGCGACAGCCGCCAGGTGCAGGCCGGCCTTTCGGCGGGGGACTCGGTGATCGTGGAAGCGCCGGCGAATCTGGCGAATGGCATGGCGGTCGAGGTCCGGGAGGAACGATGAGCGAAGCGATGGTGCAGGTCCGGAGTGTCCACAAGTCCTATGTGCGCGGCGCGCAGAAAGTCGAAGTGCTGCACGGTCTGACGCTGGACATCCCCAAAGGCGACTTCGTCGCGCTCATGGGACCGTCGGGTTCCGGCAAGACGACGCTCCTCAACCTGATTGGCGGCCTCGACGGCCCGACCTCCGGTGAGATACTCGTTGGCGGCGAACGAATCGACCGCTTGTCCGGCGGCCAGCTCGCCAAATGGCGTGCGCGCAATGTCGGATTCGTTTTTCAGTTCTATAACCTCATGCCCGTGCTCACCGCGGAGCGCAACGTCGAACTGCCGCTGCTCCTGACCGCGCTCTCGGCCGCTCAGCGGCGGAAATCGGTCGCCGTGGCACTCGAAGTCGTCGGCCTGTCGGATCGCGCGCGGCACAAGCCCAAGGAACTGTCCGGTGGCCAGGAGCAGCGCGTCGCGATCGCCCGGGCACTCGTTTCCGATCCGGCGCTCCTGATCTGCGACGAGCCGACCGGCGATCTCGATCGCAAGACGGCCGACGAGGTCCTCGGACTGCTCCAGGTCCTCAACCGCGAGCACGGCAAGACAATTGTCATGGTGACGCACGATCCGAAGGCAGCCGAATTCGCGAGCCGCACCCTGCATCTCGAGAAGGGCCAGCTTCTCGAGCAGGCCGCAGCGGCGTAGGCGGTCCATGACTCGCACCGGATTCGTACTGGCGAACCTGACGCGCAGGAAGACGCGTACCGTGCTGACGCTCCTGTCGATCGTCACGGCCTTCCTGCTGTTCGGACTCCTCCAGGCGGTAAACGTCCTTTTCTCCGCCGGGGCCGATTTCGTCGGGGCGACGCGACTCGTGACCCAGGCGCGGGTCTCGTTCACGCAATCGCTTCCGATGCGCCTCCTGCCTCAGATCGAATCCGTTCCGGGCGTCGACAAGGTGATGTGGCAGCAGTGGTTCGGGGCCGTCTGGCAGGAGAATACTCAACTCATCTTTCTCGCCGCCGACCCCTACCGGCTTCGCGACGTGTATCCCGAGTACGTCATGCCCGACGCGCAGTGGAAGGCTTTCGCGGAGACGCGCACGAGCATGATCGTCGGACGCAAGCTCGCAGATCAGTACGGCTGGAAGATCGGGGACAAGGTTCCGATCTCGTCGAACATCTTCCCGCAGCAGGACGGCAGCAAGAACTGGACCTTCGACCTGGTCGGCATCTACGACGGCAAGGATGCCGAATGGCAGCGCAACACGAATGTCGGCTGGATCAACTACGCCTATTTCGACGAGGCGAACCTGTTCGGCCGCGGCGCGGCCGGGACTTACACGATAAAGCTTGCCGATCCCGATCAGGCGCGTCAGGTCGCGGAGACGATCGACGCGATGTTCGAGAACTCGCCCGACGAAACCAAGACCCAGACCGAGAAGGATTTCAACATCGGTTTCTTCAAGCAGATCGGCGACATCGGCCTGATCGTGCGCTGGATCCTGTTCGCGGTGTTTTTCACGCTGCTCCTGGTCGTCGGCAACACGATCGCGCAGAGCGTGCGCGAGCGCGTGCCCGAGTTCGCCATTCTCAAGACGCTTGGATTCAGCAACGGCAGCGTGCTCGGCTTCGTGCTCGCCGAGGCCGCGGCGCTGTGCGTCATCGGGGGTCTCCTGGGCCTCGGGCTGGCGACGCCCCTCGGAATCGCGATCGCCGACGCGACCGGCGGCAATCTTCCGATTGCGGTCGACAGCCGTGTCTGGATCACCGGCCTGGTCGCGATCGTGCTCCTGAGTCTCGCGGTCGGACTCCTGCCGGCGCTCCGCGCCGGCCGACTCACGATCGTCGATGCGCTGGCGGGACGCTGAGGGAATTGCAGGGATGCTGAAGCAGATTCTGTCGATCACCCTCCTCGGCCTTCGCAGCATTCCGCAGCGGCTCGGCCCCTCGTTCGTGATCATCGTGGGACTCGCGGGCGTCGTCGCAGTCTTCACCGCCCTCCTCGCGATGGCCGCCGGATTCCAGTCGACGCTCAAGTCCACCGGACGCGCAGATGTCGCGCTCATCCTGCGGGGCGGCTCCCAGGCCGAACTCAATTCCGGCCTGTCGCGCGACCAGGCGACGATCATCAAGGAAGCGCCCGGTGTGCGCCAAGGCGAGGACGGCCG
Source organism: uncultured Gammaproteobacteria bacterium (assembly GCA_963778585.1). GTDB lineage: Bacteria > Pseudomonadota > Gammaproteobacteria > Steroidobacterales > Steroidobacteraceae > SCUD01. Next base: position 194,832 of record CAVZUU010000005.1, read on the forward strand.
ACCGCTCGCTTCCGCCGAGATGGTCGTCATTGCGGAACTCATGAAGGCCGGCGAAAAAACCGGCTCGAACATCACGGTGCGCGGTGTCGAACCCGCAGCCTTCGCGCTGCGGCCGCAGCTCAAGATCGCAGAAGGGCGCCAGTTCCAGCCGGGGCTTCGCGAACTGATCGTGGGCCGGGGCGTCGCGCAGCAGTTCGTAGGGGTCGGGATCGGCGAGACGCTCCGGATGCGGGGCTCCGACTGGACCGTGGTCGGTGTCTTCGACTCCGGCGATGCCAACGAGAGCGAGCTCTGGGCGGATGTCGAAGTCGCGCAATCGACATTCAACCGGCGCGGGTTCAGCGCCGTGCGACTGCAGCTCGACGACCCCGCGGCCATTCCGGCGCTCAAGGACCACCTCACCGCCGATCCGCGATTGAACGTCGACGTGGAATCCGAGGAGCAGTACTACAGCGCCCAGACCGAGCAGTTCCGCAAGACGATCGGCGCGCTGGCCGGGGTCGTCACGCTCATCATGGCGCTTGGCGCGATGTTCGCTGCACTCAATACGATGTACGCGGCGGTCGGCACGCGCGCGCGGGAAATCGCGACATTGCGTGCGATCGGATTCGGCGGCGTGCCTGTCGTGATCTCCGTGATGATCGAATCCTTGATTCTCGCACTCGCGGGCGGGCTAATCGGCGCTTTATTGGCCTATCTGCTCTTCAACAACATGGCGGTTTCGACGCTCGGCGCGAATTTCACGCAGGTCGTATTCCGCTTTGCGGTCACGCCGGAACTCGTCCGCAACGGGCTCGTGATAGCGGTCGTGATCGGGATGATCGGCGGCTTCCTGCCGGCCTTGCGTGCGGCTCGCCAACCGGTGACGACGGCGCTCCGCGCCGCCTAGGCATGGCGGGCACCCCGCTGACGCCGTTCACCCTGATCGACATCGGCGCCAACCTCGCGCACGACAGCTTCGACGCCGATCGCGATGCGGTCCTCGCGCGCGCGCGCGCGGCAGGCGTCGCGGCGATGATCGTGACCGGAAGCACGCTCGAAGACAGCGACAAGGCGATTGCACTCGCGCGGCGCTTTCCGGATCGCCTGCGCGCAACCGCGGGCGTCCACCCGCACCACGCAACAGGCCTTCAGGCGGGCGACCGCGGGCGACTCAGCGATCTGCTCGCCGATCCGATGGTCGTCGCGGCGGGCGAATGCGGACTCGATTACTTCCGGAACTTCTCTCCGCCCGCGGAGCAGCGGCGGGCATTCGAAATGCAGCTCGGCATCGCGGAGCGCCAGGGGCGACCGCTTTTTCTCCACCAGCGCGATGCGCAGCCGGATTTCCTGGCGCTGCTGCGCGCGCACCCGGCAGCGGCTTCGCGGGCGGTACTTCATTGTTTCACCGGCGGGTCGCAGGAACTCGAGGACTGTCTCGCGATTGGCCTGTCGGTCGGCATCACCGGCTGGGTCTGCGACGAGCGGCGCGGGCAGGCATTGCGCGAGGCGGTCCCGCAGATTCCCGTCGACCGCCTGTTGCTCGAGACCGATGCGCCCTACCTGCTGCCCCGGACCATTCAGCCGAAGCCCCCTCATCGGCGCAATGAACCGGCCTTTCTGTCGGCGGTTCTCGAAGAAACGGCGCGCCATCGCGGGCAGACTCCGGCTTTGCTTGCGGCGGAGACGACGGCGAACGCCTGCCGCTTTTTTGGATTAACTTTAAGTAATGATTCTAATGTATTGATATAGGTAATATTTATGGACTTCACGCGCGCGAGAAAATCGACGGTCTCGATCTTCAAGGATTCGATCGTGCCGCGGCTTTCCGACTACATCCGCATTCCGAACAAATCGCCGCTCTTCGATGCCGAATGGCAGGCGCACGGCCACATGGATCGAGCCGCTGAACTGATGGCGGCCTGGTGCCGCGAGCAGCCGATCGCCGGTCTCGAGGTCGAGATCGTCCGCGCGCCGGGCCGCACGCCGGTGCTGTTCTGCGAGATTCCAGGCAGTGGCCCCGAGACCGTCCTGCTCTATGGCCACATGGACAAGCAGCCGGAGTTCACCGGCTGGGCGACAGGCCTGTCGCCCTGGGAGCCCGTGCTTCGCGACGGCAAGCTCTACGGCCGCGGCGGCGCCGACGACGGTTACGCCGTCTTCTCGTCATTGACTGCGATACGTCTTCTCCAGGAACAGAAAATCCCGCACGCGCGCTGCGTCGTGCTGATCGAAGCCTGCGAGGAGAGCGGCAGCTACGACCTGCCCCACTACGTCGAGCAGCTCGAGGATCGCATCGGCACGCCGAGCCTCGTCGTCTGTCTCGACGCGGAATGCGGCAACTACGACCAGCTCTGGTGCACGACATCTCTCCGCGGCAATCTCGTCGGCGACCTCATTGTCGAAGGGCTGACGGAGGGCGTGCATTCCGGCGCGGGAACCGGTATCGCGCCCTCGGTCTTCCGCATCGCGCGCACGCTGCTCGGGCGCGTGGAAAGCGACATCACCGGCGACCTGCTCGTCGACGAACTCACGGTGCCGATTCCGGCCGCCCGCATCGAGCAGGCGCGCGCGGCCGCCGCCGTGCTCGGCGACCAGGTCGCGGGCAAGCTGCCCTTCGTTGCCGGCGCGCGCGCCCTGTCCGATTCTCCCGTCGAACTCGTGATCAATAATACCTGGCGGCCGACGCTCGCGATCACAGGCGCCGCCGGGCTGCCCGCGATGGAAAACGCCGGCAATGTCCTGCTGCCGCGCGTCGAGTTCAAGCTTTCTTTCCGCCTGCCGCCGAGCGGGGATGCGGAAGCCGCCGCTGCCGCCGTCAAGGGCCGGCTCGAAGCCGATCCGCCCTATGGCGTGCGTGTCCGCTTCGAAGTGGGATCCTCACTCGCAGGCTGGGACGCCCCACCGGTCGCGCCCTGGCTCGAGACATCGATGCACGAGGCCTCGCGCGCCACATTCGGCCGGGATGCGATGTATCTCGGAACCGGCGGCAGCATTCCGTTCATCGGCATGCTGGGCGAACGTTTTCCTGAAACGCAGTTTCTGGTGACCGGCGTCCTCGGCCCCCATGCGAATGCGCACGGCCCGAACGAGTTCCTGCACCTCGATTGCGCGAAGAACGTGACGCTCTGCGTCGCCAAGGTAATCGCGGATCACCGCGCGCAGGGGGACGGTTAGCGCCGCGCGAGCGGGCTCGGTTCCACCTGCGCCTTCAGCTCTTCCCAGGCCGTCCGGTAGCGCTCGGCCGGATGGGCCGCACCCGGCGACGGCGGCGGGTATTCCTGTTCGAGCAGATCGAGGCGCATCACCCGCGGGGGCCGCCCCTTCGGAAACGTCGAGCGGCCGGTGAATACGATGCGCCCGTCGACCGGCACTTCGCCTGCCAGCGCGCGAACCGCGGCAACGCGATCGTAGAGCGCTTCCAGCGGATTGAGGAAGGTCGAGCGCTCGCTGCCATTCATGACCGCCCACTCGCGCATGTGCTCGCCGCCGAAGACGACGCCTTCGACGTCCCGATAGTCGACGACGAGAAGTCCGCGTCCCGTCAGCAACAGGAAATCGATATGCAGCTGGCCGTCGCTTCCGTCCGGGATCAGGATGTCCCGCAAGAGACCCGCAGAGGCCGCCTCGAAGGATTTGACGAGCTGCCGGCGAGCCCGGTAGCGACGCCAGTGCCGGTGCAGCGCGGCGCAGCCTGCCGCGATGAGCGCGACGAGCATGACGCCGACGACGACCTGCACGATGAGGTTTTCCGTGCTCATGCGCTTCGCCTCGCGTGCCAGCGGCGGAGGAGCCCCGCTCCGCCCGGCAGGCGCAACAGCGCGAGCAACAGTCGCACCGCCACCCGGTCGATCCCGCTCAAGGCGAACGGGCGGTGCAGACCGGCGTACAGCGACGGTCTCGCCTCGATGCGCTCGACGGCCGCGGATTCGAAATCAAATCGACCCTGTTCGGAGTTCAATTGCCAGGAACGCGGACCGGCGCCTTCGTGACGTTGAAGTACCGGATGTGTCACCGCCTCCGGCAATGGCGGACCGCGGTAGCCGGAGGCGGCAATGTGCGTGATGCGGTCGCTGCCGTCGCCACGCAGCCAGAGTCGATTGCCGGTGCCCCCGCATTCGACGACTCGAAATATTTCCGCTGCGTTTGTTGACGGCATGCACGAATGATAATCGGCGGCGATCGCAGTAACCACCGCCGGAGCGATACGGCATGATGCGCACATGAGCGTGCGCGCACCGCTTGCCGAATTGCTCGCCTGCCCGTCCTGTGGTAACCGGTTGACCGGCGCGGCCTGCCTGGCCTGCCGCATCGACTTTCCGGCTATCGGCGGCATTCCCTGGCTGATGCCCGAGCCGCGGCTAGCGCTGACGGAATGGCGCGGACGATTGCATCACCTGCTGACGCATTACGCGGCGGAGGCCGCAAGCCAGCGAGCGGCCCTCGCGGAAACGGGCGGCAATCCGCTGACACGCCGGCGGCTCGAACACGTCGCCACCGCTCTCGATGACCAGTCGGCGCGGCTGCGCTCGCTCATGCAGCCGCTCGGCATCGACAAGCGAAGCGAGGCGCATGCGGTGCATGTGGCGCTGGGCACGGAATTGCCGGTCAACCAGGGAATATCTTCGTATTACCCGAATCTGCACCGCGACTGGTGCTGGGGGGACGTCGAGAACCGCGCAAGCCTCGATGCCGTTGTCGCGCGCATTCCCTCGGGAACCCGGCCGTCACGCCTGCTCATTCTCGGCGCCGGCGCCGGCCGACTCGCCTATGACCTGCACCAGGCCCTGCGGCCGGATCTGACAGTGGCGCTCGACTTCAATCCGCTTTTTCTGCTCGCGGCCTCGCGGATCGTCACCGGCGAATCGCTCGAGCTCTACGAATTCCCGATCGCGCCGCGATCTATCGCCGACCATGCGGTCCACCGGCGGCTTGCCGCACCTGCTCCTGTGGCGCCGGGATTCGAACCCGTGCTTGCCGATGCGAGTGCACCGCCCTTCCGTCCCGGCAGCTTCGATTGCGTCCTCACGCCCTGGTTCATCGACGTCGCCGGAGAGCCAGTGGCGCGGGTGGTCGCGCGCATCAATACTTTGCTCGCGCCGGGGGGGCTCTGGGTGAATCACGGTTCGCTCGCTTTCGCGGACGCCATGCCGGCCGATGCTTTCAGCCTCGAGGAGTTGCTCGATCGACTTCCCGCGGGCGGATTTGCGCGCGCGCAGGTCAGCGAGGCTTCGCAAGCCTATCTTTCGTCGCCGGCCAGCCGGCATGCGCGCCAGGAAACCGTGATCACCTTCGGCGCCCGCAAGGAACGCGATCTCGCGCCGACCCCGGCGGGCCGGCCGGTCCCGGACTGGCTGGCGCGGGCCGACCGGCCGGTGCCGCTACTGCCGCAGTTTCGAGCACAGGCACTGTCGATGCGCGTGTATGCCTTCCTGCTCGCGATGATCGACGGCGAACGCACGATCCGGGACATGTCGCGCCTGATGGAACAGCAGCAACTCATGACGGCCGAGGATGCCGAGCCCGCGATCAGGCGCTTCCTGGCCCGGGCGCTGCAGGACCCCGATCGCCGGCCCCAGTTCTGATCGCCCGGTCTTGTCCGCGGCCAGCGCGTCCGCTTATCGTGGCGCGCCCGGATCACGGAGGGCAATCGATGACGACGAAGCGGCTGGCCGAAGTCGGAACCTGGACCGCGATCGCGGTTGCGGGCGCCGCCGCCCTGGGCGGAATCGCCCTGCATCGGGGCGAGACGATCAATGCCCTGTGGTTCGTGATCGCGGCCGTCTGCGTCTACCTGATCGGCTATCGTTTCTACAGCGGCTGGATCGCCGCCCGCGTCCTGACGCTCGACGCGACCCGCGCAACGCCCGCGGAACGGTTCGAGAACGGCCGCGATTTCATGCCGACGCACCGCTCGATCGTCTTCGGCCACCATTTCGCCGCGATCGCCGGGGCCGGCCCGCTCATCGGGCCGACGCTTGCAGTCCAGTTCGGCTACTTGCCGGGAACGCTCTGGCTGCTCGTGGGCGCCGTGCTCGCGGGCTGCGTGCAGGACATGCTGGTGCTCTTCTGCTCGACGCGGCGCGACGGGCGGAGCCTCGCGCACCTCGCGCGCGACGAGCTCGGCCGCTTCGGCGCAGGGGCGGCGATGATCGGCACGCTCTTCATCATGATCATCCTGATGGCGGTGCTCGCGCTCGTCGTCGTCAAGGCGATGACGCACAGCGCCTGGTCCACGGCCACCGTCTTCGCGACGATCCCGATCGCATTGCTCATCGGAATTTATCTGCGTGTGTTCCGGCCTGGCAAGGTGCTCGAGGCGACCACGATCGGCGTCATCCTGCTGCTCGTGGCCGTCGCGGCCGGCGGCTGGGTCGATCAGAATCCGACACTGCATGCCTGGTTCGACCTCGACGAGCGGAAACTCGCCTGGTTCGTGATCGGCTACGGCTTTGTCGCTGCGATCCTGCCCGTCTGGCTGCTGCTCGCGCCGCGCGATTATCTCTCGACCTTCGTGAAGCTCGGCGTCGTTTTCCTGCTCGCGATCGCGATCTGCGTACTGCAACCGGATATCCGGATGCCGGCGCTGACCCGGTTCATCGACGGAACGGGACCGATCTTCAGCGGCAAGCTGTTCCCCTTCCTCTTCATCACGCTCGCCTGCGGGGCCATCTCCGGATTCCATTCATTGGTCGCGTCGGGCACGACTCCGAAGCTGATCTCCAAAGAGACCGACGTGCGGATGGTCGGCTACGGTTCGATGGCGCTCGAGTCGTTCGTGGCGATCATGGCGCTCGTCGCGGCCTGCGTGCTGGACCCGGGTGTCTACTTCGCGATCAACACGGCGGCGGGCGTCGTGGGCGCGGATCCCGCGACGGCGACGGCGACCATTACGGCCTGGGGTTTCCCGGTCGACGCGGCTCAGATGCAGGAACTCGCCCGCAGCATGGGCGAACAGTCGCTTTTCGGCCGGACCGGCGGCGCGCCCTCCCTCGCCGTCGGCATGGCGCATATTTTCGGCAGCGCCTTCGGCGAGGGGCTCTTCGCGATCTGGTATCACTTCGCGATCATGTTCGAAGCAGTGTTCATCCTCACGGTCCTCGATGCGGGCACGCGAGTCGGGCGATTCATGGTGCAGGATGCACTGGGAACGCTGTGGACGCCCTTCGGCCAGACCTCCTGGCCGCCGTCGGCCTGGATCGCCAGCCTGCTCGTCGTCGCAGGCTGGGGCTATTTCCTTTACATCGGCGTGATCGATCCGAACGGCGGCATCAACATCCTCTGGCCGCTCTTCGGCATCGCCAACCAGATGCTCGCGGCGATCGCGCTCGCGGTCGTCACCTCGATCTTCCTGAAGTCCGGACGCCGGCGCTATGCCTGGGTCCCCGGGTTGCCGCTCGCCTGGCTCGTGACCGTCACCACGACGGCGGCCTTGCAGAAGATCTTCAGCGATAACCCGCGCATGGGATTCTTCGCCGCGGCCCGGGACTTGTCCGACAAACTCGCGGCTGGCGTCCTGCCCCCGGAACGCGCCGCGGTCGCGCCCGAGCTGATTTTCAACCAGCAGCTCGACGGCTGGCTGACGGTGTTCTTCCTGCTGGTCGTCTGGACCGTCGTCATCGACATGGCGCGCGGCTGCTATCTGCACCTGTCGGGACGGCGGGTCGCCAGGAGCACGGAGGCACCCTACGTGGCGACGCAACTGGCATGACCGCGTTGACCGAATTCTGCCGCCGGCTATGGAGCGGCTTGCGTGCGGTCTCGGGCGACGATGCTTACGAACGTTACCTCGAGCATCACCGACGCCGGCACCCGGATACCCGGCCGATGGAACGGGGGGTTTTTCACGATTTGGAACACGAGCGCCGATGGTCAGAGACGAATCGCTGCTGCTGAACAGCGACCGTCAGGCCATTTTCTTGATCACGAACCGCCCGCTTTCGATGACCTCGGACTCCGTCTCGGCCTGAACGCGCAGATCACAGGGCTCGACTGCGTGAAATGGCGCCATCACGAGGACGCCGGTCATGGTCTGCCAGCGCGCCCAGCCCGGCATCTCTTCGTCATTATCGAGTCGATCCGGGTTCGCGCTCAGCGTGGCCAGGGCCTGCTCGGCGCGCATCACCCGTAGAGTCAGGGTCCCGAACGGATGCTCCTTCGGAGTCCGGACGTAAACGAAGACGCATAGCTTCGGCAGAGTGATCGGAAACTTCGGCACATACAGGTCCGAGCCATAGCATCCCATCAACGAGAATTTGTTCCCGATCTCCTGCCGAAAGTCCTCGCAGAACTGCGCGATGACGGTGCGGTTTTCGGTCATGCCGGCGTCTCCGTCCTTGGAGGTGGTGGGCCGTGGTGGGATCGAACCACCGACCAACTGGTTAAAAGCCAGATGCTCTACCACTGAGCTAACGGCCCGCTTCAGGGGCGCGAATGATACCTGAGGGCCCGCAGCCCTTCATCTGTAGCGCGTCGGATCCGGCGACACCGGCCTCTTCAAACCCGGCGCGCCGCAGACGGCAACTGTCGCAGCGCCCGCAGGCCCGGCCTTCGCCGTCCGGCTGATAGCAGGACACGGTGACCGCGTAATCCACGCCGAGCGCGATGCCGCGTCGAATGATGTCCGCCTTCGACAGTTCGATGAGTGGAGCCTGGATCCGGATCAATCGGCCTTCGACCGCGGCTTTCGTCGCGAGGTTGGCCGTGTACTCGAAGGCGCGAATGAAGGCCGGGCGGCAATCCGGATAACCCGAGTAATCGACGGCATTGACGCCGATGTAGATGTCCTGCGCGCCGACGACCTCGGCGAGGCCCAGGGCGCAGGCGAGGAAGATCGTGTTGCGCGCCGGAACATAAGTGGCCGGTATTCCGTCTCCCGGCTGCTCTGGCACGGGGATATCGGGATCGGTCAGCGCCGAATGGCCGAAGGCTCCGATTGGCATCGCCAGCACGCGATGCTCGACAGCGCCCTGCGAACTGGCGACGCGCCGCGCCGCTTCGAGCTCGATGCGGTGGCGCTGGCCGTAATCGAACGAAAGTGCGTGGCAGCGGTGGCCGCGCTCGCGCGCGATTGCGAGCACGGTTGCCGAGTCGAGCCCGCCGGAAACCAGTACGACTGCCGGCGTTCCCTGAAAGCCCTGCGCCTCAGCGGCCAGGGACGTCTCCCCAGAGCATCTTGTGGAGCTGGATCTGGAAGCGGACCGGCAGACGGTCGGCGAGGATCCAGTTCGCGAGCTGTCCGGCGGGCAACTGCTGATAGCTCGGCGAAAAGAGCACCTGGCAACGCGACTCGAGCCGCTCCGTCCGCACCCGGTTGCGGCTCCATTCGTAGTCGGCCCGATCGCAGATCACGAATTTCAGCTGATCGCGCGGGCGCAGATTCTGGAGCGCGAGATCCAGGTTCCGCTGTGACTCGCCGGAACCCGGCGTCTTGACGTCGATCACGCGCACGACACGTTCGTCCACGGTGCTGGCATCGATGGCGCCGCTCGTCTCGAGCGACACGTGGAATCCGCCTTCGCAGAGCACGGTCAGGAGAGTCAGGCATTGGCGCTGCGCGAGCGGTTCGCCGCCGGTCACGCAGACATGGCGCGCACCGGACTGGCGTGCCTCGTCGAACAGTCTTGCGATCGTCCGCCATTCGCCGCCGTGGAAGGCGTAGGCCGTGTCACAGTAGCGGCAGCGGAGCGGGCAACCCGTCAGGCGGATGAAGAACGTCGGCCAGCCGACCGCGTCCGCTTCGCCCTGAAGCGACAGGAAAGTTTCGGTGATGCGCAGTCTTGCCGCCGCGGGGACGGCGGCGATTTCGGCGGACATCCCCCCTCCTCAGCGTCCTTCGGTGCCCAGGCGCTCGAGTCGGGCCTTGCCCTCGACGGCGGCGGGCGTCTCGGGGTATTCCTGCGTGAGGCGCGTGAGCGTCTCACGAGCGGGCCCATAGCGCTTCAACTCGTACTGGCAGTAGCCGATCTTCAGCAGGGCATCCGGAGATTTCCGCGCGCCCGGGTAGTCCCGGAGCATGCCTTCAAAGGCGGCAAGCGCGGCGGGATAGTCGCGCCGAACGTAATGCGCCTCGCCGAGCCAGTACATGGCATTCGACGCCAGTTCATGCTGCGGATGCTGCGCGAGGAAATCGCGAAGCGCTGCCGCCGCCTGGTCGTACTTGCCTTCCTTCAGCAGGTTGAAGGCCGCCTGGTACTGCGCTTCGGGGCTCCCCGGCGTCACTGTCGCCTGAGCCGCGGTGAGCGCGGTCTCCGCGGCGCGCAGCCGCGTATCGAGATCGACGTACTGATCGCGCTGCTGTCCGCGCGCGCGTTCGAGCTCGTGCTGAGCCTGCTCGAGCTCCCCCCGCAGTTTCCGCATTTCCTCGGTCAGCGCCTGAATCTGCCGCGACATCTCCAGCAGCCCCTGGTTTTCGAGCTGCCGTTCGACCGCGCCCATGCGCGACTCGAGCATGTCGAGCCGATCGTTCTTGGATTGCGCAAGCGCCGGCATCGTGACGACGCCCGCTAGAATCAGCGCGACCGCAAGGCGAATGGCGGACATCCCAGGTCGTCAGCGGCCGTAGACCAGCTCGACCCGGCGATTCTTTTCATACGCCGACTCGTCGCTGCCTGGCACTGCAGGGCGTTCCTCGCCGTAGCTGACTGTCGTCAGCTGCGCATCGCCCGCGCCCTGGAGCATCAGCGCGCGGCGCACGGCTTGTGCGCGGCGTTCGGCGAGCGCGATGTTGTACTCGCGCGAGCCGCGCTCGTCCGTGTGGCCTTCGACCCGGATCTTGATGCCAGCCGCTGAGGCGAGGTGCTTCGCATGCGAGTTGATTAGCGAAGCGTACTCGGCCCGGATGTCGCTGCGATCGAAGTCGAAGTAGATGATATTGGCGACGCCGGCCGGTCCGCCGGTGGCGCTCCCCGATGCGCCCGGGAAGGTCACTGCCCGACCCGACCTGGCCCTCGCCCTCCGCGCTGCCGGTCGCGCTCTCCCCGACCGTCGAACCGGAATCTTCCGGAACCGTCGTGGACTTCTTTCCACAGCCGGCCAACATCAAGGTGCAGAAGATCATCAGCAGGACAGGCAACGATCGCATCGCTCGGTCTCCTTGGTTCGACTGGCCTTCGGTGACGTGCCGCGCCCTTCTAACACATGGGGCCGCAGCGCGTCACGCACGATCAATTGAGGAACGGCGACCAGGCCGGCTCGCGTACTTCACCCGCACTCGCTGAAATCCGTTGCTGGATACGCCCGTCGCTCGAAACGATCGCGAGCGCATCGCGCCCGCGATCCCGCGTCGTGTAGATGATGTCGGCGCCGTTCGGCGCGATCGAAGGCGACTCGTCGAGCTGGCCGCCGCTCAGCACGCGCAGGCCGCTGCCGCTGGCATCGACTGCGGCAATCCGGTAGGCGCCGCGATCGAGCGTCACGACCGCAAGCTGCCGGCCGTCCGGCGAGACCCGCGGTCTCGCGTTGTAACTGCCCTCGAACGTGATGCGGCGCGCGCGGTCGCCCGCGCCGAGGCCCACGTTATAGACCTGAGGCGCGCCGGCGCGGTCCGAGGTGAAATAGACGGATTGCCCATCCGGTGCCCAGGCCGGCTCGGTGTCGATGGCATCGTCTTCAGTCAGGCGGCGGAGCTCCTGGGTCGCGAGCGTCAGCACGTAGATATCCACGTTTCCGTCCCGGCGCGACAAGGTCAGGGCGAGCTGTTTGCCATCCGGCGAGAAGCTCGGCGCGCCGTTGATGCCGGACTTGGCCGACACGCGCACCTGCTCGCCCGTGCGCAGCGTCTGCACGTAGATCGCGGCGAGCCCGCTGTGGAACGACACGTACGCGATCGATTTGGCATCCGGCGACCAGGCCGGCGACATGATCGGCTGCGGGGACGCGAAGATCACGCGCTCGTTGGCGCCGTCCGCGTCCGTGACGATCAGCCGGTAGCTGCGCTTCGTCGTCGGGCCGTCGGCTGCGACATAGGCGATGCGCGTCGCGAACGCGCCGCGCACGCCGAGGATCTTCTCGTAGATCGCGTCGGCAATCCGGTGGCTCGCGAGCTTCAGGGCGTTGCGGTCCGCAGGCATCGCCGTGCCGAGCAGCCGCTGGCCATTGGCGACCGACACGAGCTCATAGCGCGCTTCATAACGCCCGTCAGGGAGCGGCGACAGCCGGCCCACGAGCACGTAGTCGACCTTGAGCATGCGCCAGTCGGCGGCATCCACTTCGCTCGCCGCGTGCGGTTGCTCGAGCATCTGGGTTCGTGCCAGCGGCCGGAACCGCCCGCTCCGCTCCAGGTCGGCATGGATGGTCGCGGATACGTCCCAGGGCATCTCGCCCGGGGCGTCCCAGGCGAGCGGCACGATGGCGATCGGCACCGATTCGGCCATGCCGCGCAGGATCTGCACGGTCAGTTGAGCGGAGGCCAGGCTGGCCGGCAGGGCGAATGCGATCAGTACGAGCAGTACACGGCGGATCATCAACGTCGCGCCTCCTTGGGCGTAAAAATGAGTTCGATCTCGCGCTCGAACAGCGCGGGCTCGGGCGGCGCAGGCAGGGGCGAGGCATTCCGCACCGCCGTCTCGATGGACTGGCGCACGGCCGGGCCGCCATTGCAGGAGCCGAATCGCATGCCGACCACCTCGCCTCCAGGAATCTGCATCACGTAGATCGTACAACTGAGTCCCTGTGCGACGCCCGGGGGTTCATACCAGCGTTGTTCGACATGTGCCTGGATCGCCCGCACGTAACTCGCTTTCAGACCCTGAAAGCCGGCGCTCGTTCGCGTCTCCTCGTCGGCAAGACGGGCGCGAAGGTCCGCTTCGCGCTCCTGCCGCAGCCGGGCCTCCTGGTCTGTGCGCTTCTTCTCTGCGGCGGCCTTGGCCTTCGCTTCCTGTTCCGTCTTGCGCTTCGCGTCCGCCTCAGCCTTCAGCTTTGCGTCCGCCTCGGCTTTCTGCTTCGCATCCGCCTCGGCTTTCACTTTCTTCTCGGCCGCCTGCTCGGCCTCGAGGCGCTCTTGCTCTGCCTGGCGCTTCTCCTCTTCCTGCTTCTGAAGCTGTTCTTCTTCGAGCCGGCGTTCTTCCGCCAGGGCTTCTTCGCGCTTCCTTTCTTCGACGGCCGTGCGCTCGTCGTCGCGTTTCTTCTTGCCTGCCGCCTCGAGGACCGCATCGTCGACGACGACGGCGTCGATGGGCAGCAGCATTTCCTGGGGTTCCTGGGTCGGCAGCGTCAGGCCGAGATACAGAAGCCCCGCGAGCACCGCATGCAGCGCGATCGACCAGCCGATAGGCGCGATGGGAGCTCGCGTTTCCTCATTCATCGTCTTCGCTCGAGCTCCTCGAGCGCGCGCGCCGCCTTCGGATCGGTCAGGAAGCCGATCTTCTTCGCGCCGGCCTGCTGCAACACGACCATGCCCCGAACCACGCTGCCATACGGCACGCGCTCATCCGCCTTGACGAGCACGGGGGTCCCGGGATCGCGGCCGAGCACGGCCATCGCGCGTCGCGCGACTTCCGCCTCCGGGATGGAAGCATCCTCGTCACCGCCGACATTCAGGTAGTACCGGCCGTCGCGATCCACCGACAGCACCAGCGGCTCGCGATCCTTCAGCAATTCTGGATCGATCGGCTGCGCATCCGCATCAGGCAGTTCGACCTGCACACCCTGGGTTAGGAGCGGCGCCGTGATCATGAAGATGATCAGGAGCACGAGCATCACGTCGATATACGGAACGACGTTGATCTCGCCCATCAACCGCCTGCGGCGCGAGTTGGCCGTCATCTCAGCCCCTCGATGCGGCGTGGCGCTGCAACAAGGTCGAGAACTCGTCCATGAATGCGTCGTAGCGCAGCTCGAGACGATTCACCTTGTCGGCGTAGCGGTTGTAGGCGACGACCGCCGGTATCGCGGCGAACAGGCCCGCCGCGGTCGCGATCAGCGCCTCCGCGATACCCGGCGCCACCATGGCAAGCGTCGCCTGCTGGACATTGCCGAGGCCCTGGAAGGCACCCATGATGCCCCAGACGGTCCCAAACAGGCCCACGTAGGGACTCGTCGATCCGACGGTCGCAAGTGTCGCGAGGCTCGCCTCGAGCCGGTCGATCTCGCGCAACTGCGCGACACGCATCGCGCGGCGCACGCCTTCGAGGAGCTCGGCGGCGGACACGCTCGTCTGCGTACGCAGGCGGGAGAACTCGCCGAAACCCGCCTCGAAAAGACACTCGAGTCCGACCGTCGCCTTGTCGCGCGTGTCGATCGCGCGATAAAGCTTGCCGAGATCGCCGCCCGACCAGAACGTGCTTTCGAACCGGTTGGCCTCGGACTCGGCCTGGCGCAGCAACCGGCGCTTGCGGAAGATGATCGACCAGGAAGCGAGCGACGCTGCCAGCAGGATCCCGATGATGACCTGCACGACCGGACCGGCCTGCAGGATGAGTTGGAGTACCGAATGAGACTGGTTCAATGCGAGTCCTTCAGAGTTGCCCGGTCAGGGCCGCCGGCAGGGGCCGAGGCCGCAGGCCGTCGGCAGCCAGACAGGCCGCGCGTATCGATGCGCTGATGAGGAGTTCCCCCTCCGCGCTACCGCGCCGTATTTCCTGCCCGAATACGACCGATGCGCCGCGAAGTTCCTCGATCCGCACCGACACGACGAGTGCGTCGTCAAAGAGTGCCGGTCGATGGTAGCGGATGTTCGCTTCGACCACGACGAATTGCAGGCGTTCGTCGCGCAGGAGCGCGGCCTGGTCGATGCCGAGCGTGCGCAGCCACTCGCTGCGCGCGCGCTCCAGGAACCGAAGATAGTTCGCGTAGTACACGACGCCGCCGGCGTCAGTGTCTTCCCAGTAAACCCGCACCGGGAATGTGAAGGTTTCCACGTCGCTGCCCTAACCGCGAAAGAGCGGCAGGCTTCCGCTCGCGGCATCCGGCTGCGGCGGCTCGCGCCCGAAATGACGCCAGGCCGTGGGCGTCGCGATGCGCCCGCGCGCCGAGCGCACCAGGAAACCCTGCTGGATCAGGAAAGGCTCCACGACGTCCTCGAGCGTGTCACGCTCCTCGCCGAGCGTCGCGGCCAGGCTGTCGATGCCGACCGGCCCACCGGCAAATTTTTCGATGACGGTCAGGAGGAGACGGCGATCCAGGCCATCGAAGCCCTCGAGATCCACTTCGAGCAGATCGAGGGCCAGCTTTGCGACCGCCGCGTCGATATGCCCCGCGGCACGGACTTCGGCAAAGTCCCGCACGCGGCGCAGCAGGCGGTTCGCGATGCGCGGCGTCCCGCGTGAGCGCTGTGCAAGGCCCGTGGCGCCCGCGTCGTCGATGCGCAATCCCAGGATGCCGGCGGCGCGCAGGACGATCTGGCGAAGCTCTTCCCGGTCATAAAAATCGAGCCGCTGCACGATGCCGAAGCGGTCGCGGAGCGGTGAGGTCAGGAGGCCGGCGCGCGTCGTCGCGCCCACGAGCGTGAACGGCGGCAGGTCGAGCTTGATCGAGCGCGCGGCCGGTCCCTCGCCGATCATGATGTCGAGCTGGAAGTCCTCGAGCGCCGGATAGAGTATCTCCTCGACGATCGGACTCAGCCGGTGGATCTCATCGACGAAGAGGACGTCGCGCGGCTGAAGATTCGTCAGGATCGCGGCGAGATCGCCGGGTCGCTCGAGCACCGGGCCGGAGGTCTGCCGCAGGTTGACGCCGAGCTCGTGCGCGACGATGTGGGCGAGCGTCGTCTTTCCGAGCCCGGGCGGCCCGAAGATGAGCACGTGGTCCAGCGCCTCATTCCGGCGGCGCGCCGCCTCGATGAAGATGCTCATCTGCTGCTTGACGGCCGTCTGGCCGATGTACTCGTCGAGCCGCTGCGGGCGCACGCTCCGCGCGAGATCTTCGTCTTCGCGCGTGGCGGTGGCGGTCGTGACGCGGTCCTGTTCGATCATCGACCCGAATCCTACCGGGCCGCCGCCTGCAATGCGCGTCGAATGAGGTCTTCGGTGCCGACGCCCTCGGATTCGACGCTCTTGAGAAGCCGAGTCGCTTCGACCGGCCGGTAGCCGAGCGCGACCAGGGCCGCGTAGGCCTCGGCCCGGGTGCCAGCGGCCGCATCGACCTGACGCGACGCGGACGGCAGCTGCCCGAGCGCACGGATGCGATCGCGCATCTCGATGAGAAGCCGCTCGGCCGTCTTGCGGCCGATGCCGGGGATGCGTGTCAGCGCATCCACGTCCTGCGCCTCGACACAGCGCATGAAGGTATCCACGTCGATTCCGGAGAGAAGCGCCAGCCCGATCTTCGGGCCGATGCCGGTGACGCGCAGCAGGTCGCGGAACAGCCGTCGTTCGTCCTCGGTCGCGAACCCGTAGAGCAGGTGCGCGTCCTCGCGCACGACGAGGTGGGTATGCAACTCGACTTCGCTGCCAAGCTCCGGCAGTCGATAGAACGTCGACATCGGCGCCTCGAGCTCGTAGCCGACGCCGTTCACGTCGACGATCAGTGCCGGTGGCGACTTGCGGACCAGCCGTCCCCGCAGGTGGCCGATCACCGGCTGTTCCTCGATCGACCGTTGACCCGTCCGCCGCGATGCTGTGCATGACACACTGCGATCGCAAGCGCATCGGCGGCGTCCGCGCTCAAACGACCCTGCAAGGTGAGGAGAGCCTTGACCATGTGCAGGACCTGGGCCTTTTCCGCGGCGCCGGTACCGGTGACCGTCTGCTTGACTGCCCGGGGCGCGTATTCGAATACCGGGGCACCGGCGTGACAGGCGCCGCAGAGCGCCGCGCCCCGCGCCTGGCCCAGCTTCAGTGCGCTGTCCGGGTTCCGGTGCATGAACACGCGCTCGATCGCGATCTCGCCGGGCGCGAAGGTATTGACTAGTTCGGTCACGTGGCGATGGATCTCGAGCAGCCTCCCCGCCATGGCGCCGTTTCCGACGCGAATGCAGCCGCTCGCGACATAGCGGACGCCGCTCTGGCCGACATCCACGACGCCATAGCCGGTAATTCGCGAACCGGGATCGAGGCCGAGGATGCGCACCATGGGAGTTATGATAGCCATTCGCCATGAAGACGACGACCACGGGAGCGGCCGCCGGCGCGGCTGTACTGGAGGATTTACGCGCGGCACTCGCCGACCGGGAGTCCGGGGCAGACGGCTGGGCGGCCGCCCGGCAGCAGGGCGATGACACTGCCGCGATCATCGCCGCGCTCGATGCGGAGCGCGAGATCGTCGCGGGCGCGATGCTGCAACCCTTGCTCGCTCGCGGGCTGCTGGCTCGCCCGGACGCGGTTTCAAGCTTCGGCGAACCGGCGGTCTCGTTTGCGATGGAACTCCAGCGGCTTGGAGAATTCCAGGCCGGGGGGACGTGGTCGCCGGGCCGCGGACTCTCGACCGGCCAGGCCGACGCGCTTCGCAGAATGCTCCTCGCGGTCGTCACCGACCCGCGGCTCGTGCTCGTGCGCCTTGCCGAGCAGCTGCGGCGCATGCGCCATGCACGGGACCTCGACGAGGCCGCCCGCCTGCATCTCGCCTGGGAAACGCGGGAGATCTACGCGCCGCTCGCCAACCGGCTCGGTATCTGGCAACTCAAGTGGGAACTCGAGGATCTATCCTTCCGCTATCTCGAACCCGCGGAGTATCGCCGCATCGCAGGCTGGCTGAACGAGTCGCGCCTCGATCGCGAGAAGTATATCGAGACCGTGATCGGCGAGATCGCATCGGAGCTCGCGCGCGCCGGGATCCCGGCGGAGATCGTAGGGCGCCCGAAGCACATCTACAGCATCTGGCGGAAGATGCACCGGAAGAACCTCGCGTTCGACCAGGTTCACGATGTGCGGGCGGTGCGCATCATCACCGACTCGGTCGTGAACTGCTATGCGGCGCTCGGCATCGTGCACGGGCGCTGGCATTACATTGCGGGCGAGTTCGACGATTACGTCGCGACGCCCAAGGACAACCTGTACCGGTCGCTGCATACCGCGGTCCTGGGCCCCTCCGCCGTGCCCGTCGAAATACAGATCCGCACGCGCGAGATGCACGACCACGCGGAGCTCGGCGTCGCGGCGCACTGGCGCTACAAGGAGGGCGCGGCCCGAGACGCCGCCTACGACCGCAAGATCGAATGGCTGCGCGACCTGCTCGCGCCCGCGTCGGAGACGGAGAGCGACAGCGATTTCCTGAGCCGCGTGCGCGCGGATCTATTTGACGACCGCGTGTACGCGCTCACGCCCAAGGGAGAGGTCGTGGACCTGCCGAGCGGTGCGACACCAATCGATTTCGCCTACCACGTGCACACGGAGCTCGGACATCGCTGCCGCGGTGCGCGCGTCAACGGCCGCATCGTGCCGATCAACCACCGGCTCGCGAATGGCGAGGTCGTCGAGATCATCGGCGGCAAGCAGTCCCAACCGAGCCGCGACTGGCTGATCGAGCGCGAGGGCTTCCTGGCCTCGCCGCGCAGCCGCGCCAAGGTCCGGGCGTGGTTCAAGCGGCGGGACCTCGGCGAGAACAGGCGCGACGGCCGCGAATTGTTCGAGCGCGAACTAGCGAGGCTCGGCGCCGAGCACACACTGACGTCCGAACTCATCGGGGAGTTCGGCCTCGCGAATGCCGATGCGCTGCACGTCGCCCTAGGTTCCGGCGACCTGAATCTCGCGCAGGTGTCGGGTGCGATCGAGCGACGGATGCGCGGAAAGAGTGCGCTCGCGCCCGCACCGGAACTGCCGCCCATCGGTCCTGCGCGCCGCGAGTCTGCCGCGGCTGTGCAGGCCGAGGGCGTCGGCAACCTGATGTCGACGCATGCGCGTTGCTGCAATCCGGTACCGCCGGAGGCGATCACGGGCTACGTCACGGTCGGACGCGGCATCACACTCCACCGTAGCGGCTGCCGCAATCTCGCGCGGCTCGCGGCCCGGTCGCCCCAGCGTCTGTTGCAGGTGGACTGGGGCAAGCCGGGCTCGCGCCGTTACCCCGTCGAGATCATCGTGCATGCGATGGACCGGCGCGGACTCCTGCGCGACATCACGACGATGGTGGCAGAGGAACGGATCAACATCGAGAGGCTGGCGTCGCAGGGCGATTCCGGCCAGGGCAGCGCGGATCTGACGCTCACGGTCTCCGTTCCCGGGCTCGACGAGCTTTCGCGGCTTCTGGCGCGCCTCTCGGCGCTGCCCGGCATTATCAGCGCGCGCCGCCGCGCGTGATTGCTAAAGGGGACGTTCCCCTTTGCAGGCAACACACGCTCGTCCTGCAGGCGCGCCCTTTGCAAAGGGGAACGTCCCCTTTAGCGATCTAGCGGTTCGGAATGTCGATCGCCCGCTTGTCCGCAGCGAGCGCCGCCTCGTGGACGGCTTCCGACAGGGTCGGATGCGCGTGGATCGTCCGCTGCAGGTCTTCGCTGCTCGCCGAATATTCCATTGCGAGCACCGCTTCCGCGATCAGTTCACCGGCCATGGGCCCGATGATGTGGATACCCAGGATCTCGTCACTGCCGGCATCGGCGACGACCTTGCAGAATCCGGCGCCCGCTTCCATTGCGCGCGCGCGTCCGCTCGCGGCGAACGGGAAGCTGCCGGTCTTGCAATTGCGGCCGGCGGCTTTCGCCTCCTCCTCGGTCTGGCCGACCCAGGCGATCTCGGGAGCCGTGTAGATCACGGAGGGGATCGTCTTGTAGTTCACTTCGCCGTACAGGCCGGCGATCCGGTCGGCGACCGCGACGCCCTCCTCCTTGCCCTTGTGCGCCAGCATCGGTCCGCGCACGCAATCTCCGACGGCCCAGACATCCGCGGCGTTCGTACGGCAATGTTCGTCGACCTGGATGAACCCGCGTGGGTCGAGCACGACACCCGTGCCTTCGGCCAGCAGGTTCCTGGTGAACGGCCGGCGGCCGATTGCGACGATCAGGCGATCGACTACGATCGATTGACTGCCCTTGGCGTCGGCGTAATTGACGTGCACGCCGTCCTTCTCGACTTTTGCGCCTGAAACCTTCGCGCCGAGGCGAATGTCGAGTCCGAGCTTTTTGAAGTGACGGAGCGCCTCTTTGGCGAGGGCGCCGTCCGCGATCGGCAGGAACTGGTCGAGCGCTTCCAGGACGACCGTCTCCGCCCCGAGGCGGCGCCAGACGCTCCCAAGCTCGAGCCCGATGACACCCGCGCCGATGACACAGAGGCGCTTCGGCACGTCGGCAAAATCGAGCGCCCCCCAGGAGTCCACGATGCGTTCGCCGTCGAAGTCGACGCCGCGGAGCGGCATCGGTTCGGAACCGGATGCGATGACCACGTGCTTCGCCTGAAGGGTCTTTTTCGCGCCGTCGTGTGTCGTGTACTCGACCTGCCGGCCGGGCAGCAGGCGCCCGTGGCCGGTCAATGCGGTGGCGCCCGCGGCCTTGAGGAGCGTCAATATGCCCTGCGTCATGCCCTTGACGATGCCACCCTTGCGCTTCTGCATCGCCGTCACGTCGAAGCCGATCCCCTCGAGCTTCACGCCATGCAGCGCGAACTCGTGCTGCGCGCGGTGGTAGAGCTCGGAGGATTCCAGCAACGCCTTCGACGGAATGCAGCCGGCGTTCAGGCAGGTGCCGCCGAAAGCCGTGCTTCCGTCGCGGTTCTTCCACTCGTCTATGCAGGCGACGCTCTGCTTGTTCTGGCCGGCACGGATCGCAGCGGGATAACCCGCCGGACCGCCGCCGATGACGATGACGTCGAAACTGTCGGACATTGCTTCGTTCCTGTCAGACCTGGAGCAGCAGCCGCGCGGGATCCTCGAGGGCTTCCTTCACGGCTACCAGGAATTGAACGGCTTCGCGGCCGTCGATGATTCGATGATCGTAGGTGAGCGCCACGTACATCATCGGCCGGATCGCGATCTGGCCATCCACGGCGACCGGACGATCCTGGATCTTGTGCATGCCGAGGATGGCGCTCTGCGGGGCGTTCACGATCGGCGTCGACATCAGCGACCCGAACACGCCGCCGTTCGTGATCGAGAAGGTCCCGCCGGTCAACTCCTCGATCGTGATCGTACCTTTCCGCGCGCGCTCGGCGAATCCTGTCACGACCTTTTCGATCGCGGCGAAATCCATGCGGTCGACGTCGCGGAGAACCGGCACGATGAGCCCGCGGTCCGTCGACACCGCGACCCCGAGGTCGTAGTACTCGTGATAAACGATGTCGCCGCCCTCGACCGACGCGTTCACGACGGGGAAGCGGCGCAGAGCCTGAACGCAGGCCTTGGCGAAGAACGACATGAAGCCGAGGCGCACGCCGTGACGCTTCTCGAATGCATCCTTGTAGCGCGAGCGGAGCGCCATGAGGGCCTGCATGTCGATTTCATTGAAAGTCGTGAGGAGTGCCTGCGTCGTCTGTGCCTCGACGAGACGCTGGGCGATGCGCGCTCGAAGCCGTGACATCGGAACGCGCTGGTCCACGCGGGCGCCCGCGACAGGCGGATGAGCGGGCGCTGCTTCGAGGTGATGCGCGACATCGCTCTTCGAGATGCGCCCGTCACGGCCGCTGCCGGCGATCTCTCCGGCCGACAGGCGATTCTCCTCGACCAGGCGTCGCGCGGCCGGAGAAAGTTTCCCGGGCGTCTCGTCCTTGCGGGTTGCCGCTGCGACTGCAGGAGCCTCGGTGGGCCTGACGTCCACTGGCTTCTTCGTCTCGGCCGTCTTCTTGCTATCGCCCTTCGGCACAGCCTTGGGTGCGGCAGCCTGCGACGCCTGCTCGTCGACCACCGCGAGGAGTTCGCCGCTCGTCACGGTTGCTCCCGCAGCCTTGTCGAGCGACTTGATGACTCCCCCGACCGGCGCGGGCACCTCTAGTACGACCTTGTCTGTTTCGAGGTCAGCGAGATTCTCGTCGCGGGCGACCGGGTCGCCGACTTTCTTGTGCCAGGTGACCAATGTCGCATCGGCGACGGACTCCGGCAGCTGTGGCACGCGCACTTCGGTTGTCATGAGGCTTTCCCGTTCAGCGCCGCCGCGACCAGCGCGTCCTGCTCACGCTGGTGTATCGCGTGGATTCCGGTCGCGGGCGCCGCCGCGCTCTCGCGTCCGGCGTACTGCAGGGTCCGGTTCGCGGCAAGCGGTGCCTGGAGCCGATGGCGGATCTGGTACCACGCACCCTGGTTCTGGGGTTCCTCCTGGCACCAGACGATCTCACGAGCATTCGCATAGCGGTCCAGGATGGTCTGATATTCCTCCGCCGGGAAGGGATAGAGCTCCTCGACGCGGATCAGTGCCACCTCGGAGCTTTTCTCCGCGCGCCGCCGTTCGAGAAGGTCGTAATACACCTTGCCGCTGCAGAACACGAGCCGCTTGGTTTTCTTCGGCTCGATCGGATCGATCTCGTCGATGATGGGTTGAAACCGGCCCTCGGCGAGGTCCGACATCGTCGAGATCGACAGCTTGTGCCGCAAAAGGCTCTTTGGCGTCATCACGATCAGCGGCTTGCGAAGCGCCCGCAGCATTTGCCGGCGCAGCATGTGGAAAATCTGGCCCGGGGTCGACGGCACGCAGACCTGGTGGTTCACCTCGGCGGAAAGCTGAAGGAAGCGCTCGAGGCGCGCCGAGCTGTGCTCAGGACCCTGTCCCTCGTAGCCGTGCGGTAGAAAGAGCGTGATGCCGGAGACGCGGCCCCACTTGGCCTCGCCCGAAGTGATGAACTGGTCGACGATCACCTGCGCGCCGTTCACGAAGTCGCCGAACTGCGCCTCCCAGATCACGAGCGTGTTCGGATCCGTCGTCGAATAACCGTATTCGAAACCGAGCACGGCTTCCTCGGACAGCGTCGAGTCGGTCACCCGGAATCGGGCTTTGCCCTCTGCCACGTGAGCAAGCGGAATGTCGGTGCGTCCGGTCACCTGGTCGTGGAGCACGGAGTGACGGTGAAAGAAGGTGCCGCGGGCCGTGTCCTGGCCCGTCAGCCGCACGTCGTAGCCGTCGTCGAGGAGCGTCGCATACGCCAGGGTCTCGGCCGCACCCCAGTCGAGCGGCAGCTCGCCCGCGTACATCCGTGCGCGGTCGTCGACGATACGCGCGACCCGCGGGTGCAAAGTGAACCCAGACGGCGCTTTCGTCAGCACCTTTGCGAGCGAGTCGAGGCGTTTTCGCTCGACGCCCGTCGTCACTTTTTCCGAGGACTCCGCCTCAAGATGCCGGCTCCAGTCGACCGTGTAGCGATTTCCGGTCGTGCCGGCGAATGCTCGGGCTTGCGGGCGATTCTCGTCGAGCCCGCGCCGGTAGTCCTCGATCATCTTTGCGGACTGTCCGTCCGCGAGGAGCCCATCCTGTTCGAGGCGTTCGCCATAGATCTGCCGCGCGGTCGCATGCTTCCGGATTGCCTGGTACATCAGCGGCTGCGTCGCGGCGGGCTCGTCGGCCTCGTTATGGCCGTGGCGCCGGTAGCAGACGAGGTCGATGACCACGTCCTTGCGGAATTTCATCCGGTACTCGAGCGCGAGCCGCGCGACGAATACGACCGCCTCCGGATCGTCCGCGTTCACGTGGAAGATCGGCGTCTCGATCATCTTGGCGACATCGCTGCAATATTGCGTCGACCGGCCGTCCATCGGATCGGTCGTGAAACCGACCTGGTTGTTGATCACCACATGCAGGGTCCCGCCGGTCGCGAAAGCCTGGGCCTGAGACAGCTGCAGGGTCTCCATGACGACGCCCTGCCCCGCGAATGCCGCGTCGCCGTGGATCAGGAATGGCACGACTGTGGCGCCCTGCGTATCGCCGCGACACTCCTGGCGCGCGCGCACCGAGCCTTCGACGACCGCGTTGACGACCTCCAGGTGCGACGGATTGAACGCGAGAACGACGTGAACGTTGCCGCCCGCGGTGCGGAGATCCGCCGAGAAACCCTTGTGGTACTTGACGTCGCCGGATCCCTTCAGCGATTCGGGCTCGAACTTGCCTTCGAATTCGGAAAAGAGCATCGACGGCGACTTGCCGAGCACATTGACGAGGACGTTCAGCCGGCCGCGGTGCGCCATCCCGATGACGACCTCCTCGACTCCAGTCGCCCCGCAGCGCTGCACGACGTCGTCGAGCAGCGGGATCAGCGCATCGCCGCCCTCGAGCGAAAAGCGCTTCTGCCCCACGTACTTTGTGTGCAGGTATCGCTCGAGGCCTTCTGCGGCGGATAGCTGCCAAAGGAAATTCAGGCGCTCCTCGGTCGTGAACTGGTGATGCAGGCGGCCGTCCTGGTATCGGTCCTGCAGCCAGAGGCGTTCGTCGCTCGTCGAGACATGCGCGAACTCGGCGCCGATCCGCCCGGTATAGATGTGCCGGAGCTGCTTCAGGATCTCCGACAGGCGCATCTGCTTGTCGACGCCGGTTGTGCGGCTTCCCGTGTGGAACTCGGCGTCCATGTCGGCTTCGGTGAGCCCGACGTAGGCCGGGTCGAGAACCTTCGGCATCGGCCGCTGCATCAGGCCGAGCGGGTCGATGTCGGCGATCAGGTGACCGCGGTTCGCGTAGAACTGGATGAGGCGTGAAACGGCGGACTGCTTCTCGCCGCCGTCGCCCGCGGTTGCGGGCGCCGTCCTGATCGTCGTTGGCGCGACAGCCGGCATTGCGGCCCCGACCTGTGGGCGCGTCGCGGGCCGCGCGCCGGCGCCGAACTGGCCAAAGAAATCGCGCCATTCCGGCGTGAGGCTTGCAGGGTCATCCAGATACCGTTCGTACTGCTCCTCGAGGTATGGCGCTTGTGCGCTCGAGAATGGGCTCGAATCGTAGAGTTCGCGGAGAGAACGGCTCATAGCCTGAGGAATTATACGGGACCGATCCCATGCGGCTAGCGAGAGACTTCAGCGGCCTATGATCGCGACCCGCCCGCCTTCCGGGACAGTCCTCGTAGTCATTGCCCCCGGAGGTGCTTGATGTGCTGGATTCCTCGGGTGGACTCAAGGCGAAGAGCGCTCGCAGCTTTCTGGTTCGTCAGTAAGCGTATTGCATGCATCGATGCGTCCCCAGCCGAGTCCCCACGGGGCGGGGTCGCTTGGGTCGATGTCGGTTGGGCGTTTTGCGGGGTGGGGATGCCTGGATGTCTGTTCGAGTCGGGTTCGAATCGTAAGTGGCTGCAGTCCGGGATTCCTGCTGAGCATCAGCGCAGCAGCGCCCGCCACGAGCGGCACGGCAGCCGACGTGCCACTGAATTTCGTGTAATCGCTGTGAGGACCCGATTTGCAGTAGCCCGCCTCGCCTGTGCGGTCTGTGGTGTACAACTCGACTCCGGGCGCGGATACGGTGGCCTCGCCTCTTGGCGTGCCCCAGTCGCATTCAGCCGGGGGAGTGCTCGTTCGCTTGAGTGCTCCAAAGGCGTCGGTGGCGCTCACGGCGATGATTGGGAAGTTCTCGGGATCCTCCGCCAGGTTTGCGGGATACCCGATATATGTTCCCTGGCTCTTGCCTGCTGAGATTACCAACACGCGGTTCCTATTCTTGGATGCCGCACGAATGGCATTGGACACTGCATTTGGCACCGGTACTTGTTGCCCCAGTGTCCAGCTCATGCTCAAGACATCGGCATGTTGCGCCGCGTGGTTGATTGCCCTGACAACGTCTTCCGGGCGCAACGTCCCCGGTTTCCGCATGCGAATCGGCAGAATCGTGACCTTCGGCGCGATACCTGTAACGCCTGCGCCGTTGTTGAATGTTGCGGCGGCGAGTCCTGCGGCTGCGGTTCCGTGAGCGTCCTCACCCGTAATGACTTCGTTTTCAAGGGATCCGGCGCCGGTCGGGTCAAAGGCATTCCACACTTCCAATGTCCTGCCCGCGAGGTCTTCGTGCTCGCGCTCGACCCAATCGTCGAGGATGGCAATCACGACTTCAGGCTTGCCTCGGGTGAAACTCCAGGCCCTCAGCGCGTTGATATCCATGAACCGTCGTCCAAACGTACCCGGGTTATTCAAGTGCCACTGTTGATCAAAAAAGGGATCCCCGCCTGGCCCCTCGGCCGCAGAATCCGGACAAACCTCGCAGGCAGCCGACGTCGGACCCGCACCCGGCAGGCTTTCGTGATCAATCACGACAAAATTGGGTTGCGCGTAGGCCACACGATCGTCCTGGTCCAGCCTGTTTGATAGGGCCCTTGCGCCGTGGCCCGTTTGACCGCCAAAGCGCACTAGATAGGACTCCGGGTTGAGATCGCTGGGCCTGCGGAGAATCTCGGCCTGGTTCGACGCAAGAAAACTCTCGATCGCCGGCACATCCATGTCTGGCCGAAAGCTGATAATCACCTCGTTCACGACGAGGTTGTCCACACCGCCACCGCCGTAAATGGGATTTCCTTCTTGTTGTCTGCTGGAGAAGGCACGGTGCCGGCCAGCGGAATGGTTTTGTCGATTGTATTGAACCAGCTCGCGGTTCAATTCCGCTGTTCGAGCACCCGGTGCCAGGCGTATCAACGCCACCCCGTAGGTCTCCAGTTCGGGAAGTATGACTAACTGACCAATTCGCGAGGGAATGGTAAGTGGCGCTGCCCGCGATGTCGGCACGAGTATGCGTGGGCCAACCGCCGGCTGCCTGTAAAACGTCACGGTTTCGAACCGCCAGGAAACTGCGAATGACACCGATTGCTTGCCGATCGAAAAATCTTCCCTGGCTGCGGATTCAGGAACATCCGGGTCGACCGACTGCGCGAAGGCCCTGGGCAAAATGCACATCAACAAGAGAATTGCCCAGATGGAAATCGCGCGACGGCCGGAAAGCCGTCGCGCGATCACATGTCGCGATTCAATCCTCTTGATCAAGTTTTTTTGAGTCAGCAGTGAACTAGATAATTGACGCCGCCGACCTTGACCCAACGGTGGCAATGGGAAGTGAGCGGCGGAGATGTTTCTCCTTTGTGGGCATGCTTCGAGTCTCCGTCCGGTGTCTCGACGTCCGAAGGATCCTCGTTGAGTGCATGAACCTCGATCGTGGCCAGACTTTCGCCCGTGGATACCGGCGCAGAAGACTGTTCGGTCAGCGTCGGTTCCCAGCTGCGCAAGGTTAATCCCTCAACGGAGACGACGGTTCCATCGGCGTTGAGCGTGATGCGAATCTGGCCGTCCTCTGGAAGGCCAGATTCGCCGCCTGCCAGGTTTACACCCTCTTCGCCGGTTTTTGCGGCAGTCGCGCCCTGGGAATCTTCGGGCTTGTCGGTCGACCCTTGAGGATCTTTTCCGCCTTGGCAACCGGCGGAAAGGATTCCCAGTGCAGTGCCAATCACAAGAAGCGTTTTTCTAGACATGGCCTCCCCCTTAATGCGCCCAAATTAGAAAGTGACGGTAAATTTCAATGAAACCAATCGCTCAGGAATGAACTCGGGGTTTTCCGGGTCCAGATCCAGGAACCGGAACTCCTCGTCAAGCAGGTTCTCGGCGCTGATTGTGATCATCCCCTTTCTTCGAGGCAGGCGATAGCGAACCGCGGCATCGAGTACCCAGAACCTGTCGCCGTCTGAAGCGCTATCGATGAACGGCGGATCGGGCAGGAAAACGAGGAAATCGCCTTTCTGATCCACATATGTGGCCGTAGTCTCTGCGCTGAGGCCCGAAACATGAAAGTACCTGAGCTCAACAGGGAAGCGTCGCGTGCGAATCGTAGAGACTCCGTCCTCGAACGATGCGCCTTGGTCATTGTCTTCCTCGTCGTACTGAATGCCGCCGCTGATCGCCACCGAGTCGATCGGCGTCCAGTGCAGGTATGCTCGAGCCTGCAGTTCGGTCGAGTGGAATATGAGGATTTGATCGGGTGGACCCACTGCGACAACGGGGATGTCCAGATCCCGCTTCGAAACCTCGGCGCCGACAAACACGCCGGCCCGAGTCTCGTAATCCATTCCGAGTCCGTAGTGCCACTCGCTGACGCCCTGGGCATTCAGGAACACTTGATTGATTCCAGCGACCTGGGTCGGCTCCAGGCGCGGTAACACGTCTTGTCTCGAATACGTGTCAGGTTGGAGCGTCCTGACAGCCGCAATTCTTAATGTCGTCCGATCGGAAGGCTTCCAACTCAAACCAATTTTGGGATTGACCTGATCCTTGTCGATCGTGCGTGATTCGAGCAGGTCGACGCTGACTCCAATGTCCGAGCTGACCCGATCCGTCAGTGGAAGGTAGCCATAGAAGTACAAACTGGAGCTGTTCAAATCGAAGTCAATCTCTCGAATCGCGGGCTCGGGAATCGTCACGTCCTGGCGCTCGAAGTGATCGCGATGCGTCTGTCTCAGTCCGCTTATGAGGCGCAAACGATCCATGTCGAGGATGTGCTGAATTTCACCGACCAGACTGTCGACGTCCCCGGAGATGTTCGCGAACGGCGGCGTGTCCGTTTCGAACTTGGCGCTTTGGTACACGATTGAAGCGAGAAGCTCGGATCGCGGGCTGAAGACGTGGTTGGCGCCAATGCGAATCGACTCGGCGTCTTCCTGCTGCCTGGCAAGTGGATCAAAATTGCCGGGGTCGAACCGAAGTTTCAGGTCACCCTGGTCCCGCCGCGATACTCGCAATTCTGTCATCAGGCTGGTGCGGTCGGACTGGCGAAACTGCACGAAGGCGTTGTAGGTGTCCAGTTCGAGGTCGTTGTTCGGCCGAAATCCGTCCGTCTCGAAGTGAAATTGGCCGAGGCTGAATGACCACTGATCCTGCACGCCGGCGAAACTGAAATCGTTGCCCCAGGTGTCGTTGCCGCCGACGGTACCGGATGCTTGAACCGCGAGTCGGTTGCGGTTGAACAGCGGATTGAATTCATTGAACGCGATATCCGATGGCCCGGCACTGTCGAGTATGAACTGGTTGACCTCGCCGAGCTGCGGCGGAACCGGCGTCAGATTCGCCGGCTGCAGAAGCTGTGAAGTGAACAATTCATTCACGCGCGCGAGTTCATGTCGCGGCAGACTCGCATAGGAATCGGCAAGCAGCCGATGCCCGGAAAAATCGCCCGGTTCGCTGGTGACCGCCCGCCATCCGTCCAGGATCGCTAGTTTCTCAAAACCCAGATCGGCGTAGATTCTGCCTTGGCTGGCGCTGCGAGTGGCCAGATCTTCGTCCAGCTTGAGCCGCGACCGGAATACGGCCCGATTGTCGTTCAATTGCACGGACAGACGCATGTCCCGAAGTGCGTCCACCGGCCGATTCAGCGTCTGCTTGCGGATCGCGTCGTATAAGTGCGGCGTCGGGTCGTTGGGATCCATATCGGCGGCAAGGCGGTATTGCACGCCGGCCAGCTCATCGCGCGCCCGAGTATTTTCCTCGTAGTACGCCTTGCCCACGTAGCTCCGCAGCAATGAACTCGTCGGGTCCAGGGCAACCGCAATTTCAAGTTGCTCGCGGCCTGCCACGAGGCCGCCCTCGCGAATCATCGCGAGTCCCAGTCCCAGTCGTGGCAGTGGCGCAAATGAATCGCGCACGATGGCCGCGTCGAATTCGGCTTTTGCCGCCCGAGTCTCTATCTGCGCCAGGCGCACGAAACCGAGGACGCTATGGGCCCGGCTCTCCGCAGGATTCGCGCTGACGGCGGCCAGCGCCGCTGCTTCGGCTTCGCTCGTCCGCCCCAACGACAGCAGTAATTCGGCATTTCGCGCATTGACCAGTGAGCTCTCGGGAGCAAGTGACTGGGCGCGCCCCGCACTTTCCAGCGCCCGCTCGAGTCTGAAATTTGCCTGTTCCGCATAAGACAATGCGATCCAGGCACGAACGTTGCCGGGCGCGGAGAGGGTCGCTGCGCCCGCCATTTCGAGCGCTGCGACATTCTCGTTTCTTGCAACCAGCATGATGGCTTTCAAGGCTTCCGCGTTCCCATCTGCAGAAGCAAGGGCCAGCGCCTCGTCGACGCTCTGCATGGCCTCATCACTCCGCCCGAGTCGCAGCAGAATTTCAGCACGCCGCACAAGACACGAGTAATTCGCCGGGAGTGAGAGAACTTGACATTGCTCGGCCGAAGGAACTTCGGTTTCGGCCGTCACGTCGCCAAGCGGCGGGAAATGCAGAACCCACTGCACCGCATCGACCGGCCTGACAACACTGCTGAACTCGGATCCTGAAACGGTTCCGGTTTCCATTCTTTGCCCCGCAGTCAGTGACCGTGACTCTTGGGTCGCTACTGCCTGCGTCTCGACCTGGCCCTCGAGCACCGTCAGTGTCGACGCCTTGCAACTCGACTCGACCATGAATTCGGTGCCCTCAACCGCCGCGTTCATGTGCGGAGTCGAGACTTTGAACTTCCGCGGGAACCGCGTTATGAAATAGCCGGCTCCACAGGACTGCAGTTTCTGCGCCGCCTGCGCGACGGCGTCCGTGTGGAACTCGACCAGAATCTCGGCCGTCGTCTGGTTCACAGAGATCGTCGTGTTCTGATCGACGCGAACGAGAGTCTCGGGCTGCACGAACAAGGCGGCGCGGCTTAGCGCGTCGGTTCGCAGGCGATCACCGGCGCAAATCGAGGTATCGAGTCGGCTCACCTTTTGCCAGCTCCGTGTACCCGTCCGCTGAACCTGGACATTGCCCTGCAGGGAAACGACACGACCGACGACGGGCGCGCAGCTCGCGGCTGCATCCTGTGCCAGAGCCCGGTTTTCGGCCAGTGACGCGATGCCTGCGAGCAGGACAAAGCTCGAGAGCATGAGCCCCCGTAAACTCCCGGACTTATTGATCGTCGTGCGCCCCCGCATCTTCCCGCCCACCCTTTCGGAATCGAGAAGCTCGGACGTCATTGTTTTGATTGGTTTCCGTTTCAAGTTAGTCCTTTAGGACAGTCAGCGCAATGAGCCGCCGATGCCGCGGCCCTACTTGAGATCGGAAACAGCTTGGGGGTGAGACCGGGAGAAAACTGTCAAGCGGGCGACAGGACTGACGTTTGAAAGGACTGTGCAATCAATCGACTACCCACGCGCCGTCCTGCCTGGTCATGCCGGATTCCAGGCACTTCAGGTAGAAGGCCGTCGGGCCGTCCTGCGGGAACGCGATTTGAATGGTTCTAAATCGCGATTCGGCGGCCGTTGCATTGCCGTTCTCGAACTCCTGGAATGCGACCTGGAACTGCACGCAAAGGTCAGCATCCCACGGCATGACCTTGGCACGGCTGTCGAAAAGTTCGTACACGTGGACCGCGTGAGTCTTGCCGCGCAACAGGAACTGACCGAGGTCCCGCAGCAGGAACACGCCGCCGGCATCGCCGATGGCGGATTCAGAGACCAGGATCCGCGTGCCCAGTGTCTTGTTCAGTTCCTGGATTCGCGTTGCAGTATTCACAGCGTCCCCCACCGCTCGATATTCGTAATGTCCATGGGCGCCCACGGTCGAGAGGGAAACCAGGCCCCAGTCGACGCCGAACCGGGTCATCAGGCGATTTGCAGCCAGACGCTCATTGAATTGCTGGGCCGCATCGCGCATCTCGAGGAGCGCGTGCAGCAGACGCACGTGCGTGTCCGCGGCGCGGTGCGGCCAGATCGCAAGCATGGCGTCGCCTACCACATCCGAGACGAAGCCACCGCGATCAGCCACGCGGCCGAACAGGGTTTCGAAGTATTGATTCAGGAACACGGTCAACTTCTCCGGAGTCATCGCTTCGGCGAGCGGCGTGAAGTTCGCGGCATCGGTTGCAACGCAGGCGCATTCGATCGATTCTTGCGAACTGCTGATTTCTCCGGCATTCCGCTCGAGTGCGCTGACGACGTCGCTCGGAACGAAATTGCTGAACGCATGGCGCAGCTGAGCGCGCTGCTTGAGGGTCGTCCAGAACTTCCATCCAAAGGCGCCAATCATCGCGATCGGGACGGCAAGGAGAAGTGGACCGACAATGGGGAACCACAGTTGCCGCGTGTCAAACAGGTATAGAGCCAATCCGGAATAGGCGGCGACACCGGCGGCAAGGACTACAACTGCGCGTCGGTTGCCGAGTTGATCGCAGACAAAGTACGCCACAAAGCCCGCCAGGAACGTCAATGCCAGCCAATATTTCAGCGGCAGCTCCCGAAGCGTTCGATCCTCCAGCAGATTCAGGAAAGCTGTGGCAGCGATCTCGACGCCGCTGAGATCCGGACCTCGGCCGCTCGAGAACGCGGTCGCGAAGTGTTCGATCTGCTCGGTCCGGGACAGTTTCCGCGAAGCCGACGAACACCACGCGATTCCTGAAGCGCGCTGCATTTTCATCAGTTGTCGACTTGAGCACGTCGTCGTACGAGGCGGCGGGAATCGTGCCGGCCGGGCCGTAGAGATTCACGAGCCTCGTTCCGTCGCCTGAGTACAGACCAGCAAGCGTGCGGATTGCGGGGAGCGAACTTTTGCTTGGATTCTGCAATGACGCGACGCTCACCGCCTTGCGTAGTTGACTTGCCAGGGCGGGGTCGCTCCGAAACATTTGGCGGATCAGGAGGGACGTCACCTGGAGTTGACCGTGTGCGATGAGCTCCTCGGCGGATTCCGGTAACAGCGTCGCCGTGTCGCGCGCGTGCTGCATCAGAAAGTCGCGCAGGAACGGATATCCGCCGATGGCGTAGGCCTGGACCGCAATTGCCGGCAGGGTCGGCGTGACGAGTCCCTCTTCCTTGAATGCCATGAACCGGTCGATCCGCCGGCCCGATTCGGCGACGAGCGGAAACGGTGCGGAACCCAGCACTGCATTCGCAATCGCCGGGCTCAGCCCCACGAGCACTTCCTGCCCGTCCATGAGTTCCACTTTCTGCGCAATGATCACGCGCGCAGACGAGGCCACGGCGGCGAATGAATCGTCCTGCCAGGCATTCAGGTCGACTCCCGCGCCGGGCTGTGACGGCCGTTCCCGGAACAGGACATCGAACACGACGAGTGCAGCCCCGGCATCGACCATCTGACGCAGGAGACGCGAGTGCAGGCAACGGGGCCAGCGTGAGGGGACAGACGGCAAGCTGACATGCGTCGCAGGCCGTACGCCGATCCGAAGATCTTCGCATCGGTAGAAGCGCTCCGCTTCGCGCGGAAGCGAAATCGAATTCGCGGCCTCCTGATTCATCAGAACCAGGATTGCCTGATCCGGCGGATCGACCGGACCGCGCAGCTTGAAGAGCCACGCCAATCCGACCTGCTGCTCGAGAGCCAGAACCTGCGGAATTCCCAGCAGCGCGGCGCAAATCGCACCGACCGCGAGCCCGGACGCAAGCGCTGGAAATCGGGCGTTCATGACGCGCCCGGATCATGCCCGACCGCTTGCCCAACTGTCATCTCCGCACTTGTGTCCGGTCGTTGACAGAACAAAGGCGCGTCCGCGCCCACCATCACTCCCGCATCGGATGACCAACCAAATCGAGGAGAGTGATCATGAGTAACGGAATGTCTCCCCGCACCCGGCACATCGTGTCCGGCCTGGCGGCGGTCGCAACCACGGCCCTGTTGATGTCCACGCTGGTCAATTCCTTCGACGCGCGGCTCCTCTATGAAGGCCGCGACGCGTCGGCGCCGGACAGCGCAGTCACTGCCGCGGTGCGCCGTGACGAACTCGTTCGCACGGCCTGACACATGTGCCCAGTCGGCGCCCGGTCGATCCTGGCCGGGCGCCCATTTTTCGAAGTCTGAGTCGAGGAATCGTCAATGAGCGACGGAAAGCAGCTGAACGGCTTTGAACGATGCCTGACGCTTTTCACGCGCGTCCAGCCCGGCGAAGGCCGCTGCGTCGGGATCCTCAGCCTCCAGGCATTCACGCTGATGGTCGCTTACTACCTGATTCGGCCCGTACGCGAGGCATTGATCCTCACGGAGGGTACGGCGGAGCTCAGGAGCTATGCCGTCGGCGTGCAGGCCCTCCTCCTAATACTGCTCATACCGCTGTATGCCCTGCTGGTTCGACGGGTGGCGTCGAACCGTGTGTTTCAGTTCGTCATCGCCTTCTTCGCCGTCAACCTGGTCCTGTTCTTCCTCGCGGGACAGGCAGGCTGGCGATTCAGTTTCGTGTTCTTCGTCTGGGCCAGCATCTTCGCCGTGACGGCCGTCGCCCAGTTCTGGGCGTTCGCCACCGACGTGCTTGATGTCAACTGCGGCACCCGTCTATTCGGTGTCATCGCCGTCGGCGTTGCCGGCGGCGCCTGGGTCGGTGCCAGCGCCGCGGCGGCCGGCTTTGAAGCGATCGGCCCGTACGGGCTCATGCTCGCCTCCGCTGGCGTGCTGTGCTTCGCCATCTATCTCAGCGGGCGGGCCCGCCGGTCCGTTCCGGCCACGTCCCGCAGTCCGCTACCGGACTCGGCAAGCGCCATACGGCAGAAAAACGACACTGCCGGACGTTGGCTCGGCGGGATCGCCGTGATTGGCCGCAGCCGCTATCTCATGGGAATCGCGGCTCTCGTCGTGTTGCTGAACTGGATCACCTCAACAGGCGACTTCGTGCTGTCGAGCTGGCTGGTCGAAGTCGCGCACGAACAGGCGCCACAGGACCCAGGAGCATTCATCGGCAAATTCATGGGTAGCTACTGCTCCACGATCACCCTGGTCGGTTTCCTGATCCAGTTGCTGCTGGTTTCGCGCATCATCAATGCGGCAGGTCTCGCGCGCGCACTGATGATCACGCCGATCGCGTTTCTTGCCGGCTATTTCGTGATCGGTGTTCTGCCGGTTTTCGCGCTGCTTCAGTCTGCGCTGGTCATCCAGAAGAGCCTCGACTACTCGTTGCTCAACACGACGCGGAGCGCATTGCTGCTGCCGACAAGTCGCGAGGAGAAGTACCAGGCGAAGACCGCCATTGACACACTCTTCTATCGCCTGGGAGACCTGCTGTCGACACTGGGCGTCTTCATTGGCCTGCGGATCGTCGACGATGCGCGGCTCCAGTTCATCTGGCTGATCGTGGTGCTGAGCGCCACGATGATCCTGGTCGCCTGGCTCGTCGGTCGGGAATACGCCCGACGCTACTGCGTGGGCGGCGAGTCCTTACCGGGAGACAGCTTGCCGATCGGCGGCAGGAACGCCGCCCTGGCTCAATAGCTGGTCGCGGCGCTTCAAGAGAGCGTCGATCTGTCTTCGATGCAGGTAGGGGCCAAGCTGAGCCTGAAGCGTTTCGCGATCAAGTGCCGCCAGGCGCTTGGCAAGCGATGGCGGAACCTGGACGCCGCCCTTGTACAGCAGCACTGGCAACTTCGAGTGGGTCGGGAACGCGCGTGAATGGTCGATGAGCACGAGCATCCAGTCCTTCGTGAATAGCGCATTCTCCTGCGTGCGGTCCGTGTTGTGGATCAGCACGTCGAACACGTTCATGAGATTGTATTGAGGGTTCGCCTCGCACCAGCCCGAGGGCTGCAGTTTCTGTTCCAGCATTTGGCGAATGTTGATCGAGTCGTCGACCCAGAACTGCAGTACACCCCGGCGACCGCCGACGGTGCGCGGGACGGCCACCGGCACCATGTCGAGGCCGAGCAGCCGATCGAGCTTGTAGGCGGCAATTTCGTACTCGAATCGATCCGCCTCGAACGTGCGGCGCATTTGGCTGCCGGCATCGAAGCTCTCGGATAACTGCTTGAATACCGCCCGGAGTTCGACTCCGTCCTTGCGCAACGTAACGCGCTGAGGATCGGTGATGCCGGTGTCGAGTTCCTCGATCGAAACGACCTCGGCTTCGGCGAGCCAGCGCTCGAGCGCATCGTCGTCCAGCCCTCGGCCTCGCGGCCCGACTGCGCGCCGCGGCAGGTCTGGCTGAAAACGCTCGCCGGCACGATCGGCATAGGCAACGCTCCACGCACCGTTTTCGAAGATCAGTGCGGCCGGCTCGCCTTTGTAGACCGCCTGGAGCATCCCTGTGTCCAGCAGGATGACTTGCCCGCCGAAGCGGCTTTGCACTCGCCCAGTCGGTGAAACGGTATGGCCTTCGACGACGCGCTTGACCTCGAGCCTTGCGAACGCGGCCTCGAGATTCGCCGCCTCAGCGTACGGGTAGCAGAGTGCCTGGCCGCGAAACCAGGTCGGCCCCGTTGGCGTGAATAGTTCCAGCTGCTGCAAGGAGTCCACAGTTTTCGATGACTCTGCGGCACCCGCGGCGGCCAATGCCGCAGACTGTTCCAGAAAACTGATCGGCCGGGCAATTCCCAGATCCGCCTCGATTCTATGCCAGGTGCCTAGATATTCGGCCAGTTGCGTATGCAGTGTCTGGTTCGTCGCGTCGAGCCCCAGTCGCGCAACCATCGGCGGCAACCCGGCATGCACAAATGCGGTGTCGTTGATCACGATCAGAAAGGGCTTGCCGATCAGCCACTGTCCATAGCGGCCAGTCGACGAGAACGCTTCCTTCTTGGCGAAAAACCCGGCGGGGTAAGCCGCATCGAATTCGGTGCGCGATGCGGCAGGGTCTTTCAACAGAACTCGCTGCCAGGTCTCTTCGCGGAGTGCCGTGTCTTCCTCACCCGCAAACGCTCCGTACTCCTCCGCGCTTACATACCGAGGGTCACCCACGATATTCATGATCTCGTGATTGCCGAGCAGCACGTGGACGGCACCGCCCGCCTGCTTCGCCTCTGTCTCGAGGCGCATCAGGAGATCCATGACCTTGCGCGATTCGGGACCGCGATCCAGTAGATCGCCCAGGCCGACCAGATGAGTGTCGCGACCGCTCCAGTGCTCCGATGCGTCGATGACCCCCGCTTCGCGCAGCGCAGACACGAGTTGCGGGTACGCCCCATGCACGTCCGCGAAGACGACGATGCGGCTCACGCCCTGGAATCGATACGTCGAGTCCGCCCCCGCGGCGACACCGACGAGGAGGATCAGCGCGGCGGCAATCAGGATTCGGCGCATGAGGCGTATCATCGTACTTTCGCGAAACGCGCACCACATGGAAACCCGGGATGACGACGCTTGCCGGCAAGATGATGCTCCAGGGAAGCCCGCTCTTCCGCGGTTTGCCACCCGAAGCACTCGAACGCATTGCCGGACTCGCCGTACAGCGAAAGTTTCGCTCGGGCGAAATAGTGTTCAACCGCGGCGATCCCGGAGACGCTCTCTACGCTGTCGTCTCCGGAAAGATCCGCATCAGCGCGGGCGCTGCCGACGGCCGCGAGATGTCCCTGAACATCATGGAACCGGGCGACACCTTCGGTGAAATTGCGTTACTCGATGGAGGCTCGCGCACCGCCTCGGCCACGGCGACCGTGGACTCCGAGCTGGTTTCGATCCGGCGCGACCATTTCCTCGGTTTGGTCGAGCGGGAGCCGCGCGTCGCGCTTGAACTGCTGCGGCTCTGCGGCGAGCGGCTGCGCTGGACCAGCGGCCTGGTGGAAGACGCCGCCCTGCTGGATGCGCCCGCGCGACTCGCGAAGCGGCTACTCAGTCTCGGCAAGCTTCACGGACAGCGAAGCAAGGCCGGATTCACGCTGCGCATTTCCCAGGAGGACCTTGCAACCTTTCTTGGCGTTTCGCGGCAGGTCGTCAACCAGTACCTTCAGGGCTGGAAGGCGCGGGGCTGGGTCGAACTGGGCCGCGGCAGCATCACGGTGCTCGACGAGGCCGCGATCAGGGATGCGGCCCAGGAGAAATGATCCTTACCTACGCTCGATGATGATGACGGGGTCCTCCGGTTCGGATCCGGAAAGCGTGGCCGTGTACTTGAAGACCTTCGCCTCATAGGTCCGGCAGATGCTGAGAGTCTTTTTCCTTTCCCGCGGAGTCACTGTAAAGGTCTCGATCTCTTCATCGCCGCAGCAGAGTGCCTTCCCGTCCTTGGGCTCGGTCTGGATTGAAACCGTCAGTGTCTTGCTCGGGTGGTCATTGATGAACACGACATCCTTGCTCAATCCGACGCCGAACTTGGATACCGTCTTGCCACAGTTGTCGTCGATGTGAATGTGAAGGTCTTGCTCTTCCATGGTCGCCTCCTCCCGCTTTCTAGAGCCTTGCCCGAATGTCGCCCAATTCCGGCGCCGCCCGAATCAGGTTTTCCGGATATCCCAGGTCCCGTGCACGCCTGACATGCGTCAGCGCTTTCGAAGCGTCACCGAGTCCGAGCTCGGCAAGCGCTACGTAGTAGTTAACGTTGGCGTCGTCAGCGCCCTCCGCCAGCGCAGCTTCGATGCAGCGCCTGGCTCGCTTTTCATCGCGAATGCGAGTCAGATAATACGCTGCCAGCGCCTGGTTGAAAGCATGTTGCGGATTCACCGCCAGTTCGCCGTCGACCAGTTCGAGTGCGCGCCGGTAGGCTTGCTCGGCCTCGTCCGCCCGGGAGTCAAATCGAAGCGCGTCGGCGAGATTCCCCCACAGCCGGTGATCGGCGGGGGCAAACTCGATCGCCTTGCGAAACATGTCCGCGGCTTCGCGAAAGTGGCCCAGGTAGTACTCGACCGTGCCCGTGTTGGAATAGCTGCCTCGACGTGGCTCCAGCGCCAGCGATCGCGTGAAGGCGTCCGCGGCCTTCTGGAAGTTGCCCATGTACAGATGTGCCCCACCCAGGTTGTTCAATGCATTTGGATTGTCAGGTGCCAGGATCGCGGCGCGCTCATAGGCCGGTATCGCGTCTGACGCGCGGCCCTGCGAAAGCAGGAAATTGCCATAAGCGATGTGCGCCGCGGCGTAGCTCGACTGCGCGGCGATGGCGTGCTTGTAATTGCTCTCGGCTTCGTCCGTTTTTCCGCCGGCGGCAAGAGATTCTGCCAAGCCGATCAACACGTCTGACGATTGCGGCACCAGCGCGAGCGCGCGCCGATATTCGCTCTCCGCCCTCGCTGCATCGCCGGTGACGAGTCGCAATCTGCCCACGGCCATGTGCACTTCGTGCGCGGCACTGTCGAGCGCTGCCGCATTGGCGCAGGCCTCTTCGGCGGCCGCGACATGAGCTGGAATTCCTTCCAGGTCATACCGATCCACGCGTGTTTCGCAAAGGCCCGCTTGCGCGCGCGCGAGATCGGGTTGCTCCGCCAGTGCGCGCCGGAAAAGCCGTTCCGCCGTCTCGAGCGACTTCGCACTGATCGGTTGCCGCAGGTGTGCGAGTCCCTGCAGGTAGTAGTCGTACGCCAATCCGCTGTTATCGTTGTTCGGCTCTGACCGGGAAGTCCCGGCACGCTGATCGAGCACGAGCTCCAGCGCGGTGATGACCTGAGTCACCATGTCGCTCTCGATCGCAAAAAAATCGGAGGCCGGCAATTCGTAGGAATTGGACCAGCGGTTGGAGCCGCTGGCGCCGTTAACGAGAGACGCGGTCACCCGGATCCGGTCTGCCTGGCGCTTGACGCTGCCTTGCAGCACGTAGCCGACGCCGAGCCTGGACGCAATTTCGCCGACATCCAGGTTCTTGCCCTTGAATGCGAAGGCGGATGTCCTCGCCGCGACGCGCAGTGCCGGAAATTTCGTCAGCCGGTTAGTCAGCTCTTCGGAAAGTCCCTCGCCAAGATAGTCGTTACCAGAATCACCGCTCATGTTCACGAACGGCAGGACCGCAATCGAATAGGACGCGGACTCCCCGACCTGCGGTCGGAGCAGCGCTCCCAGGCGTCGGCCGGAATCCGATACTGAAAGTTCGCGCCAGAAGAGACCCAACGCGACTGCCACCGATAGCGCCGCAACCGCATAGAAGACCCGCCGGACGCGGCGCGAGGCGACGTTTCCCAGGTGGGTTGCAATCCAGCCCCTGATGCCCGGCGCGGGGCCCGGATGCGCCTCGAAAGTCCTGACCGGCTCGCGGATGTTCTTGACCTCGCGGATTCCGGCCGCGACGAATCGGGCAGGAATCTTTCCGCGTACCTGGTCGTAAACTGCCCCGGCGATGACGACGCCGCCGGGTTTCGCCAGGGATTGCAGGCGGGCTGCGACGTTGACGGTGTCCCCGAAGACGGAGCCACCTTCCTCGATGACGTCGCCGAGGTTCACGCCGATGCGAAGCCGCATGCGGCGCGAAACTGTCAGCGATGCATTCTCCTTTTCGGTGACTAGCTGGATCTGGAACGCACAGAGGACTGCGTTTACGGCGCTTGGAAACTCCGCCATGAGACTGTCGCCGACGCTGCCGAATTCGCGGCCGCCGAATTCAGCCACGAGAGAGTCGAACAGTGCACGCCGGATCTTCAGGGCAGCGAGCGCACCCGCCTCGTCCGACGCCGTCAGCCGGCTGTAGTCGACGACATCGGCCGCCAGGATGGCAGCGATTCTCCGGCTGTCTTTGACCATCCCGCCGCGCGCCTCCCCGGCGAGTATAGGCTGACGGGAGCATGGCGCCCCGGGCCGGAGTTGAACCGACGACCTGCCGCTTAGGAGGCGGCCGCTCTATCCACTGAGCTACCGGGGCGAGCGCCGCGGAATGTTACCCGAGGACCGGTCACACAGGGACCGGTCCTCGGGCAATGGGAAATCCCAGATCGCCGGATCAGGCTGCCTGG
Source organism: uncultured Gammaproteobacteria bacterium (assembly GCA_963778585.1). Classification (GTDB taxonomy): domain Bacteria; phylum Pseudomonadota; class Gammaproteobacteria; order Steroidobacterales; family Steroidobacteraceae; genus SCUD01. The sequence goes on from CAVZUU010000005.1 coordinate 235,082, forward strand.
GCGGGAGCGACGATCACCGGCTTCGGTTCGGCCAGCGACTGGTCGACTGCGAGGGTCGCCTGTTCGACTTTTGCCGCCGCCGTGCTGACGAACTGGTTGGCGGCCTTCTCGACGGTGCGGCTTGCGGCACGAACGCTCTTGCCCGTGCTCCGGATCGCCGACCGCGTCTGGCGTTTCGCGCTTCTGACAGACTTGCGCGTGGCGCGTACCGCCTTGCGGGCGGTTTTCCGGGCTTTGCTAACTACGCTCCGCCCTATCCGGCGAGACGTTCTGCGCGCGACCGCCTTCCTGCGCGCGACTTTCCTGCGGACTACCTTGGTCTTGCTGCGGGCCGTACGACGCTTGCTCTGCGCCGGGCGGCGTCGCGCTGACTTCCTTGCCTTCTTTCTTGCTGCCATGGGACTACTCCAGAAAATGCAGACGCCGATAGGCGTCGCGGCATGCGACACCCGAGCTTCAAGCTAGGCCCGCGCCCGAGGACTGTCAATGCATGAAATGGGAGAAATGGTGGAGCGGAAGGGGATCGAACCCTCGACCTCTGCATTGCGAACGCAGCGCTCTCCCAGCTGAGCTACCGCCCCACGAAGAGGGGCGGGATTGTAATGAGGCTCCGCCGGGGCAGCAAGCGAGCCGGCTGGCGGGCACGACGCGGCACCGGGCATACGTGTACCGTTTTGGCCCCATGAGGATCCGAGAAGCGACAGCCGGGGACCTGGAATTCATCGCGGCCGCCAATTCGGCGCTTTCGACCGAGACCGAAGGGCAGGATCTCGATCAGGGATTGCTGCGCCCCGGGATCCGGGCCGTGCTGGACGACCCCACGCTCGGCCGCTATTACCTGGCCGAGATCGACGGACGGGTCGTGGGCCAGCTCATGACGACCTATGAATGGAGCGACTCGCGGATCTGCGGCATCCGCCTCTACGTCGATCGACAGCAATGAGCCCGCTCAGGGAGCCTATTCCCGTCTCGGAATGCACCGGTCGAATTACCGGGTCATGCAAACGGTGTACCGTGGACGGGAATCGCACGAGGGATAGGTCGCATGCTGAAGACTGGCGAACCCGCTCCCGACTTCGAGCTTCCTGATCAGGACGGCCGCAAGCAGCGGCTGTCGGTGCTGCTCGACGGCAAGCCGCTCATCCTCTATTTCTATCCCGCGGATTTCACGCCGGGCTGCACGAAGGAAGCCTGCGATTTGCGCGATCTTCACACGCGGATCCTCGCCTCTGGCTTGCGCGTCGTCGGTATCAGTCCGCAGTCGCCGGAGAGTCATCGACGCTTCCGCGAGCAACATTCCCTGCCGTTTACGCTGCTGTCCGACGAGGACAAGGTTGCGATCAAGGCTTTCGATGTGGACGGACCGCTCGGCATCGGCGTCCGCCGCGCGACTTTCCTGATCGACGCCAAGCGTCGGATCGTCGACGCCGTGCTCGCCGACCTGCGTATCGGCCGGCACCAGGAGTTCGTAGAGCGCGCGATCGCGGCTAGGGCAGGTCGAAGCGCGTGACCGAGGCCCGGCTGAAGCGCGGGACGGCGACGACATAGACGATCCCATATTCGGTGTCGCTCATCTCGCCGACATCCTCTCCACTCAACTCATTCACGATGCCGGGAACGGTATCCGAGTGACCGACGATCAACACGCGCCCGCCGCGGTTCTCGGAGAGCGCGCGTTTGGCCGCCTGGGCCGGATCCTTCGCGGGCACGACGATCACCGGAACGCCGAGCCGATTCGCGAGCGGCTGGACCGTCGCCTGCGTGCGCCGGAACTCGCTCACGATGATGGATTCCACCCCCTGCCCCTTCGGGGCGCGCCCGAAATGCTGGGCAAGCTCGAGCGCCCGCGCTTCGCCGGCCTGTGAAAGTAGCGGATCCGGATCGTCGGCCGGCACGGTCACCTTCTCCGCATGCCGCATGACGAATACGGTCGTTGTCGACGCAGCGGTCAAAAGCCAAAAGGCGAGACCGATGACGAGAAGCCCTGAAAGCGCCGCAAGCCACACGGGCGCGAGCAAGGGCCGACGTCGCAGACTCGCGTATTCCTTGCGCATGGAGAAATGATACCGCGTTCAGCCGACTTCGAGGCGGCGGCCGCAATCCACGATACATTCGATCGTCGTGCGCACGTCGTCCCAGGTCGTCTGGTGCGACATGATGCAGAGCCTCAGCGAGTACATCCCGTCGAGCCGGGTCGACGAAATCATCGCGGCGCCCGATGCGATCACCTGCGCCTGGATCGACTTGTTCAGTTCGTCCACGCGATCTGCGTTCCAGCCCGTTCCCTTCGGCCGATAGCGGAAGCAGAGTACGCCGAGCGACGGCGGGCTCAGGAGTTCGAGCTCGTCCGTCGCGGGGACCAGCGCTCCGGCCCGATCGGCCAATTCGATGCCGCACGCGATGGCTTCACGGAAGCGCGCGAGGCCAAATGTCTGGATCGACATCCACACTTTCAACGCGCGGAATGAGCGCGTGAGCTGATAGCCGCGATCCGCGAAATTGACCTGCTCGAGGCCGAGTTTCGTGTCCTGCAGGTATTCCGGATTCACGTTGAAGGCGCGGACAAGCGCCCCGGTGTCCCTGACCAGCAGGCAGCCGGCCTCGAACGGCTGAAACAGCCACTTGTGCGCATCGAGGCTGATCGAATCCGCGAGCGCCATCCCCGCGAGCAATTGCCTGCCGCGGTCGCAGAGCACGGCGAAGCCGCCGTAAGCGGCGTCGACGTGCAGCCAGATCTTGCGGTCGGCGCAGAACGCCGCGATTTCCGGCAAGGGATCGATGGCTCCCGTATTGGTCGTTCCTGCATTCGCGCAGACGGCGATCGGCGTGAATCCGCTCGCGTGCGCGCGCACCACGGCTTGCGCGAGCGCGGGCACAGCCAAGCGGAATTGCGCATCGGCGCGCACGCGGAAGATGCCGTCGGGCCGAATTCCGATGATGCGCGCGGCCCGTTCGACGGCCGAATGGGTTTGGTCGCTCAGGAAGATCGCGGGTCGCGCCGGTGCGCCCGCCTGCTCGCGCGCAGCGACGAGCGCATCGAGTATCGCGGCCGAACCGCCGGAGGTGAACAGGCCCCCAGCGGACTCGGGAAAGCCGACCCATTGTCGGAACCAGTCGATCACGACGAGCTCGAGCTGGCTCGGCCCGCCGGATCCGAGCCAGGTGCCCTGAAAGATATTGAAGCCGGCCGCGAGGTAGTCCGCGATCACGCCCGGCCAGGTCGGGGCCGACGGCACGAACGCGAAGAAACGCGGATGATCCACGCGCGCCGCGACCGGCAATACGTCGTTCGCGGCACGTTCCAGTACTTCGAGCGGGTCGCGTCCCTGTTCCGGCGGCGGCTCGCGGAGCAAGGGTTCAAGTTCGGCTCGTGTCGCGCCGCGCCAGGGGGCCTCGTCACAAAGCCCATCGAGCCGCGCGATCAGGCGTTCGGTCGCAGCATCGGCGAGACGGCGCATGTCGGACGCCGACATGCCGAGAGTCGAAGGGCTGCCGGTTTTCAAATTTCGCATTTCGCACTTTCGCGCAAGCGGTGCGCTCGCAATCACCTGCGTACATGGAGGCGCTCATGGCAGGAATACCGGCAGCCTTGGTCAAGAGTATAGTCCCACGTCGGGACGATTCGACGGGACATGGAGAGAGATGGTCATGCACTACTCGCGACTCGCAACCGCCACAATGCTGGGATTGGCTGCATCGGCGTTCATTACCGGATGCTCGCGCAAGGAATCCGAGGACGCCGCTGCCCCGTCCTCCACCGACACGGCCGCGGCCCCGACCGCTTTGGCTAAAGTCGGCTACCCGACACAGGTTTTCTTCGGCGACACTCACCTACACACGGCCATGTCGATGGATGCCGGGCTATTCGGCAACCGTCTCGGCGTCGAGGACGCCTACCGCTTCGCGCGCGGTCAGGAAGTGATGGCCTCCAGTGGACAGAAGGCGAAGCTGTCGCGCCCGCTCGATTTCCTGGTGGTCGCCGACCACTCCGACAACATGGGATTTGCCCCCGATCTGATCGCTGGTAAACCGGAGCTGCTCGCCGATCCGACCGGCAAGAAATGGTACGACATGATCCAGGCCGGCGAGGGTAACGCGGCGGCGTTGGAGCTGATCGACCAGTTCTCTCGGGGTACCCTTTCCGAGAAGTTGATGTATGCCCCCGGTTCGCCAGCCTATTCAGGGGCGTGGAAACTCACGGTGGATGCCGCCGAGAAGTACAACGACCCTGGCAAGTTCACCGCCTTCATCGGCTATGAGTGGACCTCGCAGGTGCCTCCCGGCAACAACCTGCACCGTGTCGTCATCTATCGCGACGGCGCCGACAAGGCGAGTCAGACCGAGCCGTTCACGACTTATCCGCCCGCCGGCAGCACGACGCCGGAAGATCTATGGAAGGTATTGCAGGCCTATCAGGACAAGACTGGCGGCAAGGTGCTGGCGATCGCGCACAACGGCAATCTCTCCAACGGCATGATGTTCCCGTGGGATGTCAATCCAGCGGACAAGAAGCCACTCACTCGCGAATACGCGCAAACGCGCATCAGCTGGGAGCCCTTGTACGAGGCGACCCAGATCAAGGGCGACGGCGAGGCGCACAAGTTTCTTTCCAAGAACGACGAACTCGCCGGCTTCGAAATCTGGGACAAGGGCAATCTCAATCTGAGCGAGCGCAAGAAGAACGCGATGCTGCAAGGCGAGTATGCGCGCACGGCGCTGCAAACCGGGCTGCAACTCGAGCAGAAACTGGGAGTGAACCCTTACAAGTTCGGCATGATCGGTTCGACCGACGCGCACACCTCGCTTTCGACCGCCGATGACGACAACTTCTTCGGCAAGAATACGCCGAGCGAACCGAGTGCAACGCGCGCCGCCCACCCCTTCGCTAAGGCCAAGCTCGCGACCATCATGGGCTGGGAGCAGACCGCATCCGGCTACGCGGGGGTCTGGGCCACTGAGAATACGCGCGCCGCCCTCTGGGACGCGATGAAGCGCAAGGAAGTCTACGCCACCACAGGACCGCGAATGACCGTGCGTTTCTTCGGTGGCTGGGACTTCGTCGAGGCGGATGGACAGGCAAGCGACGTCGCCAAAGCCGGCTACGGCAAGGGCGTACCGATGGGCGGCGATCTAGGCGCGGCTTCGGCCGACAAGGCGCCGACCTTCCTGGTCGCCGCGACGAAGGATCCAGTGGGCGGCAATCTCGATCGCATCCAGATCGTCAAGGGTTGGGTCGATGCGAAGGGCGCGCGTCAGGAGAAAGTCTACGACGTGGCCTGGTCCGGCGACCGCGAGCCCGGAACCGATGGCAAGTTGCCCGCCGTGGGCAATACCGTCGACGTCGCCAATGCCACGTACACCAACAGCATCGGGGCGGCTCAGCTGGCCGCCGTATGGATAGATCCGGATTTCGATCGCAGCCTCAGAGCGGTGTATTACGCGCGCGTGATCGAGATTCCGACGCCGCGTTGGACGGCGTATGACGCCAAGCGCTTCAACGTGAAGCTGGCGAAGGAAGTGCGAATGATTACGCAAGAGCGCGCCTACACCTCACCGATCTGGTACACGCCTTAAGTCTGGTTACTGTGCGTCGACTGCTGCGCGAACCCCTGCTTCATTTCCTGGGGCTCGGTGTCCTCTTGTTCCTGCTGTACGGCTGGGTTCGGGGCGGTGCCCTCGGCCTGCCCGAAGAGATTGTGGTCTCGCGCGGCCAACTGCAGAGCCTGCAGATGCAGTTTGAGCGAGTCTGGCAACGGGCGCCGACGGCCAGGGAACGGCAGGGCCTCGTGGATTCCTGGGTACGCGAAGAAGTCTTTTACCGCGAAGGGCTTGCTGCCGGACTCGACCGCGACGACCCCATCGTGCGCCGCCGGGTGGGCCAGAAAATCGAGTTCATGATCGACGTCGCTCCGCAGGCGGTTCCCACAAATTCGGAGTTGCAGGCCTGGCTGGACGCGCATGCCGACAGATACAAGATCGAGCCGCGGTATTCGCTGCGACAAGTCTATTTCGATCCGGTGCGGCATGGCGAGAAACTCGACGCAGCCATTGCCGGCGCGCTGCGGGCGGTCAAGACTGGCAAGCGGGTCACCGGCGATTCGACTCTGCTGCCGGCCACACTCGATGACACCGCGGTATCCGACATCGAGCGGCAATTCGGCGTGGAGTTCGCCGATTCGCTCAAGGACCTGCCCGTAGGCGGATGGCAAGGGCCGCTGAAATCCGCGTTTGGCCTGCACCTGGTTGAACTGAGCACGAGCGATGCGGCACGGCCGGCGACGCTCGAGGAGGCGCGCACCGCCGTCGAGCGTGACCTGGCCGTGGCGCGTCGCGACGAAGCGAAAAAAGCGTACTACGAAAAGCTGCGCGCGAAGTACACGGTGCGTGTCGAGGGCGCGACTGCGCAGGCGGCGACGTCCGAATGAGATTCCTGTTCGCATTGCTGCTGGCCGGCCTGGCGTGTGCCGCCCACGCCGATGTCTTTCGCCCGGCGTATCTGGAGATTCGCGAGGCCGGCAATGATCAGTATGAGGTGATGTGGAAGGTTCCCATGCTTGGGGATTCGCGCCTCGCCGTGGACTTGCGCTTTCCCGAAGGCACGACCTCGATCAGCGAGCCGCAGGGCCAGATCGGAGACGGCGCCCTTGTCGAGCGCTGGACCATTCATCGCGCCGGTGGGCTCGCCGGGCAGACGATGGCCATTGACGGCATCGCGGGCGGAGTGACCGACGTAATTGTCCGCATCGAACGCCTGGACGGCACCAGTCAGGTCGAGCATCTGCTGCCGCAGCGGCCCGAGTTCGTCATCCGCGGAACGACCGGAAACTGGCAGGTCGCCGGATCCTACCTGGTGCTCGGCATCGAGCACATCCTGGGCGGCATCGATCACCTTCTGTTCGTGCTGGCACTGCTGCTGATCGTGCGTGGCGGCCGGCGGATCATTCTCACGATCACGGCGTTCACCGTTGCGCACAGCATCACGCTGGTCGCGGCAACGCTCGGCTGGGTGAAAGTGCCGGGACCGCCGGTCGAAGCGATCATCGCGCTCAGCATCGTGTTCGTCGCCGCGGAGGCCGTACATGACCTGCGAGGGCGGCCGGGACTGACTGCACGCGCGCCCTGGGTCGTGGCATTCAGTTTCGGATTGCTGCATGGTTTCGGATTCGCGGGCGCGCTCGCCGAGGTCGGCCTGCCACAGAAAGCGATTCCCGTGGCGCTCCTGATGTTCAATGTAGGCGTGGAAATCGGACAATTGTTGTTCGTCACTATCCTCTTGGGCGTGCGTGCCATGCTAGAGCGGTTGCCAGTTGAGTTGCCGCGGTGGACTCACAGTGTCCCACCTTATGCAATCGGCACCGTTGCCATGTTTTGGGTCGTTGAACGCATTGGTTCGTTCTGGGCGTGAAAAGCAAGAAACTTTCAAGAGCTCCACGAGTGCGCGGTGGAAAGCCGATCGCCGCAGCCGTCATCGCGATTGCCGGGGCCGCGGGCATCACCTTCGCCGTCCTCATGCGCGACCATGCGCGGCCCGACGGTACGACTGCGAAGTCCGACGATAGGGCGACGACCGCAGCCGCATTCGCTCCGACCGTCGCGAACGCAGCCTCCCCGCCCGCTCCGGCAGGCGGCGACATGGTCTGGATTCCGGGCGGCGAGTTCTCGATGGGCGCCGTCGATCCACTCGGCAACGACGCCAACGTGGTCGGCATGCAGGCGACCGAGGACTCGCGGCCTATCCATCGCGTCTACGTGGACGGCTTCTGGATGGACAGGACGGAAGTCTCTAATCGGCAGTTCGACAGATTTGTGAAGGCAACCGGATACGTCACCGTCGCCGAGCGTACGCCGACTGCCGAGGATTTTCCGGGTGCGCCGGCGGAGAATCTGGTCGCGGGATCAGTCGTTTTTTCGCCGCCCAATCATGCGGTACCACTGAACGACCATTTCCAGTGGTGGGCGTATGTCGACGGAGCCAACTGGCGCCACCCGACCGGACCTGCGAGCGAGCTGACAGGGCGCGAGCAGTTTCCCGTCGTACACATCGCCTATGAAGACGCCCTCGCCTTCGCACAATGGGCCGGAAAGCGACTCCCTACTGAAGCGGAGTGGGAATTCGCCGCGCGGGGCGGCTTGAGTGGACAGGTTTACCCCTGGGGCAATGAGTTCCTGAAAGCCGGTCGCTGGATGGCGAACACGCATCAAGGGAATTTTCCGAATCACGATACACACGCGGATGCGCATGCGGGCATTGCGCCTGTCGCGCAGTTTCCGCCGAACGATTACGGCCTCTATGACGTCGCCGGAAACGTGTGGGAGTGGACGAGCGACTGGTACCGCGACGACTATTACGCAGAGCTCGCGGCGGCGGGCGGCGTCGCGCGCAATCCGCAAGGACCGGAGTCCTCATCCGACCCCAGTGAACCGGGCGTGCCGAAGCGCGTTCACCGCGGCGGCTCCTACCTTTGCACCGACCAGTATTGCTCGCGATACATGGTGGGCACGCGTGGAAAGGGAGAGCCGTCGACCGGCACCAATCATCTCGGGTTCAGGCTCGTGAAAGATCCGAAGTAGGGAGGAACTTCCGCCGTCGCAGGGCGACAGGCGCTTGTTGACTTGATGGCGGAGAGGGTGAGATTCGAACTCACGAGCCCCGTGAAGGGCTGCCGGTTTTCAAGACCGGTGCATTCAACCGCTCTGCCACCTCTCCGTCGGTTAATCACGGTCCAGGCGCGCAATTCTAGCGCGATGACATCCGCGGAATGTCGACCAGGCCCATTCCGCTATAATGGGGCGGCCAGGCCAGAAACCGGCAGGAGGCCACCGCCATGGAACGCAATCCCGCATTTCCCACGACACAGACCGCGGCCCGCGAGTCGGCGCTTGCGACCAACAAGGTATTGCGCAACACCTACCTTCTGTTGTCCGCGACACTTGCGTTCAGTGCGGTCATGGCCGGTATCGCCCTTGCCCTGAACCTCCCGCATCCGGGTCTCATGATCACGCTCGTCGGCTATTTCGGCCTGTTGTTCGGCGTGCACAAGACCGCGAACAGCGCCTGGGGACTCCTTTTCGTTTTCGCGCTGACCGGTTTCATGGGTTACACGCTCGGACCGATCATCGGCTTTTACCTCAAAGCCATTCCGAACGGCCACGCGGTCGTCATGAATGCCTTCGCCATTACGGCTATCGCGTTCGTGGGCCTCTCGGCCTACGCAATCAGGAGCGGCCGCCGCTTCTCGTTCATGGGCGGCTTTCTGGCCGTCGGCATCCTGACCGCCTTCCTGCTCGGCCTGGTGTCGATTTTCTTCTCGATGCCGATGCTGTCGCTCGCGGTTTCCGGAATGTTCGTATTGCTGATGTCCGGCCTGATTCTCTATCAGACGGCGGAGATCGTTCACGGGGGCGAGACGAACTACATCCTCGCGACGGTCACGCTCTACGTCAGCATCTTCAACATGTTCACCAGCCTGCTCCACCTGCTCGGAGTGGCCTCCGACGACTGATCAGGCGGGTTTGAGACTTTCGACGCCGCCGAGGTAGGAACGCAGCACTGCGGGCACCGTGACGCTGCCGTCCGACCTGCTGATAATTTTCGAGCACCGCGACGAGCGCACGCCCGACGGCGACTCCGGATCCATTCAAAGTATGCACCGGCTCGGGCTTGCCCGACTCCGGATTCCGCCAGCGCGCCTGCATGCGCCGCGCCTGGAAGGCCTCGCAGTTGCTGCAGGAAGAAATCTCGCGGTACGCGCCCTGACCCGGAAGCCAGACCTCGAGGTCATAGGTCTTGGCGCTCGCGAATCCGACGTCCCCTGCGCAGAGCGAGACGACGCGATACGGAAGTTCCAGCAGTTCCAGCACCTTCGCGGCGTGGCCCGTCAGCTCCTCGAGCGCCGAATAGGATTCCTCCGGCCGCACGATCTGCACGAGTTCCACCTTGTCGAACTGGTGCTGGCGGATCAGCCCGCGGGTGTCCTTGCCGTAGGAGCCCGCCTCGGAACGAAAGCACGGCGTGTGCGCGACGTACTTCTGCGGAAGTTCGCCGGCATCGAAAATCCGGTCGCCCGCGAGGTTCGTGAGCGGCACCTCGGCGGTCGGAATCAGGAAGAGTTCGCTGTCCGACGGCTCGCGCGCAAGCTTGAAGAGATCCTGCTCGAACTTTGGCAGCTGGCCCGTGCCGGTCAGCGTCTTGCGCGTCACGAGATACGGAACCCAGGCTTCTCGATAGCCGTGTTCGCGCTGGTGCAGGTCGAGCATGAACTGCGCAAGCGCTCGATGCAGGCTGGCGACGGGACCGGTCAGCACGGCAAAACGCGCGCCCGACAGGCGGCTCGCCGCCACCGGGTCGAGGCCTCCGAGCCCTTCGCCGATCGCAACGTGATCGGCCGCCTCGAACGCGAAACGCGGCGGCTCGCCGTGCCTGCGGATCTCGATATTGGCCGTCGCATCCCGGCCGGCGGGAACGCTGTCATGCAGCAGATTCGGCAGATCGAGCAGGAGCCGGTCGAGGTCGCTCTGAAGGGTCGCGAGTTCCTGTTCACCCTTCGTCAGCCGTGCACCCAGTGTCTCCACTTCCGTGAGCAGCAGCGCCACGTCCTGGCCCTGGGCCTTGGCATGGCCGATTGCCTTGGAGCGCGTATTGCGTTCGTTCCGGAGCGCGTCGACCGCGACCTGGGCTTCCTTGCGCCTCGCCTCGAGCGCGGTAAACGTCGCAAGGTCGAGGTCGAAGCCACGACGCGCCAGATTGGCGGATACGCCCTGCGGATCGCTCCGCAGTTGCCGGATATCAAGCATTGCCCTTGTTGCGCTCCGTCGTCTCGCCTTGCCTGCTTCCGCCACCCTGCCGGATCCGTTCGAGCGTTTCCCTGAGCTTCAGCTCGAGGCCACGCGGAACCGGCTCATAGTAGCTGCGCGGCTCCATTGCATCCGGAAAATGGGTCTGTCCCGGAGCGAGGGCATCAGGTTCGTCGTGAGCGTAGCGATAGCCCTTGCCATAACCGATTTCTTTCATCAGGCGTGTCGGCGCATTGCGCAAATGCAACGGCACATCCAGCGTGCCCTGCGACTTGGCGTCGTCCATCGCCGCACCGTAGGCCTCGTAGACGGCATTGCTCTTCGGTGCGAGGGCGAGAAAAACGCAGGCCTGCGCAAGGGCGAGTTCGCCCTCCGGGCTGCCGAGACGGTCGTAGCTGTCCCAGGCGGCGAGCGTCAGCGTCAGCGCGCGCGGATCTGCATTGCCGATATCCTCGCTCGCCATGCGCACGAGCCTGCGAGCGACGAATCCCGGGTCGGCGCCACCGTCGATCATGCGGCAAAGCCAGTACAGCGAGGCATCCGGATCGCTGTCCCGCACGGATTTGTGGAGCGCGGAAATCTGGTCATAGAAAAGTTCGCCGCGCTTGTCGAATCGCCGGTGCCCGCCCGCTGAGGCTTCGCGCGCGATCTCGACCGTGAGGGCGTGCGCTTCTCCGGCGTCGACCGCGAGGTCGCCGGCCACCTCGAGCAGATTGAGCGCGCGACGCGCGTCGCCGTCAGCCGCGTCGGCGAGCAGCGCGATGGCCTCGGGAGTCGCCTGCAATGCGCTGCGGCCGAGGCCGCGTTCAGGGTCGGCGATCGCGAGCTCGATGAGACCGGAAAGCTCCGACGTCGTGAGCGGCTTCATCAGATAGACACGCGCACGCGACAGGAGCGCCGAGTTCAGCTCGAACGAGGGATTCTCGGTCGTCGCGCCGATGAAAACGAGCGTGCCGTCCTCGACAAAGGGGAGGAAGGTGTCCTGTTGCGCCTTGTTGAAGCGATGAACCTCGTCGAGAAAGAGCACGGTCGGCGGTCCGCCGGACCGGCGCGAGGCGCGCGCCTCGTCGACTGCCTCGCGTATGTCCTTGACGCCCGCGACGACGGCGGAGAGCCCGAGGAATCGTGCCTCGCAGGCCTGGGCCGCGAGCCGCGCGAGCGTCGTCTTGCCGCTGCCCGGCGGACCCCAGAGCACCATCGAGTGCGCGACGCCCTCGGTCAGCAGTCGATGGAGCGGCCGTCCGGGTGCGAGCAGATGCTGTTGGCCCGCGAATTCCGCGAGCGTCCGCGGACGCATGCGGTCCGCCAGCGGGCGGTAGCCGTCGGAAGGCGAATCGATCGGCAATTCGGATTGCGAGCGCACGATGCGCTGATTCTAGCCGCTCAGGGTCCGACTCATGTCTCGCGGCTGCGGATGAACCGCGCCGCGAGGCGAAATCCCCATCCTGCGCGGCCGCCGCCCGCAAGTAGCCATGCGGTCAGGATGCCGGCGCCGTTCGCAAGCAGATCGCTCCACTCCGCCATTCGGTGATCGGTCGTCAGGGCCTGCGTCGCTTCGAGAGCGAGCCCGAGCAGGAAGCAGCGAAGCATGACCCGCCACAGCCGAGCGGGCTCGACGATGCCCGAGGCCAGGATCGCAAGCACCAGGTAGGCGGTGTAGTGGCCGAACTTGTCGGAACCCGCTTGGTTCGGAAGCACCGGAAACGGCGACAGGCTCCCGGCAATGATGACGATGACCACGAGGACAATCGCCGCGATCCACAGTTGCCTAAAGCCGGATTCCGTCAAGACGGTCCCGCCGGCGGGCGGCCGACGACATCGACGCCGGGCGGCGGGGTGAAGCTGAACGTCGACTTCTCGAAGCGCGGGTTGCGCTCGATGCGTTCGAATTCGAGTCGTGTGGTCTGTCCCAGGCGGTCAAGGAGCGTCATACGCCGCAATTCGCCGGAGGCAATGGCGACGCGCAACTCGCGAAAATCGCCTTCGACGCCGCGGGGCGTCAAGCGGCTCCAGGCAAGACCCTCCTCCGTTCCGCCGTCAACGATCACGAATTCCACGCGGAGATCTCCATCACCCGACAGGAGCATCGCCGGCGTTCCCTGCAGCGTGTCTGCCGCGGAGCGGATCGTGACCTGCTCGAGTCCGATATCGTGGAACCAGACCGTAACGCCGTCGGAGACGATCAATTGCTCCGGCACGCGATAGTCCCAGCGGAACCGGCCGGGGCGCGCGAGCGCGACAGTCCCCTCCGCGGTTTCGACCACCTGGCCGCGCGCATCCGTGACTGTCTGCCGGAATTCCGCTCTCAGGCCGGTGAGACCCAAGAACGCGGACTCGAGGCGGCGCGCCGCCGCAAGGTCGGCGGCTGAATCAGCGCCGGCCGCGAGCGGCAGCAGGGCCGCGAGCCACAGGATCCAGGGGCGCATCAGGATTCGGGCGGCGGCGGAGCCAGGACCTCGCGGCTGCCGTTCGACTGCAGCGGCCCGACCAGGCCGGCCGCTTCCATCGATTCGACGAGACGGGCCGCGCGGTTATAGCCGATCTTGAGTCGGCGCTGCACACCCGACACGGAGGCGCGGCGAGATTCGGTCACGATGCGTACGGCCTCGTCGTACAGCGGATCCTGCTCGCCGTCGGCCTCGGCCTCGCCGCCCGGGCCTTCCGCCGGTTCTTCGCCCGGCAGGCCTCCCTGCGGGCCCGTCAGCACCTCATCCACGTAGGCCGGGGCCGACCCCCCCTTCAGCGATTCGACGACGGCATGAACCTCGCGGTCCGACACGAAGGCGCCGTGGACGCGATCAGGCGTCGAGGTGCCGAGCGGCAGGTAGAGCATGTCGCCGTGGCTCAGGAGCGATTCCGCGCCGTTCTGGTCGAGAATCGTGCGCGAGTCCACCTTCGCCGAAACCTGGAATGCGATGCGCGTCGGGATGTTCGCCTTGATGAGGCCCGTGATCACGTCGACCGAGGGCCGTTGCGTCGCGAGCACGAGATGAATTCCGGAGGCGCGGGCCTTCTGCGCCAGGCGCGCGACCAGTTCCTCGACCTTCTTGCCGACGATCAGCATGAGATCGGCGAGCTCGTCGATCACGACCACGATGTACGGCACGGGCTGCAGCGCCGGAACGGCACCCTCGTACTTGCCCGCGGCCAGGAGTCGCGCGATCAGCGGATCCGGTATCGGCGTGCCGGCTGCCTGAGCGTCCTGCACCTTGCGATTGAGGCCGGCGAGATTCCTGACACCGAGAGCTTTCATGAGGTGATAGCGCCGCTCCATCTCCACCACGCACCAGCGAAGCGCATTGGCCGCGTGCTTCATGTCGGTCACGACCGGCGCGAGCAGATGCGGAATGCCTTCGTAAACGGAGAGTTCGAGCATCTTCGGGTCGATCAGGATGAGCCGCACGTGCTCCGCCGAGCTCTTGTACAGGAGCGACAGGACCATTGCGTTGATCGCGACGGATTTACCGGAGCCGGTCGTTCCCGCGATGAGGAGATGCGGCATCTTTCCCAGATCGGCGACGACCGGCGCGCCGCCGATGTCTTTTCCGAGCGCAAGCGCCAGCGGAGAGGCGAGTTCGTCGTAGGCGCGCGACCGGAGGATTTCGCCAAGCGTCACGAGCTCGCGCGATTCGTTCGGTATCTCCAGGCCGACCACCGATTTCCCCGGAATGACTTCGACCACGCGCACACTGATCGCCGAGAGCGCGCGCGCGAGATCCTTCGCGAGCGCGCTGATCTGGCTGACCTTGACGCCCGGCGCCGGCTTCAACTCGAAGCGCGTGATGACCGGGCCCGGCTGCACGGCGACGACTTCGACATCGATACCGAAGTCCTTGAGCTTGATCTCTACCAGACGCGAAATCGCGTCGAGCGCTTCCGGCGAATACGACTTCTCGCGCGCCGGCGGATCGTCCAGGAGACTGAGCGCCGGGAGATCGCGCGAGGGCGGCTTTGCGAAGAGCTGGACCTGCTTCTCCTTCTCGACGCGCTGGCTCGGCTCCGGCACACGCGCGGCCGGCAGCTCGATGCGCGGCGGCGTGCGGGCCGCAGTCTTCTTGTGGACTTCGCGCACCGCCGTTTCGCGCGCTTCGCGCGCTTCGCGGCCCACGGCCTGGTCTCTCGACGTCGCCATGCGGCCCCTGACCCAGGCAGCGCCTTCGAGCACCCCGTGACCGAGGAAATCCATGACGCGCAACCACGAAACACCCGTATACAGCTGCACGCTCGCAAACCAGAGCGCGAGCAGGAGGAGCGTCGCGCCGAGCAGCGATGCGACTGCCGCGAGACTGTCGCCGACGAGACTGCCGAGTACGCCGCCGCCGCCCGCGTGCAGGGCGCCGCCGGCGAAATGGAGCGTCGCGAGTCCGCAGCTGGTCGCGAGCGCCGCGACGAGGCCGATCACGCGAAGCGCGATCGTCGATCGCCCGTGCCCCGGATCTTCGGGCGCACGCTTGAGACCGAACCATGCGCTGAATGCGATCGCGAGCGGAAACAGGAACGCTGGCCAGCCGAAGAGCGTGAACAGCACATCGGCAACCCAGGCGCCCAGCGGACCGATCAGGTTTCCGACCTGGCCGGGCTCGCCGGTGTAGCTGAAACTGCGATCGGAGGCGTCATAGCTTGCGAGTGCGATCAGGAGCACGAGCGCAAGCGCGGCGAGCAGCCAAAATGCCGCCTCGCGCAAGGCGCGGGCAAAGACCGGATCGAGTTTCGCGTCAGCGCCCATTGCTTCAGTTGCAGTCCTGGCCACGAATCAGAATCCTGATAAGGAAAGTTTCATAAGCGGTTGATTATAAGAGCGTTGCAATTCAACCGGCAAGCACCCATGCTCGGTGTGCCTGCGAGCGCGAGGCGCGCCGCGGAGCGGAGAACACTATACATGACGACCCCTCGCCACTCGCGGCTGATCATCCTCGGCTCCGGGCCCGCGGGCTATGCGGCAGCCGTGTATGCCGCGCGCGCCAATCGCAAGCCGCTGCTGCTCACGGGACTGCAGCCGGGCGGCCAGCTCATGACCACGACCGAAGTCGACAACTGGCCGGGCGATGTCGAGGGGCTGCTCGGCCCGGCGCTCATGGATCGCATGCGACGTCACGCCGAACGCTTCGGCGTCGAGATCGTGTCCGACCAGATCACGCGCGCGGATCTCGGCGAGCGGCCGTTCCATCTGATCGGCGAGGACGCGGAGTATCGCTGCGACGCGCTCATCATCGCGACCGGCGCGTCGGCGCGCTATCTCGGTCTCGAATCCGAAACAACTTTTCGCGGGCGCGGTGTCTCGGCCTGCGCCACCTGCGACGGCTTTTTCTATCGCGACCACAAGGTCGCGGTCGTCGGCGGAGGCAACACGGCGGTCGAGGAAGCCATCTATCTGACCAACATCGCCTCCCACGTCACGCTCGTGCACCGCCGGGACAAGCTTCGCGCCGAGGCGATCCTCCAGGACAGGCTCCGGGCCCTCGAGAAGAAGGGCAAGGTTTCCTTCGTCTGGGATCACGCGGTCGCGGAGGTGCTCGGATCGGAACACGGCGTGACGGGCGTGAGACTTCAGTCCACCAAGGGCAACGGCAGCCGTGAACTCGCGGTGACGGGGCTCTTCGTCGCGATCGGTCACACGCCGAACACCGAGCTCTTCAACGGCCAGCTCGACATGAAGGACGGCTACATCATCGTGAAGTCCGGGCTCGGCGGCGATGCGACGGCGACGAGCGTACCCGGCGTATTCGCGTCCGGCGACGTTGCGGATCACGTCTACCGCCAGGCCGTCACCTCCGCCGGCACCGGCTGCATGGCAGCGCTCGACGCCGATCGCTATCTCGAGCGGCCCGCCGCGCACTGAAGGCGCCGTGGCGATCCGCTTCGCACGGTCGCTCGCCGACGTCGACGCGTCGGACTGGAATTCGCTGTCGGGGGCCGAGGCGCCGTTCCTCCGTCATGAGTTCCTGCTCGCTCTGGAGCAATCGGGTTGCGCGTCAATCGAAACCGGCTGGGATGCCTCTCATGTCCTTCTCCACGGCCCGGACGGAAGACTGCACGGAGCGCTTCCGCTCTACCTGAAGTCGCATTCCTGGGGCGAGTTCGTGTTCGACTTTGCCTGGGCCGATGCTTATCACCGCGCGGGCCTGGGCTACTACCCGCGGCTTGTCAGCGCCGTACCGTTCACGCCCGCGACCGGGCCGCGCCTGCTCGCAGCCGACGACGCGGGCCGCCGTCAGCTCCTCGATGCGGCGATTGAACGCATGCGTGAACTCGGCGTCTCGTCACTGCACGTTCTGTTCCCCGTGGACCACGATCGCGAATTTCTTTCCGCCGCCGGCCTGATGACGCGGCTCGACAGCCAGTTTCACTGGAGGAATGACGAGTACACCTGCTTCGAGGACTTCCTGGCCGGCTTCACCGCCGAGAAGCGCAAGAAACTGAAGCGTGAGCGCCGTCGCGTCGCCGAGGCCGGCATCGAAAGCCGAACGCTGCGGGGCGAGGAACTGGACGAAGCGACGATCGAAACCGTTTACCGGCTGCATGCGATGACGTTCGCGCGCTACGGTCACGCACCCTATCTGAACAGGGATTTTTTCTCGCGCCTCGCCCGCGCAATGCCGGATGCGCTCGTCATCGAACTCGCCATGCTCCACGGGGAACCGGTCGCCTGCGCGGTGTCGCTGCGCGGACGCGACGCGCTCTATGGCCGCTACTGGGGCGCGAGCGGCGAGTATCACAGCCTGCATTTCGAGCTTTGCTATTACCGCGGAATCGAGTATTGCATCCGCGAGGGCCTCGCCCGCTTCGAGCCCGGCACCCAGGGCGAGCACAAACTGCTCCGCGGATTCATTCCGACGCCGGTCTGGTCGATGCACGCGATCGCGGATCCAGGCTTCGACGCGGCGATCGGCCATTGGCTCCGCCGGGAGCGCAAGGCGCGACGCGATTGGCTGCGGGAAGCCGTGGGACACCTGCCCTTCCGGCGCGATGACATCCCGGCTAGGCTCGGTCCCGATGTCCGGGATTGCCTGGCTGCAGAAGACTGATCCGCCGACGGCCCTGCCGCCGACGTCGCGCGCGCTCGCGGAGCCGAACGGCCTGCTCGCGGTCGGCGGCGCGCTGACCCCGGAATGGCTCATTCACGCCTATCGTCAGGGCGTGTTTCCGTGGTACTCCGCCGAACAGCCGATCCTCTGGTGGGCACCGGACCCGCGCGCCGTGCTCTTTCCGGGCGAGTTCCGCATCTCGCGGAGCCTCGGCCGGTCGATCGCCAGGCGCGGTTACGAAACGCGCATCAATACGGCATTCCTCGAGGTGATCGAAGCCTGTGCCGGCCCGCGGCGAGGCCTGCCGGGCACGTGGATCACGCCCGAGATGCACGAGGCCTACGTACTCCTGCACCGTCGAGGACTCGCGCATTCCTTCGAAACCTGGCAGGGGAATCGGCTGATCGGCGGTCTCTATGGCGTCGCGCTCGGCCGCATGTTCTTCGGCGAATCCATGTTCACGCGCGAGAAGGACGCGTCCAAGGTCGCCCTCGCAAGATTGGTCGCGGAATGCGCCGCCCGGAACCTGCCGCTGATCGACTGCCAGATGCCGAGCCCGCACCTGACGAGCCTCGGCAGCCGCAATCTGCCGCGCGTGGAGTTCGAATCGCGGCTGCAGGACCTCGTCAATTCGCGAGTGCCGCTGTGGCGGGAATGAAACACGCAATTGCGCCTGGGGGGCGCGTGCGGCACAATCCGCGCGGTTTCTGCTACAGCTCCGGGGCGCGATGGCGAAAGAAGAGGCAATCCAGATGGAAGGCGAGGTCGTCGAGACCCTGCCGAACACGACCTTTCGCGTCCGCCTCCAGAACGATCACGTCGTAACCGCCCACATCTCCGGCAAGATGCGGAAGCACTATATTCGGATCCTGACGGGCGACACGGTCACCGTGGAATTGACGCCCTACGACCTTTCGAAGGGCCGCATCATCTACCGGGCGCGCTGACTCAAAGGGGACGTTCCCCTTTGCGGTCGCCGCAAAGGGGAACGTCCCCTTTGAGTCAATCCTGGCCGAGCAGCTCCGGCGATTTCGCGGGGCGGATGTCCAGCGCAAGTCCTTCGCCGCCCGTGGCGAGCGAGACCCGCACGCTGCCGCCGTTCGTGAGCCGGCCGAAGAGCAGCTCCTCGGCGAGCGGGCGCTTGACGTGCTCCTGGAGCACCCGCGCCATCGGCCGCGCGCCCATCTTCGGGTCGTAGCCGCGCTCCGCGATCCAGCGGCGCGCGTCGTCGTCCATCGAAAGCGTCACGGCCTTCTGCTCGAGCTGCGCCTCGAACTCGATCACCAGCTTGTCGACGACCCGCTCGATGGTCGGCGGGTCGAGCGGCGCGAACTGGATGATCGCATCGAGACGGTTGCGAAACTCCGGAGCGAAGATCCGTCGCACCGCTTCCATGCCGTCCGGCGAATGATCCTGTGTCGTGAAGCCGATGCTCGCCCGGCTCATCTCGGCGGCGCCGGCATTGGTCGTCATCACGATGATCACGTGCCGGAAATCCGCCTTGCGGCCATTGTTGTCGGTGAGGGTGCCGTGGTCCATCACCTGCAGCAACAGGTTGAACACGTCCGGATGCGCCTTTTCGATCTCGTCAAGCAGCAGCACGCAGTGCGGCTGCTTCGCGATCGCTTCGGTCAGCAGCCCGCCCTGGTCGAATCCGACGTACCCGGGCGGAGCGCCGATCAGGCGCGACACCGTATGCCGTTCCATGTACTCCGACATGTCGAAGCGCAGGAATTCGACGCCGAGCGCGATTGCGAGCTGGCGCGTCACCTCGGTCTTGCCGACGCCGGTCGGCCCGGCGAAGAGGAAGCTGCCGACCGGGTGGCGCTCGTCGCCGAGTCCGGCGCGCGACATCTTGATGGCGGCGGAGAGCGCATCGATCGCCGCGTCCTGCCCGAAAATGACGAGCTTCAGGTTGCGCTGCAGGTTGGCGAGCACTTCGCGATCGGACGTCGAGACGTTCTTTGCCGGGATGCGCGCAATGCGCGCCACGACCGACTCGATGTGCGCGACGGTCACCGTGGTCTCGCGTTCCGGCGCCGATTTCAGCCGCAGCGAAGCGCCCGCCTCGTCGACCACGTCGATCGCCTTGTCCGGCAGATGCCGGTCGTTGATGTGTCGCGCGGCGAGTTCGGCGGCTGCGACCAGCGCGTCGTCGGCATAGCTGATCCCATGATGCTCTTCGAAACGCGTCTTGAGCCCGCGCAGGATCTCGATCGTTTCGGCCACCGTCGGCTCGACGACGTCGATCTTCTGGAAGCGGCGCGCGAGCGCGTGGTCCTTCTCGAAGATGCCGCGGTACTCCTGGTAGGTCGTCGATCCGATACACCGCAGCTCGCCGTTCGCGAGCACCGGCTTGATCAGATTCGAGGCATCCATCACGCCCCCCGACGCGGCGCCCGCACCGATGACGGTGTGGATTTCGTCGATGAAGAGGATCGCGCCGGGCCTTTTCTTGAGCTCGCTGACGACGCCCTTCAGGCGCTTCTCGAAATCGCCGCGATACTTCGTGCCCGCGATCAGGGCGCCCATGTCGAGAGCGTAGATCGTGCAGTCGGCCAGGACTTCCGGCACCTTTTTCTCGACGACGAGTCTCGCGAGTCCCTCGGCAATCGCGGTCTTGCCGACGCCGGCCTCGCCGACATAGAGGGGGTTGTTCTTGCGCCGGCGGCAAAGAATCTCGATGGTCCGCTGCACCTCGAGCTGGCGCCCGATCAGCGGGTCGACGCGGCCCGCGGCCGCCTGCGCATTCAGGTTGATCGTGTATTTCTCGAGCGCGGCCGTGCCGCTCTCGTCCGTCGCCTCGCGCTCGCCCGTCGTGCCTTCCTCGCGCGCGGGTTCGCGGCCTTCGCCCGAGGACGGCAGGCCGTGCGAGATGAAATTGACGATATCGAGTCGCGTGACGTCCTGCAATGACAGCAGGTATGCCGCGTGCGACTGCTTCTCGCTGAAAATTGCGACCAGGACGTTCGCGACCGTGACTTCCTTCTTGCCGCTCGACTGCACATTGAAGACGGCGCGCTGGAGAACGCGCTGGAAGCCGAGCGTCGGCTGCACTTCGCGATCGTCCTCGGCCGCGAGCGCTGGCGTCGTCTCGTCGATGAACTTCTGCAACTCGCTCTGCAGTCGCGCGAGATCGGCGCCGCAGGCTTTCAGGATCTCGCGCACGCGCGGCGCGTCGAGGATCGACAGCAGCAGGTGCTCCACTGTCATGTACTCGTGGCGCGCGTCGCGGGCCTTCTGATAGGCCTCGTTCAAGCAGTATTCGAGTTCACTCGAAAGCAATCAGGTCTCCTCCATCGTGCAGAGCAGCGGATGCTGATGCTGCCTTGCATAGGTCATCACCTGCGCCACCTTCGTCTCGGCGATCTCGAAGGTGAACACGCCGCAGACACCCTTGCCGTGCATGTGGACTTCGAGCATCACCCGCGTCGCCCGTGTCCGGTCGAGACTGAAGATCCGCTCGAGCACGTCGACCACGAATTCCATCGGCGTGTAGTCGTCGTTCAGCAGCACGACCTGGAACAGCGGCGGCTTCTTGAGCTGCGGCTGCGCCTCCTCGACCACCAGGCCGAGGCCGCCCTGCCCGACATCCCGTTCCTTGTCTCCAGCCACCGATTCGCCCGTCCTTGCCCTCGGGTCATTTATAGGGATGACCTGCCCGCCGCACAAGTGACCGGGGCGTCATTCGCCAAACGGAGACACAATTGAAAGCCCGGTTTGAGAAGTGTCGCACAAGTGCCCGCCGTTACTTCGATTTCAGGCCGGTTTTCGCCTTGTGGCCCTGCGGCGGCAACCCGTATCATGTCCCGGTTTCCCCAGGGCTCGCGGATCACACAAGCGGATGCAGTTAGTCGACCGAATCGTCGCGCCTTGGCGCCGCCCGGCGGGCGGTGCGTCCGCGGGTCTCGCTGGCGCGGCGCCGACACTCGTGACGGTCGTGCTGGTCGTCGTCATAGCGGCGCAACTGGCCGCCCTCCTTTGGCGGGCGCTCGGTTCCGGCGGAACGGGGTCGGAACTCATGCCGCCGACTTCCGTCGTGGAGACGCCAGCGGTCGACCTCAACGCAATCGTCAACGCGCATCTGTTCGGAGTCGCGGCCTCGTCGGGCGATCCTTCGCAGGCGCCCGCGACCTCCGCAAACCTGACGCTCGCGGGAACGCTCGCGGGGAGCCAGCCCGAACTGGGCTGGGCCATCATCGGCGCAAGCGGCCAGTCGGCCCGCGTGTACGCGACCGGCGCCGCGTTGCCAGGCGGCGCCAAGCTCTTCGCGGTTTATCCGGATCGCGTAATCCTCGATCGCGGCGGCGCGCGCGAATCGCTGATGCTGCCGCGCCTGAGTGGCGGCGGCGTGCCGATGGCGTCGGCGAGTTTACCGGGCGCGTCCCCGCAGGATGGGTCGCTTGCCGACAGCGTGCGCCAGCTGCTCGTGCAGAACCCGGCGTCCGCCGGCGATCTGCTGCGGCCGCAACCGGTATTCGCGGGCGGGACACTCAAGGGCTACCGCGTGTATCCCGGGCGCAACCGCGCACAGTTCGTCAGCCTGGGACTGCAGCCGGGCGATCTCGTCATGGCGGTCAATGGCGCGGCACTCGACGATCCAAATCGCGGACTCGAGATTCTCCGCGGCATCGGCCAGGGCTCGGCCGTGACGCTGACCATCGACCGCAGCGGACAGCAGCAACAGATCACCGTCGACCCGGCCGCGGTCGCCCAGGAATTGCAGCCGCCAGCCGACGCCGAACAGGACGAGTTGCAGGAAGCGACCGAATGAAGGCCTTCTTCCGAAGGAACGACTCGATGACGCGATTCATCCAACTGGCCGCAATGCTCGCCTGCGCCCTGCCCCTCGCGGCGGCGGCCCAGCAGGGCGCGCAGATCACGCCGAACTACAAGGACGCCGATCTCGGTCAGGTCATCGAGGCGGTGAGCCAGGTGACCGGCAAGAGTTTCATCGTCGACCCGCGCGTGCGGGCGCAGGTGACGATGCTTTCGACGTCGCCCATGAGCCCGGCCGCCTTTTACGAGGCCTTCCTCGCGATCCTCCAGGTCCACGGCTACATGGCCGTGCAGTCGGGATCGGTGATCAAGATCCTGCCGGACGCGACCGCGCGCCAGGTGCCGGCCAACGACCTGCCGGACAGCGTCAGCTCGACGTCGGACGAAATCGTGACGCAGGTCATCCAGGTCCGGAACGTCTCGGCGGGACAGCTCGTGCCGATCTTGCGGCCGATGATGCCGCAGGCCGCCCATCTGGCGTCCTATCCGGCCTCGAACATGCTGATCCTGTCGGATCGCGCGTCGAACGTGAACCGCATGATCCGCATCATCCAGCGCATCGACCGGAGCGGTGACGGCGACTTCGAGGTGATCCGCCTCGAGCATGCCTCTTCGACCGACATCGTGCGCGTCGTCAATTCGCTGTCCGTCGCACAGGGCGCCGAGGCCGCGGGCGGCGCCCGCGTCGTCGCCGACGAGCGCACGAACAGCGTGCTCCTGAGCGGCGAGACCTCGCAGCGCCTGCGCTTCCGCACGATCATCACCCACCTCGACACGCCGCTCGAGGCTGGCGGCGACACGCAGGTCCGCTACCTGCGCTACGCCGATGCCGAGAAACTCGCCGGCAAACTCAAGGAACAGTCGGGCGCCTCCGCCGCCGCAGCCGGTCAGCCCGCCGCGCCGCCGACCGCGGGCGGCGTCGACAAGTCAGTGACGATCTGGGCGGATCCCGAGACGAACGCGCTCGTGATCACCGCGCCGCCGAAGACCATGCGCTCGTTGATGTCCGTCATCGACCGGCTGGACGTGCGTCGCGCCCAGGTCATCATCGAGGCGATGCTGGTCGAGGTCTCGAACGACGCCTCGCGCGATCTCGGCGTCAACTGGATCGTCGACGGCTCCGGAGACAATTTCCTCGTCGGCCTGTTCAACCAGCCGATCGCGGGCGTCAGCCTCGGCGATGTCGCGCGCGCCATTGACGATCCTTCATCGGTGACCTCGGCGCCTGGCGGATTCACGGTCGGCGGCGGGCGGCAACAGGACAGTGGCACCAACTTCGCCGCGATCCTGCGGGCACTTGCGAGCAATGGCGATACCAACATCGTGTCGATGCCGTCAGTGATCACGCTCGACAACGAGGAAGCCCAGATCAAGGTCGCGCAGGAAGTCCCGTTCCTCACGGGTTCTTTCTCGAACACGGGCGGGACCGGCGGCGCGGTAAATCCCTTCCAGACAATCGAGCGCAAGGAAGTCGGCAACATCCTGAAGATCACGCCGCAGATTACGGACGAGAACACGATCCTGCTGAAGATCGAGCAGGAGGCCTCCAGCGTCGCGGCGGCGGCGGCACAGGTTTCGACGACCGACCTTGTGACCAACAAGCGCACCATCACGACCCGCGTGCTCGTTGACGACGGCGGAATGATCGTGCTGGGGGGCCTGATCGAGGACCGGCTTACCGAAAGCGAGAGCCGGGTGCCGTTGCTCGGAAAAATCCCGGTCATCGGCGCGCTGTTCCGCGTGCGGAGCACGCAGAAGACCAAGACCAACCTCATGGTGTTCATCCGGCCGCGCGTGATCCGGACTGCCGAGCAAGCTGCGATCGAGACGAATGCCAAGTACAATTACCTGCGGAATCTTCAGCTCGACCGTAACGACGGCAAGGTGAAGATGATGCCGGGCGCACGGCAGCCTTCTTTGCCGCCGATCGTGAATCCGACGGTGCCCGCGGCTGCGGGCGCACTGCCTCCGGGGGAAACGCCCGCATCGCCGCCCGCCGATGTGCCGGCGCCGCCGGCAGGACCCGGGCCGACCGAATCCGTGCCGCCGCCCGAGACCGCGGACCCGCCCGTCAGCCCGTCCCAGTGACTCGGAACGGCCGATGATTTCCGGCACGCCGAAACCGATCGCGCCCGTCGGCCGTCTGCCCTTCGCCTTCGCGAAACGGCACGGCGTGCTGGTGCGCGGCGTCGTCGACGGCAAGGCGCAGATCGTCTATCGCGAGGGCGCCCAGCCATCGGCCGTCGCCGAACTTCGCCGATTCCTCGGAATACCGCTCATCATCGAACGCGTCGCCGAATCCGCGTTCGACGATCTTCTGCGCAAGGCCTATGAAGGCGGCAGCGGCGAAGCCGGGCAGATCGTCGAGGGAATCGAGGGTGAGACGGACCTGGCTGGATTGGCCGAGGGCCTGCCGGAGCCCTCCGATCTCATGGAGAGCGAGGACGACGCGCCGGTCATCCGCCTCATCAACGCGGTGCTCACTCAAGCGATCAAGGAAAACGCCTCCGACATCCATGTCGAACCCTACGAAAACCGCCTCGTCGTGCGGTTCCGCGTCGACGGCGTGCTGCGCGAGGTACTCCAGACGAAGCGTGCCGTCGCGCCGCTCCTGATTTCCCGCATCAAGGTCATGTCACGGCTCGACATCGCCGAGAAGCGCCTGCCGCAAGACGGCCGCATCAGTCTCAGGATCGCCGGGCGCGCGGTCGATGTGCGCGTGTCCACCCTGCCCTCCGGACACGGCGAACGCGTCGTGCTCCGCCTCCTCGACAAGCAGGCGGGCCGTCTCCATCTCGCCTCGCTCGGCATGGAGCCCAAGGTGCAGGGCATGATCGACGACCTGATCCACAAGCCCCACGGAATCATTCTAGTGACCGGCCCGACCGGGTCCGGCAAGACGACGACACTTTACGCGGCACTCGAACGCATCAACGACCACACGCGCAACATCATGACGGTCGAGGATCCGATCGAGTACTACATCGACGGCATCGGCCAGACCCAGGTGAACACCAAGGTCGAAATGACATTCGCCCGGGGCTTGCGCGCGATCCTGCGCCAGGATCCGGACGTCGTGATGGTCGGCGAGATCCGCGACACCGAGACGGCCCAGATTGCCGTCCAGGCATCGCTCACCGGACACCTCGTGCTGTCGACGCTCCATACGAACACCGCGGTCGGCGCCGTCACGCGCCTTCGCGACATGGGTGTCGAACCTTTCCTGCTCGCCTCCACTCTGCTCGGTGTCGTCGCGCAGCGGCTCGTGCGGGTGCTGAACCCGGACACGCGAATCGGCTATCCGGCCGGCGACTACGAAGCGCGGCTCCTGGGGCTGCCCCAGGTCGACGCCGGACGCGCGACGATCTACCGGCCGGGCGTGGATGCAGGCAGCGGCTACCGGGGACGCACCGGCATTTACGAGCTCGTGATCGTCAACGACCGCATGCGCGTCATGATCCACGACGGTGCCGGCGAGCATGAGCTCGAACGGCATGCGCGCGAGCTGACACCCGGCATCCGCGACGACGGCCGCGCCAAGGTCCTGGCCGGCGTCACCTCGCTCGAGGAACTGTTGCGCGTCACCCGCGAGGAGTGATGGCAGCCTACGAATACACGGCGCTCGATCCCGCCGGCCGGGAAAGGCGCGGAGTCCTCGACGGCGACAGCGCGCGCCAGGTGCGGCAGCTGCTGCGGGACCAGTCCCTGCTGCCGGTCACCGTCACGGAAGTCAGCGATGCGGCGCCGACTCAGGCCTTCAGTTTCTCTTTCGGCAACCGGATCCGCATCGCGGACGTCGCGCTGCTCACGCGGCAGTTGTCGACGCTCGTCCGCTCCGGCATCCCGGTCGAAGAAGCCCTGCTCGCGGTTTCGCAGCAAAGCGAGAAACCGCGGGTGCGGAGCGTCGTCGCAGGCGTGCGCGCGCGCGTCATGGAGGGCCGCACGCTCGCGGAAGGCCTCGGCGCATTTCCGACCGTGTTCCCCGAGATTTATCGCGCGACGGTCGCAGCAGGCGAGCAGTCGGGACACCTCGACACCGTGCTCGAGCGGATCGCGGATTACGCCGAGAACCGCCAGATTCTGCAGCAGAAGATCCGGAACGCGATGATCTACCCGGTCCTCCTGACCGTAATCTGCCTGGGCATCGTCGGACTGCTGCTCGGCTACGTGGTGCCGGAGGTCGTGCGCGTGTTCGAGGCGGGCGAGCGCGAACTGCCGATCCTGACCCGCATGCTGATAGCAGCCTCGGATTTCCTGCGGGCATGGTGGTGGCTGATGCTCATCGTCATTGCCGGCGTCGTATGGGGCTTCCGTCGCTGGCTCAAGGACCCGGCCGCCCGCTACCGCTACGACGCCTTCAAGCTCCGCCTGCCGCTGATCGGCCGCGTGACCCGCGGCAATAACGCGGCCCGCTTCGCGCGCACGTTCTCGATCCTCACGTCCAGCACGGTCCCCGTGCTCGAGGCGCTCAAGATAGCGGCCGATGTCGTCACGAACTCGCCGATGCGCCGTGCCGTGCAGGATGCCGCGGTTCGGGTGCGCGAGGGCGCGCCGATCGCCCGCTCGATAGGCGCGAGCAAGCTCTTCCCGCCCATGCTCGTCCACCTGGTCGCTAGCGGCGAGACCAGCGGCGAACTCGAGGCCATGCTCGAACGGGCGGCCGACAACCAGGAACGCGAGCTCGACGGCGTGGTCAATACGGCCGTGGGCGTCCTGGGGCCCCTGATGATCCTGCTGATGGGCGGTTTCGTTTTCGTGATCGTGATCGCGCTTCTGCTACCCATCTTCCAGTTGAATCAGCTGGTGCGCTGAGACCCCTTGCGGCGGCGCCCGCCGCGTTTTATAAGTCGGCCCGCAGTGACCCTGGACTGGTCGCATGAGCGAGAAGGCCAAGGAAGAATTCGAGGAAGACGAGCCGGACGAACTCGAGGAAGCCGCGGAGGACCTCGATGTCGACCAGCTCATGCGCGATTTCGACACCCGCAAGCGTCGCGGCGCGCGGGTTGCGGGCGAGCCGGCGTGGCGGAAACTCGAGCGCATGCGCGAGGAGAAGCGCACTGCCGGTCTCCTGTCGGATTTCGACGACTACGATATCGACGAGACCGGCAATCGCCCGATGAAGCGGCCGCGGCGCGAGCCGAACCGCCGCCGCTAGGAATCAAAGGGGACGTTCCCCTTTAACACCGTGTCTTCCTGTCGGTCAGGAAAGCGTGTCGTTAAAGGGGAACGTCCCCTTTGATTCGTCCCTTCCTAGCGGAAGCTTCTCGATTTGGTCACGAGACTTCCGAGCAGCGCGGACCGGTCCTCGAGCGTGTCGACCACGACGTGCCGCACTTCCCCCTCCCGCTGCAGCCGGCCGGCGACCCCGAGGAGCCGCGCCCCGAGCATCGCTTTCCGGTGCGCATCCGCGATCCGGCTCCAGACCACCAGGTTCACGTAACCCGTTTCGTCTTCCAGCGTCACGAAGATCACGCCCCCCGCGCTTCCCGGCCGCTGGCGCGTGACGACGAGTCCGCCGGTCCGGACGGCGGCACCGTCGGAAAGCTCCGCGACCTCGGCCGCCGTGAGCCAGCCCTCCTTCCCGAGCGTCGACCGGACGAGGGCCAGCGGATGCCGTGCGAGCGTGAATCCGAGTGTCCGGTAGTCCGCGACGATGTCCTCGCCCTCGGCGGGCGCACGCAACAGCGGTAGCCCCTCCTCGCGTTCCGCCACCGGCAGGAGCGGCAGCGGCGGCTCGACACCCAGGACCTCCCAGGACGCGCGATGACGGTGGCCCGCCAATCCTGCGAGCGCTCCCGCCGCGGCAAGCGACGCGAGGTCGCGCCGCGACAGGCGCGCACGGCGCGCAAGTTCCGTCACCCGGCCAAAGGGACCCTCGGCGCGGGCGGCGGCGACGCGATCCGCGCCCTCGCGCGAGAGTCCGCGCACGCGGTCGAGACCGAGACGCAATGCCGGCGGACCGCCCTCGTCGGGGTACTCGAGCGTCGACTCGACCGCGCTCGCATTGACGTCGGCGGCCAGCACGGTCACGCCGTGGCCGCGCGCATCGCGCACGAGTTGCGCGGGCGCATAGAAGCCCATCGGCTGGCTGTTCAGGAGCGCGCAGCAGAACGCGGCCGGTTCATGGCGCTTGAGCCAGGCCGAGACATAGACGAGGAGCGCGAAGCTCGCGGCGTGGGCTTCCGGAAAACCATAGTCGCCGAAGCCGAGAATCTGCTGGAACACCTGCCGCGCGAAGCCCTCGTCGTAGCCGCGCGCGCGCATGCCCTCGACGAGACGCTGCTCGAACGGGCCGAGGCCTCCCTTTCGCTTCCAGGCCGCCATCGCGCGCCGGAGGCGATCGGCCTCACCCGGCGTGAAGCCCGCAGCGACGATCGCAAGCTGCATCACCTGCTCCTGGAAGATCGGCACGCCGAGGGTGCGCGAGAGCACCCCCTCGACCTCGGGGCCCGGGTAGACGACCGGTTCCTGCCCGCTTCGCCGCCGCAGGTACGGGTGCACCATCTGCCCCTGGATCGGCCCGGGACGCACGATCGCGACCTCGATGCATAGGTCGTAGTAATTCGCAGGCCGCAGCCGCGGCAGCATCGCCATCTGCGCCCGCGACTCGATCTGGAACACACCGACGGTGTCGGCCCTGCAGATCATCTCGTAGACGGCGGAATCCTCGGCCGGGATGTCGGAAAGGCAAAACTCCCGCCCGCGGCGCGTCGAGACGAGAGCCAGCGCGCGGCGGATCGCGGTGAGCATGCCGAGGCCCAGCACGTCGACCTTGAGGAGCCGCAGCTCGTCAAGGTCGTCCTTGTCCCACTGGATCACCGTGCGTTCCGGCATCGCCGCGTTCTCGACCGGAACCAGCTCGTCGAGCGGCCCGCGCGAGATCACGAAACCGCCGGTGTGCTGCGACAGGTGCCGCGGAAACCCGATCAGCTCGCGCGTCAGCGCGAGCACGCGCGCGATGAGCGGGTTCGCGGTGTCGAAACCGGCGTCCCGGATCCGCGAGTCCTCGACCTCGTGCCCGTCCCACCACTGCATCGCGTGCGCCAGGCGGTCGACCTGCGGCGGGTCGAGACCCAGCGCCTTGCCGACGTCGCGCACCGCGCTCTTCGGCCGGTAGCAGATCACGGTCGCGGTCAGCGCGGCGCGGCCGCGGCCGTACTTCGCGTAGAGGTACTGGATCACCTCCTCGCGCCGCTCGTGCTCGAAATCCACGTCGATGTCGGGCGGCTCGTTGCGTTCGCGCGAGATGAAGCGCTCGAACAGCATCGACATGCGCGCGGGATCCACCTCGGTGATGCCGAGCGCGTAGCAGGCGGCCGAGTTCGCCGCCGATCCTCGTCCCTGGCACAGGATGCCGCGTCCGCGCGCGAACTCGATCAGGTCGTGGACCGTCAGGAAATAGCGTTCGTAGCCGAGTTCGCCGATCAGCGCGAGTTCGCGCTCGAGCAGCTCGCGCACGGCCGGCGGCGTGCCCGCCGGCCAACGCCGTGCGACGCCCTCCTCGACCAGGCGGCGCAGATGGGAAGCGGGCGTCGCGCCCGCCGGCACGATCTCCTCCGGGTACTCGTAGCGGAGCTCGTCGAGCGAGAAGCGGCAGCGCTCCGCGACGCGCAGCGTCGCCTCGACGAGCTCCGCGGGAAAGAGCTCCGAGATCCGCGCGAGCGCGCGGAGCGACCGCTCGCCGTTCGGATGGAGCGTATGGCCCGCGCGCCCGACCGTCGTCTTCAGGCGCACCGCGGTCAGCGTGTCCTGGAGCGCGCGCCGGCGGCGCTGGTGCATGTGCACGTCGCCCGCCGCGACCGCAGGCATCTCGAGATCGCGTGCAAGTGCCGTGAGCCGCTCGAGCCGCTCGCGGTCGCGTCCGCCCGCCTGCAATTCCACGGCGAGCCAGAGACGGCCGTCGAAGCGCTCGCGGAGCCACGTCCCCTCCTCGGCCGCAGGCTGCGGGCCCGGCAGCCACAACGCGAGACAATCCTCGAGTCCCGCGTCGAGATCCGCGCGGCAGAGCCGGTATTGCCCTTTGACCGCCGCGCGGCGCCCTCCCGTGATCAGGCGCGCAAGCGCCGCGTATCCGCGGCGGCTGGTCGCGAGACAGACGAGCCGCAATCCGTCCGTGAGCGTGAACTCGCTGCCGGTGATGAGGGTAAGGCCGGCCTCGCGCGCCGCGGCGAAGGCGCGGACGCTGCCGGCGAGCGAACATTCATCGGTCAGCGCGAGCGCCGCGTACCCGAGCTGCTTCGCCCGCTGGACCAGTTCGCCCGGATGCGAGGCGC
The DNA here is from genome assembly GCA_963778585.1 of uncultured Gammaproteobacteria bacterium. Taxonomy (GTDB): domain Bacteria; phylum Pseudomonadota; class Gammaproteobacteria; order Steroidobacterales; family Steroidobacteraceae; genus SCUD01. The sequence continues at coordinate 265,953 of CAVZUU010000005.1, forward strand.
CGCGCAGGAACGTGAAGTTGCTGATGCAGTGCAGCTCGGCATACGACATCGTGCATCACGCCCGCGTGAAGTCACGCCCGTCGCGCGGGCTTCGCTGCCGGGACTCCCGCTCGTTCGCTCCGCCGGAACTTTAGTCGCTCACTCGCGGGGTCCCGGCGCGCTTGCCCGCGCGCCGCCCGGTTCTCCGGCCCGCGCTGCACGAGGTGGCGGGGTTCCCGCGAGCGAACTCGTAAGTTCCGGCGGAGTTCGCGAGCGGGAAACCCCGCCGGATCCCGTGCAGCGCGGGCCAGGGACGAGTAGTGCATGAACGTTCTCAGCCGAATACACCGTGAAGGAACCAACGCTGGCCGGGTGGGCGTTCGCGGAAAATCCAGAGGCGGACGCCCGCGCGGGAAAGCGCGACGTAGTAGTCGCGCCGGACGTCGTGACCATCCCACCAGCCGGTTTCGATGCGCTCCGGGCCGGTGACGAGCACGCCGTCCCAGCGATCGAGCGGCTGCGGCTCGGCGAGCATCCACAGCGGACGCTCCGGACGCACAGCCGGCAGCAACGGCACGGGTGTCGCGCGGCCCGGCTCCGCGACGCGCCAGGCACGTTCGGGACGATGCTCCGGCACCGGCGTGACGCCGAACACCGCCTGCTCGCCGAGCCGCGCGCGCAGGCGATCGAGGAGACGCGCCGTTGCTCCCGGGTCCGCATTCCGGCCGCGCTCGAAAAGCCCTGCGTCGCGAAGCGTGAGCGGCAGCAGCACCCCGGAACGCAGCCGGAGCGCCTCGACCGGCGCTGCGAGCCGGCACTGCGCGAGTCTTTCGCGCACGAGTTCGCGCAGATGCCCCGCATCGCCCGCCATGCGGGCAAGCGTCACCCAGAACCGCGTCGGCACCTGTCCACGGTGCAGGAGATCCAGGCGCAGGGCACCGACGCCCGACGCGCGGGCGCGCAGGAAGGCATCGAGCTGATCGAGCAGTCGCTCGAGTGCCGGCTGCAACCCGGCCGTGAGTTCTGCGGCGGCCGGCAGCTCGAGACGTTCGTCGAAACGCTCCGGCACGACATGGCGCCGGCGCGGCTCGGGGCGCCGGCCGAGGCCTTCGTCGAGTTCATCGAGCAACCGCGGCCCGAAACGCGCGGCGAAACCCGCGCGCGGCAGGCGCAGCAGATCGGAGACGTTCCGGACGCCGAGCCCCCACAGGGCCGTGATCGTGTCCTCCGGCCATTGCAGGCAGGCGAGCGGCAGCCGCGCCGCAAGGCCCGGCATCGCATCGGCGCGGGTCACGGTCATCGCGAGATCGGCGCGCGCGAGCCAGAGCGCCGCGCGCGGCGTCGGCGCGAGTGCGAGCGACGCCTGCAACCCGCTCGCGGAAAGACCCGCGAGCGCGCGCCGCCACAGCGCCATGACGCCGCCGAACAGGTCGAGGCTGCCGCGCACTTCGGCGAGCACCGCGGAAGGCGGCTCGAGACTGACGACCGGCGTGAACCGCAGCGCCCAGCGTCCCAGACGATCGAGCAGCGCCGCTTCCGCCGCAAGCCTGCGTTCCTCGACCCGAAGTCCCGGCACCAGGGCGAGGGCTGCATTGAGGCTCATGCCGGGCGCCACGCCCTGGCGGACGGCGCGCTCGTTGCAGGCGACGACGGAACGCCGTGGATCGTCGGGGGCGACCACGACGGCCGCGCGTGCCTGCCCCGTTCCCGGGAACAGAGCATCGAGCGGCAGGCGGGGAAAATGCGCGGCGAGCCACAGCTCGCGCGTGCGCCGAGCCATGGCAGTCGGCGATGCAGGCACCGCCTCCAATGCGGGCCGATGGCTCGCCGGTGCCGGCGTGATCGTGGCCGGACGTCCTTCCAGCATTCGGGTTACTTCAGTGGATCGGCAGGCGCTCGATGCGCGCCGGGCCGCCGCCGCGGCTCTTCAGGATTTCAACGTCGAGACCGTATTCGCGCGCCATGAGCGCAAGCCGGAGCGCGGCCGGCGAGCATTCGCCGCGATGGCCGGAGGGTCGCAACAGAAAACCAGGAGTCTGTCCTTCCTCCGCTGCCAGCTTCAGGCGACGCAAGGCCTGATCGCCGGCCGCGCCGATCCAGCCGAGGACGGCCGCGCAGACGCCGGAGCGCAAGGCCTGTTCCATCGCCCACAGTCTGTCCTGCCCGGCGCGCGGGCGGATCACCAGCATGCGCGCGGGATCGAGTCCCGCATCGGCGAGCGCCGGCGCATACGGCAGATGCGGCGGAGCGAGCCAGGCGATCCAGCGCGGCTCCCCGGGCGTCGCGGTCGCGAGCGTGCGGAGCGCCGGCAGAAGCAGGCGGATTTCGCCGACGCCGGCGGCGGGCACGAGGAGTTCGATCAGCGTGGACAAGGGCCAGCCGCCGCCCGGCAGGCGCGCATCGAGATGGCGGAAGCCGGTCGAAACGGTCGGGGAATCGCCCGCATCGCTGCCGCGCCAGAGCGCGGGATGACGCAGCAGTTCCGCGAGCGCATCGCTCATTGCATGACGTCCGGCCGGCCACGCCGCAGAACGCCGACGACCACGCCTTCGATCGTCATCGACTGCTTGCGAAGATCGACGCGGATCGGTTCGAAGTCCGGATTCTCCGGCATGAGCCAGACCACCGAGCCTTCCTGGCGATAGCGCTTGACCGTCACCTCGTTCTCGAGCCGCGCGACGATGATCTGCCGGTTGCGGACGTCGGGGGAGCGGTGAACCGCGACCAGGTCGCCGTCGAGGATGCCGACGTCGCGCATGCTCATGCCGCTGACCCGGAGCAGGTAATGCGGGCGCGGACTGAAGAGCGCCGGATCGATCTGGAAGCGGCCTTCGATATGCTCCTCCGCCAGGATCGGCCGCCCGGCCGCCACCCGGCCGATGAGCGGCAGGCCGAATTGTTCGCGGAGCGCGTCTTTCAGCACGATGCCGCGTGCGCTGCCCGCGATCAGCGCAAGCACCCCCTTGCGCTGCAGTGCGCGCAGGTGCTCCTCGGCGGCGTTCGCGGAACGGAAGCCGAGCGCTTCCGCGATTTCCGCGCGGGTCGGCGGCAGGCCGTTGGCGGCGATCGCGTCCTGGATGAACTCGAGGATCTGGCGTTGGCGCGGCGTAAGATCGTCTGACATGCTCCACCTGTATGAATACCCAGTGGGTGTGATTATATACAGGCGATAGCGTGCTGGCAAGCGTCCGCAGCAAAACCGGCCGCGATCTCTGTCCCGCTCCGGAATCACCGACGCGGTCAGCGCGCGCAGTGCACGACCGGGACCGGCGATCGAGCGAATAAAGATCGATCTTTAGCGAGCGAGCCGAGTCCCGGCCGCGTCACTGCGCACACTCGATGCGCAACCGCACGCCGCAGCGCAAAACACGCAACGCAAAACGTGCGTGTTTGTCCGACACCGACTCCGGATTCGTTGTCGCCGGGCGGCGACAAGCGCCGAACATGCTTTCACCCACCGCGCTGATACGTTACGATCCGCATCGCCACCGTGCGGACAGGAAGGACCGCCGGCGCCGTGCATCCGCGCAAGCGGCTTGTAACGTTCCATGCAACCTTGTGGAGAAAAATCTCATGACCAACATCCTGAAGGTGGGCGTCGCTGCCGCCGTTATCGCCCTGGGCGCCGGCTGCACCGATCTGAAGCCCTTGCAGGCGGAAGTCGACTCGCTCAAGTCGCAGGTCTCCAAGCTGTCGGGTGACCTCGACGGTGTGAAGACTGCAGCGGATGGCGCAAGCCGTGCCGCGGCCGCCGCACAGCAGGCTGCCACCTCGGCGCAGAACACGGCCAATCAGGCTGCGTCTGCGGCGCAGGCAGCGCAGCAGTGCTGCGACGCGAACAGCGAGAAGCTCAATCGCATGTTCGAAAAGTCGATGTCGAAGTAATCGACGTCGTACGCCAACAGAAAGGCCCCGCGGTGGCGACACCGCGGGGCTTTCGCTTTTCAGGGACGTACTACTGGGCGGGCGGCAGCGCGGCGGTGCGCGAGCCCGCGACGGAAACGGGCGTCGGCATTCCACGGGCTTCGCGCCAGGTGCGCTCGGCGCCGATCCAGTCGATCGCGAGCGGCTGCGCACGCGTCGCATCGACGATCAGCCGCGTGAGGTCGGTGAGCGTCGGCGCCTCGACCGCATCCTCCTGCAGCGGCGGGTGCACCTCGATCAAGAGTTCACCCTCGTTCCAGCCCCATTTGTAGGGCTGGTTGACGATCATCACCGGCGCGTTCACCGGCACGAGACCGTAGAGCTTTTCGATGTCTTCGGGATAAAGGCGCATGCAGCCGTGCGTCACCTGCATGCCGACGCCGGCCGGCCTGTTCGTGCCGTGGATCAGATAGGCGCCGCCCGGAATCCCGAGCCGAAGCGCAAAGAGGCCGAGCGGATTGTCCGGCCCCGCCGGAACGATCGCGGGCAGGATGTCGCCGTTCTTCGCATGTTCTTCGCGCACGGACTTCGGCGGAGTCCAGGTCGGGTTCTTCACCTTGGCGACGACGGTCGTCCTGCCGAGCGGCGTATTCCAGTCCATCTTTCCGATGCTGACCGGAAACGTCCAGACGACCGGCGCCTGACCCGCCGTCGCGGGCGGATACCAGTAGAGTCGATGCTCCGGCAGATTGATCACGATGCCGGTGCGCGGCGCGCGCGGCAGTATCCGTTGCTTCGGCACAGTGACGACGGTGCCCGCCCCCGGCAGCCAGGGATCGACGCCCGGATTCGCGTTCGTGATTTCCTCGTAGCCGACGCCGTGACGGCGGGCAATGTCGAGCAGTGTGTCGCTCGCCTCCGCCTGCGTCGTCACCGTGACGCCGATGACGTCGCTGCCTTGGGCCGGCAACACGAATTGCTCGGCGGACGCCGATCCGGCCGACAGGAGCAGCACCAGTCCGAGACTTCCGATAGTCGTCTGCCGCATTTCAGTAGCGTATCAGCGCCGAACCCCAGGTAAAGCCGCCGCCGAATGTCTCGAGAAGCAGCATCTGACCGCGGTGGATGCGCCCGTCGCGGACGGCCGTGTCCCAGGCGAGCGGGATCGAGGCGGCGGAGGTATTGCCGTGGTCCTGCACGGTTACGACGACCTTCTCCATCGGCAGCCCGAGCTTGTCGGCCGCCGACTGGATGATGCGGAGGTTCGCCTGGTGCGGAATCAGCCAGTCGATGTCGCCGCGCTCGACGCCGTTCTTCGCGAGCGTCTCGTCGACGAGCTTGGACAGCGTGCGCACCGCGACCTTGAAGACTTCGTTGCCGAGCATCTTGAGGCCGTCGGTCGAATTGTTCCGGAGCGTCTCGAAGCCGCTCGAAACGCCGTACGGGAAATACAGCAGGTCCTTGTACTTCCCGTCGGAATGGAGATGCGTGCCGATGATTCCCGGCTCATCCGCCGGCGTGAGCACGACAGCGCCCGCGCCGTCGCCGAACAGGACGCAGGTCGAACGGTCGGTCCAGTCGACGAATCGCGACAGGCACTCAACGCCCACGACGAGAGCGCATTTCGCCTCGCCGCAGCGGACGTACTTGTCGGCGATGGAAAGCGCATAGATGAATCCGCTGCAGGCGGTCTCGAGCGAGAACGCGGGGCAGCCGTGGATCCCGAGGCGTTCCTGGAGAAGGGTTCCCGTGTTCGGGAAAATCAGGTCCGGCGTCGTCGTGCCCACGACGATGAAATCCACATCTGCAGGCGTGAGTCCCGCGGCCTTCAGCGCGCGCCGCGCTGCGTGCTCGCCCAGCGAGGAGCTGGTCTCATCGGGTCCCGCGATGTGGCGCCGTTCGATGCCGGTGCGCGTGCGGATCCACTCGTCGGTCGTGTCGATGCGCAATTCGAGATCCTTGTTCGTCAGGATCTGCTCCGGCAGATAACTGCCGGTGCCTGCGACGCGCGAATAACGCAACATCGGGTGTGCCGTCAAAGCGCCGTTGGCGCCGGCCTCATTCCTGCCCGGTGTCTTCGACCGGGACGTCGATCACCTTGCGCCCGCGATAAAAGCCGTCACGGCTCACGCGATGGCGCAGATGGGTCTCGCCCGTCGTCGGGTCCTTGGACAGCGCAGGCTTCGAAAGGCGGTCGTGGGAACGATGCATGCCGCGCTTCGAGGGTGTCTTGCGGCTTTTCTGTACAGGCATGGAAAGTCATCTCCGGTTCAATGTTTCAGCAAGTCCTTCAATCCCGCGAACGGCCGGCGCATTTCCTGCGCGGGTTGCGGTTTCGTCGCGACCGCCGGCGCATTGCATTCCTCCGCCGGCGTGTGCTGCACGATCAACGGCAGCGACAAAAGCAGTTCGTCCTCCACGAGCGCGGCGAGATCCAGATTCTGCGGATCGCCGCCGATCGCCTCGTGGTCCGGCGGCAATTCCGGCGTCTCCTCCGGCGCGAACACGAGCCGCGATGTCGATTCCAGCCTGCGGTGGACCGGCCCCAGGCAACGCTGGCAGGTCAGTACGACACCCGCCTCCACGGTCAATGCGGCTGCCGCGAATCCATTGTGCACCCGGAACTCGGCCCGCACCGCGGCCGAGCCCGTCGGTTCTGCCACCCGGTCGCGCAAGCGCTCGAACCCGGCAATCGGAAAATTCCGCTCGACGACCGCCCTGCTCCGCGCCAGGCCCTGCGCATCGAGTGGCCGGTCCGGGGACGTCGACATGGGGGCGGTATGATAGTGAGCGGCGCCGGGGGTGTCAAAGAAGACGCGGCGCAAACCCTTGTTTTTTAAGCACTGACCGTCCATGAAACCTCGCCTCATTCTCGCGTCGGCATCGCTGTACCGGGCGTCCCTGCTCGCGCGCCTCAATATCGGCTTTGAGACCGAATCGCCCGGCGTCGACGAGGCGACGATCGCCGGGGAGCCGCCTCGCGCGCGGGCGCTCCGGCTCGCGCACTCGAAAGCGGCGGCCGTCTCATCGCGAGCGCCCGAAGCCTGGGTCCTCGGCTCCGATCAGGTCGCCGTCTGCGGCGGTCACGTCCACGACAAGCCGGGCGATGCGGCGCGCAGCCGCGTGCAACTCCAGGCAAGCAGCGGACAGGCGGTCGAATTTCATACCGCCGTCGTGCTGCTGCGCGGTCGGCCGCGGGCGGTTCTCGAACACGTGGATTTCACACGCGTCCGGTTCCGGCCGCTCGCGGAGAACGAAATCGCGCGCTACGTCGAGATCGACCGCCCCTTCGACTGCGCCGGCGGATTCCGCAGCGAGGGTCTGGGCGCGACGCTTCTGCAGTCGATCGAAACGCAGGATCCCGCGGCCCTGATCGGCCTGCCGCTCATCTGGGTCGCCAACGCGCTTCGCGAGGCGGGACTCGATCCGCTCGCGCCGCCTCACTCCTGAGCGCGCGGCAATTCTCGAAGTTTGGCGAGAAGCGTCGCGAGATCGGCGGGCAAGGGCGCCTCGATGCGGAACGCCTCGCCGCTGTTCGGCCAGACGAACGCAACCGATGCGGCATGAAGGAACATGCGGCGAAGCCCGATCGTGCGGAGCCGTGCGTTGCATTCCCGGTCGCCGTATTTCTCGTCGCCGGCAACGGGGTGACCGGCGAATGCCGCGTGGACCCGGATCTGGTGCGTGCGTCCCGTGTGAATCGCCACATCCATGCGCGTCGCCAGGTCGCGGAAATGCTCCAGCGGTGCAAAGACCGATACCGCGATCTTCCCGGCGCGATGGACGCGCACGACGCGTTCGCCGCCCTGGCGCGCGTTCGTGAGCACCGGCGCATCGATCGTCTTGCGCCCGAGATGCCAGCGGCCCGCGAGAAGCGTCGCGTAATGCTTCTCGATTGTCCCTTCCCGCAGCAACGCGTGCAGCGTCCGCAAGGCGCCGCGGGTGCGCGCGACGAGCAGGCAGCCGCTCGTATCGCGATCGAGACGGTGCGCGAGTTCGAGCGGCTCGTCGGGCCGGAGCGCGCGGAGCGTCTCGATGGCGCCGAAGGCGAGGCCGGAACCGCCATGCACGGCGAGGCCAGCTGGCTTGTTCAGCACGAGAAGACGCGCATCCTCGTGCACAATCGCCTGTCGAACGGTCTCCCGCAGCGTGTCGGGAACGCGGCGCGTGCCCGCCGGCGAATCCGGCAAGTCACGCACCGGCGGCAGCCGCACTTCATCGGTCGCCGCAAGGCGGTAATCCGGCGGTTTTCGCTTGCCGTTGACGCGCACTTCGCCCTTGCGCAGCAGCCGGTAAACACGGCTGCGCGGCACGCCGGCGAGTATCCGGAGCAGAAAGTTGTCGAGGCGCTGGCCCTCGGCGCCCTCGCCCGCGCGCACCCGCCGCACCATCGCGCCCGGATTTCGATCCGCCGTCATGGAGTCTCTCTAACGTGTTGATTTTCCGGGCGCATCTGATATGGTAGTCCGCAGTCAGGTCTTACGGCGCAGGCTTCGCGAAGCGAAGCGTGGCCGCTGACCGGTACGCGGCCCCCTTCGGGCAGGCCGCATGTTAGTTGGTCCGGAATGTCCGGACCATCGCCGGCCCTTCGTTCGGATGTCATGTTCCCCGCGCGTGTCGATCTCGCAGGTTTGTGCAGGAGTCAACCCGCCCGCAGCCACGTTCTGCGGCACGCTCCTTTGCGCCCGCGATCCGCGCCTGCAGGGCAACGGGTTTCACTCGTGACAGCGCGCGACATCGTTTGCGAAGCGGCCCCCAGCACGATGGATGGGGCCCATGAAAAGAATGCTCATCAACGCGACGCAGCAAGAGGAATTGCGCGTCGCTCTGGTTGACGGCCAGAAGCTCTTCGATCTCTCGATCGAGATACCGTCCCGGGAACAGAAGAAAGGCAATATCTACAAGGCGCGCGTCACGCGCGTCGAGCCGAGCCTCGAAGCGGCCTTTGTCGAATACGGCGCCCAGCGCCAGGGATTCCTGCCGCTCAAGGAAGTCGCCCGGGAATATTTCCGGTTCCAGCCGGCGCCGGGCGCGCGCTTCAATATCCGCGACGTACTCCAGGAGGGCCAGGAACTGCTGGTCCAGGTGGAGAAGGAAGAGCGCGGCAACAAGGGCGCTGCGCTCACGACCTTCATCAGCCTGGCCGGCCGCTTTCTCGTCCTGATGCCGAACAATCCCCGCGCCGGCGGCGTATCGCGCCGCATCGAGGGCGAGGAACGCGACGCCACCAAGGATTCGCTCGACCTGCTCCACATTCCGGACGGCATGGGCACGATCGTGCGGACGGCGGGCGTCGGCCGCGGCCCCGAGGAACTGCAGTGGGACCTCGACAACCTCCGCGCCAACTGGGACGCGATCGTCACGGCGGCCGGCGAACGGTCCGCGCCTTTCCTCGTCTACCAGGAGAGCGACGCGGTGACGCGGGCGCTGCGCGACTACCTGTCGGACGACATCGGCGAGGTGCTGATCGACGAGCCCGGCGCACATCAGCGCGCGCTCGAATACGTGCAACGCTTCCAGACCGCCGAGGGCGTGAAGCAGATCCGGATGTACACGGACGACGTGCCCCTCTTCACCCGCTTCCAGATCGAAAGCCAGATCGAGTCCGCCTATTCGCATGCCGTAACCCTGCCCTCGGGCGGCGGCATCGTGATCGACTACACCGAGGCACTCGTTTCGATCGACATCAACTCGGCCCGCGCGACGCGCGGCGCGGACATCGAGACGACCGCCTACAACACGAATCTCGAGGCTGCCGAGGAGATTGCGCGTCAGCTCAGGATCCGCGACCTCGGCGGTCTCATCGTGATCGACTTCATCGACATGGAGTCGAAGAAGAACCAGCAGGGGGTCGAGGATCGCCTGCGCGATGCCGTGCGTTCCGACCGCGCCCGCATCCAGCTCGGCCGCATCTCGCGATTCGGCCTGATGGAGATGTCGCGCCAGCGGCTGCGGCCTTCGCTCGGCGAATCCACGCATATGGCCTGCCCGCGCTGCAGCGGCATGGGCACGATCAGGAGCGTCGAATCGATGGCGCTCGCGGTGCTGCGGCTCATCGGCGAGGAAGTCCGCAAGGAACGCACGACCCGAGTCGTGGCGCAGCTGCCGGTCGACGTCTCGACCTTCCTGATCAACGAAAAACGCGAGTGGCTGCACCGTCTCGAAAGCCAGCGCGAAATCGAGATCGTGCTCGTGCCCGATCCGAACATGCAGACGCCCAACTACTCGATCCGCCGCGTGCGCGACGACGAGCTCGCGCTTCCCGAGAACGCGGTGACGAGCTACCAGATGGCGGGCCAGCCGAACAAGGAACTCGACTTTCAGTCACAGTCGGACAAGCGCGCTGCGGCCCAGCCCGCGGCCGTGCAGCCGATCGCGCCCGCGGCGCCCGCACCGGCGCCGGCCGCGCCGGTGGCCCGCGAGCAAGCGCCCGGTCCCGGATTCTGGTCGCGGCTCACGGCCTTTTTCCGCGGTGCCGAGAGCCCGGCAAATGACGTGGCGGCGCCTTCGGGATCCGAGCGCCAGGAGCGTCCGGCTGGGCGCCAAGCGCGCGATCATAATCGCGACGATCGCGGCGGACGCCGCCCGCAACGCGGCGAACGCGGACCGCGGCGTGATCGGGACCGCGACCGGAACCGCAATCGGGATCGCGATCGCAATCGCGACCCGGAACGCGGCGAGCGCAACGATCGCCAGCGCGCCGAGCATCCCCGCCCCGACCATCCCAGAGACGATCAATCGCGGCATCGCGATCGCCCGGCTGAAGCTGCGCCGCGTCCGCAGCCGTCTCCGAACGCGCGAACGGAGCCACAGACACCCGCCGACGGCGATTCGCAGCGGCGGCGCCGCCGGCGTCGTGGCCGCGGCGGACGGGGCGGACGACAGGACTCGTATCGGCCGACCGATACGCAGCCGATCGCACAGGGCAACGGTGATTCACAGCCGCGGAACGACTCGCCCGGCATGGCCGAGCCGATGAGCGGGCCGCCGCCCATCGTCGAGCGGGCGCCGCAATCACTTCCTGCGATACCGCCGACCTCGCCGCCGCAGGTCTTCTCGCCGCCCCCGGTCGATACGCCTGCTGCTCCCGCGCCAAAGCCGGCACAGACTCACACTGTGTGGTCCTCGTCGCCCAGCGACGGCCACCACTTCGAACCGAAGGAATGAGTCAGTCGTCGGTGCCGAGCGCGGCCAGCAGGCCGCGCGCGGCCTCTTCGACGAGGTCGAGAACTTCCTCGAAACCCGCTTCGCCGCCGTAATACGGATCCGGAACCTCGCGCCGATTCAATTGCGGCGCGTAGTCGAGAAAGTGACGCACGCGATCCGACTGCGCGTGGGGCGCCATCCGCCGCAGCCGCTCGTAAACGGGTTCATCCATCGCCAGTACGAGATCAAATCGCTCGAAGTCGGCCGCTTCGACCACGCGCGCGCGCAGCGAGCTCAGGTCGAAGCCGCGGCGGCTCGCGGCGGCGATCGACCGCAGGTCAGGGGGACTGCCGCTGTGGTAGCCATGCGTGCCCGCCGAATCCACTTCGACGGCGAGATCGGCCGCCTCACGGCGCGCAAGCTCGCGAAATACGGCTTCCGCCGTCGGTGAACGGCAGATATTTCCGAGGCAGACGAACAGGATGCGCGTCATGCGCGCTTTCGCTCGCGGAGCCACGCGTCGAGGCATTCAATCGCCCGAACCGTCTCCGCGGTCGATACGGCGAATGAAATCCGGATGAAGCGGTCGCCGTGGACGCGGTCAAAGTCCTTGCCCGTATTCATCGCGACGCCGGTCGCATCGAGGAGCTCCCTGCACCAGGCAAGCGAGTCGCCCGTGAGGTGCCCGATATCCGCATAGAGATAGAAAGCGCCGTCCGCCGGCGCCAGGCGCGTAATGCCCAATCCCCGGAGCGCTTCGATCAGCTTCTGCCGGTTGATCGCATAGTTCGCGACGCGGTTCTCGAGTTCGCTCCGCTCCTCCATGGCGGCAAGCGCCACATGCTGCGAGAGCGTCGGCGGCACCAGGAAAAGATTCGCGGCGAACCGGCGCATGGTGTCCACGAGCGGCGCCGGCACTACGGCCCAGCCCAGGCGCCAGCCGGTCATGCACCAGTACTTTGAAAAAGTGTTGGCGACGATCGCTTCCGGTGCGAACTCGAGGACCGAAGGCGCGCGCGCGCCGTAGGTGATTCCGTGGTAGGTCTCGTCCGAGATGATGCGGATGCCGCGTTCGGCGCAAACGGCCGCGATCGCCGCGAGTTCGGCCGCGTCGATCATCGTGCCCGTCGGATTCGAGGGGCTGGTCAGTATGAGGCCCGAGGGCGCAGGATCGAGCGCCGCGATCATGGCGGCCGTCGGCTGGAAGCGCGTGACGGCCCCGCAATCCAGCTCCTGCGGCACCAGCCCGAGCGCGTGCAGGACGTTCCGGTGGGCGGGATAGCCCGGTCGGGCGAGCGCAACCCGTGCCCCGCGTCCGAAGAGTACGGAAATCGCAAGCACGAGCGCGGCCGATGCGCCCATCGTCAGCAGGATGCGCGCGGGTTCGATCTCGAGTCCGTAGCCGGCGCGGTAGTGAATCGCGATCCGTTCCGCGAGGGCGCCGCTTTCCCAGTAACCCTGCGGGCATTCCTTCAGCGCGCGTTCGCCCGCGGCGATCGCAGCCGCCGGCGCGCCTGACGAAGGCTGCCCGACTTCCATGTGAATGACCGGCAGACCGCGCCGCTCGCGCTCGTTCGCGATTCGATTGATCTCGACCGCATAGAACGGAGCGACCTGGTCCGCGGCACGATTCACGGCCGGCCGCCCTTCTGCATCAGCGCGTCGACTCGCGCGAGGTCCCCGGGCGTGTCGACACCGGGCCCCGGCTGCTCGATGGCGTCGCCAACGACGATCACGAGCCCGTTCTGCAATGCCCGCAATTGCTCGAGGCGCTCCCGGCGCTCGAGCGAGGTCGCGGGAGCCCCGGCAAGCGTGCGGAGCGCACGGACGCGATAGGCGTAAATGCCGAGATGGCGGCGCGCGCCGCGATGGACAGACGCGCCGACGGATGCGGACTCGGCGGCGTCGCGGTTCCAGGGAATCGGCGCACGGCTGAAATAGAGCGCCTGCCCATCGTCGCGCGTGACGACCTTGACGACGTTCGCATCCAGGTACTCGCTTTCCGTCGAAATCGGCGTCGCGAGCGTCGCGATTGCGGCGGCCGGAGTCGCAGCCAGCAACGAAGCGGCCTGGCCGATCAGGGACGGCGGCAGCATCGGCTCGTCGCCCTGGACATTGACGACGATCGCGTCCTCCGGCCAGCCGCGGCGCGCCGCGATCTCGGCGATGCGATCCGTGCCCGAGGCATGATCCCGTGCGGTCATCTCGACGTCGGCGCCGGCGGCGGCGCAAACGGCGCGGATGCGCTCGTCGTCGGTCGCGACGATGACCTCGCTGGCGCCTGATCGGAGTGCCAGACGATGCACGTGGAGGATCATCGGCGTACCCGCGACGAGCGCGAGCGGCTTGCCCGGCAGCCGGGTCGAGGCATGCCTCGCGGGAATGACGACGCGGAACACCAGGATTCCTAGCGCCCGGTGAGAGCGTTGTCGTCCGGCGCGAGCCGACGCGCTTCATCCGGCAACATCACCGGGATGCCGTCGCGGACCGGATACGCGAGGCGGTCCGCGCGGCACAGGAATTCCTGTGCCTCGGGCCGCCATTGCAGCGGTCCCTTGCAAACCGGGCAGGCGAGAATATCGGTCAGGCGTTCACTCACGGCGTCTTTCCTTTCGATTCAGTCGCGAGCGCTGCGATCCGCTCGAGGAGATCCGATGCCGCAGGCGCGTCGATCCGGGCCTCGACTTCGAGATAGCCGGCATCGCCCCAGCCGTCTCCCGTGCATTTTACGGCATCCTTCTCCGTCATCAGGATCGTCTGGCCTGTACCGGCCCCCGCCTCCGCAGGCTCGAATCCCGCGTGATCCGGCAGCACGCGCGTGTGCACGCGCAGTCCCTGCGCCCTCAGCAGGGCGAAAAACCGCTCGGGATTGCCGATCGCGGCAATGGCGGTCACGTCGCGGCCGGAATATTCGGACAGCGGCCGGCGGGAACCGTCGCGAAGCGCGACGACCGCGACCGGCTCGATCCGCATCCGGATTCCCGACGGCCAATCGAATCGGCCGCCGTTGACCACGACCGCATCGACCGAGCCAAGCCGCCGTACCGGCTCGCGCAACGGTCCCGCGGGCAGCAGACGCCCGTTTCCAAAGCCGCGCGAGCCGTCGACGACGGCGATCTCGAAGTCGCGCGCGAGCGCATAGTGCTGGAGGCCGTCATCGCAGACGATCACGTCGCTCGCGTCTTCGAGCAGGCGGACGGCATCGGCGCGCCGGGCCGCGATCGCAACCGGAATCCCGAGCTTTCGCCGTAGCAGGCAGGCCTCGTCGCCGACCGTGATTGCGGAATCCGTCGCCGACACGAGTCGCGCAGGTCCGCTCTCGCCGCCGTAGCCGCGAAGCGCCACGCCGACCCTGAGCTCCCGACGCGAGAGTTCCCGCGCGAGCCACACCGTGAACGGCGTCTTGCCAGTGCCGCCGACCGTCAGGTTGCCGACGACGACGACCGGACGCCACGAACGGTAGCTCGGCAGCACGCCCCAGGAATAAAGGGCGCGGCGCAGGCTCGCCAGGCCTCCGAACAACCACGCAGCGGGCAGCAGCCATCGGCCGCGCGCAGTGTCGCCGTACCAGGTCGACAGAAACCAGTCATGCAGACGCGTGCCCAAGCCTCCGGTCCGCATTGCGCTCAGACGCTGAACTGCATCCGGTGCAGTGCGGCATAGACCCCGCCCGTCGCGAGGAGCGCCGCATGCGTGCCGGATTCGACGATTCGACCGTCGTCGAGCACGAGTATCCGGTCCGCCCGCTCGATCGTCGACAGCCGGTGCGCGATCACGAGCGTCGTGCGGCCCTGCACGAGGCTTGCAAGCGCAGTCTGGACCAGGTGCTCCGATTCGGCGTCGAGAGCCGAAGTCGCCTCATCGAGGATCAGGATCGGGGCGTTCTTCAGGATCGCGCGCGCGATCGCGACGCGCTGGCGCTGCCCGCCCGACAGGAGCGCCCCGCGCTCGCCGATCGTCGTCTCGAGCCCGGCCGGGAGCTCGTCCGCGAATTCGAGCACGTGCGCCGCCTGCGCCGCGCGTTCCACGTCCTCCGCGCTCGCGCCGGGCGCGCTGAACGCGATGTTGTTGCGGATCGTATCGTCGACCAGCATGACATCCTGGCTCACGAGCGCCATCTGGTTGCGCAGGTCCCGCATGCGGTATTTGCGCAGGTCGATGCCGTCCAGCAGGACGACGCCAGAGTCCGGATCGTGGAATCGCGGCAGCAGGCTGATCAGGGTCGACTTGCCGCTCCCTGAGCGCCCGACGATCGCAACCGTTTCGCCGGGCGCGACGCGCAAGCCGATGCCGTTCAGCACGCGGCCCTTCTCCGGGTCGTAGGTGAAGCTGACGTCGCGGAATTCGACATCGCCGCGAGCCCGCACGATGCGCAATTCGCCGCCCTCGTCCTCCACCGGCGAGTCCAGAATCTCGAACACGCTCTCGCCCGCGGCAATGCCCTGCTGCAAGGGCCCGACGACGCTCACGAGCCGCCGGAGCGGCGCCGTGACGAGCAGGAGCGCCGTCAGGAACGAGGTGAACTCGCCGACCGTCAGCCCCTCGCCCAGGACATCGCGTATCGCGACATACATGACGGCGGCCAGGCCGAAGGCCGCGATCATCTGCACGACGGGATTCGAGACGGCCTTGACCGTCACGAGCTTCATGAAACTCGAACGGTTCCGCTCGTTGACCAGCTCGAACGCCCCGAGCTGGTGCTCCTGCGCGTTGAATACCTTGATCATGCGCTGGCTTTCGAGCGACTCCTTGGCCACGCGCGCGACGTCGCCCATCGACGACTGGATGCGCGTGCTGTACCGGCGGAAGAGATTGCTCGTGACGCGGATCAGGCCGACGATCGGCGGCGCCACGGCAAGGGCAAATACCGTCAGCCGCCAGTTGAGATAAAGGAGATAACCGATCAGGCCGACGATCGAAAGCGTGTCGCGGATCAGGAAGGTCACGGCCGTCGTCGCGGCTTCCGCGACGAGCTCGATGTTGTACGTCAGGCGCGACAGAAGCGCGGCGACGCCGTTCCTGTCGAAATACGACACCGGCAACTGCAGGTAGCGCGAAAACACGTCGTGCCGGATCGACTTGATGACCTGGCGTCCGACCCAGCCAGGCGCAAACACCGACAGGTAATCGCCGACGCCGCGCACGACGAAGAGCACGATGATGCCGGCCGGCACGTAGACGAGCATGCGGCTATCCCGCTCGACGAACGCGCCGTCCAGGAATTTCTTGACGAGGAACGCGAAACCCGTGTCGACGGCCGCAAACAGCACCATGCCGACCACGCCGAGCAGGAACATCGCCCAGTACGGCCGCGCATAGGCCAGGAGCCGAAGGTAGATGCTGAGCCCGCTTGCCGTGAGCGGCGGCAGCTTCTCCTTGTTCTTATTCTTGCGCGCTGACGGTGGCAATGTTGACCTGCGTGAAGCCGAGCCGCGCAGCCACGTCCATAGCGGTCACGACCGACTGGTGAGTCGCCCGCGCATCCGCGCGGATAGTGACGGGTTGCCCCTTCAATTCACCGGCGACCTGTCGTAGCGCCGCGCTGAGCGTCGCCCGCTCGTTGTTGACGAGCGCCCGATCGTTCACGCGATAGCTCCCCTGCGTCGAGATCGTGATGACGATCGGATTGACCGCTCGTTCCGCGGTCGTAGCACCGGCCTCCGGCAACTCAACGCGCAGCCGCCCCTCCTGCACGAAAGTCGTAGACAGCATGAAGAAGATGACGAGTAGCAGAACGACGTCGACGAGCGAAATCAGGTTGAGCTCGAGGTCGTCGGTCCGCTTGACCTGGAGCCTCATGAGGCGGCTTCACGGCGCCGCGCGCCTGGCTGCGAGCGGGAGTTCATCTTGTCGAAGGCGCGCACGAGCTTCATCGCCTCCTTCTCCATGTCGACGACTAGAAGATCGACGACGCCGCGCAGGTAGCGGTAGCCGAACAGGGCCGGAATCGCAACGATCAGGCCCGCGGCTGTCGTGATAAGCGCGGTGCCGATGCCGCCGGAAAGGATTTTCGGATCGCCAACGCCCTCGGCCGAGATAGCCTCGAAGGCCTGGATCATGCCGGTAACCGTGCCGAGGAGCCCGAGCAAGGGCGAGATCGCAGCAATCGTCCCGAGCGTGCCGAGGAAGCGCTCGAGCTCATGGACGACGTGTCGCCCCGTGTCTTCGATCGCCTCTTTCATGATCTCGCGCCCCTGCTCGCGATTCATGAGGCCGGCCGCGAGCACCCGGCCAAGCGGGGAATTCTGGGCGAGCGCCTCGATGTGGCGATCGTTGAGGCTGCGCGATTCGACGAGTTTCCAGATGCGGTCGGTCAGCTCGCGCGGGATCACGCGCTTGCGCTGCAGGGTCCACAGGCGTTCGAGCATGATCGCGGCGGCGACGACCGAACACAGGATGATCGGCCACATGACCGGTCCGCCCGCGATGATGATTTCCCACATGGCGCCGCATGATACCGTGAGGACGATTCCGATGCCCGAGCCCGGGGATCGGCCCGGCTTTGCCGCCACCAATGTCCCGCGCCGCCACGCGCGGTCTCGACTTCGATGGCATTCGGGTGGGCCGGAAATCGAACGCGGATCGCTCCGTTCTCGGCCGTTCCGAGCACGGTCGTGCCGGCGGCGCGCCATCGCGCGACGATCTCAGGCACCGGCATTCCCCAGCGATTTCCAAATCCCGCCGAGGCAATCCCCAGGCGCGCCGAGACGGCGGCGACCAGCTCCGGCGTCGAAGAACTGCGGCTGCCGTGGTGCGGCAGCAGCACGACGTCCGCCGCGAGCGGCATCGCAAGCAGCATCCATTCCGCCGCCGCCTCGGTATCCGCCAGCAGGAGCGCGCTGCCGCCCGGGCCGGCGATGTCGAGCGCGCAGGAACGGTCGTTCTCGCTCCCGACCATGCCCCGCGAAGGATGCAGCACGCGAAACGAGATGCCGTCCCAGTTCCATGCGTCGCCGCGCATGCAGAAGCGATCCGCGGCGAGCTTGCTCCCCGCCTGCGTCATCGTGCGTGAAATTCGAAAGGATTGCCGGAGCACCTCGATGCCGCCCGCGTGATCCTGGTCGTCGTGACTGACGACGAGAAGGTCGATGCGGCGAATTCCCCGGGCGCGAAGGAAAGGCACGAGCGAGACGCGCGCCGCCGCGCCGCCGCCCTGCCAGCGGGCGCCGGTGTCGAAGACGAGGACATGACGCGCCGTCTCGACGACGACCGCCAGTCCCTGACCCACGTCGACCGCCGTCAGCGACCAGGCGCCCGGTCGCGGACGTTCGGCACCGCCGACAATGACGGCGACGAGCATGACGAGCGCCGCGATCCGCAAACCCGTGAGCGGCAGCAACAAGGCGGCGATCAGCAGGACGCCGGCGATCGCGAGGAGCGTCCCGGGTTGACCCGCGGGCGCCCATCCCGCCGCCGGCCATCGCGCGATCGCCGCGAGTGCGGGCCAGAGCGAATCGAGCGACCCGGCAAGCGCCAGCCAGATTCCCGAGGCGCCACCCGCCGCGACGATCTCGATCAGGGTCGCGACCAGGATCGCGGGCAACAGGATTGCGCTGAACACCGGGATCGCGACGGCATTGACGGCAGGCGCTACCAGCGAAACTCGGCCGAATGCGGCGACGAGCACCGGCGTGAGCAGCATCGCGATCGCTATTTGGGCTCGCGCGAACCCTGCAATCCGTCCGCGCCAACCACCGTCAACCGAGGCGATCGACAAGAGTGCGGCCGTCGCGACGAAAGAGAGCCAGAACCCGCCGGAGGTGACTGCGAGAGGATCGGAGGCGACCAGCGCGAGCGCGGCGAGCGAGAGCATCTCGTGCACGGGCAGGCTGCGGCGGAGCAAGCGCATTCCCGCGACGAATCCGACCATCGCAAGTGTGCGCAATGCCGGCAGCGAAGCGCCGGACAGAAGCGCATAGCCGGCCGTAACGCCGACGACCAGAATCGATTCGATCTCGAGGCGACTTCGAACCCGTGACATTCCGGGCAGGCGCCAGGTGAATCTGAGCGCTGCCATCGCGAAGAGCGCGCAGCCGGTGACGTGCAGACCGGAGATCGCCATGAGGTGAGCGACGCCCGTTATCGCAAACGTTTCCCAGAGCGCGTCGGCAATGCTGCCGCGCACACCGACCGACAATCCCTGAAGTACGGCGACGGAAGGGCCGGGCGGCAGCGCCGACGCGATTGCCCCAGCGACTCGCGCGCGCAGTCGTTCGATCGGGCGCCTTGCGGGCGGTGACAGGCGTTCCGGCGGTTCCCGCGCGACAACATAGCCGGTCGCATCGATCCGCTGGCGCAACAAGTCGAGCTCGCGGTCCGGGGCGCCAGGATTCGCCATGCCGCGGCGGCAGCGCAAGCGCACCGTCAGGCGCCAGCATTCGCCCGGCTGCGGCAGGATGTCCGCTTCGTACCACGCGAGCCGGACCCTGGCCGGTCCCCTGCCTGCCGGCGTCGCCTCGTACACATCGAGGTCGAAATCGGTGCGGCCGCTACGCTCGATCGCCGGCGCCGCGATGCGTCCGGTCAGGACGATCTCTTCGCGGTCGCGTCCGCATGGCCAGCCCGTGGCCAGCCAGGCGGACGCAAGCGCATGGCTCCAGGCGAATCCGATCAGGAAGGCGGCGCCGGCGGGAAACCGGCGTATCGCGGACGCCGCCGCAATCCACGTCAGGGCAAGCGCGGGCCCGGGCCAGAGCGCCGGCAACGTCGAGAGCGCCGCGGCACCCGCGCAGAAAGCGAGTGCGACCGAGAACATCGTGAACTGCCTGCGTGCGACCGCAGGCGATGATGCCGCGTGTCGGCGGCCGGCAATCCTCCGTCAGGCTTCGCCTTCGCGCAGAATTCCATCCTCGAGCACGAGCACGCGGTCCATGCGGCCGGCGAGCGCGTGGTCGTGCGTGACGATGACGAGGCTCGTTCCGAGTTCCTGGTTCAATTCCATCATCAGTTCGAGCACCTGCCGCGCATTGCGGCCATCGAGATTCCCCGTCGGCTCGTCGGCAAGCACGATGCGCGGCCGAGTGATGAGCGCGCGCGCCACCGCCGCGCGTTGGCGTTCGCCGCCCGACAGTTGCGAAGGCCGATGCGCGAGTCGCCCGTCCAGCCCGACCCGGGTCAAGAGGCCTTCGGCCTCCCGGTAGGCGTCGGCACGCGCCATGCGCCGGATTAGCAGCGGCATCGCGACGTTCTCGAGCGCGCTGAACTCCGGCAGCAGGTGGTGGAACTGGTAGATGAAACCCATCGCGGCGTTCCGCAGGCGGCCGCGCTCGGCGTCCGGCAGCGCAGACATCTCGCGACCGTCGATCAGGACCCGTCCCGCGGTCGGCAGGTCGAGTCCGCCCAGCAACTGCAGGAGTGTCGTCTTTCCGGATCCCGAAGCGCCGACCACGGCGAGCCGCTCGCCGCGGCGGATCGTCGTGTTGACACCCTGGAGCACGCGCACGATGGCGGGTCCCTGCCGGAACTCCTTGACGAGGCCCTCGCAGGCCAGGACGACCGAATCGTTCATGCTTGCCTTCAGACCTCCTGGCGCAGGGCTTCCGCGGGCTGGGTCGTTGCCGCCCGCCAGGCCGGATAAAGTGTCGCAAGAACGGCAAGCGCCAGCGAAAGGCCCGCAATCAGGAGCACGTCGCCGGAACGCACCTCGGCCGGCAATTCGGAAATGAAGTAGACGCGGGGATCCACCAGCGTGACGCCGGTCAGCCGCTCGAGGCCGGCGACGATCGTCGTGACGTTTGCCGCGATCAGGAGCCCGAGCGCAACACCCGCCGCCGTGCCGACGACGCCGATGATCGATCCCTGGGTCAGGAACACCGTCAGCATGTCCCGTGGCGAACCGCCCTGCGTGCGGAGGATCGCGATGTCGGCGCGCTTTTCCTTAACGACCATTACGAGCGTCGAGATGATGTTGAACGCGGCGACCGCGACGACGAGAAGCAGCACGACGAACATGATCGACTTCGTGACCTGGATCGAGCGGAAGAAATTGCCGTGGCGGCGGCTCCAGTCGCTGATGTAATAGCGGCCCCCGAGACCCTCGGCGAGCGCGCGGATGCGCCGCCCGGCGCTCTCCGGGTCGTCGAAGGAATAGCGCAGGCCCGTCACTGCGTCACCCATCCGGTAAAGGCGCCTGGCGTCGTCCAGGTGAATGAGCGCGAGACCCTGGTCGAACTCGTACATGCCGGCATCGATGAACCCCGCAACCGAAAAGCGCCGCATGCGGGGCGTCACTCCCGCAGGGGTCACGTTGCCCTGCGCGATCACGACCTGGACCGGATCGCCGGTCTCGACCGCCAGTTTCTCCGCGAGCCCGCGCCCGAGCAGGATCCGCCAGCCGCCGGGCGCCAGTTCGTCGAGGCCGCGACCCGACAGATGCCGTTCGATCGCGCTCACGCGCCGCTCAAGAGCGGGCATCACTGCCCGGAGTTCGACGGCCGCGGAGCGCTCACCGGCGACCAACATGCCCCGGCCCTCGATAAAAGGTGCGATGGCGATGACGCCCGGCTGGTCGATCGTCCGGCGGGTCACTTCCTGCCAGTCGTCCAGGCGGCCAGCGTCGCCTTCCAGCGTTGCGTGCGAGACGATGTCCAGTATGCGGCGTTGCAGGTCGACCTCGAACCCGTTCATCACCGAAAGCACGGCAATTAGCGTCGCGACGCCCAGGGCGATTCCGGTCATCGCGATGCCGGATATGAATCCGACGAAGCGGTTTTCACGGCGCGCGCGGAGATAGCGCAGGCCGATCCACACGGGCCACCCGGCCGGACTATTCATACCGGAGTGCTTCTGCAGGTTCGGTCGCCGCTGCGCGACGCGCGGGGTAGATCGTCGCGAGCATGGTCAGCGCAAGCGCCGTGACCGACACGAGCGTGACGTCCGAGACGCGCAGTTCCGAGGGAATGCGCGAGATGTAATAGACCGCGGGATCGAAGATCTCGAAACCGAACCAGCGCTCGAGCAGGGGCGCGATGTCGCCCGCGTTGAGCGCGAGGAGAATTCCCAGGCCGATGCCGGCAGCCGTCCCGATCCACCCGATCACTGTGCCCTGGATGATGAACGTCGTGACCACGTCGCCTCGCGACATTCCCATCGTGCGCAGGATCGCGATGTCGTTGCGTTTCTCTGCCACGACCATCACCAGGCTTGCGATGATGTTGAATGCCGCGACCGAGACGATGAGCAGCAGGATCACGGTCATCATCGTTTTCTCGAGGCGGATTGCGCGGAAGTAGGTCGCGTGCTCCTCGGTCCAGTCGCTGCCCGGGCCCGTGCCGAGGCTGGCTGCGAGCACGGGCGTGCGCTCCGGCGCGGCGAACGGATCGTCGTAGAAAAGGCGGACGCCGGCCGAGGCGGCCGGTCCCGCGAGCGCCGCCACATCCTCGATCGACGCAAAGGCCATGCCCGCGTCGTGATCCGCGAGACCGATCTCGAAGAGACTCGCGACCTCGAAGGCGCCGATTCGCGGAAGCAGCTCGCCGTCAGGACCGGTGCGCAGAAGCAGCGCGGTGACGTGATCGCCGATGCCGACCTGCAGTTGAAAGGCCAGCGCGCGGCCGAGCGACACGCGATCGCTGCCGGCCATCAGTGCGTCGACCGAACCGTCGACCATGGCCGCCCGCAGCGGCGAGCCGGGTCCATGATCGGCGGTATCGATGCCGCGCAGCACGGCACCGGCAAGTGCCGCGCCATTTGAAAGTAGTACCTGCGCCTCGACGAATGGGTGGGCGCGTTCGACACCGGCCACGCGCCGCGCGCGGTTCGCGAGCACCCGCAGCGGTCCGGCGTCCGCCGGTCCCGGCAGGGTCGCGTGCGCGGCCAGCGCCAGGAGCCGCGCACGGAGTTCGCCCTCGAACCCGTTCATGACCGACAGGATCGTGATGAGAGCGGCGACACCCAGGCAGACGCCCGCCAGGGAGACCCAGCTGATGAAGGACACGAAATACTGATGCTTCTGGGCCCGGACATACCGCAGCCCAAGCCCCAACGGCAGTGGAGTCAGCATGTTCGGCTATTCATCAGGATTCGGGATGCCTATCAAGGATTTATGGTGGCAACCTCAGACAGGCTCCCACCCGGTGCTACACTCGAAGCGGAGGTATTGCGATGCCTATCCTACGCATTCTGCTGCTGCTTGCGCTCGGCGCGGCCCAGCCGGCCCTGGCGGAAACGCTCAGTACCGAAACCGGCGACCCCGCCTCGGCCGCCGAACGGCCGAACCGGGGTAGCTCGATGGCCACGGTCCAGAGCCGTTATGGCGAGCCGACCAATCGCCATGCCACGGTCGGCGATCCGCCGATTACCCGCTGGGACTACCCGCAGTTCGCCGTGTACTTCGAGAACGATAGAGTCCTGCACGCGGTGCTCGTGAGGAGCCCGCCCGCCGGCTAGACCCTGCCTCGCCTCGGCGGAGGTATCCTGCGCAGCCTGATCCCGCCGGGTCCGCCCGGAGCGGGAAGTTTTGTCTTCAGGACGGCGCATGACCCGCGAAGCGAACCCTCGAGCCCTATTGCCTGCGGCCGGCCAGACCGTTCGCTGGGGCGAACTCTATGGGAGCAGTCCGGCCTGGATTCTCACGGAGGCGGCGGCCGCGGCCGAGGCGCCGCTCGTCGTCATCGCGGGGAGCGGCCGCGAGGCGGACCAGTATCTCGCGGAATTCCGATTCTTCTCGTCCGGCCGGACGCAAGTCCTCGCCTTGCCCGACCGCGAGACCTTGCCCTACGACCCGTTCTCGCCGCATCCGGATATCGTGTCGGAACGGCTTCGTACGCTCGCGTCGCTGCGGGATCTGCGGCAGGGCATCGTCGTCACGACGCTGGCGGCGCTCTTCGACCGCCTGCCGCCGCGCAGTTTCATCGAGGCGCATGCTTTCTCGCTCCGACCCGGTGAGCGGATCGACCTGCCGCAGCTTCGGAAGCGACTGACCGACGCCGGCTATATCCAGGTCACCCAGGTCCTGAGTCCCGGCGAGTTTGCCGTGCGCGGCTCGGTCGTCGACCTGTTTCCGTCCGGCGCCCCGCAGCCGTTTCGACTCGACCTCTTCGACGAGCTGATCGAGACCGTGCGCAGCTTCGATCCGGCCGATCAGCGTTCCGCGGCGCGACTTGCCGCGGTCCCGCTCCTGCCGGCGCGCGAGGTTCCCTCGTCGCCGGAGGCGATAGCGGAATTTCGCGGACGCTGGCGCGAACGATTCGAAGGCGATCCGCAGCAGTGCAGCGTCTATCGCTCGGTGACCGCCGGCCAGATGCCGGCCGGCGTCGAATCCTGGCTCCCGCTTTTCTACCGCCAGACGGCCGCGTTCACCGATTACCTGCCGAAGGGCAGCGTGATCGTCGATCTCGCCGACCTCGAGCATGCCTTGCCGTCCTACTGGGCCGACATCGAAATCCGCCACGCAGAGCGTGCTCACGACCGCGAGCGGCCCTTGCTGCCGCCGGCGGAGGCCTTTGTTCCGGAGGCGTCCGTCCGGGCGGCGCTTGCGACCCTTCCGCGCATCGCCGTCACTCCGGTCAAGGTCGAACCGATCGCGATGGATCTCCCCTTCGTCAATTTCTCGTCGGAACCACCGCCCGAACTTCGCGGCGATCCGCGCGCCGAGCGGCCGCTCGAAAAGCTCCGGCAATTCGTCGCGGATTCCGGCGCCCGCGTGATGATCGCCGCCGATTCCGCCGGGCGGAGGGAAATCCTCCTCGAGATGCTGCGGCGCCACGGCCTGCCGGTCGCGGTCGTGCCCGATTGGCAATCGTTCGTCGAAAGCGACGCGCCGCTCGCGCTGTCGGTCGCGCCTGACGTGCGCGGGCACTGGCTGCCCGGCCGCGCGACCGCACTCGTCGCCGAGTCGCAGCTTTTCGGCGAACGGGCACGGCAGGAACGCCGGCGCCGTCGCGCCGAACGCGATCCCGAGTCGATCCTGCGTGAGCTGGCGGCACTGTCGCCGGGCGCGCCCGTCGTGCACGAGGATTACGGTGTCGGACGTTACCGCGGACTGAAAGTCATGCAGGTCGCCGGCAATCCGGCGGAGTTCCTCGTCATCGAGTACGCCGGCGGCGATCTCCTCTACGTCCCGGTGCACGCGCTCGATCGCGTGACGCGTTACACCGGCGGCTCGCCGGAGGCCGCGCCCTGGCACCGCCTCGGCACCGAGCAATGGGCGCGAGCGCGCCGCCGCGCCGCCGACCGCGTCCGGGACGTCGCCGCGGAGTTGCTGGATCTCTACTCGCGGCGCGCGGCCCGCGAGGGCCGCGCCCTCGCCTTCGATGAGAACGCCTACCGCGCCTTCGAAGCCGCTTTTCCCTTCGAGGAGACGATCGACCAGCACGATGCGATCGAGGCGGTCCTCGCGGACATGCGCTCGGGAAGGCCGATGGACCGTGTCGTCTGCGGCGACGTCGGCTTCGGCAAGACCGAGGTCGCGCTCCGCGCCAGCTTTGCGGCGGTCGCGGGCGGCCGGCAGGTCGCGGTCCTCGTGCCGACGACGCTCCTCGCGCAGCAGCACGCCCAGACCTTCGCCGACCGGTTCGCGGACTGGCCGGTACGCGTCGAAAACCTTTCGCGCTTCCGCACCTCGGCCGAACAGCAGGCCGTCATCCAGGGCCTCCAGTCGGGCAAAGTCGACATCGTCATCGGCACTCACCGACTGCTTCAGCGCGACGTCGCCTTTCACGACCTCGGACTCGTCGTGGTCGACGAGGAACACCGCTTCGGCGTCGGTCACAAGGAGCGGTTGAAGCGGATGCGCGCGGACGTCGACATGCTGACGCTCACCGCGACGCCCATCCCGCGCACGCTCAACATGGCGCTCGGCGGGCTTCGCGACCTGTCGCTCATGACGAC
This sequence comes from uncultured Gammaproteobacteria bacterium, assembly GCA_963778585.1. Lineage (GTDB taxonomy): Bacteria > Pseudomonadota > Gammaproteobacteria > Steroidobacterales > Steroidobacteraceae > SCUD01. The sequence continues at coordinate 291,771 of CAVZUU010000005.1, forward strand.
GCCGCCCGCCGAGCGTGTCGCCATCGAGACCTTCGTCACGGAGTGGAGCGACGGCCTCGTGCGCGAGGCCTGTCTGCGCGAAATACGCCGCGGCGGCCAGGTCTACGTCGTGCACAACACCGTCGACGACATCGAGAATTTCGCGACGCGCCTGCGCCGTCTCGTCCCGGAAGCCACGATACGCGTCGGACACGGCCAGATGCGCGAACGCGACCTCGAGCAGCTGATGCTCGATTTCTATCACCGCCGGTTCCAGGTCCTGGTCTGCACCACGATCATCGAGTCGGGCATCGACGTGCCGACCGCAAACACGATCCTGATCGACCGCGCGGACCGGTTCGGTCTCGCGCAGCTGCATCAATTGCGCGGCCGGGTCGGCCGCTCGCACCACCGCGCCTGGGCCTATCTCCTGGCGCCACCCGTGACCTCTCTCCCCGACGATGCCCGCAAGCGTCTCGAGGCGATCGAGTCGCTCGAGGACCTCGGCGCCGGCTTCACGCTCGCGACCCAGGACCTGGAGATCCGCGGCGCAGGCGAGCTGCTCGGCGAGGAACAGAGCGGACAGATCCAGGAGATCGGAATCGGCCTCTACCTGGAGCTGCTCGAGCGCGCGGTGACGGCGCTCCGCGAAGGCCGCGAGCCTGAACTCGATCAGCCGCTCAATGCGGGCTGCGAAGTCGACCTGCAGCTCCCCGCGCTCCTGCCCGAGGATTACATGCCCGACGTCCACCTGCGCCTTCAGCTTTACAAGCGGATGTCGGGTGCCACGGATCGCGAACGCCTGGACGATCTCGAAGCCGAACTCATCGACCGCTTTGGCCCGCTGCCGCCCCAGGCGAAGTCACTGCTCATCGTGCATCGGCTGCGCCAGCGCGCCCAGGCCCTCGGCATCCGCAGGCTCGAACTCGGCGCGGCCGCGGGACTCGTCGAATTCCGTCCCGATCATCGCGTCGATCCTGATCGCGTCGTCCGGCTGGTGCAGCGCAAGGACGGCCGCTATCGGCTCGACGGACCGAACCGCCTGCGCATACGCCTCACGGCAGCCGACGGCGCGGCCCGCATCGCCGCGGCCGGCAACCTGCTCGACGCACTCGGGGCCTAGGCAGGGCGTTCCGGCTCGAGTTGCAGCGCCGGCCGATCCGTGATTTCACGCGCCGCCGCGACTGCCGTTTGCCAACGTGGATCATCCGCAAGCGACGCTTCGCCCGCATCGCGCCCGTGCAATCGCACGAGCCGCATGCGGCTCACCGGATCCGGTCCGCCGCGCATCGATTCGAGCAGTTCGAGTGTCGCCTTCCGGTCGTTGCAGACCGGCAGCACGTCGCAACCCGCGGCAAGCGCAAGTCCTGCGCGCGTCGCAATGTCGCCGAATGCGGCGGCCCCCTTCATCGACAGGTCATCGGCAAAAATCGCGCCCTGGAATCCGAGATCGCCGCGCAGTACGCCGTCGATCCAGCGCCGCGACAGGCTTGCGGGCTTCTCATCCACCGTCGGAAACACGACGTGCGCCACCATCACGGCCGACAGTCCATTGGCGATCAGCCGCCGGTAGGGCCGGAGATCCGCCTCGATGTCGGGCCATTCGCGCCGATCGACCGGAAGCGCCACATGCGAATCGGCCGCAACGGCGCCGTGGCCGGGAAAATGCTTGGCCGTCGCCGCCATTCCCGCATCGCGCATGCCGAGCATGTAGGCGACCGCAAGTTCGGCTACCGCCCCGGCGTCCGCCGAGAGCGCGCGATCGCCGATCGCGCGGCTGACGCCATAGTCAATGTCGACGCAGGGCGCGAACGACATGTCGACGCCGACCGCCCGAAGTTCGGCCGCCATCAGCCAGCCGAGCTCCCGTGCGAGCGCGAGCCCGTCCGATCGGGACTGCTCGTAGCGGCGTCCGACTTCGCGCAGCGCCGGCAGGCGCGTGAACCCGGGCTGGAATCGCTGCACTCGGCCGCCTTCATGATCGACCGCGACGAGGAGCGACGGCGTCCGGATCGCATGGACCTCGGCGACGAGTCGCCGCAGTTGTTCTGGGTTCTCGTAATTGCGGGTGAACAGGATCACGCTGCCGACCTGGGGATGCAGCAGCATCTCCCGTTCCTCGGGTTCGAGCGCGATCCCCGCCAGATCAACCATCACCGGACCCAGCGTCATGACGCCGGCTCGAACTGCGCGATCGATTCGACGTGGGACGTATGCGGAAACATGTCCATGATCCCCGCCGCAACCAGCCGATAGCCCAGCTGTTCCACGAGTATGCCTGCGTCCCGGGCGAACGTGCCCGCGTGGCAGGAGACGTAGACGATGCGGCGCGGCCGGCTCCGGGCCGCGACCGGCAGGACCTCGCGCGCGCCAGCGCGCGGCGGGTCGAGCAGCACGATGTCGTACTTTTCCGCCGCCCACGCCGCCGGCAGGTTTTCAGCCGCCAGATTCGCCGCATGGAAGCGGGCATTGCCGATGCCGTTCCTCGCGGCGTTGACCTCGGCGCGCCGCACGAGCGCCGCGTCGCCTTCGACCGCCGTGACCTCCGAAACCTTTTGCGCAAGCGGCAGGCTGAAATTGCCGAGCCCGCAAAAGAGATCGAGCGCTCGGTCGCCGGGCCGCGGCTCCAGGAGATCCAGTGCGCGAGCGACCATGAGGCGATTCAATTCCCCGTTGACCTGGACGAAATCGGTAGGCGCGAACTCGATGCCCGCGGGCAGGCCCGGCAATTCGTAACGGAGCGGCACCGCCGGCGGCGAGAGCGGCACCACGCTGTCGAGGCCGCCGGGCTGGAGGTAGAGCGCAATCCCGTGGCGAGACTCGAACTTCCGCAGCTCGGCGAGATCGGCCGCAGGCGGGTCGTCCAGCACGCGCAATACGAGAGCCGTGACATTCTCGGCGACCGCGACCTCGATCTGCGCGACGCGACGTCGAAGCTCGAGACCTCCGATCAGGGCCGCGAGATCCGCGATCAAGCCGCCGACCGGCGCGGCGAGCACTTCGCAACGGCCCAGCTCCGCAAGCAGCGGACTCCCACGCTCCCGGAATCCGACGAGCACGCGCTCCTTGCGATCGACGAACTTGGCTCCAAGCCTCGCGCGCCGGCGATACGACCAGACGGGTCCGGCGAGCGGCGCTAGCCAGCGCTCGGGCCGCAGCTTGCCGATGCGCGCGAGCTCCTCGGCGACGACGCGGCCCTTCGCCGCAAGTTGCGCCGCGTGATCGAGGTGCTGCAGGGAGCAGCCGCCGCAGATGCCGAAGTGCGGGCAGCGCGGGGTTACCCGTTCGGGCGCGGCCCGCAACACCTCGACGACTTCGGCGACGTCATACCGGCGGCGGCGGCGGACGCGCCGGAAGCGCACGGACTCGCCGGCGAGCGCTCCGTCGATGAAAACGGCCTTGCCGCCGACGCGCGCGACACCGCGGCCCTCGTGATCCAGCGATTCGACCTCCGCGATCTCGGTCGCGGGTGCCGGCTTCAAGCGGCGGCCCAGGCTGCGGCATATTGCCGCCAGTGCGCGTCCGCGCGTTCGCCGAGCCAGCCGCGGGCCCGCGCGATCTCCGAATCGTATTCCGCGGTCGAAAGCTGCCCGCGGACCAGCTCGAACCGGAGCCAGACCAGGTAGGTATTGAAGACATCCGTCTCGCAATAGGAGCGGATCTCGGCGAGCCTGCCCGCGCGCCAGTAGTCGAACACCTGGTCGCCGCTCATGCCGAGCTTGCCGGGCAGTCCGAGGAGCAGCGCGACATGATCGAGGCTCGCGCGGCCGCGCCCCTGGTAGGCGGACAGTACGTCCATCAGGTCGACGTGCCGCATGTGATAGCGGTTGAGGTAGTTATTCCATTTGAAATCGCGATCGCGCTCGCCGGTGTCCCAGTACGTGGGCGATGCGACGCCGTGCCGGAGCATCCGGTAGTGCAGGACCGGCAGATCGAAGCCCGATCCGTTCCAGGACACGAGCGTCGGCCGGAGCTTGTCGATGCCGCCGAAAAACCGGCGCAGCAGTTCGTCCTCCGGGCTGTCCACGGCGCCGACGCTCCAGACCTGGAGTTGATCGCCGCTTCGGAGCAATGTCGAGATCGCGACCACGCGATGCTGCTCGAGCGGCAGGAAACCGGATTCCGTAGCCTCCTTCCGCTTCGCGATCATCTCCGCGGCGACCTGCATGTCGTCGCCGTCGAATCCCCCGATCTTCCGGCCGAGCTCGGCGTCCGGCACGGTTTCAATGTCGAAGACGAGGCAATGCGGCGCGCCGCTCACGACTTTCTCATCAGCACGGCGACGGCCATCACGAGACCGGACTCGTCGGTCAGGCTCACATGCCCATCGCCCGCACCGAGCCGGTCCGCGACGGCGCGTCCACGCGGCGAGAAGCGCACTTCGGGACGTCCCCAGGCATTTGCCATGAATCCGAAATCGCGGATCCAGACGCCGTTCCTGAAGCCCGTGCCGAGAGCTTTTGCGATCGCCTCCTTGGCTGCGAAGCGCATGGCCAGAAAACGAACCGGCCGCCGCTTCGGATCGAAGATTGCGCGTTCCTCGGGCATCAGAAGCCGCTCGACGAAATGCTCGCCGAATCGTTCCCAGGTCGCTGCGATGCGTTCGATCTGCACCAGGTCCGTTCCGATGCCGAAGATCATCGTCTGCGCGCGGCCTGCATCAGGCGCTTCATTTCGGCGACCGCGGGCCCCAGGCCGCTCATGACCGCTCGCGCGACGATGGCGTGGCCGATGTTGAGTTCGGCGAGCTCGGGCAGAGCCGCAACCGGCTGGACGTTGTGGTAGTCGAGGCCATGACCGGCGTTGACGACGAGTCCCGAGGCCGCCGCCCGCTTCGCGGCGGCGGCGAGCCGCGCGAGTTCGCGCCCGCGTTCCGGGCCCTGGGCCTCCGCGTAGGCGCCCGTATGCAGCTCGACGACGGCCGCGCCCGCGCGGGCGGAGGCGTCCACCTGCGAATCGTCCGGATCGATGAAGAGCGATACGCGAATTCCTCCCGCGGCGAGCCGGCCGCAGGCGTCCGCGATCGTGCGCTGCTGGCCCGCGACTTCGAGTCCGCCCTCGGTCGTGACTTCGGCGCGCCGCTCCGGCACGAGGCACACGTCCTGCGGCTGAAGCTTGAGCGCGATCGCGAGCATCTCCGCGGTCGCCGCGATCTCCAGATTCATCCTCGTCTGCAAGGCGCTTCGCATGGCGGCGACGTCCCGATCCTGGATGTGCCGGCGATCTTCGCGCAGGTGCAGCGTGATCGCGTCAGCGCCCCATTGTTCCGCGACCAGCGCAGCGAGCAGCGGATCGGGCGCGCGGCCGCCGCGCGCCTGGCGCAGCGTCGCCACGTGATCGATGTTGACACCGAGCATGATCGCCGCAGCGCTCATCCGCCCTGCTCCCGCCGGCGCATGGCCAGCATCACGTCGCGGGTTGCGAGTCCCCGACCCTCGAGGCAATGGGCGATCGCAGCGCCGTAGATACGTCGTGCCGCCATGAGGACCGGCGCCTGCCCGAACTCGCCGTGCGCGACACCGAGCACGTCACGTCCGGCATAGGCATCCGCGCCGGAATCGGCGTCTCGCACCGCGATCACTCCCCGGCCCGGCTCGAATTGATAGTACCGATCCGATTCGAGCGGCCTGCCGCTGCCCGCATCGCGGGCGAGATCGACGCCGTAACCGAGTTCCTCGAGCAGCACGCTCTCGAAGGATCGCAACGCCGCCTGCTCCGCTCCATCCGACAGCTGCCGAAGCGCCGCCGCGTAAGCATCATAAAGCGCATCGTGACGGTCCTCCTTCGGCAGGAGCCGGAGCATGAGTTCGTTGAGATAGAAACCTGACATCAGGCGTTCCGGCGGCAACGCGAACGGGCCCTCGGCAGATTCGGCCGCGGTCAGTGTGCCGCCATCGGCGGGGCCCGACCACGATACGAGCAGCGGCAGGAACGGCCGGAGGACCGCGCGGAGCGGTGACTTCGGCCTTCGCGCGCCGTGCGCGAACAGCGTGACCCGGCCGTGACCCCGGGTCATCAGGTCGAGAATGCGGCTCGTATCGCTCCATGGCCGGTGATGAAGCAGGAAAGCGGGTTCGAGGAGCTTCTGCCGTCTGGCGCTCATGACGGCTCGTGGCCGAGCCGCCGCAGCATCCCGTCGTCGTCGCTCCAGCCTTCGCGGACCTTGACCCAGGTCGAAAGGTGGACGCGCCGGCCGAACAGGTCGTTGAGCGCGAGCCGGGCCGCGCGCCCGACGGCCTTGAGCCGTTCGCCATTCGTGCCGATCACGATCTTGCGCTGGCCCACGCGCTCGACCCAGATCACGGCGTCGATTTCCGTGCGCCCGTCCTCGGTCGGTTCGAACCGCTCGATTTCGACGGCGATGCCATACGGCAACTCGTCGGACAGGGCGATCATGAGCTGCTCGCGAAGCGCTTCGGCCGCCTGGAAACGCTCGCCCCGTTCCGCCGGTTCGACCGCGGTCTCCGGTGTCGCCTCCGGCAACAGGGCCACCGCGACGTCAATGAGTTCGGCGAGATTCTCCGGCTTGCTGGCCGACACGGGCACGATGGCCGCAAATTCATGCTTGCGCGCCGCACGCTCCAGGAGCGGCAGGAGTTCCGCGCGCGGCCGGACGCGATCGATCTTGTTGACCACGAGCACGATCGGCAGTCCCGTTGCCTTGAGGCGCGCGAGCACCACGTCGTCGCTGGAATTCCAGCGCGGCGCCGAAATGACGAGAAGCGCTGCGTCCGCGGCGCCGAACGCGGCCTGCGCTTCGCGATTCATGGAGTGTCCGAGCCGGCTGCCCGCCGCAGCGCCGGCGCCGGGCGTGTCGGTCACGACCATGCGGAATCCCGGCCCGGCGACCTGGCCCTGGATCCGGTGGCGGGTCGTCTGCGCTTTCGGCGTGACGATGCTGAGCTTGCGGCCGGCGAGCGCGTTCAAGAGCGTCGACTTGCCGACATTCGGCCGTCCGGCAAGGACGACCGTTCCCGAGCGGAATGGGGCAGCGGCATTCATTGTGCCGAGCGTAGCGCAGGATCCTCGAGGATTCGCTGGGCCGCCTCCTGTTCCGCCCGGCGCCGGCTGTTGCCGTCGGCTTCCGCCGCGAGACCGAGCTCGCCGACCTCGCAGCGAACGCGGAAACGCTGGTCGTGCGGTTCGCCCGTAACCTCGAGAACCGCGTATGCCGGCAAGGCCAGGCCGCGGCCCTGCAGCCATTCCTGCAGCCGCGTCTTCGGGTCCTTCAGTGCCGCGGCGGCGGGAAGCGCGGCGAGTGCACCCCGGAAGAGTCGCTCGGCCGCGCCGCGCGCCGCGTCGAGACCGCGATCGAGGTAGATCGCGCCGAACAGGGCCTCGAGCGCGTCCGCGAGGATCGTGGCGCGCCGGTTTCCGCCCGATTTCAGCTCGCCCTCGCCGAGCCGCAATTGCGCGCCGAGCCCGATCCCTGCCGCAATGGCAGCGAGCGCATCGCCACTCACGAGGCTCGCGCGATAGCGCGAGAGCTCGCCTTCGGCCGCGGACGGAAACCGCTGGAACAGCATCTCGGCGACGACAAAGGAGAGGACGGCGTCGCCCAGGTATTCGAGTCGCTCGTTATTGTCCGGGCCGTGGCTGCGGTGGGTCAGCGCACGCTCGAGAAGCGCAGGATCGGAGAAGTCGCAGCCCAGGCGCTCCTGCAACCAGCCGGCAGCGGCAACCACGGCGCCCGCGGCGCGGCTCAGCGCGCGGCGACCTCGATGGACTTGTCGAACTGGACCAGGAACGAGACATTCCCGGCGAGCGGAACCGTGTCCTCGTAGGCGGCGCGCATGGTGAAGATGCTGCCGTCCTTGTTGATCTCGATGTCGTTCGAGGTGATGACCTCGACCATCTCGATGTCGAACTGGCGCTCGACCGCCTTGCGCAGCATGAATTCCGTCGTGCCGGGGTTGCTCTCGTATTCGTCGCGAACCTTCTCGAGCGTCGATGCGACACGCATGTACTCGAGGTACTTGGGCGTCAGCCGAATGCCCGCGTACAACCACGCGCCGACGACGGCGACGATCAAGAGGATCCCGAGCATTGTCATGCCCCGTTGCCTGTGCTGCATGCCTTGTCTCCCTATCGGATTCCAGTACCCATGCGGTTCCAGAGCAGAAGCGATCCCGGCTCCGGATTGAACGATAACCAGATGGCCTCGGCCTTGCCGATGAAATTCCCTTCGGGCACGAACCCGACCTCGGGAAAGCGGCTGTCGCGGCTGTTGTTGCGATTGTCGCCCATCATGAAGTAATGGCCCGCCGGCACATGCCAGTCGCCTTCCATGCCGGGCCGCGCCGGATCCAGCAACAGTTCATGCGAGATGTCGCCAAGCCGCTCCTCGCCCACGTGCGAGAACGGATACTGCTCGTTTTTGGGCCCGGAATACAACTCGCCGGCCGAGATCTGGGATGGCGTTCCGTTTACCCAGACCTGGCTCCCGATCACGCGGATCGTGTCGCCGGGCAGCCCGACGAGGCGCTTGATGAAGACTTGCGAGGGATCGCTCGGCTTGCGGAAAACGACGACGTCGCCGCGCTCGGGCCTGCCGATCTCGACGATGCGCGCGTTGAGCACGGGCAGGCGAAGCCCGTATCGCCACTTGTTGACGAAGATGAAATCGCCCTGGATGAGGGTCGGCATCATCGAATCCGACGGGATGCGGAACGGCTCGTACAGGAAGGACCGGAGAACGAGGACGATGACGATGACCGGGAAGAACGACCGCGAGTAGTCGACGAGCACCGGTTCCTTGGCGATGCCGCGCGCCCTGCGCCGCGGCTCGAAGAACAGCCGGTCGACGGCCCACACGACGCCGGTAACCGCCGCGAGCGCCACCAGGATGAATGCGAAATCGAAAACCATCAATCGCTCCTGCCAGTCATTTCTTGTTCATGCTCAGCACCGCCAGGAAAGCCTCCTGCGGGATCTCCACCGTTCCGAGCTGCTTCATCCGCTTCTTGCCTTCTTTCTGCTTCTCGAGGAGCTTGCGCTTCCGCGTCACGTCGCCGCCGTAGCATTTCGCGAGCACGTTCTTGCGCATTGCCTTGACCGTCGCGCGCGCGATGATCTGCCCGCCGATCGCCGCCTGGATCGCGACTTCGAACATCTGCCGCGGAATCAGTTCCTGCATCTTGTCCACGAGCTCGCGTCCGCGCTGATACGCGCTCTCCCGATGCACGATCATCGAGAGCGCATCGACGCGGTCGCCGTTGATCAGCACGTCGAGCCTCGATAGCGGCGCCGCCTGAAAGTGACTGAACTCGTAGTCGAACGACGCGTAGCCGCGGCTCACCGATTTCAGCCGGTCGAAGAAGTCGAGCACGACCTCGGCGAGCGGCAGCTGATATTGCAGCGACATCTGGGTGCCGAGTTGCAGCATCTTCTTCTGCACGCCGCGTTTCTCCTGGCAGAGGCCGAGCACGCCGCCGACGTGCACGGGCGGCACCAGGATGTTCGCGGTGATGATCGGCTCGCGCAACTCGCGGTAGCTCGGCGGCAGCTTCGACGGATTGTCGACGAGGCTGAGCACGCCGTCGTTGCCGAGCACTTCGTAGATCACGGTCGGGGCGCTCGTCACGAGCGACAGCCCGTACTCGCGCTCGAGCCGCTCCTGCACGATGTCCATGTGCAGCAGGCCGAGGAACCCGCAGCGGAAGCCGAAACCGAGCGCCGTCGACACTTCCGGCTCGTAGTGCAGCGCCGAATCGTTCAGCTTCAGCTTCTGCAGCGCGTCGCGGAATGCCTCGTACTGGTCGGACTGCACCGGGAACAGCCCCGCGAACACGCGCGGCTGCACCTGCTTGAAGCCCGGCAATGGCTTGTCGCAGGGGCGCGTCTCGCTCGTGATCGTGTCGCCGACCGGCGCGCCGTCGATGTCCTTGATTCCGGCGGTCATCCAGCCGACCTCGCCGGTGGAAAGCGTGTCCGTCGCAACGCGCTTGGGCGTGAAGCGGCCGACCTGGTCGACCTGCCAGCTCCGGCCCGTCGACATCACCCGGATCTTGTCGTTCGGGCGCAGCACGCCATTCATCACTCGCACGAGCGACACGACGCCGACATAGTTGTCGAACCAGGAATCGACGATCAACGCCTGCAGCGGAGCCGCGGTGTCGCCCTTCGGCGGCGGGATGCGCCGCACCAGTTCTTCGAGGAGCTGCGGGACGTTCTCGCCGGTCTTCGCGCTGACGCGCACCGCGTCGGTGGCCTCGATGCCGATGATGTTCTCGATCTCCTCGATTACGCGCTCGGGATCCGCGGACGAAAGGTCGATCTTGTTGATGACCGGCACGACCTCGAGGCCCTGCTCGAGCGCCGTGTAGCAGTTCGCGACGCTCTGGGCCTCGACGCCCTGCGCGGCGTCCACGACGAGCAGCGCGCCCTCGCAGGCCGCGAGCGAGCGCGAGACTTCGTACGAGAAGTCCACGTGCCCGGGCGTGTCGATGAAATTGAGTTGATAGTCCCGGCCGTCGGCCGCGCGGTAGGTGAGCGTGACGGACTGCGCCTTGATCGTGATGCCTCGCTCGCGCTCGAGGTCCATCGAGTCGAGCACCTGCTCCTGCATCTCCCGGGCCTCGAGGCCGCCGCAGGTCTGGATCAGGCGGTCCGCGAGCGTGGACTTGCCGTGATCGACGTGCGCAATGATCGAGAAATTGCGGATCTGCTGCATCGGGGGGAAGCCGGAACGCCCTTGCCGGACAGGCGAGTCCGGGAAAAAACGCATTATAGCAGCCGCGCCGTCCGCCCCCTTCAGTCGCGGACGAGCAGCGCGAGCGCCCGGCGATCGAGTTGGCCGTGGCAGACGACGCTGCCGTCGCAGGTCAACACGGGAATCTTGAGGCCGAAGCGGCGGCGGGTCGTCTCGTCGGCGTCGACGTCGCGCACGTCGAATGCATCGAGAACTCCTGCGAGCTCCGTGATGAATTCATCGCAGAGCGCGCAGCCCTCTCGCGTGTAGACGAGAAACCGCGACTCCGGCATCCGGGCGGTTCAGTTGCGGCTGGTTGCCGTCGCCGGCGTCGCCCGCGGGGTCGTCGAAGGACGGAGCCCGGTCGCGATGAACTTGAGCGTCTGCGGCGGAACTTCGCCGACGGCGGTCACCTGATGGCCGTCCACGACCGTCGAGAACGCCGAGGCGACGCCCGAGCGGCCCGAGCGCTGCACCGGCGCCTGGCCCGGCGTCGGCGCATGAATGAAGACCGAGACCGAGGCAAGTCCGTCCGAATAGACCAGGTGATTCACCGGCGCACCGGAGCCGGCCACAGCCTGCATGCCGGTGACCGAGAGCCGGAAGCCCGGCGGAACCTGCGCCGCGCGCCAGGCCGGCGCCTCGTCTTCCGCCTGAGGCGACTGACGCACCCAGCGCAGCTTGCTGCGATCGAGCGCGGGCTCGAAGGCGGAATCCGGAATGTCATTGACGAATTCGAGTTTCGTGAACCGCAGGCGCTCGATCACGCGTCCCGCGCCGTCCGACAGGTCGCTCCTGACCGGCATGTGCGAATCGACGTCGATCCACAGGCGGTAGCCGAAGCGATAGCCATCGAGCGGCCTGACTGCGACGACGGCGGTCGGGCCGAAATTCGTCGCCTCGCGGCCGATGTAGTCGATCTTGTACGAGGACTCCATCCGGCCCTCGAACTGCGGCAACGCGCCCATGAGATCACTGCGTCCCGAGCGCCTTTCGATGATCGCGAGCCGCTGGTCGGGAAGGTACACGACGACCTCGTCGTTCTCGCGCACGAGTTCGCGGCCGTTGCCTGACATCGAAACCAGCCGTTCCGACACGACGCCGTCGCGCACGCGATGGGTGATGGCGAGACGCTCCGTGCGGCCGGCAGACTCGGAAACGAACTCGCCCACGTAGCTTGAATTGTTGAGCGCGGCCGCCATGCGGCCGAGCCATTCCTGCCCGCTTTCAGCGAGCGCGGGCATGGCTGCGAATCCGAGCGCGAGCGCGATGGCCTGACGCGGACTCACGGATCGGCCTGGCCTTCGGGGGGCACGACATTGACGAAGGACGCATCGTCTGGCGCACGCATCAGACCGGCGCCGACGCTGCGGCGCACCAGCGGCGTGGCATAGCCATAGTGAGCGACCAGGTAGTTCGCGAGCTGCGCGGGCGCGATCGAGCCCGGCGCGTCGGTCGCGGGTGGCGTCACGTAGGGCGTCGCGGCATCCACTCCGGCATCGGCCGATTCCGACACTGGCTCGACGGGTGAATCGATCGCCTGGGCGAGCACTGCCTCTGGCGCCTCGGGATCCTGCGAGCCGACTTGCTGCACGAGCAGCACCGCGCCCAAGGCGACGGTCGCTGCGACAGCAAGACCGGTCAGCGAGCGCAGGAGGGTTTCGCGGCGCGGAAAACGCACGAACGCCGAAACGCGAAGCGGCTCTTTCGCGATCGCGGCGCTGACCCGCGCCGCCACCTGGCGCGCGGCAGGCGCGTCGCCATCGTTCCTGAGAACCGCCCCGATCAGCGAATAGCGCGACAGCGCGCCGCGCAGATCGTCGTCGCGCTCGAGCCGCTTGAGCAGTAGCGCGGTTTCCTGTTCCGGCAACTCGCCGTCCAGGAAGGTCGAAAGCTGTTCCTTGACTCGATCCGTCATTCCAGGTCTCCAATTCGCCCGAGGCCCCCGTCGAACACTTCGCGCAGGCTGCGATCGATTGCTTCGCGCGCGCGGAAGATCCTCGAGCGGACCGTGCCTACCGGGCATTCCATCGTCTTCGCAATGTCCTCGTAACTGAGGCCCTCGAGCTCCCGCAGCACGATCGCAAGCCGCAGATCGTCCGGCAGGGCCTCGATGGCTTCGTTCACCGTCCTGCGGATCTCGTCCGTCAGCGCGAGCGCTTCCGGTGTCTCCGTGTCCGAGAGCCGCGCGTGCGCCTGCACCTGGGATCCGTCCTGCAGATCGAGGTCATACGACACCGGCCTGCGGCGGCTCGCGACAAGCGCGTTCTTGGCGGTGTTGATCGCGATCCGGTACAGCCACGTATAAAAGGCGCTGTCCCCTCGAAACGCCGGCAAGGCCCGGTACGCCTTGATGAAGGCCTCCTGCGCGATGTCCTCGGCCTCGGCAGGATTGCGGACATACCGCTGGACCAGCTTCAGCACCTTGTGCTGATACTTGAGCACCAGAGCGTCGAAGGCCGCCTTGTCGCCTTTCTGGACCCGGCGGACCAGCGCAATGTCGCCTGCTTCAGCCCGCATCGGCACTACAGGTTGCGCTGCGCCCTCCACGTGCACGCCGGATAAGACCGGCTGACCCCCCGATTAGTTCGCAAGGTCTTCCGCGGAGGGGGCGCATCTGCTCCTTTCGTGAGATAAGCCTCGGATTCTAGCAAGTCAGCCGTACCCTGGCCTTCAGGCGACGGAAATCGGCCTCCGGAATCGCCCCTCGAGGCAATAACCAGCCCAGGCGTCGGCCTTCGACCAACACCGCGAGATTCACGACCGGGGCATAGGCACGCGCGCCGGCGCCGATATCCGCCGAACGCCAGCCGCGCACCCCGGCGAGGCGCACCCGGCAGCCGCGGCCGTCGACCGCGAAAGCCGCAAGTCTGCAGTGGCGGCCCGGCACGCGCGCGAGGGTCGAGGCGAGACCCGCGAGCGCGAGAACTGAAAGCGCGGCCGCGAGCCCGGATTCGACTCGTGCGACCCAGGGACCCGCCGCAGCGGCAAGGTGAACGAGGAGAGCGACAGCCGCGAGACGCGGCTGCATCGCCGGCTCAATCGCGACGGCGAACGATGTCATCGACGAGAGCCGCGTGCAGGACGTCCGCAGGCCGGGCACCCCCGATCAGCCAGTCCGCGAGATCCGGATCCGGCTGCTCGAGCAGCCACTGGAACGAGCGGCGTCGGTCTTCGTCGGCGTCGGGCCAGCGCTGCTCGAGCCAGCCCGCGAGCAACAGGTCGAGCTCCTTCATGCCGCGCCGGCAGCGCCAACGCAATCGCGCGTGCACCGGATTGCTCATCGTTCACTCGTCGCGTTCGAGAAGCCTGCGCTTGATATCGGCGATCGCGCGGGCGGGATTGAGGTCCTTCGGACAGGCCTCCGTGCAGTTCATGATGGTGTGACAGCGATACAGCTTGAACGAGTCGTCGAGTCCGGCGAGCCGTTCCGCCTGCGCCCCGTCGCGGGTGTCCACGAGCCAACGATAGCTCGCAAGCAGCGCTGCCGGACCTAGAAATTCATCGCCATTCCACCAGTAGCTCGGACAGGCCGTCGAACAGCAGGCGCAGAGAATGCAGGCCGAGGGGCGGTCGATGAGTTCCTGGTCGGCCGGCGCCTGGCGGCGCTCCGCGCCCTGCGGCGCCGGCTTCGAAGCCTGCAGCCAGGGACGGACGGACGCGTACTGGTCAAAGAATCGCGTGAGATCCGGCACGAGGTCCTTCACGACCGGCAAGTGCGGCAGCGGAAAGATGTTCACGGGACCGCGGATGGACGCGATCGGCAGCGTGCAGGCGAGCGTATTGACGCCGTCGATGTTCATCGCGCAGGAACCGCAGATTCCTTCGCGGCAGGAGCGCCGGAAAGTCACGGTCGAATCCACCTCGTTCTTGACCTTGATCAGCGCGTCGAGAACCATCGGGCCGCAGCGGTCGAGATCGAGATCGTAACGATCGACCCGCGGCTGCTCCGCCGAGTCCGGGTCCCAGCGGTAGATCCTGAACTCCTTCACGCGCGCGGCGCCGGATGGGGCCGGGTGATGCCGGCCCGGACGGTCCGTGTAGCGCGAATTGGCGGGCAACCTGAATTCAGCCATGGCGTCCTCAGTAGGCCCGTGTCTGCGGTGGAATCTGTTCGACGTCCGCCGTGAGCGTCTGCTGCTGCACGGGACGATAGTCGAATCGGACGCCGCCCCGTTCATCCACCCAGGCGAGGCTGTGCTTCATCCAGTGCGCGTCGTCGCGCGAAGGATAATCCTCGCGGGCGTGCGCGCCGCGGCTTTCGGTGCGGTTCCGCGCCGAATGAATCGTCGCGAGCGCCTGTCCCAGCAGGTTTTCCAGCTCGAGCGACTCGATCAGGTCCGTATTGAAAATAAGCGAGCGGTCGCTGATGTGGAGATCCCCGAACTCCGCGAAGCAGCGCGCGAGCGCCTCGCAGCCCTCGCCGAGCGTTTCGCCGGTCCGGAATACCGCGGCATCGCGTTGCATGGCGCGCTGCATCTCTTCCCGGAGCGATGCAGTCGGCCGGCTGCCACTCGCGTGCCGGATGCGGTCGAATCGCGCGAGCGAGGCTTCGAGCGACCCGGAACGCGGCGCAGGCCGGGTTGCGCCGGCTTTCAGCGACTTCGCGCAATGCGCGGCGGCGGCGCGCCCGAATACGACGAGATCGAGCAGGGAGTTGGATCCCAGGCGGTTGGCACCATGAACCGAGACGCAGGCGGCTTCTCCGATCGCCATCAGACCGGGGACAGCGCTTTCGGAACCGCCGCTTCGCGTCAGCGCTTCGCCGTTCAGCTTGGCGGGAATCCCGCCCATGTTGTAGTGCACGGTTGGCTGCACGGGGATCGGCGCCCGCGTCACGTCCACGTTCGCGAAGATCATCGCAGTGTCCGCGATGCCGGGCAGCCGCTTGTGGATCACCTCGGGACCGAGGTGCTCGAGATGGAGGAAAAGATGATCGCGCAGCGGCCCGACGCCGCGGCCCTCCCGGATCTCGATCGTCATCGCGCGGCTCACGACGTCACGCGACGCGAGGTCTTTTGCATTCGGCGCATAGCGCTCCATGAAGCGCTCGCCAGCGGAATTCCGGAGGATGCCGCCCTCGCCGCGCACGCCCTCCGTGATCAGGCAACCCGCGCCGTAGATTCCCGTGGGATGGAACTGCACGAACTCCATGTCCTGCAGCGGCAGCCCCGCGCGCAACACCATCCCGTTGCCGTCGCCGGTGCAGGTATGCGCCGACGTGCACGAAAAATAGACGCGGCCGTAGCCGCCGGTCGCGAGAATCGTCGCCTGCGCAAGAAACCGGTGAAGCGTGCCGGTCGCCATGTCGAGCGCGAGCACGCCTCGGCAGGCGCCCTCCTCCATGATCAGGTCGATCGCGAAGTACTCGATGTAGAATTTCGCGTTGTGCCGGAGGCTCTGCTGATAGAGCGTGTGCAGCATCGCGTGTCCGGTTCGATCCGCGGCAGCGCAGGTGCGCTGTGCGATTCCACGGCCGTAATGCGTCGTCATCCCGCCGAACGGGCGCTGGTAGATGCGCCCGTCCTCGGTCCGCGAGAACGGAAGGCCCATGTGCTCCAGTTCGATGACGGCCGCCGGCGCCTCGCGACACATGTAGGCGATTGCGTCCTGATCGCCGAGCCAGTCCGAGCCCTTTACCGTGTCGTAGAAGTGAAAACGCCAGTCGTCCTCGCCCATGTTGCCGAGTGCGGCGCTGATGCCGCCCTGGGCGGCAACCGTGTGGCTGCGCGTCGGGAAGACTTTCGTGATGCAGGCGGTCTCCAGCCCGGCTTCGGCGAGTCCCATCGTCGCCCGCAGCCCCGCTCCGCCGGCGCCGACCACGACGACGTCGCAGGCGTGATCGGTGATCGGGTACGCGCTCATGCGCCGCCGCCCGCGACCAGCCGGTAAATCGCGAACAGGAGTGCGGCCGCGGCCGCGGCGTGGATGACCTGAGAGATCCGGAGCGATATCCCGAGCAAGCCGCGGCCGACATAGTCCTCGAGGACGACCTGGATGCCCTGCAGCGAATGCCAGAGCATCGCACCGCCGAAGAGCGCGGCGAGCAGCGCCTGGAGCGGATGCGCGAGCCAGGCCGAGACCGTCGCGTGATCGAGATCCGGCTGCTGGAGGAGCACGATCACGAACCACAGTCCGAGCGGAAGTAGCGCAATCGACGTCATGCGCTGGTTGCGCCAGTGGCGTGTCGCGCTGGCGGGTCGCCGGTTCACGGCGTCCCCACGAGCCAGCGCCAGGCCGGCGTCAGGCCCAGCGTTGCCGCGAACGCGCCGGCCGCGCAAACGATCACGATGGCGGCGCTCAGGCGGGCCGAGGCCTTCTCGAATCCGAACCCCATGTCCCAGGCGAGATGGCGGATGCCGGCGAACAGGTGATACCAGAAGGCCGCGAGCGCCAGTACGAGCACGAAACGCACGGCGAAGCTCGAGAAAAAACGGCCGGCGCAGGCGTAGGCGGCGGGCCCCAGGGCGATGGCGACGAGCCATGTCACGAACAGAAGGCCGCAGGCGGAAAGGAAAAGGCCGCTCGCGCGATGGAGTATGGACAACACCATCGTGTACATCGGCCGGTACACCTGCAGGTGCGGGGACAACGGCCGTTCGGCGGGGGATGGCATCGCTAAGCTATTCTGCCAGAAGGGATCAAGCCTTCCCACGGCCAATTGCCGCGCGTTCGGCGAGATGTGCTGCGATAGGATGGCGCAATGCCGGTCACATGTTGCACGCCGTTGCCGACTTATTCGGTCGTCGCGGTCACGGGCCGAGACGCGCGTAGCTTCCTCCAGGGACAGCTATCGAACGATCTGCTCGGAATCGAACGCCATCCCGGCATGCTGGCGGCCTCCTGCAATCGCCAGGGGCGCGTGCTCGCGACGATGCGCCTCGCGACGGACGGCGACGACGTTCTCCTGGTGCTGCATCGCGCGCTCGCCGCGACTCTGATCGCGCAGCTCTCCGCATTCGTGCTGCGCGCCGACGTTCGATTCGAGGAGCGGAGTACCCGCTCCGCGATCGCCGGACTGATCGACGCCGAACCGGACGCGCGCTGGTCGCAGGCTGCCGCCGCGGCGGCGGGGCTGTCGATGATGGTTGCGAGCCCGCGCCGGATCCTGCTCGTGGGCAAGCGCCCCGCGCTCGACGCCGCGCTCGCGGCCGTCGCCCGCACCGTGCCCGACGACTGGGAGCGCGCGAGCATCGAGGATGGCGAACCTCTCGTCACGCCCGCGACCGCGGCACTCTGGCTTCCGCAGATGCTCAATCTGGACCTGATCGGCGGCGTCAGTTTCGGCAAGGGCTGCTATGTCGGCCAGGAGATCGTGGCGCGCGCCCAGCATCTCGGCCGCATCAAGCGCCGCATGCTGCGCTATGTCGGTCCCGCGGATGCCGCGATGCAGCCCGCGCAGGCGCTCTTCAGCGGCGAGACTCTCGCGGCCCAGGTCGTCACCACCGCGCGCGACGAAACAGTCCACGCAATGCCTCGCGGTCGTCGAACTTCGATTTTGCAGCGACCTGCTCGGCACGAAGCCCGGCGGCTCCGAGTTCGTTCCCGCCGATCTCCCCTACGCAATTCCTGCACCTGCCTCGAACGACGAAGAGTAAGGCGTAAAGGGGACGTTCCCCTTTTCCTGTAGGATCCTTCGGGAAAAGGGGAACGTCCCCTTTACGCCTTACTCCTCAATCGTCCGAATCCAGATTCCGCAACTGCGGGAACAGCAGCACATCCCGGATGCTCGGCGCATCCGTGAGCAGCATGACGAGACGGTCGATGCCTACACCCAGACCGGCGGCAGGCGGCATGCCGTATTCGAGCGCGCGAATGTAATCGGCGTCGTAGTACATCGCCTCGAGATCGCCCGACTGCTTGCGAGCGACCTGTTCGCGGAACCGCGCCGCCTGGTCCTCCGGGTCGTTGAGCTCCGAGAAGCCGTTCGCGAGCTCGCGTCCGTCGACGAAGAATTCGAACCGGTCGGTGACGAAGGGATCCCGGTCGTTCTTGCGCGAAAGCGGGGAGACTTCGGTGGGGTAGGAATGCACGAAGGTCGGCTGCAGCAGTTTCGCTTCGCAGGTCTTCTCGAAAATATCGATCTGCCGCTTCCCCGCCCCGTCCGCCGGCCCGCACTCGATACCGAGCGATTCGCAGAACTTGCCGAGATAAGGGGCGTCACGGAGACGCTTCGGATCCAGCGCCGGGTTGTGCGCGATGAGCGCCTCCTCGATCGACTGCCGCGCGAATGGCGTATTGAATGAAATGCGCTTTCCCTGGTAATTCACCTCGCGCGCGCCCGCGACCGCATCCGCGAGGCCCTGCATCATGCGCTCGACGAGCAGCATGAAGTCGTCGAAGTCCGCGTAGGCCTGATACAGCTCCAGCATCGTGAATTCCGGGTTGTGCTGCGTCGACAGCCCTTCGTTACGGAAATTGCGGTTGATTTCGTAGACGCGCTCGAAGCCGCCGACCACGAGGCGCTTCAGATAGAGCTCCGGCGCGATGCGCAGGAACATGTCCTGGCCAAGCGCGTTGTGACGCGTCACGAACGGCCGGGCAACCGCGCCGCCCGGGATCGGCTGCATCATCGGCGTCTCGACCTCGAGAAAGCCGAGCGCGTCCAGGAAGTCGCGCAGGTAGCGGATGACGCGCGTGCGCGTGCGGAAAACCTCGCGCGCCGGCTCGTTGACGATGAGGTCCACGTACCGCCGGCGATAGCGCGTCTCGGTGTCCGCGAGGCCATGCCACTTGTCCGGCAGGGGCCTGAGCGCTTTCACGAGGAGTCGCAGGCTTTCGGCGCGCACGGACAGTTCCCCCGCCCGCGTGCGCATCAGCACGCCCGCGACCGCCACGATGTCGCCGACGTCCCAGCCCTTGAACTCCTCGTAGGCGCTGCCGAGCGCCTCCGACTGGAGATAGACCTGGATCTGGCCGCTCGCGTCCTGGAGTTTGGCGAACGAGGCCTTGCCCATGACGCGCTTGAACATCATCCGGCCGGCGACGCGCACCCGGACCGGGTTCGTGCCGAGCCATTCGTCGCTCCGCCCGCCCCAGGTCGCATGCAGGTCGGCTGCGAGCGCGTCGCGGCGGAAATCGTTCGGGTAGGCGACGCCCGATTCACGCAGGCGCGAAAGTTTGGCGCGCCGCTCCGCGATCAGCGCGTTTTCGTCCGGTCCGTCTGGCGGCTCTTTGAACGTCATGGCGGGGAGCTTACAGGCCCTGTTTGAGGCTTGCCTCCATGAACGGATCGAGCGCGCCGT
The DNA here is from genome assembly GCA_963778585.1 of uncultured Gammaproteobacteria bacterium. Taxonomy (GTDB): domain Bacteria; phylum Pseudomonadota; class Gammaproteobacteria; order Steroidobacterales; family Steroidobacteraceae; genus SCUD01. The sequence continues at coordinate 311,685 of CAVZUU010000005.1, forward strand.
CCAGTACGGCCGACGGATTGCCGGTCTCGTGGCCCGTCCGGAGATCCTTGATCCGCGACTGGTCGAGCACGTAGGAACGGATCTGGTGGCCCCAGCCGACGTCCGTCTTCTGGTCCTCCAGCACTCGCGCCGCGGCGTTGCGCTTGTTCACCTCGAGCTCGTACAACTTCGCCTTCAGCATCTTCATCGCGGTCGAGCGGTTCTTGTGCTGGCTGCGCTCGCCCTGGCAGGCGACGACGATGCCGGACGGCAAATGGCGCAGCCGAACGGCGGAATCGGTCTTGTTGACGTGCTGGCCGCCCGCGCCGCTTGCGCGATAGGTGTCCATCTCGATGTCGGCCGGATTGACCTCGATATTGATCTCGTCGTCGATCACGGGCGAGACGAAGACCGATGCGAAAGACGTGTGCCGCCGGTTGCCGGAATCGAACGGCGACTTTCTGACCAGCCGGTGCACGCCGGTCTCGGTGCGGAGCCATCCGTAAGCGTAGTCGCCGTCGACCTCGATCGACGCGCTCTTGATGCCTGCGATCTCGCCGGGACTCTGGTCCGTGACGGTGACCATGTATCCGCGCGACTCGGCCCAACGAAGGTACATGCGAAGCAGCATCTGCGCCCAGTCCTGCGCCTCCGTACCGCCCGCACCGGCCTGGATGTCGAGGAATGCGCCGCGCGGATCCATCTCGCCCGGGAACATGCGCGAGAGCTCGAGCTTGCGCACGCGCTCTTCGAGCTTCGCCGCATCCTTGACGATCTCCGCGAATCCGGCCTCATCGCCTTCCGCCTCGACGATCGTCAAAAGTTCCGCGGCGTCCGACAGGCCGCTGCCGAGCTGGTCGAGTTCGGTGATCGTCGCCTCGAGCCGCGCGCGCTCGCGGCCGAGAGTCTGCGCCTTGTCCGGTTGGTTCCAGACTGCAGGATCCGCGAGCTCGTGATTCAGCTCTTCGAGGCGCTCGCGCTTCGAGTCGTACTCAAAGGTACCCCCTCAGCGCTTTCAGGCGCTCGGTGAGGTCTTCGATCAGGCGGCGGGTCGGCGCTGTTTCCATGCGGCCGGCATCTTAACAGGGTCATCCATTTCAGAGCAGGTGTTCCGCCAGCAATTCCGCCCGCGCGACACCGCCGAAAGTCGTGGACTGCAGGCGATACGCGAGCCGCAGTCGCGTGCCGTCGCCCGGGCGCTTCGCATCCGGTGCGTCGAAGTACCCGAACGCAATCGCCTCGAGCGGGCGCATCGCGGGCGACGGTCGCAGCCACAGCTTGAGGTGACGGTTGCCGACCACGCGCGTCTCGGCGACCTCGAATTCCCCTTCGAAAACCGGTTCCGGAAATCCCTGGCCCCAGGGACCGCCGGTTTCGAGCGCGCGCGCGGTTTCCAGCGAGATCTCGGCGGCGGCCAGTTCGCCGTCCGTTTCCAGGATGTTCAGCATCTGCACCGGCGAAAGCTTGCGGCCGACCTCCTCAGCGAAGGCGTCCGCGAAACGCGCGAGCATCGGCCGGCGGAGCGTCAGGCCGGCCGCCATCGCGTGTCCGCCGAATCGCTCGATGAGATCCGGGTGCCGCGTCGCGATGGCCTCGAGCGCGTCGCGCACGTGCACGCCCTCGACCGAACGCACCGAGCCCCGCAGTTCGTGCTCCCCGACGGGCGCGAAGGCGGCCACCGGCCGATGCAGCCGGTCCTTCATGCGCGACGCGACGAGACCGACGACGCCGGCATGCCATCCCGCATCGAAGAGCGTGAGACCGGGCGGCAAGTCGCCCTCGGCGATGTGGAGATTGCGCACGGCGGTTGCCGCCTCGTCGCGCATGCGCGCTTCCATCTCGCGGCGCTCGCGGTTGAGCCGGTCGAGTTCCCCGGCGAGCGCAAGCGCTTCGGAGGGGTCGTCGGTGACGAGACAGCGGATGCCGATCGACATGTCGTCGATGCGGCCGGCCGCATTCAGGCGCGGCGCCAGCTGGTGGCCGAGTTGGCGCGCGGACAGCTCGTCGAGGCGGCAGCCGGCGACGCGCGCGAGCGCCAGGAAACCGGGAGTCGCGGCGCGCGCGCGTGCGCGTTTCAGGCCTTCCTGCACCAGGATGCGGTTGTTGTGGTCGAGCGGCACGAGATCGGCCACCGTCCCGAGCGCCACGAGATCGAGCAGGTCCGCGACCGCGGGCAGCCGGACACCGCGCTGGTTCTCGAGCTCGCGCGTCAGCGAGGCCATCAGGTAGAAAGCCACACCGACACCCGCAAGCGCGCGGCTGCCGAAGGCGGCTCCGTGCAGATTCGGATTCACGTGCGCCGCGCAGTCCGGCAGGGTCGGCCCCGGCAGATGGTGATCGGTAACGAGAACCTGGATGCCGAGAGCGTGCGCGGCTTCGATGCCGGCGAAGGCGGATACGCCGTTGTCGACAGTGATCAGGAGGTCTGCATTCTCGTGCGCGAGCTCCGCGACGAGCGCCGGCGTCAGGCCGTAGCCGTGCCGCATTCGATCCGGCACGCGCATGTCGACGTTCGTATGGCCGAGCCGCGCGAGCTGGCGCATCACGAGCGCGGTGCTCGTTGCGCCGTCGGCATCGAAATCGCCGACGACCAGGATCCGCGAGCCGCGCGCGAGGTGTTCGACGAGGAGCGACGTCGCCGATCCGATGCCGTCGAGCGTCGAGACCGGCAGCAGCGAGCGCAGATCGAGTGCGAGCTGGTCCGCACCCCGGACGCCGCGCGCCGCGTAGACGCGCCGCAGTACCGGGTGCATCGAATCAGGCAGGGCATCGATCGGGCCCGCCGGCCGTTGCCGGACCGTCACAGGCTTCGCGCGGGGCAGGTCGCCGGATTTCATCGGCGGCAATCATAGCGGCGCAGGACCCGCGCGATTGGCTATATTTCGACCGGAGCCAGCGATGCAATTCACCCGGGAAGACGCGAACGAAGCCCACGCGATCGTCTCCTGCGCCGAGGGCGAGGTGCGTCTGCGCGACCGCGCTTTCACCTCGAGTCTCATCGTGACGCGCACGGAGATCCTCGAAGGCTGGCAGCCGGCGGCCGCGGATGCGCTCTCGATCGCGGATTTCGAGAAGCTCATCGCCCTCGAGCCGGAGCTCGTGCTGCTCGGCACCGGCAGCCGGCAACGCATCCCGCCGCCGGAACTTTACGCAGAGTTCGCCGCAAGGCGCATCGGCTTCGAGGTCATGGACAACCGCGCCGCCTGCCGCACCTTTAATCTTCTCCTCTCGGAGTACCGCGACGTCGCCGTGGCGCTAATGCTTTGACGGAACGACGGTAAAGGGGACGTTCCCCTTTTTCCTTTGGTCCTTCGGGAAAAAGGGGAACGTCCCCTTTACCGTCGTGGCGGCAATTGCGTCAGCGGATCCAGCGGCTCGCCTTCGAGTCGGATTTCGAAGTAGAGCATCGGCTGCTGCCCCGGCCCGAGTCCCATCGCGGCGATCGCCTGACCCCCACGCACGTCGTCGCCCTCCTTCACCTGCACGAACGCATTGTGGCCATAGGCCGTGAGCCAACCGCGCGCGTGATTGATGATGATCAACTGTCCGTAGCCGCGCAGCCCGCTGCCCGTATAGACCACCTTGCCGTCCGCTGCCGCGAATATCGGCTGGTTGAGACCGCCGTCGATGCGTAGCCCGAGCCCGCCCGACGGTTGCCGCACGGTCCCGACGACGCGTCCGACCTGCACCGGCCAGGACCATGCCGGCGGCCGGTATGCGGGATCCGTGGGTGACGCGCGCGTCGCGGGCCGGCCGGGCTCGGCGGGCTTCGCCGCCGCCACGGCCGCGCGGCCGCCTGGCGGCGTATTGAGCCGGAGCCGATCGCCCGGATGGATCAGGTAATCGGGGCCGATGCGGTTCCAGCGCGCGATGTCGCGGTAGTCGAGCCCGTAGCGCCGCGCGATCGAGTACAGCGTCTCGCCGGATTTGACGACGTGGTGATCGGGGATGGCGGGTCGGCGGTCATTGCCGGCGCAGGCGGCGATGGCGATCGCCGCGACACAGGCGACCCACAGCTTCAGGAAACGCCACCGAGCAACGGCACGAAACTCACGAAACCGAGCCGCTCCCGCAGGAACTGGTCGCCGTGCCGCGTGATGCGCAGGAGTTCCTGGCGCCCTTCGGGACCGACCGGCGCGACCAGCCTGCCCCCCTCCTCGAGCTGATCCAGGAGCTTCTGCGGCAGCGCATGCGGCGCCGCGGCGAGCAGGATGCCGTCGAAGGGCCCCTGGGACGGCCATCCGTCCGTGCCATCGCCATGCTTGAAGCGGACATTCTTGATCTCGAGTTCGCGCAGGCGCTCCCGCGCCCGCTCCAGCAGAGCCTCGATACGCTCGATGCTGTAGATCTTGCCGGCGAGCGGCGCGAGCACCGCCGTCTGGTAGCCGCAGCCCGTTCCGATCTCGAGGACTTTTTCAGGCGTGCCGCCGATCGTGATTGCCTCAGTCATGCGCGCGACCACATAAGGTTGCGAGATCGTCTGGCCATGGCCGATGGGCAGCGCCGTGTCCTCGTAAGCCCGGCTCGACAGCGCTTCGTCCACGAAGAGATGCCGTGGCACGTTCCGGATCCGGTCGAGCACGCGCGGATCCCGAATCCCCTGCTCCACGAGCCGCTGGATCAGCCGCTCGCGCGTGCGGGCGGACGTCATGCCGATGCCGCTGCGTTCGCTCATCCGCCGACGGGCCCCTGAAGCCAGTCGCGCAGGCTCTCGAGCGCGGAATGGCGCGTGAGGTCCACTTGCAGCGGCGTCACCGATACGAATCCGTTCGCGACCGCGTGGAAATCAGTGCCCGGGCCCGCGTCCTGGCCGGCGCCCGCGGCGCCCACCCAGTAGATCTCGCGCCCGCGCGGGTCGAGGCCCCGAACCGCCGCCTTCGCGCGATGGCGATGGCCGAGGCGCGTCACCTCGAACCCCTGCAGGGATTCGTAGGGCAGATCGGGCACGTTGACATTCAGGATCATCGAGCGATGCAAGGGCTTGGAAAGGAGACGCAGCACGAGTTCGCGCGCGACCCGGGCCGCGGTCGCGAAATGAGGCCCGCCGTCACTCGCGGCCACGAGCGACACCGCGACCGTCGGCAGGCCCAGAAACCGTCCTTCGATGGCCGCGGCCACCGTGCCGGAGTACAGCACGTCGTCGCCCAGATTCGCGCCGTCATTGACTCCCGAGACCACCATGTCGAACTCGAAATCGAAAAGCCCGGTCATCGCGAGATGCACGCAATCGGTCGGCGTGCCGTTGATGACGTACCAGGTGTTCTCGTCCACCCGCTGCACGCGGAGCGGCACCTCGAGCGTCAGCGAGTGGCTCGCGCCGCTGCAGTTGCGGTCCGGGGCGACGACGGTCAATGGCGCGACGCCCGTCAGCGCCTCCCGGAGGAACCGCAGACCTTCCGCGCGGTAGCCGTCGTCATTGGCGAGCAGGATCTTCACGGCCGTCTTTTCCCTGTCGCGCGTCACGCGACCGGGCCGCACTATACTGTAAGCCCCGTCGCCCGGGCGCATTGACGGAGGCTGCCGTCATCAAGGACGAGGACCGCGACTTGTTCCGCGCCGCGGTGCGCGACGTGAAGCCGCTTCGCCAGTCGAAGCCGGCCCCGGAGCGCGCGCGCCGCCGGCCGCGCGCGGCCTCGCGCCGCGCCGACGAGGCGAGCGTCCTCGCCGAATCGCTCGCGCTCGACGCCGGCGAACTGGACGTGGAATCCGGCGACGAACTCGCCTGGCGCCGCGCGGACGTTCCCGAATCCACTCTGCGCCGGTTGCGCCGCGGTCACTATGCGGTGCGCGACGAGCTCGACCTGCACGGCCTGACCCAGGACGAGGCGCGTCAAGCGCTCACGGCATTCCTCGCCGAGGCCGTGAAACAGGAGCGTCATTGCGCGCGGATCATCCACGGCAAGGGCCGCGGATCCGGCCACCGCGGTCCCGTGCTCAAGTCAGCCGTCAATCGCTGGTTGCGCCGCCACGCTGCGGTGCGCGCATTCTGTTCCGCGCGCCGGAACGACGGCGGCACGGGCGCGCTCTACGTGCTGCTGGACGCCTGAATCAATCCGGATCCATCTCCGGAACCGCTGCGTCCACGATTTCCCGAAGCACGCTCGTCGCGAATGCGCCCCGGGGCAGCTCGAAGGCGATTTCCAGATCCCCGCCGTCGACCCGGTAAGCGACATCCTTGGGGCGCAGGACAAGCGCGCGCCGCTCGGCGCGCATGCCGAGCGCGGCGAGCTTTGCCGTCAGGTCCTCGAGTGTCGCCAGCGCCGATTTCTCAACCTGTTCCGCCTCGCCCCGTGGAAGCAGGCCTTCCGCTCCGCAGAGCGGTCCCGTCGGTCCGATGTCTCCGCCGGCGCAGCGGCCGAGCAGCGATTCATCCAGTCCTTCCGCCGCGAAGACGGACTTGCTGCCGGTCAGATTCACGATCTCGCCGGGCAGAAGCCGGTTCCAGCTGCCCGCACTGACGCGCGCGCCCAGGACCGCATTGAACGCAATCGCGCGAGCGGCGGACATCAGGAAGGCCCGCGGCTCCCGCCCGCGCGGCAGTCGACCGGTCTCGACCCATTCGGCGACACGTCCGATATTGGCGCCGTCCGTGCCGAATCGCTGCGCGCCGAAATAGTTCGGGACTCCCGAGACGGCGACACGCGCGACGCGATGAGCCACTGCGTCGAGGTCGCCTTGCAGTTCGCGGACGCGGATGTGGAATCGATTGCCCGCGAGCGCGCCGCGCCGCAGTTTCCTGGAATGCGGCGCTTCCCCGAGCACGCGGAACCCGTCGCCAGCGAAGCCGGCGAAGGGCACCGGTTGCGCCGCCGCCGGCAGCGAGAACCACTGCCGCGCGATCGCGCGGCGGTCCTTCAGACCCGCAAAGCCGACGTCGGCGACCGGGCAGCCGGCGCGGGCCGCGAGCCGACGCGCGACGTAGAGCGTGTTCGCATCCTGTTTCTCGACGAGCAGCAGCCGGTGCGCGGAGCCGCCGTCGGGCTCGAAACCGAGGCGCTCCTCCACCCGGAAATCGGCAGCTTCGACACGGAAGGCGCCCGACACAGGCGGATCGCCCCAGGCGCGCGGAGCGGCAAGCGCGATCCGGCGCCAGGCGTCGGTCTCGCGCGCTTCAGCCTCCATGCCCTTCCTGGAGCAGCACGACCGCCTGCGCGGCGATGCCCTCAGCGCGGCCGAGCGCGCCCAGGCCCTCGGCCGTCGTCGCCTTGACGTTGACGCGATCGCGTGGAATCCCGAGATCCGCGGCAATGTTCGCGCACATCGCGTCGCGGTGCGCCCCGATGCGCGGCGCCTCCGCGATCAGGGTCAGGTCGCAATTGACGACCGTGAACCCGAGCGCCGCGACTTTGTTCGCGACCTCGCGCAAGAGCCCGCGGCTGTCGGCGCCCGCGTAGCGCGCATCGGCCGGCGGAAAATGGCGGCCGATGTCGCCGGCCGCCGCGGCGCCGAGCAATGCGTCCATGAGCGCATGCAGCAGCACGTCGCCGTCCGAGTGCGCGACGAGACCCTGCGAATGCGGTATCGCAACACCGCCCAGACGCACGTGGTCGCCGGCTCCGAAGCGATGCACGTCGTAACCGCTGCCGATCCTCATTTTCGTGCCCTCTGCAGCCGAATCGCCGCCTGCGCGAGCAGGAGATCGGCGGGACGCGTCACCTTGATATTGAGCGGCGAACCCTCGACCAGGCGCGGCTTGTGGCCGAGCCGTTCGATCGCGGCCGCCTCGTCTGTCGCCTCGAATCCTTCTTCGAATGCCTGCCTGAGCGCGCTCGCGAGGCGACCGTGGCGGAACATCTGCGGCGTCTGCGCGCGCCAGAGACGTTCGCGCGGCAGCGTGCGGAAGCAGCGTCCCTCGTCGTCCGCCTGTTTCACCGTGTCCGCGATCGGGACCGCGAGCAGTCCACCGACGGGATCGCGGCGGCATTCCGCGACAAGCGCCTCGACGTCCCCGCGCGACAGGCAGGGCCGCGCCGCGTCATGCACGAGAACCCAGTCGTCATCCGCAGCGGAGACAAGCGCGTGAAGTCCGTTCAGGACGGACAAGGCGCGCGTCGGCCCGCCCGTTGTCGTGACGACACCCCGCCGCAGCGGCTTCGGCAGGCGCTGGAACCGGCGGTCGCCGGGCGAAAGGACGACCACACCGCCAGCGACGCCTCGCACCGCCGAAAGCGCGCGGAGCGAGTGCTCGAGCAGGGATTTTCCTGCGATCTTGAGATAGGGTTTCGGAACGGGGCCGCCGAAGCGCCGGGCACTGCCGGCGGCGGCGATCAGATACCAGATTCGATCGGCCACCGACGATTCACGGCTTCGCCGCGGCCTGCAACGACGCGGGCTCGACCGCGGTTTCGTCCGTCGGCCCGAGCGCTGCATCGACCACCTGATAGAAGGTTTCGTTGACCGCGACCATGCCGAGGTCGTGCCGAGCGCGCTCTTCGAGCGCGGTGAGTCCCTGCTTGAGGTCCTGGACCTCCGCCTTCAACTGGGCATTCCGTTCGCCAAGCACCGCGTTCTCGGCGCGCTGCTTCTCGACAGCCGCGGACAGGTGCCAGGCCTCGCGCATGCCTTCGTCCGAGACCCAGAGGCGGTACTGGAGCAGTACGAGCGCGGCCAGGAGCCCTGCAACGAGGAACTTCATGGGGCCGGGAGAGTAGCACGTTCCGGCCGCGCCAAGCGCAAGGCGCTCATCGGCGCTTTACCGGAAATGCATCGCGTCCGGCGTATCGCGCCCGTGCGCCGAGCTTTTCTTCGATACGCAGCAGCTGGTTGTACTTCGCCGTGCGGTCGGACCGCGAGAGCGAGCCCGTCTTGATCTGGGTTGCCGCGGTGCCCACCGCGATATCGGCGATGGTCGCGTCCTCGGTCTCGCCCGAGCGATGCGAAACGACCGAGGCGTAGCCCGCCCGTGTCGCCATGTCGATCGCGGCGAGCGTCTCGGTCAGCGTTCCGATCTGGTTCGGCTTGATCAGAATGGCGTTTGCGACATTCTCCGCGATGCCGCGCGACAGGATCTCGGTATTCGTCACGAAGAGATCGTCTCCGACGAGCTGCACTTTCTGTCCGAGCCGGCGCGTCAGCGTGGCCCAGCCCTCCCAGTCGGACTCCGCCATGCCGTCCTCTATCGTGAGGATCGGATAGCGCTCCGCGAGCGCCGCGAGATAATCGGTGAACTGCGCGGCATTGAACTTGCGGCCCTCCGACTCGAGCTGATAGCTGCCGTTCTTGTGAAACTCGCTGCTCGCGACGTCGAGGCCGAGCCAGACGTCGTGGCCCGCGTGATAACCCGCCTGCGCGATCGCTTCCAGGATCACGCCAAGCGCCGCCTCGTTCGACGGCAGGTCCGGGGCGAAGCCGCCTTCGTCGCCCACGGCCGTCGACAGCCCGCGATCGAGCAGGATTTTCTTCAGGCGATGGAAGATCTCCGCGCCGCAGCGCAGCGCCTCCCGGAAACTCGGAAGTCCCGCCGGCACGATCATGAATTCCTGGATGTCGAGGCTGTTGTCGGCATGGGCGCCGCCGTTCACGATGTTCATCATCGGCACCGGCATGACGACCGCGTCGTCGCCGCCGAGATAGCGGAAGAGCGGAAGTTTCTGCGCCTGCGCGGCGGCGCGGGCATTCGCGAGCGACACGGCGAGAATCGCGTTCGCGCCCAGCGCCGATTTGTTCTCGGTGCCGTCCTGCTCGCACATGAGGCGGTCGATGCCGGCCTGGTCCGCGGGATCGCGTCCGACCAGCAGATCGCGCAGGGCCGCGTTCACATGCTGCACGGCGTTCAGGACTCCCTTGCCCAGGTAACGCTTCATGTCTCCATCCCGCAGCTCGACGGCTTCGCGCGTGCCGGTCGAGGCCCCGGACGGCACGGCGGCGCGGCCGACGGTTCCGTCGTCGAGCTCGACGTCGGCCTCCACGGTCGGATTGCCGCGGGAATCGATGATCTCGCGGCCGCGAATGTCGACGATGCGCATCAGAGCGACGACTCGGCGAAAGGACGCTGCTTGACCGTGCGGTCGAGTTCGACCAGGACTTCGAGGAGTTCCCGCATGCGCGGCAGCGGCCAGGCGTTCGGGCCGTCGGAGAGCGCCTCCTCCGGCCGCGGATGCGTTTCCATGAAGATCCCCGCGACGCCGGCCGCGACGGCGGCGCGCGCGAGCACGGGTACGAATTCGCGCTGGCCACCCGAAGCCGTCCCTTTCCCGCCGGGCAGCTGGACCGAATGCGTCGCGTCGAACACGACCGGCGCCCCGAACTCGCGCATGACGGACAGCGCGCGCATGTCCGAGATCAGGTTGTTGTAGCCGAAGCTGAAGCCGCGCTCGCAGATCATGATGTCCTCGTTGCCGGTCGAGCGCGCTTTCTCGACCACGTTCGACATCTCCCAGGGACTCAGGAACTGGCCCTTCTTGATGTTGACGGGTTTGCCCTGCGAACAGACGTTGACGATGAAGTTCGTCTGGCGGCACAGGAATGCGGGCGTCTGCAGCACGTCCACGACGGAGGCGACTTCGGCCAGCGGAGTGTCCTCGTGGACGTCGGTCAGGACCGGAACGCCGAACTCGCGCCGGATGTCGCCGAGCACCTTCAGACCCTGCTCGATGCCGGGGCCGCGGAACGAACTGCGCGAGGAGCGATTGGCCTTGTCGTAGGACGCCTTGAAGACGAACGGGATCCCGAGCTTGCCCGTGATCTCCTTCAGTTCGCCCGCGATGTCCTTCGTGAGTCCCGGGTCTTCGACGACGCAGGGCCCGGCGATCAGGAACAGCGGCCGATCGGTTCCGACTTCGCGCCCGGCGAGCTTCACGCGCTCGCCGCCCTGGGGAGCCTGGCGACTACGTGCTCCCGCGCGGCGCGCACGAAGCTCGCGAACAGCGGATGTCCGTCGCGCGGATTCGAAGTGAACTCCGGATGGAACTGCACGCCGATGAACCACGGATGCGAGGGCAGCTCGACGATTTCGACCAGCCCGTCCTCCGAGAGCGCCGAAATGGCGAGTCCCGCCTTCTGCATGCGCTCCATGTAATTGTTGTTGAACTCGTAGCGGTGGCGGTGCCGCTCGTGGATCGTGTCGCGCCCGTACACCTTGCGGGCGAGCGTGCCCGTCAGGATCCGCGATTCCTGCGCGCCGAGGCGCATCGTGCCGCCGAGCTCCGAGCGGTCGTCGCGGCGGAGCGTCTCGCCCGTTCGGTCTCGCCACTCGGTGATGAGCGCGATGACGGGATCCGCGGCATTGCGCTCGAACTCCGTCGAGTTCGCGCCGGGCAGGCCCAGCACGCCGCGCGCGAATTCGATCACGGCGACCTGCATGCCGAGGCAGATCCCGAGGTACGGCACGCCCTGTTCGCGCGCGTGGCGCACGGCGGCGATCTTTCCTTCGATGCCGCGCTCGCCGAAGCCTCCGGGCACGAGGATCGCGTCCATGCCGGCGAGACAGGCGGTGCCCGCGCTCTCGATGTCGGTCGACTCGACGTAATGCAGCTGCACACGCGTACGTGTCTTGAGGCCCGCATGGCGCAGGGCCTCGTTCAGCGAGATGTAGGAATCGCGGATCTGGACGTACTTGCCGACCATCGCGATATTGACCGTCGCATCCTGCTGCTGGCGGGCGCCGACGACCTGCTGCCATTCGCGCAGATCGGCCGGCGGCGGACTGAGTCCGAGCTTGTTGCAGACGATCTCGTCGAGATGCTGCTCGTGCAGCAGAAGCGGAATGCGGTAGATGTCGTCGGCGTCGATCGCCGAGATGACGGCGCGCTCCTCGACGTTCGTGAAGAGCGCGATCTTCCGCCGCTGTTCCTCCGGCAGCGGATCCCGGCAGCGGCACAGGAGCACGTCGGGCTGGATGCCGATGCCGCGGAGCTCCTTCACGGAATGCTGGGTGGGCTTGGTCTTGATCTCGCCCGAGCCGCCGACGATCGGCACGAGCGTCAGGTGGATGTAAACGCAGTTGCTGCGGCCGAGCTCGACGCTCATCTGCCGGATGGCCTCGAGGAACGGAAGCGACTCGATATCGCCGACCGTGCCGCCGATTTCGACCATGCAGACGTCGGCGTCGCCGGCGCCGAGCATGATGCTGCGCCGGATCTCGTCCGTGATGTGCGGGATGACCTGCACCGTCGCGCCGAGATAGTCGCCGCGGCGCTCGCGCGCGATCACGCGCTCGTAGATGCGCCCGGTCGTGAAATTGCTGTTGCGGCCGGTCGTCGTGCGGACGAAGCGCTCGTAGTGGCCGAGGTCGAGGTCGGTCTCCGTCCCGTCCTCGGTGACGAAGACCTCGCCGTGCTGGAACGGGCTCATCGTGCCCGGGTCCACATTGATATAGGGGTCGAGCTTGACCATGCGGACCTTGAGTCCGCGGGCCTCGAGGATGGCACCCAGGCTCGCCGAGGCAAGGCCCTTCCCCAGGGAGGAAACCACGCCACCGGTTACGAACACGAATCGAGTCATCGGGAACCCCGCCGTCGACGGAAAACGACGGGAGTTCAGTCTAGTTGAGCGACGCGCACGGTGCCAGCGGAAATGTGAAGCGCTTCACACGACGCCAGACATAAGCGGGCACGATGACCGTCGTTTCCGCCGTTCGTCGCCATGCCGCGAGCGCCCGTCGGAAGGGCCGCATTCGAGGCTCAGGCACTCCCTATAGTGCGAGCCATGAAACGAGCCCAACCCGGTTTTACGCTTGCTCGAATTGATGCTGGTGCTCGCGATCGCGGGCGTGCTGATGGCCGTCGCCATCCCGGCGATGGGCAATTTCATCCGCAATGCCCGGATCACGAGCGCCGCCAACGACGTCATGGCCGGCTTTCATTTCGCCCGCTCGGAAGCCATCAAGCGCCGCCTGCCGGTGATGCTCTGCACGAGCGCCAATTCGCTGACCGCCAATCCCACCTGCGCCGCGTCTGACCTGTTGACTGGCTGGATCGCCTTCGTCGACCTCAACGAGAGCGGCCAGGTCGACCCGGGCGAAGACGTGCTGATGCAGCACGAGGCGATGAACGCGCAGATCACCGCGCAATCTTCCGTCGATCCGTTCGGCGTCACCTACCTGCTGAATGGCCTGGCTTCGGACCCGAATGCCGCCCAGCTCGTGCTCTGCGACGAGCGCGGCAATACGCCCTCCGGCGGAGAATTGTCGGCGGCTCGCGGCATCCTGGTTTCGGTCACGGGCCGCGCCGGCGTGACGCGGAACCTGGACGAAATCCAGGAGCTCCTCGACACGATCGGTGTCGACGTCGGCGGTTGCGAGGCGAACTGAATCATGCAGAGCCAGCTGAACCGATTCCATCTCTTGCGTCGCCCCGGCCAGGCGGGCTTTACCATGGTCGAGGTGCTGGTGGCGCTCGTCGTGCTGTCCATCGGACTCCTCGGCATTGCGGCCCTGCTCCTCAAGAGCCTGCAATCGGGTCGGACGGCGACCTATCGCACCCAGGCCGTGAATCTTGCGGCGGACCTTGCCGATCGAATCCGCATGAATCGGACGGCCACCGTCGCCTACGGAACGCTCTTTGCGGATGCCGAAGTCGCGGTTCCGGCCTGCGACGGGACTGGCGGTTGCAGCGATGCCGACCTGGCAGCCACCGATCTTTCGCGCTGGAAGGCGACCCTTGTCCAGCTCCTGCCGAATGGAGAAGGTCAGGTGATCGTGACGCCTCCCCTGGGCGCGGGCGAGCCCGACAACTACGTCATCACCGTGCGCTGGGCCGAAGCCGGCGAAGCGGCTCCGGTCAGCTTCCAGATCGGTTTCCAGACATGAACACACATTGCGTCATTGGCCGTTTGCAGCGAGGACTCAGTCTCGTCGAACTGATGGTTGCGCTTGGCCATCGGCGTCTTCCTGCTGGCCGGCGCAATCGCGGTCTTCGGCAAGACCCGCGACCTGTACCGGACCAATGACGCCAATGCTCGCCTTCAGGAGACGGCCCGCTACGCGATGAGCACGATCGAGGTGGACCTGCGCTTGGCCAATAACTGGGGTCTCATCAGCACCCCCGACGCGGTCGACAACGGCCCCAAGCTTGATCCCTTGAACCCGCCGGCGATTCAGCCCTATACGCTGCCGGCTGAGCTGAATCCCTATTCCGGCGCCATCAATCAGTGCGGCGCCATGTGGGCGGTGAAACTGCCCACTTTACGTCGAGGCGAACAACGACGCCTATGGCTACGCCTGTGCTGCGTTCGGCACGGCCGTTCCAGGGTCCGATCAGTTGACGATTCGTCGCGCTTCGACGCAAGAAATCGACCCGGGCGCTCTCGCCGCAAGCGCCGGGCAGATCAAGCTGCAGACGAGCCGCGTGAGGGGAACGCTGTTTGCGAGCGGCGCTGCGCCGGCCGACTTCACGCCCCCGACATCGGAATCGCGCGCGCTGATCGCGAACGGCTATTACGTCGATCAGGATTCCGACGAGCGCGATGGCACGCCGTCGCTGCGCCGCAAGCAGCTCGACGTGGCCGGTGGCGCCACGGTCATGGGCGACCTGCAGATCGTTCCCGGCGTCGAGGATCTCCAGGTCGAGTTCGGCGCGGACTTCGACGCGGACCAGAACGCCGACTACTTCGTGCAGCCGAACACCGTGATTCCCGCCGGTGACCAGATCGTCGCGGTTCGCGTGTGGCTCCTCGTGCGCGCGGAACAGCAGGAAACCGGTTTCATCGACGGCAACACCTACACCTATGCGAGCCGTGTCGCCTACGCGCCCGCGGATGCCTTCCGGCGGGTTCTCGTCAGCAAGACGATCGCGCTCAGGAATACACGTCGATGAAAGACGTGACACGCAACCGGCAACAGGGTGCGGCGCTCGTCGTGGGGCTCGTGCTGCTCCTCGTGCTGACGATTCTCGCCGTGTCAGGCGTATTCACTTCGACCATGGAATTGCGCATGGTCCGCAACACGCAAAGCCAGGAGCGTGCTTTCCAGGCGGCGGAGGTTGCGATCGAGAATGCGCTGGCCAATCCGGTCATCAACACCAGCGTACCGGAAATCCAGGCGCCGACGGCCAACCCCAATTCGGTCGACGATCAGTACTCGTACACGCTGGCGCATACCTGCACGTCGATCATGCCCATGGGAGCGGAAGGTTGGGGTTTCACTGCAAATTCGGCTTACCACTTTGAGGTCGCCGCCTCCGGGACCGGTCCCGATAACGCCGTTGCCCAGCATGTACAAGGTTTCTACGTCATCGGGCCGTTCATAGACGACCCTGAATGCAATCCTCCTTAAGGAGACAGTCGGATGAGCCACTCAGACACGATCCCCATGACGCCTGGCTGTCGCCCGTTTCGCCGCGCATCCTGGCTCGCCGTCGCAATCGGCGTGCTCGTCACGACTGCGGCGGGCGCCGCGCTGCCGCTCAAGACGATCGAGGAATGCGTCGAATCGGGAACCAGCCTCGTCAGGCTCCCCGGAACTGCCGGCGGCACTCTTTCCGCGACCCAATGCAGCGGCTGCCCGGCTGTGCGCCTCTCCTTCAATGCGCGCACGCGCTATTTCATCGGGAAGGACCTGGTGACCTACACGAAGCTTCGCGAAGCGGCGGCCAAGGGCGACCTGCGGCTCGACCTGTTTTACGACCCCAAAACCCGGAATCTGACCCGTCTGCGCCTGGCCGCGGCCGGCAACGACAAGTGAGTGCACAGACATGAATCAGACAATCAGCCGTCTCTTTCACTTCGCCGGTGCGGTCGCGCTGACGGCGCTCAATTGCGTCGCGACGGCCGATGAGACCGAGATCTTCGTCGGTACGGGCAATGCCGTCACGAACGAGCGTCCGAACATCCTGTTCGTCATCGACACCTCCGGCAGCATGACAACCGACGTCGTCACGCAGGTCCCGTTCAATCCGGCGACCGTCTATCCCGGCACTTGCTCCACGAGCCGCGTCTACGTGCAGCAGGGCAACAATTCCAGCAATCCGCCGGCCTGCACCAACGCCAACTCGGTGCCACTGGTCGCGTTCAAGTGCAACGCCGCACTCCAGGCGTTTACGACAGCCGGCTTTTACATCGCCGACCGGGCCGCGCAGTGGCGCGGGGCCGGTCCGCGCTGGCGCAACATCCAGGGCGGCTCCGGCAACAACGTCTGGGTCGAATGCCGAGCCGATGCCGGTCTGCACGGCGACGGCGTCAATGTCAGCCGGCTCTGGGCGGCAGACACGAACAATGGCCCGTGGACAGCGAACTCGGCCCAGCAGATCGGCTGGAACCAGAACGGCGCCGACCGGAGCTACGTGTTCTATTCGGGTAACTACGTCAACTGGCTGGACAACGCGAGCACGATCACGCAGACGCGTCTCGAAATCGTGCAGGACGTCGCGACGAGCACCATCGGCCAGCTCGCGACCTCAGCCAACGTCAATGTCGGCCTGATGCAGTTCAGCAACAACACCAACGGCGGTTGCGGCATCACCGGAACCTCCGAAGGCGGCATGGTGCTGCGCGAAATGGGTCCCGTGGAGACGCAAGCCCCGCTGATGATCGCGGACATTGCCGCCCTCAACGCCGACGGCTGCACGCCGCTGTCCGAGTCAATGTACGAGGCCTACCTGTACCTGAGTGGTAGCAGAGTCGATTACGGCATCAATTCGCGCAAGAGCCCGACGCTTGCACAGCCGAGCATCCTGAGCTCGCGCCAGCCGACGCCGAACACCGGCATCTACCAGAGCCCGCTGACGATCTCCTGCCAGAAAAACTTCATCGTGCTACTGACCGACGGTATCCCGACCGCGGACAACAGCGCGAATCCCGAAATCGAGGCGTTGATCGGCAGCCCTGCGCGGGCGCCGGCGACGGCCGCTGTCTCGAGGAGATCGCGAAGTACATGTACGACAACGACGTCCGCCCGACGCTTGCGGGCACGCAGAACGTGACGACGTACACGATCGGCTTCGGACCGGAAGTCTCAGGCTCGACGGCGCTGCAGAACACCGCAGCCGGCGCCGGCGGCGTGTTCTACGAGGCGAGCGACACGGCAACGCTCACGACGGTGCTGACCAACATCGTGCGCACCATCCTCGACTTCAATACGTCGTTTACCGCGCCGGCGGTGTCGATCAATGCTTTCAATCGCACTCAGAACCTGAACGAGCTCTTCGTCACCGTGTTCCGGCCGAGCGAGACTTACGCGTGGAGCGGCAACATCAAGAAGTACAAGCTCGCAAGCGATGGTGTGATCGTGGACGCCAATAATGCGCCTGCCGTCGAAGTCTCGACCGGGTTCTTCCGCTCTACGGCCCAGAGCTTCTGGACCACCGGCGTTGACGGCGACAGCGTGACCCTGGGCGGCGCCGCAAACGAGCTGCCGAGTCCCGTTTCCCGGAACGTCTACACCGACATCAATCCGGCATCCGCACTGACCGCGGCGTCGAACTCGGTCGTGAGCACCAACGCGGCGATTACAACCGCAATGCTGGGCCTCACGGCCGCCGAGGCCCCGGGCCGCGTCGCATTGATCAACTGGATGCGCGGCACCGACGTGGACGACGCTAACGGCGATGGGTCGTTCACGGACGCACGCCTCGCCATGGGCGATCCGATGCACGGCCGGCCCGCAACCGTCATTTACGGCGGCTCGGTCGCGAATCCCGACCCGCTGGATGGCGTCGTGTTCGCAGTGACCAACGAAGGCTTTCTCCATGCGATCAGCACTGTCGACGGCAGCGAATTGTGGGCCTTCGTGCCGCAGCAAATGCTGCTTCGCGCACGGGATCTTTACTACGACGAAGCCATCGCGGATCGCGTGTGGGGTCTCGACGGCAACATCCGCGTGATCAGGAACGAAGTCAACACCAATGGCGTGATCGAGCCCGGCCTCGGCGAAAGCGTCCGGATCTACTTCGGAATGCGTCGCGGCGGCAGCGAGTACTACGCCCTCGACGTGACCACCCGCACTGCGCCGACGCTGCTGTTCAAGATCGGGCCGAACGAGGCCGGCAGCAAGCGCCTGACCAATGGCGGCCAGAGCTGGTCCATGCCGACGGTCGGACGGGTGAACATCACCGGCGCGACGCAGAACACGCGAAAGCAGGTGCTCGTGTTCGGCGGCGGTTACGACACGGTCCAGGACAACGGCGCCTATGCGACCGACTCCAACGGCAACCAGATCTTCATGGTGGACGCCGAGAGCGGAAATGTCCTCTGGTATGCCGGACCGACGACGGATACGGGCGCGGACTTCCGGCATGCATCGATGACCCATAGCATCCCGGCCGACGTCCGGCTCTTCGACCTCACGGGCGACGGCTTCGGGGACCGCATGTATGCGGCCGATATGGGCGGGCGCGTGTGGCGCTTCGACGTCCACAACGGCCAGACGCGTCCGAATCTCGTCACGGGTGGCGTCTTCGCGTCGCTCGGCAACGCGCACCTGGGCTCGCACCCGAACGCCACGACTCGGCGCTTCTACAGCGCGCCGGACGCGGCGTTCCTGAGCTCGGGCGGCCTCAGCTGGATCAACCTCGCGCTGGGCTCGGGGTATCGCGGGCATCCGCTCAATCTCGACACCGAGGACCGCTTCTACAGCCTGCGCGATCACCAGCCGTTCGCCCGCCTGACGCAGGCGCAGTACGACTCGGCGACCGTGATCACCGAAGCGGACGTCAACCTGATCGACATCACGCTCGACATCTCGCCGACGATCCCGGCGGGCGCGAGCGGCTGGCGCCTGGATCTGCGCCGCCCGAGCGCGGGCTTCACGGGCGAGAAGTCGCTTGCCGAAGCGCGCACGGTGGCCAGCAATATCCTGTTCCCGACCTATGAGCCGAACAACGCATCGACGTCCCAAAGCACGTCCTGCGCGCCGGGCGTCGGCACGAACCGGCTGTACACGGTCAGCGCCTACACCGGCGCGCCGGTCTACGATCGGGAGAGCGCGTCCGACCCGCCGGATTCGGCTGACGATCGCGACACCGAGGTGGCCCAGGGCGGTATTGCGCCGGAGGTGGTCATCATATTCACCGATAACGATGCGGATGGCGATGGTATCGCGGACAACGTCGACAATGATGACGATGGTGACGGTATCCCGGATGACGTCGACGACGATGATGATGGTGACGGCATCCTGGACATTGATGATGAGGGTAGCGGTACGGTTGGCCATTGCCTCCTGGGCGTCGAAGGATGCCCCCCGACGGAAGGCCTGACGCCGGTCCGCACCTTCTGGCGGCAGACCGGAGTCAACTGATGGCAAGGCCCGGCCGCGCGAGCGGCCGGGCCCCATCCGGAGCAACGAAATGAAGTCAATGCAGAACCAACGCGGCGTGACCCTGATCGAACTGGTCGTCGTCATGATCATCGTCGGGAATCCTGGCCGCGGTCGCCATTCCGTCCTACCGGAATTACGTGCTTCGCAGCCAGCGCTCGGACGCAAAGGACGCGCTGCTGGCGCTCGCGACGCAGCAGGAGAAGTTCTACCTCCAGTGCAACACGTATGCGACCGTCATCGCGACCGCGCCCGATTGCGCGGCTGGTGAGCTGCAGGGGGCGAGCGCGAGCGAGAACGGCTGGTACGATCTTGCGATCGACGCCGCCGACTTGACGAGTTTCACCGTGTCCGCGACCGCGGCCGCGGGAGGAAACCAGGCTCAGGACACGGCATGCGAGACATTCAGCGTCACCGGCCTCGGCGTCCGCACGGCCCTGGACTCGGGCGGCACCGACAATACCGAAGAATGCTGGCGCTGACGCGCTAGAAGATCCGCGGCCTCCCGGTCCACACGGGCTTGAGGGCCGGCCTGCCTGCCGGCACGGCGAATTCCGCATCGATCCACAAGTCGCCGACGGCCGCGAGCCGTTCTTCGACGTAGACGAGCGGCAGGCGATCGCGCATCCAGGGCACGACGCCCGATTCCTGGCATAAATCCTTGAGGCGCTTCCGCGGCCTTTCCGGGTGCGGCCTCAGGCTCTCGCCGCCGGCGCGAAACCGGCATTCGGCCGACGCCGCAAGTCGCGCGCAGAGTCCGCCCTGCAGTCCGGCCACGAGTCCGAAGCGGCCGAGCCCCGGTCCGAGATCGAGCTCGACGGATGCGACCGGACCTGCGCTCGCGCAAGACGGCATCGCCATGGGCGCAAGCGCATACAGGCGGCCGCGATAGCGCCGGAGTTCACCGTCGTCCCAGCGAAGGGACGGCGCCGCATCCCGCCGCGCTTCGAGAAACGCGCGCATCGCCGCGGCAAGCCGCGCCGCCGGCGGTGGACGCAGGCCCAGGTCCCGAAGCCACCAGCGCACGAGATTGACCTGCCGGTCCTGCGACAGCCGTGCGAGCGCCTCGATCGACAGCCGCCCATCGTCGACCACGCCGGCGGCGTCGACGACTGCGATTTCCGACAGAATTCGCGCGGCCTGGGCGAGATGCGCCGCGCTTCGGGCGACGGTCGCCGCGGCCGCGGGCCAGCGCTGTCGCACGGCCGGCAGCACCTGGGTGCGCAGCCATCCCCGATCGAAGCGCGTCGTATCGTTCATCGGATCCTCGAGCCATGCGATCCCGCGGCGCTTCGCATAGTCGGCGAGGCTGTTGCGATCGACATCGAGGAGAGGTCGCGCGTGGAAACCCGTACCGAATTGCACGCGTGCCGGCATCGCGGCCAGGCCGGGCACGCCCGCGCCCCGCAGCAGCTGGATGAAGACGGTCTCGAGCTGGTCGTCGCGGTGATGCGCGGTGAGGAGCCACTCGCCAGGTCGCAGTTGGCCGGCAAGCGCGCGATAGCGCGCTTCCCGCGCCGCAGCCTCGATGCTCGCGCCCGCGGGCGGGACGAGACCGAGCGCCAGGACCTCGATCGGAATGCCGGCCGCGCTCGCTCCCGTGCGGCAGGCGTCCGCCCAGGTCGCAGATTCCGGCTGGAGACCGTGATCGACATGAATTGCGCGGAGCTGGATCTCACGGCCACGCGTGAGTTCGGCCATCGCATGCAGGAGCACGGTCGAATCGAGCCCGCCCGAGTAAGCGACGCAGAATTCGGCCGCTGCCCAGGCGGGATCAATGGCCGCCAGCCGCGAAGCGAGTGGCTCGGCCCCGAACTCCATCTCAGGTGCCGCCGTAGACCCCGAAGCCGCGCAGACGCTTCTGCCGCTCGTCCAGCAGCTGCTTTTGCGGCAGGGCCACGAGCGACTCGAGTTGGCGCGTCAACGCTTCGCGCAGCCGCTCCGCCATCTTCTGCGGCTCGCGATGCGCGCCGCCGAGCGGCTCGGGAATCACCTCGTCGATCAGGTTGAGCTGCTGCAGGCGTGTCGCGGTGATGCCCATCGCCTCCGCAGCGAGTTCACGCCGGTCCGCGCTCTTCCAGAGAATGGACGCGCAGCCCTCGGGCGAGATGACCGAGTAAATGCTGTATTGAAGCATCAGCAGCCGGTCGCAGACGCCGATCGCGAGCGCGCCGCCCGATCCTCCTTCGCCGATGACGCAGCTTACGATCGGAACCGCGAGCTGCGACATGTCGAAGAGATTGCGCGCGATCGCCTCGCTCTGATTCCTTTCCTCCGATCCGATGCCCGGGTACGCGCCCGGCGTGTCGATCAGCGTGACGAGCGGAAGACCAAAGCGTTGTGCCGTGAGCATCAGGCGGCGCGCCTTGCGGTAGCCCTCCGGCTTCGGCATGCCGTAATTGCGGCGCACGCGCTCCTTGGTGTCCCGGCCTTTCTGCTGTCCGATCACCATGACCGGCAGGCCAGACAGCCGCGCGAGCCCGCCGACGATCGACTGGTCGTCCGCGTACATGCGGTCGCCATGCAGTTCCTGGAATTCGGTAAAGACCGCCGGAAGGTAGTCGAGGGTGTAAGGCCGCTGCGGGTGCCGCGCGAGCTGCGTGATCTGCCAGGACGTGAGATTCGCGAAGATGCTGTTCGTCAGCATGCGGCTCCGGGCGCGCAGCTTCTCGATCTCGCCCGTCGGATTGAGATCGGAACCCTCGGCGAGAAAACGCAACTCCTCGATCTTCGCCTCGAGTTCGGCGATCGGCTGTTCGAAATCCAGGAACTGGAGCGGCATCCCGGCAGTATAGTTCGGTCAGTCAGGCCTCGGCCCGTAGCCGAGCCGGATGCCGTCGCGGCCGACGAGCCGGCCGAGTTCGTCGAGCAGCGCGCGCGAGGGCCGCACGGCCCAGTCCTCGCCGAGCGCGAGCGTGCCTCTCGCCTCCTCGCCGATGTAATGAATGGCGACGCTGCAACGCCCGCCGCGGCAGGGTCGGAGGATTTCCTCGAGGCGCTGCAGCAGCCGGCCGTCGCCGCCGCCCGCGGGCAGCCGGATCACCAGTCTGCGCGCCTCGCGCTCGCGCAGCTCGTCGATCGGCGTGAGCTTCTTCGCATTGATCCGCCAGTCCTCGATGAACTCGTCGAAGCGGAGCTGCCCTTCGACGACCAGTATCGCGTCGCGCGCGATCACCGAGCGGTGCTGCTGCCACACGTCGTCGAAGAGACTCACTTCGATGCGCGCACTCCGGTCATCGAGCAGAAGCGTCATGCGCGAGCCGCGGCGGCGGATCTCGAGCACGAGCCCCGCGACCGTCACGTTCCGGCCGCCGGCGAATCCGCGGTTATCCGCGGCCGGCCTCGGACCTCCGAGGTCCACGATTCGGCCGGGCGCGACCTGGCGCAGTTCCTGTTCGTATTCCGCGATCGGGTGACCGGACAGGAAGAGCCCCAGCGTTTCCCGCTCGCCCTGGAGGCGTTGCGCCTCGCTCCACTCGGGGACCGAGACCATTTCGATCGCCGCGTGCGCGTCGCCGGCCGCGGGTTCCGCGAGGCCGCCGAACAAGTCGTTCTGCCCGGCGGTCAGGGCGCGGGTGCGCTGCTCGCCGAGCTGGATCGCGGCCGGGAGCGCCTGCGCGAGCGTCGCCCGCGTCCGGCCGAAGCAGTCAAAGCAGCCGGCCTTCAGCATCGCTTCGAGCGTCCGCTTGCCCGCTACCCGCAGATCCACCCGACGGCAGAGATCCGCGAGGTCGCGGTACGCGCCGCCGCGCTCGCGTTCGCCGACGATCGCAAGGACGGCGCCCTCGCCCACGCCCTTGATCGCGCCGAGGCCATAGCGGATCGTGCCGGGCCCCGCGACCGTGAACGCATACATCGAACTGTTGACGTCGGGCGGCAGGACTTCGAGGCCGATGCCGCTGCACTCGTCGATGAACGAGACGACCTTGTCGGTGTGCTCCATGTCGGAGGACAGGACGGCGGCCATGAAGGCCTCGGGGTAATGCGCCTTGAGCCAGGCGGTCTGGTAGGCGAGGAGCGCATAGGCCGCGGAATGCGACTTGTTGAAGCCGTAGCCCGCGAACTTTTCGATCAAGTCGAAGATCTGGGCCGCGCGCGAGGCCGCCACGCCCCGCTTCACCGCGCCTTCGACGAAGACCGAACGCTGCGTCGCCATCTCTTCGGGCTTCTTCTTGCCCATCGCGCGACGCAACAGGTCGGCGCCGCCCAGCGTGTAGCCCGACAGGGTCTGCGCGATCTGCATGACCTGCTCCTGGTAGAGGATCACGCCGTAGGTGGGCTTCAGGATTTCCGCAAGGCTCGGATGCAGGTAGTCGATCGGTCCGCTCGTGCGCCCGTGCTTGCGCGCCATGAAGTCGTCCACCATGCCCGACTGGAGAGGTCCCGGCCGGAACAGCGCGACGAGCGCCACAATGTCGTCGAAGCAGTCGGGCTGGAGCTTGCGCACCAGGTCCTTCATGCCGCGCGACTCGAGCTGGAAGATCGCCGTCGTCCGGCAAGTTCGCAGGAGCTTGAAGGTCTCCGCGTCGTCCAGCGGCAGGCGCGCGAGATCGAGCGGCGCTTCGCCCGCTTCCAGCCTGCGCGCATTGATCAGCTTCACCGTGAGATCGATGATCGTGAGCGTCCGCAGACCGAGGAAGTCGAACTTCACGAGTCCGACCTGCTCGACGTCGTCCTTGTCGAACTGCGTCACGACGCTCGTGCCGCCCGTCTCGCAGTAGAGCGCCGTGAAGTCCGTGAGCGGCGACGGCGCGATGACGACCCCGCCCGCATGGGTACCCGCGTTCCGCGCGAGTCCCTCGAGCCGCTTGGCCAGGTCGATGAGATCGCGCACCTCGTCCTCGGCGCCGTAACGGCGCGCGAGCTCGGGCTCCTTTTCG
Organism: uncultured Gammaproteobacteria bacterium; assembly: GCA_963778585.1. Taxonomy (GTDB): domain Bacteria; phylum Pseudomonadota; class Gammaproteobacteria; order Steroidobacterales; family Steroidobacteraceae; genus SCUD01. The sequence goes on from CAVZUU010000005.1 coordinate 335,733, forward strand.
AGCGCCTCGGCGAGCGTGATGCCGAGTTCGAACGGGATCAGCTTGGCGACGCCGTCCACGAATCCATAGGGCAGGCCGAGGACCCTGCCGACGTCGCGCACGACCGCGCGCGCGGCGAGCGAACCGAAGGTGATGATCTGCGAGACCCGGTCGCGGCCGTAACGGTCCGCGACGTACTCGATCACGCGGTCGCGGCGCGACATGCAGAAGTCGATATCGAAATCCGGCAGCGAGACGCGCTCGGGGTTCAGGAAGCGCTCGAACAGCAGGACATGCCGGATGGGATCGAGGTCCGTGATTCCGAGCGCCCAGGCCACGAGCGATCCCGCTCCCGAGCCGCGTCCCGGACCGACCGGGATCTCCCGCTCGCGCGCCCAGCGAATGAAATCCGCGACGACCAGGAAATATCCCTCGAAGCCCATGTTGCAGATCACGGCGAGTTCGGCGTCGAGACGCTCCCGGTAGCGGGCTTCGCTCGCCGCCGCGCCGAGACGCCGCGCGAGCCCTTCGGCCGCGAGCATCCCGAGGTGCGCCTGCGCCGACGTACCGTCCGGCACCTCGAAGGCCGGCATGAAAATTTCCCCGCGCTGCAGCGGGAGCGAGCAACGCCTCGCGATCTCGACGCTGTTCGCGAGCGCTTCGGGCAGGTCCGCGAAGAGCCTGGCCATCTCCGACGGCGTCTTCAGGTATTGCTCGGGCGCATAGGGCCGCGGGCGATCCGGATCGTCGAGACGACGGCCCTCGTGGATGCAGACCCGCGCCTCGTGTGCCTCGAACTCGTCGCGCAGCAGGAAGCGCACGTCATTCGTCGCGACGACCGGGGCCGGCCGGGACACGACGAGCGCGAGCACGCCCGCGATCAGTTCTTCGTCGCCCGGTCGGCCCGTGCGCTGCACCTCGAGATAGAAACGGTCGCCGAAGAGCGCGAGCCAGCGTTCGAGCTGTGCGCCTGCATCGGCCGCCCGCCCCGCGAGAATCGCGCGGCCGATGTCACCCTGCGTCCCGCCCGAGAGCGCGATGAGGCCCTCGATCGAACCTGCGTCCAGCCAATCCCGCGCGAGCAGCGGCCGCCCGCTGCCCTGACCCTCGAGATAGCTCCGCGAAACGAGTCGAGTCAGATTGCGGAATCCGGCCGGGTTCTGTGCGAGAAGCGTCAGGAGCACGGGCTCCGCGCGTTCGCCCGGCTCCGCAATCCACAGGTCCGCGCCGATGATCGGCTTGAGACCGCGCTTTTCCGCCTCGCGGTGAAACTTCACCATCGCAAACAGGTTGCCGTGATCGGTCAGCGCGACGGCCGGCATGCCGGCCTCCGCGACTGCGCGCATGAGACGCGGCACGCGGACGATGCCGTCCACGAGCGAATATTCCGTGTGCAGCCGCAGGTGAACGAACTGCGGGCCGCCCTTCTTGACCCCAATCGAATGCATGCAGGGAACCTCTGACTTACACAAGCATGGAGCGCGTTACGCGCGCGCCCTGGCGCGACAAGGCGCGAGCCGAAGCCCGATAGTTTGGACTATGGGCTAGGCGAGTAACGCAGTCGCGCCAGGGCCCGCGCCTAACCTGCCGGGACCGGGCGATTATCGTTCCGGGCGGCGTCGCTCGTCGCTCATGTATCACGATACACATCGCTTCTCGCTTCTTGCTCGGAACGATAATCGCACGCGGTCGCGCCCATGCTTGGGTAAGTCAGAAGTTCCCAGGATCTTACCGGCGCGAAGCTTCGGCGGTGCAATTGGCAGGGGCCGAGCCGGCCAAGGGTCTCGAGATGATCCGGCGTGCAGTAGCCCTTGTGCCGCTCGAAGCCGTAATCGGGGTATCTGCCGGCCGCGCGGGTCATCCAGGCATCGCGGCTCACTTTCGCGAGGATCGATGCCGCGCTGATCTCACGGATCAGGGCATCGCCCCGAACGACGGCCTCGATGCCGCAGGCGAAGCCGAGCTTCGAGTCTCCCGGACAGCGATTCCCGTCGACGCAGACCCGCAAAGGCGCGATTGCAAGTCCCTGGAGCGCGCGGCGCATTGCAAGCAGGCTTGCCTCGAGGATATTGAGCACGTCGATCTCCGCCGCATCCACCCAGCCGATGGCCCAGGCGAGCGACCGGGCGCGGATCTGCCCCGCCAGCCTTTCACGGATCGCGGGCGGGAGCAGCTTGGAATCGCGCAGGCCGGCAATCGACCGTCCCGGATCCAGGATGACTGCGGCCGCGACGACCGGGCCGGCGAGCGGGCCGCGTCCGGCCTCGTCGACGCCTGCCGTGAGGCTGCCGGCAAGCCGGGGCCTCCGGGCCGTGCCCCCGCTCACGGCGCCCGCCCGCGGGCAAGGCGAAGGACCGCCTGCGCGGCCTGTTCGCTCGCGCCCTGGCGTAATTGCCTGTGGATCGCCGCAAAAAGTACCTGCAATTCCGCGACCGCGTCGGGCTCGTCGAGCCAGCGCTCAATTTCCCGGCCAAGACGCTCAGGCGTGACGTCCCCCTGGGCGAGCTCCGGCACGACCTGACGTCCGGCAAGCAGATTCGGCTGCGCGAAGAACGGCGCTTTCAGGAGGCCGAGGTGCCGGAGCGCAAAAGCCGTCATTGCGCCCAGTCGATAGGCGACGACCATGGGCCGCTTGCTGAGAAGCGTTTCCAGGGTCGCCGTGCCTGAGGCGACGAGAACCACGTTCGCGGCCGCAAGCACGGCCTGGGCCCGTCCTTCGATCACGCGAACCGTGGCGTCCGGCGCGTGCTGGGCGAGCGCGCTTTCGAATTCGCGGCGAGTCCGGTCGTTGGCAAGCGCCGCCACGAATTGCAGGCCGGGTCGTCGTGCCGCAAGCCAGGCGATCGCCGCCGCGAAATCGGCAGCAAGCCGCGCCACTTCGCCCTGGCGGCTGCCCGGCAGCACTGCAATGACCGGATTGTCCGGCGGCAGACCCAGCGTTCCACGCGCCGCCGCCTGGTCCGGAACGAGCGGCAGTTGATCCGCGAGCGGGTGTCCGACGAAGATCGAGGCGAGGCCCGCCTCTTCGTATACGGCACGCTCGAACGGCAGCAGGCAGAGCACGAGATCCAGGAAACCCGCCATGCGTCGCGCGCGCCCTCGACGCCAGGCCCAGACCTGCGGGCTCACGTACTGGACCGTGCGGATGCCGGCGGCATGCAGCGCAGGTGCGAGGCCCAGATTGAATTCGGGCGCGTCGATGCCGACGAACACGTCGGGTTTCAGTTCTAGCATCGCGCGGCGAATCCGGCGCCGCAGCCCGAGCAGGCGCGGCAGGTGGTGCAGCACCTCGAAGAGCCCCATCACCGCGAGTTCCTCGGACGCGGCCCAGGACTCGCAGCCGGCGGCCTTCATCGCCGGACCCGCAACGCCCACGAACCGTGTGCCGGGCGCGCGCGCGGCGATGGAACGGATCAGCGCGGCGCCCAGATTGTCCCCGGAGGACTCGCCGGCGACGAGGCCGATCGTCAGCGGGCGGGAATCCTCCATCAGCGGATGATGCTGCGTTCGCTCGCAGTCAGAAAATCCACGAACGGCTTCAACTCCGGCTGGGTCGGGACGAGCGCGTTGAGTTTCTCCTGGGCCTCGGCCAGCTTCAGTCCGGAGCGGTAGAAGATCCGGTACGCGCTCTTGATATTCGCGATCTGGACCGCATCGAAGCCGCGGCGTTTCAGCCCCTCGCTGTTGACGCCCTTCGGCTCGGCAGGAGAACCGGCCACCAGGAGAAATGGCGGTACGTCACGCGTGACCGCGGCGTTGTTCGCCAGGAACGCGTGCGACCCCACCTTGCAGAACTGGTGAATGCCGGCGTAACCCGAAAGGATCACCCAGTCGCCGAGCTCCACATGACCGGCCAGCGCGGTGCAGTTCGACAGGATGCAGTTGCTGCCGACGATGCAGTCGTGGGCCACGTGCGAATACGCCATGAAGAGGCAGTCATCCGCAATAGTCGTTACCCCGCGCCCGCCGGCCGTGCCGCGATTGATCGAGCAGAATTCCCGGAATACGTTGCGGTCGCCGACCTCGAGCTTCGTCGGCTCGCCGGCATACTTGCGGTCCTGCGGCGCATCGCCGATCGACGCGAACTGAAACACCCGGGTGTCGCGGCCAAGCGTCGTCGGCCCCATGATCACGGCGTGCGGGCCGATGCGGCTCCCCGCCCCGATTCGCACCCCCGATCCGATGACCGTGAAAGGGCCGATCTCGACGCCATCGGCGATCTCGGCGTCGGCCGCGACTATCGCACGCGGATCGATCAAGGCTTGATCTCGGGCGCGACCATCATCGTGGCTGACGCCGCCTCCTTGCCTTCGACTTCTGCGACGGTGCCGAACTTCCAGATGCCGCGGATCGATCGTTCGAGTGTTGCTTTCAGGACGAGCTGGTCGCCCGGCTCGACTGGCCGCCGGAAGCGCGCGTCGTCGATGCCGACGAAGTAGAAGCGCGAGTGCTCGTCGGGCACGACACCCGCGGTCTTGAACGCGAGGATCCCGGCGGCCTGGGCCAGCGCCTCGAGGATCATGACGCCGGGCATCACCGGGCGGCCTGGAAAGTGGCCGTTGAAAAACGGTTCGTTGATGGTCACGTTCTTGATCGCCTCGATGCGTTTTCCAGGCACGCACAGGATCACGCGGTCGACGAGCAGGAACGGATAGCGGTGCGGCAACTGTGCGAGCACGGCCCGGATGTCCATCGGAAAGCCATCGCTCATCGTTTTTTCTCCCGCTCGAGCCGGTGCAACCGGGCAACCGTCCGGCGCCACTTCGCGGCCTCGATCGCCGGCATGCCTGATGAATAGATTCCCGGACCCGGCAGCGAGTGCGTGACCAGCGAGTAACCGGTCACGACGACACCGTCGCCGATCTCGAGATGTCCCGCGATGCCGACCGCGCCCCCGATCATGCAGCGGCTGCCGATGATCGAACTTCCCGAGATGCCGACACAACCGGCAATCACCGTGTGCGCTCCGATGCGGCAGTTATGGCCGACCTGCACCTGGTTGTCCAGCTTGACCCCGTCGCCGATGACGGTGTCCTCGATCGTCCCGCGATCGATCGTCGTATTCGCGCCGACCTCGACGTCGTCGCCGAGCCGCAAGCCGCCGAGGTGCGGTACTTTCACGTAACCGTCCACGTCGGGCGCGAAGCCGAAGCCGTCGCTGCCGACGACCGCGCCCGGTTTGAAAGCGCAGCGCGCGCCGACCGACACGTCATGGCAGATCGACACGCGGGCCTGGAGACGGCAATCGTCGCCGAGGCGAGCGCCATCCTCGATGATGCAATGCGGCCCGATGTAGCAGCGCTCGCCGATCACGGCGCCCGCGCCGATGACGGCATAGGGCCCGATCCAGGCGCTGGCGGCGACGCGTGCCGATGCCGCGATCTGCGCACCCGCCGCCACGCCCGGCTGCGTGGCCGCAGGCGGATGAAGTCCCGCGGCAATGCGGGCGAAACTTGCGTAGGGGTTTTCGCTGATCAGCGCGGCGACGGGGCAGTCCACGGCGAGCGCGCGCGGCAGGACAACCGCCGTCGCGCGCGTGGCCGCGAGCTGTTTGCGGTATTTGACGCCCGTGCAGAAGCTGAGTTGCCCGGGCGCCGCCGCGGCCAGCGGCGCCACGCCGTCGATCGTCTGGCCGGGATCGCCAGCGAGCTCCAGTCCATGACGGACCGCGAGCTCACCAAGCGTAATCGCCATTGCGGCGGTCCCCTGGCGGATACCCGCGACCTAGGAGTCGCGGATTGATCCCCGCATGGGGCGCATTGCGCGCGCGCCTTGGCGGGACAAGGCGCGAGCCGAAGCCCAATAGCGAGGACTACGGGCAAGGCGAGCAACGCCGTCCCGCCAAGGCCCGCGCGCAACCCGCGGGGACCGGGCGATCTTCGTCCCTGGCTGCGTTGCTAGGCGCTCATGTATCACCGGATACACTTCGCACCTCGCGCCTTGCCAGGAACGAAGATCGCACGCGGTCGCGCCCATGCGGACATCAATCCGCGGCTCCTCAAGTCTTGGGCGGTGTCGCGGCGGCCGGCGACTTGGATTTGATCGCAGCTACGACCTGAGGCGTGATGTCGACGCCCTCGGCGGCAAACAGCACGCCCTCGCTCACGATCAGCTGGAAGCCGTTCGCCCGGGCATAGGCCTGGACTTCCTGCAGCAGTGCGCGCTGCATCCGGCCCACTTCCTCGTTACGGCGGAGATTCAGGTCTTCCTGCAGCTCATTGAAGCGGCGGTTGACGTTCAGTTCGAGGTCGCGCACCTCGCGCTCCGTGCGGACGCGGTCCGCTTCGGACATCACGGCCGCTTCCTTCTGGAGCTTCTCGCGTTTCTCCTGGAGCGACTTTTGCTGCGCCGCGACGTCGCGCTGGCGCGGCATGAACTCGCCTTCGAGCGCCTGCTGCGCGGCCTTGGCCTGCGGCGACTCCTCGAGGAGCCTGCCGAAATTCACGTAGCCGATCTTGAGCGCCTGCGCCTCCACGGAAGGAGCGGCCGCCAGGGCCGCAACGGCAATCAACGCGGCGTACAGAGTGTGTCTGGTCATGGGTGTCATCTTGCCTCGACTGTCAGAATGCGGAACCGATCGTGAACTGGAAGCGCTCGACTTCGTCCTCGTAGCGGATTCCGTCGCCTTTGAACTCGTTCAGCGGGAAACCGTAGCTGAACCGGAAAACCCCGAGCGGCGCCATCCACTGGATGGCAATGCCGGCGGACTGCTTCAACTCATTGTAATCGAACTCGTAGTCGACCGGCGTGCGCCCGTCCTCGCCGACGAAATTGATGGACTGGCCTTGCGAGAACACATTGCCCATGTCGAAGAAGGCGCTGATGCGGGTGCTGGCGCGCCATTTTTCCGGCACCGGGAACAGCAGCTCCGCCCGTCCGATGACTTTCATGTTGCCGCCGTACGGATTGCCGAAGCCGTCCTTGGGTCCGAGCCGGCTCTCGGTGAAGCCGCGCACGGACCCCGGGCCGCCCGCGAAAAACTGGCGATACGGCGGCAGGGCCGTCGTGTCGTTGCCGAGCGCGTCGCCGAAGCCCAGTTCGGCGGAGAACGCGAGCGTCCACTGCCGGAAGAGCGGCACGAGCTGTAGATAGTCGTATCGGAACGTGTAGTAGTTGACTTCGCTGCCCGGCACGGTCGCCGCGACGCTCACCGAATGCTGGACGCCGCGGTCCGCGAAGATCGCGCGGTTACGCGAGTCGTAGAACCAGCCGGCGACCAGTTCAAAGGTATTGAACTTGGTGCCGAACAGGATCGACTCGATGATCGTTGGATCGTTGTCGCCCGGGACATTGACCACGCGTTCAATCACCTGCGTGTAGGGGTTGCCGTTGTTGCGGACCCACGAGACCGCCTCCGGCGCGCTGTTCTGCGGATTGACGATCAGGTCCGAGTGTTGCGCAATAATGCCGAAGCGCAGGCCCTGGAATTCGCTGATCGGATAACCGTACTCGAGCGACGCCGACATGGTCGTCGTCGAGAAATCCGAGGCCGCGGAGACGTACTGCGTCACGTCGCGGAACTGCAACCCGATCGTCCGCGACACGCCGTCGACGTTCGTGTACGGATCGGTGTGCGAGATGCTGTACTGCTGCGAGTACTTTCCGGACAGCAGTTCGAGCGCCACGCGCTCGCCGGATCCCATGAAGTTCGAATGCACGAAACTGCCGTTCAGGATGAACGCCTGGGCCTCCGAATAGCCGATGCCGCCGCTGAACTGACCCGGCAGGCCCTCCTTGACGTCGAAATCCACGTCGACGAGGTCAGGCGTGCCCGGCACCGGCATCGTCTCGAAATCGACCTGCTCGATGTACGGCAGGCGCTGGAGGCGCTCCTTCGAGCGCTCGAGCAGAGAATTCGACAGGTAGGAACCTTCCATCTGGCGCATTTCGCGGCGAAGGACCTCGTCGTCGATGGCGCTCGTGTTGATGAAGTTGACCCGGCGCACGTAGGCGCGGCTGCCCGAATCGACGAAGAACGTCAGGTCGATCGTCTTCGTCTCCTCATTCGCGTGCGGGACCGGATCGATCTTCGCGAAGGCATAGCCCTCGACGCCGAGACGGAACGACATGAGCTCCTGCGACTGCGTGATCAGCTTGCGCGAATAGGTCTGGCCCGTCTGAACCATGAGAAGGCGCTTGAGGTCCGACTCCGGGACCTTCATCGTGCCCGCGAGCTTGACCTCGCCGACCGTATAAACGTCCCCTTCGCGCAGGTTCATCGTGATGAAGATGTCGTCCTTCTCCGGCGCAATCGCGACCTGGGTCGACTCGACGTCGAAGTTTGCGTAGCCGCGGTCCTGGTAATAGGACCGGAGTTTTTCGATGTCGCCCTGGAGGGATTCGCGCGAATAGCGGTCGTCCTGGCGGTACCACGAGAGCCAGTTCGGAGTCCTGAGCTCGAATGCGTCCTGCAGTTCCTCGTCGTCGTAGACCGTGTTGCCGACCAGGTTGATCTGGCGGATGCGCGCGCGGTCGCCCTCGATGACATCGATCTTGATGCGAACCTTGTTGCCCGGCACCTCCTCGACCTGCGGATCGATGCGCACGGCGTACTTGCCGCGGCTGAAATACTGGTCGGTCAGGTAGCTTTGCACCTCGTCGAGCACCGACCGGTCGAAGGTCTTGCCCGTCGCGAGGCCGACCGATCGCAGCGATTTCTGGAGGTCTTCGGTCTTGAGGTCCTTGTTGCCCGTGATCTCGAAGCTCTCGATGGACGGCCTCTCGCGCACGACGACGACCAGGGTTCCCCCGTCGCGTCTCATTTCGATGTCGCTGAAGAAACCGGTGCCGAAGAGCGCACGGATCGCCTCCTGAAGCCGGCGCTGATCCAGGCGGTCGCCGATGTTGACCGGCAGGTAGTTGTAGATCGTGCCTTCGGAAATCCGCTGCAGGCCCTCGACACGGATGTCACCGACCGTGAAGGCCTCCGGCGCCTGCGCGACTGCAGTGCCGGCGTAGGCCAATAACAATCCGAGTGTGAGTCGCCGTTGCATAGTGCCGTTCCGGTCTCGCGTCTTCAGCCGAAGATCCGGGTCAAATCGTTGTAGAACGCGAAGCCCATCAGCACCACGAGCATCGCGATGCCGACCTTCTGGCCGAACACCTGCGCCCTCATAGAGAGCGGCGCGCCCTTCACCATCTCGACAAGCTGGAACACGATCTGGCCGCCGTCCAGGACCGGGACCGGCAGCAGATTCAGCACCGCGAGCGAAATCGACACCAGCGCGAGGAAGCCTAGATAGTAGGTGAAGCCCTCGGTCGCCGTCAGGCCGGCGTACTGCGCGATGTTGATCGGCCCCGAGATGTTCTTGGTCGAGACATGGCCGGTCACCATGCGCCAGAGGAAGCGCACGGTCAGCGCGCTCTTCTCCCAGGTTTCGCGCACAGCCGGCGCGATGGCCGCGAACGGGCCATGGCGTTCGACCGTCCGCATGGATTCAGGGAACCCGCTGCCGTCGCCGAGCGCGGCGCCGAGTCCTATTTTGCCGACCGTCCGGCCCTCCTCGACGACGGCCTTTGGCACCAGGTCGAAATCGATCGACTTGCCGTTGCGGATCGCCGTGAGGCGGGTCGGCCGCTCCGGGCGCGCGCGGATTTCGGCGACGAAGGCCGGGTAGTCTCCGACGGCCCTGCCGTCGACCGCGATGATGTGGTCGCCGATCGCAAGCCCGGCGCGGATCGCGGGATCGTCGGGCGAGAGCTCGGCGACAACGACGGGCTGGGGCGGATACCAGAACGAAAGACCGAGTCCGCGCAGCAATTCGCCCGGCTCCGTCAGCGCGCGGCGCTCGCTCTCCGGCACGCGGATCGTGAGGCTCCGCAGGGCGCCGCGTTCATCCCGCACCGCGAGCGCGACTGCGCCTTCCTCGACCACCTGCTCCAGGATCGAAAGCATGGCGGCCTGCCGTGTCGGCGTAGCCTTCCCCGCAACCTCGACGACCTCGTCCAGAGGGCGGAGATCCGCATGCGCGGCATGAGAATCCGGCAAGACCTCGCCGATCACCGGCTTCAATCCCGGCACGCCCTGCATGAAGAGGATCCAGTACGCGGCGATCGCGAACAGGAAATTCGCTCCGGGTCCCGCGAGCAGCACGGCGACGCGCGCGAGCGGGGGCCGGCGGTTGAACGCGCGGTGTTCCTCGCCGGCCGGCACCGGACCATCGCGCTCGTCCAGGAGCCGCACATAGCCGCCCAGCGGGACGGCCGCGAGCACGTATTCCACCGCATCGGCATCCCGGCTCGTCCGTTTGAGGAGCGGCTTGCCGAAGCCGAGCGAGAAACGCAACACCTTGAAACCGAGACGCCGCGCGACCCAGAAGTGGCCGAACTCGTGGACCGACACGAGAATTCCGATCGCGACGACGAAGGCTACGATCGAAGTGAGGATCGCGAGACTCATGCGCCCGCCGCCTGGCGCGACGTCAGCGCGGCCTGCGCGCGCTCGCGCGCCCAGGCGTCCGCCGCGAGCGCATCGTCCAGGCCTCGCACTGGCCCCGCCTCGTGTTGTTGCAACACGCTCTCAATGACTCCGGCGATGCTTGCAAAGTTCAGCCGCCTGCCAAGAAACGCCGCGACGGCGACTTCGTTCGCCGCATTCATGACGGCCGGTGCCGTGCCCCCGGTTCGCGCGACCGCCTGCGCCAGGGCGAGGCACGGAAATCGTTCTAAATCAGGGGCTTCAAACGATAATCTCCCAATCTGCACGAGGTCGAGCGCGGGCACGCCCGAGGCAATGCGCTCCGGCCAGCCGAGGGCGTGCGCGATCGGCACGCGCATGTCGGGCTGGCTCATCTGCGCGAGCACGGAACCGTCTTCGTATTCGACCAGCGAGTGCACGATGCTCTGCGGGTGGATGACGACGCCCACGCGCGCGGGCTCGACGGCGAACAGGTGACAGGCTTCGATGATCTCGAGCCCCTTGTTCATGAGCGTCGCGGAGTCCACCGAGATTTTCGGACCCATGCGCCAGTTCGGGTGCGCGACCGCCTGCTCCGGCGTTACGGTTGCGAGGTCTTCGCGGCGCATCTTCAGAAAGGGCCCGCCCGACGCCGTGAGCAGGATGCGCGCGATGCCCCGCGGCGCGACGCCCCGTTCGCGGCCCGAAGGCAGGCACTGGAAAATCGCGTTGTGTTCGCTGTCGATCGGCAGGATCTCCGCGCCGGAAGCGCGTGCGGCGTCGAGCAGCAACGCGCCGGCGAGCACGAGCGCTTCCTTGTTGGCGAGCAGGATCTTCTTGCCGCTGGCCGCGGCCGCGAGTGTCGGCGCGAGCCCCGCGGCGCCGACGATCGCCGCCATGACGAGTTCTGCCTGCGGCAGTGTCGCGATCGTCGACAGCGCCTCGGCGCCCGCAAGCACGAGCGTGCCGAGGCGGGCCTCCGCGATGCGCGATGCGAGCTTCGACGCGGCCGCGCGATCGACGAGCGCCGCATACTCGGGGTGGAATCGCTCGCACTGCGCGAACAGCGCCTCGTGATTCGAGTGGGCGGCGAGCGCCACGATGCGAAATCGCCCGGGATGGCGGCCGGCAACGTCGAGCGTGTTCTCGCCGATGCTGCCGGTCGAGCCGAGCACCACCAGGCCCTTCATGCGAGGACTCCCAGCCAGCCGAGCCCGAGCGCGACCAGCGGCACGGAGGACGTCAGGCTGTCGATGCGGTCCAGCATGCCGCCATGTCCCGGCAGGAGGCTACCGCTGTCTTTCAACCCGCTCTGGCGCTTGAACATGCTTTCGAGAAGATCGCCGACGACGGACACGAGCACGGCCGCGATGCAGAGAGACAGGAAGGCGAGCGGCGGGAAGTCGAACCAGGCCCGTCCGGCGAGCGCCACCACGAATCCCGCGACGAGTCCGCCGAGCACGCCTTCCCAGGTCTTGTTCGGGCTGACGAATGGCGCCAGACGGATCCGCCCGAAACGCTTGCCGGCGAAAAACGCGCCGATGTCCGCGGCCCAGGCGAGCAGCAGTACAAAGACGACGAGTTCGCGGCCTTCGCCTTCCTGGAGATAGAGCCGCGACAGCGCGAGCCAGGTCGGCACGAGTGCCCAGAGACCCGCGACGGCCGCGAGCGCAGTCGCGCGCCGATGCGGCGCGAACACGATCCAGCCGAAGAGCGGAATCCATCCGAGCATCGTCAGGAGCATCACGCGCTCGAAATCCGCGATCAGCTCGCTCGCCTGCCACAGACCGGCCATCGCGGCGGCGCAGACGAGGACATAGGTCGCGCGCAGGATCGGGCCCCGCAGTCCGGCAAGCTGCGACCATTCCCAGGCGCCGACCAGGAACAGGAGGCCGAGCGCGGCGAGTGCCAAGTCGCGCGGCAGCACGAGGAGCACGAGCGCGAGTACGGCCACGAGACCGAACGCCGTCAGGATGCGCTGCCCCAGCATCAGCCGCCGCCCGCCGGTCCCGCGACGCGGCCGAAACGGCGATGGCGCACGCTGTAGTCTTCAAGCGCCGCGGTCAGGCTGGCCGCGTCGAAATCCGGCCACAGCGTGTCGGTGAACCAGAGCTCGGTGTAGGCCAGATCCCAGAGCAGGAAATTGCTGATGCGGCGCTCGCCGCCCGTGCGGATGAAGAGATCGGGCGCAGGCCGCCCCGCGGTCATCAGGCAGGAGCCCAGCGTGTCCTCATCGATCGAAGTCGGCTGCCGGAGCCCCGCGACGGACTCGGCCGCCAGGCGGCGCGCGCCCTGGGCGAGGTCCCAGCGGCCGCCGTAGGCGACGGCGACGACGAGATCGAGCCGCTCGCGGCCGGCCGTACGTACTTCGGCGGCGCCCATGCGATCGGTCAGCGGCTTTGCGAGCCGCGTGCGGTCGCCGATGAATCGCAGGCGTACGCCATTGGCGTCGAGATCGGCGACCTCGCGGTCGAGAGATTCGAGAAAGAGCTGCATCAGCACGCCCACCTCTCCCGGCGGCCGCTGCCAGTTCTCGCTCGAGAACGCGAACAGAGTCAACGCCGCGACGCCATGGCGCACGCATTCCTCGATTGTCGTGCGGACGGCTTTCGCGCCCGCACGATGTCCGGCGGCGCGCGGAAGCGATCTCTGCTCCGCCCAACGGCCGTTGCCGTCCATGATGACGGCGACGTGGCGCGGCACCGGGCTCGCGCCCGTCGGCTGGGTGGCTGGCATGGTCATCTTCAGACCTGCAACAGCTCTTTCTCTTTCTCGGCCAGGGCGGCGTCGATGTCGTGCACGTGCCGGTCAGTCAGCTTCTGGATCTCTTCCTGGGCGCGCCGGTCGTCATCCTCGGAAATCAGCTTTTCCTTCAGCATTTCCTTCAGTTCGTTCATGAGATCGCGGCGCACGCCGCGCACGGCCACCCGCGCGTTCTCGGCCTCGTGGCGCGCGACCTTGGTGAGGTCCTTGCGCCGCTCCTCGGTCATCGGCGGCAGCGGCAGGCGGATGACCTGTCCCGCCGTGTTCGGCGTGAGCCCGAGATCGGATTTCTGGATCGCCTTTTCGACGGCGCTGACGGCCGACTTGTCCCAGGGCGCCACGACGAGCGTGCGCGAATCCTCGACGCTGATGGTGGCCACCTGGCTCAGCGGTACTTCGCTGCCGTAGTACTCGACCTTGAGGCCGTCGAGCAGGCCCGACGTTGGCCCGGCCGGTCCGCATCTTCCGGTAATGGTCCTTGAGAAGCGCCACGCACTTCGACATGCGCTGCGTCGCGTCCTTACTCATCTCATCCTGCATGGTGATCCTCCTGCCACGCTCACAGTCCGTTGGCGACCAATGTGCCGACGTCCTCGCCATCGACGATGCGCAGGAGATCGCCTTCGTTCATCAGGTTGAAGACCCGGAGCGGCACACCGTTGTCGCGGCACATGACGATCGCCGTCGCGTCCATCACGCCGAGCCGGTCGTCCAGCACCTTGTCGAACGAAAGCGTGCGGTAACGTTGCGCCTTGGGATTGCGGACCGGATCGTCGTCGTAGATCCCGTTGACCTTGGTCGCCTTCAGCAGGAGATCGGCGTTGATCTCGATCGCGCGGAGCGCCGCGGCCGTGTCGGTCGTGAAAAACGGATTGCCGGTGCCCGCAGCGAAGATCACGCAGCGGCCCTTCTCGAGGTGCCGGACGGCGCGCCGCCGGATGTAGTCCTCGCAGACTTCCTGCACGCGCACCGCGGACAGGACCCGCGCGTAGCTTCCGAGCGATTCGAGGGCGTCCTGAAGGGCGAGACCGTTCATCACGGTCGCGAGCATGCCCATGTGATCGGCGGTGACGCGGTCCATGCCGGCCCGGGCAAGGCCTGCGCCGCGGAAGATGTTGCCGCCGCCGATGACGACGGCGACCTGGATGTCGCGGGTCATCACTTCGCGGATTTCGCTGGCAATCCGCTTCAGGATCGCCGGGTCGATGCCGTAGTCCGCGGCGCCGAGCAGGGCTTCGCCGCTGATCTTGAGCAATATCCTCGTGAGCGGCTGCCGGGCCTGCGTATCGGCCATGCCCCTACCCCTCTTTCTGACCCCATCCTGAATTCAGGCCCTGCCTTTCGCGGCTTCGACCTGGGCCATGACCTCGGCGGCGAAATTCTCCTGCTTCTTCTCGATGCCTTCACCGACTTCGAAACGCAGGAAGCCGCCGACCGAAGCCTTCGACTTTTCGAGCAACTGCCCGATGGACACGTCCGGATCCTTCACGAACGGCTGGCCCGTGAGGCAGATCTCCGCCAGGTATTTCCGCAGGCGGCCTTCGACCATCTTGTCGACGATCGCGGGCGGCTTTCCCTCCGCCGCGGCCTGGGCCGCGAGAATCTCGCGCTCCTTGGCGACGACGTCCGCAGGCACATCCGCGGGCGCGACGTACTGGGGATTCGCGGCCGCGACATGCATCGCGAGATCGCGCGCGAGCGTCTCGTCGCCGCCCTTGACTCCGACGAGCGTGCCGATGCGGCTGCCGTGGACGTAATGACCGACGCGATCGGGCGCGCGGAGCAGGCTCGCGCGCCGCACGTCGATCTTCTCGCCGATCTTCGCGATCAGGTTCCGGCGCGTCTCGTCGATCGTCTTGCCGTCGGCGAGCTTGAGCACGGCGAGGTCTTCCGGACGCACGGCAGTGGCCTGCAATGCGGCCTCGGCGACCTGCGCCGCGAACGCCTGAAACTCCGGCTGGCGCGCGACGAAATCCGTCTCGCAGTTGACCTCGACGAGCACGGCGACGCGCCCGTCGGGACCTTTCGCCATGGCGATGGTGCCTTCCGCCGCAATGCGGGCGGCTTTCTTGTCGGCTTTCGCAAGACCGGCTTTCCGCATGATCTCGGCAGCCGCGTCGAGGTCGCCGCCGGTTTCGATGAGCGCCTTCTTGCACTCCATCATCCCGGCGCCCGTGCGCTCGCGGAGCGTCTTGACCGTTTCGGCGCTGATGCTCATTTCACTCCCCGGCCTTGTCCGGCTTTCGCGCCGCGGGGCGGCGGCGAACGGCGGGCTTCGCGCGAGTGGCATCCGCCACGACTTCGTCCACGATCGGTTCGTCGTCGGGCACGTCCGTGACGACCTCGGCGGCGCCGACCGGCGGCATTGTCGCCGCCGAAGACGTCTCCGCTGACTGGCGCGCGCGCGCCGGCGTCTTGCGGCGCACGTTCGCGACCTTGCGCGGCGCGCGGGCCTGCGACTTGCGGCGCGGCTGGCCTTCCTCGTCGAGCTCGACGAACTCGTCTTCGCCCGCCGGCACGACCGGCACGGAGGACTTGCCGTCGAGCACCGCGTCGGCAATGCCGGCGGCATAGAGCAGGATCGCCTTCATGGCGTCGTCGTTGCCGGGAATCACGTAGTCGATGCCGTCCGGGGAGCAGTTGCTGTCCACGATCGCGACGACCGGGATGCCGAGCTTCCGCGCTTCATGCACGGCGATTTCTTCGTGCCCGACGTCCACGACGAAGAGCGCATCGGGCAGCGCGTTCATGTCCTTGATGCCGCCCAGGCTCCGCATCAGCTTGTCCATCTCGCGGCGAAGCATCTGCGCCTCTTTCTTGTTGCGCCGGTCGAGCGCGCCGGTGTCGCGGAGTTCCTCGAGCTCGTGCAGCCGCTTGATCGACTGGCGGATGGTCTTGAAATTCGTGAGCATGCCGCCGAGCCAGCGCTGGTTGACGAAAGGCATGCCGCAGCGCATCGCCTCGGACTGGATGGCATCGCGGGCGCTCCGCTTGGTGCCGACGAACAGCACCTTGCCGCCGTCGCCGACCACGCCCTTGATGAAGCCGGACGCGTCGTTGTAGAGCGGCAGCGTGCGCTCGAGATTGATGATGTGGATCTTGTTGCGTTCGCCGAAGATGAACGGCGCCATCTTCGGGTTCCAGAAGCGGGTCTGATGGCCGAAATGAACCCCCGCCTCAAGCATCTGCCTCATGGACAAACTGGCCATGATTACTCCTTTTCGGGTTAGCCCTCCGCGTCTCCGCATGCGGCAACCGGACATTCGGACCCGGCACCCAGCCGCACGTGACGAAACGCGTGTGGATTTGGTTGAGAAAAAACGCCGCGCTTTATACCATCTTTGTCCCGTTGAAACAACGTGATAGGCGCAGTTCAGCCCTCCGTGCGGCCCTGACCCATGCTGATGCAAAGCCATACCCGGGTATCGGTCAAGACGCCTGTCGAGCAGCAGGCGATGCGGACGGCCGGCCGCCTCGCGGCGGACGTCCTCGACATGATCGGGCCCCGTATCGCCCCCGGCATGACGACGGGGGAAATCGACCGGATCTGCCACGATTTCATCGTCGATGTACAGCACGCGATCCCGGCCCCCTTGAATTACAAGGGGTTTCCGAAGTCGATCTGCACCTCGGTCAACCACGTCGTCTGCCACGGCATCCCCGGAGACAAGGTCCTCAAGGCGGGCGACATCCTCAATGTGGACATCACCGTCATCAAGGACGGCTTTCACGGCGACACGAGCCGCATGTTCCTGATCGGCGAGACCTCCATCCAGGCGAAGCGGCTTTGCGACATCGGCTTCGAGGCGATGTGGCGCGGCATCCGGACCGTCGCCCCCGGAACCCGCCTCGGCGATCTCGGGCATACGATCCAGCAGTACGTGGAATCCCAGGGCTATTCGGTCGTCCGCGAATACTGCGGCCACGGCATCGGGCGGGTCTTCCACGAGGACCCGCAGGTCCTGCATTACGGCGAGGCCGGGACCGGACTCGAGCTCGTGCCCGGCATGACGTTCACGGTCGAACCGATGGTGAACGCCGGCCGCCGTCATGTGAAGCTGCTCGGCGACGGCTGGACCGTCGTCACCAAGGATCATTCGCTCTCGGCGCAGTGGGAGCACACGGTGCTCGTCACGGCCGACGGCTTTGAAGTCCTGACACTCGGCGCCGCCGACCGCGCCGCGGCCTGATCGGTGCCGACCGGCATCCGAACGGTGAACGAGGGCCCCGGAGCCCGCGCCGCGACCGCGACCGCCCGCTGGAGTTTTCTCGAGACGCTGGCGCTCGCGCCTCGAAGCCGAATCGAACCCGGTCTCCGGATTCAGCGCGGCGCTCGCCGAAGGCGATCGCGAACTCGCGCGCCGCTTCCACGCCGACGAACCGGTCGAGACGCTCGTCCGCGATCGCGCGGCGCTCGTCGATGCACTCGCCACGCGCGCCTGGAACCTGCATGCCGGGCCGGCCGCAGCGATGCTTGCGCTGGTCGCGGTCGGCGGCTACGGTCGCGGCGAGCTCATGCCCTGCTCCGACGTGGATGTCATGGTGCTTCTGCCGCAGGGCGATGAGCCCGCCTGGACCGCGCCGCTCGAACGCTTCCTCACCTTTCTCTGGGACATCGGTCTCGAGACCGGCCACAGCGTGCGGACGATCGACGACTGCCAGCGCGAGGCGCTCGCGGATCTCGGCGTCGCGACGACGCTTTTCGAGGCACGGCTCCTCGCCGGTTCGAGCAAGCTCTTCGACGCGATGCGCCGCGCGCTCGCGCCGGACCGGCTGTGGTCTTCGCGCGACTTCTTCGACGCGAAACTCCGCGAGCAGACCGAGCGACACCATCGCTTCCACGACACGGCCTACAATCTCGAACCCAACGTCAAGCAGGGCCCGGGCGGACTGCGGGACCTGCAGACGATCGCCTGGGTCGCGAAGCGTCACTTCGGCGCGGACACGCTGCAGGAGCTTGCGGCGCACGGATTCCTCGAAAGCCGCGAACTCGCGCAGCTCGAATCCGCCCAGGCCTGGCTGTGGCGCATCCGGTTCGCCCTGCACCTCGTGAGCGAACGACGCGAGGATCGGCTCCTCTTCGATCACCAGATCCGGCTCGCGCGCCTGTTCGGCTACGAGGACGCGACCTATACGCTCGCCGTCGAGCAGTTCATGCAGCGCTACTACCGCACGGCCATGTTCGTGAGCTGGCTCAACGAACTGCTGCTCCAGCAATTCCGGGAGGAGATCCTCGCCGACCGCGACGCGCCGGCTCTCCCCCTGTCGCGACATTTCCAGGAGCGCGACGAATGTCTCGAGGCGACGTCCGACGACGTATTCACGCGCAATCCCTCCGCGCTCCTCGAGCTCTTCGTCGTGCTCCAGCAGAATCCGCGGCTTCGCGGCGTGCGCGCGCGGACCATCCGGCTCGTCACGCAGCACCTGTGGCTCATCGACGAGGAATTCCGCCAGAACCCGCGCAATCAGCGGCTCTTCCTCGAGATCCTGCGCGCACCGGCGGGCGTCACGCATGAACTCCGCCGGATGAATCTCTACGGCGTGCTCGGCCGGTACATTCCTGCCTTCGGGCGCATCGTCGGGCGCATGCAGTACGACCTGTTCCACGCCTACACGGTCGATGCCCACACGCTCTTCGTCGTCAGCAACCTGCGCCGCTTCGCGCTCGAGCGCTACGACCACGAGTTTCCCAAGCTTGCGCAGCTCTTCCGCTCGCTGCCGAAACCGGAGCTCGCCTATCTCGCCGCTATTTTCCACGACATCGCCAAGGGACGCGGCGGCGACCATTCGGAGCTCGGGGCGGTGGATGCAGAGGCCTTCTGCCTCGAGCAGGGACTTTCGCGCTATGACGCCAGGCTCGTGGCCTGGCTCGTTCGCAATCACCTGAAGCTCTCGGTCACCGCGCAGAAGCAGGACATCGCCGATCCGCAGGTCGTCAACGAATTTGCGCGCGCGGTCGGCGACCAGGTCCGCCTCGACTATCTCTACGTCCTGACGGTCGCGGACGTCCGCGGCACGAATCCGAAGCTCTGGAATTCATGGAAGGCGACGCTCTTCGACGAGTTGTACGAGCGGGTCAAGCAGGCGCTCCGACGCGGCCTCGAATCGCCGCTCGACCGCGAGGAACTCGTCGCCGAGACCCAGGCCCTCGCGCGCGAGCGCCTCGCGGCCGCGGGCATCGACCCCGCGGCCGTGCAGCGCGTCTGGTCGACCCTGACCGATGCGTATTACCTCCGGCATTCGGCTGCGGAGATCGCCTGGCACACGTCCGAACTCGCGGCGCGCGCCTCCGGCGACGGCAGCCCGCTGATTGCGGTCGCGGAGCACCCCGACCGCGGCGGCGCGACGGTCGTGCTCGTCTATACGCATGGCCGCCACCACAGCTTCGCGCGCGCGACCGCCGCGCTCGATCAGCAGGGACTCAGCATCCAGGACGCGCGCATCACGCCGACGGCGGACGGCGGCAGCCTCGACAGCTATCTCGTGCTCGAGGACTCGGGATCGCCGATCACAGACCGCGATCGCATTGCGGGCATCGAGAGCCATCTCGTGCGGTCGCTGGCGGAGAAAAGCGCCGCAGCCCCGATCGTGACGCGCCGGGTACCGCGGCAGGTGCGCATGTTCACGACCGCGACCCAGGTGACCTTCAGCGCGGACCCGGAGAACGGGCGTACCATCGTCGAGGTCGTCGCCGGCGACCGGCCCGGTCTCCTCTCGCAGATCGGCAAGGTTTTCTGGGACCAGAAAGTGGAACTGCATGGCGCCAAGATCATGACCGTCGGCGAACGCGCCGAGGACGTCTTCACCGTCAGCGACGAAACCGGCCGGCCGCTCGAAGCGGCGCGTTGCCAGGCGCTCGCCGATGCGCTGCAACGCGCGCTCGATGCGCGCGTGGCCGCGGCCTGAGGCTGCGATGGGCACGCGCGAACTCATCGAGCGGAGTTTCGAGGAGCGCGCGGTGCTCGCGCCGGGCAAGGCCCCGCAAGAACTCCTGGCCGCGATCGACGACTGCCTGCAGCTGCTCGCGACCGGGCGCGCCCGGGTCGCGGAGCCGGCTGACGGGGGCTGGCGCGTGAACGAATGGCTCAAGAAGGCCGTACTGCTCCACTTCCGCACGCATGAGAGCGTCGTCCAGGAAGCGGGCGTATTCCGCTTCTTCGACAAGCTTCCGCTCAAGCACTCGGATTACGATCCCGCGCGATTCGAGGCTGACGGAGTGCGCATCGTCCCGGGCGCGATCGTGCGAGGCGGCGCCTTCGTCGCGCGCGACGCGGTGCTGATGCCCTGCTTCGTCAACGTCGGCGCCTACGTCGGCGAGGGAACGATGGTCGACACCTGGGCGACGGTCGGTTCCTGCGCGCAGATCGGGCGCAACGTACATCTCTCGGGTGGCGTCGGGGTCGGCGGTGTGCTGGAGCCGCTGCAGGCGCGCCCCACGATCATCGAGGACGACTGTTTCATCGGTGCGCGCTCGGAGGTCGTCGAAGGCGTGATCGTCGAGCGCGGCGCCGTCCTCTCGATGGGCGTGTTCATCGGCTCGAGCACCCGCATCTACGATCGCGAGTCGGGCGAAATCAGCTACGGCCGCGTGCCGGCAGGTTCCGTCGTCGTGCCCGGCAGTCTGCCCGCAGCCGACGGGTCCCACTCTCTCTACTGCGCTGTCATCGTCAAGAAAGTCGACGCACAGACGCGTGCCAAGACGTCGATCAACGACCTCTTGCGGACTTGATGACGGCGGTCGCACGTTCTGCGCTGGCCGGGACACCCCTCGTTCGCTCAGCCGGAACTTTATTCGCTCACTCGGGGGTCCCGGCCAGCGCGTCCGTGCGACCGCTGCCAGGCAGTCGGCACGCGGCAAGGCGGCCGGCAACCGGCGAGCAAGCGAATGTCCGTTCTTCTGAGCGCGCGAGCCGGGTTGCCGGGCGCCGCAGTCGCGTGCTGACTGCCACAACGGTATAAAGGCTGCGCATGCCGAGTCATTCCGCAACGGTGCAATTGACGATGGAGCTGATCGCACGACCGTCGGTGACGCCGGACGACGCCGGATGCCAGGAATTACTGATCGCGCGCCTCGAGCCGCTGGGATTCGAGATCGAGAGAATGCGCTTCGGCAACGTCGACAATTTCTGGGCGTTGCGGCGTGGGGGACCAGGGCCCGTCGTCTGCTTCGCCGGCCACACCGACGTCGTGCCGCCGGGACCGCGCGAGCGCTGGAGCGCGGATCCATTCGAGCCGGTGATCCGCGACGGCCTGCTCTATGGCCGCGGCGCCGCGGACATGAAGAGCGGCGTCGCCGCCATGATCACCGCCGCCGAATCCTTCGTTGCCGCGAATCCGCGCTACGCGGGTGCGATCGCGTTCGTCGTCACGAGCGACGAGGAAGGCCGATCCGTCGACGGCACGCGCCGCGTCGTCGACGCGCTCAAGGCGCGCGGACAGCGCGTCGAATTCTGCGTCGTCGCCGAACCGTCGAGCCAGCAGGTGTTCGGCGACACGGTCCGCATCGGCCGGCGGGGCTCCTTGTCGGGGACCGTGGCCGTGCAGGGCATCCAGGGCCACGTCGCCTATCCCGACCTAGCCCTCAATCCGATACACGCGATCCTGCCGGCCCTGACCGAACTCGCGGCGCGACGCTGGGACGAAGGCGACGCGCATTTCCCGGCGACCCGCTTCCAGGTCAGCAATATCCACTCCGGAACCGGCGCGACGAACGTGATTCCGGGCGAACTGAATGCGGACTTCAACCTGCGCTGGTCGCCGCAGCAGACGCTCGACGGCCTCAAGCTCGCGGTCGGGGCAATCCTCGACCGGCATGGGCTCCGTCATGCGGTCACGTGGTCGGAGGCGTCGCTGCCCTACTACACGCCGCCCGGAAAACTGTCCTCGGATGTTTCCGCGGCGGTCGAGGAAGTCGCGAACTGCCGGCCGGAGCTGTCGACCGGCGGCGGAACATCGGATGGCCGCTTCTTCGGCGCGCTCGGCGCGGAGGTCGTCGAGTTCGGCGTGGTCAACCGCACGATCCACCAGATCGACGAATGCTGTCGGGTCGAAGACATCGATCGGCTGCATCGCGTCTACGGGAGCGTGCTCAGGCGGATCTTCGGAGGTTGAGCGCGGTCCCGCCCGCAGTCAGCAAGAGCGCGAGCACGATGACCCAACCCGGCATCGAGAGTCCGAGGAAGGACCAGTCGACCTTGGCGCATTCGCCGCCCGCCTTGAAGACCTTGAGGATCACCTCGGTGAGCGGAAACAGATCGAGCATGAAAGCGAGATCGGCGCCGCAGGCCGGGATCGAGCCCTCGGGCTGCATCTGGATCCAGAGATGCCGGCCGGCGGTCGCGATCGTCGCGAGACCGGTGACCGCGACAAGCCCCGCGAACACCACACCACGCGTGCCGGGGCGCGAGGCGAGCGCGGCGAGCACGAACACGACCCCGAGCGCCGCGACGGTCACGCGCTGGAAAATGCAGAGATGGCAGGGCGCGAGCCCCAGGCCGTACTGCGAGTAGAACGCGAAGGCGAGAGCAGCAGCGCAGGCGCCGGCTCCGAGCCAGTTGCCCGCGCGGCGCGAAACCATCAGCCGCCGGTCCGTGCGCCTGAGACCTCGCGGATCTGGCGCTCGGCGTCGTCGAGCGACAGGTGGCGGATGTCCTTGCCGTGGACCATGTAGACCGTGTATTCGCAGATGTTCTTGGCGTGATCGCCGATCCGCTCGAGCGCGCGCACCACCCACATGATCTCGAGCGCGCGCCGGATCGAGCGCGGGTCCTCCATCATGAACGTGATGTTCTGGCGCTGGATCGCCTCGTATTCCTCGTCCACCTTCTTGTCCCGGCGTGCGACTTCGAATGCCTCGTCGGCATCGAGCCGCGCGAAGGAATGCAGCGCATCGTGCACCATGTCGGTAACGAGCTTGCCGAGATGGCGGATCTCGCGGTAGTTGTCGGACGGCTTTTCCATGGTCGCAAGCCGGGCCGCGATGTAGCCGACCTTTTCGACCTCGTCGCCGATCCGCTCGAGATCGGTGATGGTCTTGATGATGGCCACCATGACGCGGAGGTCCGAGGCTGCGGGTTGGCGCGTCGCAATGATGCGGCCGCACTCCTCGTCGATCTCGACCTCCATCTGGTTGACGCGGTAATCCTCCCGCGCGACCTCCTCGCCCAGACGGCTGTCGCCTTCGATGAGGGCGGTGACGGCGCGCTGGAGTTGCTGCTCCACGAAGCCGCCCATCTGCATGACACGCGTGCGCACGCGCTCCATGTCCTCGTTGAAACGACGCGACGTATGCTGACCGAGATCCGCGGATTCCATGGCAATGCACCCCAGGCCGGAAACCGGCTTCAAACCATCATAGTCAATGCTGCGAGCCCCGGGCTGGCAGTTCACGCCCGGCATGACGCACGTCCGCGCCGCTCACCAGGAACACGACGTGCTCGGCGACGTTCTTCGCGTGATCGCCGATCCGTTCCAGGCTCTTGAGCGCGAACACCGTGTCGAACACCGGCCGCAGCAGGCGCGTCCGCTCCATCGCGACCGTCACCAGCTGCCGCAGGGCCGATTCGAATTCCTGGTCGAGTTCGCGGTCGAGGCGCGCGACCTCGTGCGCGACCCGCACATCGCCGCGGTCGAGGGCATCGACGGCGACCCGCATGGCTTCCGAGGCGAGTTCCGCCATGTGGCGCAGCGGCCGGTGCATCACGCGCGACGGACCGCCGGTCATGCGGCCCGCGCTTGCGAGCGCGAAACGCGCGATCTTCTTCGACTCGTCGCCGGCCCGCTCGAGGTCGGTCACGGCGCGCGAAATGGCGAGCACCATCCTGAGGTCGCTCGCGACCGGCGCGCGTTGCGCGAGCAGCCGGAAGCTCTCGGCTTCGATCTCCGTCTGGTAGGCGTTGATCTGCTGCTCGCGGTCGAGGACGAGCTGCGCGGAATCGCGGTCGGATTCGAGCAGCGCGCGGACCGCGGTCTCGACCTGTTCCGCCACCAGCAGGCCCATGGCGTGCGCACGCACGCGCAGATCCGTCAACGCACCGTCATAGGCCTTGAAGATGTGTCCTTCACTCGCTTCGGACATGCCGGCAACCGCCGCAGGCTCAGCCGTACCGGCCGGTAATGTAGTCCTCGGTCGCCTTCTGCGAAGGATTGGTGAAGAGCTTGCTGGTGTTGTCGAACTCGATCAGCTCGCCCAGGTACATGAAAGCCGTGTAGTCCGAGACTCGGGCGGCCTGCTGCATGTTGTGCGTGACGATGATCACCGTCACCTGGTCGCGGAGCTCCGCGATCAGTTCCTCGATTCGCGCTGTCGCAATCGGGTCGAGCGCGGAGGTCGGCTCGTCGAACAGCAGAATCTCGGGGTTCGTGGCGAGCGCGCGCGCGATGCATAGCCGCTGCTGCTGGCCGCCCGACAGGGAGAGACCCGAGCTGTCCAGGCGGTCCTTGACCTCCTCCCAGATGGCCGCGCGCCGCAGGGCACGCTCCACTTGCTCCTCGATGCGAGCGCTCGACCGCAGGCCACGGACGCGAAGGCCGTACGCCACGTTCTCGAAGATCGACTTCGGAAACGGATTCGGCTTCTGGAACACCATGCCGATGCGCATCCGCACTTCGATCGGGTCCACGCCGCGCGCGACGAGGTCGAGGTCGTCGGGGTACAGCATGATCCGGCCCTCGTATCGGGTGCCGGGCGTCAGGTCGTGCATGCGGTTGAAGCAGCGCAGGAACGTCGTCTTGCCGCAGCCCGACGGTCCGATGAGTGCGGTGACGCGCTTCTCGCGGATCTCGATATTGAGGTCCTTGAGCGCCCGCACCGTCCCGTAATAGAAGGAGAGCCCTTCCGCGCGCGACTTGATGACGAGCGCCTCTTCCGCGCCCGCCGGGCTTCGCGACACGTCGACCGACGGTCGCGGCGTCACGAGCCTGCCGTCGACCGCATGGGTCGGCACCGGGCGAGCCGGGCTGTCAGTGCTGCTGGATCCGGATTGCATGGTGCTCACCAGTTGATTCTCTTGCGGAAGCGGTAGCGGACGTAGATCGCGATGCCGTTCATGAGCAGCGTCATGGCGAGCAGGATTGCGCCTGCCGCCGCCGCGTTGACCTGGAACTCCGGGTCCGGCCGCGAGACCCAGTTGAACATCTGGATCGGCATCGCGGTGAACGATTCGCTGAGCCAGCCGAACGAAAAGAACGGAAACTCGCCCTTGAACGGCGACTCCGGCAGGAAGGCGATGAATGACAGCGCACCGATCGTGATGAGCGGAGCGGTCTCGCCGATCGCCCGCGAGAGGCCGATGATCATGCCGGTCAGGATGCCGCCGGTCGAATACGGCAGGACGTGGTGCGCCGTGACTTCCCAGCGCGTCGCGCCTAGCGCATAGGCAGCCTCGCGGATCGCCCGGGGAACCGCGCGGAGCGATTCGCGGGTCGCGACGATGACGATCGGCAGGATCAGGAGCGAGAGCGTGAGCCCGGCCGCCGCGATGCTCTGGCCGAGATTGAACTGGTAGACGAAGAGCCCCAGCGCGAGCAGGCCGTAGATGATCGACGGCACGCCCGCAAGATTCGTGACGTTGATCTCGATGATCGCGGTCATCCAGTTCTTGGGCGCGTATTCCTCGAGATAGATCGCAGCCGCCACGCCGATCGGCATCGACACGGTCGCGGTCGTCAACATGATGAGCGAAGTGCCGACCCAGGCCGAAAGAATGCCCGCGCGCTCGGCCTTGCGCGACGGGAACGAATTCAGGAAATCCCAGTTGAGCCGCGGCGCACCTTCCCGCACCAGGTCGAGAAACAGAATGACCAGCACGAGGAGCGCCGAGAACATGATCAGCATGCCCACGATCACGAAGACCTGGTCGAGGATCTTCCGCCGGCTGACATCGGCGCGGATCTGCTGCAGCGAGGCCTCGGCGGTCGTGGCGTGCATGTCAGTAGGTCTCGCGGAACTTGCGGGTCAGCGAGAAACCCGCGATGTTGAAGACGAGCGTCATCAGCATGAGCACGAGACCCGCGGCAAAGATCGACTGGTAGCCGATGCTGTCGTGCGGCAGGTCGCCCAGGCTCACCTGCACGATAAACGCGGTGATCGTGGCCGCGGGCTCGGTCGGATCCCAGGTCAGGTTCGGCTGCAGGCCCGCCGCGATCGCGACGACCATCGTCTCGCCGACCGCGCGCGAGATGCCGAGGATGTATGCCGCGGCAATGCCCGAGAGCGCCCCCGGAACGACGACCCGCGTCGCCGTCTGGAAGCGCGTGGCGCCCATCGCGTAGCTTCCTTCCCGCATGAAATTCGGGACAGCCCGCATGGCGTCTTCGCTGACCGAGGCGACATAGGGAATGATCATGATGCCGATCACGAGTCCGGCCGACAGCATGTTGAAGCCGGGCAGCCCGGGGATGAGCTTCTGCAGAAACGGCGTCACGATCATGAGCGCGAAGTAGCCGTAGACGACTGTCGGCACGGCCCCGAGGAGCTCGAGCGCCGGCTTGATCGTCTCACGGAGCTTGTACGGCGCAAATTCGCTGAGATAGATGGCGATGATCGTGCCGGCCGGAATCGCGACCGCGAGCGCCACGAGCGTCGTCACCAGCGTGCCGGCGACCAGCGGCAGGATGCCGTAGCGCGGCTCCGCGAACAGCGGGATCCACATCGTGTCCGTCAGGAAATCGACGATCGATACGACCCGGAAAAACGGCAGGGACTCGACCACGAGGACGATGACGATCGCGAGCGTGGTGAAAACGGCGACCAGCGCGGCCATCAGGAGCCCCGCCTCGATGACGCGATCGCGCCCCTTGCGGAATCTGAGACCCGCCGGCGTCCCCGTCGAAGAAACGGAAATCTGCACTTCTGTCATGGCTTATCGCCGCGCACGTCCCCGCCCGATGCTGGCCCTTGTCACGCAGAAGCGGGGTCCAGGGACCCCGCTCCCGCGTTCTTCAAGCGGAGCACAGGCTAGTCGGGTCGCCCGTGCTTGGCAAACGACTCAGAGTTTGGCTTCTCGGGCCAGCAGTTCCTCGACCTTGAGACCGACTTCCGGCACGCCGCCGAAACCGGTGCCGAGCTTGCCGTCGCGGAAGTGCTTCGCCGCGAGGTCGTATGCCTGCTTGGGCAGCGGCACGTACTTGACCTCTTCCACCAGTTTGGTGCTCTGCGCGAGGTAGAACTCGACGAACTCCTTGACCTCCGGCCTTTGCGCCGCTTTCTCGGCGACATAGATGAAGATCGGGCGCGACAGCGGCTCGTAGCTGCCGTTGACGACGTTGTCGAGCGACGGGCCAACCGCCTTCCCCGACTTGCCGACGATCGGCACTGCTTTGAGCCTGGAGGCGTTCGGGAGGTAATACGCGTAGCCGAAGTAGCCGAGCGCGTTCTTGTTGCTCGCGACACCCTGCACCAGCACGTTGTCGTCTTCGCTGCCGGTGTAGTCGCCGCGGCTCGACTTGGCCTTGCCGGTCACGGCCTCGGTGAAGTAATCGAAAGTGCCGGAATCAGAGCCCGGCCCGAACAGAGCAATCGTCTCATTCGGCCATTTCGGGTTGACCTGGTTCCAGCGCGTGATCTTTCCCTGGGCCGCGGGTTCCCACATCTTCTTCAGTTCCGGGATCGTCAACTGGGTGATCCAGGTGTTCTGCGGATGCACCACGACGGTCAACGCGTCGTAGGCGATCGGCAGCTCGTAGTACTTGATGCCGGCCGCGCGGCAAGCTTCCATCTCCGCCGCCAGGATGGGACGCGACGCGTCCTGCACGTCCGTCTCGCCGCGGCAGAACTTCTTGAAGCCGCCGCCCGTGCCGGAAATGCCGACCGTCACGCGGATCTTGCCGCGCTTCTGGATCTGGAATTCCTCGGCCACGGCCTCGGTAATCGGAAATACCGTGCTCGAGCCGTCGATCTTGATCACCTGCGCGTCGGCCGTCGGCGCGAGCGCCAGACCCGCGAACGCGAGCGTCGCGGCGGTCATCAGCGAAATTGCTTTCATAACTTCCTCTAACTCCTTGCTTTCATTACATTTCCGCGCCCGTGCGCGGGGAGCACCGATCCATCGTGTGTCGTCACCCTAGGCCCCTTTCATGACAGGCCCGTGACAACCGCAAATCTCAGAATTTGAAGTTCAGGTCGACCTGGTAGCGGTCGTAATCGCGCTCGGTCGCACCCGGCGCGTCGACGAAGCGGTTGTTCAGGAAATACGCTCCGTTCACCACCCAGTTCTTGGCCGGCGCGAAGCCGAACTTCACCACGCTGCCGTCGACATCGGTCACGCCGCCGCCGAAGTCGGAGTCGACGAACTGACCGAACTGCGCGTCCTTCTCGGTTACCTGGTAGGCGTAGCCGAATTCCCAACTCTTCGGATTGCTCGCCTTCCCGAACGTGAAGCCCGCGGCATAGCCCGTGTCGAGGTCTTCAGCTTCCTGGTTCTGAATGTATTGGGCAAAGAGCGTCACCGGCTGATTGCCGAGGGTGAAGTCCGCCTGTGCGAGGGCTTCGATCATGTTGTAGTCGTTCACGAGCACCGGGCAGCCGGCGCCATTCAGTGTCGTCGTATTACCCTGCGGACCACCGAAGAACGCGGGGTTCGCCGTGCAGGGAACGGTGTTGGTCGTCGTGACCTTGCCCTGCACTGAACTGACGTCGTAGTAACCGACGGCTCCGGTCAGTTTCATGCCGCCCAGCGTACCAGTCAGACCAAACTGGCCACCCAGCATCGTCGCGTCGCTCGCGGCGGACCGCTCCGAAAGCCACATGCCGAACGCGTTGGCGAAGAACGGACCGCCCGCGAACTTGACGGCGATTCCTTCCGGCGTGATGTCGTTGTCCCAGAAGTAGGCGCCGACCTTCTGCCAGGGCTGCGGCATCTTGCCGAACTGCATCATGAAACTGTCGGTCGGCTTCCAGTCGACGTAGGCGAGATCGACCGCAATGCCCTTGCGGGTCCAACCCTCTCCGAGCGTCTGGTTGGTGGAGCGCGGGTCGCCGTTTCCGCCGTTCGTGGCGAGCCCGATCGTGCCGGTCAGCGTGTCGTTGATCTTCGCAGTCATCGCGAGCCGTGCGCGGATGCGGTGCCGGGTCTGCTCGTCGACCGCCTCTTCGGGATCCACGAACTCGTGGCGGTAGCGCATGTCGGCCTTCCAGCTCAAGCGCGAGGCCCATTCCGCGCCCTTCGTGATGCGCTCCGCCTCCACGATCTTCGGCGCCTCCTGTGCCAGCTGCTTGCGGGTCGCCGCGGCGTTGTCTTTCAGGTATTCCGACGTCGCTTCCGCGCGTTCGGTGCTCGCACGGAGCGCAGCGTTTTCGGTCCGCAACTGATTGTTGTCCTGTTCCAGTCTGCCGACCCGTTCGTTCAGCGCCGCCAGGTCTTTCAGGACCTGGTCCATCGTCGAGGTCTTCTGCGCGAGCGCCGGTGCTGTGACGAGCATGCCGAGCGCGCTGGCAATCAAGAGCTTTTTCACGAGCCGTACTCCGGTTTGTTATGAAAATTGAATGCGAGTACCCAGGAGCAGTACTCGCGGCCGGATTATCGTCGCGGACTATGACGCTTTTATTGCAGCGGCTTCGCGATGCAGAACGCGCCGTGAGGGGAAGTGCGCGACGAAGGTCGAACCGCGGCCTTCTTCACTCGTGATCTCGAGTCGCCCGCCGTGCCGCTGAAGACCGTGCTTGACGATCGACAGTCCCAGACCTGAGCCGCCCTTGGCGCGGGCGCGTGCGCGATCAACGCGATAAAACCGTTCGGTGAGTCGCGGCAGGTGTTCCGGCGCAATGCCGATTCCGTTGTCGCGCACGCTCAGGTTCGCTCCGCCGGGGTCGCGCTGCCAGCGAATCGTGATCGCCCCGTCGGCCGGCGTGTACTTGATCGCGTTGGAAATGAGATTCCACGCGATCGAGTGCAGCTCGCTTTCGCTGCCATACAGCTTGCAGCCGTGATCGAGTTCGAGGTCCATGTGCGGCGGTTCCGGCGTGGATACCCGCGCCTCCCGCACCAGGCGCTCGATGAGCGCCGACACGTCGACGGCGATCATCGGTGCCTCGTCGGCGGTCGATTCCAGTCGCGACAGTTCGAGCAGATCATCGACAATTTCGCGCATGCGTCTCGCCTGACGTCGCATGTCGGCTACGGGCTCGCGCCATACCGCGCCGAGGCCGACGTCGTCGCCCAACTCGTCCAGATATCCCGCGATGACGGTCAGTGGAGATCGCAGCTCGTGCGACGCATTGGCCACGAAATCCTTGCGCATCTGTTCGAGCCTGACTTCGCGGGTCACGTCCCGCGCCAGCATCAGGTACTGGCCGCCGGCCGGTATGACGTAGAGCGCCAGCCACAATTCGCCGCTGCGCATGCGGACGATCACGCCGCCGCTGGCGGCGGGATGCCCCAGGTAGGCGGCGAATTCCGGATTACGAACCAGATTGGCGATCGGCAACCCGACATCGACCTTGCGCCGGAGGCCGAGCAGGTCGGCGGCCGTGCGATTGAACCACTGGATCTCGCGGTTTTCCGAAAGCAGGACGACGCCATCGGGCAGCGCCGCGCTCAGCCGCCGGAATTCACGGAAGAGCTGCGTGACTCTCCGCTTGTGAAACTGCTTGCGCCGGTAGATGCGGCCGACCAGGCCGATGACATCGCCCCAGAGCCCGCCGATCTCAGGCGGCTCCTCGTGCGACCGATGGCGGAGCCAATGGTGCAGCCGGAACAGGCTGACGAACTGCCACGCGAGCACGGCGCCGAGCACGGCCGTCAACCACAGACCCATCCGCCCGAATATCAGGCCGAGCGCGGTGGCGACCGCGATGGCGGCCAGGAGCCGGATCAGCGCGAACGACCAGGCCGGCCACATGGTTCAGGCCTACTGCGCCGAGAAGCGGTAACCCGAGCCGCGCACGGTCTGCACGAAGCGGTCGAAGCCGCTGTCCTCGAGCGCCTTCCGCAGACGCCGGATGTGAACGTCGACTGTGCGTTCCTCGACGTATACGTTTCCGCCCCAGACCCTGTCGAGCAGCTGGCTCCTTGAATACACGCGATCGGGATGCGTCATCAGGAACGCAAGAAGCCGGTACTCGGTGGGTCCCAGACCCACCGACTTGCCGGCGGCAAGGACGCGATGTCCCGCCTGGTCGAGCGTCAGGCCCTCGACCTCGACGCGCTCAGCCTGGCCCGCGGGCGCGCTCCGCCGCAGCACCGCCTGGATTCGCGCCATCAGCTCGCGCGCGGAGAACGGCTTGGTGAGATAGTCGTCGGCGCCGCTCTCGAGTCCGGCCACCTTGTCGGCTTCTTCGGCGCGTGCCGTCAGCATCACGATCGGGATGTCGCGCGTGTTCGCGTCCCGGCGGAGCTGGCGGACGAGTTCCAGCCCGCTCATGTCGGGCAGCATCCAGTCCACCAGGATCAGGTCCGGTCGCCGGTCGCCGACACTCGCGAGCGCCGACTGGCTGTGTTCCGCGAGCGCCACGTCGCAGCCGGCACGACGCAGTCCGAAGGCGATCAGGTCGCGGATCGGCTGCTCGTCCTCGACCACCAGGATTCGGGTGTCCGCCATGCGTAGGCGGCCAGCGTGACGATTCATTATTGAGGAATTATGACACTGACGGCTTCAGCGCTTGTGCACGACGTCGTCCCGGAGATAAACGGGGAGTGCGCGGCTCGCATCGAGACCACGGCCCTCCGCCAGGTCGATGGCGGCAATGCGGGCGATTTCCCCCGCGCGCGGCAGGATCGACGGATCGACGCCACGCAGCGTCGCCGCAAGCCGCGTCTCGAGTCCCGGATAGTTCCCGAATCCGTGGCCCACCCCGAACCAGGCCGCGTCGCCCGGCGGGACAACCCCGTCCGGGTCCGAGAGACGCTCTTCGGTGACTGCAACGGGAATCGGGCCACTGCAATCGAAAGCGGCCCAGTACACCTGCCCCATGCGCGCATCCATGCAGACGAGCACGCGATCGACACCGGCGTTCCGCTTTGCGGCGGCCGCGACCGCCGCGAGATCGCTGACCGGCAGCACGCGGCGCCGGCTTCCCGCCGCGAGGCCCTGGGCGATGCCCGCGGCGATGCGAAGTCCGGTAAATCCGCCCGGACCGCGCCCGAATGCGATCGCATCGAGATCCGCCGTCGAGAGCCGCGCTTCCTTCAGTAATTCGTCCGCCATCGGCAGCAGTCGCCCCGCATGACCGCGGCCGATGACCTCGTACCGCTCGCGCACATCGCCGTCCAGGAACAGTGCGGCCGAGCAGGCTTCCGTCGCGGAGTCGATCGCGAGGATTCTCATGCTTCGAGGGCGGCCGGCACGGCGACGCCCGCGAGCGCGAGCTTGCGTCTCAGGAACGAGGCCGCTTCGCCCGCGTCGGTCACGACGGTGGCCGGCGGAAGCGACGAGAGGAAGAGCCTGCCATAGCCGCGCGTGCGCAGGCGCGGATCGCAGAGTACGACGACGCCGAAGTCCTCCCGGTCCCGGATCAATCGCCCGAATCCCTGCTTGAGCGCCAGCACGGCCTGCGGAAGCTGGAATTCCTGGAATGGGTTTCCACCGCGGCGCCGGATACCTTCGAGACGCGCCTTCAGGAGCGGATCCTCGGGCGCCGCGAAGGGCAGCTTGTCGATCACGACGAGCGCAAGCGCGTGGCCGCGTACGTCCACGCCCTCCCAGAAACTCGCGGTGCCGAGCAACACCGCATTGCCGAGTTCGCGGAAGCGCCGCAGCAGCGTCTCGCGCGGCGCCTCGCCCTGCACGAGCACCGGATAGCGCCGTCCGAATTCCGGCCGTGCCTCAAGTATCCGAGCCGCCTCCGCGAGCGCGCGGTGGCTGGTGAAGAGCAGAAAACTTCGGCCGCCCGGCGGCTTCGATGAGCGGCAGCGCCGCGGCCACCACCTCCGCCGTGTACTCGCGGCTCGCAGGATCCGGCAGCCCTTCCGGCAGGTAGACCCGGGCCTGGCTCTCGAAATCGAAGGGACTCTCGATCCGCACGGAGTTCGCCGACGGCGCCCCGATCCGGCCGAGGAAGTGCGAAAAATCGTCGCCGACGGCAAGCGTGGCCGACGTGAAGATCCAGGCGCCGCCCTGGGCGCGCATGAGTTCGCCGAACCGCTTCGAGACTTCGAACGGCGTGAAGGACAATGTATAGCCGCGCACGCCCGCTTCGACCCAGCGCAGGCCGTCCTCCGCGCCCGCATCGACGATCGCGACGAGTGTCTCGGCAAGCTTGGCCGCACGCCGCATGCCGTGGCGCAGGCCCGGATCCTCCGGATCCGCCGCGGCCAGGTCCTGGCCGAGCTGTGCGAGCGCCTCACGCGTCCGTTCGAGTGCGCCGACGAACGCATCCGGCAGCTCGCCCCAGTCGATTCGCTCGCCGACGCCCGCGATCGCAACCGCGCTCTCGGCGATCGCCGTCTCGAGCGCCGTGATCTTCTCCCGCGTCGCCGAATCGGCGAGACCGAGCCTCGAGAGTTCGGCGAGTGCGTCGCGCGCAAAGGCCGCCACCTGCCGGGCGGAGAACTCGCGGCCGAAAAACTGCGCCGCGATCTCGGGCACCTGGTGCGCTTCGTCCAGGATCACGGCCTCCGCACCCGGCAGGAGTTCCCCAAAGCCTTCGTCCTTCAATGCGAGGTCGGCAAGGAGCAGGTGGTGATTGACGACGACGATGTCCGCCGCCTGCGCCTCGCGCCGCGCGGCGACCACGTGGCAGCGCGAATACGCAGGGCACGTGGTGCCGAGACAGTTCTCCCGCGTGGAAGTCACGGCGGCCCAGGCCGGGTCTGAATCGCGGAGGCTCTTGACTTCGGAAAGATCGCCGGTCACCGTCTCGCGCGACCAGCGACGGATGCGCGCGATCGTGCGCGCGTTCGGCGGACGAAAGCCCGGAAGTTCCGGCATCGATTCGGCGAGATCGAGCCGATGACGGCAGAGATAATTCGCCCGGCCTTTCAGCAGCGCAACGCGCGCCGGCCGGCCGAGGGCCTTCGCGACGGTCGGAAGGTCGCGGTGATAGAGCTGGTCCTGCAAGGTCCGCGTGCCCGTCGAGATGATCACCTGCCGCCCGGACAGGAGGGCGGGCACGAGGTAGGCAAAGGTCTTCCCGGTTCCCGTGCCCGCCTCGATCGCAAGCATGCCGCGGGCCTCGAGTGTCTCCCCGACCCAGTCCGCCATGTGCTGTTGTTCGCGGCGCGACTCGAAGTTCTCGATCACGCGCGCAAGCGGGCCCTGCGGACCCAGCAAGCTTCCAAATTCCCCGAGCGCCCTCATGACGGCAGTCTCCGGGCAATTCTTTTCGAGATCAATGAGTTTCGCGCGCGCAGACCTGCAGTTTCAGTCGGTTCGGCGTTCGCCTGCTAAACTCCGGATTGATCCCCGCGAGGCTTGAATGGCAACTGCACCCGACCGCTCGGCGGTACCCGATGACGCACCCGATGCCTTGCAGCATTGGGTGATGCAGGTCGCCGCGCGCACGCAGCCCGACAACGTGCATTGGTGCGACGGTTCCGAGGTCGAGTACCGCGAGCTGACCCGGCGAATGCTCGCGAGCGGCGACTTGTTGAAGCTGAACGCAGACAACTTCCCCGGTTGCCACCTGCATCGGTCGAGTCCCTCGGACGTCGCGCGCGTCGAGCACCTGACATTCGTCTGTACGGAGCGCCAGGACGACGCCGGACCGAACAACCACTGGATGGCGCCTGCCGAGGCGCGCCGCCGGATGGACGCGCTCTTCGGCGGCTGCATGCGCGGGCGCACGATGTACGTGATCCCGTATTGCATGGGACCGATCGATTCGCCCTATTCACGCTGCGGCGTCGAGATCACCGACAGCGCCTACGTTGCCGCCAACATGAAGCTCATGACGCGGATGGGCTCGGCGGCGCTCGCGCGCATCGCGCGCGACGGCCTGTTCGTCAAAGGACTGCATTCGATCGGGGAGCTCGATCCCGACCGCCGCTTCATCATGCATTTTCCGGAATCGCTCGAGATCCAGAGCTTCGGCTCGGGTTACGGCGGCAACGCGCTCCTCGGCAAGAAGTGCCATGCGCTCCGGATCGCGAGCTGGCAGGCGCGCGACGAGGGTTGGCTCGCCGAGCACATGCTGATCGTCGGCGTCGAGAATCCCGCAGGCGAAACGCATTATCTCGCCTGCGCCTTTCCCTCCGCCTGCGGCAAGACGAATCTCGCGATGCTGATTCCGCCGGCCTCGATGCCGGGCTGGAAGATCTGGACCGTCGGCGACGACATCGCCTGGTTGCATCCGGGTCCGGATGGCCGGCTGTGGGCCATCAATCCGGAAGCGGGTTACTTCGGCGTCGTGCCGGGCACGAACCAGAAAACGAATCGCCACGCCTACGAGATGATCCGGCGCGACACGATCTTCACGAACGTCGGCCTGACCGCGAATGATGAACCCTGGTGGGAAGGCCTTGACGAGGGCAGGCCGGCCTTCGACTGGCAGGGCCGACCTTTCGACCCGGCGCGCGGCCCGGCTGCGCATCCGAATTCGCGCTTCACCGTTTCCGCGAAGCAGAACCCGAGTTATTCGCCGATGGCCGATGCGCCCCAAGGCGTGCCGATCAGCGCGCTCGTGTTCGGCGGCCGCAGGCGAACGCTGGCGCCGCTGGTTTATCAGGCGCGCGACTGGGCGCATGGCGTACTGGTCGGCGCGGGCATGGCGTCGGAAACGACAGCGGCCGCGGCGGGCGACGTCGGTGTCGTGCGCCGCGACCCGATGGCGATGAAGCCTTTCGCCGGCTACAACTTCGGCGACTACTGGGGCCACTGGCTCTCGATGGCGAAGCGGGTCCGCAAGCTGCCGGAAGTCTTCCACGTCAACTGGTTCAGGCGCGATGCCGCCGGCCGATTCCTGTGGCCGGGCTACGGCGAGAACCTGCGCGTGCTCGCGTGGATCATCGAGCGCTGCAAGGGCGGCGCCGCGGCGGTCGACACGCCGATCGGCGCCGTGCCGCGCCGCGATGCGCTCGACCTCTCGGGGCTTGGCATCGAGGACGCGACAATCGACGAACTGCTCGCCGTCGACAGCGCCGCCTGGCGCGGGGAAGCCGCGGAGATCGGGAAATATCTCGATAGCTACGGCGCCCGCCTGCCGGCCGGATTGCGCGAAGAAGTCGAACGGCTGAAGGCGCGCCTCGCAGCCTAAAGGGGACGTTCCCCTCGATGACGGGGACGTTCCCCTTTAAAGGGGAACGTCCACCTTCAACTCGGCACCTGGCGAGAGCTCGGGGCCGTCTTCGCAGAAGAATTCCACGGTGTGATAGGACTGCGGCTCGGGCACGCGCCCGAGGCCGATGACGCCCTGCCCTTTCAGCGGAATCGCGTCGCGGCGCACGAAAGCGTCGTCGCCATTCTGGGACTGGACAAACGAGCCGTTCGTGCTCTGGTCGACGAGCATGAACCGGTTCTTGCCGGCCTCGATCCGCGCATGCAGCCGCGAGACCAGGTTGCCCTTGATCACGAGATCGCTTTCCTGGCCGCGGCCAAGAGTTGCATAGGTGCGCTCGCGGTTGTCGAGGACGAGTTCGGTTCCGAGATACCGGAGCCGGATCCTGAACTGCTTCTGCAATTCCGTGATTGTCTGGATCGCCGGCAGCATGCTCGTCGTCTCGCCGTGCTGCCACAACACCTCGAAGATGGTGACTTCGTCGTGCTGGCCGCGCGGCACGGCCACATCGACCCGGCGCGCCACGGCGCGCCATTGGTCCGACACGCGCTGCTGGATCGCGTCCGTGATGATGACCTGACCGGCCTTCGCCTGGCTCGTCATGCGGTTCGCCGTGTGCACCGCCGCGCCGAACACATCCCGCGTTTCGATCACGACCGGGCCATAGTGGCAGCCGATCCGGATCGTGATCTGCTGTCCTTCGACCTCGAGATCGGGATGGCCGGCGATCGCCGCCTGCATCTCGACCGCGGCGTCGATCGCCGCATCGCAGTCGGTGAATGTCGCCATGATCTCGTCGCCCATGGTCTTGACGACCGATCCGCCGTGCTGTTCGGTCGCGCGGCGCATGATCTCGATGCAGACCGAAACCTTGTCGCGCGCCGCGACGTCGCCCAGTAGCTCGAACAGCCGCGTACTGCCGACGACGTCGGCAAAGAGGATCGCGAGTTCCTGTTCCTGACCCATGCGGCTACCGCAGCCCCCCGCGGATTACATAATTCGGATTATAGGCAGGAAACTGGCGGGGCGCCCAAACCGGGGCGCTGACATGCTCGATGCCTGTTCCGGAGGGAGGCGGACCATGGCCCTGAGCGTCGAAATCTCGACCGCCGCGATCCTGCGACATGTCGTCGCGCGTTCCCACGGCCGCCGCCTCCTTTATCCAGACGCCGGCTCGCGCGCGAATGCGGCGCGGCGAATCGCGGACGCCTGCATCCGTCATCGGCTGCAATGCGTCGTCTGGTGCGTGACCGACCGCTTCCTGCATCTAGTCGTTCGCGGGACGCCGGGGAAAATCACGCTCGCGACCGACGAGATCGCCGGCGCGCGCCTGCGCCACGGGCATTGCCTGTCGACGCTCGTGAACGCGGACATCTATCTGCTGGAGGTTGCGCGTCATGCGCTGCGCGCGCCCGTGCGCGGCGGACTCGTCCGGCGCGTGATCGACTGGCCGCATTCCAGCGCGCGCGAATCGTTTGGCCTCTCGGCAGCGCAGACCTGGTTCGATCCGACCCCGCTCTACGATCTGCTCGGTCCCCGCGACGGCAAGGGCTCCGCGCGATTCCGGCATTTCATGGACAGGAGCTAGCGGCGCGCAGCGCATCTTCGATCAGGGCAGGCGACGGATCCGTCCGATTCACGCCCTCCGACAGCGCGCGCCGCCAGGCGCGCGCGCCGGCACGCCCGTTGAAAAGGCCAAGCATGTGACGCGTGATCGAACGCAAGGGCGTTCCCGAAGCGACCTGGCGTTCAGTGTACTGGCGCATGCGCCCGACGATGTGCTCGACAGGCGGCGTCTCGAATCCATCGTCGTGCAGCGCCCGATGGAGCGCGGGCAGCAGATAGGGGTTGTGATAGGCCTCGCGGCCGAGCATCACGCCGTCCACGTGCGCGAGCTGCTCCGTGACCTGCGGCACCGTTCGCAGACCGCCGTTCGCAATGACTTTCAACGCAGGAAACTCCCGCTTCACCCGCCAGGCGCGCGCGTAGTCGAGCGGCGGCACCTCGCGATTTTCCTTGGGTGTGAGTCCCTTCAGGATCGCCTTGCGCGCGTGCACGATCACGGTCCGGCATCCCGCGTCGCTCACCGCCGCGACGAAGTCGCGCAGAAACTCCCAATCGTCATGATCGTCGATGCCGATGCGGCACTTGACCGTCACGGGAATGCTGACGGCCGCCTGCATCGCCCGTACGCAATCGGCGACGAGTTTCGGGCGGGCCATCAGGCAGGCGCCGAAGGTCGCCTGCTGCACACGGTCGCTCGGGCAGCCGATATTCAGGTTGATCTCGTCGTAGCCGAACCCGGCGCCGATCGCGGCGGCCTCGGCCAGCAGGGCGGGCTCGGCGCCGCCGAGCTGAAGCGCGACCGGGTGCTCCTCCGCATCAAACTCGAGCAGGTAGCGACGGTCGCCGCGCACTATCGCCTGCGCGACGATCATTTCCGTGTACAGAAGGACCCGCGGCGAAAACTGGCGCAGGAAGTACCGGCAGTGCCGGTCGGTCCAGTCCATCATCGGCGCGACGGAAAGTTGTGACATGAGCCTCTTTAGTTAACCATAGGGCCGGACCACGGACACCAGGGGGCGTGGGTGAATTTCTCGATGATTACGTTGCTGCTGTTCGCAGGCTTGCTCCTCGGGATGCTTGTCGTCGCCGAAGTCGGACGACGCATCGGCATCGCCCGCATGACGCACGATCCTGATGGCTTGCCGAAAGGTGTCGGCGCCGCGGAGGCCGCGGTGTTTGCCTTGCTGGGGCTCCTGCTCGCTTTCTCATTTTCCGGCGCCGCATCGCGATTTGAAGATCGCCGGCACCTGATTACAGCGGAGACCAATGCAATCGGCACGGCCTATCTGCGGCTCGACTTGCTCCCCGGCGACGCAACGACGGAATTGAAGCAGATTTTCCGCCGGTATGTGGAAGCCCGACTGGAAACGTATCGAAATGTACAGGACCTCGCCGCGACAAAAGCCAGTCTTGCCGAGGACATGGCGATCCAGGGAGAAATCTGGTCGAAGGCCGTCAAGGCGGTACTGCGGCCGGAGGCGCCGCCGCAAGCCGCACTCCTGCTCATCCCCGCGCTCAATGAAATGATCGACATCACGACCACTCGCGTGATGGCGACCCGCAATCACCCGCCTCTCGTGATCTTCCTGATGCTGGCCGGAATCTCGCTGGTCAGCGCGCTGCTCGTGGGATATGGAGTTTCCGCCAACAAGGGCCGCAGCTGGCTGCACATACTGGTCTTCGCAGCCGTACTCTCGCTCACGATCTACGTAATCGTCGACCTCGAGTATCCGCGACTCGGACTGATTCGCGTCGATTCCGCCGACCAGGCGCTGGTCGAGTTGCGGGAAAGCATGCGGTAACGCGACACTCGACGCGCTTACAACTGCGCGTCGAGGTGCAATACGCGCGTCATCCAGGCCTGGAATCGGCGCCATCCGGATGCCTTGGGATCGGAACCGAAGTTCTCGACGCCGTCACTCCAGCTCAGGTTGCCGTCCGTCAATGTGACCTGCCAGGCGTGAGCACCGCTCGTCTGCGTGGCGAAGATCCCGTCGAGTTGCTCCGTCAGCGTCGTATCCTCGACCAGCACGCCCTGTTCGGTATTGAGCCAGGTCGAACGCGGGTCGACATTGTAGCTGCCGACAAAGAGCGACCGGCCGTCCGTCGAGAGCGCCTTGGTGTGAAGGCTGGCGCCGGACGAACCGAATAAGCTCGAGCCGCTCGCGCTGCCGAGCGCCGGCTTCAATTCCCAGAGTTGCACGCCGCCTTTGAGCAAGGGGCGCCGATAGCGCGAGTAACCGCCATGCACGGCCGCCACGTCGTTGGCGACCAGCGAGTTGGTCAGGATCCTGACCTGCTTGCCGGAGCCCACGGCCTCGACCAGTGCCTTCGTCACTTCCTTCGCCGGGCACGA
This sequence comes from uncultured Gammaproteobacteria bacterium, assembly GCA_963778585.1. Lineage (GTDB taxonomy): Bacteria > Pseudomonadota > Gammaproteobacteria > Steroidobacterales > Steroidobacteraceae > SCUD01. The sequence goes on from CAVZUU010000005.1 coordinate 375,942, forward strand.
AGTACGGCGAGACGATGTTGATCGTGTTGCCGGCCGACTGGACCAGTGGCAGGAGCGCGGAACCGACGGGCGTGCGCTTCGCATCGCGCTTCGTCATCGTCACCTTGGCCGGGTCGTCGACGATGAAACGGTAATTCGCCGACCACTGCATCGGCCAGTCACCCGCAATCATCCGCTTCACGATCTCGTCGCCGCGTAGCGCGTCGGCATAGCGCTTGTTCCCGATCTCGCTCGTATATTTCTCGAGTCGCTTGCGCAGCTTTTCGAGCGCCTCTTCGCTCACGCGCGTCCGGGTCCAGCGCCTCCATCGGATAGGCAGACGCGGAGTTCCAGTACCTGTCGAAGGCCGCAGAGGCGTCGCGCACGATGGGCCCGAGCATCGCGAAGTCGAGATCGACGAAGTTCATCTCCTCGCCCGCGCCGAAGTATTCGTCGCCGACATTGCGCCCACCGACGATCGCGACGCGATTGTCGGCGATCCAGCTCTTGTTGTGCATGCGGCGGTTGATGCGCTTGAAGCTCATCGCGCCCTCGCCCGCCTGGCGCAGCGTTCCCTTTCGCGTGACCCAGGGATTGAACATCCGCACTTCGATGTTGGGATGCGCCGCCAGCGCCGCGAAACCGTCGTTCTTCGCGCGCGCATCGAGGTCGTCGAGAAGGAGCCGCACCCGCACGCCGCGGTCGGCCGATTCGAGAAGCTGCTGTCCGAGATAGATGCCGGTGAGATCCGCGTGCCAGATGTAGGTCTGGACGTCGAGACTCCGCGCCGCGAGTCTCGCGCTCTGCATGCGGACCACGAAGGCCTCCGTGCCTTCAGTGACGAGCCGGAAAGCGGACTCGCCGGGATGTCGCGCTTCCGCGCCTGCGACCAGATCGTCCACGGCACCTCCGAGGGCGGGAGCAATCGCCGTTGCGTCAGGCAGCGGCGGACGCGGCGGCAGTTGCGCGCAGCCGCCGAGGGCGGCCAGCGCCGCGCAGGCAAGAATTCGCCGGCGCATGGCGCCGCCCGCGCGGGCGCGTCGGACGTCTCTCAATCGTTACTCGCGGCCGATCTTGACTTCGAGCCCCGTGAGCGACGAACTGGCGAGAGTCACTTCGAATTTCGGCGTCTTGCCTTTTCTGCTGACGACGACATCCTCGCCGTCGTCGGTTTCGACGTGGTATCCCTCGCCGAGCGAAACCTTGAGAGAATCGCGGACGGCCTTGGCCACCTTGCCCGCACCGCTCTTGGCGGCGATCTTGGTCTCGACATCGACCGGCGCGCCGCCCTCGGGGCTCACGCGCAGTGTAATCACACCGTCGTTATCCGCGTGGCTGCCAAATTTGACTCGCCACTTGCCTGCCGGATCGGCCTGGGCGATGGTGGCGATCGTCGCGAGGCTGATGGCAGCAAGCACCGCAACCATCGGCCTGAGTCGGGAAGTAGTCATTGTCAGCCTCCCTGAACAATTTCAGTAATGAAGGGTCGCCTACGCGGCCGCCCCGGCGTATGGGCCCATGGGCCTGTGTGACGGTCGCGGCTACTGTAGCAGGCTACCCTTCGACGAGACTCGGCGCACGCCGGCTGGCCGCACTCGTGCTGGTGTGCCTCGCCTGCGCGCCGGCTCGCTCGGCGGCTCAGGAAATCGACCCACGCGCGTACACCCCGAATCCCACGGGCGTGACCATCGTCGCCGCCGGCATCGGCCGCTCGACGGGCGCCATCCTCACCGACCCGGCCTTGCCCGTTGAAGACGTCGAAGCCGAGTTGAATGCCGCCTCGGTCGGCGTCGGCCGCACGTTTGGCTTCTTCGGCCGTTCGGCCAACGCGACGATCGTGCTGCCCTACGTGCAGGGCCATTTCACGGGCACTGTGGACGCAGTGGCCCGCGCGGTGTCGCGCTCCGGCATCGGCGATGCAAGACTTCGATTCACCACGAACCTGTTCGGTGGTCCCGCCCTGGGTCTGGCGGAGTTTGTGCGGCACAAGCCGCAGACGACCTTGGCTGCCAGCCTGACGGTGTCGGCGCCGACGGGCGAATACCACTCCGACAAGCTCATCAATGTCGGCAACAACCGCTGGGCCATCAAGCCCGAGCTTGGTCTTTCACATCCCCTTGGGCCCTGGCTATTCGAGGCGTACGCAGGTGCCTGGTTTTTCGGCGAGAACGACAACTTCTTTGGCGGGCAACGGCGCAAGCAGGATCCGCTCACGAGTCTCCAGGCTCACGTGAGTTACACCTTCAGGCCGCGATTGTGGCTCGCAGCGGACGCGACTTTCTACGACGGCGGCCGGACGAACGTCAACGGCGTCGATTCTGCGGTCCGCCAGTCGAATACCCGCGGAGGACTGACGCTCTCGCTCCCCGTCGGAAAGAGCCAATCGCTCAAATTCAGCTGGAACAAGGGCGCGACGACGAGGATCGGCAGCGACTTCACCGCCTACGGCATCGCCTGGCAATGCACGATCGTCGACTGATTTCGGTCAGGTACCGGCCGTGAACTGCAGGAAGAGCATCGCGCCTTCGGGACTGCCTCCGTAAGCAGGCTCGAGTTCCTGTTCGACCGAGTTGACGCTGTACAGTGCGCCGAGACCGAGGCGGATGCTCTCGGTCACGCGAAACTCGCGTATCGCCCCGACGCTCACCTTACCGACCGCGAAAACTTCTTCCGTCGGCGTGAGTTCATGCGTCTCGACCCATTCCGCGCGGCCGAACAACGTCCAGTCGCGCGCGGGCGCGTAGGCCGTCTCGAAAGCGATTGCGTCGGTCGATTCGCCTTGGTTCGGATTCTTGTGCCCCCAGGCGAGTGTCGTCGACCAGGAGCGTTCGTCGTCGAGGGCCACCGTGTAGATCGCGCTGGCCGAGAGTCGCGTTTCGTCGACTTCCGGCTCGAGCTGCTCCGGGCTCTCGACGTCGGCCCAGGAGACCTGCAAGGACCAGCGATCGCCCGGATTCCAGCTCGCGCGGAGCGCGGTGCTGTCGAGGCGCGGCCTCTCGATGTCGTAGCGATCCTCGTCCGGCTCCCGCCCGGTGAACTGCGAGGCTTCGAACTTCCAGCGGTCCCGGACCCAGCCCGCGGTGATCACGCCGAAACTGATGTGGGTCGAATCGAGCCAGTGATGGGTGATCGGCGCTTCGGGACTCATCATCGTCGACGACCGATGCATGAAGGCAGGCGGCCCGAAAGCCGGCTCGCCGGGCAGCGCCGCGTAGAAAAATACGCCGCTCGCGTCCCCGATGCGCCGGGCCCAGGTCGCCGAGAGTTCCATGAAGAGATCGTGCGGGTGCTGGCGGTCGGTGAGCGTCGTCACGCCGTCCGCGGTCTCCCCTGCCGCGAGCAGGAGCGGATAGCCGCGCTTGCCCATGAAAGGATCGGGACTCAGCATCGCGCGGAATGTCAGTGCATCGCCGTTCCCGGCATCGCGCCGCGCCGATCCCATCACCATGCCGGCAAGGAATCCGAGGTCGTCGCCGCGCGGGCCTTGCTGGTCGTCGTAGACCGCGTTCAGCTGCGTGTGACCCATCAGCGTCCAGTCGCCGCGCATGACGTGGCCCATCGCGTGGCGCGTGCTGTCCGGCTGCCAGGACGTGCCGGAGGCGTCGCGCGCCATCGGATAGGATCCGAGGGCGCCGGTCATCTCCATGGGCATGGCATGCGCGGCCGGATGCCCGGCCGCATGCGACTCGTGCTCCGCCTGCGGCGGCGCCGCGGCGGCCGCGAGCGCGAGCGCGAACTCAAGAACCGTGCAGGCCGGCACTGGCAGCTCGGGCGTGCGGCGGTTTGGCTTCGGCGACCACGTCCGGCTGTTCCGGGCCGAGTTCCTTTTCCCACTTCGCGACGACCGCCGTCGCGATGCTGTTGCCGACGACGTTGGTCGCCGAGCGGCCCATGTCGAGGAAGTGATCGATGCCGAGCAGCAGGAAGATTCCCGCCTCCGGGATATTGAACTGCGCGAGGGTCGCCGCGACGACCACGAGCGAGGCGCGCGGAACGCCGGCGATGCCCTTCGACGTCAGCATCAGGATCGCCACCATCAGGATCTGCTGGCTGACGGGAATGTCCATCCCGTACACCTGCGCGATGAACATGACCGCGAAGGAGCAATACATCATCGAGCCGTCGAGATTGAAGGAATAGCCGACCGGCAGCACGAAGCTCGCGATCCGGTTGCTGACCCCGAATCGCTCGAGCACGTCGAGCGTCCGCGGGTAGGCGGCTTCCGAACTCGCGGTGGAAAACGCGAGCAGCACCGGTTCCCGGATGCGCTTGACGAGCTGCAAGACCCGGGGCCCGATGACCAGGGCGCCGAGCGCGATGAGCGCGAGCCACAGGAGCGCGATGCCGAGATAAAACTCGCCGACCATGATGCCGTAGACACGGACGATTCCGAGCCCCTCTTTCGCCACGATGCTCGCCATCGCGCCGAACACGGCAAGCGGCGCGACGATCATCACGTAACCCGTGACCTTCAGCATGATGTGCGCGAGCGAATCGAGAAGCGCCACGATCGGGCGCGTGCGCTCGCCGAGCGCCGCCATCGCGACGCCGAAAAAGAGCGCGAATACGACGATCTGGAGGATCTCGTTCCGCGCCATGGCGTCGAGGATGCTCGTCGGGATCGCGTGCGAAATGAGGCTCTGCAGCGAGAGTCCGTCGGCCGCGATGCCGGACGAGCCCGCATCCGCGGGAATCGCAAGCTGCATCGCCCGTCCCGGCTCGAAGAAACCGACGACCAGGAGCCCGATGGTCAGCGAGATGATCGAGGCGAAGATGAACCAGCCGAGCGCCTTGCCGCCGATGCGTCCGACGGTGCGGATGTCGTCCATCTTCGCGATGCCGACGACGAGGGTCGCGAATACCAGCGGCGAGATGATCATCTTGATCAGGCGCAGGAACGCGCCGGGCAGGAGCGCCGTGAGCTCCGCGAATCGCGCGCTGTCTTCGGGATAGACGGTGTTGCTCACGTAGCCGGCCACAATGCCGACGACGAGGCCGATCACGATGAAGGTGGTCAGGTGGCTGGAGCGCATCCCGCGAACTTTACCCTAAAGGGGACGTTCCCCTTTAAAGGGGAACGTCCCCTTTAGGGGTGTCCTGCTTATTTGCGGTGCGGGAATACTGCCATCGGCGCCGGACGGCCGCACAGGAATCCCTGCGCGTAGCCGACGCCGATGCGGCGGAGCGTATCGAGCACCGCGGGCGTCTCGACGCGCTCCGCGACGGTCTCGATGCCGATCGCGCGGCCGATCTGGACGATCGCCTCGACCATGCTGCGGTCGATCGGATCGCTCGCGACGTTCTGGACGAAGTTGCCGTCGATCTTCAGGTAGTTGATCGGCAGCGTGCGCAGGTAGTTGAAGGACGACAGGCCGCTGCCGAAATCGTCGAGCGCGATCAGGCAGCCGCGGCTCGCCATTTCGCGCATCAGATAGCTCGCGTGGCCGAGATTCGTGATCGCCGCGGTCTCGGTGACCTCGAAGCAGAGCACGCCCGGCGTCGGCTCGTGCGCCTCGAGGGTATCGATCAGGAATTCGAGGAAGCCTGGATCGGACAGCGTCGTGCCCGACAGGTTGATCGCGACCGTGAAGGCCGCCTCCTCGACGCCGTCGCGGGTGGACGGCACGATGTCGCGGAGCACCTTCTCGACCACCCAGCGGTCGAGCGAGGGCATCAGATTGAATCGCTCGGCCGCCGGAATGAACTCGTCGGGCAGCACCATTTTGCCGTTCTCGTCGAGAAGCCGAAGCAGTAATTCGTAATGGGGCCGCGTCTTGGACGACTCGGCAATGCGGACGATCGGCTGGAAAACGATGTCGAGGCGGCCTTCGTCGCGGGCGTTCGTGAGGCGCGCCATCCACCGCATCTCGCGGTGCCGCGCGGAGGCGCTCGCCGGATCGTAGACCTGCACGCGGTTCCGGCCGCCGTCTTTCGCCGAGTAGCAGGCGATGTCCGCCGCGGACAGGAGCGTCGCGACGCTCTCGGTGCGCTGGTCGATCTCGACGATGCCGATGCTCGCGCCGATCTGCATCGTGCTCGTGCCCCACTGGAAGCGCAGGTCGTGGATCGCCTGGCGAAGCGTGTCCGCGATGCGGAGCGCCTGTTCCGGCATGCAGTGCTCGAGCAGCACGCCGAACTCGTCGCCGCCGAGCCGCGCGAGCACGTCGTTCGCACGCACCCGCGTCTGGAGGATGCCCGTGACCTGGCGGAGCAGCTGGTCGCCCGCCGGGTGGCCGCAGGTGTCGTTGACCACCTTGAACTGGTCGAGGTCGACGTAAATCATCGCGTGGCGGACATTTTTGTCCGCACGCGCCGACTCGATCGCGCTGCTGAGCCGGCTTTCGAACTCGCGCCGGTTGATGAGCCCCGTGAGCGCGTCGTGCGCCGCCTGGTAGGACAGGAGCCGTTTCATACGCCGCTCGCGGCTCACGTCGCTGAACACGATGACCGTGCCCGAGGTTTGGCCGGTGCGGTCACGGATCGGCGCGACGGTCGCCTGGATCGGCACCTCGAGCCCGCGGCGACTGACGAGCGCGGTCTGGTCGGCAAGATGGACCGGGTCCCCGCTCGCGAGCGCGTGGCTTACCGGGTCGTCGACCCGTTCTTTGCCGCCGTCCTTCACGAGCTTGACGATCTCGGTGACATTCCGGCCGCAGGCCTCGTCGGATGGCCAGCCGGTCATCTTCTCGGCAACCGGGTTGATGTAGTCGACGGTGCCTGAGCGATCGGTCGTGATCACGGCGTCCGCGATCGACTGGAGCGTCACCTCGGCGCGCTCTTTCTCGTCGTAGAACTGCTGCTCGGCGCGCTTGCGCTCGGTGATGTCGGTCACCGTGCCCTCGAAACCGATCGGCTGGCCACGCTCGTCGCGATTGAGTCGCGCATTCTCGGTGATCGTGATGACGCTTCCGTCTCGGCGCTTGAGTTCGTACTCGGCTTCGACCAGCTTGCCTTCGCGTTTCAGCTTTTCGATCAACGCCTGGCGCATCGGCGGGTTGACATAGAGGCCTTCGGTCGAGCCGATGGAGCGGAGTTCCTCGAGCGAGGCATAGCCGAGCATCGCGATCAGTGCCGGATTGGCCGAGAGCAGGTACCCGTCGAGCGTCACCTGGTAGACGCCCTCGACGACGTTGTCGAAGAGGCCCCGGAACCGGCCCTCGCTCTCCCGCAGCGCATCCTCGGCGCGCCGGCGTTCGATCGCGATCCTCGCGAGCTGCGCCATGCGCCCCACGAGTTCGAGATCGCGGCGGGACGGCATGCCCGTGCGCTTCAGATAGGTCGCGAAGGTGCCGAGCATGCGCCCGTCGGCGCCGGTGATCGGCGTGGACCAGCAGGCGTGCAGGCCCGCCCGCGCGGCGGCCTCGTGGCGATGCTCCCAGAGCGCGTCCTTGGAGATGTCAGGCACGATGATCTGGCGCTGCAGCGCGATGGCGGCTGCGCAGGAGCCGAAACGGATCTCGGCCGGGAAGTTGTCCATGAGCGCCACGTACTCGCGCGGCAGGCTCTTGCCCGTGAGGTGCATCAGCACGCGCTTGATCGGGTCGTACATGCGGATGCAGCAGATCGCATCCGGCAACACGCGCTCCACGACTTCCGTGATCGAGGCGAGCGCAACTTCGAGCGGTTCGCTCGAGGCGATCTTTTCGAGCGCGCGCCGTTCGCCGGCGGCGACGAGTTCCGCCTGCTTGCGCTCGGCGATGTCGATGATGCTCGCGCGTATCAGCCCGCCGCCCGAACTGGGCAGCCGGACGAAACGCACTTCGCAGGGGATCGACTTGCCCTGGGTGTCCTTGTGCAGCCACTCGAACACCGGCGTTTCGCCGGCGAGCGCCTTTTGCACGTAGCCGCGCGAGACGCCGAACGAGGGCGTGCCGTCGGCCTGCTCTGCGGGGCTCACCGCGGCGGGCCCGACGCGCAGCAGTTCCTCGCGCGTCATCTTGAAGAAATCGGCGGCGTTGTCGTTGCAGTCGACGAACCGGCCGCTCTCGACGTCGAGCACGACGACGGCCTCCGGCGCGTTCTCGACCAGCACGCGGTAGCGCGCCTCGCTGTCCTTCAGCGCCTCCTCCGCCTTCGATCGCTCGGCGGTGTCGCGGATGCAGACGATGTAGGTCGGCCGGCGCTTGATCTTCATCATGCTGACGAGGATCTCGGCGGGCATCAGCTCGCCGCGGCGGTGCTTCGCAATGACTTCGCGGGCGGCGAGGTCGTAGTGGGTCGTCTCCTGCGCGGTGGCAAGCTCCTCGAGCGCGCGCGAGACGTCGCCCTTCGACGCGATGTCCGGGATGAGGGTGTCGATCAGTTCCGACATCACGTCGGTCTGGCGTACGCCGAAAAACCGCTCGGCCGTGCGGTTCATGCTCTCGATGCGGCCCAGGTGATCGACCGAGATGATGCCGTCCTTGACGTGATCGAGGATCGCCTGGAGCCGGATGACGCTTTCGCGCTCGAGCTTCTCGGTCATCGCGGTCGCCTCGTCCGAGGCGAGGCGCAGGACGGTCTCGAGGCTCGTACGGTCGTTCTCGTACGTGTCGTACTGGCTGGCTGACGATCTCGATCAGCCTGCGAAGTTGCATCTTCCCGGAAGGGTCGGCGGCCTCCAGGAGCTGCTGTTCGAGCGCGGGGTGGATGCTGCTTTTCTTGCGCTCCGGGGGCGGCGCGGGCGGACGCGTGTGTGCCCCCGAATCCGCTTCGGCGATCTTTTTGAGCATGCACGACATTGCCGGGATTGTTGGTCGTCACCCTGACCCCAAACGCAAAGCCGCCGCATCCCGAGGAATGCGACGTAATGCAGCGATGCTAGGGGATGCCCCCGGGGGGCGAACGTGACGTCGTTCGCGGTTCGACCGGGGCGCACACGTGATGCAGGGCGCGGTATTGAGGGCCCGCCGGGGGCGGGCTCCCAGCCTGCCCCAGAGCGGCCAAAACCGCCCCTCCTGGGCCCCTCCGACTGGTGCCGGGTCGTAGATTCGTAGTTCCGCAAAGCGGAACTACGAATCTACGACCCGGCACCAAAGGGTCAGGCGGTGCGTTCGGCGCGCTTGCGCTGGCCTTCGCTCAGGTGGCGTTTGCGCAGCCGGATGTTCTTCGGCGTGACCTCGACGAGTTCGTCGTCGCCGATGTACTCCATCGCCTGTTCGAGCGACATGCGGATCGGCGGCGTCAGCAGGACGTTCTCGTCCTTGCTCTGCGTGCGGATGTTCGTGAGCTTCTTGCCCTTCAGCGGATTGACGACCATGTCGCCCTCGCGGCTCGTCTCGCCGACGATCTGCCCCTCGTACACGAGATCGCCCGGCCCGACGAAGAGCGTGCCGCGCTCCTGGAGGTTGAACAGCGCATAGGCGAGCACCGGGCCGCGGCCGTTCGAAATCATCACGCCCGCCGAGCGCTCGGCAAGCGACCGCTCGACCACCGGTCCGAAGTGATCGAACACGTGGTACATGAGGCCCGTGCCGCTCGTCATCGTGCGGAAATCGGTCTGGAAACCGATCATGCCGCGGGACGGGATCTTGTAGTCGAGCCGCACGCGGCCCTTGCCGTCCGGCACCATGTCCACGAGATCGGCGCCGCGCGCGCCGAGGGCCTCCATGACCGCGCCCTGCGCGGTCGATTCGACGTCGACCGTGAGCTGTTCCCAGGGCTCGAGGCGCTCCCCGCCCTCTTCCTTCACGACGACACGCGGCCGCGACACGGCAAGCTCATAGCCTTCGCGGCGCATGTTCTCGATCAGGATGCCGAGATGCAGCTCGCCGCGGCCGTAGACGACAAAGCGGTCCGGGTCGTCCGTCTCCTCGACGCGCAGCGCCACGTTCGCGAGCGTTTCGCGCAGCAGCCGTTCGCGGAGCTGCCGGCTCGTCACGAACTTGCCTTCCTGTCCGAAGAGCGGCGACGTATTCGTCTCGAAGGTCATGCTGATCGTCGGTTCGTCCACGACGAGCGCGGGCAGCGCTTCGACCGTATCGGGATCGCAGATCGTGTCGGAGATCGCGGGCAGCTCGAGACCCGAGAACGCGATGATGTCGCCCGCGCGGGCCTCTTCGACGTCGACCCGCTCGAGGCCCATGAAGCCGAAGACCTGGCCGATCCGCCCGCTCCGCACCGCGCCGTCCCGATCGATGACGGCGACCGGCATCGCGCGGCGGAGCGTGCCGCGGCGGATGCGGCCGATGCCGATCGAACCGACATAGTTCGAATAGTCGAGCTGGCTCACCTGCAACTGCAGCGGGCCGTCGACGTCGACATCCGGCGCAGGGCAGCGCGCGACGATCGTCTCGAAGAGCGGCGTCATGTCCGCCGTCATCGAAGTCGGGGAATAGCCGGCGATGCCCTGCAGTGCCGACGTATAGACGATCGGGAAATCGAGCTGGCGTTCGCTCGCGCCGAGACGATCGAATAGTTCGAAGGTCTGGTTGACGACCCATTCCGGGCGCGCTTCGGGCCGGTCGACCTTGTTCACGACGACGATCGGCGCGAGACCGTGCACGAATGCTTTCTGCGTGACGAAGCGGGTCTGCGGCATCGGGCCGTCGACCGCGTCGACGAGCAGCAGCACGCAGTCGACCATCGACAGCACGCGCTCGACCTCGCCGCCGAAGTCCGCGTGTCCGGGCGTATCGACGATGTTGATGCGGTAGTCGCGCCACTGGATCGCGGTGTTCTTCGCGAGGATCGTGATGCCGCGCTCGCGCTCGAGCGCATTCGAGTCCATGACTCGTTCGGTCATCGGCTTCCGGACATCGAGCGTGCCCGACTGGCGCAGGAGCTTGTCCACGAGCGTCGTCTTGCCGTGGTCAACGTGCGCGATGATCGCGATATTGCGGAGATTCTGGATCACGGGAACCCGCCGAAAAAGGCCGCGGATTGTAACCCGGAGAGCGCGCAGCTTCTACATCAAATAAGGCGCGTAACCGATTGATTCAACGATCTGTACTTATCGCGGTCAACTGTTCCTCGAGCTCGGCGACGTGCCGCTCCCAGTAACGCGCTTCGCCGAACCACGGAAATGCCTTCGGAAACGCCGGATCGTGCCATCGGCGCGCGAGCCAGGCCGTGTAGTGGATCATCCGCAGCGCCCGGAGCGACTCGATCAGCGAAGCCTCGATCGGGTCGAAATTGGCGAACTGCGAGTAGCCTTCGAGGATGTCCGCGAGCTGAACCCGCATTTCCTCGGGCCGGCCCGCAAGCAGCATCCAGAGATCCTGGACCGCCGGACCCATCATGCAGTCGTCGAGGTCGACGAAATGCGGCCCGGCCGCGGTCCAGAGCACGTTGTTGCGATGGCAGTCGCCGTGGATGCGCACATAGCGCAGGGGTCCGACGCCCTCGAAGCGCGCTTCGACCAGATCCAGCAGCTCGTCCGTCACGTCCAGATAGCGATGGCGGATGTATTCGGGAATCCGCTCGCCCTCCTCCAGATACGCGACGGAATCGCGGCCCATCGCCGTCGGCGAGAGTCGCGCGCGATGCTCGAAGGCGCGCGAGCTGCCGACGAGATGGATGCGCCCGAGGAAGCGCCCGATCCACTGGCGGTCGTCTTCGGTCCCGAGCTCCGGCCACTGCCCGCCACGTCGCGGATAGATGGCGAGGCGGAATCCGCCGAAGACCGGCACCGGCCCGTCGCCCAACTCGTCGTGCGCGAGCGGCTCGAGCGGCGCGACCACGGGAATTTCGGCCGCCGCGAGTTCGCGCGCAAATGCATGCTCTTCGGCGATCGCGGCATCCGTCCAGCGGCCCGGCCGGTAGAACTTCACGACGACCGGTTCGGCGTCCTCGAGCCCGACCTGGAACACGCGGTTTTCGTAGCTTCCGAGCGCAAGAATGCGACCGTCGCTCGGAAAACCCGCGGCTTCGACGGCATCCACGATCAAATCTGGTGACAGGTTCGCAAACGGGGCCGAGTCGGCCGTTGGTATCATGCAGGCACGATATCGTGGAGCTTCGATGACTACCATCCTCGTCACGGGCGGCGCCGGCTACATCGGCAGTCACGTCGCGCGCCAGCTCGGCGAGGCCGGCGAAAAACTGGTCACGCTCGACAACCTCTCGACGGGTTTCCGCGGCGCCGTGCTCCACGGCGACTTCGTCGCCGGCGACACGGGCGACGCGGCACTCGTCTCGCGCGTGCTCGCCGAGCACCGCGTCGACACCGTCCTGCATTTCGCGGCTCACATCCAGGTGCCGGAATCCGTCGAGAACCCGCTCAAGTACTACCGCAACAACACGGCCAATACGCGCACCCTCCTCGAGTGCTGCGTCGCCGCCGGCGTGAAGAACTTCGTGTTCTCCTCGACCGCCGCCGTTTACGGCATGCCGGCGGGCGGGGTCGCAACCGAGGACACGCCGACCGTGCCGATCAATCCCTACGGCTGGTCCAAGCTGATGAGCGAGCAGATGCTGCGGGACATCGCAGCGGTCACGCCGTTGCGCTACGTGGCGCTTCGTTATTTCAATGTGGCGGGCGCAGATCCGGGCGGACGCATCGGGCAGTCCACCCCCGAGGCAACGCATCTGATCAAGGTCGCCTGCGAGCATGTCGTCGGGCGCCGCAATCAGATCACGATCTTCGGCACGGACTACGACACGCCGGACGGCACCTGCATACGTGATTACATCCACATCGAGGACCTGGCGGCCGCGCACCTGCAGGCACTCGACTACCTGCGCGGCGGCGGCGCCTCGACGACCCTGAACTGCGGTTATGGTAAAGGCTTCAGTGTCCGGGACGTCCTCGATCAGGTCGCCCGCGTGTCGGGTGCGAATCTCGAAATCACGGAATCCGGGCGCCGGGCCGGCGATCCACCCCAACTCATCGCGGCCGCGGATCGGATCCGGAAGACGCTCGGCTGGACACCGCGGCACCAGGATCTCGGCGGGATCGTCGCGACGGCGCTGGCCTGGGAAAAAAGGCTCCTGCGCCAACCGATGGCCTGACGGTACCATAGGCGGATGACCACGATTCGCCCACGGTCCCTGACTGGGCTTTTATCGGCCGCGCTCCTCCTCATCGTGCTCCCGCTCACAGCGGCGCTCGTGTACGGCGGCGTGCAATTGCGCCAGCTTTCGCGCACGAGCGACGTGCTCGTGCGGGACAGCATCGTGCTCACGCAGCACACCCAGGTGCTCTTCCAGAACATCGCCGCCATGGAGCGCGCCGCGAGTCTCTACCGGGTGTTGTTCGACCCGCGCCTCGCGGCGGCCTTCGACTCGAACTACGCAGCCTTCCACCGGACGCTCGGCAGGCTTCAGGATTACGTTCCCGAGACCGACCTGGCCCGCGTCCGCGACGCCGGCGAGGCGACTGTGAGTATCGTCCATGGCGTGCGGCCCGATTCCCCTTCCTCGAACCTCGTGCGGCGCTTCAGCGCGCTCGGCCTCGAGGCAAACGGCCTCGCCGAGCAGGCGCGCCTCGGCATCGATAGCCGCCTGAGCCAGGTCGAGCGCAAGGCGAGCGCGACCCAGCAGGGCCTCCTGTGGGCGATCATGGCCCTCGTCCCCGCCTCGCTCGCGATCGCCGGCATCTTCTGGTTCTACGTCCTGAGGCCGCTCCGCGCGATCGACCGCGCGATCAGCGATCTCGGCCGCGGCGCGTTCTCTCACGCGATCTCGATCAGCGGTCCGGCGGACCTCGCGGCGCTCGGCCGCCAGCTCGAGTGGCTGCGCACCCGCCTCCTCGACATCGCGCTCGAGCGGAACCGCTTCCTGCGGCACATGTCGCACGAACTCAAGACACCGCTCGCGAACATCCGCGAGGGCACCGATCTTCTGCTCGACGGCGCCGTGGGGCCGATCGACGACAACCAGCGCGAAGTGACCTCGATCCTGCGCGAGAACGCGATCCGCCTCCAGCAGCTCATCGAGAATCTCCTTTCCTACAGCGCCTGGAAGTCGCGCGCGAGCAGCGTGGAACTCACGTCGTTCCGCCTGAGCTCGCTCGTCGGCACCGTGATCGACAGCCAGCGCCTCGCGATGGCGGCGCGAAACCTGACGCTCGACATGCACGTCGCCGAGCTCGATCTCGTCGCCGACCGGGCGAAGCTCAAGCTCGTGCTCGAAAACCTGTTGTCGAACGCGCTCAAGTACACGCCCCGCGGCGGCACGATCCACGTGCACGCCTATCCCGATGGCACGCAGACGGTGATCGATTTCGCCGACACGGGTCCCGGCATCGCGCCTAACGAGCGCGACAAGGTCTTCGACGCCTTCTATTCGGGCAATGCGCCGCATGGCGGCCCGCTCAAGGGCACGGGCATCGGCCTCTCGGTCGTGCGCGAGTTCGTCGAGGCGCACGGCGGAACCGTCGACATCGTCACGGGTCAGTTCCCGGGTGCGCATCTTCGAATCCGCCTGCCGTCCGCGACGCGACGGGAGTCCGCTCATGCGGCATGAGCGATTGATCGCATTCGCCCTCGCCGTCGGCCTCCTCGCCGGCTGCAAGAGCGTCGACGACTGGAACGGCCTCAAGAAGCGCAAGGACACGACGCCGGTCTCGCTGACCGACGACGGCCAGATCGTCGCCGGCTATCTCGCCACCCTCGAGCGCATGGGGCGCGGCGGCGCGGCCGAACAGGCGGAGATTCTCTCGGCGACGCGCACGGCCTATCTCACGGATCCTTCGACCCGCAAGCGCCTGAACTACGCCTTCGTGCTCGCCGTGCCCGGCCATGCCGCGAGCGACCCGGCGGGCGCGCGCGCGCTCCTGGGCGAGGCGCTCGCGACACCCGAGACCATGCTGCCGTCGGAGCGGGCGCTCGCCGCACTGATGGTCCGCGATCTCGACGCCAGGCTCGCGCTCACGCGCGAGAACGAGACGCTCAGGAACGGCAGCAATACGAATGGGCAGGACCGCGTCGCCGATCTCAGCCGCAGGCTCCAGGCCGAATCGGCCGAGAAGGAACGCCTGCGGCGGGAACTCGAGCGCGCCGAGGCCAAGCTCGAAGCGATCGCGACCCTCGAAGGCAGAAAGGCGGATCCGCGGCCGTGAAAACACCCCTCGGCCGGCGCGCGCGCATCGTGCTCGTGGATGACGATCCGGGGCTGCTGCGGCTCATTACCATCCGGCTGCGCTCCGAGGGCTTCGAAGTCGCCGCCTGCGAGAACGCGAGCCAGGCCCTGACGACCGTCCCGCGCTTCCTGCCGGACGTGCTCGTCACGGACCTTCGCATGAAGGACAAGGACGGGATCATGCTCCTGAAGGAGCTCCAGGGCCGCTATCCCGCGCTCCCGGTGATCCTGCTGACCGCCCACGGCACGATTCCCGACGCGGTCACGGCGACCAAGAGCGGCGCTTTCGCGTTCCTGACGAAACCGGTCGAGAAGGATCAGCTACTCGAGCAGATCGCGAGCGCCCTCAAGATCTCCGGATTCGCGAGCGTCACCGAGGACTGGCGCGCGGGCATCATCACGCGCAATCCCGTCATGGAAGAGCGGCTCTCGCAGGCGCTGATGGCCGCGAGTTCCGACGCGCCGCTGCTCGTCACCGGCCAGCCGGGCACCGGCAAGGCGCAGCTTGCGCGCGCCGTCCACCAGGCGAGCCCCCGGCGCGGCGCGAGCTTCCTGACGCTCGCCTGCGTGACGGCGACGCAGGAATCGCTCAAGGCGATCCTCGAGGGCCGCGAGGACCCGGCCGAACCCGCGAAGCCCGACGCTCCCGCGGGCACCGTGCTGCTCGACGAGGTCGGCGATCTCCCGCCGGATCTCCAGATCACGCTCAACAGCCTCCAGGACGAGAAGCCCGTCCGTATCATTTCGAGCACGGCGCGAAACCTGCCGGACCTGATCACGAAGGGCCGCTTCCGCGAGGATCTCTATTACCGCCTGAGCGTCAGCCGCATCGACCTGCCGCCGCTCTCGCAGCGGCGCGACGACGTGCCGATCCTCGCCGCCCATTTCATGGATGAGCTGGCGCGCCAGTCCGGATCCCGTCATGTGCTGGCGCCGGAGGCGGTCGAACTCCTGATGGTCGGCGAATGGCCGGGGAACGTGCGTCAACTCGCCACGCTGCTCCAGCATGCCGCTTCGCTGGCGACCGGCCCCGTGATCAGCGCGGAACTCGTGCAGCGCGCGCTCGGCACCGGCACGGCGCCGCAGGTCTCGACCTTCGACGAGGCCCGCGACGAGTTCATGCGGAACTACCTGGTGCAGCTCCTCGCAGATCACGCGCGGCAACGTGACGCAGGCGGCGAAGCTCGCGGGACGGAACCGCACGGACTTCTACAAGCTGCTCGCGCGGCACGGCCTCCAGTCGGAGGAGTTCAAGATCCGCTAGTCGCTCATCCGGCGGCCCGCCTGGCGCCGTTCGTTCATCTTGTGCGCGTGCGGATTGTGAGGCTGGATGCGCCGGTCGCGATTCGTGCGGCGGTCGTTGTAATGCGTGTAGCGGCACTGGCAGGTCGCGGAGGTGCAGCCGCGCAGCGGCAGCATCGGCGCCCCGGATGCGAGGAACCGGCGTTCATCGAGCTTGCGGGATTCTGCGCAGGCCTTCGGACCCGGCTCGATGCTGACCGCATGGTAAGGATTGACGACCCGGCTATGCACCATCGGCCGGCCCGAGTTTCGCACCTGCGCGTCAATCTTCTTGCGCAAGAACCAGTTTCCGAGATTGAAGCCCATGGCCACACCTCCTGTGTGCCGGATTCAATCTTAGCCCCATTCCGCCGCTGTCTGTCCAGCGCGAAATGAATTTGTCACGCGGATTTGCGCCGGGAGGCCCCGTAGAGCGCGGATTTCCGTCAGTCCTACAAGAGTATTCCACTACTGCCTGATTGTCTCCCGCAGGCGATCCGCCATGCGCAGCACCAGCGCGACGATCGTGAGCGTCGGGTTCGCGTGCCCGGCCGTCGGGAAGACGGCGCTGCCGGCGACATGGAGATTCTCGATCCCATGCACCTTGCAGTGCTCGTCGACGACACCGGCATGCGGGTCGCTGCTCATGCGCAAAGTGCCGATGTGGTGGGAGGCATCAGTGAATCTTGCCGAATCGATGTCCTGCGGATTCGTCTCCAGTTCGCCGAGACCGGCACTCCTGACCTTGCGGTCGAGAATTTCGTGAAGCCGCCGGACGCTGCGCGGCTCCTGCTCTCCCAGCCGCCAATCGAGAATCAGGGTCTGCATGCCGAGGGCATCGCGCTTGTCGCTGAGGTACACCCGGCTTTCCGGATTCGGCGCCTGCTCGCAATAGTTGATCACGGTGAGGTGACTCGCCGTAATCGTTCGACGGACACGGCGCTTCAGCCACGCGTACAGACGGTAAACCGAGTGCGGCATGATTTCCTTGGGCGTGAGCAGGTAGATCATGTCGCGCAACTCGTTCAGGTCTCGGCGAAAGACGTCGCTTCGGCGACCCGCGTGTCCCTTTCTCAGCAGAATCTTGGCGGCGTTGATGGCGCTCTCGTACTGCTGCTCCGCGATCCTGGAAAGCTGGGGCTCGAGACTTACGTAGCTGTTCAGCAGTCCTTCGGCTTGCTGTTGCTCGTCAGGCAACTTCAGCCCGAGCTGCACTTTTCCGTCGGAGATGGGCATTCCGAGCACATAAGGCAGGCTGACAGGCTTTGCGAGCCTGACACGGCCGAAAATGCTGCGCGGATGGTCCTGGAAGTAACGGCCGACGACATCGTGCGCATTGCCGAGGCCATTGGGGTGCTGACTGCGCGACACCAGCAGCAGCCGCGCGCTTTCCAGACCGCCGCAGGCAAGCACGTAGTGCCTGGCCTCCACTGTCAGCCGACGCCCGCCCAGTGTGCGGACGGTCATCGCTTCGACGTGGGAACCGGACGGACCTGCGACGAGCTCCGTGACATTGGCGTTGCAATAGGTCGTGACATTGAGGCTCGCTTTAAGCTGCCGTCGATAGACGCTGCCAAACCGGAGCGGCTTTGTCCCCCACAGGGCCACGGTTGAACGCAAATCGCCGCCGCTGAGCAGCGCCCTTTCGTCGGCGCTGAGCCCCGGGAGATCGTCGCTGTCCGTATAGGACTCGAAAGCCGGCAAACGAAGGACTTCGCGGGCGCGCGGATAATAACGTTCGAGTTCGTCGTAGCCGATCGGCCAGCCGCTGTGAGCGACCCAGTCCCGCTTTCGAAGATCGATCGGGGCGAGCTTCATGCAGCGCCCCGCCCACAGGTTGCAGCTGCCGCCGAAATAGCGCGCCCGCGACATGAAGTTCGGGCGAACCGGGTAACCGACGCTGTCGATCGCGTACAACGCCTGCAGCTCGTCGCTGACGCCGAATCCGCCGCTCTCGATCAGGCAGACCGTGCGGTGCTCGCCGTCGAGCGCGCAGGCCAGCGTGATTCCGGCCGCACCCGCGCCGATGATGCAGATATCGGCCCGGATTTGCGTGTCGTCAGCTAGCTCGCTGGCGTCGGCAATCGGCAACTAGATGACCCGGCGTGGCTTCAGCTGCTCGTCATCGTGCCGGCGCACGCGCCGGATCAGGCCGTCGACTTCGGACGATCGGTAGGTCGCCGAAACGATCATTTCTCCGAGCAGGCCGAATATGAGTATCTGGATGCCGACGATGATCATGAGCGTGCCCATCATGAGCAAGGGTCGATCGCCGATCCACCGGCCCATGAGCCAGCCGATCGCCAGGTAGGCATTGATGATGAATCCCGCGAGGCCGATGCCGACGCCGAGCACGCCGAACAGGTGCAGCGGGCGGCGCCTGAAGCTGCTGAGGAAAAGGATCGTCAACAGATCGAACGGTCCGCGCAGGAATCGCTCGATCCCGTACTTGGAGGCTCCGAAGCGCCGTGCCCGGTGGGATACCGCGATCTCGCCGACCTTGAATCCTTTCGCGTGAACCAATACCGGTATGTAGCGATAGAGTTCCCCGTAGAGATCCAGTCCCTGGACGACCTCCCTCTTGTACGCCTTGAAGCCGCAATTGAAATCCTGAAGCTTCAAGCCGCTGGTGCGCGACGTGACGTAATTGAACAACTTGGACGGCAGCGTTTTCGAAAGCGAATCCTTCCGGTCTTCCTTCCAGCCGCACATCAGGTCGAAGCCCCGCTCGAAGCCTTCAAGGAATCGCGGGATTTCCTTCGGGTCATCCTGGAGATCCGCATCCATGGTGATGATCACATCGCCGCGCGCCGCGCCGAATCCGGCCTGCAGCGCCGTCGCCTTGCCGAAACGTCGCCTCAGCTCCACGAGCACCACGTGGTGATCCCGCCTGACCAGGTCCCGGCAGATTTCGGTCGAGCCGTCCGTGCTGCCGTCATCGACGAACACCAGCTCATACTCGCGGCCGATGGCGGTCAGCACGTCGGTCAACTCCTTGTGGAGCTGCTCCAGGCTCTCGTGTTCGTTGAGCACGGGCAATACGACCGAAATATCAGGATTCGTCATCAGCTTGTTTACCTTGAGATCCCCCGATCACCATACACCGGCCGTCTTTGCAGTCAACGCCGCGATAGCGTAACGACACCGCGGCCGCTCAGTATGTGAACTGCTTCCATCAGAGGCTGCCGCTTCTTGTCTCGCCGTCGCGGCAGATCCGGGCATAGAGCGCCGCGGACGGCCGCGGCACTCGCGCGCCAGTCCCGGGATCGACGGCCGCCAGGCCGAATTTCGGACCCGTGCCGAGATGCCATTCGAAATTGTCCATCAATGTCCAATGCAGGTATCCCAGCAGATCGATGCCGTCGCGCCTTGCCGTTGCCACCTGTTGCAGGTGGTCGACGAGGTAAGAGCACCGCTGGCGGTCGTCTTCGGTCGCGATGCCGTTCTCGGTGATGAACAGCGGAACGCCGAAGCGCGAGAAATCTTTCAGGACGATTCCGAGTCCGCGCGGGTAGCTCTCCCAGCCCAATGCGCTTTTCGTCCTGATGCGGATGGTGGGCCGTCGCGCAAACCCGGCCGACCAGCTGCTTCAGACCCGTTCCTTCCGCCGCTGACGCAACATCTCGAGGTAGTAATTGAGCCCGATGAAATCGAAGGCTGCGCGAGTCAGGCGGAAAAAGAAGCATTGCGAGAGTATCCGCGTTCGCGCGGCGACGCGGTCCTGGCCCGCTCCGCGTCGCAGGGCTCACCAGCGGCGCGTTGTGGGCGAATCGACCATCGCCTGCGGTTGGCGAGACCGATGATGCTGTAAGCCTTGCGGTGAGCTGCCGCGAGCGAAACGAGCGCGGCGCCATTCAGCAGCTTGCCGCACTCGAATGGCGGCCATACGCCATTGACGTGCCCCTGCATGACATACACCGTGGGCTCATTGATGGTGATCCCAGAGCCTGACTTCGGTGCTGAAGAACTCCGCAATGCGCGCGACGAAGCGCGCGAAAAGCGCTGCGGCATCCCGGCGCAGCCATCCGCCACGCCGGCTGAACCACGCTGGATTGGAAAAATGATGCAGGGTCACGACCGGCTCGATTTGCCGGCATTTCAACGCCAGGATTACGCGCCGGTAGTGCTCCAGCGCATCGTCACTCCAGCGACCTCTCACAGGCTCGATGCGGCTCCACTCGATCGAGAATCGATGGCAATTGTGGCCCCAGGCCCGAAGCAGGTCGAAGTCAGTCTCGTAGAGCTGATAATG
>CAVZUU010000006.1:0-64686 GCA_963778585.1 uncultured Gammaproteobacteria bacterium
AGAGGTCCAAGCAGTTGGAGTTTTGCATGCAGGTGAAGCTCTGCGATGGCCTCACTGTCATGAGCTCCCACGGCGAGCAGGAGCTCTCGCCAGAAACGGCCGTCGTCCTGCCAACGCATGCGAAGACTTCCACTTTTCCAGGACGCGATGTCACGCACTTGGCCCGGCGTAAGTTCACCAATAATGACTGCCACCGCCGGCCTCATGCCGAATGAGACTTGCGCTGCGGTTCGATCTGACCGTGCCATCTGCCACGCAAACATGAGGGTCTCCTGCACCAGACGCTCGCTCAGCTCGGACGGGAGCCAATTTGTGGAATCGGGCTCATGCGGCGTGGACGCCGGCGCACCAATCGCTCGCTGCCACCACGTCTCATCCGCGAAGCGCAGGTCCAGGATTGCAAACGGCAGGAGCGCTGCCCGCCTCCGCGCGTCGGGCCCTAACTGGCCCCAGAGATCGCGATTGGCGGATAGGAGTGGGAGTTCGGTGCCGGCATTCGCGACGGCCACGCCAGCGAGTAGCTCCAGGCAATGCTCGTTTAGTTGGTGCACGAGATCGAGCGACTGGCTTCTTTTCCAGCGTGGCGCTGTCGCCGACATTGCCTCGTGCGAGGGGTCCTCCGATTCGCTCACCCGTTCCTCGGCGTTCAGTCAAGGGGAGCGTCATTCTTATTGCGTCATCGCGAGAATGCTCCGGTGGGAATCGGGGCTTTTCACTGCAATATTCGGCAATCAAGACAAACGCAGCAAATTCATGGCGGGCGAATAAATGAAAAAAGAAGCGATTGACGATCACATCGGCCGGTACATTCGGCGCATTCAACTGGGTCTGCGATTTCTGGGCCACGGTGCCCGCGCACATACGACTTGCCAGTGGACCGGCCTCACTCCCGACCAGCTGGTCACCGTGCGCCGCCGGTCGAAGTTCAACTCCAATGAGCGGCTGCGTGGCCCCTCACCGAGTTCCTTCTCCGTATTCTTCCGCTCGAACCGAAGCAGCAGCCAGGCGGCGCTCTTCGTCTCCCTTTGCCGCGTCGTCGGCGCCTCCCGGCCGACGAGATCCATCGAGAATGGCGAAAGACTCTGCGAGGCTTTCGAGATCTTCCGTGAGTGGGAACCCACATCTGACCTTGAGTTCGAGCAAGCGGTGTTGCTCATGGACGGCGCCGCTCGGGGCGACCACGTCGATTGCCTGCCTTGCTCGTCGTGTGCGGGTTCCATGCTCATCGACAAGTTCGGCGATACACGGGCTGTCTGTCACGTTTGTCGGCGCAATCTGCGCCAAACCAAGGGAACACTCAGAGAGGTCCCGGCTTGCGCTTCCTAACGTGACAGCAACGCCTGCAGTCCGTGGTACGCGAACAGTGCAGCCCCTAGGCCGAGCGACCCGGCAAACATCTGCAGGAATTCAAATCGCGGACCGGCGGCCGAAAGCTCGAAGACTGTGGCCGCCAGGACTCCCAGCACCATTGCAAAACTGAGAACCGCGCGAACCACTGGTTCGAGCAGGGTCAGCAGCGCGAGAAGCGGCAATCGTACAAGGTGCCAGACGATTCGCGCGACTGTAGCAAGCACGGATTGCGCCCCAATCGCTTGCATTGAACTGATTGGTCGTGCACTCGTCATTGCGCCAGATTGCATTTCGTCAGTACTCCGTGATCCAACCAACCTCAGCGGCGTCGCTAGGCTTTCTACCCCACTTTCCTCGAATCCCATCTGGACTCCTCTCCGGATCACTCTTTCACCACAAGTACACCTAAAATTTTCCGCGAATATCACCACTGCCTTTTGCTGGGCGATCGGAGACGATTCTCGTCATGGCAACTTTCGACGAGACAACTGTCGTGCAACTCAGAACAACCGATCCCGATCAAGATTCGAATTCCAAGACATCCAGGATGCCGACCTCCGTATCCCGGTGGATTCATGAGCGACTGCCTCCCCTGCAGGAACTCCTGTGCACCCATGACGTGGTTCGACTGACCAGACGCCTACGCTGCGTGATCGCTGGGTTATGCCTGATCCGTCGGTTTTCGAAGACACTCAAGCGCCACGGCCACACCGTTGCCGGTCGCCGCTTCGACGGGATCGCACGGCTGGCAGAGCAGCTTGGGTTTAGACGCGACAAAGGCAGGATCAAGCGGTCGCCTACGCGCAGACGCCGCCGCAAGCGCGGCACCCACGGCAAGGCTTCTCCGGATGGTCGCCGATGAATCCGAGCGGCGGGATCGCCGATGAAAAACACCACGGGGCCAGCGTAGTTCCGGCGTTCTACCGAATTCGGGATGTAATCCGGATGACAGCCTTGACGCGTGCGACGCTCTATCGGCGCATTTCGGCCGGTCGCTTTCCTCCGCCGGTTCACTTGGGCGGACGCGTCTGTGCATGGCCCCGAACTGCGCTGCAAGCCTGGATCGCCGATCCGGAGCACTATCGTGCACCGCAGTCGCCGGAGTCGGCCGCGTGTCGCTCACGGGGCCGGCCCCGCAAGTACGCTACGACGTGAGTAGTCATGGCGTCTTCAGGGCCGGAGGCTACGCAGCTATCCGTTGCCCTGGCTCTACCGATTGCGCATGCTGATCGCATGCCTTCTCCTTAGCCTGCCGACACGCGTCGTCCAGGTAATCCGCCCACGCTTGCATCATCCTCGCGCGCGGCTCCAAGTAGAGCGCATGGTTGTACGCCGCGCTGATCGCATCACGCTCCTGGTGGGCGAGCTGTAATTCGATATGTTCATGCGGCCACGCCAGCTCGTGAAGGATTGTTGAGGCCACGCCGCGAAAGCCGTGGCCCGTCATGCGTCCGCGATACCCCATCCGGTAGAGGGCAAACAGAAGCGTGTTGCCGCTCATGGGCTTTTCGGGGTTCACGTCGCCCGGAAAGACGAAATCCCGTCCAAACGAAATCGCCCTCAGTTGCTCGAGGACAGCCTTTGCCTGCGTGCTCAGCGGCACGATGTGCGGTGTCTTCATCTTCATGCGCTCGGCCGGGATATCCCAGCGCGAAGCGCCGAGGTCGAATTCCGACCAGCGCGCACCGATCAGTTCCGAAGTGCGGACGAATGTTAAGCGACATGAGCTTGAGTGCCAGGCGCGTGTGCTCTCCACCGACATAGGCGTCGATGGCAAGCAGAAGTGCCGGCAAGCTCCTTCGCGTCGACGCGCGGGAAGTGCCGACGTTTGCGCGGTCTCAGGATGTCCGCCGGCCTCACGTCCACTACGGGATTGCGCGCCGCATAGTCATTTGCCACGGCGTAACGCATGATCTGGCCACAGTTCTGCAGGACTCGTCGAGCGATCTCGAGCGCCCCCCGCGCCTCGATCTTCTTCACGACATCTCGGAAGGCCGAGGTCGGGATCTCGGTAGGTAGCCGCGCACCAATCGCCGGGAAAACGTCCACCTCCAGCCGCTTGAGAACGTAGTGCGCATACCGCCCATGGCGGTGAGCGGACCATCGCTTATGCCATTCGCGCGCCACGATTTCGAATGTCTTACCGGCAGCACGCTTTTTGGCCGCAGGGTCCAGGCCGTCGGCAAGCAGGTCGCGCGCGCCGTAGAGACGTTCGCGTGCCTTGGCCAGCGAGACGTCCGGATAGACACCGAGGGCGAGGGTCTTTTGCTTGCCGTTGAAACGGTAGTTGAATCGCCAGTAGCGACCACCGTTCGGAAGTATCTTCAGGAGCAACCCGTTTCCGTCCGAGAGGCTCCGTGGGCGCGACCCGGGTTTGGCTGCGCGTATCCGGGAATCGGTGAGCATTTGATGGTATCTCCATGCTCACCGGTGCTGGTACCAACAAATGTACCAACAAACCGGTGAACTACCCCGAAACGATACGAAACGCCCTGCGCTCGGAACACCCGGAGATTCAAGGGAATTTCCGGTATTCCGAGACAGCATGAGCTGTCATGAAAATGATAATTGGCGGAGAGAGAGGGATTCGAACCCTCGATGGGCTTTTGACCCATACACCCTTAGCAGGGGTGCGCCTTCGACCACTCGGCCATCTCTCCGGATACGGCCCTCCCGCCTGGAAGGGGCGCAAATCATACGCACCGGCTGTGATGCCGGTAAAGCTTGCGTGATGAGGGCCTCAGGCCGTGGCGACGGCGGCTGGATCCTTGCCGTCTTCAGTGGCCGTCACTTTCTCGTGGCGGATTCGCTCGTAGATTTCTTCGCGGTGGACGCCGACTTCTTTCGGCGCTAACACCCCGATACGAACCTGATTGCCCTTGATGCCGAGGACCGTGACCGTGACGTTGTCACCGATCATCAGCGCCTCACCGACGCGACGCGTCAGGATCAGCATGACTCCCTTCTCCCCCAATCCAGTCGTTTCTTATCGAGCGCGCAAAAATGATAGCACAGGGGTCGGTTGCGGATTAATTATGTCAAATCAAGGGTTTGTCAGCGCTCGAGTCCGTAGGCCTTGTGAAGCGCCCGAACTGCCCGTTCCAGGTCTTTTTCCGCGACCAACACGCTGATCTTGATCTCGGAGGTCGAAACCAGCCGGACATTGATCGCCTCTGTCCCCAGTGTCTCGAAGAGCCTGGCGGCGACACCCGCGTGCGAGCGCATGCCGGAGCCCACGATGGCGAGCTTGGCCACGCGATCGTCGCCCGCGACGGTGACGTCGGGATACCGGCCGGCAGCGCGGCGGGTGAGTTCCATTGCTTTCGGGTAGTCGTCGCGGTGAACGGTGAACGAAAGGTCGACGCGGCCCTCGCGCGGCGCATTGACGACGATCATGTCCAGCTCGATCGCGGCCTCGGACACGGGGCCCAGAAAGGCGTGGGCGACCCCGGCCTCCTGCGGCACCTGGGTCACGGTGATCACCGCTTCATCGCGATTGAAGGCGATGCCGGAGACGACGGGAGCTTCCACGTTCGGGTCCTCCTCGCAGATCAATGTGCCGGGGCCTGGTTCGAAACTCGACAGCACCCGCAGCTTCATACCGTGGCGCGCGGCAAACTCGACCGATCGCAGGTGCAGCACGCGCGACCCCTGCCCCGCGAGCTCGAGCATCTCTTCGAAGTTCACGCGAGGCAGCCGCCGGGCCTCGGGCACCATGCGTGGATCGGTCGTGTATACGCCGTCCACGTCGGTGAGAATCTGGCACTCGTCGGCCTTTAGAACGACCGCGAGTGCAACGGCCGTCGTGTCCGATCCGCCGCGGCCGATGGTCGTGAGGTCACCGTTCGCCGCGCGACCCTGGAAGCCCGCGATCACCGGCACGATGCCGCCGGCGAGATCTTGTTTCAGTCTCGCGCAATCGACGCGCTCGATCCGCGCGCGGCCAGCGGGCCCCGTCGTCTCAATCGGCAATTGCAGTGCGTTGTACGAATTCGCCTCGCAGCCGCTTTCCTTGAGCGCCATCGCGAGGAGCGCCGTCGACACCATTTCACCCGTCGCAAGGAGCGCATCGAGTTCGCGCGCATCCGGCTCCGCCGCGACTTCGCGCGCGAGCTCGATCAGCCGGTCGGTGGAATCGCCCATCGCGGAGACGACGACGGCAACCTGGTGGCCCCGCTTCGCCAGCCCCGCGACCTGGGATGCGACCGCGTGAATCCGCGCGACGGAGCCGACCGAAGTACCGCCGTATTTCTGTACTATCAGCATCCGGCGTGGATTGTTTCAGTTTTCCGGGGGAATCGGCAGGCCGGTCGTGCTTTTCAGTCGCTCCATCGAGAAAAGCGCGGACACATCGGCGAGACTCGGCAGGCGATCGATCAGCTCCTTGTAGGTCCGGTCATAGCCCGCAATGTCGGGCACGATGACCTTCAGCAGGTAATCCACGTCGCCGCCGATGCGATGGCATTCGAGAATCTCGGGCATCGCCGCAATCACCTCGTTGAGCTTCCGCGCCCAGGCGGCGCTGTGCTCGCGCGTCTTGACGCGAACGTAGACCGTAAGGCCGAGACCGACTTTCTCCGGATCGACAAGCGCGACCCGGCCCTGGATCACGCCAGCCGTTTCCATCTGGCGGATACGCCGCCAGCACGGGTTGACCGAGAGCCCGACCCGGTCGGCGATCTTCTGGATCGCAAGTGAGGCATCTTCCTGGATGAGGGCGAGGATCTCGCGATCGATCTTGTCTAGAGTGCTCATCATCCAAGATTAGCAAATATTCCCAATATCGGTTATATCTATCACATGAAATGGGAGATATTTTGCCATTGTTGGGACTATGATGACATCCATGAGTCTCTGGCGACGCCTTTTCACCGCTCACCCAGCCAGCGTGAACGAGAGCTACTGGCAGCATCTCGCGAGCGCCGCCGGATTCGGCTTCCGAATGATCTGGGGCGGGCTCGTCTGCCTCGTGCACGCAGTGATACCGGGCGTGTGCTGCACCAAGGGCAGTGAAATGATCGGCGAACTGCACGAAAAGATGGTCATCAACCGCCGCGGCCTCGCGCAGTCTCAGGATCTCGCGATGGAGACTCGTCGCGCCGCCTAGCGCCGGTTCAGGCGCACCTGCAGCTCGCGCCGCCGATAGTCGATCACGAGCGTATCCAGCAAGCCCAGCACGTCCATGCCGACCAGCATGGTCGGTTCTTCCGTCATCTTCCAATGCTCGAAGATCGCGAAGTCCGCGAAGGTCATCGCGGCATTTCGCACCAGGATATCCCCCAACGCGAGCGACGGCGTCGAAACACGATTGCCGGTCTGCACGTCGAGCGTGGCGCCGGTCACGTCGTCCGGCGTCCAGGTATTGTATTTCCGGCGTCGCTCCGCGAGCGCGGTCCTGAGCGCCTCGTTCCCAAGCGTGGCCTGCCCGCCCGTATCGATCACTGCCTTGACCGGAACACCGCCGAGATAGGCGTCCACGACCAGCAAGCGTCCGCGCAGGAATTTGACCGGTATGGTCGCGAAGCCGCTGCCGGCCCTTTCGTTCTTCGAGCGCATGATCGTAATGCTGTCGCGTCGGAAGTCGATGTGGATGCGCTTGTTGGCGAGGCCGTCTGTTCCGAGGACGCCCTCGGCGCCGCCGAGCGCGTCCGGCACGATCGGCAGCCGGCGCGGCTCCATCAGGAGTTCACCGACCTCGAGCGTTTCCACCGGAACGAAGGGCACGGCGACCGAACCGGTGGTGCCGCGAAGCATCACCGAGTGGTTCGCATTAATTGGAATGCCGAGCGTCTCCGCCACGCGCGCGGTCAGGGCCGAATGGCTGGCGCCGGTGTCGAGCACGAGCCGGAAGGGTCCCTGGCCATTGATCAGGACCGGCGCCCAGATACGGCCGATCTTGTCGCGCCGCGTCGGCGCGACGAATCGCGGCTCCGGCGCGGTGACGGCAAGTTCTTCGAGTACCGGCTGCTCGACTGGCGGCAGGATTGCGAGCAGTACGGTGAGCGGTAGCGCGGCGATCGACACGTTATCTCCGACCGGCCGCGCCGGGCCGCGTTCAGCTTCCCCCGAGCTTTTCGGCCACCAGTGGCTCGACGGCCGCAAGCGCGGCTTCGAGCTTTGCAGGGTCGGTGCCGCCGGCCTGGGCGAAGTCCGGGCGACCGCCGCCGCGGCCGCCGACGATTTTCGAGATCTCGCCGACCAGGTCGCCCGCGCGAATCTTCTGCGTGAGGTCCGGCGTGACTCCCGCGACCAGCGAAACCTTGCCTTCCTCGGTCACAGTACCGAGCACGATGACCGCGGAGCCGAGCCGGCCTTTCAGCGAATCCACGGCTTCGCGCAGCGACTGCGCATCGGCGCCGTCGATCGCGGTCGCCACGACCTGGACTCCCTTCACATGGACCGCGTTCTCGGCCAGGTCGCCGCGATGGCCGGAGGTCAGTTTCGACTTCAGGCTCGCCACTTCGCGCTCGTACTTCTTCTGCTGCTCGAGGAGTTGCGTGACCTTGCCCTCGAGTTCCGCCGGTGACG
The DNA here is from genome assembly GCA_963778585.1 of uncultured Gammaproteobacteria bacterium. Lineage (GTDB taxonomy): Bacteria > Pseudomonadota > Gammaproteobacteria > Steroidobacterales > Steroidobacteraceae > SCUD01. The sequence goes on from CAVZUU010000006.1 coordinate 7,879, forward strand.
CGCGAAGCGCGGACGCGATGCGCTTCAGCGTCGCATCCGTCGCCTTGACGGCCTCGAGCGCGCCCTCACCCGTCACCGCTTCGATGCGCCGGATGCCGGAGGCGATGCCGCCCTCGTTCGTGATCCTGAAGAAGCCGATGTCGCCCGTGCGCCCGACGTGCGTGCCGCCGCACAACTCGGTCGAGAAGTCGCCGAAGCGCAGCACGCGCACCTGGTCGCCGTATTTTTCGCCGAAGAGCGCCATCGCGCCCGACTTGATCGCGGCGTCGTAGGGGAGATGCTTGATGTCGGCGGCCGAGTTGCGCCGAATTTCGGCATTGACCAGGCGTTCAATCTCGTCGAGTTCCTGCGGCGTCACGGGCTGCGTGTGCGAGAAATCGAAGCGCAGGCGATCGGGCGCGACGAGCGAGCCCTTCTGGATCACGTGCGTGCCGAGGACCTTGCGGAGCGCCGCGTGCAGCAGGTGAGTCGCCGAATGGTTGAGAACCGTCGCCTGGCGGGTCGCGGCATCCACGATCGCCGCGACGATATCGTCTTTCCTGAATGTCCCGGCCTCGACGCGGCCGAGATGGATGTGCGCATCGCCCTGTTTTCTCGTGTCCGTCACCTGAAACCGGGACGAACCGTTCTGCAGGCTGCCGACGTCGCCGACCTGCCCGCCGGACTCGGCATAGAACGGCGTGACGTCCAGCACGATCCCGGCTTCCTCGCCGGCCGAGACTGATTCCGCTTCGGCTCCGCCCTTCAGTATTGCGAGGATCTGGCCCTCGCCCTGGAGATGATCGTAGCCGGTGAACTCGCTCTCGACCCCGAGCGTGTCGGAGCCGCGCATGTCCACGCCGAAGCGGCTCGCCGCACGGCCGCGCTCGCGCTGCGACGTCATCGCCCGCTCGAATCCCGCCTCGTCCAGCTTGAAACCGCGCTCGCGCGCGATGTCGGCCGTGAGATCGACTGGAAATCCGTAAGTGTCATAGAGCTTGAAGACTGTTTCACCGGCGATGGTCTTGCCTTTCATCTTCTTGATCGCGGCCTCGAGGAGCGCCATGCCGTTCTCGAGAGTCTCGGCGAAGCGCTCCTCTTCCTGGCGCAGCACCCGCACCACGTGATCGGCGCCATTCGCGAGCTCCGGATAGGCCGGGCCCATTTCCTGTGTCAGCGCAGGCACGAGCCGGTGAAAGAAGGGCTTTTCCTGACCGAGTTTGTAGCCGTGGCGGATCGCGCGCCGGATGATTCGGCGGAGCACGTAGCCGCGGCCGTCGTTGCCGGGGATCACGCCGTCAACGATAAGGAAAGAGCAGGCGCGGATGTGGTCGGCAATCACGCGCAGTGACGGGCTCGTCGACTTCTTCTGGTGCGTCGCATCGGCCGCGGCCGCGATCAGGCTCCTGAACAGGTCGATGTCGTAATTCGAATGCACGCCCTGCATGACGGCGGCCGCGCGTTCGAGGCCCATGCCGGTGTCGACGGAGGGTTTCGGCAGCGGCGTCGTCCGGCCTTCGGCCGAGCGCTCGTACTGCATGAAGACGAGATTCCAGATCTCGACGTAGCGGTCACCGTCCTCGGTCTTCGAGCCGGGCGGGCCGCCTTTCACATCGGGGCCGTGGTCGTAGAAGATCTCGGAGCACGGGCCGCAGGGACCCGTGTCGCCCATCGCCCAGAAGTTTGACTGCTCGTCGAGCCGCGCGAAATGCCTCGGGCTCACGCCGATCGTCTTCAGCCAGATATCGGCCGCCTGGTCGTCGTCCTTGTAGACCGTGACCCAGAGCCTTTCCGGCGGGATCCGGAGCGTGCCGGTCACGAAGTCCCAGGCGAACTCGATCGCCTCACGCTTGAAGTAATCCCCGAAGCTGAAATTTCCGAGCATCTCGAAGAAAGTGTGATGCCTCGCGGTGTAGCCGACGTTCTCGAGGTCGTTGTGCTTGCCGCCCGCGCGCACGCAGCGCTGCGAGCTTGCGGCGCGCTTGTAGTTACGTTCGTCCTTGCCGAGGAAGACGTCCTTGAACTGCACCATGCCGGCATTCGTGAAAAGCAGCGTCGGATCGTCGCCGGGCACGAGCGGCGATGACGGCACCACCGCGTGGCCGCGCGCACGGAAGAACTCCAGGAAGGCACTCCGGAGCTCGCTGCTCGACATCGTCGATTTCTTCTTCGCCGCCATCAGTCCTCGCCGGGAAACTGGCCGACCGCGGCGCGGATCTGCTCCGCGCTGAACCCGCGCAGGCTCAGGAATCGCGCCTGCCGGCCGCGCTGGATCCAGGTCGTCGGAAGCTTGGTGCCGAAGCGCTTGCGCCGGACTTCGGCGCAACGCGTCCGCCAGTTTGCCGATTCCGCATCGACCGCCGCCGCGATTCGATCCGGAGACACGCCTGCCTCGCGCAGTTTGTATGCAATTCCGATGGGTCCACGACCGCGATTCGCATGATACGCGACGAAATGCTCCGCGTAGCGGGTGTCATCCACGAGCTTCTCGGAGACGAGTTCGTCGACCGCGGCGATGGCGGTCGCCGGTTCGACGCCGCGCGCGACCAGGCGCTCGCTCAGCTCGCGAGCGCCATAGTCGCGGCGATTCAGCAGTTTGAGTGCCGCGAGCCGGGCTGCTTGCGGATCGTCCTGGACTTCCGGGACGACCGGCTTACGCCTCCGCAGCCTCACTCGCGACCGCGACCGGGCGACGGACCGGCAGGAGCCGGTTGCGAAGCGCCGTTTCGATCTTCTCGGCGATTTCCGGATGCTCGATGAGATAGGTTCGCGCGTTGTCCTTGCCCTGACCGATGCGCTCGCCTTCGTAGGCATACCAGGAACCGGACTTCTCGACGAGGCCATGGAGCGAACCCATGTCGATCAATTCACCCTCGCGCGAGATACCCTTGCCGTAGAGGATCTCGAACTCCGCCTCGCGAAACGGCGGCGAGACCTTGTTCTTGACCACCTTGACGCGGGTCTGGTTGCCGACCACCTCTTCGCCGTTCTTCAGCGCGCCGATGCGGCGAATGTCGAGCCGGAGCGAGGCGTAAAACTTGAGCGCGTTGCCGCCGGTCGTGGTCTCGGGATTCCCGAACATCACGCCGATCTTCATGCGGATCTGGTTGATGAAAAGCACGATCGTGTTCGAGCGCTTGATGTTGCCGGTAAGCTTCCTGAGCGCCTGCGACATCAGCCGGGCCTGGAGGCCGACCTGCATCTCGCCCATCTCGCCTTCGATCTCTGCCTTCGGGGTCAGCGCCGCGACCGAGTCGATCACGACGATGTCGACGGCGCCGGAGCGCACCAGCATGTCGGTGATTTCGAGCGCTTGCTCGCCGGTGTCCGGCTGCGAGATCAGCAGTTCCTTGACCTTCACGCCGAGTTTCTCGGCGTAAACCGGGTCGAGCGCGTGCTCGGCGTCCACGAAGGCGGCGACGCCGCCCAGCTTCTGCGCCTGGGAAATGATGGAGAGCGCGAGCGTCGTCTTGCCCGAGGCTTCCGGCCCGTAGACCTCGACCACGCGGCCACGCGGCACGCCGCCGATGCCGAGTGCGACGTCGAGACCGAGTGATCCGGTCGACACGACTTCGATGTCGTTGTTGGCCGGGTGGTCGCCGAGCAACATCACCGAGCCCTTGCCGAACTGCTTTTCAATCTGGCTGAGCGCTGCGATGAGCGCTTTCTTGCGATTGCTGTCTTCCATTGCGTGTCATTCCTCTGGCTTGTTCCGATTATTCCATATTCGTCCGGCGCCGCCGCCACAAAAAATTCCGGCAAGGCACCAATTCGTCGAGGCCAGTCTGCTCCGGTCACTGGCTCAAGGCGCGACCCAGGGGAAATCAAAGGGGACGTTCCCCTTTGACGGAAAACCAACCCTTGGCGGCCGGTAGCACCGAGTCAAAGGGGAACGTCCCCTTTGATTTCCCCTAGCGGCCACTCCGCGAGCGGCCGGTACCGGGCGCCCGAGGGATGCGTGGTGGATTCGACAAGCGCCATGCCCCAACGTGCGGGGCCAGCAGTCGCGGGCGGTCCTACGGAAATTCGCAGGCCGTCGGGCGGTGGGCGGCGCACGCGCCGAACGACGGTCAGGTGCGGGCGCCAGGGTCGCGATTCGCGCGCGATTCCCAGCGGTTCGATCCGTTGCCAGAGCCGATCGACGATCTCGATGCCTTCGACGGGGATTCGCGCCGGCATAGCCACCAGCACCTTGGGCTTTGGCCAGAACTCGAGGAGTTGGAAGTCGAGATCGACCCGGTGCCGGTCCACCAGCCCCCCGATCTCGACCAGCCGGGCGAATGTCTCCCCGGGGACCGAGCCCAGAAAAGCGAGCGTCACATGAAGATTCCCGGGCGGGACCGCCTGCCCATCGATCTGGGCCACGGCCGCGCCGGTCGCAATTGCAAGCGCATTGCGCTCCAAGGCGCTCGGCCAGAGGGCGAAAAAGAGCCGAAGTGTGTGACTTCCGCCGGTGCCGGAATCGCTCACGACGCCGGCAAGCCTTCGAGCGCGGCGGCGACCGATTGCCGGCGCACGGCGTCCCGGCCTCCACGGAAACGGAATTGGACGGCGCAGACCTCAATACGGCCGAGACGGCGCAGGCCCCAGGCGATCCAGACCGTGCCTACCGGCTTGCCGGCCGTCGCGCCACCGGGCCCTGCGATTCCCGTCACGCCGATCGCGACCCGCGCGCTCGAGCGGCGCAAGGCACCCGCGGCCATCGCGAGGGCTACCGGTTCGCTGACGGCACCGTGGCGCCGGATCAAGCCCGCACCCACGCCGAGTTCCGACTGCTTGGCGGCATTGGAATAGGTCACCCAGCCGCGTTCGAAATAGTCGGAACTGCCGGCTATGTCAGTCAGGCACTTGGCAAGCAGCCCGCCGGTGCAGGATTCGGCGGTCGCGATCGAAAGTCCGGCCCCGCGCAGACGCCGCCCGACGCGTCGCGCCAGTCTCGATAGGGTGGCGTCGCGGGGCGCGGTCATCAGGTCAGCTGAATTTCGAAAAGTCGGGCGTGCGCTTCTCGATGATCGCGGCGATCGCCTCGCGCGCCTCACCGCCCGCGAGCCGCGGTCCGAAATGCGAGGCCTCTCGCAGGATCGCCTCCTGAACGGCGGCACCCAGGGCCTGACGCAGGAGTCTCTTCGAGTCACGCACGGCGCCGGGCGGCAGGGCATTGAAGGCCAGCGCGACCTTACGCGCATGCGGCAGGAGCTCGGCTGCCGGAAGCACCGCATTGGCGAGGCCCATGACGACCGCTTCCGCCGCCGGGAACGGCCGGCCGAGCAAGAGTTTCTCCGCTGCGCGCACGCGCCCGGCGACCAGGGGCAGGAGCAGCGTCGAGGCGAACTCCGGTACGAGTCCGAGGCTCGTGAACGGCATGGAGAAACTCGCGTTGTCGGCGGCATACACCAGATCGCAGTGCAGGAGCATCGTCACGCCGATGCCGACCGCGAGTCCGTTGACGGCCACGACCACGGGCTTCTCGAAAGCGGCGAGTGCGTGCATGAAGGCGAGCACCGGCGAATCCGGCTGGATGAAACGCGGATTCGAAAAGTCCTTGAGGTCGTTTCCGGCCGTAAATGCATTGCCGGCGCCCGTGATCAGTACGGCGCGAACGGACTTGTCGTCTCCGGCCCGTTTGAGACCGGCGACCAGGGCCTCGTACATGTCGCCCGTGATTGCGTTCTTCTTTTCCGGACGGTCGATGGTCAGCGTCGCAACGCCCTGATCCGACTGGTATCCGATGCTCATGTGTCGTCCCTCGTCCGGGCCGTCATAATGCCTCAAATGAGGAATCCCGAGAGCAGACCTGCGACCGCGCCGCTGTTCGCAGGACTCGAAGCCCATACGCCGATGATGCAGCAGTACCTGCGCATCAAGGCGGAAAACCCGGACGTCCTGCTGTTCTACCGCATGGGCGATTTCTACGAGCTTTTCTACGACGACGCGCGGCGGGGCTCGCGGCTCCTCGACATCGTGCTGACGCAACGCGGCGAGTCCGGCGGCGCCGCGATCCCGATGGCGGGCGTACCGGTCGACAAGCTCGACAGTTATCTCGCGCGTCTCGTCCGCCAGGGCGAGCCGGTCGCGATCTGCGAGCAGACGGGCGAGGTCGGCAAGACCAAGGGGCCCGTGATGCGCGAAGTCGTGCGGATCGTCACGCCCGGGACGGTCACGGACGATGCGCTTCTCGACGCGAAACGGGACAACCTGCTGGCGGCCGTGACCCTGAACGGCGAGCGATACGGTCTTGCCTGGCTCGATCTCGGCGCCGGTCGCTTCAGCGTGCTCGAAGGCGAGGGCCACGAATCGCTGGCGGCCGAACTCGAACGATTGCGGCCTGCAGAGCTGCTGCTGCCCGAGGGCGTCCCGATCCCAGCGAGCGCGCGCATCGTCGAACGCCCGCCCTGGCATTTCGTCGAGGGCTCCGCGCTGCGTGCGCTGACGATGCAGTTCGGCACGCAGGATCTGGCCGGATTCGGCTGCGAAGACCTGACGCTCGCGATCGGGGCCGCGGGCGCGCTCCTTCAATATGCGCGCGACACCCAGAAAGGCGCCCTGCCCCATCTCACTGCGCTCGCGCGCGAATCGCGGGATGACACGCTCGTCATGGACGCGGCGACGCGGCGCAACCTCGAGCTCGACTCGAGTCTCGCCGGCCGCGACGAGGCGACGCTCGCAGGCGTGATCGACCGAACTGCGACCGCCATGGGCGCGCGCGAGCTCCGCCGCTGGATCGGCCGGCCGCTTCGCGATCAGGCGCCGCTGCGCATGCGTTACCGCGCGATCGCGGACCTGATCGCGTTGAACCGCTACGAGACGCTGCACGAGATGCTACGAGGCGTCAGCGACGTCGAGCGCATGCTCGCGCGAATCGCGCTTCGCTCCGCGAGACCGCGCGACCTCGCGGCGCTGCGCGAGGGTCTTGCGCTCCTGCCGCGACTCCAGGCCGTGTTCGAAGGACTCACGGCCCCGTTACTCGCGGCGGCGGCACAGGATCTCTCCCCGCGGCCGGAACTGCACGAGTTGCTCGCACGCGCGATCGTCGCTTCGCCGCCCGCACTCCTGCGCGAAGGCGGCGTCATCGCAGCGGGCTTCGACGCGGTGCTCGACGAACTTCGCTCGATCGCGACCGGTGCCGACGGTCATCTGCTCGAACTCGAGGATCGGGAACGGCGGCGAACCGGCATTTCGCAGCTGAAGGTCGGCTACAACCGCGTGCAGGGTTATTACCTCGAGCTGCCGCGCAGCCAATCCGAGCGCGCGCCGGCCGACTACCTGCGGCGGCAGACCGTCAAGAACGCCGAGCGCTACATCACGCCCGAGCTGAAGCAGTTCGAGGATCGGGTGCTCGGCGGCCGCGACCGCGCGCTCACGCGCGAACGCGAGCTGTGGGACGGCCTCCTCGACCGCCTGACCGGCGAACTCGGGGCCTTGAAGCGCATGGCCGCGGCGCTCGCGCAGATCGACGTGCTTGCGAATCTCGCGGAGCGCGCCGTGAGCCACCGCTATGTCGAGCCGGAGCTTCGCGACGAGCCTGGCCTTCGCATCGAGGCCGGCCGGCATCCCGTCGTCGAGCGAGTGCTCGAAAATCCCTTCGTGCCGAACGACCTGGAACTCACCGATGGTCGTCGCATGCTCGTGATCACCGGACCCAACATGGGCGGCAAGTCGACTTACATGCGGCAGGCCGCGCTCATCCTGGTGCTCGCCTCCATCGGCAGCTTCGTGCCGGCTGCGCGCGCGGTCATCGGGCCATTCGACCGGATCTTCACGCGCATCGGCGCCTCGGACGATCTCGCGGGCGGCCGCTCGACCTTCATGGTCGAGATGACGGAAGCCGCGGTGATCCTGAACGCGGCGACCGACCGCAGTCTCGTACTGATGGATGAGATCGGGCGCGGCACGAGCACCTATGACGGTCTCTCGCTCGCCTTCGCCTGCGCGGGCCACATCGCCCGCGAGCTGCGCGCTTTCACGCTCTTCGCCACGCACTATTTCGAGCTGACCGAGCTTTCGGACCAACTGCCCGCGGTCGCGAACGTGCATCTCGATGCAACCGAGCACGACGAGGGCATCGTGTTTCTGCACACGGTCAAGCCGGGTCCGGCCAGCAAGAGCTATGGACTCCAGGTCGCTCGGAAGGCGGGAGTGCCGCGCGAGGTGATCGAGAACGCTCGGGCGTACCTGGAGAAGCTGGAGAATAGGCATTGTCGTGATGGCCAATCGGGACCGTTGGCCCAGGCGCCGGCGGCAGCGTCGGACCGGCGATCAGATGTCCTGGATGGTTTGCGTGCAATCGAGCCGGACTAGCTGACCGCAAGAGGCCCTGCGAGCGCTGTACGAGCTGAACTCCCGCCTCTGAGGGCTGCCGGCCGACTGATTTCAGGTCGTGGCTCAACGAGAAGCGCTCAATTTCTGTCGAGAATTCGTCCGTCAGCGGCGAGCCTTCAAGGGCCGATTGGCATTCAATGCGCGTGTGGGGTGTGCGTTGCGCCGGCCGTCACGGGGCGCAGTTCCCGCTTAGAACAGGGCGCGGCAAGATCGACCTCATTGAGCTCAATCTGTTTTCCGGGAGTCTGCCAGGACGCGAAGTAACTCGGGCTGCGTTTCATCGGCACTTGAATGCCAAGCTGCGTCGACAGGACTGCCTGAAACAACATCGCGAGGTCGGCGTCGTCGGGAAGTCTTTTGGCCAGCCGTCCGTCGGACGAGTACACCGCAAGGAACGGCGAGAACTTCTCGTTGTGGCAGTTTTCCTCCACGGTATCCTGCGAGTGCCGCCCACTGCCATGGTCGCCGTGGATCAGGATTACGACGGGGCGGTCCGAGCGCCCGGCGATTTCGGAGACCTGACGCGCGACCGCCGTCGTGATCCACTGGACCATAGGCGGCAGCCGTTCGCGGTACATGCGCTCGCGGAAAACGCCAAGCCACCAGTTGTCTGCCAGTTCCCAGCGCGCCTCGTAGCCAGAAAAGCTTCCATTCGCCTGGACAACGAAAGGTCCGTGCGGGGCGAGCATGTGCTCGTAGAAATAGGTCGGCTCTCGCCAAGTTTCCACCGGGGGAACATCGGCCTGGGACTGCAGCAAGGTATTGTGACGCGAATAGATCAGACTTTGCCTGGAGTGTGCCTCGCATAAGGCCACCAGCGGAGTTTCCTTGTGAATGGCGTATTGATGGAAACTGAATTCGCACCAACTCTGCGCCGGGCCCCAGCGCTCGTCCGCTCCGCCTGGGACTGCGCGAGGATAGCTGGTTTCCGCGGCGACGAAGCGATAACCCGACGCTCGTAGCGCCCGCATCACCGGGCTGTGTTCCAAACGACGGCTCAACATCGCGCGCGTGATCCGACCTTCGAGCTGCGCGGGTGCCTGATCCAGTTTCAGCGCCATCTCGGCGATCAGGGGCTCTACGGTGTGCATCTCGAACACCGATGCGAGCGACATGAGGGTATGACCGTAGTTGCTCCGGGCGTCCGGGATTACCTTGAAGCCCAACGTCTCGAGTGAGCCGGTGAACCCCGAGTTGTCGATGCCATGCACGTCCCGCAGCACTTTCGAGGCCGGGAAGCCATCCATCACGATGTGCACGATGTGGGGCAGCCGCTCTTTCGCAACGGTGGCGACCAGCGGCTGCGGGAGCTCGCGCGGCGGCGTCGAGTTCCAGACGAAGCTGGCTGTGATCCATGCCGGTTGCAGAAGCCACGCCGCAGTGAGCACGTTGGCCAGGAACACAATCTCGCGGCCCCAGCGCATCTGCATCAGGACCGCGCCGATCGCAATGGCGACAGCGAACCAGACGACGACCTGGAAAAGGGCCGGTTCACTTACCAGAGAGCCGAACGAAAACCAGAGCATGACGGGCGGTGTAAGCAGCACCGCGGCCCGCGTCATTGATCGCAATGCGATTGCAACGGCGGCCCACAACACAAGTGCAGTAACACCCTGTAGAAGGGCGGTCTGGATGGCCTCCGGAATCGCCATGGTCGCGTGACGCAGCCCGACCCACATGGCCGTCGGCAGCGGAGCCATCAGCATGAACAGGGGCAGGCACCGTAATCGGTTCCACACGCCTGGCTTTCTTACGTCAGAAAAGTACGAACTCATCGCTCTGGCGCCGAATTGGTAGAATTGCGATACCAGTACAGCCGCCGGTCGGCGCCTGGAACCTGGCTGACGCGGACAATTTCCGCGTTCGCGCGCAGCGCCTCTTCGAAGGCCTCGATGCCATAACCACCAAAAATATCCTCACGCACTCTCAGCATGCGCTGGATCTGTGGATCGCTCTTCGGTATCCACTCAAGGATTCCACTTGGCGCAAGGGAGCAGATCCACCGCACGGCTTCTCCAAGCGGCACGTTCCGCCCAATGACGAGATGGTGCAGCACTGCGAGCGCGAGCACGCCCTCGCATCTGAGGCGCTCGGTCAAGGCTGGACGCTCGCGGTTCGCCCAGCCCTGGCTAGCCGCGGGATCTGCGAGGTCGGCGTAAAGTGGCAGGAAATCGCCTGCAACGCTCTCGGCCCGAATGCATGACCGGTTCAAGGCATTCAGGTCGCCATCAAGGCCGATCGCCTCAGTCACGCCCTCCTCGAGCGCGATTACCGAGAAGTCGCCCGTGTTGCAGCCGAGATCGAGCACGCTGCGCGGCTTCATCGCGCGTACATACTCGCGAACCTGATCCTGCTTGAATTCCGTCCCGGCTCGCGCGTAGTTGCATTCGCTCACGTAGTCGGCCCACGTCGAGCGCTCGGCGGGGAGCTTGAAAGACTCGATCCATCTCTTCAGCCCCTGCAGCATTGCTACCAGTGCTTTCCTGGGCAGGCGCGCCGCCCGGGCGCGCCGCGTGCTGGCCGCTTCGCTCAGCTGGCTCCTGCGCTGCAGCCACTCGGCCAGCACGACGTTCAAGAAAACGCCTGGATTCAGCTTCTGCCGCGTCGTCAGCAACTTCACGAGGTCCGACGATGCGATACCTTCCGGGCTGCCGCGGTACCAGGCGTGGTATGCCAGCCCTTTGAGGTGCGTGAGCAGCAGCGGATGCACGAACTGGTTAAGGAACTGTCGGTGCCCAATCCAGACGCCGCCATCGACATATGGTGCGAACGACAGCACGTCGATGAACCGCGGCAGCACGCCTGCGAATTGCACATTGAATGCCGAAGCATCCTTGAGCGTGAAGCCGTGCTCGAGCGCCAAGAGATGCACTTCCAGGTGGAAAAGCGCGGCCTTGCGCAGCAGATGAAACGGCCATTCGTACGGATAGCTGATGAAGTGGAGCCGTTCGTGCTCGAGCACCAGCTCCGGCTGGCCCATGGAATCGTACAGCGCGCGGTGCTCGGCAACTTCCAGAATCGACGTCGCCGGAACCCATTTCCGCTTTATGAGTTCGTCGAAAAGCTTCGACTCGCACAACTGGCGCACTTGCGCGACCGCGGAACCGTGAACCGAGCGCAGAATGCGCCGGTCGACGTTGAAGATCTGGCCTGCGGGGTCGCGGAAAGAACTGGGGTGACGAACCGCGCTGAGCCGGGGCGCCGAGATCATTCGCGCTTACGCTTGAGCTTCGACAGGTAGTGAACGATGTGACTACGAAACCGCGCGATGGCCGCGACTCCGATTGCGAGTGAGCCGAGCAATCCCTGCAGCAACAGCGAACCAGTGCCGGGATCGAGATAGGCCCAGGCGGGTGCCGCCGTCGTCGAGCACACGACAGCAAGGACAGACATCTTCAAGAAGTCATGAGCACGACGGTTCATGAATGCGACGGATCTCCCAGCCTATAAAGCCCAGTGCCGGTGAATCACCTTATGGCGGCACAGCAAATCGTTGCAAGTTTAGCCGCGGCGCGGAGTGAACAGCGTCACGGCACCGCAATGGCAGGTCCACCGCCGGGAATGATCCGCTGCAACAGTGAGTTACGTCCGCTGGGGCGCCTCAGCTCCGGTGGGCGAAACTTGCTCATGCCGGGCTCAATTAGGTTGTGGCATGCGCGAGCCGGCGGTGTTCCAATAGCATCCCGGCCGGAGATTGACGCTTGAGCGACCAATGACAACGATTCAGGGCGCGCCCGCTGGAACCGAGATCCCCGTTCAGTCCCCGCAGCTCAGCATCGTCGTCCCCTGCCATAACGAGAGCCAGAATCTCGCGCCGCTGCACGCACGGTGCACGGCGGCCGCTCGCTCAGTTGTCGACGAGTCGTACGAATTGATACTGGTGGACGATGGCTCGCGTGACTCGACTTGGCAGCAAATGCAGGCGCTCGCGACATCCGACAGTCACGTGGTCGCGGCTCGCCTGTCGCGGAACTTTGGCCATCAACTGGCGCTGTCGGCCGGTCTGCAGCTGAGCTCGGGAGCACGTGTCCTGATCGTAGATGCGGACCTGCAGGACCCGCCGGAATTATTGCCGCGCATGATGGAAGTGATGGACCGCGGCAATGACATCGTATACGGCCAGCGGCAATCGCGGCAGGGTGAAACCTGGTTCAAGCGGGCGTCCGCCGCGGTTTTCTACCGCCTGTTGCGCAGGCTGACGGATGTAGAGATTCCAATAGACACCGGCGATTTCCGCCTGATTACGCGCCGGGTTGTCACGGTCCTGTCCGACATGCCTGAGCAGCACCGGTTTATCCGCGGCATGGTCAGCTGGATCGGCCTGCGCCAGGATGCCGTGCCCTATGACCGGGATCAGCGCGCCTGCGGCAACACGAAATACTCGACCAGGAGGATGCTGCGACTGGCGCTGGACGCCGTCACCGGCTTCTCGACGCGTCCACTTCGAATCGCGTCGCTCGTGGGCCTCTGCTTCGGGACACTGGGGTTCATCGGCGTCGCATACGCGGTGACGGGCTGGGCGATGGGACAGACAGTACCGGGATGGACCAGTGTGATCGTGGTCGTCTTGCTGCTCGGCGGCATACAGCTATTCGTCATCGGGATACTCGGCGAGTACCTCGGACGCCTGTATCTCGAAGCCAAGCGGCGACCGCTCTACATCATCGAGCAGGTCTTCCGCCAGGACGCCGCGGCGCGCGAATCGCTGCATCCCGAATGAAGTCTCCCGAATTCGACCGCTACGCGGATTCGTACCGGCGATTGCACGCAGAAAACATCCGTATCACCGGCGAATCGCCCGATTATTTCGCGCGCTACAAGGCCCTGCATGCAAGCCGCCTGGCCGCGAACCGGCTGCCGGCCAGGCGTATTCTCGATTTCGGTTGCGGCATCGGTAACGCCACACAATTCCTGCGCGAGTATTTTCCGGACTGCGAAATAACCGGCACCGACGTTTCGCCCGCAAGTCTCGACATCGCCCGCGAAAATACCGGACCGGCCGCGAAGTTCCTGGTGATGGGCGAGGATTCCATCCCGGTCGAGGACGGTTACTTCGGCCTGGCCTTCGTCTCCTGCGTCCTGCATCACATGGCGGCCGAACGGCATGAACTGATGCTGCGCGAGATCCGGCGTGTCTTGGCGCCCGGCGCGCTGCTAACGATCTACGAACACAATCCCTGGAACCCGCTTACCGTTCGGGCAGTGAAGGCCTGCGAATTCGATGAAAACGCAGTGCTGATTTCGGCCCCCCGAATGAAGCAGACGGTGGAGACCGCGTCGTTTGGTTCGCCGCGCACTCGGTATATCGTCTTTTACCCGAACTTCCTGCGAGCCTTGCGCTGGTCGGAACCGCTGCTGGCGTGGCTGCCGCTTGGCGCCCAGTACTGTGTATCGGCCGCGAGATGACGCCGACCAGCGGTCAGTCCTTGCTCCTGTTCATTGCGGAATGGGTGCCGATTGACGGCAATCATGGCGCAAGCGGAACAGTCGGATCTGGCCGACTGGCTCGATCTCCTCGTAGCAGGTCCAAAGGCGCGCGAATTCCGGACTGCTGCCATAGAAAGCCAGGTCGTCGAACCGGCGATAGGCCAGTCCGAGGCGCCGCTGTCTGGCTTCCACCATGACAAAGGCCGGGCGATTCCGCCCTAGATCCTCGACGACCATCGACACTTGCTGTTCGGTCGCGCGATCGATCGCGCGCAGCTGCGCGTCATCTTTTATCTCGGATCGGCGGACATGAGCCGGGATCGCGAACTGCGCGACTTCGCGGCCGGCCCAACGCGTGCCGAGATAGTTGACCGTCGGGAATCCGGGATTTGGATGGGTAGAGATCGCATAGAGGTAGTCCGATGACCGGACTCCGAGGGTCCGCAGCCGGTCGATCACTTCCTGGCGCGTCCAGCCCCATTCTCCTTCGCTGCGATGTGCAGACCGGTACCAGTGATGCGCCTGCAAGAATGGCTCGAACAACACCGGCAGTGCGACCAGTAGCAACACGGCTATGGACAGCCAGCGTAGCTCCCGGCGCGAAGTGAACGTGCTGCGCCGAATCGCGTCGATGCCCTGGACCATGGCGAAAGCCAGGTACACACAGCCTGCGCCGAGAATCGGAAACGCATGGTACGGAAAGCCCTTACCCTGCACCCAGTAGCTGATAGAAAAGCCGGCGATTGCGGCGATTAGCACGGCATGCTGCCGATTGAACGAGAAAGTCACGAGTGCGATGCCGAGCGCGTAGGCGGCGGGCAATATGGCTTCGCTGAAACGATCGAATAACAGTCGGCCGGAACCGTCATAGGCCCAGTACACGGCGCGTATCAGCGGCAGTGCGAAATCGAGGTATTCGCGGGCGAACACCAGAATTGCCGCCGCATACGTGAGCACGGCGATCGCGATCGCGATCGTCTCGGCGCGTATCAACACGCGAAAACTCCGGGTCAGCTGCAGGTTCAGCAACTCGAGCAGCACCGGCACGGCAATCAGGAATGGCTTCAGGCAAAAGCCGATGCCGGCTACAAACCCTACGAGCACCGGAAGCGCGCGGCCGGTCGCCGGCGCGCCGCCCGCGCGGCCCATCATCGAGAACAGGTACGGCAGGATTAGGATGAACGCGAGGACGTCGCGTTGCCCGAAATTTCCAATCGGTAAAATCGTAGCGACTGCCACACTGGTAATGATCAGTCCAATGACTTCGATCCGGCCAAGGAGCCTGACCATCGGAACGAGAACCGCGGTCGCGAATGCAATGCCCGCGACGGTCAGCAACCAGGTCCATGCCTGGATCGCGACGATCTCGGTCAGGATGCCTGACCGCGCCGCCGCGGCGGCTGGCAGCATCATGAACCACGCAAGCGGCGGGTTCGGATCGAGGATGTCGGTGCCGAATCGCTTACCGTCCAGCAACCATGCGGCGGAATGTGCGATCCACGCAACATCGTGATTGACGTGCACCTGCGACTGAAAATGGACGCCCAGGATGACGAACAACAGGCAAACCGCAAGCGTCGCCGAAGCCGCGAATTCGCTCGAAGTCAGGAAGCCGAATCTGGAAACCGACATCCGCGGAACCTCAGGGCGTCAGCCGGTGCCTGGTTCGGTGAATTGTCCCGTGCGCAGGAAGCCACCGACGAAATCGGAGACCTGGCGGGAAACTAGCATGCCGAGGTGACTGACATCGAGAACGAGACTGGCTGTGGCGCCAGGCAGCCGCGTTTCGTCGACGGCGACCGTGCCGTCATTCGGCTGCGGAAGCTCCGCGAAGAGGCGGCCGAGGCCCGCGGAGCGCGAGCCCGCGATCAGTCCGATCTCGCGCGGCAGATTCCAGCGCCGTTCCTGGATGCGGGTTAGCTGTGCGACGGCGAGCGCGCCGAGAATCTGCGGTCCGAACGACCAGGCGGCGACGGCTCGCGCCGCGCGCGAGCCCTGCACCGGGGACCCGAGCAGCACGACGCGGCCTGACGGCAGATCGCGCTCGCGCGCGAGCGTTTCGAGCGCCACCACCCCGCCCAGACTGTGCGCTACGAGATGCACCGCTCCGTCGAAGGTCTGGAGTCGCCGCGCGAGCGCATCCGTGACTTCGTCGAGCGAGGCCCGCGTCGAGGGATAGCGAAAACTGGACGGCTCGAATCCGGCGACCGACAGCCGCTCGCGCAGCAGGAGTGTTTCGAGGCCGTTCAGCCAGAGGCCGTGAACGAGAACGACCGGCGTGGGTTTGGCGGCCAGCGGGTTCCCTAGGCCGCCGGTGCCGGCGGTTTCCTGACGCGAATGTGAAGCTCCGCGAGCTGCGCATCGTCGGCCTCGGAAGGCGCATCCGTCAGCGGGTCCCAGGCCGACTGCGTCTTCGGGAATGCGATCACCTCGCGAATGCTGTCCGCGCCCGACATCAGCATCGCGAGCCGGTCGAGGCCGAATGCGATGCCGCCGTGCGGCGGCGCGCCGTAGCGCAGCGCCTCGAGCAGGAATCCGAATTTGAGCGTCGCCTGTTCGCGCGAGATGGCCAGCAGGTCGAACACCGCGCTCTGCATGTCCTCGCGATGGATGCGGATCGAGCCGCCGCCGATCTCTGAACCGTTCAGCACCATGTCGTAAGCGCGGGCGAGCGCATTCTTCGGATCGGCGGCAAGCGCCGCCGCATCCGGGTCCGCCGGCGAGGTGAATGGATGGTGCATCGCCATCCAGCGCTTCGCGTCGGCATCCCATTCGAACATCGGGAAATCCACGACCCAGAGCGGCTGCCAGCCCTCTTCCAGGAGGCCGAGGTCACGGCCGAGCTGGAGCCGGAGCGCGCCGAGCGCGTCATTGACGACCTTCGCCTTGTCGGCGCCAAAGAAGATCAGATCGCCGGTTTCCGCGGCGGTCCGCTCGAGGATCCCGGCCACTGCGGCGTCCGGCAGGAATTTGAGGATCGGCGACTGCAGGCCCTCGCGGCCACCGCCGGCGTCGTTCACCTTTATATAGGCGAGACCCCTGGCGCCATGACGGCCGACGAACGCGGTGTACTCGTCGATCTGCTTGCGCGTGAGTTCCCCGCCCCGCGGCACGCGAAGCGCGGCGACCCGTCCGTCCGGATCGGCTGCGGGCCCAGCGAACACCTTGAACTCGCAATCGCGCACCAGGTCCGCGACGTCCCTGAATTCAAGCGGCACGCGGAGATCCGGCTTGTCGGAACCGTAGCGGCGCACCGCGTCCGCGTACTTGAGCCGCGGGAACGGGTCCGGCAGATGGACCTTCAGCACGCGCGCGAACACGTGGCGAATGAGCGCCTCCATCAGCGCCATGACCTGGTCCTGGGTCAGGAACGAGGTCTCAACGTCGAGCTGCGTGAATTCGGGCTGGCGATCGGCGCGCAGGTCCTCGTCGCGGAAGCAGCGCACGATCTGATAGTAGCGGTCGAAGCCGCCCATCATCAGCAGCTGCTTGAAGATCTGCGGCGACTGCGGCAACGCGAAAAACTTGCCCGGGTGCGTGCGCGAGGGCACGAGGTAGTCGCGCGCACCCTCGGGAGTCGCTTTCGTCAGCATCGGCGTCTCGATGTCGACGAATTGATGATCGTCAAGGTATTCGCGCATCGCGCGCGTGATCGCGTGACGGCGGCGGAGCCGCTCCTGCATCACGTCGCGGCGCAGGTCGATGTAGCGGTGCTTGAGGCGGAGCTCCTCCCCCACTTCCTCGTCGAGCGCGAAGGGCGGTGTGGCGGAGGGATTCAGCACGACGAGCTTCTGTGCGAGCAGTTCGATCTGCCCGGACGGAAGATTCGCATTGGCCGTGCCAGCCGGGCGCGGACGCACCTTGCCCTGCACCTGGATGCAGAACTCGCGGCCGAGATGCTCGGCGATCTTGAATGCAGCCGGCGTGTCGGGATCGAAGACGACCTGCAGCAGGCCCGAGCGGTCCCGCAGATCGACGAAGATCACGCCGCCGTGATCGCGGCGCCGATGCACCCAGCCCGCCGCCTCGACCGTGCGGCCCGCCAGTGATTCGCCGATTTCTCCGCAGTAGTGTGTGCGCATGGACAAAGCGGGCGATGTTACGTGCGCGGCGACGGCCGTGGCAACCGCGGACTAGCGCCGCGCCGGGCGCCGGCGTCTGCGCGCGGCGGCGGCCGGCTTGACCGCCGTGGGCTTCGGCTTCTTGTCACCGTCCGCCGGCTTCGGCGGCGTATCCGCCGCGGCCTTCGGTTCTGCCGGCTTGATCTCAACCTTTTCCTCTTTCGGCTTGTCGACGGGCGGTTCCTTTTCTCCCGCGATGTTGCGCTGTCCGTCTTTTTCGCCCTTGAAGTCGGTTTCGTACCAGCCGCCGCCTTTCAGGCGGAAAACCGGCGCGGAGACCAGGCGGCGAAGCGTCGGCCGCCCGCAGGCCGGACACTTGCGGAGCGGCCGGGCGCTGATCTTCTGGAGTTCCTCGTGATGATGCCCGCAGGCGGAGCACTGGTATTCGTAGAACGGCATCCGCCTATTTTCGCATAACCAGCGAGCCGTCCTTTGCGGCGACCTTGATCGTGTCGCCCGGCATGAATTCGCCCGCCAGGATGCGCTGCGCGAGCGGATTCTCGAGTTGCTGCTGGATCGCCCGCTTGAGCGGCCTCGCGCCATAGACCGGATCGAAGCCCGCCTCGCCCAGGAGATCGAGAGCTTTCGAGTCGAGCTCAATCCTGATGTCGCGCTCACCGAGACGGCGACGCAGGTAGCCGGTCTGGATCTCGACGATCTTCCGGATGTGCTCGCGCGTGAGCGGATGGAACACGACAATGTCGTCGATGCGGTTGATGAATTCCGGCCGGAAATGCGTCGAGACGATCTCGAGCACCGCTCTCTTCATCTGTTCGTAGTTCTCCTCGCCCGCCATCTCCTGGATCACCTGCGAGCCGAGATTCGAAGTCATGACGATGACCGTGTTGCGGAAGTCCACGGTGCGGCCCTGGCCATCGGTCAGCCGGCCGGCGTCCAGCACCTGAAGCAGCACGTTGAAGACATCGTGGTGCGCCTTCTCGATCTCATCGAGCAGGATTACGGAGTACGGCCGGCGGCGCACTGCCTCGGTCAGGTGACCGCCCTCTTCATAGCCGACATACCCCGGCGGCGCGCCGATCAACCGCGCGACCGAGTGCTTCTCCATGAACTCGGACATGTCGATGCGGACGAGCGCGTCCTCAGTATCGAATAGGAATTCGGCGAGGGCCTTGGTGAGTTCAGTCTTGCCGACGCCCGTTGGGCCGAGGAACAGAAATGAGCCATTCGGCCGATTCGGGTCCGCGAGGCCCGCGCGAGAGCGACGGATTGCGTCGGAGACGGCGCGCACCGCCTCGGCCTGACCGACGACACGCTTCGCGATCTCCTGTTCCATCTTGAGGAGCTTTTCGCGCTCGCCTTCGAGCATCTTCGAGACCGGGATGCCGGTCCACTTGGAGACGACTTCCGCGATCTCCTCTTCTGAGACCTTGTTGCGCACCAGCGTGGGTGCCTTAGTCTCCGTTTCCTGCGCGGTCTTCAGGCGCTTTTCAAGTTCGGGCATCTTGCCGTAGAGCAATTCGGAGGCGCGCCCGTAGTTGGTTGCGCGTTGCGCGGCCTCGATTTCGAGCTTGGTCCGCTCGATTTCTTCCTTGATGTGTGCCGCGCCCTGAACCGCGGCCTTTTCGGACTTCCAGATCTCCTCGAGATCGGCGAACTCCCTTTCGAGCGCCGAGAGCGATTCCTCGAGCTGCCCGAGGCGCTTCTTCGAGGCATCATCCTTTTCCTTGCGGAGCGCCTCGCGCTCCATCTTGAGCTGGATGACGCGCCGCTCGAGCCGGTCCATCTCCTCGGGCTTGGAGTCGATCTCCATGCGAATGCGCGAGGCCGCCTCGTCGATCAGGTCGATGGCCTTGTCCGGCAGCTGGCGATTGGTGATGTAGCGGTGCGAAAGCGTCGCCGCGGCGACGATTGCGGGATCCGTGATCTCCACCTTGTGATGCACGGCATAGCGTTCCTTCAGGCCGCGCAGGATCGCAATCGTGTCCTCGACCGAAGGCTCGCCCACGAAAACCGTCTGGAAGCGCCGCTCGAGCGCCGCGTCCTTCTCGATGTGCTTGCGGTACTCGTCGAGCGTGGTCGCGCCGACGCAGTGCAGTTCGCCGCGGGCGAGCGCAGGCTTCAGCATGTTGCCGGCGTCCATCGATCCCTCGGCCTTGCCCGCGCCCACGACGGTGTGCAATTCGTCAATGAATAGGATGACCTGACCCTCCTGCTTCGCGAGGTCGTTCAGCACGCCCTTCAGGCGTTCCTCGAACTCGCCGCGAAACTTGGTGCCGGCGATCAGGGAGCCCATGTCGAGCGCGAGGATGCGCTTGCCCTTGAGACCTTCGGGCACCTCGCTGTTCACGATGCGCTGGGCGAGTCCTTCGACGATCGCAGTCTTGCCGACGCCCGGCTCACCGATGAGCACTGGATTGTTCTTCGTGCGCCGCTGCAGCACCTGAACCGTGCGGCGGATCTCGTCGTCGCGGCCGATGACCGGATCGAGCTTGCCCTGTTCGGCGCGTTCGGTGAGATCGATCGTGTACTTGTCGAGTGCGCCGCGCTGCTCCTCGGCGTTCGGGTCGTCGATCTTCTCGCCGCCATGAAGATCCGCGATGGCCTTGTCGACGGCGCCTTTCACGGCACCCGAGTCCTTCAGGATCGTGCCGAGCGTGCCGCGGTCCTCGCAGGCCGCGAGCAGGAAGAGTTCGCTTGCGATGTACTGGTCGCCCCGCTTCTGGGCGAGCTTGTCGGTGACGTTGAGGAGCTTGCCGAGATCGTTCGAGAACTGCACGTCGCCGTGCGTGCCTTCGACACTCGCGATGCGGCCGAGCTGTTCCAGTAGGCGCGAGCGCAGCAGGTTCACGTTGGCACCTGCCCGGTCGAGGAGCGGCCGCGCGCTGCCGCCCTCCTGGTTGAGGAGCGCGAGCATGAGGTGAACGGGCTCGATGAACTGGTGGTCGCGGCCAACGGCCAGCGATTGCGCATCAGCGAGCGCTTTCTGGAAATTCGTCGTAAGCCGATCCATTCGCATGCGGGTATTCCCGTATTGGCCTGGCCCAGTTCATGGGGTCGGATCGCAGTCGCTTCAACCGGTAACACCGTGAATTTACGCGCTTTTTGCATCCACGGAAGAATTGATTAAAGTGTGCATGCGCGGACCGCCTCCGGGCGGCCGCGACAGATGATCGGTTCAACAGATGACTTTTTTGGGACTTGATCCATGGGACAGGTACCCGCCAGCCGCCCGGTCTCCGGGCAAGCGCCCTTCGGTTTCGTGGGCGACGGCCGCCTCTCGCGGCATTGGCGCCATTACTTCACGAGCCTCGGCCTCCCCTGGACGCTGTGGTCGCGCCGGCTTGCGCGCGCGAATGGCGTCGCGGGACGGAGCGCGGCGGCCGTGCTCGCGGACTGCCCCGTCATCCTGCTCGCGGTTTCGGATGACGCGATCGCGCCCGTGATGGCGACGCTTCGCGCCGAGGGTCTCGACGACCGGACTTACGTCCATTTCTGCGGCGGTCGGAGCTTCGAGGGCGCCTGGGGCGCACATCCGCTGATGAGTTTCGCGGCCACGCTCTATGAGCCTGCGTTCTATCGCGACATTCCCGTCTTCGTGGATGCGGACCGCCCGGATCCGGTCGGGCATTTCCGGACGCTGTTTCCCGGCTTGCCCAATCCCTGCTTCGCGCTCAAACCGGAAGACAAGGCCTATTACCACGCGCTCTGCGCGCTCGCGGGCGGCATGACGGCCGTGCTCTGGCGCGAATTCTTCGCCGCGATGGAGACGCGATTCGGCGCGCCGCGCGCCGCTCTGGCGAGTTACCCCCACCGCATCGTTGAAAACGTTCTCGAGTCCAGCGACGGGGCGCTGACGGGACCGGTCGCCCGCGGCGATTCGGAAACGATCCGATCCCATCTCGACGCGCTCGAAGGCAGCGCGCTCGTCACCGTCTATCAGGCGCTCATCGCCACTGCCGGGAGGGAACGCCCTTGAAATCCGTTCTGGAATTCGCCGCCGCGAAGTCCGCGGGCCGCAGGATCTCGATGACGACCTGCTATGACGCCGCCTTCGCGCGCGCGCTCGAGGCTTCCGCCATCGATTGTCTGCTGGTGGGCGACAGCGCTGCCATGGTCATGCACGGATTTCCCGACACGCTCGCCGCCACCGTGGAAATGATGGCCTGGCACACGGCCGCCGTTCGACGCGGGGCTCCGACACGATTCCTCATCGGTGACATGCCATTCCTCTCCTTCCGGAAGGGCGTACCCGCCGCGCTCGATGCAGCGGCCGCGCTGATGCGCGCGGGTGCACAGGCGGTCAAGCTCGAGGGCGTTACCGGCCATGAGGATGTCATCACCGCCCTAGTCGGTTCCGGCGTGCCGGTCATGGGTCATCTTGGGCTGACGCCGCAGTCGGTCCATGCGCTCGCGGGTTTCCGCGTGCAGGGCCGCTCGGACGACGCCGCGGCCCGCATCCAGGCTGATGCGCGGCGAAGCGAAGAGCTCGGCTGCTTCGCGCTCGTGCTCGAGGCCGTACCGGCAGCGCTCGCGGGACAGATCACCGCATCGCTTCGCATACCGACGATCGGCGTCGGCGCCGGGGCCGCCTGCGACGGGCAGGTGCTGGTGCTCCAGGATCTGCTCGGCCTGAACGCGGGATTCCGGCCGAAGTTCCTTCGCACGTATCTCGACGGTGTGACGCTCGTGCGCGAGGCCATCGACCGGTTCGATCGCGACGTGAAGCAAGGGACGTTCCCGTCGGCCGCGGAGAGTTACGACGCATGAAGGTCGTCGAAAGCGTCGCTGACCTGGTTGCGGAGCGCCGAGCTCGCGGCGCGGGCGACACCGGCTTCGTGCCGACCATGGGCGCGCTGCACGAGGCGCACCTGTCGCTCGTGCGGCGCGCCAAGTCGGAGAACGCGCGCGCCTGGGCGAGCATCTTCGTCAATCCTTCGCAGTTCAATGACCCTGGCGACCTCGCGCGCTACCCGCGTCCACTCGAGCAGGATCTCGACATGCTTCGCGAGGCGGGCTGCGATCTCGCCTTCGTGCCGAGAGCGCGGGAGATCTACCCGGACGGCTACCGCTATCGCGTGTCCGAAAACGAACTCAGCCTGAGATTCTGCGGTGCCGGCCGTCCCGGGCATTTCGAAGGCGTGCTGACGGTCGTACTGAAGCTCCTGCTGCTCACCCGCCCCGAGCGCGCGTATTTCGGCGAGAAGGATTTTCAGCAGCTGCAGCTGGTCGAAGGCCTGGTCCAGGCTTTTTTTCTCGAAACCGAAATCGTCCGCCATCCGCTCCTGCGTGAACCCGACGGCCTCGCCATGAGTTCGAGGAACCGGCTGTTGAGCGCCGACGAGCGCAAGCGCGCGCCTGTTCTGCATCGCGTGCTCGCGGCGAGCGTCGCAGAAGAGCGGACGGCCGCCGAAGCGGCGGCGGCGCTCGCGCGCGAGGGCTTTGACGTGGAATATGTCGCCGATCACGATGGCCGCAGACTCGTTGCCGCGCGGCTCGGCAAGGTGAGGCTCATCGACAATGTCGGATAAACGCGAACCCCGGATCCTGTTCCAGCTCACCGGCTCGATCGCCTGCTTCAAGGCCTGCGAGCTGATCTCGCGCCTGGCCAAGCGCGGCTTCGCAGTACAAACCGTGGCGAGCAAGGGAGCCCTTCGCTTCGTCGGCGCAGCCACGCTCGAAGGACTGACGGGCCGGACACCGTTCTCGGACCTGTACGCCGCCGGGTGCACGATGGATCACATCCACCACGCACGCTGGGCGGACCTCGCCCTCCTCTGCCCGGCGACGGCGAATTCGATGAATCGGCTCGCGGCGGGCCTCGCGGACGATCCGATCGGCGCGCTTTTCCTCGCCTGGGAAATCGCGAGCAAGCCCTACCTGATCGCGCCCGCGATGAACGCCGCGATGTGGGACCACCCGGCGACGCGCGCCTCGCGCGAACGGCTCGTCGGATTCGGCGCGCGTCTGCTGCCCGTGGGCGCGGGGCATCTCGCCTGCGGGGAAACGGGCGAAGGCCGCCTGCTCGAGGTCGGGGAAATCGAGGAAGTACTCCTGCGGGCGCTTGGAGCGCCGCGATGAAGGTGCTCGTGACATCCGGCGCGACGCGAGAGCCCATCGACAGCGTGCGATTCATTTCGAATCTCAGCAGCGGCCGTACGGGGGCCGCGATCTGCGATGCGCTCGTGGCGCGCGGCGTGGAGGTGACGCATGTCCACGGCGTGGACTCCGCGGTCTCGATCCGCGTCGCAAGGCGCGAAGCTTTTACGGATCACGCTTCTCTCGACTCGATCCTTCGCCGGCTGCTAAAGGACAGCGCCTACGGCGCCGTGGTCCATGCGGCTGCCGTCGGCGATTTTGCGGTCGCCGAACCCGTGCCCGACGCCAAGCTCGCTTCCGGCCGGGAACTGACCGTCCAGCTGCAACCGACGTCCAAGATCATCGACCGCCTTCGCGGATACGCCGGTAACCACGACCTGATGCTGGTGGGATTCAAGCTCACCCACGATCCCGACGCCGGCGCGCAGGCGCGCGCGGCGCGTGAGCTGCTGAAGCGAAGCCATGCCCGCTACGTCGTGCAGAACGACGTTTCGACGCTCGCGGAAGGCGACGAGCATGTGTTCTTTGTTCACGAAAACGGCAGCAGCCGCGTGCGGCGCTACATCGGGCGATCCAGGCTTGCGATCGCGCTCGCCGGACTGATCGAAGAGGAACTCAAGGGGAGCTCCCGATGATCCTGGTCCTCGATATCGGCAACAGCCAGATCTTCGGGGGCGTTTTCGACGACGAGCGTCTCTGCCTTCAGTTCCGCCATGCCACGCGCGCGGAAAACACCTCCGACGAGATTGGCCTTTTCTGCCGGCAGGTGCTGCGTGAAAACGACGTCGATCCTGGGAGCATTACGGCGGTCGCGATCTGCTCCGTCGTCCCGGACATGGTGCACTCGGTGCGGAACGCGAGCATGAAGTACTTCGGCGTGCGCCCATTCATCCTCGAGCCCGGGGTGCGCACGGGGCTCAAGATCCGCTACCGCAACCCGCTGGAGGTCGGCAGCGATCGCATCGCCGGCGCCATCGCCGCGGCGAAGCTCTTTCCCGGCAAGAATGCGATCATCGTGGACTTCGGCACGGCGACGACGATCGACGCCCTGACCGACGAGCGCGATTATCTCGGCGGCGTCATCCTGCCGGGCCTGCGGCTCGCGATGGAAAGCCTCGATGCGCGCACCGCGCGCCTGCCGAAAGTCGAGATCCGGAAACCGCCCGAGCTGCTCGGACGATCGACCGTGGAAAGCATCCAGGCGGGTCTCTATCACGGCAATATCGCGATCCTCCGCCACCTCTGCTCCGAAGTCCGTACGCAATACTTTGCGGACCGGCCCACCGTACTGGTTGGCACGGGCGGTTTCGCTCGTCTCTTCGAGGAAGAGAACCTGTTCGATGCACATGTCCCTGAACTCGTACTGATCGGGCTCCGCGAGGCTTTGCGTCTCAACAGTTGATGTGACGCGCCCGCTCCCGTACTGCGCCCGCCGGGACTCCCCTCGCTCGCTCCGCCGGAACTTTAGTCGCTCGCTCGGGTGTCCCGGCGGGCTGGTCCGCGCGCGGGCGGGACACATCCGCTGTCGCGCGCACAAGGCGCACGGGAACCTGCGAGCGAGCGAATGTCCGTTCTGGTGAGCGAGCGAGCAGGGTTCCCGGGCGTCGTAGTGCGTGCGACAGCCGAACTTGACCGGTCAGTGCGCGAATTCGTGCGTCAGGCCGATGACGAGAATGCCGAGCGCGATGAGCGAGACCTGCTGAACCGAAGTGCGCGCATCGACACGCTTGTGCAATCCCGGGATCAGGTCGGCCACCGCGACGTAGAGAAAACTCGCGGCGGCGATCGCGAGGGCGTACGGGAGCACGAACAAAGCTTCTGCCATCAGGTACCAGGCGATGACCGCGCCAGCGACGGAGGCAAGGCTGACCGCGATATTGAGCACGAGCGCGCGGGCGCGGCTCATGCCCCCATTCAGGAGAATCGCCAGGTCGCCCACTTCCTGGGGAATCTCGTGCGCGAACACGGCAACCGTCGTGACGATGCCGAGGTGCGGATTCGTCATGAAGGCGGCGGCGATCAGGACGCCGTCGAGGATGTTGTGGAAAGCGTCGCCCCAGAGGATCAGGGTCGCCGAGGCGCGCGCCCGATGGTGATCCTGGGGTCCGTGCGCCTCGCAGGCATCCACGTGGCAGTGACGCCAGAGCACCATCTTCTCGAGCACGAAGAACGCAATGATGCCGCCCGCAAGCGCGATGCCGATGCCGTGCGTGCCGGCGCCGGACTCGATCGCGTGCGGCAGGAGCGCGAGGAGCGCTGCGCCGAGCAACGCGCCGGTCGCGAAGCTCACGAGATGCGGCAGCAAGGCGTTGCGGCGCGCCGCCGACAGCAGCATGAAACCGCCGGCGATGATCGCCGACAGCGCGCCGCTGGCCGCCGTCAGGAACAGGATGGGTGCAAGCGTCGACATGGGCGAGAGCCTACCTCAGGCGAGCCAGGCGAGCGCGGCCATGCGCCCCGTCTCGCCGTCGCGGCGGAAGGAATAAAAGCGCTCGGGATCCGAGTGTGTGCAAAGCTCCCCTCCGCTCACCGACGCCACGCCGCAGGCCGCGAGCCGTCGCCGCGCGAGCGCCGGCAGGTCCGCCAGGAAGCGCCCCTCGCGGCCGCGCCGGAATTCGGCGGCCGCCCCGGAATCGCGGTGCGTAAAGGCCTCGCGCACTTCAGGGCCGACCTCGAACGCGGCCGGGCCGATCGCCGGCCCGAGCCAGGCAACGAGCTTTCCCGGATCGCAGTCGAGTGCCGCGACTGTCGCCTCGACGATGCCGGCTGCGAGACCGCGCCAGCCCGCGTGCGCGATTCCGACTCGATCGCCGTCACGGCTCGCGAGGAATACCGGCAGGCAGTCCGCGACGAGGATTGCGCAGACGCCGCCACTCTTGAAGGACACGATGGCATCGGCCGATCCGGCTGCGGAGTCCGGCACGACTGCGACGCGAATGCCGTGGACCTGTTCGAGCCAGGCCGGTTCGGACGGAATCCGCAGCGTGGCCCGCAGTCGCCGGCGATTTTCCGCGACCGCGGCCTCGTCGTCGCCGACATGCGCGGCGAGATTGAAGCTGGCGTAGGCACCGGCGCTGACCCCGCCGGCGCGCGTGGTCATGGCCGCGCGAATGCGCGCGGGCGCCGGCCAGTCCGGACGAAGGAACTCGGGCGCAGGCATCAGCCGTCCGCCGCGTTCCGGTCGCGCTTGAGAGCGGCGACGAGCGTGAGAAAATCCGCGGGTAATTTCGCCTCGACCTCGACGCTCCGCCCGTCGCCCGGGTGAGTAAACATGAGTCTTGCGGCGTGCAGTGCCTGGCGCCGGAATCCGCGAAGCGCCTCGGCGAGCGCGGGAGTCGCGCCGCGCGGAATCGCGAGCCGCCGGCCGTACACCGGGTCGCCGACGAGAGGATAGCCGGCATGCGAGAGGTGCAGGCGGATCTGGTGCGTGCGGCCCGTCTCCAGCGTCACCCGCACCCACGTATGGCGCCGGAAGCGTTCGATCACGCGGTAGTGCGTGACCGCCTCGCGACCGCTCGAGCGCACCGTCATGCGCAGCCGGTCCGCCGGGTGCCGGTCGATCGGCGCGTCCACCTTTCCGCCGGACGTCATCACGCCGACGCAGACCGCCTGGTACTCGCGATGGATGTCGCGCGCCGCGAGCGCCTCCGCAAGCGTGAGGCGCGCGGTTTCGTTCCGCGCGACGATCAGGAGTCCGCTCGTGTCCTTGTCGAGCCGGTGCACGATGCCGGCGCGCGGCAGCTTCGCGAGCGTCGCGTCGTAAGCAAGGAGCGCGTTCTGGAGGGTCTGGTCGGGATTGCCCGCGCCGGGATGCACGACCAGACCCGCCGGCTTGTCGACGACGATCACGTCCGCGTCCTCCCAGGCGATCGCGAGCGCGATGTCCTGGGCAACCGGCGCAACGGCGTCCTCGTCCGGCGCGTCGAGCGCAACGCTTTCTCCGCCCGCGACGATGTCGCGCGGCCGCGGCACGCGGCCGTCGACGCGCAGCTGTCCCGCATCGATCCAGCGCTTGATGCGCGTGCGCGAGTACTCCGGCAACGCGTCCGCCAGGGCCTGGTCGAGACGGCGGCCGGCCGCCTGCAGCGGCAACCGCAGTTCGCGTTGGTGTCGGGGGGAACTCATGGGGGTCAAGGCGGGTCTTTGTTCGTTATACTGCGTCGGATCAACAGCCGGGGTCCAGTCCTTTGCAGCCAGACAGAACGATGGCGCGCATCCTCCTGATCGCGTGCAGCGCACTCGCAATCGCCGCCTGCAGCAGTCGCGACCGCGCCGCCGAGAATCTGCAGCCCGAGAAACTCTACGACCGCGCCCACAGCCTCCTGCTGGGCGGCGATTACCGCGGCGCGGTGCGCTACTACGAGGGCCTCGAGGCGCGCTATCCGTTCAGCGAGCAGGCGCGCCAGGGCCGGCTCGACATCATCTACGCCTACTACCGGAGCAAGGAACAGGAATCGGCGATCGACGCCGCCGACCAGTTCATCCGCGAGAACCCGACGCATCCGCGCGTCGACTACGCGATGTACATCAAGGGCCTCGTATACTTCGAACGCTCGCCCAATTTTCTCGAGCGGTGGTTCAATACCGACCTGACGGAGCGGCCGCCACAGGATGTGCGCCGCGCATTCGAGGCCTTTGACGCCTTGATCAGGCAGCATCCGGACAGCGAGTTCGCGCACGATGCGCGCCAGCGCATGATCTTCCTGCGCAACCGCCTCGCCGAATACGAGGTCTATGTCGCGGAGCATTACCTGAAGCGCCAGGCTTATGTCGCGGCGATCGCCCGCGCTCGTTACTGCATCGAGAACTTCGACGGCGCCCCGGCAGTGCGTGAGGCGCTCGAAGTGATGATCTCCGCCTACAAGGGGATGGGGCTCGACGACCTGGCCGAACGCTCGCAGGAAGTTTTCGCGCTCAATTACCCGAACGCCGAAGCGGAGCGCAAGGCCAATCGCGACTGGTGGCCTTTCTGGTAGGAATCCTAAAGGGGACGTTCCCCTTTAGCCAAACGACGGTAGCGGCGTGCGCGGTCTGCCGCTAAAGGGGAACGTCCCCTTTAGGATTCGCCGGGCCGATAACCTGAAGTGATCGGATAGCGCCAGTCGCGCCCGAAGGCGCGGCCGCTGACACGGACGCCAGGAGGTGCCTGCCGCCGCTTGTATTCGTTCCGCTTCACGAGCTCGAGCACGCGCGTGACCGTCGCGCGCTCGAATCCCATCTCGACGATCTCGTCCACCGTACGGTTGTATTCGATGAATGCCTCGAGAATCGGATCGAGCACGTCGTAGGGTGGCAGGCTGTCCGAGTCGAACTGATTGTCGCGAAGTTCGGCGGTCGGCGGCCGCTCGATGATGCGCGCCGGAATGACCGGTTTCGGCGACTGCGCATTGCGCCAGCGCGCGAGCTTCCACACCAGCGTCTTGCTGCAATCCTTGATCGGCGCGTAGCCGCCTGCCATGTCGCCATAGAGCGTCGCATAGCCGACCGACATCTCGCTCTTGTTGCCGGTCGTCAGCACCATGCGGCCGGTCTTGTTCGAAATGCCCATGAGCAGCATGCCCCGGCAACGCGCCTGGATATTCTCTTCCGCGGAGTCCACCGGCTTGCCGGAGAATTCCAGCTTGAGCGCCGCGAGTGTCGCCTCATAGATGGATTCGATGGAGATGACCGAGTAGCGCACGCCGAGTCCTTTCGTCATCGCCTCGGCGTCGTGGACAGACATGGGAGAGGTGAATCGCGACGGCATCATCACCGCATGCACGCGGTCGGCGCCGAGCGCGTCGCAGGCGAGCGCGAGCACGAGAGCTGAATCGACGCCGCCCGAAAGCCCGATCACGACGCCGGGAAAGCCGTGCTTGCCGACATAGTCGCGCACGCCGAGCACGATCGCGCGCCAGACGCTTTCCTCGCCCGTCGGCAGGCGCGCGACCGTCTCCGGTTCGACCTGGACGCCGCCCTCCGCGACACTCACGTCCATGCATGACAGCGATTCCTCGAAAGCCGGGGCGCGATGCATGACACGGCCCGTCGCGTCCACCGCGAACGAGCTGCCCTCGAATACGAGTTCGTCCTGGCCGCCGACGAGGTTGAGATAGACGAACGGAATTCCGCCGGCCCGCGCGCGAAGCGCCAGATTGGCCTCGCGCTCGGCCTGCTTGCCCTGCTGGTACGGCGAGGCATTGAGCGCGATGCAGAGATCGGCGCCCGCCAGGCAGGCGGACTTCGCGGGTTCGCCGTGCCAGACGTCCTCGCATATCAGCGGCGAGACGCGGATGTCGCCAATTTCCACGACTGTCGCCTCACCGCCCGCCTTGAAGTAACGCTCTTCATCGAACACCTGGTAATTCGGCAGCCGCTGCTTGCGGTAGTTGGCGATGCGATTGCCGTCCCTCAGCCAGGCCGCGCTGTTGTGGAGCGCGCCGCCCGCGTACTCCGGATACCCGACCAGGAGATCGATGCCGCGGGCCGCTTCCGCGAGGCGCGCGAGCGCGTCGTCGATGCGACGGCGAAAACCGCGATGAAACAACAGGTCCTCCGGCGGATACCCGGACAGCGCGAGCTCCGGCGTGACCATGAGCGCCGCGCCCGCCCGCCGCGCCTCGGCAAGCCGGCCGGCAATGCGATCCGCATTGCCCGGCACGTCTCCGACCGTCGGATTGATCTGGGCGAGCGCTATCCGCAACACGTGATACGCCTTGAAAAGGGGGACGCTTCCCTTTTCCTTCGGTCCTTCGGGAAAAGGGAAGCGTCCCCCTTTTCAAGGCGCGCACATTCCATTTCGGTCAGCGCTTCTTCCTGCGACGCCGCCTGGAAGCCAGCGCCTTCTTCATCGCGCTGCCGAGCTCGGCGGGGGAACGTACGGTCGCCACGCCGGCCTCTTCGAGCGCCGCATACTTGTCTGCGGCCGTGCCCTTGCCGCCGGCGATCACGGCGCCGGCATGCCCCATGCGCTTGCCCGGCGGCGCGGTGACGCCCGCAATGTAGGCCACGACGGGCTTGGTCAGATGGCGGCGGACGTAGTCGGCCGCATTCTCCTCGTCGCTGCCGCCGATCTCGCCGACCATGATGATGCCCGCGGTCCTCGCGTCCTTCTCGAAGAGAGCCAGCACGTCGATGAAATTCATGCCGCGCACGGGATCGCCGCCGATGCCGACGCAGGTCGACTGCCCGAGGCCGAGATTCGTGGTCTGGAACACCGCCTCGTAGGTGAGCGTGCCGGAGCGCGAAATGATGCCGACGCGCCCGGGCTTGTGGATGAATCCCGGCATGATGCCGACCTTGCACTCGCCGGGCGTGATCACGCCTGGGCAGTTCGGCCCGACGAGCTTCGATTTCCCGCCGCGGAGCGCCGCTTTCACTCGCACCATGTCATTGACGGGAATGCCCTCGGTGATGCAGACGATCAGCCGGATGCCGGCGTCGGCGGCCTCGAGAATGGCGTCCGCAGCGTACGGCGCCGGCACATAGATCATGCTGACGTCGGCACGCGTCTTCGCGACCGCGTCGTGCACGGTGTCGAACACCGGGCGATCGAGATGGCGGCTGCCGCCGCGTCCCGGCGTCACGCCGCCGACCAGGTTTGTGCCGTAGGCGATCGCCTGTTCGGAATGGAACGTGCCCTGCTTGCCCGTGAAGCCCTGGCAGATCACGCGGCTCGCGCGGTCGACGAGGATGCTCACTTCGCGCTTCCGCGCCGCGCGAGGCGCACGGATTTCGTCGCCGCGTCCGTGAGATCCTTCGCCGCCGTGATCGCAAGCCCGCTCGCGGCCAGGATCTTGCGGGCCTTGTCCGCGTTCGTGCCTTCGAGCCGGACGATCACCGGCACCGAGACGCCGACTTCCCGCACGGCCTGGACGATGCCCTCGGCGATGACGTCGCAGCGCACGATGCCGCCGAAGATGTTGACGAGCACCGCGCGCACGCGCTCGTTCGACAGGATGAGCCGGAACGCAGCGGTCACGCGCTCGGCCGTCGCGGTCCCGCCGACGTCGAGAAAGTTCGCCGGCGTGCCGCCGTGCAGCTTGATCAGGTCCATGGTCGCCATCGCAAGCCCGGCACCGTTCACCATGCAGGCGATGTTGCCATCGAGCGAGACGTAATTGAGTTCATGCTCGGAGGCTTCGCGCTCCATCGGATCCTCCTGCGAGGGATCGCGGAGCGCAACAAGCTCGGGCTGCCGGTAGAGCGCGTTTGCGTCGACATTTATCTTGGCATCGAGCGCCACCACCTTTCCGTCCTTGGTGACGATCAGGGGATTGACCTCGATCAACGTCAGGTCGCGATCGAGATAGAGGCGATAGAGAGCGCGCGCAATGCGCTCGAACTCCGCGACCTGCGGTCCCGACAGACCGAGACCGAACGCGAGGCGGCGGCACTGGAAACCCTGGAGTCCCGCCGCGGGATCGACATCGGCGCGCAGGATCCGGTCGGGCTCCTTCGCCGCCACTTCCTCGATATTCATGCCGCCCGCGGCCGATGCCACGAATGCGAGCCGTCCGCGCTCGCGGTCGAGCAGCAGGCTGAGATAGAGCTCGCGCTCGATCGCGCTGCCCGACTCGACGTACACGGATTCGACCGGCAGGCCGTCGCTGCCGGTCTGGATGGTCACGAGCCGCGTGCCCAGCATTGCCGCAGCCGCCTTGCCGACCTCCGCAGGCGAACGGCAGAGCTTGACGCCGCCCGCCTTGCCGCGGCCGCCCGCGTGAACCTGCGCCTTCACCACCCAGAGCGGCCCCGCCAGCTCGCGAGCCGCCGCCGCCGCTTCGGCCTCGCTCATCGCGACCTTGCCCGCCGGAACGGGCACACCGTAGTCGGCGAAGACGCGCTTCGACTGGTATTCGTGAAGATTCATCACAGCATTCTAACGGCTGCCTTGAACCGCGTCGCAAACGCGAGTCGAGCCGCCGGTCGTCGCGAGACCCCGTGCTAAAGTGCCGCCGTGAAAAAACCGGCGGAAACAGAGAAATCGGCCGGCGATCCGGAGCTCGCCTGGCGTGTCCTGGGCCTGCTCAATCTCTACCGGCTCGGCATTCCTTCGGTGCTGGTGGTGCTCGCGCTTCTTGCGACGCGCCCGCAGCTCCTGGGCGCCGCGTACCCGACCCTCTATCTATATGCAATCGCCGCCTGGTTCGCGACAGGAGTGATCTGCATCGCGCTCCTGAAGACGCGCTGGCCTTCCTTGCATGCGCAGGCTTTCATCCACGTTGCCTTCGACGTCATCGCCGTCACAGCTCTCCTGCTGACCAGCGCGGGCGCCGCGAGCGGAGCGGGACTTCTCCTCATCCTGCCGGTCGCGGCCGTGAGTCTCCTGTTGCCCCAGCGCACGGCGACGACCATTGCCGCGATCGCCGCGCTCTTCGTGCTCGGACAGCAGATCGTGCTCTGGTTCGCCGGCGTCTCGGATTCCTCGGACCTGACCCAGGCGGGGTTGCTCGGCGGCGTCATTTTCGTCGCAGCGCTCGCCGTCGCGCCGCTCGCGGGGCGGCTTCGCGAGAGCGAGGCGCTCGTCCGCCAGCGCGATCTCGACCTCGCGAACCTGGCGGAGCTTTCACAGTACATCGTCGAGCGTCTGCGCGAGAGCCTCGTGGTCGTCGACGAGCAGGATCGCATACGGCTGATCAACGAATCGGCGCGCCAGATCCTGGGCGGCGATGCGACGGCAAACGCGCTGCTCGGCGAAGTCTCTCCGCGCCTGCTCTATCTCCTAACGATGTGGCGGCAGAGCGAGCCCGTAACGGACACGGCCGGCGGCAACCTGCTCGCGGTCGACGGGCTGCGAGAAGTGCGTCCGCATTTCGCGAGGCTGGGCACAGGACATCCACCCCCTGTCCTCGTGTTTCTCGAGGACCTGACCACGCTCGACGATCGCATCCACCAGACCCGCCTCGCCGCACTTGGGCGCCTTTCGGCGTCGATCGCGCACGAGATTCGCAATCCCGTCGGCGCCATCAGCCATGCGGCGCAGCTCCTCGGCGAGGATCCAAAGCTCTCCGACTCGAATCGACGCATGAGCGAAATCATCAAGACCAATGCGGAGCGCGTCAGTACGATCGTCGGCAATGTCCAGCAACTTGGACGACGGGAGACGACCCGTCCGGAGCGCATGCCGCTCAGCGAATGGCTGACCGACTTCGTTCAGGAATTCATCAATACCGGCGGCCACCAACCGGGACAACTCGTCGCCGAGCTGCCGGAACCGGATCTCGAGGTGCGTGTCGATCCCTCGCACCTGCACCAGATCCTGTGGAACCTGTGCGAGAACGCGTTCCGCTACTCGGTGAAGACGGACGACGACAGGATCGAAGTGCGGATCGGCCGGCTTGCCGGCAGCCTCCGCCCCTTCCTCGAGGTGCTCGATCGCGGGCCGGGCATCGACTCGACGATCAGCGACCGGATATTCGAACCCTTCTTCACGTCGCGCGCGAGCGGTACCGGGCTCGGGCTGTTCATCGCACGCGAACTCGCGCAGTGCAACCGGGCGCTCCTCGTGTTCGAGCCGCGGACTGGCGGCGGCAGCGTTTTCCGTATCGTTTTCTCCGATCCACAGCGCTGGGAACAGACCTGACCGGCCATGGGAAACCCGCGGGCGCTGATCGTCGACGATGAGCCGGATCTCTGCGAACTCCTGTCGCTGACACTCGCGCGCATGGGCGTCGACTCGAGCGCCGTGCACGACCTCGCCTCCGCGCGGCGCGAACTGCAGAGCCGAACGCCCTATGCGCTCTGCCTCACCGATCTCCGGCTCCCCGACGGCGACGGCACGGAACTCATCGAGTGGATCCAATCGCAAACGCCCGACCTGCCGGTCGCCGTGATTACGGCGCACGGCCATCTCGAGGCGGCCGTCCGCGCATTGAAGCTCGGTGCCTTCGATTTCGTCCGAAAGCCCGTCGACATCTCAGACCTGCGCAAATTGGTCAACCAGGCGCTAAAGCTCTCGGACAATCGGCGCGGAGCCGATGGCGGTCGCCGGCTACTGGGCGATTCCGAGCCGATGCAGAAAGTCCGCACGATGATCAGTCGTGTTGCTCGGAGCCAGGCGCCCGTGCACATCACCGGCGAATCGGGCACCGGCAAGGAACTGGTCGCGCGCCTCATTCACGAAACCGGACCGCGCAAGGACGCGCCCTTCGTTCCGGTCAGCTGCGGCGCGATTCCCTCGGAACTGATGGAGAGCGAACTCTTCGGCCATCGCCGCGGCAGCTTCACGGGCGCGGTCGCCGACAAGCTCGGCCTCGTGCAGGCCGCCGAAGGCGGCACGCTCTTTCTCGACGAAGTCGCCGACCTGCCCTTCGTGATGCAGGTGAAGCTTCTGCGTCTCATCCAGGAAAAGACCGCGCGGCCGGTCGGCGACCAGCGCGAGCAACCGGTCGACGTCCGCATTCTCTCGGCGACGCATCGCGACCTTGGCGAGCTGGTCGCCGCGGGACGCTTCCGCGAAGACCTCTACTACCGGATTGACGTGATCGAAATGCGGGTCCCGGCGCTCCGCGAGCGGCTCGCCGACGTGCCCGAGCTCGCCGCCTCGGTCACGGAACGATTCGCCGCGCGCCTCAACATGGCGCCGCCCGTCATCTCGGACGAGGCCATGCAGCTCCTGGTAACCCACGACTATCCGGGAAACGTGCGTGAACTCGAAAACGTGATCGAACGGGCCCTTACGCTCTGTGATGGCGGCACGATTCTGCCGGATGACATTGAACTCCGGGTCTCGCCGGCATTCGGCGAAGAGACGGTTCCGCCGCACCGGCCGGGTACCCTGCCCCAGACGCTCGAGGACATCGAGCGGGCTTCCATCCGGCGGGCGCTCGAGGAGGCCCGGTATAACAAGACGGCCGCGGCCCGGGCTCTCGGCATCAGCTTCCGGGCCTTGCGCTATCGGATCAAGAAGCTCGGCATCGAGTGACGCGCCGCGTCAGTTTGTGACACGACAGGTCGGGTCAGCCGTCGTCAATCCCCGACGATCTTCTGACAAGTCACTGCAAAATTCTGATAAATCCGTCACTTACAGCAGGCTTTTCCGTTGGCATGATCCTTGCTGTACCTACATTGCATCGGCGCATGAGCGCCGCCCTCGGTTGTCAAAAGGAGTTATGGAAATGAAGGCTATCCAGAAGGGCTTCACGCTCATCGAACTGATGATCGTGGTGGCCATTATCGGCATCCTGGCCGCGATCGCGATCCCCGCGTACCAGGACTATACGATTCGCGCGCAGGTCTCTGAAGGCTTGACGCTCGCGTCGGACGTCAAAGCGGGTGTCGCTGAGTACCTGGCGCAGACCGGCACCTGGCCGGCGACCCTGGTCGAAGCGGGTCTCGGGTCGGCTGCTGTTCTGGGCGACAAGGCGGGCCGCTACGTTGAATCGATTGACGTCTCGAACGGTACAATCATCATCGTGTACGGCAAGGACGCCAACTCCAAGGTCCAGGACGGGATTCTGTCGATCCAGCCTTGGGTTAACGAAAACGGCGACGTCGTGTGGCAGTGCGGCAAAGCCAACGCACCTGCCAATGCGTATGCCACACCGGATGGCGTCACCGCTGCTGAAACAGCGTCTGATACGGGTACGACCGACCTCAGCGACAAGCAC
This sequence comes from uncultured Gammaproteobacteria bacterium, assembly GCA_963778585.1. Lineage (GTDB taxonomy): Bacteria > Pseudomonadota > Gammaproteobacteria > Steroidobacterales > Steroidobacteraceae > SCUD01. The sequence continues at coordinate 44,372 of CAVZUU010000006.1, forward strand.
ATGCCGGCTTCATGCCGCAGTGGCTTCGGCGGTTCGGCCTAAGACCGAATGGCCCGGCAATTGAGCCGGACCGGCAAGGCCCCTGCATGCAGGGGCCTTGTTTTTTAGCCTCTGCAAATTCCGCTCGCGAATCATGAGCAACGCTCCCAATGCCGCGCGCGGCGGTTGGTCGGGCGTCACCCTCAGCCTGACACTCGCCCTGGCCTGGCTCGCGGGCTGTCTCTGGTGGGTGGTACGCGAAATCCATTTCCTGCTCGCCAGCGACCAGGTCACTGCGTCCGTCAGCATCGAAAAAGCGTTCGGCTCGGTGCTGGCCTGGCAGCTCGCGAAATTCGGCGCTGCCCTCGTGCTGATTCATGCACTGCTAGGGCTTCTCGCCTTTGCACTCGCGCGCATGTCGGAGGCCGCGTTTCCGCGGCGCGTGGTCGCACGTCGCGGATGGCTGATCGCCGGTTGGCTTGCGGTACTTTGCGGCCTCGTGATGGCCGTCAATACGACCTGGTATCCGGGGTCGATATTCGCGGGCGAGGAATCGGGCTGGCGGCGGCTAATCCTCGGGCTGCACCCGATCACCCACGTCATTGCGCTGCTTTCATTGCTGATCCTCTGGTTGGGGATCCGCGCCTCGAGGGGGCGGCCGCTTCGCGTCACGCTTGCGCCGGGAATGGCCGCGATTGCCTTTCTGGCGCTCGTCGTGTGGAACGCGCGACCGCTGAGTCTCGGTGCCGCAGTTCCAGTGACCGCAGAATCCCGGCCGCACATCGTGATCCTCGGCATCGACTCGCTTCGGAATGACCTGACGATTCCCCGCCGGGGTGAAGCGCACACACCGAATATCGACACGTTTCTCAAGAGGGCGCGCCGCTTTGACGACTCCATTACACCCCTGGCGCGGACCTACGGCTCCTGGATCTCGATCCTGACGGGCCGCCACCCGACCCGGACCAATGCAAGGGTCAACTTGATGCCGCGGAGCCTCGTGAACCCGGGAACGACATTCCCCGATGTGCTTCGGGAATACGGCTATCGTTCGACCTACGCGACCGACGAGGTGCGCTTCGCGAACATCGACCGCTCATTCGGCTTCGACGACCTGATCACGCCGCCGGTCGGCGCAATTGATTTTCTGCTCGGATATGCGGGCGACCTGCCGCTCGTGAACCTCGTGGCCTCGACGGCTGCCGGAGCATGGCTGTTTCCCTCGAATCACGCGAATCGGGCGGCCTGCGTCACCTACGAGCCGCGGCAATTCGTGCGGCGGCTCGAGCGTGAACTGTCCGTTCGCGGACCTTCCCTGCTCGCGATCCACCTCACGCTCGCGCACTGGCCCTATGCCTGGGCCGGCCGGCCGATTCCCACCGTGCCCGATGCCTATCGCGACGCTTACGGCGAGGCGGTCGCGGAAGTTGATCGGCAGTTCCAGGAGGTCATGAAACTCCTGGCCGACAAGCACGTGCTCGACAATGCGATCGTCGTCTTGCTGTCGGATCATGGCGACGCGCTCGGAGCCGAGAATGATTCGATGCTGCGCGGCACCGGGACCAGTCGCGAGATCTGGGACTCGCTCTGGGGTCATGGCACAAGCGTAATGAGTCCCAGCCAGTACCAGGTGCTTCTCGCGATGCGAGCCTTCGGCCGCGCGCGATTGCCCGGGCCCGAACGGGATTACGGCTGGCCGGTTTCGCTCGAGGACTTGAGACCGACGCTCGAGCAGATGGTGACCGGCAAGGCGCCCTCGGATGTCGATGGAATTTCGCTCCTGCCCTACCTTGAGGATCCCTCGCGCGCCACTGAACTCGAGTCCCGCATCCGCTTCACCGAAACCGATTTCAGTACCCCCGACGTCCTTGCCGGCCGCTACGAGGCCGCAGGGATCATCGACGAGGCCGCGGTTTACTACGAGCTCGACTATGGCTCGGGCTGGGTGCAGTTTCGCGAGGATCGCCTGCCCGAACTGCTCGCACACAAGCAGCGGGCGGCGATTTCCTCGACCTCCCTGCTGGCGTCGATTCCGGGGCCCGCGGATGCGGGTCCCCGTTACCTCCTCACGGACCGCCGCAAGCCCGCGCCAAGGGCACTGAAAGGACGGCCAGACCCTGCTCAAGATCCGGAAGCCAGTCGTCTCTGGAATGCCCTTAAGGCCCGCTATCCGGGTGAACTGCCGGTCGATCCCGAACTACCCCGAATGTGAACCGGGTCAAGGGCTTGTTGACCGCTCTATGGGAGCATTCCGGCAAATTTAACAATTGCTGGCACGGTGGGTTAGGCTACAAGATCCCGGTTTCCCGGGGAGCCTCAAGGGTATGGTAGCGCCGTGCAGGGAGCGGATCATTGAACGATAACGCCGTCGCCGCCGGTTCGGTGCGGGCCGTACTGACCGGCCTGCCCCAGCGGCTCGTGCTCGACGGCCTCGTGGACGAGGCTGCGATGCTCGACGCGATCGCGAGTGCCCGCGAGCGCAAGACGCACCTCGTGAGCTGGCTCGTGTCGCACGACATGGCGGCCGCCCGCGACATCGCGATCGCCGCGGCCCAGGAGTTCGGCATGCCGCTCCTGGACCTCGACTCAGTCGCGACCGACATCGACACCATCCGGCTCGTCAGCGACAAGCTGCTCGCGAAGCATCGCGTGCTGCCGCTCGTCAAGCGCGGCAAGCGCTTGCACATCGGTGTCTCCGACCCGACGATCCTGCACGCCTTCGACGAGATCAAGTTCCAGACCGGCCTCGCGATCGAGGCCGTGGTCGTCGAGGACGACAAGCTCCAGCGCGCCGTTCAGAAGGCGATCGAGCAGGTCGACACGTCGATGCCGACCATGGGGCACGACGACGACTTCGATCTCGAGAACCTCGACACTTCACACGCCGACGATGCGATGGAGTCCGAGTCTTCGCGCGACGACATCGAAGACGCGCCGATCGTCCGCTTCGTTAACAAGATCATGCTGGACGCGATCCGGAAAAGCGCCTCGGACATCCATTTCGAACCCTATGAGAAGTACTACCGGATTCGGCTTCGCATCGACGGCGTGCTCCGCGAGATTGCCCAGCCACCGGTGCAGCTTGCGACCAAACTCGCCGCGCGACTCAAGGTGATGTCGCGGCTCGACATTGCGGAGCGGCGCGTGCCGCAGGACGGCCGCATCAAGATGCGGCTTTCCAAGAACCGTTCTATCGATTTTCGCGTGTCGAGCTGCCCGACGCTTTTCGGCGAAAAAATCGTGCTTCGCATCCTCGACGCGAGCACGGCGATGATGGGCATCGACGCGCTCGGCTACGAGGGGTTCCAGAAGGAGCTCTACCTCAAGACGCTGGCGCGGCCTCAGGGCATGATCCTCGTGACCGGCCCGACCGGCAGCGGCAAGACAGTTTCGCTCTATACGGGGCTTTCGATCCTGAATGTCGAGGACACGAATATCTCGACGGCCGAGGACCCGGCAGAAATCGTTCTCCCCGGGGTGAACCAGGTGAACGTGAATCCGAAAGTCGGGCTCACCTTCGCCTCGGCGCTGCGCGCCTTCCTGCGCCAGGACCCGGACGTGATCATGGTCGGCGAGGTCCGAGACCTCGAGACCGCGGAGATTGCGATCAAGGCGGCGCAGACAGGCCACCTCGTGCTCTCCACGCTGCATACGAACGACGCGCCCCAGACGCTGACCCGCCTCGTGGACATGGGCGTGAAGCCCTACGCGATCGCGACCTCGGTGAGCCTCATCATCGCCCAGCGGCTTGCGCGGCGGCTCTGTCCGAACTGCAAGGCGCCGCTCGACGTTCCACACGAAGCGCTCCTGCGAGAGGGCTTTACCGAGGAACAGGTTTCGAAGCCGGATTTCAAGGTCTACAAGCCGGTCGGCTGCTCGCAGTGCACGGACGGCTACAAGGGCCGGGTCGGCATTTACGAGGTCCTGCCGGTGAGTGAAACGATCGGCCGAATCATCCTGGAGGGCGGCAGCGCCCCCCATATCCGTGACGAGGCCCGCAAGGAAGGGGTCTGGGATCTGCGCACGGCGGGCCTCAAAAAGGTCCGGGACGGCATGACCAGCCTCGAAGAAGTCAACCGCGTCACAGTTGAGTGATCAGGCCGGGCGTTAACATCCAGGGCTAAGGCTAGAGGACGACCGAAACCATGCCGCCGACCGCCGTCGCAGCCGCCAGGGACACCCAGTTCAACTGGGAAGGCAAGGACCGCAAGGGCAACAAGCTCCGCGGGCGTCTGCTCGCGGTCAGCGAACAGGACGTGCGCGCGGATCTCCGCCGTCAGAACATCGTTCCGACGCGGATCCGCAAGCAGTCGACCCTGTTCAGCACGGGCGGCAAGCCGAGCCCGATGGACATCGCCGTTTTCAGCCGTCAGCTCGCGACCATGCTCGGGGCCGGCATTCCGCTGGTGCAGGCCTTCGAGATCGTAGGCGTCGGCCACGAAAAGCCGTCGATGCAGAAGTTGATCCTCGACATCAAGATGAACATCGAGGGCGGCAGCTCGCTGCACGAATCGCTTGCGAAACACCCGCTTTATTTCGACGACCTCTACATCAACCTCGTGGAAGCCGGCGAGCAGGCGGGCGCGCTCGAGTCGCTGCTCGACAAGGTCGCGACCTACAAGGAAAAGACCGAGGCCCTCAAGAAGAAGATCAAGAAGGCGCTGTTCTATCCGGCGGCCGTGCTCGCGGTCGCGGTGATCGTGACCCTGATCCTGCTTCTCTTCGTGATCCCGCAATTCGAGGCACTCTTCAAAGGCTTCGGCGCCGACCTGCCGGCATTCACGCGCATGGTCATCGACATGTCCAAGTTCGTTCAGGAACAGGGCTGGTGGATGGGCCTGCTTTTCGCGGGCGGCATCGTCTTCTTCCTGCACATGAAGAAGCGCTCGCAGGCGCTTCGCCAGGCCATCGACCGGCTGTCGCTCAAGATCCCGATCATCGGCCCGATCCTCGTCAAGGCGGCGATCGCGCGCTACGCGCGAACGCTTTCGACGATGTTCTCGGCCGGCGTGCCGCTCGTCGAGGCCATGGAATCGGTCGCGGGCGCGACTGGCAACATCGTGTATGAGATGGCCGTGCTCCGCATGCGAGACGAGGTCGCGACCGGCCAGCGCCTGCAGCGCGCGATGGAGAACACCGGCCTCTTCCCGAACATGGTGATCCAGATGATCGCCGTCGGCGAGGAGTCGGGCTCACTCGACGCGATGGCCGCGAAGGTCGCCGAATTCTACGAACTCGAGGTGGATTCGGCGGTCGACGGCCTGTCGTCACTGCTCGAGCCGCTCATCATGGCGATCCTCGGCGTGCTGGTCGGCAGTCTGGTCATCGCCATGTACCTGCCGATCTTCAAGCTGGGCGCCGTGATCTGACCGAGCCCGCGCTCTTGGCGCTCCTCGCGGCGCACCCGCCGGTGTTCGCCGCGGCGGCCTTTCTGTTCGGCCTCGCAATCGGCAGCTTCCTCAATGTCGTGATCCACCGGCTGCCGATCGTGCTCGAGCGGCAATGGCGCGCGCAGGCGGCCGAACTGGAAGGCCGGACTCCGGCGCCCGATGGCGAACCTTTCAATCTCGTGCGTCCGCGCTCGCGCTGTCCGGCCTGCAATGCGCCGATCAGCGCGAGCCAGAACATACCGGTGATCAGCTATCTCGTGCTCAGAGGCCGCTGCGCCGCCTGCCGCGCTCCGATCCCGGCGCGCTATCCGGCAGTCGAAATCGCGACCGCCGTGGTGACCGCCGCCGTCGCCTGGCATTTCGGCTTCGGCGGGCAGGCATTGCTCGCGATGGTTTTCACCTGGTACCTGATAGCGCTCACCGGCATCGACATCGATCGCCAGCTTCTGCCGGACATCCTGACGATTCCACTCCTGTGGCTCGCGCTCATTGCAAGCCTCTGGCACGCGCCGGACGGAGTGGCGCCCCCGGTTGCGACGCAGGATGCCGTGATTGGAGCCGTGGCGGGCTATGTGTTCCTGTGGTCGGTGTTTCAACTCTTCCGGCTGGTGACCGGCAAGGAGGGAATGGGCTACGGCGATTTCAAGCTGTATGCCGCGATCGGAGCCTGGCTCGGCTGGCAGATGCTGCCGCTCGTCCTTTTGCTCGCGGCGGTCGTCGGCAGCGTCGTCGGCGTCGCGATGATCGTCGCACGACGGCATGGCCGCGGAGTGCCGATCCCGTTCGGGCCCTACCTCGCGGGCGCCGCATGGATCGCGCTCCTCTGGGGACCGCAGATCGTCGAGCGCTATCTCGACGTCGCGGGTCTCGGTTGAATCGCGCGCCATGCTTCGCATCGGACTCACCGGCGGCATCGCGAGCGGCAAGACAACGGTCGCGAACCTGTTCGCTTCGATCGGAGCAACGGTAATCGACACCGACCTCATCGCGCGCGATGTCGTGGAGCCCGGTATGCCGGCATTGGGCGCCCTCGTGAACGCGCTCGGCGGCGGCATCCTCGACGACGACGGCAGGCTCGATCGGGCCGGGTTGCGCCGCCGCTTGTTCGCTGACGCGACGACGCGCCGCACCGTCGAATCGATCCTACATCCCGCAATCCTCGCCGAGCTCGAGCGCCGGGCGGGGCGCGCGTCGGGTCCGTACGAGGTTCTCGTCGTGCCGCTCCTCGTCGACGGCCGGCATGAGGGCCTGGTCGATCGCGTGCTCGTCGTCGACTGTCCCGAGGAGACGCAGATCCGGCGACTGATGGAGCGCGACGGCGAAACCCGGGCAGGCGCGATCCGCATGCTTGCGAGCCAGATTTCGCGCGAACAGCGTCTGGCGGCGGCCGACGACGTCATCGAGAACGACGGCCTGCCCGCCGAACTGGAGGCCCGCGTGACAGTCCTCGACCGCAAATACCGCGAAATGGCGACCCAGCACTGACATGGGCCGCGACAACGTGGCCGGCGTCACAGCCGGCAAGGTTTACGCCTATGGAAGCCGTACCGCAAAATAGGGCAATGTTCGAGGCAGCGTCGGAACCGAGGCCCGATTCGGAGCCCATCGTCTACGAGCAGCCGCTCAATGAGCGGATGCGCGCCTTCATGCGCCTCGAATTCCTCTGGCAGCAGCTCTCCTATCACGCCGGCCTGCCGAACGCCTGGTCGAGCCGCTCCGCGGTTACGGGCCTGCTCGAGATCCTCGCGATCACTTCGCGCGGCGACGCGCGCGGGGACGTGCTGAAGGAACTCGAGCGGCAGATGACCGTGCTCCGCGACTACCAGAACCGCCCGGGCGTGGACGCCGCGCGGCTTCGCAACGTCCTGTCCGCGCTCATGCGGCGCCGCGAGGAACTGAATGCTGCGGGCGCGAACTTCATGCAAAAGCTGCGGGAGTCCGAGTTCCTGAATGCGATCAAGCATCGCAGCGCGATCCCGGGCGGCACTTGCGAGTTCGACCTGCCGGATTTCTATCACTGGCTCAATCTCGATTCCGACACGCGCGAGAGCGACCTCGCAGCCTGGCTCGCGACGATCCGCCCGCTTTGCGAATCGGTCTCCGAACTCCTCTGGATCACGCGAGAGAACGCGCGGCCGACGGAGGAGAGCGCGGCGGGCGGCAATTTTCAGATCGTCTTCGAGCGCGACCGGCCGGTGCAGCTATTGCGCATCAGCGTGTCGGGCGCATCGCGGCTCTTCCCGGAAGTCAGCGGCAGCCACCACCGCTGCTCGCTGCGTTTCCTGCGCTGGAATACCGTCCACAGCCGCCCCGTGCAGGCGAGCGAGGACGTCCCCTTCGTTCTCGCGACCTGTTACTGAGCGCGATGCCGCGGGAAGTCACCTGTCCGCGTTGCGGCCGCCGCCACGAATGGGAAGGCAATCCTTTCCGGCCTTTCTGCAGCGAACGCTGCAAGCTCATCGATTTCGGCGGCTGGCTGGAGGAACGCAACGCCATCCCCGGCGAACCCGCCGAAATTCCAGACGAGGATTACCCGAAGCACTAGTGGTGCCGGGTCGTAGATTCGTAGATTCGGTCCTGGCTTGAATCTACGAATCTACGACCCGGCACCATTCGGGCTCGGCTTATCGACCGCCCGGCATGTCGAGGTGCTTCACCAGAAATGCCCACTGGTTCGCCCAGTCCTCGACCTGCATCCAGGTCGGCTTTCCTGCGCCATGGCCGGCGCGCGTTTCAATACTGACGATGACCGGGTTCGCGCAGGACTGGGCGTACTGAAGCGCCGCGGTGAACTTGAAGCTGTGCCAGGGCACGACGCGGTCGTCGTGGTCGGCCGTCGTCACGAGCGTCGGCGGGTAGCAGCGTCCCGGCTTCAGGTTGTGCACCGGTGAATAGGCTGCGAGTGCACGGAACTGGTCCGCGACTTCGACCGTGCCATAGTCGGACGACCAGGCGTAGGCGTTCGCACTCGCCAGGTGATAGCGAAGCATGTCCATGACTCCGACTCCCGGCAGCGTCGCGCCGAAGAGTTCCGGCCGCTGCGCCATCACGGCGCCAACCAGGAGACCCCCGTTGCTGCGGCCGTGGATCGCGAGCTTCGCGGGCGAGGTGTAATCCTTCGCGATCAGCCACTCGGCCGCAGCGATGAAATCGTCGAATACGTTCTGCTTCTGCGTCTTCGTGCCGGCGTCGTGCCAGTCGGCACCGTATTCGCCCCCGCCCCGCAGGTTCGCGACCGCATACGTTCCTCCAAGCTCGAGCCAGGCCGCGACCGCAGCGCTATAGGTGGGCGTCAGCGACACGTCGAAACCGCCGTAGCCGTAGAGCAGCGTCGGATTGCTGCCGTCCAGCTTCGCGTCCTTGCGGCGCGTGATGAACATCGGCACGCGCGTGCCATCCTTGCTCGCATAGAAAACCTGCTCCGTGACGTACGGACTCCCGTCGAACGACACAGTCGGCTTGCGGAACTGCCGCACCTCGTCCTTCGCCACGTCGTAGCGATAGAGCGCCAGGGGCGTCACGTAATCGGTATAGGCGAAGAAGGTCTCGCTTTCCTTCGGAGAATCCTGGAAGCCGATCGCAGTGCCGCTTCCGGGCAGGCGGATGTCGCGTAGCCGCTTTCCGTCCACGCCGTAGACGACGAGCTGCGAACGCGCGTCCTCGAGATAGCTCGCGATCACGTGGCCGCCCACGAGGCTGGCCTGGTGGAGTGTCGCCTTCGCTTCCGGCACGACTTCGACCGGCGCAGACGCGGCTGGGTCGATCGAGATCACGCGGCCACGCGGCGCGCCCTGAGTCGTCTTGAAGTAGAGCCGGTCGTCCATGGCGCCGAGGAACTCGTAAATGCCGTCCCAGCGGTCGAGCAGGCGCACGATCGGGGCGTCGGGCTTCGACAGGTCGCGCAGGTGAACCGCGTTCTTGTCGAAACCGAAGAAGATGCCGAACACGAGCCAGCGCCCGTCTTCCGAAAGTGTGGCGTAGGGGTTGTGCCGCGGGTTGTCCGCAATCGAATAGACGTGCTCGTCGTCCGTCTGCGCCGCGCCGAGCCGGTGGCGATAGACGCTGACCGGCTGCTGGTCGTCGCCCTTCCCGTCTGCGCCCTTCGGATAACGCGAGTAGTAGAAGGCGCTGGCGTCGGGAAGCCAGGAAACATTCGTGAATTTGGTGTCGCCAATCGCGTCGGGCAGGTCGCGGCCACTTCCGACCTCGCGCACATGCCAGGTGTCCCAGTCGGTGCCCCCATCGGACACGGCGTAGGCGACGTAGCGGCCATCGGGGCTGATCGAATAGTCGGCGAGCGAAGCCGTTGCATCTTTCGAAAGCGTGTTCGGATCGACCAGCACCTGCGGCGTGGCGTCGAGCGACGCGGACCAGTAGAGCACTCCCTGGTTCTGGCTACCGCTCTTTTCGACGAAGAAGTACCGGCTGCCGCGTTTGACCGGCATGCGCGACTTCTCGTCCATCCAGCTGTAGCCGTATTGCTCGTAGTTCCACAACTCGGTCAGCCGTTTCTGGATCGTCGAACGCGCGGGAATTGCGCCGAGATAGGGCTGCGACACCGAGTTTTCCGCAGCGACCCAGGCCGAGACCTCGGGTGACGCCGTCTCCATCCAGCGGTAGGGATCGGCAACCTCCGTACCGTGCAGCGACTCGACAACCGTTCCGCGCGCGGCGGCCGGATAATGAAGTACCGCAGCAGCCGCGGTCGAATCGTCCCCGGCGCTCATGCCGGAAACCGTGAAGAGCAGGCCCATCGCAAGGCCGGATATGACATGCCGGTACACCGTGCTGACACTCCCGAAAGGACCAGGCGCGCAGTCTAACAAACCGATCAACGACGGATGGCGCAGCCATGGACGCCCGCCTGCTGCAGGCGTTCGAGGCGCCGCGCGTCGAGGTACCAGCCCGCGAACACGGGGCGGCCGACCATCTCGCAGAGGCGCGCGAGCAGGCGCTCCGACAGCGGACCGTCGTCCGGCGCGATCACCAGAAAGTGGGCGCCCTCGACCACGGCCTGCATGGCGCCTTCGGCATCCTCGCAATGCACGCCGACGAGAAAGGCACCGCTGCGATCCACGTGCAGGTTCTGTCCGAACCAGCGCAGCACGACGCCGTCGCAGCCCGCGATCGCAGCGGCGCGCACGGCGTCGACGTCGGATCCGGCGACGAAGACGCGATGTCCGGCGGCACGTGCCGCGGCGACCGCCTCCGCGTCGAGCGCTTCATCGCCGCCTTCGGGCAGGTTCCAGACCAAAGTCTGCGCCGCGTTCCCTTTCAACGCCTTCAGTTCCTCGGCGCGATCCAGGTAGCGCGCGAGGCGCGGCAGCCGGAGAGCGGTGACGATCGCGCGATCGGCTTCGAGCAGGTCGTGTTTCGGGAGATCGTCGGGCCGGGCCCAGGTAAGCGCCTGCGAGTCGAGCGGCTGCGGCTCGCCGTCGTAGGCCGTGACCTGCCAGACGTCGAGCAGCACGCGCCGCTCCGGATATTCGTGGCGCAGGCGGATGAGCGGCCGGGCCTCGCGCACGACGACACCGAGTTCTTCGACGAGTTCGCGCCGGAGCCCGGCGAATGGATCTTCACCAGGCTCGAGCTTGCCGCCCGGGAATTCCCAGCGGCCGGCCATGTGCCGCCCGCGCGGGCGCTGTGCGATCAATACACGGCCGTCCGCGTCCAGTATCGCGCCGGCAATCACATGAATTTCGGCAGGACCCGCCATCAGTGGTCAGTCCTCGCCGGATGCGCGCGCCGCTAACCGCCGGCCCGCTGCAGCGCGCCGTGGCAGTGCTTGAACTTGCGGCCCGATCCGCAGGGACAGAGCTCGTTGCGGCCGACCTTGCGCTCGCCGCGGACGAAGGGCGCCGCGGCGGGCTCGGGCGCAACCGGCTCGTCGCGTGCGCCGGCCGTAACGGCCTGCGGCGCCTGCGCGGCGAGCTCCGGCGGCGGCGCATGCTGAAGCTGCATGCGGCTTTGCAGCCGCCGCTGGCGCTCGGTTTCCTCGCGCTCGATTTCTTCTTCAGTGCGCACCTGCAGGCGCTGCAGCAGCATCACCGTCTCCGAGCGAATGCGGTCGAGCATGGCCGTGAACAGCGCAAAAGCTTCGCGCTTGTATTCCTGCTTCGGATTCTTCTGCGCATAGGCGCGGAGATAGATTCCCTGCCGCAGGTAGTCCATGCCGGCCAGGTGCTCGCGCCAGTGCATGTCGAGCTGCTGCAGCATCACCGCGCGCTCGAGATGGCGCATGACCGGCTCGCCGACTTGACTCGATTTTTCCGCATAGGCCGCCTCGATCGCGGCGAGCAGCCGCTCCGCGGCCTCGGCGCCGTGTCGCGCCGGATCCTCGGTGAGCCAGGCCGCGAGTCCAGTCTGCACGCCGAAATCGCGCTCGAAGGCCTGCTCGAGTCCCGCGACGTCCCACTGCTCCTCGACGCTGTCCGCCGGAATGAATTGCGCGACGATCGCGTCCACGACTTCCACGCGAACGTCCTTGATGACTCCCGCGATGTCGTCGGTCGACATGATCTCGGTGCGCTGGCGATAGATCACCTTGCGCTGGTCGTTCGCGACGTCGTCGTACTCGAGCAGGTTCTTGCGAGCGTCGAAGTTGTGCGATTCGACCTTGCGCTGCGCGCGCTCGATCTGGCGCGTCAGCATGCCGCTCTCGATCGCCTCGCCCTCGCGCATCCCGACGGTCTTGAGCAGCGATTTCGTGCGCTCCGGGTCGCCGAAGATGCGCATGAGGTTGTCTTCGAGCGAGAGATAAAAACGGCTCGAGCCCGGATCGCCCTGGCGGCCGGACCGGCCGCGCAGCTGGTTGTCGATGCGCCGCGATTCGTGGCGCTCGGTGCCGACGATGTGAAGGCCGCCCGCGGCGATCACCTGCTCGTGCAGCTGCTGCCATTCGTTCTCCAGCTCTCGCGCGCGGCCCGCGAGCTGCTCGTCGCTCATCACACCGTCCTTGCGCAGCTGGTCGACCTGCCGCGCGACATTGCCGCCGAGCACGATGTCCGTTCCACGGCCCGCCATGTTGGTCGCTATCGTCACCGTGCCCGGGCGTCCGGCCTGCGCGATGATCATCGCCTCGCGCTCGTGCTGCTTTGCGTTCAGCACCGCGTGCGGTATGTCGGACTGCTTCAGGTGGCCGGACAGGTTCTCCGAGGTCTCGATCGAAGTCGTGCCGACGAGCACCGGCTGGCCGCGTTTCACGCAGTCGCGGATGTCCTCGACGATTGCCTCGAACTTATCCTTCTGGTTCAGATAGACGAGATCCGACATGTCCTTGCGGATCATCGGCATGTGGGTCGGCACGACGACGACCTCGAGCCCGTAGATCTGCTGGAACTCGAAGGCCTCGGTATCGGCAGTGCCGGTCATGCCCGCGAGCTTGCTGTAGAGGCGGAAGTAGTTCTGGAAGGTGATCGACGCGATCGTCTGGTTTTCCTCGCGGATTCGCACCCCCTCCTTGGCTTCGACTGCCTGGTGCAGGCCGTCGGACCAGCGGCGGCCCGGCATCGTGCGGCCCGTGAATTCGTCGACGATGATGACCTCGCCATTGCGGACGATGTACTCGACGTCCTTCTGGTACAGCACGTGCGCGCGGAGCGCCGCGTTCAGGTGGTGCATCAGCCGGATGCTCGCCGGATCGTAGAGACTGTCGCCCTCGCGCAGCAGGCCTGACTGCTGCATGAGCTCCTCGGCCTTCTCAAAGCCGGCCTCGGACAGATGGACCTGGCGGGACTTCTCGTCGGCGAAGTAATCGCCCTCGCCTTCCTCGGTCTCCTGGCGCCTGAATCGCGGCACGAGCTCGTTGATCTTCGCGTAGAGCTCGGTGCTCTCCTCGGCCGGACCCGAGATGATGAGCGGCGTGCGCGCCTCGTCGATCAGGATCGAGTCCACCTCATCCACGATTGCGAAGGGCTGGCCGCGCTGGACGCGGTCCTCGAGCCGGGCTGCGAGATTGTCGCGTAGATAATCGAAGCCGAATTCGTTGTTCGTCCCGTAAGTCACGTCGCAGGCGTAGGCTGCGCGCTTCTCCACCTGCGGCTGGCCGCTCGTGATGACGCCGACGGTGAGCCCGAGCGCGCGATAGATGGGTCCCATCCATTCTGCGTCGCGCTGGGCCAGGTATTCGTTGACCGTCACGACGTGCACGCCGCGGCCTGCGAGCGCATTGAGATAGACCGGCAGGGTTGCGACGAGGGTTTTGCCCTCGCCGGTCCGCATTTCGGAGATCTTTCCTTCGTGCAGCACCATGCCGCCGATCAGCTGGACGTCGAATGGCCGCATTCCGACCGACCGGACCGCCGCCTCGCGCGCCGTCGCAAAGGCCTCCGGCAGGATGTCGTCGAGCGCCTCGCCGGCGGCGAGACGCTCACGGAATTTTTCGGTCCGCAACCGCAGCTCGTCGTCGCGAAGCTTCGAAAGCGCGTCGGCGAACCCGTTCGCCCGCCTTACGCGCTCGGCGTACTGGCGCAGCAGCCGCTGGTTACGGCTGCCGAAGATCCGCGTAAAGATGTTGAACACGCGCCTGGGACCTCGGGGCGGAGGGACGGGAAAACAAGCCGACCCTCATGGGGACCGGTTAAAAAACGGGTAGTTTACTACGACCGAAGGCGGAAATTTTCGTTCGAGCCTGCGGGTCAGCGGCGCACGAATGACAGCGGATTCATCGGGCGCCCGTCGCGCAGCACCTCGAAATGCAGGTGCGTGCCGGTCGAGCGGCCGGTGGATCCCATGAGCGCGATCGCCTCGCCGCGCTTCACGGTCTGGCCGGGCTTTACCAGGAGCTTGGCGTTGTGGGCGTAGCGCGTGACATAGCCGTTGCCGTGCGTGACTTCGATCAGCCGGCCGTAGCCGCCGTCGGGTCCCGCGTGGCTCACGATGCCGTCCGCGACTGCGAGCACCTGCGTCCCCGGTGCACCGGCGAAGTCGAGACCCTGGTGATTCGCCTGGTTGCCCTCGAACGGATCCGTGCGCTGCCCGTAGAGCGACGAAATATAGCCTGACTCGACGGGCCGGCCGCCCGGCACGATCTGCCGCGCGAGCTCGCGCGTCAGGATGAGGTTCTGCAGGGCCGTGAGCTGGCGGCGGCGATCGTCGATCTGCGCGTCCATCGAGTCGAGCATCGAATCGAGCGCCGGCACGACCGGTCCTTCGCCCGCGCCGGTCTCCGGTCCGCCGAGTGCAGGCGGCTGGTCGAAATCGAACTCGCCGCGCTTCAGTTTCGCGACTTCCGTGAGTTGCTTGCCGAGCGCGTCGAGCCGGATCAGTTGCGCCTGCATGCGGCCGACCCGCGTCGCGAGCGTCGCGACCTGGACGTCGACGTCCTGCTGGATGCGCGCGAGCTGTTCGCTCTGAGTCGCAAGGTCTTCGGTCCAGCGCGCCAGCGTAAACTCGCCGAGCGGACTTTCGGCGCCCCAGCGGCCGCCGGCGAGCCACGCTCCGGTCACGAGCGCGAGTATCGCGAAACCGGCAGCTGTGCACGCGAGCAGGCGTTTGAGCGTCATAATGTGAGCGGGCCTCTGCGGGCCTTGGACAACCGGCGCACGATGCCAAAAAACTCCTTAAGACTCAAGTACTTTCACGACGCGGTGTTGCCGCGAGGCGGCGTTCGCGCGTGAAAAAACCGACCGCCGTCAGTGACTTGCTCGGACAAGGTCAGGGAATGCTGCGGCGACTCCGTGAGGGTACCGCGGAGGCCGATCGCACGCTTATGTCATTAAGGCGCGTGTTGCCGTCGGAACTCGCCACCCATGTGTGGGGCGCGGTCCTACGCGACGGAAAACTCACGATCCTCGTGCGCTCGGCCGCCTGGGGCACGCGGCTGCGCTATGCCGCCCCCGAAGCCGCCAGGGAACTCGCCGCCATGCTCGGCAGCGCGATCGACGAGGTAAAAGTGAAGGTGCGCGCGGAGCGCTAGGCCTGCGCGCCCGCGGCTGCATAGGAAATCGGCGCGGCGCTCTCGTCGCGAAACGTCACTTCCTCCCAGGCCTCGCCATCCGCCAGCATCGTCCGCAGCAGGCGATTGTTGAGCCCGTGACCCGACTTGAAGGCGGTGTATTCGCCGATCAGCGAATGGCCGAGGAGATACAGGTCGCCGATCGCGTCGAGGATCTTGTGGCGCACGAATTCGTCCTCGAAGCGCAGACCGTCCTCGTTCAGGATCCGGTAGTCGTCCAGCACGATGGCATTGTCGAGCGTGCCGCCGAGCGCCAGATTCCGCCCGCGCAGGTATTCCATGTCGCGCATGAAGCCGAACGTGCGCGCACGGCTCACTTCCTTGAGGAATGTGGTCGTCGAGAAATCCATCGTCGCGCGCTGCGAATGGCGGTGGAATACCGGGTGGTCGAATTCGATCTCGAAATTGACCCGGAATCCCTCGTGCGGATCGAAGCGCGCCCACTTGTCCCCGTCCTGCACTTCGACGCGCTGGCGCACGCGCACGAAGCGCTTGGGCGAGTTCTGCAATTCGATGCCGGCCGACTGGATCAGGAATACGAACGGGCCCGCGCTGCCGTCCATGATCGGCACTTCGCCGGCGGTCAGTTCGATGAAGGCATTGTCGATGCCGAGTCCGGCGAGCGCGGAGAGCAGGTGTTCCACCGTCGACACGCCCGCGCCGTCATGCGTGAGCGTCGTTCCCAGCGTGGTCTCGGTGACGTTCGTCGCGCGCGCGGGGATGTCGACCGGCGGATCGAGATCCGTGCGCCGGAATACGATGCCCGTGTTCGGCGGAGCCGGCCTCAATACCATGAGGACCTTGCGGCCGGAGTGCAGGCCGATTCCGGTCGCCCGGATCGCTTCTCTCAGCGTGCGTTGCTGGGCCATGGAAATGCCTCGCGGCAAGTTACCACATCGGAAACCGCGGGGTCGCCGGCCGCCGGCCAGCGGAGGATGGCAGGCGGCCGATGACCCGTTCTCACGGAGGCGATGACGGCGGAGCCCGCTCGCGCTCCCGCTCCGCGCGGCGGCCCGAGGCGCGGCGTCGCGCGCGCAGGCGCAGACGTACGGCACGCAAGCCGTCGCGCTCGCCACGGACGCGGGCCACGGCGCCTCAGTCGGCCTGGCGGCGGAGGAATGCCGGGATGTCGAGCACGTCCTCCGAGCCGAAGTCGGCGCGCAACCCGTCGCCGACCGCGCGCTGCGGCTGGCGGTGGATCGCCGGGCGATCGAGATGGCTGTAGTCCGGTGCCGGCGCGCGGTGCCTCTGCGCCACCAGCTTGACGTCCGCATTGCGGCGCGCCGCCGCAGCCGCAGGCTGAACCGCGACAGGGGCCGCGGCCTTCGCCTTGTTGCGGTTGAGGCCCGTCGCCACCACGGTGACCCGGAGCTCGCCCTGCATCTCGGGCTCGATGACGGTGCCGACCACGACGGTCGCATCCTCGGCCGCGAACTGCTTGACGGTGTTGCCGACCTCCTCGAACTCGCCGATCGACAGGTCGAGACCCGCCGTGACGTTGACCAGGATGCCGTGCGCGCCGGCCAGATTGATGTCCTCGAGCAGCGGCGACGACACCGCCATCTCGGCGGCGACGCGTGCCCGGTGCTCGCCCGTGCCGATGCCCGATCCCATCATCGCGAGACCGGTCTCCGACATCACAGTGCGGACGTCGGCGAAGTCCACGTTGATGAGTCCCGGCCGCGTGATCAGCTCGGCGATGCCCTGGACCGCGCCCTGCAGCACTTCGTTCGCGCGCTTGAACGCCTCGAGCAGCGTCGTCTGGCCGCCGAGCACCTGCAGCAGCTTCTGGTTCGGAATCGTGATCAGCGAATCCACGTGCCGCGAGAGCTCCGTGATGCCTGCTTCCGCGATCGAGTGGCGCTTGTTGCCTTCCATCGCGAACGGCCGGGTGACGACCGCCACCGTCAGGATCCCGAGCTCGCGCGCGACCTGGGCGACGACGGGCGCCGCGCCCGTGCCCGTTCCGCCGCCCATGCCGGCAGTAAGGAACAGCATGTCGCAGCCCTCGATCAGCTCGATGATGCGATCGCGGTCCTCCATCGCCGCCTGGCGGCCGACTTCGGGATTCGCGCCCGCGCCGAGACCCTTCGTGATGTTGCATCCGATCTGCAACGACGACTTCACCTGCGAGTGCTTGAGCGCCTGCGCGTCGGTGTTCACGCAGATGAACTCGACGCCCTCGATGCCGCTCTTCGCCATGTGGGACACGGCATTGCCGCCGCCGCCGCCCACGCCGATCACCTTGATCACAGCCGTCTGGCTGAAAGTATCCATCAGTTCAAACATGTCATCTCCTCCGCTAGAAGTATCCCTGGAACCACGATTTCATCCTCTCCGTCACCGTCTTCACGCCGTCGCCGATGAGTTTCGGCGCCGGCTGGCCGGCATTGACCCGGCCGTAAAGCAGGAGACCCACGCCGGTCGCGTGGATCGGATTGCGCACGACGTCGCCGAGCCCGGTCACGCCATGCGGGCTGCCGAGCCGGACGGGCATGTGGAAGATCTCCTCGGCGAGCTCGACTGCGCCTTCCATCTTTGCGCTGCCGCCCGTCAGCACGACACCCGCGGCGACCGCCTCCTCGAAACCCGAGCGGCGGAGCTCGTCGCGGATCAGCATGAAAAGCTCCTCGTAGCGGGGCTCCACGATCTCGGCGAGGGTCTGGCGCGCGAGGCGCCGCGAGGGGCGATCGCCCACGCTCGGGACTTCGATCGTCTCGTCGGGATTCGCGAGCTGCGACAGCGCGCAGGCGTAGCGGATCTTGATCTCTTCGGCGTACGGCGTCGGCGTGCGCATCGAGACCGCGATGTCGTTCGTGACCTGGTCTCCCGCGACCGGTATTACGGCCGTGTGCCTGATCGCGCCGCCGGAGAACACGGCGATGTCGGTCGTGCCGCCGCCGACGTCCACGAGGCAGACTCCGAGCTCCTTCTCGTCGTCGGTAAGGACCGCGAAGGAAGATGCCAGCTGCTCGAGGACGATGTCCTCGACCTCGAGTCCGCAGCGCTGCACGCACTTGACGATGTTCTGCGCGGCGCTCTCGGCGCCGGTGACGATGTGCACCCGCGCTTCGAGCCGCACGCCCGACATGCCGATCGGCTCGCGGATGCCTTCCTGCCCGTCGATGATGAATTCCTGAGGGAGCACGTGCAGGATCTTCTGGTCAGCCGGGATCGGAACGGCCTGCGCCGCGTCCATGACGCGTGCGACATCGCCGCCGACGACCTCCTTGTCCTTGATCGCGACGATGCCGTGCGAGTTGAGGCTGCGCACATGGCTTCCGGCGATGCCGGTGAACACCGAGCGGATCTCGACCCCCGCCATGAGTTCCGCCTCCTCGACTGCGCGCTGGATCGACTGGACGGTCGAGTCGATATTTACGACGACGCCTTTCTTCAGGCCGCGAGAGGGATGAGAGCCGAGTCCGATGACCTCGAGACTGCCGTCGGTGTGCATTTCGCCGACGAGCGCGACGACCTTGGACGTCCCGATGTCGAGCCCCACGATCAGGTTGCGGTCGGAACGCTTAGCCATCGATCCCGGGTTCTCCATTCACGCGGTTGGCCATTGCGGCGGGCGCCGTGCGCGGCGGCTTGCGGTTCTTCCGCCAGCCGATCGAAAACCCGTTCGAGTAGCGCATGTCGACGTAGTGGATGTCGGCGGCGCGACCGGCGACGACCGGCGCGGCGATATTGACGAAGCGGTCGAGGCGTTCGTCGACCTGGCGGCGCCCAAGCCGGACGGTCACGCCGTTCGAGAGATCGAGCTCCCAGGCGCCGCGCGCATCGAGCCTGAGTGCCGCCACGCGCAGGCTCTGATCCACGAGGCGGCCCTGGATCGCCAGATAGCGTTGCGCGACCTGCCACTCCGTGCCGGCCGGTCCGTCGAGGCGCGGCAGTTCCGGCGGGACGTGCCGCACGCCGCTCGCGAACAGTTCGCCACGCGTATTGAGCAGTCCGTCTTCGCCCCATCGCGCGGCCGCCTGCTGCTCGACGATCTCGACGCGCACGCGGTCCGGCCACAGCCGCTGCACGCGGGCGCGGTCGACCCAGGCGAGTGCCTCGACGGATGCGCGGAGCTTGTCGAGATCGGCGCTGATGAAGCCGCCGGCGAGCGAACCGCGCGCAGCCTCCTCCACCTCGACCGCCGCCACCCTTTGGAACGGCCCGTCGATGACGATACTGCGAACCGGCTGGTCGAGACCGAGTGCGAGCAGGAGCGCGAGCGCGCCGAGCGCCGCGATCGCGCCGAGGATCCGGCCGGCCCGCGGCCACTCGAGCTTCGGCAGCTCCACGCGGCGGCCGCCGGACTTTCTTCGATTGCGCCTGCGCACGAGTCCCATGCTCAGGTCCTCTCGCGCGCGAAGCTGGTTTCGAGGATGCGCCATGCGAGCTCCGGGAAATCGATGCCCGCGGCGGCGGCGGCCATCGGGACCAGGGAGTGGCTCGTCATGCCGGGCACAGTGTTGATCTCGAGGAGCAGCGGCACGCCGTCGTCGCCCATTACGAAATCGACGCGACCCCAGCCGCCCGCTCCTGCGACGGCAAAGGTCGTGAGCGCCGCCTGCTGCAGGGCGGATTCCGCCGGAGCCGCGAGGCCGCAGGGAATCAGGTACCGGGTGTCGTCCGCGAAGTACTTCGCCTGGTAGTCGTAGAAGCTCCGCGGCGTCTCGATCGCGATGGCGGGCAGCGCCGCGCCCTGGAGGAGACCGACCGTGAACTCGCGGCCCGTAATCCAGCGCTCGGCGATCACGACCGGATCGAGCGCCGACGCGGCGCGCCAGGCCGCCGGCAATTCCGCGGCGCTTGCGACCCGGCTCATGCCGACGCTCGAGCCCTGCGACGCGGGCTTTACGGCGATCGGCAGGCCAAGTTCTGCGGCCGCTCGCTCGCAGTCGGCGGCGCCGTTCAATTCGATCCACCGCGGCGTCGCGACGCCCGCCGCCTGCGCGAGCCGTTTGGTGCGGAGCTTGTCCATGCCGATGGCGGAA
>CAVZUU010000007.1:0-19530 GCA_963778585.1 uncultured Gammaproteobacteria bacterium
CACGGCCTGCTCGAGCGTCGCGAGGGGCGGCATCAAGCGACACGGCTCCGGAAGAGCTCGAGCGCCTCGTTCGGTGCCGGAGGCGGTCGCCGAAAGCTGCGCGCCGGCGAGCCTGTGCCTGACTTCAGGATGATCGGCGCGCTGATGCGCGCCTCGGGATTCGCGGCGCTCGAGCGCGGCCGACAGCATCTGTCGCGCGACCACGAGCCGATCGTCCTCGGCGCCTGTCGCGGGTATCCAGTTTTCGAGCCGCTGCAGCGCCCCGGCAAGCGCAGGCCCCGTACGCAGCGGGCCCAAGACTTGCACCCACCAGTTGCCGCAACGACGAGACGCGCCGTCGGCTTCAAAGTTCGCAGACCGGCGCGCTACTTCAAGCGCGCCCCGCGGAGCCGTCAATTGAGCGCGCCGGATGTCACGGGCGATCCGTTCGCCGAACACCAGGCCCTCGAGCAGCGAATTGCTGGCAAGGCGGTTCGCACCGTGCAGGCCGGTCGAGGACACTTCGCCGCAGGCCCACAATCCGATCATCGAGGAGGCGCCGTTGGCGTCGGTCGCAATGCCGCCCATGTGGAAGTGTGCCGCTGTCGCGACGGGCAGCGGCCGCCTGTGCGCCTCAAATCCTGCGGCTCGAGCGATTTTGCATGCACCAGGAAATCGCGCTTCGAGATCGGGCACGACGGTCGTGTCCAGGAATACCTGCTTTCCAGAAGCGCGCTGCGCATGAACACTGCGTGCAACGATGTCGCGCGGCGCGAGTTCGGCGTCAGGGTGAATTGACGTCATGAACCGCTTACCGGATTCATCCAGGAGCATCGCACCTGCACCTCGCAGCGCCTCGGTCAGCAGGGGGAGGGGATCCACATCGATCGCGAGCGCAGTCGGATGAAACTGGACGAATTCGAGATCGGCCAGCAGGACGCCGCGTCGGGCAGCGGCAGCGAGCCCCGCGCCGCCGACGTCGCAGGATTCGTGGTACGATCGAAACAGGCGCCAATACCACCGGTTGCGAGCACGACATGGGCGACAGGACGATCAGTCGGCAGCCGCTCCGGGTCCGCCAGCAGGACACCGGCCGTTCGATCGTCCGACAGTCACGAGGTCGATGAGACTAAACGGCTCCAGGACGCGAATGCCAGGACGTTCGAGAACCGTCGCGCGCAGGCTGCGCATGACTGCGGCACCGGTGCGGTCGCCGCCCGCGTGAACAATTCGATTTCGGCCGTGACCGGCTTCTCGGCCGAGCGCCAGGGCTCCGGACGGACTGCCGGTCGAATGCGACGCCGATCGCTGCGAGCCAGTCGATGCGACCGGCGGCCGATTCGGCAACGAGCGCTGCGATCTCCGGCAGCGCAATTCCTGCTGCGACCTGCAGTCGTGTCCGCCGCATGCAGGTCCGGCGAGTCGCCGGCAGCAATCGCGGCGGCTACGCCGCCCTGGGCGTGACAGGAGGATCCGCCGCCGATCGGTTCGTTGGCGACGACCACGCAGTCGTCGAGCGCGAGCGCAGTGGCAAGACCGGCGATTCCGCCGCCGACGACGACGGCAGGCGTCGTGACGAAATCGTGGACGATCATGACTTGACCGCGAGCATCCGTGTCACCGCGAGCCGCGCCCGCTCGGCGATCGCCGGATGGATTTTCACTTCATGCTGCAGATGACGCAACGAATCGGCGATGCCGGCGAGCGTGATGCGTTTCATGTGGGGACAAAGGTTGCAGGGCCGCACGAATTCGACGTCAGGCAGTTCGGCGGCGACGTTATCGGACATCGAGCATTCCGTGACCATGACGACCCGCCGTGGGCGATTGCGCTCGACCCAGGAAATCATCCCGGTCGTGGAGCCGACGAAGTCGGCTTCCGCCAGCACGTCCGGCGGGCATTCAGGATGCGCGATGATTCGAATGCCGGGATGGTCCGCACGATAGGCGCGAAGTTCGACGCCGGTGAAGCGCTCGTGGACGATGCAACTGCCTTCCCAGAGGATCAATTCGACGCCGGTCTGCGACGCGACCCAGCGCCCGAGGTACTGGTCCGGAAGAAAGATGGCGCGCTTGCAGCCAAGCGACTCGACGACGGCGACCGCATTGGACGATGTGCAGCAGATGTCGGATTCGGCCTTTACGTCGGCCGAGGTGTTCACATAGGTGACGACCGGCACGCCGGGGTAACGCTGGCGCAGAAGGCGAACGTCCGCGGCCGTGATCGATTCGGCCAGCGAACAGCCGGCGCGAAGGTCCGGAATCAGGACCATCTTCGACGGATTCAGCAGCTTCGCCGTCTCCGCCATGAAGTGGACGCCGGCCATCACGATGACGTCCGCCTCCGTCTCCGCTGCCATGCGGGCGAGGGCGAGCGAATCGCCGCGCAGGTCGGCGACCCCGTGGTAAATGTCGGGCGTCATGTAGTTGTGGGCGAGGATCACCGCCCGGCGCGAGGCCTTCAGGCCTTCGATCTCCGACAGCAGCGGTTCGATCGCAGCGATCTCAATATCCGGCAGCACACCCGCGAGACCGCGCATGGCGCCCTCCATTTATGCTCTGACTGAGTATTAGTCGGTATTATAAATCAGTAGAGCCGGGCGCGCACGATTTCGCGCCGGAACCGGAAAAGTTCCGCCGGCCGGCCGCGCGGCGGATGATCCAGTGCGCCGGTCGCCTCCAGAAGCTCGCCCTGGGCGATCAGCCGGCGGAAATTCTGCTTGTGCAGGCGCATTCCGGTCAGCGCCTCGACCGTGCGTTGCAGCCGGAACAGGGTAAATTTCTCCGGCAGAAGCTCGAACACGACCGGGCGGTACTTCAATTTGCCGCGCAAGCGGCCGAGCGCGGTCGCCACGATGCGGCGATGGTCGTGGGCCAGTTCGGTACCGGACTGGAGTGCGACATCGGGCGTGCCGCGACGGTCGCGCCGGTACTCCGGAACCAGTTGCGCTTCATACAGCAATTCATAGCGTTCGAGCACGCGAATGGGATCCCACGGCCGCCGGCCGCCGAAATTGGAATCGACGCGGTGACGGCGCGTGGCATTTCGGCCGGCCCAGCGGCTGAGTGCCGGCCGCAGCGTGTTCGCGACGAGGTCCGGTACGCCGCCGCGGCGGTCTTCCCAGGGGAGGACCTCGTAGCAGTCGTGCCAGGCGGCACCCGGGGAGGGCTGGGCCTCCCTGACGAGTCCGAGGTAGGCCACCGACAGCAATCGAGTCCCGCTCGCGCCACGCCGGCGGTCCCGGTCGCCAAAGGTGTAGAGCTGCTCGACGTAGCCGAGATCGTAGCCGGTCTGGGTCGCGACCCAGCGGCGCAGGCCGAGTTCGAGGGTCGGGTCGAGTTCAGTGTCCAATGGACCGAATGGCAGCGCGGGATACTCGCTGCCACGCGGCCGCGTCGTGAGGATGCGCGGCTGTTCCGCGGTGACCGCGACGATGACCGCATCGAGACTGAGGGTGAGACGTCGCGGCATTGGCTGAATCTTGGCACGACAGGTGCAGGCATGGCCAAGGGCGGGGAAGAAAACTAATATCCTGAATCGACTGGAGCGCAAGCGCAGGTCACTGGGGAAATGCCATGAAGTTTTGGCTTGCTGTCTGGATGCTGTTGCCGGCGCTCGCGCTGGCGGATCAGGGTATGCGCCTGCCACCGGAAACCGTACGCCTCAACCAGATGGCCGCGCGATTTGCGCCGGTCGAAATCCGCGTCGAGCTCGCCGGAATGCCTGCCAATGAGCGGCGGGCTCTTGCGAGCCTGATCCGGGCGGCACGTATCACCGACGCGCTCTACATGCGGCAGATGTGGGCGGGCAACGAGGCCCTGCTGTTGCAGCTCCTGGAGGACACGACGCCGCTCGGCCGCGCGCAATTCGATTACTTCCTGATCAACCGCGGGCCCTGGTCAAATCTCGACGAGAACGCCGTATTCATCCCCGGTGCTCCGAAAAAACCGGAAGCCGGCAATTTCTATCCGGCGGGGGCGACCAAGGCGGATGTCGAAAAATGGCTCAAGGGCCTCCAGGGCGGGGAACACAGCGCCGCGACCGGGTTCTTTACGACGATCCGCCGCGATGCGTCCGGGAAATTCGCGGCCGTGCCGTACAGCCTGGAATACCAGGGCGAGCTGGCGGAAATGGCGCGGCATCTGCGCGATGCGGCGGCCGCGACCGCCCAATCGACGCTCAAGACGTTCCTCGAATCGCGCGCCGACGCTTTCGTTTCGAACGACTATTACGCGAGCGATGTCGCCTGGATGAAGCTCGATTCGACCATCGAACCGACCATCGGTCCGTACGAGGTGTACGAGGACGAATGGTTCAACTACAAGGCGGCATTCGAAGCATTCATCACGGTGCGCGACGAGGCCGAGACCGCGAAGCTCGACCGTTTCGGCGCCGAACTGCAGTGGCTGGAGGATCGCCTGCCGATCGATGCGGGCTATCGCCGCAAGAAGCTTGGCGGGCTCGCGCCGATGCGCGTGGTCAATGTCGTGTTTTCCGCGGGCGACGGCAATCACGACGTGCAGACGGCGGCGTTCAACCTGCCGAATGACGAGCGCATCGTCGCGGAGATGGGCTCGAAGCGCACGATGCTGCGGAATTACATGCAGGCGAAGTTCGACCAGACACTGGTCCCGATCTCGAAACAGGCACTGGCGCCCGAGGATCAGTCCCACGTCAACTTCGAGGCGTTTTTTACCCACGTACTGATGCACGAGGTGATGCACGGCCTCGGGCCGACCAATACCGGAACGAACGGCTCGGGTGGCGGCGTCCGCCAGGCGATCAAGGAGCTCTACAGTACGGTCGAGGAGGCGAAGGCGGACATTTCCGGACTCTGGGCATTGCAGAAACTGATGGACAAGGGCGTGCTCGATCGCGCCGACGAGCGCGCGATGTACACGACCTTCCTCGCCTCGACGTTTCGTACGCTGCGCTTCGGAACCGACGATGCACATGCCAGGGGCATGGCCATGCAGGTCAACTACCTGCTCGATGCCGGCGGGTTCCGCGTGAATTCCGACGGGACCTTCAGCCTCGACTTGCGAAAGGCGAAGAAAGGCGTGACTTCACTGACGCATGACCTGCTGACCCTGCAGGCGACCGGCGACTACGAGGGCGGCAAGCGGATGCTCGAGCGACTCGTCGTGATCCGGCCGGAGGTGCAGGCAGTGCTCGATCGACTCGAAGGCGTGCCGGTGGACATCCGTCCCCGCTTCGTGACGGCGACCGACCTGGAGCGTGAGTTTCCGTAACGAAGTTCGCAGGCGGTTCCACGTCGATCCGGCAATACTGATACCGCGGGCCCGCGATATCTGTTGAACCTAAGTTCTATCCCGCGTACAACCCGCCGTCATGGGAGATCTGGGGTTACATCTCTGGACCGGCCAGTCCGGCCAGAAGTATCGCTACACCGTTTACATGTTCGGGACGGCGTTCGGCCCCGGACCGGCGAACTACATTTTTGCGCGTGAAGCGCGGCCGGGTCAGTACATTCCCATTTACATCGGGCAAACGGACGATCTGTCCGAACCCTTTGACGACCACTTCGCGCTCGAATGCATGAAGCAGAGCCGCGTCACGCACATCCACGTGCGGCACACGGACACGCGTGAGGAAATCCGGCGCGCGGAGCGATCCGACCTGATCTCGGTCTGGAATCCGCCCTGCAATCAGATGCGCTGACCGTCAGGTTTGCGGCCTCGGCCTCCACCCAGCGTCCCGCGAACTAATCATCGTCGGCACGCTGAAGTTCGGCCGTCAGCGGCTTCGCGCCGGCGGGCAGCGGACTGATGGTGTCCATCACGATGCGCCAGTCGCCTTTCGGATCGCGCTTCCAGACCCGGGCGTAGTAGCCGGCTTCCGGTGCATCGCCCTCCCTCTCATAGTTGCCATAGGCATAGCCCAGATCGCCCGAGCGCGAGACGTCGATGAAGAGCGGCTCGCCCCGGAATTTCGCTGTCTGCGTGTTCGCCCATTCATTGAGCGCAACCCGGCCGACGACCGGCATCGCGGCCGGTCGATGCACGCGGGCCTCATCGGCGAGCCGGCTGCCGTAGGCGCGACCCAGGCTTTCCGACTGCGCGGTCGCGAGGAATGCGCGCTCGATTGCCAGAAGGGCGGAGATTTCGCCGGCCACGTCCACATTCGCGCGTGGATCCGCGGCCGGACGGTGCGAAGACTGCGCCGGCGCGTCCATCGGCACGACGGCGGAGGGCGTGTCGCTGCCGATGTCCAGCACGACCTTGAATTTTCCGTCCGCCTGCCGCTTCCACACGGAGAAGAACAGGCCATGCCGGTCCGGCTGGCCGTTCTTGCCCTCGAATACGAGCGGGCCGGTGTTCCAGCCCAGGTCGCCCGCTTCGGAGATGTCTCCGTACACCGGCGCCCAGACGGCGCCCATCGGGCCGGGCGACGATGGCTGGTTTGCGAGTGCCGTTCTTACCCGGAACGGATGCGGGTTGAACGCGATGCCGTCGTCGGCGAAGTAAGTGTAGAACGAATCGCGGAAGCCGCGCTCGGCGGCGAGCTTCACAAACTCCCGCTCGGCGTCGAAGAGCTCCTGCTGCGCAGGGTTCAGGCCGGCGTCGGCGGCAAGCGCCGGCGACAGAATCAAGGCTGCGAACAAGGCGCAAGCTGCTTTCATGACGGCTTCCTGGCGCATCGGGAGACCCGGCCCGGGCAGGCTACCGCCCGCGCTCGCCGACATTCAATACGTCACTTTGGGATCGGTTAAGCTTTGCGGCGAACCGCATTGACGGCGCGATCGGCGCCCTGGGGGATCGGATGCCTTGGTGGGCCTGGCTGGTATTGGGCATCGGCTTGCTCGGTGTCGAGATGTTCGTCATCGACGCCCAGTTCTACCTCGTATTCATCGGACTTTCGGCAGCGATCGTGGGCCTGCTTGGCCTCGTCGGCGTCGACCTGCCGAGCTGGACGCAATGGCTGATATTCGCCGTGGTGGCTGTCGTCGCGATGCTCGGGTTCCGCCGACGGCTCTATGAAATGGTGCGAAACCGCGGCGGCCATGTCGACGAGCGCCTGACCGTCGGCGACCGCGTCGTAATCGCCTCGCGGCTCGATCCCGGCCAAAGCGGACGCGTGGAATACCGGGGTTCGAACTGGACCGCTCGCAACACCGGCGCGAGCGCGATCGAAGCCGGCAGCGAGGCCGTCATCGCGGCTGTCGATGGCCTGACACTGCACGTCAAAGCGGAGTAATCACCCATGGAATCCATGTATGTCGTCGGGGTGATCGCGCTGCTCGCGATCATCGTCATCGCGAAGACCGCCGTCGTCGTGCCGCAGCAAAGCGCGTTTGTGATCGAGAATCTCGGCCGCTACAGCCGCACGATCCAGGCGGGCTTTCATATCCTCGTCCCGTTCATCGAGCGCATCGCCTACAAGCACAACCTGAAAGAGGAGGCGATGGACATCCCGGAACAGATTTGCATCACGCGGGACAACGTGCAGGTCGGCGTCGACGGGGTGCTGTACCTGCAGGTGCTGGAGGCGAGCAAGGCTTCCTACGGCATTACCAATTACCGTTTCGCGATCATCCAACTCGCGCAGACCACGCTCCGGAGCGAGATCGGCAAGATCGAGCTCGACCGCACCTTCGAGGAGCGGCAGACCATCAACCAGAATGTCGTCGCGGAACTCGACAAGGCGTCGGCGCCCTGGGGCGTCAAGGTGCTGCGTTACGAGATCAAGAACATCAATCCGCCCAAGGACATCCTGGGGGCCATGGAGAAGCAGATGCGCGCGGAGCGCGAAAAGCGCGCCGTCGTGCTGAACTCTGAAGGCGAGCGCGACGCCAAGATCAACCAGGCGGAAGGCGACAAGCAGCGCGTCATCAAGGAATCGGAAGGGAACAAGCAGCAACAGATCAACGAGGCTCAGGGCGAGGCGGCCGCGATCCTTGCAGTCGCAACGGCAACGGCCGAGGGTCTGCGGCAGGTCGGCGAAGCGCTTGCGGGACGCGGCGGAATCGAGGCGATGCAGTTGCGAGTGGCCGAAGAGTACGTCAAGCAGTTCGGACGCCTGGCTGACGAGGCCTCGAGTACGCTCGTCGTACCCGCGAACCTTGCGGATATTGCCTCGATGATCGCGCTCGCGACGAACGTCGTGAAGAGCCAGAAGGCCTCGTCGTAGTGATCGGGGAGCCGGGACGTTTCGCGGCGCTCGTCGCCGCGGCCACCTGCCTCGCATTCGCTGCGGTTGCCGCCGATGCGCCACCGGGACTCCTGTTGCATGGCGGCACGATCTACACGGGCAATCCGGGGGAGCCGCGGGCCGAGGCGGTGCTTGCGATCGGCGAGCGGATCGCCTACGTCGGCGACATGGCGACCGCGCGGGCGCGGGCGCCCGCCGGCGCAATCATCATCGATCTGTCCGGCCGCACGCTGCTGCCCGGGCTCACGGATTCCCATGGCCATCTGGCCGCCATTGGCGAGCGTGAGCTCGGCTTCGATCTGACGGGCGTCGAAAGCGTCGAGTCGATGAAGCGTCGCCTCGGCGAGCGAGCGGCGAGCGACCGCTCGGCCTGGATCGTCGGCGCGAACTGGATCGAGTCGAAGTGGAAGCCGGCTGTCTTCCCGTCGCGGCGGGACCTCGACGCCGTCGTCAGCGACCGTCCGGTCGTCCTCGAGCGCATCGACGGACATGCGATCGTCGTCAACACGAGAGC
Organism: uncultured Gammaproteobacteria bacterium; assembly: GCA_963778585.1. Classification (GTDB taxonomy): domain Bacteria; phylum Pseudomonadota; class Gammaproteobacteria; order Steroidobacterales; family Steroidobacteraceae; genus SCUD01. The sequence goes on from CAVZUU010000007.1 coordinate 8,666, forward strand.
GCTCGCGATCGCGGGGATCACGCGCGACTCGCTCGATCCCGAGGGCGGACAGATCCTGCGCGACCCGGCGACCGGCGAGGCGACGGGCATGCTGATCGACAACGCGATGGACCTCGTCTGGCGGCACGTGCCGCCGGAGACGGACGAGGAAATCGCGCGCGCCATCGAAGTGGGCGCCGAAACCTACGTGCGGCTCGGATGGACCGAGTTGCAGTACGCCGGCACGACCTGGCGCGAAATCGACCAGCTCTGCCGACTGTATGCGGCGGGGCGAGTGAAGCTTCGAGTTTATGCCGCGATCGGCGGACCGAGCGAGGATGCCGAGAAGCTGCTCGCGTCGGGAGAGGACTACCGAAGCTGCGATCCGCGCCTCACCGTCCGCGGGATCAAGCTCTACATGGACGGCGCGCTCGGCTCGCGCGGCGCCGCGCTCGACGCGCCGTACAGCGACGCGCCGGACAGCCGCGGGCTATTCGTCACGCCGCCGGAGGAGATCCTGCGCATCGCGACCGCGGCGCTCCGGCGCGGGATCCAGGTCCAGACGCACGCCATCGGCGACCGCGGGAATCGCGTCGCCCTCGACCAGTACGAGCAGGCATTCGCCGCCGTCCCGGCGGCCGAGCGCCCGGTCACCGAACCGCGCTTTCGCATCGAGCACGCCCAGGTCGTCGCGGATGTCGACATCCCGCGCTTCGCGAAGCTTGGCGTGATCGCCTCGATGCAGACCTCCCACGCCATCAGCGACATGTTATTCGCGCCCGCGCGGCTCGGCCCGGATCGCATCGGAGGCGCCTATGCGTGGCGGAAGTTCCTGAACGCCGGCGCCACGATCGCGGGCGGGACTGACGCGCCGGTCGAGGCCGGCGACCCGCGTGTCGAGTTCTATGCGGCGGTCGCCCGCCGCACGCTGGAAGGCTTTGCAGGGCCGGACTGGGGCCTCGATCAGCGCCTGACGCGCGACGAGGCGCTCGCCGTGCTGACGTCGGGCCCGGCCTACGCCGCGTTCGAGGAGAATGACCGAGGCACGATCGCGCCGGGCAAGCTCGCGGACTTCAGCGTGTTCTCGACTGACCTCATGCGGATTCCGGAGGCGGAGATCCCGCGCTCGCAGGCCGTGATGACCGTGATCGGCGGCGAAATCGTCTATCAGGCCCCGGAGAAGCGCTGACCTGTCAACGGCTCAGGCTACGGAGCGCGTCCGGACATTGCCAGCGACGTTGAATCGGCCGGTCGCCGTCAGGCGATCGTGCAGGGACTGGGCATTCCGCAGTTCCGCGCGCCGCGCGGAGAAGGGCATCGCGGCCACGTCTGCGAGCGAGCTCGAGCGCGCGAAGAGGAATCCCTGGGCGGCGACGCAGCCGAGCTCCAGGAGCTTCGCCACCTGATCTTCGTGTTCGACGCCTTCGGCCACGGTCTCGAGGCCGAGCGTCTCGCCGAGCATCACCACCGCGCGCGCGAGCTCCGGGCCGGCGTCCTGCTCGGTCAGGCGGCCGACGAACGAGCGGTCGATTTTCAGGATGTCGATCGGGAAGCGGTGGAGGTAGGAAAGCGACGAGTAACCCATTCCGAAATCGTCGATCGCGAGTTTCACTCCGAGCGCCTTCAGTTCGCGGAAGCGCTCCAGATTCACCTCGGTGTTGTGCATGATCGTGCTCTCGGTGAGCTCGATGACGAGGTTCTCCGGTTCGAGTCCCGAAATCTCGAGGGCGCTTCGCACGTCCGCCACGAGATCGGCATGCTGCAGATGGCGGCCGGAGATGTTCACCGCGACGCGAAGCCCGTCGCCGGCGACGATCGAATCGCGCCATGCCTTGATGCTGCGGCAGGCCTCGATCAGCACCCACCGCCCGAGTTCCACGATCTGGCCGGATTCCTCGGCTGTCGGGATAAAGGCGCCCGGCATGACCAGCCCCTGTTCGGGGTGATTCCAGCGGACCAGCGCCTCGACGCCGAGGAGTTCGCGACGCGCGAGGTCGACGACCGGCTGGTATTCGATGAAGAACTCGTTCCGTTCGAGCGCCAGGGTGATGTCTTCTTCGAGCCGCAGCCGCTCGCGAAGCTGTTCCTGCATGCGCGGCTGGAACACGACGAAGCGCGCTTTGCCCGCGGCTTTTGCGTTGTACATTGCGATGTCGGCATTCCGCAGCAGCTGCTCGGTGTCATCGTCCTCCTCCGAGAACGCGATGCCGATGCTGGCTGCAATGTGAGTGTCGCTGCCGTCGAGCAGCAGGGGCTCGTCGAAGGAGTGCGTGATCGCGCCCGCGATGCGCTCGACGTCGGTGGACTCGTTGATTCCTTCGAGCAGGATCGCGAATTCGTCGCCTCCCAGGCGCGCGACCGTGTCGGAGGGGCGCGTCGACTTGACGAGCCGCTGCGCGGCCGCCTGGAGCAGGCGGTCGCCGGCATCGTGTCCGAGCGAGTCGTTGACGTTCTTGAAGTTGTCGAGATCCAGGAACATGACCGCAACGCGCTGATGCGAGCGCTGGGTGAGCGCGAGCGCGTGCTGCACGCGGTTGCGGAACAGGCTCCGGTTCGCAAGCAGGGTCAGTGGGTCGTGGAAGGCGAGCTGGCGCAACTGCTCTTCGAGCGCCTTGCGCTCGCTGACGTCGCGAAAGTTGAGAGCGAGACCCGCGATGGCCGGGTCGTCGAGCAGGTTGCTGCCGACGCTTTCGAGCGTGCTGCGGCGGGCGCCGTTGCCGACCGTGACCTCGACGGGTCCGATGGAACGGCCGCGCGTCGCCGCGACCTCGGCGAGGAAGGCGGCGAGACGCTCGCGGTCGGCCTCGCCCCAGAGATCGAGAAGATTGCGGCCGACGAGGTCGTCCGGGTGCATGCCGAAGGTGCGCTCGGCCGCAGGCGAAGCGAACCGCAGACGCCCGTCCACGTCCGCGATCATGATCACGTCGGACGCATTCTTGATGAGCGAGGCGTAGCGCGCTTCGACGATGCCTGCGGCGCGGCGTTCGCGCAGAAGCGCGTCGTCGCGCGACAGCACGCCCTGGCGCAGCATGACGAGGAGCGTGAGGAGGAAGATGATGACCGTCATCGCCGTCGCGGGGCTGGCCACCGAACTGCGCTCGACGTACACGAGCACCAGGAAGGAAACCAGCATCGCGACGTACGGCATGCCCTGCATGAGGGCGCCGCTCGTGGCATTCACATCGCGCTGCACGACGGGCGCGCCTCGCAACTGTTCCCGCGCCGCAGCGATGAGCCAGGCGTAGCAAGAGAGGTACATCGCGTCCGAGAGGCCGCCCGGCAGGTAGGTCCCGCTCACTTTGGCCATTGCCCAGACGATGTCGGCGAGCGACATGGCCGAGAAACCGATGGTCAGGAGCACGATCGTGCGTTGCGCGATCGAGCCCGCGCCCGCGTGCATCAGCAGGATGCCGAACGCGAGCAGCATCAGGCAGTTCAGCGCGATATAGCTTTGCGTCAGGACATACTTGATGACGTCGGGATCGCGTTCCGCGGCGGCCGTGGGTCCGATCACGAAGAACCAGAAGAAGGCGCCGAAGCCGAGCATCAGGATGGTGGCGTCGAGGATGAGCCGTCCCCACTGTACCCGCACGGCCGCGGCACGGACGGCGGTGAAGATGCCCGCGAACAGCAGCGGATAGAAACCCATGAAGCAGACGTCGCCTATCGATGGAAACGGATCGACGCCGAACATCCAGTAGGTGGAATTCAGGATGTTGCCGATGCTGTAGACGCCGATCGCCGCGGCGATATAGGTCCAGGTGCGCCTGACGGCCGGATCCGTCGCCCTGCGCGCGGCGACCCCCGCGAGGACCGCAGCGCCGATGCTGGCCGGCGAGTCCGAGTAAAGCTTGAAGATCTCGAAGATCGGACCGCCGGTTCCGTCCGAGAAGGTCAGGAGAAGTGTGATCGGGATATAGAGGAATAGGCAGGCCGCAAGCATGCCCGTCCAGCGGCCGAAGAAAGGCTCGCGTTCCGAATGGTCACTGCTGCTTTTCCCGGCCGGAGACATGTGTTTTGGCGCAAACTCCCGCGCACAGCCCGCCCCCCTGGGCCGGCTTTCGAGTGGACATATGTAGCCTCAGCCGGTCGGCTGCTAACTGTGACCCGCATCAGGAAACGGAGGCGGAGCGGTGACCGGTTCCACACTCCCGCCAGCCAGTGGCCGGGTTTCGGGAGGTCAGGGCGCCGGCCGATCACTTCCAGACGGCGTCGGCGACGCGAACCAGATTGTCGCCCATCACGTCGCGCACGCTTTCTTCCGCGTATCCAAGACGTTGGAGACCCGCCCGGATCTCCGGAATGACCTCGGGGGGCGCGAATCCGGATCCGCGCCCGTAACCCCATTCCGGCGGCCACATTTCTTTTCCGCCCCGGCCCGGCTCGTTCAGTTCCGAGCTCCGGAACATGTAGTCGAGGCCGATCCCGGCATGCCGCGGGCCGACGAGCTGCGCGACGTAGTCGATGTTCCGGACGATAACCTCGGCGGTCGGCGGACTGTCGCCGAGAAAGAGTCCGACGCCATTGATTCCGATCACGCCTCCGGTCGCGGCGCAGGCCTTGATCAGGTCGTCGGGAATGTTTCGCGGATGGTCGCGCAGCCGACGCGGGTTCGAATGCGAAAATATGACGGGCCGGTCGGTCGAGTCGAGGATTTCGCGGGCCGTACGATAGCCCGTGTGCGAGCAGCACTTGACCATGCCGACGCGGTCCATCTCGCCGAGGATCGCGCGGCCGAGATCGGTCAGTCCCTCGTCGACCGTATCGTGGCAGCCGCTGCCCGCGAGATTCCGCCGGTTGTAGACCATCAGCATCCAGCGGACGCCGATCTGATAGAGGAATTCGACGAGGGAAACCTGTTGCCCGAGCGCCTGAACGCCTTCGACGTCGAGGCAGACGGCGAGCCGGCCGCTCGCTTTCGCCGAGCGCAGGTCCGCGGGCGTGAGGCCCATCAGGTACTTGTCGGGTTGCGCGTGGACGAAATGCCGGATGCTCGCGGCCGTACGGATCAGCGTTTCGAGCGGCACCAGGCTGTCGCCGATGTTGACCGTGACGACGTCGACGCCCGCGTCGCGATAGCGCGAGAGGCGCGGCAGCCAGTCATCGACGTCGCGGAGCGGCAGGCACGCATGATTGTCCCAGACGATCCCGGTCTGCCTCATAATGCGCGCATTCTAGAAGATTACCGACGGAGCGCACGATGAAGATCTCGATGTACGACGCCTGCGTGAGGCCGGGCATCCGCATGATGAACAATCTCGCGGCGATTCTCGAAAAGTCCGCGCAGCATGCGCAGGCGAAGAAGATTGATCCCGAAGTATTGGTCGGCGCCCGGCTCGCTCCGGACATGTTTCCGCTCGGCAGGCAGGTCCAGATCGCATCCGACTCGGTGAAGATCGGAGCCGCCCGGATCGCCGCTATCGAGGCGCCACCGTTCGAGGACGACGAAAAGACATTGCCCGAGTTGATCGAGCGCGCGAAGAAGACCGCCGCCTGGCTCGAGACTCTGAAGCCCCAGCAGTTCGAGGGCTCCGAGGATCGCGTGGTGAAGTGGAAGACGCGCAGCACCGAGAAGTCGATGTCAGGCTCCGCCTACCTGCTGCACCAGTTGTTGCCGAACCTGCATTTCCACTGCACAACGGCTTACGACATCCTGCGCCACAACGGCGTCGAACTCGGCAAGATGGACTATCTCGGTAGTCAGCCGCCGGCCTGAGCGTGCCGGCCGATGCCTGCGAGCACGCGCCTGACCGCGCCGGTCGCGATGGCGACGTCCGGCGCGAGCTGCAGGTATTCCAGATAGCGCGAGCGAAAATCCGCATTCGACGCCGCGGCCGGGCCCAGCAGGCGTTCGACTGCGTCGCGGCATGAGCGCAGTTTTTTCGTCGTCACGCCCTCGGAATCCACCAGCTCGTCGAACTCGACGATCAGTTCAGAGAGTCTGCGCAGCCAGGCAAAAGACGGATGCTCGACCACGAGCTTCAGCCGGTCCGCGGTTCCCCGCGCCATCGGAAAGTTGTCCAGCTCCGCGTCAAGCAAAGTCTTGTGGAGGTCGCGAAGCGCCAGCGACAGCTCGTGAAGCGACGCCGACGGCCCTGTAACCGCGCGTTCGGCGCCGGGTGCCGTCATCACGACGCCGTCAGGCTGCCGAATCGCCCGCTCTGGTAGTCGCGGATCGCTTGCGCAATCTCGCGGTCGCTCGTCATGACGAAGGGGCCGTAGCCGACCACGGGTTCATTGAGCGGCTCGCCGCTCAGCACGAGAAGCGTCGATTCGGCCTCCGCGCCGATCGTGAACTCGCCGCCCTGGCGGTCAAAGATCGCGAGTTGCGCCTCGCCCGCCGCCTGCGTGCCGTTCAACAGCGCGCGTCCATGCATCGGGACGACGGCGGTCGTGTGGCCCTCGGGCGTCGACAAGTTCGCAGTCTTGCCTGCGTTCAGGCGCAGGTCCCAGACGTTCATCGGCGTGAATGTCTTTGCGGGGCCCTTGTGCCCGCCGAACTCTCCCGCGATCACGCGAATGCGGCCCGCGCCGTCCGGCAGCGAAATCGAAGGAATTTCGGCGTCGAGCAGGGTCTGGTAGCGCGGCGGCGACATCTTGTCCTTGGCCGGCAGGTTCACCCAGAGCTGCATCATTTCCATCCTGCCGCCCGAACGCGTGAACTTCTCGGAATGGAATTCCTCGTGAACGACGCCCGAGGCGGCGGTCATCCACTGCACGTCGCCCGGCCCGATGCGTCCGCCGTTGCCGGCCGAATCGCGGTGCTCGAGCTCTCCCTGGTAGACGATGGTGACCGTCTCGAATCCGCGGTGCGGATGTTCGCCGACGCCGCGGCGCACGGCTGCGGGTTCGAAATTCCGCGGCGCGGCATAGTCGAGCATCAGGAAGGGGCTCAGTCGCTCGCGTCCCAGGTTGTCATAGCTGAAGATCGAGCGGACCGGGAATCCGTCGCCGACCCAGTGGGGCGGGTTTGCATCGTGAACGGCCAGTAACTTGCGCATGACTCAGGCCACCTCAGGCTCGTCGGGTCGTGATGCTGGCGCCTGCCAGCAGGGTTTTCGTGACCGGAGTCTTGGAGGCGATGTCGAGCAATTTCAACCACTGCTCTTCATCGAGCGGTGCATCGGATTCGAGCGTCCGGTCGATGAATGTCCCTCCATCGGCGTCCTTGGAGAGGGTCAGCGAAACCTTGAGCGCGCCGATATCCCAGGCCTTGCGATCGGCATACATCTTGAGGGTGATCGCCGTGCAGGCGCCGAGACCCGCCAGCAGGAGTTCATACGGCGCCGGGCCCGCATTCTGCCCGCCGGCGCCCCTCGTCTCGTCGGCCAGGAGCCTGAAGCCGCCCGTTTCGATCGACTGCGTGAAGTTCGGCCCGGTCGGCGCGATAACGGCCGACGCAATGCGTTTCATCTGCCGCTCCGCAGGCGGAGACCGCGAAGCTCGGGGGCTACGAGCGGCGCGCCGCGGGCGCCTTGGACTTGACCGAAGCGATTCCCTTCCAGCCAGTCGCGGGTCGCCGCCTCCATCTCGTCGGCCGAACGCGCAACGAAGTTCCACCAGAGCAGGATTTCCTCGCCGAATGGCCGGCCGCCGATCAGGAGGAGACGCGAGGACGCCTGCGATTCGATCGCAAGCGAATCGCGCCCCGGGGCGAAGTAGAGCAGGGCGCCGGGCGCGAGCGATTCACCGTCGACCCGGGCCTGGCCTTCGAGCGCCAGCGCGCCATACTCAAAAGCGGCATCGAGCGGAAGCGAGGTCGCAGCGCCGCCGGAGGTCGCAAGATCGAGTCCCACGAGCGGTGAAAAAACCTGGGCTGGCGCCTTCTCGCCCGCGAAGCTGCCCGCGAGCACCGTGATCTCGAAGCTGCCACGGTCGAGCCGGGGCAGATCCGGATAATGATGAAAGGAAGGCTCGCGCTCGATTTCGGCCTTCGGCAGCGCGATCCAGAGCTGCGCCAGCTGGAATCGGCCGGCGACGTCCGCCGGAGACTCTTCCGCGTGCGAGATGCCGCGGCCAGCCGTCATGAGATTGACCTGTCCCGGATGGATCCATTGCCGGTAGCCGAGACTGTCGGTGTGCAGGATCGTGCCTTCGATCATCCAGCTGAAGGTCTGCAGACCGATGTGCGGATGCGGGCCCACCGTCAGCCCGTTGCCTGCGGAATAGTCTGCGGGACCCGCATGGTCGAGGAAGCACCAGGCGCCAATCATGCGGCGATGGCGGTTCGGCAGCGCGCGACGGATCTCGAAGCCTTCGCCGACCACCGCGCGCTGTGATTCGAGGCGCTCCACGTTCATCGGTTCAATGATGCGTCAAGCTGGCGACGACTTCCAATCGGGAGTAGTCTGCCGCGACCGCCAGGAGAGACGCATGCCTCGCATCCTGTTGCTGGGACTATTGATATTATCGGCGCCGGCCATGGCCAATCCTTCCGACACACCCGAGGCGCGGCTTGCGGCTGCGGGCTACACGCTCCCGGCACCGGTCAAACCCGTCGCGACCTATGTGACGTCGGTTCAGACCGGAAATCTGCTGTTCCTTTCTGGTCACGGCGAATGCGGCGAGCCATTCACGCGCGGGAAGCTGGGCGGCGACCTGACGCTCGAACAGGGCGTGAAATCGGCCGAAAAGGTCGGACTCTGCATGCTCGCGACGATCAAGGCTGCGGTCGGCGAATTGTCGCGGGTCAGGCGTTTCGTCCGCATCCTCGGCATGGTGCAGTCGACAGAAGACTTCAAGGACCACCCGAAGGTCATCAACGGATTTTCCGACCTGATGGTCGTCGCTTTCGGGGAGGGCGGCCGCGGGGCACGGGCCGCGGTCGGCATGCAGTCCCTGCCGTCCAATATCGCGGTCGAGATCGAGGCCACGGTCGAGCTCCACGACGGCAAGTGAATCGCGCGGCGGGCGCGTGCGAACACTCGTGACCTACCTGCTCGTGCCGCTTGGCGTGTATGCCGCGCTTTGTGCACTGCTCTATCTAGTGCAGCGTTCGCAGATCTATTTTCCGGTTCCCGAGTCGAGCCCCGCCGGAGCGAAGTCGCTGCGATTTGCGGGCGGCGGCGCCGATCTGAAGATCTGGGTCGTCGAACGTCCGGGTCGGCAGGCGCTCCTCTATTTCGGTGGTAATGCGGAAGACGTGGCGTTCAACCTGAATGCCTTTGCTTTGGCCTTTCCCGAGCATTCTCTCTACCTGGTCAACTATCGTGGTTACGGCGGCAGCGGCGGCAGGCCGTCGGAATCCGGCCTGGTCTCCGACGCGATCGCCCTCTACGACCATCTTCGACCGCGCCATCCGGAAATTTCGGTCATCGGCCGCAGTCTCGGCAGCGGCGTCGCGGTGCAGCTTGCAAGTGCCCGCGAAGTACGCCGCCTTGCGCTGGTCACGCCATTCGACAGCCTCGTGAATGTCGCGCGGGCGCACTTCCCGTATCTGCCGGTCGGACTCCTGCTGCGCGAACGTTACGACTCTGCGAGCCGCGTCCAGGCGGTCGCCGCGGAGACGCTGATCGTGATTGCGGGCTCCGACGAAATCATTCCCCGCAGGAGTACGGAGGCCCTCGTCACAGAGTTTCCGCCAGCACAGCTGCAGGTGTTCGTGCTGGAGGGCGCGAGACACAACGAGATCGACCTGGATCCGCGGTATCTCGGGCGGCTTCAAGCGTTTCTAGGCCGATGAGCGCGGTGTATGATCGGCCGCCGATGAGTCGTACGCCGGGAATCGGAACCAGCTTCACGCTGCTCGTGCTCGCGGCGCTCAGCTCCGGCTGTTCAGTCGAGCGGTTCGCCACGAACCGCATTGCCGACACGCTGGCTGCGTCGGGTTCGACTTACGCCGGCGACGACGACCCGGAGCTCGTGGGCGCGGCGCTGCCGTTCAGCCTGAAGTTGATGGAAAGCGTGCTCGCCGAGACGCCGGAGCACCGCGAACTCCTCGCGGCGACCGCCGCCGCGTTCACGCAATACGCCTACGCTTTCGTGCAGCAGCAGGGCGACAGGCTTGCGCTCGAGGACACCGACCGGGCCTGGGAGTCCTGGATTCGCGCCCGCAATCTGTATCTGCGCGCGCGCGACTATGGACTCCGTGGACTCGACGTGGCACACCCGGGCTTCACCGCGGGACTCGACGCCGACCACGCGGCAACCGTTCAGCAGGCGGGCCCGGCGGACGTCGAACTTCTTTATTGGACCGCGGTGTCCTGGGCCGGTGCGATCGCGCTCGGCAAGGATGATCCGGCGCTGGTCGCGGATCTCGCGATCGTGTCGGCACTCATCGACCGGTCGTTGGCCCTCGATGAGGGTTGGGATCGCGGCGCGATACACTCATTCCTGATCAGCTATTCGATGGCGCGTCCGGACGTCGAGGGAGATCGCGTCGTCAACGCGCGCGCGCACTTCGATCGCGCCGTCGCTTTGAGCGGGGGAAAGGCTGCCGGACCGCATGTGTCCTGGGCGGAGGCGGTCTGCCTGCCCCAGGAGGACCGCGCCTGCTTCGAAGCTTCGATCGCGGCGGCGCTCAAAGTCGACGCGGACGAGGATCCGCCGACCCGGCTCGCCAATACCGTGATGAAGCGACGCGCATCGTGGCTTGCCGCCCATCTCGACGAATGGATTCTCCCGCCGCTCGACGAGTCGGCGGGTAGTGGAGAGAACGCACCATGACCTTCACAAGCATCCGGCTGCTCATGATCGCAGCCCTCGTGTCGCTCTGCGCGACCGCGGCCCCGCAGGTCAAGGCGGCCGAGGCGGGGCAACTGCGAATCGCGACGGTTGCGCCGGCCGGTTCATCCTTCCACAAGCGGCTCCAGTCGCTCGGCGCCGAATGGTCGCGCGGACCGGGCGGCGTTTCGATGAACATCTATGCGGGTACGCAGGGCGGCGAA
>CAVZUU010000008.1:0-17379 GCA_963778585.1 uncultured Gammaproteobacteria bacterium
GTCCGGAAAAGCCCAATATCAGGGCCGGCACGACCGTAAGAAAGTTATAGAACAACGAAGCGGCGATCGCATCCGATTGCGACACGCCAAAAGGCGCGAGCCCGACCGCGAAGGCAAGTTGCACGGTGCCGAGGCTGCCGGGGCCGCGGAAACGCGCAGGCCAATGACGTTCAACAGCAGCACGGAGACTGAGGCCGCGAGCGTCACCGCGGCCCCCACCGAATGGAGACTGAGCTGTACGCAGCGCCAGGATCAGCAACCATTGCAAAATGGATAATAGAAAGATGGGTATCATCAATTGAGGCTTCGCAATTGCGCCAAAACCGGCGTGCGCCGCCCGTAGCTGCCGCAATACGCGCGCACGCAAGTGTTTTGGTGCCCGCGCCAGAAGGCGCTCGATCGCTTTCAGGGCGGGTTCCTGGTAGAGGAGAAATGCGATTGCGACGCCGAGCAGCGTGGCGCAAATCAAGCCGACCGTCCAGCAGACCACGCGGATGTCCGCGGACATGTGGCCGATCGGCACCAGGACCACGAGCGCGATCACGAGGATCAGCAGGGAAAAAATCGAAGATGCGCTCGATCACGACCGACGCGAGCAGCGCGCTTGCAGGCACATTGAGGCGCTGTGCGGCCAGTACCGCGCGCGGTATTTCACCCGCATGCGGAAACATGTAGTTGCCCGCAAGCCCGGCGAGCACCGGCGAGAGCAGCTGCAGGGTGGTCGCCTGGGGGCAAAAGGGCGGATGAGGAATCGCCAGCGCAGTGCCTTGACGCCGAAGTAGACGAGCAGCAACGCGAGACCGAGTGCGGTGGAGCCGGGATGCGCATGCCTGAGCGTGGAAAAGAGCGCCTGCCAGTCGATTGTCCGGATGGCCAGGTACAGAAATAGCCCGCCCAGGAGGCGCCGAGAAAAAAGTGTCGTGCGGCGGCCGGACATCGCTGTCGCTGCGCGATGCTGCGGTTACGTGGGGAAGACGGGCGTCAGCGGGCGCAACGCGTCGCGGCTCGCCGCGGCGCGCCTCGCATGCTCGCCCATCGTGATCGTCGTACTTCTCGCAGAGTATGTCGAAGAGTTCGCCGACGATCGCGAGCTTGCGTTCCCGCGAAGACTCATTCCGGGGAAGAACTCGAGCGGGGCAGTCCTCGCCGCCCATGAAATCGAGCGGGTGCAGCAGGATTGACGGCTGGGTGCCGGTCGCCGCACAGGCGGCGAGCGCGAGGCGGAGATAGCCCCGGGCCGCGGCGCGCGAGAAGCTGGCGAGATAGATCAGGTACGAGAGGTGCATCGGCACCTTGATCCCCGGCAGCGTCGTGACCGGTATTTCGAGCAGGCTTCCGCCCGGCGAGCCGCCACCGGAACGGGCGGATCGGGCGGAATGCGTCCTTCCAGGTGCCGAAGAGCGCGCTCCGTTGCTTCTTTTCTCCTCGGCCGTCAGCTTGCTGGTCGAGAAGAGATAGGCGCGGGCGAGCGGGTTGAGCAGGTTCGGGAAGACCGTCGCGTCGTAGTCGTAGCCGCGGCGTAACAGAGGTTTCCAGCGTATCTCTCCGAAAGGCTGAATCCCGGCCCGCGGAATCCGCGCGGCCGGACGCCGGTGGCCGCCTCGATGGCTTCTTCGGCCTGGCGCATTTCCTCGTCGAGCTCCGCCGCGCTGTAGAGGTGGAGCCAGGGCTCGTGCCGGAAACTGTGATTGCCGATCTCGTGGCCCGCGTCCACGATCGCGCGGAGCGCCGCGCGGTTCTTCTCGAGCGCGGCGTCCTGGCCGACGATGAAGAAGGTGATCGTGAGGCGGCGCGCGGCGAGGAATTCGAGGATCCGCGGCACGACGAGGTCGAGGTACGACGGGTGCGACTGCCAGCCGGCGTCGCCGTGCGTCTTCATGTAGGACCACTGGTTGTCGAGGTCCAGCGAAAGGCTCGCGTAACGCATCAGCGAGGCGCACCGGTTCGCCGTTCCGCTTGAGGGAACGCTGCGCGGCGTCGAGCACCTTGACGACGCGCAGCCCGTCCTGGCCGTCGCTCACCGGCTGCTTGCGCGAGCGCACGCAGTCGATGAAATGCGCGGCACTCGATCTGCAGCGGCTCGCCGACCTTGATGTAGGGCATCGTGATGTCGCCGAACCGGAGCCCGACGTACTCGGCGTAGGTGTTGTAGTCCTGGTTGACCTGCGCGCCCTTGTCGTAGATCCGGAGCTTTTCGTTCGCTTCGAGATCGTCGAACACCGCCATCTTGCGGTCGCCGACGAGCGTCAGCTTGCGGATCTTGTGCGGGTCGAGCCAGCTGACATGCACGTGGGCCATCGCCCGGCCGCCGAAGTTCATGGTGAGGAAGACGACGTCTTCGACGCCCTTCTGCAGGTAGCACTGGCCGCGGGCCGTCACGTCGGTGGGCGCCGCGCCGAGCAGGAACATGATCACCGAGATGTCGTGCGGCGCGAAGTTCCAGAGCGCATTCTCGTCGGCGCGGACCGTGCCGAGATTCACGCGCTGGCTGTAGATGTAGTAGAGGCGGCCCAGCTCCTCGCGCCCGATCATCTCGCGAAGCCGCGTCACGACCGGGTGGTACTCGAGCAGGTGGCCGACCATCAGCACGCGCTTCCTGGCCTCGGCAAGCGCAATCAGTTCGACCGCGTGCGCGATCTCGAGCGTGAACGGCTTCTCGACGTAGACGTCCTTGCCGGCTTCGAGCGCCATCTTGGCGATCGCAAAATGACGGGGGGCGGGCGTGGCGACGACGATCGCCTGGACGTCGGGGTCCTTGAGGACGGCATCGTAGTCGCGCGTCAGCACGGCTGCCCGGCAGCTGGCGTGCCAGCTGGTCGAGCTTCTTCTGGTCGAGGTCGCAGACGTACTTGAGGTTGGCGTCGGGGAGCTGGTGAAAATTACGCGCCAGGTTCTTGCCCCAGCCACCAACGCCCACGACCGCAATCTGTACTGGATCCATGCGGTTGTTTATCCCCTTGAATCAGCATGATATCGCATGGGAGGCGCCCCATTGGGCGTGCGGAACGTGACTCGGAGCACATTCTGGCGCCTGCGCGCGCGGCCGCGGCCAGCCTAGGCGGCTGGCCGGCTTGACAGAAAATCGAGGATTTGCGCGACGATCTGCGTCGACGCGGTACCGTCGCCGAAGGCGTTTCGGACCGCAGCCGAAAAGTCCGGTTCTCCGCGGGCGAGCGCGACATCCCACTGCGCAACCGCGTTCGACGATCCTGGCGGCATCGGTGCCGGCGACGAGATTGCCGCCGGAGTCCGCGGTTTCGACCCATTCCGTTTCCTCGCGAAGCGTGACGCAGGGACGGCCGAGGAAAAACGCTTCCTTCTGCAATCCGCCGGAGTCGGTGAGGACGATGCGGCAGTTGGCGACGAGACAGATCATGTCGAGGTAACCCTGCGGCTCGATCGTGCGCAGTCCGCCGCCTTCGGGCAGCGCAAGCCCGGCATCCTTGATGCTCTTTGCAGTCCGCGGATGCATCGGCAGCACGATGGGGCGGCTCTTCGTGCCGATGCGGCCGAGCGCATCGAGCAGCGGTTTCAGGCGCTCCGCGGACGTGTTCTCGGCGCGATGCAGGGTTGCGACGAGATAGCCGCCTTTCTGAAGGCCGAGTTTTTCGAGGACGCGCGACTTCGAGAGGGCCATCGGCGTGTAGGCGCGGATCGCTTCCAGCATGACGTCGCCGACCTGGAAGGCACGCGCGCCGAGACCCTCGTTCGCGAGATTGCGCATGGACTCGGGCGTCGGGGCGAAGAGCAGTTCCGAGAGGTGATCCGCCACGATCCGGTTCGTTTCCTCCGGCATCCGCCGGTTGAAGCTGCGGAGCCCCGCCTCGACGTGGGCGAGCGGAATGTGCAGCTTCGCCGCCGCGAGCGTCGCGGCAAGCGTCGAATTGGTGTCGCCGTAGGTCAGCACCAGGTCCGGCCGGCGCTCGATGAATGCGAATTCGAGCTTTTCGAGCATGCAGGCCGGTCTGCTGGCCGTGGGAACCGGAGCCGACGCCGAGATGGACATCCGCCCGCGGCAGGTCGAGCTCGCTGAAGAAGACGTCCGACATCGACGGGTCGTAGTGCTGTCCCGTGTGCACGATGAGGCTTTCGATCGCCGCGCCGCGGCCCTTCGCGGCCTCGATCGCGCGGCAGACGGGCGCGAGCTTGACGAACTGCGGCCGCGCGCCGACGACCTGCATCAGTCGCACGGCGCCGCCCCGGTCAGGCTTCGGTGACATTGCGGCCATCGCGCCGGTAACGGCGCCCGCAGGACGTGCAGGCGGCCTCGCTCTTCTTTGCGTCGTCGCCGCCGAGCTCGATGCCGATGCCGCAATAGCAGATCCAGCTGCGGATCCGGGCCGGGTTGCCGTAGACGACGGCGTAGTCGGGGACGTCCCGCGTGACGACGCCGCCGGCGCCGACCACGCAGTAGCGCCCGAGCGTCACGCCGCAGACGATCGTCGCGTTCGCGCCGATCGACGCGCCGCGCCGGACCAGCGTCTGCCGGTACTCGTCCTTGCGCTCGATGAAGCTTCGCGGATTGATGACGTTCGTGAAGACCATCGAGGGCCCGCAGAACACGTCGTCCTCGATGATGACGCCGGTGTAGATCGAGACGTTGTTCTGGATCTTCACGTTGTCGCCGATGGTGCACTTCGGCGAAACGACGACGTTCTGCCCGATGTTGCAGCGCGCGCCGATGCGCGAATCGCGCATGACGTGGCTGAAGTGCCAGATCTTCGTGCCCGCGCCGATCTCGCAGGGCTCGTCGATCGACGGCGGTCTCGTGCGCGAAATAGCCGCGCGTGGTCCTGTGTCTGGCTCATGCGGCGTCCTTGAATTCGGCTCCGAACTGGCTGAGGAAGGCGTTCACGCTTCGGATGACCTCGTTGTTGTTGAGGGTGTTGCTGGCGAACTGCGCCGTGTTGACGACGTAGAAATCGTCGTGGCGGGTCTTCGGCGCCTGCACCAGGCTCGAGTAACCGATGACCTGGAGCGGCTGCACCTTGACCGCGCGGTTGATGTGCACGCCGACGATGTCCGACTCCGGAAAGTCGGGATACATGCGGCGGAAGCCCTGCATGAACTCCGCCTTGAGCTCCTCGTCCGGCCGCCGGAGGATCGGGTCGTCCGAGAGCACGTATTTCGGCAGATAGGTCAGGCAGAGACCCGCGGTCTCGGCCGTGTCGACGAGCGAGCTCATGCCGATGACGCCCGTGAACGGAATCTGCTCATCGGCGATGTTCAGGATGTAATACGGACAGAAGGGCTTGCGCGTGACGAGCACGAGGCAGACGACGCCGAGATACTCGACGTCGCCCTGCGGCGGGACCTGCACGAGCGCCGGATCCGCGATCGCCCGGAGCACGTTGACGGGCCCGGTGAAGATGACCTTGTCGAAGAGCTCGCTTTCGCCCGCGGTCGCGATCTCGATGCCCGCGGCCGCCGGCCGCACGGACGACGACTTCGACGCCGGTCTTCACGACGCCGCCCGACTGGCCGATCTGCTCGAGCAGGCGCTTGAACACCGTGCGGTAGCCGCCGGAAACGTAGCCGAGATGCTCTTTCTGCGCCGCCGCGTCCCGCGCGGAAAACAGGCGCTTGACGTAGGTCCAGATGAAGACCGCCGAGACCCGGCGGTAATTCTCGCCGAGCTTCGCGAGCAGGAGCGGCTTCCACATCTTCTCGAATGTCGCGCGCCCGGAATAGCGCACGAGGAAATCCTCGACCGTCATGCCCTCGAGGCGCCGCCAGTCCTCGATGCGCGAGCAATAGAGGATGGTCGCCGCGAGGCGGAACTTGCTCCACAGGCCGAGCAGCGGAAACTTCAGGAAATCGAGCCCGCTGGAAAGCGAATGAAATGCGCGGTCGACGTAGAAGCCGGTGCGCGTCGCCTGCCAGCGGAGCCGGTCGGAAAGTCCGATGCGGCGGATGAATTCGACGAGCGCCGTGTCCGACGGCAGGATGACGTGATAGAAGCGGTCCCACGTGAATCCGCCGAAATCGTGCCAGGTGGCGAGGCCTCCCGGCTGCTCCGCGCGCTCGAAGACGCTGACGCGATGGCCGTCGGAGGAGAGCCGCTCCGCGAGCGCCAGTCCCATGAGTCCGCCGCCGATGATCCCGATGCGCATTAGCGCAGGTTGCGCTGCCATTCGATCGTGCGGCTGAGTCCGTCGTCGATGTCGACTTTGGCGCGCACGCCGAGGAGCCGTTCGCAGTGCGTGACGTCGGGAACGCGGCGCATCACGTCCTCGTACTTGCGGCCCGTGAACGAGGCGTAGGGCACGAACTCGACATTGAGTTCGCCGGGCGTTCCGGAGAGCCGCTTGATGCGTTTTGCGAGGTCGAGAATCGTGATTTCCTGCGTGCTGCCGATGTTGATGATCTCGCCGTTCGCTTCCGGGCGAATGGTCGCCTGGTAGATGCCCTCGACCGTGTCGGTCACGTAGGTGAAGCTCCGCGTCTGGCTGCCGTCGCCGTGGATCGGTATCGGCTTGCCGGTCAGCACGCAGTCGATGAACACCGGCGGCGGCCCGCCCCACCAGCTGAGCGGCTGTTTCGGCCCATAGGAGCCGAAGAAACGCAGGATCGTGACCGGGAAGCCGTAGGCATCCTGGTAGGCGAGCGCGAGATGCTCGTCGAAGAGCTTCGAGACGGCATACGCCCAGCGCGGCGACTTCGAGTTGCCGATGACGTGGTCGCTGCCTTCTTCGCTGAACGGCAGCTTGGGATTGCGGCCGTAGACGTCGGAGGTCGAAGCGAGCACGAGCTTGCAGCCCGTGCGGCGCGCGAAATCGAGCGCGTTTTCCGTGCCGCGGTAGTTGATCTTGAGCGTGTCGATCGCCTTGCCGTAGCGCGGGATCTTGAATGCCGCGAGGTGGACGATGGACGCGAACTTGCCGTCGAGGCCGGCGAGCGCCGAGGGCTCGGTCAGGTCCGCCTCGATGAACCGGAATTTCGGGTTGTCCCGGAACTCGCGGATGTTGTCGAGTTTTCCCATCGACAGGTTGTCGATGCCGATGACCTCGTGCCCGGCCTCGAGCATCCGCCCGACAAGGTTGGAACCGAGAAAACCGGCGCATCCGGTGACGACAAAAGGCGAGTCATGGCCAGGCCTAGGGCGCGGCCGTGAATCACGGCCCTGCCGGACGTAGCGTCCGCGGATTCCGAGCTCTTCCCGGCGCTGGTCGGCCTCGCGCTGTTCGCGGAGCAGGGTCGAGCCGAGATGGAAAAGTTCGTCGAAGTATTTCTTGTTCTGCAGGGACAGCATGGCCATGCCGATCAGCTGCATCGAGAGCATCAGCGACAGCAGGCCGACGATGAACGTGTGCGGGTACTGGCTGTAGGCGAGCCCGACGGCGGCGGACATGTTCTGGGCCGTCTCCGGCGTGGGGTGCCCAGCTGGACATAGGCATCGATGAAATGAATGACCATCCAGGTGTTGACGTAGGCGGCGAATGCGATCAGCAGCAGGCCGGGCACCAGCAGGAAGGTGAACGGCCGGAGGATGAATCCGGAAACCGTCGTCGCCGAGAATCTGCCGCAGGATGCGCAGGCTCGACCGACGCCGGCCGGCCGACGCGATTCTGGCGCTGCCAGTTGAGCTCGGCCGGAACCTCCTCGACGCTCGCCCGCAGGACCTTCGCCTTGTGGATCATCTCGGGCATGACTTCCATGCCGGTGCTCCGCAGGTGCAGCGAGCGCAGGAAGCGTCCGTCGATCGCGCGGACCATGCAGGTCATCGTGCTGATGTTCTGGCCGGAGGCACGCGCGAGGAACCAGTTTGCGACGCGGCTGAAAACGACGCGGAGCCACGGCACGTCGACGACCTTTCCGCCGCGCATGTAGGGCGAGGCGAGGACCATGCGCGCGCCGGTCTTCGTGATGCGGTCGAGCAGCAGCTCGATGTGCTCCGGCCCGTAGCTCAGGTCGATGTCGAGCACGATCACGTACTGCCCGCGAAACTGCGCGAAGCCGGTCTTGAGCGCCTGCCCGAGGCCGAAATTCCGCGGGTGATGGAAGACGCGGATGCCGTCGAATTCCGCGGCCAGCTGATTGGCGATCGACCCGGTCTGGTCGCGGCTGCCGTCGTTGACGATGATGATCTCGAACCTGAAACGGCGTTGAGCGTCTTCAGGTAGTCGAGCAGGACGATCACGTGCTCGCGCAGGATCGAGGCCTCGTCGTACGCGGGCAGCACGATCGAGACGAGCGGCCGCTCGCGCTTGCCGGTGCTCATGACTTCGTCGACCACGAAGGTCCCGGTGGTCGTGGCATCAACGCGTCGGCGCGACGGCGGCGCGGGTGGCGTGGGGCTTTGGGACATCGGGCACCATCTTACAGAGGCGGCCCGCGGCGGACATGCGAATACGGTAGCCTGCGGAATCGCAGGAAATTGACGTAGGTCACAGTTCCGGCCGGCGCCCGCGCCCGCGCCGGGCGTCAATGCGGCTTCAGGCTTCCCGGCACCGGCGGACCCGCCTCCGGATTGAAGTCGTGGTAGTCGATGCCGAGGTATTGCAGCATCGTCGCGGCGATGTCGCTCTGCGTCACGTCCGGAAAGTTCTTCGCCTCGCCGATCGCCGGCGTGTCGGGCCCGATGATCGCGAGCCAGATGTCCTGGCTGCCCTGGATGCCGAAATCATGGTCGGCCCAGTCGGCGGGCGTGCGGCCGCGGCCGTGATCGGTCGTGACGATCAGGGTCGTGTTGTCGCGGTAGCCATCGAGCGATTGCAGCGTCTGCCAGAGTTCGGCGAGGAAGCTGTCGGCGAGGTGCAGGTAGTCGAGCAGCCCGTCGTAGCGGCGGGCATGCGCCCAGTCGTCCGACTGGCCGAGGCCGAGCCAGAGCACGCGCGGCCGGTGTTTCTTTAGGTAAGCCGAGGGCGATGTGGAATGTCATCGCGTCGTTGCTGCTTTCCTCCCAGTTCTCGATGACCTGCCGGCGCAAGCTGCCCAGCAGGTCGATCTCCGGCGTGCTGAGCTCGCGCGGCACGAGGCCATAGGCGCCGCTCATGAAGAACGTGCCGTCCTTCTGCGAGGCCGCGTACTTGAATCCGTCCCAGGATCCGATCTGCGCGACCTCGGTCGGCTTCAGGTTGAGCTTGCGGTGCACGTAGTCGAGCACCGTCTCGTGCGGGTAGCGGACGAAATCGTTGCTCTTGATTTCGGGCTGTGCCTGGCCGGTCAGGATCTCGGAGTAACCGGGGTAGGAGAACCACTGGTCGTTCGTCACCGTGACCTTGCTGCCGAGCGCCTGGTTTCCGAGCACCATGCCGGCGGGCGCGAGCGTCTTCCAGAAGAACGGCATCAGCGCTTCGCGGCGCTCCTTCGCGGTCGCGCGCCCGTAGCGCTCGCGGGTCACGTCGATCTCGTAGATGCCGGATTCCGCTTCCGGCGCATCGGCGATCACGTCGTCGAGGCCGCCGAAGAGCTCCTGGACGCGCACGCCGTCGAGCGTGACGAGGACGATATTGCGTCCGTTCGGGGCCGGCTCCGCCGAGACCGCAATGACGGCAAGACGCCGACGAGCGCCGCGCAGCTTGCCGCGAGGCATCACGGCTAGTCGCGGCCGTTCGGCGATGAGTCCATGCGCGGTCAGTTCACTCCGCTGATGACGAGGTCGTAGAGCTTGTCCGGCCGGGCATTGCTGCCGAAATCCACGACGTGAATATAGAAGGTCATCGGGCCGGCAATCTGTACTTGCAGGATCGAATCGAGGTCGACTCCGAGTTCCTCGTCGTCGTGCACGCAGGCCGGTAAGACTGCGGGCGGCATCGGTATGCAGGTATTCAGCCGCGTACCGTTCACATCCGACGATCTCGATCACCGAATCGAGCGGGCTGCCGTTGACGTCCGCATTGATGTCGACGGTCACGGTCGATGCCGCGGTCGTCGTGATCGCGTAGTAGTCCTCGTCTGCGTCGAAGACCGTGTTCGGATGGCCGCTCGGGCTGATCGAAGCGGCGAAGGTTCCGTTGCCCAGCGGAGTGGCGTCGGCGATCGAGTCGTTGCGACCGGCCACCGCCGCATTGATCGTGATGCTGAGGGCCTGCAAATCGCCTTGCTGGGGCGTGCCGGAGTCCGTGACCGCCACCGTGAAATCCGCCGTGTCAATCGGGCCCAGGGGAGTGCCGGAGACGACGCCGTTCCCGGCATTCAGGCTGAGCCCGTCGGGCAAGCCGCCGGCGCTGAGACTGAAGGTTCGCGCTCCCGTGCCGCCGGTCGCCGCGATTGTCTGGTTGTAGGGCACTCCCACCACGCCATCGGCGAGTGCCGCGCCGGAAATAGTCAGCGCGGGCGGCGGGGGCGGCGGATTGTTGCCGCCTCCGTTCCCATTGCCGCTTCCGCTGCATCCCGCCGTGATGGTCGCAGCAAGAAGAATGCCGGCGATGGCGCGCATGGCGGACTTCGCGTGCATTCTCACGGACCTTCGAACTGATCGAATCGCGGGGCCGTTCCGACGAGGATCACGTCATTGCCCGATACGGTCGCGCCGGCCGCGACCGCGATCGGTCCCAGCGGTCCGGGACTCGTGCCCGGCATTGCAATACGCATCAGTCCGCCGACGCTCGATCCCTCAACGAATGCCGCGTCGATCGATTCGACCTCGATGGTGTAGTTGCCCGCCGGAACCGGGATCTCGTAGAGCCCGATATCGCCCGGCGCCTGGCTGCCGAATGAACTGGCTATCGGATCAGTGATCGGGTTGCCGTGAAGAAAACGGAACCTGTACCCGGAAACATTGGAAACGGCGCGCGTGCGGTCCTCGTTGGCGCCGGCGTCTACCGGCCGCGCGATGACATTGACCACCTGCGCATGCGACTCGCCGTCGGAGAAGTACACCGTTCCGGTGATGGTCCCGTGCGTGCTTTCGAAGCTGTTAACGCCTGGGGGCTGGGGATAGAGCCGCGAAATCCACGCGACGTCGTCGACCGACAAATCCCGCTGTGATTCGTTGACGGCGAACGGGAACATCGTGGGCAGGCCCGCAAAATCGTCCGCGCTGCAAGCACCGTCCACGCATCCGACGTTTACCTGCGAGTGGTCGAGGCCGGAAAAATGGCCGAACTCGTGGACAAAAGCCGCGTCGAACAGGTTGGTGCTGAGATCCTGAACCGGCGCCGGCTGGCCGTCCTGGAACAGGCCGTTCATGACAACCTCGCCGCTGATGATCTGGCCCGTTCCCGGGGCGAGCCCACAAGGCCCGGCAAATCCGATCACCGACTGCTCGTCGATTCCAAGCGCAATGAGGATGGCGGCGTCGGCATCGTAGATGACGGCGCTTTGATTGCCGGCATTGCAGGCACCGTGCACGGCGTTGTATTCGGCAAGGGTGTCCACGTCGCCACCGGTGAATGCACCGGCATCGTCGATGAATCCCGCCCGGTTATAGGCGATATTGGACGTCGGCACGTTTTGCCAGACATCGAATATCGCATCGACGCGGGCCCGCGCCGCCACTTCACCGACGCTTGCGCTCAAGGGACCATCGTCCGTGCGGTAGAGGATCGGCGCGGCCGTGCTCCAGACGAATGGAGCGCCATTGGCGCGCAAGACCAGCGGTCCGCCCGCGCTGGCTGTCGCGGGCAGCAGCAGGACGGCGATCAGCGCCACAAACCCTCGTTTCAGGTTACTCATTCTTCGCGAGTTCCCGGATCAGCGCGGTCAGTTCGCGCAGCTCGATAGGTCCCTGGCGGTGTTCGGCGATGAGACTCGCCTGCCGGGATGTGAGCGCGATACCTTCCTTGTCCGCCTCGGTTCGGAGGCCCTCAAACAGCCGGAGGTTGCCACTGCCGTTGGCGGCGAATTCGCGCCCCGAGCGATCGCGCTCGATCCGGAACCGCCCCTGGTCCAGGCCCGCGGGGCTCGAGAGCCCATACGGACTGGGCGCGATCATCAGCAGCAGCAGATCCTGTCCCTTTGCGTAGCCGGCGGCGTCCAGCTTGTCGCGCAAGTCCCAGATGTACTGCCGGAACGTGAAGCTGCCTTGCGCATGGCCTTTCAGCGTTTCGCGGACGCGCAGCGTCACGACCACCGTGTCGAGGTTACTGAATTCCGGATGCTTCTCGACACGCGCGCTGATGACCGTGCCGCGCACGATGTCGGCAGAACGATCGGTGAGCTGGTCCAGATTCCGCGGCACGGTCAGCGCACCGCGCTGCCCCAAGGCGGGCGCGGCCGCTGCGCAGGCAACGAGCAGTAGGAAAACGCGATGCAGGTCACGGCACTTGAAATCGGCGAACAATCGCGGCACGGCGCATTCCCTTGGATTATGTCCCGACTCAGCGGGTGCCTGGCCTCAGCATGCAACTCTCCCATTGCACAGGCAAGTCAATGTCGCGCGGCGGTCTCAAGGGGCTTCCGCCCGGACATCGCGAAATACGATTGCGAACCGATCGAGTTTCCAAGCGACGCGGCGAGATAGATCATTCCGGCGAACACTCGATTCGCAAATCCCAGGAACTGCGGATTGAAGCGCGGAGTCATGTAGTCGACACGGATGTCGGCGAATCCCGCGCCGGCGAATGCCCGCGCAACGCCGTCCGGATCCAGATAGATCTCGTCTTCGGAATAGATCTCGATGAAATCCCGCACGAACTTCTTGCTGCGCAGGAAGCGCATCGGGGCGCGATACCAGGCGCGGTCGTTCGGTTCGAAACAGAAGAAGCAGCCGCCCGGACGCAGGATTCGGTATGCATCCGCGAGTGTCTTCTGGAAACGTGGCAAATGATGCAGGCCGGAGAACACGAGCACGGCATCGTATGTGTCGTCGCCGAATGGAAGGTCCTGCGCGTCGCCGTGTACGGCATTGACGTGCGGCATGTTCGCTTTCAGGGCGTTGAGCAAGGACTGGGAAAGATCGAGCCCCGTGTAAGAGCGGTAGCCGCGCGGGATCCTGCGCGCAAAGGCGCCGCCGCCGACGCACAGCTCCAGTAGGTCGCCGTCAAGGCGCGGAATGCAGGCGATCGCCTGTTCCTTGGCCGCATCGGACGACCAGTCGTAATCCTGGTAGCTCTCCCAGTAGGACCGCTCGAGTTGAAGCGCCGCCTCGTCGGGAGCGTCGGTCGGGCTTCGTGAAGTTGTCGCATGGCTCATTTGCTGGTTTCTCCGATCATCCGTGATCCGTCGCGCGCCAGAGGCGAAGCTGCCGCATCCTCGCAAGGGTGCGCCAGTAGATGTCTTCCATCAATATGTGGGCGAATTCGCCGTTCCTGCCCACCGAATAGAGTCCTTCGACCGGCAGGCCACGCTCCAGGGCGGAGCGCTCGTTCTCGTAGTCGCGCAGGTACACGGGGTAACCAACCGGCGTGCGCGCCACACGGCAGCCGTCAAATCGCTTCCGCGCGCCCGGAAACATGGCTTCCAGGTGATCAACGCAAAGTTCGCCGATCGCGTCGTCGCCCATCCTGTAGTAGTCGCTGTCGGTCTCGCACCCGATGTCGACATTGATCAGCGTCATGCCCGGCGGCGCGAGCCACGGCACGGACTGGGGAACCTCGGTCAGGCGAAAGAACGGGTGCTTGCGCTCCGGTACCCAGGTGGTCACCGCCGGCAGCAGCGGCCGGCCGCGAAAGCGCAGGCTCGCGAGTACCATCGGCCGGTAGCGAAATTTCGCGAGGTGATCGAGGGCGCGCGTGCCCTGGATCAGCTTCGGCAGGACGTGCAGCGGCGCCGTGCTGACGACGGCGGATACCGACTGTTCGACGCCATTGACCTTGACTGCCCGGACGCGATTGCCGTCGATCAGGATCGCCTCGACCCGGCTTTCGACGGAAATCTGGTCCTCGAGGCCCGCGGCCAGCCGCTGACAAAGCTCGACGACGCCGCCATTCGGATACATATGCCACACGTGCGGGCTCTCGGCCTTCACGCGCGAGAATCCATTCGCGACAGCGCGACCGCTCGCCCAACCGGACAACTTGAGCCTGAGGATATTCATGGTTCCGCGGTCGACGTGCGGCGGAACGACTGCGGACGAGAGTTCTTCGGCCGGTACCCCTGACCAGGCTTCCACGAGCGGGATGGCCACGGCATCGGCCATGCGGCGGCCGTAGTTCGCGCGATACCAGTCCGCGGCGGACCGCACGTTTCGGCGGGCCGCCGGCGACAGCCGGCCCAGCAGCGCGCTCCCCACGAAGCCCGGTGATCGCAGCAGGCCGAATGGGAAACTATAGGTCCGGCCCTCGAGGTAAACGGTCTCGCTGTAGTGCGTGACCGTATGGCAGTTGGCCGATACGCCGAGCGCTGCCGCGAGACGATTGGTGATGAGATGCGCACCGAAGTCATAGGTGAATCCGCGCTCATCGGTCACGCTGTGCGCCATGCCGGCGATCGCCTTTCCCGCCTCGAAAATGCGTACCGGAACACCGCGTCGGTGTAGATCGTTGCCTGCGGTCAATCCGGCGATGCCGGCGCCCAGGATTGCCACGGGCTGGCCGGCGCCGGTGACCGGACCGGAAACCGCATGCACCGTCATCCTCGCCGCTCCAGTTCCGCAACGAGCAGGGAACCGCGGCCGCGCCCGACGGCAATCGCCTCGAGCCCCGCTGCCATGGCCTGTGGCAGAAGCCACGGGCCCGTGAACAGTCCGACGAGTGTTTCACGCGCACCCCAGTCGCGCAGCCAATTGGCGGTCGACCGCAACCAGGCATCGCTGGCGAAGCCAGTCGCGAGATGCCTGACGCGGAGCCCGGAGTTTTCACATAGGCGGTGCAGGGCATTCGGCGTCAATTGCTGGCGCGTCCCGGGAAACTGATAGCCGTTCCAGTGCCGGCCGCCGAATACGCTGAAACAGGACGATGCGGCATTGCCGGCGATCACGATTGCGCGCCCGCCGGCCGCCAGCAGGTGCCGGGCGCGGCGAAGCTGCGCACGCGGACACTCCGCGGTTTCGAGCGATCCGTTCAGCAGAATCAAATCAAAGCTGCCGGTCTCCGGGAACGACTCGTTGCGATCGACTTGAAAAACGCTGGCATTTTTCGCAACGCCGCGCGCCATTCGGCGCAAGCGGCGCCGAGTCATTATCGAATCCGGGGATTGCGGCGGTGTGATTCCCAATGCCGGCATCGCGGGACTCAGGTAGACCGTCCCGCATTCGTCGCAACGCAGGACGACCGTTGCGGTGAGCGACTCTTTCAGGGTTCCCGTGACGCCGAGCGTGTCCCCGGCGTCCGACTGGCAGACCGGACAAAGCAGCATCAAGGTCTGTACTCGTGCTGCCTCATCGGGGCTGCTCCCGGGCATGCGCGCGGCTGTCCATTGCATTGGCGTCAATCCGGTGAGTTCCGAATTCGTCGCGGTCCGTCGATGTCGGCATAGCCGCGCAGTGCAAGCGCCGCACCTGCCAGCATGATCGGAAGGATCAGAAAAGCGGTGTAAACGAGCGAGGCCGCGATGGCCGCAGTCACGCCCGTACCGTCGGTTCCCAGTCCCACGACAAACGCAAGTTGCGTGGTGCCGATCTGTAACGGCGAGTTTGGCAGCGTCAGGCCGACAATGATCAGGACGAACGTCACAGTCGCGGCAATCAAGGTCGCCGAGAGGCCCACGGCCTTGCCGCTGCACCAGATCGCCGCGATGACGAGCGACCATTGTAGGACCGAGACCAGGACGGCGGACAGCATCAGTTCGGGCTGCATGGGCCATGAGGCCGGCCCTGAAGCGGTCCAGCAGGCGCTCGATCCGCTGGCGCACGCTCACCGGAGTCGCGCGGCGGAGGCGGTTCGCGAGCCGTACCGACCAGGCTGGCGGGTGAGCAATCCATACGAGGCCCACGATGCGAGCACCCGACGCACGGCGCCGCTGACCATCGCAGCGGTCGTGAGAGTCCGCGGCCGATTCGGCACCGCCATGACAATCACGGTTAGCAGCACGAGCAGTGCGATGAAATCGAGCACTCGCTCGATGACGACTGAGGCGAGCACGGCACTGTCCGCTACCCGGTGACTCCGCGCAATCGTTGCGGCGCGGAGGAACTCTCCGACATGGGCCACCAGGAAGTTGACTGCCAGGCCCGCATAGACGGCCGAGAAGTTGGCGAAATGGCGGCTCTTGCGCGGGAACTTTACAAGGAGCAATCCCCATCGCCAGGCCTTGATCGCACAAAAAGGTGATCGTCGCCGCGAGAACGACGGCGAGCCCAGGGCCAGTCGACCGGACCGCAGCGCGACGAAGAGTGCCGCCACATCGACCTTGCGTGTCGATGCATAAAGCAGTGCGGTGCGAGGGCCGTGCCTGCCAGGGTCCATAGCAGGGCATTTCGGGCGGTCGGGGCGGATTCTGCCGGCACTTGCAGACTGCGCGGTCACTTCGGAGGCCTGGATCCCACTCTCGCTCCCCTGTGGCTTCGCGGAGCGAGTCTCCGAGCCGCCCTAGCGGTTCGACTCTCGGCCTCTTTCCTGCGGTCCTTGGCGTGCGGCTGCACTCCGTCCAGTTCTTGGGCCAGCTTCTCCAACATGCGGCGCTCTGCGAGCGCATAGCGACCGCCATGAAATACGAGCGGGCGCATGTCGGACCTGTCGAATTGCAGGACCTCGCCGACGAAGATGATGTGATCCCCGACCGGGTATTGCTGGGTCAGCTGGCACTGGAAGCGCGCGACGAACTCCTCGAGCATCGGCACCGGATCCGAGCCCGCGCACGCATTTCAGCCCCCCGAACTTGTCGGCGCCGCGCGAGGCGAACTTTTGCGACAGCTTCTCCTCGACCGGCGGTCAGCACGTGGACGCAGAAGTGCGTGGGCGTTCTCGGATGTTCTGTCGCGAGAGGGCGGCAGCCGAGGAGCGACCAGAGCACGAGCGGTGGATCGAGCGACACCGAGTTGAAGCTGTTGGCAGTGACGCCGATCGGCTCGCCCGCCGGACCCGCCGTTGTGACGATCGTCACACCCGTGGCGAACTGTCCCAGGGCCAGGCGCAAACCGTCGCTATCACGTTGATTCATGGATGATGTGGGACCGTAACCACGATTACGCGACAAGTCCAGCGTCCTGCCTAGCGAATGCGCGGATCGTCGGTGTGGACTCCGGACTGGCCGGCCACCAGGCTGAACTCCGCCGAGATCGGGAAGTGGTCGGACCCGATCCCCGAAAGCACCCTGAAGTTGCTCAACCGCACGGGGGCGGTTCCCAGGATGTGGTCGATCGGCACGCCGACCGCGCGAACCGCCGGCCAGGAGGTCCCGATGTGGAAACCGGCGCGCGCGTTCCGGAGTACGTTCCGTCCGGCGAGAATTCGGTAGTTCCGGTTCCACATCGCGACGTTGAGGTCGCCGGCCACCACCACGGCGCGCTGCAGTGTGCCGATGAAACGGCCCAGATCCCGAAGCTGCGCATTGCGGCGCCCCAGCATTTCGGCATTGAGCGGTGGTGCGGGCATGTACCAGGATCAATTCAATTTC
>CAVZUU010000009.1:0-120538 GCA_963778585.1 uncultured Gammaproteobacteria bacterium
TCTGGTTGGCGCGTTGCTCGTGACGCACCTTGGTCGGCTGCCAGTACACCGACACGTCGTGCTGCGATCCCTGCGGCGCGGCGCTGCGGAGAATCATGCCGGCGCCCGCGGTCGCGTGCGTGAGGCGATCGACGACGATCAGGGCGCCCGTGTTGCGGCAGGTTCCGGTAGGTGTCGAAGGCCGCCTGCTCGGCGAGCACGATGCGGCAGAGCCCGACTTCATTCAGCTTCAGCTCGGACGCCGCGTGCTCGGAAAGGTCGTTGACGTCGATGCGGTGCTGGATGCTCTCGATCGTGCCGCGCAGGTACCGGTGCGACAGCTTGAATTCGTACTGCCGGCCCGGCAGCAGCGGCGAATCGCTCATCCAGATGATGTGCACGTCGAAGATGCGGCTGACCGAGGGCGAGCGGTCCGGGTGCACGAGCAGGTCGCCGCGGCTGATGTCGATCTCGTCTTCGAGAGCGACGGTGACAGCCATGCCGGCCTCGGCTCTCTCCGGATTGCCGTCGAACTGGATGATCTCGCGCACCTTGCTCATGCGTCGCGACGGCACGGCCATGACGGAATCGCCGACGGCGACCGCGCCTGCCGCGATCGTGCCCGAGTAGCCGCGGAACGTATGCGTCCGGCCGGTTCACGTACTGCACCGGCATGCGCAGGTCCTGGAGCTCCTGGTCGCGGCCCATGTCGATCGTGTCGAGGACCTCGATGATCGTCGGGCCCTTGTACCAGGGCATGCCGCTGCCCGCGGTCACGACATTGTCGCCCTTCAGGGCGGACACCGGCACGATGCGCGCATCGGCGCCACTTGATGCCCGTGACCTCGAGGCATTCGTCGTGGATCCGACGGAACACCTTCTCGTCGTAGCCGACGAGGTCCATCTTGTTGACCGCGACGATGATGTGCCGGATGCCGAGCAGCGAGACGATGTAGGCGTGGCGGCGGGTCTGGATCTGGACGCCGCGCGAAGGCGTCGATCAGGATGACCGCGAGGTCCGCGGTCGAGGCGCCGGTCGCCATGTTCCGCGTGTACTGCTCGTGTCCCGGGCAGTCGGCGATGATGTACTTGCGCTTCTCGGTGTCGAAGTACCGGTAGGCGACGTCGATCGTGATGCCCTGCTCGCGCTCGGCCTGGAGTCCGTCGACGAGCAGCGCGAGGTCGACTTCGTTGCCGGTCGTGCCCCACTTGCGGCTGTCGCTCGTCACCGCCGCGAGCTGGTCCTCGAGGATCTGCTGCGTGTCGTGCAGCATGCGGCCGATCAGCGTGCTCTTGCCGTCGTCGACGCTGCCGCAGGTGATGAACCGGAGCAGGCCCTTGGCTTCGTGCTTGCGCAGGAAATCCGCCAGTTTCACGGCGCAGCCATCAGAAATATCCCTCGCGCTTGCGCTTTTCCATCGCGGCCGCCTGGTCGAAGTCGATCGCGCGGCTCTGGCGTTCGGAAGTCCGCGTGACGAGCATCTCCTCGATCACGCTCGTGAGATCCGTCGCCGTCGAACGCATTGCGCCGGACAGCGGGTAGCAGCCGAGGCTCCGGAAGCGCACCGTCTCCATGCGCGGCTTCTCGCCGTCCTTCAGCGGCATCCGGTCGTCGTCCACCATGATCAGCATGCCGTCGCGATCGACGACCGGCCGCGGCTTCGCGAAGTAGAGCGGCACGACCGGGATCTTCTCGAGGTGGACATAGAGCCACACGTCGAGCTCGGTCCAGTTCGAGAGCGGGAACACGCGGATGCTCTCGCCCTGGTTGATGCGGCCGTTGTAGATGCTCCAGAGCTCGGGCCGCTGGTTCTTCGGGTCCCAGCGATGCTGGTTGTCGCGGAACGAGAAGACGCGCTCCTTGGCGCGGGACTTCTCCTCGTCGCGGCGCGCGCCGCCGAAGGCCGCGTCGAACTTGTGCTGCGACAGCGCGGCCTTCAGCGCCTCCGTCTTCATGACGTCCGTGTAGCTGCGAGCCGTGCGTGAATGGCGTGACGCCGGCCGCGGCGGCCTTCTCGTTCGTGTGCACGATCAGGTCGAAGCCGAGCTCGCTCGCCATGCGATCGCGGAACTCGATCATCTCGCGGAACTTCCACGTCGTGTCGATGTGCATCAGCGGAAACGGCAGCTTTCCGGGATGGAAGGCCTTGCGCGCCAGGTGCAGCAGCACCGAGCTGTCCTTGCCGATCGAATAGAGCATGACCGGGTTGTCGAACTCGGCCGCCACTTCGCGAATGATGTAGATGCTCTCGGCTTCGAGACGCTGGAGCTGCGTCATGTGCTGAGTCAATTCTTTCAAGCTGCCGTCACTCCCTGTCCGGCAGGCGCTCGCCGCGGCCGATCGCGAAATAGCGGATGCCCTGGCGCGCCATGAGCGAGGGCTCATAGAGATTGCGCCCGTCGAACACGACCGGCTGCCTGAGCGCCGTCTTGAAGCGCCCGAAATCCGGGCTTCTGAATTCCTGCCACTCGGTGCAGATCGCGAGCGCATCGGCGCCGTCGAGCGCTTCCGCGGCGCTTGCGCAGAGCGCGAAGATCGGCGCGCGTGCCGTAGATGCGCCGCGCCTCGGCCATCGCCACCGGGTCATAGGCCCGCACCGCCGCACCCGCGCCCCAGAGTTCTTCCATCAGCACGCGCGACGGCGCCTCGCGAAGATCGTCGGTGTTCGGCTTGAACGCGAGGCCCCAGACGGCGATCGTGCGCCCTTTCAGCTTGCCTTCGAAGAAGCGCGATATCTTCCCGAACAGCACGTGCTTCTGCCGGTCGTTGACCGCCTCGACGGCCGTGAGCACGCGTCGCCTCGTGGCCGGCGTCGCGCGCGGAACGCGTGAGCGCCTTCACGTCCTTCGGAAAGCAGGAGCCGCCGTAGCCGGCACCCGGATAAATGAACGAATAGCCGATGCGCGGATCCGAGCCGATGCCGGTGCGGATTTTTTCGATGTCCGCACCGAGACGCTCGGCGATGTTCGCGAGCTCGTTCATGAAGCTGATCTTGGTCGCGAGCATCGCGTTCGCCGCGTACTTCGTGAGTTCGGCGGAGCGGAGATCCATGATGATCATGCGCTGGTGATTGCGCGTGAACGGGTCGTAGAGCACCTTCAGCAGTTCCGCGGTGCGCGGGTTGTCGGTGCCGACGACGACGCGGTCGGGCTTCATGAAGTCCGCGATCGCCGCGCCCTCCTTCAGGAATTCCGGATTCGAGACGACGTCGAAATCGACCTGCGCGCCGCGCGCGATCAGCGTCGCGCCGACTGTCGCCTTGACCTTGTCGGAAGTGCCGACCGGCACCGTCGACTTCGTCATGACGACCTTGTACTCGTCCATGTGCTCGCCGATCGTGCGCGCGACCGCCAGCACATGGCGAAGGTCGGCGGAGCCGTCCTCGTCCGGCGGCGTGCCCACGGCGATGATCTGGAAGAGGCCGTGCGCGACGGCGGCCTTCGCGTCGGTCGTGAACGAGAGGCGGCCCTTCTCGCGATTCCGGGCGATCAGCTCGTCGAGGCCGGGCTCATGGATGGGGACTTCGCCCGCAGTTCAGGCGCGCGATCTTGGCGGCGTCGATGTCGACGCAGACGACCTCGTTGCCGGCATCCGCCAGGCAGGCGCCCGTGACCAGGCCGACATATCCTGAGCCGAAGATCGTGATTCGCAAGTTAGAGCCCTGATTTTCTTCGGAAAAGCGACCGGCAGACTACCCAATGGCAACGCTATGGTAAAGCGCCGGCCGCGCCCACCGTGAGGCAAGTCTCAGGGGCCCGGACTCAGGCGCCGCCGGGGAGCTTCTGCGCGCGATGCGCCGTGAGGACGGCGACTTTCGGATCGGCGGTGCGCGGCACGTCCGGCGGAGTGGGCAGCTGGGCAAAGACGAGATCGTGGATGACCGGCGAACTGCGGTATTCCCGAATCGCCTTCTCGAGCACCGTCATCACCTGGCGGCAGTCGATGCGATTGACGGCGATCGCAAGCTCGACCAGGAGCTCGCGCGCCTCCTCCCAGGAAGGCGACGGCTCGATCGCCCGCATGATCATCGGGTGCTCGGTGCCCGTGACGTTGCTGCCGATCAGGAGCTCCTCGTAGAGCTTCTCGCCCGGCCGCAGGCCCGAATATTCGATTTCGATATCGCCGTCCGGATTCGAGGCGTCGCGCACCGAGAGGCCCGTCAGCTTGATCATGCGGCGCGCGAGCTCGTCGATCTCGACCGGCTGGCCCATGTCGAGCACGAAGACGTCGCCGCCCGTGCCCATCGACCCTGCCTGGATTACGAGCTGTGCCGCTTCCGGAATCGTCATGAAGAAGCGGCGGACCTCGCGATGCGTCACGGTGACCGGGCCGCCGCCCCGGATCTGCTCCTGGAAGAGCGGCACCACCGATCCCGACGAACCGAGCACGTTGCCGAACCGCACCATGCAGAAGCGCGTACGGGTCGTCTGGGTCTGGAGCGATTGCAGCACGACTTCGGCGAGTCGCTTCGTCGCCCCCATCACGTTCGTCGGGTTGACTGCTTTGTCGGTCGAGATCAGCACGAAGGTCTCGACGCCGACTTCGAGTGCCGCTTCCGCCGCGTGCCAGGTGCTGAATACGTTGTTGTGAACCCCTTCGACGAGGTTCTGCTCCACGATCGGCACGTGCTTGTACGCGGCCGCGTGATAGACCGTCTGCACGTGGAACGCCTGCATCACGTCGCGCACGCGGTACTTGTGATGGGCATTTCCGAGCAAGGCGAAGATCTGGATGTCGAGTTTCCGGCTCTCGACGACGGCCTGCAGCTCGCGCTCGATGTTGTAGAGCGCGATCTCCGAGTTCTCGAACAGCACGAGCTGCTTCGGCGCGAGCAGGATGATCTGCCGGCAGAGTTCCGATCCGATCGAGCCGCCCGCGCCCGAGACCATGACCGACTTCCCGCGGATCGAAGCGTCGAGGAGCTCGCGATTCGGCGGCACCGGATCGCGGCCGAGCAGGTCCGCGACGTCGATCTCGCGCAGTTCGTCGACCCGCGCGCGGCCGGTGACGACGTCGTTGAATGCCGGCACCGACTGCACGTGGATGTTGAGCGATTCGAGCCGCCGCAGGATCTCGGCCTTGCGCCGGCGCGAAGCGGACGGCACCGCGAGCAGGATGCGCTCGACGCTGTAGCGGGCGACGAATTCCGCGAGGTCCTCGGGCGAGATGACGGGTACGCCGTTCATCAGCGTGCCCTGGAGGGAGCGCTTCTCGTCGACGTACGCGAGCGGAACGAATTGACGGCCCGACGCGAGTGCCATCGAGAGCTGGGCACCGGCGTCGCCGGCGCCGAAGATCACGACGCGGGTGCCGTTGACTTCGAACGGCGTCAGGAGCCAGCGCGCGATCAGGCGCGTGGCCGTGACCCAGACGAGTGCGATCAGCCAGAAGATCGCGGCAACGGAGAGCGGAATCGAGCGGACGAACGGCAAGGCCGAGCTCAGAATCCAGAGCACGATGGCGGATCCCGTGACGCCCGCGACAACCGACAGCAACACGCGGACGCCGATGAAACGCACGACGGCGCGGTAGAGGCCGCTGCCGGCGAAGATCAGGGTGCTGGCAGCCGCCACACCGATATAAAACAAGGGGTTTCGCTCGAATCCCTCGGACAGCGAGTCGAATTTGAGCGCGAAGGCCATCCAGAGCGCCGCCGGCACGACGATCAAGTCCGCGAGCAACATCAGCAGGCGCTTGGTCGGCCGCGGCCAGCCCAGCATGAGACTGACGAGCCGATTGCGCGGGGTCGCAAAGACGGCGGGCTGGAACCTGGGTCGGATCATTCTCTTTTTGCCTCAATCCCCTACAGGGCGAAGCTTACGCCACTTCGAATATCAACGCAGGACCGACTCGCGGGTTGACCCGACGAAAACGGTCGAGTTCCGTTGCCGTTCCGGCCGGAATGCGAGTATCAGGCGTTGATCGACAGGCGGCGACCTACTCCGGACGGCCCGAACCGAGGAGCAGAACCAGAATACCAGACATCGACAGCGCCGCCGTTGCAAGAACGATTCCAAGCTCTGGCATCCGCGCGCTCAAGTACGCCGCGGGTGCCAACACGATCAGATTCCACCCCCAACTCAGCCACGTCACACCGGAGTGGCCGAGCCGCGAGCGAGCGAGCCGCTGGTAGGCATGACTTCGGTGCGCGGCATACCACTTTTCCCGTCGAATCATCCGCTGCACGAGTGCCACGCTTGCATCCGCCACGAAGAGACTTGCGAGAATCAACCAGGTTGCGAAAGGCAATTGTCCGTCGTTCCATGTCAGCAATGCGAAACCGCCGACAAGAAAACCAATGTATCCGCTGCCCACGTCTCCCATGAATATTCGCGCCGGCGGCCAGTTCCACCAAAGGAATCCGGCGGCAGCGGACGCTGCCGCCCCCAGCAGCGTCACCCACTGCAACGACCCGCCGGTCAGCCAGATCAGCAGGGCAGCTGCGCCAAATATGAACACGGCTTCGGATCCCGCCAAACCATCGATTCCGTCCATGAAGTTGTACAGGTTGATCATCCACACAATTCCGACGACGATGGCCAACGCCGAAAGCGCCTGAAATCCTGAGTTTTCAGCAAGCACGCCTGGCAACGGCCATGCAAGGCCGACTGCGATCAATGCGGCAATGATGTGCACCAGCAGGCGAATACCCGGCGAGAGGTCGCGCCGGTCGTCGGCGTAGCCGACGAGCGCCACCATCAATCCCGGCCCACAGCAAATCGCAACGACTTGCCAATCCAGGTACCCGGCAGCAAAGAGTCCCGCCGACGCGAGACATACTGTGGCAACAATTGCGATGCCACCGCCGCGCGGTGTCGGAGTCTCATGCGAGCTGCGCGGATTCGGAACATCCAGCATGCGAATCGCAATCGCGTAGCGCCGGACCCCGGCCGTCAGCGCGCTGGACACGGCAAATGCAACTGCGACGATTGCGATCTCAACCATGGTCCCGCATCTTCGACACAAACCATTTGACGGTCCTGTCGATCGCCAGGTCGCGCGCGACGGGTGGCGTCCAGCCAAGTGTCAGCCGCGCCGGTGATGCATCGAGCTGCAGCGAGTCACAGAGGCGTGACACATCGGCTTCCCGGCCCAGCATTCGTCCAGCGATCCGCAGAAAGGACGTCGGAACCGGGAACAAAATCGGCCGACGCCCCATGGCAGCAGCGATCCGGCGCACCAGATCAGCCGTGCCGAGATCGCCATCGTCGGCAACGAGCCAGGTACCGCGAACTGTTTCGCGGCGACTGGCTATGGTTGCGATGAAATCGGCGAGATTCCACACCGATACGAGGCTGCGTTGGTTGTTCACCGCCGCCAGCGGAAGCGGGACTTTCCGCGCAACCAGTGCCAGCAGCCGTTGAAAGTTTGCACCCACGCCTGGCCCGTAGACGAGTGGCGGTCGCACTATCGCCACCTCCAGCCTGGTTGAAGCACTTAATTGTCTCAAGGCGTCCTCTGAAGCGAGTTTTGATTGCGCATAGGGATCTGCAGGCGCCGGATCATCGGACGACGTGAACGGCTTGCCGCTCGTGCGTTCACCATTGACCTTGATCGAACTCATGTAGATGAATCGTCGAACGCCCGCATTCACCGCCGCGCGTGCGAGGGCATCGGTTGCGACGACGTTCGACTGCCACAACTTGCGATCTTCGTCGGCAGTCGGATGCATGACGTGCACCCGGGCCGCCATGTGCACGACAGTATCGACGCCTTCGAGGGCGGATGAGGAAAGCGTCTCGGGATGTTCGAGATCGAAGATGCTCGTGCTGGCACCCGACGGCATGGCCGGGGCCAGCGGTCGACGGGTCGCAACAACCACACGATTGCCGTCCGCAATGAGCCTTTCGAGCACATATCGACCCACGAACCCCGTGCCCCCGGTCAGATAGATTCGTTTTTCCATGCGCCGATTTCGTCATAGATAGTCAAGTGAGCATCCACCACCTTGCGCACGTCGAACTCCCGCTCTGCAAGCGCACGGCCCATGCGACCCATCGCGGAGCGCAATTCGCCATCAACGACAAGTCGTTCGATCGCGTCGGCAAGCGCGACCGCATTACGCGGGGGCACCAGCAGCCCGGTGCGTCCCGGTTCGACCGCGTCGCGGCACCCCGGTACGTCCGTCGTGACGACCGCACGACCACAAGCCGCTGCCTCGATGAGGACTTTTGGCAACCCTTCCCGATACGAAGGCAACACCACGATGTTTGCAGCCGCGAATATCGCCGCAACGTCACCGCGTTGCCCGAGAAATTCAACGATGCCGGCCGCGCGCCATTCAGCGAGTTCCGTGGCGCCGATCGTCGCCGCATTTCCAGGATCCACATCGCCGGCCAGCCGGAAGTGCGCGGCGACACCCCGCATGCGCAGCAACTTTGCGGCTTCCAGGAATTCACGCACGCCTTTGTCGACGAGCAGCCGCGCAGCCATCACGACGACGGGTGTCGCCGCAGGCTCGGGCCGTGGCGTGAATTCGTTCAGATCGACGCCTGAGCCGCCGCGCACGACCATGGATTGCCCGGGCTTCACGATGCCGAGGTCGATCAGGGCATCACGATCGCTCGCATTCTGGAATACGGCGCGCAACCGGGCATGCTTCAACGCCGCACGGTAACTCAGCACCGCAATCCTGCGAACGATGCTGGCCCGGACACCGCGCGCCAGGAAGACGAATCCGAGACCCGAAATGGCGGCAACGACGGCCGGCACCCGAGCCGCACGCGCCGCGAGTCCGCCATAAATGACGGATTTGATCGTCACCAGGTGCACGATGTCAGGCCGCAGGCGGCGAAACAGCGCCCAGATCGCCAATACCGTGCGCAGCTCCGCCACCGGGTTGATGCCGCTGCGCGTCATCGGGAGTTTGTGATGTGAGAAGCCGAGTGCGACTATCCGCTCGACCTCGTCACCGCCCATCGTGGCAACTTGAACATCGTATCCCGCTGCGCGCGCCGCATACGCGATCGGCAGCCGATGCGACAGAAAGAACGACGGCGAATTGACTACGAACAACAAAGACCGGGACACCGGGCGTGCGCTCATGAACTCGACCGTTGCGCCTCGAGCCACGCCTGGAACATGAGTACATCCCACAGGTAAGACTGCCAATTCCGGGCGCCGGAGAGATGCTCGACCCATTTCCGGCGAATGGGTGCCGGATCGAAGAATCCTTCGCGGCGCAAACGCGATTCTTCGAGCAGCGTCTCCGTCCACTGACGCAATGGACCGCGCAGCCACGCGCCGATTGGCACGCCGAAGCCCTTCTTCGGGCGCTCGAACAATGCGCGCGGCACGTAGCGGTACAGGACTTGCCGCAATGCCCACTTGGTCTGGCCATCGCGGATCAGGAATTCAAGCGGCAGTCGCCACGCGAATTCCACGATCCGGTGATCCAGCAACGGTACGCGCGTTTCCAGCGAAACCCCCATCGCCGCGCGATCGACTTTCGCAAGGATGTCACCGGGTAGGTACGACATCATGTCCAGGTACATCATGCGATGTGTCAGCTCCGGCAGCGCCAGCCAGTTCTTCTGATCCGTCAGGACGGTCGGTGGCTCTTGACCGCCCAGTACGATCGAAGCCGGGTTTTTCCAATGCGACACGAGCTGATGGTAGATTTCTTCAGGGTGCCTCACCGCCAGAATTTCCCCGAGCTTGTGCAGCTTGTCGCCGGAATTCCGGAAGCGATAGCGGGCCGGGACCAGGAACCCGAGAATCGAGAACAATCGGTCCCAGGCCTCGGGCTTGATGGCCTGCAGGCCGGTCGCAAGCCCCGCACGCACGGGACGCGGTGCCCAGCCGACCCGGCGCCACAAATCATTCATCCACGCGTAGCGGTCATAACCGCCGAACAGCTCGTCCCCCCCATCGCCGGAAAGACTCACCGTGACCTGGGAACGCGCCAGCTGTGAGACCAGAAAAGTCGGAATCTGCGAGGAATCGGCGAACGGCTCGTCGTAGAGAGCCGGCAATCGCGGAATGACCGCGCGAGCTTCCTGCGCGTTCACATACAGTTCGGTGTGATCCGTGCCGAGGTGTCGAGCGACCGCCTTCGCATGCACGGCTTCGTTGAATTCGGTTTCGCTGAACCCGATCGTAAACGTCTTCACGGGCCGCGCCGACTGCGCCTGCATCAACGCCACGATCGTAGACGAGTCGATGCCGCCGGAAAGAAATGCGCCAAGCGGTACGTCTGCCACCATCTGCTGGCCGACCGCGTTTCTGAGCAACGATTCGAGCGAGTCGACCGCTTCCGCCGCGCTGCCCTGGAACGGTGCTCTGGCGAGCCGATGCCACCGCATGGCGCGCCGACCAGAATGATTCGCAGTGCGGATCCCTGGCACTCGCCGATACCTGGAGCATCGTTCCCGGCAGCAACTTGTGGATGCCTGCGTATATCGAGTGCGGCGCAGGGATGTAGTTGTGCCGCAGCAGCAACGTCAGCGCGCCGCGATCGATGTCCGCGCCGAAGCCCGGGTGTGCCTTCAACGCTTTCAGTTCGGATCCGAAAAGGAAGTTGTCGCCCTGCCAACCGTAATAGAGCGGCTTTTCTCCAAGGCGATCGCGCACAAGCGTGAGTACGCGGGTCTCGTCGATCCCAGACGGCAAAAGCGAACATGCCGACTGTTCTCGTTAGCGCGGCCTTGATCCCCCAACGCGAAAAGGCGGCGAGCAGGGTTTCCGAATCGGCGTGGCCACGCCAGGCACCGTCGTGACCTGCGCCCAGTTCGCGCCGTATTTCGAGGTGATTGTAGATCTCGCCGTTGAACACGAGCACGTAGCGACCGCAGGCCGAGACCATCGGTTGATGGCCGGCCTCCGAAAGATCCAGTATCGAGAGCCGGCGAAAGCCAAGCCATATGCCCGCCTCAGCATCACGCCACTCGCCACTGTCGTCGGGCCCGCGGTGTGTGACTGCGTCGGACATCGACCGCAGCACTGTGTCCAGTTCGGCGTGGCCCGACCGTGCGCCCAGGGCGAGAAATCCTGTTACCCCGCACATCAGTCCTCTCTCCGGACCACCAGGAATGCCATGCGAAACTGCCGCGACACCCAGCCCCAAAAGCGCCGAAACGGAAGTTTTCTTGCGAGAGCATTGAAGCCGCCGCCGGCGTGCTCAATATGGAATGACATGGGCCACGCGCAGTTTCCGTATACCTCCATGGAAAGTTCCCGGTAGCGAGCTGCCGACCAGTAAGAAAGCCCTTTCGCGCAGTACGCGACGTTCAGCTCGACAACCGTTCGCCAGGGCATTCCCTCCTGATACTTGTTGCGCACACCAAGCATTGCCCAGAGTGCCAGCCACCATCTCGGGCAGTTCGGCCAGAACGCATTGGCCAGGGGCACATAGATATGCGGCTCCGACGGCAGATACCACTTGCCTGGCAGTACGTGCATTGCGTAACCACCGCGCTTCAGGACGCGATGTATCTCACGGAAGCACTCCGCCTTGTTCTGGGCATGTTCGAACACGCTTGTGCTTACGACCACGTCGAACTCGCCATCCTGAAATGGCAGGCGATAAGGTTCCATCCCGATCTTGCGCAGGCGGGCATCGACAGGTTTCTGATCGTAGGTTGCCCAGCTGTCGCACCCTGCTACCTCGTAACCGAGGGCACTGAGATTCTCGACGAGCTGCCCCGCACCGCAGCCGAAGTCCAGCACTCGGACTCCCTTCCCCATTCCCGCGATTTCCCGTATCGCCAGGTCGAATAGTCGGGCTGCCGCGACGATACTTTCAGGGTGATTCAAGTTCGCCTTCCAGCAAATTCTTGCCTTGCGGTTTCGCCACCGACAGCCGCGTGCGACGGAATACATACTGGTTGCAGCCGTGCCGGCCGCCACATGTCCGAAGGCGCTCGAGTTCGAAGCCCCGGGCGCGGTAGTAGTCGAAGATGGCTTCCGGTCGGGCGACCTCGAACGGCAGTCCGCCGAGCCAATCGATCAAGTCGTGCCACCGCGACATGCCACGCTCCAGGGGTCGCCGCGTGACCGCGCTCACCGCCCATCGCACGCCGACCAGGTACGGCCAGTGCACCATCACCAACAAGGGCCTGAGGAAACGATACCGGTTGTACAGCTTCTTTATCGTCAGCCAGTACCGGCTGACCCTCCCCTGGTCGTTGTAGATCGCGATGAACAATTCACCACCTGACTTGACCAAAGGCGCAACGTTTGCAAGCGCCGACCACATCTGCCCAGTGTGGTGGAGTACGCCCCACGAGTAGACGATGTCGTATTGCCCGAGGGTCGCAAGGTACTTGCGGTCCAACGCCGAGCCCTCCTCCACCCGCCAGTCGGCCGAACCGGGGAAGTACCGACGCCTCAGTTCTTCGGTGCAGGCCACGGACCGCGGGTCGTAATCGAATGATCGGACTTGCGCGCCGAGCCGCCGGGCGGCGAGGCTCGACAATCCGCTGCCTGAGCCGACATCCAGGAATGTCGCGCCCGCGAGCCTGCCCTGACCGAGCATCTCCTGCAACGCGCGTTCGGAATGCTCGATCCGCGCGTCGTCCAGCATGCTCAGAAAGCGCAACCAGTTCTTGCCGAACTCGAAGCGGTTGCCGCAGCGAACTTCTTCGGCATGCTCCATCAGTCGCCGCCTTCTGCGACCTGCCGAAACAAGCTCTCGTACTCGCGCGCGATTGCACCGATTTCGAAGTGCGCCGTCACCCGCGCACGGGCAAGATCGCCGAGCGTGCGCCGCTCCGTTGCCGCCAGGGTCAGGACACGGTAGATGCCGTCGGCAATGCCCGCCATGTCGCCCTGCCGCATCACCGTCCCGGAGTCGCCCACGACGTAAGCGGAATCGCCGGCGTCCGTCGCGACGCAGGGAACGCCGCATGCCATTGCTTCGCCCAATACGTTGGGAAATGCCTCCGCCCACGAAGCCGACGCCACGACGTCCAAAGACGCCATCAGTCGCGGCACGTCCTTGCGCAGCCCGAGGAGATGCACACGGTCCTCGAGCCGGCGACGCCGCACTTCGGCAACGAGCGTCGCATTACGTTGGTCAACGCTATCGCCAACCAGAAGGAAATGTACACCAGGCAGCCGAGCGTTGACTGCGGCAGCGGCCTCGAGAAATCCCTGGTGGTTCTTGCACGGGTGAAACCGCGCGATCAACCCCACGAGCGGCGTGTCCGGGGGAAGCTGCAACTCGGCGCGCACTGATGAGCGCGCAGTCGGGTCCGGCTTGAATCGTTCAAGGTCAAACCCGTTCGGAATCATTCTGAATTTCCCGGCCGGATAGCCCATCGCTTCGTGCGCCACGCGCGCGCGCTGCGAGCAACAGACGATGACCCTCGGCACGAGGCGCGAGACAGCCGCACAGGCGCGAACGACCATACGCGTCGCGGTCTTGGTCGAGCCTGTGGGTAATCCGCTGGAGCGGAGACCCCAGACAACAGGCACTCCCGCTGCCCTCGCGGCGATCCCGCCGATCAAATCTGCGTGGTACATCCAGGTCGAGACGACGTCGGGTTGCTCCCGGCGGAATCGGCTGGCCAGTCGAACGAGCGCGCGTGGGTCGAGTCTGCCTGGCTTCATGCCCAGCGAATCGACCTGGATACCCAGCGCGCGCAATCGCGGCTCCAACTCGCCTCCCGACGTCAGCGAAGTGACCCGCCCGGACCTCAACACCGGACTCTGTTCGACCAGCTTGAGCAGCATCATCTCCGCCCCGCCGGTACCGAGGCCGGTGATGACGAAGTGGATTTTCGCCGCCTTGTGATCAGGCACCTGCGACATCCAGGATTGCCTTTTCGTACTCGCGCACGATCCGTGCCACGGCGTATGGAGCGACAGCCGCACCTGGCACCCGACCAGGACGGCGTTCCAGGAACCGCCTGATCGCAGTCGCGAGCGCCGGTGCGGAAACCTGATCCGCGATCTCGCACTGCGCGATCCCCTCGAGAATCTCGCGGACGCCCCCCGCGGCTGGGCATGCGATCACCGGGGTACCACACGCCAATGCCTCGAGAACCACGTTTGGGAAGCCCTCGAAACGGGAGCTGAGCACGAGCGCATCGGCGCGGGCGATGTAGGGATACGGATTGCGCTGAAAGCCGAGGAAACGGATTTTCTCTGCGAGGCCTCGGGCCGCTGCAAGCTGGCGAAGCTTCGGTTCAAGCGCCCCCTCGCCGAGAATCGACACTCGCAATCGCGTATCGCCGCAAAGCGCGATCGCATCGATCAGGAGGTCAAACCCCTTCTCGGGTGACAGACGTCCGACCGCGACGAGCTCGATCGAAGCTGCGTCCGGCCCCCGAAACGCACCATCTGATCTTGCGTCCGATTGCGCCA
Source organism: uncultured Gammaproteobacteria bacterium (assembly GCA_963778585.1). Taxonomy (GTDB): domain Bacteria; phylum Pseudomonadota; class Gammaproteobacteria; order Steroidobacterales; family Steroidobacteraceae; genus SCUD01. Next base: position 14,288 of record CAVZUU010000009.1, read on the forward strand.
ATGCCAGAATCCGCTCGACGTCCAGGGGATTGCTGATCACTACCGCCTGATCGGGCGGGAAGTTGAATACTTTTACCAGGTCGTCACGCATGTGACATGACTGGCAGATGACCCGATCCAATCGCGGATAGTAGCGACGATAGGCCCATGCCCACAGTCCACGCACCTGTGATTCCTGAATCCCATGGCTCAACAGAGTTGACTCGCGCCCGATCACGCGTACGGCCGCCGGAAACATCGAGCGCGCCATCGCCAACGCCAGGTTGAGATGGCCGAGCGTCGAAAGCACTACGCGGGGACGGAGCTTGCGCACCAGTGCGACAATCCTGGGTACCGCGTACCGGACGCGTTTGCAGCCCAGATCGATGACTTCGACGTCCGATCGAAGGTCCGAGAGGTACACGGCTTCCCGCATGTCCACGACACCGAGGACCGCGTGAATACTATTCCCGTCGAGGTGGTTCAACAGCGTCACCATCGCCCGCTCGGCACCGCCGCCACGCAACGACGGAACGAGAAACAATGCCTGGCAGGGTCGAACGGCGGTCATGAGTGAACTCTGGGTGACGCCGCGCTATCGGCCGGCAATTCGATCAAAGACGAATTCGTTGCACCCGATTCCACCCGCGCAGGTTTTCAATCGCTTCAGGTGGAAGCCGCGTCGACGGTAGAAGTCGAAGATTTCCTCGGGCTTCGCCACCTCAAATGGAAGTCCACCGATCCAGTCGATATTGTCGCGCCACGGGTCCATGCCGCGCGCACTCCGCTTTCCGCCCTGTCGCGAGGAGCTGGACGGCTCCAGCCGGAGCAGGCCGCGCAACATCGACGGACCCCGGAGGCGGACGAGCGCCGGCAAGACGATGATCCACTTGAAACCGGCTGGAAGTCTGTTGTAGATCTTCTTGACTGCGAGCCACCGCCGACTGGCCCGGCCCTGATCATTGTAAATCGCGATAAACAGCGTACCGCCCGATCTCGGCAGTCGTTCGACGTTCGCCAGCGCCGCCCACATGTCTCCCGTGTGATGAAGTACGCCCCAGGAATACACGAAGTCGAATCGACCGATTCGTTCGATGTAATCCGGGTCGAGGGCAGAACCTTCTTCGACCGACCACTGCGGGTCGTCGCGGAAATACCGACGCCTCAACTCCAAAGTGCAAGCCACAGAATGGGGATCGAAGTCGAATGAGTGAACGCGCGCTCCCAGACGCCGTGCGGCCAGGCTGAAAAGGCCGCTTCCGGAGCCCACATCCACGAACGAACGGCCCTCCAGAGACTCTACTTCGAGCATGTCGCGCAATGACTTCTCCGCGAGCACGATTCGTTCGTCATCGAGCAGGGCGAGGAATCGCGTCCAGTTCTTGCCGAACGCGAAGCGATCGCCGCGTCGTACTTCCTCCGCATGGCTCATTGCTGACCTTTCCAACTGCGCGTTCCATTCGTTCCTGCCGTGACCGCTGCGCTCAACACGGCCTCCCACTGCCGTAGCCCCGCTTCGAAACTGAACTCCCCCTGCGTCCGCGCGGCAAGTTGCCCCCGCGGCATCCCATTCTCGCCGGTCTTCATTGAAGCCTCGATCGCGCGCGCCAGCCCTGGCACGTCTTCTGGAATTACCAGCGATCCGGAGGCCACCCGCCCGAAGATCTCACGCGGACCGGTCATGCAGTCGAATGCGACGCATCGACACCCACTCGCCAGAGCTTCGATGAGCGCGTTCGGAAATCCTTCGTAGCGCGACGGGAGTACGAAAACTGATGCGGCCAGATACTCCGCTTGCACGTCCGCAACGTGGCCAGGCAGCTCGAGCTCAGCCTCGATGCCGAGTTCGCGGGCAAGCGCGCGCAGCGACTCCTGCTCCGGCCCCTGACCGACGATGCGTAGCCGCCATCCATGCCGCGCCCCGCCGATTTGCGCCCATGCTCGCAACAGGAGATCGAACCCCTTCTCCCGCCCAAGCCGACCGACCGCCAACACACGCGGTTGCCGCCCGAGTGGGACGACTTCCCGCAGGAATTCCGGAGAGAGGAAATTCGGTATGACCACGATCCGGCGCGCGCCGGTGTGGTTTTGGATCCACTCGGCGCCGTCCTTGGTCTGCGCGACCACGGCACTCGCCCAGCGGTAGGTGACGCGCCGCACTGCGCTGCGGAACCGGCCGATAGTATGTGCGCCAGGATAAGTCCGTTCGGCAACTACAACCGGCAGCCCGAGGAAGCGGGTCGCGAGCAAGGTCAGCACATTGGTCGAATCGAGGAATGAAAGCACGACATCCGGCCGCGACGCTGCGATTTTCCGCCGCAATGCCGCAACGCGGCGCAGGTTGCCGAGGAGTGCGGCGCCCAGGCTCGTCGAATCTCCGGCCAGCCCAAGTGAGACGCGGTCGACTCGACCATCCGGGAAATGGAAATCCGAGTCCGCATTCGAAAGCGTTATCAGTGTCACGCGCCGCCCCTGCTCTGCCCATCTCTGGCAGAGACTGAGCATGATCCGCTGGGCTCCGCCAAGCTCGAGCGACGAGATCACGCAGCAGATGTGCATCTTCGGCGATCGAGGTGCAGGCTGAAGAACAGTGCGAAGCTGAACGCAATTCCGGCACCGAGGAACAGGAAGGGAAACTTGGCGTGGGCCACGAGGAACACGGCGAACAGCGCGTCGACGAATCCCAGGAGACTGGAAGTTGAGGCCATCCGCCGCAGCATCAGCCAGAACGCGACATACCACGCGTAGACGAGCAGAGAACCGGCGATTCCCACGTAAAACACAGTGCGCACATAGCCGATGTCGGTACCCATGTAATTGGATTTCGCCAGGACTGGATCAAAGAAGTAGCCGCTGCCCAACAGCAGAGTCTCCTCATCGGATGGCAGGAAAAGCATCGTGCGCAGATCATCGGTGGACGCCGTACCGACACCCTCGCCGGCCAGGAAGCGATCGACAAACTCGAATGCATGAGGCAGGACCTTGCCGACCAGATTGGCCTGGGTCTCGAATGGGAGCAAAAGCACCGCAAGCCCGCCGACCGCCAGAAAAGCGACTGCTACGATGCCTGCCGTTCGCATCATTCCGCCGATCAACGAAATCCGCAGACCCATGAAGACTGCGAACACGGCGAACAGCACAAATCCGGTGCGGCCCGCAAAGACTATCGAAGCAAGACAAAGCGCTGCCAGCAACGCCCATCCGATTCGGCGACTTCTGCGCTCCGCTGTGGCTGCCAGGAAAGTGGCCGACATCGCGCCAAGGCACTGCAGGAACGAAAGTCCGTCACCGGCAGAAGATGAGAGTCCTGACGCCCTGACTGCTGTCTCCGACAGATCCGGTTGCACGACGATTGCCGAGAACAGCGCATGGGCCGCCGGTGAGATCCAGTCGAGCGAAATGAACACCGCCTGGACTGCCGCGGCGATAGCCACGAAGCCGAGGAACGTCGGTACCGCCGCGCGTCCGATGCCGCAGCAACTGGCAACAACGTAAGCCGCAGGGATGTATCCGGTCAGGCATGCCACGATCAGCGACAGGAAGAAGGTGTCGCCCCCGCCCCGAAACGCCAATGCCTGCGCCGCAGCGAATGCCACTACGAATCCGCCAATCAACAGGAACGATTCAATCAACAGCCTGCGCGGCCAGGTTAACCAGGTTCCAGCTACCACACTTGCCGCAATGCCTGCCAATATGACGCCACGCAGCAAGCTCGCGTCGAGCACCGCGAACGTCGGGTTGTAAGTCAGGATGAAGACCAGGACGCCGGCGGCCAACGAGATTGCCGGTCCCAGGACGCCTGTCGCAGCTCTTTCGACGCCGACGGTCATTCGTACTTCCCGCCGCCCACGCGAACAAACTTGTCGAACGTTCCAACCATGCACCTGACAACGGGCGACAACGGTGCAATTCTTTCCATGAACAGGTGACGTGCCGTGGCATACGGTCGCTGATCGGTATCGAGCTGGATCAACTCGCGGAAAAGATCGATTCGATTGTTGCGGAGGCAATGCATCGCATTGGAATATCTGTATTGCGCCGTCAACCGGTAGACGAGTTCCTCCGGAAACCCGTGCTGTAGTGCGCGACCGAACGCGCGAAGATGCCCGTGAACAACGGTCAGGTAGAATGGCGAATTGACGTCGGAGATCGATCCTGCGCCCTTGCGATACACGCCGAGTACCCGGTCGATGTACCCCACTTTTCCCTGTAGCGCATGTTCTACATGGAGGTAGAAATCGACGACTGGCTCGTTTCGGTCCCAGCAGGCATTGGCGCTGCGCCGATACATCTTCGAGCTGTGCGCGAAGAAACAGCCATTCGCGAGCAGAAAAGCAACATCCGTGACCTCAGGGATCGGCCGCCCGACGTAGGATTCCGATATCACCTCCGCGCTCGCTCGCGAAACGACCCGCACATCGTGACCCACCAGCGCACATTCGGGATGCGAATCGAGAAAAGCAGCCTGCGCCTGCAAGCGCCCCGGCAGCATCATGTCATCGCCGTCGATGTGCGCGATGTACTCTCCCTGCGCAGCGTCATGCAACGCCACGAATGTCGCGACCGCTCCACGCTTCGTGCTGGGAAACAGCAGGCGGATCCGCCCTGTGTGGCGCGCGGCAAACTCGATGGCAATCTCTTGCGTTCGATCGGACGAGAAATCGTCCGCTATGATGACCTCGAATTCGAAATCAACTTCCTGCTGGAAGATGCTATCGAGACACTCACGAAGGAATCGTTCATGGTTGTAAGTGATGACACAGACCGACACCTTCGGGATCGCAATCGGTATTGATGTCGATGTCACGGATCACGCTACCCTGAGCCTGAATGCCGCGATCCGCTGGATGATCGTGCCGCGCAGCTCGTAGCTTGCCGCTACCGCAGCTGCGATCATGCAGATCCCGTATGCCGTCAGGGTGGCTGCCGCACCCAATCGCCCGCTACTCGAGCCGACGCCGAGCCAATTGAGAAGTGCGCCGACGCCGAACACGGCGCACCAGATTGGCAGCACATCTCTGGCGATCCAATGCCAGTGCATACCTGGTGCAAAGCGCCGGTGAACGAGCCAGGTCCATGCCAGAGCGAAGAAAGAACACTGGCCTACCCATACCCAGCCAGCGCCCACCCCACCGTAGCGAGTTGCAGCCCAGATCACGAGTGGCACCAGCACCAGCACAAAGATGACATTGCCCGCCAGGTGGAGACGCAGGTCTCCGTTGGCGTATTGCAGGTAGTACTGGAATGCTGCGATCGCGAGAAAGCCGTTGCCGATGGCATAGAGCCTGAGTATCGGCGCAACGGTGGCTGCCACCCCCCGATCCCCGGTCCATATCCAGAGTACCGGCTCTGCAAACATTGCGAAGCCAAGCGCAATCGGCGCCGCCGCGCAGCAGACCCACTGCGTGGCCCGCCGATACAGCTCAAGGACTCCCTGTTGATCCTGCTCGGCTGCCAGTTTGCTGAGGCGCGGCAGCAATGCCTGGCTCACCGGCGCGCCGACCAGATTGACGGTGCTTGCAACCAGAACGCCGAGCGCAAAGTATCCAAATTGCTCCAATGCAAGGACTTTCGACAATACCAGCTTGTCGATCTGAGTGACCATCACCCACACCGACGAGGTGAATGCGATTGTCAGCGAAAAGCCCAGAACCCCGCGCAACGGCGACAGCGACCATCCAATGCGCCCCGAAACGCGTGGCATCGACCGGTAGCTCTTCGTCATCAGGCACGCGAGTTCGATGAGGGACACCGCCAGTTGGTAGCTGAAAAATACCAGCGGACTGGTACCCACGTAGATGAACACCGGGATGATGGTCACGAACCTGACTGTCGCGATCAGGGCACCAAAGCCGCTCAGCCACACCTGTTGCTCGAATCCCCAGATCGCACTTCGATAGATCCCGCATACCCATCGCAAGGCGACCGTAACGCCCATCAGCATGAGCGCGCCGGCTACCTCTTCGCTCCTGAGATGTTCGACGTTGAGCCAGTTCTTCGCGATCACATCTGCCGCAAGGATCCAAGCGACCATACCGGCGACAGCGATGCCGTAGAACACGGATTCCATCGCCCGCAACAGTCCCCACAGTTCGATATCAGTCAGCGCGCCGCCGCGGTGGCGCGCAACTTCACGCCCGAGCGTCGGGCTGAGTCCCAGGTCCAGGAGCTGAAACCACATTTGCATCATCGCGAAAAACGCGACGAGCCCATAGGCCTCAGCGCCCATGTAGCGGAGATACAGCGGCACCATGACGACGCTGACCAGCGTCATGTAGAACTGGCCGAGATAGTTGGCGAGGATGTTTTTCTTGAGCGACACTTGCGCGTTCGCCTACCTGGCCCCGCCGCGCTCGCACATGAGGTAGATGCTGGAACACAGGTCCGGGTACTGCTGCCCGAGCTTGTAGCATCCTTCCAGATATTCCTCTGAGACGATGTCGGTCTGCAGCAGGCGATCCCACTGGAAGTTCGCCAGCGCCTTGAAGAAGATCCCCGACCGGTGAACCACCTTCAGACCCGCAGCGACAGCGACGCGCTCCAATGTATCGAGCGAGTACGTGTAACGGTGTCCATGCTCGGCTTCCGCCTGCGTGACGGCGGCATTGTGGGAAATCAATCCCATCTTGACGGCGATCTGACGGGACGGCGCATTTGCGTTCGGACACACCAGAAAAAACCTGCCGCTTTCCGTCAACCATTCGTCGTTGATGCGTTTCAATACCAGCACGGGGTCGTCCAGGTGCTCCAGCACATGGGTCAGCACGATGTTGTCATAGCGTCTGGGTAAATCCGCTGTCTCGAAGGGCGAATTGATGAACTTCACCTTGTCGCCCAAAGCTTTCTTCGCTTCCGCCATGGCGACATCAGATGCTTCGACACAGGTGATGTCATCGAAATAGGGCTGGAATCTGCTGGTAAAGTCGCCTTTGAAGCTCCCAAGTTCAAGCAGGCTGCCCTTCCGGAAGAACGGCTCGAACGCCCTGATCATGAAGGGATGCATTACGTCGAAATCGAATCGATAGGCGTACTTGTGGTCTTTCGTATCTTCTGTCTCGGCGTTGTAGTCCCGTTTGCTGCTCATGTTGTCCCCGCTCTCCAGATTCAGGTCCATGCCGACATACGGCGCATTCGACCTGGTAACGACGAAGCCGCACTTCGAATAGCGCCTGATTGCAGACGTATTGTCGCCGGCTACGTCCAGACTTATCAGCCGCATGCCCGACGCCTTCGCGTACTCGATGCATTGCCTTATCAGTTGCGCCGCTATGCCTCTGCCTGTCCACTCGCGAAGCACGCTGACGCTCGTGATATAGGCGATGCATTTCTTATCGTCGTTGCAATAAGCCGCTAGCAGTCCAACCAGTGTTCCACCGGACCACGCTTCGAACCTCGTCGCCTTGCTTGCAATCTTCCGTGCATAGTCGCTTATTTCGACCCGACCGCTGAGGGGCGGCACGAAATCGCAATCGCAGCGCGACAGATGCTGGGCAATCTGTGCCGCCGTTGTCTCGTTCAGCAGGAATTCGATGGCTGCGCTCATCGATCCAGTACAGCCAGCCCGAAACCGTAGCGTCCAAACTCATTGCCGTTATATAGCAAGTACACTTTGCCACGGCACTCGAACACATGCGGGTAGCACAACATGTCCGAATCCCATTCACCCGTTGCGCCTTCGAGCAGCGGATCGTGATCGTCCCGAGTCCAGTTCTTCAGGTCGTCCGAATAAGAATGGCCGATACGATATCCCCTGGCCCTGTTTTCCCTGAAGTCGAATGACTGCCGATAGCAGAAGTACATTTCGTACCTGCCGTCGATCTCGATCACTGTTGGCAGCGCCTGGCTTTCATCCGTGCCCAGGCGATCAGCGACGATCTGCCGCGCTTCTTCTTTGACCCAGTTGATGCCGTCAGCTGAAACCGCATGACCGATCTTGTAGGTGCGTTCCGGTGACGTATCCGTCGAAGATCTCCGCCAACCAGTGCCGAAGATGTACCACATGTGCAATTCGCCGCCGATGGCTCTTACGAAGGCATCGCCGACCAGACAGGGTTCATGCAGTGAGGCTGTCAGCACCGGGCCATCGCCGATTCGTTGAAATGTGAGGCCCCCATCGCGGCTGATGGCCAGACCGATGGCCGTATCCACCGAGACCGAAACCCGCCGGCTCCAGCCGCACGTATAGCCATAGATGGCATCGCCGCGACGCACGACGTTCATCGGAAATATCCCGTGCTCATCGAAACAGCCACGCTCGCCGAGAGGAATGACCGTCTTGTCGGCGACACGAATGGTGTCGATCAGGTTCAACCGCATATCGACAAACGCGATGTGGCTGAGGAACTTGCCGTTGCTCTTGTCCACTGCGCGGGTGGAAAAATAGATGCGCACGAAATCATCGAACACCAGGGCTTGCGGCGATTGTGCGAAATACACGCATTCGTTCGAAAGCTTGTGCTGCGTCGGGTCGAATATCTTGCCGAGCTTGATCCACTTCATCGCGTTTACTTCTTACTCCAACCTTCCATCCAGCACGGCAAGTCCGAACCCGTTCCGGCCGACCTCGTTTCCGAGATATGCGAGGTAGGTCTTGCCATCCAGTTCGAACACATGGGGATAGCTGATCATTTCGGCATCCCAGCCTTCTTCCGATACGTCGATGCCAGCCTTCGCGTCGTCGCGCACCCAGTCGATCAGGTTCGTGCTCGAGGCATAACCGATGCGGTATCCATATCTCCTTGCCCCGATAGTGGCTGCTGTAGCGATAGCAAAAGAACATGTGATACTTGCCATTGGCGTAAAACACGTCCGGACTGGCCTGTGCCTCGTCCACTTCGACGCGGCTCTCGATCAGGTCTTTGTTGACCTTGTTCCAATGGATGCCATCCGAGGACGATGCCATGCGTATCTTGTAAACAGGCTCCGCCCGGTTCTCGACGATCTTCCACTTGCGGCCCGCGATGTACCACAGGTACCAGGTATCGTCGAAGCGCCGAATTTTCGGTCCACTCAACACGAACGGTTCTTCCGGGGAATACGACAGGACCGGACCGGTGCCCACCCTCGTAAATGTCATTCCACCATCCCGACTTTCCGCCAGGCCGATCGCCACGTTGAATGGCACGGATTCGCAGCGTGTCCAGCCGCCGTAGTAGGCGCGCACCCTGTCGCCGTCGCGGATGACGGAGACCGGGTAGATGCCGAATTCGTCGAATGTTCCAAGTCCGCCCAAACCGAGGATGGGTTGTTCAGCAACTCCTCGCACCTTGAATGGTTCGGCGCGATCCAGGTCCACGTAGGTCGAGTAACTCACATACTGGCCATTTTCGTCCGCCGGGGGGCGGCAGGAGAAATAGACGCGCACGAATTCATCGAACACCAAGGTCGCTGGAGCTTGCGCAAATTCCCTCAGCCAGCTGCGCCCTTCCACTTCCTGCGGCGTAAAGATCTTGCCCAGTTTCTTCCACTGAAACATGCTTCAGATCAACTGGCAGTTGGTCCGGATGCTGGTTCGTATTGCATCGATCGGATTGAACATCATCACGTCGACGATCGACAGCCAGGGGACGAACTCATTGCCGAACTGCGGATACTCAAACGAGTTCGATCGAATGAACTTCAAGTCGACGCCTTTGTCCTGGAACGCTTCTTTCGAATACAGTTCCATGCCGCCGACGGCATTCACATAGGTACTCGCCCCAAGCGCTTCACACGTGGCGAGCACCCTGTCCTGATTCTTCAGGTCACGGTCGATGGCGATTCCAGAAGAGATCCTGATCTCCGTTGCGATGCCCAGATGCTCGCAGGTCCTGACGATCGAGTGGTGAAGGAAGCCAAACAGGTTCATGTCTTCATGCCGCACGATCTGCTCGAGCAGCGGGATCGTCCGGGCAAAGTACGGCGCGCTTCGGTATGCGCCCATGATCTGGTTCAGCAATTTGTCGCTGTCAAAATCATCCGCGAGGCGCCGCTCGCACACATTCAAATGGTCCGAATCTCTTTTCAGCGGCAGCGAGAACGTCACCGCCCTGCCGTTCCGCAGCATGCGGTTGCGATTGATCCAGCCCTTCTTCGTGTATTTGATGTTGTCGTACACGACGAACAGATCCACGGCTGCAATCAGCTGAAAGTAGCCGAGATATGGAAAGAAATATGGCTGCATGATCGCCAGCTTCACGACCGCGCCTGCAATCAGCCACGAACGGCGGCGACGACGCGGTCGATGTCCGCGTCCGTCAGATCTGCGTGAATCGGGAGGCACAGGACCTGACGTGCGACCCTCGACGCGCGCGGCAGATTGGAGGGCGAGGCCGATGCAAGACCCGAATACATCGGAAGTTCACTCAGCAGCGGATAGAAGTATCGCCGGGCGAAGATTCCGCGTTCACGCAACTCCATGTACATGGTGTCCCGATCGCAGCGTGCCCCGGAGCCGATGAGGATCGGAAAATACGCGCAGTTTCTCTCCGTCTCGGCCGGCGACGGGACGCAATTGATTCCCGGAATGTCGGCGACTTCCCGCCGGTACGCATCGTCGATCGCGCGCCGCCGGGACAATGCCGGCGCCAGGTGGAGAAGCTGAATCAGGCCGAAGGCCGCCTGGAGCTCGTTCATCTTGCCATTGAGGCCGGCAGCCTCAATCCTGTCTTCGTCGACGATTCCGAAATTCTTGAGTCGATCGATCTGCAACTTGGTCGCGGGATCGTGGCACACGATCGCGCCACCCTCGAACGTATTGAACACCTTGGTCGCATGAAAGCTGAGCACGGCGAGGTCGCCGTGGCGCAGGAGACTCTCGCCCTTATGGCGCACGCCAAATGCGTGGGCAGCGTCGTAGATGACTCGGAGCCGATGATGGGCGGCGATTTCCCGGATCCTTTCGACCTCGCATGGATCGCCGTAGCAATGGACGGGCATGATTGCGGTCGTGAGCGGCGTGATTGCCGCTTCGATCCGGTCAGGGTCGATGTTGAAGGATGCCGGCCCGATGTCCGCGAAAACGGGCGTCAGGTTGTTCCAGAGCAACGAGTGGGCGGTGGCCGCGAACGAGTATGGCGTGGTGATGACCTCGCCGGAAATTCCGAGCGCCTGCAGCGCCGTTAGCAACGCGTTGGTTCCGTTGTTGAACAATGCGACCTGTGGAACTCCGAGGTAGTCGGCCAATGCGGCTTCGAGCCGCTGGTGCATGGGGCCACCGTTGGTAAGTCGCCTGCTCTCCCAGATCCTCTCGAGGTACGGAATGAATTCGTCGAGCGGTGGCAGGAGAGGTTGCGTGACGAGGATCGGTTTCTCGGTGATCATCGCGACGGCGCTCCCAGGCCGACGATTTCCAGCAAATACCGTCCGTAGTCGTTGTTGCCAAGCTGCCTGGCAATTGCCCGGACTGCCTCAGGCTCGATCCATCCGTTGTTGAGCGCGATCTCCTCGAGACACGCTATCTTGAATCCCTGTCGGCGCTCGATGGTGTGAACGAACATGCTGGCATCCAGCAGGCTGTCGTAGGTGCCCGTGTCCAGCCATGCGAAGCCGCGCCCCAGGATCTCGACCTGCAAGTCACCGCGTGACATGTAGACCAGGTTTACGCTGGTGATCTCGAATTCGCCCCGACCCGACCGAGCCACCTGTTTCGCGATTTCAATGACATCGTTGTCGTAAAAATAGAGGCCGGTCACGGCGTAGTTGGAACGAGGGAACTCCGGCTTCTCCTCGATGGAAACGGCGCGCCTGCGGGAGTCGATTTCGACCACTCCGAAGCGGTGCGGATCCCGGACCTGGTATCCGAACACGGTTGCACCCGTTTCCCGACTCGCGGCCTCGCGGAGCTTCGGCGAAAATCCCTGACCGAAAAAAATGTTGTCGCCCAGCACCAGGCAGACCCGGTCATCGCCGATGAACTCTTCGCCGATGATGAACGCCTGCGCCAGGCCCTCGGGGCTCGGTTGCACGGCATAGCAGATGCGGATGCCGAACTGTCGTCCGTCGCCCAACAGGCGCTGAAAGCCGGTCTGGTCCTCGGGCGTCGTGATCACCAGCACGTCCTGGATACCGGCCAGCATCAGCACGGACAATGGGTAATACACCATCGGCTTGTCATAGATCGGCAGCAGCTGCTTGGACACGCCCCTGGTAATCGGGTGGAGCCGCGAGCCCGAGCCGCCGGCCAGGATGATGCCCTTCATGCTCCCAACCGCTCGCGTTGGTAGGAACCGTCCTGAACGCGCTGACACCAGCGCGTGTTCTCGAGGTACCACGTCACGGTCTTGCGGATACCGGTCTCGAACGTCTCTTCGGGCGTCCAGCCGAGCTCGCGCTCGATCTTGCCTGCATCGATCGCATAGCGCCGGTCATGGCCCGGCCGATCCTCGACGCAGGTGATCAGGTCCTCGTATCGCTCGACGTTCGATGGCTTGTCCGGCGCCAGTTCCTCGAGTATTGCGCACAGACCCCGGACGACATCCATGTTCCGATGCTCGTTGCGTCCTCCGATGTTGTATGTCTCGCCCGGCGTGCCGTCAGTCGCCGCCTTGTAGAGTGCCCGGGCGTGATCCTCGACATACAGCCAGTCCCGGACCTGGTCTCCACGACCGTAAACCGGCAACTGACGACCCTCGAGTGCGTTGAGGATCATCAGGGGAATCAGCTTTTCGGGGAACTGGTACGGCCCGTAATTATTGGAGCAGTTCGTGATGATCACCGGCAGTCCGTAGGTACGCAGCCAGGCGCGCGCGAGGTGATCGGAGCTGGCCTTGCTCGCCGAGTATGGCGAACTCGGCGCATAGGGCGTCGACTCCGTGAACAATGAGCCGGAGTCCGCCAGATCGCCATAAACCTCATCGGTCGACACCTGGTGGAAACGAAATGTCGCGCCGCGCGCTCCGTTCAGGCCCTTCCAGTATTCGCGGGCGACGTCCAGCAGGATGTAGGTGCCGACGATGTTGGTTTCGATGAACGTCGCCGGTCCGTCGATCGAGCGGTCGACATGCGATTCGGCGGCGAGGTGTATCACGACGTCCGGCTGGTGCGCGCGGAACACGCGCTCGACCTCGCGGCGGTTGCAGATATCCACCAGTTCGAACGCATAACGCGGAGTCGCCGCCACCTCGGCCAGGGACTCGATATTCCCGGCATATGTAAGCTTGTCGAGGTTGACGACCCGATCCCGGGTCTCGCGAGCGATATACCGTACCAGGGCCGAACCGATGAAACCGGCACCGCCGGTAACCAGGATCGTCCGCGCAGTGCGTGTGGGTTCAGGCGCGGTCATTGCGTATGCCCTTCACCGCGCGCCGCAATTCCTGGATCTCCGCGGCCAGCTCTGCGTGCTCTGCGAGCTTGCGTTTCAGGAACCGGATGGTCGTTCCCGCCTTCTCCTCGATGCCCTTGGGGGTGAGCAGGTAGGCGTAAGCCGCCTTGTTGTTGCTGTTCTTGAAATTCGCCGCCTTCACCAGCCCTTTGTCGATGAGAGCCTTCAGGCAGTAGTTGAGCTTGCCGAGGCTGATGCCAAGTTCGCTGGCCAGCGCCCGTTGACTGACCTCCGGATTCGCCGAAAGCAATCTGAGCAACTTGAAGCGGACTTCGTCGTCAATCATGGCTGCGCGCCCGTGGCCTAGGCAGTGCGTTCATCGATTGAACACATTAAGCCGAAAGTGCCGCTACGCGTCAAGCCGATCGGAGTTCAGTCGAGCGGGCGCTCGCGTTGGCGCAGCCTTTTGACGGTTGCGTGCGCAAACGCGAACATAATTCCGAGGAAACCACCCAGCAGTGTGCCCACGACCACTATCAGCGTCCGCTTCGGGCTGACACGGAGTTCCGGCGGGACTGCCGGATCCACGACGACAAATGCGTATTCTTCGCGCACGCTTGCGAGCATCAAAGTCTTGGTCTCGGATTCCACAAGGTTGTAAATCACGCGTTGCATTTCGACCACTGATGTCAGCTCGATCTGCTTCTTCAAGTACTTGATGTTGCGCTCGGCAGTCTGCAGCGCCCGCCCGCGCACGATCTCGTTGGCCAGTGCGACGAGCCCGTTTGCCCACTTGGCGGCGATGACTGGGTCCGTCCATGTGACTGAAACGATCACCAGTCCGGTGCGCGGGTCTTGCTGAATTTTCAGGATGTTCCGCCGGAAATCGTCGACTCCAAACCAGAGCGTGGGCGGCGTATCGAGTTCCCGCGACGAGAACAGTATCGGCAGCAATCTGTTACGACGGATGAACTCGTCGACCAGCATCCGTGACCGCAAAACCGCCAATGCGACCTGACTACTGTTGTCGAGTGCCGCAAGGTCCAGACCGACCAGGCTCGCCAGGCCGCCGAGCTGACCTGCGAGCGATGCTGCCCCACCCGCACCTTCACTTGTCACCTCGCTGATCACGACATCGGCGCGGAATCGCGGCGTGGCGGTCAGTGCGAAAAAAACCGCGAGCAACGCGAATGCGGCCGTGATGCCCGCGATCCAGTACTGGTAGGTACGCACGGTCCGCCAGACTTCGAGCAAGTCGATCTCCGCGACAGACGCGCTTCGATCGGCGCTTGTCGCGCGGTCGCTCACGGGCTGTGCATCGCGGGATGTCAAACCGGCACCTCGAAACTAGAACGAGTTGACTGCGGCAATTGCAATCGCCGCCTGATAGAGGATCTGCGTGATCCCCGTCCACAAGGGCAGCGGCCGCATCCGCTCGGAGTCGAGAGGCACGACAACCGAATCGCCCGGCCGGATATCCGCCCCCGAGCGACCGAACCACCGGCTGCCCGATGTCACGACGCTTCCGTCGGCGCGCACGACGTAGATGCGCCCTTTGTCGGCCTTCTGCGTCGTCCCGCCGGAGAGGGCGATGTAGTCGTCACGCGAGAGGTCCGGTTGGTAAAGGTGTGACGTGATGGTCTGCACTTCGCCGAGCACGCTCACTTCCTGTGCGCGACGCGGGATCATGATGCGATCGCCATTCTTCATCGCGATGTCCCAGGCAGAGCCGGACTCGCTCGACATCACCTTTTCAAGGTCGAATACGAGCCGGCCGACCGGTTTCGTGTTCTTCAAGTCTGCGAGGAGCGCTTGCCCGATAGGCAGCGCCTCCGAAGCGCGCGAATTCTCCTGGCTCGATTGCAAGGCAAGGACGGCGATGTCGCTCTGCAGGCGCACGGCAAGCTGTTCGATCCGCTCCTGTTCCTTCTTCCTCAGGTCCTCGCGAAGGAAAATACTGCCTTCCGGGAAGGCCAGGTCCGTGAGGCCGCCGGCGCGTTGCATCACGGAACGCAATGTCTCGCCGCGCTTGACGGGGTACGTGCCCGGGAATCGCACTTCGCCTACGATCTCGACCGTCTCTGCCCGGTCCCAACTTGGCATTTCCTTGACATTCAGGTAGTCGTAAGACTCGAGCGCGATGTCGGCCGCCGCTTCACCGCGGAGCACCGCTGCGATGTCGACGGACACGAGGTCGATCTGCCGATACTCGCCGTTGACGATGCGATGACGAGTCAGTTCCGCGTCCCCGCCATAGGCCGCTTCCTCCAGGCTGCCACCCGCGCGTATCAGGTCGCTGATCCGCATGCCCGGCTCGAGCGGATAACGGCCCGGGTCTTTCACGCGCCCGCCGATGCCCACAATCTTCATCGGCCGGTCGATTCGCGACTGGAGCCGCAACTCGTCAAAGAGCGGCGCAAGGATTCGGTCGCGACCCGACTCGCTGTCGAACACCACGATCAGGTCGCGCGGTTCCAGCAGTTTGTCTGAATCGGATCCGCGGGCTGCGAGCGCGCGTTCGAGATCTGCGGATAGCACGGTCACGAGCCGGTCCGGCGGCAGTTCGCGACGGATCAGGACGTAGTGCATGTCCGCCCGGGGTTTCAGCTCGTCGAGCGAGCGGATCACGTCGGAGATTCGCATGCCGGGACGATGCTGCGTGGCGCCGGGCCGATGAACATGGCCCACCAGCACGACGGAGTTCTCGAGCACGGTTCGGATCGGCATCACGCGGAGCACGTCGCCGGACACGAGCGCAGCGGCCTGACCGTCGGAACGCGACAGGTCCACGTCGAGCGTGACGCGCAGCCGTTCCGCGTTTATCCGCTCGATTCGCGCGAGCGTGGGGTCGGCTTCCGGCGTGAGCCCCCCGCCGAGCTCCGCGAGCTGCCGGGGTGTCGTCTCGTTCACGATCTCATAGATGGCCGGCCGGCGGACTTCGCCGGTGACCGTGATCGTCTTGCCGACCGGTGGAATGAAGATCACGTCGCCGGGCTGAAGCCGCGCATCGTCGCTCGTGTCGCCGCGCAGCAGCAGGTCGTAGAGGTCGAGCCGGCTGACGAGCTGGCCATTGCGCTTGAGCTGGATGTTGCGGAGCGACCCGATCTCCGTGACGCCGCCGCTCACGAATAGCGCATTGGTCATCGTCGAGAGCCCGCTCACGGTGTAAGAGCCCGGCCGGTAAGCATCCCCGAGCACGAAGATGCGGATCGAGCGCGTCTCGCCAATCGTCACGCTTGCGTTCACGCCGATCATCTGACGCGCGATCCGCTGCTCCAGGTCTTTCCGTACGCTCGCAAACGACTGACCCGAAACGTCGATCGGACCGAGCTCGGGGAAATCGATCGTTCCGTCGCGACTGACCGTCAGGAGGTGGGTCTGGTTGACGTCGCCGTAGAGCTGGACGCGGATCTGGTCGCCGGGACCGATGACATAGTCGACGGGAACCGGAACATCGGTCGCGGGCGCGAATGTGGTCGGAATGCCGGCGAACAGGTCATACCCGAACGGCTTGAGCGATTCATCTCCCATGCGCTCGAGAGGCAGGCGGACGACGTCCACGGTGAAATCGGACAACTGCGTCGCGACCGAGAGCCGCTGCTCCGCCTGGACCTCGGTGAGTCCGGCGAGTGCGATCGGCCCGAGCTCCGCGACATCCAGTCGCCCCAATCGATCGAGGCGATACGGATTGCGGACCTGGATGCGAGCGCGCAGTTCCTCGAGCTTGGCGAGCTCGTCGGGGGTCCGGACGATGCGCTCGCGCGTGACAGCGGCGGGCGGAACCGGTGGCGCGCCCTGTGCCGCTTGTGCCGCCTGAGCCGCTTGCGCCGCCGCTCCAGTGACCGCGGGCACCGCGGGCAATGCCGGATCCGGACCCTTGAATTCACGTATCTCGAGCAGCAGCAGCAACGTGTCGCCCGCCTGGAATCGCGGTTCGCCGGGCAGTTCCTCTTGCCCGAGTGCCGCTGCATTGGGATCCCGCGGCAACACCGTTTGGGGAAACTGGAGCTGGCCGTCGCGCCCTCCAATGTTGCCCTGGCCCGCTCCCAAGACCTGTTCGATGAGTGCGTCACGCTGGTCGGGCGGAAGACTCCGGAGGATCTCGAGTTGCTCGCTCGTCAGCGTCGTCGGAAGCCCTTGTCCCTGTGCCGCAGCCATGGAACCGAACAGGTTCATGGCGACCAGCAGGCCGGCCGAGAGAAGGCACGCCGAACGATTGATTCGCTTCACTCGAAATCCCTTCGCCACTGCAGCAGCCCCCGCGCGTCACCTTCGTCGAGTCCGGCCGCCGCCGACTCGCGTTCTTCATAGCCGATCGCGAGAGTCAATTCCCCGCCCAACAAGGCCCGCCGATGATACAGGTCGGCCGAGCGGATTCTAGTGGCCTGGAGCGCTACCGAGTGCACGGGATTGGCGCTCTCGCGATTGACCTTGGCGCTCTGGGCCGCCAGTTCCCAATTGCTGCCGTCGCCGTTCACGAGCATGAAACCGGCTGCAATCTGTTCGCTGTCGCCGTCGACCGCATGGCCGATCGAGCGGTCGCGATACTGGTAGCCATCCGTGTAGATCACATTCCGGTACGCGCAGCCGAACTGCGGTTCGCTTTCGTAGAACCCGCAAGCCGTGTCCGCATACTCGACATGGGCCCGCCACGAGCGTTCGCCCCAGCCGCCCCAGATCTCGGCGCCGGCGAGCCCCAGGTACTTGCTCGGCATCAGGTTGGCCTCGTCCTCGCCGATCGCCTGCGCATAAACGGCAACGGGCGCCCAGGGCAACGACCAGCGCAAGTCGAATCCCGCCAGCTGATTCCCGGGCTGCTCCTCGACCGGTTGATCATTGTCGTTGCCGGTCAGGAGATCCCAGAATGTGCCCGCATCGCAGGGCCGCCCATCGCCGCACCACTGCGCGCTTCGCGAGATGCCGACTTCCACGCGCTGATGCGGCTTCCACGTGAAGCGCATGCCGAAGAGCTGCGCATTCGGTGCATCTTCGCGGTCGTCTTCGAGCTGGCCCATCGTGACCGCGAACCGCCATTGACCGATCCATTGCAGCCAGGGGTGCTCCATCTCATCGGAATAATTGCGTTCGATCGTGATCGACGGAATCGGCCGCGCGTTGCTGCCGTAGATCAGGCTTCCTTCCCAGCCCGGCCCCCACCAGCGATCGATGTAGCCCGCGTGCAGCATCCAGTTGCCGAGCACGACCGCGGCATAGCTGCCGTCGGGACGAGCGCTCTTTCCGTCGTCGGCATCGGTGACTCCGGTCGCCTGGAGGCGATACGCGAATCGGTGGCCGGTGTACTGGATGCCGGCAGAAATCTCGCCGTCCTCGCGCGCCACGTCGCCGAATCGGCGAAGCGCCATCGGATTCTCCGAGCCGGCGAGACGCACATTGCCATCGATCATCCCCGTCCGCGACGCGCTGCGAGCGCTCGCCCGCACGCGCTCGAGCGCGGCGCCGAGCCAGGCGGGCCGCGCGGGATCCGCTGCGACGCCGCCGACGTCGCGCGCGACCTCGGCCCAGGACACGGGCCAGGCCGTGAGCGGCGCGTGGACGATTCCCGCGTCGGCCAGCAGCTCGAGGTCGTGGCGCAGCCGCGCATCGCCGGCCGCGATCCACGGATCGGCGGCGGCGGCCCCGCTGACGAGCACGGAAAAGGCGACGCAAGCGCCTGATATGACTCTCAAAACGGACCTCCGTCGACCGCGCGCGGTGCGACAGAATATCGGTTTCAGCGGTGGCGCGCGATCCAGCCCGAAACGCCCGCCAGTTCCGGAGGCACCGCGGACTTTCCGAGCGGCAACAGGTCGTTGCAGAGCTTCTTGCCGAGCTCGACGCCCCACTGGTCGAAAGGATTGATGTCCCAGAGCACGGACTCGACGAAAACCTTGTGCTCGTAGAGCGCGACGATCGAACCGAGCGTCGCCGGATCGAGTCTCGGAAAGACGAAGAGCGACAGCGGACGGCTGCCCGGGTGGACACGTTGCGGCTCCGATGACTCGTTGCCGTTCGCGAATGCCTGTACCTGCCCGAGGCAGTTGGCGATCACGAGCTCGTCTGCAGCCGCGTCGGCCGCGGCCCGGAGCGGCAGCAGGAAATCCAGGCTCACGCCCGCCGTGCCCTGGTGGAGCAGCTGGAAGAATGAGTGCTGCGCGTTCGAGGCCGCCTCGCCCCAGACCACCGCGCCCGTCTCCCAGGTGACGGGGCGCCCGCCGCGGGTCGTGCGCTTGCCGAGGCTTTCCATCTCGAGCTGCTGGAGATAACTCGGCAGCCGCGCGAGCCGCTGGCTGTAAGGGAGCACCGCGTGGCTTCCGCATCCGAGGGCGCTCCGGTTCCAGACCGCGATCAGGCCGAGCAGAACGGGCAGATTGTCGCGCCACGCGCTCTCGCGGAAATGCGCATCCATCGCATGGGCGCCGGAGAGCATCGCCTCGAAATTCTCCGTGCCGATCGCGAGCTCGATCGCAAGCCCGACGGCGGACCAGAGCGAATACCGCCCGCCGACCCAGTCCCACATCGCGAATCGGGCGTCGCGTCCGACGCCGAACTCGTCCATGGCTGCGGCGTTCGTCGAGACGGCGGCGAAATGCTGCGGGACGGCGGACTCGCCGAGCTTCGCCGCCAGCCAGGCCCGCATGCGGCGCGCGTTTGCGAGCGTTTCCTGGGTGGTGAACGTCTTGGAGCAGACGATCACGAGCGTGCGGGCCGGATCGAGCGCAGGCGCGAGATCGGCAATCTGCGTACCGTCCACATTCGAGACGAAATGGCAGCGCAGTCTGCCGGCGTTGAACGGCGCGAGCGCGGCGACGGCCATCGCGGGGCCGAGGTCGCTGCCGCCGATGCCGATGTTGACTACATCCGTGAAGCGCGCGCCGCCCGCGCCCGCGCGCGCACCGGCATGCACGTCCCGCACGAAGGCCGCGCACTGGCTGCGCACGGCCTGGACCTCGGCATGGAGCGACCCGAGTGCCAGTGCCTGGGACGAATCGGCCGGCGCGCGCAGCAGCGTGTGGAGCGCCGGGCGCCTTTCGGATTCGTTGACCGGTTCACCCGAGAAAAGCGCATCGATGCGCGCTCGCAGGCCGGTCTCGTCGGCGAGCCCGCAGAGCGCATCGAGCGCGGGCGCGTCGAGGCGTTGGCGGCTGAAATCGAAGAGCAGCCCGGCGAACTCGCGCGAGAAGCGTTCGAAGCGCCGGGCGTCCTGCGCAAACAATGCCCGCACCGGCGTGCCGGCGAGGCGTCGGGCGTGGCTCGCGAGAAGCTCAGCCAAGATTGGTGACGCGCGGGCTCGGCGGACCGCCGTCCTTGTAGTAATCGAGGTACCACTCGACGAAGCGCGCGACGCCCGTCTCGACCGGCGTCGACGGACGATAGCCGACGTCGCGCACGAGGTCCTCGGAATCCGCCCAGGTGTCCGGCACGTCTCCGACCTGGAGCGGCAGCATGTTCATTTCCGCCTTGCGGCCGAGGCACTGCTCGAGAACCTCGATGTAACGCAGGAGCTCGACCGGGCGGTTGTGGCCGATGTTGTACAGCCGGTACGGTGCGCGGCTCGTCGCGGGATCGGGACGATTGCCGTCCCAACCGGCATCGGCGGTCGCGACGCGATCGAGACTCGCCACGACGCCGCCCGCGATGTCGTCGACGTAAGTGAAATCGCGGCGGTGATGCCCGTGGTTGAAGACGTCGATCGGCTTGCCCGCCAGGATGTTCCGCGTGAACTGGAAAAGCGCCATGTCCGGCCGGCCCCAGGGTCCGTACACCGTGAAGAACCGGAGACCCGTCACCGGCAGCCCGTAAAGCGACGCATAAGAATGCGCCATCGCTTCGTTCGCCTTCTTGGTCGCGGCATAGAAGGACAGCGGGTGGTCGGCACCCTGGTGCACGGTGAACGGCATCTGGGTGTTGGCGCCGTAGACGGAACTCGTCGAGGCGAACACGAGATGCTGCACGCGACTCCGCCGGCAGCCCTCGAGCACGTGGAGCGTGCCGACCAGGTTGCTCTCGACGTAGGCGTGCGGATTTTCGATCGAATAGCGGACTCCCGCCTGCGCGGCGAGATGGACGACACGCTCGACGGCCGCGGAAGCGAACAGCGTCTCCATGCCGACGCGATCCGCGAGATCGAGCTTTTCGAACCGGAAACCCATGCGGGCGCGGAGCCGCGTGAGCCGGGCTTCTTTCAGCGACGGCTCGTAATAAGGATTGAGATTGTCGAGGCCGATGACTTCGTCGCCGCGCTCGAGCAGCCGCTCGGCGACGTGATAACCGATGAAGCCGGCCGCGCCGGTGACCAGCACCCGCATCAGAGCCGGCCGTCGACCTGGTCGCGATCGAGCAGGTACTTGATGTCGTAGATGACGTGCTTGCGGCGGGCAAGCCGGCGGAGCTCCGCAGGTTTCATCTCTTTGAACTGCCGGTGTCCCACGGCGAGCACGATTGCGTCATAGGCGCCGCGCGCCGGCCGCTTCACCAGCTTGATGCCGTACTCCTCGTGCGCCTCCTTCGCACTGACCCAGGGATCCCAGACGTCCACTTTCGCGCCGTTCTCCCGGAGTTCCGCGACCACGTCCGCGACTTTCGAGTTCCGGAGATCCGGCGTGTTCTCCTTGAATGCGAGGCCGAGAACGAGGATGCGTGACGACTTGACGTGCATGCGCTTTGCCGTCATGAGCCGCACGACCTCGCCGGCGACGTAGAGCGCCATGTTGTCGTTGATGCGCCGCCCCGCGAGAATCATCTCCGGGTGGTAGCCGATCTGCTGCGCCTTGTGCGTCAGGTAGTAGGGATCGACGCCGATGCAGTGGCCGCCGACAAGACCGGGCCGGAACGGCAGGAAATTCCACTTGCTGCCCGCCGCTTCGAGCACTTCCTCGGTGTCGATGCCGAGCCGGTTGAAGATCATCGCGAGTTCGTTGATGAGCGCGATGTTGACGTCGCGCTGCGTATTCTCGATCACTTTCGCGGCCTCGGCGACGCGAATGCTCGAGGCCCTGTGCGTGCCCGCCGTGACGATCGACGCGTAGAGCTTGTCGACGAAGGCCGCGGCCTCCGGCGTCGAGCCCGAAGTTACCTTGCGGATCGTCGGAAGGCGATGCTCGCGATCGCCGGGATTGATGCGCTCGGGGCTGTATCCCGCGTAGAAGTCGTGATTGAACTTGAGGCCCGACTGGCGCTCGAGGATCGGCACGCAGATCTCTTCGGTGCAGCCGGGGTAGACGGTCGATTCGTAGATGACGATGTCGCCGCGCTTCAGCACCTTTCCGACCGACTCGCTCGCGCGCTCGAGCGGCGTGAGATCGGGACGCTTGTCCTCGTCGATCGGAGTCGGCACGGTGACGACGTAGACGCGGCAGGCCTTGAGGTCCCGCAATTCCGTCGTGAAGCGCAGGCGCTTCGCGGCGCGGAGCTCCGCGGGTTCGGCCTCGAGCGTGCGGTCCTTGCCGCGGCGCAGCTCCGCGATTCGTTCGGGATTCACGTCGAAGCCGGTCGTCTCGTAATGCTTGCCGAACTCGACCGCGAGCGGGAGCCCGACGTAGCCGAGCCCGATCACGCCGATGCGGCAGCTGCGCAGTGAAAGCTCGGGATTCCTGTTCCGGTTACGCGCCATGCGGCGTCACCCCGCGGAATAGCGCGCGTTCGTTCGACGCCCGCTCGATGGCTTCGAGCGATCGCTCGTGCGCCGCGAGCTCCGCGGGGCTCGCCGGGATCACCGGGATGTGCACCGCGCCGCGCTCGGCCGGACTGCCGGCCAGGGCGGCCTCCGCAGGGCCCGCGTCGAGCCCGAGGGCGGCCTGGCCGCCGGTCATCGCGAGGTACACGTCGGCCAGGATGCGCGCATCAAGGAGCGCGCCGTGCAGGTCGCGGCCCGAGTTGTCCACGCTGTAGCGCTTGCAGAGCGCGTCGAGGCTGTTGCGCTGCCCGGGGTGCATGCGCCGCGACAGCGCGAGCGTGTCGAGCACGCGGCAGGTCCCCGCGACGGTTTTTCCGGTCCCGGCGCGCGCGAGTTCGCTGTCGAGGAAACCGACGTCGAACGGCGCGTTGTGGATGACGAGCTCGGCGCCCTCGATGAACTCCAGAAACTCGGCGGCGACCTCCGAAAAGAGCGGCTGCGACGCGAGAAATTCGTTCGTGATGCCGTGAACAGCGAGGGCGCCCGCCTCGACTTCGCGCTCCGGCCGCAGATAGCGATGCCAGCTGCGCCCGCTCGGGCGGCGGTGCACGAGCTCGATGCAGCCGATTTCAATGATGCGGTGGCCGTCGGAAAGTTCGAGTCCGGTCGTCTCGGTGTCGAGGACAATCTGGCGCATGGAGCGAAATGATACCAGTTAGCGCAATTCGTCGATGCCGAGGTTCGCGAGCTGATCCGCGCGCTCGTTCTCGGGATGGCCGTCGTGGCCGCGCACCCAGTGCCACTCGACATCGTGCGCGGCGGCGAGCGCTTCGAGCTGCTCCCAGAGATCCTGGTTCTTGACGGGCTTTCGGTCCGCGGTCTTCCATCCGCGGCGCTTCCATTCGGGAAGCCAGGTCGTGATCCCGTCCCGCAGATAGGTTCGAATCCGAATAAAGCGCGACTTTGCAGCGGCGCTTCAATGCTTCGAGCGCGCGGATCGCGGCAGTCAGTTCCATGCGATTGTTCGTGGTCGCGGGCTCGCCGCCGTGAATCTCGCGCTCGCGATCCCCGAAGCGCATCAACGCGCCCCAACCGCCGGGGCCCGGATTGCCGCGGCAAGCGCCATCCGTGTAGATCTCGACGCGGCTCAAGAGACGCGTCGCGCGGCGGGCTCGGCGAGACCGCCGATGACGGCCGTGCGCAGTCGCTTGCGGAGGCGCACCGGCGTCATCGAATGGACGCGCTTGCGCGCATGCAGCAGGTAGGCACCCGAGAAACGCGGCCACGCGCTGCGCCCGAGGCGTTCGAAGACGCCGCGCGCCTTTCCCGTGCTGAGGCCCGCAAGCGGCGGCGCATAGAGATAGCGCGTGGCAGCGCCGACCTCGAATCCGAGGAGTTTCAGCCATTCGGTCAGGCGCGGCGCGGAGATCATGCGACAGAGCCCGGGCGGGCAGCCGCCCTGCGTGAACGCGTGACGGACCGACCAGCTTCCGAATGGCTCGAATCCCAGCACCATGAGTTCGCCCTCGCCCGTCAGCACGCGCGCCGCTTCGCGCAGCACCTCGTGCGGGTCCGGCGCGAATTCGAGCGTGTGCGGCAGGAGCATCACGTCCACGCTGTCGGACTGCAGCGCGAGCGCCGCCGGTTCGGAAATGAGCGCTGCACCTTTCGCGGCGCCGCCCGCGACGAGCGCCGAGCGCCGCGTGCGCGCGAGCGCGAGGAAGGTCTCTGCCTCGCCCCAGGCGCCGATCTGGAGACAGTGCAGTCCAAACGCGCATTCGAGCGCAGACGCGACACAGGCGCGTTCCTGTTCGAGCAGCATGGCGCCGAGCGGCCCTGCGAGCCAGGCGTCGAGGTCATGAGCGGGAGCGGCCATGGCGAAAGCATAACCGCCGCCCCGCCGCCGCGGCCAGTTGGCCGCAGGGCCGCGATTGCCGCACACTCGCGCATGCTCGACGTCAGGCCGATTCCGGCCTTTCAGGACAACTACATCTGGATGATCCGCGGATCGCGCGATCCGCGCGCAGTCGCCGTCATCGATCCGGGCGACGCCGCACCCGTGCTCGCAGCGCTCGCCGATGAAGGACTCCGGCTCGAGGCGATTCTCGCGACGCACCATCACGCGGACCACGTCGGCGGCGTCGCGAAACTCGTCGCCGCGACCGGCGCGGCGGTGTTCGGTCCGGGTCGCGAGCGCATGCCGGTCGAAGCGACGCGGCTCGCCGCGGGCGACCGCGTGCAGCTTGACGGCCTCGGGCTCGAGTTCGGGGTGCTCGACGTGCCCGGCCATACGGCGGGCCACATCGCCTACATCGGCCATGGGGCGCTCTTCTGCGGCGACACCCTGTTCAGCGCGGGCTGCGGACGGCTCTTCGAAGGGACGGCCGAACAGATGCTCGCCTCGCTCGACGCCTTTGCGGGACTACCCGACGATACCCGGGTTTACTGCGGACACGAGTACACCCTGGCCAATCTGCGTTTTGCGACGGCCGTCGAGCCGGGAAACTCCGACATAATGGACTATGTCAAACGGGCGACGGCGCTGCGGGCGGAAAACCTCCCGACGCTGCCGTCAACCATCGGGCTTGAGAAGCGCGTCAATCCTTTTCTGCGAAGTCGACATGAAAATGTCAAATCATCGGCCGAACGCCGCGCTGGCAGGATGCTGTCGACGCCGGCCTCCGTGTTCGTCGAGATTCGCAGCTGGAAGGATACGTTTCGATGACTGACCCGCGAATCTGGCTCCTGCGCTCGATCCTCTTCGCCGCCCTGGCGGCCGCGGCTGCCGGCTGCGCCACGACGCCCCCGGCGCCGGCTGCTTCGCCGCCGGACGAACCGATCGTCGATGATCCCGGCGAGATTCCGTTTCCCGCAGAGGAGGAGGCGCCGGAGCCGCCGCCGGAATCCCTGGAAGCGCAGGCGCCGACCGTGGAGCCGCTCGCGCCCGCGGTCGTCTACGGCGACGTGATCGTGCGCATTCGCGGCCGGCTCTCGCTGCCGCAGGCCGAGCACCAGCGCGTGGACCGCGAGATCGAATGGCTCCAGCGCAATCCGGACTACCTGGCGCGCGTCTTCGGCAGGGCCCAGCGCTATCTGCATTACGTCGCCAACGAAGTCGAGGCGCGCGGCCTGCCCGGCGATCTCGCGCTCCTGCCCGTGGTCGAGAGCGCATTCAATCCCTTCGGATATTCGCGGAGCCACGCATCCGGCCTCTGGCAGTTCATCGCGCCGACCGGCGAGCGCTACGGCCTCCGACGCAATTACTGGCAGGACCAGCGGCGTGACGTGATCGAATCGACTCGCGCGGCGCTCGATTTCCTGGAGCACCTGCGCGACCGGTTCGATGGCGACTGGTTCCTCGCGATTGCCGCGTACAACTACGGTCCCGGCAACATCCAGCGCGCCATCAACCGCAATGTCGCGCTCCGCCGCAAGACCGATTTCTTCTCGTTGTCGCTGCCGGCGGAAACCCGCGCCTACGTGCCGAAGCTCGTCGCGCTCGCAAAGATGATTCGCGCACCCGAAGCCTACGGTTTCTACCTGCCGCCGATCCCGGACACGCCCTACTTCCGCATCGTTCCGACCGAGGGTCCGGTCGATCTCCGCCTGATGGCCGAACTCGCGGGCGTCGATACCGAGGAATTGCATGCCCTCAATCCCCAGTGGAACCGCTGGGTCACCGATCCCGACGGCCCGCATCGCGTGTTGATCCCCGAAGTCGTCGCCGACGGTTTCGTTGACGAAGTTCGCGGCGCTCGACGCCAATTCGCGCGCGGGACTCGGCGTCCACACCGTCGCCCCGGGCGAGTCCCTCGCCTCGATCGCGGGCCAGTACAAGGTGCCGGAGAATTTCATCGAACGCTTCAACGCCGGCCAGCGCGCGAAACTTGAAGCGGGCGACCTGCTCTGGGTCCCGACGGGCGACGTCTCGCAGTTGCGCGCCGGCCTCGGCTCGGACATGGAGCGTCGCACCCACCGTGTCCGGAGCGGCGAATCGCTCTGGTCGATTTCCCGTCGGTACGGCATGACCGTGCCGCAGCTCGCGCGGATGAACAACCTTTCCTCCAAGGCGACGATTCAGCCGGGACAGCGGCTCCAGGTTGCCGGCAGCGGCGGCAACGCCCAGAAGCAGGCGAGCGCCGGCGAAACGCAGGTCGCGAAGGTCGGCAAGGTCAATTACAAGGTGCAGCGCGGCGATACCCTCTCGGGCATCGCCCGCCGCTTCGCAGTCAGCGTCCACCAGCTCCAGGCTTGGAATAACATGGGACGCAGCACCGCACTGCGTGCCGGGCAATTCCTGACCATTCACGTCGGGGGGAATTCGGGCGTCGGCGGCTGAGTCGGCTGGAGGGAAGGCATGGGGTTCCTCGCAGGCAAGAAGGCCCTGATCGTCGGGCTCGCGACCGATCGTTCGATCGCCTGGGGCATTTCACAGGCGATGCGGCGCGAAGGCGCCGAGCTCGCCTTCAGCTACCAGAACGACCGCATCAAGGATCGCGTCGTCGAGCTCGCGGGCGAGCTCGGGTCGAAACTCGTCATGCCGATGGACGTCGGCATCGACGCCGAGATCGACGCGGCCTTCGCGCGGCTCACGGACGAATGGAAGTCGCTGGACGTCATCGTCCATTCCGTCGCCTACGCCCCGCGCGAGGCACTGACCGGCAGCTTCGTCGAGGCGACGACGCGCCAGAATTTCGGGATCGCCCACGATGTCTCGAGCTATAGCCTCACGGCGCTTGCGCGGGCGGGGCTGCCGCTGATGGAGGGCCGCGCGGGCGCCATGCTGACGCTCTCCTACCTCGGCGCGGTGCGCTCGATCCCCTCTTACAACGTGATGGGGCTCGCGAAGGCGAGTCTCGAGGCCAATGTGCGGTTTCTGGCGGCGGATCTCGGCGCGAAGAACATCCGGGTGAATGCGATCTCGGCGGGTCCGATCAAGACACTCGCGGCGGCCGGCATTCCGGGGTTCCGCAAGATGCTGCACCATGTCGAGCAGGTGTCGCCGCTCAAGCGGAACGTCACGATCGACGACGTCGGAAATGCTGCAGCGTTTCTCTGTTCGGATCTGGCGGCGGGCATCACGGGCGAGACGCTGTACGTCGATGCCGGCTACTCGCACGTCGGCATGAGCTTCCCGGAATACCGGCGGTTAAAAGCCGCGCGCGAGAGCCCGGCGGGGCATCCCTCGCTCGCTCAGCCGGAACTTTATTCGCTCGCTCGGGACCCCGCGGGTCCCGCGCGCGGCAGGTAAGTCACCGTCATTCCAGTTTGTGTCAGGCGCAACGTGAATTCACGTGACCGGCTACGGCGGCCGGCCGCTGGGTCCGGCCGGGGCCCGAGCGAGCGACTAAAGTTCCGGCGGAGCGAACGAGGGCGCCCGGCCGGCCCACGAGCCGGTCGCCCCTATTCGAATACCTGCGGATTCACGTCGACGTCTGCGTTGGCCCGCATTGAAACTACGTAAACGGTTGCATCCGACAGGGCGACGCGATCGCGTGCTGCGTCGTGCTCTTGTTTCCGCTCTTCCGCAGAGAGCGTGGAGAGCTTGCCGGGCTCGACGCCGGTGAGCGTCCAGATCGCGCTGTCACCGTCCGCAAGCACCGCAACACCGAAGCGCGGCTTGCTCCGCCGGAGCAGGCGCGCGAAACGCGGCCTCCCGGACTTCGGCCGGCACCGCAGCGTCGTCGCGGCGCACCGACTTCGGCGACTGCGTCGCCGCTTCGTTTCGCCAGGGCGCCGTCGCGGCATCCCAGGCAGCGCCCTTCGAGAGTTCCGCCGCGATGCCGGCGGCCCGCGCGGCGGCCTGCTTGCCGGCCTCGGCGAGTCGCGCGGATTCGAGAACCTGCGCGCGCACTTCCCCGAGCGGTCGCGGTCGCGCGGGCTCGTGGGCGCTGACGCCGACGGCGACGATGCGACCCGGCGCGAGTTCGACCGTCCGCAACTCGCGGCCCGCGAGCACATCCGGCGAGAACACGGCCTCGTTCAGCTGCGGCGTCGCAATGAGTTCGGGACTGCCGGCCCGCGTGAAACCCGCCACGTGCCGAAGCGGCAGATTCAACTTCGCGGCGACGGCGGCAAGATCGCCCGAGGCCTCGAAGGCGAGCGTGTCCAGCTCCTCCTGGGCGTCGCCGAACGCCTTTTCGACCTGGGCGCGGCGCATCTCGGGTTCGAGTTCCGCGCGGACCTCGTCGAAGCTCCGGACCGATTCTTCGGCGACGGCCTCGAGCTTGATGATGTGCCAGCCGAACTCGGTCTTGACCGGGCCGCGGATCTCGCCCGGCTTCATGGCCCACACGGCATCGCCGAACGCCGTCACGAAGTCGCCCCGTTCCGACAATCCGAGGTCGCCGCCCGATTCCTTCGATCCCGGATCGTCCGACAGCTCGCGCGCGAGGGTCGCGAAGTCCTCGCCAGCGCTCGCGCGTTCGTAGGCGCGCTTTGCGCGCGCCTCGGCGGCCGCCGCGTCGGCGCCGGCCTCGATCAGGATGTGACGGGCATGACGCCGGCCGGCCTGCGTGTAGCGCGCCTTGTTCTCTTCGTAGTACTCGCGGAGCTGTTCGTCGGTGATCGCCGCCCCGGCGGCAAAGGCATCGATGTCGAGCTCGATGAAATCGACCGTCGCCTGTTCCTCTTTCTGGTACTGCTGCTTGTTGGCCTCGTAGTAGGCCTGGATCGCGGCGTCATCGAGCTTGACCGCGTCCAGGAACTTCGCCGCCGGCAACGTCACCCAACCGACGCTTCGCATCTCGTTTCGCAGCGCCGCCTGGCGCTCGACTTCGGCGGGCAGCACGAAAGCCGAGTTGTAGATCCCGCGGTCGAGCTGGCGCGCGAGCACGTACTCGCGCTGCTCCGCCTCGAAGCGGTCGGGGCTCATGTTGATGGAGCGAAGCGCGGCGTGATACGCGTCGGGCGAGAATTGGCCTGCCACCTGGAAGGCCGGAATCTGGCTGATCGCCTCGAGCACCTCATCGTTGGTCGCCTCGAAGCGGAGCTTCCTCGTGCGCTGGCGGATGAGCTCGTTCCGCACCGCGCCTTCGAGCACGCGCTTCTGCATCGCGGCCCGCATTTCCTCCGGCACGCCGGTCGCGCCCATGGCCGCCTGGAAGCGCGACAGCTCGTCCTGGTAGTTGCGCCGGACTTCCTCGACGGCGACTTCGCGCCCGTTGACCTCGATGCCGCGCGCCTTGGTGAACGAGCCGACGCTGACGTCGACGCCCCAGAATACGAACACGACCCCGAGCGCGACCAGGATCGCGATCGCGAAAATACCCTTCAGCTTGTCGTGAATCGTCTGCAGCATGTTCGATCGGCGTCCAAAAAAACGGGGCGCTAGGTTAGCATGATCGCGTTTCGACCCGAAGCCAGGAGTCCGTGATGACGCACCGAACCGTTTGCCTGCTTCTTGCCGCGCTGATCGGCGCGCCGTTGGCCGGTGCGGCGACGGCGAAGCCGGCGTTCGCGCCGATGGACGTGTTCGCACTCGAATGGGCAAGCGACCCGGAAATCTCGCCTGACGGCTCGCAGGTCGCCTACGTACGCCAGTCCTTCGACATCAAGAGCGACAACCGGCGCCGCATGATCTGGCTCGTCGACCGCGACGGCACGAAGCATCGCCCGCTCGCGGGCGGCGCCGGCGGCCAGACGAGCCCGCGCTGGTCGCCGGACGGAACGCGCCTCGCCTTCGTCGCGAAAGATGGCGAAGACGGCGCCCAGATCCACGTGCACTGGTTCGCCGATGGCGTGACCTCGCGCGTCACCAACCTGGTACAGGCGCCGTCGCGACTCGCGTGGTCGCCGGACGGACGCCAGCTCGCATTCGTGATGCGCGTGGCCGCGAAGCGAAATCCGCTCAAGGTCAAGCTGCCCGAAGCGCCGGAAGGGGCAAAATGGGCGGAGCCGCTGAAGGCGATCGATCGCATGGTCTATCGCGCCGATGGCGAGGGCTTCCTGCCCGATGCCTTCAGCCAGGTCTTCGTGGTTCCGGCGGACGGCGGCTCGGCGCGCCAGCTGACCGACGGACCCTTCGATCACGAGGACATCGCCTGGTCCTCCGACGGCCGGGAAATATTCGTTTCGGCGAATCGTCGCCCCGACGTCGACCAGATGCCGAATGACAGCGAGCTCCACGCCATCGATCTGGCCAGCGGCCAGATTCGCGCTCTGACAAAGCGTTTCGGGCCGGACGCCCAGCCCGCAGCCTCGCCAGACGGCAAGCAGATTGCCTACGTCGGCTACGACGACGACTACCAGGGCTATCAGCGCGCGCGGCTTTACGTGCTGCGGCGCGACACCGGCGAATCGCGCGAACTCGCGGCCGATCTCGACCGCGACGTCGTCGATCCGGTCTGGAGCCGCGACGGACGCCGCGTCTACTTCAGCTACGACGACCAGGGCACGACCCGGATCGCGGAGGTCGATCTCGCCGGCCGCGTCACGAAACTCGTCGACGACATGGGAGGGGAAGGCTGGTCCCGTCCGTACGGCGGCGGGTCGTTCTCGATCGCCCGTGACGGCAGCATCGCGTACAGCGCGAACGCAGCGCTCGCTCCCGCCGAAGTCGGCCTGTTCGACGGCGGCAAGGCGCGACGGCTCACGAATCTCAATGCGGACGTGCTCGGCGAACGCGAACTCGGCGCGGTCGAGGAGATCTGGAGCACGTCCGCGATCGACGGCCGGCGAATCCAGAGCTGGCTGATCCGTCCCCCCGGCTACGACGCGTCGAAGAAGTACCCGATGGTGCTCGAGATCCACGGCGGGCCGTTCGCGAACTATGGTCCGCGTTTCGCCGCGGAACTTCAGCTCTATGCGGCGGCGGGCTATGTCGTCCTGTTCTCGAATCCGCGCGGCAGCACGAGCTACGGCGAGGAATTCGGGAACCTGATCCACCACGCCTATCCGGGCCGAGACTACGACGACCTGATGTCGGCGGTCGATGCCGCGATCGCCAAGGGCGGCGTCGACGAGAGCCGCCTCTTCGTCACCGGCGGCAGCGGCGGCGGTGTCCTGACCGCCTGGATCGTCGGCACGACGGATCGCTTTCGCGCGGCCGCCGTGCAGAAGCCCGTGATCAACTGGGCGAGTTTCGTGCTGACGGCCGACCTGCCGAACTTTTTCTACAAGTACTGGTTCAGCACGCCGCCCTGGGAGGACTACGACGCCTATTGGCAGCGCTCGCCGCTCTCGCGCGTCGGCAATGTGAAGACGCCGACGATGGTCGTCACCGGCGAGCTCGATTTCCGCACGCCGATCTCCGAGTCCGAACAGTTCTACCAGGCGCTGCGCCTGCGCGGCATCGACACCCTGCTTGTTCGGGTCCCGGGTGCTCCCCACTCCCTCGACCAGCGCCCCAGCCAGCTCATCGCCCGCGTCGCCTACATCCTCGGCTGGTTCGCCAAGCACGACCCCGCCGCGCCGCCACCCGCGTCCGACCCGACTGAGCCGAGCGGTGCCGGGTCGTAGATTCGTAGATTTGAGGGAGAAGGCCGGGTCGGATCCGTAGATCAGTCAAATCTACGAATCTACGACCCGGCACCGAAATGATTGGCGGAGCGGACGGGACTCGAACCCGCGACCCCCGGCGTGACAGGCCGGTATTCTAACCAACTGAACTACCGCTCCAGGTCACTGGTGGGTGCTGCAGGGCTCGAACCTGCGACATTCGCCGTGTAAGGACGACGCTCTACCAGCTGAGCTAAGCACCCCTGGTGGACCGCAATCCGGCCCCCTGGGAGGCGCGGAACTATACGGCATCGACCTCACGGTGCCAAGCCGCGGAAACCGCTGCTAATGCGGCTGCGACGGCTTGATCGTACGGCGCGTGGCGCGGCGTTCCATTTCCTTCGGCGGCTCGGCCGGAGCGGGCGCAGCCGCGGTTTTCACCGTCACGACCGGGCTCCGTTCGAGCGCGATCTCGAGCACTTCTTCGATCCACTTGACCGGGCGGATGTCGAGCTTGTCCTTGATGTTTTCCGGAATCTCGACGAGATCTTTCTCGTTCTCGCTCGGGATCAGGACCGTTTCGATGCCGCCGCGCTGAGCGGCGAGCAGCTTTTCTTTCAATCCGCCGATCGGCAGCACCTCGCCGCGAAGCGTGATCTCGCCGGTCATCGCGACGCTCGCGCGCACCGGAATCTTCGTCAGCGCCGAGACGAGCGCGGTGCACATGCCGGTGCCGGCGCTCGGGCCGTCCTTCGGCGTCGCGCCCTCGGGCACGTGCACGTGCACGTCCATCTTCTGGTGGTAGTCGGTCTCGAGGCCGAGCCCGTCGGCGCGGCTGCGCACGACCGTCATCGCGGCCTGGATGGATTCCTGCATCACTTCGCCGAGCTGGCCGGTGTAAAGGAGCTTGCCCTTGCCGGGCACGACGGCCGCTTCAATCGTCAGGAGTTCGCCGCCGACCTCGGTCCAGGCGAGACCCGTCACGAGACCGACGCGATTCGCCTCCTCCGCGCGGCCGTAGCGGAAACGCCGGACGCCGAGGTACTTGTCGAGATTGTCCGCCGAGACGGCGATCTTCTTCTTCTCGGGCTCGAGCAGGAGCTCCTTGACCGCCTTGCGGCAGATCTTCGCAGTCTCGCGCTCGAGATTGCGGACGCCGGATTCGCGCGTGTAGTGACGGATGATGTCGAGGATCGCCGGATCGTCGACCGTGAGTTCGCCCTCTTTCAGCCCGTTCTGCCGGACCTGCTTCGGCAGCAGGAAGCGGCGACCGATGTTCTGCTTCTCGTCCTCGGTGTATCCGGGCAGCCGGATCACTTCCATGCGGTCGAGGAGCGGTGCGGGGATGTTGAGCGTGTTCGCCGTGCAGACGAACATGACCTCGGACAGGTCGAAATCGACCTCGAGGTAATGGTCGGAGAACGAGGCGTTCTGCTCGGGGTCGAGCACTTCGAGCAGCGCCGACGACGGATCGCCGCGGAAATCCATCGACATCTTGTCGACTTCGTCGAACAGGAACAGCGGATTGCGCACTCCCGTGCGCGCCATGTTCTGGAGCACCTTGCCCGGCAGCGAGCCGATGTAAGTGCGGCGGTGACCGCGGATCTCTGCCTCGTCCCGCACTCCGCCGAGCGACATGCGCACGAACTTGCGGTTCGTCGCGCGCGCGATCGACTGGCCGAGCGAGGTTTTGCCGACGCCCGGAGGCCCGACCAGGCAGAGGATCGGGCCCTTCAGGCGCTTGACCCGCTGCGTGACCGCCAGGTACTCGACGATGCGTTCCTTGACCTTCTCGAGGCCGAAATGGTCCTCGTCGAGGACCTTTTGGGCGGCCGCGATGTCGTGGGTTACTTTCGTGCGCTTCTTCCACGGCACCTTGACCAGCCAGTCGACGTAATTGCGGACGACTGTCGCCTCGGCCGACATCGGGGACATGAGCTTCAGCTTGCTCATCTCCGCCGTCGCCTTCTCGCGCGCCTCCTTCGGCATGCCCGCCTTCGCGATGCGCTTTTCGAGATCGCCGAGTTCGTTCGGAGCGTCTTCCAGGTCGCCCAGTTCTTTCTGGATCGCCTTCATCTGCTCGTTCAGGTAGTACTCGCGCTGGCTCTTCTCCATCTGCGACTTCACGCGGCCGCGGATCTTCTTCTCGATCTGCAGCACTTCCATCTCGCCCTCGATCATCGACATGACCTGCTCGAGGCGGGCGCGGACGTCCTGCGACTCCAGCACCTTCTGCTTTTCGGAGAGCTTGAGCGCCATGTGCGCGGCGACCGTGTCGGCGAGCCGGCCCGGCTGCTCGATGCCGGCGAGAGAGGTCAGGATCTCGGGCGGCACCTTCTTGTTGAGCTTCACGTACTGCTCGAAGTGCGACACGACCGAGCGCGTCAGCACGTCGATTTCGCGCTCCTCGTACACCTCGACGTCCGGCAGCGGCGTCATGTCGGCCATGAAATAGCCGTCGACGTCCATGTTCTCGACCATGGCGCGCGCGACGCCCTCGACCAGCACCTTGACGGTGCCGTCCGGGAGTTTCAGGAGTTGAAGGATGGTCGCGACCGTGCCGACCGTGTAGAGATCACGGGCCTTCGGGTCGTCGACGTCGGCCTGTTTCTGCGCGACCAGCAGGATCTGCTTGTCGCGGCGCATGGCTTCGTCAAGGGCGAGGATCGACTTGTCGCGGCCGACGAACAGCGGAATCACCATGTGCGGATAGACCACGACGTCGCGCAGCGGCAGTACCGGCACGCGGGTGGCCAGGGGAGCACTCGGGGACTTGCTTTTCTCTTCGGGCACTGTGACTACCTCGGGCGCAGGAGCGCCGCTCTGACGTCAGGAAGGATACGTCATGGGGGCGGGAGGTGTGCGCCACAAGTCGCAGACCTAAAGGGGACGTTCCCCTTTAGCGAACCTGCTGCAGCAAGCGTGACGAGTTCCACAGCTAAAGGGGAACGTCCCCTTTTGGTCAGTGTCCGTCGGAGCCCGCGGCGCGCCGGATTTCGGGGGCGGCGACCTGCGATTCTTCACTGCGGTAGACGAGATACGGCTTGCTGTCGCCCAGGATCACGGTCTCGTCGACCACGACCTTGGCCACGTTCTTGAGCGAGGGCAGGTCGTACATGATGTCGAGCAGGACATTCTCCAGGATCGTCCGAAGCCCCCGCGCCCCGGTCTTGCGGTCCATGGCCTTGCGGGCGACCGCCCGCAGCCCGTCGTCCCGCAGCTCGAGATCGACGCTCTCCATCTCAAAGAGCCGCGCGTACTGCTTGGACAGGGCGTTCCGCGGCTGGGTCAGGATCGTGACGAGGGCCTCTTCGTCGAGCTCCTCGAGTGTCGCCACGACCGGGAGGCGGCCGACGAACTCGGGGATCAGGCCGAACTTGATCAGGTCCTCTGGCTCGACGTCCTTGAAGAGGTCGGCGCCCTGGGGCCGCTCGGAGGGCGCCCGCACCTCGGCCGCGAAGCCGATTCCGCCGCGCGAACTCCGCTTTTCGATGATCTTCTCGAGGCCGGCGAAAGCGCCGCCGCAGATGAACAGGATGTTGGCCGTGTCCACCTGCAGGAATTCCTGCTGCGGGTGCTTGCGGCCGCCCTGCGGCGGCACCGAGGCGATCGTGCCCTCGATCAGCTTCAGCAGCGCCTGCTGCACGCCCTCGCCCGACACGTCGCGTGTGATCGACGGGTTGTCGGACTTGCGCGAAATCTTGTCGATCTCGTCGATGTAAACGATGCCGGTCTGCGCCTTCTCGACGTCGTAGTCGCATTTCTGAAGGAGCTTCTGGATGATGTTTTCGACGTCCTCGCCGACGTAGCCCGCCTCGGTGAGCGTCGTCGCATCCGCGATCGTGAAAGGCACGTTCAGGAGCCGCGCGAGCGTCTCGGCGAGCAGGGTCTTGCCGCAGCCCGTCGGGCCAATCAGCAGGATATTGCTCTTGGAAAGCTCGACCTCATCGCGGTCGTTGCGGTGGCGCTTGTCGCCCGGGCGCGCCTGGAGGCGCTTGTAGTGGTTGTAGACCGCGACCGCGAGAATCTTCTTCGCGCGGTCCTGGCCGATCACGTATTCGTCGAGGACCTTCCGGATCTCGTGGGGCTTCGGCAGGCGGTCACGCGACCGTTCCTGCTTCTCTTCGAGTTCCTCGCGGATGATGTCGTTGCAGAGTTCGACGCATTCGTCGCAGACGAATACGGACGGGCCAGCGATCAGCTTGCGGACCTCGTGCTGGCTCTTGCCGCAGAAGGAGCAATAGAGGAGCTTGCCGTCGTCGTGCTTGCCCCGCGTGTCGTCGACCATGCCGTGCGCCTCGTTGGCCGGAAGGCCGGCTGCCGTCTTATAGCATGCCGGTTTCGGCCGGTAAAATCCTTTTCATCTCAACCAGTTGGCCCTGCTTTCTGGAGAGAAGTCTCGCTCAGTCCTTTCCAAGGTGCGGCAACTGGCCGCGCTTTTCGAGGACTCCATCCACAATTCCGTAGTCGCGCGCCTGCTCGCCGCTCATGAAGTTGTCGCGGTCGAGATCCTTGCTGATCTTCTCGAGCGGCTGGCCCGTGTGGTGCGCCAGGATCTTGTTCAGTCGGCTCTTCGCGTCGAGGATTTCGCGGGCGTGGATTTCGACGTCCGTCGCCTGGCCATGAAAGCCGCCGAGCGGCTGGTGGACCATGATCCGCGAATGCGGCAGCGCATAGCGCTTGCCCTTGGCGCCCGCGGCCAGCAGCACGGCGCCCATCGAGGCCGCCTGGCCGACGCAGATCGTGCTGATGTCCGGCTTGATGAACTGCATCGTGTCGTAGATCGCAAGACCTGCTGTTACCGCGCCTCCGGGAGAATTGACGTAGAGGTGGACGTCCTTGTCCGGATTCTCGGACTCGAGGAAAAGGAGCTGGGCGACGATCAGGTTCGCCATCTGGTCCTCTACCTCGCCGACGATGAAAACGACCCGCTCTTTCAGTAGACGCGAATAGATGTCGTAGGCGCGTTCCCCGCGTGCGGTCTGTTCGACCACCATGGGGACCAGATTCAAAGCCTTGGTTTCGATGCTTCCGCCCACGTCTGCCACCCTTATCCTTCGGACGCCGGGTCGACCCCGAAGTTCATGATGTCCTTGAAACTGCCGGGCTGGTCCGTGACCTTTGCATGGACGATCACCCAGTCGACCGCCTGGTCCTCGAGCACCGCCATCTGCAGCTGACGGGTCGCCGCCTCGCTCTGCAGATACTGACGCCGTGCCTCGTCCGGATCCGAGAACGTCGACACGATTTCGTCGAGCCGGGTCTGGACCTGCGTCGCGTTCGGCTGGATGCCGGCCTGGCGGATCACCTCATTGAGTATGAGCCCGAGCGCCACGCGGCGCCGGGCCGTCTGCTCGAACGAATTCCGCGGCGGAAGCTGGCGGGCGTCCCGTGCGCCGCTGCGGCGCAGCAATTCCATCTGCATGTCGCGGATCTCCGCCTCGACCAGCGCCTTCGGAACCGCAATCGGATTGGCGGCGAGCAGCTGCATCCATGACCTGCGCCTTCAAGCGGGACTGCACGGCCTGCGCAAGCTCGCGTTCCATGTTTTCGCGCACTTCGGCGCGGAGCGCCTCGACGCCGCCTTCGCTGACCCCGAAAGCCTCGCAGAACGCCGCGTCGACTTCGGGCAGGCTGCTCTCCTCCACCTTGCGAACAGCGGCCTGGAACCGGGCGGTCTGTCCGGCGACCGCCTTCGCCTGGTACTCGTCCGGAAAGCGCAGGTCGAATTCGACCGTCTCGCCGGCGGCGGCACCGCGGACGCCCTGCTCGAAATCCGGCAGCAGCCGGCCCGAGCCGAGCACGTTCACGAGGTTCTCGCTCTTGCCGCCGTCGAAAGGCTGGCCGTCGATCTTGCCCTCGAAATCCAGCGTGATGCGATCGCCGTCACGACAACCGCGATCGACTTCGGTCCAGACCAGGCGCTGCTGGCGCAGGCTTTCGATCATCACGTCGAGATCGCCGTCGGTCACCGTCGCCGTCGGCCGCGTCAGGCGGATCGAATCGACGTTCTTCAGCTCGAATTGCGGATAGACCTCGAAGGTCGCCGTATAGCGCAGGTCGTCCGGCTGCTCGGTCTTCTGCGGCTCGATACGCGGACCGCCCGCGGGCTGAAGCTTTTCCTGGCGGAGCGCCTCGGCAAGCGACTCGCGGATGAGATCCGAGACGACCTCCTCGCGGACCTGGGGACCGTAATGCTTGCGCACGACGTGAATCGGCGCCTTGCCCGGACGAAAGCCCTTGATGCGCGCCGTGCGGCTGACCTTCAGCAGTCGCGCGTCGACCTGCTGGCGCACGCGGGTCGCGGGCACCGACACCTGAAGGCGGCGTTCGAGCCCCGATAGCGTTTCCACTGAAACCATCATCGATCGATCAACCTCGTGGTGCGAAAGGAGAGACTCGAACTCTCAAGGGTTTCCCCACCGGAACCTAAATCCGGCGCGTCTGCCAATTCCGCCACTTTCGCATCTGGAACCGGCCCGGAACGCGGCACCCGCCGCATTTACAGCCGGTAAGTATAGCGTAGGAGTTCAGCGTCCCGGCGGCCGGCGGCGGCGGGCCCATCGCGTGCGAAGGAATGCGATGGCGCTCGGCAGCAGGAAAGCGGCGAGCACGGCTGCGCTCGCTTCAAAGCGCCCGATGACGGCGCCGGTATAGGTCGCGAGATAGAAGAAGACGATCGTCACGACCGCCGCGAGGATGGCGCCGATCTTGAGCGCTGCAAGCGCGGATTCGATCGGTGTCGGATCGTCGTCGGCCGTCGGCCCACCGGGCCATTGATACGTGGGCTCAGGAATCGGTCGGCGCGGTTCAGGCATCGTTTGGACTCCGGCCCGCCCCGCAGCCATTGGCTGCGGGGCCCGGGATTGGTGGGCCATGTAGGACTCGAACCTACAACCTACGGATTAAGAGTCCGGAGCTCTACCAATTGAGCTAATGGCCCGAAATCTTGGGGCGAGCGACGGGATTCGAACCCGCGACGGCCGGAATCACAATCCGGGGCTCTACCAGCTGAGCTACGCCCGCCATCGAGGCGCGAAATTATATAGGAAGGCAGATTGGCGTTTCGGGCGGGTTACCGAGCGGGCGCTGCAATGGTGCGCCCGGAGGGACTCGAACCCCCGACCGGCGGATTAGAAATCCGCTGCTCTATCCAGCTGAGCTACGGGCGCTTGCTGTGCCAGAAAAAATGGTCGGGGCAGAGGGATTTGAACCCCCGACCCTCTGCTCCCAAAGCAGATGCGCTACCAGACTGCGCCATGCCCCGACGCGCCGGCATCGTACGAAGGCACTCTCGGCCCGTCAATTTATGCCGTCTGTAGCCGTTCCCGCTCGCCGGTTGAACAGCCCAAACTGTTCTTTTTTGACCACAGTGGCAATCCGGTTATCGATGGGTGTAGATTTCAGGCAGCACAGTCGCTTTGCGGTTGTCGTATTTGCGCAAATGAGAATGAGGGGGTCGATCGTGAAGACACGTACACCATTGGCGCGGGCGATCCGGTTCGCGATCGGAAGTGCGGCGGGACTCTCCGCTGCGCTTGCTTCACCAATCAGCATGGCTCAGGAAGAGCTCGGCGAAGTCGTCATCACGGGATCGAGAATTCGCCAGAACCCGCTCGAACAGGATGCGCCAGTGCTCACGGTCAGCCAGTGAGGATTTGCATAAGACGGGCCTGAACTCCGTGGGCGACTTCCTGCAGCGGCTGCCGGTTTCCGGTGGTTCGGTAAAGCACAAATTCAATTCCAGCGGCAACTTCGGCTTTCCGCCGAACGGCGGCGGAGTCGGCGCCGGCGCCACGACTGCGGATCTGCGCAACCTCGGTTCAAACCGCGTGCTGGTGCTGGTTGACGGCGTTCGCTGGGTCAAGAGTCATCGGCGAGCGGCGTCTCTCGGCGATCGATCTGAATACGATTCCGAAACGTCGATCATCGAGCGCATCGAGGTGCTGACGGACGGCGCGTCGGCTATTTACGGGTCGGACGCGATCGCGGGCGTGAGTCAACATCATCACAAAGAACGATTACGACTCTTCGAGATCTCGGGTTACGCGGGTGGTATGACGACGGTGACGGCGAGACGGCGGAGTTCGACGTTCGCATGGGGCACGCGGCGAGCGCGCCCGCGGGCTGCTCGACATCAGCTATACGGACCAGAAAGAAGTCAACACGGCCGACCGCAAGGAATCGGCGTTTCCGGTTTTCGGATCCACGCTTGGCGCCAGCTCGGGCACGCCGCGGCGCGACTTACTCTTCATCGATCTGTGGTCCCGATGACGCGGCGATTTCGCTGCACGACCTGACGGTCAAACGCGGCGTTACCGGATCCCGTTTTACGATGTCAGTCGATCCCGACTGCCGCCGCGCACCGACGACTTCCACAAGTTCGGCGCCGGACGACCTGTTCAACTACCAGCCGTACAACCACCTCGTCACGCCGAACGAGCGCATCAACGTTTTCGCCAAGGGCGAATACGACGTGACCGACAACGTGATGTTCCGCGCGCTGGCCAGCTTCAACAATCGCCAGTCGCAGGGCCGTGCGGCGCCCGTTCCGCTCTTCTTCGGCGTCGAGGGCGGTCTGGGCTTCTACATGGATAACTATCTGTGGCCGGCGAATCACCCGTTCAACGTCTTCGGTATTGACCTCGAAGGCAACACCAACCGGCATCTTCGTGACGAAACGGCCGACCGAGGCGGGACCGCGCATCTTCAACCAGGACGTGGATACCTGGTATCTGTCGGGTGGCTTTGACGGCGAGTTCACGGTCGGTGACCGCGACATGTACTGGGACGTCACCGCCATCTGGTCCGAGAACAATGCGCGGCAGACCCAGCTCAACCAGTTCAACGCGCGCGCCCTGAACACCGCGCTCGGCGATCCCGACGTCTGCAATGCCACGCCCGGCTGCGTGCCGCTCAACATCATCGGCGAAGGGTCGCTGACGCCCGCGATGCTCGACTACGTGACCTATACCGCCGTCGACACCAGCCAGCAGACGCTGACCGACATCAGTGCCAACCTGTCGGGCGATTTGTTCGACCTGCCGGCCGGCGCGTTCGCTTTCGCGGTGGGGTTCGAACACCGCGAGGAAGACGGCAGTTTCATTCCGAACCCCATTGCTGCGGCAGGTGAATCGGCGGACCAGCCGGCAAGCGCGACGTCGGGCGGGGTTACGTTCGACGAGTTCTACGGCGAAATCGTGGTGCCGATCATCGCCGATGCGCCGGCGTTCGACAGCCTCAGCTTGAGCGCCGCGGCGCGTTACTCGGATTCGGATGCCTTCGACAGCGAGACGGGCACCAAATTCTCGGTCAACTGGGGCCCCGTCGAAAACCTGATGATCAGGGCGAGCTATGCCGAAGGATTCCGCGCGCCGAACATCGGCGAGCTCTTCAATCTCGGCACGCGATTCGACACGGCCATCGAGGACAACTGCGCGACCAGCAACGCGTAGGTGCTCCAGTTCCTGCCAACTGCGCGCAACTCGTGCCGCCGGGCTACACGCAGCTCAACCCGCAGATCTCCGTCACGACCGGCGGCAACCCGGAGCTGGA
This sequence comes from uncultured Gammaproteobacteria bacterium, assembly GCA_963778585.1. Classification (GTDB taxonomy): domain Bacteria; phylum Pseudomonadota; class Gammaproteobacteria; order Steroidobacterales; family Steroidobacteraceae; genus SCUD01. The sequence goes on from CAVZUU010000009.1 coordinate 56,116, forward strand.
GCCGGAAACGTCGGAAACCTGGACGACAGGCTTCACCTGGGACACCGGGCTGGCCGCGGGAATCATTGACCGGTTCCTGGTCGAGGTGAACTACTACGACATCTCGATCGAAGGCGCGATCCAGGCCCCGAATGCCCAGGAAACGCTCAATGCCTGCATTGCAACGCTCGACCCGTTCTTCTGCGACGCCATCATCCGGACTGCCGAACGGGACGATCTCGCGGATCGACGGCATCCTGGACAATATCGCGGGCGTCGAGACGACCGGCCTCGACGTCAACCTTGACCTGGGACTGGGCGAGACCGGGATCGGCACGTTCCGCTTCCAGTTGATGGCTTCACTGCTGTTCGACTACGACGAGCTGATCCCGAATGAGGCTGGCACGCTTCGACCGCATCGAACGTGCCGGGACGGAGCTCGGCAATCCGCAGCCGCGGCTTCGTCGAAGAGAAGATCACGCTCAACAACTTCTGGTCGCTCGGCAGCTGGGATGCGGTTCTCTCCTTCCGCTACCTCAGCTCCCTGATCGAGCAGTGCGCCGGCACCATTTCCAACCTGGGGCTGGAGAACGAACTGTGCAGCGGGCCGCTGGTGGGCGACAGCTCGAGAAACCAACCAGCTGGACAGCATGGTGTACACCGACGCGCAGGTCAGCTGGTCGCCCGAGGAGCTTTTTGGCGGTGGCTGGTCCTTTGCGGTCGGCGTGAACAACCTGTTCGACGAACGGCCGCCACCCTGCTATTCCTGCGACTTGAACAGCCTGAGCGGGACGATCCATCCGATCGGTGGCACGTTCTGGTACGTGAGGGCATCGTTCGAGAACTGATTGCGATCGCAACGGCTGTTGCGGAAAAGCCCCCGCAAGGGGGCTTTTCTTTGGCGGTCTATTCGGGGAGTCGGTGACGCACGGCCCTATAATGTCGGCGCGGCCGCTCCGCGCGGAGTGACGGAGAACAAACGGATGGCGGATGCGGTCCGGGGCAGCGATCGCTCCCTGACGCCGGAAGCGCGGCTAGAGCTCGCCGGCTCGCTCGAGGCGCGCCAGCAGCACGGCGATGCCTTGCTCGCCTATTACCGCGCCATCATCGAGGCGCAGCGCCAGGGTCGTTGGCTCGACGCGGCGACGACACCGCCCGCCCTCCTCGACCGCGTGACTCATGCGATGCGCTACGTGAAGGCAGGCCGCCGCCGCGCATTTGAGAAGGTCCTCGAGCCTGTCTATGCGCGCCATGGACGCGAGGCGCTCCATCGCTTCGACGACTGCCTCGCGATCCAGGTCGGCGATCGCCGCGCCTCGTTCCCGGACCCGCGCCAGCGGCCTTCGGTCCTGTACTTCCCGGGCCTGCCGTCCGCGCCGTACTTCGAGCGCACGGCCCTCCCGTGGCTCGCGGATCTCGAGCGCGCAGACGGATGCGATCCGCGAGGAACTGCTGGCCGCGATCTCCGCCTCGGGCCTGGACGAGCGCGTCTTCGACAGCGACGTCGGCCGAGCAGCTCGGACTCGCGAGCGCGACCGGCGCGCCGTCGTGGAACGGCCTCTACTTCTTCCGCCACGGCGAGCGGCGCGGCGAGAATCACACCGCTCTGTCCGCGCACGTCGGCGACGCTCGAGCGCTTCCGCTCGCGCGCATTCGCGAGCATGCGCCCGAGGTCATGTTCTCGGTGCTGACGCCGGGCACTCACATCCTGCCGCACCGCGGCGTCACCAACACGCGCGTCGTCTGCCACCTGCCGCTCGTCGTTCCCGAGGACTGCGCGCTGGTGGTCGGCGGCGAGACGACACGAATGGCGCGAGGGCGAGGCCGTCGCCTTCGACGACACCTACGAGCACGAGGCCTGGAACCGCGGCTCGCGGACGCGTGTCGTGCTGATCATCGACGTGTGGAACCCGCACCTCACGGTGGCGGAGCGCGAAGCGGTCGCCGCGCTGGTCGAGGCCATGGGTGACTTCAACAGGGCAGCAGGGATATGAGCGCAAAGATCATCGACGGAAAGAGGATCGCGGAGGAATTCCGGCGCGAAGTGCGCGCGGGCACCGACGCACTCGAGCGCGCGCGGACTGCGCCGGCCGGGGCTCGCCGTCGTCATGGTCGGCGACAACGCCGCCTCCGCCGTCTACGTGCGGAACAAGCGCCGCGCCTGCGAGGAGACGGGCATCGTCTCGGTCGCGCACGACCTGCCCGGTATCGACGACGGAGGCAGAACTTCTCGCACTGATCGACCGCCTGAATGCGGACCCGGCGATCGACGGCATCCTCGTCCAGCTGCCGCTGCCGAAGCACGTCGCGTCGGTCGCCGTGCTCGAGCGCATCGACCCGGCGAAGGACGTCGACGGCTTTCACCCCTACAACGTCGGCCGGCTGCTGCAACAGAATACCGCTGATGCGGCCCTGCACGCCCTACGGAATCATCCTGTTGATGGAACGCGCCGGCCTCGAGATCCAGGGCCGCAACGCGGTCGTCGTCGGGCCGAAGCAACATCGTCGGCAAGCCGATGGCGCTCGAGCTCTTGATGAAGAATGCGACGGTCACGGTCTGCCACAGCGCCACGCGCGACCTCGCGGCGTCACGTCGGCGCCGCCGAGATCCTCGTCGCCTCGGTCGGCAAGCCGGGATTCGTGCCCGGCAACTGGATCCGGCCGGGCGCGGTCGTGATCGACGTCGGCATCAACCGGCTGCCAGACGGCCGCCTGGTCGGCGACGTGCAATTCGAGGAAGCCGCCGAGCGCGCGGGTTACATCACGCCGGTGCCCGGCGGTGTCGGACCGATGACGATTGCGGCGCTCATGAAGAATACGCTCGAATCGGCGACACGGCGGCTCGGCGCGGGCTAGGCGCAGTCTGTCTACTTCCGGCGCCAGGTCGTGCCGGCGGGACCGTCTTCGAGCACGATGCCCGCCGCCGCCAGTTCATCGCGAATGCGGTCGGATTCGGCCCAGTTGCGCTGCCGCCGCGCCTCGATTCGTGCCGCGACCTGACGGTCGATTGCCGCGGGATCGAGCGGGTCGGCAGTCGACTGCGAGCCCTCCGCGAGCGCCGAACCGGTTGCCAGCCACTCGGTCGGCACATGTTCGAGGAGACCGAGCACGCCGCCGAGTTGGCGAAGCTCCGCCGCGAGTGCAGACCCTTTCAGACTCTCGCCCGCCGCCTTCGCCACATTGAGCTCGCGCGCGAGGTCCTGCAGGGCCGCGATCGCGCCGGGCGTATTGAAATCGTCGTCCATCGCCTCGGAGAACTGCCGCGAAGCCTTTCCAGGCGCGAAGCCTTCTGAAGGCGTTACGTCGCGGAGCGCGAGATAGAGGCGCTGCAGGGCCGAGTCCGCGAGGCGGAGGTTCTCGTCCGAGTAGTTGACCGGCGCCCGGTAGTGGCTCGACAGCAGGAAGGCGCGGAGCACCTCGGGCCGCAATCGCGGCAGGACCTCGCGGACGGTGAAGAAATTGCCGAGCGACTTCGACATCTTCTCGTCGTCGATCCGGACGAAGCCGTTGTGCATCCAGACCTTCGCAAACGGCGCGTCGCAGGCGGCGCAACTCTGCGCGATTTCGTTCTCGTGGTGCGGGAACTTGAGATCCATGCCCCCGCCGTGGATGTCGAACTGCGGACCGAGGATCGCGACCGCCATGGCCGAGCACTCGATGTGCCAGCCCGGCCGGCCCAGGCCCCAGGGCGATTCCCAGGCGGGCTCGCCGGCCTTGGCGCGCTTCCACAGCACGAAGTCCGCCGGGTCGCGCTTCGCCTCGTCCACGTCGACGCGCGCGCCCGCCCGCAGGTCCGCAAGTTTCTTTCCGGATAGTTTCCCGTAGCCTGTAAATTTCGCGACCGCGTAGAACACGTCGCCGTTCGACCCGACGTAGGCGTAGCCGCGTTTCACGAGCCGCTCGATCATGTCGACGATCTGCGGCAGGTAGGCTGTCGCGCGCGGCTCGTGGTCGGGTCTCTCGATGCCGAGCGCGGCGAAATCCTCGTCCATCGAGGCGATGAAGCGCGCGGTCAGCGCTTCATAGGGCTCGTTCCGCTCGCGCGCGCGGTCGATGATCTTGTCGTCGATGTCGGTGATGTTCCGCACGTAGGTGACCTTCAGGCCGGCCGCCCGCAGCCAGCGCCGGACGATGTCGAAGGCGAGTTGCGAGCGCGCGTGCCCGACGTGGATATGGTCGTAGACCGTGATGCCGCAGACGTACATCCCGACCTGTCCCGGCACGAGCGGAACGAACGGCTCCTTGCGGCCGGTCAGCGAATTGTGGATGCGCAGCACCGGCTCAGGCCGCCTGCATCCGCGCCGCGCCCGCGAGCCGGTCGCGAACGAGCGATTCCGGAATCGCCGCGAGCAGCGCCGCAAGCTCAGGCCCGTCGTGGCGCCCGGTGAGCGCGAACCGCAGCGGCATGTAGAGCGCGGCGCCCTTGCGTCCGGTGCGTGCCTTCAGCCGCTCGGCGAGCGCGCGGAGATCCGCGCCGGCTTCGGCGTACGACGCGAGCGCGGCGTCGAAGAATGCGGGCCCCGCCTCCGCGATCGCGTGCCTGGCATCGGATTCGAGCGGCGGCAGTTCGCCCGCAAGCACTGCGAGCCATGCCCGCGCATCGCGCGGGAGCAGCACGTTGCCCTGGAGTAGGCTCGCTGCCGCCCGAAGCTGTGGGCCGGTCCAGTCCGCCGGAAATTCCGGCGCGAGCCACGCGGCCGCGGCGTCCGCATCGAGCCGCCGCACGGCCTCGCGCTGCCAGTGATCGAGCTGCGCCGGATCGAAATGCGCGGGCGCACGACCGAGGCGGTCCGCATGGAAGTGCCGCGAGAATTCGGCCGGGTCGATCCACTCGTCCGGCGCGCCATGATGACCGAGACGCAGCAGGTAGTTGCCGACCGCGGCAGCGAGATAGCCCTGCCGCCTCAACTCGCCGACCGTGATGCTGCCGCGTCGCTTCGACTGCGGAGCGCCGCCGGCATCGAGCAGGAGCGGCAGGTGGCCGTAGCGCGGCGCGGCGAGTCCGAGCGCGCGCAGCACGAGCAACTGGCGCGGCGTGTTGCTCAGGTGATCGTCGCCGCGCAGCACCTGCGTCACGCCCATCAACGCGTCGTCCACCGCATTGCAGAAAAAGAACATCGCGCCGCCGTCGGCTCGCCGCACGAGGAAATCGCCGAGCGTCGCCGCCTCGACGGCCTGGGGTCCGCGGACGAGGTCGTCGAAGCGGATGAGTTCCGCGCCCGGAATCGCAAAGCGAAGCCCCGGCTTGCGTCCGGCCGCGACACGAGCCGCGCGCGCCGCTGCGTCGAGCGCGCGGCAGGTGCCGGGGTAACGCGGCGGCTCGCCCGCGGCGATCTGCGTCTTGCGGGCGATGTCGAGCTCGGCCGGCGTGCAGTAGCAGGGGTAAGCATGCCCCTCGCGCTCGAGACGCTCGTAGAGCCCGCCATAGATCGCCGCTCGCTCCGACTGCCGGTAGGGACCGCGACCGTCGTCGCGATCGGGTCCCGCGTCCCAGTCGATCCCGAGCCATGCGAGGTCCGCCAACTGGGCCGCGACGAAATCCTCGCTGCCGCGCTCGCGGTCCGTGTCCTCGACGCGCAGGATGAAGCGCCCGCCGGCATGCCGAGCCAGCAGGAAACTGAACAGCGCCGTCCGGGCATTGCCGGGATGCAGCGCTCCCGTCGGGCTCGGCGCGAAACGCGTGACGATTGCCGTTTCCATCGCGACGACAGTCTAAAGTATCGGACCCGCCGCCTCACGCGCCCGGTGCGCTAAAATCGGATCGAGGTTCGGTCCATGCCACGTCAAGTCACATTGCTGCTCGCCCTGCTCCTCGCGCTGCCGGCCGCGGCCCAGGCGCCGAGTTCGCTCGCGCCGCGCGTCCGTTTCGAGACGTCGGCGGGCGATTTCGTCATCGAACTCGACGTCGTGCGCGCGCCGCTGACCGCGGAGAACTTCCTGCGCTACGTGCGCGACGGCGCCTACGACGGCACGGTTTTCCATCGCGTGATCGCGAACTTCGTGATCCAGGGCGGCGGCTACGACGAGCGACTCGCCGAACGACAGGCGCGCGCAACGATACCGAACGAAAGCGGCAACGGCCTTTCGAACCGCCGCGGCACCCTGGGCCTGGCTCGCGAGGAGAGCCCGCATTCCGGCTCGTCACAGTTCTACGTCAATCTCGCGGACAACCAGGCGCTCGATCCGCTGCCGAGCCGCTGGGGCTACGCGGTCTTCGGCCGCGTCGTCGAAGGCATGGACGTGGTCGACCGTATCGGCTACATGCGCACGGAAACCGTCGCCGAGTTCGGCGCGGACGTGCCGGTCGAGCGTCCCATCGTCCGCCGCGCGTTCGTGATCGAGTCCGCGCCGCCCGCGGCGACGACAATGCCGGCGCCGGAGCCAGTGGACCCGACTCAGTGACCCGCTGGTTCGCGTCCGATCTTCACCTCGATCCCTCGACTCCGGACATCGCATCGCGCTTCCTGCGTTTTCTCGCCGGTCCCGTTCGCGGCGCGCACTCGCTCTTTCTGCTCGGCGACCTGTTCGAGGCCTGGGTCGGCGACGACGACCCGGAACCGGCGCACCGCGAGGTCATTGCGGCGGTCGCCGCCCTCGCCCGCGAAGGCACTCTCGTCTACGTGATGCGCGGCAATCGCGATTTCCTGATCGGCGAACGCTTCTGCGCCGACTCCGGTGCGATCCTGCTGGAAGATCCGGCGATCGTCACGATCGGCGGCGCGCCCGCGCTCCTCTCGCACGGCGACGGCCTGTGCATCGACGACCGCGCCTACCAGAAGCTCCGCGCGCTCGTGCGCGACGAGCGCGTGCGGGCGGGCTTCGCTCGCCTCCCGCTCGAGGCCCGGCGCCGGCTCGCGACCGAGGCGCGCGCCGGCAGTCGCGAGCACCTGGCGGCCGCCGTCGATTACATCACCGACGTGAACCAGTCCGCCGTCGAGACCCTGATGCGGGATGCCGGCGTCGATCTCATGATCCACGGCCACACCCACCGGCCGGGCATCCACCGTTTCGAGTCTGACGGCGTCGCCCGAACGCGTGTCGTTCTCGGCGCCTGGCACGACGAAGCGATGGTCCTTCGTTCGGATTCCACCGGTTACGCACTCGTGCCCTGCCCCGCCTGAAGATCGTTCGGGGCGCGGCTTGGCGCCGGGCGGGGCTGGCTCGCTCGTTCCGCGGAACGTCAGTCACTCGCTCGCCACCCGCCCGTCGTCTCGACCGCGCCGGCGACCGCTTCGCCGCGGCAACGCGCGTGCTGGCCGGCCGGGCGGGTCGCGAGCGAGCGACTAAAGTTCCGGCGGAGCGAGCGAGGGAAGCCCCGCCCGGCCGGCAAAGTGCGCGCGCCCGCGCGTCAGCGTTCGATTTCGTCGCGCTCGATTTCGCGGGCTGCATCGAGCAATTGTTCCGCGCTTCCGTAGCGGCGACCGGGATCCTTCGCGATGCAGTTGAAAAGGAGTTCCTCGAAACGCTTCAGTTCGGCCCTGAGCTCGGGGAGCGGCGAGTGCGCGTGCTTGTAGATCACCTGCATCGGCGTCCCCGCGACGTACGGCTTACGCTTCATCAACATCTCGAAGAAGATGATCCCGATGCTGTAGATGTCGCTCCGCGCATCCGTATCCTTGCCGTGCCCCTGCTCCGGGCTCATGTAGTACGGCGTGCCAAAGATCTCGCCGCTGTTCGTGAGCGTGGCGTCCATCTCGACGTGCTTCGACAGGCCGTAGTCGATGAGCGCCACCGACAGCTCGTCCCTGAGCATCACGTTGCCGGGCTTGAGATCGCGGTGCAGCACCCCCGCGCCATGCAGCACCTGCAGCGCCTCGGCCATCTGGCGCAGGAAAGTCAGCGCACGCAGCGGATGGATGCCCTGCCTGATCCGCGCGCGCAGGTCGCCGTGCGGAAAATACTCCATGACGATGAACGCATGGTCATCCGCGACGCCGAAGTCGTCCACGCGGGCGATATTTGGATGCTCGATGGACGCGGCGATCTGGTATTCGCGCAGGAACCGGTCGAAGGTCTTCACGCCCGTGCCGTCGTCGGGCGGCTGGTGCAGCACCTTGAGGGCGACTTGCCGGCCGCTGCGCTCGCTTTCAGCGAGAAACACCGAAGACATCGGATTGTCGGCGAGCTGACTCACGTAACGGTAGCCGCGGATCGAGACCTCGCCGAATCGCGTCGCTCGCGCCGTCTCGTCGACGCGCACGCCAGGACGCGAGAATTGGCCGCGCCGCGCCTGCGCGGCGCGAAGCGCCGCGATCAGCGCGGCGTGATCCACCTTGCGCTTCGACAGGCAGGCATGCGCGCCGGCGGAGATCGCGGCTTCCTCCGCCTCGGGCGTGCGCTTCGAGATCAGGTAGATCACCGGCGGAAAGCCGTTGCGACGGGTCAGGTCGCGCAGCCATTCGAGACCGCCATGCGCGCCCGGCGTGTCGCCGAGCAGCACGGCGTCATAGGCACTGCCGGAGAAATCCGCCGGCAGCCGCCCGCGCGCGACTGGGTCGTACTCTGCGACCGAAGGCGAATCGAAGCCCGTGAGGATGTGCCGTGCCAGGAGACGCCGGAAGTCGTTCTGGTCGTCAATGATCAGAACCCGGACTGTCATGCGGGCATTCTACATGGGCGGTGAATATCCCGGTTGCAGACGGAGCGCCAGCACGATATCGCCGACATTCGTGCCGGTCGCACCCGTGTTGACGAGGTCACCCGTCGCTTCCAGCAATCGCCCGGAATCGGCCGCGCGAAGCGCGGCCGCCGGGTCCAGCCCGTTGTCGGCGGCGCGCGCCGCGGTCTCCCCGTCGACGATCGCGCCGGCATCCCCGCTCATGCCGTCCTGTCCGTCCGTGCCCGCCGCGAGCAGCAGGTAATCCGGATGTCCTGCGATGCAGCGCGCAGCGGCAAGCGCGAGATGCTGGCAACGGCCACCGCGTCCGGGCGCCGCCGGCAGGCGCACGACGGTTTCGCCGCCGAACGCGAGCAGCGGGCATCCGCTCACCGCGATCTCGTGGCAGATCCGTGCGGCCGCGATTTCCGCATCGCCTTGCAGCCGCCCGGACGCGCGGTGCGCGGCGAGGCCGCGCGCCTCCGCCGCGCGCACCACGGCATCCAGCGCGTCGTCGAGCGAGCCGACGAGGCGCGGCGTGAATCCGGGCGACGCAAGCAAACCCGAACCGAGCACCGCGGGATCGTCGCGCGGCACGTCGGAAATCATGAAGCCTTCGACCGCTGCTCCGCCAAACAGCCCGGGCAGGCGTCCTCCCTTGATCAGGGACAGCGCAGCACGCCGGGAATTGAGGCTTTCGATGTCGAGGCTCTCGGCGAGCGAGCGATCGTAAAGCGCACGGAGTTCCACGAGCCCGACGCCCGGTGCCGGGATTTCGAGGAGCGCCGACGAGCCACCCGAAACCAGGAGCAGCACGCGGCTGCCCGCAGGCGTCGCTGCCGCGAATTCGGCGAGCGCTCGCCCCGCCTCGAGGCTGCGCTCGTCGGGTCGCGGATGGCCGGCCGGGAGACAACGCATGCCGGGACGGCCGGCGAGCGCCCCGGGTATCGAACCTTCGGGCGCGACCACGAGCCCTCGTTCGAGCCTCGGGCCGAGAGCGTCGATCGCACCCAGCATCATGCTCGGGGCGGCCTTGCCGACCGCGAAAGCGGAAATGGCACCGGGACCGCGGTCCGCCGCAAGCGCGGCCCGCATGCGCCGGCGCCCGTCGACGGCCGAGAGCGCCACGTAAAACAGGTCGAGCAGCAGGCTTCGACGCGGATCGGGGTTAAAGGGGACGTTCCCCTTTATCGACTTGAACGATGGGTCGGATACGTTCCTCCAAGATAAAGGGGAACGTCCCCTTTAATTAGATGGCGCGGGCGGTTCGACCGCCCGGGAGATCCAGGAGGCGCTGGGCGCGGACACCGTCGGAACGGTCGCGCTCGAGACGGGTCAGGAATTGCTCCGTGACGTCGCCCGTCACGTAGCGGCCCGAAAAGCAGGACGTGTCGAAATCCGCGATCCGCGCATTATCGTGGCGGCAGGCGGCCACGAGATCGTCGAGATCCTGATAGACCAGCCAGTCCGCGCCGATGAATGCGGCGACGTCGTCCTCGCTCCGGCCGTTCGCGACGAGCTCGGCCGCGACCGCCATGTCGATGCCGTAGACATTCGGGAAACGAACCGGAGGCGCCGCCGAGGCAAAGTACACCTTGCGCGCACCGGCCTCGCGCGCGAGCTCGATGATCTGCGCGGACGTCGTGCCGCGCACGATCGAGTCGTCGATCAGAAGCACGTTTCGGCCCCTGAATTCGAGGTCGATGGCGTTCAGCTTGTTGCGCACCGACTTCTGGCGCTGCTCCTGCCCGGGCATGATGAAGGTGCGGCCGATGTAGCGGTTCTTGACGAAGCCCTCCCGGTATTTCACGCCGAGCGCGAGCGCGAGCTGCAGCGCGCTCGTCCGGCTCGTGTCCGGGATCGGGATCACGACGTCGATGTCATGATCCGGACGCAGGCGGGCGATCTTCTCCGCGAGTCTCTCGCCCATGCGCATGCGCGCCTTGTGGACCGAGATGTTGTCGATGATCGAGTCGGGGCGCGCGAAATAGACGTACTCGAAAATACAAGGCGTGTGCTCGAGTGCGGGCGTGCATTGCGCCGCGTGCATGCGGCCCTGCATGTCGATGAAGATCGCCTCGCCCGGACCGACGTCCCTGACGAGCGAGAATCCCGCCATGTCGAGCGCGACGCTCTCGGACGCGAGCATCCATTCGAGGCCGCGGGCGGTCTCGCGCTTGCCGAGCACGAGCGGCCGGATGCCGTGCGGATCGCGGAAACCAGCGACGCCGTGGCCGACGATCAGCATGACGACGGCGAAGCCGCCGCGGCAGCGCCGGAACACCGCTTCGAGCGCCCGGAATACGTCGCCGGGCGCAGGCTTGGCTGCGGTCGAGCGCTGCAATTCGCTCGCGAACACGTTCAGGAGCACTTCGGAGTCCGAGCGCGTGTTCAGGTGCCGGCGGTCCTCGGCCACCATGGTGCGCGAAAGCTCGTCGGCATTCGTGAGGTTGCCGTTGTGCGCAAGTCCGATGCCGAACGGAGCGTTCACGTAGAACGGCTGCGCCTCGTCGGCGCCGTCGCAGCCGGCGGTCGGGTAGCGCACGTGGCCGATCCCCGCGTTGCCCATGAGCTGGCGCATGTCCCGCTCGCGGAAGACGTCGCGCACGAGGCCCGCGTCCTTGCGCACGAAGAGCGCGTGCTCGTCCATCGTCATGATGCCCGCGGCGTCCTGGCCGCGATGCTGAAGCACGGAGAGCGCGTCATAGATGCGCTGGTTGACCGCTCCGGTGCCGACGATTCCGACGATGCCGCACATGCCCTAGGTTCCCGGTTTCTCTTTGGCTTCTTCGTAGAGCTCCATCGCCGCCGGGCGGGCGTAGCGCTCGAGCCAGTTGGCGACCGCGTCGGCCGCCGGCATCGACTTCGACTTCTCCCACCAGGGCTCCAGGTCGAGATTCACCGCGCGTCCCGCGATGACCAGGAGCCCGATCACGATCGCGCCGCGCATCAGGCCGAAGACCACGCCGAGCAGCCGATCCAGGGTCGCGAGCCCCGCGGCGCGGCGCACGAGGTACGCGACGAGTGCGCCGATGCCGGCCCCGACGAGGAGCACGAGGAACAGCACGATCGCACGGCCGGTCCACTCACGAACGCCCGGCTCCGCAAGTGCGCCGCCGAGCCAGGGATTCACGAGATAGGCGAAATGCCAGGCGAGCCAGAGCCCAAGAAGCCAGGTGACGAGCGAGATGGACTCGCGGATGAACCCGCGGAAGTACCCGAGGGCACCGGACAGGAGCAGGACGATTGCAAAAACGTGGTCGGCGCCGTTCATCGGTCAAGGTCCCCCGCGAGGTGCGGCATTCTAGCCGATCACGGATGCCGCGCCACGACCGGCTGGAAGCCGTCCTTGGCGAGCCTGACCGCGATTTCAGCCGCGCGTTCGCGGTCCTGCTCCGGTCCCACGCGCACGCGATAGAGCACCTGGCCAGTCGCGCGGTACTCGAGCACGAATGCCGCATAGCCGCGTCTACGCAGCTCGGTCACCAGTTGCTCAGCCTTGGCGCGGTTTGCGAAGGCGCCGAGCTGCACCGCCCAGGCCGGCGCTTCGGACGTGGTCGAAGCCGTTGGGACCTTGGCCGGCTTTGCCGCTTCCGGCGGTTTTTCAGGCGGTCGCTCGGCGGGCACTGCTTCAGCCTTCGCCGGCGCTGAATCCTGGGGCGGTGGGATGGCAGCGGGCACCGGCGCATCGGGAAGGTCCGGTTCCGGCACGAGGACATCGTCCGCGGGTGCGGACTCCGTGAGCTCGATCGGCACCTCGACCCGTTTCGTCGGCTGATCCGGCGCGCCCCGGGGCGCCGGATCGCGTCCCTTCAGGATCGAGGGCACCAGCAGCACGACAATGGCGACCAGCACCAGCGCACCCAGCAGCCGTTCGCGCACGCGGACTTCCATTGCGATCGATTGTAGCCTGCGGCGCGACTACGAGGCCGAGTCGAGCCAGGCGAGCGCCGGTCCGACGGTCAGGAATGAACCGAACACGAGCACACGATCGCCGGGCCTGCATTCCGCGCGCGCCTGCTGCATCCCGGCGGCGACGCTTCCCACCGCGAGCACGGGCGCGGCGCCTGCCCGGACGAATCGTCCCGCGAGCTCCGCGGGCGCGAGCGCGCGCGGGCCCTCGAGTCCGACGGCGATCCAGCGGCTGACCTGGTTTCGAAGTGCCGCGACGATGGACTCGACGTCCTTGTCGCCGAGGATGCCGCACACGGCGATCGTGCGTCCGCGGCCGGGCCTCGCGGCAAGGCTCGCGGCGAGAGCTTCGGCCGCATCCGCGTTGTGCGCGACATCGAGTATCCACTCCGGATCGCCCGCGACGACCTGGAAGCGGCCCGGCAGGCGAACGGCCGCGAGCCCGGCGCGTACGGCTTCGTCCGGCACCAGGATCGCGGGTTCCGCGGATTCGAGCACGGCGAGCGCGACGGCGGCGTTGCCGAGCTGCGACGACCCGGCAAGCGCCGGTAGAGGCAATTCGCGCCGCCGCGACCCGAAGCCGACGTAATCCCATCCGTCCGCGCGCTCGACGTAATCGAAATCGACGCCGATGCGGCGCAGGCGCGCGCCGACAGCCGAAGCGCTCGCCACGACGCTTCGCGGCACATGACGCCCGCCGAAGATCGCGGGCCGTCCGGCGCGGAAGATACCCGCCTTCTCGGCGCCGATGGCTTCGACCGTGTCGCCGAGCCACTCGCGGTGATCGAGCCCGACGGATACGACGGCCGCGACCTGCGCGTCAATCAGATTGACCGCGTCCAGCCGCCCGCCCATGCCGACTTCGAGCACGGCCACGTCGACCCGCGCGCGCGCAAAAGCGACGAAAGCGGCGAGCGCGTTCCATTCGAAGAAGGTGAGAGAAATGTCGCCGCGCGCCGCGTCGATCTCGGCGAAGGCCGCGAGCAGGACCTCGTCGCCCGCCTCGCGGCCGTGCAGCCGGATGCGCTCGTTGTAGCGGATCAGGTGCGGCGACGTGAAGAGGCCGGTTTCATAGCCCGCGGCCGTGACGATTGCGTCGAGCGTGGCCGCCACCGAGCCCTTGCCGTTCGTGCCGCCGACCGTGAGCACCGTCGCCGGCGGCGATCGCGATAGCCTGCGCCAGACTGCCCCGACGCGTTCGAGTCCCGGATCGATCGCAACCGGGTGCGCGACCTGTTGCCAGGAGAGCCACCCCGCAACGGTCGCGAAGCGCAAGTGTTTCCCGGCTAGGCGGAAGCCGCGGGTCGGCGTAGCAGCATCCGGAGCAGCGAGGCGATCCGCTCGCGCAGGTCGCGACGGTCGAGGATCATGTCGATGGCGCCGTGATCGAGCAGGAACTCGCTGCGCTGGAATCCTTCCGGCAGGGTCTCGCGCACCGTCTGTTGAATCACGCGCGGGCCCGCGAATCCGATGAGCGCCTTGGGCTCGGCGATGTTGACGTCGCCGAGCATCGCGAGACTCGCCGAAACGCCGCCGGTCGTCGGGTCGGTTTGCACCGAAATGAACGGCAGCCGCTCGGCGGCGAGCATCGCGAGCGCGGCGCTCGTCTTTGCCATCTGCATCAGCGACAACAGTCCCTCCTGCATGCGCGCGCCGCCGCTCGCGGAGAAGCACACGAGCGGCGTGCGGTGCGCCATGGCGTGCTCGACGCCGCGGACAAAGCGCTCGCCGACGACCGATCCCATCGAGCCGCCCATGAACGAGAACTCGAACGCGCCGGCGACGATCTCGATGCCTTCGATCGTCCCGCTCATCACGACCAGCGCGTCGCGCTCGCCGACCGCCTTCTGCGCGGCGGCGAGCCGATCGCGGTAACGCTTGGTGTCGCGGAACCGCAGCGGATCCTCGGGCAGGACGTCGGCTCCGATCTCGACCGCGTTGTCCGGGTCGAGGAACTGCGTCAGGCGCTCGCGCGCGCCGATGCGCATGTGATGCGCGCATTTGGGACAGACCTGGAGGTTGCGCTCGACCTCGGGCCGGTAGAGCACCGAATCGCAGGCAGGGCATTTCATCCACAGCCCTTCCGGCACGGAGCGCGTGCGGCGTTCCGTCTTGATCCGCGACGGAATGATCTTCTCGAACCAGGTCATGTCAGAGGTTCTCCGCCCCTGTTTGGCCAGAGATCATAGCCCAGGGACGGCTCGCCACGGGTTCGGGTATCTGCAGCGACGGCGGATAGCGGACCCGCCACAGGTAGAGTCCGCTCGCGGGCGCCGTGATGCCGGCGCGGCTCCGGTCCCGGGCCGCGAGTATCTCGGCGACCCATTCGGGCGGGCGTTCGCCGGCTCCGACCTGCATGAGCGTGCCCGCGATGTTCCGCACCATGTGGTGCAGGTACGAATTCGCGCTGATCTCCATGACGACGAGCGGTCCCTCCCCGCGCACCGTGATCGAATCCACGTGACGCTGCGCGGTCGTCGACTGGCACTCGACCGCCCGGAACGAGGAGAAATCGTGCTCGCCGACCAGCGCCTGCGCCGCGTCGTGCATCGCCTCGACATGGAGGGTCGCGCGAGTCCAGCAGACGCGGTCGCGCAGGATCGCGGGCCGCGTGGCCCGCCTCAGCATGCAATAGCGATAGCTGCGGCCCTGCGCCGTGTAGCGGGCATGGAAAGCGGGTTCGACTTCCATCGCCCAGTTGATCGCAATGTCGGGCGGGAGCTGGCTATTGGCACCGAGCACCCAGCCACGGACGGGCCGCTCGGCCCGGGTGTCGAAGTGCGCGACCTGGGCGCAGGCGTGGACGCCGGCGTCGGTGCGGCCGGCGGCCGCGACAGTGACGGGATGATCCGCGACGGCGGAGATTGCCTTCTGGACGCTGTCCTGAATCGTCGCCAGCCCGGGCTGATGCTGCCAGCCGGCGTAACGTGTGCCGTCGTACTCGATCCCGACGGCCAGACGTCGCGTCGGGCTGCTCACGCTCCCGGCAGGGAATCGATCAGCCGGCGCGCTTCCTGCTTCTGCGAAGCGCTTCCCTCGGCGAGCACTTCCTGCAGGATGTTGCGCGCGCCGTCGGGATCGCCCATGTCCATGTAGGCGCGCGCGAGGTCGAGCTTCGTGCCGACTTCACTCATCGTCACCGGTTCGAGCTGCGACAACTGCGGCATCTGCTCCGTCTTCAAGTTGTTGCGCGCCGTCGGCGACAGATCCGCGTCGTCCGTGGCCGCGCCCAGGTCGAGGTCGATCTCGCCGAAATCGATCTTCGGAAGGATGGCCGTCGCCCCCGATCCGCCGCTCGGCATGAGCGCGGTGCCGTCGTCGTCATCCGGCGAGTCGCGGTCCAATACCTCTGTGGAAATGTATTCCTGCGCTATCTGCGTCACTTCCCCATGCATGCCCGTGGCGATGGCGGTCGCGTCGTCGATGTCCGGCAGGTTGTCGAGATTACCCAGGTCGAGTCCGAGATCGTCGATCGCCATCTCGGCCGTCGAATCCGTCGTCGCGGGCGTCATTCGGTCACGCGCGGCCTGGCCTCCCATCTTGAGCGCAGGCGTCTCGACCGTCGGCGTCTCCGAATGCGGCAACTCGAGCGTCGGCATTTCGACCGTGCCCGGGGACCCGCGTCCCGTGATCTCCTGGGTCGTGCTGAAGCCGCTCGGGCCCTCGTCGAGGTTGAATTCGAGCGCCGTGTTCTCGCCGGTCTCCTCGTCGTCGGCCGAAGCCGCGGCGACCTTGCCGAGGTCGATGTCGAGGCCCTCGTCGCCGTCGGGCGCCGACAGCAGGTCGAGGTCGACCAGGTTGTCGCCGCCCTCGAGAGACAGGTCCACGCCGGCATCCTGCACCGCGCCCGCGAATATCGGTTCGTCCGGCGCGAGCTGACGGCCCATGATGACGATGCGGTCCCAGTCGCCGCCGGAGCCAAGCGACTTGCGGAGGTCGCGCGCCACCGTCAGGAACTGGTTCGTGTCGCCCGCGACGAAATGAATCTCCGCGAGCTTGAGCTTGAGGTCGGTGCGGTTCGGCGAATTCTGAAGCGCCATCCGGACGAGATCGACAGCCTGGTCGTACAGGCCATAAGCCATGTGGAAGTCGGCTTCGGCGAGCGGGTCGGCGGTGTCGAGGTCGAGCGCGGCTTCCGCGCTGATCGTCTCTTCGTGGCCCGCGCTCGGCCGCGGCGCTTCCGTCTTCGGGCGCGCGATCGGGCGTTCCTCGACGACTATGTCTCCGTCATCGTCATCGTCGTCTTCGAAGACCGGCGGCCGCACCATCTCGGCCGTCTTGTCGCCCGTCGCGAGGGCGCGCAAACGCATCGTTTCGGTCGGCACCGGCGCCGAGGCGGGTACGTCGAATCCCCTGAGCGCGGTGTCGACGTCCTCTTCGCGGCGACGACGCCAGTAGCCGTAGCCCAGCATGCCGAGCAGCACGAGACCCGCGGCGCCGATCAGGATCATCCAGTTGTCGGCGAGGGTATCGAAGAACGAGGGCCCGGCCGGTTCCGGCTTGGGCTGCGCGACCTCGGGTTTCGGCTTCGCCTCGACGGGCGGGGCCTCCACCGGCGCCGTATCGTCCTCCGGCGCAACCGCCGATTCCTCGACGGGCGCTTCCGGAGGCGCGGCCTCAGGGGCGGGCTCCGCGGCTTCGGCGGCTGCCTGCTCGGCACGCGATTTCGCAAGCTTGGCCTGAAGGTCGGCCAGCTCCTGGTTCCGCAATTCGAGCAGGCGGCGCTGCTCCGAAATGTCTTTCTCGAGCGAGTCGATCTGCGACTTGACCTGGCCGCTGGTCTCGGGACCCTCGGCTGCCGCCTCGCCTTCCGGCGGAGTCACGAGACGCAGTTTTCCGCCTTCCGCTCCGCCGCCAGCTGCACGCCAGGCGGCGTTGTGATCGCGGACCTCGCTCGCCGCTTCCGCGGCCGCGACGTTCGCGATCTCCGACGACGGCGGAACCCGAAGGATTGCGCCCGCGTGGAGCTGATTGATATTGCCGTTGAACGCTTCCGGATTCGCGCGGAAGACCGCGATCATCGTCCGCTGGATCGCCTCGCGGTCGGCGCCGGCGAGAGAGCCGGCGATGCCATAGAGCGTGTCGCCGCGAGCGACCTGGTAGGTGGACTCGCCAGTCGCCGCGGCCGGCGTCGGAGCAGCCTCCGTCGCTGTCGGCGGTGGCGGCGGCTGCGACGGCGCGCCCGGAAGCGCGGCAGGCGCGGTCGTCGGTGCGGCGATCGGCTGGGAGGCGGGGCTGTCCTTGGCGGCGAGGAGCGCGGGCGGATCGAGCAGCACCGTGTATTCGCGAAGCAGGCGGCCGCGGGGCCAGTTCACGTCGATGAGGAAGGAGACGAAGGGCTCGCTGATCGCATCCCGCGACTTGACGAGCAGGACACTGCGCCCATCCGCACCCCGGCCGACGTCGAACTCGAGCGAACTCAGGAAGGCGGGACGATCGAGGCCGTAGCGCGTGAAGACTTCCGGCGAGGCGAGATGCGCATCGAGCGCTGCGAGTTCTTCGGGAGTCGCGGCGACGAGATCGATTTCGGCGGCAAGCGGTTCATTGAGCGCTGAACTCAGGCGGATTTCGCCGAGACCGAGGCTCAAGGCCGCCGTCGGCGTCAGCAAAATCGCCGAAATGAGTGCGCGCAATTTCCAGCTCATCGTGACTCCCCAAGCCTCGGGCAGGCGAAACATTGGCCGCGAGCTTGCGAAATGGGTGTGAAACCGATCACAAGTCCCTGATCCTTTGGGACTATAGCTTACACGCCGTATTTACCAAAATCTTGCCCCGCGTCACGCAATGACCGCCCTGCGGGGCCCTGTCGGCGCATCTCCGCAATGTGTTGATTCGCTGGCATTCAGCGCGGAATGACGGGGGTGCGGGAGACGACATCGGCGCATTGGGCGCGGTGCCGGAGGACATGGTCCATCAGCACGATCAAGAGCATCGCCTCGACGATCGGCACGGCGCGCAGACCCACGCAGGGGTCGTGCCGGCCCGTCGTCACGATGTCCGTGGGCGAGCCATCCACGTCCACTGTGCGGCCAGGCACCTGGATGCTCGAGGTCGGCTTGAAGGTGACATGCGCGACGACATCCTGGCCGGAGCTGATGCCGCCGAGTGTCCCGCCGGAGTGGTTCGACGCGAATCCCCCGGGAGTGAGTTCGTCGCGATGCTCGGAGCCGCGCTGGCCGGCAACCTCGACGCCGTCGCCAATCTCGACGGCCTTCGCCGCGTTGATGCCCATCATCGCAAACGCGATGTCCGCATCGAGCCGGTCGAACATCGGCTCACCGAGTCCGGGCGGCACGCCGCGGGCCGAGACGGACACGCGAGCGCCCGCCGAATCCCCGTCACGCCGAAGCTGCCGGAGGTAGTCCTCGAGGAGCGGCAGCTTCTCCGGTTCGGCGCAGAAAAACGGATTGCCTCGGGCCGCCGCCAGATCCGTGCAGCCGAGACGGTGCGGTCCGACCTGCGACAGCCAGCCCGCCACTTCGATCCCGTGCTTCTCGCGCAGGTACTTCCGGGCGATGGCGCCTGCGGCGACCGTCGCGACCGTGATGCGCGCGGAGGCGCGGCCGCCGCCGCGGTGATCGCGGAATCCGTATTTCTGCTGATAGGCGTAGTCGGCGTGACCCGGACGGAATCGATCCTTGATCTTGTCGTAGTCGCGCGAGCGCGCATCGACATTGTCGATGTGAAGGCCGATCGCCGTACCCGTCGTGCGGCCTTCGAATACCCCGGAGAGGATCTGCACGCGGTCGGGCTCCTGCCGCTGGCTCGTGTGCCGCGACGTGCCGGTGCGGCGGAGTTCGAGATCCGCCTGGAGATCCTGCTCCGACAACTCGAGTCCGGGCGGGCAGCCGTCGACGATGGCGCCGAGCGCGGGTCCGTGGCTCTCGCCGAAGGTCGTGACGCAAAAGGAGCGGCCGATGGTATTGCCCGACATCGATTCAGTCCGGCAGTTCGGCGGCGTGGAGCAGGAATACTCCCTCGCCTCCGTGCTCGAATTCGAGCCAGGTGAAAGGCAGCTCGGGATAACGGCGCCGCACGCGCGAGGCCGTCCCGCCCGCCTCGACCACCAGGATTCCGGCCGGCGTCAGGTGACGGCGCGCGCCGGCGACGATCCGCTCGATGACGGCAAGCCCACGATGCGCGGCACGAAGCCCCGATGACGGCTCGGCCCGGTGCTCGCGTGGCAGTCGGCGCATCTCGCTCCCCGACACATAGGGCGGATTGCTCACGACGATATCGTAGCGCCGCGCGCCGAGACCCACATAGACATCCGCCCGCCTCACGCGCACGCGTCCGCCAAGCCGGTGCCGCCGGACGTTCTGCCGCGCGACGGCAAGCGCGCGCGGGGAGATATCCGTCGCATCGACCTGCGCCTTCGGCAGCCCCAGCGCCGTCGCGATCGCAATGCAGCCGGAGCCGGTGCCGATGTCGAGCACCCGGCGCACCCGAGACGGTTCGATCCAGGGCGCGAAGCCCGCGAGACAGAGCTCCGCGATGGGCGAGCGCGGGATCAATACGTCCGGCGTCACGCGGAATTCGTGTCCCGCGAACCAGCTCACGCCCGTCAGGTACGCGGAAGGCAGGCGCTCCGAGATCCGCCGCTCGACGAGCGCACGGGCGCGCGCGGCGCCGCGCGCCGGGACCGGGAGCCGGTAACTTTCCGGCGCCGAATCGTGCGCGAGCCCGAGCGCGTGGAACACGAGCGCAGCGGCGTCGTCCCGCGGATTGTCGGTCCCATGACCGTAATGAAGCCGCGCGCGCGCCAGCCGTCGGCTCGCCCAGTCGAGCAGCGCGCCGACGCAGAGATCGCCGCGGCCGGCGCCGCTCCTCTTGACTGCCATCGCCGGAAGTCTAACCGGACGTGCCCGGAGCGCGCGAAGCCATGGGATAATTCGCGGCCATGAATCGCGTCCTGGCCGCCATCCTGATCGTCGCATGCCTGCTTGCAGGCCTCGCCGCAGGCTACTACTTCAAGCGCCAGAGTGGGCAAGCTCCCGCGCTCGAGCGCGCGACGCGTTTCTCGACGCCGCGGCCGCTTCCCGAACTGGCGCTCGTCGATCAGGCCGGAAAGGCCTTCGGCCGGGAGCGGCTTCGCGGCCACTGGACCTTTCTTTTTTTCGGATTCGCGAATTGCCCCGACGTCTGCCCGACGACGCTCGCGACGCTCGCCGAAGTGCGGCGCGCCGTCGCCGATCTGCCGGCCGGCGAACGCCCCGAAGTCGTATTCGTCAGCGTCGACCCGGCACGCGATACGCCCGATGTGCTCGGGCGATACGTCGCGCATTTCGATCCGTCATTCTCGGGCGTCACCGCGCAGCGCCGATGCGATCGACGCCCTGACGCGGCACCTCGGCGTCGCCGTCGTCATCGGAACGCCCGCCGCCGACGGCAGCTATTCCGTCGACCATACGGCCGCGATCTTTCTCATCGACCCGACGGCGAGCCAGGCCGCGCTCTTCGGCTCGCCGCATGAGGCAGCCGTGATCGTGCGCGATTATCGCCGCATCGTCGCAGCGCGGCCCCGCTAGGTGCGGCGCATGTCGGGCAGCACGATCGGTGAGCGCGCATTCATCGGCCTGCAATACCTGCTGCCGCAGCATTTTCTTTCGCAGTTCGCGGGCATGCTTGCCCGATGCAGGATCGGCATCGTGCGGACCGCACTGATCCGCGCCTTCCTCGCTCACTATCCGGTCGATCTTTCGGAAGCCGAACGGTCCGAACCCGCCGGCTACGAAAGTTTCAACGACTTCTTCACGCGGCGCCTGCGTGCGGGCGTCGCGGCATTTCGATCCGGATCCGCGCGCGGCGCTCTGCCCGGTCGACGGATTCGTGAGCCAGGCCGGCCGCGTCGCGGGCGACACCGTCGTGCAGGCCAAGGGCATGGCGTACACGACGACCGCGCTTCTGGGCGGCGATGCCGCGCTCGCGGCGGAATTCGCCGGCGGCCATTTCGCGACGCTCTATCTCGCGCCCCACAATTATCATCGCGTGCACATGCCGCTCGCGGGGACGCTCCGTGTCGCGCGTTTCGTTCCCGGCGACCTCTTCAGCGTGAATTCCGCGACGGCGGCGAGCGTGCCCCGCCTCTTCGCGCGCAATGAGCGTGTCGCCTGCGTCTTCGACACGGCGATGGGCCCGATGGCCGTGATACTCGTCGGCGCGCTATTCGTCGGCAGCATGAGTCTCGCCTGGACTGGAACGAATCACGGCGCAGAGCCGGAAACGTCCGAGCGACCTGCCCGTCCACGATCCGATCATCGCACTCGACCGCGGCGCCCTCCTCGGCTGGTTCAACATGGGCTCGACAGTCATCGTGTTGTTTCCGTCCAAAGGCCCGGCGCTCGCCGACGGCCTGGCGGCCGGCCGCGCGGTGAGAGTCGGCGAGCGGCTCGGCGAAGCCCAGTGAGCGATCCCGAATGGAGACCGACGGCAGGCATCGAGGTCCTCCGCGGCCGCGCCGCCATGCTCGCGCGCGTGCGCTCGTACTTCGCATCGCAGGAAGTTATCGAGGTGCAGACACCGCTCCTGTCGGCGGCTGCCGCAAGCGATCCGCAGATCGAATCGATCGTCGCGCGGCCGACCGGCGGCGAACTGCGCTTTCTGCACACCTCGCCCGAATTCGCAATGAAGCGTCTGCTCGCGGCCGGAATCGGAGACTGCTACCAGGTCTGCCCGGTATTCCGCGACGGCGAAGCCGGCCGTTTGCACAACCCCGAATTCACGATGATCGAGTGGTATCGCCTCGGCTACGGCGTGGCGGAGATGCAGCAGGACGTCGACAGGCTGTTCCGGGTCGCCTGCGGCGGGATTCGAAGTTTCCCGCCGTCGCGCACGCTGATTTGGAAGGAGGCGATCGTGGGTAGCTGCGGTCTCGATCCGGGCGTTGCAGAAATCGCCGAGATTCGTACCGCCCTCGCGGCCCGCGGCGTCGAACCTTCGAATGCCGGCGGCTGGGACCGCGACGACTGGCTCGATCTCCTGATGGGCGCGCTCGCCGGTCCCGGACTCGGGCACGATGCGCCCGTATTCATCCGCGACTATCCCGCGAGCCAGGCGTCGCTCGCGCGGCTGCGCGTCCTGCCGGACGGCTCATCCGTGGCGGAGCGATTCGAGCTCTATGTGGACGGACTCGAGCTTGCGAACGGTTTTCTCGAACTGGGCGACGGGCTGGAACAAGGCCGGCGATTCGCGCAGGATCAGGAAACGCGGCGACGACGCGGGCAGGCCGTGAATCCACTCGATGAGAGGCTGCTCGCCGCGCTCGGGCATGGACTGCCGGACTGCGCTGGCGTCGCGCTCGGATTCGACCGGCTGGTGATGGCCGCGTTTCGGCTGCCCTCGCTGGGAGCGGCGATGGCGTTTCCGCACGCGCGGGCCTGAGGTCTGCATGCAACTCTCGAAAACGGACACCGCGGATCTGTTGCAGCTCGCCGACGGCGTCTTTGCGGGCGAGCGCGATCCCTGGGCGAACGCTGCGAACGCCGCGGCACTCGTCTTCGAGTCGCTGCCCGATCTCAACTGGGCCGGTTTCTATTTCCTGCGCGGCGGCGAACTCGTGGTCGGGCCGTTCCAGGGCCGCACGGCCTGCGTGCGGATTCCGCTCGGCAGCGGCGTCTGCGGTACGGCCGCCGCAAGGCGGGAGACGGTGATCGTTCCGGACGTGCACGCGTTCCCCGGTCACATCGCCTGCGACTCGGCATCGAATTCGGAACTCGTGGTTCCAATGCTCTCAGGCGACCGGCTGATCGGCGTGCTCGATCTCGACAGCCCCGACTACGCGCGATTCGAACCGGCCGATGCGGCGCTCTGCGAGGCACTCGCGGCGCGTCTCGTCGCCGCCAGCGACTGGCGGCTCGCCGGAATCGACGGATTCTGAGTTCTGCAGAGGATTCTAAAGGGGACGTTCCCCTTTAAAGGGGAACGTCCCCTTTAGAAGAGCTACTTCGCGCGCGCGATGTAGCTGCCGCTCCGCGTATCGACCTTGACCACTTCGCCCTGGTTGATGAAGAGCGGCACCTTGATCACGGCGCCGGTCTCGAGCTTCGCGGTCTTCGTGCCGCCCGTGACCGTATCGCCGCGCATCCCGGGATCGGTCTCGACGATCTTGAGCTCGACGTGCGGCGGAGGCGTGACCGTGAGCGGCTGGCCATTCCACAGGGTCACGATGCAGACCGTGCCCTCCTTCAGCCACTGCGCGGCATCGCCGACTGCCGTTTCACCGGCGGCGAACTGCTCGAAGGATTCCGGCTGCATGAAATGCCAGAACTGGCCGTCCGCATACAGGAACTGCATGTCGACATCCATGACGTCCGCCGCTTCGAGCGAGTCGCCGGACTTGAACGTGCGCTCGATGACGCGACCGGTGCGCAGATTCCGGATGCGCACGCGGTTGAAGGCCTGGCCCTTGCCGGGCTTCACGAATTCGTTCTCGACGATCGAGCATGGGTCGTTGTCGAGCATGACTTTCACGCCTGACCGGAAATCGCTGGTATTGATGCTGGACATCGAGACTCGCCGAAACGCCCGGACCGGCCGGGCGGGTGCTTGCAAAAGGGCGCGTATCATAGCCGCTGCCCGTTCGACCGGCCACCCCGTGCCGGAGCATGACGCGGGTCGCGAAATTGGCCGTTTTCAGGGTGTTACTATCGCGCCACCCATCGAGGCTGCAGACCTCCGGAGCCGGAATTGAAGTTACCCGCCGCCGTTCCGATGATTGCCCTGACGCGCAGTCAGGACAATGTCGAGGCGATCAACAAGGCGCTCCGAAACGCCGGACACCCGGTCCACGTCACCTGGCTCCCGGACGCTCGGGACCTGGGTGACGCGCTGACCCAGGCCTCCGCCGAAATGCTGATGTTGTTCGCCGACGAGGGCATCGTGGATCTCGCGAGCGCCATGGACTTCCGCGCGCGCTTTGCGCCGGACGTGCCCGTGCTGATGGTGCGCGAGAAGCTCGACGAGGACGTCATCGCGCAGGCGCTTTCGCTCGGTGCGCAGGATGCGGTGACGCTCACCAACGTCCCGCGGCTGCAGCTCGTCGTCGGCCGCGAGCTCCGCACCTACCGCCTCGACCGCGCGCTGTCCCAGACGCTTGCATCCGCGCGCGAAGCCAAGAAGCAGCTCCAGCACATCGTCGAGGGATCGACCGACGCGATCGCCCAGGTCCAGGAGGGCATCATCGTCGACGCAAATCCCGCCTGGCTCGCGCTTTTCGGCTATTCGAATCCGGAGGAGGTCGTCGGCACGCCGTTGATGGACGCCTTCGATCCGGACGATCACGCGGCGATCAAGGGCGCGCTCGTTGCCTGCATGCAGGGCAAGTGGTCGGGCCACACGCTTCACGCCTCCGCACTCGTCGTGAGCGGGCACCACCCGTCGCTCGAGTTCCAGCTGATCCGCGCCGAGTTCGACGGCGATCCCTGCGTCCAGGTCTGCGTGCCGGCGAAGGTTGCGGACGCCGGGGAGTACGAACGCAAACTCGAAGACGCCATGAAGAGCGATCTGGCGACCGGATTCATGCACCGGCGCTACTTCATCGAGAAGCTCCGCACGCGCCTCGCCGAGCCCATCAAGGCAGGCGTGCGCTGCGTCGTTTACGTTGAGCCTGACAAATACGACGCCCTGCACGAAGAACTTGGCGTGCTCGCCGGCGAAGATTTCCTTTCCGACTTCGCGCGACTCCTGCGCGAGCAGGTGCAGCCGGGCGATCTGGCGGGCCGCTTCGGTGGCCATGGTTTCATGCTGCTCGTCGAACGCGGCACGACCCAGGACGTCGAGGCCTGGTCCGAGCACGTCGTGCACAAGGTCGCGACCGAGGTCTTCCAGGCGGGGGCCAAGTCGATTTCCACGACCTGCACCGTCGGTCTCGGCCCGGTCCCGCCCGACTTCCGCACCGCGGACGGGCCCGCGAACGACGCCTACATGGCGCACCATCAGGGTCGCGATCTCGGCGGCAACCGCGTGCAGTTGCTCGAGCACACGGGTGCGATGCTGCGGCTCCAGGACCAGGACCGGCTCTGGGTCAAGCAGATCAAGGCCGCCTTGATGGAGAACCGTTTCCGTCTCGTTCAGCAGCCGATCGCGAGCCTCGTCGGCGAGGATCTCGGCATGTTCGACGTCCTCGTGCGCATGCTGGACGAGCAGGGACAGGAAGTGCTGCCGTCGGTTTTCATGCCCGCGGCCGAACGAAACGATCTCATGAAGAATGTCGATCGCTGGGTCATCGGCGCGGCGATGTCATTCTGCGCCGCGCGCAAGCCGGGCGCCCTCTTCGTCCGCCTTTCGGCGGACACGCTTGCCGATCCCTCGCTGCCCGGCTGGCTTGCCAATCAGATCAAGAGCACGAAGATCGAACCCGCGCGCATCGTGTTCCAGGTCCGCGAGGAAGTCGCCGCGCAGCAGATCAAGGAAGCCGTCGGTCTGCACAAGGCGCTGCGCGAGCGCGGATTCCGCTTCGCCATCGAGGGCTTCGGCATGGGGCGCGACACGGAGCAGCTGCTCGGTCACCTGAAGCCGGACTTCGTGAAGATTCACGGCGCGCTGATGCAGGGGCTGTCCGCGGATCAGGACAAGCAGGCGCGCGTAAAGGCGGTGGTCGAGCTCGCGCGCAAGTGCAAGGCGATCACGATCGGGGAACGGGTGCAGGACGCCAACACGATGGCGGTGCTCTGGCAGCTCGGCGTCGAGTTCATCCAGGGCTATTTCGTCAACGCCCCTGAGGAAGTCGTCCTCGGCTAAAGGCTGCGTTGCACCGGCCCCGGCGAGCGGGCGGCCGGCGTTGCGAGCGAGCGAATGTCCGATCTTCTGAGCGAGCGAGCAATTGCCGGCCGCCCAGCTCGCCGGGGCCGCGGCTATTCAACGTTCAGTCGGTCGACCTTTCGCCAGCCGCGTGGAAGAACAGCGCCGCGTTGGCCGCGGGAGCCGAGGTAGTGCTGGAGGTCTTTCCAGGAAAGCGTCATCTTGCGTTCGCCGCAGTGGACGGCGACGGATTGATTGGGCGCGACGACGACGGCGCCGACCATGAGTTCTTCGCCGGTGCGGGCCTTCTTGCCCGGCACGCCGAAAATCAGGTTGCCGCGACCCTTTTCCATTTCGGGTAACTCGGTCACTGGAAACGCCAGCATTCGTCCGTCGTTATTGACGGAGGCCACCAGCGCGCCGTCCTCCGCGGGAACGGGTGCAGCGGGCAAGACCTTGGCATTTTCCGGCAGGCGGAAGACGAGCTTTCCCGCGCGATTGCGGCCGGTGAGCGACTCGAGCTTCGCGATGAAGCCGTGGCCGGCATCGCAGGCGAGCAGCCAGCGATCCGCCGGCTCGCCGATGAGTACGGCGGCGAAGGTCGCGCCTTCCGGCGGATCGAGCCGGCCGGAGAGCGGCTCGCCCTGGCCGCGCGCCGACGGCAGGCTGTGCGCCACCAGCGAATAGGCTCGCCCGGTCGAATCGATGAACACGGCCTGCTGCGTGCTGCGCCCGCGCGCGGCGGCCTGGAATGCATCGCCCGTCTTGTACGACAGCTGGCCGGGCTCGAGATCGTGCCCGCGCGCCTGCCGCACCCAGCCGAGAGTCGACAGGACGACCGTCACGGGCTCCGAGGTCACGAGCTCCGTTTCATCGATCGCCTCTGCGGCCTTGCGCTCGACGATCCGCGTGCGGCGCGCATCGCCGAATTCCTCCGCATCGGCCGCGAGTTCGTCGCGGACGAGCTTCGTAAGCTTCGCCGCGCTCTTCAGCGTCTTTTCGAGCAGCTCCTGTTCCTCGGCCAGCTCCTTCTGCTCGCCGCGGATCTTCATCTCCTCGAGCTTCGCAAGATGACGCAGCTTGGTCTCGAGAATCGCCTCGGCCTGCGCGTCGGAGAGCTTGAAGCGCTTCATCAGCACCGGCTTCGGCTCGTCCTCGCGCCGCACGATGCGGATCACCTCGTCGAGGTTCAGGAAGGCGATCAGGAGTCCGTCGAGGATGTGCAGGCGCGACGTGACCTTTTCGAGCCGGTAGCGCAGGCGGCGCTTCACTGTGTCTTTCCGGTAGCCGAGCCACTCGGTCAGGAGATCCCTGAGCCCCAGCACCCTCGGCCGGCCGTCGAGCGCGATGACATTGATGTTGACGCGATAGCTGCGCTCGAGATCCGTCGTCGCGAACAGATGCGCCATCAGCTGCTCGATGTCCACGCGATTCGATCGCGGCGTGATCACGAGCCGCGTCGGATGCTCGTGGTCGCTCTCATCGCGGAGATCCTCGACCATCGGCAGTTTTTTCGCGCGCATCTGGCCCGCGATCTGCTCGAGCACCTTCGCGCCGGAGACCTGGTACGGCAACGCCGTGACGACGACCTCGCCGTCCTCCATCTCGTGCACGGCCCGCGCGCGGAAGCTGCCGTTGCCCGTCTTGTACATCGCGCGCAGCTCGCTCTTCGGCGTCACGATCTCGGCGCCCGTCGGGAAATCGGGCCCCAGGACGTGCTTGCAGAGCTCGGCGGGCGTTGCTTCCGGATCGTCGAGCAGGTGAATGCAGGCGGCGGTGATCTCGCGCAGGTTGTGCGGCGGGATGTCGGTCGCCATGCCGACCGCGATGCCCTGGGTGCCGTTCAGGAGCACGTTCGGGAGGCGCGCGGGCAGTAGCTTCGGCTCATCCAGCGTGCCGTCGAAGTTCGGCTGCCAGTCGGCGGTGCCCTGGCCGAGCTCGGACAGCAGCACGTGCGCGTAAGGCCGGAGACGCGATTCCGTGTAACGCATCGCCGCGAACGATTTCGGATCGTCGGTCGATCCCCAGTTCCCCTGCCCGTCGACGATCGGATAGCGATAGGAGAAGTCCTGGGCCATCAGCACCATCGCCTCGTAGCAGGCACTGTCGCCGTGCGGATGGTACTTGCCGATGACGTCGCCGACCGTGCGCGCGGACTTCTTGTGCTTCGCTCCCGCCGCGAGACCGAGCTCGCTCATCGCATAGATGATCCGCCGCTGCACGGGCTTCAGCCCGTCCGCGAGCTGGGGCAGCGCCCGGTCGAGGATCACGTACATCGAGTAGTCGAGGTACGCCTTTTCGGTGAAGGTGCGCAGCGGCTGCCGCTCGATGCCTTCGAAGTCGAGTGCCTGTACTTTCATGCTCAGATCGTCGCCAGGTTGCCCTTGCTCTCGAGCCAGTCGCGGCGGTCCGAGGCGCGCTTCTTTGCGAGCAGCATGTCCATCAACTGGTCGGCGCCATCCTTCGCTTCCACGGTCAGCTGCACGAGGCGGCGCGTGTCGGGCGCCATCGTCGTCTCGCGAAGCTGAAGTGGGCTCATCTCGCCGAGGCCCTTGAAGCGCGTGATCACCGGCTTTCCGCGGATGCCCTCGGCCTGGATCATGTCGAGCGTGCCGTTCTTGTCGTGCTCGCCGAGCGCGTAATACACGTTCTTGCCCACGTCGATCCGAAAGAGCGGCGGCATCGCGACGAACACGTGCCCGGCGAGGACGAGCGGCCTGAAATGGCGCAGGAACAGGGCGCAGAGCAGCGTCGCGATGTGCGCGCCGTCCGAATCGGCGTCGGCCAGGATGCAGATCTTGTGATAGCGGAGACCCGACAGGTCGCCGGAACCCGCGTCGACGCCGAGCGCGGTCGTGATGTCGTGCACTTCCTGCGAGGCGAGAACGTCGGCCGCCTCCACCTCCCAGGTGTTCAGGATCTTGCCGCGAAGCGGCATGACGGCCTGGAACGAGCGGTCGCGCGCCTGCTTCGCCGAGCCGCCCGCCGAATCGCCCTCGACCAGGAACAGCTCGCAGCGCTCCGGCTCCTGCAGCGTGCAGTCGGCGAGCTTGCCCGGCAGCGCCGGCCCGCTGGTGATGCGCTTGCGCGTGACCCGCGCGGCCGCCTTCGTGCGTTCCTGCGCATTGCCGATCGCGAACTGTGCGATCTTCTCGCCCGCCTCCGGATGCTGGTTCAGCCAGAGCGCGAAGGCATCCTTCACGACGCCGGAAACAAAGGCCGCGGACTCGCGCGAGGACAGCTTCTCCTTCGTCTGCCCGGAGAACTGCGGGTTCGGCATGCGCACCGACAGGACGAATGCGACGCCCTGCCAGACATCTTCCGGCGCGAGCTTGAGCCCGCGCGGCACCAGGTTCCGGAACTCGCAGAACTCGCGCACCGCGTCCGTCGTGCCCGAGCGCAGGCCATTCACATGCGTGCCGCCCTGCGGCGTCGGGATAAGGTTGACGTAGCTCTCGGCGACCGGTTCCGCCGCATCGGGCGCCCAGCAGAAGGCCCAGTCCGCGCTCTCGCCGCCGCCCTTGACGTGACTTGCGTACGGCTCATCCGGAAGCCGGTCCACCTTGCCGAGCTGCTCGACGAGATAGGCGCCGAGGTCGCCGGTGAAATACCACTCCTCCGTCTCGCCGGTCGCCTCGACCGCGAGCCTGACGCGAAGGCCCGGGCAGAGGACGGCCTTCGCCTTCAGCACGTGCTTCAGGCGCGGCACCGAGATATTCGGCGCATCGAAGTACCCGGGGTCCGGCCAGAACCGGATCGTGGTGCCGGTCTGGCCGCGTTTTGCCTGGCCGACCGCCTCGAGTTTCGAAACGACCTTGCCGTCGCGGAATCCGATGTTCCATTCGCGGCCGTCGCGCCGCACGTTGCATTCGAGATGCTTCGAAAGCGCATTGACGACCGAGACGCCGACGCCGTGCAGGCCGCCTGCCTGTTCGTAGTTCCTGTCGGAGAATTTTCCGCCCGCGTGCAGGCGGGTCAGGATCAACTCGACGCCGCTCACCTTTTCCTTCGGGTGGATGTCGACCGGCATGCCGCGGCCGTCGTCCTCGACGGAGACCGATCCGTCCTTGTGAACCGTGACGGCGATGTTCTTGCAATGTCCGGAGAGCGCCTCGTCCACGCTGTTGTCCACCACCTCGTGGACCAGGTGATTCGGGCTTCGCGTGTCGGTGTACATGCCCGGACGGCGGCGAACGGGTTCGAGCCCCTTCAGGACCTCGATGTCCGATGCGGTGTACGACTGTGTCATGCAGGCCTTCAGGACGGGCGGCAGACCGCCGCCGGCGCGGCGATTCTAGCAGCCGCGCACGCACGGGCGCAGGCGCAATTCAAGTCAGATCGCGCCCGAGGGACTCGAGTGTCGCCGTCGAGAGACGATTCTCGTGCCGGTACTGCGGATGATCCGCGCCGACAGTGACGGTGGCGCCGCGGCGGACGGCGTCTCGCGCGGCCGCAGGCAGCTCGAATCGCAGCCAGTGAACCGCGGAGGTCTTCGTCGCGTTCTGGCGCTCGAGATCCTCGTCCGCGATCGCCATGACGCGCGGGAATCCATCGACTTCGACGTAGCAGAGGTCCTCGATGCCGCGGAGTGCGACGAGCGCGAGCTCGCGCTCTTTCGGATCCGGGAACTCGATCATCATCGTCGCCTTCCAGTTGCCGCCGTCCGGGATGAGCGGGTTGTAGGCGTCGAGTTCGTCGCGGATTCCGGCGGCCTCGAAAATGCGCTCGATGCGGAGCATTTCCTGCACCTGGTACTGGACCGTGACCCGGTCCTCGAAGATCAATGTCACGTGGGGGCCGACCGCGACGGTGCGCGCGCGCTTGTGCTCGATCACCGATGCGCGAAACGCGTCGCGCTCGCGCGCGTACTGCTCGAGGCTCATGAGGTCGACGGCGGCGAGCTTGCGTGATCCGCGATTCATCGGCCCTCCTCAGATGCCGTAGGCCATCCGGAGCAGCCGCAGAGGATGTTCGGGCTTGCGCGTTCCGCCGAGGCCGGATGCGATCTGCGTGGCCGCCATCGGGCAGTCGCTCGCCAGATGCTCGGGTTCGAGGGCGGCCACGCGGTCGACGACGGGCTTCGCGATCTTCATCGAAACTTCGCGGTACTCGCGCTTCACCGCATAGGTGCCGTCGTGGCCTGAGCAACGTTCGATGGTCGTGAGGGCCGTGTCCGGCACGAGCGACAGGAGATCGCGCGTCTTCAGCCCGATATTCTGTACCCGCAGATGACAGGGCACGTGGTAGGCCACCGTGCCGAGGGCGGCGCGGAAATCGGTGCGGAGCCTGCCCTCTGAATGACGCAGCATCAGGTACTCGAACGGGTCGAAGGTCCGCTTCGCGACCGCAAGCACGTCCGGATCGCCGGGGAAGAGGAGCGGCAGCTCGCGCTTGAACATGAGCACACAGGAAGGCACGGCCGCCAGGACGTCGTGGCCGCTCGCGACCATCGCGGCGAGCGCCGGAATGTTGCGCTCCTTCAGCTTCTCGATCGCGGCGAGATCGCCGAGCTCCAGTTTGGGCATGCCGCAGCAGTGCTCCTCGGCCGCGAGCGCGACCGGAATGCCGTTGTGCTCGAGGATCGCTACCAGGTCCTCGACGATGTCCGGCTCGTTGCGGTTGCCGTAGCAGGTCGCGAACACCGCGACGCGGCCCGTCGTGCCGGCGGCAGGCACGGCATCGAGCGCGGGTTTCGCGCGTTGCGTTTCCCGCGCCCGAAAGCTGCCGGCATGGAACGCCGGGAGCGGCGCCTCACGATGCACGCCGAGCACGCCTTCGAGCAGCCGCCGGCCGGCCGGGCTCCGGTTCGCGGCGTTCACGATTTCGCGCACGACCGGAATTCCCGCGATCCGCCCGACGACGTCCGTCGACGAGAGCAGGCGGTCGCGGAACGATACGCCCTCCTCCCCGAGTCGCACCGCTTTCGCCCGGAGCATCAGGTGCGGGAAGTCCACGTTCCAGGGATGCGGCGGAACGTAGGGACACTTGCTCATGTAGCACATGTCGCAGAGATAGCAGTGGTCGACCACTTCCCACCGCGCCGCCTGCGGTACGTCGGCGACAGCGCCGGTCGGCGTCTCGTCGACGTGATCGAACAGAACGGGAAAGGAATTGCACAGGCTGAAGCAGCGCCGGCAGCCATGACAAATGTCGAAGACGCGCTCGAGTTCGCGATCGAGCGCGGCGTGATCCCGGAATTCCGGATTTTTCCAGTCGAGCGCGTGACGCGTCGGCGCGTCGAGGCTGCCCTCGCGCGCAACGCCCGTCGGGCGCTCGCTCACGCGCGCCGGTCCGGACTCGGGACCGAGCTCAGTTGAGCTGGTCCAGAGCCTTCTGGAACCGGTTGGCGTGAGAGCGCTCGGCTTTCGCGAGCGTCTCGAACCAGTCCGCGATCTCGGCGAAGCCCTCGGCGCGCGCGGTCTTCGACATGCCCGGATACATGTCCGTGTATTCGTGCGTCTCGCCCGCAATCGCCGCTTTCAGGTTGTCCGAAGTCGGCCCGATCGGCAGGCCCGTCGCCGGGTCGCCCACCGTTTCGAGATACTCGAGATGGCCGTGCGCATGTCCGGTCTCGCCCTCGGCCGTCGAGCGGAAGACGGCGGCGACATCGTTGTAGCCTTCGACATCGGCCTTCTGCGCGAAATAAAGGTAGCGACGATTGGCCTGGGACTCGCCCGCAAAAGCCGCTTTCAGATTGTCTTCGGTCTTGCTGCCCTTCAGGTTCACGATGCCCTCCTCGCCGGACCGGTCTGCGACCGGCATTTAGACAGATTCTAACACCGCTTTCGGGGTGGTGAAGTAAACTTCCGGCCCCCGCCTGCATCAGTGGATCGAGCACGTGACCCGACCGAAACCGGCGACTCCCGACTTCGAAGCCGCACTCGCGGAACTCGAGTCCATCGTCCAGAAACTCGAGCAGGGCGAGCTTTCGCTCGAGGAATCGCTCAAGCAGTTCGAGCGCGGCGTCGTGTTGACCCGCAGCTGCCAGAAAGCTCTGCGGCAGGCGGAACAGAAGATCCGCGTCCTCGCCCGCACCGGGGACGGCGAGATAGTCGAGCAGGACTTCGAAGCGCCGGACGCGGACTGACCGGATTCCGATGCGGCCCGAACCCGTTGCCGGCCCCTGGCAGTCGAATTACCGCGAGCGCGTCGAGGCCGTATTGCTCCAGGTGCTGCCCGCGGAGGATCGCGAGCCCGTGCGGCTGCACAGCGCCATGCGTTACGCCTGCCTCGGCGAGGGCAAGCGCATCCGCCCGCTGCTCGTATACGCAGCGGGTGCCGCGATCGGCGTCGACCCGGCGTCACTCGACGCGCCTGCGGCCGCGGTCGAACTGATCCATGCCTACTCCCTGGTGCACGACGACCTGCCCGCGATGGATGACGACGACCTGCGTCGCGGCCGGCCGACGACGCACCGCGCATTCGACGAGGCGACGGCGATTCTCGCGGGCGATGCGCTGCAGGTTCTCGCATTCGAGATCCTTGCCGATCTGCCGATGCCCTCGGTGGATGCCGCCGCCCGGCTCGAGATGATGCGGCTTCTCGCGCGCGCGAGCGGCACGTTCGGCATGGCCCGTGGCCAGGCCATGGATCTCGCGGCGACGGGACGGCAGCTCGACCCGCGGCAGATCGAGGAGATGCATGCGCTGAAGACGGGCGCGCTGATCCGCGCTTCCGTCCTCATGGCCTGCGCCGCGGGCCCCGCGCTCGCGCCTGCGCGACGCGAGGCGCTCGATCGCTATGGCCGCGCGATCGGCCTGTCGTTCCAGATCGTGGACGATCTGCTCGACGTGCTCGGCGATCCCGCGGTCACGGGCAAGGTCGCCGGATCCGATGCGCTTCGCGGCAAGCCGACTTACCCGGCGATCGCGGGCGTCGCGGCCGCGCGCGCGCGCGCGACTGAACTCGCCGAAGAAGGCGTAGCCGCACTTGCCGACTTTGGTCCCGAAGCGGCGGCGCTCCGCGAATTCGCGGGCGACCTCGTCCAGCGCGGCCGCTGAACCTCCCCGCCGTATGCCGCCCGGCGCCGGTCCAGTAGACTGCCCGCATGAGTGACGGAAAGCCGGCCGGCCTGCTTCCTTCCATCGAAACGCCCGCCGACCTGCGCGCGCTCCCGCGGACCGAGCTTCGCGCCCTCGCGGACGAACTGCGCGAATTTCTGATTCAGACCGTCGGCCAGATGGGCGGGCATCTCGCCGCCGGCCTCGGCACGGTCGAGCTTGCGGTCGCCCTGCACTACGTGTTCGACACGCCTTACGACCGGTTGATCTGGGACGTCGGGCACCAGGCGTATCCGCACAAGGTGCTGACGGGACGCAGGCGCAGGCTCGGCAGCATCAAGCAGCGCGGCGGACTCGCGCCTTTCCCTGCGCGCGCCGAGAGCGTCTACGACAGCTTCGGCGTCGGTCATTCGAGCACTTCGATCAGCGCCGCGCTCGGGATGGCCATCGCGAACCGCATCACCGGCAGCGACCGGCGCGTGGTCGCGGTCATCGGCGACGGCGCGATGAGCGCCGGGATCGCCTGGGAGGCGTTGAACCACGCCGGCGGCGTCGACGTCGATCTCCTGGTCGTGCTGAACGACAACGACATGTCGATCTCGGAGAACGTCGGAGCGCTGTCCAATTATTTTGCGCGCCTGCTTTCCGGCCGTATGTATTCGCACCTGCGTGCGGGCGGAAAGAAAGTGCTGCGCTCCATGCCGTCCGCCTGGGAACTCGCACGGCGCTCGGAAGTGCATGCCAAGGGCATGGTCCTGCCGGGCACGCTGTTCGAGGAGATGGGATTCAACTACATCGGTCCGATCGACGGCCACGACGTCGCGGCGCTCGTCACGACTCTCGGCAACATGCGGACGCTCCCGGGGCCGCAATTCCTCCACGTCGTGACGCAGAAGGGCAAGGGCTACGCGCCCGCGGAAGCGGACCCGATCAAGTGGCACGGGCCCGGGCCCTACGATCCCGCGAGCGGGACGCTATTCAAGGAGCAGGCTGCGGGACCGACTTATTCCCAGGTCTTCGGCGAATGGCTTTGCGACATCGCGGAGCAGGACGCCCGCTTCGTCGGCATTACGCCAGCGATGCGCGAGGGCTCGGGGATGGTCGAGTTCGAAAAGCGTTTCCCTGAACGCTACTTCGACGTCGCAATCGCGGAACAGCATGCCGTGACGCTCGCGGCTGGCCTCGCCTGCGACGGCCTGCGTCCGGTGGTCGCGATTTACTCCACGTTCCTGCAGCGCGCCTACGACCAGCTGATCCACGACGTCGCGCTGCAGCGCCTGCCCGTCGTGTTCGCGATCGACCGGGCGGGCCTCGTCGGCGGCGATGGCGCGACTCACCAGGGCGTGTTCGATCTCACCTACCTGCGCTGCGTGCCGAACATGGTCGTGATGGCGCCGGCGGACGAGAACGAGTGCCGGCAGATGCTCTACACGGCAAGCACCCTCGATCAGCCGTCGGCCGTGCGCTATCCGCGCGGCCGCGGTCCGGGCGTGCCGGTGCAGCGCACGATGCAGGCTTTGCCGATCGGCCGCGCGGAAACGCGGCGCAGCGGCGGAAGCGGTCTCGCTCTCCTCGCCTTCGGCGCGATGGTGACGCCGGCCCTGGCTGCGGCGGAGGCGCTCGATGCGACGCTCGTCAACATGCGTTTCGTCAAGCCGCTCGACGAGGAACTCGTTGCCTCGATCGCGGCGAGCCATTCGGCGATCGTCACGCTCGAGGAGAACGCCGTGGCCGGCGGCGCCGGTTCCGCGGTGCTCGAGGTGCTCCAGCGCAATGGCTGCCGGATGCCGGTCCTGCAGATCGGGGTGCCGGACGGATTCGTCGAGCACGGCTCCCGCGACGACAATCTTGCGGCCGCCGGACTGGACGCTGCCGCGGTCCGCGCGACCATCGAGCGATTCTGGCGCGGCCACGGCGTCGCGCGCGCTGTCCCCGCCGGCTAATCAGGACCGGCATGGTATGATTTCGCCATGAACGCGAAATCCGCGGGTTTGACGGTTACTCCGATCATCGACGACGTGCAGGGCCGGCCCGACACGCGGCGGATTCCGATCGACCGCGTCGGAATCAAGGACATTTACCATCCGGTGCGGGTCAAGGACCGCGCGGGCGGCCACCAGCACACGATCGCGAATTTCAACATGTATGTGTACCTGCCGGACAATTTCAAGGGCACGCACATGTCGCGGTTCGTCGAGATCCTGAACGAGCACGAGCGCGAGATCTCGGTCGAATCGTTCAATGAGATGCTCGCGCAGATGACGTCCCGGCTCAATTCCGAGGCCGGCCATCTCGAGATGACCTTCCCCTACTTCATCATGAAGAATGCGCCGGTGACCGGCGTGCAGAGCCTGCTCGACTACCGCGCGACGCTCGCGGCGGAGCTCAAGAACGGATCGGTTGAAACCTGGCTCAAGGTGCTCGTTCCGGTGACGAGCCTCTGCCCCTGCTCCAAGCAGATCTCCGACTACGGTGCCCACAACCAGCGCTCTCACCTCACGATTTCCGCGCGCATCGCGGAGCATGTCTGGCTCGAGGAGCTGATCGAGGTCGCCGAGTCCGAGGCCAGCTGCGAGCTCTATGGCATCCTGAAGCG
This sequence comes from uncultured Gammaproteobacteria bacterium, assembly GCA_963778585.1. Lineage (GTDB taxonomy): Bacteria > Pseudomonadota > Gammaproteobacteria > Steroidobacterales > Steroidobacteraceae > SCUD01. Next base: position 92,936 of record CAVZUU010000009.1, read on the forward strand.
CCCGGACGAGAAATTCGTGACGGAGCGTGCCTACGACAACCCGAAGTTCGTCGAGGACATTGTCCGCGACGTCGCGACTCGTCTGAACTCCGATGACCGTATCCGAGGGTACGTCATCGAGGCCGAAAACTTCGAGTCCATACACAATCATTCCGCATATGCGCGGATTGAGCGTGACAAGGACAACGAGGCGCAGTGACTTGCTAGCCCGGCCCTCAGGCGGGGCTAGCTGGCGACGCGGGACTCGCCGTTTTGCAGGCGCGAGATGAGCGATTTCAGGAAGACTTTGTTAAAGCGGAGCTGGCAGGCGGATGAGGCCTGTTCCAGGAGGGTCGAGCTCACCCGGAGGATGGTGACGCCGTGGCCGGCGATGACCGCGGCCTGGCGCTTGGCACCGCGCAGGTAGCTCGTCTCGCCGAAGCAATCGCCGGCTTCGAGCCGGCCGACCATCACGCCGTCCCGCTCGACGTTGCAGTTGCCCGCGACGATCACATAGAAGCGGTCGTCGATGCCGCCCGCGCGCACGATCTCGTCACCCTGGGCGTGCGCCTGCCAGGTACCGGCGCGCAGGACCTCCCAGATCTCGCCCGACGAGAAGTCATGGAAGAACTTCAGGCGCCGCAACAGGTTGAAATGCTCCTGGCGGTCGCTGCGGTCCGTGTCCTTGCGTTGCTGCGCGTGAACCCGAGCAATCGCGTTCGCGAACTCCGCGCCGTTCGGATAGCGCTTGTCGGGCTCCTTGTGCATCGCCATCGCGACGACATTCTCGAGCTCGGCGGGCAGCTCGGGGCGGAGCGACAGCATCGGCGCGGGCGTCGCGTAGACGATCGCGTGCAGGAGTTTCGCGAGCGCGCCGGCCCGGAACGGCCGGTGTCCGGTCAGGAGTTCGTACATTACGGCGCCCAGCGAATACAGATCCGAGTGATTCGTGAGCTCGAAGGACTGCACTTGCTCGGGCGACATGTAGCTCGGACTGCCGGCGATGCCCTCGATGCGCGAGAAGTCCGCGTCGTTGTGCAGCGCGATGCCGAAGTCGATCAGCCGCAGATCGCTGTCGGTCGTCAGCATCAGGTTGCTCGGCTTGATGTCGCGGTGAATGACGCCGCGCGAATGCGCGTAGTGCAGCGCCTTGGCGCACTTGAACATCATGGTCAGCACGTCGTCGACAGGCAGCAGGTTGTCGGGGCGCGTGTAGGCCGACAGCGTGCGAGCGCCGTGGATGAACTCGGTGACGACGAAGTAGTAGCCGTTCTCCTCGCCCGCGTCGTAGATCGGCATGATGTTCGGGTGCTGGAGCATCCCGACCATGTGCGCCTCGGAGAGGAACATCTTGCGCGCGACCTTGGCGCGCGCCGGATCGTCGTCGGCCGCGATGCGGTAGGCCTTGATGGCGACATCGCGTCCGTAGAATGGATCGTGGGAGAGGTAGACGGTGCCGGTCGAGCCGCGCCCGACTTCGCGGATCACTTCGTATTTGCCGATACGCTCGCCGATGCCGGACTCGCCGTCCGTCGGCCGTCGGATCGTCGGCACGGTTGCAGTAGCGATGGCCGGCTCCTCCCAGGAAATACCGGCGGGCGAAAGCCACCGGACACCGGGTGAGGATATTTCGTCAAACCGGGCGGAACCGTGAACCCGATCGCGCTTTACCGGGGGCTTCCCGCGCGGTCTGCGAAGTGGTCGAAACCGTGACCGGCATCGCGCTCGGGCGGCGCGCCGTCGACGGTCACCCCCGCGACTTCGCTGACGGTGCCGATGCGCTTCAGCACCACGCCCGCGTCAAGTGCCGCGATACGGGCGCGGTCGGCGGCTGCCGCCGTGAACAGGAGCTCGTAATCGTCGCCGCCCCCGAGCGCGAAGTCGAGTCTCGCCTCGAGGCCCGCCACCGAGCAGAGGCCCGCGGAAAGCGGCAATTCACGGCTTTCGATGTCGGCACCCACTCCGCTTGCCTTGCAGAGCTTCTCGAGGTCGGCCGCGAGGCCGTCGGAGACGTCGATGCAGGCGGTCGCAATGCCTCGTAGCGCGATGCCGAGAGCAACACGCGCCTGCGGCTGCTGGAACCGGCCGAGCAGCGCATCGCGCGCTCGACCCTGCGCCGGCAGGCGGCCCTGGAAGATTGCGAGGCCCGCCGCGGCGTCGCCGGGAGTGCCGCTGATCCAGAGATCGTCGCCGGCGCGCGCGCCGTCGCGGTAGATCGCCTGTCCCGGCGGCACCGTGCCGGCGAGAGTCACGGTCGCGGTCAGGGGTCCGCGCGTGGTGTCGCCGCCGACGAGCGCGACGTTGAAGCGCCGCGCGAGCGCATCGAGCCCCGCGGAAAATCCCGTGAGCCAGTGCTCGTCGACTGCCGGCAGCGTCAAACCGAGGAGCGCCCAGGCGGGCTCGGCGCCCATGGCGGCGAGATCGCTGAGATTCACCGCGAGCGCGCGATGCCCGACGAAGCGCGCGTCGAATTCAGCCGGGAAGTGCACGCCCTCGACGATCGTATCGAGCGCGAATACGAGGGTTCCGTCCGGCGGCACGGCGACGAGAGCGCCGTCATCGCCGACGCCGGCGAGAACGTCTTCCCGCTGCGCGCCGCGGCGCGTGAAGTGCCGCTCGATCAGTTCGAATTCGCCGGCGGGCATGGTTCAGGCCACTTCGCCGCGCTCGCCGGCGCGGTGTGTTTTCGAGGCGCGGTCGAGCACCGCGTTCACGTAGCGATGGCCTTCAGTCGCCCCGAAGCGCTTCGCGAGCTCGACGGCCTCGTTGATGACGACGCGGTAGGGCACGTCGGGTCGCGTCATCAGCTCCCAGAGGCCGAGACTGAGAATCGAATGCTCGACCGGGTCGAGCCGGTCGGGCGCGATGTCGGAATGAATGCGCAGCTCCTCGTCGAGGCGCGAGTCATCCGCGCAGATTGCCGCGATCGCCTCGCGGAAATACTCCGGATCGACGCGCGCGAATTCCGGCGCGCCGGCAAACTGCGCGAGCAGTTCGTTCGCCGGCTGGTGGCCGAGCTGCCATTGGTAGAGCGCCTGCACCAGCAATTTGCGCGCGGCCCCGCGCGCATTCATGTGCTCGCGCCTCGCCGCGCGGGCCATCAGCCGCCCAGCCTGCGCATCAGGTTCGCAAGCTCGATCGCCGCGCGCGCGGCGTCCGCTCCCTTGTTCCCCGCAGCACCGCCGGCGCGCTCCTCGGCCTGCTCGACCGTGTCGGTCGTCAGCACGCCGAATGCAACCGGCACCCCGGTTTCGCTCGCGATGCGGGCGAGCCCCGCCGCGCATTCGCCGGCCACATAGTCAAAATGCGGCGTCTCGCCGCGGATCACGGCGCCGAGTGCAACGATCGCGTCGAAATTCCGGGATTCGGCGAGCACGCGCACGACCGGCGGCAGATCGAAGGCCCCGGGCACGCGGACGAGTTCCAGTGCGGCGGGATCGGCGCCATGACTCGCCAGCGTCTCGACCGCGCCTCTCACCAGGCGCTCGACGACGGATTCGTTGAATCGCGACGCCACGAGCGCGATACGCAGATCGCCGACCCGCAGGTCGCCTTCGACAATTCGAATCGCATTCACGCGTCGAGTATATCAGGCGATCGCGCGCCGACCGGCCGGGAAACTACTCTTCGTAGCCGGTGATCTCGAGGCCGAACGCGGCGATGCCGAGCAGCTGGCGCGGCGCGGACAGCACGCGCATCTGGGTGATGCCGAGATCGCGCAGGATCTGCGCGCCAATGCCGTAGGTGCGAAGCACCGCGCGGCCCGCGGCACTGTCCGCGGCGTGATCGGGGGCGGCCGGGTCGACTATTTCCGGCACCGACTGCTGCGGACGCAGCACGACGACGACGCCGTGCGGCTCGCGCGCGATGCGCTCGAGCGCAGCGCGGAGCGTCCAGCCGGCGTGCGGACCGCGCACACCGATCAGGTCCCGCTGCGTGTCGCGCAGGTGCACGCGCACGAGCGGCGGCTCCGCTCCCGGCGAACCGTGCAGGAGCGCCACGTGCAGGCTGCCGTGGACGCGATCCGCATACCAGCGCATGCGGAACGCGCCCGCCTCGGTCTCGACCATGCGATCCGCCACGCATTCGATCGAACTCTCCTTCTGGAGCCGATAGCGGATCAGGTCGGCAATCGTGCCGATCGCGAGCCCGTGCGCCGCGGCGAAGCGCTCGAGCTCCGGGCGCCGCGCCATCGTGCCGTCCTCGTTCAGGATCTCGACGATGACGGCCGCCGGTTCGAAGCCGGCGAGCCGCGCGAGATCGCAGCCCGCCTCCGTGTGGCCGGCGCGGGTCAGGACGCCGCCCGGGCGCGCCATCAGGGGAAAGACGTGCCCCGGTTGCTTCAGGTCCTCGGGCCGGGCGTCGGCCGCGACGGCCGTGCGCACTGTGTGGGCGCGGTCCTGCGCCGAGATGCCGGTCGTCACGCCCCGCGCGGCTTCGATGCTGACGGTGAAGTTCGTGCCCTGCTGATCCCCGGATTCCCTGACCATGAGGGGCAGCCGTAGCGAATGGCAGCGCTCCTGGGTCAGCGTGAGGCAGATGAGCCCGCGGCCGTGGCGTGCCATGAAGTTGACGTCTTCGGCGCGCACGCGCGGGGCCGCCATCACGAGATCGCCTTCGTTCTCGCGTTCCTCGTCGTCCATGACGACGACCATCCGGCCCGCGCGCAGTTCGTCCAGCAGTTCGTCGATCGTGTTCATCGGATGCCGCGCGCCTCGAGGAGCCGTTCCAGGTAACGCGCGATGAGATCGACCTCGAGGTTCAGCGACTGCCCGGCGGCGATGTCGCGGAGCGTCGTGACCGCGCGAGTGTGCGGCACTATGTCGATCGCGAAGATTGCGCCCGAGACTTCGCCGATCGTGAGGCTGACGCCGTCGAGCGTCACCGAACCCTTGCTTGCGACGTAGCGCGCGAACCCGGACGGCGCCTCGATCGTCGCATGGGTCGATCCGGCGGACTCCTCGACCCGCCGGACCTCGGCGATACCATCGACGTGCCCGCTCACCAGGTGGCCGCCAAGAACGTCGGCGGCCGAGAGCGCCGGTTCGAGATTGACGGGGTCCCCGGCGCCCAGCCGTCCGAGCGTCGTGCGGGCAAGCGTCTCGCCGGAGAGGTCCGTATCGAAAGTACCTCCCGCAAGTTTGGCGACTGTCAGGCAGACGCCGGCCACGGCAATGCTGTCGCCGATTTTCCAGGCGCCGGTCGGGACCTCACCGGCAGAGATCGTGAGGCGGCGCGCGTCATTGCCGCCCTCAACGTGGACGATCCGGCCGATTCCCCTGACGATGCCCGTGAACATGCGATTGCCTCAGCGTCGCGGCCGCAGCCGGATCATGAGGTCTCCGCCCACGTCCTGGCGATCGACGATCGAGAATTCGAGGCGGTCAGCCATGGACGCGGGCGCCGGCAGGTCGGCGAGCGGTCGCGAGCCCTGCCCGAGCAATGTCGGCGCGAGATAGAGGACGAGTTCGTCGGCGAGTCCCGCCGCCAGGAATGCGCCGGCGAGGCCGGGTCCGCATTCCGCGAGCACCTCGTTGATCTCGCGTCCGCCCAGAAGCGCGAGCGCCGCGCCGAGATCCACGCCTCCCGAGGCTGCGGCCACGGAAACGACCTCGGCACCGGCGGCTCGAAGGGCTGCGGCACGCGCCCGGTCCTCGCTCGCGCATATCACCAGCAGGCGACCCGGCGGCGCGACGATTCGCGCCTGCGGCGGGATCCGAAGCTGCGAATCGAGCACGATACGCAATGGCTGTCGGGTTGCACCGGGCAGGCGCACGTCGAGCCGGGGATCATCCGACAGCACGGTGCCGCTGCCCGTGAGGACCGCCGACGAACGCGCGCGCAGCTGCTGGACGTCGTCGCGCGCGGCCTCGCCGGTGATCCAGCGACTTTCGCCACCGGGGAGCGCCGTGCCGCCGTCGAGGCTCGCCGCGAGCTTGACGACGACCCAGGGCCGCCCGCGTTCCATCCGCGAGACGAATCCCGGATTCAGTTCGCGGGCTTCGCGTTCGAGCACGCCGCCCTGCACGGCCACGCCGGCCGCGGCGAGACGCGAGATGCCGCCACCGTCCACGCGCGGATTTGGATCCCTCATGGCATAGACCACACGGGACACGCCGGCCGCGACGAGCGCATCGGCGCAAGGCGGCGTGCGCCCGTGATGACTGCAGGGTTCGAGCGTCACGTAGGCAGTCGCGCCGCGCGCAGCCGGGCCCGCCGCCGCGAGCGCCATCGCCTCGGCATGCGGAAGGCCTGCACGCTCGTGCCAGCCCTCGGCGATCGCGCGCTCGCCGGCTACGAGGACGCAACCGACACGCGGGTTCGGATCGGTCGTCCACAATCCGCGGCGCGCGAGTTCGAGCGCGCGCGCCATGTGGGCTGCGTCACGGATGGATCCGCTCATGGCTTGTTCCGCGGTGCGCGCGCCTGCGACGGCAGGAGCGACATCTGCCCGCCGGACGGATCTCGTTGCCTCGTCTTGTCGAGCTGCTCGAGCTGCTCGCGGAACGAATCGACGTCGTGGAATCGGTGGTACACGGAGGCATAGCGTACGTACGCAACCTCATCGAGATGGCGAAGCTCCTCCATCACGATCTCGCCAATCATTCGCGACGCGACTTCGCGCTCGCCCAGCACTCGCAGGCGGTGACCGATGCGCTCGATTGCGGCTTCGACCGCGTCCCGCGCGACCGGGCGCTTCTCGAGCGCCTTCATGATGCCGCCGCGCAGCTTGCCTTCGTCGAAGGGCTGGCGCGTGTTGTCGTTCTTCACGACCTGCGGCATGACGAGCTCCGCGGTCTCGAAGGTCGTGAAGCGCTCGCCGCAGGACTGGCATTCGCGCCGGCGCCGGATCTGGTGCCCCTCTCCGGCCAGGCGCGAATCCGTCACCTTCGTGTCGTCGTGATTGCAGAATGGGCAGTGCACGGCCGCCGCCTCCCGGCGCTCAGCCGTAGACGGGGAAGCGCCCGCAGATCGCCAGCACCTGCGCGCGCACGCGTTCGATCGCGGACTCATCGCCCATCGCGTCCAGCACGTCGGCGATCCAGCCGCCGACCTGGCGCGATTGGTCCAGCCCGAAACCGCGCGTCGTGACCGCGGGCGTGCCGATCCTCAGGCCGCTCGTGACGAACGGCGGCCGCGGATCGTTCGGCACGGCGTTCTTGTTGACGGTGATGTGCGCGCGGCCGAGCGCCGCGTCCGCGTCCTTTCCGGTGTAGCTCCGGCCGATCAGATCGAGCAGGAAGAGGTGATTGTCGGTGCCGCCCGAGACGATGCGATACCCGCGTTCCTGGAGCGACTTCGCCATGGCCTGCGCGTTCGCGACGACCTGCCGCTGGTACGAGGCGAATTCCGGTGCGAGCGCCTCCAGGAATGCGACGGCTTTCGCAGCGATCACGTGCATGAGCGGCCCGCCCTGCGTGCCGGGGAAGATCATCGAGTTCAGCTTCTTGTGCAGGTCCGGATGCTCGCGCGCGAGGATCAGTCCGCCGCGCGGGCCGCGGAGCGTCTTGTGCGTCGTGGTCGTCACGACATCCGCGACCGGCACCGGGTTCGGATAGACGCCGGCCGCGACGAGCCCGGCGACATGCGCCATGTCGACCACGAACCAGGCGCCGACGGCGTCCGAGATCGCGCGGAAGCGCTGCCAGTCGATCACGCGCGAATACGCGGAGAAGCCCGCAAGGATCATCTTCGGCCGGTGTTCGTGTGCGAGCCGCTCGACGGCCGCGTAGTCGATTTCTCCCGTCGCCGGATCGAGGCCGTACTGCACGGCGTTGAAGAGCTTCCCCGAGAAATTGACCTTAGCGCCGTGTGTCAGGTGTCCGCCGTGATCGAGGCTCATGCCGAGGAGCGTGTCGCCCGGCGCGAGAAGCGCGAGGTACACGGCCGCGTTCGCCTGCGAACCGGAATGCGGCTGCACGTTGGCGTAGGCGGCGCCGAACAGCTTCTTCGCGCGCTCGATCGCGAGTTCCTCGGCGATGTCGACGAATTCGCAGCCGCCGTAGTAGCGCTTGCCCGGATAGCCTTCGGCGTACTTGTTGGTGAGCACCGAACCCTGCGCCTCGAGCACGCGCGGGCTCGCATGGTTTTCGGACGCGATGAGCTCGAGATGCTCCTCCTGGCGGCGGCGCTCGGACGCGATTGCGCCTGCCAGTTCTGGATCGAAGGATTCGATGCTCATGCCGGGACCGAACATGGGATTCCCTGCGGGTTTGCCGTAAAACGGAGCGCGAAGTCTACCCGAAAGACTTACTTCAGGCCGCCTCGACAAAAGCCTGCGCAACCCGCGTCCAGGCGCGCGCAAGATTGCGCCGGTTGTAGCCGCCGCCGCCGAGCCCGAGAATGCGGCCGCCGGCATGGCGGTCGGCGATCCCACAGAGCCGCCGGGCGGCATGCGCATGCGACTCCTCCGTCAGCCGGAGATGCGTGATCGGGTCGCCGCCGAGGCTGTCGGCGCCGCACTGGAGGATCACGAACTCGGGCTCATGCCGTTCGAGATGCGCCTCGATGGCCGGCCACACCGCGAGAAACTCCGGATCGCCCGCGCCCGGCGGAAGCGGCAGATTGAGCTTGGTCCCCGCCCCGGCACCGGTGCCGGTTTCCGATGCCGCGCCCGTGCCCGGGTACAGGTACCGCCCGTCTTCGTGCGTATCGGCAAAGATCACCGACGGATCGTCCTCGAAGGCGTAAAAGACTCCGTCGCCGTGATGCGCATCGATGTCGACGTAGGCGATGCGCTTCATCCCGTACTTCGCCTTGAGGTGCTCGATGACGACGCCGATGTCGTTGAAGACGCAGAACCCCGCCGCATGCCCGCGGCCCGCGTGATGCAGTCCGGCGATCGGGACGAAGCCGCGCTTTGCCCGACCGTCCATCAGCGCCTCCGTCGCGACGAGCGACGCGCCCACGACGTCGCTCGCGGCTTCGAACATGCCCCTGAATGCGGGCGTGTCGCCTGCGTCGAGAAAACCCTCGCCCGTCGCCGAGCGCGACCGGACGAGGTCCATGTACTCGGGACTGTGGAAGCGTTCGAGCTCCTGGCGAGTCGCTTCGCGGGGTGCGAGCTGCAGGACTCGGCGGTCCAGTCCCTGCGCGACGAATTCACGCCAGAAAGCTTCGTGCCGGTCGGCGCCGAAGGGGTGGCCGTCGGCAAAGCCGTAACGGGCGATCCGCTCGCCTGCGACGACACAGGTGTCCGGTCCGCCGTTTTCAGTCACGAAATGCCGCCGCAGTCGGGAGAAAGCGGATCGAGACTAGCACGGCCCGGCGGCGGCTGGCGGCGGGCCCGCGCATCGCTGATAATCCGCGGCCCCGCGGACAGGCAGGAAGGCATGGCCCAGTACATTTATACGATGAACCGCGTCGGCAAGGTCGTGCCTCCGAAGCGGCACATCCTGCGCGACATTTCGCTGTCGTTCTTCCCGGGCGCCAAGATCGGCGTTCTCGGTCTCAACGGCTCGGGCAAATCGACGCTGCTTCGCATCATGGCTGGCACCGATACGGACATCGAAGGCGAAGCCCGGCCGCAGCCGGGGATCAAGGTCGGCCTTTTGCCGCAGGAGCCGCAGCTCGATCCAGCCGCCGACGTGCGCGGCATCGTCGAAGAGTCGGTGAAGCCGGTCAAGGATGCGCTCGCCCGGCTCGAGCAGGTCTACGCGCTCTACAGCGAACCCGACGCCGACTTCGACAAGCTCGCCGCGGAACAGGGCCAACTCGAGGCCTTCCTCGCGACCGTCGACGGCCACAACCTCGAGCGCCAGCTCGACATCGCCGCCGACGCGCTTCGCCTTCCGCCGTGGGACGCAAAAATGTCGCAACTGTCGGGCGGCGAGCGGCGCCGCGTCGCTCTATGCCGGCTGCTCCTGTCGAAGCCCGACATGCTGCTGCTCGACGAGCCGACGAACCACCTCGACGCCGAATCCGTCGCCTGGCTCGAGAAATATCTCGAGCAATACCCGAGCACCGTCATCTGCGTCACGCACGATCGCTACTTTCTCGACAACGTGGCCGGATGGATTCTCGAGCTCGACCGCGGCCACGGCATTCCCTGGCAGGGCAACTACTCCTCCTGGCTCGAGCAGAAGGAACAGCGGCTCGCGCAGGAGGAAAAACAGCAGGAAGGACTCCGGCGCACGCTCGCGCGCGAGCTCGAATGGGTGCGAGCGAATCCAAAGGCGCGGCAGGCGAAGAGCAAGGCGCGCCTCCGGCAGTTCGACGAGCTGTCCTCCGTCGAGTTCCAGGCACGCAACGAAACGAACGAGATCTACATTCCGCCGGGCCCGCGGCTCGGCGATCTCGTGATCGAGGTCGCGAGCCTCCGCAAGGCCTACGGCGAACGACTGCTGATCGAGGACCTGTCGTTCAAGCTGCCGGCCGGCGCCATCGCCGGCATCATCGGCCCGAACGGCGCGGGAAAGACGACGCTCTTTCGCATGCTGACCGGCGCCGAAAAGCCGGATGCGGGAACCATCCGCACGGGACCCTCGGTCAACATCGCCTATGTCGACCAGTCGCGCGACAGGCTCGACGACTCGAAGACCGTGTGGCAGGAAATCTCCGGCGGCCAGGACATCATCAAGGTCGGCAACTACGAGACCGCTTCGCGCGGCTACGTCGGCCGATTCAACTTCCGCGGCAACCAGCAGCAGCAGCAGATCGGCGAGCTGTCGGGCGGCGAGCGGAACCGGGTCCACCTTGCGAAGGTGCTCCGAAGCGGCGCCAACGTGCTCCTGCTCGACGAACCGACGAACGACCTCGACGTCGAGACCCTCCGCGCGCTCGAAGAGGCGCTCTTGAATTTCCCGGGCTGCGCGGTGGTCATCTCGCACGATCGCTGGTTTCTCGATCGCATCGCCACGCACATCCTGGCCTTCGAGGGAGACAGCGAAGTCGTCTGGTTCGAGGGCAACTATCAGGAGTACGTGGCGGACCTCCGGCGCCGCAAGGGCGAGCAGGCCGACCAGCCGCACCGCCTGCGCTACAAGCCACTGCACGCCTGAGGGCTTTCCTGCGCGCATATTTCGGCTAGACTGGAAGCGTTCGGCCTTCCGGAGAAACGCGTGGCGGTCTACATCGACTCGTCGGGGCGCCTGCACCACGACCAGGAAACGGGTCTCGCGCTCAACTGCCCGCATTGCCAGGTGCTCGCGCACATCTCGCCGCTCTCCGTTCCCGACTTCAATGCGCTGCAGCAGCACAAGCCGTCGCAGGTCGGGCTCGTGTACCGCTGCGAGTCCTGCAATGCGCCGATCTTCCTGCGATTCTCCGTCAAGCTCTACGCCGGCAGCCGCGTCGAACTCGCGCCTAATTTCGTCGAGCTCGAGCGAGCGCGCGAACGCTTCAATTTCACTTACCTGCCGGAGGATGCCGAGGCGCTCCTGAAGGAGGCCTTCACCTGTTTCGGGGCGGCCTGCTACAACGCCTTCGCGTTGATGTGCCGGCGCGTCGCACAAGGCGCATTCGCCGATCTCGGCGAGGACGGCAAGCTCGAGCTATACGACGAGCTCGCGAACATCCGCCGGCTCGCGGAACTCGATGACGAATCCTTCGCGATCGTCAAGAAAGTGCTCTTCGACGTCGACGCGCCGGGCCGCGCCAACCTGCCGGTGATCGACGCCTTCCAGGCGGGCGTGCTGCTCGAGGTCCTGAAGGACCTGCTCTACCAGGCCTACGTGCGCCGCGGCCGGCTGCAGCAGGCGATGATGGTGCGGCGCTATTTCTCCGAGGAATCGTCGAACGTCACGCCGCTGCCCGGCGCGCGTCCCTGACCGGGGCTTTCAGCCGACCCAGACCCGCGCGTTCCGGAAGATCCGCATCCAGCCGCTGTCCTCGCCGGCGTCCGCGGGATGCCAGGAATTCTGCACGGTGCGGAACACCCGCTCCGGGTGCGGCATCAGGATCGCGACCCGCCCGTCTTCTGACGTGAGTCCCGCGATTCCCCGCGGGGAACCGTTCGGATTCGCGGGGTAGGCCGTCGCAACGCGGCCGCGATTGTCGACGAATTGCAGGATCGTCTGCGCCGCAGACAGCCGCTCGTCGCCGGCGCTTTGGAACTCGGCCCGCCCCTCGCCGTGGGCGACGGCGATCGGCAACCGCGACCCCGCCATGCCCGCGAAGAAGAGCGAGCGCGTGGGCAGGATCTCGACCATCGAGAGCCGGCCTTCGAATTGTTCCGAGCGATTGCGCCGGAAGCGCGGCCATCGCGCCGAGCCCGGAATCAGCTCCGCGAGCGCCGCGAGCATCTGGCAGCCATTGCAGACGCCGAGCGTGAAGCGGTCTTCGCGCAGGAACCAGGCCTCGAACAGTCCGCGTGCGCGCGCATTGAAGAGAATCGACTTTGCCCAGCCCTCGCCCGCGCCCAGCACGTCGCCGTAGCTGAATCCGCCGCAGGCCACGAGCCCGTGAAAGCCGTCGAGCGCGGTGCCGCCGTCGATCAGGTCGGTCATGTGCACGTCGACCGCGGTGAACCCGGCGCGATCGAAGGCAGCGGCCATCTCGACCTGGCTGTTGACGCCCTGCTCGCGCAGGATCGCGACGCGCGGCCGCACGCCCGTTGCGACGTACGGCGCGGCGATGTCCTCGCCGGCTTCGAACGTGAGACGCCAGGCAAGCCCCGGATCGTCCTCGTCGAGCCGCGCATCGCGTTCCTCGTCCGCGCAGAGCGGATCGTCACGGAGCCGCTGCATCCGCCAGCTCGTCTCCGACCATTGCGCGCGGAGTCGAACGCGGTCTTCGTCGATCAGGAGCCGGCCCGAGCCCGCGATCCGTAGCTGCCGGCCGGTCGTGACCCGGCCGATCTTGCGCGTGAGCGCACCGAGACCGTGCCTCGCCAGGATGCCGTTCGCGCGCTCGAGATCGGGGGCCCGGACCTGAAGGACTGCGCCGAGCTCTTCGCTGAAGAGCGCTGCGACCGGTTCCGCAACCGCGCCCAGGTCGACGTCGAGACCCGCTCGGCCCGAGAACGCCATCTCGAGCAAGGTGATCGCGAGCCCGCCGTCGGATCGGTCGTGGTAGGCGACGATGAGTCCCGCGTCCTGCAGTTCGCGGATTGCCGCGACGAATGAAACGAGGCGCCGCGCATCGTCGACGTCCGGCACCGCATCGCCGGTCGCGCCGAACACCTGCGCGAGGCAGGAACCGCCGATGCGGTCGCGGCCCGCGCCGAGATCGATGAGGAGCAGCAGGCTCGGCCCCGCGGTGGCGTCGAGCACCGGCGTCATCGTCCGCCGCGCGTCGGCAACCGGGGCAAAAGCCGTGACGACCAGCGACAAGGGCGCAACGACCGAGTGCTCGGCGCCATCGGCGCGCCAGGTCGTGCGCATCGACAAAGAATCCTTGCCGACCGGTATCGCGATGCCGAGCGCGGGACAGAGCTCCTCCCCGATCGCGCGCACGGTGTCGTAGAGGTCCGCGTCCTCGCCGGGCTCGCCGCAGGCGGCCATCCAGTTCGCCGACAGCTTGACGTCGCCGATCCGTCTCACGTCCGCGGCGGCGATGTTCGTGATCGCTTCGCCGACGGCCATGCGTCCGGAGGCCGGCGCATCGAGCAGCGCGATCGCCGGTCGTTCGCCGATCGCCATGGCTTCCCCGTTGCAACCTCGAAGACCCGAGACCGTGACCGCGACGTCGCTCGCGGGCACCTGCCAGGGACCGACCAGCGGATCGCGGCTGATCAGGCCGCCAACCGTCCGGTCGCCGATCGTGACCAGGAATCCCTTGTCGGCGATCGCGGGGAGCCGGAGCAGGCGCGCGAGCGCATCGCCCGGGTCGAGTGCCGAAGGATCGAAGCCGTCGCCACGGCGAGTGCGCCTCGTCACGTCGAGACGCGTGCGGGGCGGACGTCCGAGCAGATCCGCGATCGGCATGTCGACCGTGCGTTCACCCGAACGCGCATCGTCGACGACGAGCCGCCCGTCGTCGCTTGCCCGCCCAATGATCGCGTGCGGGCAACGCTCGCGCCGACACAGGGCGATGAATGCATCGAGCTGTTCCGGAACGAGCGCGAGGACGTAGCGCTCCTGAGCCTCGTTGCACCAGATCTCGAGCGGCGACATGCCCGGTTCGTCGCTCGGCACGCTCGCAAGGTCGATGCGTCCGCCACCCGGCGCGACGACTTCAGGCACGGCATTCGAAAGTCCGCCCGCACCGACGTCGTGGATCATGAGCACCGGGTTGTCGTCGCCGAGCGCCCAGCAGGCATCGATGACCTGCTGCGCGCGCCGCTGCATCTCCGGGTTGCCGCGCTGGACCGAAGCGAAGTCGAGTTGCTCGCTGCCGGTGCCGCTGCCCTGCGACGAGGCTGCGCCGCCGCCGAGTCCGATGAGCATCGCGGGGCCGCCGAGCAGGACGAGCGGTGCTCCCGCGGGCACTGGACGCTTCTCGACGTGCATTCGGCGCACATTGCCGAGACCGCCCGCGATCATGATCGGCTTGTGATAGCCGCGTACCCGGCCGGCCGGGTCGTTCGCCACGCGCTGCTCGAACGTGCGGAAGTAGCCGAGGATGCCCGGACGCCCGAACTCGTTGTTGAATGCCGCGGCGCCGATCGGCCCGTCCAGCATGATGTCGAGCGCGGACGCGATTCGCGCGGGGCGGCCGTAATCCGCTTCCCAGGGCTGCACGAATTCCGGGATGCGGAGATTCGACACGGTGAAGCCGACCATGCCCGCCTTCGGCTTCGCGCCGCGCCCGGTCGCGCCCTCGTCCCGAATCTCGCCGCCGGAACCGGTCGCGGCACCGGGATACGGGGAAATTGCCGTCGGATGATTGTGGGTCTCGACCTTGATCAGGATGTCGACAGGCTCGTCGTGCCAGCCGTAGTCCCTGCGTCCGGGCGCGGGAAAGAATCGCGATCCGCGTGCGCCTTCGAGCACGGCGGCATTGTCGCTGTAGGCCGAGAGCACGCCCTCGGGACTGCGGTCGCGCGTGTGGCGGATCATCGCGAACGGCGACTTCGGCATCGCGGCATTGTCGATGCGCCAGTCCGCGTTGAAGATCTTGTGGCGGCAGTGCTCGCTGTTCGCCTGTGCGAACATCATCACCTCGACGTCGGTCGGGTCGCGACCGAGCCGTGCGAACGCGTCTGCAAGGTATTCGATCTCGTCTTCCGACATCGCGAGTCCGAGCGCGGCGTTCGCCCGCGCGAGCGCGGCCGCGGGCGCATCGCCGAGCACGATGTGCCCGAGCGCGCCGTGTTCGTGCGGCGCGAACAAGAGCGCTTGCCTGCCGGGCGTCCGTCATGAGCGCTTCGGTCATCGGATCGAACAGCGGCGCCGCGAGCGCGGCGAGCGATGACGGCGCAAGTTTCCCGTCCGCCGCGATCCGCCAGTCCTTGCCGCGCTCGATGCGCCGCACGGCCGCGAGCCCGCAGACGCGCGCGATGTCGGTCGCCTTCGACGACCAGGGCGAGATCGTCCCGGGTCGCGGCACCGTGAAGAGGCGGTCGCCCTCTTCCTCGCGCGATCCGGCATTCGGGTCGAAATCGAGCAGGCGCTCGAGCACGGCGGTTTCGGCGGGCAGGAGCGTCCGCTCGAGGTCGACGAAGTGGAGAAAGTGGACGGTGATCCGCCGGATCGCGGGCTCGATTCGCCGGAGCGCCGCCAGCAGTCTCTCGATCCGGAATGAAGAAAGTGCCGGAGCGCCCCGGAACAGCAGCATCAAGCCGTCAGCGCTTCACGCCGGGATCCGTTCCGGCGGGATACAGGGCAACGGGGAACTGCGCGACGTTGCCGCCCTCGAGGACGCTGATCTTGCTGACGCCTTGCTTGCGCACTTCGTCGATGCGAATGACCGAGTGCAGCGGCAGATAGCTTCGCTTGACGCCCGCGAACTCGGACTTGATGCGCTCTTCCGACGGGTCGAGGACGACACTGCTGCGCTCGCCGAAGACGAGCTCTTCCACCTCGACGAAGCCGAACAGCCCGCCATGGCTCACCTTGCGGGCGTAGATCTCGTAGACCTTGCCCTGGTTGGCGAAGACGATCCTGAATATGTGACTTGAGGCCATGATCGGAATGGGGGTCGAGCTGCCGTGGGCGCGTTATTATACGTGCGATGGCGCTCAGGCTGAAAATCGTCAGCGACAACGCGGGGTCCGCCGGCGACAACCCGCGCTGGACCTTCGGCGTCAATGGCGGCCGCATCGGGCGTAATTCCAGCAACGACTGGGTGCTCCGGGATCCCGAACGCTACGTCTCCGGCCGCCATGCCGAGATCGAGCATCGCGGCGGCACCTGGCTACTGCGCGACACGAGCACGAACGGCACCTTCGTCAACAACTCGGACGAGGCCCTCGGACCGGACCGGCCGCACCAGCTTTCGAGCGGTGACCGCTTCCGCATCGGTGAGTACGACATCGAAGTCGAGATTACCGGCGGCAACGATTTTCCGGCGCAGGATTCGATCCCGGTCAGCGATGCCGATCTCGACGCCTCATTCGAGGTGAAGTCCTTCATCTCGACGGGCCGGCGGGAACAGATTGCGAAGTCGCAGCCGCGCCCGCCGCCGTCACCCCCGCCGCCGTCGCCCCCGCGCATGCCACCGCCGGCCACGCCCGCGGCGCCCGCGGCGGCGCCGTCCGCGCCGCCCGTCACATCGTCGCGCGCGCGCGAGGACCAGGAGTTGTGGCCGGGGCTCGTCGCGCTCTGCAAGGGCGCAGGGATCGATCCCCTGGCGCTGCCGGCGGAGATCCGCGCCGCAGCGCTGCAGCATGCCGGCCAGTTGCTTCGCGAGACGCTGGTCGGATTTACGGAACTCGCGCGTACGCGTGCCGACTTCGCCAGCGAATTCGGAATTTCGTCCGGCGCGCGCAGGCGCGATGCGACGAGCCCGCTCGTGCAGATCGCGGCCGTCGAGCAGATCCTCGAGCTCATGCTGGCGGGTCGCGGGCCGGGCGATGCGCGCGCCATCGACGAGATCCGCAGCCAGTTTTCGCGCGCTCGCAATCACGAGATCGCGATCGCGGCGGCACTGCGCAGCGCGCTGGCAGCAGTCTTCGAAAAATTGAATCCCGAGGCGCTCGAGGAACAACTCGGGCGCCGCGCGCATGGCGTCGTCGGAACGGATCTCCAGGCGCGGCTGTGGAACCGCTACCAGGAACTCTTCCGCGCGACCGTACAGGCCGGAGACGCGGGCCTGCCCGCGGTGTTTCTGGTGGCGTTTGCTCGAGCCTACGAGTCGCTCGCGGCCGGCGGCCACTCGCGCGACCCGGGCGACCGCGACGGCTGACCGGCCGGCGGACCCGACGCGCCATAGAAATAAAAGGGGACGTTCCCCTTTAGCTGCGACCGGTGTTTCCGGGCTTCTGCGTTTCGCTAAAGGGGAACGTCCCCTTTTATTTCTATGGCGGAGAGGGTGGGATTCGAACCCACGAATACCTTGTGGGTATTACTGGAATTCCAGTCCAGCGCCTTCGACCGCTCGGCCACCTCTCCGCGGCCGCGAAGCCTACCGGACGACCGACAGCCCGGCAACCGCCGTTCAGAATCCCCAGCCGAGAATCAGCTGGATTGCGTCAAAAGTCGGAGTACCCGTGGCTTTGGGAAATTCCACCCAGCTCATCCGGTAACTGGCGTTCAACGAGACAGAATCATTCATTTGATAGCGCAGCCCGGCACCCAGCTGGTAGGTGAATCCATCGACGGTCTTCGTGTCCTGGAAGCCGGTGCAGATGTACCCGTACCACGGGTTCCACCAACAACCGACCTGCGGCGGCGCGGTCGGGATCTTCGTATCCACCCAGTTCCAGCCGAGGCCAGTCATGAAGAAGGGGGTGAGCCGGCGGCCCGGCATCAAGTTGTAGGTGAGGTCGAACATCGCGCCCATGGCGTCAAGGCTGCCACTGACCGGGAATACTTCTCCGGGAACGTCGCCGGCAATGTCGGCATCGTAGTCGCGCTCGTAATAGCTGAAAGACGCACCGATCTCGAAGTGCTTCGAAAGGTCGCGGCCAATCCCGACGACGAAGCCTGTGCTGCTGTCGAACTCGGCCGTCGTGCCACCATCGAAGTCTTCGCTGGCCGTGGTCTGGTAGTTGACGCCGAGGCGCGTTTCCCATGGCCTGTCCTCACCCATCCCGACATCCAGAGCGCCGCCGGCTGCAGCCGGCGCGGTCGCGCTTGCTGCTGACGGTGTGGCGCCGCTGGCATTTGCCTGGGCATTGGTCGAGTAGGCGGGCGGGTGGTCGAGACAACGGCCCGGTTCAGGCGGCAATTCCGGGCTCTTGACCTCGGGAATCCGCAATGCGCCGCGCGTGTCCGGCTGATCAGCGCCGGTCGGTACGCGCAGGGGCTCGGCTTGCCGCGCTGACTCGTAGGGCTGGGCCTCTTCGCAGCCGGAGTAGGCGTCGGGCAGCCATCCGCAGCCGGCAACCGGCAGCACCGCCGCGATCATGGCTACGCGTTTCAGGCAATGCCTCATTCGCTCACCCCGGCGCGGCGCATCGCCGCAAGCACTTCCCCGTGATACCCATCCGAAAGGCCGACGAGCGGCAACCGGATGCCCGATCCGATCAAGCCAAGCCGACCGAGCGCCCACTTGGAAGGAATCGGATTCGACTCGACGAAGAGCGCAGTGTGAAGACCTCCGAGGCGCTCGTCGAGTTCCCGGGCGACGTCCAGTTCGCCGGACAGCGCCGCTTCGACCATCTCGTGCATCAACCGCGGCGCGACGTTGCCGGTCACGGTGATGACGCCTTGCGCGCCGGCACCGATCAGCTCCCGGCAGCTCGCGTCGTCGCCCGACAGCAGCAGGAAATCGTCACCGCAGCGCTCGATGATCTCGACGCCGCGCTCGATGCTGCCGGTCGCGTCCTTGATGCCGATGATCTGCGGATGGCCCGACAGCCGTTCGACCGTTTCAGGCAGAAGGTCGCACGCGGTGCGTGTGGGCACGTTGTAGAGAATGAGCGGCACGCTCGCGGCGTCCGCGATCATGCTGAAGTGACGGTACAGTCCTTCCTGTGTCGGTCGGTTGTAATAAGGTGTAACGACGAGCACCGCATCGGCACCCAATTCGCAGGCCGTTCGCGTCCGCTCGACCGATGCCGCGGTCGAGGGGCCTCCCGTACCTGCAATGACGGGAAGCCGCCCGCCGATGCGCTGGACGGCGATCTGCAGGAGCTCCGCGGCCTCCGCAGGAGTGAGCGTCGCGGACTCGCCGGTGGTGCCCGCGATTATGACGCCGTCGCTGCCTTCGCGCGCGTGCCAGTCGAGCAGCCGACCGAACGCGACGGGATCGACGTCGCCCGATTCCGTCATCGGCGTCACAAGCGCAACCAGGCTGCCGCGGAACATGCCACCCCCCGGCCGAATGGCCGGCACCGGAGCCGGAATCGTATCATCGCCACACTGATCCCGGTACACTCTGCGCCACGCTTCCGCCCGCTCCCGCATGAAACAATTCATCGCAATTTCAGCCATCGGCGACGATCGCATCGGTCTGGTCCACGACCTTTCGAAGATCGTCGCGGACTGCGGCGGCAGCATCAGCGAGAGCCGCATGACGGCGCTCGGATCCGATTTCGCGATGCTGCTGCTCGTCGCCGGAAACTGGCATTCGATCGCGCGCATAGAGACGGATCTCGGCAAGCTCGGCGAGACGGCGGGAGTCACGATTCAGGTGCGGCGCACCGTGCAGCGCCCGGTGCGCGAGGACATGGTCCCGTACTCGGTCGACGTGGTCTGCATCGACCAGGCCGGGATCGTATCGGGGCTCGCCGGCTTCTTCGCCGCGCGCGGCATCGACATCGGCGAACTGTCGACGCGAAGCTACGCCGCCGCGCACACCGGCGCGCAGATGTTCTCCGTCTACATGGTCATCAACGTGCCGTCCCGGATCCACGTGGGGGCGCTTCGCGAGGAGTTCATGGATTTCTGCGACCAGATGAACCTCGACGCAATCCTCGAGCCGGTCAAGAACTGAGGCGCGATGGCGGCGGTCTCGCTGGGCGCGAAAGTTCCGAAGTTCAGCGTCCCGGGCACGGACGGCGTGTTTCGCATGGGCGCGCCGAAGGGCGAGAATCTGGTCGTCTATTTCTACCCGCGGGACAACACGCCGGGCTGCACGATCGAGGGCAGCGACTTCCGCGACCTTGCGCCCGCGTTCCGGCGCCTGCACACGCGGATTCTCGGCATCTCCACCGACGCGCTCGAATCGCACCGCAAGTTCCGCGACAAGATGAAGTTTCCGTTCGAGCTCGGCGCGGACGAGGACCACGCGGTCGCCGACCTGTTCGGCGTCTGGAAGCAGAAGAACATGTATGGAAGGAAAATGATGGGAATCGAGCGCAGTACATTTCTCATCGACGCCGGGGGCGTCCTGCGCCGGGAATGGCGCAAGGTCCGCGTGGCGGGTCATGCGGCGGAGGTCCTCGCCGCGGTCCGCGAGCTTTGAACGCGACATGCTGAAGAACCGGCCCGCAAAGGGCGCCCGTCGCGCATTCGTGCTCGACACGAATGTCCTGATGCACGATCCGGCCGCCGTCTTCCGGTTCGAGGAACACGACATCTACCTGCCGATGGGCGTGCTCGAGGAACTCGACGCCGGAAAGAAGGGCCTCTCCGAATCGGCCCGGAACGTCCGGCAGGTCACGCGTTTCCTCGACGAGTTGATGGCGAACGCGACCAAAGAGCAGATCGACCGTGGCCTCGAACTGCCGAGCGGCCGCTCCGGCAATCACGGCATGAAACCCCCGACCGGCCGTCTCTACTTCCAGACGCGCCGGCTGGCGGCCGGACTGCCGGACACCCTGCCCGGACACGGCATCGACAATGCCCTCCTCGGCTACACGCTCGCCTTGCAGATGGAACTGCCGAATACGCGGGTCACGCTCGTCTCCAAGGACATCAATCTACGCATCAAGGCCGCGATCCTCGGCGTCCACGCGGAGGACTATTACAACGACCGCACGATAGAGGACGCCGACCTGCTATTCACCGGCGTCACGCCGCTGCCTCCGGATTTCTGGGAGACCCACGGAAACAACGTCGAGTCCTGGCACGACCAGGCGCGAACGTACTACCGCGTGCGCGGGCCGCTCGTGCGCGAGTGGCATCCGAATCAATTCCTGTTCGACTCGTCCGCCGATGCCTTCGAGGCGATCGTCCGTTCGATCGACGACGAAGTCGCGACTCTCGAGGTGACCCAGGATTTCCGGAGCGAGCGGCACGCCGTTTGGGGCATCACCGCGCGCAACCGCGAGCAGAATCTCGCGCTCAACCTGCTGCTCGACCCGGAAATCGATTTCGTGACGATCCTCGGGCCGGCGGGAACCGGCAAGACGCTCCTCACGCTCGCCGCCGGACTGGTCCAGACGCTCGAGACGAATCGCTTCAGCGAGATCATCATGACGCGCGTCACCATCCCTCTCGGCGAGGATATCGGCTTCCTCCCGGGCACCGAGGAGGAAAAGATGGAGCCCTGGATGGGCGCGCTGATGGACAATCTCGAGGTGCTGACGCAGGGACAGGAAGGCGGCAGCTGGGGTCGCGCTGCGACGCAGGACCTGCTGCGTCACCGCATCAAGATCCGTTCGCTCAATTTCATGCGTGGGCGGACCTTCCTCAGCCGCTATCTCATTCTCGACGAGGCGCAGAACCTGACCTCGAAGCAGATGAAAGCGCTCGTGACGCGCGCCGGACCCGGCACGAAGCTCGTCTGCCTCGGCAATATCGCGCAGATCGACACGCCCTACCTCACCGAAACGACCTCGGGCCTCACCTATGTGGTCAACCGCTTCCGCGGATGGCAGCACGCGGGCCACGTGACCCTCGTGCGCGGCGAACGCTCCCGGCTCGCCGACTTTGCGTCGGAAGTGCTCTGAGGCTCGGGGCGGGCGAACCATGCGCGGGAACCGCGGTCGAACCGGGATCTCCACCAGGACCGATGCGATGCGCGCACTGCTGATCGTCATTTCGCTGCAACTCGCCCTCGGCACGGTCCCTGCCGCCGGCCAGACGACCGGCGACAACCTGCCGGATATCGGCACGCCCGCGAGCACGACGCTGTCCCTGGTCGACGAATACAAGATCGGGCTGATGATCGTGCGGAGCCTGCGCGACGCGGGTCAGATCATCGAAGATCCGGAGATCACCGAGTACCTCCAGTCGCTCGGAATGCGCCTGTCGAGCCAGGCGCACGAGGGCGCGCACCGTTTCTTCGAGCCAGACCGTGACCGGCGGCTCCAACGTCATCGGCCTCCAGGATCCGGCGCTCGACAAGCTCCTTCGCGCGGCACGTGGACCCGGCACGCCGCCCGAACGGATCGCCGCCTACTCTGCCCTCCAGAAGCAGTGACCGGCAAAGGGTCGATACGTGCTCCCGCTGGCCTTCGCGGACGAGTCGATCGTCGTCCGCGACACGCTCCGTGGAGCGGCCATCAACCAGGTCGCCGACGCGGCTGATCAATTCTGGGATGTGCTAACATGGCGCCTCGCTGCGGGCCGGTAAACCGGTCGCGCACGGGTCCGTGCCGAGGTGGCGGAATGGTAGACGCGCTGGTTTCAGGTACCAGTGATCGCAAGGTCGTGTGGGTTCAAGTCCCTCCCTCGGTACCAGTCATTCGGACCTGAGCAAGCAGCGACACCTCTAGCCCAGGTGGCGGAATTGGTATACGCGTACGTTTGAGGGGCGTATGAGGAAACTCATCCGGGTTCAAGTCCCGGCCTGGGAATCAACCCTCGCAATCTGACACGACCGTCGCCGGCGCGACGGTCGTTATGCTTTCCCCGGCGGTTAGCTCGGTTCGTTAGAGCACCTCGCTTACACCGAGGGGGTCACTGGTTCGAACCCAGTACCGCCCACCACCATCCGCTCGACGGCGGCGGACTCGGGCACGGCTGTGTCCCGCGGCAGTCAGCGGAGCGCGAGGATCCTCGTTCGAAGCAGCACGACCAGCGCGATGCAGGGAGCAACGGTGAGGACGATCCGCGCGGCGAACACGTTGAAAGCGGCGAGGCGCTCTCCCCGAGGTAGCGCGGCAGCGTCTGCGTCTCGCGTCCGCCAATGACCGCCGAGAACACGAAGTCGTTCCAGATCCCGATGAACACGATCGCTGTCGCCGCGGCGATCACGGGCGCGGCGGCGGGCAGACTGACCCGGAAGATCGCGCCGAGCCGCGAGCACCCGTCGATTCGGGCCGCCCGCTCCAGCTCCGGCGGGACGCCCATGAACGCGCCGCGCACGAGCCAGATGAGGATCGGCGACCAGAACGCGGCGTTGACGAGGACGAGGCCGATGACCGTGTCGCGGATGCCGAGGTCGATGACGAGATAGAGCACCGGGATCGCGAGGGCGATCGGCGGGATGAGCATGATCGCGAGCAGGACCGAGCAGCAGCACCGTGCCCCGGCGCATGCGAAACCGCGCCAGCGGATACGCGGCCAGGATGGCCACGACGAGGGCGATGAGCGTGCCGAGGACCGCGATCGTGATGCTCACCACCGCGGCGCCCTGCCACGCTGGGTCGCCGATCAGGCGGCCGTAGCCGGACAGGTCGAGCTCCGTCGTCAGCTGCGGGGGCATCTGCGCGACCGCCGACGATAGGCTGCGTGCTCGCGATGCCGATCCAGACGATCGGACCGGCAAGCCAGACGACGAGGAGCGCTGCCGCGAGGCGGCAACGACGGCCCCGACGAAGCCGTGATCCGGCGGGAGGCGGGTCCTCGACTGCGATGCCCATGGCCGACGTGGGCGGTCCTCGGCCGCTCGACGAGCGCGCGGCGCAGCCGGGACCAGGCGATGGATCCTGGTCCGAAGTGTCGGGACGTCGAGTCGGCCGCGAGGTCCGCCGATGCGGCGCGCGGCGCTCGTGGCCGCGCGACGACGAGGTAGAGGCCGCCCAGGCACAGGGCGATGAACAGCCCGAGCACCATCGTCATCGCGGACCCATACCCGAGGCTGATCTCCCCGATCACGGTGTTGAAGATGGCGAGCCCGGCGAGCATCGAGCCCGTTCGGCGGTGCTCCCGACCGAGAGTGCGTACTGGACCTCGAAGGTCTGGAGCGCGAGGATGACCTGGACGAGGCAGGCGGCGATGACGACCGGCGCGATCGCCGGCAGGGTGACGTAGCGGAACGCCTGGAACGTCGACGCGCCGTCAGGCCTCGCGGCCCGTCGGGTCTCGGAGGGAACGTGCGGAGGGCCGCGAGGAACAGGATCGCGAGGAGCGGGATCGCCCGCCATGTCGACCGCGACGCACCATCGCGACGAACGCACCGGGCGCGTCCCTGATCACCACCGGCGGCAGGCCGAGCTGGGTCAGCAGGTAGGTGACCAGACCGGTTCGCGGCTCGAACATGAGCCGCCACAGGATCCCGTCCGCGATCGGGGCGACGCCCAGGGGAGGAGCAGGACGACCGCACAGGGCGCCGGCGAAGCGGGCCCGGCCATCGATCAGGACGGCCGTCGCAAGGGCGAGTCGGCACCGCGAGCGCCGAGGTCAGGACGGCGAAACCGAGCGAGAGCGGCAGCGTCCCCAGGAACGTCCGAGTCCGCCGGGAGCCGGACCGCGTAGTTGCGAAAGCCGATGAACGGCGTGAAGTCGTCGCGCAGGAGCTCGATCCGGAAGAAGCTCATGCCGACCGCGGCGAGGATCGGGGGACGACGAACAGCGCCGACGAGAAGGAGACCAGGGGCCGCGACGACGAGGGCGAACCGGCCCTCGGGCAGCCGATCGAGCCATCGGGTTCGAGAGGATCCCGAGTGCCGCCGCGCGGTGCACAGCGGGATGTCGCGCTCGGTCACCTGGGCGCGAGGATACCGGGCGGCGAGGCCGCCGTCGGTCGCGCATAGCATCGGGCGTGCATCGGCCTCGTTCGTCCGTCGTGGCGGCGGATCCTGATCGGTGCGCGCTGGCGCGGTCCTCGCCGTCGCGCTCGTCGGCGCCTGGGACTATTCGCGCCAGCTGCCGAAGCGGCGATGGGTGGCAGCTCCTCGCTCGTCAGCGCGGTGTGTGGAGATCGGAACGAGCCCCGCCTGATCGCGGACCAGGCGGGGCTCGACGCCGCCTGGACGTGCACTGCTCTGATCCGTTCGGATCCACCGACGGTGTCGACTTCGCACGATCGGTCGTGGTGTGGCTCACGCCGCTCGGCACGGTCTCCTGCCCGAGCCGCCTCGACGAGATCCGATTCGACCCCGCCGGAACGCGTGGTGGACGGATCATTCTCGCTGGGGCTCACGATGAACTGTCGCAGCCCGTCGGTCGGCGACTCGTTCCTCGTGGCGATCGACCGGAACCGACTGCCACCGACGCCGTACCAGGTCCGGATCCTCGGCCCGGACCCACCCGGCGTCACGAACGGCCAGCTCGACGTGGACCACTAACGGCCAGCGGGAGACTTTAGCAGGTGTCCACGACGTAGTAGACCGCCCAGTTCCGGCCATCCTGTCTCGACCAGCTGCCCGCCACCGCGGCCAAAGCGGGTGGCCGACAGCAAGGACCAATGCGGCGGAGAGTTGGCCCACTGGACCATGAATCCGGTACCGCTGCCCGAGTGGTTGTTCCAGGCGAGGACCTCGCCGACGTTCACCCAGCACAGCCCGGCATTGGCCAGTGCCCGGTTGACCGGGCCCAGGTCATGCCAGAGCGAGCCGGCCCGGCCCATCGCGATGGCCCGGTTGGCACCGACCTGGCACAGCACCCGCATCCCCGGGATGTCCCGGCTCGTGTCGAGCGCGGCGTTGAGCGACCGGCAGCGTTCGAGCTGGGTGTCGGTGAGCGCGTGGGCTTCAGCGGGGGCACCGAGGACGAGGACGAGGAGGAGCGCCAGGCCACAGGGTGAGCCGTCTCAAGTGCCGGGCTCGGGGAAGTCGAACGCGGCGATGAGCGGGCCCGCCCGCGAACATGGCTGTGTCTGCGTCCCTGACCGGGACGGCCGCTAGACGGCGAGGCTGCAAATGGGGCCATCATCGAAGTCTCCGAATGCGTCCCGACTGGGGGCTCGGAAATTGCCCGGACGACCAGCCTTACGCAGCGGGCATAACAACCGCATATCAACATCCATGTGTTGCATCGCGGCACTGCTAGACTCATTACAGACGGGCGGGCTGAAATCACGCCGAGCGGAGGGCCTGCATGGAACCAGCGATTCTCATCGTCATCGCGATCGTCGTCGTCCTCGTCGTGATCCTGATCGGGATCTACAACGGCCTGGTCCAGCGACGACTGCGGATCGACGAGGCGTTCGCCCAGATCGACGTCCAGTTGAAGCGTCGCCACGACCTCATCCCGAACCTCGTCAACGCGGTCAAGGGCTACATGGGGTTCGAACAGAAGGTCCTGACCGACGTCACCAACGCCCGCGCGGCGGCCGTGGCCGCCGGTGCCCAGGGCCCAGCCCAGCAAGCCGCCGCCGAGAACGCGCTGACCGGCACGCTGCGCTCGCTGTTCGCGGTGGTCGAGAACTATCCCGAGCTGAAGGCCAACCAGAACGTCCTCGAGCTCCAGGAGCAGTTGACGACGACCGAGAACCAGATCTCGTTCTCGCGCCAGCACTACAACGCGACCGTGCTCGACTACAACACCTCGATCCAGACCTTCCCAGCCGTGCTGATCGCCGGCATGCTCGGATTCTCGAAGCGCGACTTCTTCGACGCCGAGCCTGAGGCGGCGAACGTCCCGAACGTCGACCTCAGCCTGGGCCGACAGACCGCCGCGGAAGCTGACCGTGGCCAACCGGTCGTCGTTCTACGACCAGATCTCGGCGAACAAGCGGAACTCGTTCCTGCTGGCGGTCGTCGTCGTCCTGATCCTCGGCGTGCTCGGCTTCGCGATCGGGTACGCGATCGTCGGCGGTCCCGAGGGCGGTGTTCTCGTGACCGCCCTCGCGCTCGCGGTCGGCGGGGTCACCGCCGTCGGGACGTACTTCTCCGGCGACAAGTTCGTGCTGGCCGTGAGTGGCGCGCGCGAGGTCGACGAGACCAGCGCTCCGCAGCTGATGAACGTCGTTCGCGAGATGGCGATCGCGGCCAACGTGCCGATGCCCAAGGTCTACGTGATCGAGGACACGGCTCCGAACGCCTTCGCCACCGGCCGCGACCCGAAGCACTCCTCGGTCGCGATCACCACCGGTCTGCTCGAGAAGCTCGACCGCGCGGAGCTCCAGGGAGTCCTCGCCCACGAGATGTCGCACGTCCGGAACTTCGATATCCGGTTCTCGCTCATCGTCGGGGTGATGGTCGGCGCGATCGCCATCCTGGCCGACTTCTTCCTGCGCTTCACGTTCTGGAGCGGCGTCTCGGGAGGCTCGGCGATCGTCGAGCCGCGAAGGCGGCAGCGGCATCCAGGCGGTGATCTTCATCGTCGCGTCGTCGTGGCCATCCTGGCCCCATCATCGGTCGCTTCATCCAGCTCGCCGTCAACCGCCAGCGCGAGTACCTCGCCGACGCGTCGGCCGTCGAGCTGACGCGGAACCCATACGGGCTCGAACGGGCACTGGCCAAGATCGGCGGCGACCAGGAGGTCCTCGAGGTCGCCAATCGCGGCACCCAGCACTGTACTTCACGAACCCGATCAAGAAGTTCGAGGAGCGCTCGTCGAACCTGATGTCGACCCACCCGGCCATCCTCGACCGGATCAACAGGCTGCGCGAGCTGACCGGCGAACCGCCGCTCCAGGCGTCCGA
>CAVZUU010000010.1:0-354524 GCA_963778585.1 uncultured Gammaproteobacteria bacterium
GAGTATGGAAAGCCCGTTGGTCTCGATGGAAAGGAATTGCCCTGAGACCATGCATCCGTCGGGATTCGGGAAAATGGCGCGCGCCCGCACGGTGCCCGTGGCGGGATTGACGAACGTATCTGAGAAATCGACCTTGCCAGTGACGTCGCATAGCGAGCCGCTAACGATCCGCACCGGAAGCTCGCCAGGTTGTTGTGCTGCGAGCGTCCGCAGCCGCAAGTGCTCCGGCTCTGCAATCGAGAATTCGACGTACGCAGGATCTGCCTGAACGACGGTCGTCAGCAGATCGCCGCTGGCGCCGCTTGCGCCATTGACCAGATTGCCAATGGTTACGGCTTCCTTGCTGGCGAGTCCTGCAACGGGAGCGCGCACTTCCGTGTAGTTCAGGTTCAAACGCGCCATTTTCTGCGATGCTTCGGCGGCAGCAAGACCGGCGTTCGCTTGAGCGTATGCAGCCTCTGCTTGATCGAACTCCCGGCGACTCACGGCGCCTTCCTCGACCAGAGCCTTGGCGCGGTTGTAGTCGGCGCGTGCCTGCGTGATGGCGGCGCGCTGAATTGAAACCTGCGCCGCCGCCTCTTCGAACGCCGCCTGATAGTTATCCGGCTCGATTCGGAACAGCACGTCTCCGACCTTGACTGGTTGCCCCTCTCGATAGGCCCTTGCCACGACCACGCCGCTGACGCGGGCACGCACTTCGACGACGCGGATGCCGGAGACGCGTGCGGGATACTTGAGCGCCAGGGGCAGGTCATCTCGCTTCATCGTCTCGACGACGACCTCTGGCGGCGAAGCTGCCGCGGGCGCTTCGTCTGCGCAGCCGGCGAGTAGCAGCAGCGCGACGCACAACGCAGCGAGCATGGTGGACACGTGTGTCATGAATTCAGCCTAATGGTGTGTGGTTGCTGGCCGGTTGCAGTCGGCCGCGTGCATGTCACAGATGTCACTACGACGGAATGAAGGGGACGTCGACCGCTCGCGCTGCCGGGGGAGGAGTAGCAGCGCCGGACCAATTTCCGGTGGAGCGGCCGACGTCAAAAAACAGGAAGGCTCTTGTTCAGAATCTCCAGCCGGCGCCCAACGTGGTCTCCACAAAACCCGGCGATTCACTGAAGCGGTCGACGACTTTGTCCATGTAGCGATAGCGCGCGTCGAGTCGAATCATGAAGCGGTCGTTGACGAAGTACTGCGCGCCGGCGCCGGCATTGAGCGTGAAGCCGCTGTCGTCACGGATGGAGACCGGCTGACCGTCGACGGTTCCCTCAATGGGGCGATCGAGATCCGCCTGGGCGTACCCCACGCCTGCGGTCAGGTAGGGGACGAATCGCGATTGGGGGTTGATGTGCCACATCGCGTTGATATCGATCGTTGAGAGGTCGATGTCGATATCGCCACCCGTAAGTCCCGTGACTGAATTCGGGTTGAGGCTTAGGGACGTTTCGATGCCCCAGCTCTCTGAAATGTTGTATCCGTAGCGGAGGCCATACACGACATCATCGTCGATCTCGGGTGTCTGACCCGAAATCGCGGT
Organism: uncultured Gammaproteobacteria bacterium; assembly: GCA_963778585.1. GTDB lineage: Bacteria > Pseudomonadota > Gammaproteobacteria > Steroidobacterales > Steroidobacteraceae > SCUD01. Next base: position 1,532 of record CAVZUU010000010.1, read on the forward strand.
ATCCGTCAGGTCATCGCCAAACACTTGGCCGGCGTATACATGTGCTTCGTGCGATCCGGCCTCGATCTCTGCGATGGCTGGCGCAGCGCCCAGCGAGAGCACGCCGGCAAGCGCCAGGCCCACTCCAGTTGCAGTTCGCGTCATCATCAAATCTCCTGCCTTGTTGCCTGATTGACTGTCCACGCAAAGTTAGTCACCCCGTCGGCCTGGAACAAGCAGCGTTCCGTTGATCCGGTGTTTCCTGTCGGGAAACGTGCACCGCTGTGGCCGGTCACAAATGCAACGCGTTGCTTCCCGTTGTGTGACCCAAAGGCGACCAGCGTTCGTGACTATTCAGCCGAACGCTGGAGGCAACCATGCAAAAAATGTATGCGGCAATCGTCTTATCGGCGATCTGTATGCCGGCGGTTGCTGCGAGCGATTCTCCGTTTTTTGGACCGCTGCGTGCGCGTGATCTGACGCCCTTCGGCTACTTGCGTCTGGACATGCGTCCCGCATACGCGGTTTCGCTGTCGCCGGGTGCCTGGGGCATCGAGACTCGCCTCGCATACCAGAACACCTGGGCAATGACGCCGAAGGTGGAGAATTATCTGAAGACGCTCCCAGGGCGGCGCGAGCTGGGACCGGATGAGTGGCAGGCAATTAAAGACCTGCCGGGCGAAAACTATTTGATGGATACGGAGCTCGCGCAGCTCGATGTCACGCTGCATCGCCAGCTCTCCGTCGATTGGGGCGCTTACGTGAGTCTCAGCGCTGCCGCCTTCGGCGGCGGCTTTCTGGACAGCACGATCGAGGGATTCCACGACTTGATCGGTTCCGACACGTTTGGGCGGCCCGCGGCGGCCCGTAACGATGTCAATGTGCTGTTCGATCTGAAATCGGCCCAAGTTGCCTTGTTTGAGGCGCCGACAAGCGGTGGCATGCTCGATCCGGTCATCGGCGTCCGCTACTCCGGCGCGTCCTTCTCGGAGCGATGGAAGCTGGTGCTCGAATCCGCCGTCAAGTTGCCGGTCGCTGGCCGCCGGACCGCACTCTCCACGGGGCGTACAGACTTCGGCGTGCAGGCGAGCGTACAACGATTCTGGGATTCGCAAGCGCTCTACGTAAATCTCGCTGCCGTCTACTATGCTGGTTCCGAGGAATTGGTCCCGGAGCCGTCGCAGATCCTGCCCACGCTGGTAGTCGGTTACGAACGCCGGTTGACTCCCCGGACCAACATGATTCTCCAGGGCTACGTCAGCCCCAGCGTGTATGACCGCGAAGAGACCGATCTCGACGAATTGCTCGCCAACAAGTACCAGGTAAGTCTCGGCGTTCGACATCGCAGAGGCCGCCATCTGGTGACGTTCGCGTTGACGGAGAACCTGGAGAACATCAACAACACGCCGGACATCGGCGTTCAGCTGGGCTGGGTGTTCGTTCCAGAGTGGGACTGATCCGGAACCTCTACTAGGCAGCGAGCGCGTGTTCGAACCCGGTATCAGCGCCCGATGCGACCTCCTCGCAGAGGACAATGACGTCGGTGACGGTCCTTGCGGGCGCGTCGTTCCATGAGGAGACAAGCTGTGCCGTCAGCATGGCTGACGTTCCGACCTCGCCTCGCGTCTGATACTGCTTCCTTCGAATGTGGCCAAGCAGGCACCAGGACACCGCGGCGGGCGAACGCACGCGCGCCGAGTTGCCCTCCTTGTCCCGTGCAGGCGCGCCCTGCGTCCACCGCTCGGGGTGTTCCCGCAGCTCTCTGGCTATGTCGGCCGCGATCTCTTTGACGTTCATCGTGGAGTCAGGATCCTCTTCAGTCGCGCGCAGAACAATTCGCCATTCGTTGACACGGCGTTTCCAACACTTTTCCACCCGGCGCGGAAACACAGCATCAACGGAACACGGATTGTTCTGCGCACTGCCAGGCCCATAGAGTAACTGCGAACGCGAAAGAAGGAGTGCAGATCATGTCAAGTGGCATTTGGATAATCGTCGTCGCGGCGGGAGATGGCGACGGCGCGGGATACTTGGATACAGCGCCGGCACTGCTGCGCGATCAACTGTTTCGTGCGACCGCACTTGCCCCGCGTTCCCGCATCCATGCGGTCGTGACCCAGAAACAGCGCCGCAAGCTGGAAGAGACACTCTGGTTCCTGCTCCGATCGAACGTGCTCATTCAGCCGGACAAGATTGGCACGGCGTACGGGATTCTGCTGACGCTGCTTCACATCTCTGAGAGCGAACCGGACGCCAGCATCGTGCTGCTGCCTTTAACGCACCACGCGCACGACGAGACATCGTTTCTCGATTCGCTTGAGGAAGCTGCAGCCTACACTGCCAGGATGCCGGAGCAAGTCGTCCGCGTAAGCGTCGAACCCGATGCGACCGGCACCGACATTGTCGTAGGGCGCGCCGGCGCGCTCCTCGAACTCTACGAACCCGAGATCGTGGACGTCATGCGGGAAATCGTTGAGCGCGCTCCAGATGCCCGCGTCGATCCGATCGCCACGGCAGGTCTTCTGGAGCGGATGAGTCTGCCGTATCTGGACTTTCATCGGAATGTGCTGCCCGGGGAGAGCCACCAATTCGGTCAACGGATACTGCCGCTCAGGGCAATGGAGTCGATATGAGCATGCAATCGATGATCGGCGTCCTCGTCGCGTTGGGAGTGGCGTTGGCGCCGGTTCATGCCACAGTGGCGGCGCCTCGGGGACCGATGTTGGCACCCAGCGCTACTGCGGAGGACGTGTACGAGATCGCCGCCGAAGGTACGAACCCGGAGGCGATGTTCGCGCTCGGCGAGATGCTCGAAGAGGGCGTCGGCATGCCGCGCAACTACGCGCAGGCGTTTCAGTGGTATGCACGCGCCGCCGAGCTAGGCCATGCGGAAGGGATGAACAGGCTCGGCTTTCTGTATTCGACAGGCCGCGGCGTGCCTCAGGACCACGTGGCAGCTTTCGCCTGGTACCTCCAGGCAACCAGGAACGGGTCCGTCAGTTCCGCGACCAATATCGCGACGGCGTATTTTCACGGACTGGGCGTGCCTCAGAGCTACGCCGAGGCGGTGAAATGGCTGCAGCCCGCTGCGGCGCAGGGCGACGCCGCCGCCCAGAACAAACTGGGTGTGTTGTACGACAGGGGCTTGGGCGTCACGAAGGATTCGCGCAAGGCACTCGAGCTTTTCCAGGCGTCCGTAGACCAGGGATACGCGCCCGCAATGGTAAACCTCGGTAGCATGCACGCAAGTGCCGGCGCCACGCAGGGAGACGACGTTCGAGCCTACGCGTTGATCAGCACGGCACTCAAGATCGGAGTTCCCGCCGCTGTTCGCGATGCCGCGGTCTATCAGCTCGGCGTCTTGGCGGAGCGGCTCGACGAGAAGAGGCTCGCCCGAGCGCAGCAACTCGCCCTTGAGATCTACACGGCGGCGACTCAATCGGCGCCGCAGGACCAGTCCTCTGCATCTGGTCCGGTTAACGCCAGGATATGGTGACGCTTCGACAAGTAGTTGATTTGTAAAACTTGCAATCGTACGGTTCCGTCCGGTGATTCACGGCCGGGCTAAGGGGTTTATGCTCAGGGCCGCCGCAGTGAAGTGCACAATCGTCGGCAGAAGGAGCTAGCCTCATGAACCAGCCGAAACGCGTTACCAGGACTGCGATCTCGAAGCGCTTGCTGCACACGACTCTTGCGGTCGTCAGCTTCGCGCTTGGCGCGGCAACTTTCGTCGGCGGCTGCGCTTCCCAGACACCGCAACCCGAGTCGATGCGCGACCCTCAGGCCGATTTCAAGGCCTACAAGACTTTCGGCTGGGATGAAACTGCGCGCACCGATGCGTCCGGTGAGCCTCAGCCTCTGACTCTGCTCGACAGCAACATCCGTGCCGCGATCACGACCGAGTTGAAGCGCAAGGGCTACGAGGAAGCGGCAGCGGGCACAACGCCAGACTTGCTCGTTGCTTTCGAAACAGCGAAAGCCGAAACGATCAAGAGCAATCCCGTGCGCATTGGTGTCGGCGTCGGCAGCTGGGGCGGCAGTGGCGGCGGTGGGGTCGGAGTCGGTAGTTCGGGCGTCAAGAACGTCAAGGAAGGCACGCTGGTCGTCCATGCCATCGACCGCGCGCGCAAAGCCGAGGTATGGCAAGGCAGCGTGACGCGCGAAATCGACAAGGGCAACGTCGAGCCAGCGGTCGTGCAATCCGCGGTCGCCGATGTGTTTCGCGATTTCCCGGCGCGGGGCGGCCAGCCGTGAAGTGAACGCGCCTCTGAATCTCTCCCCTGGTCCGCGCTAATCGATGGGCCAGGGCGTGTTGCGGGGCAGTCTCCAGGTATTGGGCGATGTGCGCGGTGTCGGGCGGTCTGACTGATCCACCGTCCGCCACCACGGCACGACGCCGTCAGCCTGCGAAGGCTCGATAGGCTCGCCGAGACGCGGCATGACGAGATGTGCTCCGGTCGCGGTGGCCTGTTGCATCAGCACCTCGGCCGGCTGATCCCAGGCGTGCATCGCCAGGCTGAACGTGCCCCAATGCACCGGCAGGAACGGGCCGCCCCCTAATAGTGCCAACGCTTTCAGCGCGTTCTCCGGTCCCAGGTGGATGTCGCCCCAGGCGGGATGAAACGCGCCGACTTCCAGCATGACTAGGTCAAATGGGCCACAGCGCCGGCCAATCGTCTCGTATTCAGTCGTCAGCCCCGTGTCACCGCTGAAGAAGGCTTTGTGACGAGGCGACTGAATCACCATGGACGACCACAACGTCGCGTTCCGGTCGTGCAGTCCGCGCCCTGAAAAATGCTGAGAAGGTGCTGCCGTTACCGAGAGGTCCGCAGTCGGCAATCGGTACGACTCCCACCAGTCGAGCTCGACTATTCGTTCGGACCGCACGCCCCAGGCTTCGAGGTGGGCGCCCACGCCGAGCGAAGTCACGAAGGGAACACCCTGCTTCGCCAGCTTGCGGATGGTGGGATAGTCGAGATGGTCGTAATGGTCGTGTGTGACGACCACGAGGTCCAACGGAGGCAGATTGCGCAGTGGAACGGGAACGGGCTGAAAGCGCTTGGGCCCGGCAAACCTCGATGGCGACGCGCGCGGGCCCCAGACCGGGTCAGTCAGGACTCGAAGGCCATCGATCTCGATGAGGACGGTGGAGTGACCTAACCATGTCGCGCGAAGTCCGCTGGATGGAGGCTTGTGCCACGCCTCCAGCGGATTCAACGAGGGCAGGGGGCGTTCCGGCATCCGCCGCTCGCCGCCGCAAAGAAAATCGCTGATCGTCGGCATTTGAGCATTCGGGTCGCGCAGACCTGGCAAGATCGGATGCCGGTTTTGAAAGCGGCCTCCCGCCCAAAGTGGAGAGGCGCTCATACGCTCGAGCCGAGCGCCCTGAGGCTTGCTGCCAAGAGACTTCATGCGACTTGTGGGCAGGCGTGCAATTCGTGGAGGCTGGGCACCAGAGGCCTTGCGGCGACTCTATCGGACGATAGTCTTTCCCGGCGAACTGCTCAAGTTGCACGAAATTCAGCAGAGTGCTCATGAGACGAGCTTTCCTGTCGGCCTCGCGGGCGAGCTCGCGATCTCGATCGCGACGGTCGCCTGCTCAGGGGATTCTGGGTGCGAGATGACGGACGATCCGCGCTATCCGGAGGGCGTGGCGCAAGGGTACGCCATGAGGCGATCATTCCCGGTCTCAATCGCGAAAGCGCATTATCGCAATGAGCTAACGCGACACGGCAGTTCGAAGCGCGGCGCTCACGCGCCATTTCACTCAAATGCGCCCCATCGTAGTATTCGGCGATGGCATTGCAGCTTGCCCAGCTCATAGATTCGACCACTGCTGAGCGGCGAATCAGGGATCACATCCGCGAGACCCCGCTCCTGCGTTCGCGCGATTTGAGCGAGTCCGCCGGCGCAAGTGTCTTCCTGAAATTGGAGAACCTCCAGGAAACCGGCGCATTCAAGATGCGTGGGGCCGCCAACAAGCTGCTTTCATTGCCGGCGGAACAGGCGGCGCGCGGCATTGTCGCCGCTTCAAACGGCAATCACGCCTTGGCTGTGGCTACAATCGGCCGGAGACTGGGTTTACCCGTCGAAGTATTTGTCTCGGAACACATCGATCCGCACCGGCGAAACAGAATCGAATCGTTGCAGGCGCGCGTGCAAATGGTGAGGGGAGACAGTCTCCTGGCCGAGCAGACGGCGCGTCGCGAGGCGGAAGAATCGAGTCGCACGTATGTGTCGCCCTACAACGACGGGGATGTCGTCGCTGGGCAAGGAACGATTGCCGTCGAAATCCTGCGGCAACTGTCTCAGCTCGATACGGACAGACTCGATGCGGTTTTCGTGGCAGTCGGCGGCGGTGGGCTCATCGGCGGTATTGGCCTGCACCTCAAGTCTTTTTCGCCCGATACTGAGGTTGTGGGTTGTTGGCCGGAGAATTCTCCCGTGCTGTATAAGTGTATGCGCGCCGGCAGGATCATCGAGGTACCGGAGCAACCGACGTTCTCCGTCAGCACCGCCGGTGGCGTGGAACCGGACGCGATTACACTGGAAGTCGCACAGCAGGTCATTGATCGCAGTGTCCTGGTCAGCGAAGCGGAAATCCTGAACGCAGCGCGTCGCGCATTCCGCGAAGACGACCAGCTCCTTGAAGGCGCGGCTGCCGTCGCTGCAGCCGCGTTTCTGAAGTCGACCGCTGACTACGCGGGCAAGACCGTGGTGATCGTGATTTGCGGCGGAAACGCAGATCCGGCATTGGAGGCCAAGATAAAGGAAAGGTGAATTTAGATCCCGTCCGGCTATTATTTGCATGTAGGCGCAGAATCGGCTGGTGACGACTGAAACACTGCGGACGTGCCGACTATGAAGGTTCGCGACAGCGGAATGCCGGACGAAACTACCTGGGAGGGGTTTTTCGTCCCGCGCCAATTACTCGCCAGACTCGAATTCTCTGACGCCGGTCACGACGTCGTAGATTTCGGCTGTGGGTATGGCACGTTCACCGTCGCGGCTGCCCAGCTCACGAGCGGAACGGTGTTCGGCCTGGATATCGAGCCCCATATGCTTGCGGCGACTGAGGCCCGGGCGAAATCCAGCGGCCTTTCCAATGTGAGAGTCGTCGAACGCGACTTTGTCACCGTTGGGAGTGGGCTGTCGGACGGCTCAGTCGGCTATGCGATGGTATTCAATATTCTCCACGCTGAAGATGCCATCGGTCTGCTCAGGGAGGCGTTTCGCGTGCTCCAACCCGGCGGCAAAGTGGGCATCATCCATTGGAACTACGACGTGGCCACGCCGCGAGGGCCGGACTTGAGTATTCGCCCGCGCCCTGAGCAATGTCAGCAATGGGTTCAGAAGGCGGGGTTTGAATTGGCGAAATCGATCTTCGATCTGCCGCCGTACCACTACGGTGTCGTCGGCAACAAACGCAGCGGCTGATTCACTTTAATTTTCACTCGTTCAGCACCTGGTGCACGAACGCAATCGAGATCGACCCTTCTCCGACCGCGGAAGCCACGCGCTTGACATTGCCACTGCGCACGTCGCCGACGGCGAACACGCCGGGCAGGCTCGTTTCCAGAAGAAGCGGCCGTCGTCCGAGCGGCCATCGGGCATTGCGCAGATCCTCTTCCGTCAGATCGGCGCCCGTCTTGAGGAAGCCCTTCGTATCGAGTGCGAGGCAGCCTTCGAGCCAGCGTGTGCACGGATCGGCACCGGCCATGATGAATACGTGCCGGATGTCGCGGGTCTGGGTCTCCCCGGATTTCCTGCCCCGCCACTGCGCCCGCTCGAGATGGTTGCTGCCTTCGAGGGCGGTAAGCTCGGAATGGGCATGCAATTCGATGGCGGGATTCTGCTCGATTCGCCGGATCAGGTAGCGCGACATCGTCTCCGCCAACCCTTCTCCGCGAACGAGCATGTAGACACGTTCCGCCGTCTGCGCCAGGAAGACCGCCGCCTGGCCGGCCGAATTGCCGCCCCCGATGACGATCACTTCTTCGCCGCGGCAGAGCTGCGCCTCCATGAAGGTCGCCGCGTAGTACACCCCTGCGCCTTCGAATCGCGACAAGTTGGCGATCTTCGGCTTGCGGTAGTCGGCGCCGGAGGCGATTACGACCGTCCGCGCCTCCACGCGCTGGCCGGTGTTGCTCTCGATCGCGTAGGGCTTGCGATTGCGCGCGAGCTTGTAGGCTCCGCTCGCGACCATCACCTGGGCGCCGAACTTCTGCGCCTGGGCGTACGCGCGGCCGGTCAACGCCTGGCCGGAGATCCCGGTCGGAAACCCGAAAAAGTTCTCGATTTTCGAGCTGGCACCAGCCTGTCCGCCGGGCACATTGGATTCCATCACGAGCACATCGAGCCCTTCGGACGCGGCGAAAACCGCCGCCGCAAGCCCCGATGGGCCCGCGCCGATCACGAGCACATCGCGAATATGCGCCGGGTCGATCGATTCGTTGAATCCGAGGCAGTCGGCGATCTGTTCATTCGTCGGGTTCCGCAGTACCAGTTCGCTGCGGCAGATCAGGACCGGGATGTCTGCCTCGGTGACCTGAAACCGGTCGAGCAGGTGCTGCGCGTCGGCATCCTGCTCGAGATCGAGATACGCGTACGGATGAGCGTTGCGACTCAGGAATTCCTGGATGCGAAGCGTACCGGAACAGAATCTCGAGCCGATCAAGACGACGTCACCGAGCTCTTGCTCCATCAGCTCGACGCGCCGCAGGATGAAGGCGCGCATCAGGATCTCGCTCAGTTCCGAATCGGTTTGAATGAGGAACAGGAGCCGCTCGCGATCGACTTCGATCACCTCGCCCGGCTCGAGCACGCGCGCGCGCGCGAGCGCAGGACGACCGGACAGCATATTGATCTCGCCGGTGAACTGGCCCGGCTCGAGCGTCCGGATCAGCTTCTCCACGCCGTCGGCGGGCTGAACGATGCCGAGCTTGCCCTGCAAGACCACGACCCAGGGTACTGAGGCAGCGCCGAACTCGTAGATCACTTCGTCGCGGGCGACGCTGCGTTTTCGACCATGCGTCGCGATGCGCGCAATCTGGGCCGGTGTCAGGGTCGGAAATACCTGAGCAATACGCGCCGACGCCGTCAACTTGGGCGATGTCGGGATTTCGACGATGGTGGGGGAATCAGTCGTCAATGTGCCGGACAAGATGCCGCTATGGGCGAAGCTTGTCCAGCAGTCGGGTTCGCTCGGCGCGCAGTTCGCCGACATCGGTGCCCGGGTCCTTCCGTTCCTCCCGGGCGAGCAGCTCGGTAACCGTGCCGTACATTTGGATGTCGGTTATCCCTGCCATTGCAGTCGGAAGGGCCGTGCATCGCTTGTCATCCTTGAGCTTCAGCAGCGACACGAGCCGACGGTCTGCAATGTTGAGAACCGTGTGTCCCTCGTCGCCGAGATAGACAGGCGAGAAACAGAAGATACAGGCGAATGTCGCCGCGATCGTTGTTGCGACATCCGTGGCGGTGCGGGCGGCGCGTTCCTCCGGTGAGATCAGGCGGGCACCATCCTGCCGCATCACCCAACGGACGGCTTCCGTCTTCAATACCGCGTCATCAAGATTTTCACAGTCGAACTCCGCTTCGACCGTGCCGGCCACGGGGAGCTTGGGGTATTTGATCGTCGGGTGATGCTGGCAGGCCGCGAGCAGTGCCGCGCTGAGCAAAACAAGCTTCGCTGTGGCGCTGCGCATGGCGTGATTCAGGGTCCGACCATGACCGGCGTGGCCGCGAGCGCGATGCCGCCTGCCGTCAGCACGACGAGAACCGGTACGGCCGCCGTCCGCAGCGCACTGAATCGCCGGACTTCCACGAGCGCGATGTCGGCATAAGGAACGATGACGTCCTGTCCCACCGGGAGGGTTTCATGCGACGCGGGCTTGACGGTGACGCCGGTCAGTTCGCTCGCACGGATTTCCGTGATTTCGAATGACATCCGCTCGCGCTGCTTCGTTACGACTCGTATCGAGTCGCCCGCTTTCAGGCGAAGTTCGGTGGGTTCAGCGCTGTCGACCGGAGATACAGCCTTGGTTGAGGTGCATGCGCTGAGCGCAAGCAACACCACTAGCACGCCCCAGTTACCCCGATCCCCTGACATGCTCTCACCTTGGAGTGAGACACTGCTGGACGCGAAGTCTTTATAGACCTTTGCGGCCGCTCTGTCCAAAATTGGCGCGCACGGCCCCCATCCCAGTCGCACGGTTCGAGGTATGTCATGAGACGCAGGCTATTAACCTTGATATTGGCGCTGGTTTTCGCGCCTGCCGTGCAGGCTCAGGGTGTCGCGACTGCACCCGCAGCGGAAGATTTGACGCAATTGTTGAAGTATTTTCTCGATGGCGCTTCGAGAAATGACGTCGGCGTGCACGATCGCTTCTGGGCGAACGACCTTATCTATACGCGCTCTGCCGGCGTGCGGGTCGGCAAGGCGGAGATCCTCGAAAATGCGCGCTCCGGTCCCGACGCGGCCGGAGCGATCCCGACGGCGTATTCCGCAGAAGACATCCGCATCCAGCAATACGGCGATACCGCCGTGGTCGCATTCAAGCTCGTGGGCACCACGGGCAGTGGCCCCGACGCGATGGTTACCCGATTCCTGAATACGGGCACATTCGTCAAACGCGGAGGCGAGTGGCGGGCGGTGGCGTGGCAGGCAACGCGCGTGCCCGAGCCGACGCAGGAGGCGGCGATCAATCTCACGCCCGGCGCCGTGGCGCGGCCCGGTCTCGACCAGGAAATCCTCAAAGCCGACGCCGAATTCTTCAAGGCATTCTTCGACACCTGCGACATCAAGACGGTACGCCGCTATATCGCCGATGATTTCGAGATGTTCCATGATAAGAGTGGCCTCGTCAGCAGCTCAGCCGCGGAGTTCGTGAAGATCACGCAGGACAAGTGCAAGCGGCAGGCGGATGGCACGGATTTCCTGTCGGCACGCAAGCTGGTGCCCGAGTCCATGAAGGTGTACGCCCTCAACAACTACGGCGCGATCCAGGTCGGCACGCACACTTTCCATGCGATCCAGAAGGACAAGCCGGACCGCCTGACCGAAACCGGCCAGTTCACGCATGTCTGGAAGGAAGAGAACGGGCAGTGGAAGCTGGCGCGCGTACTTAGCTACGACCACGAGCTCGCGAAATGACCTCAGTCAGGATGGAGATCGATTTTCGGGAGTTGACGTGGACGCTCTACAGCGCCGTCTCCGCCCCTTCGGGGCAGCGAAACTGGGATGCCATGCGCCCGCACTATCACCCCGAAGCGCGCCTGGTCCGTACCGGCGTCAACCCGGACGGCACGCGCTTTGCGCGCGTAATGACGCTTGATGACTACATCGAGAATGTGGAAGTGCTGTTGAAAGACGTGCAGTTCACGGAAATCGAACTTTCTCACGAAGCCGTCGTTTTCGGGAATGTGGCGCGCCTGACCAGCGTGTACGAGTTCTCTTGGCGATCGGCAACCGAGACGAGGCAGGGCCGCGGAGTCAATTTCTTCACCTTGATTCACGACGATGAACGCTGGCGCATCATGAGCATCGTCTGGGACAGCGAGCGTGCTGGGCTGACCCTGCCGAAAGCGCTCACGCAGGGTCAGCACAGCCGCGAAATCTGAACCCAGAAAAAAGATGCCGTTCGTCACATCCGGGACCCTGGGCGATTACGACGTGATCGTCGTCGGGTCGGGCGCGGCCGGAGGGCAGACCGCTTACACGCTCGCGATGGAAGGCGCGAGCGTGCTGATGCTCGAAGCCGGGCGCCGGTATCAGCCTGAATCCGAAACCCCGATGTTCCAGATGCCGGGCCAGGCCCCGCTTCGCGGCGCATCGACGCCGGACAAGCCGTTCGGGTTCTATGACGCGACCGTCGACGGCGGCTGGCAGGTGCCGGGCGAACCCTACGTCAATACTTCGGAAGCCGATACGGAACGATTCGACTGGTGGCGGGCGCGAATGCTCGGTGGACGCACCAATCATTGGGGCCGTTACTCCTTCCGGAACGGCCCTTACGATCTCAAGCCGCACAGCCGCGATGGCCTGGGATTCGACTGGCCGCTGACCTACGAGGAACTCGCGCCGTACTACGACAAAGTCGAGATGCTGATCGGCGTCTACGGCGCGAACGACGGACTCGAGAACACGCCGGACTCTCCGCCGGGCTGCCTGCTGCCGCCGCCCAAGCCTCGTGTCAGCGATCGGCTGGTCGCCGACCGCGCGAAGAAGCTCGGCATACCGGTCGTCGCCGGACACCGCGCAGTGCTCACACAGATGCTGGACTTCCGGAATCTGCCGGCGATTCTGCATCCCGGCAATCCGAACGCGCAGCGGATCCTGGCCGAGCACATGAAGAGCCGCGCGGCCTGCTTCTGGGCGACTCCCTGCGGCCGGGGCTGCTCGATCCGCGCCAACTATCAGTCCACGACGGTGCATCTGCCTCCGGCGCTCGCCACCGGCAAGCTCGACATCCTCGTAAACGCGATGGCGCGGGACGTCACGCTTGACGAAAACGGCCTCGCGAGTGGCGTCGACTTTGTCGACCGGACAACCGGCAAGCCGGTTCATGCCAGGTCGCGCGCGATCTGCCTCGCTGCGAGCGCGTGCGAGACTGTGCGCATTCTGTTCAACTCGAAGACTGCGCAGCACCCGCAGGGACTCGCGAACTCGAGCGGCAAACTCGGTCGCTATCTCATGGATACCGTGGGCAGCACGGTGCACGGGCAGATTCCGCTGCTCGAGAATCTTCCGCCGCATAACGAGGATGGCGCGAGCGGCGGGCACACCTATGTGCCCTGGTGGCTCTACAAGGAGCAACTGGCCGGTAAACTCGGTTTTGCGCGCGGTTATCATATCGAGTTCGGCGCGGGGCGGACGATGCCTTCGATGCGAACGATCGCCGGCATCGAGTGGGTTACCGGCGGCAGCTATGGACGGCGGTTGAAGGAAGACGCGCGCCGCTACTATGGCTCGTTCATCTACTTCGACGGCCGTGGCGAGATGATCCCGAACGAGCACTCCTATTGCGAGATCGACCCGGTCGTAAAGGACAAGTGGGACATACCGGTGTTGCGCTTTCGCTGGAAATGGTCGGAGCACGAGACGCGCCAGGCGGCGCACATGCAACTGACTTTCGGGCAGATCATCGAGGCGATGGGCGGGCGCGTGAAGGGCGAAATCGAGAAGCACGGCAGCAAGGCGATCGCTCCCGGCGGCTCGATCATCCATGAACTCGGCGGTGCCCTCATGGGTGCGGACCCGAAGACCTCTGTCACCAACCGCTGGGGCCAGACCTGGGACGTGAAAAACCTTTTCATCACGGACGGCGCCGTGTTTCCCTCGAACGCGGACAAGAATCCGACGCTGACGATCATGGCGCTGGCGTGGCGGACCGCGGATCACGTGCTGGACCGCATGCGTCGCAAGGAGCTGTGACATGAGCGAGCCGATCCGGGTCGACCGCCGCACGACGATCAAGTGGGTTTTCGCCGCCGCGGCCGTATTGCCTGTGATGCCGCGGCTTGCGCCTGGTGCAACAGCGGTCCCCGCGAGTGGCTACGGCACCGATCCCGACCTCATGCGGATCTACGAGGCCGGCGACCTTTGGCCATTGACGCTCACGGCGGATCAGCGTCGGACAACCGCGGCTCTCTGTGACCTCATCATCCCGGCGGATTCCGAATCGCCGGCTGCCTCGGCGGTCGGCGTCGCGGACTTTCTCGACGAGTGGATCAGTGCGCCATATCCGGAGCAGCTAGAGGATCGACGGGTATTACTTGTCGGGCTCGCGTGGCTCGACACGGAATCGAACCGTCGGTACGGGCGCGGCTTCGCCGACCTCGGCGATCGGGAGATGTCGGCGATCTGCGATGAGATCTGCTATTTGCCGAAGGCTAGCCCGCGGCTCGCGCACGCGGCGGCATTCTTCACTCGATTTCGCGATCTGACGGTCGGCGGGTTCTATACGACTCCCGCGGGCATGCGGGACCTCAAGTACGTTGGCAACGTCGCGCTGCCGAGCTTTGACGGCCCGCCGCCGGAAGTTCTTCGCAGTGTCGGCTTGAGCGAAGAGCCGGTGCGAGGTGACCCATGACGGCGAGCTCGAAGCGTCTCGGGGTCGGCCTGATCGGCAGCGGATTCAACGCGCGCATGCACCTGCAAGCGTTTCGCGCCGTTCGCGATGCCGACGTGCTGGGGGTGTGGAGCCCGACGGCCCTCAACGCCGTCGCCGCTGCGGAGCTCGCGCGGCAGTTCGACATCGGCGACGCCAAGTCGTATGCGAGTATTCGCGACCTGGTCGCCGATCCAGCAATCGACGCCCTTTGGCTCACCGGCCCCAATCATCAGCGGCTGGCGAATATTGCCGAAATCGTCGATGCGATCGAACGCGGTCACGGGACGCTCCGTGGTCTCGCCTGCGAGAAGCCATTGGCGCGGACCGTGTCAGAAGCTGAACGCATGCTCGAAATGGTCAGCCGAGCAGGACTCTTGCATGGCTATCTCGAAAACCAGGTCTTTGCGCCGCAAATCGAAGCCGGGCATGCGCTGGTATGGTCGCGCGGGGCCGCGACAACGGGCCGGCCATATCTGGCCCGCGCCGCGGAGGAGCACGGCGGTCCCCATGCTCCGTGGTTCTGGCGCGGCGAAATGCAGGGCGGCGGGGTGCTGAACGACATGATGTGCCATTCGGTGCTTCTCGTCCGGCACCTGCTGACCCGTCCGGGCGCGCCACGCTCGTCCGTTCGGCCGGTGCGTGTCACCGCGCATGTCGCAAGCCTCAAGTGGACGCAGCCGCAGTACGCAGAGCAACTACGCCAAACGCACGGCAAGGAGATCGACTACCTGAAGCATCCGTCGGAAGACTTCGCGAGTCTCACGATCGAGTTCCAGACGGACGAGGGCCAACGGGTGATCGGCGAAGCGACGACATCATGGAGTTATGTGGGTGCGGGCCTTCGGTTGTCGGCCGAATTGCTCGGTCCGGAGTACTCAATGTCGTGGAATACACTGGACAGCGGACTCAAGGTCTTTTTCTCCCGCGCGGTCAAGTCGCCGGCCGGCGAAGATATGCTCGAGAAACAGAATGCCGAAACCGGCTTGATGCCTGTCGTTGCCAATGAAGCGGCGGCCTACGGCTACGAGGGCGAAGATCGTCATTTCGCGCGCGCATTCCTGGGCAAGAAAGCCCCACGCCTGACTTTCGAGGATGGGCTCGAAGTCGTTAAACTGCTGATGGCCGCGTATCAGAGCGCCGAAGAGGGCAGGACGCTGGATTTTCCGCCACCGGGACTGGATCAATTCGTTCCCGCAGTGGCCAAAGGCACATGGCGACCGTAGTAACCGATTTACCCGGGAGATGCCGTGAAAATCCTACTCATGCTTATTGCCGCAACGTCGGTCGGTACGGCCTGCACCCAGGAAACAACCCGAATGAGTGAGTCGCGATCTCTGATCGGAGCGGACGCACGCGAGATCTGGAGCGGCTGGAAGACCGACCGCTTTCCCGACGGCTGGCGCATTGACGGAGACACGCTTTCCAAGGAAGGCGAAGTCCAGGATCTCGTCACTCGCGAGAGCTTCGGCGACTTCGAGCTCGAGCTGGAATGGAAAGTCAGCGAAGGCGGGAATGCCGGGATCTTCTACCGTGGAACGCGCGAATACGATTACATCTACTGGAGCGCGCCCGAGTATCAATTGCTCGACGACGCCAGGCATCCCGACGGAAAAAATCGCCTGACTTCCGCGGCTGCTGCCTATGCGCTGTATGCGGCGCCGGCCGGCATGGTCAAGCCGGCGAACGAGTGGAACGCGGCGCGCATCGTCGTCAAGGGTGCGCACGTCGAGCACTGGCTGAACGGCCAGAAGGTCGTGACCTACGAGCTTTGGAGCCCGGATTGGAAGGCGAAAGTGGCGACCAGCAAGTTCTCGAAGTATCCGAATTACGGGCTTGCCAGGCAAGGACTCATCGGCATCCAGGGCGACCACGCGGGAACACTCACGCTTCGCGGAATCCGAATCCGGGAATCGCGTTAATTCGGTTGCGAAGGCAGGATGCTGCATTCAGGCGGCAGTGGGCGTTGACCAAACCAACACCGCCACTGCGTACAGCCCCGCCGCCATCCACATCACAGCGCTGCAACCCAAGTGAACTGCGAGCAGCACGGCGAGTAGCGCCGATAGCACGGAAGCGCAACCGTTGATTCCCCAGGCCCAGGGGATGAATGCCGGCGACTCGGACGCGAGGCGCGACATTCCGAGCGGAAACGGCATGCCCATGAGAAAGCCCAGCGGTGCGATCAATGCGAGCGTGATCAAAACGCGCGCGAGTGTCGACTCGACGATGCCGGGCGGCGGTGGCAACCCCGCCGTCTGGAGCAGAAGCAGCACGCAGATACCGGAAACTGCCAATTTCAACGCCCGTGCCCGGTTGCGCACGCGCGCTGCCACGATGCTGCCAGTCCCGGCGAAGACGAGGAAACCCGCCAATACTGCGACCGCGGCAAACAGCGGCTGCCCGATGAACAGGCCATAGCGCTGCATGCAGGCAATCTCGACGAACAGGAACGCGAGTCCCAGGCAAAGAAAGTAAATCCCCGGGCGCAGTCGTGCTACGTTGCCTTGCGGCCGGCCGAGTGCCGCGAGGGGCGTCAGGATCAAAAGCAGCGACAACGGCACCGCGAGAGCCAGCGTGCCGACCAGCACCAGATAGCCGGTGTCGAGCAGCGTCAATCCGCCCTGGCCGCGCAGCGCGATCAACTCCGGCAGTAACTTCCAGCGGTAGAAATGAAAGTAGTACGGGCGATCGTCGGTTGCCGGTGCGATGCGGAACTTGTAATCGGCGAGGAAACGCTCGGCCCCATCGTCGAGCAGCGCGACCGCGCCTTCGTGCAGCCAGGGCCGCGGCACGCGGTGGTGCCGGTTCACTTCCTCGGGTTCGATGCCCGGAAACCAGGCCGGGTCGAAGCCGCGCGCATCGCAGAAAGCCCGCAGGCGGCTGCGATCGGCGGCGGTCAGCGCACCGTGCTTGATTACGAGCGTGCTCGTCTGCCAGCCGCGGATAAACGCCAGTCGATCGCGCGGATCGAACCCGAGCAAGCGCAATGCCTCGACCGCCGTCGCGAAAAGCTTGAGACCTTCGCGCGGCGGTTGCTTTTCCCAGCTCGTCAGCGCGAGAAAACCGCCAGGAGCGAGCCTTGCGGTGTAGTCGACGAGCGCCTCCACGGTGTAGGGAAAGCTTTCTGCCATCGCCTGCCCGCCGGCGCCGCCGGAGGAATCAAGTGGCGCGACCTGAATCAGGTCGTAATGGCGACGATCGGTGCGCACGTATCCGCGGGCCTCACCGTGGTGCAGCTGCACGCGGGGCTCGTCCAGCCGAGCGCGCAGCAACGCGAGCATGGCCGGGTTGAGTTCAACCGCGTGAATTTCCTGCGCGTCGTGATAGAGCGCTTGCAGGACTTCCGCGCCACCGCCCGCTCCCAGCACCAGCACGCGTGGGCGCCGGGTCAGATGGTAGGGCAAGGCCGAAGTCGTCTCATCGAGCCAGGCGAGCGATTCCCGGCGCCCGTCCCAGGCGGTCAAGGCGGTCATCGCATCGCCATCCGTGAAAACGGCAATTTGCGCGGGCAACTCCGAGGTCGCGGTGAGACTGCGGCCCGGCGCATGGCGGAACGGAATCGTATCGTTCCGGACGATCGTCAGCAGGCCGTAAGGACTCGAGGATTCGGCCTCGACCTCGGCTCCCATGACCTCGAGGCTCCGCGGCAGGCCCTTGAACTCGTTTATGTGCGGCGCAAACCACGAATGCGGCAGCAGCAGGGCCGAGGTCGCGGCGAGCGCCGGTAGCGCCAGGCGGGCGAAGTTGGAGGCGGGCAGCAAGGCGGCAGCGACGGCGCCAGCAACGGCTGCGGCTCGGAGCGCGTCCTCCGCGGGAAGCACGAAGAGCAAGGCAGTTGCGAGTCCGGCCCCCAGGCCCGCACCCAACAGATCCGCGGCGTAGAGCACGGCGATCCGCTCGCGCGCGGCCATGAATGCCAGCCCGAAGCAGCAGGCCGCGAAAAAAAACGGCAGTGACAGCAGCAGGAAGAGCCCCGCGAGCCAGCCGAGCTGCGCCGGGTTCCACACCAGTTCGAGGCCGTTGAACGGCAAGCGTTGCGCAACCGCCCAGCAGACAGGCACGGCGATGGCGAAGAGCGATGCGCAGGTCGCAAAGACGGTGGAAAACCGCGGCAGCATCCGCGGGCCGGCGAGCGAGAGCGCCGTGCCCGCCGCGCCATGACCGAGAAGCGCGAGGCTGATGATCGTCGCAGCGAAGGGTTGCCACTGGACGATGGCGAGCAGGCGGAACAGCAGGACCTGGTAGGCGAGCGCCGCTCCGGCGAGCAACCCGATCGACAGGGCGAGCAGCACCTGCTCGCGTCGCGCCATTATCGCTTGCCGGTGAGCGGCACGAAGGCGACCGGCAGTACGGAGGTCGTCGAGACAATTCCATTGGCGTCCTTTTGCAGCAGGATCAGGTCTTGCGTGTGGAATGGTGCGCCAACGGGAATGACCATGCGGCCGCCGGGTTTCAGTTGCTGGATGAGTGGTGGCGGTATCGAATTCGCGGCCGCCGTGACCATGATGCCATCGTAAGGTCCGTGCTCCGGCCAGCCGTAATAACCGTCGCCCAGTTTCACCTGGACGTTGCGGTAGCCGAGCTGCTTCAGGCGCGCAGTGGCTTTGCCGGCGAGCGGCTCAATGATTTCGATTGTGTAGACCCGCGCGACGAGTTCCGCGAGCACCGCCGCCTGGTAGCCGGAGCCTGTGCCGACTTCGAGGATGATGTCTTCGGCCTTTGGATCCAGCAGCTCGGTCATCAAAGCCACGATGTAAGGTTGCGAGATGGTCTGGCCGTAGCCAATGGACAGCGGTCGATTCTCGTAGGCGCTGCCCAATTCGCGTGCCGCCACGAACCGGTGCCGCGGCACGGCGTCCATCGCGCCGATCACGCGCGCGCTGAAGCGTGGCCTGCCGGTACTGTCGGCGGTTGCCGCGGCGTCGCGCTGGATCTCGGCGAGAAGCGCCTTGCGTTCGGTCACGTATCGATCCTCGTCAGCAGCCGCGATCAGCGGCACGGCGCAGACGATTGCCAGAACCTGCGCCAGAATGCGCCTCGCGACTTGTGGCGGGCATTGTGGCAATGCATTCTCCGGCCCGAAAGTCAGCGATTACTATAATCCCTCCCGCAAGGAGAGCGCATCGTGGAACTACTCGGGCGGCACGGCGCCGTCTGGCGTCGGGCGGCATTTCTGGCCCTGTTGTGCATCGCGTTGGCTGCGATCACGGCGTCGGGCGAATTGCACGCGGCACTACTCGACGTGCTGGCGGCCAGCAAGGCTGTGATCGTCGATCACCCGCTCCAGGGTGCGCTGCTCTTCGTGCTGCTCGCCGCTGTCTCCGCGATGTTCGCATTCGTCTCGATCGCGATTGTCATGCCCGTGGCGGTGTACGTCTGGGGCGAGGCCCTCAGCATGCTGCTGCTGTGGCTGGGCTGGATTCTCGGCGGCGCGATCGCGTACGGCATCGCCCGATATCTCGGGCGACCGGTGGTGCAATGGCTGACGGCGGACCGCACTTTGCGTCGCATCGAGCGGCGCATCCATCCCGACACGCCGTTCCGTCTGATACTGCTGTTCCAGCTCGCGCTACCGTCGGAAATTCCGGGTTACGTGCTGGGTCTTGCCAAGTATCCCTTGGGCAAATTTCTGCTGGCCCTTGCGATTGCCGAGCTGCCTTACACGATTGCGACAGTCTATCTGGGCGCCGGCTTTGTCAGCGCGCAAAGCGGTTTCATACTGGTCGTCGGCCTGTCGATCGCTATGCTGAGCGTCGGCGCCTTCTATCTGCTCCGCAAGCACCTGCGGACTCCAGGCATGAATCTGAGGAGTAATCGATGACCACGGTTTCCAGACGCACTTTCTTTGGAATGACTGCTCTTGGTGCCTCATTGACGGTCGGCACGAGAGTGTCCGCGACCGAATCGGAGACGCCGCGCCATAGGTCTCTGACTGCCAGCACTCGGCCCATCACCGTCGAAGAGCACGGCGCCCGGCTAGCCAAGCTTCAATCGCTGATGCAGCAGCAAAAAGTTGCCGCATTCCTTGTGGAGGCCGGCTCCTCCCTCGAATACTTCACCGGCATCCGCTGGTGGCGTTCCGAGCGCACAACTGCGGCGCTGATCCCGGCCGAAGGGAAGGTCGTCGTCGTCACGCCTTTCTTCGAAGTGCCCTCGGTCCAGGAATCGCTCAAGATCGATGCCGACGTTCGGCCCTGGCACGAGGATCAAAGCCCGTTCGTCCTCATTGCGGGCGCCACGGGCGATCGAAAGTCGCCAGGCCCGCTCGCGATCGAGCCGACGACGCGCCATTTCATCGTCAACAACCTTGCAAAGGCAGCCGGAGACGGGCGGGAGATCGTTTCAGGCGAATCCCTCGTCAACGCCTGCCGCATGCACAAGTCGCCGGCCGAGCTCGCCCTGATGCAGGCCGCCGCTGACGTTACGATTAACGCAATCCGGCACGTCCACGCGAACGTCAAGACTGGAATGTCGAGTGCCGACATCATGAGGATGCTCATCGAGGCGACCAACGCGCTCGGCGGAAACCACGAGTTCTCCCTGGTGCTCCTGAACGAAGCGAGCGCCTATCCTCACGGCAGCGAGCATCCCCAGTCCGTCCGCGAGGGCTCGGTCATCCTCGTGGATACCGGCTGCAAGGTACACGGCTACTCGTCGGATATTTCCCGCACCTGGGTCTTCGGCAAGCCAAACGCCCGCCAGCGGGAGGTTTGGGACACGGTCAAGCGCGGCCAGGAAATCGCCCTCGAAACCGCGAAGGTCGGCATCCCGATCGGCGATCTCGACATCGCCGTGCGCAACTACTACGAGGGCAGGGGATGGGCCAGGAACTACGGCCTGCCAGGCACGTCCCATCGCACCGGCCACGGCATCGGCATGGACGGCCACGAGCCGCCCAACCTCATGCGCGCGGACCGCACGCCGCTAGAGACCGGCATGTGCTTCTCCGACGAGCCCGGAATCTACATCCCCGGCGAGTTCGGCGTCCGCATGGAGGACTGCTGGTACATGACGGAGCAGGGACCCAAGCTCTTTACGCCGCTCGCAAAGTCGATCGACGACCCGATCTAGCGGCGCTCCGCCAGCGGCTGCACATGCTCCAATAGCGCTGCCAGCACCCGGCCCGGCTCCTCAATCATCGGCAGGTGAGCCGAATGCTCGAACCAGACCGTGATCTTGACTGGCGCCCGCAACTGCCGCATCCATTCCTCGGCGACTGGCACCGGCGTCGTGTAATCGTGCCGGCCATTGAGCAGGATGACCGGCACCTCCAACTCACGTACGTTCTCGAAGCTGAGGTCTGCCAGCCTTGGCCAGAGCGTCTTGATCGTGAATGCGCTGCCGTCCGCCCAGGCTTGGCGATCCGCGGCCGTGTACTCCGGCGACAGGCGCGGCGTGCGTAGATAGAAATTCGCATCCGCCCGGTACGCCGCAAGCGCGCCGTAGCGATTCGCCCATTTTCGCCATCCATCGGCGAGCTCGATCGTGAACGGTCCGCTGTCGGGATACGGCTGGAGAGCCTCCACCGCGCGCACCGCTTCCGCGTCGCCCCGCTCGCGGGCGCGCGCAAGGGTCCAGGCGATGCCTGCTCGCTCGCCTTCGCGCATATCGATGATCTGGCCCATGCCGATGTACGCATGAAGCAGGTCCGGCCGTTTCGCCGTAACTGCGAGACCGACCGCCGATCCCCAGCTGTGGCCGAGCAGGAATACTTTCCTCTGGCCGTACTTCTCGCAGAGCAGTTCTATGAGCTGGATCGCATCGTCTCGGTAGCGCTCGAGCGTGAGCGTAGGCGCGATGATTTCCGGATCGTTCAAGGCAAACGACTTGCCCGCGCCACGTTGGTCCCACTGCACGACCGTGAAGAAGTCTTCCCACGGTCGCTGGAACGCCCAAGCGATCGGCATCTCGACGGCACCCGGGCCGCCGTGAACGAACAGCAGGATCGGATTCTCCCGGTTTGCGCCCCGGACGCTCACTGCCGCGCGCGCGCCGCCGAGCGTGGCGATGAAACTCTCCTGAACACCCGCAGGCGTGACGACGCGTTGGATGTCGGCGACAATCTCGCGGCCGGGCGCGTAGATATCTCCGGCCGGAGGCGGCGGAGTCTCGGCCAGGGTCAAGGGTGCATGGCAGAGGAACACGCCAAGGAAGATCGTTTTGGAAGTCAGACTCATGCGTCGCAACTTGAGGCAGAAGGCACGGCATCTTAAACGGTGGACGCGATATCAGTGGGCATCGCTGATCTGAACGCTTGCTCGGCCCGCGGGTCTCAGGCATCGATGAGGCTCCTCGTTGCTGCCGTGGCATTGTCGTTGACAGGTCTGATTCCGCAGGCCGCATCCGCGGACGACAACGCGCGCATTGGCCGCCTCGAATCCGAGATACGGCTCCTGCGCACCCAAATCGACCAGCAGAACCGGCGCATTCAGCGGCTCGAGGATGAGTTGAGTCGCCGTACCGGCGCCCCTGTTGTCGCGCCTCAGCCGCGGAAACGCGTCAACGACATGCGGAACGATCAGCCCGCAGCCAGCACGCGCCTACCGTGGCATTCGCCCGAGACCTGGGATCGCATTGCAAAGGGAATGACCTCGGAGGAAGTTACGACAATCCTCGGCGAGCCGACCGCGGTCGAGTCAATCGAATCGTACAAGACGCTTTTCTATCGGGGTTTGGTACCGGCCGGCGATTCGGTCAGCGGGCACGTGAATCTCCGCGACGATCGCGTCGTCGCGGTCAGCAAGCCGGCCTTCTAGCAGCCGGCGTCGAGCAAATCAAAAATGTGCAAAATCAATCTTGCCGAAAAACTGTCAGCTTTCAACGAGCACTACAAGCCCCGAACTGTCGGTGAGTTCAATGGGCACGACCTCATGGTCGTGAAGCTCAAAGGCCCATTCATCTGGCACACGCACGAAGATACGGACGATTTCTTTCTCGTCCTCAAGGGTCGCCTCAGGATCGAGCTGCGCGACGGAGACGTCGAGCTGAATCCCGGCGAGCTTTTCGTGGTGCCCCGCGGCGTCGAGCATCGCCCGGTGGCGGACGAAGAGGTCCATCTGCTCCTGATTGAGCCGACGGGGACGCCAAATACCGGAGACCATTCCACTGCGGCGCCGCGCACCGTAATCTAGCGCCCAACGTGCGAGTATCCGCCTGCGTGGTGGCGACCGTCTGCATGACCGCCACCATCGCCGCGGTTGGCGAAGACGTCCCTGTGCGCAAGGCCATCACCGCCGTACGCGCGGAAACGACGCCCGTTCTTGACGGCCAGCTCGACGATCTAGTCTGGCAGCAGGCCGCCACGGTGGAAGACCTCCACGTCGTGGTCTCGAACGAATACGCCGAGCCATCCGAGCGCTCGCGCATCTACATCGCCTATGACGACGACAACCTGTACTTCGCCGCGCGATTCTGGGACAGCCAGCCGGATGGAGTTACGGCGAAGGTGCTTCGCAAGAACGACGTCTCTTTCGGCGAGGATGGTTTTTCCGTCACGCTCGATCCCTACGACCAGGCCCGCTCGGGCTACATCTTCGACGTCAACCCGAATGGCATGCGGAGCGAAGGCCTTTTCTTGGACGTCGACCGCCAGAACTGGGATTGGGAAGGCATCTGGGATGCAGCCGGCCGGCGCGACGACGAGGGGTGGACCGCCGAGATGGCGATTCCGCTCAAGACGCTCTCGTTCGATCCAGCGCAAGGGGACTGGGGCCTCAACTTCACGCGCTGGCTCGGCCGTGACAACGAACAGTTCGGCTGGGTTTCCTTCAACCGCACGCAGGATCTGTCACGACTCGGACAGCTGAGGGGACTCTCGGGTCTCCGGCAGGGGCGGGGCCTCGACGTGACGCCGGGGCTTCGTGCTGGATCTTCACGCGACCACGCGACCGGCGAAGAGGACACCGTCCTCGAACCCTCGCTCGATGTTTTCTGGAAGATCACGCCCTCGCTGACGGCCTCCCTGACGCTGAACCCCGATTTCTCCGGGACCACGGCCGATGCGCGCCAGATCAACCTGACCCGCTTCGACTTGTTCTTTGCCGAACAGCGGGCATTCTTTCTCCAGGATTCGGATATCTTCGAATTCGGCCGCATCGAGGACGAGGATGGGCGGCCGTTCCACTCGCGCCGCATCGGTCTCGACGACGAAGGCGAGACGCTCACGCTCGATGCGGGCCTCAAAATGACCGGACGCATCGGTGACTGGAATCTTGGTGCGCTCGCGGTGGGCCAGGACTCCGCGACCGGGCCGGGCTCCGTGGAATTGCTCGTCGCCCGTGTCGCGACCAATATCCTCTCGGAATCCAGTCTCGGTGCCATCGTCACGAGCGGCAATCCCGACGGCAGCGTCGACAATTCGCTCGCCGGCATTGACTTCCGCTATCTCAATACCCGACTCGGCGGGGAGCGCGTCTTCGAGGCGACCGCTTGGTATCAGACAGAGCGAAACCGAGGGTCTCGAGGGCGACGACGCGGCCTACGGGCTGCTGGTCGCGATGCCGAACAGCCAGGGCTGGCGCGGCGAGGCCGGGTTCAAGAGGCTGGAAGAAAATTATTTCCCGGCGCTCGGTTTTGCGAGCCGCACGGACGTCGACAACTACCGGGCCGAACTGGAATACATCTGGCGCCCCGAGCAGGGTTGGGTCCGCGCGATTGCGAGCGGAGTCGAAGGTCAGTTCATCGAATCCATCAATGGCGATGACCGGAGCCAGGCGATCGAAATCAAGCTCTTCGAGATAGAGAATCAGGCTGCGGATTTCCTGGAACTGTCCCAGCATCTCCTCGAGGAGGAATTCATGGAGGCCTTCGAGATCTCGGAGGGCATCGTGATACCGGGTGGCAGGTATGCGTTCGACCAGACCTGCGCGACGCTTTACACCGGCGAGCAACGCGTGATCACGACCCAGTCGACGGTCTGCGACGGTGAGTTCTACGACGGCCGCGTGATCAGCTTCGAAACGAAGACGACCTGGCGGCCGAGCGCGCACTTTCGCGTGACCGTCGGCGGGGAGTACAACGATATCGATCTCCCGCAAGGCGATTTCGTGACGCGGCTCTGGACCTTGAATGCAGACGTCGCGTTCAACGTCGCCTGGTCCTGGGAAAACTTCCTGCAATACGACAATGTTTCGGACACGATCGGCGTGAACAGCATCCTTCGCTGGATCCCGCGGGCGGGTCGGGAGACAGTGCTCGCGATCAATTCCCAGTTCGAGGACTTCGACCGAGACCGGCGCTTCAAGACGCAGTCATCCGATCTGACTCTGAAGTTGAGTCACACGTTCCGATTCTAGGGAAGCACGTCCACCCATTGCGTGCGGCACTGTCGCACGGTCGTCCCGGACGCCGTGCCAGCAGGTTCGGAACGTATAGCGCACATGCTCGTGCCCGGTATCGACGGTGAATCCCCAGAGCTTGTCGAAGCGGACGGCTTCACCCGCGCGCAGCCGGTTTTGCCCTGAAGGAAAGCGCCAGTAGTTCCGGACGTCGCCGAGGCCGCTCCGGGCGGCGGTCCCTTCGCTCGTCAAACCGACACTCTCGATCTCGACCGGGCGACTGCTCGTATTCTTCATCGTGACGCTGAACTCGCTGTGGTCGTACACGGTGACGCCGTCGCTCTCGAGAGTCGTGTCGGGGTAGAACTTCGGTTTTGCAGGACTGAATTGGAGCACGACCGGGCTGAATACCCGGGCCGGATCGTCGGCAACCAGGGCGATTGCCTCCTCGGCGATCTGCGCTTCTTCCGTTGTCCCATGGCGTTCTGCGAGGAACTTGCGCCTTTGCAGGGCGTACCAGTCGTAGGGATCTTCGTCGAGCGCTCGGTTTACCCAGAGGCCGGCCATTTTCGCATCGCCCTGGTCCAGGTATGCCTCGGCGAGTTCCAGCTCCACCCCACGACCGATCTTTTCGAGTACGGGAATCGCGAGTTCCGGAAAGTACAGGTACATCGCCCGATCGCCGAGCGTCTGGAGCACGAGAGGATCGTTGGGGGACGCCGCCAGCGCTTCCTCGTAGCCGGCAAGCGCGCGCGGAAACAGGAAGACATTCCGAAGCCAGATTTCCGCACGCTCGAGTGCCGCCAGCGTATCGCCGCGTCCTTCGAGCTTTGCGAGCGCCTGCGCGATCGACTCGCCACCCAGCGGCAATGGCGCGATGTCGTAGTGCCGGCCCTTGCCGAACTGCGTGAGCAAGGGCGCGTATGGCGTATTCGAGTTGCGCAGGAAATAGTTGCCGTCGGGATCGAAGAACAGGCTCTTCCAGGTCTCGACCAGGTCGATGCGCCACAGACCGCGTTCGCGATGCAACAGGATCGGCACGAAGCCGGTGACGGGCCGCTTGCTCGTCGCCACGGCATAGTCGCCCCTGACCAGGTATTCGAGCGGTTGCGACGCATCGATGCGTTCGAGGCGCTTCAGCTCTTCGAATCGCGCCAGCGGATAGTGGGCTCGCATAAGGCGCGAACCTTCGGTGAAGAGTTCGAGCGTCGGGTCCCCGGCGAGATGGGCCGTGGCCCGCAGGAAGGCCGCGACCGATTCCCTGACGTCAGGGGAGGGCGCATAACGCGCCCGCTCACCCGCCGGTACGGGGCGCTTCAGGTCCGCATCCATGGGCACGGCCGAAAGCGCAGTTTTGGCGCCGGCGCCGCCGGAGACGAATCGCTCGTACTCGTCGTAGGTACGCCCTTTCCGGAATTCCTCGCCGAGCCCGATGTCCCCGAGCGCGGCCGAGAGATATACCTGGTCGCGCAGGTAATGCAACACGTCCATGACGGCCATGCCGGCGATCGCATACGAGGCATACGGGGCGAGCTGATCGCGCGCAATTCGACCCATGTGCAGATCGGTCAGTCCGCCCTCGAGCGAATAGCCCACTTCGATGCGCGCGCTCTGGTTCGCCGGATTGAGGATCACGAGCAGGCCGCCGGTCGGCGCCGTCACCCCGATCTTTCGCTCGCGGAACGCCCGATCCGCCTGCGACTCGACCTTCGATCCGGGCTCGTTCAGCGTGACCACGTGGATATCGATGCCAAGATCCTTGTAGAAGTCGTCCGCCATCCGGCCGAGCCGTGGACCGAAGGGCGCGAGGATGCGTGCCTGGTCGTCGATGCGGGCATGCGGTTTCTCGACGGGAGCGTCCGGCACTGGCACGGGTTCGGGGCGCTCTACGATGTTGCTGCGCACCCAGATCGCGGCGCCGCCGACGAGCACCAGCAACCCGAGCAATACCGCGGTACGTGAGGTCATGTCCGGAATCTACCTTCGGATGGCCGTCACGGGGTGCTACGGGGATCACAGGCCGCGCTATATGCGCTCCGGAGGCTATGTACGCTACCGCACGGAGCGTGCGGTGACGGGTGCATAGATTGAACACTGGCCGCTGTGTGCACTGCGACTTTGACACACCCTCGACCGGAGACAGATTTGAACGCTGTTCTATTGAATCGACCCGCAGTCAACGTGCGGGCACTGTGTGCGCCATTCGCCCATCCATTGCTGAGCCGGGCCCTGTGGCAACTCACGACGACCCTGCTGCTATTCGTATTGTCCTGGGTCGCAATGGCCTGGAGTCTGAAGTCGGGCTGGGGATACGGCTGGACCCTGCTCCTGGCCCTGCCCACGGCCGCGATGTTCGTTCGCCTGTTCATCATCCAGCACGATTGCGGCCACGGCTCGTATTTCGCGAATGCCAAGGCCAATCGATGGGTCGGGGCCTGTCTCGGCCTGATCACGATGTTTCCATTCGGCTACTGGAAAAAAACGCACGCCGTGCATCACGGCACCTCGGGAAACCTCGATCGCCGCGAATTTGGCGAGATCCGCACCTTGACGACGAAGGAATACCTGGCGCGTTCACGTGGGGTCCGCCTTGCGTATCGCTTCTACCGCAGCATGCCGACGCTCCTGGGGCTCGGCCCCCTCTATCAGTTCGTCATCAAGCATCGCTTTCCGGTCGACCTCCCGCGGTCGTGGAAGCGGGAGTGGAGGAGCGTACTGTTGAATGACCTGATGTTGCTCGTCGTCGGCGGCGGCTTCGGCCTGGCGATCGGGTGGCACACCGTGCTCCTGGTCCATCTGCCGGTGGTCCTGATCGCCGGCGCGCTCGGCGTCTGGCTCTTCTATGTCCAGCACACCTTCGAGCAGGCGTATTGGACGAATCAGAGAGACTGGAACTCGGACCGTGCGGCGGTGGCCGGCAGTTCCTACTACGATCTGCCCCAAGTGTTGCATTGGCTGACCGGCAACATCGGCTACCACCACATCCATCACATGCAGCCGCGTATTCCGAACTATCGCCTGCGCGAAGCATTCGACTCCGATCCGCTGCTGCGTTGCGCCCCGCGATTGACACTCCGAACGAGCTTCAGCTGTGCGCGCATGAAGCTCTGGGACGAGGATCTGGGCCGCATGACCGGCTTTCCGGCATGAAGCGGCCCGCTAGCTCCCTGATCCCGCCATATTTCCACCGTCGATCGGGACCGCTGCGCCATTGATCTGCGCGGCGGCGTCGGAGGCCAGAAACGCCACGACCGCCGCGACTTCCGCAGCCGTCGTGACGCGGCCGCTGCGGCTGCCCTCGTTCGCTTCCTCCAATGCGGCGACTCTATCGAGCCCGCGCTTCGCGGCACTGCGATAGAGCATCGGCGTCTCGACGTCTCCGGGACACACGGCATTGATGCGGACCCCTTCGGCCGCATGATCCATCGCCATCGCCTTGCCCATCAACACAAGACCGCCTTTGCTCGCACAGTATGCGACGCCACTGTGTCCCCCGACCAGGCCCCAATCCGACGCGACATTGACGATGACGCCACGGCGCGGACGCAGGTGCGGCATCGCCGCACGGCTCAGAAAGAACGGCGTGGACAGGTTGATCGCGAGGGTCTGCGACCAGATTTCGTCCGTCGTCTCTTCGGCGGTGGCCGGGAGGTAGATGCCTGCGTTGTTGATCAGCACGTCGAGTTGCCCGAGCGTCGAGACGCAGTCGGCGATCAGGCGGTTGCAGGCATCCGATGAATTCAGGTCGCCGATCCACGTGTGTAATGACGGCAATCGCGTCTTGAGATCGGCCATGCGACCCGCATCCCGGCCCGCGGCCATGATCAAGTAGCCGTCGCGCAGGAGGCGCTCTGCGATCGCCGCGCCGATGCCTGAGCTCGCGCCGGTAACCAGAGCCACTTTGACGAAAGGAGTCATTCGGCTGCGATAGTACTGGAGTCCGGGCTGCGGGCGCCGCCGCTGGGCGATATGGCAGACTGGCCCGCAATACGAGGGAGACATCCGGATGCAGCAACTGACTCGCCGAACTTTCGTCTCCGGGAGCGCCGCGACCGCCATTGCGCTC
Organism: uncultured Gammaproteobacteria bacterium; assembly: GCA_963778585.1. Taxonomy (GTDB): domain Bacteria; phylum Pseudomonadota; class Gammaproteobacteria; order Steroidobacterales; family Steroidobacteraceae; genus SCUD01. The sequence goes on from CAVZUU010000010.1 coordinate 30,964, forward strand.
GCGCTGTACCGGCCGGCTCTCGCGGCCGCAGCCGATGTCTACCGCAATGCCATCGTCATCGACGGGCTGGGCGGTCTCGGCAATTCGACCACACGGGGGCCGCTCACCGATCCGTTCGTCCAGGATGTCCGCAATTCCGGCGTCACCTGTGTGCATCTCACCATGAGGCCTGTTGGCACGACGGCGCCGGATACCGCATTCACGCAGACCGTTCTCAACATGGGTGAATTGGATTCGGAGATCGATGCGCATCCGCAGATCCTTGCGCGGATTCGAACGGCGGCTGACATCACGGCGGCGAAGCAGAGCGGGCGCACTGGCCTCATCTATGGGGTCCAGGACGCCGTCGCCTTCGAGACCGACCTCAACCGTCTCGATGAGCTGCACCGGCGTGGCCTGCGCGTCGCTCAGCCCGTTTATAACCGGCGGAATCTGCTGGGCGACGGCTGTCTCGAGCCGGCGAACGCGGGACTCAGCAAGGCGGGCGTCGAGGCGATCGAGCGGATGAATTCACTCGGCATCCTCGTAGACCTCAGTCACTCCGGTCGCCAGACCGCGGCCGACGCGATACGACTCTCGAAGAAACCGGTGGCGTTCACCCACACCGGCAGCGCGGCCATGGCCGATCACCCGCGCAATCGCACCGATGCCGAACTGCGCGCGGTTGCGGCCAAGGGCGGTGTGTCGGGCATTTATTTCATGCCCTTCCTGAATGTCGGCAAGCAGCCCACGGCCGCCGATGTCATCCGCCATCTCGAGCACATGCTCCAGGTCGCGGGCGAGGATCATGTTTCGCTCGGCACCGACGGAGGCCTTTCTGCCGAAGTGCTGGATCAGGCGTACAAGGACCGGCATGCGGGGTTCGTCCGCGACCGAATCGCCGCCGGAATTGCCGCACCCGGCGAAACCGAAGAGAGCTACCTGTTCGCTTCCGACCTCAACACGCCGCGCCGGTTCGAGACGCTCGCGACAATGCTCTCGGCCCGCGGCCACGGCGACGCGCGCATCGAGAAAGTCCTCGGGAAGAATCTGCTCCGGGTGTTTTCGGAATCCTGGACGGCCTGACGGCCGCGCGGGACTATTCGCCGATCAACGGCAAGGTTTTCCGGCGGCCGGCCGATCGCCGCGCGCGCGCCGCGGATGCCAATGGGCCGCTCGATCAGGATCGGTTTGCTGACCATCGCCTGGATCCACTCCAGGTCGGTGAGACTCTTGCCGGCGTGCCTGTCTCGGTAGATCTCTTCGCCCTTGACTGCGACCTTGCAACCGGTCATCGACCGCCGGTCGCGCGGAGCCGCTCCAGGTAGCGATCCCGCAGTTCGGTCTGCCGCGAGCGCATTGCAACCGGGGTTCCGGCGATCCATACCTGATCGGCAAGGGTCGTGACTTCGAGCGGATCGCCGCTCCAGAGCACGAGGTCCGCGACCTTTCCCTTTTCGATGCGGCCACGCTCGGCGCCGAGGCCGAAGATTTCGGCGGGCACGGCAGTGATCGCGGCGAGTGCGGCATCGCGCGGCAGACCGTGGGCCGCGGCAACGCCGGCGAGCTGGCGGTTCTTGCCGGCCTGGTGGCTTTCCTCGTAATCGAACGCGATGCGCACGCCGGCGTCGTTCAAAAGCTTCGCATTGTCGAGACGGGCGCCGAGGCGGTCGAAGTCGTTCGGCAGGTTGTTGAGCGGATTCAGGATGACCGGCACGTCGGCGGCGGCGAGTTCCTGCGCCACGAGCCAGGCTTCGTCGCCGCCCGAGATCACGGCTTTCATGCCGTGGCGCTTCGCGTAGCGGACGACCTGGCGAATGTCCGCGGCACGCTCGACTTCGAAGACCACTCGTCCGCCCGCGAGATAGGTCTTCAATGCGGCGCGGCCTTCGGGCAGGAGCAGGGCGCCTTCGCCCGCGGTGTCCGGCTCGCGCACTTCGCGAATCGCCTGATCGAAGAGCATGTACTGGGCCGCGCGGCTGCCGCCTGAGCCTTCGATCGCGTCGCTGCCCCAGTTGACGAATAGCGTCCTGCTGCCTTCGAGCGCGGCATCGAAGCGGCCGTCAAGCGTGAATGCGGCGCCCTGGCCCGCGATCAGGCTGTGATTGCGCGATGGGGTCGACATCGCCCAGGTCACGCCTTCGACGCGCACGACGGGGATGAGCGCCGAGCGTGGGTTGAACGCCGGCGTGATGTCGAATTCGGGACGCCAGTTGTGTTGCCAGGCGGGCGCCGTCAGTTCGAGTTCCGAATCGACGGTCGAGGCTTCGAGCGAAAGTTCCTCGAGGCCGAGCTGCGTGAGCCCGCCGAAGAGCCCGGGCGTCAGTTCGCGTCCCTTCGCATCGATGACGGTCGCGCCGGCCGGCGCTTCAAGTCCGGTTCCGACCGCTGCGATGCGGCCGTCCTGCACGAGCACGTCCGCGTTCTCGAGCGTGCCGGCGGTGGCGACCGTGTGCACGCGCGCGCCCTTGATCAGCACATCCTGCGCGCCCGCCGTGCCGAGCATCAGGCAGGAAGCGGCGGCGACGGCGGCGATGCGGAGTGTTTTCACAGCGAGAAATCCGACCAGGGCTTTGCCGCGGGTTTCGAGCGATCGAAGCGCAGCACGCCGTCGATGAACACCTGGTCGGCCAGCGCATAGACGCTGAATGGCGTGCCGTTCCAGATCACGACGTCCGCCATCTTGCCGGCCTCGAGCGAGCCCGTTTGCGCGTCGATGCCGAGCGCGTGCGCAGCATTGGAGGTGACCCAGCGGATCGCGCGTTCCGGCGGAATGTCGAGTCCCACGCGGATGCCGCGCACCATGGCCTTGGCCGCTTCCTGGTTCAGGCGCTGGATGCCTTCCTCGGAATCGGAGTGCACGATCGCGCAGCCGCCCTGCGGGTAATCGACGAGCGCGAGGTTCTCCTGGATGCCGTCGTACGCTTCCATCTTGAAGCCCCACCAGTCGGCCCACAACGCGCCGCAGACACCTTCTTTCGCGAGGCGGTCGGCGAGCTTGTAGGCCTCGACGCCGTGATGGAAGGCGGAGATCTTGAATCCGAATTCCTGGGCGACGTCGAGCATCGTCGCCATTTCATCGGCACGATAGCAGTGATTGTGCACGAGGATCTTGCCCTGGATCGCCTCCGCGAGCGTCTCGAGTCCGAGTTCGCGCTTGGGGGGCTTGGGAGCGACGGCATCGTCGTCGCTGTCCTTGTCCTTCTCGTACTTCGCGAGCTCGGCCCGATACTCGTCCCATTTCGCCATGTAGTCCTTCGCGTCGGCGAAGGCCTGCCGGTAGCCGGCGACATTGCCCATGCGCGTCGATGGGAAGTGATCGTCCCGTCCGTAGACGCGTTTCGGATTCTCACCGCAGGCCATCTTGAGCCCCTGCGGCGCGCCCGGGAATTTCATGTCCTGGTAAGTCGTGGCGGGTACGTTCTTCAAAGTCACGCCGCGCCCGCCGATGAGATTTGCGGAGCCGGGCAGGACCTGAAGCGAGGTCACGCCGCCCCGGAGCGCCGCTTCGAATCCCGGATCCTGCGGCCACACGCTGTGCTCGACCCAGACGTTTGGCGTCACCGGATCGGTTGCTTCATTGCCGTCGTCGTGTGCATTGACGCCGGGGCTCGGCGAGGCACCCATGTGCGAATGGACGTCGATCAGGCCCGGCGTGACCCAGCGTCCGGCCCCGTCGATCACCTGCGCGCCGGCGGGTGCTTCGAGCGACTGCCCGACGGCCGCGATGCGCCCGTTCGCAATCAGGACGTCGCCGCCGTCGATTCGCGTGCCGATGCCCGTGAGGACGGTCGCATTGCGGATAAGTACGGCCGGTCCCGGGTCGCCTGCCTGATAGGTCGATGAAAACGGCACATGAACTGGGACCGCGGATGTCGCGGGCGCCGCCAAATCTGACGCCGCCTGAGGCTGCGCGGCGCAAGCAGCGAGGACGGTGGAACAGGTCGCCGCGAGGAGAGACCTCCGGAATGGGTCGATTCGGGCGGCGCGAAGGTGCATGCGAGCCCGGAGCGTAACCGCGCCGGCGAAAACCGACAAGTCGAAACTTCTATCGCTCGATCTTCGATTCAACCGACAATGTCTGCCGGGGGATCCAGGGACGCCGCGCGCGCACTATGTCGGCTGAACAGATCGTATTCCTGCTGATCGTCTTCATCACGCTCGCGCTCTTCATCAGCGAGCGCCTTCGCATCGATGTCGCGTCGATGACCACGCTCCTGGCGCTCGCCGCCACCGGCATTCTGACGCCCGCGGAGGCCCTATCGGGGTTCGCGAGCGAGCCCGCGATCATCGTGGTGTCGGTGTTCGTGATCTCCGCTGCCCTCAGTGAAACCGGGCTGACCGAGCGCATCGGTGCCGGAATTGCACGGGCCGCGGGCGCGAGCGAATGGCGTGCAATCCTCGTAGTGATGCCCGCGGTGGCCGCGCTCGCGGCGTTCTCTCATCACCTCATGATCACCGCGATGATGCTGCCGATCATGATGCGGCTCGCGCGCGAGCAGAAATTGTCTCCGTCCCGCCTGTTGATGCCGATGTCGCTTGCCGCGTCGCTCGGCACCACGCTCACGATTTTCAGTGCTCCCGCATTCCTGCTGGCAAATCACCTGTTGCTGACCGGAGGACAGACGGAACTCGGCATTTTCGGCATCACGCCGATCGGCGCGGCGCTCGTCGGGCTCGCCGTCGTCTACATGTCGCTCGGCCGCTGGCTGCTGCCACGCCGTCTCGCGAGGACCGATGAGGCGGACTACATGCGGCTTGGCCGGTACTACACGGAATTGATCGTCGAAGAGAATTCACGCTGGATCAACCGTCCCATCTCCGAGTTCAACCAGCATTTCGAGGGTCGGCTGGATGTCGTCGAGTGGGTGCGAGCCGGCTCGCAGCAGCGCAACTCGGGGCCCGACGCCGCGCTGGTCGCGGGAGACCTCCTGTTCGTGCATGCGGCGCCGGACGAGATCGCGTCGGTCGAAAGCGAGCCCGGTCTCGCGCTGCACGCCATCCGGAAATATGCCGACACGCGGAAGATGATCGGCAGCGAGAAAGCAGAAGAGCATCAGTTGGTGCAGGTCGTCGTCGCACCACATTCGCCCTTTATCGGCGAAACCATCGGCAGCATCGACTTTCGGAAGACATTCGAAGTCGTGGTCGTCGGCATGTGGCGCCGTCAAGGCTGGATCACCGAAGAGCTGTCGCAGGTGAAGTTGAGCGAAGGCGACCTGCTCGTGTTGCGGGGACCTCCGGAGAAATTCGCCCGGCTCGCGGCACATCACGGCTTTCTGATGATGGTGCCATTCTCCGCGACCCCGAAACGCCGGCAGCACGCGACCCAGACCATGCTGATCGTCGCCGCGACGGTCCTGGCCGCGGCCTCGGGCGTCATACCCGCACAGATGGCTTTCCTGGGCGGTGCGGTCCTGCTGGTCGTCAGCGGTTGCGTCACCGTGGAGCATGCCTACCGCGAAATCGACGTGCGCATTTACGTCATGATCGCCGGTGTCATCCCGCTCGGTCTCGCAATGGAGAAGACGGGAACGGCGGCCTTCCTCGCCGAACAGTTGCAAGCGGTGACAGCCGGCTGGCATCCGCTCGCAGTGATGCTGGCGCTTTACTGGGCCGCGGCGCTCGTAACCCAGATTCTCTCGGACGCGGCGACGGTCGTGCTTCTCGGCCCGATCTCGCTTGCGCTTGCTCTGGCCATCGGGCTGCCGCCGCAGCCCTTCATGGTCTGCACTGCACTGGGCGCGGTCACCGCATTTCTGACGCCGATCGGTCACCACGGGAACCTCCTGATCCTGAATCCCGGCCGCTACACATTCGGTGACTTTCTCCGCGTGGGTGTGCCGCTCACGATCGGGATCAGCGTCGTGAGCGTGTGGCTCGCGCAATGGCTGTGGCTCGGAGGGCCGCTGATTCCCGAATGGGAATGGCTCGTGCAGGCGTTCAAGTAGCCGATTCGGCCGCCGCGCTTTTCAGTTCTTCGAGCCACCGCGGAAGGCGCCGCCCTCGCTCCAGGAGGCACCTAGAACATTCAGAATCAAGCGTCCGGCCGTGATGCAGGTGAGGCCGTTCGCGAAATCGTACGACGGCGCAATCTCGACGATATCCATTCCGATGATCCGATTCCGACGGGCAACGGTTCGGAGCAATGGCGCGAGCTGACGGAAATAGATGCCGCCTGGGGTCGGAGCCATGACTGCAGGCATCTCCGTGGGATCGAGACCGTCGGCGTCGATCGTGAGATATACCAGTCGGCCAGGGGGTATGGTCGAGAGTACGGGCTCGGCTCCCTCGGCGTGGAACTGCTCGGCATTCACCAGATGCGATCCGTAATTGCGCGCGGCCTCAATTTCCTGGCGGCGGGCGCTACCGATGGCGCGAAGACCGATCTGCGTCATGCCGGAAACCGCCGGATTCTTGCTCGCCCATTGCAGGGGGCTGCTATAGCCGCGGCGCACGCCGCCGACCTCCTCGCGCCAGTCGAGATGCGCATCGATATGCAGAATATGCACCGGTTCGCCGAGCGCATCGAGCGCATCCACGACCGGTATGGTGACGCCGTGATCGCCGCCGAGCACGATGAGCTGCGTTCCCTGCTTCCAGAGATGGCGCACGCGCTCTGCGATGCGGGCGGCGTAGTCGCCGTAGTCTTTTCCGTCCCAGCCGACATTGCCCATGTCGAGATGGCTCGGCAGGCTGGACGCAAGATCGCTACCGCTGTCGAAATCCCAGTGCGCCGGGTCGTAGCAGAAGCTCGGCGACTTCGCGCGAATCGCATCCGGCGCGCGTGACTGGTCGTTCGGAAACGTGTCGTGCGCGTAGGGCTCGCTGTGCTGGATGCCGAACAAGGCGACTTCCGCATTCCAGCCAGAAGGGTCGGTGACCACCGGCCAGTCGAGGAAGGGGCGGGCGGGGGCGGTTGTCGGTTGCAGTCTCGTCATTTCCGAGGTCCACGTCCTGCGTCGATGGTAAGCCAGAGAAGTGCGGCAATGACAGAGGTGACGGCCCCGGCCGCAAATACGACGCCCCAGCCGCCCTGCGCAGCGGAAAGCGTCGCGATGATCGGCGTCCCGATGACGCCGCCCAGGTTTCCGCCCGTGTTGAGGACGGCCGTCGCGGCCATCGAGTCGTTGGGGGCAAGGCGCATCGCGACGCCCCAATAATTCCCCTCGTTGAGCTCGACACAAGCGAAGCCGAGGCAAAGCGCGGCGACCGCCGCATAGGGACTCGCGAGCGAGACCGTCAGGTAGAGAAGAAGGGCGGCGAGCGGCAGGGTGCAGAACGGGAGGATGCGCGCGCCCACCCGATCGCCGAAGCACGCCCGCAGTCTGTCCGCGATGCGCCCGCCGGTCGCCGAAGCGAGGCCGGCCACCACGAATGGGAGCGCCGCCAGCCAGCCGCTCTCGAGGACGGAGAGTTTCCGCTCCTGCACGAGGTACAGGAAACTCCAGAACGTGACGAGGTAGAAGACGAAGTTCATGATGAGGTACGAAAGCGTGATCCGCAGGATCTGAGAATCGCCCAGCACCCCGAGGACGCGACGCGTGGTCAAGGGTGCGCTCGAATCGAAAGCGGGGTTCGCCCCAAGTTCGGCCAGTTCCGCGGGCGAGACCGCAGGGTGAAGCTCCGGACGGTCGCGCACGAACGCATACCACAGCGCGACGAGGGCGAGCGACGGCACGCTTGTGATCAAGAGTGCTGCCTGCCAGCCGTAGGCCTGCATCAGCCAGGCAACGAGCGGCGATGCCGTTGCCGCACCGGCCCAAAGCCCCGTGACCATGAGCCCCACCATCGAGCTCCATGTCGCCACGGGATACCAGAGCCGGATGGTCCCCGAAGCGACAGGAAAAAGACCACCCTGCGCGACGCCGAGCAAGGTTCGTGCAAGCAGCAGCGCCGTGAATACGAGCCCCGCGGCGGCGATCAGGGGCGACGCTGCCGTCAGAATGCTGGCGCCAACGGTAATCAGTCCGAAGAAAGCGATCGTCCTGCGCGCTCCGAATCGCTGGCCGAACAGCGCGCCAGGCAGCTGAAAAATCGCATACGCCAGCAGGAACGCGGTGATCAGCCAGCCGATCTGCACCTGGGTCAGGCCCAGTTCCGGCATCATCCGCTCGGCGGCGATGCCGACACCCTGGCGCTGAAGATAGCCCGTGAACGCGAAGCCGAAGATCATCGCGAAAACGAGCGAGCGGATGCGGGACTTCGACCTCACGAATGGGCGCATGTTACGTCAAGGCGGCTGTACTCGGTGCGCTAACGCACCGAGATATCCCGATCGCCTGCCTACACTGCGTCAAGTACGGCGCAGGCTTGGACAAAGAACGGCAAGAGGACGAGTAACATGCTTTGGACAATTGCAGCAGTCGTGTTGGGTCTCTGGCTACTGGGCCTGGTGACCTCGTACACGATGGGCGGACTTCTTCATATCCTGCTGGTCATCGGAATTGTCATGATCGTGGCAAATCTCATTCGAGGTCGCAGCGCGTAGCGACCAGCCGAACTCGCGTCGGCGTGGTCGCGTGACCGGAGGGTCACTGACTCAGGCGCTGGATGCGCTGCGTACGAGTGCCGTCGAACTGCTCGTTTGCCCGCTGCAGCAACAGCCGGGCTTCGCCCGCGGGGAGTGCGCGGCTCAGCAGGAATCCCTGCGCCTGGTTGCAGAGGTGATCCTGCAGGAAGCGCAGCTGCGCAAACGATTCGACGCCCTCGGCCACGACGCCGACCTTGAGGGCCTTGGCTACCGAGATGATCGCTGCAGCGATCGCGCCGTCATCGGCGGTTTCGCTGAGGTCCCGGACGAACGAGCGGTCCATTTTCAGCCGGTCGATCGCAAAGTGCTGTAGTCGCTGAAAATTCGAATAGCCGGTGCCGAAATCGTCGATCGCGACCGAAACGCCGATGGCGTGCAGCTCCTCGAGCAGCTTTTCCGAGCGCTTTTCGTCCATCAGCACCATCGACTCGGTGATCTCGAGTTCGAGCATCCCGTGTTCGAGGCCTGATTCCGCAAGCACATTGCTGACCAGTTCGACGAAATTGGGCATCGCAAACTGCTGGCCCGCGATGTTGACCGCAATGCGCCTGACGGTCAGCCCCTCATCGTGCCATTTCTTGGCCTGGGCGCAGGCGGTCCGCAACACCCATTCGCCGATCGGAATGATCAGCCCGCAGTCTTCCGCGATCGGGATGAAGTCCATCGGCGGCACCACGCCGAGTTCGTCGTTGGTCCAGCGCAGCAATGCCTCCATGCCCGCGATGTCGCCCGTCGACATCTCGATCTGCGGCTGGTAGTGCAGGGACAACTCGCCGCGTTCGAGCGCACCGCGCAGCTTGCCCTCGATCGTGTAGCGCTGCAGCATGCCTTCGTTCATCGACGCGTCGAAGAATGCGTAGGAACCGGGCCAGCGGCGCTTCGCAAAGTACATTGCGAGATCGCCATGGCGCAGCAACGACGCCGCATCCGTGCCATCCGTCGGCGAGATAGCGATGCCGATGCTCGGCGTGATGACGACCGTATTGGTCGAGAGCTCCATCGGCTTCTGAATCGCGGCGATCAGGCGGTCAGCCACCGACCGGGCGTCGTCGGAGCTCGTGATGTCCGGAAGAATGACCATGAATTCGTCGCCCCCCAGGCGGCCGACGTCACCGGGCCGTTCAGAACCTGATCCATCGGTTTCACGATTATCGACGCGGCGCAGCGATTTGCGCAGCCGATCGGCGGCGACTTTCAGTACCTCGTCCCCGACCGAATGACCGAGCGTATCGTTGATGCGCTTGAAGTTGTCGAGGTCGATGTACATGACGGCCAGCATCTTTCCTTGCTGCTGCGTCATTTCGAGCGCCGAACGAAGCCGCGTATGCGCCTGCTCCCGATTCGGGAGACCTGTCAGCGAATCGAAATAGGCAAGACGCGCGAGATGCCGCTCCGCGCGCCACTTGCTCGCGAGCGCAATGGCCATCTGCCGAACTTCGTGGGGATGAAACGGCTTCTGGAGATACGAGAGCTTGTCTTCAGGCGGAACTCGACCGCCGATATCGCAGGGGTCGACGTCCGAGTAGGCGGTGCAGACTGCGATCTCCACTGCAGGGTCCAGTTCGCGAATGCGCCCGGCCGCCCAGACGCCGTCCTGTCCCGGCGGCATGCGCATGTCGAGAAAGACCACGGCATAAGGCTGCTTCGCGTCGAGTGCCTTTTTGACGGCCGCAACCGCAGCCTCCGCACCTTCGCAGTACTCCGCATCGAAGGAGAGCGCAGCCGTCGGCAGGCGCTTCGGCTGCTCCTTCGCGTCCCCGCCAAAGAGCTTCGCACCGAGTGATCGGCGCGCGTCGTTCTGGACGTTCTGTTCAGGCTCGCTGAAAATCTGGCGGTAGGCGTCACGCATGGCGGCCTCGTCATCGACGACGAGGACACGAATGGGCGCGCGGTTTGAATCTGCCATAGTGGACCTCAGGCGGCTCGGGTACCGGCTTCCGTAGCCGGAATTGGTACTGGTATGACGAGGTGGAAAGTGGCTCCGCGGTCATGACCCTCGCTGGTCGCCCATATGCGGCCGCCAAGAGCGTGGATGGTCGTGGCGCACCAGTGCAGCCCGATGCCCATGTTTCCGCTTTCGAGTTTCGTCGAGTAACCCTTTTCAAAAACTCGTTCGAGATTCTCTGCGCCGATCCCGACACCGGTATCCGTGCAATCGAGATAGAGCTTGCTCTGTTCGCCATCGCGAGTGAGCGTGGCCGAGAAGCGCACGGTTCCACGGCGGCGGCCCGCGGTGCCTACGGCTTCCGCGGCATTGATGATCAGGTTCTGCAGGACCTGCCGGAGCATCGTACGTGCCACCTGCACGGTGCCCACGGACCTGACCGACGGATCCATCTCGATGCTTACCAGCTCGCGGCAGCGATCCGGGACAATCTCGAGGCTCTGATCGATGATGGCCGGCAGCTCCGCGGCTTCGATGACGATCGACGTGCGCGAGGATTTCGACTGCTCGTTCAACGCGCCTTGCACGATCTCCGCCTGCCGCGTGATGACGTCGACGTCGCCGGCGGCCTCCTTGATCACGCCCGCCATTTCTGCGCTCGCGAGGCGCAGGAACTCGTCGAGATCGGCCTGGCGCGGCGACCCATCGGATTCCTGGCCGCGCTCGGCCAGCGCGCGCTCCACGTCGCCCAGGGGAGCGGCGCGCAGGCGGCCATGCAATTTCGTGAGGCGCACCCGAAGCGGGGTGATCGCATTGCCGATGTTGTGCAGCACGCCGCGCGAGAGTTCCGACTTGCCGGCGTCGAAACTGTGATCGATCAGCTGCCGCCGCGAGTCGGCGACTTTTGCCACCATGCGGTTGAACTCGGTGGCGAGCGACCCGATCTCGTCGCTCCGGCTGATATCGAGCCGTTTCGTCAGATCGTCACCTGCGCCGATACGGATTGCGTGACGGGTGACCCGCGCAAGCGGCGACAGAACCGTGCGATCGAGCGAGACGAGCAGGATCAGCAGCACGACGACGGCCGCACCGACTGTAAATGCCAGCACGTAGTTGACCGTCGTTCTCGCCCCTTCGCTGATTGTACGAGGTACGTTGACGCGCAAGGCCATGACCGGCACGCCATAGACGTCGTTGAATACACGGACGACTTTGGTGGTTTCGCCAGCGACGGTGATGTTTTCGTTGGCCACCGTTTCACCGTCGAGCCGAAGCACCGCCTCGGCGCCAAGATCGCCGCGGACTGCCGCGAGCGCGACCTGCGTTTGCGCACGTGCTCCGATGTCGGCGACATCCGCGTCGGTCAGGAGCCGCCCCATCAGCACCATTCCACGCGACGGGCCCTGCCCGAAGCCGTCGAGTATCGGCGCAACCGCGGCGAGCAGCACTCCGCGATCGGTCGCGATCAGGCCTTGACCCGGGAGGCCGCTGAGCAGGTTTTCGCGCCAGACAAAGTCAACCGGCAGCGAACCCGGTGGAAATGGATCGAGCGGCATGAAGGCGCCCGTATCTGCGTCCATCGATTTCGACAGAACGATGTTGCCGTCCAGGTCGACGAATGCGAGCGTCGTCAGGCGCAACTGCTTCATGGCTGACTGGCTGAGGTTGTCCTGCTCGAATTGCGCGTTGCCGTCGCGGATGAATTCGTAGGTGTCTTTCCAGTTGCCCCAATCGGTGGCCGAAACCTGGATCTCGTCAAGAGTCTGCTGGACGCCGAAATCGATGCGCTTCATGGCGGTACGCGCATTGTCCCGTTCGATTTCCTCGAAGCGCGGCAACAGAAGAGTCTGCCCGACACCCCACTCGACGAAAGTGAGGGCTACGAACACAGCCGCGAGCAGCGCAACGACTTTGGCGCGTATCTTCATGAATCGGCCGGAATATGACGCATGGCGCGCCGTCCGGAATGTGACGTAACCGATACGCGCCGATTCCGTCGCGCGGTCGTATGCAAGGGGTGACGCGTGTCACAGTGAGGGGCCCCGGCGCGGAGGCCGCCAGGGTCAGATCGCCGTCAGCTCGCCCGCCATTTCGTCGAACAGCTCAGTGTGCCTATCCACGTCGCCGGCCGTCGTCGCCGGCGACATCAAGGCCATGTTATGGAAAGGTGTCATCAGGATGCCGCGGTTCAGCAGATATAGATGTATGTAGGGATCGAGCAGTTCGTCCTGACCGGCCGCGGCCTCGGTGCCGTTTCGCGCAACCGCCGGCCGGAACAGGTATTCGACGCGGCAGCCGAGGCGAACGACATGCCACGGAAGTGCGCGTGACTCGATCACGCTGCGAACCCCGTGCTCGAATCGCTCGCCGAGCGCAACCATGCCGTCGAACGCCTTGTCGGTCATGACGTCACCGAGCGTCACGCGCATTGCGGCGAGCGAGAGCGCATTGCCGGCTAGGGTGCCGCCGATGCCACCGACGTCGGTGTTCCGGGCATCGGTGCATTCGTACACCCGCTCACGAACCCGCTCCGTCATACCGTAAGCGCCGCTCGCGATGCCGGCGCCAAGTGTCTTGCCGATCGTGACAAAGTCAGGATCGAGGTCCCAGGCCTTCGTGCAGCCGCCGGGACCAGCGCTGATCGTATGCGTCTCGTCGATGATGAGAAGTGTGCCGTACTTCGTGCACAACGCGCGCGCGGCCTCGTGGTAGCCGGCATCCGGAAGCACGATGCCGATGTTGGTCAGCGCCGGCTCGAACAGGCAGGCCGCGACATCGCCTGCCTCGAGCGCGGCCTCGAGACCCGCGAGATCGTTGATCTCGACGACGCGGGTCGTCTGATCGAGCGGGACAGGCTTGCCGATATTGCCCGCGCGGGCCACCGTGCGGCCGTTCTCTAGCGCGGCGACCGATTCGTCGACGCTGCCGTGATAGCACCCGTTGTGCACTATGATCTTCGGGCGCCGCGTGATTGCGCGGGCCCAGCGGATCACGCAGCGATTGGCGTCGGTCGCGGAGAGCGTGAACTGCCAGTAGGGGACCTTGAAGCGCCGCGCGAGTTCGTGGCCGACCCAGGCGGCGTCGGCGGTCGGCAGCATCAGGGTGATGCCTTTCTGCGCCTGCTTCGCAATCGCTTCGACGGCGACCGGCGGCGCATGGCCCGCCATGCCGCCCGTGTCGCCCAGGCAGAAATCGATGAACTCGTTTCCGTCGACGTCCCGGAAGCGTGCGCCGGCGGCTCGATCGACGTAGACAGGATGATCGCCCGGCCATCGTGTCATCCAGTTCATCGGTACGCCGAAGAGGAGCGACCGCCTGGCCTCCGCGGCCAGTTGGCCGCTGCGCGCATGCCGCTGCCTGAAGCCCGCGCGCTCGCGTTCCATCAGCGTCGCGATGCGTTTTCGCTCAATGGTCTTCATCGCGCGATAGATTACACGGAGGCAAGGGCGCCCGTTTGCTCTTGCTCGGCGATCAATGTCGTTACGCTGGCCGCCGCCACTGGGGCAACGGACTAAGTCGCGTCAGTGACGCGGTGGTTCCCAGTACCGCGGAACCTTGTAATAGTCGAAGGCCTTGTCGCGATACATCTGACCGTCGTTGCGGACGAGCTCCTCGATGGACGCCGCCGGCGCGCCTTCGATCTGTTCCTTCGTGAAGTCCAAGATGTAGCTGTCCTGCGCCTTGTCATAGGTCAGCGATGACCAGGGAACCGGGTGGTACTTCTCGGCGATGCCGAGCAGGCCGCCGAAGGACACTACCGCGAACAGGATGTTGTTCGAGAGCTTGTCGAGCACGATATCCTCGATTTCCCCGATCTTCCTGCCAGACCGGTCGATCACCTGGGTCACGTTCATGGTCTCTTGTATTGGGACCCTTGTGGCCCCGCAACAATGCCGGTCGATGTCGACTCCAGTTGTGGGACGACCCCGACAGTGATTTGATCGCCTCATGAGCCGGGCATTCGTCAAGGAGTCCGACGGCGGGGACGGCCAGGAGCCGCCGGAACTCCAGGTCAGCCCGCACCGGAATCTCGTCACCGCCGCCGGATTGGGCCAGATCGAGGAAACGGTCGATGAATTGCAGGCGGCATTGTCGGCGGCCCGGGCGACCGAAGACCGCGCAGCCATCGCGCGAATTCAGCGCGATCTGCGCTACTGGAACGAGCGGCAACGCACGGCCGAACTCGTACAGTCGCTGCCGGCGACCGGCGTGGCGCGATTCGGCGCCACAGTCACGCTCGAGAAGGCAGACGGGACCCGCGTCGAATACCAGATCGTCGGCGAGGACGAAGCCGATCCCGCGAACGGCAAGATCTCCTACGTTTCGCCGATCGCGAAGAAGCTGCTCGGTGCCGCTGAGGGCGACGTGACCGCGCTTGCCGACGGTGAAGCTGAGATCGTCGGGATTCGATAGGGTTTGCGGTCGCTACTGGTAGCCGCGCGCCTGAAGCTGAAAGAGATGCGCATAGAGACCGGTCGCATGCATGAGCTCCTCGTGGCTGCCGCGCTCGACGATGCGGCCTTCCTGGAGCACGACGATCTGATCCGCCATCCGCGCGGTCGAGAAACGGTGCGAGATCAGGATCGCAATGCGCCCCCGCGTCAGCGCGCGGAAATGCTCGTAGATCGAAGCTTCGGCAGCGGCGTCCATGGCCGCCGTCGGTTCATCGAGCACGAGGATGTCGGCCTGCGATCGCATGAAGGCGCGCGACAGCGCCACTTTCTGCCATTCGCCGCCGGATAACTCGCGACCCTGGTTGAACCATTTCCCGAGCGGCGTGCGATAGCGGTCCGGCAGGCTTTCGATCGTCGGGGCCGCGAGACCCTTCTCGGCGGCCTCGCGCCACCGCGCCTCGTCCTCGAAATGCCGCACGTCACCCGCACCGATGTTCTCGCCGACCATCAGTTGATAGCGCGCGAAGTCCTGGAAGATGACGCCGATCCGCTCCCGGAGCGTCGCTTCGTCCCATTCCCTCAGATCCTGCCCGTCGAGCGTGATCGTACCGGTCGTCGGTAGATAGAGGCGCGTGAGGAGCTTGATCAGCGTCGTCTTGCCGGAACCGTTCGCGCCGACCAGCGCCAGCGACTCGCCGGGCCGGATATGCAGATTCACGTCGACAAGGACCGGCTTGTCGGAACCGGGATAGGAAAACCCCACGTTGATGAAGCGAATTCCGTCCTGCGGCCGCGGTCCGCCGACAACCGCGCCTTTCTGACTCTCGACCGGCGTTTCCAGGTACTCATATAGCGTCGCGAGATAGAGATTGTCCTCATACATGCCGCCGATCGCCGAGAGACTCGCCGACACCGCTGTCTGGCCCTGCCGGAACAGCATGACGTACATCGTCATCTGACCGAGCGTGATGCGAGCGGCGATCGTCGCGAGCGCGACCCAGACATAGGCGCCGTACAGCGTCGCCGTCGCGATCAGACCGAGCAGGAAGCCCCAGGTGTCGCGGCGGACCGCAAGATCGCGGTCCTCCCGATAGATCTTGCGGAAGATCGCGCGATAGCGTTCGAGGAAAAGCGGCCCGAGGCCGAACAGCTTGACCTCCTTGGCGTGGTCCTCGCGCGCGAGCACCGTTTCCAGATAGAGCTGCATCCGCGTTTCGGGCGAGCGCCAGAGAAACAGCCGGAACGCCGCTCCGGAAAACTTCGTTTCGGCCATGAAGGCGGGGAGGCCGGCGACGATCAGGATGACGACGGCCCAGGGTGAGAACTGTGCGAGCAGCGTGCCGTAGCTGACGAGAGATACGCCGTTCTGCGCGAGGCCGAAAGTCCGCATGATCAGCGACAGGGGCCGGCTGGAAGCCTCGCGGCGCGCCCGCGTCAGCTTGTCATAGAACTCGGAATCCTCAAAATGCGCCAGTTCGAGCGTCAGCGCTTTCTCGAGGATCATGACATTCACGCGCTGGCCGAGCTGGGCGCGGAGCAGCGACTGGCAGAGCGAGATTCCGCGCTGCACGCCAGCGAGCGCGGCAATGAGCAGGCCCTCGACGCCGACCAGCAGCAGCGCCTGCGTCGTCAGCGCCGCGCGTTCGTCGCCGCCGGCCTGAATCGCCGCTACGACCGCGTCGATGATATGCGCGCCAACGAAGGCGACGGCGGCCGGCAGCGCGCCGGCCGCCAGCGTGAGCACGCCGAGCGCGAGGGCGAGCCCGCGGCTCGTCGACCAGACGAGTTCGAGTGCGCGCCGGCTATAGCCGAAGACGCCGAGGAAGCCGCGTGTCAGGTCCGGTGCCGCCGGCGGCGGCGCTTTGCGCCTGGACTTCAACCGTTACAGGGCCGGCCCGGCCTTGTCGCCCAGCATCTGCTTTCGCACCATCGGCACGGGCGGACCGCCGAACGAAAGGAAGCTGTCGTGGAACTCGCCCCAGGCCTCGCGGCCACCGCGAGTCGCGGTCCAATCGTCGCGAAGTTTCCGGATCATCAGCTTGCCAAGGTTGTAATTGAGATAACCCGGATCGTAGGTGCCGCGCGCCGCCTGCTGCCGCGCATTGCCCGCATCCTGGAATGCCTGATCGCGGAACATCGTCTCGCAGTCTTCAACTTTCATGCCCTGCGTGTGCATGCCAATTGCGCAGATGTAGCGGACGTTGCGGTAGAGCGCCTTGTTGATCTGCCCGACGCGGTACTCGGCGCGCCCGCCCTTGAGTTCGCCGGTGAGTCCGGCTTCCCACATCATTTCTTCCGCGTAGTGGGCCCAACCTTCGGTGTAGGCATAGCTGAGGAATAGGCGCCCAATGAGACTTTCGGAACGGTTGGAGTGCAGGGAGTGCAGGAAGTGGCCCGGCCATACCTCATGGACGGACGTCGACATGAGGTCCGCAACACCGGGTACATAGTCGAGTTGCTCCTGCTTCGGCCAGGACGGATCCGGCGGCGCGATGTAATAGGTGGACGGCATGCCGGCGTCATACGGTCCGGCGGTATTGATGTAGGCGAAATTCGTCGCCTGATAGGGCGGCGCCTGGTCGACTCGTATCGGATCGTCCGATGGAATGCGCACGAGCTTGTTCTCGACGACGAAGGCTCGAAGTACATCGAGCTGCTTGCTCGCGGCTTCGACCGCGCCGCCCTCGGGGCGGTTCGCATTCATCTTGTCCATGCAGCCCTTGCGATCCTTGCGAGGCGCGAATTCCTTGCAGGCCTCGTCGAGCGCCGCGAGGTTTCGTTCGAGGTCGGCACGCCCGACCGCGAGCAGACGGTCGAGCGGAACGTCCACGCCTTCCGTTTCCTTCAGCATGGCGGCGAACAGTTCCGCGCCGATTGCATAGTCCTCGGTCTGCGTCGCGCGCTGCGCTTCGAGCCAGTCGGCCAGGTCCTTGAGTGCGGCCGCAGCCTTCCGGTTCGCCTCCGCGAAGTCTTTCTGCAGTCCGGCGTCTTTCACTCCGGCAAAAATGCCCGGCACGTCGTCGCGCAGGAATCCGACCATGCCGCCAAATGAAGCAATACCCTGGTCGATCCAGGTTCGCGGCATCGGCGTGCGCAGGTTGCCGCGGATCTGTCCGGTCGCGGTTGGAATGTTGTTGAGCCAGGTCGTGAAGTCGCGGAGCCGCTGATCGAGCGGCGCGTACGGCTTGGTGAGGTAGGGGTCCGGCGTGAGGAAATCGAGATTCCAGTCGAAGTAGAAAGTCGGATTGCGAAACGGCCATTCCGCCCGCTCGAGCCAGAAGAGATTGCGCTCAACGACCGCGAGGAGGTAGTCGCGTTCGAATCGCTGCGCTTCGGAGAGTCTCTCCGTATCAAAAGTCCGGGCCTGTCCGGCAACGGATTTGAGGCGCGTGATCTCGGCCGCGATCCCGTTTGCGCTCCAGTCGGGGAATCGGCCCGCAAATTCCTT
Source organism: uncultured Gammaproteobacteria bacterium (assembly GCA_963778585.1). Lineage (GTDB taxonomy): Bacteria > Pseudomonadota > Gammaproteobacteria > Steroidobacterales > Steroidobacteraceae > SCUD01. Next base: position 49,203 of record CAVZUU010000010.1, read on the forward strand.
GCGGCCCGCGGCGAAGCCCATCATCGGGTGCGCCTGCATCCAGTCTTCCCCGAACTGCTCGACAAAGGCCGGCCAGTCGAGCGTCTTGCGCGGTTCGGTCGCAGGACCATTGCCGCAGGCGGAGTGGATCGTGGTGACGAGCAGGATCGCGCAAAGGGTTGCAGATCGCATCAGGAGCTCCGGGAGTGTTGAAGCGCGACGGTACCAGCAGACACCTCGAGCGTCGAGACGTTCCCGGGCCTGGAAACCGTGGCGCTTCGCCGCGGTCCAACGGATGTGATCCGAATTCGGCTGCCCATTGTCCTGTGCGCGCTACTGGTCGCGACCGGCGCGCGGGCTGCGGCACGGGTCGCGATCCCTGGTGCCGAGATCAACGTCGAGTTTGCGCGTGAATCCGCAGGGCCCGACCGGGCGATGGTTCTCGCCTGGGTAAGAACTGCCGCGGAATCCGTAGCGACCTATTACGGCCGTTTCCCTGTCGCGTCGGTCGATCTTCAGATAGTCCCCGGATCCGGACGCGGCGTCAGCGGCGGACGTACCTGGGCATATCGCGGCGCCGCGATCCGCATTCGGGTCGGCGAATCGGCGACCGAGGGCGACCTGAAAAACGACTGGGTGCTGGTGCACGAGATGACACACCTCGCGTTCCCGTCGCTGCCCGATCCACATGACTGGCTGGAAGAGGGGCTCGCGACTTACGTGGAGTCGATTGCGCGCGCCCAGGCGGGGCAGCTCAGCGTGGAAAAAGTCTGGATGGGATTCGTCGACGGCATGCCGAAGGGATTGCCGCAGCCGGGTGACCGCGGTCTCGATCGCACGCACACCTGGGGCCGCACGTATTGGGGAGGCGCGCTCTTCTGTCTGCTCGCCGATCTCGAAATCCGGCGCCGCACCGAGAATCGGCTGGGCCTTCAGGACGCGCTGCGCGCGATCCTCGCGTCGGGCAACATGGAAACCGAGTCGGAACTCGAGCCGCTCCTCGCCATCGGCGATCGCGCCGTCGGGGTGCCGGTGCTCACGGAACTCTACACGCGCATGAAAAACGAGCCCGCACCCACCCATCTGGAAACGCTTTGGCGGCGCCTCGGAATCGAGCGCGCGGGCCGAACGATACGTTTCATCGAGGATGCTCCCGAGGCGGCCATCCGGCGCGCGATCACGATACCAAGAGCAACTTGACGCTCGAGGTCAGGTCTCCGTGCGTCGCCGTGAACCTGCCCGTGGTTCCGCGTTCGCGCCTTCCTTCAGGCGCGCTCCAACCTTGACGATGGCATCGATCACTGGAAGTAACTCGCGCCCGGTATCCGACAGCGAATACTCGACCGACGGACGCAAGGTGGGCTTTACCTTGCGAATCACGACACCCTTCTCACCGAGCTCTATCAACCTTGCCGTCAGCATCTTCGGCGAGATTCCGGGAATATCGCTGTAGAGTTCGCCGAATCTTCGCGGGCCGCCGCTCAGCTTCCAGATCACGCTGGGGGCCCACGCTCCACCGAGCACTGCCATGCATGCCGCCATTGGACAGCCGAAGGGTCGGGGAGGGGCCTTGTTCTTGCGTATCTTGCGCGCCATTCCCGAATTCTAATACTTACCAGAAGGAATTTACTATCAAAAAGTAAGTAAATATGTTAAGTTCGGTGTCCATACAAACCGGAGAAATACATGAAGTTATTCTTTTCCCCTGGCGCCTGTTCGCTGTCACCGCACATCGTTGCACGCGAAGCCGGCATTGACCTCAAGCTGCAGAAGGTCGACATCGAGACCAAGACCATGAAGGTCAACGGCGATTTCTGGCAGGTCAATCCGAAGGGCTACGTGCCTGCGCTCGAGCTCGACAATGGAGAAATCCTCACCGAGGGCCCGGCGATCGTCCAGTACCTGGCCGACCTCATGCCCAAGTTCAAGCTCGCACCGCAAAGCGGAACGTGGGAGCGCATACGTCTTCAGGAAATGCTCGGATACATCAATTCCGAGATCCACAAGACTTTCAGCCCGCTCTGGAACTCCAAGGTTTCGGCGGACGTTCGCAAGGAACGGACGGAATATCTTCACAAGCGCTACGCGCTGCTCGACAAGCAGCTCGCAGGCAAGAAGTTCCTGTTCGGTGACCAGTTCACGGTTGCCGATGCCTACCTGTTCGTGGTGACGAATTGGGCGAAATCGACCAAGGTCGATCTGTCCGAGTTCACCCACATCCAGGCTTTCCAGACACGCGTCGCCGCAAGGCCCGCAGTGGTGGCCGCGATGACGGCCGAGGGCCTAATCCCGGCGGTCAAAGCCGCGTAACGTCTGGTCGCAAGGGTGTGATTGGAACGGGGCCGCGAGGCCCCGTTCGTTTGTCCATGCCCCCAACGGCAGTGGCTATAATCCGCCGTTCTGGCAACTGGAGAACTTTCATGCGCGCTGCTCAATCCGTTTCGATGGTTTTAGCCCTGTCCATGGCCACCGTGGCGGCCGCCGCAGATTTCGATGGTTCGGTGCCGCTTACCTGCACCGCAGAAAAGGGCCACGACTGCCTTCCGACGGAATCAGCTTGCAAACGCCTCAAGCCCGAAACCGACATCGCCCCTGTCTACAGCATCGATTTCGCCAAGAAGGAAATCCGCTCGCCTTTCCGCGCGTCGCTCCTCAAGGTCGCGAATTCGACCACGAACAGGGACTCGCTCGTGCTGCAGGGCGCTGAAGGGACCGCGGCCTGGAGCGCCCTTGTTGATCGCAAAACGGGTGCCCTGACGGTCGCTTTGGCGGATAGCCAGGGGTCGTACGTCGTATTTGGTCAGTGCAAAGTCACTGGGGCAAAATAGGCGACGGGTCGGCGGAGTCTGATACTTATTAAGCGCTTGCGTCGGTCAATTAAAGCATTGTCGAGTCTTTGCTGCGAAGCGGTCGCCCTGAGTCCCGATGTAGGACCAAAGGACCGTACTCGGGACCGTGGCGGCGGTGTAAATTACGCGCCGTAGATTGCTGATATTCGACATCTGGATTCTGCCCGTGACGCTCATGACGGGCGTATTCCAACAACGAGGAGGATTCAAATTGAATAGTAAGAAGTGCGCGTTGCTCGTCACCGCGCTCGCCCTGCCGCTCGCAATTGGTTGCGCAGCGAATGCTGCCAAGCCCGTCGATCCGAACAAGCTCACCAAGGTTGAGTGCTCGGCACTCAAATTCAGTGACGCGTTCCTGGCGCGTTACCCGAAGGCACCCGACGCCTGCCTGGAGGCGCGCGAGCTCGAAGGCAAGCGCTATGCGAAGTTCGATGCCAAGGTGTACATCACTGGCAAAGAGATCACGACCGTAAACCTGATGAACGCAAAGGGTGACGTCGTCGATACGTTCAGCCTGAAGCCGGGTCCGGAGCAGAAGATCAAGATCAATGGCAAGGACACGAAGTTCTCTGATTTGCGTGTCGGTGAGAAGATCACCTTCTGGGTCCCGGAGGACCGTATGGAAGCTGCAGCGCTTCCGGGCGCGACTGAGGAATCCTGGGCGGTAGCGCCGCCTCTGCCCGCGAAGCCCTGATTCGCGAGTCAGCATCAAGGGTCCGGCGCCGCGCCGGACCCTTTTTTATGCCGCGTCAGTGAGCGGATTCACTGGCGACCGGCGCGAAATTCGAGGTCGTGATAGTCGAAGCTGAAATCCGCGACCGGTGAGTAGGCCTTCATCCGGATGCGTTCCGGCTTGCCTTCGGCATTCAGCGAGAACGTGACGAAGGCCGGCTCGATCAGCGGATCCGGCCAGCGGACGAGGAAGGTGTCGTAGGCCCAGTGCTCGAGCGGGCCCGACATCCCCGGTGTCTGCAGGAAATCGATGGTTAGCGTGCCGGCCGCTTCGCGAATCGCGATTGGTCCGTACCAGGGATCCTGGTAGCTGCCCGCATAGTTCGCGAGCGGCAACGACGGCGTCGATTGTGGCCGCGCCGTTGTGGTTGCTTTCAATGCCTCGAGTCCCGCCTTGTTCCGCTCGGCAAAAAAATCCTTGAATGCGCGCGGCCAGTCGTGTTTCGGCAAGCCGAGGTAGTGGTCGAGCAGCTCGTAATGCAGGCCCGGCACGAATTCGTTGTCTTCAGAGTTGTTCACAATCGCGAAGCCTGTGTTCTTCTCAGGAATCAGGACGACGACCGCGCGGAAACCGAGGGTGCCGCCGCCGTGCTGAATGACCTTGTGACCACGATAGTCCTGGACCATCCAGCCAAGCGCATAGCCGCGAAATTGCGGGACGGCATCCGCGAGCGCGCCCGGGAAGGGCGTGATCGGAACCGGTACGACGGGCTGCCACATCTCGAGTCCGTTCGCGGCGGAGTAGAGGCGCCCTTCCGACCCGGTAAGCTGACCGCCGGCGAGCTGCACGGCGAGCCAGCGCGCGAGATCGTTCGCACCCGCGGCAATCGCTCCCGCCGGGCCGACGTTCGCGCCCAGCGCCACTTTTTTCTCGTCGAACGATTCCTGCGGGCCGATGCCGCGCAGCTCGCCGACGCGTCCGTGCGGGAAAGCGCGGTCTTGCGCGGAAAGCCGGTCGACGTCGTTGGTGACGCTCGACGTCATCCGAAGTGGCTGGAAGATCCTGTCCTCGACGAAGTCCTCCCAAGACTTGCCGCTGACGATTTCGACCACCTGGCCCGCGACGGCATAGAGCACATTGTCGTAGGCAAATCCCGAACGGAAACTGGTCGCCGGCTTCAGGAATTGCAGCCGGCGCACGAGATCGGCGCGGCTGATGTCAGTCGAGGGCACGAAGAGCAGGTCACCCTGGCCCTTGCCGAGTCCGCTCCGGTGCACAAGCAGATCGCGCACGGTGATCTCGCGCGTGACCCAGGGATCGTACATGCGAAAACCAGGCAGGTGATCGATGACCCGGTCGTCCCAACGGATCTTGCCTTCGTCCACGAGGAGTGCGAGCGCGGTTGCCGTGAAGGCCTTGGTCGTGGAGCCGATCTGGAAGAGCGTGTCGGCGTCGACAGTCTCAGGCGAGCCGAGCTTGCGGACGCCGTAACCGCGCGCGAGCGTGACTTTGCCGTTCTCGACGATTGCGATGGCGGCGCCCGGGACTTCCGACGCCTTCATCACCGCCTCGACGCGCGCATCGAAATTCCTCGGCGGTGCGGCAGCGGCCAAAATCGGCAGGGCGAGGAAAAGAGCGGCGATCAGGTGACGCATGGAGAGCTCCTGGACGGACCTACGCCGTTGCAGCGGGCGGGCGGCGCCCCTTCACGAGCCGCCAGATGCCGATCGTCAGCAGGGGAAGCACGAAGGTGACAAGGATCATCACGGCGAGCACCCGATAGCCCTTGGCGATAAGATCGACGAGCCCGAATTGCTGGGCGGCGAAAATTGCGGCGACGAGCAGGACTGCCGTGCACGCGAAGCGGGCCGAGGGTGAAAAGTTCCGCTGCTGTCGCTCAGCCAGGTAGCCGGCAATGCGCTCGTTGATCGCATGCACGCCGCTGACACCGCTTTGCAGCAGGGCCATGAAGATCATGAGCTGGAAAGCGGCGTGCAGGAGCGGCAGGCCGAGCTGGCGCAGCATGAAATCGGCCGGCAGGACTTCGTCGCCGATCGCCGGATACCAGGCCAACATGCACAGAAAGAAAAGCACGGCCGCGATCATGGTGAGAGGTCCCGAAAGCAGGCCCGCGATGACTGCGTCCCGCGTGCTGGTCAAATGGCGCAGGACCGGAAGGATCACGACGGCGGCCATGACGTTGTAGCCCGTATAGGTGATTCCGGCGAGTGCCCAGCCTTCGTTGGCGGAAGGCGCGGAGAAACCTTGCAGGGCCTCCGGGCCGAATTTCGCCAGCGTCACGATCACGAATACGGCGTAGACCGCATATAGGAAGAACGAGGCGTACTTGAACAGCCACTCGACCGATCGATTGCCAAACGTTGCGAAGGCCGCGATGGCCGCAATCAGGCAGAGCACGCCTGCGAGCGGCGGCCAGTCGAACATCGCGACGCCGATCGCGCCTGCGGCCGCGCCATAGATGGCCAGGATCAGCACGAACGAGAACATGTAGGCCATTTCGAAAAAGACCCAGAGCGGCCCGACCAGGTTACGGAAGAAGCCGCGGTAGTCAGTGCTTTGGGTCATGCGCGCGAACAGGAAGGTCACGACGCAGATGAGGCTGAACAGGACCGTCGAGAGCGCCATTGCGAGCAGTCCGCCGCGGGGACCGACGGAGACGAAAAACTCCGCAAGTTCCCGACCGGTGGCGTAGCCGCCGCCGATCACGACGGCCTTGAACGCGAATCCCGGCAGCAGGAAACGCTGGAACCAGGACGGCTGGCTCATGAAACGAGGCAGGCCTCGACGAGTCGTTCGAAGGCCGCGCCGCCACGCATCGGGTCGGCGACCGGCAAGGCGAGTTTCTGCGACGCGTCCTGCATCGACGGCATCGGCTTCAGCCGGCGAGAGCGCTGCCGTGTTGAAACTGAGCCCGGCGCAGCGGATCGCCCGGTTCGTCAGTGCACCCATCGCGAGATGCCGTTCGATCGCGATCGAGAGCGGCGGCGTCGGAAATTCAGGATAGCCGAGCAATTGTTCGCGGCCCGGTTCATGGCAGAGCACGATCACATCGGGCTGGCTGCCGTGCAGCAGCCCGAGCGAAACGCCTGCATACGCAGGATGAAAGAGCGAGCCCTGGCCTTCGATCACGTCCCAATGGTCGGCAGGCGCATCCGGGCTCAGGATTTCGGCCGCGCCCGGCCACGAAGTCCGAGACGATGGCGTCCATCGGCATGCCGCTGCCCGCGATCATGATGCCGGTTTGACCCGTTGCGCGAAAATCCGCATCGAGCCCACGACGCCGGAACGCGGCCGCGAGTGCCAGCGCCGTGTATTTCTTGCCGAGCGCACAGTCCGTGCCGACGGTGAGCAGACGCTTGCCGCTGCGCTTGCGGCCGGTCGCGACCGGAATGTTCGGCGGCGGTTGGCGCACGTCGATCAATTGGCGCCCGTGGCGCTCTGCGGCCACCTTGAGCTCGCGTGAATCCTTCGAGCCGGCCATGCATGCCCGAGACGATGTCGAGTCCCGCCTCGAGTGCGGTGACCAGACACGGAATCCAGTCGGGCTTGATGACGCCACCGGTGTTGGCGACGCCGATGACGAGCGAGCGCGCGCCGCAGGAATGGGCTTCTCGCGGCGTCATCCACCGCAGGCCCGTCGAAACGGTCGCGTCTGCGCAGGCAAACTCGCCGATGCAGAGCTCGCCCGCCCAGTCGCGCAGGCCGAAGGCCGTCTTCGCATAGCCCGGCTCGGTCGTGTCCCCGAGGAAGAGCAGGTACGGCGCGGGCAGGGTGACCACCAGCGACGCCGACCCGGCGTCATTGACGCTGGAGGAGCGCACTGCCGACAAGAGTACTCCCGTTCCGGCTGCCGGTCAGAACCGTGTCCCGACGGATAGGCCGATCGTCCGTGGCCGGATCACGCCGATACCCAACGCGCCGTTCGGGAATGTGCCCGGCGGAACGATGTCGTTGATTCCCTCTTCGTCCGTCACGTTCTTGCCATACAACTCGATCGACCAACGGTCCAGGAGTACTCCTGTCCGAAGATCGAGCGTCGTGTAGCTGTCGGCCTGACGGATATTGCCGCCGGCGTCCCGGTTGCCAAAGTCGGCGGTGCGCTCGCCGGTGTACGAGATCTGTCCGCCGACGTAGGCAGTCGAGTCGCCGAAGACACTCCATTCGTAGTCGCTGCCAAACCCCAGAGTGAATTCCGGCACATAGGGCAGCGGGTCACCGTCGAGGCCGCCGATGATGGCGTCCGTGTCTTGCGTCAGGTAGGCATCGGTGTAGGCGCCCGTCACCGTGAAGCTGAGACCTTCCGCAGCGCGCGCAGTGGCCGTGAATTCGAAGCCCTTGCTTTCCGCGGTGCCGCCGTTGGCATTGATGTTGAAGTCATTGACGGTTGCGAGCAGTTGGATGTCTTTCCAGTCGAGAAAATACGCGGCGACGTCGAGTGAAAACACTCCGTCAACCGTGCTGGTCTTCAGCCCGATTTCGTAGCTCGTCAGCTCGTCCGAGTCGTATGAATTCGGAGTGTCGGCAGGGACGCCCGCTGGCAGCACGTTCGGGCCGCCGGGGCGGAATCCGGTTGCGACACGCGCGTACATGGAGGTGTTGTCGGTGAACTCAAAGCGCGGCGACACCGAGTACGTGAAAGGGTCCTCGGACGTACGGACGTCGTCGAATATGACCTCGCCACCGACCAACAGGCCGGTGGCCGTCTGCGATGCTTCCTGATCGTTATCACTCCAGCGGCCGCCGAAAGAGAGATCGAACCTCTCTGTGAGGTGCCAGGTCGCGTTCGCAAACAGGGCGAGCTCTTCGTAAGCGGACAGGATGTCCAGATCGCCCAGCCTCGGCACCGGATCGCCAGCCGGATTTTCGGTGCCGGCCTCCACTGCGAAGAAGTCTTGGACGATGCGGGAATCCTCATCCGTGTAGTAGGCGCCGATCATCCATTCGAAGGAGTCGTTTTGCGGCGATACAAGCCGCAGCTCCTGGGTGAACTTGTCTGTACCGGTGATCTGCTGCTGGAGCGCGCTCAGCGGAGTACCCAAAATGAATGTCAGTACCTGAGACAGGCTCTGCACCATTGCAAGGTCTCTCTGGAAGTCTTGTTCGAATTCGCCCCAGCTCGTTACAGACTGAAGCGACACTGGACCGAGATCCCAGTCGAGCGTCGCACTGTAGACGCGATAGTTGGTGTCCGTGAATTCGGGGTGATACCTGGATGCGACCAGATCGCCGTACAGGGGCTCGTACGACACAGGGTCGGCCTCGAAGACGTCCGCACCATCGCTGTTGATGTCCTGGAACAGGGCCGTGAGATTCAGCGAGAAGGTTTCAGACGGCGCGATCAGCGCCGAGATGCGGCCGCCGTACGTGTCGAGGCTGTTGAAGTCTTCCTCGGCGCGCGTGCCTTCGACGATGTTGAAAGGCGGATCCGGAGGGATGACGATTGCCGGAATCGGATTGTTGCCGATCGTGTCGACAAACCCATCGTCCTGCCGATAGAAACCGCTCGCCCGGATCGCGAACGAGTCGCTGACGGGCATGTTCAGTACGCCCGCCAGAGAATAGCCGAGGTCGCCGCCTTCCACCGTCTCTACGGTGCCCTTAAGCCCTCCCTCGAAGGCCTCAGTCGAAGGCTGGTTGACCACGTATTTGATCACGCCGCCTAGCGAACTCGCGCCGTACAAGGTGCCCTGCGGGCCACGCAGGACCTCGACGCGAGCCAGGTCAAACGTATCGAAGTCGCCGGACAGGACTGCGCCGTTGGCGAGGCCACTGCTCGAGCCGAACGGCACATCATCGACGTAGACGCCGACCGTGGAGGCGACGCCGCCCGTGTTGATGCCGCGGAGCGTAATGCGCGACTGGCCGCGCGTGTTCGTGTTGATGCTGAGACCCGGCACCAGGGTCACGAGGTCCTGGAAGTTGTCGGCTTGCTGCCGCTCAAGCGACTCGGCGGAGACGACCGAGACCGACATCGGGATATCCGCGAGCGCCTGTGCGCGCTTTTGCGCGGTCACGATGACCTCACCCAGGCTGGTCGCGGCAGTCTCGGCGCCGACCGAGGCCGCGGCGAGGATCATCGCGATCGCGCCGGCAATCGTCAGGATCTCGCGTGTGGCTTGGTTACCCATGTTCCGTCCCCTTTCTGTGGTTAGCCGCGGCGGATCCGTGCCTCGGTCACGTGAAAGACCCTTTGTGGGAAAAATATCCCGGATGGAGATATTAAGCCTGACCAGAGAATTGTCAATCTAACGGGCGTGACGGGCGAATCACGAGAGGATTCAGCGGATGAGAGACGCGGCGCCCCAGCCGTGATCCGGATACGAAACCCTGCCCTGCTCGAAAAGGATTGAGGGCTTGCGGTCTCGTGCGATGAAGAGCGTGCCGTCGAGGTCATTGATGTCGCATCGCTGGCCGAGGATCCACGCCGGTGCCATCGCAAGACTCGTGCCGACCATGTTGCCGACCATGACTCCGAGGCCGAGCCGGCGCGCTTCGGCCGCCATTGCGAGGCCTTCGGTCAGTCCGCCGCACTTGTCGAGTTTGATGTTGATGATGTCGAACCGGCCGACGAGCGCCTCGATGTCGGCGAGGCCCTGGACGCTTTCGTCGGCGGCGACCGGAATCGGGCAGCGGAATCCTTCGAGATCCGCCTCGCGCCCGCGCGCAAATGGCTGCTCGACCAGTTTCACCTTGCAAGAGACGAGCGCGGGCATGAGCGCCTCGAAGCTCGCGGTGTCGAATCCCTGGTTGGCGTCGACTCCGAGCCAGACGTCGGAACGCGCCTTGCGCACCGCGCGCACGCGCTCCTCGTCGAGCACAGGCTCGCCGGTCAGTTTCAGCTTGATGGATCGCGCCTGTGCGTATTCGAGCGCCTTGTTCGCCATCGCGCCGGGTTCGCCCGCCGGGATCGTGAAGGTCGTGACGAGCGGCCGCGGCGCCTCGAGTCCGGCGAGACGCCAGACCGGTTGCCGCAAGCGCTTGGACTCGAGATCCCAGAAAGCGCAGTCGAGGGCATTGCGCGCGCCGCCCGGCGGCAGAAGTCGACGAAGCGCTTCGCGATCGATGCCTGCTTCGATATCGGGCCGGAGGCCTTCGATCTCGGCGACCATATGGTCCGCGTCGTCGCCGAGATAATAGACGCCGGCCGCTTCGCCTTCGCCGCGGGCATCTCCGTCGCGCAACTGAGCGACGACGACCGTGATATCGTTAAAGGTGTAGCCCGTAATCGTGAACGGCGCCGACAGCGGGACCTGATCCCGCGAAACCTCGAGCTGCATCAGTAGTTCGTGCCGAGTCCGACCAGATGGTAAGCGACCGCAATCCAGGCGACGACGGCGGTCGCGAGGACTAGCACGACGCTCCAGACCTTGGCGGTCCAGCGGCGCTTCCCGCTCCACACGACAACAAGGTGCCACACTGCGAGCGCGAGCCCGGCGAAGATGGCGAACGAACCGAGCACGTGAAGCAGCACGAGCCACAGATCCATCGCGGAAGACAGCAGCGCGAGGTCCTTGAACATCGCCAAAACGAGCCCAACCCAGGCGGCCATCGCAATCAGCGAAGCAAGCGCGCCGATACGCACCCAGCGATAGGCCTTTGCCTCGCGGCCGGTGAATGGCAGGGGCCTGCGATAGTGCCGCCGCACGAGCGCGGCGACCGGCCAAAAGATCACTGTGAGCGCGAGTGCCACGAGGCTCGCGGCGGCTGCCGGCATCACCCAGGCGCCTGCCTTTGCGATGGGAGCGCGCTCCAGCATGATGATGGGACCGAGCATGCCCGCGCTGAAGCGCGTCACGCGGCCATCGACCACTTCGGCCGCGAGCCGCTCCTTGCCGGCAGCATCCGTCCACACGTAGGGCTCTGTTTCATGCCACTTGACGGGATCGCCATTCAACCCGCGCAGGAGCGGCATTGAAATGCTGCCGTCCTCGTTGACCACGATTTTGATCGGCTGCAAGAGACCCAGCACGCTGATCAGGCTCGATTCCGCGCGGCGAGCGACGAGGTAGGTGCCGGCTATCGCCTGGGCGTGCGCTTTCGCCGTCGCCTCGTCGACTTTGCCCGTAAAGTCGGGCCCCGGCAGATAGCGATCGCTGAACTGGCGGAAGAACGCGCCGCGCAGCGGCCCCGCGGCTCCTTCCTTGCCTGCGCTGTTGACTGAAATGAAGTAGCCGACCCCGTCATCGATATAGAGCTGCAGGTCGCTGTGGAAGTACTGCGTGTCGCCCCCGTGTGCGATCGCACGCCGACCGTTGGTGTTGGTCTCGTAGAAGCCGAGCAGCATGCGGTTGAGGCCAGGGATGATCGTGAGCGGCGTGCCGTGCATCAGATTCGCGGTCTCCTCGGAGAGGATCCGCTGGTCGCCATAGGCGCCATTCTGCAGGTGCGCGATCATGAATCGCGCCATGTCAGAGCCGGTCGCGGCCAGGGAGCCGGCGGGAGCAAGGCTGATGAGCTCGTAGCCCTTCGGCTTGTCGGACTCGAGGTCGTAGCCCTGCGACATGCCGGCTTCGAGTGCCTTGGGCAGCGGCTGGCGGAACGAGGAATGCGCCATGCCGAGGGGCTGGAAGATGTTCTGGTCGAGGTAATCGTCGAAGCTCTGGCCCGAGACGCGCTCGACGATGTAGCCCGCGAGTGCCGTCGCGTAGTTCGAGTACGCCGGCATCGTTCCGGCCTTGAAGATTCGATGGGGAGTCCACCGTTTCACGGCCTCGCCGAGGGTCATGAGCCGATCCGGGTTCTCGGTGATCAGCTCCTTGACCGCCTCTTCGAATCCCGGCGTGTGGGTCATGATGTTTCGCAACGTGATCGGCTCGCCGTCGGGTCCCGGCGGAATCTTGAAGTCGAGGTACTGGTTGATGTCGGCGTCGAGATTGAGCTTGCCGCGCTCGACCTGCTGCATGACGGCCGTCCAGGTGAAGAGCTTCGAGACCGAGCCCGGGCGGAACAGTGTCTGTTCCGCATCGACAGGCTTTTTCTTCTCGACGTCGGCGTAGCCGTAGCCTTTCTGCAGGAGTACCTGGCCGTCCTTCACGATGACGACCACCGCGCCGGGGATATTGCCTCGCTCCAGCGCAAAGGGCATGAATCCGTCGAGCCAGGCTTCGACATCTGCGCGCGCGAGCTGCGGGCCGGTGGGGGCTTCGAGTGCGGCGGTCGCAGTCGCGGACTGCGGAGACAGCGGCGAAGTCGGCGCGGTTGCAGGGGGCACGCTTGCAGGCGGCACGGTTTGGGCCGTGGCGGCAAGGGCGAATGACGCAGACAAGAGTGTCGCGATCAGAGAAATGGCGCGCATGCGTAAGTCCCGGGTGCTTATCCTGATAAGGTCATGGTAGTCCTAATTGGAGAATGACGTCAAAGGGCCGTCACCGTAAAATCGGCAGAGCGAACTTATGCCCTGGGAGAAGGACCCTGACTACGACCAAATCTCGACGGCCGACTCTGGGCAGCCTTCTGCGCGGGCTCCGCCTGCGGAACCGATGGACGCTCAAGGAAATGAGCGAACGCACGGGCATTCCGCTTTCGACGCTCGCCAAGGTCGAGCACGACCGGCTGACCCTGACCTACGACAAGCTGCTTCAACTGAGCCAGCGGCTGAATTTGCGCATGTCCGATCTCTTCAGCGAGGCGGATGGCACGCCCGACGCGCAGGTTACGGCCCGCCGGTCCATCGGGCGGCTCTCCGATGCAATCCGCGTCAATACGCCGAACTACGACTATTTCTATATGTGCCCGGAACTTCGCCGCAAGCGCATGGTGCCGACTGTGACCCGCATCCGCGCACGAAGCGTCGAGGAGTTCGGCGAGCTCGTCCACCATCCCGGCGAGGAGTACATCTACGTGCTCCAGGGTCCTGTCGAGATCCACACCGAGTTCTACGAACCGATCCTGCTTCAGACGGGCGAGTCGATCTACATCGACAGCACCATGGGACACGCCTACGTCGCGCCGAAAGGCAATGACGACGCGCTCGTCCTCGGCGTCTGTTCGAGCGCGGACGAGGATCTGATGGAATCGTTGATGACGCTTCACACCGATGCGTCGCCGCCGGCAAAGGTGCGCGCGGCGCCCGTCAAGCGGCTGGCAGGGAAGCGCTGAGCGACCGTCCAAGCGTCGACTTTCGCGACGACCGCCAGTCGCGGATGTTCCGGTCGATGATCAGGAATCCAAGTACCCAGATGATCTCGTCCCAGAAATAGAGATACTGCTGCTTCGAGCCCCAGTAGAACGCGATGCCGATGATCAGCACGTAGAGGCCGCCTTTGACGCGCCCGAGCCAGGGCCGGGCGGCGCCGCCGCCGATAAGCTTCGCCTTGAACCGCACGACTGCCTCCGTGATGAACACGATGAGCAGCCACGCGAGACTCTCCACGAAATCAGTCCACGCCAGTATCCGTCCTTCCTCGAGACCCGCCCGATCCGTCATCACGGGATCGTCGCTGATCGCGAAAAATTCCGGGCCACGGCCGATACCCGCGCAATTTCCGCGATCGATCTCGAGATAGTCGCGATTGCGGAGAAACGACCAGTCGCTGTCCGCGTAGGCACAGGCGTCGGCTGCGGCCGGCAGTCGTTCCGGATTCTGGAACTCGCGGAGCGTGATGTCGTAGGAAAAACTCGTGTGCAGGATGGCGGCGTAGCAGACAAGCCGCACGCCGTGCACGGTCCACTTCCTGGCGCCGGTCCAGGCACGCCCAACCAGCACATAGGTCTCGAGCTCGAACAGCAGGATCAGCGTGAACCACGCGATCAGGTCGATGGAGGTGACGTAGGCGCTCGCGTATTCCAGGAACGTCGACCGGTCATCGAGCGTGTAGCGCGCGGACTCGGCGTCCTGGATGAAATAGAGAATGAAGTCGAAGAAGAGCAGGGCGTAAACGGCCCATTTGAACCGTTGGCGCCAGGGGTTCGATTTCCCGCGACTCAAGTAAGCAGGTTGAGAAACAGTGTGATGATCAGGGCGTTCGTGAAGTCGATGAAGAATGCCCCGACAATCGGTGCGACGAGGAAAGCCCGCGGCGCCGGACCGTAACGCTCGACCAGCGCGCGCATCACTGCCATCGCGTTTGCGGTCGTGCCGAGCATGAAGCCGATGAATCCGCCGCTCATCACCGCCGATTCGTAGTTCTTTCCCATCGCGCGAAACACCAGTCCGGCGGCGACGAGAGCCGCGATCGCGACCTGCACGACCAGGATCACGATGAGCGGCAACACGAGTCCCGAGAGCTCCCAGAGCTTGAGCGTCATCAGGGCCATGACGAGAAAAAGCGTCAGCGTCACGATACCGAAGGAATTGATGAAACGGAGCGACAGGCCGAACCAGCCGGTCGCGTCGTCCACGTTCCGGATGACGGCGGCAACCAGCATCGCACCGATATACGCGGGCAGGGTCATGCCGAGCGCCGCGAAACCTTGACTGACCCAATGGCCGATCCACATCGCGACCAGGATCGCGACGAGATTCTTGACGATCGGCCAGGCATCGTCGTCATCGGTCGACGCCGTGAGCGTCGGGTCCGGATCCGCATCTGCGAGCGATGCGTCGACGGCCGCGCCTTTCGCGCCGCGCGGCGTCTTCAGCTTCCCGCGTTCGATCAGGATCGTGCTCACGGGACCGCCAACCAGGCCGCCGGCGACGATGCCGCCGATCGCGACCGCAATCGCGACGGGCGCAGCCCCGATGACGCCCGCCTCCTCGAAGAGCGGGGCGAACGCGAGTCCGGTCGCCGGCCCGCCGGCGAGCGTGACCGAACCGGCCAGCACGCCGAAAAGCGGGTGCAAGTCCGAAGCCGACGGCGATCAGGATCCCGACGACGTTCTGCAGGACGGCAAACACGGTCGCGAGCAGGAAGAACCGCAGGACCTGCGGCCCGCCGATCTTCAGCAGCGAGAGGCTGGCGCCGAGGCCGATGGTCGTGAAAAACGCAATCATCAGCGGGCTTTGCAGCGTCGTGTCGAACTTGACGAGTGTCAGCCCCTGGCCATGCGCGATGAGGACCGCGACCGATACGAGCAGGCCGCCGAGTACCGGCGCCGGGAGGTTGTATCGCTCGAGCAGCGGAACCAGGCGCCGAAGCCAATGGCCGCCGAGAAGTGCGACGCCGGCGAAGGCAAGCGTGTGGACCAGGTCTAGTTCAAACAACGCTTGAGCTCCTCGATGAGCCGCTCCACTTCCGCCTTCGACGTGTAATGCACGAACGAAACGCGCACGGCGCCGTCGTCCGTGTCGATGCCGAGCGACTTGATCAGGCGATAGGCGTAGAAATTCCCGACCCCAACGCCTTGTTTGGCAGCCGCGAGCTTCTCCGCGACGTCAGCGGAGCTTCTGCCCTCGACCGTGAATGCGACCGTCGGCGCGCGCTCGGTCGCGCGGACTCGTCCGATCAACCGCACTTTCGGATGCTTCGCAAGAAAATCGAGAAGCGTCTGCAGCAGTCCGGACTCGTGATTCCGGAAAAGTTCGCGCACTGTCTTTGCGCGCGCCTGGACCGGCTGGCCTTTCAGGCCGTGCCGGTCCGCGACGGCATCCATGTAGTCCATGACGCCGTTGACGGACGCGATCTGCGCGTGGTCGGGTCCGGCCGGCGTAAACCGCGCGCCCGGCTTGCCGTCGTTGAAGAAATGACCCTGATTGGGCAATTCGGCGTTGACTTCGCTTCGCAGGTACATGGCCCCGAGATGCGGGCCGTACACTTTATATAGGGAGAAGAAGTAGGCATCCACGCCCAGGTCCTTGAGATCCGGCATGCCGTGGGGGCAGAACGCGACGCCGTCGACGAAGGCCCAGGCGCCGGCCTTGTGGACGAGATCCGTGAATTCCCGGACCGCATTGATGCTCCCGACCACGTTCGAGCAATGCGTGAACGCCACGAGTTTCGTCCGGGGGCCGAGGAGGGCCTCGAGATCATTCCGGTTCAGATCCGCGGTCGCCGGATCGACCTTCCATTCGCGCACGACGATGCCGTCGTCTGCGAGCCGGCTCCAGGCGCCGACGTTCGCTTCGTGATCCTGATTCGTGACGATGACTTCGTCGCCCGGCTTCAGGAATTTCCGGAGCGCCTGCGCGACGACGAAAGTGTTCTGCGACGTCGACGGGCCGAAGTGCAGCTCGTCCTTGCTCACATTGAGCCACGACGCCAGGCGTTCCCTGGCGGCGTCCATCTGCTCGCCCGCTTTCGTGGACGGTCCGAAGGCGTAGTAGGGCTGAACCTTCGTTTCGCGGTAATAGCGTTCGAGCCAGCCGATTGTCTGGCGGCAGGCGTAGGAACCGCCCGCATTCTCGAAGTGCGCGAAGCCCTCGAGCGACGGCTCCCGGAAAGCCGGAAACTGCGCCCGCACGAAATCCAGGTCGAAATCCATGAACTATTCCCCTTTGCCGACGCCATAGGATAATCACTCGCATGTCGTATCCTGAAATCATTCTGCGAACGGCTGCTGTCCTGGTCCTGCTCTCCCTGGCAGGCGCGATGCTGGCTTCCCGCCGCCGGGACCACACGCCCTGGCTCGGCGCACTGCTCGCGGCCGCGATTGGGGCCTTCGTCGTCACCTCCACGCGGGGCGCCTCGGCCTCGCTCGGCCTCTGGGTCTATCCGCTGACGGCACTCTGCGTCGCGAAGGCCGCGTTTTTCTGGCTCTTTGCGCGCGGCTTGTTTGCCGACGATTTTCGCGTCGAGCCGAAGCATGCGGCGATCGTCGGTATCACGATGATCTACGGCGTCTGGCAGCAGCTCCTGTTTCATCCGCAGGCGCTGCACGGCCTCGCCAGCGATTGGGAGCGTCTCATTGCCGCGGGATTCGAAATGTGGGTGCTTGTCCTCGTTCTGCTCGCGCTCACGGAGGCGCATCGCGGCCTCAATGGCGATCTCATCGAACGTCGGCGCCGCCTTCGCATCCTGTTCGTCGCCGGCGTCTCGGCCTATCTGGGCGCCGCGGTGCTCGTCCAAGGCTATAACCTCAGCTTGCAGACGCAGACGCCGGACTTCCTCGTCATCGCGAATCTCGCGCTCATCACCACTGCGGGAATCGCCGCGATCTGGAATCTCGTACAGATGCGGGCCGCGAGCTGGCTCGACCCTGAGCCCGCGGGCGCGCAGGCGGATGAGCTCACGCCGCTCGAGAGCCGCATCCTGGAATCGCTCGGCGACGAGCTCGGAAAGCGCCATGTCTATCGCGAGGAAGGGCTCTCGATCGGCGCACTTGCGGGGCGGCTAGGTACCCGCGAACACGTCCTGAGGCGCGTGATCAACCACGGACTCGGCTACCGGAACTTCAACGAATTTCTGCACGCCTACCGGATCCGTGAAGCCTGCGAGCGCCTGCGCCGGTCAGAGGATGCCCGGCTGCCAGTGCTTTCGATCGCGCTCGAGGTCGGTTACGGCTCGATCGGTCCGTTCAATCGCGCCTTCAAGGCGCGGACCGGTATGACGCCAACCCGCTTCCGCCAAAACGGCAAGAACGGCGAGTCGAGTCACTGATGCGCTGAATGGTTGGCCGATTTCGAAATCGGCCAGCTTCTGTGGATCATCCGGCCAGACGGCGGGCTACCGATGATTCACGATCGGCGCCCATGAAAAAACGACTCTTGTGGTTCGCTCTTGCCTGCTGCGTGCCGCTCGGCGCCGCCGCCGAACCGTTGATGTCGGGTGACCTGCCGCGGCGCGAAAATCGCCCGCTGGAGGAGATTTCCGGACTCGACAGCCACTACGGCGTGCTGAAAACGCCCGACGGCTCGCGGCTCCGCACTATCCTGACGCGACCCGCCGGCACGAATGGCCGGCTGCCGGCCATCCTCTTCGTGCAATGGCTCTCCTGCGACAGCATCGAACTGCCGGCGAAGCAGCAGGACGGCTGGAGCCGGATGCTCCGGCGCCTCGCGCAGGATTCCGGCATGGTCATGATGCGCACGGAGAAAGCCGGCGTCGGGGACAGTGAAGGCGACTGCGCCGCACTCGACTACGAGACGGAGCTTGCGCACCATCGCGCGGCACTCGCGGCTCTTCGCCGATCCACGCACGTGGACCCGGAGCGCATCGTCGTCTTCGGCGCGAGCATGGGCGGTAACTACGCACCTCTCGTCGCGTCCGGCGAGAAACTCGCCGGCATCATGATCTGGGGCGGCGGCGCGAAGAGCTGGTTCGAAAGGACCCTCGCTTTCGAGCGGCGCGCGAAGGAATTCAGCGCGATCCCGGCCGCGGACCTCGACGTCTACATGCGTTCGCTCAGCCGTTTCCTGGTCGCGTACCTGCTCGACCGCAAGGATCCGGCGACGATTGCGCGCGAACAGCCTTCCCTCGCCGGCGTCTGGGCCACGATCGTCGGCACGGGCGAGGGCTCGCAGTATGGACGGCCGCTCGCGTTTCACCAGCAGGCCGCGGCCCAGGACTGGGCCGCAGCCTGGGAACGCGTGGACGCGCCGGTACTCGCTCTATACGGGGAGTACGACTGGTTCGAGGACGCGGCCGCGCATCGGCTCGTGGCGGATATCGCGAATCGCCGCGGCGAAGGGCGCGGTGAGTTCGTGCAGATCGCGGCGACCGATCATCACTTTGATCTGTTCAAGGATGCGGCGGCCGCTTTTCGCGGCGAGGGCGGCGTCGTCAACTCCGACGCGGCGGTGGATGCGATGCTGCGCTGGCTCGGTGAACGGCGCCTTCGCGGATCCGTGTCCCGACCCTGACGATCGTATTGATCACGGGCACGAGCTCGCGACCGAGTTCCGAAAGCGAATACTCGACGGAAGGCGGCGAGGAGGGCACGACCTCGCGCACGACCACGCCTTTCTCCTCGAGTTCGCGCAGCCGCGTCGTCAGCATCTTGGGCGAGATGCCCGGGATGTCCCGCTGCAGCTCGCCGAATCGGCGCGGGTCGCCGGACAGCTTCCAGATGAGACTCGGCGTCCAGGCGCCGCCCAGCACCGCCATGCAGGCGGCCATCGGGCAGCCGGGCGGCGGTGGTGGCGCGTTGCTCCTGCGGACTTTCAGTGCCATCCGGTTCCCCGAAACCGCTTACCGCGCGGTGAGTGGAATTTGTTACTTACAGGAGTATAGCTAATATACAAAAGTAAGTTATGCTGCTAGCGTAACTGCACTCAATCAGGAGGAGTTACGCAATGAAGCTTTACTACGCCCCGGGAGCCTGTTCTCTCTCGCCGCACATCGTCGCAACCGAGGCCGGGATTTCGCTCGATCTCGTCAAGGTCGATACGAAGACCAAGACGATTCAGAAGGAGGGCGATTTCTGGGCCATCAACCCCAAGGGCTACGTGCCCGCGCTCGAGCTCGACAACGGCGAAGTGCTGACTGAAGGTCCGGCGATCGTCCAGTACCTGGCCGACCAGAAGCCGGCCGCGGCGCTCGCGCCTGCTAGTGGCACGTTCGAGCGCGTGCGCGTCCAGGAGATGCTGAGCTACATCACTTCCGAGATCCACAAGACGTACTCCCCGCTGTTCAAGCCGGACGTCCTTCCGGCGGTTCGCGAAGAACGGTTCGAGTATCTGCAGAAGCGCTACAGCCTGCTGGAAAAGCGGCTGGAAGGCCGGAAATACCTGGTCGGCGAGCAGTTCACGATCGCCGATGCCTACCTCTTCGTCGTCACGAACTGGGCTCGCGGCGTGAAATTCGACCTCAGCGAATTTCCGAATATCCAGGCGTTCCAGAAGCGGATCGGCAGCCGCAAGTACGTTTTGCAGGCGATGCGGGCGGAGGGGCTGATTCCGGAGGACAAGGCCGCGTAAACTAACGGCTCGACGAAGCATCAAAACGGGGCCATCGGGCCCCGTTTTTGATGACTGTCCCGGAGGAGCCGTATGCCGACCGTTACTGCGCCTGGTCGATTCGTTCCGTCTGTCGCGCTCGTGCTGTTGCTCGGTTGCGCGGGCGAAGCCGCCGGGGGATCCGCGCCCGCTGCGGAGGGCACGACTCCCGCGGCATTCGAGTCGAAGACCGATGAGTTCGACTTCGTCAAGCGCGAGGAGATGATTCCGATGCGCGACGGCGTGAAGCTCAAGACCTTCATCCTCGTGCCCAAGGGCGCGAAGCAGGCTCCGATGCTGCTGACGCGAACGCCCTACGACGCATCGAATCGCGTGTCGCGTTTCCAGAGTCCACGTCTCGCGTCGGTCGTGCCGCAGATGAACGATACCTCGGTCGCGGCCGGCTACATCATCGTCTACCAGGACGTTCGCGGAAAATACGGATCGGAGGGCGATTACGTCATGACGCGGCCGCTGCGCGGCCCACTGAATCCGACGGAGACCGATCACGCGACGGATTGCTACGACACGATCGAGTGGCTGGTGAAGAACGTGCCGGAGAGCAACGGCCGCGTCGGCACGATCGGCGGCTCCTACGAGGGCTACACGACCGTGATGTCGACGGTGCATCCGCATCCGGCGCTCAAGGTCGCCGTGCCCTTCGCGCCGATGATCGACGGCTGGATGGGCGATGACTGGTTTCACAACGGCGCCTTCCGCCAGGACGGCGCGCTCGAATACATCTACGAGCAGGAAGCGAGCCGCAAGAACGAACTGCAAGTGGTGGACCGGCATTACGACACCTATGACATCTACCTGCGAGCGGGATCCGCGGGCGACTCGCGGCAAGTCGCGCGGACTCGAGCAACTCGGATTCTGGCGGGCGCTCACCGAGCACCCGAGCTACGACACGTTCTGGCAGGGACAGGCGGTCGACAAGCTGCTGGCGAAAGAGCCGCTGACCGTGCCGATGATGATCGTCGGCGGACTGTTCGATCAGGAAGACATTTACGGCGCGCCTGCGCTCTACAAGGCGCTCTCTCCGAAGGATCCGGGCGGGAAGTTGCTGCATCTCGTGCTCGGACCCTGGAATCACGGACAGGGCCGGCGCGAGGGTCGCGGCATCGGCATGGTGCAGTTCGAGGGCGACACCGCGGGCTGGTTCCGGCGCGCCGTGATGCAGCCATTCCTCGACCACTACCTCAAGGATGCGCCGAAACCCGATACGCCGCGGGTGCTCGCCTATGAAACCGGCGCCGACCAGTGGCATCGTTACGATGACTGGCCGCGTTCCTGCGCGACCGGCTGCGGGCAGAAATCGCGGGATCTCTATCTGCTGGCGGACGGAAAGCTCGGCTTCGATCGCCCGGCAGCGCCGCGCGCGGCTTTCGACGAATACCTGTCCGATCCCGCGAAGCCCGTGCCGTACCGCCTGCGTCCGACGCTCGCATCGAGCGCCGCGGAGTCGACCTGGGGCGATTGGCTGATGGACGACCAGCGCCAGGCCGCGTCCCGGCCCGATGTGCTCGTGTACTCGACGGAGCCGCTCACGAAGCCGCTGCGTCTCGCCGGCGAGCCGTATCGCGCAGGTTGTTCGCATCGACGAGCGGCAGCGATTCCGACTGGGTGGTCAAGATCATCGATGTCTGGCCGGACGAGTATCCGAACAACCCGAAGCTCGGCGGCTACCAGCAGATGATTTCGGCGGATATCTTCCGCGGCCGCTATCGCGAGGACTTCTGCGAATCCGAAGCCGCTGACGCCCGATACCGCGCTTGAATACCGCATTCGCCTGCCGCAGGCGAATCACACCTTCCTGCCGGGCCACCGCATCATGGTGCAGATCCAGTCGAGCTGGTTCCCGCTCTACGACCGGAACCCGCAGACCTTCGTGCCGAACATCATGTTTGCGCCGCGGGAAAGCTACATCAAGGCAACGCAGCGCATCTGGCGCACGGCGGGGCAGGCGTCGGCGATCGAACTGCCCGTCATCGAATGAAAAAAAGGGCCACCGTTCGGGTGGCCCCCAGGTTCCGCAAATCGTCAGGCCGCGGGGAGGGGCTGTCCCGCGCAGGAAACTCGCGGATTCCAGTCGGCGAATGTGCCGTCGGGATTGTTCCGCCAGGCCCAGACGTGGATCTCGTAGAACGCGGGAATCCCGTAACGGTTCGGCGCGCCGACGTAATGGAGCAGGTGGCCGTCCAGCACGGGCACCTCGTTCACCCAGTCGGATGCGAGCGTGATGATCTCGACGCCGACGAGCCGCATGCGACCGTCCGGCGAAGGCTCGTAAATCAGGGCTTCCGGAGTGTCCGCGTCCACCTCTTTGGTGAGCAGGGCTTCGTTGATGAGGTGCACGCCCATCGCGCCGCGATTGGGTCCGCTGACACAGGGGCCGGCGGCATAGCCTTCGGCGACCGCGACGTTGATATCGCGGAAACGGGCCGTCGCTTGCCGGACTTTCTGCACCAGGGGCGATAGCGCCTTTTCGTCGCCGGCGGTGGACGCCTGGTGGTGTTCGTGATCGCTGTCTTTGGCAAGTGCCGGTGTGAGGATCAGGCTCGCAACGGCAGCAGCTAGAAGTTTCATGGTCGCCTCCCGATTTGGTTTCGGACGCGTGACAGCGTCCGCGCGGCGGCCGCGAGGGTCTTGAAACACCCATGAAACTCTTATGAAACTTCGCTAGGTCGGAGCAGCAGAACGCAGGTTCGTCGCGCCGACCGGCGCGCGGCTGACGACGCCCTGATACAGCGTGAGCATTCGCTCGGCCATCTCGGCGCTCGACCAGCGCGACTCTACGAATTGCACCGCCTGCGCTGCGAGCGATGCCCGCAGATCCCGGTCCAGGAGGACTTTTTCCAGGGCGGATGCGAACTGAATCTCGTCCTCGTCGACGACGATTGCGCCCCGCGAGCCGTCCAGCACCGATTTCGTGCCCATGACGGCCGTCGAGACCACCGGCAGGCCGAGTGCCATCGCTTCGAGCAGCACCAGGCCCTGAGTCTCCGTCCGCGACGCGAAGATGAAAGCATCGGCGCTCCGATAGCAGTCGAGCAGGGGACCGCTTCGATCCAGGTACCCGACAAAGCAGACGTGATTGGCGAGACCGGCCTGTTCGACCCGGCGGCGCAGGGGCGTCGAGCGCCGGGCCCTCGCCCGCAATGATGAGCAGCACGTCCGGGACCGTCACGCGGACCCTCTCGATGACCGAGACGAGGAATTCGATGTTTTTCTCGAATGCGACGCGGCCGACCGTGAGCGCCACGGGCCGGTCGCGGCCGATGCCGTACTGGGCGCGAAAGCGCGCACCGTCGCCGCCCGCGAGCTTCCCGAAGTCGAGCCCCGTCGGTATCACCTGGATTTCAGTTCGCACGCCATAGGCGCGCAGCGTCTCCGCCATCTGCGGCGACGGCGCGACGACGGCGTCCACCGCATTGCACTGCCGGCGCGAAATCGCGCGCGCCATCGCACTTCAGCGGGACGCGGGGCATAAACGGCAGGTAATGGTGAAAATATTCCTCGAAGAACGTGTGATAGGTCTCGACGGCGGGGATTCCGAGACGGCGCGCGAGGTCGAGTCCGACCGTGTGCGCGAGAAACGGCGTGTGAATGTGGATCAGGTCGAATTCGCAGTGAAGCGCGAGCACCGCGCGCCTGAGATCGCGCGCGACGATCACGCGGTCCTCGGGGTCGAACGGGAGGTAGCGCGACCGGACTCGGACGACCCCGGGCTCGTCGTCACGCGGCTCTGGATACGCCGGACAGACGAGGACACTCGGACAGGCGAGACGGTCGAGGTCCCGACGAAACGTCTGAATCGAAGTGGAGACGCCGTTGACGCGCGGAAAGTAGACGTCGGACAGCATGAGGACGCGCGGCGAGCGCATCTTCATGTGATCAATGACTGCGCAACCTCGAGGCTTGCAAGCGCGAGGCCGCCTCCCAGGACCGCGCCGGCGGCGACATCGGTCGGATAGTGCAGGCCGAGCACGACGCGGGACAGCGCGACGAGGAGCGCAAAGGCCGCGAGCGGCGCGGTGAGTTCCGGCAGGTAGTGCGAGCCGAGAATAGCGAACGAAACGGCGTGCAGCGTGTGACCCGACGGGAAGCTGTAACGATCGAGCGGCGCGGCCGCGCAACTGATCGCGGGATGCGTGATGAACGGGCGCTCGCGGACCGCATGGCGCTTGATCAGCTTGTAGGCGAGGAGCCCGGCACCGCCGGTCGCGGCCAGATGTGCGGCGGCAAACCAGCCCTGCGCGCCCAGCAGGAGCGGCTGGAGCGCGATCAGCGCGTACCACAGCCAGCCGTCGCCCAGGCGGCTCGCGCCGCGGAAGAATGCGCGAAGAGCCTGCGAACCGCTCGGACGGTTCAGGTAACGGCAGACGCGAAGTTCCGCCTGGTCGAAGCGCTGAAACGCAGTTGCGAGACGGGTTGCCATGGCACACAGGGTGCGCCCGGCGCATGACAGTTCCGTGATGGGTTCATGACGATATTGTTTCAAATCAATGCGTTATGTACCAATTTGCATGCGGATGCTTAAGAACTGCGACTCAATGCCTCCAAAGCTTGCGGCTTGCGATCCGGGCGCCCTCGGCCAGCGAGGCAAGCTTCAGATAGCAGATGTCCGGGTCGATCGGCCCGAAGCCGCCAAACGTTCCAAAGCCGCAGTCGGTGCCGGCAATGACCCGTTCGCGGCCGACGATTTCCGCGATGCGGATGACTCGCTCCGCAACGAGTTCGGGATGCTCGACATAGTTCGTCGTCGTGCTGAGTACGCCAGGCACGAGAATTTTTTCGTCGGGAATCTTCTGGCCGAGGAACACAGCCCACTCGTGCGCATGCCGTGGATTGGCGGATTCGAACAGCAGCGCCTGCGGCTTGGCCTTGATCACGACGGGCAGCAGCTTTTCGAGCGGCACGTCGTGGTGGTGGGGACCTTCGTAATTGCCCCAGCAGATGTGCATTCGCATCCGGTCGGCGGGGAGGTTCCGGAGGGCGTGGTTCAGCACCTCCACATGCCGCGCAGCGGCCTTCAGGTAATCGTCGACGTTTGCGTTCCGGTACATCGTATGGCGGCCCATGCCGAAGTCCGGCGCATCGATCTGTAGCAGGAATCCCGCGCCGACGATCGCTTCGTACTCTGTTCGCATCGCCTCGCCCAGGGCCTCGAGGTAAGCATCCTGGGTCCTGTAGTAGTCGTTTGGCTGGAAGAGGGCGATCACACCCGGCGAGGCCGCATTCAGGAAGGCTTCGACCGGCTTTGCGGAATCGACGGCCTGGCGGAAATTCCGAATGTCGTCGTTGAGCGGGCCGGCGTCCTTGAGGCTGATCTCGCCGACGCACCGCGGGCGGCGGTACTTGGCCGTCGCGCCGCTGTCCGCGAGCCTCGCCATGAACCGCGGGAACTCGACGAGGTCCTGGCCCGGCTCGCGCGGCGTGTCGCCGCCGAAGCCCGCGAAGCGGTCGGCAATGTAGGTCGCATAGCTGATCTTGTTCGTCTCGCCGTCGCTCACGACGTCGACGCCGGTCGCGACCTGCCGGCGCACCACCTCGGCGACGGCGCCGGATATGACTGCCGCCGCGGCGCGCTTGTCCTTGATCTCGCCCTTTTCGCGGCCGAAGAGGACTTCGGTCACGGCCTGCGAGCGCGGCAGACTGCCGACGTGCGTCGTGAGGATGCGCTCGGTGCTGCCCCTCATCGATACAGGTTGTTCGACGTGTGGTCGCCCGCCAGCCAGCGCTTGAGCTCGGCATGCGCGTCGCCCTGGCGGGTCTTGTTGATCTTTTCCACGTCCGGATGGTCGAGCGTGAACTCGACGATCAGCCCGTTTGGGTCCGTTGCGTAGACCGACCGGCAATAGCCGTGATCCAACACGAAGGACTGCGGTTCCTTGTAGCCGGCCGCGGCGAGGCGCTTTTCGATTCCGTCCTGGGTTTCCTTGTCGACGTGCAGCGCGATGTGATGGAAAGGCGAGAACGGCATTTTCGGACCGAACTGTTCCTGGTCCTCCTTGTTCGCGAACTGGAAGAACGCGAGCGCACCGCCGTCACCCAGCCCGAAGAACAGGTGACAGTAAGTGCGCTCCGCGCCGAACAGCAGGTCCTTCTCGCACCAGGTCGCCATCAGCGGCAAGCCGATGACGTCTTCATAGAACTTCCGTGTCGCCTCGAGATCGCGCGAAACGTAAGCGTTGTGATGCAGCCGGTTGGGAAGTCTTGCTGTTGCCATTTCTGCCTGCTCCGGATACGCGCCTGGGTTCAGAAGCGGTATGTGAAATCGACGCCCCAGACCTGCGGCTGCGCTTTGAATACGAAATTGTTGGTGTTACCCGGGTTCGGGAAGAACTGCGGACCCGGGGACCACTCCGCATTGTAATCCTCGTCGGTGAGGTTCCTCGACCAGGCCACCACCGACCACCTTTCGGATTCGATGCCGGCCCGCAGGTCCAGCAATTCCACTGGATCGCGCTTCGTAAAGTTGTCCGGATACCACCAGGTGTCGCCGATGATCCGGAAGTCCGGGCGGATGAAGAACTCGTACCCACCGGTTCCGAAGGGGAACCGGAAATTTGCGCCGAGATTGATGGTGTACTCCGACACCAGAGGCGCCTGATTGCCTACGTCCGCAGGATTGCGTGCCGATTCCTTGATCTCGCTGTCGGTCACGCCTCCGCGGGCGTAGAGATCGATGTTGTCGTTGACCTGCCCCTGGATCTCGAGCTCGAATCCCTGGTACTCGACCTCGTCCAGGTTGCCGAGATTCTGCGTGCTCGTATTGGAATCGAACACGAAGAAGTACGAACCCTCGGCCTTCGTGTGATAAATGCTTGCACCCGTCATCACGCGGCCGTCGGCAAACCGCGCCTTGACGCCGGCTTCGTAGGTGTCTGCCGTTTCTTCATCGAAGAGATCGCTGATGCCAACCAGCACGCCGAACGGATCGGGAGCCGCGCCGACGCCCGTCTGGTTGAAGCCGCCGCTGCGGAAGCCACGGCTGTAGCTGACGTAGGTGGCGACGTCGTCATTCGGTTTGAAGCGCAGCGTCACCTTGGGCTGCAATTCCTCCCAGGTCTCTTTGCGTACCTGGCCCGTGAAGGCGCAAGGCACCGGCGTCGGGATCGTGGTGCAGCTGATGGCCGCGGGGATGAATACTTGCGGCGTTTCGGTCGTATTTTCGCGCTCGTCGCTGTCGTAGCGCAACGCCACTGAGCCCTCGAATCGATCGTTGAAGTCGTAACTCAGTTCACCGAACGTGGCCCAGGCGAGATTGTCCTGGGAATCGGCCAGGAAGGTAAATTGAGGCGCGAACAGCGGCAACGGCGTTTCCTTCACCCTCGGAACCTCACCTGTGCCGAGGTCGAAGACATTGCCGGTCGAGATGAACCGATCAGTGGCGATTACGTAGGCGCCGATGATCCAGCGCAACCGCTCGTCAGCCGACGAGGTGTAGCGAAACTCCTGGCTGATGGAATCTACGTCGAGCCACTGATGCTGCGCCTGGTCCGAGCCGAAGAACGCGAACAATACGGATTCCGGGATCGGCAGGAAATTGAACTGGTCCCCGGTCAGCAGCTCCTCCAGCTGGTCGTAGGCCGTGATCGAAGTGAACACGCCGCCACCGACGTCGAAGTCAAGTTTGAGCGAGGCGCTCATCATGTCGCGTTCGTTCTCACCCCGATTGTTGACGCGGACCGGCAGGCTGGTGTCGTCGACCTGTTCGGTGATGTTGAAGTACAACGCCTGCGTGTCGACCTGCGAGAACGAGACTCTGAAGTCGGCCGACATCGAATCGCTCGGCTCCCAAAGCAGCTTGGCCCGCCCGGAAACGTCCTTGAACGGATCCGCTTCTTCGCCGAGGAACGGGTTGTTGATGTAACCGTCGGTGTCGAGATACGAGCCTGACAGCTGGAACTTCCACGTGTCGGACCCGCCGATCGGCCCGCCAACGCCGAATCGTGCCTTGTAGCCGGGACCGGAATCGTAACCCGCCATCACCGAGCCTTCGATCTCGTCACCCGGCTCCCTGGTCTGAATGATCACCGCGCCGCCGATGGCGTTTCTCCCGTACAACGCGCCCTGGGGGCCCTTGAGCACCTCGATGCTCTCGATGTCGAACAGTTCCTGGTTGAACTGCGACGGGTTCGACATCAGCACGCCGTCGATGAGGACGGCCACCGACGGCTCGCTGTTTCGCGCCTGCGAGATGCCGCGCACGACGATGAATGAGGTGCCCTGGTTCTGGGTTTGCACCATCGTCATGTTCGGTGTCAGGGCAATGAAGTCCTGCGGCCGCACGATGCCTGCCGACTGGATCTCCTCCGCGTTGAAGGCATTGACCACGACCGGCACGTCGAGCAGTGCCTCGTCGCGCTTGCGGGCGGTCACGACGACTTCGCTGAGTTGCGTGCTCTGTGCATGGACCGGCATCGCGACCGCGGCTGCGATGAACCAGGCCGCCAGCGTGGAAATCCCCTTGGATGTAAGCATTTTCGTCTCCGCGTTAAGAGTTCGATTGCATCCTGACGGGCACGGTGCCACGGGCCATCTCCTCGCGGAGAATGGCGGCACCGGCGACCATCGCCTTGAGCTTTCCGAAAGCCACTTCCCGGTCCAGGTACTTCAGACCGCAGTCTGGCGCGACGATGATGTCCTCCGCGCGCACGAAGGGCAGGGCGCGCCGGATGCGCGCCGCCACGGTCTCCGGCGTCTCGACCACGGGACTACCGAGATCGATCACGCCAAGCATGATTTTCTTTCCGCCGAGTTTCTCGAGGATCGAACAGTCGAGATTCGGCTGGGCGGTTTCGAGCGAGATCTGCTGGCATCGACAGTCTGCGAGCTCGGGCAGGAAGGAGTAGGCGGAGGCTCGCGCATGGATGATCGCCGCGTAACCGAAACAGATGTGCACCGCCGTCGTACCGTTCACGCCTTCGAGCGCGCGATTGAGCGCTTCGAGGCCGAACTGCCGCGCCTCTTCCGGGCGCGCCTGCATGTAGGGTTCGTCGATCTGGACGACGTCCGCGCCGGCGGAGAAAAGGTCGCGCATCTCCGCGTTGAGCGCAGCCGCATAGTCCAAGGCCGCCAGGTGGCGGCTGCCGCCGTAGTGATCGATCTGGGCCTGCTGCGACATCGTGAATGGGCCCGGCACCGTGGCTTTTATCAGTTTCAAAGTGTGGCGGCGCAGGAACTCGAGGTCCCGGATGCCGACAGCGTTGCGCCTGCGGATCGGACCGACGACCCGCGGCACCGGCGTCGGATGGCCGCTGCGGTCGAGCGCCGTGCCGGGATTGTCGAGATCCACGCCGTCGAGCGCGGTCGCGAACAGGTTCGAGTAGCTTTCGCGCCGGATCTCGCCGTCGGTGACGATGTCGAGCCCCGCCTCCTCCTGTGCGCGGATCGCGATGATCGTCGCGTCGTCCTGCGCCTCGACCAGGTGCGGCTCGGCAATTCGCCAGAGTTCCCGCGCACGCACTCGCGGCGGAAATCGGCCGGCGAGTTTCTTGCGATCGATGAGCCAGTCGGGCTGCGGCATGCTGCCGACGAGCGTGGTTGGGAAGAGGGCGTGAACGGGATCCGTCATGCCGATCACCCGGCCGCCCGGCGCGCCACCGCATCCGTGGCGGCGGCCGGCCATGCCCGATCACGCGCAAGCGCCGCGCGAATCGCATCCCCGTGTTGATTGAGCAGCGGCGCGGCAGTCACGGCAGTCGCGCGTTTGCCGTCGAACTGGAGCGCCGGCCGTACGGCCTCGCGTCCGCCTTCACGCAGCTCTTCGACAGGCACTACAAGCCCCAGGTGGCGGGCCTGCGGGTCGTTCACGACCGCGTCGATACCATTGATCGGCGCAAAAGGAACGTCGTGTTTCGACAGCTGAGCGACCCAATCAGCGAGCGAGCGTTTGCAGAACTGCCTGTTGAGTTCTTCGCCGAGCGCTTCGTAATTGTCGATGCGGGCAAGCCGCGCGCTGAATCGCGGGTCGTCTCGCAGACGTTCCGCCCCGATCGCGGTCGTCAGCCCTTGCCAGAATTTCTCGAGCGACGACAGGTGGATTGCGAGCAGCCGGTCGTCGCCCGTGCGCAGGATATAGGCCTGGGCGAGGCGCGGGCGGTCGCTGGACTTCGGTACTTCGCCGAGGGCAAAGAATGCGGCGAACGGCTCGACGGCGAAATGCGCCATCGCTTCGAACATCGACACTTCGACGAGCCGGCCTTGGCCGGTGTGTGTGCGTTCGAGGAGCGCTCCTAGGATCCCGAAGGCCGCGTAGATGCCGGTGATTGCATCCGCGAGCGCCGGCCCGAGAAACCGTGGGCGCTCCTGGTCGACGACGACGCTCAGGAAGCCGGAGAGCGCCTGCGCGACCGAGTCGTAGCTCGGCCGGTCCGCATAAGGTCCGTCCGCGCCGAATCCGCTGATCGAACAGTAGACGAGCTTCGGGTTGAGGCCTCGCAGCCGCTTCGAGCCGGCGCCGAGCCGCTCGGCCGTGCCGGGCCGGAAATTCTGGAGATAGACGTCCGCGTTCGCGATCAGCTGGTCGAAGACCTCGCGGTCCGCCGGCTGCTTGAGATCGCAGCCGAAACTCCGCTTGTTGCGGTTGTAGGCCTGGAAGTGCGGCGAATAAAGGCCTTTCTGGTAGCTGCGGTAGGGGTCGCCCTCCGGGCTCTCGATCTTGATCACGTCGGCGCCGAGATCCGCGAGCATCATCGCCGCGCAGGGGCCCGTGATGAACGTGCCCTGTTCGACGATGCGCACGCCGCGAAGTACGGACTGGAGCATCACGCGCTCGGTACGAAACCGGCGGGCGACTTGCCGTCGTAGCCGATTGCAGTTGCGCCTGCGTCTGCGAGGATGAATCCGATCGGCCGCTCCTGCTCTTCGAGGAGGTGCGCGATGAGGCTTGCCGTCCGCGCAAGGATCGGAATGCCCTTGACCGCGAGCAGCGGATAGCCTGCGTCGAGCAGCACCGCCGCAATCGCTCCGGAAACGTTCATTACGAGCGGCTTGCCCGTGACCTCGGGCAAGAGCTTCTCGATGAGCCGCGCGACCTCGACATGACGGCCCGCGGTTCCAGCTTCCGCCGCGATTGCGAGGAGCCGCTCGACCCGTGGGTCGGCGCGCTTGTGCAGCGGATGGCCGTAGCCGGGGACTGCCTGGCGTGCATCGCGTGCCTCGGTGAGCGCCGCATGCGTCGCCGCACTGATCGCGCGCGCGGATTCGCGCGAGAGGATTCCGGAAATGAAGCGGGCCGCCAATTCGGCCGAGCCCAGGATCACCGAGCCGCAGCCGAGGATGCCGGCGGCGACTGCGCCCTGGATCGCCTCCGGCGCGGCAGCGAGCGTCATGCGGCTTGCGGCGACGGAGGGCACGAGACCGTGTTCCGCGATCGAGACGAGCGTGGCATCGAGGATGCGCCGTTGGGCCGGAGTGGGGAGGCTGCCCGTGACGAGAAGCCAGGCGTGGTCCGTGAACGTGACTTGCCCGATGAGCTCGCTGCACAGGTCGTAGCCGCGGACAACGATCGCATCCGCGTTCGAGGCCGAAATTGCCGAGCTGCGCCCGGACTGCGAACCGATCTTCATGCCTCCAGCCCCCGTCGCCTCCCGGCGGTTTCGTATACCGAAAAGAGATTCGACTAACGAACATGCTGAACGCGTGGGCCGCCCGCCGTCAAGTGCGCGGCGCTCCGCTTTTGCTTCTTCGCATATCGAAATAGACTGGGGCCATGCCACGCCGCCAGACACCGGCCCGCCGTGAAGCCATGGGCGGGCTCGCGAAGGGGCTCCAGGTGATCCGCGCCTTCACCCGCGACCATTCGGCGCTGACTCTCTCCGAGGTCGCCGGCATCGCGCGCATGCCCGCGGCAACCGCGCGCCGCTGCCTGTTGACGCTCGAAGAGCTCGGATATGTCACGCGGCGGGGGAGGCAGTTCCTGCTCCGCCCGAAAGTGCTCGAGCTCGGCGCGGCCTATCTCGAATCGATGGACATCGAGCACCTGACGAAGACGCATCTCGAGGAACTTGCGCGGCTCACCGGCGATTCCGCCGCGCTTTCCGTGCTCGACGGCAATGACATCGTCTACGTGGCGCGCACGTCGGTGCGGACCCTGATGCGTCTCGAAGCTCATGTGGGCAGCCGTTTCCCGGCGCACGTGACGTCCATGGGGCGGGTGCTGCTCGCTGGGCTCGCGTCTGAACGCCTCGAAACCTATTTCCGCACGCAGCAGTTCGTCGCTCTGACCGATTCGACGGTCACGGACCCGCGGAAGGTCCGCCAGTTGATCGACGAATGCCGGAAGTCGGGCTACTCGGCGGTCGAAGACGAACTGGCCTACGGTGTGGTCGCGGTTGCGGTTCCCGTGCTCGACCAATCCGGCCGCGTGGTCGCCTCGCTCAACAGCTCGAGCCACTCGCGCCGCATCACCAAGGTGAAGCTGGTGCGCGAGCGGCTCACGATGCTGAAGGAGGCGAGCCGGGAGATCTCGGCGGAACTCGCCCGGGTTCCGGGCCTTTCGCTGAGCGCCCTCGTGTAAGGGCGCGCCAGGCCGTGCTTGACGCCCACTCTTCGCGCTCGTAGCCTGTTTGCGAACTTTTTTTCGATATTCGAAATGACATGCAGGCGCGCGACGACTATTTCCTGTCCGGTGAAGTCCGGCTGCGTTTTCGCGACGAGGGCGATGGCATGCCGGTCGTCTTCATACACGGCTGGACCGTCGATCTCGATATCTGGAATCCACAGGCCGCAGAACTTGCGGGCGCGATGCGGGTCATCCGTCTCGATCGGCGCGGATTCGGTTTCTCGCAGGGAACGCCTTCGGTCGCGTCCGATATCGACGACCTGCGAAGGCTTCTCGATCAGCTGGGAATCCCGCGAGCCTCGCTCGTCGGCACTTCGCAGGGCGCGCGCGTCGCGCTCGCCTTTGCAATGCGCGAGCCCGACCGCGTCGCGGGTCTTGTCCTCGACGGCCCGCCGGACGAGATCGGCGAGCAGGACGCCGCAGGCGAGGGGGATTTCTCCGTCGAGGAGTTCCGGCGGCTGGTGCGGGACGAAGGCGTGGACGCATTCCGGCGCGCCTGGAGGTCGCATCCGCTTATGAAACTCCAAACCAGCGATGCAGCGGCGCACGCCCTGGTCGAGGGGATGCTCGGGCGTTATCCGGCCCGTGATCTCATCGAGCCGCGATCCTCGCCGGTGCAGCCCGTCGGCGCGCCGTCGCTCGAACGATTTCGCAAACCGGTCCTGATCGTCAACGGACAGTTCGACACGCGGGCTCGACTGCAGGCCGGCGAGCAGTTGCAGCAGAGCCTGCCGCTTGCAGAGCGCGTACTGGTATCCGACGCCGGGCATCTGCCGAATCTCGACAATCCGGTCGCTTATAACGCGGCCATCCAGTCATTCCTGCGGCGTCAGTCGCGAGCCGCAGCCTGAAGGCGGGAAATAACGATGGCCAACATCCTTGTCCTCTATTACAGCAGTTGGGGCCATGTGGAGCAGATGGCGTACGCGCAAGCCGATGGCGTCGCGAAAGTCGAGGGCTCGAACGTGATCGTCAAGCGGGTCGCAGAGCTCGTTCCGCCCGAGGTCGCGAAGCAGTTCGGCTTCAAGCTCGACCAGGCGGCGCCGATCGCCGAGCCTGCTGAGCTCGGAAATTACGACGGAATCCTGTTCGGCACGCCGACCCGGTTCGGCAACATGTGCGCGCAGATGCGGAACTTCCTGGACCAGACCGGGCCTTTGTGGGCGAAGAACGCGCTCCTTGGCAAGGTCGCGAGCGTGTTCACCTGTACCCAGAGCCAGCACGGCGGGCAGGAGACCACGATCACGTCGTTCCATACGACGCTGCTGCATCACGGCATGATCATCGTGGGTCTGCCGTACACGGCGCCTGGAATCACGACCATGAAGGAAGTGACGGGCGGCACGCCGTACGGCGCCAGCAGCATCACGGGTCATGGCGACGAAGCACGGATGCCGAGCGAGCTCGAGCTCGGCATGTGCCGGTTCCAGGGCGAGCACGTGGCCCGCATCGCGCGCGACCTCGTCGCGGGTCGCGCGGGCGGTAGGCGATGAATACCGAGCAGGCCGCGAAGTCGCAGGCGGCGCCTGCCGGCGACGCGACACCATTCCGTTTCTACGACAATCGCCAGAAATACCTGGCCTTCGTGAACACCTGCAATGAGAAATCCGCGGTCGCGCACCGTGCCGCGGCCGAGCTCAAGCATGTCCGTCCGACGCCGCCGGCGCTTCGCATCTTCGATGCCGGCATGGGCGATGGCACTGTCCTTGCTCGCCTGATGCGCCATGCCCACAGTCAGGGACCGACGGTGCCGCTCATGGTCGTCGCCAAGGAGATCAGCCTGGAAGACGCTCGTCTAGGCCTCGAGAAAATGCCGGACCGCTTCCTCGAGCATCCCGCGACCGTGGTCGTGATCACGAACATGAATTACTCGGAGGCGCCACGGCTGATGCCGCGCGACATCCACGCGGCCGCCGCGCTCAACTGGCATGAGGTCCGGCTGAAGGGCCAGACCTCGCACGAATACGCCGAGCAGATCGAGGAACTTGCGACGACACTTGCCTTCGGCTGGCAGACCACGCCGAGCTCGAAGACCGGAAACCCCGTCTACGTGCGGCCGTCGGTGCTCGTCGTGTATCGGGAGGACCACAAGTTTCTGCTCGATCGCGTGATTCCGAAGCCCGGCCAGACCTTCGAGTCCTACGACCTGATCATCGCGTCGCAGCCCTGGCGCGCGCGGATGTCCGCGAAATTCAAGGCGGAGAAAGTCCTCGCGCCGCTCGCGCGCAGCCTCGCGCCCAACGGACGGCTGCTGGTCATCCAGTCCTACGGCCGCGACCCCGCGCTCGAAATCATCCAGCAATTGTGGCCGGACGAGAATCCGTTCCAAGTCGACCGGCGCCAGCTGCTCGCGGCCCTCAAGGCTGAGCTCGGGCGCGAGGCAAGCGAGTTCTCGATGACCGCGCCGGCCGATGACAAGGCGATATTCCGCTACGAGATGCACACGCTGCCGAACGAAATCGGCGATCGCATCGGCACCTCGACCCTGTTCGCGGCCTGGAATGCGGCGATCTACGTCAACCAGATCGAGGACGAGCGTCTCGATGAGGTCGTGACGAACGGGGCCTACCTCGAGGCCACGCAGTCCATCCTCCAGAAACACGGTGGGCTCTGGTTCAACGATGAGACTTTCGTCGTGAGCCGGCGGCAGAAATAGTGGCCCGCGAAAGCACGATCGAAGCAAGCCCCGCCGGCACCGGTGGAGCGTTGGAGATCGATCTCAGGGACCGTCTGGTGGACTTCGTCCGCTGCGCGTCGATCGAGGTCACACCGCACGACAAGCAGACCCTGAACACGCTCGCGGGCAGGCTTCCGAAGGGTACGGCCATATATGTCACCCATACGCCGAACACGACTATTGCGGACGTCGCCGATGTCGCCTGTGCCGCCGAGAGCCGTGGATTCCGCGCCTATCCGCATATCGTCGCGCGCAGGATCGAAAGCGAAGCGGCGCTCCTCGCTGCGCTTGACCGGCTGAAGGATGCCGGTGTCACGCGGGCGATGCTTGTGGCCGGCGATCTTTCGACCCCCGCCGGCGTGTTCACAAGCACGCTCGACATTCTCGATTCCGGCGTGCTGGTGTCCGCCGGCATCGATACGATCGGCGTTGCAGGTCATCCCGAGGGACACAAGCGCATCGGCTCGACGCTCCTGTGGAAGGCGCTGCAGCACAAGCAGGACTATGCCGAGTTGACCGGTGCCCGCGTCCATATCGTGAGCCAGTTCGGGTTCAATCCCGGCGCGCTCGTCGATTGGGAACGGCAACTCACGGAGCACGGCATCCGGCTGCCCGTCCACGCAGGAATTGCGGGTCCGGCTTCGCTCAGGACGCTGATCAAGTTTGCGATGCTCTGCGGAATCGGTGCATCCCTGAATGCCCTCATGACGAACCTGAGCGCCATAAGTTCGGCAAAACACCTCATCACCTCGGCCGACGAAATGCTCCTGCAGATCGTGCGCATCCGGGAAGGCGCGCTGGCGCGGCGCATCGTGCAGCCGCATTTCTTTTCGTTCGGCGGCGTCCTGCACACCGTGCAATGGCTCGAGGCTATCCGCGCCGGCCGATTTTCCATCAATCCGGATACGGGGACGCTGGTCGTCCATCAATAGGACGTCGCCACAGCCGGTCTCCGGGTAGACTGCGGCGTGCCCGGACTGCTTTCACAGGCGCGGCTGGCGGATTTCAGGCGCGACGGATTTCTCGTCCTTCCGGAGTTCGTGGATGAGGCGCGCTGTCTTGCCCTGCGCGAGCGCGCGATGGAGCTTGCACGGCTGCATGTGCCTGCGCCGGAACGGGCGACGGTCTTCACCGGCGACGGCAAGCCGCTGCACGCGGGGGACGAGTACTTCCTGACCAGCGGCGAGTCGATCCGTTGCTTCTTCGAGAAAGACGCCTTCGACGAGCGCGGGCAGCTTCGGGCCGACGCTCATCTCTGCCTCAACAAGCTCGGCCACGCGATGCACGACCTCGATCCAGTGTTCGACTCGTTCAGCAGGACGCCTGAACTTGCCGCGCTCGCGGACGACATCGGCATTCGGGAACCGCGGCTGCTGCAATCGATGTACATCTTCAAGCAGGCGCGCATCGGGGGAGAGGTCGCCTGCCATTGCGATCACACCTATCTCTGGACCGAGCCGCAAAGCGTCATCGGCTTCTGGTTTGCGATCGACGATGCGACGACCGGGAACGGCTGCATGTGGGCGCTGCCGGGCGGCCACCGCTTGCCGGTGAAAGGCCGCTCGAGGCTCAATGCGTCGCGCACGGCGACGGTGATGGACGTATTGGACGGCAACCCATATCCCACCGAGGGTCTCGTCCCGCTCGAGGCGAAGCGGGGCGCGCTGATCCTCCTCGACGGCGCCTTGCCGCACCGCTCGGGCCCCAACCGGAGCGACAAGCCGCGGCACGCCTACACGCTTCACGCGATCGACGGTGCCGCGGCCTATCTCTCCGACAACTGGCTGCAGCGGCTGACGCTGCCGCTGCGCGGATTCAGGGCGTGAGGTCGACGGGCACTTCCATCACGCTGTCGACCGGAAGCCCGTTGAGCGCGGCGGCCTGCCGCACCGCGTCTTCGCTCGGGCCTTCATAGACACAGAATGTCTTCGTCCGATCAGAGTTGGCGTAGGAGTGCAGCCAGCGCACGCCGAGCGTCGCGTTGTTTGCATTCACCATTTCCTTGGCGGCCGCGTCGAGACCGTCGAGCGCGCCGGCCGGGAAGCTCCGCTCGATGAGGTAGCGATGCACGGAACCGTCCGGGACCGCTGTGTCGTCTGCGAGCGCGGGAAGCATGTAGAGTGCCGCCAGAATCGCAATCAGTGCTTTCATCGTCGTCTCCAAGATTGTGGGTGTGCGCGACCTATTCCGCGGTCGCGGGATCGATGACAGCCGTTACGCGCGAGATCTTGTTGGCCGGGAATCCGCCGAGCTCGGCATGCCGCTGCACGAGCGACTCATCCGTCGCGTGATAGACGCAATAGATCTTGTCGGCGGTCACGAAGCTCTGGACCCACTGCACGCTGGGCCCAAGGCTGCTCAACACGCCGCAGGACTTCTGCGAGAGCTTCTTGAGGTCGGCGGGACTCATCTTGCCCGCGCCGGGGACTTCCCTTTCGATCACGAACTTCGGCATGACGTACTCCTCGGATGACCGGCCTGCAGTTACGCTGTCGGGCGGCAGGATCCCCGGAACGGCGGGCCCTGTCTTGAAACCCTGGTGAAATTATTCTAAATGGTCTCCGATGGAGCTGATACGCGTCGGGACGTTCGACCTCTACCCGACGGAGCGCAGGCTTTGCGCGGAGGGTCAGCCCGTCGAAATCGGGGCGCGCGCCTTCGACCTGCTGCTGGTGCTGGTCGAGAATCACGGGCGGCTCGTCACCAAGGCGACTCTACTGGATCGCGTCTGGCCCCGGCTCGTCGTCGACGAGAACAACCTGCCGGCGCAGATCGCAAGCCTGCGGCGCGTGCTCGGCGCCGGCGCGATCCGTACGGTGCCGCGATTCGGCTACCGCCTCGATCTCGAAGTGTCATCGTCCGAGGCGACGGCGGCAGTCGCCGCCGGATCGGCGAAGCCAGCGCCGGTGCCGCGACTTGCCGTGCCGCGAATCGCCTGGCCTGCGCGGCTCGGCGCGCTCGTCGGGCGCGACGACGACCTGCGCGCGGTCGAAGAGGCAATTGAACGGCTTCCGCTGGTCGTGATCGCTGGCGGTGCCGGCGTCGGCAAGACACGCCTCGCGCAGGAGATCCTCGCGCGCGAGTCGGAAAGACCGGGCAGGGCGACCGCCTGGGTATCGCTCGAATATTCGGAGGGAATCGAGCGTTCAGCGTCCGCGATCGCGCTTGCGCTCGGGCTTTCGCTCCCCGACGGCCTGGACGGCTTCACTGCGCTCGGACAGGCGCTCGAACGGCAACCGCTTCTGCTGATTCTCGACGGCGTGGAGCAACTCGGCACGCCGTTCGCGACGGCCCTGGCCGCACTTGTCTCGCAGGCCCGCGAGCTTTGCATTCTGGTGACGAGCCAGGCGCCGCTCGGAGTCACGGGCGAGACCGTAATCCGGCTTTCGGGTCTTCCGCTGCCTGAGACCGGCGCCCGGCCGGCGGATGCCGCGGGTTCGGCGGCTGTCGTCCTGTTCGCGCTGCGCGCGACCGAAGCCGATCGCCGGTTTGAATTGTCCGAGTCGAACACGATGCTCGTCGGCGAGATCTGCCGGCGTCTCGACGGCAATCCTCTCGCGCTCGAGCTCGCCGCCGCCCGCGTGCCCGGACTCGGCCTCGCGCCGCTCCTCGCGCGTCTCGATGACCGCTTCCGCCTGCTCAAGCAGGCCGGCTGTCCGGGCGATTCGCGCCACGGCATGCTCCAGGCGGCGCTCGACTGGAGTTACGGATTGCTCTCGCCGGCGGAACAGCGGGTGTTCAACCGGCTCGGCACATTTGCGGGGAGTTTCGCCCTCGACACCGCCGCGCGCGCGGTCGCCGATGTTTCGATCGACGTTTCCGAGGCCATCGACATCATCGGGCGCCTCGTCGACCGCTCGCTCGTGACGACACTGCCGATGGAGCCGCCGCGCCATCGCCTGCTCGAGACCGCGCGCATTTATGCGCTTGACCGGCTCGCTGCCCAGGACGAACTCGAGCCGGCGAGGGCGCGCCTGGCTGCGACCCTCCTGCAATTGCTCGACATCGCCTATGAAGAATACTGGTCGGTCGACGAGGCGGTCTGGCTCAACCAGTACGCGCCCGACCTCGACAATGTGCGCGCGGCACTCGCCTGGGCGATGCAGAACGATCGCAGCCTGGCCGTCGCGCTCTTTGGCTCCGCCTGGCCGCTCTTCGTCGAGACCGACCTGCATGCCGAGGGTTGCGCGCAGTACGACCAGGCGGTCGCGCTGCTCACCGATTCCATGCCTCGCGCGCGCATCGGACGGTTCTGGTCGGCCATTGCCGCCTACGATTCGACGCGGCAATGCGATCGCGCGCGCTTTGCGGCGGAACTCGCGGCGGACATGCATGCTGCGACCGGCGATGCCCGATCGCGCTATCACTCACTGATGCAACTCGCCCTGAACCAGCGCGACGACGCCGCCCAGGCGAGCGCGACCTTCGGCACGGCGCGACAGCTCGAGGATCCCTCATGGCCTGCGCGGCTTCTGGCTCACGGCGCGCTGACCGAGGCTGCGCTCCTGATGGGCAGCGGGCGACATGTCGAGGCGCGAGCGGCCTATCGCCGGGCGTTGGGAATCGCGCTCACGACCAGCGAACGCCAGGCACTTGCCGCGACCGTCAGCATCGTCGAACTCGACATTTCCTGCGACGCGATTGCCTCCGCGCTGCAGCTCGCCCGGCCTCTTGCGCTCAGCCTCCGGCACTCCGGCCGCCGTGAGACGCGATTCGAACTGCTCGTGATGCTGTTCACCGCACTCCTGGCGGCGGGTGAAATCGACGAGGCCCGCGCGACCGGCGCGGAACTCTACGAACTCGCCATGCGGCTCGATCCGAGCAAACTCTACATCGTGCTCGATGCGATGGCCTATCTTGCCTGCCAGGATCGCAAGTACGACGCGGCGTTCCGGATCGCCGCATGCGCTGAAGCGGCGTACGAATCCCATGGACAGACACGACGCGGACCGGCGGCGGAACGAATGCGCTCTCTGGTCGCGCGATCGCTCTCAGGAATTCCGGCGGAGGCCATGCAAGCATTTTCGGGTGATGGCCCGGTGCCGCTCGACGAAGCGGCGGCCTGCCTGTTGGCTCTCGGTCTCCGGGCCTGATCAGGCCTTGCTGCGTCCCTCGAGCCAGCGATCGACCGAGACCGTTCCGGGCCCGGCGATGGCCAGCCAGACGAAGAGCGCGAGATACATGATCTCTTCGAGGCCCAGAAAGGTCTGCAGGGAGTCCACTTCATCCCACTGCGCGACCTTCACCGCGACGATCATCACGACGCCGAGCGCCCCGGCGGAGATTCGCGTCAGCAGGCCGAGCAGCAGGAATATCCCTCCGAAAAATTCGACGCCCGCTACGAAAGGCGCCAAGATCTCCGGCGCCGGCACGCCCCACAGGCCGAAATTCTCGGTGACGAGCGGCAGATGCGTGAGCTTACCCCAGCCGGTCCACAGAAAAACCCAGCCGACGACCACGCGTGCAAAAAGAGGCGCGAGCCACTGCAATTGCCGCGCCACGCGCGCCGGCCAGTCGATCAGCACACCGATGAGAAAATTCATGATCCCCCCTGTGCCCGCCGGACGAAGCCGTTCAGCCGGGCGACTCGGCGCTATGCCACCACTCGCGGAAAACCCGGCATTGCCCGGCCGAAGCAAATTCGGCTGAAAGCACGCCTTCGATGCGCACCTTGAACTGGTCGGGCAGGCGCACGAAATCGGCACGCCAGGTCGCAAAGCCTGTCGGGCCGGATGCCGCGAACACGTCGAAAGTAAAGCGCACGTCGCGCTGGTTGGCGACCGCGGCATTCCACACGGTGGCGATTTCTGCCGGACCGCATTGCGGCGGCACGAGCGGCGTCCAGTAATACCTCGCGTCGTCCGTGAATAGCCGCGCCGCGGCCGCGGCATTGCGGCCCTCCCAGGCAGCCTGATAGGCACGAAGCCACAGCGTGAACTGCTCGTTCGTGGCGGCATACGATCCCACGGCGGACTCCTTCACACACGCGCATCGGCGGCTACCCGCGATGTTACGGGTTTCCGCCCCTGCGAGCGATGCCGACTCTGTCTCGCCGCACCTCCCGCCGGTCCCTACAACGAGTCGAGGAACTCCAGGACGAGCGCCTGCTCGCGCGCGGTCAAGGCATTGAACGCGGCCGTCACCGGCGCCGCCTGGCCGCCATGACGTTGAATCGCTTCCTCCTTGGTCGAACTCAGGCCGTCATGCATGAGACGGTTCCGCGTCCGCAGCGCCCAGAGCGGCGCGGTCTTGATCAGCTTCGCGGTCCCTGCGAATTCGGGGATCGGCTGGATCGGGATGCCGTCGCCGGTGCCGACATCGTGCAGCAGGAAATCGCTGTAGGGATGAATGATCTTGTTGCCGAGCGCCTTCGGGACGCGCAAGGACCCGCCGTTGATGACAGTGCCGGGTGGGGCCGTGGTGATCGAGGGCACGTGGCAGTTCGCGCAGCCGACGCGCGCGAAAAGTTCTCCGCCGGCTCGGACGTTCGTGGTGATCGGCCCGCGCGACGGCGCCTTGGTTGCGCGCATGAAATCGGCGAAAGCAACGACGTCCACGCCGTCGTCCTCCGGATCGGCAACAGGGTCGTAATTCGATCCGGGCCCGACATATTCGCCGGCCGACATGTTCTCGTCGGGGAATATCGGTGTCGTGATGCCCATCTCGTTGATATAGGCGTCGGCCGCGAAGGATTCGAGGCTTGCATGCTGCGCTTTCCAGCCGAAACGGCCGATGCGCGCGACGCTTCCTGCCTCGAGGACCGGTACCTCGAGCGCCGTGCCTCGCAGCCCTGCCGGTTGACGATTGCGGATTGCGAGCAGGGTCGAGTTCGCGATCGCCTCGACGAATCCGCTGCCGAGCGTGTTCGTCGAGATGCGAAACGTGCTGATATTGTCCTCGAAGGCCACGCGTTCAACGATGCTCGCATGCGTGGCGCGGCTCTGGATGATCGATCCGCCCTGCGATTCGAAGAAAACCTCGCCGTCGAGCCGGCCGGTCCGGTGCTCGGCGATCTGGCTCGCTCCGCCGGTCACGACATTCTGGTGGCATTCCCGGCAGCTCTGGGCGTTGTAGGTCGGCCCAAGGCCATCGACGATGCCCTCGACCTCTTCAAATATGAATCGGTTGTCGTTGAATGACCGCAGCGGCACGACGTTGTCTTCGTCGATCGAGTCGAACGGCGGGCCCTGCGGAGAGAAGCCGTTCGTCTTGTCGTCGAATCCGGTCGGCGCCTCGGTCGCATTCGAGACGGCCTGAAGCGAGGCCGGCTCTGCCTTCCCGGTTTGAACGGCCAGCAGTACTTCGGGAACCGAGGTGCCGATCGGGCGGAGCCGTTGCAGGTGGCTCGAGTCGGCGAGGCCTTCCCAGGAGATGGTGAGTGCGGCGGCCGCGACGCCGGCCGCAATGAGCGGTGAGTGCATGCGTTCCATGAGGTCCCCCTTCCGTGGTCGACCAGGAAAAAATGACCGAGAACACCACTCCCTGTGTTCCGCCGAACTATCGGTCCGCGGAAAACCACTCCACAAGATTGGAGACGTCGGTAATCGGCGACGAATTGGCGCTGATTCGACCGCTAGCGAGCGGCGAGGATCTGGTCG
Organism: uncultured Gammaproteobacteria bacterium; assembly: GCA_963778585.1. Classification (GTDB taxonomy): domain Bacteria; phylum Pseudomonadota; class Gammaproteobacteria; order Steroidobacterales; family Steroidobacteraceae; genus SCUD01. The sequence continues at coordinate 92,324 of CAVZUU010000010.1, forward strand.
ACGATCGGCGCGACGCCCTGACGGATCGGATCGCAGCAGGGGAGCGGCAAGACCTTCGAAACTTCCGCGATCGCGCGCTCGGCTGCTGTCGCGTCGAGGTGCGAGGTGTTGAGGCTCACACCGGCGAAGCGGGCTTGCGGGTTCGTCAGGCGCGCGGCGGCGAGGTAAGCCTCGAAGGCATTCTCGTAAGGGGGAATGGCGTAGCCGGGATAGTCGGCAATTCCGGTGCGGGCGAGATCATGGCAGAGCACCATCGCGTCCGGCTGGCTGCCGTGAATGAGCCCGAGCGTAACGCCCGCATAGGCCGGATGAAAGAGCGAGCCCTGGCCCTCGATGACGTCCCAGTGCGACGGCGCGGCCGCGGGCGAAAGCCATTCGGCCGCGCCGGAGACGAAATCCGAGACGACCGAGTCGACCGCGACGCCGCGGCCGGAGATGAAAATACCGGTTTGGCCAGTCGCGCGAAAGTCGGCGTCGATGCCTCGCGAGCGCATTTCTTTTTCGATCGCGAGCGCCGTGTATTTCTTTCCTACAGCGCAATCGGAGCCGACCGTCAGCACGCGCCGGCCGGTTCGCTTCTGCCCCGTGCCCGGCATGAAGGACTGGGCCGGCTGGCGCACTTCGATAAGACGTCGGCTGGTGCGTTCCGCAGCTTCAGCGATTTCCGGCACGCCTGCGAGTGGCTCGTGCAGGCCCGAGGCGACGTCGAGTCCGGCCTGCAGGGCAGAGACGAGTGCCGCGACCCAGTGCGGGGCGATGAATCCACCGTCGTTCGCGATGCCGACGATCAGGCTTCGAATGCCGTGTTCCGCGGCTTGCGCGGGCGTCAGGTCCGGCAAGCCGAGATCCACGCGGCAACCCGGCAGGCGCAACTGCCCTGCGCAGAGTTCGGGCCGCCACTGGCGGATTCCGGCTGCGGTCTTGGCGGTCGCAATGTCCGGCGCGTCGCCGAGGAAAAGGAGATAGGGGCTTTGAATCATGAACTGCCGTTGCTTAGGCTTAACAGTTTGAATCAAAATGAGAATCTTGTCTCATGGCCGGACCGATATGCCCCACGTCACCACCTGGACCCTGACGGCCGTCGTGCTTGGCCTCGCGGTCGTCACGAGCGACGCCGCCGACGCGCCGGCCGATCGTGCCATCGCGGAAATTCTCGGAGGCTTCGTGAAACCGGGTGATCCCGGCTGCACGGTGGGCGTGATCGAAAACGGTGTGCTGAGTCACGCGCTCGCCTTCGGTCTGGCCGATATCGAGCGCGGCACGCTGCTCGACACGCATTCGACGTTCGATCTCGCCTCGGTCTCGAAGCAGTTCACGGCGTTTGCGCTGCTCCTCCTGCAGCAACAGGGCAAACTTTCTCTCGACGACCCTCTCGTGAAATACATGCCCGAACTGGCCGCGAGCGCGAAGGGCGTGACGCTTCGGCATCTCGTGCATCACACCGGGGGGCTGCGCGACTACATAGAGCTCATCACCCTGCGCGGCAGGAGTAATGCCGATGGGTCGACGATTCACGAATCAGTGCAGGCGCTCGCCCGTCAGATACGGCCGAACGCAGAGCCCGGCGTCGAGTACGACTACAGCAATACCGGTTATCTCCTGATCGGCGTCGTGATCGCCCGCGTGAGCGGACGGTCGCTCGCGGAATTCTCCGAAGAACAGATCTTCCGTCCACTTGGAATGGTGAATACACGCATCGTGGACCGGTATCCCGATCGGAATCCGACGCGCGCGCGGGGCTACGCGAATACCGGCAAGGGATTCGCGATCGATGAGACCGGCTGGGAGCAGGTCGGCGACGGCGGGGTGCACAGCGAACTGCACGACCTCGCACTCTGGGACGAGAATTTCTATACGGCGAAGCTGGGCGGCCGCGCCGTCATCGATGAAATGTACAAGGTCGGCGTGCTGCGCTCGGGAGAGGCGATCGACTATGCGGCGGGATTGAGCGTCGGCGATATGCGGGGCCTCCGCTCCGTGCGTCACGGCGGCTCCTGGGTCGGCTATCGGTCGCATCTGCTGCGCTTGCCCGACGAGCACCTCTCCGTCATCGTGCTCTGCAATCGCGATGATTCAGACACTAGTGATCTTGCGGACCGAATCGCCGAGGTCTTCCTGAAAGCCAAGCTGGGGCCGGTTACAGCCGACGCTGACGACGAAGCTGTCGACGAGCAACCGGCGGAAGCGGGCTGGCAGCCGCGCGATCTCGCGCGCTACGCGGGCGCGTATTTCAGCGAAGAAGCCAATGCACGTTGCGTGCTCGTCGTGCGCGGAGGAAATCTCGTGCTCGAGACCTGCGCGGAAGGGGAAGTACTCAAGCCAGGCAAAGCCGGCGAATTTGTCACCGATGGCAGTTGGTTGACATTGCGTTTCTCGGGCGATGGCCAGGACACGGAGGGCTTTAACTATCATTCCGCCGGCCTGCGCGGCCTGTCGTTCGAGAGAGTCACGGAGTCGGCTGAATGAGTCGTGCCCGCGTCGTTGCCGGGATCGCGGCCGTTGCGGCGGTTTTCGCGAGCGTTGCCGTCGTCGCTGAGGCGATCGGGCCGGCGACCGTGATCGTCAATGCCTCGATTGTCGACGGCACCGGCAGCCCCGCACACAAGGGCGCCGTACGCATTGCCGGCGAGAGGATTGTGGCGGTCGGCGAATTCTCGCCGGAAGCGCGGCGAACGCGTCGTCGATGCCGGCGGGCTGACACTGACGCCGGGATTCATCGATACGCACAGCCATCATGACGAGGGCCTGTTCGACGATCGCGATGCGCTGCCGCTCACGACGCAGGGCGTCACGACCATCGTGGTCGGGCAGGACGGCTCGATGATCTATCCGGTCAAGGAATTGTTCGAGCGACAGGCAGAAGACGCCGGTCGCGGTCAACGTGGCGACTTTCGTCGGCCACGGCAACCTGCGAATGGATGTGATGGGCGAGGATTACAAGCGCCACGCCACTGCGGACGAGATCGCGCGCATGCGGGCGCTCGTCACGGAGGGCATGCAGGCCGGCGCGCTCGGCCTCGGCACGGGCCTCGAGTACGACCCCGGCATCTATTCCACGTCAGAAGAGGTGATCGATCTCGCGAAGGAGGCCGCGCGCTTCGGCGGCCGCTATCAGAGTCACATCCGCAGCGAAGACCGCTATTTCTGGGAAGCGCTCGACGAGATCATCCGCATCGGCCGCGAGGCCAGGATTCCGGTGCTGGTCACGCACATGAAGCTGGCCATGACGGACTGGTGGGGCCAGACGAAGCGCTCTCCTCGACGTGCTCGAGCGGGGGCGGGCGGAAGGCGTGGACGTCACCGGAGACATCTATCCGTACGAATACTGGCACTCCGACCTGACGGTCCTCTTCCCCGAGCGGGACTTCACGAACCGCAAGGTGGCCGAGTTCGTGCTGGAGCACGTTTCGCCCGCGGATGGAATCATCCTCACGCGTTACAGCCCGGAGCCGGCACTGGTCGGCCTCTCGATCGCGCAGATCGCCGAGCGCCAGCACATGGATCCGCCGGCGACGCTGATGGACCTCATCGCGCGCTCGAATTTTCCCGGTGCGGAACAATCCATCATCGCCAAGGGCATGCGGGATGAGGACATCGACGCGCTCGTCGTCTGGCCCCACGCCAATTTCTGTTCCGACGGCTCGCTCGTGAGCCGCCACCCACGCGGCCGCGGATCGTTCACGAAGGTGCTTCGTGTCTATGTTCGCGAGCAGAAGCTGCTCGGCCTCGAAGAAGCCATCCGCAAGATGACGGGGCTGTCCGCGGCCCACGTCGGCATCGCGGAGCGCGGCGTCATCAAGCCCGGTGCCTACGCAGATCTCGTGCTGCTCGACCCGCTGACGGTCGCCGATCGCTCGACCTATGAGAGTCCGCTGGAGCTGTCGGTCGGCATCGAAAAGGTCTGGGTCAACGGCGAACTGGTCTTGGAAGGTGGCAAGGCGACCGGTGTTCATCCCGGGAAGCCGATACGCAGGGCAGGCACATGACGAGAAGTTTCGCTTCGATTGGCGCGGCGCTCCTACTGATTCAGGGCCCGTGGGCCGGCGCGCAGGATGCGCCGCAGGCCATAGCCGGCGCACCGCGCACGCTGACACTTGAGGATTCCGAGTCGGTCAAGCTTCCCGAGAGTCTCGCGTTGTCCCGCGATGGACGGCAGGTCGCGTATGTGCTGGACGACCGGATCTACGTCGTTCCAACGGCCGGTGGCGTGCCGCGACCCGTCACGGCGCCGGGATCGCGCGCCTGGGATCCGTATTGGTCGAAGGACGGCAGTGCGCTCTATTTTCTGTCCAATCGCGCGGACGGCAACCAGCTCTGGAAACTGACGCTCGGAAGCTTCGGCGAAGCGACGCAGGTGACGAAATTCGAGCGGGGCATCGACGGGCTCGACTTGTCGCCGGACGAATCGAAATTGCTGATGCAGTTCACGGCGACGGACCTGAAAAAGGCCGACGAGAAAGGCGAGGCGGGCGCGGCCGCCGACGCCGGCGGCAAGAAGCCCTTTGTCATCACGCGGCTCGAGTTCAAGGAGGATTCGGGCGAGGGCTATCTGACCGGCGACCTGACCGAGCACCTGCACGTCTTCGATGTCGCAGACCGGCAAGCTTGCGCAGGTCACGTCCGGCGAATACTCCGAGTCGGAGACCGACTGGTCTCCCGACGGGCGCCGGATCGTCTTCGTCAGCAATCGCGAGAAGGATGCCGACGCGAGCTACAAGACCGATCTCTGGATCGTCGCCGCCGACAATACGGACCAGGGCGCGTCGCTCGTTCGCCTGACGAACGACGACCGAGTGAAGAGCAGTCCCGCCTGGAGTCCGGACGGCGGCTCGATCGCATTCCTGACGGCCGAGGACGGCGTCTACGGCAGTCCGCAGCTCGCGGTGATGCCCGCATCCGGCGGCGAGCCGCGGATCCTCACGACGGAACTCGACCGCTGGGTGAACGATTTCCGCTATTCCCCGGACGGGCAGTGGATCTACTTCACCTATGAGCACGAGGGCGGCACGCGACTTTCGCGCGTACGCCCGAAGGACGGCAAGCTCGAACCCATCGAAAGCGGCGATCAGAGCATCGGTTCGTTCGACGTGGCGAAGAACGGCGCGATCGCGGCGCGCGTCGAGACGGGCAACCGCGGACCGGAGATTTATTCGGTCTCGAAAGGACGCCTGACCCGGCTGACGCAGGTCAATGATGCATTCCTCGGAGTCCGTCGCGCTCGGCGGGAAGGAAACGGTTTCGTTCAAGAGCGCGGACGGAACGGCGGTGCAGGCCTTCGTCACGAAGCCGCCCGGCTTCGTGGCCGGACGGAAATACCCGACGATCCTTCACATCCACGGCGGACCGGTCGGTCAGTTCGGCTGGGGCTTCGATTTCAAGCCGCAGTACTTCGCGGCGAACGGCTATGTCGTGGTCGAGCCGAATCCGCGCGGCTCGACGGGTCGCGGCCAGGATTTCGTGCGCGCGATCTATCAGACCTGGGGCATCACGGACTACGACGACGTCATTGCCGCCGTCGACTACGCGATCGCCGCGGGCTACGCGGATCCGGAGCGCCTCGCCGTCACCGGCTATTCGTACGGCGGCTACATGACGAATGTCGTCATCACGCGCACGAACCGCTTCAAGGCGGCGGCCTCCGGAGCCGGGCACAGTTACATCGTGGCCAACTACGGTCATGACATCTACCAGAAGTGGTACAACTGGGAGCTCGGGCCGCCGTGGGAGAACCGCGAGAAGTACGACCGGCTCTCGCCGCTGCTCCAGGCGGGAAAGGTAACGACTCCGACGATTTTCCTGGGCGGCCGCGAAGACTGGAACGTGCCGCTGCTGAATGCGGAGCTTTTCTACCAGTCGCTCCGCAAGCGCGGGATCGACACCCAGCTCGTCGTGTATCCGGGCATGCACCACGGCGACTGGACGCCCGAGTTCGAGCGTGACTACCTGAATCGTGTGCGAGAGTGGTTCGACAAGTACCTGAAGTAGGGCGAGCCGAGAGTATCGCGCGGCGCTCGAGTCGCTGCGCGACAATCAGCCGCTTCGCGCCGAGTTCATGTGCCGGGAGTACCTGGAGCGCAATCCCGGCTCGGTCGACCACCTGCGGCTGCTCGGCAATGCGCTCGGCCGCCAGGGACGCCACCCCGAGGCCGAGCAGGTCGTGCGCCAGGCCATCTCGCTCAAGCCGGATCTGCCGTACCTGCATGAGGACCTGGGCAGCGTCCTCGCGCTCCAGGAGCGCTACGCGGAGGCGGTGCCCTGCTTCGAGCAGGCTATCCGGCTCGAGCCGCAGTTGCCGCTCGCGCACAAGAAGCTCGGTCAGGCGCTCGCCGCGCTCGGCCGCGGCAGGGAGGCCGACGAGTCCTTCGAGGAGTTCTTCGACCGCGATCCCGCCCGCGGCAAGGTTGCAGTGGCGCTCGATCACCTGCGGGCGGGCCGCAAGGAAGAGGCTCTTGACACGCTGCGTACGGCGCTGCGCGAGAATGCGGACAATATCGATGCGCTGCGCGTCCTCGCGCAGCTCTACTGGCGCGAGGACAAGCAGCTCTCGGATGCCGAAGCGCTTTTGCGACGAGTCACGCAGCTAAAGCCTGGCCATACGATGGCGTGGACGATGCTCGGAGGCATCCTCCTGGAATCGCACCGGCACGCGGAAGCCATGGAGTGTTACCTGACGGCAATCCGGACTGACCCCGCCAGCGCCGTCGCCTGGTCGGGACTCGGGATCACCCATTCCCACGCCGGCGACGTCGGCAAGGCCGTCGAGGCATTCGAACGCTCGATCGCACTGCGTCCTGGCAACGCAAACGTCCATCTGAGTTACGGACACGCGCTCAAGACGCGCGGCGACCAGGCGGCTGCGCTCCGCGCCTATCGCGCGGCGATCGCCGCGAAGCCGGATTTCGGCGAGGTCTACTGGAGCATGGCCAACCTGAAGGTTTTTCGCTTCGACGACGCGGAAATCCATGCCATGGAGGAGCAGGTTTCCCGCGATGACCTGAACCAGAGCGCCGACATCCACTTCCGGTTCGCACTGGCCAAGGCTTACGAGGATCGCGGCGAATTCGACCGCTCGTGGCACTACTACGAGACGGGCAACGAGCGCCAACGCAAGACCGTGTTTCACGATCCCGTGGCCATGGAGCTGCGGCACGAGCAGATCGAATCCGTCTTCACACCCGATCTCTTCGGGAAATTTGCCGGCCAGGGCCATGAATCCGCCGCGCCGATTTTCATCGTCGGGTTGCCGCGTTCGGGATCGACCCTGGTCGAGCAGATTCTGGCAAGTCACAGCCAGGTCGAGGGCACGGCCGAGCTGCCGACATTGGTGCACCTGGCCTTCTCGATCGGCCGCTATCGTGCCGACAAGAAGAGGTATCCGGAGTCAGTCTGTGACCTGAGAGGGCGCGACCTCAAGGCCTACGGGCGCCAGTACATCGAGGAAGCGGCCGCATTCCGCTCGACCGAACGGCCGTTCTTCACCGACAAGATGCCGAACAATTTCTCGCACGTCGGCCTCATCCACCTGATTCTGCCGAATGCGAAGGTCATCAACGCGCGACGCCATCCCTTCGACAGCTGCCTCGGCGGGTTCAAGCAGCTGTTTGCAAAGGGACAGCACTTCACCTATGACTTGACGGAGCTTGCCGCTTACTACCGGCAGTACGACGAGACGATGAAGTACTGGCACCGAGTCCTCCCTGGCAAGGTGCTGGACGTGCATTACGAGGAAACGGTCACGGACCTCGAGACCCAGGTTCGACGCATCCTCGCGCACTGCGGGCTGCCATTCGAGGACGCCTGCGTGCGCTTCCATGAGAACAAACGCGCGGTGAAGACGGCAAGCTCCGAGCAGGTCCGGCAGCCGATCTACACCGATGCGCTGGGCTACTGGCGCCGCTACGAAAAGCAACTCGAGATCTGGCGGGAGCAGCTCGGCGACATCGTCGAGCAGCTGCCCGACAAGGTCCGCAACGCGGGTCTCTGAGGGGAAACCGGCCGTGAATCAGGCGAACGGCCACACGGCGAGGCCGTGGATGGCGTTGCGGATGTCCATCGTCAGGTTGACCGAGAGCAGCTTCCGGTTGGCCGGGAGGTCGTAGACCGAGACAGTCGACGGCGAGGATCCGCCGGCCACGACGGTATCGGAAAGCGTGCACATCCCGCGCGCGAAGCCTTGGCGTGCGATACCACTTTCATCCACGCCGCGGTTCTGCAGCTGATCCGGATCGTATCGCGGCACCTTGAAGGCGCGATCCTCCAGGCCTTCGCCCCGGCCGGCGTAACGCAGGGCGCCGGCCTCCGTGTCATTGAACAGCACGCCGTCGCGGAAGGGGCGTGCATTGTGCGTCCCCGTCGGCAGCTCGGCGGACATCTGCACCTTCTCGCCGTTGAAGAGCAGCATGCCGCCGGACTTGAGACCCGTGATATACATCCCGCCGCGGGTGCAGTGCACGCTGTTCAGATGCAGCTTGTTGAGCTGCAGGGGTCCTCCCGTTCCGCGCGGGTCGTAGGGAATACCCTTGAACCGGAACTGGTGCGTCAGCACGTGCAGCGCCCAGGAGAACTCGTGCCGGTCCAGGTCGAACGCGAGAATGCTGTCGAAACCCGTCGAGGTCAGGTAGAGGCGCCGCTCGTAGACGGCAATCTCGTGGCAATGCCGGAGATACGGATTGCGCCACGAACCGACCTGACGAAAATCCGGCGTATAGGCGAAAAGCTCGTCGCTCGCGGCGATATAGACGACCTCGCCGTCGAAGGCGATGCCGCGCAGGCCCCGGTCCCAGCCGCGTCCCTGCCAGTCGATGGCGGCCGTATTCCAGTCGATGACCTGGCGCACGTCGCGCTGCTCGAGGTCGATGAGATACACGCCGCCATGGCTCTCGCCCTGATGCGTTCCGCGGACAACGGACGTCGTCACGAGCTTCACGGCGAGCACCTGCCCGTCCGCCGCGCTGGTAAGCGCGTCATCCCGTCGGCGCTGCGGCGCTCACCACTTCTTGCTGAAGGACAGCCCGATCGTGCGTGGACGCTGCAAGGACCTCACATGCTTCCACCGGGTCTCGCCGGCCCAGGGCAAGATGACTTCGTCGGGTCCGGTGCTGTAGTCGGACGAACTCATGTAGTTGACGCCCCGCTCGTCGAACAGGTTGCGGACGACGAGTGCCGTCTCCCACCCGTTGTCGTGCGTGAATCCCAGTTGCAGCGTCGTGGACGTATAGGACGGTATGAGCTCCTCGAGCGCGGCGTCACGATCCTCGGGCGTCACGGCTTCCTGGAAGTCCGAGATGGCGTCAAGATTGTTCCAGATCTCGGACTGGTAGCTCCAGGAGATCCGCGTCCACATACTGCCTTGCATGCCGAACAGGTTCGGGATCGTATAACTGGCCGCGACCCAGTACTTCTCCTCGGGCGAAATCGGCATGGTCGTCCCGGCCACGATCGCCGGGCTGTCATTATCAGGGTCGGTAGGGTCGTAGTCCGGAGCGAACGTGTCTTCGGAAAATTCCGGATCGGCGATGAACGCGCTTGCGTCGAAGCTGAGGTTTTCCGTCGGGCTCCAGTTGACGCTGAGCTCGACACCTTTCTGCTCGGCCTTACCGCCGTTGAAAGTCCCCCGCATCCACCACGGGTTGCCGGCCGACGTCCCCGACCGGTTGAGCTGGATGTCCTCCCACTCCATGAAGAACGCGGTCATGTTGACCTGCAGGGACTGGTCGAGCCAGCGGGTCTTCATGCCGACTTCGTAGTTCTTGAGGGTGTCCGGCTTGTACTCGAGCGGCAGGATGCCGTTCTCTGCAGCCCGCACGTCATTGTTGCCGCCGAGGCGGAAGCCCTCGCTATAGAGCGCATAGATCATCTTCAGGTCGCTGAAGCGGTACTGCGTCGAAAACTTGAACACCGTGTCGGAGTCCTTGCCCTGGCTTTCCACCACGCCGCCACCCACGAAGTCACCGCCGATCGGATATCCGAACGGCGTCGCCCGAATCTCGGTGGTGTCGCGCTCATACTCGAACCAGCGGGTGCCGCCGGTGACCGTCCAGTTCTCGGTCAGGTCGAAAGAAAGCTCCCCGAACACGGCGGTCTGTTTGACGCTGTTGTCGTAAGTGCCGATGTAGTAGATCTCGGTCGGGTCAAGTGGATACTGGATGTCGTAGCCCTGCGCGTTGTAGTAGTAGGCGAGGTACTGCGCGGTGGCCCAGCTGGTCGAGGTCTGGTAATCCGGAATAACCGAGCTGACTTGCCACCAGTCGTTCACGTCCTCATAAAAAGCGCCGAGCATCCACTGGAAGCGGCTCTCGCCCTTGGAGGTCAATCGCACTTCGGTGGAATAGCGATACTGCACCTGGTCATTCAGGAAGGCCCCGATCAGCTCGTCCGTGTTGTAGAGGTCATAGCCGAGGTAGACGCCATAGTAGGCCGAGCGCCATTGGTCATAGTTGGCGTTGTCGTACTCGTACTTGATGTCGCGGTCGAAGTAGGACCCCGTCACCGACAGGTCGGCGAAGCCCAGGTCGCCCTTGACGTTGAGTGAGGCCTGGTACCAGCTGTCCTCGTATAACTCGTCCATGAAGCGGGTGATCTTGTAGTCGCCGAGCGCCGGGTCAGATTCCCAGCCGCCCTCGTTCTCGCCCACCTGGCCGATCAGGCTGAGCGTCGACTCCCACGCCGGGCTGATCTGCCAGCGCGCGGCAAGGCGGCCGCCATAGACCGTGTAATCGTTCCAGTCCTCCTCGACCGCGTCGGCGTTGTCGAACTGCCCGTCGAGCGTCGTGCCAAAGACGTTGTCGACATAACCGCCTTCCGCGGAATAAAAGCCGACGGCGCGGACCGCCACGGTATCGGAGACCGGAATGTTGACATGTCCGCTAACGTCGTAGCTTTCCTCGCCGCCGTCAGTCGTGCTGACTTCCATGTCCATCTGCGACGAAAAGCCGCTCACGTCGGGCTTGTTCGTGACGTAGACCAGCGTGCCGGTCTGGGAACTCGACCCGAACAGCGTGCCCTGAGGTCCCGGCAGCGACTCGATGCGCTCGAGGTCGATGGGGCGGACGCCGACCTGCTGCGAAATGGCCGTCATCGGCTGTTCGTCCAGGTAGACCGACACCTGGCTGTCGGTGCGGAACTCCGCCGACGAGGTCGCGACGCCGCGCATGATGATCGCGTTCGAGCCGGGCTGCCAACTGACCATGTTGACGCTGGGAATTGCATTCACGATGTCGGAGAGGCTCTGGAACGCCTGCTTCTCGATGTCGGCTGTCGAGAACGCGGTGATGCTCTGCGGTACCGACTGGACGTTGATTTCACGCCGCGTCGCGGTGACGACGACTTCCTCCAGGCGACCGGGCTCGCCGCCTTGCGCGAGCACAGCCGTCGCGGGGTAGAGGGCGGCGACGATTGCTGCGGCCAGCGGCGTGCCCCTGACCAGGCGTGCCGGCAACGCGGTTGTTGCGCGCACGCACAAGCGATCACTGGGATCAATCATTCGCCGGCAACGCTTCGACATGCAGCCCCCTGCGGCGCATCCGCGCCCGCAATGATCCGGCCGGCGGTGCATGCACTTGATTTTCCGCGGCCGAGATAGTTTTCGCCTGACGGAGACTAGCGTATGAACCGTACCTTTGCCAACCATGGGCGCGTCATTGGGCGTCCGGTGTGGCGTCGGCGCGTCGGTCAGTACGCGCCGCTTCGCGAAGATACGAGCTGGCCGTCGACGACCGAAAGCGTGTAGGCGAGTCCGCCTTCGCTGCGCCAGTCCGCGAGCCTGAAGCGGCCGCCGACCCCCACCCGGTAGACTTCGACATCGCGAATCGTCAGTCGCTCGCCCGGCCGACAGTGTTCCGGCGCTTGCGAGCTGCGCATGAAATAGGCGTAGGGCGTCGGATGGTCGGGAGTGGCGAAAACCTCGACCGTTCCCGTGGCGGGATCGATGTGTACGGCCGTTTCCCGATCTGCCGCGATCGCCCGCGGCGCGGCGGACCATCCGTCGTTCTGGAGCCTCGCGAGCAGCGTGACAGTCCGGCCGATCCGGTCCCGCTCCTGCAGGTGCTGATCGGTGATCACGTTCTCGAGCCAGCGAAGCCGCAGGAAATCGCGCGACGAGCGTCAGATCCGCGGCGAACGGATTGGCCATCGCGACCGCGCTCGTCAGACTCTCTTTGCCCTCGGCCGAGTAGACGAATTCGCCCATGACCGCCATGCCGGCACTCGTGCCGCCGATCGGCGCGGGCTTTGCCGCGACGAAATTGATCGCGTCATCGACCGGCGTGTCTTTCCAGTAGCGCGTGTAGTTCGACTGGTCGCCACCCGCGATGAAGATCGCCTCGGCATTGCGGATGGTTTCGATCACGTAAGGGTCCGTCATCGCCGCGCCGCCGTCGAAAACGATCGTCGTCACCGAGTCGCAATGGCAGAGGGCGTAGATGTAGTCGTTGTAGTCGTCCTTGCCCGAGGCGCGCAGGACGACGAAATCGCCGCCGCCGCCGTATTCGCCCATGCGGATGTAGTTCTGGTCGACGTCGTCGCCGCCGCCCTGCAGCACCCAGAGCCCGCGTGTCGGCCGGACGACGTCGGCAGGATTGCCGACCTCATAGGTTTTGAAGCCGGGGCCGCGCCGGGCCACTTCGGCCGTCGTGCAGGACCCGAGCGCCAGGGCGGCGATTGTCGTCGCGGCCCAAAACCTGTGGCCTGGGCCGGAGCGGGTCGCCTTCATTTGCCGTCGGGCGCCAGGCCCTTGGCCCGCAACTCGGCAATCGCTTCGTCCGATTTCTTCAGGTGGCCGAGCCCCATGCCCTGAAGCACGTGGTCGGCCTTCGTGAACTGGATGTTCGTGTAGGTCGTAATCTCGACGCGGTTACCCCAGGGATCGAGGAAGTCGAGAAACCGGCTGTCCAGCAGCTTGACTCCCGTCGTCTCGAGCGCCGACCTGCACGAGTGCTTTATCGTCGACGGCGATGCCGAAATGCCGCATGACGTCGGGCTTTCGGTCGGCGTTGCGGATGAAATTGATGAACTGGTCGCCGAAATAGATGATTGCCATTTCATCGTTCTGCTCCTCGACCTGGAAATCGAGGAAGCCGGCCGTAGAATTCGATCGCGGCGCCGACGTCTCCGACTTCGATCGCTACGTGATTGATGCCGACGGCATGCGCTTTCATGTGCACAGTCTACGCCTCCTGCAATGCAGCGATATCGAGTCCCAGGTCCAGACCCGCCGCGGAATGCGTGAGCCAACCCATCGAAATTGCCTCGACGCCGGTCTCCGCGATTTCCCGCACATTCGCCAGCGTGACGCCGCCCGAAGCCTCGGTGTGACAGCGATCATCGACAAGCTTGACGGCCGCGCGCAATTGCGGAAGCGGGATATTGTCGAGAAGCACGGCATTCACGCGGCATCGCAGGGCCTCCTCGAGCTGATCCAGCGTCTCGACCTCCACCTGCACGGGAGCGGATGCGCCGAGCCGGAGCGAATGCGCTCGACCGCCGTCGTGATGGAACCCGCGAGCGCGATGTGATTGTCCTTGACGAGCACGGCGTCGTGGAGTCCGAAGCGGTGATTGACGCCGCCGCCGACCGCGACCGCATATTTTTCGAGTGCCCGCAGGCCGGGCGTGGTCTTTCGCGTGTCCTTGATGACCGCCCGCGTGCCCTGGACCAGGCGCACGGCGGCGGCCGTCGCGGTCGCGATCCCGGACATGCGGCACAGGAGATTCAGGATCGTGCGCTCGGCTGTCAGCACGGTGCGCGCGGATCCGGAGAGGCGGGCGACGGTGTCGCCCGGCGCGACATCCGTGCCGTCGCCCGCGAGGACGGCAACCTGCGCCGGCTCGGAAATTTCGACAAGGCAATGGCGATGCAGTCGGTGCCCGCGATGCGTCCGGGCTGGCGGCTGCGGATTTCCGCTTCGATCGTCGACCCGGCCGGAACGATGGCATCGGTCGTGATGTCCCCGGCCGCTGCCCAGGTCTTCGGCGAGCGCAGCAGTCACCGCCTGCTCGAGCGCCGCGAGCGGCGGCTTCAAGCGACGCGGCTCCGGAAGAGTTCGAGCGTCTCGATCGGCTGCCGGTTGCGGCCTCCGAAAGCTGCGCGCCGGCGAGTCCGGCGCGTGACTTCAGGATGATCGCGCGCGCTGATGCGCACCGCGGGATTCGCGGCGTTCGAGCGCGGCCGACAGCAGCTGTCGCGCGACGACGAGCCGATCGTCCTCGGCGCGCGTCGCGGGTATCCAGGTTTCGAGCCGCTGCAGCGCCTCGACCATCGCAGGTCCCGTGCGCAACGGCCCGAGGCTTGCGCCCACCAGTTGCCGCAGCGACGCGACGCGCCCGTCGGCGTCGAAGTTCGGCCGGCCGGCGTGCTACTTCGAGCGCGCCCCGCGGAGACGTCAGTTGAGCGCGACGGATGTCACGGGCAATCCGTTCGCCGAACACCAGGCCCTCGAGCAGCGAATTGCTGGCAAGCCGGTTCGCACCGTGCAAGCCGGTCGAGGACACTTCGCCGCAGGCCCACAGCCCGGTCATCGAGGAGGCGCCGTTGGCATCGGTCGCGATGCCGCCCATGTGGAAATGCGCCGCGGTCGCGACGGGCAGCGGCTGCCTGTGCGGCTCGAATCCTGCGGCTCGCGCGATCTTGCAGGCACCGGGAAATCGCGTTTCCAGTTCCGGCACGGCGGTCGTGTCCAGGAACACCTGCCTTCCGGACGCGCGCAGCGCATGGACACTGCGTGCAACGATGTCGCGCGGCGCGAGCTCTGCGTCAGGGTGAATCGACGTCATGAATCGCTCGACCGGATTCGTCCAGGAGCATCGCGCCCGCGCCGCGCAGCGCCTCGGTCAGCAAGGGGAGGGGATCCGCATCGATCGCGAGCGCGGTCGGATGAAACTGGACGAATTCGAGGTCGGCGAGCAGGACGCCGCGTCGGGCAGCGGCAGCGAGCCCCGCGCCACCCGACGTTCCCGGATTCGTCGTGCGATCGAAACAGGCGCCGATTCCACCGGTTGCGAGCACGACATTGGGCGCGAGCACGACGAGTCGGCGGCCGTCCGGGTCCGCCAGCAGGACACCGGCCGCCCGATCGCCCGACGGTCACGAGATCGATGAGATCGAACGGCTCCAGGACACGAATGTCGGGACGTTCGAGAACCGCGGCGCGCAGGCTGCCCATGACTGCAGCGCCGGTGCGGTCGCCGCCCGCGTGGACCATGCGATGTCGGCTGTGACCGGCTTCGCGACCGAGCGCCAGAGCTCCGGATGGCTGCCGGTCGAATGCGACGCCGATCGCGGCGAGCCAGTCGATGCGACCCGGTAGCCGATTCGGCAACGAGCGCTGCGATCTCCGGCAGCGCAAGCCCTGCCGCGACCTTGAGCGTGTCCGCCGCATGCAGGTCCGGCGAATCGCCCGGAGCCGATCGCGGCGGCGACGCCGCCCTGTGCGTGACAGGACGATCCGCCGCCGATCGGTTCGTTGGCGACAACCACGCAGCCGTCGAGCGCGAGCGCCGTCGAAAGACCGGCGATGCCGCCGCCGACGACGACGGCGGGCGCCGTGACGAAATCGTGGACGATCATGACCTGATCGCGAGCATCCGTGTCACGGCGAGCCGCGCCCGCTCGGCAACCGCCGGATGGATTTTCACTTCATGCTGCAGGTGACGCAGCGAATCGGCGATGCCGGCGAGCGTGATGCGTTTCATGTGCGGACAGAGGTTGCAGGGCCGCACGAACTCGACGTCGGGCAACTCGGCCGCCACGTTGTCGGACATCGAGCACTCCGTGACCATGACGACCCGGCGCGGGCGATTGCGCTCGACCCAGGAGATCATGCCGGTCGGTGGAGCCGACGAAGTCGGATTCCGCCAGCACGTCCGGCGGGCATTCCGGGTGCGCGATGATCCGGATGCCGGGATGGTCCGCACGGTAGGCGCGAAGCTCGGCGCCCGTGAAGCGCTCGTGCACCATGCAGCTGCCTTCCCAGAGAATCACCTCGACGCCGGTCTGCGACGCGACCCAGCGGCCGAGGTACTGGTCCGGCAGAAAGATCACGCGCTCGCTGCCAAGCGACTCGACGACCGCGACCGCATTCGACGACGTGCAGCAGATGTCGGATTCGGCCTTCACTTCGGCCGAGGTGTTGACATAGGTGACGACCGGCACGCCCGGGTACTGCTGGCGCAGCAGGCGCACGTCGGCGCCCGTGATCGATTCCGCCAGCGAACAGCCGGCGCGAAGGTCCGGAATCAGGACGGTCTTCGAAGGATTGAGCAGCTTCGCCGTCTCCGCCATGAAGTGGACGCCGGCCATCACGATGACGTCCGCCTCCGTCTCCGCGGCCATGCGGGCGAGGGCGAGCGAATCGCCGCGCAGGTCGGCGACCCCGTGGTAGATGTCGGGCGTCATGTAGTTGTGGGCGAGGATCACCGCCCGGCGCGAGGCTTTCAGGCCCTCGATCTCCGACAGCAGCGGTTCGATCGCAGCGATCTCGATGTCCGGCAGCACACCCGCGAGGCCGCGCATGGTGCCCTCCATTTATGCTCTGACTGAGTATTAGTCGGATATTATAGATCAGTAGAGCCGGGCGCGCACGATTTCACGCCGGAAACGGAAAAGCTCGGCCGGCCGCCCCCGCGGCGGGTGATCCAGGGCGCCGGTCGCCTCGAGCAGTTCGCCCTGGGCGATCAGCCGGCGGAAATTCTGCTTGTGCAGGCGCATGCCGGTCAGCGCTTCGACCGTTCGCTGCAGCCGGAACAGGGTGAATGTCTCGGGCAGGAGCTCGAAGACGACCGGCCGGTACTTCAGCTTGCCGCGCAGCCGTCCGAGCGCCGTCGCCACGATGCGGCGATGGTCGTGGGCGAGTTCGGTACCGGACTGAAGTGCGGCATCGGGCGTGCCGCCATGGTCGCGCCGATACTCCGGAACCAGTTGCGCCTCGTACAGCAGTTCATAGCGTTCGAGCACGCGAATGGGATCCCACGGACGCCGGCCGCCGAAATTGGCATCGACGCGGTGACGGCGCGTGGCATTCCGGCCGGCCCAGCGGCCGAGTGCCGGCAGCAGCTCGTTCGTGACGAGTTCCGCGACGCCGCCGCGGCGATCTTCCCAGGGGAGGACCTCGTAGCAGTCGAGCCAGGCCGCGCCCGGGGAGGGTTGGGCCTCCTTGACGAGTCCGAGGTAGGCGATCGACAGCAATCGCGTTCCGCTCGCGCCGCGCCGGCGATCCCGGTCGCCAAAGGTGTAGAGCTGCTCGACGTAGCCGAGATCGTGGCCGGTCTGCGTGGCGACCCAGCGCCGCAGGCCGAGCTCGAGCGTCGGGTCGAGGTCGGTGTCCAGTGGACCGAATGGCAGTGCGGGAACGTCGCTGCCGCGCGGCCGCGTCGTCAGGATGCGCGGCTGTTCCGCGGTGACCGCGACGATGACGGCATCGAGACTGAGGGTGAGGCGTCGCGACATTGGCCGAATCTTGGCACGACGTGTGCAGGCATGGCGATGGGCGGGGAAGGAAACTAGTATCCTGACGATTGAAGCGCGACAGCGCAGGTCACCGGGGAAATGCCATGAAGCTTTGGCTTGCTGCCTGGCTGCTGTTGCCGGCCTTCGCACTGGCGGATCAGGGAATGCGACTGCCACCGGAAACCGTGCGCCTCAACCAGATGGCCGCGCGATTCGCGCCGGTCGACATCCGCGTCGAGCTCTCGGGAATGCCCGCCAATGAGCGGCAGGCTCTCGCGAGCCTGATCAAGGCCGCGCGCCTCACCGACGCGCTCTTCATGCGGCAGATGTGGGCGGGCAACGAGGCCTTGCTGTTGCGGCTCCTCGAGGACACGACGCCGCTCGGCCGCGCGCAGTTCGATTATTTCCTGATCAACCGCGGGCCCTGGTCGCGGCTCGACGACAACGCCGTCTTCATCCCCGGCGCTCCGGAAAAACCGGAAGCCGGCAATTTCTATCCGGCGGGGGCGACCAAGGCGGATGTCGAGAGCTGGCTCAAGGGTCTTCAAGGCGAGGAGCACGCCGCCGCGACCGGGTTCTTCACGACGATCCGCCGCGATGCGTCCGGGCAAGTTCACGGCCGTGCCCTACAGCCTCGAATACCAGGGCGAGCTCGCGGAGATGGCGCGGCACCTGCGCGATGCGGCGACCGCGACGACCCAGCCGACGCTCAAGGCCTTCCTGGAATCGCGCGCGGCCGCTTTCGTTTCGAACGACTACTACGCGAGCGACATCGCCTGGATGAAGCTCGATTCGTCCATCGAGCCGACCATCGGCCCGTACGAGGTGTACGAGGACGAATGGTTCAACTACAAGGCGGCCTTCGAGGCGTTCATCACGGTGCGCGACGAGGCCGAGACCGCGAAGCTCAACCGTTTCGGCGCCGAACTCCAGTGGCTGGAGGACCGCCTGCCGATCGATGCGGGCTATCGCCGCAAGCAGCTCGGCGGGCTCGCGCCGATGCGGGTCGTCAATGTCGTGTTCTCCGCGGGCGACGGCAATCACGACGTGCAGACCGCGGCATTCAACCTGCCGAACGACGAACGCATCGTCGCGGAGATGGGATCGAAGCGGACGATGCTGCGGAATTACATGCAGGCGAAGTTCGACCAGACGCTCGTCCCGATCTCGAAGCAGGCGCTTGCGGCGGAGGATCAGCCTTACGTCAACTTCGAGGCGTTTTTCACCCACGTGCTGATGCACGAGGTGATGCACGGCCTCGGACCGACCAATACGGGAGCGAACGGCTCGGGCGGCGGCGTCCGCCAGGCGATCAAGGAGCTCTACAGCACGGTCGAAGAGGCGAAGGCGGACATCTCGGGTCTCTGGGCATTGCAGAAGCTGATGGACAAGGGCGTGCTCGATCGCGCCGACGAGCGCGCGATGTACACGACCTTCCTGGCCTCCGCGTTCCGGACGCTGCGCTTCGGGACCGACGATGCGCATGCCAGGGGCATGGCCATGCAGGTCAATTACCTGCTCGATGCCGGCGGGTTCCGCGTGAATGCCGACGGGACCTTCAGCCTGGACCTGCAAGAAGACGAAGAAGGGCGTCACCGCACTCGACGCACGACCTGCTGACCCTGCAGGCGACCGGCGACTACGACGGCGGCAAGCGCATGCTCGAGCGGCTCGTCGTGATCCGGCCGGAGGTCCAGGCGGTGCTCGACCGCCTGACCGACGTGCCGGTGGACATCCGTCCCCGATTCGTCACGGCGACCGACCTGGAGCGCGAGTTCCCGTAGATCGGTCACGGATTGCGAAACTGGCGCGCGGTACTGGCAATCGAGTTCCACGGCGCTCGATAGTGCGGTCCATGCGCGCATCAATTCTCCTGCTCAGCGGCATGTCTCGTGGCGGCCGTCGCGGGCGCCGTCACGACAGAAGCGGAGCAGAGAACCGGTGAAGCCCTGTCAGTCTGCCGGAGTTCCGCAGTTCGACTTCTGGCTCGGCGACTGGAACGTCGAGTCGCCGGCATCGCCAGGCAGCGTGAGCCGCAACCAGATCACGTCGATCAACGGCGGCTGCACGATCCGCGAGTCCTACACGACGCCGATCGGCTACGAAGGGACGAGTCTCAATTTCTACGATGCGGCGCGGAAAGTCTGGCACCAGACCTGGATCGACAACCAGGGCGGCGCGCTGTACCTCGAGGGCGGCTTGCAGGGCAAGGCGATGGTCCTGTCGACGACCACCGACCCGAAGGCGGTCAACCGGATCACCTGGACGCCGCTGGATGACGGGCGCGTGCGCCAGCACTGGGAGGCGACGGCCGACGGCGGGAAGACCTGGACGACTATATTCGACGGCTACTATCGCGACGCGCTAACCCGGCGCGCGATTGATCGCCAGCCAGTAGAAGCCGGCCTGGCGCGCGACCTCGGCCAGCGACTTGAAGTCGAGCGGCTTCACGATGTAGCTGTTCACGCCCAGGTTGTAGTCTGTCGACGACGTCCGTCTCCTCCTGCGACGAAGTCATGATCACGATCGGAATCCGCTTCGTGCGCTCGTCGCCCTTGACCGCGCGCGTCACCTCGATGCCGTCCACCCGGGGCATCTTGAGGTCGAGCAGGATCAGGCGCGGCCCGGATGTCCGTCGCGGTTCGCGTAGGCGCCGCGCCGGAACAGGTAGTCGAGCGCTTCCTCGCCGTCCTTGACCCAGGGGATCTTGTTCGCGAGTTTCTGGTCCTTCAGGCCGCGCATCGTCAGCTCCGCGTCGAGCGCGTTGTCCTCGACCAGCAGGATCTCGACCTGCTCAAACTCCTCCATGAGGATTGCTCCTTGGGCAGGGTGAAGTGAAATGTCGCGCCTGCGTCCGGCTTGCCGTCGGCCCAGACGCGCCCGCCGTGCCGGGTCACGATGCGCTGCACGAGCGCGAGCCCGACGCCGGTGCCCGGGAAGTCGTCCTCGACGGTGCAGGCGCTGGAACACGCCGAACAGCTTCGCCTGGTAGCGCGGATCGAATCCCGCGCCGTTGTCGCGCACGAAGTAGACGTGCTCGCGCTCGTGCGCTGATGCCGCCCACCTCGATCACCGGCTGCTCCTTCTTCGCCGTGAACTTGATGGCGTTCGAGAGCAGGTTGACCCAGACCTGCTCGAAGCAGGCTGCGGTCGCCGTGCGCCTGCGGCATCGAGCCCAGCCGGAATTCGACCTTGCTCGCCGGATCCGCATGATTGAGCCGCTCGTAGACGTTGCGCGCGCCATCTCGACCATGTCGAGATCCGCGGCATCGAGCGCCTTGCGCCCGAGCCGCGAGAACGCGAGCAGGTCGTCGATCAGCCTGCCCATGCGCGCCGCTTCGCTGCGGATGATCGTCGAGCTTTCGTCCGGCCTCGTCGTCGAGCTGCGCCTCGTGATCCTCGGCGAGCAGCGTCGGCGAAGCCGCCGATCGCGCGCATCGGCGCGCGCAGGTCGTGCGACACCGAATAGCTGAAGCCCTCGAGATCCTTGTTGGCCGCCGCGAGCTGCGCGGTGCGGGACTCGACACGCTGCTCGAGCTCGGCGTTCAGCGCCAGCAGGCGGGATTCGCTGTCCTGCAGCGCGGCTTCGGCACGCCGACGCGCTCGCCGATGACGCGCTCGATCTCCGCGAGCATGCCGTTGAAGGCGTCCACCAGCACGCCGATCTCGTCGTCCGTCATCTTCAGGGCGCGGGAACTGAAGTCGCGCTCATCCATGACCTTGCGCGCCACGCGGGCGATCTCGAGGATCGGGGCGGTGACGTTTTTCTGCATCCGGCGGGAAATCAGGACCGCCGCAAGCAGGCTCAATGCCATCACGCCGCCGACGATGCCGAGGTAGTTCAGCAGGCGGCCGAAGAGGTCGTACCGGGCCTTGATGTAGACCGTGCCGAGGATTTCGTCACCGGCGACGATCCGCTTGAACAGGTCGAGTTCGCTCCCGCTCTGCGAGTGCCCGTCGACCGCCGGAAGCGCCGGAAACGCAACAGGCTCGTTCGTCGGCGGCGACGTAGGACGCGAACCTGGCGCCGCCCGGCGAGTAGATGGCCGCCGCGATGATGCTCGGCTTTCCCTTCAGGGACTCGAGGTAGGCAGCGGCGGTCTGCGGATCCCCGAACTCGATCGCGGGCGCCGCGGCGAGGCCGATGATGTCCGCCTGTGCGCTCAGGTCCGTCAGCCAGTAGTTCACGGAAACTCCGCAGGTCGTAGTAGAGCATCGCGGCGCCCGTGATCGACAGCGCAAATGCCGCGGTCGAAAGCACGAGGACCAGCATTTTCTTGTGGATCGAGGATCCGAGCGGAACTCATCGCCTCAGCTCTCCGGCGCGCGCTGCACGCGCTGCGCCACGGCGAGCAGCCGCGAGCTCAGCTTGAGCCGGCTGCGCACGGCGGCAGGAAGCGAGACCTCGAAGCGCACTCGTTCGCGGTCGACCGTGAAGTTGATGACGCTGCCGTCGCGAGCGCTCCGGCGGATTCCGTGACGGTCAGTATCGGAAGTTCCAGGGCCGGCAGCAGGAGCGACTCGAGTCGTTCGCTTGTCGTGCGACACCCACGAACAGGACGTGCAGGCCGGCGAGCGAGTCGCCGGATTCGAGTCTTCCGGACCAGGACGGGTCGGTTGTTGATCTCCCGGCCCGCCGTGATGCGGGCGAGCTCGTCCGCCATCTCCGCGGACTCGAGCACGCCGATCGTCAGCGTCCTCGCCGGCGCCGCCCGGAGCGTCAGGCCACTCGACGTAGCCTGCGAACTTGTAGAGGTAGGCCGCCTTGATGCTGCGCTCTGACAGCGGAGCGTTCGACGCCGGCTGCGTCGAGCCCGATCCTGGATGGCCGGCCCGGCGAACAGGCAGGCGCCGAGCACGGCGGACAGCAGGGCCTTGCGCATCAGCGCTTCCGGCGACGTGTCCGGCGAGCCAGTCGCCGAGCTCGCCTGCGCTGGCCGGACGGCGCACGAGGTAGCCCTGGATCGAGTCGCAGCCCAGTTCCCCGAGGATCGCGACCTGTTCGCTCGGATTCCACGCCCTCGGCCACGGTGGCCAGTCCGAACGATTTCGCGAGCGTGATCGTCGTCTGCACCAGCAGGCGATGCCTTTCGTTGGTCGCGAGATCGCGGACGAAACTTCGATCGATCTTCAGCGTATCGACCGGCAGCCGCGACAGGATCTGGAGCGAGGAATGACCGGTCCGAAGTCGTCGATGGCGACCGTGATGCCGGCGTCCCGGAGGCGGCCGAGAATCGCGCTGGCGCGGCGCGGATCCTCCATCAGCACGCTTTCGGTGATCTCGAGCTCGAGCCGCGAAACGCCGTTCCTGATCGCGGCGGCGGCCTCGAGGACCTCTTCCGCGAAACGCTCGCGCTTCAGCTGCAGCGCGGAGATGTTCACCGCGACTCCGGAAATCGCCCGCGCGTTGCTCGGGCCGCCAGCCGTCGCTTTCGGCGAGCGCCTTGCAGAGCACCCACTTGCCGACTTCTCCGATCAGGCCGATCGATTCGAGCAGCGGCACGAACACTGCCGGGGAGATGTTGGTCTCGGGCCAGCGCAGCAGGGCCTCGACACCGTCGACGGACCCGTCGTGAAAGGCGGATCTTCGGCTGGTAGTTCAGGGTGAACTTCTGGTGCGCCGCGGTTGCGCGGAGCCGGGTCGTCAGGTTGAGCCGTTCGGTCGCGGCGATGTTCATGTCAGGCCGGTGCCGCATGAACGTCTCGCCGGACTGCTTGGCGTGATCGAGCGCCGTCTGCGCGTGATGCAGGAGCGCTACGGCCTCCTTGCCGTCGTCCGGATACTCGGCGAACCCGGAGCGCACGCTCAGCCGGATTTCCTGGTCCCTGACCTTGAACGGCGCATCGAGGAGCAGATCGATGCGTTCGCGCAGCACGATCGTTGCTTCGGTGCTGCCGGCAGGGTAGCTGGAGAAGACCGCAAAGCAGCCGCCGCCCAGGTGGCTCAACACGCTGGAGTCCCGGAACACGTCCTTCAGCCGCTCCGCGACGAGTTGCAGCACCAGGTCTCCGGCATGATGGCCCAGCCCGTCGTTGATGACGGTGAGGCCCGCAATATCGAAGACGAGGAGGGCGAGCGCATGACCGTCGCTCTCGGCCGCATGAATCGTCGACTGCAGGCGCTGCAGGTACAGCGTGCGGTTGGCGAGCGCGGTCAGCGTATCGAAGTATTCGAGGTACTCGATGCTTTCCCGGCTGTGCAGGTATTGGAGCGAAAAGGTGATGTTGCCGGTCACCTGGTCGAGCAGCGAGAGTTCCGCGTCGCTGAACGGGCTGCGCTCGCTCGCGTGCAGCAGCATCACGCCGATCGGCGTGCCGTCGATGTTGAGCGGCAGCGCGATGCAGGCACGCAAGCCCATGTCCAGGAGTTTGGAGCGTCCCGGGATCTCGATCGAATCGTCGGCAAGGTCCGGCACAACGACTCGCGCGCGCCTCGCCATTGCGAGGCCGACCGGACCGTTGCCATCGAGCGGCTCACGGTGCGGCCGCCTGGACTCGGCCTGCGGAGGCGCTGACCGCCCGGTGGACGATCGGCTCCTTGTCGCCGGTATCCTTCAGATAGATGGTGGCCATCGAGTACTCGCCGATCTGGACCGCCAGCCGGCAGGCCTCGCGCAGCATTTCGCTGCGATCGCGGATCCGCACGATGGCGGAGTTGATGCCGCTCAGGAAGCTGACGGCGCGGTTCAGGCGCGAGATCCGCTCCTCCTGCAGCTTCCGGGTCGTGACATCGCGGTCGATGCCCCGGTAGCCGCGCAGCACTCCCGTCCTCGGTCGGAGCGCGGTCATCTTGCGCTCGAGCCAGCGCACCTTGCCGTCCTTGTGCATCCAGCGCAGCACGACCGGGGCCATCGTGTCCGAATCGGCCGCGCAGGAATCAAACGCGTCCCGCAGTCGGTCCTGGTCGGCCCGGCTGATGTAGTCGAACGCGAGCGTCTGGAGCAGGGAATCGCGATCGTGGCCCAGCATGCGCTCGATGCTCGGGCTCGAGAACGTGAAGCGATACATCTCGTCGCATTCCCAGACCCAGTCGGCCGACGTGTTGATGATGTCCTGGAGACGCAGATTCGCTTTGCCTGGAGCATCGTCTCGGCGAGATCGCGCGCGCGCGATGTCTCGGCGGCCCGGAAGGCTCCGCGAATGGCGGGGACGAGGCGCCGCAGGTTGTCCTTCAGGACGTAGTCGAACGCACCGTTCTTGAGGGCGTTGATCGCGCGTTCCTCGCCGATCGTTCCGGAAACGAAAATGAACGGGACGTGCGGCGCGACATCGCGCGCGATCCTGAGCGCCGACAGGCCGTCGAACTGGGGCAGCGAGAAGTCCGAAAGGATGAGGTGCGGCGAGAATTCGGTCAGCGCAAGGCGGAATGAATGCTCGTCGCAGGCGACGCTGTTGACGACCTCCAGGCCGTCGCGGCGCAGCTGCCTGCAGCACGAGCTCGACGTCGGTCGCGCTGTCCTCGACCATGACGACGCGGATCGGATCAGGTTCTGGCTCGGGAGTCTCCATGCGCTGCGTATCGAGAAGGTTCACTTCAGCCGGTCCAGCTCAGAGGGACCAGGTCAGCTTCAGATAGAAACTCCGCTCGACCAGGCTTCCGGTAGCTGCCTCGAACTCCGGATGAGTGTCGTCCGTCAGGTTCTGGACGGCGAGCGAGACCTCCATGGTCGGCCGGAATCGCCATGACAGATTGACGTCGGCCGCCACGTACGAATCGACGCCCTGGTTGGGCAGGTCGTCCACGTATCGCACGCCGGCATAAAACGAGAGGTCGCGCGGCAGGTCCAGGAACGAGTAGATCGCCGCCTGGTTGCGCGGGCTGTTGCCGGCGACGGCCGGCGACGAAATGTCCTGGCTCGGCGCGACCGTTTCCAGGTCGAGGTCCAGATAGGCGTATTGAAACCGCAGGCGCCAGTTGATCATCGGCTGCCAGTTCGCCACGAAAGTGCCGCCGACCGATTCGCCCTGCATGTTGTTCGCGAGATGGCTCGGCACGATCACGTGAGGCAACGGCGGCACGAGCACGAGGATCGGCGGATCCGGCTCGTTGGTCTGGAGTCCGGTCGTACTCGTTGTGAAAGAGCGGCGACATCGAATGACAGTTTCTCGCCCATCTGGATGCGGTAGCCGGCCTCATAGGCTTCCAGCTCCTCGGACTGAATGTCATCCGATGCCGGTGACGATGAAATAGAACGGGAGCGGAATGCCAGGGGCAGAGGCCGGGATCGTCAGCACGAGGTCGTCGTCGAGGCGCGACGGGATGCGGACTCCGCGGGACACGGCGGTCCAGACCGTCTGGCGCGGGTCCGGATGCCAGGCAAGGCGGATATTGGGCTGGTTCTCGATACCGGTGTAGTCGTTGTCGCCGAGTTTCGTGCCGACCGTGAGATACAGCTGGTCCGGCAGCAATGCGATCCGGTCCTGGAAGAAGACGCCATACTGCTGAAAGCTGCGGCTGGGCGGCTCGAACGCCGCGAACTGCGTGTTGCGAATGCTGTCGCTGCTGTCGCGGAAGGTCAGGCCCCAGAGGAAGTCGTGGCGCGTGCCGATCGGCAGGTGATGCTGAAAATCGAGATCGAACGTGTCCCGGCTTTCGTCGTAGGTGTTCGGGATGTCGCGTTCGGTGTGGTCGTAGTAGAGCTGGAACTGAATGTCGCCGGCCTCCGCGAGCTTCCGCTCCCAGCGTCCCAGCACGTTGGCGCCGGAGATGTCCACGGCATCGCGAAACGTCGCCGGCCGGCAGCGTGCCGATCGTGAACGTGTCGTTGAAGATTCCGTCGGTTTCGCCCTGATAGAGCGTCCCCGACGACCGTAAAGCGATCGGCCTGCGAAGGCGTACCAATCGAAGCGAAACCCGGCGCGAGTCATGCGCATGCGCGTCGACGGCGTCGTCGCCGGTATTCGCCATGCTCGAGTCGCGCTCCAGATACTTGAGATAACCGCGCGCGGAAACGCTTTCGCCGACCGTGCCGCCGTACCGCAACCCGGCGATCAGCTGTTCCTCGTTTCCGCCGCAGCAGTTCGCCGTACGCGCCTTGCGTGTCCTGCGCCTGGCGCGTGATGATGTTGATGACGCCGTTGACCGCGTTCGCGCCCCAGAGCGTGCCGCCGGGACCCGAGATGACCTCGATGCGTTCGACGTCCTCGAGCAGCGTGTCCTGGACGTCCCAGAACACGCCGGCGAACAGCGGCGAGTACACGCGTGCGGCCGTCGATCAGGACGAGCAGCTTGTTCGCCAGATCGCTGTTGAAGCCGCGGATCGAGATCGACCATTCGAATGCGCGTTGCGGCGCGCGACCTCGACGCCGGGCGCAAGCCGCAGCGCTTCCGGGATGCTCGTGACGCCGGAGCGGCGGATCTCGTCGGCCGTGATGACGAAGACCGCGGACGGCGTGTCGCGCAGGTTTTCGGAAATGCGCGACGCCGACGTGATCTTCAGGTTTGCGAGATCCTCGATGCTCAGATCGAGCAGATCCGACGCTTCGGGATCCGCGGCCGCGCGGCCCGTGGCCAGCACCGCGGCCAGAATCAGAAATGGCGCTGCAGGGCGCTATCCTTGGCATGGATTCCCTTCCTCTAATCAATTACTTAGCCGTCGTTTCAACGAGATGTCGAACGGTATGCGATAAGCGCGCCTGGGTAGTTGACCTGGGTCACGGCATGCGGTCTGCAGGTGCGGCCGCCGGAGCGACCGACTTCACTGTTCAGAGCATGCGGCAAAGTTTCAAACCCGCAATTCTGATACCGGGACAATCCGATAATGGTCCGGGAGGTGTTATGGGTGACCTGGGCATTCACCTCTGGACGGGACAATCCGGCCAGAAGTATCGCTACACGGTTTACATGTTCGGGACGGTCTTCGGTCCCGGACCGGCGAATTACATCTTTGCGCGTGAAGCGCGGCCGGGTCAGTACATCCCCATCTACATCGGGCAGACCGACGATCTGTCGGAACCCTTCGACGATCACGTCGCGCTCGAGTGCATGAAGCAGAGCCGCGTCACGCACATCCACGTGCGGCACACGGACACGCGCGAGGAAGTCCGGCGCGCCGAGCGCTCCGATCTCATCTCGGTCTGGAATCCGCCCTGCAACCAGATGCGCTGACAATCAGCCGGGCGGCTGCATCAGCGGCTTCACGCCGGCGGGCAACGGACTGATCGTGTCCATCACGATCCGCCAGTCGCCTTTCGGATCGCGCTTCCAGACGCGGGCGTAGTAGCCGGCTTCCGGCGCATCGCCTTCCTTCTCGTAGTTGCCGTAGGCGTAACCGAGATCGCCCGAGCGCGAGACATCGGCGCCGAGCGGCTCGCCGCGGTATTTCGCCGTCTGCGTGTTCGCCCACTCGTTGAGCGCAACCCGGCCGACGACCGGCATCGCGCCCGGTCGATGCACGCGCGCGTCGTCGGCGAGCCGGCTGCCGTAGGCGCGACCCAGGCTTTCCGACTGCGCGGTCGCGAGGAACGCGCGCTCGATCGCGAGCAGGGCCGCGATTTCGGCGGCCACGTCCACGTTCGCGCGCGGATTCGCAGCCGGCCGGTGCGAGGACTGGACCGGCGTCGTCCAACGGCACGACGGCAGAGGGCGTGTCGCTGCCGATATCCAGGACGACCTTGAACTTTCCGTCCGCCTGCCGCTTCCAGACCGAGAAGAACATGCCATGCCGGTCGGGCTGGCCATTCCTGCCCTCGAACACGAGCGGGCCCGTGTTCCAGCCGAAGTCGCCGGCCTCGGCGATATCGCCGTACACCGGCGCCCAGACGGCGCCCATCGGGCCGGGCGACGGCGGCTGATTTGCGAGCGCCGTCCGCACCCGGAAAGGATGCGGGTTGAATGCGATGCCGTCGTCGGCGAAGTAGGTGTAGAACGAATCGCGGAAGCCGCGCTCCGCGGCAAGCTTCACGAAGGCCCGCTCCGCGTCGAACATCTCCTGCTGCGCAGGGTTCAGGCCGGCGTCGGCGGCGAGTGCCGGCGACAGAGAGAAGGGCGGCGAGCGATCCGATGACTGCTTTCATGAGGGCTTCCTGGCGGGCGGGACTTCCGGCCCTGCAGGCTACCGCCCGCGCTCGCCGGCATTCAATACGTGACTTTGGGATCGGTTAAGCTTTGCGGCGAACGGCACTGACGGCGCGATCGGCGCCCTGGGGGATCGGATGCCTTGGTGGGCCTGGCTGGTTTTGGGCATCGGCTTGCTCGGTGTCGAGATGTTCGTCATCGACGCCCAGTTCTACCTCGTTTTCATCGGATTGTCGGCGGCGGTCGTGGGCCTGCTC
The DNA here is from genome assembly GCA_963778585.1 of uncultured Gammaproteobacteria bacterium. Lineage (GTDB taxonomy): Bacteria > Pseudomonadota > Gammaproteobacteria > Steroidobacterales > Steroidobacteraceae > SCUD01. The sequence goes on from CAVZUU010000010.1 coordinate 121,037, forward strand.
GGCCTCGTCGGCGTCGACCTGCCGAGCTGGACGCAATGGCTGGTCTTCGCCGCGCTGGCGGTCGTCGCGATGCTCGGCTTCCGGCGGCGGCTCTATGAAATGGTGCGAAACCGCGGCGGCCATGTCGACGAGCGCTTGACCGTCGGCGACCGCGTCGTGATCGCCTCGCGCCTCGAGCCGGGCCAGAGCGGCCGCGTCGAATACCGCGGCTCGAACTGGACCGCGCGCAATACCGGCGCGAGTCGCGATCGAAGCCGGCAGCGAGGCCGTCATCGCAGCTGTCGATGGCCTGACCCTGCACGTCAAAGCGGAGTAATCACCCATGGAATCCATGTATGTCGTCGGGGTGATCGCGCTGCTCGCGATCATCGTCATCGCGAAGACCGCCGTTGTCGTGCCGCAGCAAAGCGCGTTTGTCATCGAGAATCTCGGCCGCTACAGCCGCACGATCCAGGCGGGCTTTCATATCCTCGTCCCGTTCATCGAGCGCATCGCCTACAAGCACAACCTGAAGGAAGAGGCGATGGACATCCCGGAGCAGATCTGCATCACCCGGGACAACGTGCAGGTCGGCGTGGACGGAGTGCTGTATCTGCAGGTGCTGGAGGCCAGCAAGGCATCCTACGGCATCACCAACTACCGCTTCGCGATCATCCAGCTCGCGCAGACGACGCTCCGCAGCGAGATCGGCAAGATCGAGCTCGACCGCACCTTCGAAGAGCGGCAGACGATCAACCAGAATGTCGTCGCCGAACTCGACAAGGCTTCCGCGCCCTGGGGCGTCAAGGTGCTGCGCTACGAGATCAAGAACATCAATCCGCCCAAGGACATCCTGGGCGCCATGGAGAAGCAGATGCGCGCGGAGCGCGAAAAGCGCGCCGTCGTCCTGAACTCCGAAGGCGAGCGCGACGCCAAGATCAACCAGGCGGAAGGCGACAAGCAGCGCGTCATCAAGGAATCGGAAGGGAACAAGCAGCAGCAGATCAACGAGGCGCAGGGCGAGGCGGCTGCGATCCTCGCGGTCGCGACGGCGACGGCCGAGGGGCTGCAAGCAGGTGGGCGAAGCGCTTGCGGGCCGCGGCGGCATCGAGGCGATGCAGCTTCGCGTCGCGGAAGAGTACGTCAAGCAGTTCGGGCACCTGGCCGACGAGGCCTCGAGCACGCTCGTCGTGCCCGCGAACCTTTCGGATATCGCATCGATGATCGCGCTCGCGACCAGCGTCGTGAAGAGCCAGAAGGCGTCGTCCTAGTGCTGCAGGGCGCTGGATGCTGCGCGGCGTTCGTCGCCGCGGCCACGCTTTCGCGTCGCAGTGGCGCCGCCGGTTCGCCGCCGGCGCTCCTGCTGCACGGCGGCACTATCTACACGGGCAATGCCGGCGCAGCCGCGAGCCGAGGCGCGTGCTTGCCGTCGGCGATCGCATCGCCTACGTCGGGCGACACGGCGACCGCGCGCGCGCGCGCGCCCGCCGGCGCAACCGTCATCGATCTCTCCGGCCGCACGCTGCTGCCCGGGCTCTCGGATTCCCATGGCCACCTGGCCTCCATTGGCGAGCGTGAGCTCGGCTTCGACCTGACGGGCGTCGAAAGCGTCGAGGCGATGAAGCGCCGCCTCGGCGAGCGCGCGGCGAGCGACCGCTCGCCGTGGATCGTCGGCGCGAACTGGATCGAATCGAAGTGGAAGCCGGCCGTCTTCCCGTCGCGCCGGGACCTCGACGCCGTCGTCAGCGACCGCCCGGTCGTCCTCGAGCGCGTCGACGGACATGCGATCGTCGTCAACACGAAGGCGCTCGAGATCGCAGGGATCACGCGGACGACGCGCGATCCGCGAGGGTGGACAGATCCTCCGCGATCCTGCGACAGGCGAGGCGACGGGCATCCTGGTCGACAACGCGATGGATCTCGTCTGGCAGCACGTGCCGCCAAGCACGGACGAGGAGATCGCGCGCGCCCTCGAGGTGGGCGCCGAAACCTACGTGCGGCTCGGATGGACGGAATTGCAGTACGCCGGCACGACCTGGCGCGAAATCGACCAGCTCTGCCGCCTGTATGCGGCGGGGCGCGTGAAGCTTCGCGTCTACGCCGCGATCGGCGGACCGGGCGAGGATGCCGAGAAGCTGCTCGCGTCGGGAGCGGATTACCGGAGCTGCGATCCGCGCCTCACCGTGCGCGGGATCAAGCTCTACATGGACGGCGCGCTCGGCTCGCGCGGCGCGGCGCTCGACGCGCCGTACAGCGACGCGCCGGACAGCCGCGGCCTCTTCGTCACGCCGCCGGAGGAGATCCTGCGCATCGCGACCGCGGCGCTGCGGCGCGGGATCCAGGTCGAGACGCACGCCATCGGCGACCGCGGCAATCGCGTCGCCCTCGACCAGTACGAGAAGGCGTTTGCCGCCGTGCCGGCGGCCGAGCGCCCGGTCGCCGACCCGCGCTTTCGCATCGAGCACGCCCAGGTCGTCGCGGATGCCGACATCCCGCGCTTCGCGAAGCTTGGCGTGATCGCCTCGATGCAGACCTCGCACGCGATCAGCGACATGCTGTTCGCGCCGGCGCGGCTCGGGCCGGACCGCATCGGCGGCGCCTATGCCTGGCGGAAGTTCCTGGACGCCGGCGCCACGATCGCGGGCGGGACGGACGCGCCGGTCGAGGCCGGCGATCCGCGGGTCGAGTTCTATGCCGCGGTCGCGCGCCGCACGCTCGAAGGCTTCGCGGGTCCGGACTGGGGCCTCGATCAGCGCCTGACGCGCGACGAGGCGCTCGCCGTGCTGACGTCGGGCCCGGCCTACGCCGCGTTCGAGGAAAAGGACCGCGGCACGATCGAGCCGGGCAAGCTCGCGGACTTCAGCGTGTTCTCGGCCGACTGGATGCAGATTCCGGAGGCGGAGATCCCGCGCTCGCAGGCCGTGATGACCGTGATCGGCGGCGAAATCGTCTTATCAGGCGCCGGCGAAGCGCTGATCGGCCGCCGGTTCAGGCGACGGAGCGCGTCCGGACGTTGCTGGCGACGTTGAACCGGCCGGTCGCCGTCAGGCGATCGTGCAGGGACTGGGCATTCCGCAGTTCCGCGCGCCGCGCGGTGAAGGGCATCGCGGAGACGTCCTTGAGCGAGCTCGAGCGCGCGAACAGGAATCCCTGCGCCGCGACGCAGCCGAGTTCCAGGAGCTTCGCCACCTGATCCTCGTGCTCGACACCCTCGGCCACGGTCTCGAGACCGAGCGTCTCGCCGAGCATCACGACCGCGCGCGCGAGTTCCGGGCCGTCGTCCTGCTCGGTCAGGCGGCCGACGAAGGAGCGGTCGATTTTCAGGATGTCGATCGGGAAGCGGTGGAGGTAGGAGAGCGACGAGTAGCCCATGCCGAAGTCGTCGATCGCGAGTTTCACGCCGAGCGCCTTGAGCTCGCGGAAGCGCTCCAGGTTGACCTCGGTGTTGTGCATGATCGTGCTCTCGGTGAGCTCGATGACGAGGTTCTCGGGTTCGAGTCCCGAGATCTCGAGCGCGCTTCGCACGTCCGCCACGAGATCGGCGTGCTGCAGGTGGCGCCCGGAGATGTTGACCGCGACGCGCAGGCCGTCGCCGGCGACGATCGAATCGCGCCAGGCCTTGATGCTGCGGCAGGCCTCGATCAGCACCCAGCGCCCGAGTTCGACGATCTGGCCGGATTCTTCGGCTGTCGGGATGAAGGCGCCCGGCATGACCAGGCCCTGTTCGGGGTGATTCCAGCGCACCAGCGCCTCGACGCCGAGGAGTTCGCGGCGTCGCGAGGTCGACGACCGGCTGGTACTCGACGAAGAATTCGTTCGCGCTCGAGCGCCAGCGTGATGTCCTCTTCGAGCCGCAGCCGCTCGCGGAGCTGTTCCTGCATGCGCGGCTGGAACACGACGAAGCGCGCCTTGCCGGCGGCTTTCGCGTTGTACATCGCGATGTCGGCGTTCCGCAGCAATTGCTCGGTGTCGTCGCCCGGCTGCGAGAACGCGATGCCGATGCTGGCCGCGATGTGCGTGTCGCTGCCGTCGAGCACCAGGGGCTCGTCGAAGGAGCGCGTGATCGCGCCGGCGATCTGCTCGACGTCCATCGATTCGTTGATTCCCTCCAGCAGGATCGCGAACTCGTCGCCGCCGAGGCGCGCGACCGTGTCGGAGGGCCGCGTCGACTTGACGAGCCGCTGCGCAGCCGCCTGGAGCAGGCGGTCGCCGGCGTCGTGCCCGAGCGAGTCGTTGACGTTCTTGAAGTTGTCGAGGTCGAGGAACATGACGGCGACGCGCTGACGCGAGCGCTGCGTCAGCGTGAGCGCATGCTGCACGCGGTTGCGGAACAGGCTCCGGTTCGCGAGCAGCGTCAGCGGATCGTGGAAGGCGAGCTGGCGAAGCTGCTCTTCGAGCGCCTTGCGCTCGCTGACGTCGCGGAAGTTGAGCGCGAGACCCGCGATGGCCGGGTCGTCGAGCAGGTTGCTGCCGACGCTTTCGAGCGTGCTGCGGCGGGCGCCGTTGCCGACCGTGACCTCGACGGGCCCGATCGAGCGGCCGCGCGTCGCGGCGACTTCGGCGAGGAAGGCGGCGAGCCGCTCGCGGTCGGCCTCGGCCCAGAGGTCGAGCAGGTTGCGGCCGACGAGATCGTCCGGGTGCATGCCGAAGGTGCGTTCGGCGGCGGGCGACGCGAATCGCAGGCGCCCGTCGACGTCCGCGATCATGATCACGTCGGATGCGTTCTTGATGAGCGAGGCGTAGCGCGCCTCGACGATGCCCGCGGCGCGCCGTTCGCGCAGCAGCGCGTCGTCGCGCGACAGCACGCCCTGGCGCAGCATGACGAGGAGCGTGAGCAGGAAGATGATCACCGTCATCGCCGTCGCGGGGCTCGCGACCGAACTGCGCTCGACGTAGACGAGCACGAGGAAGGAAACGAGCATTGCGACGTACGGCATGCCCTGCATGAGGGCGCCGCTCGTGGCATTCGCCTCGCGCAGCGACGACGGGCGCGCCGCGCATCTGCTCGCGCGCCGCCGCGATGAGCCAGGCGTAGCACGAGAGGTACATCGCGTCCGAGAGGCCGCCCGGCAGGTAGGTCCCGGTCACCTTGGCCATCGCCCAGACGATGTCGGCGAGCGACATGGCCGAGAAACCGATCGTCAGGAGCACGAGCGTGCGCCGCGCGATCGAGCCGGCGCCTGCGTGCATCAGCAGGATGCCGAACGCGAGCAGCATCAGGCAGTTCAGCGCGATATAGCTCTGCGTCAGGACGTACTTGATGACGTCGGGGTCGCGTTCCGCGGCGGCCGTCGGCCCGATCACGAAGAACCAGAAGAAGGCGCCGAAACCGAGCATGAGGATCGTCGCGTCGAGTGCGAGGCGCATCCACTGCACGCGCACGGCCGCGGCGCGGATCGCGGTGAAAATGCCGGCGAACAGGAGCGGGTAGAACCCCATGAAGCAGACGTCGCCGACCGACGGAAACGGATCGACGCCGAACATCCAGTAGATCGAGTTCAGCAGGTTGCCGATGCTGTAGACGCCGATCGCCGCGGCGAAGAAGGTCCAGGTGCGCTTGACGGCCGGATCCGTCGCCTTGCGCGCGGCGACCGCCCGCGAGGACCGCCGCAGCCGATGCTGGCCGGCGAGTCGGAGAAGAGCTTGAAGATCTCGAAGACCGGGCCGCCGGTGCCGTCCGCATAGGTCAGGAGCAGGGTGATCGGGATATAGATGAATAGGCAGGCCGCAAGCATGCCCGTCCAGCGGCCGAAGAACGGCTCGCGCTCCGAATGTTCGTTGCTGATTTCGCCGGCCGCAGACATGTCTTCTGGCGCAAACTCCCACGCACAGCCCGCCCCCCTGGGCCGGCTTTCGAGTGGACATATGTAGCCTCAGCCGGTCGGCTGCGAACTGTGAACCGCATCAGGAAACCGAGGCGGAGCGGTGACCGGTTCCACACTCCCGCCAGCCAGTGCGCGATGGGTCGGCGGGCCATTGCGCCGCGGATCACTTCCAGACTGCGTCGGCGACGCGAACCAGATTGTCGCCCATCACGCCGCGCACGCTTTCTTCCGGGTAGCCGAGGCGTTCGAGACCCGTCCGGATCTCGGGTATCACCTCCGGAGGCGCGAATCCGGATCCGCGCCCGTAGCCCCATTCCGGCGGCCACATTTCCTTGCCGCCCCGGCCGGGCTCGTTCAGTTCGGCGCTCCGGAACATGTAGTCGAGGCCGATCCCGGCATGTTGCGCGCCGACGAGCTGCACGATGTAGTCGATGTTCCGGACGATGACCTCGGCGGTCGGCGGACCGTCGCCGAGAAAGAGTCCGACGCCGTTGATGCCGATGACGCCGCCGGTCGCCGCGCAGGCCCTGATCAGGTCGTCCGGAATGTTCCGCGGATGGTCGCGCAGCCGGCGCGGATTCGAATGCGAAAAGATGACGGGCCGGTCGGTCGAGTCGAGGATTTCGCGGGCCGTGCGATAGCCCGTGTGCGAGCAGCACTTGATCATGCCGACGCGGTCCATCTCGCCGAGGATCGCGCGGCCGAGATCGGTCAGGCCCTCGTCGTCCGGATCGTGGCAGCCGCTGCCCGCGAGATTCCGCCGGTTGTAGACCATGAGCATCCAGCGGACGCCGATCTCGTAGAGGAACTCGACGAGGGACACCTGCGGCCCGAGCGCCTGCACGCCCTCGACGTCGAGGCAGACGGCGAGCCGGCCGCTCGCTTTCGCCGCGCGCAGGTCCGCGGGCGTGAGGCCCATCAGGTACTTGTCGGGATGCGCGTGAACGAAATGCCGGATGCTTGCGGCCGTGCGGATCATCGTCTCGAGCGGCACCAGGCTGTCGCCGATGTTGACCGTGACGACGTCGACGCCCGCATCGCGATAGCGCGAGAGGCGCGGCAGCCAGTCATCGACGTCGCGAAGCGGCAGGCACGCGTGATTGTCCCAGACGATCCCGGTCTGCCTCATAATGCGCGCATTCTATGGGATTACCTCCGGAGCGCACGATGAAGATAACGATGTACGACGCCTGCGTGAAGCCGGGCATTCGCATGATGAACAATCTCGCGGCGATTCTCGAAAAGACCGCGCAGCATGCGCAGGCGAAGAAGATCGATCCCGAAGTTTTCATCGGCGCGCGGCTCGCCCCGGACATGTTTCCGCTCGGCCGGCAGGTCCAGATCGCATCCGACTCGGCGAAGATCGGAGCCGCCCGGATCGCGGCAATCGAGGCGCCGCCGTTCGAGGACAACGAGAAGACGCTGCCCGAGCTGATCGAGCGCGCGAAGAAGACCGCGGCCTGGCTCGAAACGCTGAAGCCCCAGCAGTTCGAGGGCTCCGAGGATCGCACGGTGAAGTGGAAGACGCGCAGCACCGAGAAGTCGATGTCAGGACCCGCCTACCTGCTGCACCAGTTGCTGCCGAACCTGCATTTCCATTGCACGACGGCGTACGACATCCTGCGCCACAACGGCGTCGAGCTCGGCAAGATGGACTATCTGGGCAGTCAGCCGCCGGCCTGAGCGGGCCGGCCGATGCCGGCGAGCACGCGCCTGACCGCGCCGGTCGCGAGGGCGACGTCGGGCGCGAGCTGCAGGTACTCCAGATAGCGCGAGCGGAAATCGGCATTCGACGCCGCAGCCGGGCCCAGCAGGCGTTCGACGGCGTCGCGGCACGAGCGCAGCTTTGCCGTCGTCACGCCCTCCGAATCCACGAGCTCGTCGAACTCGACGATCAGTTCCGACAGGGCGCGCAGCCAGGCGAACGACGGATGCTCGACCACGAGCTTCAGCCGGTCCGCGGTGCCGCGCGCCATCGGAAAATTGTCGAGCTCCGCGTCGAGCAGCGTCTTGTGGAGGTCGCGGAGCGCCAGCGACAGCTCGTGGAGCGACGACGAGGCCGGCCGCGCGTTCGGCGCCGGGGCGTCGTCACGACGCCGGCAGGCTGCCGAATCGCCCGCTCTGGTAGTCGCGTATCGCCTGCGCGATCTCGCGGTCGCTCGTCATGACGAACGGGCCGTAGCCGACCACGGGTTCGTTGAGCGGCTCGCCGCTCAGCACGAGGAGCGTCGCTTCGGTCTCCGCGCCGATCGTGAACTCGCCGCCCTGGCGGTCGAAGATCGCGAGTTGCGCTTCGCCCGCGGCCTGCGTGCCGTTCAGCGAGCGCGCGTCCATGCATCGGGATCGACGGCCGTCGTGTGGCCCTCGGGCGTCGACAAGCGTCGCCGTCTTTCCTGCGCTCAGCCGCAGGTCCCAGACGTTCATCGGCGTGAAGGTCTTCGCGGGGCCCTTGTGCCCGCCGAATTCTCCGGCGATCACGCGAATGCGGCCCGCGCCGTCCGGCAGCGGAACCGACGGAATTTCGGCGTCGAGCAGGGTCTGGTAGCGCGGCGGCGACATCTTGTCCTTGGCCGGCAGGTTCACCCAGAGCTGCATCATTTCCATCTTGCCGCCCGAGCGCGTGAACTTCTCGGAATGGAATTCCTCGTGAACGACGCCCGAGGCGGCCGTCATCCACTGCACGTCGCCCGGACCGATGCGTCCGCCGTTGCCGGCCGAATCGCGGTGCTCGAGCTCGCCCTGGTAGACGATGGTGACCGTCTCGAATCCGCGGTGCGGATGTTCGCCGACGCCGCGGCGCACGGTCGCGGGCTCGAAGTTCCGCGGCGCGGCATAGTCGAGCATCAGGAAGGGGCTCAGTCGTCTCGCGTCCGAGGTTGTCGTAGCTGAAGATCGAGCGCACCGGGAAATCCGTCGCCGACCCAGTGGGGCGGGTTCGCATCGTGAACGGCCAGTAACTTGCGCATGACTCAGGCCACCTCGGCTCGTCGGGTCGTGATGCTGGCGCCTGCCAGCAGGGTTTTCGTGACCGGAGTCTTGGAGGCGATGTCGAGCAATTTCAACCACTGCTCTTCATCGAGCGTGCATCGGATTCGAGCGTCCGGTCGATGAATGTCCCTCCGTCGGCGTCCTTGGAGAGGGTCAGCGAAACCTTGAGCGCGCCGATATCCCAGGCCTTGCGATCGGCATACATCTTGAGGGTGATCGCCGTGCAGGCGCCGAGACCGGCCAGCAGGAGTTCATACGGCGCCGGGCCCGCATTCTGCCCGCCGGCGCCCTCGTCTCGTCGGCCAGGAGCCTGAAGCCGCCCGTTTCGATCGACTGCGTGTAGTTCGGCCCGGTCGGCGCGACGACGGCGGACGCAATGCGTTTCACCGCCGCTCCGCAGGCGCAGTCCGCGAAGCTCGGGGGCGACGAGCGGCGCGCCGCGGGCGCCTTGGACTTGCCGAAGCGATCCCTTCCAGCCAGTCGCGGGTCGCCGTCTCCATCTCTTCGACCGTACGCGCGACGAAGTTCCACCAGAGCAGGATTTCCTCGCCGAACGGCCGGCCGCCGATCAGGAGCAGACGCGAGGCGGCCTGCGATTCGATCGCAAGCGAATCGCGGCCCGGGGCGAAGTAGAGCAGGGCGCCGGGCGCGAGCGCCTCACCGTCGACCCGGGCCTCGCCTTCGAGCGCCATCGCGCCGTACTCGAAAGCGGGATCGAGCGGAAGCGAGGTCGCAGCGCCGCCGGAGGTCGCAAGATCGAGCCCGACGAGCGGCGAAAAAACCTCGGCCGGCGCCTTCTCGCCCGCGAAGCTGCCCGCGAGCACCGTGATCTTGAAGCCGCCGCGGTCGAGCCGCGGCAGGTCCGGATAATGATGAAACGACGGCTCGCGCTCGCTTTCCGGCCTTCGGCAGCGCGATCCAGAGCTGCGCCAGCTGGAATCGGCCGGCGACGTCCGCGGGAGACTCTTCCGCGTGCGAGATGCCGCGGCCCGCCGTCATGAGATTGACCTGTCCCGGATGGATCCATTGCCGGTAGCCGAGACTGTCGGTGTGCAGGATCGTGCCTTCGATCATCCAGCTGAAGGTCTGCAGACCGATGTGCGGATGCGGGCCGACCGTGAGCCCGTTGCCTGCGGAATAGTCTGCGGGACCCGCATGATCGAGGAAGCACCAGGCGCCGATCATGCGGCGATGGCGGTTCGGCAGCGCGCGACGGATCTCGAAGCCTTCGCCGACCACCGCGCGCTGGGATTCGAGGCGCTCGACGTTCATCGGTTCAATGATGCGTCAAGCTGGCGACGACTGCCAATCGGGAGTAGTCTGCCGCGACCGCCCGGAGAGACAAATGCCTCGCATCCTGTTGCTGGGACTATTGATATTATCGGCGCCGGCCATGGCGAATCCTTCCGACACACCCGAGGCGCGGCTTGCGGCTGCGGGCTACACGCTGCCGGCACCGCCGAAACCCGTCGCGACCTATGTGACGTCGGTTCGGACCGGCAATCTGCTGTTCCTGTCCGGTCACGGCGAGTGCAACGAGCCATTCACGCGCGGGAAGGTGGGCGGCGACCTGACGCTCGAACAGGGCGTGAAATCGGCCGAGAAGGTCGGACTCTGCATGCTCGCGACGATCAAGGCTGCGGTCGGCGAGTTGTCGCGGGTCAAGCGTTTCGTCCGCATCCTCGGCATGGTGCAGTCGACCGAAGACTTCAAGGACCACCCGAAGGTCATCAACGGATTTTCCGACCTGATGGTCGTCGCCTTCGGGGAAGGCGGCCGCGGGGCACGGTCCGCGGTCGGCATGCAGTCCCTGCCGTCCAATATCGCGGTCGAGATCGAGGCCACGGTCGAGCTCCACGACGGCAACTGAAGCGCGCGGCGAGCGCGTGCGAAAACTCGTGACCTTCCTGCTGGTGCCGCTTGGCGTGTATGCCGCGCTTTGTGCACTGCTCTTTCTCAGTGCAGCGTTCGCAGATCTATTTCCCGGTTCCCGAGTCGAGCCCCGCGGGAGCGAAGTCGCTTCGATTTGCCGGCGGCGGCGCCGATCTGAAGATCTGGGTCGTCGAACGTCCGGGTCGGCAGGCGCTCCTGTACTTCGGCGGAAACGCGGAAGACGTGGCGTTCAACCTGAATGCCTTTGCATCGGCCTTTCCCGAGCATTCTCTCTACCTGGTCAACTATCGTGGTTACGGCGGCAGCGGCGGCAGTCCGTCGGAATCCGGCCTGGTCTCGGACGCGATCGCCCTCTACGACCATCTGCGACCGCGGCATCCGGAAATTTCGGTCATCGGCCGCAGTCTCGGCAGCGGCGTCGCGGTGCAGCTTGCAAGTGCCCGCGAAGTACGCCGCCTTGCGCTGGTCACGCCATTCGACAGCCTCGTGAATGTCGCGCGGGCGCATTTCCCGTATCTGCCGGTCGGACTCCTGCTGCGCGATCGTTACGACTCTGCGAGCCGCGTCCAGGCGGTCGCCGCGGAGACGCTGATCGTGATCGCGGGCTCCGACGAGATCATTCCCCGCGCGAGTACGGAGGCCCTCGTCACGGAGTTTCCGCCGGCACAGCTGCAGGTATTCGTGCTGGAGGGCGCGAGACACAACGAGATCGACCTGGATCCGCGGTATCTCGGGCGGCTTCAAGCGTTTCTCGGCCGATGAGCGCGGTGTATGATCGGCCGCCGATGAGTCGTACGCCGGGAATCGGAACCAGCTTCACGCTCGCTCGTGCTCGCGGCGCTCAGCTCCGGCTGTTCAGTCGAGCGGTTCGCCACGAACCGCATTGCCGACACGCTGGCCGCGTCGGGTTCGACTTACGCCGGCGACGACGACCCGGAGCTCGTCGGCGCGGCGCTGCCGTTCAGCCTGAAGTTGATGGAAAGCGTGCTCGCCGAGACGCCGGAGCACCGCGAACTCCTCGCGGCGACCGCCGCCGCGTTCACGCAATACGCCTATGCTTTCGTGCAGCAGCAGGGCGACAGGCTTGCGCTCGAGGACACCGACCGGGCCTGGGAGTCCTGGAATCGCGCCCGCAAGCTGTATCTGCGCGCGCGCGACTATGGACTCCGCGGACTCGACGTGGCACACCCGGGCTTCAGCGCGGGACTCGACGCCGACCACGCGGCAACCGTTCAGCAGGCGGGCCCGGCGGACGTCGAACTTCTTTACTGGACCGCGGTGTCCTGGGCCGGTGCGATCGCGCTCGGCAAGGATGATCCGGCGCTGGTCGCGGATCTCGCGATCGTGTCGGCACTCATCGACCGGTCGTTGGCCCTCGATGAGGGCTGGGATCGCGGCGCGATACACTCATTCCTGATCAGCTATTCGATGGCGCGTCCGGACGTCGCCGGGAGATCGCGTCGTCAACGCGCGCGCGCACTTCGATCGCGCCGTCGCTTTGAGCGGGGGAAAGGCTGCCGGACCGCATGTGTCCTGGGCGGAGGCGGTCTGCCTGCCCCAGGAGGACCGCGCCTGCTTCGAAGCTTCGATCGCGGCGGCGCTCAAAGTCGACGCGGACGAGGATCCGCCGACCCGGCTCGCCAATACCGTGATGAAGCGACGCGCATCGTGGCTTGCCGCCCATCTCGACGAATGGATTCTCCCGCCGCTCGACGAGTCGGCGGGTAGTGGAGAGAACGCACCATGACCTTCACAAGCATCCGGCTGCTCATGATCGCAGCCCTCGTGTCGCTCTGCGCGACCGCGGCCCCGCAGGTCAAGGCGGCCGAGGCGGGGCAACTGCGCATCGCGACGGTTGCGCCGGCCGGTTCATCCTTCCACAAGCGGCTCCAGTCGCTCGGCGCCGAATGGTCGCGCGGACCGGGCGGCGTTTCGATGAACATCTATGCGGGTACGCAGGGCGGCGAACTGCAGATCGTGCGGCGAATGCGTGTCGGGCAGCTCCAGGGCGCGATGCTGACGGCCGTCGGACTCGGGCAGATCGATCGCGCGGTGACCGCGCTGCAGTTCTTTCCGCTGATGTTCCGTGACTGGGACGACGTCGATCGCGTTCGGGATCGACTGCAGCCCGATCTCGAGGCGCGGTTGAGGAAAGCCGGCTATGTCGTGATGTTCTGGGCCGATGCAGGGTGGGTCCGTTATTTTTCGAACAAGCCCATTAAGAATCTCCGCGACCTCAAGGCGATGCGGGTCTACGCGAGTTCCGGCGATCCGGAGACGGTCGAGATCTTCAAGGAGTTCTATACGCCGGTCGTGCTCGAGCCCGACCAGATCCTGCTCGGTCTCCGTAACGGCATGATCGACGCACTGCCGGTCCCGGCGTTCCTCGCGAATTTCAACCAGGTGCCGACCTATGCGCCTTACATGCTCGACCTGCGCTGGGCGCCGGTGACGGGCGCGCTCGTCCTCACTGAACGGGCCTGGAAGCAGCTCGATCCGAAGACGCAGGCCTGGCTCAAGCAAACCTCCGATCGCGCAGGCCATGAAATGCGCCGGGCGAGCCGGCTCGAGGACGAAGAGACCGTGCAGGCGATGAAGGACAAGATGGGCCTCAAGGTTACGACCTTGACGCCGGAAGCGGAAAAGGAATGGCGCGCCGAGGTCGCGCGCCGCTATCCGCTGCTGCGCGACACGCTGGTTCCCGCCCCGATGTACGACGCGACGGTCGAGATCCTGAAAGCCAGCCGCACCCCGGGCACGTGACCGCGTTCTTGCAGCGCATCGAGAACCTGCTCCTGGCGGGAGTGCTGGTTCTTCTCGTGCTGCTGGGCGTCGCGGCCGCGAGCACCGGCTTCGTCGACGCCGACGAGCTCATCCGCCACCTGACGCTCGTCGTCGGGATGCTGGGCGGCATGGCGGCGGCGCGCGAGGGCCGGCTGCTGTCGATGGGAACGATCGCGCATGCGGTTCCTGCGCGCTGGAGGTCCACGATCGAGGCCGGTACCGGTCTCGTGGCGACGACCGTATCCGCGATCCTGACGCTCGCGGCCTGGCAGTTCGTGTCCCAGGAGGCGGCCAGCTCGAGTGACCTCGCATTCGGCGTGCCGAGAATTGCATTGCAGGCGGTCATGCCGCTGGGATTCGCCTTCATCACGCTCCGGCTCGCGCGGCATGCCGCCGCCGGCAATATCGCGCGCGTATTCGTCCTCGGGATTGCGGTCGCAGTCGCCGCGTGGGCGGCAGGGCTCGACGGCGGGCTTCCGGCGATCCGGACGCCGCTCCTCGTCGTGCTCGGCATTGCGATTCTCTTCGGCGCGCCGCTCTTCACCGGTCTCGCCGGCATTGCGCTCATTTTTTTCATCAGCGTCGGCGATCCCATCGCCTCCGTGCCGCTCGATCACTACGACCAGGTGACCAACCCGCTGCTCGCGACACTGCCGCTGTTCACCCTTGCCGGCTACATCGTGACCTCGACGGGCGCCGCGGCGCGGCTCGTCCGCCTGCTGCGCGCCTGGACGGGCCACTTGCGCGGCGGGCCCGCGGTCGTGACCGTGTTAGCCTGCGCGTTCTTCACCGCGTTCACCGGCGGTTCCGGCATCACGATCCTCGCGCTCGGCGGCCTGCTGATGCCGATCCTGATGTCGTCGCGCTACGACGAACGCAAGGCACTGGGATTGGTCACGGGCGCCGGCTCGCTCGGCGTGCTGTTCGCTCCCTGCCTCCCGCTGATCCTCTATTCGATCGTCGCCAACGTCTCGATCGAGTCGATGTTTCTCGGCGGCGCCCTGCCCGGATTGCTGATGGTGGCGCTCGCCTGCGGCTGGGGCATCGCAATGTCGCCCGCCGCGAAGCGGCGGGGGCGTTTCAGCTGGCGGCGTGTCGTGGCGACGACCTGGCGCGCCAAATGGGATCTGCTGCTGCCGGTCGTGCCGATCGTGCTGATCTTCGGAGGATTCGTGCTGCCGGTGCCGGCGGCGGCGCTGACCGCCGCCTACGCGATCCTCGTCGCGGCCCTGATCAATCGGGATCTCCCGCGCGGCGAGCGACTGGTCGAGGTCCTGTGCGAATGCGGCCTGCTCGTCGGCGGCGTGCTCCTGATACTCGGCACGGCCATGGGCCTCACGAACCTCCTGATCACCGAGCACGTGCCGGACCGGCTCACGGTCTGGATCGACGCCGCGATCGATTCGCCGTGGATCTTCCTGATGATCCTGAACCTGGTGATGGTCGTGCTGGGCTGCGTGATCGAGATTTTTTCGGCGATCATCGTGGTCGCGCCGCTCATCGTGCCGGTCGCACACGCCTTCGGCGTCGATCCGATCCACCTCGGCGTGATCATGCTGGCGAGTCTGGAGCTCGGTTACCTGATGCCGCCGATCGGCCTCAATCTGCTGATGTCGGCATCCCGCTTCCGCCGTCCGATGCTGGAGGTGGCGCGGGCGACGCTGCCGATGCTCGCGGTGCTTGCCTTCGGTGTCATGCTGATCACGCTGTTTCCGCAGCTCAGCCTTTGGCTGCCCCGGTGGTTCGCGGGATCCGGTTAACGCGCGACCAGGCCTTGAAGCGCTTCGTGCGCTTGCTGCGCCTGAGGGCCGATCAGAACGTGCAGGCTACCCTGCGAGGGCCGGGCAAAACCTCGGGGCGCTGCGGCCGAGAGCGCAGATTCGTCCACAGCCCCCTCATCCTTGATCGTGAACAGCAGGCGGGTCGATGCGACGGCGATGTCCCGGACGTTGCCGGCACCGCCGATTGCCGCTAGCAGCCGTCCGGGATCCAGGGACTCGCCGGCCGCCAGGGCTTGCGTGCGCATTTGGCGCTTGATGTCGCCCGCGAGCTGATCCGCGATCGGTCCTACAACTACCTGCAGCGATTCGCCCGATGGCCGGACGAGTCCGCGCGCGCCCAGTTTCCTGAGCGCCGCTTCGTCGACGGCAGCCTGTGACGCGACCGAAACCCGAAGCCGCGTCGTGCAGGCGTCCAGCGCGCGGATATTGGGTGCACCGCCAAGCGCGGCCACGAAGGCCGCCGCATTCCCCGCATCGCCCGATGCCGCGACGGCGGACGAGTTGCCGGAGTCTTCTGCTTCCCTGCCGGGTGTCGCCAGATCGAAGCGCGCGATGACAAAACGAAACGCCAGGTAATAGATGACGAAATAGAGCGCGCCGACCGGCAGCATGAGCAGCGGCTGCGTCGCCTTGCCGTAGTTCAGCAGGTAGTCGAAGAGACCCGCCGAGAATCCAAAGCCGAGCCGCACGCCGAGGACGTCCATCAGGACCATTGCCGTGCCGGTCAGAATGGCGTGCAGGGCATAAAGAGCCGGGGCGAGGAAGAGGAACGTGAATTCGATCGGTTCGGTAACACCGGTCAGGAACGAGGTGAGAGCCATCGACAGGAGGAGTCCGCCGGCAGCGCGACGGCGCTCCGTGGGTGCGGCGTGGTACATCGCGAGACAGGCGGCGGGAAGGCCGAACATCATCACCGGATAAAAGCCGGACATGAAGACGCCTGCACTCGGGTCCCCGGCGAAGAATCGGTTGAGGTCACCCGTCACGCCGCCGTAATCGCCCACGAGAAACCAGGCGAGGTTGTTCAGCACGTGATGCAGGCCCGTGATGATCAGGAGCCGGTTCAGCACGCCGTAGACGAATAGCCCGATCTCGCCCGAGTCGAGAATGGCCCGGCTCAGCGTGTCCATGCCGTGCTCGAGCGCGGGCCAGCCCCAGCCGAAGACACCGGCGAGGACGAGACCGGCGACGCCCGCGACGATCGGCACGAATCGCCGCCCGCCGAAAAAGGCGAGATAGCTCGGCAGCCGTATATCGCTGTAGCGGTTGTACAGCCAGCCGGCAAGGCAGCCGGACAGGAGTCCGGCCGGCACCGAGAGCTTGGTGAGCGTGCCGACCGGCACTTCGGCCAGTACCTCGGCACCGCGTGTCGCAACGAAGTAACAGACGACGGCCGCGAGTCCGGATGCGCCGTGGTTCTCGCGCGCGATGCCGACCGCGATGCCGATCGCAAACAGGATGCCGAGATTCGAGAAGATCGCCTGGCCGGCGGCCGCCACTGCGGGCAGATCCAGCAGGTCGGGTTGGCCGAGCCGCAGCAGCAAGCCCGCGATCGGCAGCACGGCGATCGGCAGCATCAGTGCGCGCCCGAACTGCTGCAAACCGGAGAACCATCCTTTCATGGCGTCATCCGGGCTTCGTGCTCGGCGAGCAGGGCGCGCACCGCCGGCGCGGAATCGAGTTCGAGTGCCTCACCGGCAAGGTCGCGGCATTGCTGGCGCGTGTGACGGCGCACCATTTCCTTCACGGCCGGAATCATGGCCGGCACGGCGGACAACTCGCCGACACCGAGGCCAACCAGGATCGGTGCCGCGGCCGGATCCGATGCGAGCCCGCCGCAAACGGCGACCGGTCGCCCGGCCGCGCGCGCGGCCGAGCAGACCTCGCCGATCAGACGCAGCACGGCCGGGTGCAGGGCATCGAGCCCGGCCGCCAGCAGCGGATGCGTCCGATCGACGGCGAGCACATATTGCGTGAGGTCGTTCGTGCCGATCGAAAAGAAATCGGCATGGGGCGCGAGGCGGGCCGCGTTGATGGCCGAAAGGGGTGTTTCGATCATGATGCCGATCGGAATCCGCGCATTGCCGCCCGCGGCGGCGGCGATTTCCACGACCATCTGCCTGACGGCCTGAATTTCCGCGGCCTCGTTGACCATCGGCAGCAGGATCCGGCAGCGATCGACCGGGCGCACGGCGAGAATCGCGGCGAGCTGCGCGTGCAACAGCTCGGGGCGCCAGAGGCTTGCGCGGATGCCGCGCAGTCCCAGCGCCGGATTGTCCTGCGGCGGCATCGCGAGAAAGGGAATCACCTTGTCGCCTCCGGCATCCAGCGTCCGCACGACCACGGGACGCCCGGCGAAGGCCTCGACGAACTGCTGGTACTGCCTTGTCTGCTCGCCCGCATCCGGCGCCTCGGCGCGATCCAGGAACAGAAACTCCGTTCGCAGCAGTCCGCAGCCTTCCGCCCCGGAAGTCACCGCCGCGGCTGCCTCGGCAATCGACCCGACGTTGGCGAACACTTCGATCCGCTCGCCGTCCGCGGTGCGGCAATCGAAGGCGGCTGCGGTCAATAGCCGCGCCTGGATTCGCGCGCGCTCTGCGATCCGTTTCTCGGCATCGCCGACATCCCGGGCTGCGGGCGCGATCGTCAATCGCCCACGATCGGCATCGAGCAGGAGCGGCGTGCCGTCCGCGATCGCAAGCAGTTCTGCATCGACGCCCGCCAGCATCGGCAGGCCCATGGCGCCCGCGAGAATTGCGACGTGCGATGTCGCTGCGCGGCTGACCGTGCAGATCCCGGCGATGCGCGAAGGGTCGAGCGCCAAGAGCTGCGAGGGCAGAAGTTCGCGCGCGATCAGGATGGAGCGTTCCGGGAGCTGCATGACCGAAGGCTCCGCGACGCCCGAGAGCGTCTCCAGGAGCTGCAGTTCGAGATCGCGCAGGTCGTCCACGCGCGCGGCGAGATGGGCGTCGTCGAGCGATTCGAGCGCGCGGACCGCCTCGCGCGCGGCGGTCCGCCAGGCGAAACCGGCACTCTTGCCGTCCGCGATCGCCTTTTGCGCGGACGCGAGCAGCTCCGGATCGTCGAGGAATTCGAGGTGCGCGCCGACGATGCCGGCGCGCGTTCCGTCGCCCGCTGGCGCGAGCCTCGCGAGACGCTGACGCAGGCGCTCGCGGGCATCGTCGAGCCGTTGCAGTTCCAGGCGCTCGCCTTGGCCTTTTTCCACGACGGGGGGTTCCGGACGCGCTATCCGCACGGCCTGTCCGAGCGCGAGACCCGCGGAGGCGGCAATGCCGCTGAGTTCACCCGCTGCATCCATCTTCGGGCCCGACGACGACGACGACGGCGGCGGGATCGGGGCCATTGCGTCGCCGCCCAGCGCCAATGCGCGGGCCAGCGCCTGCTCGATGGCCGCCTGCACCCGGCCCGCATCGACACCGGAGGCGCGCAGCTCCAGTCGGTCGCCGTGGCGCGCGCCGAGCGACAGGAGGCCGACGACACTCCGCGCGTTCACGCTGCGATTGCGCAGCGAAATCGCGACATCCGCGCGGAGATTCCTGAGCCCCTGGACGACGAGCGCGGCCGGGCGCGCATGCAAGCCGTGCGGCAGCGGCACGAGGAGCGTGCCCGTGACGGTGGCAACGGCCGAACCGGCAGTGGCGGGCAGAGCCGCGGCGCCCATGTCGCGCACGGTCATCAGTCGGTCACCGGCGCGAATTCGGCCGGTCTCGTGACGCTCCAGGACCTGGAATCGCTCCGGCTGCGTCACGATGACCGGCGTCACGAGACTCGGAGCGCTTCGCGCGAGGCGATCGAGATCGAAGCGTATCAAGGGTTCGCCGGCTCGCACCGTCTGGCCCGCGTGCACGAGCATCGTGAATCCCGCAGCCTTCAGGTTTACGGTATCGATGCCGACGTGCAGCAGGAGCTCGGCGTCATTCGCGGCGCGGATCGTCACCGCGTGCGAGGATTCGGGCACCGCCGTCAGCGTTCCGTCGCAGGGCGCGATGAGGATCCCGTCGACCGGATCGATCGCCAGTCCATCGCCCATCATCTTGCCGGCAAAGACTTCGTCAGGCACTTCCTCGAGCGGCAGCGCCCATCCGGACAATGGCGATCGCAGGATGAGATCCCTCATCGCGCGTCTCCGAGTTCGGCCCATTGAATCGTCCAGATCGGATCGATCGAAGGGCGCGCGAATCGCAGGCAAAGGTCGTGACGTCCCGCCTGGGGCGGAATGCGAAGCGCCGGCAGAACCGTCACGGCAGGATCAAGGTAGGCATTCGCGAGCGGCTGCAGCACGACGGGTTCCGTGTCGCAGTTTCCGATGCGCACCTCGAACTCGCCGGCCGGGGTGCGGGCGTCGCCGCGGCGGATGGCGTCCGCGTCCTTGCCGATCTGGAAATTGAACGGCACTTGTCCGACCGCTACGCGAAGCACTTGACCCCGGCTGAGGTCGACGTCCGGCCAGATCCAGCAGGGATTCACGATGTCCACATTGAAGAATGCGCGATCGCCTTCGAGCGGTGCGTCGTCTTCGAGCCGCAGCACGAGACTACCGCTGCACTGTTGCAGGGTCTGGTCCGTCTGCCGGTGCAGGTAGCGTGCTTCGAGCGAGGCTGAGAGTTCCGCCGACAATGGGAGCTTGTCCGCGTAGGTCGCGGCCCGGAGGCGCGTTCCGGCATCCGCTTCGAATGGCTCCTGATATTCGGCCGACGCGGGTGTCGGCTCGCTGCCGTCGAGCGTATAGCGTATTTCGCCGAGCGGCGCCTGTTTCGAGAGTTCGACGCGCAGCCTCTCCGGCGTCGCACCCGGGCTCAATCGCAGGCGCGGCTCGAAGGCCGAATCGGCGTAGTCGATCCCGAGCCGCCGATAGCGCGCGAACTGAACCGGAAGGCGCGCCTGGAAGCCGGACCAGTCACGTGCAGCGGCGGGCGACCAGGTGACTTCCGCGATGGCGGCGGCGCGCGGATAGACCTCGTAGGTGACTCGCTCCGGGAACCGCATGTGTTCCGTCCACGCATTCAATTGGGCGCCGCGGATATGACGCGCCTCGATAGGCGTGAGTCCGGCCGGCACCGGTTCATAGGCGTAGACGTCCGCGAGCGAAATGACGTCCGGGCGCCCAGGCAGCTCATCCGGAGCATCGCTTTGAAGATGATCTAGATAAAGGTCGGGAGAAGGTGTCATCACGACGTCGTGCCCTGCGCGGGCCGCTGCGAGTGCGCCGTCGGTTCCGCGCCAGGACATGATGCTTGCGCGCGCCGGAATACCGCTTTCCAGGATCTCATCCCAGCCGATCAGCCGGCGGCCGTGTGCGTCCAGGAAGCGCTCGATTCGCGCGACGAACCAGCCCTGCAGGGCCGACTCGTCGGCGAGACCAAGCTCGCGGATCCGCGCCTGCACGAGCGGCGAGTCCTTCCAGCGGTTCTTGACCGCCTCGTCGCCGCCGATATGAATGTATTCGCCCGGGAAGAGTTCGATCACTTCCGCGAGGACGTCCTCGAGGAACTTGAGTGTCGACTCATCCGCATCGAACAGGTAGTCGTGCACGCCCCAGTCAGGCGAGACGGGGGGCGGTACGCCGCCGGTCCCGAGCTGCGGATAGCTTGCGATCGCCGCCTGCGCGTGGCCGGGCATTTCGATCTCCGGAACGATCGTCACGAATCGTTCCGCGGCGTAGGCGACGATGTCGCGCACCTCCTGCTGGCTGTAGAAACCGCCGTAGAGCGGCGGCTTGCCGCTCACCGGGTCCGGTTCGCGAGGCCAGGCGGCGCCGGCCGGCCGCCGCCAGGCACCGACCCGCGTCAGCAGCGGGTACTTGCGGATCTCGAGCCGCCATCCCTGGTCGTCGGTCAGGTGCCAATGCAGCACATTGAGCTTGTGCAAGGCCATCCAGTCGACCAGCTTGCGAATGTAGTCGGGCGGCTGATAGTGCCGGGCCGAGTCGAGCATCAGGCCGCGCCAGGCGAAGCGCGGCTCGTCCGAAATACGGAGTGCCGGGATCGCAGCCGGCCCGGCATCGGCGCCGTCCGCGGTGACGAGCTGCCAGAGCGTCACGACCGCATAGAAAAGTCCAGGGGCCTCGGTGGCCGCGATCTCGATGCCGGTCGATGAGACCTTCAATTCGTAGGATTCGCGTGCGGCGCCGGCGCTTCGGGGCGAGCGCAAGCCGGACGCCGCCGGTCTTGTCCTGAGGCGGCGCCAGTTCGAGGCGGATGCCGCGCGTCCGCGCGACCAGGTCGATGAAGTAGCGCGCGACCGCCATGGCGGCGGGATCATCGCCGGCCCACACGCGCGTGCCGTCGGCGATCCTGAAGCTGCCGCGATCGAGTTCCAATGCCGCGGGGGCGGGAATGATTTCCCGTGCGAAGTGCTTGGCCACTCTTCCGGCGTCGTCGCAGCCGGCGAGGGCGGCTAAACAAGCGGCGGCGAACGCTGCATAATTGCGCGCAGCGATCATTCCATCCTCCCACGCGGCAAGCGGAAACGATGACCCAGGCGACTGATCCGGCTGCCGCAGGCGTACGCGATGCGATCGCGCGCGGCGACGTCAAGGGCGCCGCGGAAATCCTGACCAGGATCATCGCGAACGATCGTCGCGCGGACTGGGCTTACAACGATCTTATCACCCTGTTTGCGAGCCACGGCCGGCGAGGCGAGGCGGAGCGAATCGCGCGCGCGGCATTGACAATCAATCCGGACAATGCCGGGGCGCACGACTGCTTTGGGACGCTCCTGTCCGAACAGAACGACTTGCCGGCCGGTGAATGGCATTTCCGGCGAGCACTCGATCTCGGCGGGCCGCAGCCGGGTCCGCTCGCCAATCTCGGGTTGAATCTGATGCAGCAGGGACGGGCGGCCGAGGCGGAGCCCTGCTTTGCGGAAGCGGACGCCCTCGCGCCGCGGACGCTCAGGATCCTGGCGCACTGGTCGAAACTGCGCGAGGTGCAGGGCGACCTCGAAGGCGCCGAGCGATTGCTGGATCAGGCGGAGGCGGCATCTTCGCCCGAAGCCGTCAATCTCCTCCGGACGCAATATCTCGCGCGCGCAGGAAGGCATGTCGAGGCGCTCGCAATCATCGAGTCGGCGCCGGCGCTGAATGGAGACGGCCAACTCGAAAGAGGACGTCTGTACGAGCGGCTTGGCCGCTACGCCGATGCCTGGCGCGACTTCGTCGAAGGAAAGCGCAAGCTTGCGGCCGAGGCGGGCGGGCTCAGCTACGATGCGGACGGCGTCGCGAAGTTCTACCGGTCGATGCAGGACTTCTTCGTCGCGGCGAACTTCGCAAGGCTGCCGCGCGCGGCGGTGCGGAGCGACGTGCCGCAGCCGATATTCATCATGGGCGCGCCGCGCTCCGGGACGACACTGATCGAGCAGGTGCTTGCCAGTCATTCGGCCGTGCGCGCGGGCGGGGAACGGCCGTGGCTCGGGGAATTGCGCCAGGTTGCAATTCGGCATTGCGAGGACGCCGGACCGTTTCCCCGTTGCCTCACGCGTGCGTGGACCGCCGACCAATGGCAACTGGCGGCCGTGTTCCGCGATCACTATCTCGCCCGCGCCGAAAATGCAGGGCTGCTGAAGCCGGGCAAGCCCTTCTTTACGGACAAGATGCCGTTCAACGAGATGTACCTGCCGCTGCTCCGGATGGCCTTTCCCGAAGCAAGAGTCGTCTGCATGCAGCGCGATCCGCGGGACATCGCCGTGTCGATTCTCGCGAACAACCTGTCGCACGGGTTCAACTGCGGATATCGCATCGAGGACATTGTGCGGCACCTCGCCGCAACCGCCGGACTGTTGCGTCACTACGGGCATGAGCTCGGTTTCCAGGTGTTCGAACTGCGCTACGAGGAGTTCGTCGCGAACCAGGACCGGGACACACGCCGGCTGCTCGACTACCTCGAGCTGCCGTTCGAGGAAGCCTGTCTCCGGTTTCACGAGAATCCGCGGTATGCGCCGACGCCGAGTTATGCGCGCGTCAGCGAACCGGTCAGCGATCGCTCGATCGGACGGCATCGGCATTACGCGGCGCAACTGGAGCCGCATCTCGGAGATCTGGCGCCGCTCCTCACGGCCGGTGGATACCGGCCGTGAGTCCCTGGCTCAAAGCTTGAGGCGCGCCCCGGCGAAGAAGATGCGACCGTTGTCGTAGATCGCGCGTGGCCGGACCGAGCTGCCCGCGAATTGCACGATCTCCTCGTTCGTCAGGTTGACTCCATCGAAGGTCAGCGCGAAATTGTCCGTGATATTGACGACGACCGAGGCGTCCAGTGAACTCAGGTCATCCTGGTTGAGGGGCGTCGAACGGTCGAATGTCACGAAGAAATCCGACCGGTACGTGTACATCAGTCGGGCACTCAGGCGTTCATTTTCGAAGTAGCCCGTCAGGTTGAACGAGTCCGTCGAATTGCCGGGTATCGGATCGCCGTTGTCGGCCTCCGCGTCGGAGAACGTGTAGTTGGCCTGCACGCCGAAACCGAGTCCGATGGGCTTCGTGAAGGCAAGCTCGAAGCCCTGGATGCGCCCGCCGCCGCCATTGGAGCGCACGTTGATCAGGAACGGACAATTGAAGACGTCCGGGCTGACGACGGTGCATTCGAGGCTGGGCGGCGTGCCGGCCGTGACGTCGAAGTTCTGGACCTCCGGCTGGTCGGTGATGAAGGACTCGATGTCCTTGTAATAGAGACCGGCCGCAAGGATCGAGTTGTTGTCCGGATACCACTCGAATGAGAGATCCGCCTGATTGGCCCGGTACGGATCGATCTCCGGATTACCCGCCGTCCCCGTCAGCGCACCTTGATTGAGGTTCGTGCGCGGGGCAATGTCGGCGAAATCGGGCCGCGTCATCACGCGCGCGGCGGCGATGCGCAGCTTGACGTCGTCGGTCAGGTCGTAGCTAAGGTTCAGGCTCGGAAGCAGGTCATCGTAACTGCGATCGATCGTGATCGGGTCGTAGTTGCCAAATGGATTCTCGATCGCGCCAAGTCCATGGACGAAATTGCCCTGGGAAGTCTGTTCCGTGCGCACCACGCGCAGACCGACGTTTCCGCTCCACTTGCCGCTGTCGATGTCGCCCATGACGTAGCCGGCGTAGGTTTTCTCATTGATGCTGAAGTTCTGCTGCGGGTAGAAAAAGCGGCCGGGACTGCTTGCGAGACGGTCCTGCAAGAATTGCGTCGTGCCTGCCCGATCGATCTGCCAATACTCATCCAGCGTCCCTTCGCCGCCGACTCCGTCCAGGAAGTCGCCGGGCGTGAGCGGCCCGGCAAAGACCGAACCCGGCGTCCCGTTGATCGGAACGTGGAAACCGCCATAGGTCGTCGCGTTGAAGATCAGCTCGCGATCGTGGTCCGTCGTCTTGGCGCCGAGCCTGAGGCCGTTGAATGGCCCCATGTCGACCGCGCGGGAACCGTCCGCGTAGAAATAGACCTCTTCGTCGTTGTTCAGGATCTGGTGGAGGGAACTGAAGATGAGCGACAGATCATCCGGCGCGGTCGGGTCGATATTCTCGAAGGTCACGCTGGGTGCGCGCCCGCGAAGGTCGTAGTTGAAGGCCGCCGGCGCGCCCAGTTCGACGAACGGTTGCGAGTCGGTATCGCCGCTGGCGTCCGAGAAACCGAGCTTGAAGTGCAGGGACCACTCGCCGACATCCTGGATGATCGTATCCAGGGAAACGTCGGTCGTGTCGGCGGTCGCAAAGCGGTTGATCGCATCGTAGACGACGCCGAAGTCGCCGGTCCCGTTGTTGAGAGAGGCGATACGGCCCGCCACCGCGGTACCGTCGACGACCGTCGTCCCCGTCAGCGTCCCGCCATTGGCGATTGCGCGGCCGCCCCAGGCCAGGAAGTTCTCGTTGATATTGTCAGCTTCGAACTTCGAATACAGCGCCGTCAGATTCAGTTCGACCCTGTCGCTCGGCCGGAACTGGACGCCGATGTTGCCGCCGGTACGCTTGCGATCCTGCTGGAACAGCGCGGATCCGATCAGCGACGGGATCAGGACATTGCTTGTGATATCCGGGTCCGGGTTCGTGTCCACCGGGGCATAGCCGAGCACCTCGACGCCGTCCCTTCGGATCTCGCGCTCCTGATAGACGCCCGCGAGCAGAATTCCGAACGTCTCTTGCGGGTTTTTCCAGCTGAACAACGCGTTGAATTGGGGCACTGTCTCGTCGGCCAGATCCGTGTATGCCCCCTGGAGCGAGGCGTAGAACGACATCGAATCGAGATCGAGCGGATTGCGCGTGATGACATTGACGGTCCCGCCGATGCCACCTTCCTCGAAGTCCGCCTGCGAACTCTTGTGCACTTCGACACGGCCGATGATGTCGGCGGGCAGCATCAGGTAGTTGAAGCTTCGCGTCGTGTTCAACTGGTCGAGAATGAACCAGTCGGCCGTTGACACCGAATGGCCGTTCAGCAGCGTTCGTGTCAGGTTGGGCGCGGTGCCACGCAGGCTCACGCGTTCGCCTTCACCGAAATCCTTGGTGATCACGACGCCGGGGACGCGCTGAAGAGACTCGGCGACATTCTTGTCGGGGAACTTGCCGACATCTTCGGCGGTGATGGCCTCGACGATGGTCGCCGATTCGCGCTTGGTCGCTATCGATTCGCGCAGGCTCGCGCGAATGCCGGTGACAAGAACGGGTTCGAGCGCAGTTTGCTGCGCCTGGACGCCCCCTGCGCCACCGTAGAGCGCGACGGCGACGGCGCTCGCGAGCGCGGAGGGCGCCCTGAATTTCAGAGAGGTGATTCGCGTTGCGGTGCTCTTGCTCATGGCGTCGTGTTCCCCCGAATTGAACGCTTTGGAAACCAGCCCGCGCCGCCGCTGTTGCGGTCGGTCGCGACCAATGTAATGCCACTGTAATACCACTAAATACGAAATACCAGTCCTTTATAAGACCACTCGCAAAACACCAAAAACACGGTTTCTTGGGTATTTAGGCAGAATTGTACAAATTGTTGTACCAATTGGTATTAATTTGGTTATATTGCGGACTCGACCAGGGGGCGGATCCATGACGCGCTTGCGGCAAAAACTCGGACGCCTGGACGACAGCAGCGGCATCCCGCTGTATCAGCAGCTCCAACGAATACTGAAAGGCGCCATCGAGCGCAATCACATCGGACCGAACGACGCGCTGCCCGCGGAGCGCGACCTGGCGACCGAGATGTCGGTGTCCCGCATCACCGTGCGCAAGGCGATCGATGGTCTGGTTGCGGAAGGGCTTCTCGTCAAGCGTCAGGGTTCAGGCACGTTCGTGAAAGCGCGCGTCGAGAAGAATTTTTCCCAGCTCTCGTCGTTTTCGGAGGACATGCGTGCCCGCGGGCTGCATCCAAGGAGCGTGTGGCTGAAGCGTTCACAGGGGACGGTCACTCCCGAAGAGGCGCTCACGATGCAGCTGAGCCCGGGCACGCCCGTGTACCGCTTGCACCGCATTCGCTTCGCGGACGACGCGCCGATGGCGCTCGAATACGCGACTGTGCTGGCGACTTGTCTGCCTTCGGTCGAGAGCGTGGACAATTCGCTCTATGAGGCTCTCGAGCGCACGGGCAACCGGCCGGTCAAGGCCCTGCAACGCCTTCGCGCCGTTCTGTTGACGTCCGAGCAGGCGAAGCTGCTCGGCGCGAAGGATCTGGACGCAGGTCTCCTGGCCGAACGCGTGGGCTATCTCGGCGACGGACGCGCCGTGGAGTTTTCGCAGTCTTTTTACCGCGGCGATACCTACGACTTCGTCGCCGAGCTCAGTGTCCAGAAGTGACCGCCATGTTTCGCGAGGCCGCCGAATCGGCCGCCGTGGTGCGGGCCCAGCTCGTCGCCAATTCTGAGCCTGTCACGCGTCTCGGCGAGACGCTCAGGCGTCTTGCGCCTCGGGCCGTCGTGACCTGCGCGCGAGGCAGCTCCGATCACGCGGCCACCTACGCAAAGTACCTGCTGGAGACACGTTGCGGCGTGCTGACTTCGTCGGGCGCGCCATCGGTGAGTTCGGTCTATTCGGCTCGTCCCGATCTCGGCGGTGCCCTGTGTCTGGCAATTTCGCAGTCCGGCAGAAGCCCGGACCTGCTCGCAGCGGCCGACGCCGCACGCGCGGCGGGCGCGCTCGTCGTCGCGCTCGTGAACGACGAGCGCTCGTCGCTGGCGGAGCGGGCCGACCACGTGATTCCGCTCCGCGCTGGCGTCGAGTCGAGCGTCGCGGCGACGAAATCGCACATCGCCTCGCTCGCCGCGATCTTGCACCTGGTCGCGGAATGGCGCGGCGACGAAGAGCTGCGCGAGGCCCTGGCGAACCTGCCCGATCAGCTCGAGAGTGCCTGGCGGCTCGACTGGCAACCGGCGGTTGCGCCGCTTGCAAATGCCCAAAACCTGTTCGTGCTCGGCCGGGGACTCGGACTTTGCGTCGCGCAGGAAGCCGCGCTGAAACTGAAGGAAACCTGCGGGCTGCACGCGGAGGGCATTTCCGTGGCCGAACTGCAGCACGGCCCGATGGCGCTGGTGCGAGCGGGATTCCCCGTCCTGATGTTCTCGCAGGACGACGAAACCCGCGCGAGCAACGCCGCGCTTGCCGCGCTGCTCGTCCGGAATGGCGCGGCGCTCATTTCCGCGGGACTGGAGGCTCCCGGCGCGCTTGCGCTCCCGAGCATCGGCGCAGATCCCGTCGTCCAGCCGATACTGCTGATCCAGAGTTTCTACCGAATGGCGGAGGCCTTGTCGCGCGCTCGCGGACTCGATCCGGATCGTCCGCCGCATCTGTCGAAAGTCACGGAGACGGTCTGATGACGCAGGCGCTCGTCAACGGCCGCATTCTTCACGGCGAAGACTTCTCCGAGGGCGAGGCGGTCCTGATCGAAGGCGATCGAATCGCGGCGATCGTCCCCGCGAAGGACGCACGGGTCGCTTCGGCACGCCGCGTGGACCTCGAAGGCGGCCTGCTGCTGCCGGGCTTCATCGACGTCCAGGTGAACGGGGGCGGCGGATTCCTCTTCAACGATTCACGCGACGTCGAGACGATCCGGGCAATCGGCGCCGCGCATCGCCGCTTCGGTACGACGGGCTTCCTGCCGACCCTGATCAGCGACGACCTGAAGGTGGTGGAGGAGGCGATGCGCGCGGTCGACGCGGCCATCGAGAAGGGCGTGCCGGGCGTGCTCGGCATTCACATCGAGGGGCCTTTCCTCAGCGTCGCGCGCAAGGGCGTCCATGACGCGAGCTGGTTCCGCGAGCTGGACGAAAGCGGCATCAGCCTTCTGACGTCGTTGCGCCGCGGGAAGACGCTCGTGACGCTCGCGCCGGAAATGACGACGCCGGGGTTCATCGACAAGCTGTCGGCCGCGGGCGTCATCGTCTGCGCCGGCCATACGGACGCGAGCTACGAGGAAACCCGCGAAGCCCTGCAACACGGCTTGCAGGGCTTCACTCATCTATTCAATGCCATGTCCCAGTTGACGAGCCGCCGTCCGGGGGCCGTCGGAGCGGCACTCGAGGACGAGGACAGCTGGTGCGGGATCATCGTCGACGGTCAGCACGTGGACCCGGCCGTGCTTCGCATCGCGCTCCGCTGCAAGCGGCATGACCGCTTCATGCTGGTGACCGACGCGATGCCGAGCGTAGGCACGTCGCGCAAGAGTTTCACGCTACAGGGCCGCGCGATCTCGGTGGAGGGTGCCGCCTGCGTCGACGAGGACGGGAACCTCGCCGGGTCGGACACCGACATGGCGGGCGCGGTGAAGAATGCGGTTTCGATGCTCCGGCTTTCGGTGCCCGAGGCCGTGCGCATGGCGAGCGGCCATCCGGCCGCGTTTCTGGGCCTGGAGCGCGACGTCGGCCGGATCGCCCCCGGATTTCGCGCGAACCTCGTGCTCGCGGACGATCAGCTCGTCGGTGCGGCAGACCTGGATCGACGGCATTCCGTCGGGCCCCGTCAGCGACTGACCGCCGGCAGCGCATCGACGAATTCCGCCATGCGCTTTCGGGTCCGCGGCGTCGGGCAGGCGGCCGATGCCGCCGCCAATATTGTCGATCATGTGTTTCGCCTTGCTGGTCGCCGGCGTCACCACCGTCACCGCTGGATGCCCCAACACGTACTTGATGAAGAACTGCGCCCAGCTCGCGGCGTCGAAATCGGCGGCCCAGGCCGGAAGCGGACGGTCGCCGACGCGCTTGAAGAGCCGAGTGCGCCCGAAAGGCACGTAGACCATGACCGCGATCTTGCGCTCGGCCGCGAGCGGAAGGATCGTCTCCTCGACGTCCCGGTTGTCGACGGCGTAATCGACGCCGATGAAATCGAGCGGTTCCTCGCGCATCACGCGCGCGAGATCGCCGTACTGCTCTTTGTTCGTCGACGTGACGCCGAGATACCGGATGCGCTTTGCGGCCTTGAGCTCCTTCAGGATTCCGAGCTGCACCGGAATGTCGCCGAGGTTGTGGACCTGGATCAGGTCCATCGTCGGGACGCCGAAGCGGCGGAAGGATTCCTCGATCTGCGCTTTCGCCGCGACGGGGTCGGCGGCTCCGCCGTCCCGTGACGCGACATTCACCTTGGTCGCCCAGAAGATCTTCTTCGTGATGCCGAGTTCGCGCGCGAGCCGGCCCGCGACTTCCTCGGAAGCGCCGTAGGACGGAGCCGTATCGAAAACCGAGGCGCCGCGCCCGACCATCGCTTCGAGAACGTCGCGAAGCGCTGCGACGTCCTCACGTTCCGCGACGCTCCGGAAAGTCGCGGAACTGCCGAGCCCGACAACCGGGACCGCCTCACCGCTCGAGGGGATCGGCCGGGTCATGAGCGATTCGCGCGCGGCGCCGATCGCGAAGCGCGGGCCGAGGCCGATCGCGGCGCCCGCGGCGAGTGTCATCCCGATGCATTTGCGGCGATCGATCATCGGCGGTCAAGTCCCGTGCGGCGATGCAACGCCGTTTGCAGGATCGAGAGCGCCTCGACGGCGACCGTGTCCTGCCCGTCGTTCGTGAGGACCGTGAACCAGACGGTGAGGTCGCCGACCTGAAGCACGCCCTGGTTCATGTACTTGAATTCGTCCGCGCGCGGATCGCGGTCGGTCGCCGCGAAATAGTACCCGATGCCGTTCACGCCGTTGAGCTGACGAACCTCGAGAAAGCTCTCGACCGCCTGCGGCTTGATCCGCTCGGCGGCGTCCCGGATGGCGTCGCGGAGCGACGGCAGTTCGCGTATCTCCGATGCCGTGGGATCAGCCCATTCGGGCGTGACGAACACCTGAAAGGGCGTGCCCTCCGTCGGGCCGAGTTCGATCGTCGGCGGACCACCGCCCGGCGGCTGATCCACGTTGTCCACCCAGCCCGCAGGAAGCCGCAGCTCGAGCGTATCGAGGTTCGGCAGTTCGTAGCGGCGGAGTTCAGATTCCTGTGCGCGCGCAGCGGTGCCCGCCACCAGGGCGGCGCCGACGAGCAAGCTAGTGATTACGGACCGGCGCATGGTCCGCCTGCGATCCGGCGTGCGCTAAGGCGGGGCAGCGGCCGGGGCAGCCTCGCCCGTGGGCCCCTCGCCCGAGACGAAGCCGACCTTCTGGAGTCCGCCGCGCTGCAATGTGAAGAGCACGTTCGCGACATAGATGTAAGGCACGCGCCGGTGCGCATCCACATGAACTTCAGGCTGCGGATCCTTCGCATTCTCGATGGCGACATAGTCGCGGAACGACTGCGGGTTGACCGGCGTACCGTTCCAGATGATGGACCCGTCGAATTCGACGAAGACCCGCACCACTTCCGGCGGCTCGGTCGGCGGATTCGGATTGTCGCGCGGCAGATCGATCTTGACCGCGTGCGTCATGACCGGGATGGTGATGATGAAGATGATCAGCAGCACCAGCATGATGTCGACGAGCGGGATCACGTTCGGCTCGACCATCGGATCCGCGCTGTCGCCCTTGATCGAAACCGCCATGGAATTCCCCAGTCGGCCCCTGATGCAGGGCCTTGATCGTTGATAAACCGAGTTTGCCCGTCCACCCTGGATGGCGCAAGCCAGCCGCCCCCTTGGGTGTTATCCTTTTTGGAAAACCCGCCGGCTGGGCGGATGGGCGGGGGCAAGGATGACGAAGGCAACCGGCGACATACGAAATATTGCCCTGGTCGGTCATGCCGGGGCGGGGAAGACCCTGTTGGCCGAAGCCCTCCTGTACGGCGCAGGCGCGATCCGCGCCAAGGGCAGCCTGGCCCGCGGCACGACGGTCTGCGATCACGATCCCCAGGCACGCCGGCTGCTGCATTCCGTCGATTCGACCCTCTGCTGGCTCGAAACCGGCAATGCCCATGTCAATCTCGTCGACACCCCCGGATACCCTGATTTCATAGGCCGGACGCTGCCGATCCTCGAGGCGGTGGAGACGGCCGCCGTGGTGACGAGCGCGGTGGCGGGTGTCGAGCCGATGTCGCAGCGAATGATGGATGCCGCGCGCGAACGTGGACTCTGCCGCCTCGTCGTCGTCAACAAGATCGACGCTCGCGAGGCGAATCCCGAGGCGACCCTCGAGGAAATACGGGACCAGTTCGGCCGCGAATGCCTGCCGATCAACCTGCCTGCCGCTGGCGGCAGCAAGGTCGTCGACTGTTTTTTCCATAATGACGGGGAAGCCACGGACTTCTCCTCCGTCAAGGAGGCGCACACCCGCATCATCGACCAGGTCGTCGAGGTGGACGACGAGCTGATGGCGCTCTACCTGGAGCAGGGCGAGGAACTCGCACCGGAGCAGCTTCACGATCCCTTCGAAAAGGCGCTGCGCGAAGGTCATCTGGTGCCGGTCTGTTTCGTGTCGGCCGAAACCGGAGCCGGCATACCCGAGCTCCTCGAGGCGATTGCCCGGCTGATGCCGAATCCCGCTGAGGGAAACCCGCCGCCGTTCATGAAAGGGGACGGCGAAGATGCCGAGCGGGTCTCCGATTTCGCCGGACCCGGGACGCCATGCGATCGCGCACGTCTTCAAGGTCATCATGGATCCCTTCGTCGGCAAGCTCGGGCTCTTCCGCGTGCACCAGGGCACGATCCGCGCAGGCGCCCAGCTCTTCGTCGGCGATGCGCGCAAGCCCGTCAAGATCGCGCACCTGTTTCGCATGCAGGGCAAGGATCATGGCGAAATGCCGTTGGCGGTTCCGGGCGACATCTGTGCCGTCGCGAAACTCGACGAGCTGCATTTCGATGCCGTGCTGCACGATTCGCACGACGAGGACAATTTCCACCTGAAGTCCATTTCCTTTCCGCCCGCCATGCTCGGCGTCGCGATCGAGCCGGAACGCCGCGGCGACGAGCACAAGCTTGCCGAGGCGCTGCACAAGCTCGCCGCCGAGGACCCCTGCGTTCGCGTCGAGCACAGCAGCTCCGTGAACGAGACCGTGCTCTTCGGCATGGGCGACCTGCATCTGCGCGTGATGACCGAGCGCATGACCGAGCGCTATGGCGTCTCGGTCAGTACGCGACCCCCGAGAATTCCGTACCGGGAGACGATCACACGGCCGGCCGAGGGCCATCACCGCCACAAGAAGCAGACGGGCGGCGCAGGCCAGTTCGGCGAGGTCTACCTGCGCATCGAGCCGCTGGCCCGCGGCACCGGCTTCGAATTCGTCGACGACGTGGTCGGCGGCGCGATCCCGAACCAGTTCATTCCGGCGGTGGAGAAGGGCATCCGCCACGCGCTGTCCGAGGGCGCGGTCGCCGGATTCCCGTTGCAGGACATCCGCGTCTCCGTCTACGACGGCAAGTACCATTCGGTCGACTCCAAGGAGGTGGCTTTCGTGTCCGCCGGACGCAAGGCCTTCCTCGACGCCGTGCAGAAAGCGGGGCCCGCGGTTCTCGAGCCGATCGTGCACGTCGAGATCAACGCGCCGGGCACCGTGATGGGCGACATCACGGCGGATCTCGCAACGCGGCGCGCGCGCATCGACGGCAACGAGGCGCGCGCTCGCGGACGCATCGTGGTTTCGGCATTTGTGCCGCTCGCGGAGGTGACCGATTACCAGAACCGGCTGAAGGCGCTGACCGGAGGCGAGGGCAGCTTTACGCTGCAGTTGAGCCATTACGACCCGGTCCCGCCGCGCAAGCAGCAGGAACTGGCATCCGCCTGGAAACCGTCCGCAGGAGAAGAATGAATAAC
Source organism: uncultured Gammaproteobacteria bacterium (assembly GCA_963778585.1). Classification (GTDB taxonomy): domain Bacteria; phylum Pseudomonadota; class Gammaproteobacteria; order Steroidobacterales; family Steroidobacteraceae; genus SCUD01. The sequence goes on from CAVZUU010000010.1 coordinate 154,403, forward strand.
GCCACGGCACGCTCCGATACACGCATCATGGCTGTCTTCTGCGACTTCGAGAACGTCGCGCTGGGCGTCCGCGATGCGAAGATCCCCACCTTCGACATCCGGAAGGTGCTCGAGCGGCTGCTTCTCAAGGGCAACATCGTCGTCAAGAAGGCCTACTGCAACTGGGAGCGCTACCAGGACTTCAAGCGCGGCATGCACGAGGCGGCGTTCGAACTGATCGAGATACCCCACGTGCGGCAGTCCGGCAAGAACTCGGCCGACATCCGGCTCGTCGTGGATGCGCTCGATCTCTGCTACACGAAGTCGCACGTCGACACCTTCGTGATCATCAGCGGCGATTCCGATTTTTCCCCGCTCGTCTCGAAGCTCCGCGAGAACAACAAGATCGTGGTGGGCTGCGGCGTCAAGAACTCGACGTCGGACCTGCTGATCAGCGGCTGCGACGAGTTCATTTATTATGACGACCTGGTGCGGGGCGAAGGCCGCGCCCGCGTCGCGCGCAAGGAGAAGGTCGCGAAGACCGCGGCCAAGGCGCCGGGACCGACCGAGGACCGTCGCCAGGAAGGGATCGAGCTGCTGATGGAGACCGCCGAGGACCTGTTCGCCGAGCGGGACGCCGAGGAGAAAGTCTGGGGATCGATGGTCAAGCAGGCGATCAAGCGGCGGAAGCCCGGCTTCAACGAGAGCTACTACGGATTCAAGAGCTTCGGAAAACTGCTGGAGGAAGCACGCGACCGCAAGCTGATCGATCTCGAGTTCGACGCGAAATCGGGCGGCTATATCATCACGCGCGTCGCCGCCGGCTGAATGAGGATTGTGTCGGTGAAGAATCATGCCGTGAGTTCCCGCTGCCTGTTTCTTGCTCTCCTGGTCGCAGGCGCCGGAGCCTGCCAGGAGCCTCAGCACGTTGCGCCGAGCGGCGCAACGAAAGTCTCGGTGACCGGGGTCGCACGCGGTCTCGAACACCCCTGGGGACTCGCTTTCCTGCCGGACGGCCGGATGCTCGTGACCGAGCGGCCGGGGCGGCTGCGATACGTGACGCGCGAAGGCGCGCTCTCGGACCCGATCGCGGGCGTGCCGAAAGTGCACGCCGCGGGACAGGGCGGGCTGCTCGACGTGATACTGGATCCGGGGTTTGCGGATAATTCCAACATTTATATCTCGTATGCGGAACCGGGCGACGGCGATAAGAACGGGACGGCCGTTGCGCGCGCCCGCCTCGACGGCAGTCGGCTCGCAGACGTCACCGTAATTTTCCGCCAGCAGCCGAAGTTCGCGAGCAACCACCATTTCGGATCGCGGCTCGTGTTTGCCCGTGACGGAAACCTGTTCGTGACGACGGGCGAGCGCAATTCACAACGCGACCTCGCGCAGGACATCGGCACGCATATCGGCAAGGTCCTGCGCATCACGAGCGAGGGCAAGCCTGCCGCAGACAATCCATTCGTCGGGAAGGAGGGAGCCCTGCCCGAGATCTGGTCCTACGGACACCGCAACATCCAGGGCGCGGCGCTTCATCCCGCGACCGGCGAGCTCTGGACGCACGAGCATGGCCCGCGCGGCGGCGACGAGATCAACTTGGCGAAGCCCGGGCGCAATTACGGCTGGCCGGTCATCACTTACGGGCGCGAATACAGCGGCCCATCGATCGGCGAGGGCACGGCGAAGGCGGGTATGGAACAACCGGCTCACTACTGGGTTCCGTCGATCGCGCCGTCCGGCATGGCGTTCCACAGCGGAAACGCCTATCCGGCATGGAAGGGCCAGCTTTTCGTCGGCGCGCTCGCGGCACTGCAACTCGTGCGCCTCGAGGTCGAACCGGATGGCAAGGTTCGTGCCGAAGAGCGCATCTCGATCGGCAAACGCGTGCGCGACGTGCGCGAGGGACCGGACGGCGCGCTCTATCTCCTGACCGACGATGACGCCGGCGAAATCCTCCGGGTCGTCCCGGCCACCTGATCCGTGGATCGCACGGAGCGCTTTTACAAGATCCGGCGCCGGCTGATCGAGAAGGGAACGCTGACGCGGCGCGAGATCGAGGAGGACCTCGAGATCTCGCATGCGACCTTCAAGCGCGACATCGAATACCTGCGCGACCGGCTGAACGTGCCGATCGTGTGGTCGCGCGAGCGCCAGGCCTACGTGCTCGATCCCGGGGCCGAACTCGCGGAGCTGCCGGGCGTCTGGTTCAGCCCCGCCGAGGTGTACGCGCTTCTCGAGATCGACCACTTGCTCGACACGCTCGGTTCGGGGCTGCTCGCGCGCCAGCTCGAACCGTTGCGCGCACGGCTGCGGTCACTGCTCGACCGCGGCGATCGCGGGCACCGCGAAATCCGCCGCCGCATCCGCGTGCTGACGCTCGGCATGAGGCGCGTGAACCGCGACGTGTTCGAGGCCTTGTCGCTCGCGCTGCTCGGCCGGAAACAGGTCTTCATCCGGCACCAGAAGCGCGGCGACGGAGGCATCACGGAACGAATGGTGTCGCCGCAGCGTCTCGTTCACTACCGTTACAACTGGTACCTGGACGCGTGGTGCCACGTGCGCAAGGACCTGCGTGTCTTCGCGGTCGATGCGATCCGCCAGGCGCGCGTCGACGAGAAGCCTGCGCGCGAGATTGCTGACGCGGAGCTCGATCGCGTGCTCGGCGCGGGCTACGGCATCTTCGCCGGCGCCGACACCGAAACCGCGGTGCTCCGCTTCGCGCCCGGGAGCGCGCGGTGGGTCGCCGACGAAGTCTGGCACTCGCAGCAGGTCGGCCGGATCGAGTCCGACGGAAGCTACGTGCTCGAATTGCCCTACAGCCGCGAGCCGGAACTCGTCATGGATCTGCTTCGTCACGGCGCAGGAGTCGAAGTGCTGGCGCCGCCATCCTTGCGCGCGCGTGTCGCCGGCGAGCTCGAAGCCGCGGCGCGGCAATACATGTGAATACGGTCGCGGCACCGCAGGTTTCTGCGACCAGCCGTGCTGCGGGCACGATGGGGCGTTGCGCACCTGGGCGAATCTTGAATAAGTTGTCCGGATGAATCTCGACCTCCTGCGCAGCAACCGCAACCTGCTGTTCTGGGGCCTGCACACGCTCGGCTGGAGCGCGTACGGGTTCGCCCAGTTCATCGGTTCGGCGGTCTACGGGAAGGAGCCCGGTTACGTCCAGGTGATCGCGATTGCCGCGGCGGCCGGCTTTCTGTTGTCTGCGCCGCTGCGCTGGCTCTACCGGAGACTCTGGGCCGCGGGCCCGCGCGCGATGCTGATCGGATCGCCGCTCGTCTGCTGGATCGTCGCGCTCGGCTGGCGCGCGATCATCAATACGGCCTACATGACGATCGTCAAGCCCGACTGGGTCGCCGAACATGCTCCCAAGCCCCTCGAGATTTTCGTCGGCACGCTCTCTTCGATGGCGCTGCTCCTCTGCTGGACGGGCCTCTACTACGGCGTGAAATTCTACGAACGCCTTCAGCTCGAGCGCGAGGCGACGCTCAAGCAGTCGGCCCTCGCCCAGGAAGCGCAGCTCAAGATGCTGCGCTACCAGCTCAACCCGCATTTCCTGTTTAACACGCTGAACGCGATCTCGACGCTCGTGCTGGACGGACAGAACCGCACGGCGAATCTCGCCGTCTCCCGGCTCTCGGAGTTCCTGCGCTATACGCTTGACCAGGACCCGATGAAGAAGGTCACGCTGCGCCAGGAACTCGACGCGCTCAACCTCTACCTCGGCATCGAAAAACTGCGCTTCGGCGACCGGCTCCGGCTCGAGTTCGACGTCGACGAGCGAGCCGAATCCGCCCTCGTGCCGTCGCTGCTCCTGCAGCCGCTGGTCGAGAACGCGATGAAGTACGCGATCTCGCCGCGCGAGCAGGGCGGCTCTGTGACCGTGATCGCCGGCATCGAAGGCGGGGGCCTGCGCCTCGCGGTGGTCGATGACGGGCCGGGGCTGCCGGCCGCAGCGGCAAGCAGCAACGGCCGCGGCGTCGGCTTGCGCAATACGCGCGAACGGCTCAAGGTGCTGTACGGGGACGCGCACCGGGTCGAAATCGCCGACATGGCGCCGGGCCTGCGCGTCGAGATGCGGCTACCGCTGGAAGTCTGATTCTGATGGCCGGATCGATTCGCGCGATCATCGTCGACGACGAGCCGCTCGCCCGCCGCGGGCTCGAGTTGCGGCTTGGCGCTTTCAAGGATTTCCAGATCGTCGCGCAGTGCGCGAACGGCCGCGAGGCGCTCGATGCCGTCGTCCAGCACGCCCCGGACCTGATGTTCCTCGACATCGAGATGCCGGGAATCGACGGTTTCGAGGTCCTGCGCCGGATTCCGCAGACCAGCATGCCGATGGTCGTGTTCGTCACCGCATTCGACCGCTACGCAATCGAGGCCTTTGACGCGCACGCGCTCGACTATCTGCTGAAACCGCTCGTGGACGAGCGCCTTGATCGCACGCTCGCCCACGTACGCGACCAGTTCGCGCAGCGCAAGTCGGTGAAGCATCGCGAGCAGCTGGTCGCGCTCCTCGCGAGCGTCACGGGCGCGGGCCAGCTCGACGCCGAGGAACTGCTCGCGCGCGGGTCCGCGGGTGTGTCGAGGCGCTTCCCCGAGGTACTGCCGATCCGGCTGGGACGAGAAACGGTGCGGCTGCCGGTCGTAGCGATCGAGTGGGTCGACGCGGCGGGCGACTACATGTGCGTGCACGCGGAAGGCCGGACCCACGTCGTGCGGGCGACGATGAAGCAATTCGAGGAGCGCCTCGACCCGGCCGATTTTCAGCGCATCCACCGCTCGACAATCGTCAATATCCGCCGCATTCGCAAGCTGAAGCCGCATACGAACGGCGAATACTTCCTGACGCTGGAAGGCGGGCACGAACTCAAGTTGAGCCGGAGCTATCGCGACCGGCTCGAACGCATCCTCGGCAAGGCCTGAGAGGCGCTTCGCGTCCGAAGTGGCTCAGCAGTCGCCGGATGACTCGCAGCGCGCGGGTGGCGGTGGATCCTGCCGCTCCGCGCCGCACCAGCCGAAGAACAGCTGAAAGATGACGATCAGGACGGTGGCGACGGATTCCATGGCGCGGATTCTAGACCGGCTGTGTGACAAGTGTTTTGCGGATCCGATCGGCCTGCCTCGGTGGAGTTTCTGCTCGTCGCAGGCCGACGGGGACTTCAGCGGCGCCCGCCGCGTATGCTCGGATCCTCCGTGAACGCGCCGGCACCCATCGTCCTCTCCGTCGATCTGCCGGCCCCGCCGGCGCAGGCATACGCAGCATTCACTTCGCAGTTTGCGGAGTGGTGGCCGGCCGCGACGCATTCGCTGTCGCGTCAGCCCGCGACTCGCTGCGTCCTCGATGCGGCACCGGGTGGAGCTGTCGAGGAATTGGCGCCGGATGGCGCGCGGCACCTCTGGGGCACGGTGGAAACAGTTGAGCCCGGTCGTCGGCTGCGCTTCACCTGGCATCCCGGTCGCGAGCCGGAATCCGCCCAATGGATCGACGTCGTCTTTGCACCCGCCTGCGACGGCAGCCGCGTGACGCTGACCCACGGCGGCTGGGAAGCCCTCGGCGAAATCGCGCCCATCCTCCGCCACGAATACCTTTCTGGCTGGCAAGAGGTCTTCGGCAATATCTACGCCGATTTTGCACGCCGCGCTTGAAGCCGCGATCGAGTTTCAAGGCGGGCAGGGAATGCTCCCGCGCTCGCTCAGCCGGAACTTTATTCGCTCGCTTGGGACATTCCCTGCCCGCCTTGAAACTCGGTTATTGCTTCAGTACCCAGTCGACGACCGACGCCTGGACGGTTTCGCCGATCCCGTTCTGCGCGCCCGGGTGGTTGACGAAGACGACGACAGCGTAGGTCCTGCCGGACTTGCCGGTGACGTAGCCCGCGATACAGCTGACGTCCTTCAGCGTGCCGGTCTTCATGCGGACACGGCTCGGATCGTCGACGTTCGCGAAGCGTTTCTCGAGCGTGCCGTCGAGTCCGCCGAGCGAAAGCGAGGTCAGGAACTCCGGCGCGAAACGGCTCTGCCGGGCGCCGACGAGAAGCCGCGCCATGCTGTCGGCGGACATCCGGGCCTCGCGCGACAGGCCGGAACCGTTGCCAATGACGAGTTCCGGGAAATCCAGGCCGCGCGTCTTCAGCCAGCCCTGGATCACGGCCTCGCCTGCCGCCGTGGTCGCGGGCGTTCCGCTCATCTCGGCGGCGAGCGCGAGCACGAGCGAGCGCGCCATCATGTTGCTGGAATACTTGTTGGTGACGCGCACGATCTCGGAAAGCGGCTCTGACTCGTGCGTCAGCAGAAGCCGCGCCGCCGGCGGGGTCGGCGCGCGCAGCATTCCGCCGCGGAACTGGCCGCCGAGCTGGCGCCAAAGGGTCACGAAAGTCCCGAAAGCGTATTGCGCCGGTTCCATGATCGCGAGCCGCTGGGTCTGCGGCCCGCAGCTCGTCGCGATGCGGCCGGTTGCGATGACGCGCTCCGGATTCTTCGGCTCGATGGTGTACGCGACCCGGCTGTTCTTGCCCGCGCAGCGACCGCTCGCAAGCTTGACGCGATTCTCGACGACGAGCCCTTCCGGAAACGGCTGGATCGCGATGTCGATGCCGCCGCCGTCATCGGACGGCCGGATCGTGAAGTCGGAAGCCTGCCAGTTCACGAGCATCGCATCCGGCAGGACGTTGTACGTGCGCCAGAATTTTCCGTCAAAATCCTCCGGCCGCTCGTCGAGCGCCGAAAAGCGCGTCTGATCGACGACGATGTCTCCCTCGATCACCCGAAGACCCGTCTGCCGCAGATCGTTCGCGAATCGCCACCAGCGCTCGATCGTGAGCAGGGGGTCGCCGCCGCCCTGGAGATACAAGTTTCCCTTGAGCACGCCCTTGACCACGGGGACGTCGCTCCAGGCGCGGGTCTTCCAGGAATAGGCTGGACCGAGGAGATCGAGCGCGGCCCAGGTCGGGAGTACCTTCATGGTGGAAGCGGGCGGGCGCGACGCGCTTCCGTTGAGTTCGAGCAGGCCATTGCCGTTCGCGACGTCGCGCACGACGATGCTGACGCTCGACTGCGAAACCGCCTCGCGTTCGAGCACGGCGCGTGTCCCGGCCGGCAGTTCGGCGGCGAGCGCGGATGCCGCCAGGGTCGCCCCAAACAGTATGGCCGGGAATCGGAACCTCATTTGGTGCAATACTAATGTGCATGGATGCAACTTGCAGGAACCGGCGCAGTCAGAGCGCTGGAGCGAATTTCCGCCCCGGAGCATCCATGCACATCCCATTGCGCCGGCTGTGGCCGGCGGCGTTGCTCGTTTTCCTCGTCTCCTGCACGGAAGGGCCGCAGTCGGCCGACGGAAGCCAGGCCAAGTCAACGCCCGTGCCCGCAGCCGCCGCGCCCGCGGTTGCGCCTGCCGGCGACCCGGCGCTTGCCGGCGCGCTTCCCAATTTCGCGTCGCTCGTCGACACGTACGGCCCCGCCGTCGTGAACGTGAGCACGGTCGCGCGCCGCCAGCCGGTCGGAGGGCAGCGCCCGGAGGTCTCGCCTGACGATCCGCTCTACGAATTCTTCAAGCGCTTCGGATTCGGCGACCCGCGTGGACCGATGCCGCCGGTCCGGGGCGAAGGCTCCGGCTTCGTGATCAGCGCGGACGGCTACATCCTCACGAATGCGCACGTCGTCGCGGACGCTGGCGAAGTGACCGTCCGCACGACGGACCGGCGCGAGTATCGCGCCAAGGTGGTCGGAGAGGACGAGCGGACGGACGTCGCCGTCCTCAAGATCGAGGCATCGAAGCTGCCGTTCGTGCGCATCGGCGATCCGCAGGACCTGAAGGCGGGCGAGTGGGTCATCGCGATCGGCTCGCCCTTCGGATTCGAAAATTCGGTGACCGCGGGCATCGTGAGCGCAACCGCACGTTCGCTCGCAGGCGATGCTTACACGCCGTTCATCCAGACCGACGTGGCGGTCAACCCGGGCAATTCGGGCGGGCCGCTCTTCAACCTGCGCGGCGAAGTGATCGGCATCAATTCGCAGATCTACAGCCGCACGGGCGGCTACCAGGGCGTTTCGTTCGCGATCCCGATCGACGTCGCGATCAACGTGAAGGACCAGCTCGTCGCAAGCGGCCGCGTCGAGCGCGGGCGCATCGGCGTCGTGATCCAGGAAGTGAACCAGGATCTCGCCGATTCGTTCCGGCTGACGCGCCCGCGCGGCGCGCTCGTGAGCCAGGTCGAGGAAGGCGGTCCGGCCGACGACGCCGGCCTGAAACCCGGCGACGTGATACTCGCGGTCGACGGACAGGACATCGAGCGCTCGAGCGAGCTGCCGGCGATCATCGCCGGCATCAAGCCCGGCAAGAAGGCGGCGCTCACGATCTGGCGCGACAAGGCGGAAAAGAGCGTCCGTATCAAGATCGGCGAACTCGAGGACGAGCCGGCGGTCGCTCTGCGCACGCCGCAGGCGGACTCCGAGACCGGCAAGCTCGGACTGGCCGTGCGGCCGCTGACCGGCGGCGAGCGCCAGGAGTTGAAGACGAGCGGCCGCCTGCTCGTCGAAGACGCCGACGGCCCGGCCGCGATCGCGGGCGTCGAGCCGGGCGATGTCCTGATCGCCGTCAATGGGGTGCAGGTCGCGACCGTCGGCGAGTTCCGCACCGCCGTGAACGCATCGAAAGGCACGGTTGCTCTCCTGATCCAGCGAGGCAATGCCCAGATCTTCGTGCCAGTGAGGATCGATTCCTGATGACATTTCGCCGCACAGCGGCGTTCGCCTCGATCGTCCTGACTGCGATCGCGGGCGCGGCGGAGTCGCCGCGCACCGCCGGCTCGGCCTTCCGCGATTGCGACGACTGTCCGGAGATGATCGTCGTCCCTGCGGGCAGTTTCGTGATGGGCACTCCGGGCACCGCATCGGCGCCGGGAATTGAGGCCGCGGAGTACGAGCCCGTGGTAATCGCATTGCCGAGTGCATTCGCGCTCGGCAGGCACGAAGTGACCCGCGGGCAGTACGCGCGCTTCGTCGCGGACAGCGGACACGAGCCGCTGCCGGGCTGCCGCGTCTGGGATCCCGCGTTGTCGCGCTTCAGCGAGGACGGGAGACGCGGCTGGCAGGACGCGGCGACGCCGGCCGCGCCATCCGACGACATGCCCGCGAGCTGTGTTTCGTTCGCGGATGCGCAGGCCTACGTGAAATGGCTTTCGGCGAAGTCCGGCGCCCGCTACCGACTTCCTTCGGAAGCCGAGTGGGAATACGCGGCGCGCGCGGGCAGCCGCACGCTCCGGCCCTGGGGCGACGAGGCCGAAAGCGGCTGCGATCAGGCGAACACCTACGATCTGACGGCGGCGGCGAGCTATCGGCTCGGATGGCCCGTTGCCGGCTGCCGTGACGGCTACGCCGAACTCGCGCCCGTCGGCAGCTTCAACGCCAACGCCTTCGGTCTTCACGACGTGATCGGCAATGTGCGCGAATGGGTCCAGGATTGCGCGACCGGCAGTTACGTCGGCAGGCCGCGCGACGGGCGCGCCTGGGAATGGCTCGGAGGCTGTGGCGAGCGCGTGCTGCGTGGCGGCAGCTGGCTCACGCCGCCCGCGGAAAGCCGGAGCGCCGCACGGGCGGCGGCACCGGCCGAACTGCATTCGGGCGACACCGGATTGCGGGTCGCGCTCGATCTCGGCGAGAGCGAGCGGGACGAACGGTGAGAGTTCCGCTCCCGATCGCCATCCTTTTCTTCGCGGCCGCGCAGGCGTCGGCGCAGTCTCAGCCCGCGGCCGAATCGCGGGACTGCGCGGTCTGCCCCGATCTCGCAGTCGTGCCACCGGGCCAGTTCACGATGGGTTCGCCGCCCGATGCGGCGGAACTCGAAGCGGGGCGCGGCGAATCTCCCGCGGTCATGCTCTCGTTCGCACGGCCTTTCCTGATTTCACGACGGGAAATCACGGTGGGCGAGTTCCGGCGCTTCGTCGACGCGACCGGCGCAAAGGCCGTCCCGGGCTGTCGCGTATGGATGGGGGGTCAATGGGTCCAGGACCATGAACGAAGCTGGCGCGATCCGGGATTCGCGACGCCACCGCGAGACGACGAGCCGGTGGTCTGCGTCAGCTGGGACGATGCGCGCGCTTATGCAGAATGGCTTTCGAAAGGGAGCGGCAAGCGCTACCGACTGCCGTCGGAAGCGGAATGGGAATATGTCGCGCGCGGCGGCACGTCCTTCCCGCGCTACTGGGGCGAGCGCGATTCACGCGAGGACCTCGCGCTCTCGCTCGCCTGCGACTTCGCGAATGTCTACGACTCGTCGGCGGTCGATGCGCAGCGCTTCCCCTGGCCGAATGCGCGATGCAGCGATCGCGCTCCCGCGATCGCGCCGGTCGCCCAGTACAAGCCGAATGCATTCGGCGTCTTCGACGTGATCGGCAATGTGCGTGAATGGGTCATGGACTGCTTCACCGCGAGTTACGCCGGCAGGCCGCAGGACGCCCGCGCCTGGACCTGGCAGGGCGGTTGCGAGCTGAAAGGCGTTCGCGGCGGTTCCTGGGCGAGCCGCCCGCGCGATGCGCGCGCACCCGCGCGCGGCGCGGAACTCGCCGCGCGCCGCCAGTCCGACCTCGGCTTTCGCGTCGCCCGCGACTACGAGTGACGGTGCCGGGTCGTAGATTCGCAGATTCAAGCCAGGCCCGCATCTACGAATCTACGACCCGGCACCGTCAGAGACGGATGCTCCGCCAGGCGCCGTTTCTCCAGCGAAACCAGAGCGCGGTGCCGATCGCAACCACGTAGACGAGAATCGCGCTCCAGCCGCCGACCGCGCCGAACCCGTAGCCGGGCGCCGAATCGAACCAGCCTTCGCCCGGGGCGAAGGTCAGCAGGTGCGTGAGCGGCAGGAAGAGCAGCAGCGCCGCAGGAGAGCACGATGAGCGCCGGCACGCGGGCATCGCCGGCGCCGCGCAGGCAAAACGAGCTTGCGAAATTCACGCCGTCGAAGAACTGGTAGGCGGCCGCAAGCCAGAGCAGCGACGAGCAGAGTGCGATGACCTCTGCGGCGCGCGGATCGGATGCGTTGACGAAGAGCGGCACGACCCAGTCGCCGGTCGAGCGCGATCACGAGGCCGATTCCTCCCATGTAGCAGGCGACGATCGCGATGATCCGGTTGCCGAGCCGCTCCGCCCAGTCGCGATCGCCGGCGCCGATCGCCTGGCCGACGAGGGTCGTGCCGGCGAGCGCGAGACCGATGCCCGGCATGTAGGCAATCGCGGTGAAGATCGTGACGATCTGCGTCGCCGCGCCGTCGACGACGCCGACCTGCACCTGCATCAGCTGAAAGAGCGCCGCCGCGCCGAGGTCGGCGCAGGCCGTCATCGCCATCGGCAGCCCGAGCGCGATGAGCGCGACGATGCGGCGCGATCTTCGGATGCCAGGTGAGATGCGCGCGGAAGCGCTCGGGTTCGAGACGCAGGATCGCCTGGATCGCCATCGCGACGCCGATCAGTTCCGCGACCGTCGTCGCCCAGGCGGCGCCGGCCATGCCCCAGCCGAAGCGGAAGATGAAGATCTCGTTCAGGATCGCGTTCGAGACCCAGGACCACGAGCCCGATCACGAGCGGGATGCGCGTGCGGCCGATGCCGTTGAAGTAGGCGACCGCCGCCCAGAGCGCGGCCGCGAGCGGCCCGCCGATCATGCGCGGAATCCAGAACTGGATCGCGAGCACTTCGACGTCCGGCGCCAGTCCGAAGCCGTGGATCATCGCGGGACCGAAGGCGATGGTCAGCCCGAATGCGGGAATGGTCAGCACCGATGCCCACAGTCCCATCCAGGCGATCTGGCTGGTGCGGCGATAGCGCCCGGCGCCGTAGGCCTGCGCGACGAGCGTCTGCACGCCCATCGCGACGCCGCCGATCAGGAAGAGCGCTAGCAGCGCAAGCCAATGAACCGCGGCGATCGCCGCGGTCGCCGAAGTCGAGAGCCGCCCGATGAACCAGGTGTCGGTCAGGTTCAGCACGGCCTGCACCGTGCTGTTCAGCACGAGCGGCAGTGCGAGCACCGCGATCGCGCGCATGTCGATGCGCCGCCGGCCGTCTGCGTCGTGACGAAGCGCGGGCAGGGCGCTGCCGCGCCGCACTTCCGCAGTTTCGAAGGCCTGGGCCATGGGGCCCAAGCCTATCATCGGATAGAATGCCGGCCGCAGTCGCGTGAGGCGACCGGTCAATGCGCTCCGAGGAATCCACGTGAACCCAGCCGCGACGCCCGCCGCCATCAGCACGGAATGCGTCATCATCGGCGCGGGCCCGGTCGGCCTGTTCGCAGTTTTCGAGCTCGGCCTGCTCGGGATCAAATGCGAGATCGTGGATTCGCTCGCCCACCCGGGCGGCCAGTGCACCGAACTCTATCCGGACAAGCCGATTTACGACATTCCTGCGCTCCCGGTCTGCGGCGCCAAGGAACTCGTCGACCGCCTGCTCGAACAGATCAAGCCATTTCACGCCGGGTTTCACCTGGGACAGGAAGTGAGCGGCGTCACGCGCCTGGAATCGGGCCGCTTCGAGATCGAGACGTCGACGGATACGCGATTCGATGCCGGCAGCGTCATCGTCGCGGGCGGCCTCGGTTCCTTTCAGCCGCGTCGGCTCATGGTGCCGGAGGCGGAGCGACACGAGGGAACCGCAATTCAGTATCGAGTGCGGCGCGCCGAGGATTTTCACGGCAAGGATCTCCTCATCGCCGGCGGCGGAGACAGCGCGCTCGACTGGGCGCTCGAGCTCTGCGGCAAGGCGCGTACGCTTGCGCTCGTGCACCGGCGTGCGGAGTTCAAGGCACAGCCCGTGTCGGTCGCGCGCATGAAGGAACTCGCCGCGGCCGGCAAGCTGCGTTACCTCGAAGGCACGATCCAGTCACTGCGGGAAGCCAGCGGCCGACTGACCGGCGTTTCGATCCAGGGCCGCGACAAGTCGACGACCGATGTGGACTGCGAACTCGTGCTCGCCTGTTTCGGGCTGCACCCGAAACTGGGGCCCGTCGCGAACTGGGGCCTCGCGCTCGAGAAGAAGGCGCTCAGGGTCGACACGGAGAAATTCCAGACGAGCGAGCCCGGAATCTTCGCGATCGGCGACATCAATACCTATCCCGGCAAGAAGAAACTGATCCTGTCGGGATTCCACGAGGCGGCGCTCGCTGCGTTCGGTGTGCAGCACTACGTCTATCCGGAGAAGCGGCAGTTTCTCCAGTACACGACAACCAGTCCCATCATGCGCGAGCGGCTCGGCGTTGCGCCCCCGGACTGAAGGCGGCAAATTCATGGATTCGCGCCTTCCGGAAATGCTGAAGCTTCTCGATCTCGAGCAGATCGAGGACAACCTGTTTCGCGGCGAGAGCCGCGACGTCGGCGCGCCGCAGGTATTCGGCGGCCAGGTGCTGGGCCAGGCGCTGGTTGCGGCGTCGCGCACTGTGGAAGGCCGCCAGGTGCATTCGCTGCACGCCTATTTCCTGCGGCGCGGCGATCTCAGCGTTCCGATCGTCTTCAATGTGGAGCGCAGCCGCGACGGCGGAAGCTTCACGAGCCGGCGTGTCGTCGCGATCCAGCATGGCCAGCCGATCCTCACGATGTCGGCGTCATTCCAGATCGTCGAGCCGGGTCTCGATCACCAGTCACCCATGCCGAAGGCACCCCCGCCCGAAGAATTGAAGGATCTCGGCGAGATCGAGGCGGCATTGCTCGAACGCGTGCCGCACAAGGTCAGCGCCTACTTCCGCAACCAGCGGCCCTTCGAATTCCGCGCCGTGAATCCGCGCGACTATCTGGATCCGGCCAAGCGCGCGCCCGAAAGGCAGATCTGGTTCCGGGTGGTCGACCGACTGCCGGACGACCAGGCACTTCATCGTTGCCTTCTGACTTATGTTTCCGACTATCACCTGCTCGCGACGGCCACGCTGCCGCACGGCGTGCCATTCCTGCAATTGCAGCTTGCAAGCATCGACCACGCCATCTGGTTTCATCGCGACCTGCGCGTCGACGAATGGCTGCTGTATTCGATCGAAAGCCCCAGCGCTTCGGGCGCGCGCGGATTCTGCCGTGGCTCGATTTTCACGCGGGACGGCCGTCTGGTCGCGAGCGTGGCCCAGGAAGGACTGATCCGTCCGGACAGCCGCTGGACCCGGCCTGCGGGACAGCAAGTCTAGGAGCGCGCAGAATGCCGAAGTCCGACGAAAATTCGCGCCCTCCGGTATCCGCGCTGCAGGGCGAGGCTGCGTTGATCCGGGCGATCGGCACGCTCGCGCTCACGGCGGCAGTCATCAATTCCATCGTCGGCGGGGGCATCTTCCGCATGCCGTCCGCGCTCGCCACGCAAATGGGGAGCGCCGCGCCGCTGGCGTTGGTCGCGGGTGCCCTCGCGATCGTACCGATCGCCCTCTGCTTCGCCGCCGTGGGCAGCCGCGTGCAGGTCACCGGCGGTCCGTACAGCTACGTCACGGCGACTTACGGCCCCTTCGCCGGGTTCATCGGCGGCTCGCTGATGTGGATCTCCAACATCGCTTCGAGCGCGGGGGTCGCCGCCGCGCTATCCGTTCAGGTGGCCAATCTCGTGCCCGCGTTGGCCCCGCCGCTGCCGCGCGCGCTGCTGCTCACCGCCGTTTACGGCAGCTTGCTCGCGCTGAACGCATTTGGCGTCAAGCTCGGCGCCCGCGCGATCACGGCGCTGGCCGCGCTGAAGCTGGCGCCGCTGTTCCTGCTCGCGGCGTTCGGGATCGTCTTTGTCGACTGGTCGCAGGTCAGCTTTGCGATCGACGACGTACCCTCGTGGGGCGCGCTCGGCGCCTCCATGGTGCTCGTCATGTTCGCCTATTCCGGCATGGAGACGGCGCTCGTGCCGTCGGGCGAGATCAACGATCCCGCGCGCGACGTGCCGCGCGCGACCGTGGCCGCGATCGCGCTCGTGGTGCTTCTCTATCTTGCGCTGCAGATCGTGGGCCAGGGCCTGCTCGGGCCGGATCTCGCGGCGAGCGGCGTGCCCGTGGCCGATACCGCAGGCGCGCTGTGGACGCCGGGACGAGCGTTGCTTCTCGCGACGGCGTGCATCTCGATGGTCGGTTTCCTGATGGGCAACCTGCTCGGTACCGCGCGCGTCGTGTTCGCGCTCGGACGGGACCGCTATTTGCCGCGCGCCTTCGGCACCGTGAGCGCGAAACACCGCGTGCCGCTGCGGGCGCTCGTCGTTCATGCGGGTCTTGCCTGGGCGCTCGCGATCGCCGGCAGTTTCGACCCGCTTGCGCTGATCTCGGGCGGCGCGATATGCCTCGTGTACGCGCTCGTCGGGCTTGCCGCCTGGCGAGCGCAGTCGCTGGACATCCGCGAGCGCGGCGATCGGCCTTTCAACTTGCCAGGAGGCGCGCTGATACCAGTGGTTTCCGTGGCGGCGATGGCCGCGATCGTGACGACGCTAACCGCCCTGGAATGGGCGGCGATCGGAATCGCCCTCGCGCTGCTCGTCGCGCTCTATGGGTTCCTGCGGCTGCGGCGTTCGGGCGCAGCTTCCGGCTGATCCCGCAGAACCTTGCCGGGATTCATGATCCCGTGCGGGTCGATGGCGCGCTTGACGGTCCGCATCAGCTCGAGCGCGACCGGATCCTCGTAGAGCTCGAGCTCGCCGACCTTGAGCTGTCCGATGCCATGCTCGGCGCTGATGCTTCCGCCGTGCGCGGCGACGAGATCGTGCACGCCGCGCCGGATCGAATCGGAAGTCTCTTGCAGGCCCTGTCCGTCGTCGCCGGCGGGCGCGCTCAGATTGAAGTGCAGGTTTCCGTCGCCGAGGTGGCCGTAGGCGACGAGCCGCGCGCCCGGTGCGAGCTGCGCGAGGAGCACACGGCCCTGGTCGATGAAGTGCGGAAGCTTTGCGGGCTCGACGGAAATGTCGTGCTTCAGGCTCACGCCCTCGTGGCGCTGCGCCTCCGGAATCGTCTCGCGCAGGCGCCACAGGCCCTCCCGCTGGCTCTCCGAGGTCGCGGTGACGGCATCGCGGGCGACGCCGCGCTCGATTGCGATCGCAAGCGCATTCTCGAATCGCGCGGCTAGATCCGCGCCGGACCGGGTGGACGAGATTTCGACCAGGGCGTACCAGGCGTGGGCGAGCTCGAACGGATCGCGGGCGCCTGCGATGTGATGGCAGACGAATTCGAGACCGATGCGGGGGATCAGCTCGAAGGTCGTCACGGCATCGCCCTGCGATTCGCGGAGCATGGCGAGGAGCGCGAGCGCCGCCGCGGGCGTGTCGAGCGCGACCATCGCCGTCGCCGTCGCGGCGGGGCGCGGGAAGAGCCGCAGGCTCGCCGCGGTGACGACGCCGAGCGTGCCTTCGGCGCCGATGAAGAGCTGCTTCACGTCGTAGCCGGTGTTGTCCTTTCGAAGCGGGGCGAGCTGATCGAGGATGCGCCCGTCCGGCAGAACGACTTCGAGTCCTAGCACCAGGGCCCGCATCATTCCGTAGCGCAGCACGGCGGTGCCGCCTGCATTCGTCGAGACGATGCCGCCGAGGGTGCAGCTGCCCTCGGAGCCGAGCGACATCGGCAGCAGGCGGTTCGCCGCCGCCGCCGCAGCCTGGAGTTCCGCTAGCACGCAGCCCGCTTCCGCCGTCATCGAATCGTTCAGCGCGTCGACGGCGCGGATCCTGCGCATGCGGCGCAGCGAAAGCACGATCTCGTTCCGGCCCTCACGCGGCGTGGCGCCCCCGCAATAGCTCGTGTTGCCGCCCTGCGGCACGATTCCGAGGCCCTCGCGCGCGCAGAAGCGCACGAACTCGGAAACCGCCGCGGTCGAATCCGGCAGCGCGACGAGCGGCGTGCGGCCGTGGTGGATGCCGCGGAAATCGGTTTCGAAGGGCGCCCGGTCGGAGGCGGCGTCGAGCGATCCGCCCGGCCCGAGCAGCGACT
The DNA here is from genome assembly GCA_963778585.1 of uncultured Gammaproteobacteria bacterium. Lineage (GTDB taxonomy): Bacteria > Pseudomonadota > Gammaproteobacteria > Steroidobacterales > Steroidobacteraceae > SCUD01. The sequence continues at coordinate 171,286 of CAVZUU010000010.1, forward strand.
TGAGCGCCTCGAGCGTGGCCTGCGACATGGGAGTTGTCGGCCGGGTCATGGCGCGCATCTTACTGAGCGGCGCGATCCGCCGCTCTTCGGCCGGCCGTCCGGACTCAGGCGATCTGCGCGGACTGCAGGGCCGCGATGCGCTCCTCGATCGGCGGGTGGCTCATGAAGAGCCTGCGGAGGCCCTCGCCTTTGCGCCCGTTGATGCCGAAGGCCGCCATCTTGTCCGGCAGCGGCTCGCCGTGGCCGCGACCGAGCGTTTCGAGCGCGGAGATCATGTTCTGCCGGCCGGCAAGCCGGGCGCCGCCGCCGTCTGCGCGGAATTCTCGCTGGCGCGAGAACCACAGGACGATCATCGTGGCGAGGAAGCCGAGCACGAGTTCGGCAACCAGTGTCGTGATCCAGAACGCGGGACCATGGCCGCGCTCGTTGCGGAATACGACCTTGTCGACGATGTTGCCGACGACGCGCGAGGCGACGAATACGAAGGTGTTGACGACACCCTGAATCAGCGTGAGCGTCACCATGTCGCCGTTCGCGACGTGGCTCACCTCATGGCCGAGCACCGCTTCGACTTCGCGCCGGTTCATGCGCTGCAGCAGCCCGGAGCTGACGGCGACGAGTGACTTGTCGCGTCGCGCACCGGTCGCAAACGCATTCGGGGCGGCGGACTGGAATACGCCGACTTCCGGCATGCCGATGCCGGCTTGCGCCGAGAGCCGGCGCACGGTCTCGACCAGCCAGATTTCAGGCTCCGCGCGCGGGTCGGTGATCACCTGCACGCCCATCATCCGCTTCGCCATCCACTTCGAGATGGCGAGCGACAGGAAGGCCCCGCCGAAACCGAGGACGGCGCCGAAGATCAGGAGCGAGCTGAAATTGATGCCCTGCGCATTGAGCCAGGGTTCGACGCCCAGAAGCCTGAGCGTGACGCTCGCAACGATGAGGATTGCGAAGTTCGTGAGGACGAACAGCAGGACTCTCTTCATTGGAACTACCTTCAGCTCGGGGTCGTCTGTAGCCTATGGATGCGGCAAGGCATTTTTTCAAGGCGCTGCGTCACTTCGACTCTTCTTCCTTCGTCTCTTCCTTCTTGTCGCCTTTCGTCGCCGGCTTCTCCGGGACGCCGACGCCAAGCTCGACGCGCCGCTCCTCGTTCAACTCCTCGAGTCCCAGTATCCGGCAGTTCTCCACCCTGCCCAAGCGCTCATAGGCGACGGAATCGCGTCCGAAACCGCAGATTTGCCCATTGCCGTCGCCGTCCACGGCGGCAAGCGCATGCTGGTTCTTCATGTCGAAACAGCCGCCGGCAATCTCGGCGAGATAGGCCTTGCGGCGGCCCATGCCGAAGAGCACGACAAAACGATCGTCGAGAGGCTCGAATCCGCTGATCGTGGAATGGAAGACGCAGTCGCTGCTGCGGATCGTTTCGATGTGCTGCGGTTCCGTTTTCCCGAGTTGGGATTCCGGCCCGGAACTCACGCAGGCGGCGAGTGCGAGAAGGGGTCCGGTCAGCATCGCGGTTTTCATGGTTCGGGTCCTTGCTCGGCCTGCCTGTTGGACCGGAACCTGTCGGGCGGGTTCAGTAGTCGTCGCGGTCGCCGTAGCCGTCGTCTTCGTCGTCCTCGTCTTCGTCCTCGTCCTCGTCGTCATCCCAGTCGTCGTCGTCCTCGTCAAACTCTTTGTCGTCTTCCTCTTCGTCGTCGGAGCCCGACCAGCCCTCAGGTTCCTCGGTCAGGTCCAGGTCGAGTTCCTGCCAGGTCTCGTAGTCGATCTCTTCGACGTCGCCGTCCTCGTACTGCAGCTCGATCAACTCCGAGTCCTCGTCGATCGACAGGACCTGGAAGACCTCCTCGTCATCGAGGCTTTCGTACCACTGCCCGGGTACCGGGTTGTGATCGCGGCCCATGGACTCCCTCGCTGCAACGGTGGCGGGCGCTGCGTTTTGCACCGCCCCCGATATTACGGGCGCGAGCCGACGCCAAGCAAACCGCGCCGGGCGGCGCCGCGTTCGGGCAGCGACCCTTGAAATGGTCGGGCACCAGTCCCATTCACCAGGCCAAGCCCACCGAGGGCACAAGGAGAAATGAGCATGACACTGATCCGCTGGGCACCGTTCAGGGAACTGGACGACCTATTCACGCGTTACAACCCGCTCATCGGCCGACTGGCAAGCACCCGCCAGGGCGCGACCGACGAGAGCGATGCGGCGTCCTGGACTCCGCTCGCCAACATTTCCGAGACGGAGACCGACTATCTCATCAAGGCCGAGCTGCCCGAAGTGAGCAAGGAAGAAGTGAAGGTGACCGTCGACGAGGACGTCATCACGATCAGCGGCGAGCGCCGCAAGGAAGCCGAGCACAAGGACGAGAAAGTGCATCGCGTCGAGAGCTTCTACGGCAGCTTCTCGCGCAGCTTCCGCCTGCCGGATGACGCCGACATCGGCTCGATCCAGGCGGAGAGCAAGAACGGCGTCCTGAAGGTCCGGGTGCCGAAGAAGCCCGCGCCGCGCGCCAGGACGGTCGAAGTACAGGTAAACTGAGGGACCCCGGAGCGATGGCCTGGCACGGCCATCGCTCCTGACAGCGCCGCGAGGTCCCATGCCGACCGAGTTCGAGGCAGTCCGGCGGAAACTGCAGACGCAGAAGCAGGAGCTGCTGGTGCGCGCGGCCAAGGTCCACGCCGACATCACGCGCTCTTCGGGACCGCTCGACAAGGATTTCGCCGAGCAGGTCGTGCAAATGGAGAACGACGCCGTGCTCGCCGGAATCGGCGAGGCGACGGCGGCGGAACTCGCCCAGATCAATCGAGCGCTCGCCCAGCTGGACCACGGCACCTATGGCGTCTGCAGCAATTGCGGACAGCCGATCGGCGAACGCAGATTGCAGGCGCTGCCCTATTCCGACCGCTGCATCACCTGCGCCGAGGCGGCAGGCTAGGCTGCGGCCGCTCGATTCATGCCCGTCTACAAAGTTCCACTCCGCGAATTCCGTTACGTTCTGTACGACGTGCTCGACGTCGAATCCCATTACCGCGATCTCGGCCGGCCCGACGTCAATGCCGAGCTGATCGACGGCGTGCTCGACGGCGGCGCGCGGTTCGCCGAGGACGTGATCGCTCCGACCAACGAACCCGGCGACCGGATCGGCGTGCGGCGCGGCGAGGACGGCCGCGTCATCACGCCGCCCGGATTCGTCGAAGCCTATAAGCAGTACGTCGACGACGGCTGGGCTGCGTTGTGCGGACCCGTGGAGGCCGGTGGACAGGGCCTTCCCGAGAGCCTCGGCGGCGTGATCGGCGAGATGCTGGTCTCGGCCAACATGTCCTGGAAGCTCTATAGCGGCCTGACCGACAGCGCGATTCTCTGCGTGGAGAAACACGCGACCGAGGAACTCCGCCGTCTCTATCTGCCGAAACTCGTGAGCGGCGTGTGGAGCGGCACGATGGTACTGACCGAGCCGCACGCCGGCACCGATCTCGGCCTGATGCGCACGCGCGCTGAGCCCGACGGGGCGGGCAGCTACCGAATCAACGGCACCAAGATATTCATCACGAGCGGCGAGCACGACCTCACCGAGAACATCGTGCACATGGTGCTTGCCAAGCTCCCCGACGCGCCCTCGGGCTCGCGCGGCATCAGCCTGTTCCTCGTGCCGAAACGCCTGCCGGACGGGAGTGGCGCACCCGGCGAATCGAATGGCGTCACCTGCCCGAGCGTCGAGCACAAACTCGGCATCCACGGGTCGGCGACCTGCGTCATGAACTTCGACAATTCACGCGGCTGGCTGATCGGCGAGATCAACGGCGGCCTGAAGAGTCATGTTCACGATGATGAACCACGCGCGGCTCTGGGTCGGGCTCCAGGGACTCGCGCAATGCGAGCGCGCCTGGCAGCCCGCGCTCGCCTACGCGCGCGAGCGCCGGCAGGGCCGCACCTCGGAGGGAGGCAGGGCCGCGGCGGATCCGATCATCGGCCATCCCGACGTGCGACGCATGCTGCTGACGCAACGGTCGCTCATCGAGGGCTCGCGTGTCCTCATCTGGTTTGCGGGCACGCAGATGGACCGCGCGCTGCATCATCCGGACCCGGCGAAGCGCGCGGAATCCGAGGCCCTGCTCGCCGATTCTCACGCCGATCGTGAAAGGATTCGTCACAGACATGTCGCTCGAGTGCACGAGCCTCGCGATCCAGATCCACGGCGGTCACGGCTACGTCCGCGAGACCGGCATCGAGCAGTATTTCCGCGACGCGCGCATCACCGCGATCTACGAGGGCGCGAACGGCGTGCAGGCGATGGATCTTCTCGGCCGGAAGATCCTCGGCTCCGGCGGCGCGCTCGCCCGGCAGCTGGGCGGGCTGCTCGGCGGTTTCTGCGAACGCCACGCCGGATCGGCTGAGCTGTCGGAATTCATCGTGCGGCTGGCCGGACTCCTCAAGGAGTGGAGCGTCGCGACCGAGGAAATCGCGGTACGCAGCGCGCGCAATCCCGACGAGACCGGGGCGGCATCCATGGACTACCTGGAGCTGACCGGCTATCTCTGCGTCGCCTGGTGCTGGGCCCGGATGGCCGCCGTTTCGGCGGCCGCCCTGAAGGCAGGGTCCGTCGACGCCGCATTCCACAGGTCGAAACTCGCAACGGCGCGATTCTATTTCCAGCGCATCCTGCCGCGGGCCGAGGCGCATCTCGATGCGCTGGGCGCGGGCGCCGGATCGCTGATGGACCTGCCGCCCGATCAGTTCGCGTTCTGAACCGGATCAGTCGTGGAGCGCCGCGAGTCCGCCGCGAAGCGACCAGACATCCCGGAAACCGCGAGAACGGAGAAACTCCGCCGCCGCGCGGCTGCGCACGCCGTGGGCGCAGACGAGGAGGTAGCGGGCGGCCGGCTCCAGTCCGATATCTCCTTCGAGCAGCTCGCCGAGCGGCCTGCACTCCTGCCCGGCGAGCGGGAGCGGATCCTCCGCGCATTCCTCGGGCTCGCGGATGTCGATGATCCGGTAGCCCGCGGCGGCGGCGTCCGCGAGTGAAATCGACACATCGAGGTGCCCGGCCAAGGATTCAGCGGCTGTCGGCATCGGTGCCCGGCGTCAATCCTGCTTGTCGCGGGTCTTGAAGATTCTGAGCTGCTCGTTGAACTGATCGGCGAGCGCCTGGACTTCGTCGACAGCCGCATTGTTTCTCTTTGCCTGCATCGCGCGAAGTTCGGTGAGCCGGTTCTCGTCATACGAGCCGCTTTTTTCAAGCGTGCTCATTTCGAGGTCGAGACAGGCGTTGTATGCATTTATGTCTTCATTGAACTGTTGCACCGCTTTCTGTGCCGCCGCCATTTCCTCATAGGTCGCGGTCTTGCCGTCCGGCACCCGCTCCGGGGCGCGCGGATAAATGCACGCGGCCTGTGCGGCTCCGGCCGCAAAGAAGAAGATCAAGGCAAGCATCGTTCGGGTCATTGAAGCAGTCTCCCCCTGGGCATTGGTGACTTTGGGACAGCGTCGGGCCGACCGGGTTCGCGGGCGTTGGGATTCTAGACCGGAAATTGCCCAAAAACACCCGTCGCGGCCCGCTAGGATGAGCGCCAGCCGGTCAATGGGATGCCTGGATATGCCGGATTGGAAATCCGCTTTGCGCACCGTCTTCCTCTCGCGCGCGCTCGATTCGCTCGAGGAATCGAAGCTCGTGCCCGATCGTAAAGTGCTCTACCAGTTTTCCGCCCGTGGGCATGACCTGACTCAGGCCCTGCTGGGCCAACAACTCGACGGCAAGCAGGATGCGGTCGCGCCTTACTATCGCTCTCGGCCGCTCGCGCTCGCCCTCGGACTGTCGCCGGAAGAGGCGCTGGCTTCGACGATGATGCGTGCGGAGGGCATGTCGGCGGGTCGTGATATCGGCGTCGTTCTCAATCTGCCGGGTCGCGGGCGCGCATGCCTGCTGCCGGCCTGTGGCGGCGTCGGCACGCAGTACACGCCGGCGACCGGATGGGCACAGTCGCTCCTCTATCGCGCAAGCGTTCTCTCCGATCCGGATTCGAATGCCTGCATCGCGGTCGCGCATGGCGGGGAAGCGTCGACCGCGACTAACGGATTCTGGGCGTCGCTCAATATCGCGACGACCGAACGGCTGCCGCTCCTGTATTTCATCGAAGACAACGGTTACGGAATTTCCGTTCCGTCGGCGCGGCAGACGCCGGGCGGCGACATCGCGGCAAACCTGGCCGCCTTCCGGAATCTCCGGATATTCACGGGCGAGGGCTCGGATCCCGTCGCGGCCGCGCAGCTGATCGAGGCGGCGGTCGCGGACGTCAGACAGGGAAAGGGTCCCGTGTTCCTTCGACTGCGAGTGCCCCGGCTTTCCGGACACTCCGGACAGGACACCCAGGCCTACAAGAGCGCCTCGGAAATCGAGGAAGAGCGGGCCCGGGATCCACTGCTGCAGCTGCGACGGCATCTCGTGCCGGCGACGATGACCGAGAGCGAGTGGCGCGCACTCGAATCCGCGGCCGAAGCCGATGTTCAGTCGGCGCTCGCGCGAGTCGAGTCGCGCCCACCGGTTTCGGCGGTTGCGGTCGCGAGGCATGTGTTCAGCGAGCGGCGCGCGGATGGATCGATCGAGATGCAGCGCCAGGGCGGGCCGCAGGGCGAGGGTATCGCGCCACGCGCGGGTGCCGTAACCGCCCGGCCTGAAGGCGCGCGGATCAACATGCTGACCGCGATCCGCCGCACGCTCGAACACGAGCTCGCGATCAATCCGCGGGTCCTCGTTTTCGGCGAAGACGTCGGGCGCAAGGGCGGCGTGCACGCGGCGACGCTCGGGCTGCAGGAGCGATTCGGCGAGACGCGGGTCTTCGATACCAGCCTTTCCGAGGAGGGGATCATCGGCCGCGCCGTCGGCATGGCGCTCGCGGGGCTCGTGCCGGTGCCCGAGATCCAGTTCCGCAAGTACGCCGAGCCGGCCGCCGAACAGTTGCACGATTGCGGCACGATGCGCTGGCGCACGGCGAACCGCTTCGCGGCGCCCATGGTCGTGCGAATGCCGGGCGGCTTCTTCAAGTGCGGCGATCCGTGGCACAGCCAGTGCAATGAAGTGGAGTTCGCGCACGCGATCGGCTGGCAGCTCGCCATGCCGTCGAATGCCGAGGATGCCGTCGGACTATTGCGAACCGCCTTGCGCGGCAACGATCCGGTGATCTTCTTCGAGCATCGCTCGCTTCTCGACGGCGCGGCGGCGCGGCGGCCGTGGCCGGGCGACGACTACATGCTGCCGTTCGGGAAGGCGCATTGCCTGCGCGCAGGATCGGAACTGACCGTCGTGACCTGGGGCGCGATGGTCGAGCGCTGCGAACAGGCGGCCGCCCAGTCCGCGATCGATGTCGAACTCCTCGATCTGCGCACCTTGTCGCCCTGGGACCGGGCGGCGGTGCTCGCATCGGTCGCGAAGACGCGGCGCTGCCTGATCGTTCACGAGGACACGATGACGGCGGGATTCGGCGCCGAGATCGCGGCCGTGCTCGCGGAGCGCGCATTCTTCGATCTCGACGCGCCGGTCGAACGCCTCGCGATGCCGGACGTACCGAGCCCGCACAGCCCCATTCTTCTCGAGGCAGTCGTGCCGTCGGTTGGTAAGATTGTCGCGGCGATGCGCCGCATTGCGAGTGTGTGAATGAGCGACATGATCGACGTGCTGCTCCCGGCCGACCAGGCGGAAGGCACCCGTTCGCAGGTGCTGCGCTGGCTGAAGGCCGTCGGCGACCCGGTCGCAAGACACGAGCCGCTGGTCGAGATCGAGACCGACAAGGTCACGATCGAAGTGCCCGCGCCGGCCGACGGCGTCCTCGGCGAGATTGCCGCGGCCGAAGGGACCGATGTGGCGCCCGGTGCCTTGCTCGGACGCTTGCGATCGGGCCACGCGGCGGCGGTCTGCGGCACCGGCCGCCGCTCAAGCGGCAATCCAGCCTGCGGCGAAGCCGGCGCTGCCGGCAGCCGTTCCGATTGCGGCCGGCCGGATGAGTCCGGCCGTGCGGCGACTGCTCGCGGAACGCGGTCTTTCGGCGGAATGTCGTGCAAGGCAGCGGCGAGGGTGGACGTATCACGGTGGAGGACGTGCTCGCCGCGGCGCAGCCGGCGGCCGCGCCGTCACTCGCACGCAAATCACCGGATGTGCAGCCGCCCGTCGGCGAGGCCGGCCTCCGCCGCATCCCGCACACGCCGATGCGCCGGCGCATCGCGGCGCACATGGTCGAGAGCCTGATGCACACGGCCCCGCACGTGACGACCGTGTTCCAGTCGGATATGACGGCCGTTCTCGCGCATCGGGCGAAAGAACGACCCGGATTCGAAAAACGCGGACTGTCGTTGACGCTGACTGCGTATTTCGTCGCTGCCTGCGTCGATGCGATACGCGCCGTGCCCGAGGCGAACGGCCGCTGGACCGACGATGCGCTCCTGGTCGGCGATCGCATCGACATCGGCGTCGGCACGGCGCTCGAAGGCCGCGGACTCGTCGTTCCGGTCATACGCGACGCCGGAAACCTCGATCTCGCCGGCATTGCCGCCGCGTTGGGCGAGCTGGTCGCGCGCGCACGTGACGATCGCCTGACGCCCGCTGACCTGCGCGGCGGGACGTTCACGATTTCAAACCACGGCGTGAGCGGGAGTCTCGTCGCGGCGCCGATCGTCATCAACCAGCCTCAGTCCGCGATCCTGGGCGTCGGCAAGCTGGAAAAGCGCGCGGTCGTCGTCACGGCGGACGGAAAAGACTCGATCGTCGTACGGCCCTGTTGCTACGTCACGCTCACGATCGATCACCGCGCGCTGGACGGACACCAGGCGAACCGCTTCATGGAGACCCTCGTGCAACGGATCGAGGGCTGGACCTAAAAGCCGCTTTCTGTGTCAAAGTTGGTGGTCCAGGAACGCGCCCGCGGAGTCGGCCGGAATGTACACGCAAGGTCTTGATTCACTTGGTAAAGATTGTCTCCGCGACGAGGCGCAGGACCATGCTGCGCTGGAGTTGCGCTTCCAGGCGCGCGTAGACGCCGAGGAAAAGATCGAAGCCAAGGACTGGATGCCCGAGGCCTACCGGCGCACCCTCATCCGCCAGATTTCCCAGCACGCGCATTCCGAGATCGTCGGCATGCTCCCGGAAGGCAACTGGATAACCCGCGCGCCGTCGCTGCTCCGCAAGGCGATCCTGATCGCGAAAGTCCAGGACGAGGGCGGGCACGGCGCCTATCTCTACAGCGCGACCGAGACGCTCGGCGTTTCGCGTGACCAGGTCGTCGACCAATTGCTCGAGGGCAAGGCGAAGTATTCCAGCATCTTCAACTATCCGACGCCGACCTGGGCGGACGTCGGCGCGATCGGCTGGCTGGTCGACGGTGCGGCGATCATGAACCAGATCCCGCTCTGCCGCTGTTCCTACGGACCGTATGCGCGCGCAATGGTGCGCATCTGCAAGGAGGAGAGTTTCCACCAGCGGCAGGGCTACGAAATCATGCTGCGGCTCTCGCGCGGCACCGAGGCGCAGCGCGCGATGGCGCAGGCGGCGCTCGATCGCTGGTGGTGGCCGTCCCTCATGATGTTCGGTCCCTCGGATGCCGAATCCAAGCACAGCGCACAGTCGATGCGCTGGAAGATCAAGCGCTTCTCGAACGACGAGCTGCGCCAGAAATTCGTCGATACGACGGTGCCGCAGGCCGACTTCCTCGGAATCAAGGTGCCCGACCCGGAACTGCGCTGGGACGACGGCGCAGGGCATTACCGGTTCGGCGAGATTGACTGGACCGAGTTCGAGCGGGTGCTCCAGGGACATGGGCCCTGCAACCGCGAACGGCTGGAAGCGCGTCGCCGCGCGCACGACGAAGGCCGTTGGGTACGGGAAGCCGCCGCCGCCTGGGCCGAGAAGAGGAATGCCTCTGCAGTGCAGGCGGCATGACACAGTAGGGAGAATTGCTGTTGAATAACAAACAAGAGTGGCCGCTGTACGAGATCTTCATCCGCGCGAAATCAGGACTCGACCACAAGCACGTCGGGAGCCTGCATGCGACCGACGCGCGCATGGCGCTGGAGCATGCCCGCGACCTCTACACGCGGCGGCAGGAAGGCGTGAGCATCTGGGCCGTGCGGTCCGCGGACATCGTCGCGTCCGACCCCGCCGACTCGGATACGTTTTTCGAGCCCGCGCGCGACAAGGTCTACCGGCATCCGACCTTCTACGAGATTCCGGACGAGGTGAAGACGCTGTGACGCCCCACTGCCGATACGTGCTGCGCTTCGCGGACACGAATCTCGTGCTCGCGCAGCGGCTCGGCGAGTGGGTCGGGCATGCGCCGGCGCTCGAGGAGGACCTCGGACTCGCGAACGTCTCGCTCGACCTGCTCGGCCAGGCGCGGCTCCTGCTCGCCCATGCAGGCGAACTCGAGGGCCGTGGCCGCGGCGAGGATGAGCTCGCCTACCTGCGCGAGGAATCGGAGTATCTGAACCTGACCCTGGTGGAACAGCCGAACGGCGATTTCGGCGAGACGATCGTGCGGCAATGCCTGTTCGACGCCTGGCAGCTCGAGCTTTGCGAAAAGCTGGCGCAGTCGAAGGACGAGAAACTCGCCGCCATCGCGGTGAAGTGCACGCGGGAGGCCCTCTATCACCTCCGTTACAGCGGTGGGTGGCTCATCAGGCTCGGCGACGGCACGGCGGAAAGCCGTGGCCGCGTCGAAGCGTCGCTCGTGCGCCTGTGGCCGTTCACGAACGAGTTGTTCGACGGCGACGACGTGGACCGCGCGATCGCGGCCGCAAGGCTGGGGCCCGCACCCGAGAGCCTGCGGGACGGCTGGTCGCGCCGCATCGACGAGGTGCTCGCCGCGGCAACGCTTGCGCGCCCGGCGGCGGCGACGTTCGGCTGGTATGGGAAGCAGGGCCGGCACAGCGAGCATCTCGGCTATCTGCTCGCGGAGATGCAGTCGCTTCATCGCGCCCATCCCGGCGCCGCCTGGTGATCGGCCGATGAGCGCGGAACGGGCCGTCGCGGTGGCGCTCGCTCCCGAATTGCTGGCGCGACTGCGAGGCGTGCTGGCGCAGGTTCCCGATCCCGAAATCCCGATCCTGTCGGTGCTCGATCTCGGCGTCATCCGGCATTTGACCGGGCGGCCGGGCGGTGGAATCGAAGTCGGCGTCGCGCCGACCTATTCGGGATGCCCGGCGACGCCCGCGATCAAGGCGGATGTCGTCCGAGCGTTGACGAAAGCCGGCTTCGCTGCGGTGGCGGTCGACGTGCTCTCGCCGCCCTGGACCACGGACTGGATCACGGCGGAGGGGCGGCGCAAGCTCGAGGCCTTCGGAATCGCGCCGCCCGCCGAAGCCGGCGCCGGCAAGCGCCGCTTGTGGAAAGTGGATCCGTCGGTCGCGTGCCCGCGTTGCGGTTCGAGACAGACGGCGAAGCAAAGCGAGTTCGGCTCGACGCCCTGCAAGGCCCATTACAAGTGCGAGTCCTGTCTCGAGCCTTTCGACTACTTCAAGTGCATTTAGACGGCGAGCCGCAGTGCTGAAGTTTCATCCGCTCGCGATCGCAGGCAAGACAGCCGTGGCCGAGGATGCGATCGCGCTCGGTTTCGCGGTACCCGCGCCGCTTCGCGACGAGTTCCGCTTCATCGCAGGCCAGCACCTGGCGTTGCGGCTTCGCATCGACGGGCGGGAGGAGCGGCGGACGTATTCCATCGTCAATCCGGAAGGCGCGGATCGCCTGACGATCGGCGTTCGCGTGCAGAAAGACGGGCGCATGTCGGAGTATCTCGCGCGCCTTGCTGCGATCGGCCAGACCGTCGACGTGCTGACGCCGAACGGGAGCTTTTGCGCGGAGGCGAATGCCAAGGCGCCACGGTCCTATGCCGCATTCGCGGCCGGCAGCGGCATCACGCCCGTGCTCTCGATCGCCGCGACGGCGCTCGAGCGGCACCCCGGCAATCGCTTCCAGCTCTACTACGGCAATACGAGCACGGCGAGGACGATGTTCCTGGAAGAAGTGCAGGGGCTCAAGGACCGATTCATGACGCGATTGACGGTCCGCTTCGTGATGAGTCGCGAGCCCCAGGACTCGGAGTGGTTCAACGGTCGCATCGACGCGGCCAAGATCCGCGAGTTCGCTCGACACGATCTCGACGTGCCGGCGATCGACGAGTTCTTCATCTGCGGACCCGGGACGATGGCCGAAGAGTTGCAGTCGGCGCTTCTCGATCTCGGCGCGAAAGGCCGCGTGCACATCGAGCACTTCGTGCCGGAATCGCGTGTCGCGGAGACCCGGGCCGCCGCGTCTGCGGTGCCGGCCGCGGCGGCGTCCGCGGCGGGCGCGGAGATCACGGTCATCATGGACGGCCGCCGGCGCCGATTCTCGATGCCGTTCGCCGGCGAAGTGATCCTCGACGCGGCCGGCCGCGCGGGTCTCGATCTGCCGTTCTCCTGCCGGGCGGGCGTGTGCTCGACCTGCCGCGCGAAACTCGTGAGCGGGACCGCGGAGATGGAGCACAACGTCGCGCTCGAGGATTGGGAGGTCGAGGCAGGCTATATTCTCTGCTGCCAGGCGCGACCGACGAGCGCCGCGCTCGAGATCAGCTACGACGAGTGACCCGCTGCTGCCGATGAATTACCGGACGATCCAGTTCTCCCTCGCGGCCTCGGTCGCGCGCCTCACGCTCAATCGCCCCGAGCGGCTCAACAGCTTCAATGGCGAGATGCATTTGGAGGTCCGCGACGCGATCGGGCGTGTGGAGAAGGACGGCGCACGCGTGCTCGTGCTCACGGGTGCAGGACGCGGATTCTGCGCGGGACAGGATCTCGGCGACCGCCAGGTCGCGCCGGGGGGCGCCCGGGCGGACCTCGGCGAATCCATCGAGCGCAATTACAAGCCGCTCATCCTGTCCCTGCAGAACCTGCCGGTGCCGACGATAGCCGCGGTCAATGGCGTCGCCGCGGGCGCGGGCGCGAGTCTCGCGCTCGCCTGCGACATCGTGATCGCCGCGAGTTCCGCGTCCTTCATCCAGGCATTCAGCAAGCTGGGTCTCGTTCCGGATTCCGGCGCGACCTGGTTCCTGCCGAGGCTCGTCGGTCCCGCGCGCGCGCTCGGGCTCGCAATGCTGGGCGAGCGCCTTGGAGCTGCGGACGCGGCAGCCTGGGGCCTCATCTGGCGCTGCGTGGACGACGCGGAGTTCGGCTCCGCCGTGGACATGCTTGCCGGTGAACTCGCCGCCGCGCCGACGCGGGGTCTCGTCCGGACGCGCGAGGCCATTCGGGGTTCCTGGACGCGGACGCTCGCCGAAGAGCTCGACGTCGAGCGCGATTTCCAGCGCGAACTCGGATACACCGACGATTATGCCGAAGGCGTCGCGGCCTTCGCGGAAAAACGCGCGCCGCGGTTCGTGGGTCGCTGAGCGCACACCGTGAAGAATGACCAGAAGATCGCCGAACGCGCGGCACACGCATTGTTTGACGGCGACCGGGCCTCGCAGATGCTCGGCATGACGATTGAATCCTGCGGTCCGGGCCGGGCAACAGTCTCCATGCGCATCCGGCCCGACATGGTGAATGGCCATCGAATCTGCCATGGCGGGCTCATTTTCGCCCTGGCCGACAGCGCGTTTGCATTTGCCTGCAATTCCCACGGCGACAACACGGTGGCGGCCGGGGCCGCGATCGAGTTCCTCGCGCCGGGGAGGGAAGGGGACCTGCTCCGGGCGATCGCGCAGGAGCGCTGGCGCGCGGGCAAGGCGGGAATCTACGAAATCGAGGTCCGCAACCAGCGCGACGAAACCGTCGCGCTCTTCCGCGGCCGCAGCCACCAGATCGCGGGGAGACTGATCGATGACTGAGGCATTCATCTGCGACGCCATCCGCACGCCGATCGGGCGTTACGGCGGCGTGCTCTCGGGCGTCCGCACGGACGATCTCGCGGCGCTGCCACTCGCCGCGCTCATGAAGCGTAACCCGGCTGTCGACTGGCAGGCGGTGGACGACGTCGTTCTCGGTTGCGCCAACCAGGCGGGCGAGGACAACCGGAATCTCGCGCGCATGGCGGCGCTGCTCGCGGGCCTGCCGGTCGCAGTGCCCGGCGTGACGGTGAACCGCCTTTGCGGGTCGGGACTCGATGCGGTCGCGATCGCGGCGCGCCAGATCCGGTCGGGTGAAGCGGCACTCGTGATCGCCGGCGGCGCGGAAAGCATGAGCCGCGCGCCTTACGTGCTGTCGAAACCCGATGCGGCTTTCACCCGCAATCAGCAGCTGTTCGACACGACGATCGGCTGGCGCTTCGTCAATCCGCTGATGAAGCAGCAATACGGCATCGACTCGATGCCGGAGACGGGTGAGAACGTGGCCGCCGAGTTCGCCGTCACGAGGGCCGACCAGGACGCATTCGCTCTTCGCAGCCAGCAGCGCGCGCTCGCCGCCCAGGCGAGCGGCAGGTTCGCGGAGGAGATCGTGCCCGTGACGCTGCCGGCAAAGAAAGGCGATCCGGTCGTCGTCGACCGGGACGAGCATCCGCGCGAGACGAGCCTCGAGGCGCTCGCAAGGCTCGCGACACCATTTCGCGCGGGCGGCAGCGTGACGGCCGGCAATGCCTCGGGTGTGAACGACGGCGCCTGCGCGCTCGTGATTGCGAGCGAGAGGGCCGCGGTACGCCACGGTCTCCGCCCGCGTGCGCGAATCCTCGGCGCGGCCGTTGCGGGCGTCGAACCGCGCATCATGGGCATGGGCCCGGCACCGGCCGCGGAGAAACTGATGGCCCGGCTCGGGCTCTCGATCGGCGATTTCGACGTGATCGAACTCAACGAGGCGTTCGCATCACAGGCGCTCGCGGTACTTCGCAGGCTCGGCCTGCCGGACGACGCGGCTCAGGTGAATCCGAATGGTGGCGCGATCGCGCTCGGCCATCCGCTCGGCATGAGCGGCGCGCGGCTGGCGACGACCGCGAGCTATCAGTTGTCGCGAATGGGCGGCCGGCGCGCGCTCTGCACTATGTGTATCGGCGTCGGCCAGGGAATCGCGCTCGCCATCGAGCGCATCGCGTGAACGGAGCCGCGGCGATCGAGCGCGACGGCGAGGTCGCGGTCGTCACGATCGAAAATCCGCCCGTCAACGCGCTTTCGCACCCGGTGCGGGTCGCGTTGCTCGCGGCCATGGTAACGCTCGATGCGGACCCCGCCGTGCGCGCAATCGTGCTTCTCGGCGCGGGACGCAATTTCATCGCGGGCGCGGACGTGCGTGAATTCGACCGGCCGCCGCTCGAGCCGCTGCTGCCGGGCTTGCTGTCGCGGCTCGAAGCCTGCGGAAAGCCGGTCGTCGCTGCGCTCCACGGCGCGACACTCGGTGGCGGCGCGGAGACGGCACTCGCAAGCCACTATCGCTGCGCGGCCGGCGACCTCCAGTTCGGGTTCCCCGAAGTCAGCCTCGGCCTCCTGCCCGGCGCGGGTGGCACGGTGCGCCTGCCGCGAATTGCAGGCTGGCAGCCGGCCTTCGAAATGATGACGTCGGGAAAGCCGGTCGGCATCGAAGACGCGATCGAACTCGGGATCGTGGACCGGCGCATCGACGGCGAACTGCGGGGCGGGGCGATCGCCTGGGCGCGCGAGCTCGTGGCTGCGAAGGCGTCGCCGAGGCGCGTCTCGGAACTGCCGGTGCCGCCTTCACGCCCGTTTCAGTTCGAGGAGTTCCTTCGCAGCCTGCCGTCCGGGGCACGGCGCCTGCCCGCGCCGCCGCGTATCGTCGAGGCGCTCGCGTCCACTGCGATGCTGCCGGTCGATGCGGCGCTCGAGCGCGCACGCACGCTGTTTCTCGAGTGCCTCGCTTCGAACGAATCGAAGGCGCTGCGTCATCTCTTCTTTGCCGAGCGCAGCGCGCCGAACGACCGGAACCGTGCGCGGCGTGTCGAACGGGCTGCGGTGCTCGGCGCGGGCACGATGGGCGCAGGAATCGCGGTCAGCCTCGCGTCCGGCGGCATCGCGGTCACCCTGATCGACCCGAAACCGGAAGCCCTTGACGCGGGGATCGCCCGCGCGCAATCGGCGATCGACGCCGCAGCGCGAAAGGGCCGGCTCACCCCCGAGGCCGCGTCGGGCGCTCGCGGGCGCCTGACGGGCGCAATCGAACTTGAGGTCGCGGCCGGCGCGGATCTCGTGATCGAAGCGGTATTCGAGAATCTCGCGGTCAAGAAGGAAGTGTTCGCGCGGCTCGGTGCGCTCGCCCGGCCGGACGCGGTGCTCGCTACCAACACCTCGACGCTCGACGTGGATGCGATCGCGGCGGCCTCCGGACGTCCCGGCGACGTCGTCGGCATGCATTTCTTCAGTCCCGCGCACGTGATGCGGCTCGTCGAGGTGGTCCGCGGACGCGAGTCCTCGCGCGAGGCGCTCGCGACCGCGTTCGCAGTCACGAAGCGCATCGGCAAGATCGGCGTGCCCGTCGGCAACGGCTTCGGTTTTGTCGGCAACCGCATGCTCTATGCCTACGGGCGCGAGAAGGAGCTGATGCTGCTCGAGGGCGCAAAACCGGACATGATCGACAAGGCCCTGCAGGACTTCGGCATGGCGATGGGACCGAACGCGGTCGGCGACCTCGCCGGGCTCGACATCGGCTACCAGGCGCGGCGCGAATGGGCCGGCCGCCCCGACGACCCGCGCTTCTATCGCGTGTCGGATCTTCTGGCCGAACTCGGACGCTTCGGCCAGAAGTCCGGGCGCGGCTTCTATCGCTATGACGGTCCGGGCGGCGAACGCACGAACGATCCCGAGGTGCTCGAACTGATCCAGGCCGAGGCGAAGCGGCTCGAGATCGGGCAGCGCAACGTGACACCGTCGGAGGTCGTCGGGCGTTGCGTCCTCGCGCTCATCAACGAGGGCGCGCGGATCCTCGAAGAAGGCATCGCCGAAACTCCGGCCGACATCGATGTCATCTGGTGCAATGGCTACGGCTTTCCGAGGCATCGCGGCGGACCCCTGTTCTATGCGGACACGCGGGGCCTGCCGCAAGTGCTCGAATCGATCCGGGTTTATGCGAGCGAGCATGGCGAGCGCTACTGGACGCCGGCCCCGTTGCTCGTCACGCTGGCGGAGGAGAATTCGACATTTGCCGGCTGGCAGGCCGCTCGCGCGGCGCCCGCCTGAGTCCGATCGATGGGAGAAAGCGCCATGCGGTTGCAGAGCTACGTCGCCGGAAACTGGAACAGCGGCGAAGGCCGCGCGAGCGCGCTGCTCGATGCCAGCACCGGCGCGCTTGTCGCCGAGGCGGCGAGCGGCGGACTCGACTTCGGCGCGATGCTCGCCCATGCGCGCGCAGTCGGCGGTCCGGCACTCCGGGAAATGACCTTTCACGAGCGCGCGGCGATGCTCCGCGCGCTCGGCAAGCGCCTGTTCGATTTCAAGGAGGAATTCTACGCGCTCTCTCACCGGACCGGCGCCACGAGGGGCGATTCCTGGATCGACATCGACGGCGGTATCGGCACCATGCTCGTGTTCGCGAGCAAGGGCTCGCGCGAGCTTCCGAACAGCCGTGTCTATCTCGACGGCGGCATCGAGCCGCTCTCGAAGGGCGGAACTTTCGTCGGCCAGCACATCTGCGTGCCGCTCGAGGGCGCGGCAGTCCACATCAACGCCTTCAACTTTCCGGTCTGGGGCATGCTCGAGAAGCTCGCGCCCGCGCTGCTTGCCGGCGTTCCGGCGATCGTAAAGCCCGCGACCGCGACGAGCTACCTGACGGAACTCGTCGTCCGGCGCATCGTGGAGACGGGACTGCTGCCTGCCGGTGCGCTGCAATTGATCTGCGGTGGCGTCGGCGACCTGTTCGATCACCTCGGCTGCCAGGACGTCGTGTCGTTCACGGGTTCTGCGGCGACTGCGGCGAAGCTACGCACGCATCCGGCGGTCGTGCGCCATTCCGTGCGTTTCATCGCGGAGACCGATTCACTCAATTCCTCGATTCTCGGCCCTGACGCAGGTCCGGATTCGCCCGAGTTCGGGCTCTTCGTGCAGGAGGTCGCGCGCGAGATGACGGTCAAGGCCGGCCAGAAATGCACGGCGATCCGCAAGGCGCTCGTTCCCGAGAACCGGATCGCGGACGTGGTCTCGGCGCTTCGCGCGAAACTCGCGGAGACAGTAGTCGGCGATCCGCGCGCGGAGGGCGTCGGAATGGGTCCGCTCGCGAGCCTCGCGCAGCGGAACGAGGTTCGGGCGCGGGTCGCCGAGCTCGCGCGCGAATCCGAACTCGTCGCGGGCGATCCCGAGCGTTTCGAGGTGAGCGGCGCCGACCGCGAGCGCGGCGCCTTCCTGCCGCCGATCCTGCTCCTTTGCCGCGACGCGGCGAAATCGCGCGCCGTGCATGCGGTCGAGGCCTTCGGGCCCGTTTCGACCGTCATCGGCTACGCCGGCGTCGCGGACGCCATCGCGCTCGCGCGGCGCGGCGACGGCAGTCTCGCCGGATCAGTGTTTACCGCCGACGACCGCATCGCGGCCGAGCTCGTGCTCGGGCTCGCCCCGTACCACGGCCGCGTGCTGGTCGTGAACCGGCATTGCGCGAAGGAGTCGACGGGCCACGGATCGCCGCTCGCGCCGCTCGTGCACGGCGGGCCGGGCCGCGCCGGCGGCGGCGAGGAGCTCGGCGGCATCCGCGGCGTATTGCATTACATGCAGCGTACCGCCGTGCAGGGAACGCCGGACGTCATCACGGCGGTCGGCGGCCGCTGGGTGCGGGGCGGGACGGAACGCGATCCGGGCATGCATCCTTTCCGCAAGCCGTTCCACGCGCTCGCGATCGGCGACACCTTTCATTCGGCGGAGCGCGAAGTCACGGTCGCCGATATCGAGCGATTCGCGGATCTCTCGGGCGACAATTTCTATGCCCACATGGACGAGCGCGAGGCGGCCCGGAATCCCCTGTTCGGCGGGCGCGTCGCGCACGGCTATTTCCTGATCTCGGCGGCGGCGGGCCTTTTCGTCGACCCGGCCTATGGACCCGTGCTCGGCAACTATGGACTCGACAACCTCCGTTTCGTGAAGCCTGCCAAGCCGGGCGACCGCATCCGCGTGCGCCTGACTTGCCGCGAAAAATCGCTCCGCGCCGACAAGGGCTGGGGCGAGGTGAGCTGGGACACGGAGATCCGGAACCAGGAGAACGAGACCGTCGCGTCCTATCATGTGCTGACGATGGTGAGCGTTCACGCGGTGCCGGACGCCGTGAAGGAATGATCCGATGACGATCGACCTCAGGCAATTCACGGACGGGTTCCCGGGCCTCGGATTCGAACAGCCCGCCGACGGCGTGCTCGAGAGTCATCATTGCGAATGAGGGACGGCAGAACTCCGCCACTGAGTCGATGCATCGCGATCTCGCCAATGTCTGGCGCGCGATCGATGCCGACGCCGGCGTGCGGTCGGTCCTCGTCCGCGGCGCCGGCGAGCATTTCTCGTCGGGCGGCGACTTCGCGATGATCGAGCGCATGATCGACGACGAGGCGACACTGCTGCGCGTCTGGCGCGAAGCGAGCGATCTCGTCTACAACCTGGTGGATTGCAGCAAGCCGGTCGTCTCGGCGATCCGGGGCACCGCCGTCGGCGCGGGTCTCGCTGTCGCGCTGCTCGCCGACGTCTCGGTCGCCGGAAGGAACGCGAAGATTCTCGACGGGCATACGCGACTCGGCGTTGCGGCCGGCGATCATTCGGTGATCATCTGGCCGCTCCTCTGCGGACTCGCGAAAGCCCGCTACTACCTGCTGACCAGCGAGGCGCTCTCGGGCGCGGAGGCCGAACGCATCGGGCTCGTTTCGCTCTGCGTCGAGGACGAGCGCGTGCGCGAGGCGGCGCTCGAGGTCGCAGTGAAACTCGCGGCCGGCAGCCGCAGCGCACTTGCGTTCACGAAGCATGCGTTGAACAACTGGCTGCGTCTAGCGGGCCCGTCCTTCGATGCGTCGCTCGCCCTCGAATTCCTGGGCTTTCGACTCGGCGATTCGCGCGAGGGGCTCGACGCCGTGCGCAAGCGCCGGCCGCCGAATTTCGACCGCCGCTAGAAGCGATCGTTTGCGATTGCGGCGCCGCGCCGCCGCCGTTACTATTCGTTCTGCCTTGGGGTGGTCTGAAAAGGCCTGAGATGCCGGTTGTCGCCGGCGAACCCGTTGAACCTGATCCGGTTAGGACCGGCGTAGGGAGCAGGCGTGCCGATTCAACCGTTGCCGCTGATTGCCTGTCTCGTCGCGAGCGCCGCCGCGTTCGCGACGCCATCGAATCCTGCGAGACTCGATCCGGTCATCGTGACGGCCACGCTCCGGCCACTGCCTGCGAGCGAATCGTCGGGTGGCGTCACGATTCTCGCCGGCGACGACGTGCGGGATGCCGCGGTCGTGCACCTCGAGGAATTGCTGCCGCGGATTCCGTCGCTGTCGTGGGCAGGGGCGAGTTCGCGCCCGCGCTATTTTCAGCTCCGCGGCATCGGCGAGCTCGAGCAGTACCAGGGCGCGCCGAACCCTTCGCTCGGTTTCCTCGTCGACGAGATTGACTTCAGCGGCATCGGCATGATCGCGTCGCTCTTCGACGTCGAGCAGGTCGAGGTGCTTCGCGGTCCGCAGGGAACGCGCTACGGCGCAAACGCGCTCGGCGGGCTGATCAAGGTCAAGACGCGCGATCCCGTACCTGTGCGCGAGTTGGACGCCGAAGCATCCGCAGGCAGCGGCGGTCTCGGGTCGGTGGGTGTCGCCGCGGGCGGCGGCCTCGGCCTTCGCGGTGACCTGGATGGCGCCTGGCGCGCCATGTTCCATCGCGCGGTCAGCGACGGATTCCGGGAGAACCGGTATCTCGAACGCGACGACACGAACGACCGCGACGAGACGACTGCGCGAGTCAAGTTCCGGCTCGCAGCAAACCCCGGCTGGCGCGCCAATCTCAGTCTCCTGCATGCCGATTTCGACAACGGCTACGACGCCTTCGCGATCGACAACAGCCTGCACACGCTCTCCGACCGCCCGGGGCGCGACGCGCAGCGATCGAACGGCGCCTCGCTCGACATGACCTGGTTAGCGATCGATGACGGGGCGTTTCGCTCGATCACGACCTGGGCCGAGTCGGACATCGTTGCGAGTTTCGACGGCGACTGGGGCAATGGCCGGGACTGGGGCGCCGCCGGTCCTTACGATTTCTTCTCGGACACGCGGCGCAATCGACGCACGCTCAGCCAGGATTTCCGGGCGTCACGGTCGATCGGCGATGCAGGGTCCTGGATCGCGGGCGCCTGGCTTTCCCGCCTCGAGGAAAGCAACGACATCACGGACGACGGCCGCTACCTGGAAGACGCTTTCGTCCGCCGGCTCGACGGCCGCTATCGCGCGACGAGCGCGGCACTTTACGGACAGGTCGACTGGTCGTTGCGGCCGGAGACGGAGCTGTCCGCAGGATTGCGGGCCGAGCAACGCGACGCCCGCTATGAGGACAGCGATGGCATCGGCTTCGATCCGCGGGATCAGCTGTGGGGCGGCAAACTCGCATTGACGCATCGTCTCGGTCCGGAGCAGATCGTTTGGGCGTCGCTGTCCCGCGGATTCCGCGCCGGCGGATTCAATATCGGAACGGCCGTGCCGCCGGACCGGCAGGAATTCGCGCCCGAATACCTGTGGTCCGCCGAGCTCGGTTGGAAGGGCGAGGACGAAAACGGCGAACGCAGTGCTGACGTCAATCTCTTTTACATGCGCCGCGAACATCTGCAGGTCGCGACGTCGCTCCAGACCGATCCGCAGGATCCGCTGACCTTCATGTACATCACCGACAACGCCGGGAGCGGGGAAGCCTGGGGCCTCGAGTCCTCAGCGGCGCTTCGGCTCGGCGACCGCGTGGAATTGGAGGCGATGCTGTCGCGGATGGAGTCGCGCTACCACGGCTACCGGTTCGGCGACCGCGATCTCGAGGGTCGCGAATGGGCGCATGCCCCTGACTGGAAAGGCGCGGTTGCCGCAACCTGGCGTCACCCGGCGGGCTGGATGGCGCGGTTCGATCTGTCGGGCGAGGCAGGCTTCTATTTCGACACGAGTCACGATCAGCGATCCGACTCCCGGTTTCTCGCGAATTTCAGGGCCGGATACGAGTCGGAGCGCTGGTCGGTCTACGCCTGGGGGCGCAACGCCTTCGACGAGCGCTACCCGGTGCGCGGATTCTATTTCGAGAACGAGCCGCCCGATTTCCCGACGAAGCTGTACCTGCGCTGGGGCGATCCGCGCCAGGTCGGCGTGACCGCGCGTTGTTCCTTCTGAGGTGCCTCCATGCATGTCGCCGTTGAAATGAGTCTTTACCCGCTCGCGGAGGAGTTCATCCCGCCGATCCTCGATTTCATCGACCGGCTCAAGGCCCGGCCTGGCCTCTCCGTCGTCACGAACTCGATGAGCACGCAGGTGAGCGGCGAATTCGACGCCGTGTTCGTAGCGCTGCAGGAAGAGATACGACGCAGCATGGCAGGCCCGCGCCGTGCCGTGCTCGTCATGAAGGTGCTGGGTGGCGGCGACTGAGATCGCGGCGGTCGCATTCGGCATCGCCTACATCCTGCTCGCGATCCGCGAACACCGCGCCTGCTGGATCGCAGGCGGGATCAGCACGGCGGTCTATGCCCTTGTTTTCTTCGACGCCGGCCTGCCCATGCAATCCGCGCTCCAGCTTCTCTACGTCGCAATGTCCGTTTATGGCTGGCTCGCCTGGGGACGGGACGACGGCGAGCCCTCGCGACAATCGCTTCCGCTTCGGGCACATCTGCTCGCGCTCGCCGGAATCGCGCTTGCAACTGCCGCGAGCGCGCCGCTCGTCGCGCGCTACGCGCTTGCGGCTTCGCCGATCGCGGATTCGCTCGGGACCTGGACGAGCCTGTTCGCGACCTGGCTGCTGGCCCGGCGATACATTGACACCTGGATCTGGTGGGTCGTCATCGACTCCGGACTTGCGGCGCTCTTTGCGAGCCAGGGACTCTGGCCGACTGCCGCGCTCTATCTCGCTTACTCGCTTCTCGCCGTTGCCGGCTGGAAGGCCTGGCGGAAAAGCCGGATCCTGGCGCCGTGAGCGGATCCCGGCACGCGGCCGTCGAAGCGGCAATCGCCGCCGCGGTCTCAGAGCTCCACCTCGATCACCCGCGCATCGCCGAACTCGCCGGTGGCGCCGCGAACCGGAGCTTTCGTCTCACGGATGCGCAACACGACTATGTGCTCCGCCTCGCGGGCGAATCGACGTCCGGCCTCGGCGCAAGCCGCGCATCGGAGATCGCAATCCAGGGCATGGCCGCGAACGCGGGCCTTGCGCCCGAGATCGTCCACGAGGACCGAAATCTGGATTACATCGTCACGCGTCACGCGGACGGCCAGGTGCCGGACGTCTCAGAACTGAGTACGACGCCGTTTCTCGGCCGCGTCGGCGCCTGGATCGCCCGACTTCACGCCCTGAAACCGCCGGCGGGACTTGAAGTCGTCGATTTCGGCGAGCGCGCGGCGGGATACCTCGCGCGATTGCGCACGCAGGACGCGCCGGCGAATATTGCGGCGCTCGCGGTCGAACTCGAGCGGCGCCGCGCCTCGCTTCCGCCTGCGCCGCGACTCTCGGCCTGCCACCACGACCTGCATCACCGGAACTTCGTGGTTTCCGACGAGAGGATCGTCGCGGTCGATTGGGAATACGCGGGCCCCGGGGATCCCGCGGCGGACCTCGCCTGCTGCATCGGCTATCACGATCTCGACGCCGCGCGGATCGGTCGCTTGCTCGACGGATACGGGAACGACAGCGCCGATTTCCGCGCAAGGGTCGAGGCGCTCGGGTGGATCTTCGATTGCCTCTGGTTCGGATGGAATGCGGTCGCTGCGATGTCAGGGCTCACGCCCGACCCGGACCTGCAGGACCGGCTCGCCGCGCGGCTCACCCGCTGAACGGTTGCAGAAGAGCGGGCGCTTCCAGCAAGATGCGCGACCCATGGCCGAGATCACCGTTACCGATCGCGACGGCGGAGTGCATCGCGTGAACGCCCGCGAAGGCGTGAGCCTCATGGAGACGCTGCGCGAGTTCGATTACGGTGTCGCCGCGATCTGCGGCGGCATGTGTTCCTGCGCGACCTGCCACGTCTACGTCGCGGCGCCCTGGCTCGACAAATTGCCGACGATGCAGGGCGACGAGAAGGAGATTCTCCAGGAACTCGACAGCTACCGGCCAACGGGATCGCGGCTGTCGTGCCAGATTCCGTTCGAGGCGTCGCTCGCCGGCATCGAGGTCGAAATCGCCCCCGAGGAGTAGCAAGCCTGCTAGCGGCGCTCCGCCTGCTCGGCAACCGCTTTCGTGGCAGCCTCGATCGCAGCCGCATCGCCGAGAAAGCTCCGCGGCGCTGCGGGGCGGAAGTCCGCGTCCAGCTCGTACAGGATCGGCACGCCCGTCGGGATGTTGAATTCCACGATATCGGCGTCGCTGATCCCGTCCAGCATCTTGACGAGCGCGCGCAGGCTGTTGCCGTGCGCGACGACGAGTACGTCGCCACCCGACGCGAGCGCAGGCACGAGGCGTTCGGCCCAGATTCCTTCGACGCGGCCGAGCGTGTCTTTGAGCGACTCCGTAGCAGGGAGCATCGCCGGCGGGACCCCACGGTAGCGCAGGTCCAGTCGCGGATGCCGCGGATCGTCGGCGGCGAGCGGCGGCGGCGGGACGTCATAGCTCCGCCGCCAGATCTTGACCTGCTCGGTGCCGTACCTCGCGGTCGTCTCGGCCTTGTCGAGACCCTGGAGCGCGCCGTAATGGCGCTCGTTCAGCCGCCAGTCGCGTTCCACCGGCAGCCACAGGCGGTCCATCTCCTCCTGCATGATCCAGAGTGTCCGGATCGCGCGCTTCAGGACCGACGTGAAGGACCGGGAAAACTCGAATTCCGGGCCGCGCAGCAGTCGGCCGGCGGCGCGAGCTTCCTCGCGGCCCAGTTCGGTGAGATCGACATCGGTCCAGCCGGTGAACAGATTCTCGAGATTCCAGGTGCTCTGGCCGTGACGCACCAGTACGAGCTTGCAGGCCACGGTGATGCTTCAGGGCTCGAGGAGGCGGCGCACGGCCTGGATCGCGACCGACAAAGTCGGAAAATCCGCCGTCCCGCTCGCGCGCATTTCCCGCACCGTTCGGCTTAGATTCTCGACCTCGGCGCCGCCGGCTTTCAACCAGGCCGCAACGCGTGCGGGTGCGTCGCCCCGGGTCTTGCCTGCCAGCACGCGGTCGCAAAGGCGGCGCTGGAGTGCATACGCTTCCTCGCGCAAGGTGCTGCGCGCCACTGCCTGCCAGTGGCCTT
This sequence comes from uncultured Gammaproteobacteria bacterium, assembly GCA_963778585.1. GTDB lineage: Bacteria > Pseudomonadota > Gammaproteobacteria > Steroidobacterales > Steroidobacteraceae > SCUD01. The sequence continues at coordinate 196,571 of CAVZUU010000010.1, forward strand.
CGACCGTCAGCCGCTCGATTTCGTCCCGAACCCAATCCAGGCCGAGTGCCGCGCCCATGCCGAAATAAATGCGGGCCGCGTGGCCGATCGCCGCGCGCCGCGTGAGCGCCACATCGACGATGTCGACGCCGGCGTGGATGGCGCCGAGACTCGCAACCCGGCGCGATACCTTAGGCGGCACGCCGTCACGCGAAAATCGCGCAAGTGCGCGCTCGTAGCGCACGACCTCCGTGCCCTCGATGAGTTCCGGGAGGTCGCGCATCAGCTCGCGTATGCCGGACTGCAGCCGCGACACGGACCGCTCGATGTCGAGGTCGTGGCCATGGTTCCGCAGCACCCAGTAACTGAGGTGCCGGAGCAGCCGCGTCGTCTCGAACATCATGTCGTACTGCAGCTCGGTCGGCGCCAGGTCGTCGAGCGCCTCGATGTCAGCCCACAGCTCGCGCATCCCGGTGATCTCGCGCGCGACGGAATACGCGCGCGCGATGCTGCCGACGTTCGCGCCCGTGTCCTCTTGCATGCGGATGGCGAAGACCGGCCCCATGCGATTAACGAGGCTGTTGGTTGTCGCGGTGACGATGATCTCGCGGCGGAGCTGATGCCGCAGGATCTCGCGCGGGAACCGTCGCTGCACCGGTTCCGGGAAGTAGCGCGTCAGTTCGGCGCCGAGGAATGGATCGTCGGCGATGTCGGTGTCGCCGAGCCGGTCTGACAGCCAGATCTTCGAGTACGACAGGAGCATCGCGAGTTCAGGGCGGGTGAGCCCGAGCCCCTTGTGGCGTCGCTCGGCGATCTCGTCCCCTGCGGGGAGTGCTTCGAGCACGCGGTTGAGCGTGCCAGCGCGTTCGAGCGCGTGTATGACGTGTCCAAGTTCGGCGATGCGTTCGGCAGCGCGCGCCTGCAGCGTCGAGATCGCAAGGCTCTGGAGATAGTTGTTGCGGAGAACGAGCTGTCCGACTTCCTGCGTCATGCTCGCAAGCAGTTGATTCCGCGCGGGCCGGCGCAGGCGGCCGGAGGCCATCAGCGGGTTGAACAGGATCTTGAGGTTGACCTCGACGTCGGAGCAATTCACGCCGGCGGAGTTGTCGATGAAGTCGGTGTTGATACGACCGCCGGTCGCGGTGTACTCGATGCGTCCGCGCTGCGAGAACCCGAGATTGCCGCCCTCACCGACGACTCGGCAGCGCAGTTCACCGCCACTGACTCGGACAGCGTCGTTGGCGCGGTCACCAATTTCGGCGTGGGTCTCGTCCAGCGCCTTGACGTACGTGCCAATGCCGCCGTTCCAGAGCAGGTCGACGGGCAGTTTCAGGATCGCGCGGACGATTTCGACGGGCGAGGCCGCAGCCGCCGCGATTCCAAGCAGCGTGCGAGCCTCCGCTGAAAGCGCGATCGACTTGTTCTGGCGCGAGTGCACGCCGCCGCCCTTCGACAGCAGGCGCTTGTCGTAGTCGTCCCAGCTCGAGCGCGGCAGTTCGAATATTCGCTTGCGCTCGGCAAAGCTGCGCGCCGCGTCCGGCGACGGATCCAGGAAGATGTGCCGGTGATCGAAAGCGGCGAGCAGCCGGATGTGCGGCGAGAGCAGCATCGCGTTTCCGAATACGTCGCCCGACATGTCGCCGATGCCGGCGACCGTGAAGTCCTGCGCCTGCGTGTCCCGGCCGAGTTCGCGGAAATGCCGCCGGACCGATTCCCAGCCGCCGCGGGCCGTGATCGCCATGTCCTTGTGGTCGTAGCCCGCCGAACCGCCGGACGCGAAGGCGTCGCCGAGCCAGAAGCCGTACTGCTCGGAGATCGCATTCGCGACGTCCGAGAATTTTGCGGTTCCCTTGTCGGCCGCGACGACGAGATAGGGATCGTCGCCGTCGTGCCGGACGACGCTGCGCGGAGGAACGACCTTGCCGCCGGCCACGTTGTCGGTGACGTCGAGCAAAGCGCGGATGAACCAGCGGTAGCACTCCGTGCCGTCGGTCTGCGCCTCGTCGCGGCCCGGCGGCGGCCGACGCGGCACGAAACCGCCCTTGGCGCCGACGGGAACGATCACCGTGTTCTTGACGTGCTGCGCCTTCATCAGGCCGAGGATCTCGGTGCGAAAATCCTCGCGCCGGTCCGACCAGCGCAGGCCCCCGCGTGCCACGCGGCCCATGCGCAGGTGCACGCCCTCGATGCGCGGCGAATGGACGAAGATCTCGAACATCGGTTTCGGCAGCGGCACTTCCGCGATCCGGCGCGGATCGAGCTTGATCGCGAGATAAGGCCGCGATTCCCCGTCCTCGTCGGTCTGGAAATAGTTGGTGCGAAGCGTCGCATCGATCGCCGCGATGTAGGCGCGGAGGATGCGGTCTTCGTCGATGCGTGTGACGTTTGCGAGCAGCCGCTCGAGCGCGCGCCGGTGCGCGCTCTCGGCTCGGTGCCGATCCTTCTGCGAGAGTCGCGGATCGAAACGCGCGGCGAAGAGCCGGAGCAGGTGTCCCGCGGCGGCCGCGTTGCTCGCGAGCGCCTCCTCGATGTAGGCCTGGGACAGCGGCATTCCGAGCTGGCCGAACCAGCGGGCGTAGGTGCGGAGCACGACGGCCTCGCGCCAGTCGAGGTCGGCCGCGAGCACGAGCCGGTTGAAGCCGTCGTTGTCGGCGTTGCCCATCCAGACCTTGGCGAAGGTCGTCTTGAGCCGCGGCCCGTCGCTGTCGAGATCGATGCGGACGCCCCGCGGGTGCTCGAGCTCGAAGTCCTGGATCCACACGGCCGCCGAACCGGTGGCGATCTCGTAAGGCCGCTCGCTGATCAGCTTGAGCCCGAGATTCTCGATCGTCGGCAGCACGTCGGAGATCGGAATCGGGCGCTGGCTCCTGAGGAGCTTGAACTGCACCTTGTGCGGCGGCTGGTCGGTGCGGCGGTACAGGCTCATGTGCAGTCCGGCCGGATCGGCCAGCACGCGCTCGAGCGAAGCGACGTCGTCGACCGCGACCTCGAAGGGCGTGTCTTCCTGGTAGGCCCCGGGGAACGCTTCGCCCCAGACGCGGTTCAGCCGGAGCGCCTCGGCTTCGCCGTAGGCGTCGAGCAGCGAATCCTTGAGCTGGTCCTGCCAGGTGCGGACTGTCTCGGTGATCCGGCGCTCGAGCTCGACGGCGTCGACACCCGAGTCGGAATCCGGCGGCGTGCGCACAAGCATGTGAAGCCGCGCGAGCACCGATTCGGACAGCGTGACCTGAGACTCGACTGCGAGGCCGCCGAACGCGTCGAGCGCGAGCTGCTCGATGCGTTCGCGCGCCTGCGTGTTGTAACGGTCGCGCGGCACGAACACCAGGCAGGAATAGAACCGCCGGAACGCGTCGCGGCGTACGAACAAGCGCACCTGCGCGCGCTCGTATAGATTGACGACGCCGCGCACGATCCGGACAAGGTCGGGGACTGTCGCCTGGAAGAGTTCGTCGCGCGGGAAAGTCTCGATCGCGTGGACGAGGGCCTTGTGGTCGTGACTCGATTCCTTCAGCCCGAAATGATCGATGACGCTCTGGATCTTGTGCCGGAGCACCGGGATCTCGCGGGGGCTCCGGCTGTACGCCGACGAGGTCCACAGCCCGATGAATCGCCGCTCGCCGGTGACGTTGCCGCCGCTGTCGAAGGTCTTGACGCCGATGTAGTCGAGATAGGTCGAGCGATGGACTGTCGCGATCGAGTTCGCTTTGGTGATGACGAGCGGCTCCGCGGAACGCGCATACGCACGGACGTCGCCCGTCAGCACGATAGTCTTCGGCTTGCGGCCCGCCGCGGGCCGCATGACGCCGAGGCCCGACCCCACGGTGGGCACGAGGCGGTCCCGGCTCGCTCCGCGGCGCAGCCGGTATTCACGATAGCCGAGGAAGGTGAAGTGGTTGTCCTCCATCCACTCGAGCAGCGCCTGGGCTTCGCGGATCTCGTTCTTCTGGCCGCGCGCTTTCGCCGTGCCGAGCTCGGCCGCGGCGTCAAGCGCCTTGCCGCGCATGCGGCGCCAGTCGGTCGTCGCCGCGCGGATGTCTCCGAGAGCGCCGCGGATGCTTTTCTCGATCGCCGCGAGGCGGCGCGGGTCAGGCTCGCGATCGATTTCGATCAGCTGCCAGGACTCCGCCGTCGACCCGGGCGGCGCGTCTTCGAGATGGAGATCGGTCAGGCGGCCGCGCCGGTCGCGGACCGCCGAGAACACCGGATGAGCCAGCAGATGGACCGCGAGCCCGTTCTGCGTGCAGACCATGCCGAGCGAGTCGACGAGGAACGGCATGTCGTCCGTGACGACCATGATGACGGTGTGCGAAGATCCGAAGCCGTCGCGCGCGGGGTCCGGATTGAACACGCGCACGAGCGACCGGCCGGGGCGTCGCTCGCGTCCGAGCTCGAGTTCGGCCAGCGCCGCGCCCGCGAGATCCTCGGGCGTCCGCTGCACCAGGTCCAGCTCGGAGACGCCGTGGTAGAAATAGCGCGCCAGCCGGTCCGGTGCGACCGGCATGCGGCGGCGGCGCGCGCGGCGGGCGCTCCTGGCGACTCGATCGATGATCGCCTGTCGGGCGGCCGGGATCCTGCCTAGCATCAACACTCCAGACGCGCCCGGCCTGCTCTGAACAGGGCGTTGGCGTTGCGGCGCGAATTATACACGCGGGTCGCCGGCCGGTCCGAGCTGCCAGGACCGCTTCTGCAGTCGCCAGAGCAGCGTTTCGAACTGCGATTGCTCGGCGGGACTCAGCTCCGCCATCAGGCGCCGCTCATAGGCGAGGGCGAGCGGCACGATGCGACGATACACGGCACGTCCGCGGGCAGTCAGGCAGAGCACCGAGCGACGCTTGTCGCTCGCGGCGAGCGCGCGGCTCACGCGGCGCGCACGCGTGAGTCCCGTCACGGCACGGCTGACCGCGACTTTGTCCATCGCGGTGCGTTCCGCGACATCGGCGGCGGAGAGTCCCGGGACGCGCGCCAGAACGGCGATGACGCGCCACTGCGGGATCGTGAGCCCGAACCGGCTCGCATAGGCCCCGGCAAGGGCCGCGGAGACCGTATTCGCCAGCACCGAAAGGCGATAGGGTATGAAGTGCTCCAGGGACAGGGCCGGAGGGTTCGCTGGTGCGGGCATGCATGGATTATAGTTGCAATTGCAACTAATGCGGGAGCGGCCGATGAGCGGGCAATTCGACAATCCGATGGGCACCGACGGCTTCGAGTTCGTCGAGTACACGGCGCCGGATCCTGACGCACTGCGGGCGCTGTTCACGCGCATGGGATTTCCGGTCGCCGCGCGCCATCGCAGCAAGAACGTAACTCTGCACCGCCAGGGCGACATCAACTTCGTCATCAACGCCGAGCCGGACGGCTTCGGCCAGCAATTCGCGCGCCTCCACGGACCTTCGGCCTGCGCGATGGCGTTTCGCGTCAGGGACGCTGCCGTTGCGTTCCGCCTCGCGGTCGAGAAGGGCGCGAAACCCGTCGAGACGAGAGTCGGCCCGATGGAACTGCGGATTCCCGCAATCGAGGGCATCGGCGGCAGTCTGATTTATCTCGTGGACCGCTACGGTGACCGGACAATTTACGACGTCGATTTCGTTCCGGTCCCGCATTCCGAGCCGGTGCGGGCGGCCGGACTCACGCTGATCGATCACCTGACCCATAACGTGAGCCGCGGCAACATGGACCTCTGGGCGGGCTTCTACGAGCGGCTGTTCAATTTCCGCGAGATCCGCTACTTCGACATCGAGGGCAAGAAGACCGGACTCTTCAGCCGCGCGATGACGAGCCCCTGCGGAAAGATCCGCATACCGATCAACGAGAGCCAGGACGACAAGAGCCAGATCGAAGAGTACATCCGGGAATATCACGGCGAAGGCATCCAGCACATCGCGCTCTTCACCGACGACATCTACGCAACCGTCGATGCGCTGCGCGCGAACGGCGTCGAGTTCCAGGACACGCCGGACACCTACTACGAGGGTGTCGAGGCGCGGGTCACGGGCCATCGCGAATCGATGGCGCGGATGCAGGAGCGCGGCATTCTGATCGACGGCAGCGCGAAGGACGGCATCCTGCTTCAGATCTTCACGAAGAACGTCATCGGCCCGATCTTCTTCGAGATCATCCAGCGCAAGGGCAACGAGGGATTCGGCGAAGGGAACTTCAAGGCGCTATTCGAGTCGATCGAACTCGATCAGGAGCGTCGCGGCGTCATCTGACCGGAAACCGCGCGCGAGCCGCTGGCTTCCCGCATTCGCCGGAAGTGACGACCCGCTCACATCGCGATCCCCGGCAATAGTCGATCCAGTTCACAGCTTGGGCAGTTTGTCCGTGCGATCGGATGCCCCGTCGCGGGAAACTTCAATTTTACAGATGGCGGCAGGTCGTGGCATGAGCGTCGGCACGGCTACAGGGCATTTCGGGATCACCACCCGCATCACGCGCGTCGGGTTCGCGGACGGCTGGACCGGCACAGTTGCCATCGCGGTGATCGTCTACACGGCCGCCGCGATCTTCCTCACCGTCGCGGACTTTGAGCCGAATCCCGCCCTCACGTTCTATCTGCTGGTTTCCGATCAGCCGTCGAGCCTCGCGGCGGCCCTGCTCGCGTACGTCGCCGCGCGGACGGCCGTCCAGCCCGCGGCGCGGCGCACCTGGAAATTCCTGGCGGCAGCGCTCGTCATCTACAACGTCGGCAACCTGATCGACGGAGCCTTCAGAATTGCGGACCTCGATCCTTTCCCTTCCATCGCCGACGCCGCTTACCTGGCCTTCTTTCCGATCCTGTTCGCGGGCTTCACGGTTGCCGTGCGCGCGAGCTCGCTGCGCGTGTCCTGGGGCCGGCTCCTGCTTGACTCGCTGATCCTGGTCATCGGATTCGGTACGTTTTTCTGGTTCTTCGTCATCAGCCCGGCCGCCGCTGCGAGCGAAGAGGAATTCGCCCGCTTCGTGCTGACCCAGGTCTACATCGCGCTCGACTGCCTGATGCTGATGGCGATCGGCGTGCTGCTGATGAACAGCGGCAGCTGTCCCTTGCGCCGACTGACGATCGTCCTGCTGACCGTCGGTTTCGGCATGATGTTCCTCGCGGACATCGTCTGGGCCACCTCGGTCGTGACCGGGAATTACCTGCCGGGAGACTTCTCCGACGTCCTCTACCTGGCCTGCTACGTCGGACTGGCCGGCGCGGCCCAGGTTCAGATCCGCGACCGGTCTCGGCCGGAGCGGCAGTCGGTTCTCCGAAGCACGGCCCTGACGCAGGCCGTGCCATATGCAGGGCTCGCGCTTTCATTCTTCGTCCTCATCTATTTCGCCTCGGGCGACGGCAGCAGTCCCGCAACCGTCATGACGGTCGCGATTTTCGTGCTGGCGATCCTCGTGATGGCGCGGCAGAGCGTGATCGTCAGGGACGACGCCCAGGCACGCCAGCGGCAGGCGGTCGATCTCGTCGAGGCGCGATTCGCCTCGCTGATCCGGAACGCTTCGGACGTGATCATGATCGTGAATGGCGATGGGAGGATCGAATACGCGTCGCCGGCCGTCCAGCGTACGTTCTCCCTGCGCCAGGACGATCTCGTCGGCCGCAAGCTGTCGGAAATCTGGCGCGAGACCGACCGCGAACGCCTGGCCGCATTCCTCGCGGAGGTCACCTCGATCCGCGGCGCGGCGGTCGGGCCCGTCGAGCTTTCGGTCGGCACGTCGTCGAGGCGTTTCATTCTCGAGTGCGTCGGAAGCAATCTGCTGGACGATCCGGCGGTGCAGGGTCTCGCGCTAAACCTGCGCGACGTCACGGAACGCAAGGCGCTCGAGGACCAGCTTCGTCAGCTAGCGTTCCACGACCCGCTGACGCTGCTCGCGAACCGCAGCCTGTTCCGGAACCGCGTCGAGCACGCGATCGCCCTCGCGCGCCGGACGAACGACCGCGTCGCCGTACTGATGATCGACCTCGACAATTTCAAGAACGTGAACGACTCGCTCGGTCACGACATGGGCGACCGGCTGCTGCAGACGGCCGCGCAGCGGCTCGTGAAGTGCACGCGCGCGGCGGACACGGTCGCGCGGCTCGGCGGCGACGAGTTCGCCGTGCTGCTCGAGGGCATCGCTTCGGCCGATCAGGCGGAACGCATCGCGGCAGCGATCACCGACGCCTTCCAGTCGCCGCTCCAGATCGACGGCGGCGACCTGCTCGTCACGACGAGCATCGGCGTCGCGTTGTCGGAGCCGGGCCAGGAGACCGAGCATGTGCTCCGGAACGCCGACATCGCGATGTACCACGCCAAGTCCGCCGGCAAGGGCCGTCACGTGGTGTTCCATGCGCGAATGCAGGAGCAGCTCCGCGAGCGCCTGCGCCTCGAGGACGACCTGAACCAGGCGTTCGCGAGGAACGAATTCTTCCTCGAATTCCAGCCGATCGTGGACCTGAAGACGACCGAACTGCTGGGCGTGGAGGCGCTGGTCCGTTGGGAACACCCCGAGCAGGGCCGACTGCTGCCGGGCCAGTTCATTCCGATGGCGGAAGAGACCGGGCAGATCGTCGAGCTCGGGCGCTGGGTGCTGCTCGACGCCTGCTGCCGCGTCCGGCAGTGGCGCGAGACGATCGCTGCGGGCGCCGGGATCCGTGTGGCCGTCAACATCTCGGGTCGTCACCTCCAACAGGGCGACCTGGTCGCGGACGTCAGGCACGCGCTCGAGGTGTCGGGTCTCGAGCCGGAGAGCCTGCTGATCGAGCTGACCGAGAGCACGATGATGCACAACTCGGAAAGCAACCTGCTGCGTCTCAAGGATCTCAAGGCGCTCGGCGTCCGGCTCGCGATCGACGACTTCGGCACGGGGTACTCGTCGCTGTCCTACCTGCACCGCTTCCCGATCGACATCCTGAAGATCGACCGCTCGTTCATCAGCCGCCTGACCGAGTCGAGCGAGGGCCCGAAGCTCGCGCGCGCGGTCGTCATGCTCGGCGAAACGCTGGGACTCGAAACGGTGGCGGAGGGCGTCGAGATGGAAGACCAGGTGACCCAGCTCCTTCAACTCGGCTGCGTCGCCGGGCAGGGATTCCTGTTCTCGCATGCGACTTCGCTCGACGTCGTCGCGGCATCGCCGTTCGCGCTGCGCCGCGATCAGCTGCGCCGCGCCCACGCGGGCTATGACACCCTGACGGCGACCGGCCGCTACCGGATCGCCGACTTGGTCAAGCCGCGAGTGGCCGATGAGGAATGGCCGCACACAGCGCAGAACTGATCCGGCCCTGGGATTCCGGATGCCCGGCCGCTCAGGGACGATGCGGCTTCGCGAGATACTTCCTTCCCTGCATCTCGTGCAGCCGGCTCGCCGTCCTGCGAAACTCGAATGCGAGCCTGTCGCCGCGATACAGCGCTTCGGGCGAATCCGCGGCAGCTGACAATACGAACTTGACGCCGCGATCGTAGAACTCGTCGACCAGGGTCACGAAGCGGCGCGCCGCGTCATCGTTGGCCCCGTCCATTGCCGGCACGCCGCTCAGAAATACCGTCTGGTAACAACGCGCGATCTCGATGTAGTCGGCGGCGGAACGGGGTCCCTCGCAGAGTTCGCGGAAATCGAACCAGACCACGTCTTCCGCCTCGCGGCGCGCGCGCACGGCACGTCCCTCGACCTGCACCCGAACGTCCTTCTCGCCGCGCCCGTCCGCGAGTCGCGCGAATTCGGATGCCATCATTGTCTCTGCATCGGCGACGGAGGGCCCCAGGAAAAGCCTTGCGCGCTCGAGTTGCCGCAGGCGGTAGTCGACGCCTGCGTCGAGTTCCATGACGCGGCAATGCCTTTCGATCAGCGCAATCGCGGGCAGGAAACGATCGCGCTGCAGGCCGCCGCGATAGAGCTCCCCGGGCGGCAGGTTCGAGGTCGCGACGAGCGTGACGCCCCGGCGGAAGATCGCCTCGAGCAGCTTGCCGAGGATCATCGCGTCGGCGACGTCGCCGACGACGAATTCGTCGATGCAGAGGATGCGGGTCTTCGCCGCGATGTCGCCGGCGACCTGTGCGAGCGGATCGGAAAGGTTTCGATGGCGACGCAGGCGCGCGTGCACGTCCTGCATGAAACGGTGGAAGTGCTCGCGCCGCTTTTCGCGGACGGGAAGCACCGCGAAGAACTCGTCGACCAGGAAGGTCTTGCCGCGGCCGACGCCGCCCCAGAGGTAGAGCCCGCGCAACGGCTGCGGTGCCCGGGGCAGGAGGCGAAGACCGCGCGCCAGCACGGAATCGCGGGCGAGCACTCGCCGCCTCAGGTCCTCGAGCCGGGCGAGGACCCCGCGCTGCGATTCGTCGATGACGTGGCCGTGCGCGGCGAGGGCTGCCTCCGCCCGCGCGGTTACCGGTGATTTTTCCGCCGGGCGGTTCAGCGAAGCTCCGGCCGGTCGCGGAAATGCTCGAGCGCCGCCGGATTCGCGAGCGCATCCGTGTTCCTGACGGGCCGCCCGTGGATCGTCTCGCGTACGGCGAGTTCGACGATTTTTCCGCTGAGGGTCCGCGGGATTTCCGGAACCTGGACGATCAGGGCCGGCACGTGACGCGGCGTCGTGTTGGCGCGGATCTGCCGGCGGATGCGGTCGCGAAGCGCGTCGTCGAGCGCGAGTCCCTCGCGAAGGCGGACGAACAGCACGACGCGCACGTCGTTGCCGAGGTCCTGCCCGACCACGACACTTTCGAGCACTTCGTCCAGTTTCTCGACCTGGCGGTAGATCTCCGCCGTTCCGATCCGCACGCCGCCCGGATTCAGGACCGCATCCGATCGCCCGAGGATCACGAGCCCTCCTTGCGGCGTCAGCAGCGCGTAGTCGCCGTGGTGCCAGACGCCGGGGAAACGCTCGAAGTACGCCGCGCGATAACGGCTTCCATCGGCGTCGTTCCAGAATCCGACCGGCATCGAGGGAAAGGGCGCCGTGCAGACGAGTTCGCCTTTCTCGCCGGTCACCGACCGTCCGCTTTCGTTCCAGACCTCGACTTTCATTCCGAGCCCGCGGCATTGCAGTTCGCCGCGATAGACCGGAAGGAGCGGATTGCCGAGCGCGAAGCAGGAAACGATGTCGGTTCCGCCGGAGATGGAGGCGAGCTGCACGTCCGCGCCGATCGCGCGGGCGACGAAATCGTATTGCTCGGGCGCAAGCGGCGAGCCCGTCGAAAGCACCGTGCGCAGCACGGCGAGCGCATGGCGCTCGTTCGGCCGGTAACCCGCCTTCTCGATTGCCGCGAGATATTTGGGGCTCGTGCCGAAGACGGTGACGGCTTCGTCCGCCGCCATGTCCCAGAGCACGTCCGGGCGCGGATGAAGCGGCGAGCCGTCGTACAACACGATCGTCGCCTCGGCCGCGAGCGCGCTCGCGAGCCAGTTCCACATCATCCAGCCGCAGGTCGTGAAGAAGAATAGCCGGTCGCCGGGCTTCAGATCCGTGTGGAGCCGGTGTTCCTTCTGGTGCTGGAGCAGCGTGCCGCCGGCGCCATGCACGATGCACTTCGGCACGCCGGTCGTGCCGCTCGAGTACAGGACGTAGAGCGGGTGGTCGAAGGGCAGCCGCTCGAACTGGAGCGCCGCCGCCCGATCGCCGTAGTCACCGAACGCGGTCGCGCGTGGCAGCGCTTTCGCCTGAATTGCCGCATAAGAAACGAGGACGACACGCCGCACCGAGGGCAGCTGCTCCAGGACGCGGGCTATCGCCGCCAGCGAATCGACGGTCTTGCCGGCATAGAAGTAGCCGTCCGCCGTGAAGAGGACCTTCGGACCGACCTGGCCGAAGCGGTCGAGCACGCCCTGGATGCCGAAGTCGGGCGAGCAGGAAGTCCAGGCGGCGCCAATGCTCGCGCTTGCCAGCATCGCAATGACCGCTTCCGGCAGATTCGGCAGGAAGCCCGCGACGACATCGCCCGGTCCGACACCGTCGGCGCGAAGCCCCGCAGCGATGCGAGCGACTTCAGCCCGCAGATCCTGCCAGTTGATCTCCCGTCGCGCACTCAGTTCATTCCTGAAAATGATCGCGGGTTCCGCGTCCGGGCCACGGAGCAGGTTCTCGGCAAAATTCAGTCGGACGTCAGGAAACCAGCGCGCGCCCGGCATGCGATCGCCATGCTCAAGCGCGGGTCCTTTGCCGCGCTCGCCGATGACGCCGGAGAATTCCCAGAGCGCGTCCCAGAATGCGGCCGGCTCGGCGACCGACCAATCGTAGAACGCGTCGTAGTCCGACGTCACCGCGCCGCGGTCGCCCGCGAACGTCATGAACCGTGTGAGATTCGCATCGGCAATGCGAAACAGCGACGGCGTCCAGATCGGCGGCTCGGCGCTCATCTACAAGCTCTGATAGTTCGGTCCCGAGCCGCCTTCAGGCGTCGTCCAGGTGATGATGCCGTAGGGGTCCTTGATGTCGCAGGCCTTGCAGTGCACGCAATTCGCGGCGTTGATCTGCAGGCGGCGGCCGCCCGCGCCGTCGTCCACCATTTCATAGACGTTGGCCGGGCAGAAATTCTCGCAGGGATTGCCGAACTCCGTCGTGCAGCGCGTGGCGCAGATCGACGTGTCCGAGACGATGAGGTGAACCGGCTGTTCCTCGTCGTGAACATTCCCGGCGTGAAAAACGGCCGCGAGCCGGTCGCGCGGCGGCAGGTCGCGATTGACCCACCCTCGATCGACGACGGACGCCGTCTCGAGACGGTGCATCGCGAGGTGATTCTCACGGTGGGCGAGCGTCCACGGGCCCTTGCCCGCGGTGACCGTTTCGAATGCGGCATTGGCGAGGCCCCACCACAGACCACGATGGAATCCGGGCTTGATGTTGCGCACGCGCTTCAATTCGCGCCCGCCAGCGGAATTACGCCAGCGTGCCTCGAATCCTTCGGTGCCGCCGCGCTCGGTCAGGTGTTCCGCGGCGAGCACGCCGCAGCGGATCGCCTGGTGCACGCCCTTGATCTTCGGGACGTTCAGCGTGCCCGCCGCATCTCCGATCAGCATCAGTCCCGGCGCCTCCATTTTCGGTAGCGCCTGCCAGCCGCCCGCGGCGATGGCGCGGGCGCCATAGGAAAGGAGCTCGCCGCCCTCGAGCAGCGTGCGGATCCTCGGATGATGCTTGAACTGCTGGAACGCCTCGAACGGCTTGAAGCGCGGATCCTCGTAGTCAAGTCCGACGACGTAGCCGACGTACACACGGTCGCGATCGAGGTGGTAGAGAAAACTGCCGCCATAGGTTCGCGAGTCGACGGGCCAGCCGACCGAATGATGAATCAGGCCCGGTTCGGCGCGCCCGGGGGGCAGTTGCCACAATTCCTTGATGCCGAGCCCGTAGCTTTGGGGCCCGCGCCCATCGGCGAGCCCGAGCTTCGCGATGAGCTGTTTCGTCACGCTGCCGCGGCAGCCCTCGGCGAGAATCGTCGTGCCGGCGCGGATGTCGGGTCCGGGCGCGAAGTTGGGTCCGGGCTTGCGCTGGCGGTCGAGACCCATGTCGCCGATGCGGACGCCCACGACGCGGCCGTCGCCGTCCTGCAATGCCCCGGACGCCGCGAATCCCGCAAAGACGTCGACGCCGAGCGCCTCGGCCCGCGCGGCCAACAGCGGTCCGAGCTGCCCGAGCGAAACCAGGAAATTGCCGCGGTTGTGCATCTGCGGCGGATTCGGCAGGCGTACTGCGCCATCCTTCGTGAAGTACCAGAACTCGTCGCGCGTCGCGGGCACGAAGATCGGCGGCGGCGAATCGCGCCATCCCGGAAGCAGGGAGTCGAGCGGTCCGGGCTCCAGCGCGCAACCGGATATCAGGTGCGCGCCAATCGTCGAGGATTTCTCCAGCACGCAGACGCTGCGGGCGGGGTCCAGCTGCTTCAGGCGGATCGCGCAGGCGAGGCCGGCGGGGCCGGCACCGACGATGACGACGTCGTATTCCATGACGTCGCGGTCGGTCACGGCATCGAAGCCCTCTCGAGCTGCGGCAGCTTCCGCACACTGTCGCCGATCGACGCAAGATCGCCCGCGACCACGACGGTCATGCGCTCCAGACGGATGAACTGGCGTGCCATCTCGCTCACCTGCCCAGGCGTGACGGCATGCATGTTGGCGACCCAGTGCGTCAGGAAATCGTCCGGCAGGCCGTGCAGGTTCATGAACGCAAGCTGGCCGAGGACGCCGTTCGGGGACGAGTTCGAGATCACGAAGATCCCCGAGCGATAGTTCTTCACCGGATCGAGCTCGGCGTCGGAGGGCGCCTCGCCGTGGAGACGCTCGATCTCGCGGAAGATCTCGGTGATCGCGGCAGCGGTGTGCTCGGCCGTCACTTCGGCGCTCATCACCCAGAGCGCGCCCCCGCGGCGGGCGTTGATCGAGGAATCCGGCGAATAGCTGTAACCCTTGTCCTCGCGGATGTTCGTCGTGATCCGCGAACCGAAAGTGCCGCCGAGCAGGCTGTTCATCAGCGTCGTCGGGAAGTAGAGTGCGTGCGCGGGATCGGGCACCGGTACGGCGATACGCACAGACGACTGCGGCGCGCCCGGGCTGTCGACGAGCGCGAGCTGCAGCTTTTCCGCGGCGCCTGCCGGCAGGTCGGTCGGCGGCGGGCCTTCGCGCCAGTCTCCGAATGCCTTGCGGAGCGCCGCCTCCAATGCGGCGCGGTCGTAGCGTCCGGCGACGTAAACATGCGTGCGGCGAGCGCCGAAGTTGCTTTCGTAGAAGCCGCGCAGTCTGTCGATTCCAAAGCCTTCGATTTGGCCGTCCTGAGGCAGCACCCGGCCGAACGGATGGTCTCCGAAGACGAGCCTCGCGAGGGCCTCGTCGGCGAGTGTCTGCGGATCGGAGCGGGCGACTGCGAGATTCCGCACGAAGTTGGCGCGCACCCGCGGCAGCTCAGATTCCGGAAATCGCGGATTCCGCAGGACATCGGCCAGGAGCTCGACGGCCGCGACCGCATGATCCGACAGCACGGAAATGCCGGCCGTCGTCTGTTCGGCGGCGACCGAGATGCCGAGCTCGCCGCCCATGCCGGCAGCGCTCCGAGCGATATCGGCTGCGCTCCGTGTCGTCGTGCCCTCCTTCAGCATCTCGACAGCGATATCGGGCAGCCAGGTGTCCCGGCCTTCGTCGATGTTGCCCGTGCGGACGACGGCGAGCACCGTGACCTTCGGCACGCTGCCGTAGTCGATGAATGTCAGCGCGAGGCCGTTGTCGAGATGGAGCGTTTCCTTGGCGGGAAGTTTGAACTCGTGCGGTGCACCGGGCTTCGGCGGCGATTCGCGGGTCTGCGCGAATGCGGAGGCCGCGACGAGACAGGCAAGCGCGGCAGCCAGCCGCTTCATGGCGGGCCTCCCGCGGCGGCCTTGCCGGGCTCGACGATCTGCACCGTCCGTCGGGCAGGCGTCAGGTATTTTCGGGCGACTTCGCTGATCAGCGTCGGCGGTACCGCGCGGAAATCGGCTTCGAGACGGTTGATGTGGCCGGGGTCGTCGTCAAAGAGTGCGAAACAGGCGAGCAGGTCCAGCAGGCCGAAACGCGTGCTCGAGCCCACGAGGTCGTAGAGTGAAGCGCGAAGTTTGGTCATCGCGCGCTCGAGTTCCTCGGTCGACGGTGGCTCGGCCTGGAGGAGCGCGATCTCCGCATCAATGTCCGCAATGATTGCGTCGGGCTTTGCGCCCGGATCGTGGATGAGGTACAGCATCCAGAGCATCGGGCCGTCATAGGTGAATTCGTTGCCGAGCAGGTTGATACCGCCGGCGACGCCGCCCGCATAGCCGCGCTCCTGCACAAGCTTCTGCCAGAGCCGGCTGTCTTCACCCTGGAGCAGGATCGTGTCGAGCAGGCTGAAAGCATAGTGCTCGGGCGTGCCGCGCTCCGGCGCCTGCCACGCGAGCGCGAGCGCCGGCCGCGGCGCGAGGCGATCGACATAGGAATCGCGCTTCTCGGTCTGCGGCACGGGTTCGGTGAGATCCGGCCGGGCCGGCTGCGCGCGCGAGGGGATTGCCGCAAAATATTTCTCGACCCAGGCCCGTGCGGCATCCGGGTCGAAGTCGCCGGCGATCACGAGCGCTGCGTTGTTCGGCGCGTAGTAGGTCTCGAAGAAGGACTTCGCATCCTCGAGCGTCGCGGCGTCGAGGTCCGCCATGTCGCCGTAGAAATTGTGCGCGTTGAACCAGTTCCGGTTCGCGACCTGCGGCATCGTGAGCCACGGGAATCCGCCGTACGGCTGGTTCATCACATTGTCGCGGACTTCGTTTTTTACGACGCCCTGCTGATTCGCCAGATTCGCCTGCGTGATCGCGAGCGCCTTCATACGGTCGGCCTCGGCCCACAGCACGGTCTCGAGCGTGTGCGCCGGCACGATCTGGTAGTAGTTCGTGTAGTCGAGTCGCGTCGAGCCGTTCAGCACGCCGCCATTCCCCTCGACGAGCCGGATGAATTCCATCTTGCCGAGATTGCCCGAGCCCTGGAACATGAGGTGCTCGAAGAGATGCGCAAATCCCGTCCGCCCGCGCGGCTCGATGCGGAATCCGATGTGGTAGTACACGCCAACGGTAACCGTGGGCGCCGCCGTGTCGCGCGACAGGACGACCTTCAATCCGTTATCGAGCTTGTAGTACTCGATCGGGATGTTGATCGCATTCGGAACAGCGACGGGTAGGTCCCGCGCACCGTTGGGCGGCTGCGTGACGCATCCGGCCAGTGCCGCCGCAATAATCAGTCCGCCCCAACGATGTGCCACTTTTTCTCTCATCGCGGTGCCATTCTGATTGCGCCATCCAGTCGTATCGTTTCGCCATTGAGCATGCGGTTCGTGCAGATCGCCGCGACGAGTTCCGCGTACTCCTCCGGCCGGCCGAGCCGCGGCGGGAAGGGGACCTGCTTGCCGAGCGAGTCCTGCGCTTCCTGGGGCAGGCCCGCCATCATCGGCGTGCCGAAAATGCCCGGCGCGATTCCCATGACGCGAATTCCGAAGCGCGCGAGTTCACGCGCAAGCGGCAGGACCATGCCCGCGACCGCGGCTTTCGAAGTGGCATAGGCGACCTGGCCGATCTGGCCTTCGAAAGCCGCGACGGAGGCCGTATGGATGAGCAGCCCGCGTTCGCCATCGGCGTCGGGCGTGTTGTCTTGCATGATCGCGGCCGCCGCGCGATCGAGAAGAAAAGTGCCGAGCGTGTTGATGTTGAGCACGCGCTGGAAGGACGAGGCCGGCAGCGGGCCGTCCTTGCCGAGCAGTTTCCCCGGAGTCGCGACGCCGGCACAGGCGACGGCGACCGTGAGGCCGCCCATCCGTGTCGCCGCGGCCTTGACGGCCGCGTCGACATCCGCTTCGTTCGTGACGTCGCAGCGGTGGTAGCTCGCAGCTTTGCCGAGGGACCCTGCGGCCTTGCGGCCCAGCTCATCCTGCACGTCGAGCAGGGCGACCTGGCCGCCGCCAGCGACGAGGCGTGCTCCCGTCGCGAGACCAAGCCCCGATGCGCCGCCGCTGATGACTGCCCGCACCCGATCGAGATTCATGGATTCCTCCGGGCGACAGTCTACAGCCTCAAGCCCCCGTCCACCTCGATCACACGGCCCGTGACAAAGTCGTTCTCGGCGATGAATACGGCCGTCGCCGCGATTTCCGAGGGCTCGCCGAGCCGGCGGAGCGGCACGGCGGCTTTGACCCGCGCAAGCATCTCCGGCTTCATCGCCGCAAGAATCTCGGTCGCGCAGAATCCCGGCGCGATCGCGGCACTCCGGATTCCGAAGCGCGCAAGCTCTTTTGCCCATACGACGGTCATTGCCGCGACGCCGGCCTTGGCGGCCGAGTAGTTGGTCTGTCCGGGATTGCCCTCGCGCGAGATCGAGGAGATGTTGATGATCACGCCGCCATGGCCGAGCCGGATCATGCGCTCCGCGCCTTCGCGGCCGCAGAGAAATACGCCCGTCAGATTGACGTCGAGAACCGCCTGCCACTGGGCCAGCGACATCTTGGTGTGGACCGCGCCGTCCTGCGCCTTGACGAGCAAGGCGTCGCGCGTGATGCCCGCATTGTTGACGAGCACGTCCAGGCGCCGCAGGTCCGCGACCACGGCGTCGAGGCTCTGCACGACCTGGGATTCCGCGGTCACATCGGTCAAGTACGCCCGGGCGCGCACGCCTTTCGCTTCGCACAAGGCACAGGTTTCACCGGCTCCGGCGGCGTCGAGATCGAGCGCCGCGATGTCGGCGCCGTGCTCGGCGAAGGCGAGGGCGATGGCCCGTCCGATGCCACGGCCCGCACCGGTGATGGCCACGACCTTCTTGGAAAGCTGCATGGATACCCTTTACTGCACTGCGATTGGAAGTGCAGAAAATATTATTGGGTCAGGACCTTAGCGATTATTGCGACGCAAGACAACCGTCAAGCTGGACCTATGTCAAACAGGACGGTTTCGGCATCGACCAGCTCGCCGGCGCGCGCAAACACGCCAGTCACACGACCGGCTCGCCCGGCGCGGATCGCGTGCTGCATCTTCATGCCTTCGACAACCGCGAGCACGTCACCTTTTGCGACCGTGTCGCCGCTCTTGACGCGAAGCTCAACGACGCGACCCGGGAGCGGCGAGGCGGGATGCGCGTCCGCATCCTCGGCGCTCCGCTCATACGGCCAGGCGGGAGCGAGCGCGATCTCGGTCGCGCGCTCGCCGACGATCTGCAGGCGCTCACGGTCTCGGATCAGTTCGAGTTCCCGCGGTCCATTTCCCGCGTCGACCGAGAATCGATCCCGACGCAAGCGCCGTGACGCTGCCAGGAATCCTGTTCTTGCCGTCGTCGATTTCGATCGATGATCCTTGTCGCCGAGCGCGGACGCGAATGAAGGCGGGTGTGCGCAGGCCGAGCGATTGTGCCTGAGCACCGCCCGCGCGCCAGCCGTCGCCCTGGCCCCAGGGCGAGGCATTGCGTTCCATCGCAGGCTTTCGATCCTCGAGCGCGAGGACACAGGCAAGCAGCAGCGCTTCGGGCGGCAGCAGCGGCTCCTGCGTGAGTGCCGCGATTTCCCGGTCGACGAATCCGGTGTCCACATCGCCCGCTGCAAATTCGGGATGCGCCGCAATTGCGCGCAGGAGCGGCAGGTTGTTCGCGACACCGAAGATCGCGGTGCGATCGAGGCGCATTCGCAGGTTCGAGAGCGCCTGGGCGCGGTCACTCCCGAAGGCGATGACCTTCGCGATCATCGGATCGTAATGCACCGTGATCGCATCGCCGTCCGCGACGCCGGTGTCCACGCGCCATTCATTGTCTTCGGCCGGATGTGCGAAGCGTTCAATGCGTCCGATCGACGGCAGGAATCCGCGCCGCGGATCCTCGCTGTAGAGACGCGCCTCTATCGCATGGCCGCGCCGCGGGATGTCCGGTTGGGCGAGCGGCAGGCGCTCGCCCGCGGCCACGCGAAGCTGCCACTCGACCAGGTCGAGGCCGGTTACGGCTTCGGTCACCGGATGCTCGACCTGGAGACGTGTATTCATCTCCATGAAGTAATGGCTGCCGTCGGAGTCGACGATGAACTCGATCGTACCCGCGTTGACATAGCCGACGGCTCTCGCGGCGCGGACCGCGGCGGCAGTCATCGCCGCGCGCTTCGCCTCGTCGATGAAGGGCGAGGGCGATTCCTCGATGATTTTCTGGTAGCGGCGCTGAACCGAGCACTCGCGTTCGAACAGGTGAAGGCAGTTGCCGTGTGCGTCCGCGAAAACCTGCACTTCGATGTGCCGCGGCCGCAGGAGAAAGCGCTCGAGCATCAACCGCCCGTCGCCGAAGGCGTTTTCCGCTTCGCCGCGCGCGCCGCGAACCGCTTCGTCGAGCGCAGCAGCCGCCTCCACGACGCGCATGCCCTTGCCGCCGCCGCCGGCGACGGCCTTGACCAGCAAGGGGAAACCCACCCGGGCGGCCTCCGCGGCAAGCCGCGCAGGGGACTGGTCGTCTCCCATGTAACCCGGAACGACCGGTACGCCCGCCGCGGAAACGATGGCTTTCGCCTCGTGCTTGAGGCCCATCGCGCGCATCGCGGCCGCCGGCGGACCGACGAAGAGGATGCCGGCCCGGCTGCAGGCCTCGGCGAAGTCCGCATTCTCGGACAGGAAGCCGTAACCGGGATGGATCGCGTCGGCGCGCGAGCGCCGCGCGGCCTCGAGAATGGCCGCCGAATTCAGATAGGAGTCGCGCGCGGGCGCTGGGCCGATGCAATGCGCTTCGTCCGCCAGGCGGACGTGCAGCGCGCCTCGATCGGCCTCCGAATGCACGGCGATCGCGTGGATGCCGAGGCGCCGGCAGGTCCGGATGACGCGGCAGGCGATCTCGCCGCGATTGGCGATCAGCAGCCGCCCGATCTTCATGCGTCGCGGATCCAGCCGGGCTTGCGCCGTTCGAGGAATGCGGTCAGTCCTTCCCGGGCTTCTTCGCCCGCGCGAACGCGCGAGATCCAGCGCGTCGTGTCGATGATCATGGATTCGTCGCCGGCGGAACTGCGGCCCGTCACGCGCTGCAGCAGCAGCTTGATTTCGGCCTGAGCTCTCGGTCCGCCGGCGAGCAGCGCGTTTTCAATCGCCATCGCCGCTTCGGCAAGCGACGCATCGTCCACAGCCTCATGCACGAGGCCGATGCGCATCGCGGTCGGGGCGTCCATCGCCTCGCCGGTCAGGAACCAGCGATGCGCCTGGCGCTGTCCGATAGCGCGGATCACGTAGGGCGAAATCATTGCGGGAACCAGCCCGAGGCGCACTTCCGACAGCGCAAATCGCGAGCTCATGCCTGCGATCGCAATGTCGCAGGCCGCGACGAGTCCGACCGCGCCGCCGTAGGCAGCGCCATTCACGACCGCGACCGTCGGTTGCGGCAGTTTCTCGAGTCTTTCGAGCATCAGGGCAAACCGGCGCGAATCCGCTTCGTTCTGCTCGACCGGTGCCGCGCCTGCCGTGCGCATCTCGCCGATGTCGGCGCCGGCGCAGAATACCTTTCCGGCGCCGGTCAGCTTGACGATCCGGACGGCTGGATCGCCGGCGAGCGCGGCAAACGCCTCCGTGAGGTGCAGGACGAGTTCGGCGGAGAGCGCGTTGCGCGACTCCTCGCGATCGAGCGTCAGCGTGGCGACTCCGCGTGCGTCCCGTTCGATGCGCAGCATGGGCATTACATCCGGAACACGCCGTAGGATTCCGGCAGCGGCGCGGGTCCCTGCGCCACGACTGCAAGCGCAAGCCCGAGCACGCGGCGGGTTTCGAGCGGATCAATGACGCCGTCGTCCCACAGCCGCGCCGTGGCGTAGTAGGGGTTGCCCTGGCGTTCGTACTGATCGCGGATGCCCGACATGAATGCCTTCTGGTCGGCTTCGGGCCAGGATCCGCCCTTGGCTTCGACGCCGTCGCGGCGCACGGTCGCGAGTACGCTCGCGGCCTGCTCGCCGCCCATGACCGAGATGCGCGCATTGGGCCAGGTCCACAGGAAGCGCCCGCCGTAAGCGCGCCCGCACATCGCGTAGTTCCCGGCGCCGAAGGACCCGCCGATCACGACCGTCAGCTTCGGCACCGTGGAGCAGGCGACGGCCGTGACCATCTTCGCGCCATCTCGCGCGATGCCGCCGCTCTCATAGCGCTTGCCGACCATGAACCCCGTGATGTTCTGCAGGAACAGGAGCGGCATTTTCCGGCGATTGGCCAGCTGCACGAAATGCGCGCCTTTCAGCGCGGATTCGGAGAACAGGATGCCGTTGTTGGCGAGAATCGCGACCGGAAAGCCCCAGAGATGGGCAAAGCCGCAGACCAGCGTCTTGCCGTAAAGCGCCTTGAATTCGTGGAATTCCGAGCCGTCCACGAGGCGCGCGATCACTTCCCGAACGTCGTAGGGCTGTCGCAGGTCGCGCGGCACGAGGCCGTAGATCTGTTCGGCGGCGAAGGCAGGATCGACCGAGTCGCGGCGTCCGAGCCAGGCGGCCGGCCGGTGATTGAGGCTATCCGCGATTTCGCGCGCCATCGCGAGCGCGTGCGCGTCGTTGTCGGCGAGATGATCGACGACTCCGGAAGTACGCGCATGGACGTCACCGCCGCCGAGCGTTTCCGCGTCGACGATTTCGCCGGTCGCCGCCTTCACGAGCGGCGGCCCGCCGAGAAAGATCGTACCCTGATTCCGCACGATGATCGATTCGTCGCACATCGCGGGCACGTAGGCGCCCCCGGCGGTGCAGGAGCCCATGACGACCGCCACCTGCGGGATGCCGGCCGCCGAGAGGCGCGCCTGGTTGAAAAAGATCCGCCCGAAATGCTCGCGGTCCGGGAAGACCTCGTCCTGCAAGGGAAGAAAGGCGCCGCCCGAGTCGACGAGATACACGCAGGGCAGGTGATTCTCGAGGGCGATCTCCTGCGCGCGCAGATGCTTCTTGACCGTGACAGGGTAGTAGGTGCCGCCCTTCACCGTCGCGTCGTTGGCAACGACCATGTATTCATTGCCGTGAATGCGCCCGATGCCGGCGACGAGCCCCGCGGCCGGCGCGTCGTTGCCGTACATGCCGCCTGCAGCGAGCGGCGCGAGCTCGAGAAACGGGCTGCCCGGGTCGAGCAGGGCCTCGATGCGTTCGCGCGGCAAGAGCTTGCCTCGTGCGAGGTGTTTCGCGCGGGCTTCTTCTCCGCCGCCGGCCGCGGCTTCGCTCTGCCGCCGGCGCAACTCGGCGACGAGCGTTTCCATGTGCGCGGCGTTGTCGCGGAAGTCGGCGCTGCCGGCGTCGACCCGGGATGCGATGCGGGTCACGGCGCCGTCGCCCGCAGGAGCTCGCGGCCGATCAGCATCCGGCGGATTTCATTGGTGCCGGCACCGATCTCATAGAGTTTCGCGTCGCGGAGGATCCTGCCCGCGGGGTATTCGTTGATGTAGCCGTTGCCGCCGAGGACCTGGATGGCCTCGAGCCCGGCGCGGGTCGCGTTTTCCGATGCGCCGAGCAGGCAGGCCGCCGCGTCGTAGCGCGTCGTCCGTCCCGCGTCGCAGGCCCGCGCGACCGCATACGCGTAGGCGCGCGAGGCGTTGCAGGCGGCATAGAGATCCGCGAGCTTCGCCTGCATCAGCTGGAAACTGCCGATCGGCCGCCCGAACTGCTCGCGATCGTGCAGGTAGGGAACGATGAGATCCAGCGCGGCGCGCATCAGCCCGAGCGGGCCGCCGGTCAGCACGAGTCGTTCGTAGTCGAGGCCGGACATCAGGATTTCGGCGCCGCCTCCCGGTTCTCCCAGCAGATTGGCATCCGGCACGAAGCAGTCCTCGAGCACGAGTTCGCAGGTGTCGGAGCCGCGCATGCCGAGCTTGTCGAGTTTCTGCGCTGCGTGAAAGCCCTTCATGCCGCGTTCGACGATGAAGGCCGTGATGCCGCGCGCACCGCTACCGGGCTCCGTCGTCGCGTAGATCACGGCCGTATCCGCTTCCGGACCGTTCGTGATCCACATCTTGCTGCCGTTCAGGAGCCAGCCGCCGGACTTGCGATCGGCGCGCGTGCGCATCGAGACGACGTCGGAACCGGAACCGGGCTCGCTCATCGCGAGCGCACCGACATCCTCGCCGCTCACGAGCCGCGGCAGGAAACGGCGCTTCTGATCCTCCGTGCCGAAGCGACGCAGCTGATTCACGCAGAGATTCGAATGTGCGCCGTAGGAAAGGCCGATCGAGCCCGAGGCCCGGCTGATTTCCTCCATTGCGACGACATGCTCGAGATAGCCGAACCCGAGCCCGCCGTATTCCTCCGGGACCGTCATTCCGAGGAGGCCCATGGCGCCCATCTCGGGCCACAGTTCCCGCGGAAACCGGTTACTGCGATCGATCTCGTCGGCCTGCGGCGCAATGCGGCGGAGCGCGAAATCGCGTACGGCCTGGCGCAGCTCGTCGACCCGCGGGCCGAGTTCAAAATCGAAATCGATCGGGAACATCGAAGCCTCCGTTTGACCAGGTCAGGCTTGCCAGTGAGATCATATTGTCCGACAATCAGACAAGCAAGACCCTTGCCCGGATAGGTGATCCATGTTCGAACCGCTCGGTTACGCCCCGGCTTATCTGCGGGTCTCGGAAGAGATCCGCTCCCGGATCCTGCGCCGCGAACTCCTGGAGGGGGAGCCGCTGCCGACGGAAACCGAGCTTGCGCGGCAATTCGAGGTGAACCGCTCGACGGTGCGCGAGGCGCTCCGGAAGCTCGAGAGCAACGGGCTGCTCAGCCGTCGCCGCGGCGGCAAACGGCTCTTTGTTACCCGCCCGACACGCGAGACCGTCGGTGGCGGCCTGTCCCAGGCGTTTGCGCTGCATCGTGCGCGTGTGGTGGATGTCTGGGAGGCCTTGCAGGCGGTTCAGCCGGGTATCGCCGCGGCGGCCGCGGAACGGCGCTCGACTGCGGCGCTTGCCGAATCTCGAAGCGACTGCCGAGCGTTTCGCCGCGCGCAAGGGCGAGCGCGAGCGTGCGGTCGCCGACGTCGCGGCATTCTTCGACGCGCTCGGCGAGGCCGGGGCCAATCCGGTATTCACGCTTCTGAATGAACCGCTGTTGCGGCTATTGAAGCCGAGCCTTGCCGTGATCATCGATCGCGTGCCTCAGGCGCGCTCGCGCATCGAGTCGGCGCAGAAACAGATCGTCGCGGCGGTCAAGTCGCACGACGCGAAAACCGCGGCCGAATGGATGACCCGCCACGTGCGCGACTTCCGCCGCGGCTATGAAGTCGCGGGTATCCCGCTTTCGACCGAAGTCGGCGAGGATCTCGATGCCGCGGTATCGGGCCTCAGCTGAGTTCGATCGCGATCGCCGTCGCCTCGCCGCCGCCGATGCAGAGCGCAGCCAATCCCCGCTTCTTGCCCTGGCGCTTCAGCGCATGAATGAGTGTCGTCAGGATGCGGGCTCCGGTCGCCCCGATCGGGTGCCCGAGCGCGCAGGCGCCGCCGTGAACATTGACGCGGTCATGCGCGATGCCGACGTCCTTCATGGCGGCCATCGTGACGACGGCGAAAGCCTCGTTGATCTCGTACAGGTCGACGTCCGTAGCCTGCCAGCCGGCACGCTTCAACACGGTCTTGATCGCGCCGCCCGGGGCGGTCGTGAACCATTCCGGCGCATGCGCGTGACTGGCGTGGGCAACGATGGTCGCGAGTGGCTTCAGACCGGCCTTTGCCGCGGCGCTAGCCCGCGCGAGCAGCAGGGCCGAGGCGCCGTCGGCGATCGAAGAGGAGCTCGCCGCCGTCACCGTGCCGTCCTTGCCGAATGCAGGCTTGAGATTCGGGATCTTCTCGAGGGACACGGTGAAGGGAGTCTCATCGCGGGCGATCACGCGCTCGCCCTTGCGATCGCTGATCGTGACGGGCGCGATTTCCGCCTCGAACGCGCCCGACTCGACGGCGGCGACAGCGCGGCGCACCGATTCGGCGGCAAAGGCGTCCTGGTCGGCGCGGCTGAATCCGTATTTCGCGGCGGTCGCATCGGCGAAGCAGCCCATCAGCTTGCCGTCCCAGGGGCTCTGCAAACCGTCGTAGAACATATGGTCGATGATTTCGCCGTGCCCCATGCGATAGCCCGCGCGGGCCTTGGGCAGGAGGTAGGGCGCGTTCGTCATCGACTCGAGCCCGCCCGCGATCACGAAATCGGCGCTCCCGGCGACGATCTGGTCGGCGCCGTACATCACGGCGCGCATGCCGGACCCGCACATCTTGTTGACGGTGGTCGACGGAACCGACTGGGGCACGCCGGCCGCGAGCGCGGCCTGGCGGGCGGGCGCCTGGCCTTGGCCTGCCGGCAGCACACAGCCCATGACGACTTCACTCGCAATTCCGGGCTCGGCCCCGGCGCCCTGCAAGGCTGCCCGGATCGCAGTCGCGCCCAGCGCGTGACCGGGAACGCTTGCGAATACGCCGAGCATCGCCCCGATGGGCGTACGTCGGGCACCGAGAATGACGACGGGATCGCTGGCCATGGCTGGATTCCTGGACGAAGGTATGGGGACTATGGGGACTATTTTGCCCTGCAAAAGGGCGGCTGTCGCCCCAGGCCATGGGCAAGCTCAACCGGCGGCGGCGCCCTGCCAGTGTTCGAGCATCTGGCCAAGCCGCTGCCGGAGTTCCGCGAATCGCAGGGGCTTGAACAACACGGTCACGCCGGGTGGCAGCCCGCCGCGCTCGGCGATCGTGTGCTCGGTGAGCGCCGTCACGACGATGATCTCGAGTTCGCTGATCGCACCGCTTGCGCGAAGCGCGCGGAGCATCTCGAAGCCGTCGATGCCCGGCATGCGCAGATCCGTGATCAGGAGATCCGGCCGCGAAGCGCCGATCCGGAGCAGTGCGTCGAACCCGCTCGGCACGCAGTGCAGGTGAATCGGCAGGCCCCAGGAGCGCAGATGCAATTCGAACAGCTGTCGGAAATCCGGCTCGTCCTCGACGATCAACACCTGGAAATGGCCGCCCTGGGCGCGCCGCGTGCTGCTGGTTCCGCGCCGCTGCAGCAATTCCCCGACGGAAGCCGTCAGGATGCGCCGGTGACCGCCGGGCGTCTTCCACGCGCGCAGCAGGCCCGCTTCGGACCAGAGCTGCACGGTGCGCAGAGAAACCCCGAGGCGGTCGGCGGCTTCCCGCGTCGAACAGACTTCCTGCCCGGTATCGACCAATCGCTTCTCCCGATGCCGTTTCCCGCTGCCGGAATGACAGCATCGCAGGTCCCGGAATGCAACGCTAAACTGTCGGTCCGGCGCGCTGGAGATTCCCGATGAGCAGCCCGGCCGAACGCATCGACAAAGCCGCTGACGCGGCGCGCGGTCCCTTGCGCTTCGTGAGCGCCGCTTCGCTCTTTGACGGCCACGACGCCGCGATCAACATCATCCGCCGGATCCTCCAGTCGCACGGCGCGGAAGTCGTGCACCTCGGGACACAACCGCAGCGTCGCCGACATCGTTCGCGCCGCGATCCAGGAAGACGCCGACGGCGTCGCCGTCAGCAGCTACCAGGGCGGCCACAACGAGTATTTCC
Source organism: uncultured Gammaproteobacteria bacterium (assembly GCA_963778585.1). Taxonomy (GTDB): domain Bacteria; phylum Pseudomonadota; class Gammaproteobacteria; order Steroidobacterales; family Steroidobacteraceae; genus SCUD01. The sequence goes on from CAVZUU010000010.1 coordinate 223,481, forward strand.
GCTACATGGTGGACATGCTCCGCGAGCAGGGCGCGGGCCACGTGAAAGTCGTCGTCGGCGGCGGCGGCACGATCGCGGCGCACGAGGTCGAGGAGCTCGAGGCCTACGGTGTCGCAAAGATCTACACGCCGGACGACGGCCTGCGGCTCGGCCTCGACGGCATGATCGAAGACGTCTTCCGCCGGGTGCGCGAGACGCCGCGGCCGTCATTCGAGGGCGGCCCGGTAGCCGCGGACGACCCGGTGAATCTCGCGCGCGCGATCACGCTCCTCGAGCAGGGCGGCGACGAGAGCGCCGTTTCGCGCGTCCGGAGCCTCGCCGCGAAGACGCTCAACCGCCCGCCGGTCCTCGGGATCACGGGCACGGGCGGCGCCGGCAAGTCGTCGCTGACCGACGAGATCCTGAACCGCATCGTCCGGTTCTTCCCGGACCGGCGCGTCGCCGTGGTCGCCATGGATCCCGACGCGGCGCCGATCGGGCGGCGCGTTGCTCGGCGACCGGATCCGAATGAACTCGCTCGCCAACGAGCAGCTCTTCATGCGCTCGCTCGCGACCCGGCGCCAGCATCTCGCGACCTCCGCAGTCCTCGCGGACACGGTGCAGCTCCTGAAGTCAGCGGGATTCGACCTGATCGTCATCGAGACGGCGGGTATTGGACAGAGCGACACGGAGATCGTCGACCTCGTCGACCTGTCGATGTACGTCATGACCGCGGACTACGGCGCCGCGAGCCAGCTCGAGAAGATCGACATGCTGGACTTCGCCGACTTCATCGCGCTCAACAAGTTCGAGAAACGGGGCGCGGAAGACGCCTTGCGCGACGTGCGCAAGCAGGTCGCGCGAAACCGCAAGTTGTTCAAGACGCCGCCGGAGGAGCTCCCGGTCTATCCGACGATCGCGAGCCAGTTCAACGACGCCGGCGTCAATGCGCTCTTTGGCGCGCTCTGCGCGCGGCTGCAGGAGCAGTGGGGGCGCCTGCGTCCGTGGCGTCCCGAAGGGCTGACACCGCTCGGACCTCCGAAGCGCCAGGCCATCATCCCTGGATCGAGAGTCCGTTATCTCGCCGAGATCGCGGCCGGCGGTCGCGAAGCGCAGCGCGCGGCCCATGCGGCCGCCGCGGCCGCGGGCCGTGCTCACGGCCTGCATCGCGCGCTTGCTGCGCTCGGCGACGCCGCGCTTCCCGCGGCCCTCGATCGTTACGGCGACGACCAGATCGCGGGAGGCGATCCTTCCCTCGAGCGTCTGCGGCGCGAATACAATGCCGCGCTCGACGCCGTGGGCGCGGAAGGAATCGCGCTCCTCAAGGAATGGCCCGCGCGCCAGGCGGCGGCGACTGCCGACGAATTCAGCTACCGCGTCCGCGATCGCGAAGTGCGCGGCCCGAACTACAGCGAATCGCTCTCACACCTCCGGCTCCCCAAGATCGCAACGCCGCGATTCGAGGACTGGGGTGCGCAGCTCGCATTCCTGATGACCGAGAATCTTCCGGGCGCCTATCCGTATACGGGCGGCATCTACCCGTACCGGCGCGAGGACGAGGACCCGACGCGGATGTTTGCGGGCGAGGGCATGCCGGAGCGTACCAATCGCCGGTTCCATTACCTGGCGCGCGGGCACCAGGCGACGCGGCTATCGACGGCCTTCGACTCGACGACGCTATACGGCGAAGACCCCGACGAGCGCCCCGACATCTACGGCCGGATCGGCAATTCCGGCGTCTCGATCGCGTCGCTCGACGACATGAAGCGGCTGTATTCCGGCTTCGACCTATGCGCCCCGTCGACCTCGGTTTCCATGACCATCAACGGCCCCGCGCCGATGATCCTTGCGATGTTCATGAATACCGCCGTCGATCAGCAGGTCGAGCGTCACCTGCGCGAAAGCGGCGGCTGGGCGGAGGCCGAAGCGAAGATCGCGAGACTGTTCGCGGGCCGCGAGCGGCCGCGCTATCGCGGCGAGCTGCCCGCCGGTCATGACGGCAGCGGGCTCGGCCTTCTCGGCGTTGGCGGCGACCAGGTCGTGGACGCCGAAACCTACGCGCGGATCCGCGCGGAAGCGCTTGCGCGCGTGCGCGGCACGGTGCAAGCGGACATCCTGAAGGAAGACCAGGCCCAGAATACCTGCATCTTCTCGACCGAATTCGCGCTCCGGATGATGGGCGACGTCCAGCAGTTCTTCAGCGAGAACCGCGTGCGGAACTTCTATTCCGTGTCGATTTCCGGCTATCACATCGCCGAGGCCGGCGCGAATCCCGTCTCGCAGCTCGCCTTCACGCTCGCGAACGGATTCACGATCGTCGAGTACTATCTGTCGCGCGGCATGAGGGTCGACGACTTCGCGCCGAATCTCTCTTTCTTCTTCTCCAACGGGATGGACCCCGAGTACGCGGTGATCGGCCGCGTCGCGCGCCGGATCTGGGCGCGCGCGATGCGCGAGCGCTACGGCGCTTCGCCGCGAAGCCAGATGCTCAAATACCACGTACAGACTTCGGGTCGCTCGCTGCATGCGCGCGAGATCCAGTTCAACGACATCCGCACGACGCTGCAGGCGATGTATGCGCTCTTCGACAGCTGCAACAGCCTGCACACGAACGCCTACGACGAGGCGATCACGACGCCGACGGAAGAGAGCGTGCGGAGAGCGGTGGCGATTCAGCTGATCATCGCTCGCGAACTCGGGCTCAACCAGAACCAGAATCCCTGGCAGGGGTCGTTTGCGATCGAGCGCCTCACGGATATGGTCGAGGAGGCCGTGTACGCCGAGTTCGAAAGCCTCTCGGAGCGGGGCGGCGTCCTGGGCGCGATGGAAACGATGTACCAGCGCGGCAAGATCCAGGAGGAATCGCTGTACTACGAGCACAAGAAGCATGACGGCTCGCTCCCGATCGTCGGCGTCAACACTTTCCTGCCTGAGCACGGGGGCGGCGACGACAACCGCAATGCCGAACTGATCCGCTCGACCGAGGAGGAGAAGCAGGCCCAGGTTGCCGGGGTTCGCGCCTACAACGACGTGCATGCGAGGGCGCAGGTGACGGCGCTGCAGAAGCTCCAGGCCGCGGCGGCCGCCGGCGGCAACGTGTTCGCGGAGCTGATGGAAACGGTGAAATCCGCGTCGCTCGGGCGTATCTCGCGCGACGCTCTATGCCGTCGGCGGCCAGTATCGCCGCAACATGTAAAGGGAGCGCCCGCTCCTCAGAGCAGGGGTTCTTCGGTCGCGGCGCCGATCCGTTCCCGCGCCTCGTCCCGGAGCATCACCGCGGCGTCGCCGGCGCCCGTCTTAGCGGGCAGCGGCTCGAGCACTTCGACTTCGATGCGTCCCCAGCGCGGAATGACGGTGCCTCGCACCGAGCACGCGGCGCGTGCCGCGGATCGCGACAGGCGCGACGGGGACGCCCGCACGCGCCGCGGCTGCGAACGCGCCGCTGTGAAAGCGGGCAAGCCCGGGTTCGGGGCTGAACGTGCCTTCCGGGAAGAACGCGATCGACTGTCCCTGCTCGACTGAACGCAGGATCCGCCGCGCGTCGCTCCCGCCCTCGTGACGATTCCGGCGCTCGACGAAATGGTGCCCGAGGCGCCGCAGCAGGGGACCGGCCAGCGGCAGCCGCGAGGCCTCCTTCTTGATCACGAATCCGAAACGCGGCGGCAGGCAGGCGAAGAGCAGCGGCCCGTCGATGTAGCTCGCGTGATTCGCGACGATGATGGAGGCCGCAGCCGGCAGCCGTTCGAGCCCGAGCGTCCGCACGGGAAGCCCGCACAGCCGGAAATAGACGCGGCAGACCAGACCCGCGGCGGCGCGGCGTGTCTCGAGCGTCGGCAATGCGAGAATCGGCAGGGCCGCGACGACGAGCAGCGGAATCGTCAGCAGCCAGACCCAGAAGCCCCAGATCAGGCGGAGCGGGTTCCAGGTCATCGCGGGCGACGGTCCGCAACCCGCGGGTACTGTGAACTGGTTCCGGTTATGTTAATGGTCATGGGGCTCTGTGAGACGGGTCACGTTCGACTCCGCCGGAGGCAAACCATACTGCGTCTGCATTCTGTCGCACCAGCCCGCCGTGCGCGATCCCGCGACGGCACGGCTGTCCGCGCCGGGATGCAGGGCAGGTCCATGAGCGCAGCAATGAAATCTTCGACTTCGGTCCGGGCGGCGACACTCGCGACTGCCGGTGCGGCAGACGAGGCCGTCGAGCCGATGATCGTGCGTTTTCTCGATGCGGTCTGGATGGAGCGCGGCCTTTCGCCGAATACGCTCGCCGCCTACCGCGCCGACCTGACGGCGCTTGCGCGCTGGCTCCGCAAGCGGGGCACCGCGCTCGATCGCACGACGCGAAACGACCTCCTCGCATTCATCGCCTGGCGCGTGGAAACGGGCGCGCGTCCGCGCTCGACTGCGCGCCAGCTGTCGAGCTTCCGCCGCTTCTTCCGCTATCTCGTGCGCGAGGGCGTGGTCAAGGAAGACCCGACCGCCCAGATCGCGATGCCGAAGATCGGCCGCTCCCTCCCGCGTTCGCTGACCGAGGCCCAGGTCGACGCGCTTCTCGCCGCGCCGCAGACGACCGATCCGCTCGGACATCGCGACCGCACGATGCTCGAGGTGCTGTATGCGACCGGGCTTCGCGTCTCGGAACTCGTGAGCCTGAGGCACAGCCAGGTCAACCTGAATCAGGGCGTGCTGCGCATCGTCGGCAAGGGCAATCGCGAGCGGTTGATTCCGCTCGGCGAGGAAGCCGTGCGCTGGCTGAACGAATTCGTGCGCGGCGCTCGCGGCGAGATCCTGCTCGACCGCCAGACCGATCATCTGTTTCCGACGCGCCGCGGCGATCGCATGACGCGCCAGGCTTTCTGGCACATCATCAAGCGCTACGCGAAGAAAGGCGGCGTCGAGAAAGAGCTTTCGCCGCATACGCTCCGCCACGCGTTCGCGACCCACCTCCTGAACCACGGCGCCGACCTGCGCGTCGTGCAGATGCTTCTCGGCCACAGCGATCTCTCGACCACGCAGATCTACACCCACGTGGCGCGCGAGCGCATGAAAGAGCTGCACGCGCAGCACCACCCGCGCGGCTGATAGACTGCCGGACGGAACCCGAACCGCGGCTCGGCGCCGCGGTCGAATGGCCAACCCTCCGACTCTCGAGGCCTGCGTGAACCCGACCCATCGCCGAATTCTTCCGGTCGCCGCGCTGCTGGCGCTTGCTGGCGCTGCATTCGCCGCGCCGCCGGAAAAGCCCGATGTCCGCGCCGATATCGCGCGCCGCCTCGACGTCAGGCTCGAGGACGTTCGTCCGTCGCAGATCGATGGCCTTTACGTGATCCAGTCCGGCGCCGAGGTGGGCTACGTTTCCGAGGACGGCCGCTTCTATGTCGACGGCGACATTTTCGAGATGTCTTCGCGCCACAATCTCACCGAAGACCTTCGAAAGCAGGGACGCCTGTCGCTCCTGGCCGAAATTCCGGATGCCGATGCGATCGTCTTCGCGCCGGCCGGACCCGTCCGCCACACCCTCACTGTTTTCACCGACGTCGACTGCACCTACTGCCGCCACATGCACCAGGAGATCGCGGAATACAACCGTCTCGGGATTCGCGTGCGCTACCTGATGTTCCCCCGGAACGGACCGGATTCCGAAGCCTGGCGCAAGGCCGAGGCGGTCTGGTGCAGTCCCGACCGGAAAGAGGCCCTGACGCGCGCAAAGCGCGGTGAAGCGCTCAAAGCCGCCAGGTGCGAGACGCCCGTGGCCGCGCAGTACGAACTCGGACGCGAGCTCGGCATCCACGGCACGCCCGGCATCTTCACCGACACCGGCGAGTACCTCGCGGGCTACATGCCGCCCGCGAGCCTGGCCGAATACCTCTCGGCACCGGCGGTCGCCGCGAAGAAATGACGCGTTACCGCTCGAGAAGCGGCAGCTTGTTCGGAACGTCTTTCCAGTCGTCCGCGTCCGCCGGCGGTTCGCCGCGTTGCGTGATCACCGGCCATTGCTTGGCGAGTTCGGCATTGAGCGCGAGAAACAGCTCCTGGCCCGCCGGGACTTCTTCTTCGGAATAGATCGCCTCGACCGGGCATTCGGGCTCGCAGAGCGTGCAGTCGATGCACTCCTCGGGATCGATCACGAGGAAATTCGGCCCCTCGTGGAAGCAGTCCACGGGACAGACCTCGACGCAGTCCTTGTACTTGCACTTGATGCAGGTTTCGGTGACGACGAACGTCATCGCCTGAGCTCCCGGCCCTGATTTTCAGCCGCACATTGTGACACAGCGCCGCCGCCCGTCGTTCATTCGATCGTGTGGAAATGCAGCCCGCTTCGGCCGGCCGCGCGGTCCTCGAAATAGCGGCGCAAGGTGAATTCGACGCTTCTGAACGCAAGCTCCGGCCAGGGCAGTTCGTGCTCGCCGCGGAGTTCGACCTCCAGGCTTTCGGCGCCCACGCCGAACGACGGTTCGGCGAGCGCGGCGCGGAACATGACGTGCACCTGTTCGGCATGCAGCACGTGCACGATAGCGCAGAGGTCGCCGATCGCGACGCGCGCGAGGGCTTCCTCCTGGCACTCGCGCGCGGCGGCCTGCTGGAGCGTTTCTCCGACTTCCATGAATCCGGCGGGAATCGTCCAGTAGCCGCGGCGCGGCTCGATGGCGCGCCGGCAGATGAGGATACGTCCGTCGAACTCCGGGACGCAGCCTGCAATGAGCTTGGGATTCCGGTAGTGGATCGTGCCGCAGCGCGTGCAGACGAACCGCGGCAGGTGATCGCCGTCGGGAACGCGCCGCTCGACGGGCGCCGCGCAACTCGGGCAGAAATTCATCGGTTCGATTGTATACTCGCCGGCGTCATCGGCCCGGATGGCGGAATTGGCAGACGCGCCAGACTCAAAATCTGGTATCCGAAAGGATGTGTGGGTTCGACCCCCTCTCCGGGCACCAAGCTGACTATTTCTTTCTCGCCTGCGACCTTTCGATAGGCCCGGGCATCTAAGCGCCCGATGGCCCGTATTGCCGACATTCAGTTACCGGAGGCCCTGGTCGCCGCTGCGCGCTCGGGCGATGTCGCGGCGCTCGAAGCCGTGTACGGCGCAACGGCGGGCCCGATCTACACGATCTTGCGCCGGCTGGTCCGGCGTCCGGCCATCGCGGAGGAGTTGCTCCAGGAGACCTTCGTAGACGTGCTGGAACACATCGGCGCATTCGAGAATCGCTGCCCGCTGCCGGCCTGGATCCGCAGGCTCGCGGTCAATCGCGCGCTCATGTACCTGCGCTCGCCCTGGCATCGCAGTCTCGAGTGGCTGGACAAGGATCCGGGCGGTGTGGACCGGCTCCCTGCCATTGCGGACGACAACGCCATGCCCCTCGACACACGCCTCGAGCGCGCACTGATGACGCTGCCGGCGCTGGCACGCGCGGTGGTCTGGCTCCACGACGTCGAAGGATTCACGCACGCGGAAATCGGCTTCTCGCTCGGGCGGACTCCGAGTTTCTCCAAATCGCAGCTCGCGCGGGCGCACCATCGGCTCCGCGATCTCCTGACTGCCGACGAAAGCGTCGCTGAGGGCGCGCCATGCACGCCGACATGAACGAATGGAGCGGGCGTCTCGGCGCGCTCTCGGAATTCGAGCCGCCGGCCGCGGGCTGGCGGACGGTCTTGTCGGCGCGCGATGAACGCGAGGCGCGGCACAACGGGCGCTTGCCGGCGTTGCTCGCGGCGGGCGTGCTCGCCGCGGCTGCGGGTCTCGGCTTCTGGCTGCAGTCGACGCAGCGCACGCTCGTGTCGGCCGCCGACGCGGTGGAGCGCAGCGAAGTTCCCGTGGCGGCGGCGATGCGCGCCGAAAACGACCGGCTCGAGTGGCTGCTTGCAACGCTGCCTGAGCGGTACGCAATGCGCGGCAGCACTGCATTCACGCTGGCCGAGCTCGAGGATCGCCTGGCAATGCTCGACGACCGCCTGAGTCGGGTGACACTGGAACCGAACGCGCCCGAACGCGCCGAGAAATTGTGGCAGGAGCGCGTCGACGTGATGCATTCGCTGGTCCGGGTCCGTTATGCGGACGCGGTCGATACCCATTGATTCGATGGAGTACACGATGAAACGGCAGATGATCGCAATGCTCGCGACGGCGGTACTGGCCGGGGCCACGACCCCGGCGACGGCGCAGGGCGAGGATCAGGCGGCGCTCGACCAGCGTCTGGCGGATGCGCAGCGCAGGCTCGAGGACGCGGCGCGCGAGGTCGCGGAGCTGAGCGGCGAGGCGGCGGGTCCCGGCGCGTTCCAGCAGTTCGACTATTTCCTGCCGAACCCGCGTCGCGCGATGCTCGGCGTGAATCTCGGCGGCACGGAGCCGAATGGCGGCGGCGTGCGCGTGGAGGGCGTGAGCCCCGGCGGGCCCGCGGCGGAGGCCGGGGTCAAGGCGGGCGACGTCATCGTCGCGATCGAATCGAAGCCCGTCGTCACGGGGCGCGAGATCGTGAAGGCGATGTCAGCCATCGAACCGGGCGCGAAGGTCGAACTCGGTCTGCGCCGCGACGGCAAGCCCGTGAAGGTCGCCGTCGAGGCGCGTCCGCTCAACCAGGTCTTCCTCGCGGGTCCCGGCATGGTGGCCGGAGTACGCGCGCTCCCTGCGGTGCCCGCACCACACGCAGTGCCTGCTGTGGGTGCGCATCCGTTCGACGGCGACATGCATTGGTTGCTGGACGAATGGGGCGATGCCGAGTTCGTCACGCTGACGCCGGGTCTCGGACGCTACTTCGGCGCGGACAAGGGCGTCCTCGTCGCGCGCGCGCCCGAGGATGCAACGCTCGGCCTGAAAGACGGCGACGTGATCGTCGCGATCGGCGGTCGCGAGCCGCAGAACGGCCGGCACGCCATGCGGATCCTGCGGTCGTACCAGGGGGGCGAGGCGGTCGAACTCAGGATCCTCAGGGATCGTCGCGCCCAGACGCTGAATGCCCGAATCCCGGAGCGCGAGACGCGCGACGTCCTGCGTCACCGAATTCCGCCGGCGCCGCAGGCGCCCAAGGCACCGTCGGCGCCCGAGGCGCCTGCCGCGAGCTGAGCGTAAATCCGCTGTGCTAGTCTGCGCGGCCCATGCGCCGCGCAGATTTTTCGTATCCATTGCCGCAGGAACTGATTGCGCAGCGGCCGTTGCCGCGGCGCAGCGCGAGCCGCCTGCTCGCGCTCGACGGCGCAACCGGCGCAATCCGTGACCTGCAATTCACGGAATTGGCGTCGTTGCTGCAGCCCGGCGACCTGATTGTCCTCAATGACACGCGCGTGCTGCCGGCTCGACTGGCCGGCCGCAAGGCGAGCGGCGGGGCCTGCGAGATCCTGCTCGAACGAATCCTGGACGATCGGCGTATTCTCGCGCAGGCACGCGCGAGCAAGGGCCTGCAACCCGACATGACGGTCGCGCTGCCGGCCGGAGCCGTGGCGCGCGTCCTTGCGCGGCGCGGCGAGCTCTACGAACTCGAACTTGATCGAAGCGCGCTTCCGTATTTCGAGACGCAGGGCAGCGTGCCGCTCCCGCCCTATGTGGCCCGCGCCGCGGACGACCTCGACCGCGAGCGTTACCAGACGGTTTACGCGGACGAGCCCGGCGCCGTCGCCGCGCCGACCGCGGGCCTGCATTTCGATCGGGAGGCATTGGATTCGATCGGAAGATCGGGGGTCGCGGTCGAGCGCCTGACGCTCCACGTCGGCACCGGCACCTTTCAGCCGATCCGGACCGACGAAATTGAATCCCACCGCATGCACGCGGAACGCTATCGGGTGCCCGCGACCGCGGTCGCCGCGGTGGAGTCGGCGAGGCGGCGCGGCGGGCGAGTGGTCGCGGTCGGCACGACGGTCGTCCGGGCGCTCGAAACCGCGGCCGCGGATGGAGCGCTCGAGGCCCGCGAAGGCGAGACTGACATCTTCATACGGCCGGGATTCCGATTCAGGGTCGTCGACGCCCTGCTCACGAACTTTCACCTGCCGGAATCGACCCTGCTCGTGCTCGTCGCCGCATTCGCAGGGCGGGAGCGGGTACTTGCCGCCTATCATCACGCGATCGCCGGGGGCTACCGATTCTTCAGCTACGGAGACTGCATGTTTGTGACGCCCGATCCGGCCGCGCTCGAGGCGCGCGGAGCGCGCGCGTGAAGTTCCGGCTGCTCGCGAACGACGGGACCGCGAGGCGCGGACGCCTCGAATTTGCGCGCGGCGCCGTCGAAACGCCGGCCTTCATGCCGGTCGGGACCTACGGAACCGTCAAGGGCGTCACGCCCGAGGAGCTCCTGGCCTGCGGCGCGGAGATGATCCTCGCGAACACGTTTCACCTGATGCTGCGTCCCGGCCCGGAAGTCGTTCGCGCGCACGGCGGCCTGCACGGAATGATGCATTGGCAGCGGCCGATACTGACCGACTCCGGCGGATACCAGGTCTTCAGCCTAGCGCCGATGCGCAAGTTGTCGGAGGAGGGAGTCCGTTTCCGGTCACCTGTCGACGGCGCCGAGGTTTTCCTGAACCCGGAGAGCGCAATGCAGATCCAGCGGGCGCTCGGATCGGACGTGGCGATGGTGTTCGACGAGTGCACGCCGTATCCGGCCGCGGAGAGCGTGGCGCGCGAGTCCATGGAACTGTCGCTGCGCTGGTCGGAGCGCAGCCGTCGCGCCTGGGACACGCATCCGGGTGACGGCGTGCTGTTCGGCATCATCCAGGGCGGCATGCATGATGCGCTTCGCAGCGCGTCGCTCGAGGGCCTCGTGAACATCGGCTTCGACGGACTCGCGATCGGCGGCCTGTCGGTCGGCGAGCCGACCGCCGAACGCGAGCGCGTGCTGAACGCGCTCGTGTCGGTCATGCCGGACGCACAACCGCGGTACCTGATGGGCGTCGGCCGCCCCGAGGACCTCGTCGAGTCCGTGGCGGCGGGCGTCGACCTGTTCGATTGCGTGATACCGACACGCCATGCGCGGAACGGTCACATGTTCGTTCCCGGGGGCGTCCTGAACATCCGCAACGCGCGCCATGCCGCCGACACCGGTCCGGTCGATCCGGACTGCGGCTGCTACACTTGCCGTCACTACAGCCGGGCGTATCTTCGGCATCTCGACCGTTGCGGCGAAATGCTGGGCCCGCGCCTTGCAACGCTGCACAACCTTTATTACTACCTGGATCTTATGTCGCGCATGCGCGCCGCGATTGAAGCTGGAACGTTCAGCGCGTTCCGTGACGCTTTTCGAGCCGCGCGGCGCGATTCCGCCGCGGCCGAAGAATAGGTCGCTTGCGGCCGGCGTCTCAGCCGGGCTCGTCAATCAGGAGCGCGGTGATCGTCGCCATGTCCTCGACCGAGGCATTGACAAACGAGGCGCGCAGGCGTCCCGCCTTGTCTACGACGAAGACCTGCGAGGAGTGCATGACGTTGTAGTTGCCGTCCTTGCCGGGCGGCTCCTTGAAGAATACGGCGGAGAAGGCGGCGGCGATGTTCAGCCGACTCCTTCGGATTGCCGGTCAGGCCGACGAAATCGGGCGACAGAGGCGCGAGGAAGGACTTGAGCGCCACGGGCGTGTCGCGCTCGCCGTCGACACTGATCAGGACGACCTGCGCGGACTTTAATGAGCCATCGCGGGTTTCGTGAAGCGTCTTCAGGCGCGTGAGCGTTGCCGGGCAGATCTTCGGACAGTGCGTGAATCCGAAGAAAACCAGGACCGGATCGCCACGAAAGCTTGAGAAGTTCCGCTTTTTGCCGCGTTGATCTGTTAATGCAAAATCCGCGACAGCCGCCGGCACGGGATTCAGATAGATACGATCAAGTGTCGGCAGCGCGACTGGTTCGATTGCGGCGGCGCTTAGGGCGCAGGCGAGTCCGAGGAAGGCAGCGATCGAAGCGCTAGTTCGCATAGAGCCGGGTCAACGGAACCACTTCGAAATTCGATTGACCCGGTCGTTTCCAGTAAAGCTTGGCGACCGCCGTACCGGTCGTGTCGTAGTGTTCCATCGTGATCGTATAGCGCTGATTCTGCGCGAGCGTGACATTACCGCTGGTGTTGTAAGCTGTCGCGTGACTAGTCCAGTTGTTGATCACCAAGTTGCCGTTGACCCAAAGGCGCACGCCCGCATTGGAGCGCGTCCGGAACTGGAATGTGCCGGTGGCACTCGCTTCAACCTGGCCGGTCCACCGCACTGAAAACTGATTGACATTGACGCCGGGGCCTGGCGAAGCAATCCAGTCGAAGTAGACCTGCTCGACCCGTTGCAGGGTCGCCGCACCCGTCAGCGACGTGTTGTTGAAATAGCGGCCTGTCAGTCCTTTGCCGGTATTCGGAACTGGAGCAGGCGCACTAGTCTCCTGATTCCCGACTTGCGACACGTACGCGGCCAGATTGGCAAGCTCGATGCCCGTCATCGTGGTGCCGCCGTGCGCGAGAATTGCTTCGCCGATCGTCGCAGCCGATCCAAGATGCAGATAGGGTGCCGTCGCCCAGACGTCGCGCAGTGTCGGTATGTCGATGCCCGTCAAGGGGCCGCCCAGACGGTTTCCGCTGTCCGCCGTTACGGTGCCCACGTTCCGCGGATTGTTGCTGGCGCTCGTCGTGAAGGCCGTGCCGCCGTGACAAGCGGCGCAATTCTTCGAGATGAAAATCGTGCGACCGGCTGCCGCAGCAGCGGTGAGCGTGCCGTCGGAGTTGCGCAATGGGCTCGGCGCGAATGCATTGAGTGACGCCACATAAGCCGCGAGCGCATCGAGATCCGCGCTCACGCCTTTTTTCGGGTCGCCAAGCGGTTGGCTACGACTGCCCGTATTGAATTGCGCGCTGGTCATCAATCCGGAGCCACCCGCGAGATTGCGGATCTGGCCTTCAAAGTCCTGCACCTCGTCAAAGTTGTTGCTCCAGTGCAAGAAGCCCTGGCCTCCCGCGCGGCCACGCAGGCTCACGGTGTTGCGGAGCCCCTCGCCGAAACCCGTGAGATCCCAAACGCGGCCATCCTGCCCACCGTCGCTATGGCAGGTCGCGCAGCTGATATACGCGTCCCGCGCGATCCGGGTGTCCTGCGCGTCATAGAAAAGCCGCTTGCCCTGCAGGACCTGCGCGGAAAGCTTTTCGGTCGTGATGGCCGACCAGGTCGCGAGGAGCGGCACGTCCGCGATGCCCTCGGTCAGCAAGGTCGAGAGGTCGAAGACGCTGACAGTGCGGTCCATGAAATTGCTGACATACAGCCTCTGGCCGTCCGCCGAGAGCGCGAGTCCCTGCGGCGCGCGTCCGACCGCAAGGCGGAAAATCTCGGCCCCGCCGTAGGCGTCGACGACAGCGATCGAGCGGCTCGTTTCGAGTGCGACGAACATGTAGATGCCGCGATGGTCGTGGAGGACCGCACTCGCCATGCCGGAATTGTCGTGATCGATGCGTTCGGCGTAATCTTCAGCCCCAGCGATCAGGTCGATCCGGGAACTGATGGCGCGGACCGTGTTCTGGAAATTGAGGGCAATCCCGTCGCGTAGCTGACCGCGCTTGACGTTGTCCTGCTTGGACGGAACCCAGGCAGAGCGACCGTCTGGCGCGATCGCGACGACGCCCAGATAGTTCGGAATGCCGCGGCCCTGGTTCTCGAAGTCAGGCTTGTCGCTGTGGCGCAGCACGATGGATCTGCTCGGTCGACATCGCGGGCCCGTTCACGACGACGATTTCCCCGCCGACCGGCAGACCGCCGACCTCCGTCTGCACGATCGCTGTGCCTTCACCCGGAAGCGGTGGCGTGACGAATCGCGATACGTAGACGCGATTCCCGTCGCCGGTTACCGAGAGATGTCGCGGGTTCGGGCCGACGTCGACGCTCGCGACGGTCGCATAGCTCGTGGAATTGATCTTCAGCAGGCGGCCGGTGCCTTCCAGGACCACGTACATCGCGCCGCCCGTCGGCGAGGCGACGATGCCGAAAGGCTGCGAGCCGGTTGGCAGCGCAATCGTCCGGACGACGGCATGTGTCTCCGTATTGATGACGGTGATGGTCGAAGACAGCCTGTTCGTGACCCAGACCGCGCCGCTCGACGAAAGGGCGAGCGAGCGCGGAGCGGTGCCGACAGTCCTCTGCAGGATCCGGCTGCCCGTACTAGTGTTGAGGACGGTAACCGAATCGTTGTCCTGGTTGACGACCCAAAGGCGGTCGGCGCCCGTCGAGCGGTCTTCGAGCAGGAGATTGCTAGAAACTGCCGGCCGGTTGGCCGTCTGCGGGTAGTGCACGGTCTGCACGATGGTCGTCGACTGCAGGTTGCCGGACGCGTCCATCGCCGTGACCGTGACATAGTAAATGCCCGGCTGCGCGAATTCGTGCGTGATCGTGGACGCGGTCGAAAAGGGCGTGAGCGGCGTGCCGTCGTCGAAGTCCCACTGGAACTGGACGCCGACACCGCCCGTGACGCTCGCTTCGAAAATGGCTGTCGCATCGACCATGGCCGGGGTCGGTGGAGCCGGCGTGTTCAGCACGAACGGCGAGCCCTGGCCGATGATCCACGTGAAGCTCTGAGTGTCGCTGTTGACGCCGTCGCTCGCAGTGACGACGACATTGAAAGTGCCCGCCGTCGACGGAGTCCCGCTGATTTCGCCGGTCGCCGGATTGATCGAAAGCCCGGGCGGCAGGCCGCTCGCGCCGAAGCTGAGCGAATCGCCATTCGGATCCGTGGCCAAGAGCTGCAGCTGGACGGGCGCTCCCGCCTCGCCGGTTTGATTGCCTGGATCGGAAAGACTCGGCGTGACGGCCGGATTCGGGTTCGCCGCGACGCCGATCTTCGCGATCTTGGCGATCGACGGCGTGCCGGCAGAATTGAGGGCGAACAGCAGGTAGAAGCCCGGCGGCGCGTCGGCGGCATGAGTCGGCGCCTGGATCGTCAGAAGATCCGCATTCTGCTGAAACGTCAGCTCGATGAAACGCTGTTCCGTGTTCCAGCTGTGCGATACCGAGGCCGTCTTGATGAGCGCGACCCGGCTGATGGCTCCCGTTCCGACCATGTCGACCACGAATGTCTCGCCGATGTCGATGGTTGAGGGCGCTTCGTCGATGACCGGACGCGTCGCGAATCCGCCGGCTGCGTTGTAGAGGTACGAAGGGTAGTAGATCTCCATGTTCGTGTTGTTCTGCGGGCCCGGCGCTCCGCCGCCCGCGACCAGGACGCTTGCGTCCGGCATGAGCACCGCGGTGGAGTGATAAAGGCGAGCGCGGGCTTCGGGCGGGCCGACGAGCCACTGCTCTGTCGTCGGATTCCAGATTTCGGCGTTGTAATTGACGCCGGTCATCTCGTTCCACACGTCGCTGCCGCCGGTCGCGAGGACCCTGCCGTCGGCGAGCACGGTCGCCGTGACGAGGCGGCGCCTCGACGAAAGCGACTGCGTGTTCATAACGTTAGGCGCGCCGCCCGTGATGTCGATGACACGCGCCGAATTCGAGTTGCCGCCGAATTGCAGGATCTTGCCTGGGCGGTACATCGCGGCGCTCGAGTCGGAACCTGTGGGCCCGCTGAACTGCCCGGCGGACGTCACGGAGCCCGCGCCGCTGGTGTTCACGTAGTACATGCGGCCGGCGCTGTCGAATCCGAATACTCGACCGTCGGGCGCGACGAAATTGCGCGGGAACATGAAGTCGAGTCCGCTCGTATCGGCCCCGGTGAGCAGACGGAATGCGCCGCCGGTGTCGCGGATTTCCGGCCGGTCGGTGCCGCCGGAGCCGCCCTGGATGTAGATCTCGCCGTTCGGAAGCGCGATGGACGACGAGTACCAGCGCGCCCGATTCATGTCGTTGTTGCGCGTCAGCGTGTTGCTGTTGTAGTTGAACGTGTTGCTGTTGTTGTTGCCGGTGTTCGTCGTGCCGGCGCCGGTCCAATTGTCGCCGCCCGCGATAAAGACCTGATTGCCTTGGGGCACGACCACCTGCGAACTGCAAAAAAGATCGGTGCCGGTCGTATTGTCTATCGTGAGATGCCCGGCATTGAGCCCGGCGGAGGGATCCCACACGTCATAGATGAAAACACCGGTCTGCTGACCGGTTGCGGTCGTCCCGTAACTCAGGACGCGGCCGTCGGGCATCAGCACCGCGTGTACCGCGATGAGCGGCCAGGGATTGACGTTTGACCAGGCACCGACGGTGTTGTTTGCGGCAGCGGGGACAGTGGTCGCCAGAAGGGCGGCAGAAAGCGAAACTCGGGGAAAAACCTTACGGATACACCGCACTGCGCTGCCGCGCACTGACCATCCCCTCGATCGTTCTTCGTGATGGCTGCGCGGGACACCAGGGTACCGCCGCCGTTTGTGAATTGAGAATATGCGCGGCTAACGCTATGATTTTGCTTGTTGACATAACTGCATCCCGGTACCGGGAAATTGTGATGCAGATATCAATTGGCCGGGTGACGTGCGTCCGCGATGGGCCATTTCGCGCAAACGACGTCCCGGCCTACAAACGGCGGCAATTTGGCGCCATGACATATAATCGCGCGCCGTAACCGGGCTGGTGCCGCCAGCCATCGCAGAGGAAGGACATGGATTTTTTCATCACACCCGCCTGGGCCCAGGCCGCAGGGTCGACCGCCGGCACGCTCGGCACGATCCTGCCGCTCGTTCTCATCTTCGTCGTCTTCTATTTCCTGCTGATCCGACCGCAGACCAAGCGGGCCAAAGAGCATCGCGAAATGGTCAGCAAGCTCGCGTCGGGCGACGAGATCGTGACCAATGGCGGCATCCTCGGCCGCATCAGCGAGATCGGCGAGCATTTCGTCACGCTCGAAGTCGCAACGGGTGTTGCGATCCGCGTGCAGAGGGTCCAAATCGCACAGTTGATGCCCAAAGGCACTTTCAAGGGCGCCTGAGCGCCCGCGAAGGCATTCCGCGTGCAGCGATACCCCTTCTGGAAGGGAGCCTTGCTGGCGGTTACGCTGCTGGCCGGCCTCCTGCTCGCGCTTCCGAACTACTACGGAGAATCGCCGGCGCTGCAGATGTCTCGCCGCGATCGAGCGGTCTTCGACTCTTCCGCGGTCAGCGAGATTGGCGGTGTGCTGAGAGAGGCCGGGATCCCGCATGAGGAGATTTACGTCGATGGCGACGGCCGGCTCTGGGCGCGTTTTGCGCGGGTCGACGATCAGCTGAAGGCTCGCGACCTGATTCAGCGTCGCTTCGAGGGTCAGTATGCGATCGCGCTCACGAATGCCTCGCGGGCGCCGGACTGGCTGAATGCGCTCGGCCTCGAGCCGATGAGCCTCGGCCTCGACCTGCGCGGCGGCATGCTGCTGGTCTACGAAGTCGACACCGAGGGCGCAGTCGCGCAGTTGCTGCAGCGCATGGAGCGCGATTTCCGCAAGGTGCTGCGCGACGCGCGCATTCCCTACGAGGAGGTCGCCGTCGCCGGGATGTCCGTGCGCGTCAGCCTTCGGGATGCCGGTCAGGCCGACGCGGCGCGCAAGGCGCTGCTCGATTACGATCCGCAATTGGCGCTCTCGACCGACGGCCCACCGGGCACGCTGACCGCTTCCTTGAGCGAAGCGACGGTCAAGGACCGCCAGTCCTTTGCGATCCAGCAGAACGTCACGGCGCTCGAAAATCGCGTCAATGCGCTCGGCGTCGCCGAGACGGTGGTCCAGCGCCAGGGGCAGAACCGCATCGCGGTTCAGGTGCCCGGCGTGCAGGACGCGTCCGAGGTCGTACGCCTCCTCGGCAAGGTGGCGACCCTCGAATTCCGTCTGGTGGATCCGGTCAACAGTCCGCTCGAGGCGGAACGCACGGGCCGCGCGCCGCTCGGCACCAGGCTCTACAAGCAGCGGGACGGCACGCCCGTGCTCCTGAAGCGCGACGTGATCGCGACCGGCGAGCAGCTGATCGACGCGTCCTTTGCGCCCTCGCAGGGCGAGCCCGCCGTCAGCGTGAAGCTCGACAGCCGCGGCGGCGACGAGATGCTCCGGACGACCCGGGAAAACCTGAACCGGCCGATGGCGGTCGTGTTCATCGAAAAGGAACGCGAGATGGTCGAACGGGGCGGCAAGGAGATCGCCATCGACCGTTCGAAAGAGGAGGTCATCAGCGTCGCGACGATCCGCGGCGTCTTTTCGAACAATTTCCAGATCACGGGCCTGTCGGCGGCGGAGGGAACGGAGCTTGCGAAGCTCTTGCGCGCCGGCGCGCTCGCGGCGCCGATCATCATCGTCGAGCAGCGGGTCATCGGGCCGAGCGTCGGCGAGGACAACATCCAGGCGGGAATTCGCGCCTTCACGGTCGCGGCGATCGTCCTGTTCGCGTTCATGATCCTGTATTACAAGGTGTTCGGCCTGATCGCCGACATCGTGCTTCTCACGAACGTCATCTTCATCGTAGCGGTGCTCGGACTGTTCGACGCCGCGCTGACGCTGCCGGGCATCGCCGGCATCGTGCTGACCGTCGGCACCGCCGTGGACGCGAACATCCTGATTTACGAGCGGATACGGGAGGAGATCGCGGTCGGGTCCTCGCCCTGGGCGGCGGTCGGTGCGGGATTCGACAAGGCCTTCTCGGCGATCGCGGATTCGAACGTCACGATGCTGATGGCGGGCGGCGTGCTCTTCCTGTTCGGCTCGGGGCCGGTCCGCGGATTTGCGGTGACGCTCTGCATCGGCATCGTGACCTCGATGTTCACGGCGCTGATCGGCAGCCGCGCACTGATCCACCTGGCCTATGGCCGCCGCCGCCGCATCGAGCGGCTGGCGATCTGAGGGCGGGAAATGGAATTCCTCAAGGAAGTCCCGAAGATCCGGTTCATGGCGCTGCGCCGGTACTGGTATGTCCTCTCGGCGGCCGTCGTCGTCGCCTCGATCGCGCTCGTGCTCCTGCGCGGGCTCAACCTGACCGTCGATTTCACCGGCGGTCTCGTTTTCGAGGTGGGCTTCTCGCGGCCGGTCGATCTCGAGCGTGTCCGCGAGGCGCTGAATGCCGGCGGAATCGAGGACTTCCAGGTTCGGACCTACGGCACCGCGACCGAGCTCGAAGTGCGCCTGCCGCCCGCGCCATCGGGCATGGCCGGCACCGAAGGCGAACGCGTGATCGGGGCGCTCAAGACGCTCGATCCGGCGATCGAGCTCAACCGGACGGATTCCGTGGGTCCGCAGGTCAGCCAGCAGCTCGGCGAACAGGCGGCACTCGCCGTGCTGATGACCCTGTTGCTCGTGCTGATCTATATCGCGCTGCGGTTCCGGTGGCGCTTCGGCGTCGGGTCGCTCGTCGCGTCGCTGCACGATCCGATCGTCGCCGTCGGGGCGATCGCGCTGCTCGGAATCCCGTTCGACCTGAACGTCGTCGCGGCGCTCCTGACGATTCTCGGCTATTCAGTCAACGACACGGTCGTGATCTTCGACCGCATCCGCGAGCGCTTCAAGTCGATGCGGAAGGCGGAACCCGCGGAAGTCATCGACCGTGCCATCAACGAGACCCTCGCCCGGACCATCATCGTCTCGGGCAGCGCCTTGTCATCGGTGATTTTCCTGGCGGTGCTCGGCGGCGAGACGCTCCGCGGATTCGCCGTGGCGCTCGCGATCGGTATCGTCATCGGGACCTACTCGTCGGTCTACGTCGCTGGCGCGATCGCACTCGATCTCGGCGCCTCGGGCCGGGACTTCATGCCGCCCGAAAAACGCGGCGAGGTCGACGAGCTTCCCTGAGCCGCCAGTCGAGGAGGGTACGTGATCGAGTGGCTGTCCGATCCCGCGGTCTGGATTTCCTTCCTGACGCTTGCCTTGCTCGAGATCGTCCTCGGCATCGACAACATTATCTTCCTGTCGATCCTCGTCTCGAAGTTGCCGCGCGAACTGCAGCAGCGCGGGCGCGTGCTCGGCCTGGCGTTTGCGATGATTACGCGCATCGGCCTCCTGTTCTCGATCACGTGGCTCATCAGCCTGAAGGAGCCGCTCGTCACGCTGTTCACCGAGGATTTCTCGGGTCGGGACATGATCCTGTTCGCCGGCGGCCTGTTCCTGCTCGTCAAGAGCGTGACCGAGATCCATGGCGCGCTCGAGGGCGCTGAGGATACCGGCTCCCGCAACGTCAAACTGCGCTCGAAGATCGTGGGCGTCGTCATCCAGATCGGCCTGATCGACATCGTGTTCTCGCTCGATTCGGTATTCACTGCCGTGGGGCTCGCGAAGCACGTCGAGATCATGGTCGCCGCGATAGTGGTCGCAGTGTTCGTCATGATGTTCCTGGCGAAGCCGATCAACGAATTCATCGACCGTCATCCGACGATCAAGATGCTGGCGCTGTCTTTCCTGATCCTGATCGGAGTCGCACTGATCGGGGAATCCTTCGACTTCGAGATTCCGAAGGGCTACCTGTACTTCGCGATGGCATTCTCGGTCGGCGTCGAGATGATCAATATCCGCCTGCGCAGGCGCGGCAAACCCGTCGACCTACACGGTCCGGAATACCAGGACGGCAGACCCCGGAATCACTGAGGGATCGGCGAACACGGCGTCCGCGCCGTGCCGCGCAATTCAGCGGGTGGCTGAGGGCGTGTTCAGCTTGCTGTGGCCACGGCTGTAGCCGAAGTAGATCGCGAAGCCGAGCACCAGCCAGATCGACATCCAGTGCCAGTTCGCCATGAATGCGGGAAAGAACAGGTAGAGACAGGCGGCCGCGCCCAGGATGCAGACGACCGGCGCGGCCGGAACGCGGAATGCGCGCGGCAAATCCGGCCGCGTGCGGCGAAGGATCAGCACGCCGATGCAGACCGTCGCGAATGCGAGCAACGTACCCATGGATACCAGGTCGCCCAGTACGCCGATCGGCAGAAGGCCTGCGAGGATCACGGCGGTCAGGCCGACGATTACGGTGCCGACGTGCGGCGTGCGGTATTCCGGGTGGATACGGCCGAACATCGGCGGGATCAGGCCGTCGCGCGCCATCGAGTAGAAGATTCGCGGCTGGCCCAGCATCATGACGAGAATCACCGACGTGAGTCCGGCGATCGCGCCGATTTCGACGATGGATTTCAGCCACAGCAGGCTTGGATAGGTTTCGAGCGCAGTGGCGACCGGCCTCGGCGTGCCGAGAAGGTTGAATGGCATGATGCCGGTCATCACGGCCGACATCGCGATATAGATGATCGTGCAGATGAAAAGCGAACCCAGGATGCCGATCGGCATGTCGCGTTGCGGGTTCTTTGCCTCCTGAGCCGCGGTCGAAACCGCGTCGAAGCCGATGTAGGCGAAGAACACGACGCTCGCGCCGCGCACCACGCCGTCGAAGCCGAAGCGGCCCGGGCCCTCTGGCTCCGGAATGAATGGCGTCCAGTTGTCGGGGTTCACGTATTGCACCGTGACGGCCATGAACAGCAGGATCACGCCGACCTTGACGAGCACGATGACCGCATTGACCGTCGCCGACTGCGTGATGCCGCGATAGCAGAGCGCAGCGACGCCGACCACGATGGCGACGGCGGGCAGGTTGATCAACGCACCGGTCAGCACCGGACGCCCATTGACCACGGTGAGCGGCGCATTCGTGAGCGCCTCCGGCAGCGCCAGCGTGACGCCGAGCGCGCTGCCGATGGATTCGAGCAAGCCGACAAAATACCCGGACCAGCCCACGGCAACGGTTGCTGCCGCGAAAGTGTACTCGAGTATCAGCATCCACCCGATGAACCACGCAACCACTTCGCCGAGAGTCGCGTAGGAATAGGAATAAGCGCTGCCCGAGACCGGCAACATGGCCGCGAATTCCGCGTAACAGAGTCCGGCAAATGCGCAGGCGACACCGGCCATCACGAAACTGAGGATGATCGCCGGACCGGCGTAATTGGCGGCGGCATTGCCGGTCATCACGAAGATGCCCGCGCCGATGACAGCGCCGATTCCCAGCAGCACCAGATGATGTGCGGTCAGCACGCGCTTCAGCGTGTGCTCGCCGCCCGCGGCGGTCTCGCTTTCGATGACAGCCAGAACGGGCTTGGTGCGAAACAGGTTCATGCGCGGTCCCCCTGCGAAACCGTGTCGGACTCTAACCCAGGCCTGCCGCGATTGCGAGCCGGGTCCCGGTTCTCATTTGCGAAGTTCGTCGTCGAGGCAGGGCGCGAACAATTCGATGAGAGCCTCGTAAACTTTCGGTGAACCGGCAATCAAGTTGCCGCCATCGCGATATTCGCCGCCGGCAAGCGTCCCGATTCGCCCGCCGGCTTCACTGATGAGCAGGTGGCCAGCGGCCGTGTCCCAGGGTGAAAGACCGACTTCCCAGAATCCGTCGAGGCGTCCCGCGGCGACATAAGCGAGATCGAGCGAGGCCGCGCCGGGCCGCCGCACGCCCGCGGTCGTGTCCATCACGCGCTCGAGCATCGCGAGATACGGCCTGAGCCAGCGCCGGTTCTCGCGAAACGGAAATCCCGTTCCGATCAGCGCACCGTCGAGCCCCGGGCGTTGCGACACGCGCAGGCGCCTGCCGTCGAGTTGAGCGCCTTCGCCGCGCGCGGCCGTGAAGAGTTCGCCGCGCAGCGGATCGAGCACGACGCCGATCTCGGGGCGGTCGCGATGACGGCAGGCGATCGACACCGCGAACTGCGGGAAGCCGTGCAGGAAATTGGTCGTGCCGTCGAGCGGATCGATGATCCACGTGTAGTCGTCGCCGTCATGGCGGCCGCTCTCCTCGGCAAGGAAGCCATGCGACGGATAGGCCTTCCGGATGGTCGCAATCAGCACCTGCTCGGCCGCACGGTCCACTTCGCTCACGAAGTCATTGCGGCTCTTCTCGCTGACCGTGACGCCGCCGATCCGATCGAGATTGCGGACGATCGTCTCGCCCGCGCGGCGCGCGGCGCCGACCGCGATGTTGACCAGGGGGTGCATGACTTAGAATACCAGCAACCATCCCGGAATCGCGATGTCCTCCGCCATTCGAATCGTGCTCGTCGACACCAGCCACCCGGGCAACATCGGTGCGAGCGCGCGCGCGATGATGAACATGGGCCTCGATGCGCTCGTTCTCGTCCGCCCGCAGTCGCATCCGGATCCGGAGTCCTTCGCTCGCGCGTCTGGCGCCGCCGGACTGCTCGCGGATGCACGTATCGTTGCGACGGTCGAAGAAGCGATCGAGGATTGCGGTCTCGTGCTCGGAACGACGGCGCGCGCGCGCAGCGCGAACTGGCGCGTTCTCGACGCGCGCTCAGGCGCCGCCGAGCTCGCCGGGGCGACAACCGCGCGCCCCGCGGCCGTTCTCTTCGGCGGCGAAAGAAACGGCCTCGCAAACGAGGAGCTCGCGCGCTGCCATGGACTGATCCGCATCCCGGCGGCCCCGGAGTACGGATCGCTGAATCTCGCCCAGGCCGTCCAGATCGTGTGCTACGAGATCCTGATGGCGACGCCGCAACCGGGCGCGCCGGAGGTGTCACGCCTGCCTGCGATTGCGACCGCGAAGGAAATGCTTGCGCTGCAGGCTCACCTCGACCAGGTGCTGCGCTCGTCCGGATTCATGCACGAGGGAAATGCCGCGCAGCTCGGCGCCCGGCTCGAGCGCCTGTTCGCTCGGGCTCTGCCGGACGACGGCGAAGTAAGAATCCTGCGCGGGATGCTTGCCGCGATCGAGCGCGGCCTGCGGACCACGGAGTGAGTCCGGTGACTGCCTCGCAGCCCATCTATCTGGATCATGCGGCGACTGCGCCGCTCGACCCGCGCGTCGCCGCGGTCATGAGCGAATGCCTGGCCGACCCGTCGCTGCAGGCGAATCCGGCATCGGCGCACGCGCCCGGCCGCGCCGCCGCCGCACGCATCGAGCTCGCGCGGCTGCAGGTCGCGGGACTGGTCAACGCGACGCCGGATTCGATCGTGTTCACCTCGGGCGCGACCGAAAGCGTCAACCTCGCGCTGCTCGGCGTGGCGCGGGCGGCTGCCCGGGGCCGCCATCATGTCGTGACATCGCGCGTCGAGCATCGAGCGGGCCAGGACGCCTGCCGGCAGCTGGAGCGCGAGGGCTTCGACGTAAGCTGGCTGAAGCCCGATGGCGAAGGGCGCATCGATCCCGGCGAGGTCGCGTCGGCGATCCGGCCGGACACGGCACTCGTGTCGCTGATGCACGCGAACAATGAAACCGGCGTCCTGACGGACATCGACGCCGTCGCAGCCTGCTGCCACGACCGCGGCGTGGTGTTTCATACCGATGCGGCGCAAAGCGTCGGCAAGATTCCGATCGACGTGGCTGCGTCGGGCGTCGCGCTCATGAGTTTCTGCGCGCACAAGCTCGGCGGTCCGAAAGGCGTCGGCGCGCTCTACATTCGCCGGCGTCCGAGGCCGGCCCTGCAGCCGCTCGTGTTCGGGGGCGGACACGAGCGCGGATTGCGCTCCGGCACGCTGGCGTCGCATCAACTGATCGGCTTCGGCGCGGCCTGCGCGCTTGCTGGCAGCGCACTCGCCGAGGAAGCGGCGCGAATCCGCGATCTGCGCGAGCGCCTCTGGCAGGCCCTTCAGGCAGCGGCGCCGCTCTGGCGGAATGGCGCGCCCACGCCTTCGGTACCCGGGATCCTGAATGTCGGATTCGCCGGCATCGAAGGCGAGAGCCTTTTGCTCGAACTGGACGGGCGGCTTGCGGTCTCGAGCGGCGCGGCCTGCAGCTCGGCGACGGCGGAACCGTCCTATGTCCTGCGCGCGCTCGGTCGTACGGACGCGGCGATCCAGGCATCGTTGCGATTGAGCTTCGGCCGTGGAACGACGGCAGCCGAGATCGATCGCGCGGCGCGACTCATCGTAGACGGCGTCAAGCGTCTTCGCGACGCCCTGCCGGCGGGCGCTCTGGAGCGAATCGCGTGACTCCCGGGTCGCTGCAGTATTCGTCCCGCGTTCTCGACCTTTTCGGCCGGCTACCGGGCGCCGATCCGTTGCCGGCAGGCAGCGGAAGGCAAGTGACGGGCGAGGCGATTGCCCTCGACCGCGGCGCCTGGATCCGATTCGATGCCCGAGTCGCCGAAGGACGCATCACACACTGCGTGTTCCGGGCCTGGGGCTGTCCGCACACGCTCGCGGCCGCGGCGTGGGTCGTACAGGAAGTGCGGTCTCGCGCAGTCGCGGATCTCGCGTCAATCGACGCAGCTCACCTCGCGCGGGAGCTCGAGGTTCCGGCGGCGAAAATGGGGCGAATGCTGGTCGTCGAAGACGCGCTCGGAGCGCTGCTCGAAGCCGCGCGTGCGGTACAATAGCGGCGAGATGGCCATCACGCTGACACCTGCCGCTGCGGACCGCGTCCGTCACTTCATCGCCGAGCGCGGGCATGGCGTCGGCCTCCGGCTCGGCGTGCGCAAGACCGGTTGCTCGGGCTTCGCGTACGTCGTGAATTACGCGGACGCGGTCGAGCCAGACGACCGGGTATTCGACAGCCAGGGCGTCCAGGTCCTCGTCGACGCCGGCAGTCTCGCGCTGATCGACGGCACCGAAGTCGACTTCGTCCGCCATGGCCTCAACGAGGCCTTCAGATTCCGCAATCCCAACGTGCGCGGCGAATGCGGCTGCGGCGAAAGCTTCAGCGTCTGATTTTTCCTTTCAATTCGGGCACTTGTCAGCCCGTCGCGATTGCCGCGGGACGGGTCCAGAGGCTAGAATGCGCGGCTGATTTGGTCGGCCCGCGCGGCTCGAGGAACCCATGGCGCTCGAACGAACCCTGTCCATCGTCAAGCCTGACGGCGTGGCGCGCAACCTGATCGGCGACGTCTATCGTCGATTCGAGAATGCGGGGCTTCGCATCGTCGGCGCGCGCATGCTGCAACTGACGCAGAGCCAGGCCGAGGGCTTCTATGCCGTGCACCGCGAGCGTCCGTTCTTCCGCGACTTGTGCGCTTACATGACCTCCGGACCCGTGATGGTCCAGGTCCTCGAAGGCGAGTCCGCAGTTGCGCGGAATCGCGAGATCATGGGCGCGACCGACCCGAAGAAAGCCGCCGCCGGCACGATTCGTGCCGACCTCGCGACGAGCATCGAGGAGAATGTGGTGCACGGTTCCGACAGCGCGGAGAATGCCGCGCGCGAGATTTCGTACTTCTTTGCCGAGACCGCGCTCGTCGCGCGCACCCGTGCCTGACGAACGCACGAATCTTCTCGGAATGACGCGGGCGGAGCTCGAGGCCTTCGTCGGGCAGCACGGCGCGAAGCCATTCCGTGCGCGCCAGCTCCTGAAGTGGATTTATCGCCGCGGGGAATCCCGGTTCGAGCGCATGACCGACCTCGCCAGGGATTTCCGGACGACGCTCGAAGGCATCGCCTGCGTCAGCGTCCCGGAAATCGTCAGCGACCGGACGGCGGCCGACGGCACACGCAAATGGCTGCTCCGCATGCCCGGCGCGAACGCCGCCGAGCAGGTGATCGAGACGGTCTTCATTCCCGAACCCGGCCGCGGCACGCTATGCATCTCGAGCCAGATCGGTTGCGCGCTCGACTGCTCCTTCTGCGCGACCGGCCAGCAGGGTTTCAACCGGAACCTGACGGCGGCAGAGATCATCGGCCAGGTCTGGCTCGCGAACCGGGAGCTCGGATACGACCCGGACGGCGAGCGCATCGTGACGAACGTCGTACTGATGGGCATGGGCGAGCCGCTCGCGAACTACCGGAACGTGCTGCCGGCCATGCGGCTCATGCTGGACGATCTCGGCTACGACCTGTCGCGCCGCCGCGTGACACTCTCGACATCCGGACTCGTACCGCAGATCTACCGGCTCGCGGAAGACTGCAATGTCGCGCTCGCGGTATCGCTGCACGCGCCGAACGACCGGCTGCGCGACGAGCTGGTGCCGATCAATCGCAAGCACCCGATCGCCGGACTTCTCGAAGCCTGCTGGCATTACCTCGAGCGGCAGAACGGCCGCAACGTGACATTCGAGTACACGATGCTGGACGGTGTCAACGACAGCCCGCAACTGGCGCGGGAACTCGCCGCGCTGCTCCGCGGTCATGACGCCAAGGTGAATCTGATTCCGTTCAACACATTTCCGGGCACGAAGTACCGTCGCTCGCCGGCCGAGACCATTCGCCGGTTCCGCGACCTGCTGGTGCAGGGAGGCGTCATGGCGACAATACGGCGGACGCGCGGCGACGAAATCGATGCGGCCTGCGGCCAGTT
This sequence comes from uncultured Gammaproteobacteria bacterium, assembly GCA_963778585.1. Lineage (GTDB taxonomy): Bacteria > Pseudomonadota > Gammaproteobacteria > Steroidobacterales > Steroidobacteraceae > SCUD01. Next base: position 250,532 of record CAVZUU010000010.1, read on the forward strand.
GCGCGGGCAGGTGCTCGATCGCACGCAGGTCCGGCTCGGAAGCAAGCGATTCACGCTCGCGGTGCGCGCATGAAATTCCGGATCGCCGCGGTCGCGCTTGCCTGCCTCGTGACGGCGACGGCTCTGTCGCAATCGCAGTCGCCGCCGCCCGATCCGATCCTCGAGGCCGGCAAGATCAATGCGCGGCTTGCGATGGAATACCTGAAGCGCGATCAGCTCCAGGTCGCCCAGGAAAAAGTCGAGAAGGCGCTCGCGCAGAATCCGAAGGACGTCAACGTCCAGTTGGCCGCCGGGCTCGTGTACGAACGCCTGCGCGACAAGAAGCGCGCCGAGAAGCACTTCCGCCAGGCCGTTCGCTCCGAATCCAACAGCCCGGAGGCCCTGAACGCGCTCGGCGCTTTCCTGTGCCGCAACGAGGAACATGAAAAGGGCGAGGCGATGTTCGTCGAGGCCGCCCGGAACCAGATCTACCGCACGCCTTATGTCGCGTACACGAACGCCGGCGTCTGCGCCCGCAGTGCCGGCAATCTCGAGCGGGCCGAGCAGTACCTTCGCGAGGCGCTCAAGTCACAGGTCGATTACCCCGAAACCTACGCGCAGCTCGCGGGCGTGCTGCACGATCGCGGCAACGATCTGCAGGCTCGGGCCTTCGTCGAGCGGTTTCTCGCGATCGCGCCCGCGACCGCCGACATGCTGCTGCTCGGCCACAACATCGAACGGGCGCTCAAGGACGAGAACGCCGCAGCGGCATTCAGCACGCGGCTACGGAAGGAGTTTCCGAACTCGGAGCAGGCGCGCAGGCTCGCCGACCTGGAACGCCGGAATCGCGGATGAATGCGAGGCCCGCCGGCAGCTCGCCGGGCGCGCGACTTCGCGCGGCGCGCGAAGCGCGCGGCTTGTCGATCGAAGAGGTCGCCGACCGGCTGCGGCTCAACGCGGCGCTCGTGCTCGCAATGGAACAGGACCGGCTCGCCCTCCTCGGCGCACCGGTATTCGCGCGCGGCCATCTCCGGAACTACGCGGCCCTCGTCGGCGCTCCGGAAAAGGAAATCATGGACGCCTGCGATCCCGACGACGTGCCTGAGCCGACCTTTCTTCCGGCACTCGATCGACGCCCCGCGGTCAGGGATCGTTCGCGCTGGGTCCTGCCGGCCGTGGCTGTCGCACTCGCCGTCGCGATCGCTGCCGTCGTCTGGCGATGGATGTCGCAAGACTAGACCATGACCCGAAAACTCCAGGCCGTCCGCGGAATGAACGATCTGCTCGCGGACCAGTTGCCGTATTGGCTGCGGATCGAGAATGCGGCGCGCGAGCTTTTCGCGGACTACGGCTATCGCGAAATGCGGGTGCCGATCGTCGAACACGCGGAACTCTTCCAGCGCTCGATCGGCGAGCACACCGATATCGTCGAGAAGGAGATGTATGGCTTCGAGGACCGCGGCGGCGACCGGCTGAGCCTTCGCCCCGAGGCTACCGCGGGGCTCGTGCGGGCCGCGATCGAGCATGGGCTGCTGCACAATCAGAAACAGCGTTTGTGGACCGCGGGTCCGATGTTCCGTCACGAACGGCCGCAGCAGGGGCGGTACCGGCAGTTCCACCAGATCGATTGCGAGGCCTTCGGCTACCCGGGGCCGGATATCGATGTCGAGATCATCCAGCTGTCGGCGCGCCTCTGGCGCAAGCTCGGAATAGCGGACGTCCGTCTCGTCGCGAATTCGCTCGGCACGCCGGAATCCCGAAGGAGCTACCGCGCGCTCCTCGTCGAATACCTCGGTGGCCGCCGCGCGGACCTCGACGCGGACAGCCTGCGCCGGCTTGAAGCGAATCCGCTGCGGATTCTCGACTCGAAAAATCCCGCGCTCGGCGACGTGATCACGAATGCACCCCGGCTAATCGATCATCTGGATCCGGAATCGAGGCGGCATTTCGACCGTTTCCTGGAACTCCTTGCGGGCTGCGGAATCGTGGCTGAGGTCGATCCGAGACTGGTCCGCGGCCTCGACTACTACTCGCGCACGGTCTTCGAGTGGCGCACCGGCGCCCTCGGTTCGCAGGATGCCGTGTGTTCGGGCGGCCGCTATGATGGTCTGGTCGAACTGCTGGGTGGAGAGCCGACGCCTGCGATCGGCTGGGCTCTCGGCATCGAGCGGATCGTCAGCCTGATGCAGGCCACCGGCCTGCCGGTGCCCGAGTCATTGCCTGCGGTCTATGTGGTCCTGTCCGGCGAGGTCGCCGAACGCGCCGGTTTCGTCCTCGCCGAGCGACTGCGGGATGCGCTGCCGGGCGCCGGGGTGATGCTCAACATGGAAGGCGGCAGCTTCAAGGCGCAGCTCAAGCGCGCCGACAAGAGCGGTGCGGTACTCGCGCTCATCATCGGGGACGACGAGACTGCGAAGGGCGTCGCCGCGGTCAAGTGGCTGCGCCGCGAGGCAGCGCAGGTCGAATGGACCTGGGACGAATTGCCGCGGCGGCTGGCCGCGGAACTGGGTACGGGCGGTAAGACGGGGAACGATGATGGTCGATGAGTATCTTTCCGAGCGGGAGCAGGCCGAACAGCTGCGGGGCTGGCTGCGCGAGAACTGGATCTGGATCGTCGCGGGTGTCGCGCTGACGCTCGGCGGCTACTACGGCTATCGCTGGTGGGAATCACGACAGGCGTCGCGTTCACTCGAAGCCGGTCAACGCTTCGCCGCGATGCTCGATGCGATCAGCAGCAACAAGCCCGACGAGGGCCTGCGCATCGCCGGCGAAATCACCGGCGAGTACGCCGACACACCCTACGCGGACCAGGCGACACTCGTGCTCGCGCGCCTCGACGTGGATTCCGGAAAATTTCCAAGCGCCGAAACGCGGCTCGCGGCTGTCGCGAAGGACTCGAAAGACCCTGAGCTTCGGCTCGTGGCCCGGCTTGCGGCTCGCGCGAGTCCAGCTCGCGCAGGGCCGCTATGACGACGCGCTCGCGACACTCGATGCCGTTGCCGAAACCTCGGTCGAACCGCGGGTGCTCGAACTGCGCGGCGACGTGAAGCTCGCGCAGGGTGACGAGGCGGCTGCGCTCGATGCCTGGCGCAAGGCCCAGGCAGCGGCGACGGCCGACCCGGAAACCGGAGCGCAGCTCGATACGGAACTTCTGCAGCTCAAAATCAACGAACTGAGCGCGGCGAAGGCGGCGGAGTAGGGCATGCAAATGAAGCGGATCGCGGTGCTTGCAGGGCTGATGCTCGTGGCGGCCGCCTGCAGCAAGGACGACAAAGTCGCGCCGCCGGCCGAACTCGTGGATTTCGATCCCGCCGTCCGCATCGACCGCGTCTGGAGCACGGGTACGAAAGGCGGCGACGAGGTGTTGCGCCTCGGCTTGCGGCCCGCTGTCGAGGGTGATCGTGTCTACATCGCGGGCCACGGCGGCGACGTCCAGGCGCTCGAGCTCGCGACCGGGCGCGATATCTGGCGCGTCGACACGGATCTCGAGCTGGCCGGCGGCCCAGCCGTGGGCGAGGGCCTCGTCGTCGTCGGCAGCTCCGATGGACTGCTCGCCGCGCTCGATGCGGAAACCGGAGCGAAACGCTGGCAGGTGACGACCGGCGGCGAAGTGCTGACCGCGCCTTCGGTCGCAGGCGGTCTTGTCGTCGTGCGTACGGTCGACGGCCGCCTGCGCGGACTGCGCGCCACGGACGGGGCTGAAGCCTGGACCTACGAGCAGCCGGTTCCGCCGCTCACTTTGCGCGGCAATGGCGCGCCGGTCGTCAGCGGCGACATGGTTATCGCCGGTCTCGACAATGGCAAGGTCGTCGCGCTGTCGCTGACGACCGGCGAGCTCCTGTGGACGACGACGGTCGCCCCTTCACATGGGCGGACCGAGATCGAACGCCTCGTGGACATCGATTCACCGGTTCGCGTGAGCGGGAGCGACGTGTTCGTCGTCGGTTATCAGGGCCGCATTGCGATGCTCGCGCTCGACTCCGGGCAGATCTGGTGGGGGCGCGAACTGTCGAGCAACCGAGGGTTCACGGCGGACGACGACACGCTGTACGTCACGACCGCCGATAGTTCGGTCGTCGCACTTTCGCGTCGGGACGGCACGCCAGTCTGGACCCAGGAAAGCCTGTTGCGCCGCTCCGTGACCGCGCCCGCCCTGACGGGCAGCGCGCTCGTCGTCGCGGACTTCGACGGCTACCTGCACTGGCTCGACCCGGCGACCGGTCAACTGCTCGCGCGCGGCAGGGCGGCCAGTAGCCGCGTCAGCAACGCGCCGGTCGCGGCCGGCGAACTCCTGCTGGTCCAGACGGATTCCGGCGAAGTCCAGGCCTGGCGCGCGGAACCGCGCGGCTAGCGCATGCCATGCTTCCCGTCGTTGCCCTCGTCGGCCGGCCGAACGTCGGAAAGTCGACGCTCTTCAATGCGCTGACCGGCACGCGCGACGCGCTCGTTGCGGACATTCCGGGCGTTACGCGCGATCGCAAGTACGGCTTCGGCCGGAGCGAGCCGCATCAATTCATCGTCGTCGACACCGGCGGACTCGTCGAAACACCGCGCGGCGTGCAGGAACTCATGGCGCAGCAGACACGGCGGGCGATCGAGGAGGCCGATCGAATCGTGTTCCTGGTCGACGGGCAGAGCGGACTCGACGCGTCGGACCGCTTCGTCGCCGACGTCCTTCGCCGGAGCGGAAAGCCGGTGACAGTTGCGGTCAACAAGAGCGAGGGCCGCGACGGCTCGGTCGTGATTGCCGATTTCCACGGACTCGGGTTCGGCGAGCCGCAGGCCGTGTCGGCCGCGCACCGCCAGGGAATCGACGACCTGATCGATACTGCGCTCGCCGGGATCGCTCCGCATGTCGCGGACACGGCCGTGGATACCGATCGCGCAATTCGTGTCTGCGTCGTCGGCCGGCCGAATGTCGGCAAGTCGACGTTGATCAACCGCCTGCTGGGTGACGAACGGCTCATCACCTTCGACGAGCCCGGCACGACGCGCGATGCCGTCGAAGTGCCATTCGTACGCGACGGCAGGGCCTATGTCCTGATCGATACCGCGGGCGTGCGGCGCCGGGCGCGGGTCGACGAGGGTGTCGAGAAATGGAGCGTAATCAAGACGTTACAGGCGATCGATGATGCCCATGTCGTGATCGGCGTCGTCGACGCGCGCGATGCGGTCGCGGAGCAGGACGCGACGCTCTTCGGTCTCGTCGCCGAGCGCGGCCGGGCGCTTGCGATCGCGGTCAACAAGTGGGACCACGTTGCGCCGGGGCAGCGCGATGAAATTCGCGGGCAACTCGCGCAGCGCCTGCGATTCCTCGATTTCGCACCGGTGCATTTCATCTCTGCGCTGCACGGCAGCGGCGTCGGCGAACTGATGGACGCGGTCCGCGCCGCCCACGCGGCGGCGGTGCGCGAGATGCCGACCCCTGAACTGACACGCGTGCTCGAGGCTGCGATCAAGCAGCACCAGCCGCCGCTCGTCCGAGGCCGCCGCATCCGGCTGCGCTATGCGCACCAGGGCGGCAGGAATCCGCCTGTCATTGTGATTCACGGTGCCCAGGCGGAGCGCACGCCGGAGGATTACCGCCGCTTTCTCGTCAATTGCTATCGCGAAGCGTTCAAGTTGAAAGGCACGCCGGTGCGTGTCGACTTCAGGAGCGAAGACAATCCGTTTGCCGGGCGACGCGACAAGCTGACGCCGAGACAGCGGCGCACACGCCAGCGCGACACCCGGCGCGAGGGCCGCTAGCCAGGGATCATCCCGTTGACCACACGCTGGTCGTCCACGCGCGGAATGCCGCGCTTGAATCACGATGACACACCAGATGGAATTTGAGTCTGCAAAGGTCTGCTACGCGGACAAGCCGGACACGGAACGGGATCGTCTTCAATCGCGGTGAGTTTGCCTTGACAGCTTTCCAGCCCGGCGGTCGATGATCTTCGCCAGGAGGAGCCTCACGATGACCATCATCATTACCGCCTTTGAACGATCGCCCGATGGCGGCAAGGGGCTGGCGCGTGATACGCGCGTTCGCTGGGCGCTTGAAGAAGTGGGCCAACCCTACGAGGTTCGCCTTGTTTCGTTCCGTGCCATGAAGGAGCCCGCTCACCGGGCGCTGCATCCTTTCGGCCAGATTCCGACCTATGAGGAACGCGATCTCGCCCTGTTCGAGACAGGCGCGATCGTCTTCCATATCGCCGAGCACCATGCGGGCCTGCTGCCAAAGGATGCCAATGCGCGGGCGCGCGCGATCACATGGATGTTTGCTGCGCTCAATACGGTGGAGCCGCCAATCCTCGAGCTCGCTACCGCCAAGCTACTGGAGGGCGACAAGCCCTGGAGTAAGGAGCGCCTTCCTCTGGTCGAGGATCGCGTCCGCAACCGGCTGGACCCACTTTCTGCTCGCCTGGGACATGCCGACTGGCTCGATGGTGCGTTCAGCGCGGGCGACCTGATGATGGTGTCGGTACTGCTCAGGCTGAAATCATCGGGCATTCTGGACGAATTTCCGAACCTGGCTGCCTATGTCGCCCGCGGCGAAGCGCGGCCCGCCTACAAGCGAGCTTTCGCCGCTCAATTGGCGATCAACACCGGCAAGCCGCCGGCCGGCTGATTGAGTTCCGTCCTGGCTTCGAAGTCGTCATCCGAGTTCTCGTCCAGATTGTGGGTCCTGACCCTAGTCCCTGCGGCCGGTCACGCGTGCGCGAAGGCGCCCGCGCGCGAGTCGCGCCTCCACTTCCGTGCCCGGGGACGCGTCAGCCGCGTCCGTCACGACCGCGCCATTCTCCACGAGCGTCACGATTGCATAACCGCGGCCGAGCGTCGCAAGCGGGCTCGTGGCCTGCAGGCCGCGTACGGCCGACTGGAGCCTGCCGCCCGCAAGCGCCAGACCATGCCGAACGCCAGGCGCCAGCCGCGCCTCCGCGTGTTGCATCCGTTGAAGCAGGTTGGCGATGCGTGCCGCCGGCGAATGAATTTCGAGCTCGGCCCGGAGGCGCCGCATCAATTCGTCGCGCCCGATGGTTGCTCGGCGGACTGCGGACACGGCGCGCGCCTGCAATTCATCGACCCGCTGCGCGCGTTGTGCGACCGCCTGCGCCGGATGAAGCGCATTCAACCGGCCGAGTCCGCGCGCGACGGCGGAGCTCCGGTCCCGCAGGATACGCAGGGCAGCCGCGGCAAGCCGCCGCAGGCTGATTTCGAGCGAGTCGAGCCAGGCGCCGGCATCCGGCACCGCTAGCTCGGCGGCCGCGGAGGGTGTCGGCGCGCGGATGTCGGCCACGAAATCCGCGATGGTGAAATCGATCTCGTGGCCGATGCCGCTGATGACGGGGATCTCGACGGCCGCAAGGGCGCGCGCGAGTGCTTCCTCGTTGAACGCCCAGAGATCCTCGAGCGAACCGCCGCCGCGCACGAGGAGCAATACGTCGACCTCCGAGCGGCGATCCGCCAAGGCGAGTTGCGCCGCGATCTCCCGGGCGGCACCGACGCCCTGGACGGGCACTGGATAGAGGAGGAGCGGCACCGCAGGACACCGACGCCTGAGGACCTGGAGCACGTCGCGCAGTGCGGCGCCCGTCGGCGAGGTCACGATGCCGATGCGCCGAGGGAAGCGCGGCGGCGCGCGCTTGCGGTCGGCGTCGAACAGGCCTTCGGAGTCGAGCTTCTGCTTGAGCGCCTCGAAGCGACGACGCAGTTCGCCTTCCCCCGCCTCTTCGAGGTGGTCGGCGACCAGTTGAAACTCACCGCGCGCTTCATAGAGGCCCACACGGGCCCGGAGGAGCACCTGCATGCCGTCGCGAGGCGCGAATCGCACGGCGAGGTTGCGCTGACGGAACATCGCGCAGCGCACCTGGGCGCCTTCGTCCTTCAGCGTGAAATACCAGTGGCCGGAGGCGGGGCGCGAAAGATTCGAAAGCTCCCCGGTGATCCAGAGCGAGGGCAGGCCGGCCTCCAGGATGCCGCGGGCTTCGCGGTTCAGCCGGCTGACCGTATAAATGTCACGCAGAAGCTCGCCTCGGCGCCCGGTCCCGGTAGCAATCTCCGTCATGCGGCCATGCTAAGCGAGCCATTCACGCAAACGCCACTTACAACCGGGACGGCAGAGCCGTACAATGCGCCGCTTCATTCGGACAGCCCCGGGAACGCCGATGCGCATCGTCCAGGAAGCACTCACCTTCGACGACGTCCTGCTCGTCCCGGCGTACTCGGACGTCTTGCCGCGCGAGGTCGATCTCTCGACGCACCTCACGCGCAGCATCCGTCTCAACCTGCCTTTCCTCTCCGCGGCCATGGACACGGTCACGGAAGCCCGTCTCGCCATCACGATCGCGCAGGAAGGCGGAATCGGGATCATCCACAAGAACATGCAGGCGGCCGACCAGGCGCGCGAAGTCGGGCGCGTCAAGAAGCACGAGAGCGGCGTCATCAAGGATCCGATCACGATCCGGCCCGATGCGACGATCCGCGAGGTGATCGCGCTGACGAGAGCCAAGGGAATCTCCGGATTGCCGGTCACGGCGGATGGCAACCAGGTCGTCGGCATCGTCACGCACCGTGACATCCGCTTCCAGGAACAGCTCGACCTGCCGGTCTCGCAGGTCATGACGCCGCGCGACAAGCTCGTGACCGTGCGCGAAAACACGCCGCGGGAAGAGGTCCTGCAACTCCTGCACCGCCATCGCATCGAGAAGGTGCTGGTCGTCGATGCGGGCGGCCGCCTCCGCGGCATGATCACGGTGCGGGACATCCAGAAGGCTCGCGATTTCCCGCGCGCCTGCAAGGACGAACATGGCCGGCTACGGGTCGGTGCCGCGGTGGGCACCGCGCCGGACACGCTCGAGCGTGTCGCCGCCCTCGTGGATGCCGCCGTCGACCTCGTGATCGTCGACACTTCGCACGGGCATTCGAAGGGCGTGATCGCGATGGTCGCCCGCATCAAGAAGGCGCATTCGCAGCTGCAGGTGATCGCCGGCAACGTCGTGACGGCAGAGGGCGCGAAAGCGCTCGTCGATGCGGGTGCCGACGCGGTCAAGGTCGGCATCGGACCCGGCTCCATCTGTACGACGCGCGTGATCGCGGGCGTCGGCGTGCCGCAGATTACGGCTGTCGCGACGGTCGCCGAGGCGCTCGCAAAGAGCGGCGTGCCGCTCATCTCCGACGGCGGCATCCGCTACTCGGGCGACGTCGCCAAGGCGATCGCGGCGGGCGCACATTCGGTCATGATCGGCGGGCTCTTCGCCGGCACCGAGGAATCGCCGGGCGAGGTCGAGCTCTACCAGGGCGCCTCGTACAAGTCGTACCGCGGAATGGGCTCACTCGGCGCGATGGCGCAGCGTGACGGTTCGAGCGACCGGTACTTCCAGGATACCGTCGAGGAACTCGAAAAGCTGGTGCCCGAGGGCGTGGAGGGCCGGGTCCCTTACAAGGGCAGCCTCGTGGCCATCCTGCATCAGCTTGCCGGAGGCATTCGCGCTGCGATGGGCTACACCGGGAGCCAGAACATCGAGCAGATGCGCACACGGCCGGTGTTCGTCCGGATCACCGGCGCGGGCGTGCGCGAGAGCCATGTGCACGACGTGAGCATCACCAAAGAAGCGCCGAACTACCGGGTCGGATGATGGCAGCCCGCATGCAGGCCGCGGCGGCCGACATCCATGCCCACCGGATCCTGATCCTCGATTTCGGCGCGCAGTACACGCAGTTGATCGCGCGACGCGTGCGCGAGATCGGCGTCTACTGCGAAATCCTTCCCTGGGACGCCGGCGACGCCGCCGTGCGGGAATTCGGCGCCCGCGGGATCATCCTGTCGGGCGGGCCGGATTCGGTCACCGATGCCGTGCCGCCGCGCGCGCCGGATGCGGTATTCACGCAAGGCATCCCGGTGCTCGGCATCTGCTACGGCATGCAGACGATGGCGGCGCAACTCGGCGGCCGCGTCGCTCCGTCCGCGCATCGCGAGTTCGGTTATGCGAAGGTCCGGCGGACCGCAGCTTCCCGGCTGCTGGACGGCATCGCGGACGAGGGCGCGGCCGAAGCGGGGCTATTCGACGTCTGGATGAGTCATGGGGACCGCGTCGAATCGCTGCCGCCCGGATTCACGGCGATCGCGGCGACGGCGAACGCGCCGCTCGCCGCGATGGCGAACGACGGCGCACGTTTCTACGGCGTGCAGTTTCATCCTGAAGTCACGCAAACGCGATCGGGCGCCGCGATCCTCGAGCGATTCGTCCGCGAGATCTGCGGCTGCGACGCGCTTTGGGACGCGGGAAACATCGTCGCGGATGCGGTCACCCGCGTGCGCGAGCAGGTGGGCAAAGATCGCGTGCTGCTCGGGCTATCCGGCGGCGTCGATTCTTCCGTCGTGGCAGCACTCCTGCATCGCGCGGTCGGCGAGCAGCTCGTCTGCGTCTTCGTGGATCACGGGCTTCTGCGGCAGGGCGAGGGCGATCAGGTCATGGAGACCTTCGCCAAGCACCTCGGCATCCGCGTGATCCGGGTCGATGCGGCGGACCGTTTCTTCGGGGCATTGGCTGACGAGGACGACCCGGAACGCAAGCGCAAGATCATCGGGCGACTTTTCATCGAGGTGTTCGAGGAAGAAGCGAGGCGGCTCGAGAACATCCGCTGGCTCGCCCAAGGCACGATCTACCCCGACGTCATCGAATCGGCGGGCAGCAAGACCGGAAAAGCACACGTCATCAAGTCGCACCACAATGTCGGCGGGCTGCCCGAGCGCATGCACCTGAGCCTGCTCGAGCCGCTCCGCGAATTGTTCAAGGACGAGGTCCGCCGCATCGGCCTCGAGCTCGGACTGCCGCGCGAAATGGTGTTCCGACATCCGTTCCCGGGGCCGGGACTCGGTGTTCGCATACTCGGGCGCGTGACGCGCGAGGCGGCGGACCTGCTGCGCCGGGCGGACGCGATCTACATCGAAGAGCTGCGCGCCCACGATCTCTACGATCGCGTGAGCCAGGCGATGGCAATCTTCCTGCCGGTGCGTTCCGTCGCGGTGATGGGCGACGGACGCCGTTACGACTGGGTCATTGCGCTCCGCGCGGTCGAGACCGTGGATTTCATGACGGCGCACTGGTCGCGCCTGCCGTACGAATTCCTCGACCTCGTCTCGCGGCGGATCGTCAACGAAGTAAAAGGCGTGTCGCGCGTCGTCTACGACGTCTCGGGCAAGCCGCCCGCGACGATCGAGTGGGAATAGCTCAGGCTGCAAGCCGCGCGTCGATCCAGGCCCTGATGTCGGCGATGACCTCGTCCTTGCCGACGTCGTTCAGCAGGTCGTGGAAGTGCCCGTCGTAAAGCTTCAGCTTCTTGTCGCGCGAACCGGCCGTGTCATAGAAAAGCTGGCTGCCCGCAAACTTCGTCGCCTTGTCGGCCGTGCCGTGGAGGATGAACACCGGCAGGGTGATTCGCGGGAATTCCCGGCGTAACCGATCATTGGCGCGCACGAGCGCCGCGACCGTGATCGCGGGCTGGACCTCGTTGGCGGTCAGCGGGTCGCTGTTCAGGATCCGCACGGCGATCGGGTCGCGCGAGAAGTCCTCGTTCTTCAGTCGCAGTACGCGCAGGTGCGGCGCAATCCTGCTCAAGACCTTGACTACGGCGAGCGCGAAATCGGGCGCCTGCACTTTGAAGGCAAAGCTTTCACAGATGAGTCCTTTGATCTCGGATTGATGTTCGAGCGCATAGCAGCAGGACACGACGCCGCCAGCGCTGTGACCGAGCAGGAAGACCGGCAGGCCCGGGTGCCGGGATTTCGCGAGACGGATGACTGCGTCGACATCCGCGACATATTCGGAGACCTGCCTGACGTGCAAGCGCTCGCCGTCCGACTTGCCGCGCCCCCGCAGATCGAGCGCGTAGGGCGCCAAGCCCGCCATTGCCAGTTGCCCCGCCGGCCACAGGTACTGGCCGCCATGGGAATTGACCCCGTGACAGATGACGACCGCGGCGCGCGGCCGGCCGGTCGGGTTCCATGAGCGGACGTTGATTCCGGTGCCATCGGCGCTCTGGATCTTCTCTTCGGTCAGGTTGCCCGTGAGCCCATTCGCCACCGCCGACTCCTTGAGCGCAGACGCCGCGCTAAGATCGATTCTTGATTGTCAGGATGACGAGTTTACAGGCCATGGATCGTTACGCCACCGGAATGCGGCAATGAGCCGCGACGAACGCTGGATGCGCCGCGCTCTCGAGCTCGCCGCGCGCGCCGAAGGCGAGGGCGAGGTCCCGGTCGGGGCGATCGTCGTGCGTGAAGATCAGGTCCTGGGGGAGGGCTGGAACAGGCCGATCTCGGCGATGGATCCGACGGCTCACGCCGAGATCCTGGCGCTCCGCGCGGCGTCCAGTCAGGCGGGCGAATACCGGCTCGGCGGCGCGACCCTCTACGTGACGCTCGAGCCCTGCCCGATGTGTGCCGCCGCGATGACTCACGCACGCATCGACCGGCTCGTATTTGGGGCGTGGGATCCGCGGCAGGGCGCCGCGGGCAGCGCGTTCAACCTCGTTGCCGCGCCCGCGATGAATCACCACGTCGACGCGTTCGGCGGCGTGCTGTCCGACGAATGCAGCGCCCTACTTCGCCGATTCTTCACCGACCGTCGCTGAATCTGGTTCGTCCGCGATCATCCATCGCAGGAGTTCGGCGTAGGTCTGGACGTTGCGGACGAAGCCGACCGGCTCCCAGCCGCGGGCATACCCTCGCTTCGCTTTCGCGAAATAGCGCTCCTGTGCGAGGAGCGGCAGATTCGCGCGCACGTCGGGCCAGCTGTCGGGGTCCTGGCCGCGTCGCTGCGTCAGGACGCGGGCGTCCTCGAGATGACCGTAGCCGACGTTGTACGCTGCGAGCGTGAGCCAGGTGCGGTCCGGGTCTTCGATGCGCTTTGGGATCGTGCGTTCGACGAGGCGGAAATATCGGGCACCGCCCCGGATGCTGTCGCGCGGGTCGCCGCGATCCTGCACGCCGACGCGGGCCGCCGTCTCGGCGGTCAGCATCATGAGTCCCTGCACGCCGGTCGGTGACACGGCGTTTTCGTCCCAGCGCGATTCCTGGTAGCCGATCGCGGCGAGGAGCCGCCAGTCGAGCCCGGTCTCCGCGGCGGCTTCCTGGAACCATGCCTGGTAACGCGGAAGCCGTTCACGGACGCCCGTCACGAAGTTCGAGGCATCTACGCGATCGAAACGGACGAGCGCGCGCCGGTTGCGCTCCAGGATGTCGGCGAGCTGCCCATTTGTCCCGATGTCGAGGAAGTAATGCTCGACCTCGGGGAGCAGGTCGTCGCCGGTCGGGGAGAGCGCCCAGGCGACCGCTTCGGATTCGGCGAGCGTGAAGGCGGGGCGGAGGTCCGGGTGAAAGTGCCGGCCGAGCGAAAACTCGATCGAGTCCGCGACGGTCACGTCCGCTTTTCCGCTCGCGACCTGCTCGAGCAGATCGAGCGTGTCCCGATCGTCGATCTCGGTCCACTTCAACTGGGGCCAGCTCTTGGCTAGCGCCCTGAGACTGGCAGCGTGCGTCGAATTCCGGCTCACGACGACACGCCGGCCGATCAGGTCCCCGGGTGTCTCCGGGAGCCGGTCCTGAATGCGATAGACGACGTGCTGGTCGATGCGCTGGAACACGGGCCCGAACATCACGCGCTCCCGGCGTGCGTCGTTCGCGACGATTCCGGCTGCCGCGATATGCGCCTGGTTTCGCGCGGCCGATTCGAGTGCCGAGGCCGCCGAATCGGTGAAACTCAATTCGAGCCTGACGCCGAGCCTGCGCGCGAAGTCGCGCGCAAGCTCGTATTCCGGGCCTTCCGGCCCGGCAGCGCCTTCGTAGTAGGCGAGCGGACTGTTGCGCGTGACGACCTTCAGCGCGCCCAGCAAGCGGATCTGTTCGAGACTGCCCGGAAGTCGCGAACAGGTGCCGATCATCAGGCACAGGGCGACGATCGCCGGGACACGGAAACGGCTGCGAACGCGTGGCCTTGGTGTCGCGGCCTGCTCGGGTTCCGGGTCCATTGTTGTAGAATAGCCGCTCCGGAATGGGCCGCTATGACGCCTGCCGGATTCCTGCACGGAGAGGTACCGAAGCGGTCATAACGGCACCGACTCGAAATCGGTTGAGGGCATTACGCCCTACGTGGGTTCGAATCCCACCCTCTCCGCCACTTACTCCGCCGCTACACTAGATTCATGGCTGTTACACCCGCCCCGCAGCCCGCGGGGGCCGTTCCTCGGCCGCGCGAAACGTCGCTGCTGCGCTGGGTCTGGCGTTCCTACGTCAGAAATGCCCTGATTCCGCTTCTCGTCGTCGAGCTCCTGCTCGTCGCCGCTTATCTCACGAGTCATGCCTGGTCGCTCCGCAAAAACGTGACCGCTCTCAGCGAGGTTGCGCGCCAGGAATTGTCGCGGATCGCGATCGACGCGTCGGCCGTCATCGATCAGCAATTGGGACAAGTCGCCGTACTCGCCGATGTCCTTCGCCGGCAGACCGCCGCAGCGCTTTATTCGCCTGCGAGCGGTGCAGCGGATCGCGCAAGGCTTCGCGAGCAGCCGTCGGGCGCCTGGACCACTCATCGCGACGACGGCGGCGCGGCGGTCTTCTATTCGGCGGCAACGGCGAAGGGCCCGGCGGAATTCGAGAAGCTCGAGCGGCTCGCCACGGTCGATTCGCTCCTGCGGGACGTCACGCTCGCGAATCCGCTCATCGTGCAGGCGTACCTCAACACGAACGACTCGATGACCCGCATCTGGCCCTGGATAGACGCGGCCGCCGTCTTCGATCCGGCGCTGCAAGTGCCGGACTTCAACTTCTATTATGAAGCGGACGCCGCGCGCAATCCCTTGCGTGCAGTTGTCTGGACCGATGCCTACGTCGATCCGGCGGGGAAGGGGTGGCTGGTATCCGCCATTGCCCCCGTCTATCGCGGTGAATCCCTCGAGGCCGTGGTCGGTGCGGACGTCACCATCGACCGTGTCGTCGCGGATGTCCTCGACAGGGAGTTTCCATGGCAGGGCTTCCTGCTGCTGATCGGCAAGTCGGGCACGCTGCTCGCACTGCCGCCGCAGGGGGAAAAGCTGTTTGCATTGAAAGAGCTGACGGCCCACGACTACGTCGACGCGATTCGCGCCGACACGTTCAAGCCCGAGCAATTCAACGTCTACCGCCGCGCGGATCTTGCGGAGATCGGAAAACTGCTGCGGACCCAGCCCTCGGGCAGCGGCCGTATTGAAGGGTATGAGCCTCACCTGGTCGCCTGGCAGACCATTCCGTCCGTCGGCTGGAAGCTGATGAGCCTCGTGCCCGAGCAGGCGGTATTTGGACCCTCGCAGTCGCTGAACCGGGATCTCGCCGTCGTCGGCTGGATCATGCTCGGCGGACTCGTCGGCTTCTACCTGGTCTTTTTCACCTTTCTCTACCGGCGCGCGCGACATGTCAGCCGCTCGATCTCCCATCCGCTCGAGCAGATCGAGCGGATGGCGCACCGCATCGCCGTCGGCGAGTACGAACAGGCCCTGCCCGAGTTCGGCGTCAGGGAATTTCGTCATACCGTCGGCGAATTGCAGCAGATGGGCCGCCTGCTTGGAGACGCCAATCGCGCGCGCGAAGCGGCGGAGGCGCGCTTGAAGGAGCGTAACGAAGACCTGTCCACGATCCTAAGCCTGTCGCCGGACGGCCTCGTCTCATTCGACGCCGGCGGCATCGTCACTGAAACGAATCCGGCATTCCTGGCGCTGACAGGCTGGAAGAGCGACGAGCTGATCGGCCGGTCATGGACCGAGTTCTGGGCGCGGCTCGGCGAGCAGAGCGCATCAGGCGAGCCCCAGGCGCTGGTCGCATCGATCCTTCGGCTGAAGCGGCCCCGTTCCGTCGTCCTCGAGTGCCGCGTCATCGGCGCGCCCGCAGGCGCCCAGGTCGCCTATTTTCGCGACATCACGCGCGCCGACGAGCTCGACCGCACCAAGAGCCGTTTCCTCGCGACTGCGGCGCACGAGTTGCGCACGCCCATCGCGGTGATTACCGGCTATGCGGAGCTCCTCCAGGCAAGCGATCCGCCGGCGGCCGAGCGTGGCGAGATTCTGGCGACGATGTGCCGCCACGGCGATCAAATCACTGGGATCGTCACGGAACTGCTGGACCTCGCGCGGATCGAGGCGCGCGCCGGCCGCGATTTCACGATGATCCGCCAGCCGCTCGCGCCTGCGGTGCAGCGATTCATCGAGACATTCAGGATCGGCGAGGACGCGCGCGTGCCGGAGCTGGACGGCGACATCGGCGACGCGGAGGTTTTCCTCGATGCCGACAAGTTCTGTCAGGCGCTCGGCAATGTGCTGGCGAACGCCTGCAAGTATTCTCCGCCGGGCTCGCCGATCCGGGTCAGGCTGATCGAGGGCGACGGCGAGGTCGGCGTGCGCGTGCAGGATCGCGGCGAGGGCATGGACGAGGAGACGCGAAGGCGAGTCTTCGACCGCTTCTATCGAGCCGAATCCACGGCCGGCGTCGCAGGCTCCGGGCTCGGCATGAGCATCGTCAAGGAGATCCTGGACATCCATGGCGGGCGCATCGACATCGTGAGCCTGCCGCGCGAGGGTACGACCGTGACGCTATGGCTTCCGCGCGCCGCGCCGCGCGGTTGACGCTGCCGGAGGCCAACCTTACGATGCCCGGCCCGGCGATTTCCATGGTGGCTCGCGCCGGTTCCTCCGCGACGATCAGCCGTGAACCCCGCCAGGCCCGGAAGGGAGCAACGGTAGCGGTAGCATCGGGTGCCGGAGGGGTGCTGGCGCGGGCCGCCTCCATTCGGGTGCCGGATACGCGATGATTGCAGACGGACGGAAACGGAATCGATGAGCTACCTCGTACTCGCCCGCAAGTGGCGTCCCCGTAACTTCGCCGAACTCGTCGGCCAGGAACACGTGCGCCAGGCGCTCGTGAACGCACTCGATTCCGGCCGCGTCCACCACGCATTTCTCTTCGCCGGCACCCGCGGCGTCGGCAAGACGACGATCGCCCGCATTCTCGCGAAGTCGCTCAATTGCGAGCGCGGGGTGTCTTCGACTCCCTGCGGCGTCTGCGGAGCCTGCCGCGAGATCGACGAGGGCCGCTTCGTGGATCTGATCGAGGTCGACGCCGCGTCGCGCACCAAGGTGGACGACACGCGCGAACTGCTCGAGAACGTGCAATATCTGCCGACGCGCGGGCGTTTCAAGGTCTACCTGATCGACGAAGTGCACATGCTGTCGACGCACTCGTTCAACGCGCTGCTGAAGACGCTCGAGGAGCCGCCGCCGCACGTCAAGTTCCTGCTCGCGACCACCGATCCGCAGAAACTGCCGGTCACCGTTTTGTCGCGCTGCCTGCAGTTCAATCTCAAGCGCCTGCCTTCGACGCTGATCGCGGGGCGCCTGCTGAAGATCCTCGAAGCAGAAGGCGTCGCCGCGGAGCCGGCGGCGGTCGCGCTTCTGGCGCGCGCGGCGGACGGGAGCTTGCGCGATGCGCTGTCGCTCCTCGATCAGATGCTCGCGTACGGCGCAGGGCAAGTCACGGAAGCCGACGCGCGAGCGATGCTCGGCACGGTGGATCGCCAGCAAGTCGTGCGCCTGGTCGAGCGTCTCGCGGATCGCGACGCCAGGGGACTCTTCGAGTGCGTCGCCGCGATCGACGAGTTCGCGCCGGACTACGCCCAGCTGCTGGACGAGATCGCGGCGCTCCTGCAGAAGGTCGCGCTGCGCCAGGCCGTTCCCGACATGCCCGAGGACGCGGTCCATGCAAGCGAGACCCTGACGGCGCTTGCCGCGAAGATTCCCGCGGACGAATTGCAGCTTGCCTTCCAGATCGCGATTCTCGGCAGGCGCGATCTCGAACTCGCCCCTGACCCGCGCACGGGCATCGAGATGACGCTCTTGCGCATGCTCGCATTCCGGCCGGCCGAGGCGAAGACGGATGCGCTCTCAGCCGATGACGGCCGCCGGTCCGCGCCCGCGCGGGAGGCCGGCCACCGGACCGCGGCGATTCCCGCCCCGGTTCCCGCAGCCCCTGATTCCGCCGGCGCGGAGACCGGCGATTGGCCGGATCTCCTTTCGCGACTCGAGCTGCAAGGCGCGGCACGCCAGCTTGCCGGCAACTGCCAGTTGATCGAGCGCGACGGCAATCGTTTCCGGTTCCTGCTCGATTCGCGCGCGCAGTCGCTGCACACGCGCCAGCAGGAGGATCGGCTGGCGCAGGCGCTCGGCCGCCTGGTCGGCGGGCCGGTCACGATCGAGATCGAGCAGGGCGGCGTGGACGATACGCCGGCCCGGCGCGAGGCACAGGCCCGCGACGATCGTCTCGAACGTGCCCGCGCGGCGCTCGAAAGCGATCCGAACGTGCAGGCGCTGCGCGACCGCTTCGGCGCCGTGCTGCAGCCGGATTCGATCAAGCCGGTCGGGTAGAATGGGCGCATGAAACCGAATCTCGGACAGCTGATGCGCCAGGCCCAGCAGCTGCAGGCGAATATGCAGAAGGCGCAGGAACAACTCGGCGCGCTCGAAGTGACCGGGGAATCCGGCGGCGGCATGGTCAAGGTCGTCATGAACGGCCGCCACGAAGTGCGGCGCGTGCAGATCGACCCCTCGGTCGCCTCTTCGGACCGCGAGATGCTCGAGGACCTGGTGGCAGCCGCCTGCAACGACGCCGTGCGGCGCGTCGGCGAGGCGGTGCAGCAGCACATGTCCGGCGCGATGGGCGGCATGCAACTGCCGCCGGGCATGAAACTGCCGTTCTGATCGCAGGCCGTGAAGTACTCCCCAGGTCTTTCACGTCTCGTCGAGGCGCTCCGCGTGCTCCCCGGCGTCGGACCCAAATCGGCCCAGCGCATGGCATTCCACCTGCTCGAACGCAATCGCGACGGCGGTCGGGCGCTCGCGCGCGCGCTCGAGGAGGCGACGGCAAACGTCGTGCACTGCCGGCGCTGCCGGATGCTGACGGACGGCGAGTTGTGCGAGATCTGCGCCGCTCCGCGCCGGGATGCGTCGTCATTGTGTATCGTCGAATCGCCCGCGGACGTCGTCGCGGTCGAGCAATCCGGCGGCTACGGCGGGCGTTACTTCGTGTTGATGGGCCACCTGTCGCCGCTCGACGGAATCGGGCCGGAACAGCTCGGACTCGAGCGGCTGGAAGCGCTGCTGGATGAAGGTTCAGTCCGCGAGGTCATCCTCGCGACCAATCCGACGGTAGAAGGCGAGGCGACCGCTCATTTCATCGGCGAGCTCGTCACGCGCCGCGGCATCCGCGCCTCTCGCATCGCCCACGGCGTCCCCGTCGGCGGCGAGCTCGAATACGTGGATGGCGGCACGCTTGCCCACGCGCTCGCCGGTCGGCAGATCATCGCCTGACCTGCGGCTGGCGCCCGGCCATCTCCTCGGCGAGCTCGAGGAGCCGCCGGTAACTGTCGAGCCGTCTCGGAGAAATCCGGCCCTCGGCGCAGGCTGCGGCCACGACGCAACCCGGTTCTCGGCGATGCAGGCAATCGCGGAACCGGCACCGGGCCGGTATGCCCGCAATCTCGCGAAAACCACCCGCGATCTCGCGCGACGCCGGCAGCGGCGGCGAAAAGTCTCTAACGCCGGGTGAGTCGATCAACTCTCCGCCCGACGGAAGCTCGTAGAGCGATGATGTGCTCGTCGTGTGACGTCCGCTCGCGCTCGCGCGCGTCACTTCGTCGACGGCCGCCTTGACGCCGGGCACCAGCAGGTTGATCAACGAGCTCTTGCCGACGCCCGATTGACCGACGAGGACGCTCGTCTCGCCGGCGAGCCGCTCGCAGAGCGCCACGACGCCGTCCGGGGAGCGCTTGCTCGCGTGCAGCACCTGGTACCCGATCTGCGAATACTCTTCGAGCGCGGTCGCAAGCGACGGCGCAGGTTCCGTGAGGTCGCTCTTGTTGGCGACGATGCAGGCGCGAAGCCCATTCCATTCCGCCGCCGCGAGGTAGCGGTCGCAGAGGCCGAAGTCCGGCGCCGGCACCGGGGCGAGAACGGCGACGAGCTGGGTCAGGTTCGCCGCGACCGGCTCCGCGTCGCCGCGGAGCGTCAGCCTCGCGAGCAGGTTCGCGCGCGGCAACAGTTCGACGATGTGGCCCTCGCCACCCTCGGTATTCGCCGGCACCCAGCGCACGCGGTCGCCGCAGACGACCGTGAGTCGTCGCGCCTGCAGGCGACAGTGAATGCGACGGCCGCATCTGTCCTGTACTGCGGCATCGCGGCCGTGGCTCGCGACGACGCGACCGTCCAGGGATTCGCCGGTTTGCGGCCGCGGGTTCATTCGGTGCGGGCCCTCGTGAGCCTCGCGATGCGCGCAAGCGCCGGCGGATGCGAGGCGTGGAATGCGGTGTAGACGGGATCCGGCGTCAACGTCGTCGCGTTGTCGCGATAGAGCTTGACGAGCGCGCTCGCGAGTGACCCTGCGTCCGCGTGCCGAGCGGCATAGCGGTCCGCGGCGTATTCGTGGCGGCGCGACAGCCAGGCGGACAAGGGGCCGACCGGCAGCAGGAACACCGGAGCCGCCAGCGCGAAGAGGAGCAGGAGCGTGTGCGGCCCGCCGTCCGGGACGCCGAGTGCCGGTTGAAACCAGTCCTGCCGGCCGAGCCAGGCGAGCAGCGCGAATCCCGCCAGCGCGGCCGCGAGCGATCCCGCGATCCGCAATGCGACGTGATGCAGGCGGAAGTGGCCGAGCTCGTGCGCGAGCACGGCTTCGACCTCGGCGTGCGAGAGCGCCTCGAGAAGCGTGTCGAAGAACACGATTCGTTTCGTGCGGCCGATGCCGGTGAAGTAGGCGTTGCCGTGCGTGCTGCGCTTCGAGCCGTCCATCACCTTGATGCCGCGCGGTTCGAATCCGCAACGACGCGCGAGCGCTTCGACTCCGGCGCGAAGCTCGCCGTCCTCGAGTTCGCGGAACCGGTTGAACCAGGGCGCGATGAAGCGCGGCCAGGCCCAGCCGATCAGGAGCGAGAACAGTGCCCAGGCCGCCCAGGCCCAAAGCCACCATCGCGCGCCCGCGCGCGGCATGAGCCAGAGCAGGAGCGCGGCGAGCGGCAGCAGGAGCGCGCCCCCGATCGCGAGGCCCTTGGCGAAGTCGGCCGCGAACAGGCGCGGCGTCGTGCGGTTGAAGCCGAATCGCGTCTCGATCCGGAAAATGCGCCAGGCGTCGAAAGGCAGGCTTGCAAGCACCGTCAGCAAAATCACGGCCGCGACGACGGCGACCTGGCGCGGCAGCCCGCCGAGTCCGCCGGCCGCGATTGCTGCGTCGATCGCGGCGAGGCCGCCGGCGAGCGTCAGCAGCGCGAGGATCGCCGCGCCGGCCGTGCGCTCGACTGCCGCGAGCTTTGCCAATGCGATCGTATAGTCCGCGGCGCGTAGGTGTTCGTCCGGCGCAATCGAGGCCGCGAAAGGCGCGGGCACACGGTCGCGATGGGCGCGCACGGCGCGGACCTGACGCCGGAGCAGCCAGAGCTGCAAAGCGAGGCCGGCGAGAAGTGCTGCGGCGAAGAGGGCGGTGAAGACGTGCATGGTGCGAGGGAGGGGAGACTCTAGCCTCTGGTAAGATCAGCGGCAACATGATGCGCGACGACCGGCTGATCTGGATCGACCTCGAGATGACCGGTCTCGTGCCCGAGACCGACCGCATCATCGAGATCGCGACCGTGGTGACGGACGCCGATCTCGTCGTGATCGCCGAGGGCCCGGTCATCGCGGTACGCCAGCCGGACGTGGCGCTAGCCGCAATGGACGACTGGAACAGGCGCACGCACACGGCGAGCGGCCTCGTCGGGCGCGTCCGCGCAAGCACGGCAGACGAAGCGGCGGCCGAGCGGACGACGATCGCGTTTCTCGCGCAGCACGCGGGCGCAGGCCATTCTCCGATGTGCGGCAACAGCGTCTGCCAGGACCGGCGTTTTCTCGCGCGCTGGATGCCGGAGCTAGAGCGGTACTTCCATTACCGCAATCTCGACGTCAGTACGCTCAAGGAACTTGCGCGACGCTGGGCGCCGGAGATCGCGGCCGGCGTCGAGAAGGAATCGCGCCACACTGCGCTGGCGGACGTTCACGAATCAATCGGCGAACTGCGGCACTACCGGGCCACGCTCTTCGCCGCGCCATGGAACGCACCCCGATCCTGACGGCAGGCGCGCCGTTCTGGCATGCCGGCGGCTGCCATTGCGGCCGCGTGGGAATCGAGGCATTCGCGCCCGCCGATCTCGATGTCCTCGAATGCAATTGCTCGATGTGCGACCGCTCGTCGTACCTCCACCTGATCGTGACGGCCGATCAATTCCGGCTCGTCTCCGGCGAAGATTCGCTGACGGAATATCGTTTTGGAACCGGTGCTGCCCGCCACCGGTTTTGCCGCCATTGTGGCGTCAAGTCCTTCTACGTCCCGCGCTCGCACCCCGACGGCTACAGCGTCAACGCCCGCTGCCTCGACCCGGCAAGAATAGCTTCAATGCGAATCCGGCCGTTCGATGGCCGTCACTGGGAAACCGCCCGCGGTGAATTAGGCGCGCGCTAGCGGCGGGCGGGGGCCCGAGCGAGCGAATAAAGTTCCGGCTGAGCTCGCGAGGGCGCCCCGCCCGCCGCATCTGCGCGCCTACATCTTCTTGGCGCCGGTCGCCAGATACAGCCACGTCTCGACGACCGTATCCGGATTCAGCGAGAGACTGTCGATGCCCTGATCGACGAGCCAGCGGGCGAGATCCGGGTGATCCGACGGGCCCTGCCCGCAGATGCCGATGTATTTCCCCGCCTCCTTGCAGGCCCGGATCGCCATCGAGAGAAGCGACTTGACGGCCGGGTCGCGCTCGTCGAAGAGGCCCGCGACGATGGCCGAGTCGCGGTCGATGCCGAGCGCGAGCTGCGTCATGTCGTTCGAGCCGATCGACATGCCGTCGAAATGCTCGAGAAACTCCCGGGCGAGCAGCGCATTCGCCGGCAGCTCGCACATCATGATGATCTTCAGTCCGTCCGCTCCGCGCCGCAGACCGTTCTCTGCGAGGAGCTGGACGACACGACTGCCCTCGTCGACCGTGCGTACGAACGGAACCATGACCTGGACGTTCGTGAGCCCCATGTCCTCGCGCACCCTGCGAAGCGCGCGGCACTCGAGCTCGAAGCACGGCCTGAATGCGGGATCCGTATAGCGCGAGGCGCCGCGGAAACCGAGCATCGGGTTCTCTTCGTGCGGCTCGTACTGCCGGCCGCCGATCAGGTTCGCGTATTCATTCGACTTGAAGTCCGACAGACGGACGATCACCGGCTGCGGCGCAAAGGCGGCTGCGATGCTTGCGATGCCTTCTGCGAGCTTCTCGACGAAGAATCCGACCGGATCGGAATAGCCCGACATCTGCCGGCGGACCTGTTCCTGCACGCCGGGGTCCAGCGAGGCGAAATCGAGCAGGGCGCGCGGATGCACGCCGATCATCCGGTTGATGATGAATTCCAGCCTTGCGAGTCCGACGCCGTGGTTCGGGATCGACGCAAAGTCGAAGGCGCGGTCC
Organism: uncultured Gammaproteobacteria bacterium; assembly: GCA_963778585.1. Classification (GTDB taxonomy): domain Bacteria; phylum Pseudomonadota; class Gammaproteobacteria; order Steroidobacterales; family Steroidobacteraceae; genus SCUD01. The sequence continues at coordinate 274,036 of CAVZUU010000010.1, forward strand.
GGATTTCCGACATTCATCATGATGCGGACGGGCGGTGCCGGCAGCGCGTCGAGTTCGATCTTCTGCTGTTCGAAGTCCAGCCGGCCTTCGTAGATCACGCCGGTGTCGCCCTCGGCGCACGACACCGTCACGGGCTCGCCGTCGCGGATCTTCGTGGTCGCGTCGCCGCAGCCGACGACCGCCGGTATGCCGAGCTCGCGCGCGATGATTGCCGCATGGCAGGTGCGGCCGCCGCGGTTCGTGACGATCGCCGCGGCGCGCTTCATGACCGGCTCCCAATCGGGATCGGTCATGTCGGAGACGATGACGTCGCCCGGCTGGATGCGCGACATTTCACGGGCGCCCGAGACGACCCGCGCCGGCCCGGCGCCGATGCGCTGACCGATTGCACGACCCTGGGCCAGCGTGCGCGAGCGCTGCTTGAGCGTGTAGCGCAGGATCGAGCGGCCGGCCCGGCTCTGCACGGTTTCCGGGCGCGCCTGCAGTACGTAGATTGCGCCGGTCTCGCCATCCTTGCCCCACTCGATGTCCATCGGGCAGCCATAGTGCGATTCGATGACGAGCGCCTGGCGGGCGAGCTCGTGGACGTCGCGGTCGTCGATGCAGAATCGCGCGCGATCGGCCGCGGCCACGTCGCAGATTTCGACCCAGCGCCCCGGCGCGGGATCGGCCGCATAGACCATGCGCGAGGCCTTCGAGCCGAGGTTGCGGCGGATGATCGCCTGCCTGCCGGCGCGGAGCGCCGGCTTGTAGACGTAGAACTCATCAGGATTCACGGCGCCCTGCACGACGAGTTCGCCGAGGCCCCACGAGGCGGTGATGAAGACGGCGTCGCGGAAGCCGGATTCGGTGTCGAGGGTGAACATCACGCCGCTCGCGCCGACGTCGCTCCTCACCATGTGCTGAATGCCGACGGAGATGGCGACCTGCCCGTGATCGAATCCCTGGTGCGCGCGGTACGAAATGGCGCGATCGTTGTAGAGCGAGGCGTAGACCTGATGCATGGCCGCGAGCACCGACTTCGCGCCGCGGACATTCAGGATCGTTTCCTGCTGGCCGGCGAACGAGGCACCCGGCAGATCCTCGGCGGTCGCCGACGACCGTACGGCGAGCGCGGCGCTGCCATTGCCGAGCTTTTCCGCCGCGGCGACCACATCGCGCTCGAGGCGCTGCTGGAACGGGGTTTCGAGGATCCAGCCGCGGATGCGGCCGCCGGCTTCCGCAAGGCGGGTCACGTCGCCGACGTCGAGACCCGCGAGCTCCAGGGCAATGCGCTCGCCGAGCCCCTCCTGCGCCAGGAAATCTCGGTAAGCCTGCGCCGTCGTCGCGAATCCGTCCGGCACGCGCACCCCGGCTTCGCCGAGTCGCCCGATCATTTCGCCGAGCGATGCGTTCTTGCCGCCGACAGACTCGATGTCCTTCATGCGGAGCCGGGCGAACGGAACTGTGTAACCGGTCACGCTGCGTCCTCGTTCCATCCGCACCTGATACGATCAGCCGCGCGGCGGCAGGCTTGCGGGCCGCGGGCGAACGGATAATCCGCCATGAAACAGCGACGAACCGTCTTCTTCGTATCCGACCAGACCGGCGTCACCGCCGAGACGATGGGGCACAGCCTGCTGACGCAGTTCGACGGCATGGATTTCAGGCCGATCACTTTGCCATTCATCACCAGCGTTGACAAGGCGCGGGAAGCGGTCGCGAAGATCGACCAGGCCGGCCGGGAGGAGTCGTCGCGCCCGATCGTGTTCGCGACGCTCGTCAACGACGACGTGCGCGACGCGCTGAAACAGGCGCACTGCCTGTTCCTCGATTTCTTTGACGCATTTCTCGGTCCGCTCGAGCAGGAGCTCGGCCAGCCTTCCGCGCACGTGCTCGGGCGGGCCCACGGAATGGCCGACCTCACGGCTTACACGATGCGCATCAATGCGACGAACTTCGCACTTGCCAACGACGACGGGGCCCAGACGCGCGACTACGACCGCGCGGATGTGATCCTGATCGGAGTTTCGCGCTCCGGAAAGACGCCGACCTGCGTCTACATGGCGCTGCAGTACGGGGCGTTCGCTGCGAACTACCCGTTGACGGAGGACGATCTCGACGGCGCGCGCCTGCCCGCGACCGTCGAGCCGTTCCGCCGCAAGCTTTTCGGGCTCACGATCGAGCCCGGCCGTCTGCAGCAGATACGCCAGGAACGCCGGCCGGACAGCCGCTACGCTTCTGCGCAGCAGTGCGCATTCGAGGTGCGCGCGGCCGAGCAGTTGTTCGACCGCCACGGCATTCCGTATCTCGAGACGACGGACACGTCGATCGAAGAGATCGCGAGTCGAGTGCTCGAGCGGCTCTCGATCCCGCGACGCGTGCGGCCTTGACGTTTCGTGACAAGCAGCACGATTCGCGCGGGAAATCGCCGAATATCCCTGTGATATAGTCAAATCCATGGTGTCGGACGACCTCTGCACGATTTCCTGGAGCGCGCGGCCGCGATCGTTCGTGAGCCTCATGACGCTTTACGAAAGCAATTTCATCCGGCTCGGCTGGCTCGTGCCGGACCTGAAGCGTCTGCACGGTTCTCTCAAGTCCGTGATCGCGGGCGAGCCCGCGCTCGAGCTCTCGGTCGTCGAGCAGTGCCGCTACACGACCGCGCTGCAGATGACGTACCTGTTCGGCGAAGGCGCCGCGGTGAAGCGCGAGCCCGAGCTCGAGATCCGCGTTTATCACGACGCGCGCCTGGCAGAGGCGTGCGGAACGGGCGCGACGCCCTCGCATCCGCACCTGCGCCAGCTCGCGGGCCACGTCGCGCGAAATCGCGGAGAGCGCTGGTCCTGCAACATGCTGCTGAACAAGTGGCTGGAATATTGCGTCGGCAACGGCCACCACTTCGCGGCTCCGGCGTCCTGAGCGAACTCGATGGCCGTGATGCTTCCTGACAAATGGTCGCAGCTCAAGCTGCCCTCGATCGGCCGCGCGGATCCCGCAGAGCAGGAGCGGCTGCTCAAGCTCTTCTGGAACCGGGCCGAGCTCAAGAAAGAGCTCCAGGGCCTCGATGACCAGCTGCACAATCTCCGCAACAAGCTGAAGCAGCAGGAGAACGCGAATGCGCGGCTTCAGCAGCAGCTCGAACAGCTGGAAGTGCTTCTCGGCAACCCGCAGCGCGGTCTCGACGCGCTCGTGCATTTCGGTTTGAAGGCGCTCTGGCGCGGTTGTCGCGAGCAGCTCGAGAAGTTCTCGGCCGAGCTGAAACGCGAGCGCCAGGAGGCGCAGCGCAAGCAGCAGCTGGCGGAGTTCCAGCAGGACCGCGCGGAACGGCTGAAAATCGCCGACGAGCGCCTGGGCCAGGCAAAGGAAGTCGCGGACGCCGAGCGCGAGCGGCTCCGCCAGCGCGAGGAGCGCATGACGCAGCTCAAGCAGTTCTGGCACTACTTCAAGCGCCGGGCGCTCGCCACCGAGATACTCGACCAGCGGCAGCGCTGTGACGTCGCCGATCGCCAGCTCGCCGACATGCAGGAAGCGCACCGTACGATCGAGAAGGAGCCCTGGCCGGAGTTCCCGGGCCTGACGATCGATGGACGGCGGCTCGTGAATCTGGCGGTGATCGCCTATGCGCAGCACCTGTTCGCGCGGCTCGCCGTGTCGGGCCTCGCTATGGATGCGAGGCTCGCGAACAACCGCAGTGTCGAGAGCGCGAAGTACGGCAGCCTCGACGCCTGTCTCGCGCGGATTCGCGAGATCGCGCAGGCGCTCGCTCTCGTGAACGCGCAGGACGGATTGGCCGCGGAGATCAAGAAGCGCGGCGAGAAGATGGCGCCGGCGGCGACCTGGCGCAACGCCAACGAGACCGTTCCGCAGCCCGCGTCGCTTCCGCCCGCGGGAACCGGCGGCGTGCCGGACGCGAACGTCCTGGTGGACGACTACTGGGACGTCTACAAGGTCCTGCTGCGCTGACCCTTCGCCTGCGGCGCCCTCTCAGGGCGCCTCGACAGCCGCCCCGCCGCCCCGCGAATGCAGCCGGATGCGCTGCCGCCAGATGTTCAGGTCGTCGAGCCACACGTAGAAGAGCGGCACGAAGAAAAGCGAAGTCACGCTCCCGAAGAAGAGGCCCGACATCAGCGCGCGGGCCATCGGATAGTACGCAGGGCCATCGCCGCCGATCTGCGTGTCGCCCACGGCGAGCGGCAGCATCGCGAGCAGCGTCACGACCGTCGTCATGAGGATCGGGCGCAGCCGGTGGCGCGCGGCCTCGAGTATCGCGTCGTGACGGTTCAGGCCCTCCTTGCGCAGGTCGATGACGTGCGCGATGAGCACGATGCCGATGTTCACGATCACGCCGATCAGGATCATGATCCCGAGCATCGCCATGAATGACACCGGCGTCTGCGTGATCGCCATCCCCCAGAAGACCCCGACGATCGCGAACACGATCGACGTGATGATTGAGACCGGATACAGAAGCGACTCGAACAGCGAAGCCATGACCAGGAAGATCAGCGCAACCGCGAGCAGGATGTTCATCTGCATCGTCGCCGCGGTATCGTCGCTGTCCTCGACGCTGCGGCCGTACTTCCAGCCGACGCCCGGGGGCAGGGGGAACTGCTCCATGGCCGCTTCCACGTTTTTCTTGACGTCGTCCAGCGACGAGTCCTGGGCGACGATGCCTTCGATCACGACCGACGTGAGCCGGTCGACGCGCTCGATCGTACGCGCGGTCTGATCGATGCGGAAATTCGCGACCGCGCCCAGCGTGCTCCGCGTGCCGTTCGGCAGGTAAAGCGGCGTCGCCGCGAGGTCCTCGAGCGTCTGCCGGTCGTCCGCCCGGAATGCGAGTCGCATCTGTATCTCGCGGTCGTCGGCACGGAACTCCTTCAGCGGGTCGCCGCGCATCGCGACCGCGACCGTCTGCGCGACCGCCTGCGGCGTCAGGCCGAGATTGGCCGCGCGCTCGCGGTCCACGATCACCTGGACTTCGTGTTCGCCGGCTTTGGCGGTCGAACGGACCGAATCGAGACCTTTCACGTCGCGCAGCCGCTGTACGACCGTGCGGGAGAGTCCCACTAGCTGCTCGGTCGACTCGCCGGTCAGGCGCATGCTGAATGCGCCGCTCTGGCCCTGGTCCTCGTCGAAGCGGAAGCTCGGCTTGCCGATGATGATTTCCGGCATTCCTTTCTCAATTTCCGCCATAAGCTCGCGCGGTTCCATCGGCAGTTGGTCGCGCGGCTTCAGCTTGATGACGCTGGACGCGTCATCGGGCGTGAAATAGCTGTAAACGAGCTCGATGCCGAAGCGGTCCTTGTTTTTCTCGAGGTATGCCTCGACGCGCGTCACCGCCTCTTCGGTGCGGGTGAGCGGAAACGTGCCCTCGATGTGGTACGGGAGGTACACGCGATCTGATGCGTCCTGCGGAAACATGTCGAACTTGACCAACTTTGTCGCGAAGAGCGGCACGGGCGATGCCACGATCAGCACGACGAAGAGCGCCGCCCACCACTTGTGCTGGAACAGCCAGTCGAGTCGCTTCAGGTACCAGTCCTGCACCCTTGCGAAATACGAGTCCGCCTTGATCGCGGGCGGCGGCGGGAATCGCGCGGTCAGCGTCGGGATAATCGTCTGGGCGACCAGGAGCGACGCGAGCATGGCGACGACGATCGGCACTGCGACGTGCACCATGAAGACGGAGATCTCGCTCTCCTCGCCGAATATGATCGGCAGGAACACGATGACTGTCGAGAGCGTGCCCGCGAGCACGGCGAGGCCGACTTCGCTGACGCCGGACAGCGTGGAGGCGAGCGCTTCGGCGCCTGCCATCTGCCGGTGCCGGAAAATACTCTCGGTTACGACGACGGCGTTGTCGACCAGCAGCCCGATCGCGAGCAGCATGCCCATCATCGTCAGGATGTTGAGCGAGAAGCCGAGGAAGTACATCGCCGCGACCGTGATCAGGAGCGAGAACGGGACGGCGAGCGCGACGATCAGCGTCGTCGGCCAGTGACGCAGGAACAGGAACAGCACGACCAGGGCGAGGCCCGCGCCGATCAGGCCGGCGTTGCGCAGCTCGCCGAGGGAACTGCGGATGTTCTCCGACTGATTCTGGAGCACGATTACGTCGATGCCCTGCAGCTGCGGCAGCTTGCGCTGTTCATCAACGACGGCCATGACGCGATCCGCGACGTCCACGATGTTCGCGCCGGTCGACTTGAAGACGTCGAGGCCGACGCCCGGCCTGCCGTTCAGATGCCGGCCCACCGTCAGTTCCGGCGTGACCAGCTGCACGTCGGCAATGTCGCTGAGGCGCACGTTGCCCGCGACGATGAATTCGCGGACGTCCTCGAGGTCCTGGAATTCACCGATCGGGCGAACCAGGAAACGCTGCTGTCCGCCGGTCACTTCGCCCGCGCTGACCGAAAAGTTCGCGCCTTCGAGCGAATCGCGGAGGCGCCCGATGTCGACGCCATAGGCCGCGAGCCTGACAGGGTCGACCAGAATCCGCAGTTCCAGCGGCTCGACGCCTTCGAGCGAGACGCGCGCCACGCCGTCCAGGCGCTCGATCGGCTTCTTCAGGTAGCGGTCGAGCATGTCGTATTGCCGCGAGAGGTCTTCCTGGCTCGAGATGCGAACGGCGAGGACGCGGTCGTCGCCGGCGGCGAACATCTGCGTCAGGATGCGGTTGGCGCTCGGCGGAAATTCCTGGCGGATCGATTCGAGCTTGGTCCGGACCTCGAATCCGACCGCGGCCGGGTCCCGGTCCCATTCGAAGAAGACGATGAGCTGCGCTCCGGTCTCCGACGAGGTCGAGCGGATCTCCTTGATGCCCGACAGCGTCGCGATCGCCTCTTCGGAGGGACGCGTGATGAGCTGCTCGACCTCCTCGGGTGTAGATCCCGCGTAGGGAATCGTGACTTGTATGCCCGGAAAGCGGATGTCGGGAAAGAGTTCGAGCGGCAACAGCGTGGTCGCTATCAGGCCGATCAGCGAGACGGCGATGAACGTCATCAGCGTGGTGACGGGCCTGCGCAGTGCGAACCGGGTATGCAGCATGACTCAGCCTCCGCCGGACTCCGTCGCGACGCGCGGCATGACCCTGGCGCCGGTCGGCTGGAACTTCTTGCGATCGAGCAGCGAGTAGACGACCGGGATCACGAGCAGCGTGAAGAAACTCGCGACCGCGACGCCGCCGATCACCGTGATGGCCATCGGCTTCCTGATCTCCGCGCCTTCGCCGAGCCCGATTGCCATCGGCAGCAGGCCCAGGATGGTCGTCAGCTTGGTGATGACGATCGGCCGCAACCGCAGCCGCGCGGCCTCGATGATCGCGTCGTGCTTGGCGAGGCCGCGTTCGCGCGCCTGGTTGACCGCGTCGATCAGCACGATGGACTGGTTGACCACGATGCCGGCCAGCATGATGAGGCCGATGTAGGCGACGACGTTGACCGTCGTTCCGGTCAGGAACATCGCCCAGACCGACCCCGTGAGCGCGAGCGGAATGGTCAGCAGGATCACGAACGGGTGCAGCAGCGATTCGAACTGCGACGCCATCACGAGATAGACGAGGAAGACGGCGAGCAGCATCGTGAACTGCAGCGAGCGGAATGATTCCTTCATGTCGTCGCTCTGCCCGCTGACGGCGGCGGTCGTGCCGACCGGCAGTTCGACGGTATTGACGATCCTGCCGAGTTCGGCGACGGCGGAGCCGAGGTCGCCGGAGGACAGATTCGCCGTCACGACGGCGACTCGCTGCTGGCGCGTGCGCCGGATCTCGGCGGGTCCGGTCGCGACCGTGACTTCGGCGACGGCGGAGAGGGGCAGGGGACGGTCGCTGCCGGGATTCACGATCAGCGAGCGAATTTCCTCGACCGACGATGCCCGCGTGTCGACGCTCCTGACCAGCACGTCGATCTTCTTCTCGCGCAGCTTGTAGCGGGTCGCGACGCTGCCGCGCACGCTGTCGACGACGCGGTCGGCGAGCTCGCGCACGGTGATGCCGAGCTGGGCCGCGCGTTCCTGGTCGAACACGATCTGGATCTCGGGATTTCCGGACTCGACGGTCGACTTGATGTCGCTGAACGTCGGGCTCGCCTGCAGGCCGAGGCGCACCTGCTCGGCGACGAAGCGCAGGCGGTCGAGATCGTAGCCGGTGATGGTCACCTCGAGCGGGGAGGCAAACGTGAAGAGCGCCGGACGGCTGAACTGGTACTGCACGCCGGCCAGGGAATCGAATTTCTCGCGCAGCGTTTCGATCGCCCGGGATTCCTCGTCCGGGTCCGTGCCTGGCTTGAGGGTGACGGAGAGCCGCCCGGTGTTCTCTCCGGCATCCGTCGGGCTCGCGTCGAGCCGGTTTCCGGTGCCGGTCACCGCGTACGACAGCTCGACTTGCGGCAGCTCCATGGCTTCTCCTTGGGCCGCGGCCATGGCGCGGTCCGTCTGCTCGAGCGGCGTGCCCGGCGCCAGCCGCAGGTCGGCGATGAACTCGCCCTGCGAAAGTTGCGGAATGAGTTCGGTGCCGAGTCGCGGCACCAGCGCCGCGGTCAGGAGCAGCACGGCGACCGAGATCAGCACGACGCGCCCGCGATGCTCGAGCGACCAGCGCAGCGCCGGCAGGTAAGCGCGCGAAACCGCGGCAAATCCGGACTGCGTCGGACGCGCGGCCCAGCCGAGGAGCCAGGCCATCCCGTCCGAGATCCGCGCGGTCAGTCTGCGCTTGCCGGCGAGCGCGCGCGAGATGATCCGGCCCGCGCGTCCCGGCTGCCGCTCCGGCTCGGGCAATACGTACTCGGGCTTTCCGGCTGCGAGCATGGGCACGAGCGTCATCGCGACGACGAGCGAGAACAACAGTGAAAAACTGACTGTCAGTGCCTGGTCCCGGAAGAGCTGCCCCGCGATGCCGGTGATGAACACCATCGGGAAGAAAACGGCGACCGACGTCAGCGTCGCGGCCGTGATCGCGGTGCCGACCTCGCTCGTGCCGCGCGTGGCCGCCTCGATGCGCGACCGGCCTTCCTCGCGGTGGCGCACGATGTTCTCGAGCACGACGACGGCGTTGTCGACGAGCATGCCGACTGCGAGCGCGATGCCGCCGAGCGACATGATGTTGAGCGACAGGTCGAACATGTACATCGCTACGAAGGTCCCGATGACCGAGACCGGGATCGCGAGCCCGGTGATGAAGGTCGCGCGCGCGTCGCGCAGGAACAGGTAGAGCACCAGGATCGCGAGCAGGCCGCCGATCAGCGCCGCCTCGCGGACTTCGCCGATCGCGGACGAGATGAACTTCGACTGGTCGTAGACGAGGACGAGCTCGCTTCCGGGCGGAAGCGCCTTGCCGAGTTCTTCGATGCGCTCGCGGATGCCGGCCGCAAGCTGCACGGTGTTCGCGTCGCCCTCCTTGTAGATCGCGAGCTCGACGGATTCCCGACCGTCGACGCGCGTGATAGCTTCGCGGTCCTTATAGCCGCTCGTGACGCTCGCGACATCGCGCAGGTAGACGGGCTTGCCCCCGACGTTCGCGATGATCGAGTCCGCCATCTGTTGGACGGAGCTGAATTCGTTCAGCGTGCGTACGAGGAAACGCTGCGTGCCCTGTTCGAGCCGGCCGCCCGACAGATTGACGTTCTCTTCGCTGAGCCGGGTCGAGATCATGTCGATGGAGAGGTTGAGCTGGGCGAGCTTCGCCTGGTCCACGAAAATCTGGATCTCGTCCTCGTAGCCGCCGCTGATCTTGACCGCCGCCGAGCCGTCTACCGACTCGAGATCGGGCTTCAGCCGGTCATCGGCGAACCGGCGCAGGCTCTTCAGGCGTTCGACGCCGCCGGATTCCGACGGCGATGCCTTGGCGAATTCGTCGGTATCGACGAAGGCATAGCGCATCACGGGCTCGGTCGACGGGTCGAACCGCAGGAGGATCGGCCGACTCGCCTCGAGCGGGAGCTGCAGCAGGTCGATCTTCTCGCGCACGTCGATGCCCGCGAGATCCATGTCCGTGCCCCAGGCGAATTCGAGGATGACGTCGGCCTGCCCGGCACGCGAGACCGACCGCACCGAGCGCACATTGCGGATGATGCCGACCGATTCCTCGATCGGGCGGGTCACCAGAGTCTCGAGTTCGAGCGGCGCGGCGCCCGGCAGATCGGTGCGTACCGTCAGCGTCGGGTAGGACAGGTCCGGCAACAGGTTGAGCTTGAGTCGGGTCAGCGACACGAAGCCGAAAAGGACGATGGCGACCGTGACCATCAGTATGGTCACGCGCCGCCGCGTGGCGAACTCGACGATCTTCATCGCGGGCTCGCGCCGGTCAGCCGGCCGCTGCGGCAGGCGCCCTGCGCGCCGCCGGACGGTCGGGCGAATTGACGATACGGACCGCCGCGCCGGGTTTCACTGCGCCCTGGCCCACGACGACCACCTGCTCACCGTCCTTGAGACCGTTGGTTACCTCGATCCAGGCGCCGTTCGTCAGCCCGAGCTTCACCGCCCGTTCGGCGGCCTTGCCGTCCTTCACGACGAACACCTTGGGTGGGCCGTCGCCGTCGAGGAGGGCGGTGCGCGGAATCTGCAGGGCGTCAAGCTTCCGCTCATAGACGATCGCGACGCGCGCGAACATCCCGGGACGGAGCAGGCCGCCGGTCTCGGTCACGTGGATGCGCACGGCAAACGTCGCGGTGTCGGCGTTGACGTAAGGACTGATCAGCGAAATCTTGCCGACGAAAGCGCGGTTCGGGACGGCGTCGAACGTCAGTTCGGCGTTCTGGCCGACCGAGAGCTTCGCAAGTTCACGTTCCGGCACGTTGACGCGAAGCATCAGCGTGTCCAGGTCCTCGACGACGAACATCGAGCTGTCCGTGCTCTCGATGACGCCACCGACGGGCGTCACCGTGTTGCCGACCTTCATGACATCGAGACGCTGGGTCACTGTGCCGTCAATCGGCGAGCGGATGTCGCAGTAGGAGAGCTGCAGCCGCGCGAGTTGCCAATTGGCCGTCGCTGCCTCGAGTTCGTACTTGAGGTTGTCGAGCGCCGTGGCGCTCACGAGTCCCTTCTGCTGCAGCTCGAGGTTGCGCTTGTAGTCGCGATCGAGCTTGTTCATGGTCGCTTCATTGAGCGCCACTTCGAGGCGGAGCTTGTCTCCGTCGAGCCGCGCGAGCAGCTGGCCAGCGCGCACGCGCTGGCCCTCGTCCGCGAGGACCTGGCGGATCTCACCCTGGACTTTCGGCATGACGAAAGCCTTGCGGTCCGATTCGACGGGAGCGGTTCCCGTGTAAAGCGCCGCCATCTCGGCGCGCTGCGTGGCCGCGACTTCGACCGGCACGGCCGGGACTTTCTCCTTGCCGTCCTTCCCGGCGCTGTCGCCGTTGGCGTCCCCGCAGGCAGCGAGAACCAGCGCAGTCGCGAGGACAAGCGCCGCGAGCAGGATGCGGGCCGGTCCGGTGAATTCGGTCTCGATTCGGGATTCGGTACGCATCGCATTCGGCTCCGGTCGGTCGGGTGGCGCTATGTTACGGTTCCTTAGTGTTGTAGTCAAGTATAACACTAGACGAACGCCAAGGCGCGTATCTTATTGAATTGGCGTGGAAAAGATCGAAGGATCGCGGTCGGATCAGCTGAGGCGGGCAGGATCCTGATTGGAAGGCAGTTCGGCAGCATCGGCGGCAATTTCAACGGCTTCGTCCAGGACGGCATCCGGTGCCTCGGCATTTTCCAGTGCGCCGACATTCGCGAGCGGTTCCAGACCCCGGGCCGCACGGCGCGCATTTTCGCGCTTGAGACGCTCCGAGTCGATGCCGTCCTGTTCGGCCCGGCGTTTCACGAGGTTTAGCGAAACTTCGCGCTGGCTGCGCAGGTGTTCGAGTGCGTCGACGTCGCCCAGGAGCGCGACGAAGTCCGGATTATGCGCAACACGTTCCTCGTGCACGCGCTCGAGCATCGAGACTCCCGGCAGCCCCGTCGGTTCCGGGGTGAAGCGGGCCGCGTTGATGCGATCCCAGGGCAGCGCGCTCTCGCGCGTGCTTTCGCCGATGTCGTCGGTGTTGAGCAGCGAGGGCAGCGAGATATCCGGCTCGACGCCACGATGCTGCGTGCTGTCACCAGTCACGCGGTAGTACTTGCCGATCGTCACGGTCAGCTGCCCGAAACCCGCCTTCGGTCCGAGCGCGTAGCGGTCGAGCGGATAGAGGTTCTGAACCGAGCCCTTGCCGTAGGTCTGCTGGCCCACGACGAGCCCGCGGTGATAGTCCTGGATCGCGCCGGCGAAAATCTCCGATGCCGAGGCGCTCGCGCGATTGACGAGCACCACCATCGGTCCGTGCCAGGCGACTCCCGGCTCCGGATCGTCGAGCACCTCGATGCGGCCGCTCGTTTCGCGCAGCTGCACAACCGGCCCGCGTTCGACGAAGAGCCCGACGAGGGAGGTCGCCTCCGACAGATGTCCGCCGCCGTTGTCGCGCAGGTCGACGACCAGCGATTCGATGTTTTCGGTCCGAAGTTCCTCGATCAGCCGGCGCACGTCGCGTGTCGTGCTGCGGAAATCGGCATCGCCTTTCATCCGCGCCTGGAAGTCCTGGTAGAAACTCGGGACTGAGATGACGCCGATGCGCACATCCCGGTCGCCGCGGCGCAGAGTGTGGACTTCCTTCTTCGCCGCCTGCGATTCGAGCGTGATCTTTGCGCGCTTGAGCGAAAGCTGGTTCTCCGGCGAGCCGGGCGTCGCGCCGGCCGGGAGAATCTGCAGGCGGACCACGGTATCCAGCGGGCCGCGGATCAGCTGCACGACGTCGTCGAGCCGCCAGCCCACGACGTCGGTCAAGGCGCCCGTGTCGCCCTGGCCGACCGCGGTAATGCGATCTCCGACCTTGATGTCGGTCGAGGCCGCCGCGGATCCGCCCGGCAGCACGTTCATGATGGTCACGTGGTCGTCGACGAGCTGCAGCGATGCGCCGATCCCCTCGTAGGAGAGGCTCATCGCGATGTTGTACTCCTCGGAATTCCGGGGCGACAGGTAGTTCGAATGCGGATCGTAGACGTGCGAGTACGCATTCATGAACGTCTCGAACACGTCGTCCGCCGTGATCTGTTCGATGCGCTTTCCGGCCCGTTCGTAGCGTTTCTGCAGGATGTCGCGGGCCTCCGGCCAGGGCTTGCCCGCGAGCAGGAGCGACAGCGCGTCGTTCTTCACCCGCTTGCGCCAAAGGTCCTGCAGCTCGGCCTGAGAGGCCGGCCAGCCCTCGTCCGTGCGATCGAAGCGGAAGGATTCGTCGAGCGCGAAATCGGGTTCGACTTCGAGGAGCGCGATCGCGTGGTGCAGTACCTCGCGGTTGCGTTCCTGGTAGCGGGTGAAGATCTCGAATGCGGGCCCCGCGTCGGCACGCTCGATCGCGTCGTCGAGTTGATAGCGGAAACGCTCGAAGTCCGCAATGTCCGTGGCGAGGAGGTAGCTGCGGCTGCCGTCGAGGGCTTCGAGATAGCGTTCGAAGATCTGGGATGACATCGCGTCGTCCAGCGCCGCCTGCCGGTAGTGCTGGCGCTCGACCACTTCGGACACGAGCCGCATCACGCGTCGGTGCCGTTCACTCGGGGCGAGTTCGCCGGAGGAGGCGACGGCCGGTGCGATTGCGGGCGCGAGCGAAGCGCGGTCCGCTCCGGAGCCGGCAAGCACGAAAATGCCCGCGGCGACCAACAGCGCGACGACGGCGCGGAGCCGTGACGTATTCGGCGATCTGAGCCAGGTAGTCATGGGCTGCTAGACTGCTCCTGCGGTCCCCCGGGGGCTGCACCCGGTCGAGACAGGCTATGGGCGGGCGGGCGCGGTATCAAGTACCAATGTCACGCTCGGGAGGAACTTGCGGATGAGGCCATTGGGCTTCCTGACGGGGATCGTCCTGGGCTCAGCCGCCTCGATTGCGCTCGTTCTTGCCATGGTTGTTGTCATATTTGCCGTGACGGCGGCCCAGCAGCCGTCGGTCAGCCGCGAATATCCGGACCTGCTGCTCACAGCCGGCCTTTTCGCCGTGCTCGCGGCCGCGGCCGGCGCGGCCTTTGTAGGACTGCAGCGGGAGCGGCCCTGGCGGTGGATTGCCCAAGCCGTCATGTGGCTCACCGTGGCGGGTGTCGCCTGGCATTACTGGCCGGTTTCCGGCTGAAGATGGGGTTTGCATGAGGTCATTCGACATCCGTTTCCGGCGGCTGTTCATCATGGCCGCCGCCGCGCTCACGCTCGGTGCCTTCAACGCCGACGACAGGATGCTCAAGCGTGCCTCGGAAGCGATCAATGGGGCGGCCTACCGGACCCAGATCGAGGCACTGTCATCCGATGAACTGGCCGGACGCGCGCCCGGGACCGATGGCGAACGCCGGACCATTGAACATCTCGAGAAGGAATTTCTCGAACTCGGGCTGCAGCCCGTGAGTGGAGGGGATTTCCGCCAGGACGTGTCACTCGTCGAGATCACGGCCTCCGAGCCGCGGCTGTCGTTCAACAAGGGTGGCGGCGGCATGACGCTCGCCTATGGGGACGACATGGTCGTCAGCACGCGCCGCGTCCGGCCCGAATCCTCGATCGCGGGCAGCGAGGTCGTCTTCGTCGGCTACGGGATCGTCGCGCCCGAATTCGGCTGGAACGACTACGCGGGCATCGAGATGCGCGGCAAGACGGCGCTCATCCTGGTCAACGATCCGGGGTTCGTGACCGGCGACGAGACACTCTTCCGCGGCAAGGCGATGACCTACCACGGGCGCTGGACCTACAAGTTCGAGGAAGCTGCGCGTCAGGGCGCCGCCGCCGCGATCATAATTCACGAGACGGCGCCCGCTGCCTATGACTGGAGCGTGGTCCGGAATTCCTGGTCCGGCACTCAGTTCTATCTCGACAGTCCTGACGGCAATGCCGGGCGGACGGCGCTCGAGGGCTGGATTACCCAGGACCGCGCGCGCCAGCTCATGGAACTGGCCGGTCAGGACATCGATGCACTGAAAGCGGCCGCAGTGAAGCGCGGATTCAGGCCGGTGCCGCTTGGCGTGACCGCGACCGGCAGCGTCAAGAACACCGTCCGGCACAAGCGATCGCCGAATCTCGCGGGCGTCATGCCGGGCAAGGACCGGCCGGACGAATTCGTCGTCTACGTCGCGCACTGGGATCACCTGGGCGTTGCCGAGGAGGAGGGCGAGGACCGGATCTATAACGGCGCCGTCGACAATGCGACGGGCGTCGCCGGAATTCTCACGATCGCGCACGGTTTCCGGAATCTCCTGCCCGGGGCCTCGCGTTCAGTCCTGTTCCTCGCGGTGACGGCGGAGGAATCCGGCCTGCTCGGCTCCGAGTACTACGCCAGTCACCCGCTCGTCCCGCTCGAGAAGACGGCAGCCGTGATCAATATCGACGCGTTGTACCCGCTGGGCCGCGCAAAGGACCTCGAAGTCATCGGCTTCGGCGCTTCCGAGCTCGAGGACCTGCTGGCCGCCGCGGTGAAAACCCGGAATCGCACGCTGACGCCCGACCGGCGTTCCGAGGCGGGTTACTACTATCGGTCGGATCATTTCAATTTTGCAAAGGCCGGCGTGCCGTCGCTCTACATCAAGTCAGGCACGGAGCTGCGCGATGCTCCGCCTGGCACGGGCCAACGACTGAAAACGGAATACGACACCGATCGCTATCACAAGCCGGACGACGAATATTCGGAGTCCTGGGACGTCAGCGGCTCCATCGAGGACCTGCGCCTGCTGTTCGAGGTCGGGGCGCGTGTCGCGAACGCGGATACCTGGCCGGAGTGGCGAGAAGGCAATGAATTCCGCGCGGCGAGAGAGAAGAGCGCGGCGAGCCGGAAGCCCGGGGATGAGTGACCGAGGCTAGGCCTGGCGCCGCAATGGACGCGTCAGCAGACGCACTGCCGTGAAGAGCACGTAAGGCCCCATGACCAGGAGCCAGGCGGTCGGCGCCGCCGTGAAGAAAGCGACGAGTAACGAGCCGAGAAACGACAGCAGGCCGCCTTCATAAGGTCCGAGAGTCAGGACGCCCGCGAGATAAATGAGAAATGGCATGACGAGCAGGCCGAAGCCAAACCAGAGAGCGGCGATCCTGAGTTCCCGTCGCCAGGCCGGCGACAGGCCCTCGAACCAGCGGACGAATGGATCGCTCCAGGCCATCGCCGTCAGTCTGAGCCGCCGGCCGGATTGCGGCAAGCCGCATGGCTGCGCGGCTATGCTGTCGATGACATGACGCGACTGCGCTGCGGTGTCGTCGGCGCCGGCTATCTCGGCCGCTTCCACGCCCAGAAATACGCGAGCCTCGAAAACTGTGAGCTTGTCGGCATCGCGGATCCGGCACCGGAGGTGCGCGAGCGGCTGAAAGCCGAGCTCGGCGTCGCGACCCACGCCGATTACCGCGAGCTGCTCGGCCGCGTCGACGCTGTCAGCATCGCGACGCCGACCGCGACCCATCATCCGGTCGCGCGCGATTTCCTCGGCGCGGGCGCCCACGTGCTGGTCGAAAAGCCCATTACGGCGACCGCAGACGAAGCTCGCGAGTTGATCGCGCTTGCGGCGGCAGCGGGACGCGTGCTGCAGGTCGGCCATCTCGAGCGATTCAACCCCGTGATCGTCGCCGTAGCCGGCGAACTCGAGAATCCGCGCTTCATCGAATCGAACCGCCTTGCGCCGTTCAAGCCGCGCGGGACCGATGTTTCCGTCGTCCTCGATCTCATGATCCACGACATCGACCTGGTCGAGCACATCGTCCGTTCGCCGATCGCGTCGATCGATGCGGTGGGCGCGCCCGTCTTCACCGACGAGATCGACATCGCGAATGCCAGGATCCGCTTTGCCAACGGCTGCGTGGCCGACGTGACGGCGAGCAGAATCAGCCTGAAGGCGGAGCGCAAGCTCCGCATCTTCCAGGCGGACGCCTACCTCTCGATCGACCTGCAGCAGAAGCTCCTGACGGTCGTCCGGCGGCCGGCCGTGATCGAGGAGAATGCGATGCCGAAAGTCGAGATGCAGGAGCGGAGTTTCGATCCCGGCGACGCGCTGCTCGCCGAGATCGTGTCGTTTCTCGACTCGGCGGAGCGGGGCATCCCGCCGGTCGTCACCGGGGAAGACGGCCTGCGAGCGCTCGAGACCGCGACGCGCATCGCGGACGCTATAATGAAAGGCTGAGGAGCGGCAAGACTGGCACTGCATGCAACCGACCAACACGGCGGATCCGGATTACTACCATAAGGTGGTCGATTGCCAGTGGGCCTGCCCGGCGCACACCGACGTTCCCGAATACATCCGGCTCATCGCGCAAGGGCGTTACACGGACGCCTACATGGTCAATCGCGAGTCGAATGTTTTTCCCGGCATCCTCGGACGGGTCTGCGACCGGCCCTGCGAACCCGCATGCCGTCGCCGTCGCGTCGAGGAAAAGCCGGTCGCCATCTGCCGGCTCAAGCGCGTCGCGGCGGACCTCCGCGAGGACATCACACCGCGGCTGCCGAAGAGGCCCGCGCGGACGAACGGCAAGCGCGTCGCCTGCATCGGTGCCGGTCCCGCAACGCTCACCGTTGCCAATGACCTTGTGCCAATCGGCTATGAAGTCGTGATCTTCGAGCAGTACGCGACGGCCGGCGGGCTGATGCGCACGAACATCCCGGCGTTCCGCCTGCCGGCGCAGGTCCTGGACGAGGAGATCGGCTATGTCGTCGGTATCGGCGCGGACCTCCGGCTCGACACGCCTGTCCCCAGCATGCGCGGGCTTCTGGCTACCGGCGGATTCGATGCCGTGTTCGTCGGCACGGGCGCGCCGAAGGGCAAGGAACTGAGTCTTCCGGGCCGCAAGGACACGGACCGGATTCACATCGGCATCGCCTGGCTGGAATCCGTGGCTTTCGAACACATCGACAGGATCGGCGAGCGCGTGCTGATCATCGGCGTCGGCAATACGGCGATGGATTGTTGCCGCACCTCGCTCAGGCTGGGCGCAAAGAGCGTGAAGGTCATGGCGCGCAAGCCCCGCGGCTTCTTCAAGGCTTCCGAGTGGGAGCTCGAGGACGCGGAGGAGGAGCACGTCGAGATCATCGTGAACCACGCGCCGAAGGCCTTCGTCGTCGAAGACGGCAAGCTGAAGGGCATGACTTTCGAGCGCCTCGAATACGAGATGGACGGCGCCGAGATCAAGGGCCAGCGCGTTGCCGAAGATGTCTTCTTTCCCTGCGACGACGTGATTCTCGCAATCGGGCAGGAGAACGCCTTTCCCTGGATCGAGCGCGACCTCGGCATCGAATTCGACAAGTGGGACGTGCCGAAGCTCGACAAGGTCACCTTCGAGTCGACGCGCCGGGGAATTTTCTTCGGCGGCGACGCCGCATTCGGGCCGAAGAACATCATCTGGGCCGTCGAGCACGGCCATCAGGCCGCGATTTCGATCCACAAGCACTGCCAGGGCGAGACGCTGACTTCGCGCATGCCGCGCGGCGTCAATCTGCAGAGCCGCAAGGTCGGCATGCATGAGTGGTCGTACAAGAACGACTACGACGGATCCGCGCGCAAGCTGATGCCCCACGTGAGCCTCAAGGAACGTTTCAAGCGCCTAAACATCGAAGTCGAACTCGGCTTCGACGCCGAGAGGGCCGCCGAGGAAGTGTCGCGCTGCATGAACTGCGACATTCAAACTGTCTTCCACGCAAAGCTCTGCATCGAATGCGACGCCTGCATCGACATCTGCCCGACCGACTGCCTGACGATCACGGCGAACGGCGAGGAGGCAGACGTCCTCGCGCGCCTGACGGCGCCGCGCCGCAACCCCGACCAGCCACTGTTCGTGTCCGAGCCGCTGATCCAGACCGGTCGCTTGATGATCAAGGACGAGGATCTGTGCGTGCACTGCGGCTTGTGCGCCGAACGTTGCCCGACCGACGCCTGGGACATGCAGAAGTCCTGGATCAAGATACCACTCGCCGAGGATGAGGCCCGATGCCAGAGCGCAACAGCGCTGCGCCGCGCGTAAACGACTTCACGCTCAAGTTCGCGAACGTCAACGGCTCCGGATCCGCGAGCGCCAATGCGCTGGTCATGAAGGCGATCTTCCGGATGGGCGTGCCCGTCGTCGGGAAGAATTTCTTCCCGTCCAACATTCAGGGGCTCCCGACCTGGTACGAGATCCGGGTCACGCGCGACGGGTGGCGCGCGCGTTCGGGCCGCGTCGACCTCATGGTCGCGATGAATGCGGAGACCTACTCCCGTGACGTGCGCGAAGTAGCGGCGGGTGGTTTCCTGGTCTATGACTCGACCTGGCCGCGGAGTTCGCTGCTTTCCCGGGAGGACATCCGGACCTTCGGCGTGCCGTTCGCGCAGCTTTGTACCGAGCATTTCGAGGGCGCGCGCGCCCGCACCTTGATGAAGAACATCATGTACGTCGGCGCGGTCGCGGCGCTCATCGACCTGGATCTCGAGGTGATCCGCGGGCTTCTTGCGGAGACTTTTGCGAAAAAGCCGGCGCTGGTCGATTCGAACATGAAGGCGATCGAAATCGGTTATCGCTATGCGAAGGAGCAATTCGAGTGTCCGCTGCCGACCCGCGTCGAACGGATGAACTCGACTGCCGGGCACGTCATGATCGACGGCAATACGGCCGCGGCGCTCGGCTGCCTGTACGCGGGCGCGACCGTCGGCGCCTGGTATCCGATCACGCCGTCGACTTCGCTGATGGACGCCTTCCGCTCGTTCTGCGCGCGTCATCGCACGGATCCGAAGACCGGCCGTCGTGACTACATGATCGTGCAGGCCGAGGACGAGCTCGCGGCGATCGGCATCGTGATCGGGGCCATGTGGAACGGCGCGCGCGCCTTCACGCCGACCTCCGGCCCCGGCATCTCGCTGATGGAAGAATTCATCGGGCTTGCCTATTACGCGGAAGTGCCGGCCGTGATTTTCGACGTGCAGCGCGTCGGTCCCTCGACCGGCATGCCGACGCGGACCCAACAGGGCGACTTGCTCGCCTGCGCCTATGCCTCGCACGGCGACACCCGGCACGTGCTGCTCTTCCCGGACTCGCCGGAGGAATGCTTCCAGATGTCCGTGCAGGCCTTCGATCTCGCGGAGAGGCTTCAGACGCCGGTCTTCGTCCTTCTCGACCTCGACATCGGCATGAACGACTGGATGTCGCCTGATTTCCATTGGGACGACGCCTACCGTCCCGATCGCGGCAAGATGCTCACGCCCGAGCAGATCGCGGGGATCGAGAAGTTCCAGCGTTACCTCGACCCGGACGGTGACGGTATTGCGTACCGTACGCTGCCGGGCATCAGCCCGAAAGCCTCCTACTTCACGCGGGGCTCGGGTCACAGCCGCTTCGGCGTCTATACCGAGGACTCCGCCGAGTACCAGGACGTGCTCGACCGGCTCTCGCGGAAATTCCGGACTGCAGCGAAGCACGTCCCCGCCGCGATCGCGGACGGGCGCGGTTCCGCCATCGCGATCGTGAGCCTCGGTTCCTGCGACGCGCCGGTTCGCGAGGCGCTTGCCTCGCTACGCAAGTCCGGAATATCGATCGACTACATGCGCGTGCGCGGTTTTCCCTTCGGCACAGAGGTCGATGAATTCCTCGCGGCGCACCAGACCATTTTCGTCGTCGAGCAGAATCGCGACGCGCAGCTGCGCGCGCTCCTGACGATGGAGACGGCCGTGGAGAAGAAGAAGCTGCGTTCGATCCTGCACTACAACGGCCTGCCGATGTCGGCGGCCAGCATCGTCGACGGCGTCAACAAGGCGCTCGACAAGGAAGTCGCCGCATGAGTTTCATTGCCAAGCCGAAAGTCGCGAATCCGGGATTGCTGAGGAATGAGCTCGGGCTGAATCGGCGCGACTACGAAGGCGGCATGTCGACCCTGTGTGCAGGCTGCGGCCACGACTCCGTCACGGCCGCGATCGTCCAGGCCTGCTTCGAGCTCGCGCTGCCGCCGCAGAGCGTCGTGAAGCTTTCCGGAATCGGCTGCTCGTCGAAGACGACGGCATATTTCGTGGCCGGCGCGCATGGTTTCAATTCCGTGCACGGCCGCATGCCGTCGATCGCGACCGGGGCGAACGCCGCGAACCGCCACCTGCGCTACATCGGCGTATCGGGCGACGGCGACTCGTTGTCGATCGGCCTGGGCCAGCTCGCGCACGCGATCCGGCGAAACCTCGACATGGTTTACATCCTCGAGAACAACGGCGTGTACGGCCTGACCAAGGGCCAGTTCTCGGCCTCCGCGGACATCGGCTCGAAATCGAAGAAGGGCGAGGCCAACGAGCAGCAGCCGATCGATCCCGTCCTGCTCGCGCTGGCGCTCGGGGCCTCGTTCGTCGCGCGCAGCTTCTCCGGCGACAAGGAGCAGCTCGTGCCGCTGATCCAGGCCGGCCTCGCGCACCAGGGATTCGCGATCATCGATGTGCTGTCGCCCTGCGTGACCTTCAACGATCACGAGGGATCGACCAAGAGCTACGCTTACGTGCGCGAGCACAGCGAGACGCCGGTCGCCGCGGATTACATCGCGCCGAAGCAGGAAATCCGAGTGCAGTACGCGCCGGGCGAGACCGTGTCCGTTCCGATGCACGACGGCAGCAATGTCGTGCTGCGCAAGCTCGATCCGGCTTACGACCCGACCGATCGCGCGCAGGCCGCGGCCTACGTGCAGGAGCGCGCGATGCGAAACGAATATGTCACCGGCCTCATCTACGTCGACCAGTCGCGGCGCGATTTCCACGCCCAGCACGGCACAGCCGACGAGGCGCTCAATGCGGTGCCTTACTCGCGTCTTTGCCCCGGCGCCGCGAAGCTCGACCGTATTCTCGGCTCGTTCCGCTGATTCGCGACGGCAGTCGACCGGGCCGGGTCGATCATCGACGCCCTCATGGGCCATAATGCGCCGTCATGACTGACGCGATCGTTCCTGTCAGTTACAAGCTCGCGACGCGCGATCCCGCTGCGTTCGTGAAGCACTTTGCGGGCAGTTTCGAGCGCTACGGATTCGCGGTGGTCGGCGACCACGAGCTGCCGCAGTCGTCGATCGACGGTTGCCTCGACCGGTTCAAGGAATTCTTTGCGGAGGATGCTGCGGTCAAGGAACGCTATCGCCTGCCCGGAATAGGCGGCGCGCGCGGCTACACGCCATTCGGCGTGGAGACTGCGAAAGGCGCCGCCCATCACGACCTCAAGGAGTTCTGGCAGATCGGGCGGGAGCTGCCGCCCGGACACCGCTATCGGACGTCGATGCCGGACAACATCTGGATCGAAGGCGATCCGGAATTCAAGCGCGCGGCTCTCGAACTCTGGGAGGCGTTCGATCGCATGGGCCGGAAGCTGCTCGAGGCGATTGCGACCTTTCTGGACCTGGAGCAGCACTGGTTCGACGACAAAGTCGGCGAGGGCAACAGCGTGCTGCGCGTGATCCATTACCCGCCGCTCAAGGAAGGCGCGACCGGCGTGCGCGCGGGCGCGCATGAGGACATCAACGTGATCACGCTCCTGCTCGGAGCGGAAGAGGGCGGTCTCGAACTGCTCGACCGCAACGGCCGCTGGCTGCCGATCAATCCGCCGCCCGGGACGCTCGTTTGCAATGTCGGCGACATGCTTCAGCGGCTGACGAATCACGTGCTGCCATCGACGACGCATCGGGTCGTGAATCCGACGGGCGCGCGCGTGAACCGCCCGCGCTACTCGATGCCGTACTTTCTCCATTTCAATTCCGATTTTCCGATCGCGACCCTGCCGGGCTGCGTCACGCCGGAACGGCCGAACCGGTATCCGGAACCGATTCTCGCGGACGACTACCTGCGCGAACGGCTGCGCGAGATCAAGCTGCTGTACTAGTGGCAAAGCTCTATTTCTATTACTCGACCATGAATGCGGGCAAGTCGACTGCGCTCCTGCAGTCGAGCCACAACTACCGGGAACGCGGGATGCGCACGCTGGTCTATACGGCGCAGCTCGACCAGCGGGGAGGCGGCAGGGTTCATTCGCGTATCGGCCTGTCGAGCGAGGCACGGCATTTCGAACCGGGATCCGACCTCCATTCGGATATCGCAGCCGAACATGCCGGTCAATCCGTCAGCTGTGTCCTACTCGACGAGGCGCAGTTTCTGACGCGCGATCAGGTGGAACAGCTCGCGAAAATCGTGGACCGGTTGTCGATCCCCGTGCTTTGCTATGGCCTGCGTACGGATTTCCGCGGTGAACTATTTCCGGGCAGTGCGCGGCTGCTGGCTCTGGCCGACGAGCTCATTGAATTGAAGTCAATCTGTCACTGCGGTCGCAAAGCCACGATGGTCGTGCGTGTTGGCGCGGACGGTGCGGTCGAGCGCGAAGGGGCGCAGGTCGAGATCGGCGGCAACGAGCGCTACCTTTCATTGTGCCGTCGGCACTACTTTGAAGCGATCCGAAGGCTCGAGCCCACTTCGGTGACGGGCTTGACGGCCTGCCAGCGCATCGCCGGTCTGTTGCTGTTGTCGATGCTGTGGGCGGCCGCGTCGAATGCCGAGGAGGACGAGCGCGTAAATGGGGAACCGGACCCCTGCGCGGATCCGAAGGCGGAGGGCGCCGAGCGCCTGGATGCCATGCGCGAAGGCCTCGAGCGCGGCGTCTGCAGCACCGCGCGCTTCGTCGACCGTCTGTTCGGCCGCGAGCACGAATATTCGGAATACGAGGACCAGTCCAACGGGCGCGCCAGCGTCACGCTCGGCTACAATGAATTGGACTCACTCGAGGTGGACACGCGCTTTCGCGTGAGTGTCAATCTTCCTCAGATCAACGAGCGCTTCAATGCGACGATCGGGCGCGCGAGCCGCGATGAATACGTCGCCGACGAATTGACGCTCGTTGGCCCGTCCGTTGGGGCATTTTCCGATGACGAGCCGGCGGAGTGGTTCGCAGGAGTCGGTTACCGCGTCTTGCGCAACCGCAACAGCCGGTTCGATCTCGGCGCCGGCGTCAAGCTTCAGTCGCCGCTCAACCCCTACGCCAATGCCCGCTATCGCTACTACATCCATGCCGGTCCGGAAACGTTGTTGACGTTGCGCACGACCGGGTTCGTCGAGAACGACGAAGGTTTTGGCGTGACGCAAGCTTTCGATGTCGATCACGTCCTGGGCCGCGACTACCTGTTGCGATTCGGGAATTCGGTGCGGCTGTCCCAGGAGACCGAAGGCGTCCGCTGGCGCAGCCGGGTCGCGCTGTACCAGGCGATCGATTACAAGCGGGCAATGCGTTACGAAGTCGCGATGCGTGGCGAAACCGACGGCACGCAGCCCGACCTGTATGGCCTGCGTGTGACCCATCGCCGATCCGTATTGCGCGACTGGCTTTTCATCGAGTATGGGGGTGCGTTGTTCTGGGCGGACGGGCCGCAGCCGGCGGATCGCTGCGATGCCTGCCTGGGGGCCACCATCGGATTCGAAGTGCTGTTCGGCGAGGCCTATGACCGCGCCTTGCGGAGCGAGAAGCGCGCCCAGAACGCCGTCGATCAGATCGAATGATCCTTCGCGGCGCCGCTCAAGGCGCCGCGTTCAACCGTCGAGCTCGAGCAACGCCAGTTTCGCTTCGCGAAAATAGGAACGGTCGCCGGCGCGGCCGCGCATGTTCTCGGATTCGGCTTCGTTGATCAGATCCGCATCGAGCGCCCAGGATTGCAGGATCCGGCGCTTCTGGTCCCGGCTCAGTTGTCGATCCTGGAGCACGGCCGACGGCCGCGAGAAATAGCGGGTCGGATCCATAAGCACACTGTCGACGTCGATGTTGGATCCAAGTCTCATATTGAACATCCATCCTACGCCAATGTTCGCCACCGCACGGACCACGCGGGCCGTGGCCCGGTACATTCCTGCATCTTCAGCATTTCGCGTTACCTGGAGCCACAAGATGCCGGGTCTGAATCAGGAGCGAATTGCCGTCGGTGCGGCCGACGACCATTCGGCAGCCGACGAATTGCCGCTCAGAAACTTCTGCGGCAGGGCCCTGCGCGAGCCCGCCGGCACATCGAGTCCTGTCCAGACGTCATGGCTGCTCGACGATGCCTTGCATGCGCTGGCCCTGGCCGAGAAGCGCCTCTTCGGAGTCCAGCGCGAGAACATCGGCCTGCGGAAGAACAACGAGCACCTGATGGCAGCACTGGACGGCGCCTCGCGTTGCGCGGTGGCCGCCGTTCGCGTGGCGCAGCACGATGGGCTGACCGGACTACCCAATCGGCTGCTGCTGATCAAACGCCTGCAGCTCGCGATCTGGCATGCCGCGGAACGGCAAGACCAACTGGCGCTCGTGTTCATCGACCTGGATGGCTTCAAGACAGTGAATGACCGATACGGTCACGGGGCCGCCGACCGGCTGCTCTCGGCCGTCGGCGCCCGCATCGCAGCGGGCGTCCGGGCGGAAGATCTCGCCTGCCGTTACGGCGGAGACGAGTTCGTGGCGCTGCTTACAAACCTGGATGGCGATGCCATCGCCGGCAGGATCGCTGAAAAGATCCGCCGGGACATCGGCCGGCGCTATGCGATCGATGGTCACCAGATCCAGATCGGCGCTTCGGTCGGCCTCGCGATGTATCCGCGGGACGGCGAGCGCTACGACGTGCTGCTCGAGCATGCCGACGCCGCGATGTTTCGCGACAAAGCCGCTCGGCGCGCAACCAGCAGCTTATGTGAAATGGACGACACCTCCGGCGCGACGAATCGGGAACGGCTCACTGAAGCTTGAGCTGCGGGCTGTCTTGGACGCCTTGCACACCGCGTAAGCGCGTCGCATGCTCGCCAGTACGAGTGCCAAGGCGGATTGCTCCCGCCGGCGCCATGAGCGGACACTGATCGGGCATGAATTCATCCAGCCAAGACGCGCAATCGCGACGCACCGAATCGGCGCCCAGGGTCGATCAGACATTCCGCGAGGCTGGGCCGCCTGAGCGGATCGACGTCGTCGACCCGACCGAAGATCTCGCCAACGACGTCACGAGTGAATTGCCGGGCACCGGCACGCGTCCGCATGTCGCGCCGCCAGCCCTGGCCGGCACCGCCAGCGTCGTGGCCGACGTCGAGACTGCCGGTGTCGCAACGGTGATGACGACCGGTGCGGCGCTCCGTGATCGCTACGTCCTTGGGCCACCGCTCGGTTACGGCGGCACGTCGGTGGTCTATCGGGCCCGAGACTTGCGGCGTGCCGAAGTGGCCGACGAGTGTGCGGACGTTGCAATCAAGATCCTGCGACCGGAGTTCCGCGATCGGCCCCGATGCATCGCGCGCCTCCGGCGCGAATTCCATCAGACGCAATCCCTTGCCCATCCGAATGTCGTGCGGTTCTACGATCTCGATTGCGATCGGGGCAACTGGTTCATCGCGATGGAGCTGCTCGTCGGCGAGTCGTTGGGCCGGCGCATGCGGCATGCGTCTCCGGCGGGTCTGCCCATAGGGGAGGCGCTGCGGATCGCCGTTGCCTGCTGCGATGCGCTTGCCTGTGCGCACGACCACGGTGTCACCCATGGGGACATCAAGCCGGATAACGTTTTCATCACCGCGTCGGGCGACGTTCGAATACTCGATTTCGGCGTTGCGCCCGAATCCCTCCAGCCGCAGACACCGGAGGGTCAAGCGGTCCCGGACCCGCTGCGTGGCGCGGTGACGCGCGCCTATGCGAGTCCGGAAGTACTGTCGGGACAGTCGCCGGAATCACGGGACGACGTTTTCAGCCTGGCCTGCCTGACCTACGAAATGCTGGCGGGGAAACATCCGTACGGACGGCGCGGCGCGGACGAGGCGCTGCGAAGCGGGCCTGGAAGCCGAACGACCTGCCGGGCATCTCCGTGCCACAGTGGCGCGCGCTCGCGGCGGGCCTGGCCTGGCGGCGGCAGGGGCGGCCGGAGATTCGCGAACTATTGCGCGCCCTCGGCAACGATGCGCCTGACCCTGTACCTGTGTCAGCGGAGGTGCAATTACCGGTTGCGAGCAAGGCAACCGCAGCGCTTCCGGTGCAAATCGTGGAGGGACACCTGCTGCGGCGTCCGATCCGGCGGTGGTTCGGGCCGGCTGTCATCGGCCTCGCCGTCGTCCTCGGCGTCCTGATCGGCCGGTTTGCATTCGACTCGCAAGGCGATTCCCGATCTGGAGCCGGAACACGCATGGCCGTCGATTCGACCGCCGGGATTCCTCCCGCCGATCGTGTCACGCCGGCAGCGGATGCTGCCGCGTCATCTCAGCCCGCTGCGGAGATTCCTCAGGTAGCCGCAGCGCCGGCTGTCGCAACCGAGGGGCAGAATTCATTGTCGCCCGGTCTCGTGGCATTCGACACCGGGACGATGACCGTCAGCAGGCGCGCCGTCGTCGCGCCGGTTCCCGTCCGGCATTTCAATACGGCAAGACGCAACGTGACAGTCGCCTGGCGCGTGCTGGATGGTACCGCCGTCGCCGGCCGTGACTATGGCGGTCCGCAGAGTGGCGTGGCGCGCTTCTCGGAAGGGCACACCTTCCGGATGATATTCGTGCCGATCCTGGGCAAGACCGCCGCCACGGGGAACCGGTCGTTCACGGTGGAATTGACGGACGTCTCCCCCGGCGCAGACCTCGGACTGACACACCGCATCGACGTCACGATCCAGGACGACGCCTGACAGACCGAGCGCGCCCCCTCCGGTTCAGCGGGTCTGGCGCAGCCGCGACGGCCGGAGCCTCCCGATCGGCACCGCATTGTCCGGCAGCACCGACTGCAGCAGCGCATCCAGGTGGGCCGGCATCCCGGTCAGAACCGTCAGTAGATCGGCCTCTGCAACGGGCTGTGAAAACAGATAGCCCTGCAGATGCATGGCGGGATAGCCGAGCAGCCACCCGAGCTGTTCCTTGCGTTCGACACCTTCGGCCGTGACTTCGAGGCCCAGACTCTGGCAGAGCGAGATGATCGCGCGTGTAATCGCCTGCGAGCGCGTGCTCGTGTCGATCGTCGCGATCAGGCTCCGGTCGAGCTTGACGCGGGAAAGCGGCAATTGCTGAAGCGAGACCAGCGAGGAATAGCCGGTGCCGAAATCGTCGAGGGCGACGCCGACGCCAAGCTCGCGTAACTCCCGCAGCGCATCGGTCGTGTGACGGCCGGTCTGAAGCACGTTCTCGGTCAGCTCGACCTCGATGCACTGCGGAGGCACGCGATGATTCTGTAGCGACTGCCGGAGGTTCTCCACGAACCGGCTGTCGAGCAGTTGGAGCGAAGACACGTTGAACGCCACCCGGACCGTGGGCCAGGCGGCGTTGTGCCAGCGCGCGGCATGCTCGACGGTCGACTGGATGACCCAGTCTCCGATCTCCCGGATCAGGCCGCTGTCCTCTGCGACCGGCAGGAAGTCGTGCGGCAGGGCGTAGCTTCCGTCAGGCAGGCGCCAGCGCAGTAGCGCCTCGACAAGACCGGCCTCTCCGGTCGCGAGATCGACTTCGGGCTGGAAGTACAGCTCGAATTCGCCGCGATCCACCGCGCGGCGCAGACCCTGTTCGGTCGCGAACTTTGCGGCGGCGACTTCGAGCAGCTCCGGGCTGAACATCCGGATGCGGCTCCGGCCCTGCGCCTTGGCATGGAAGAGCGCCGCGTCCGCTGCGCGGAGCAGTGACTCCGGTTCGCGTCCGTGCGCGGGATAGACGCTTGCACCCAGGCTGAGGCCCATCAACAGCTCGCGTCCGTCGACGACGAGCGGCTCCTGGAAGCTGCGCACGAGCCGGTCGGCGGCGTCCTCGATCTCATCTTCCCGCGCCCTGCGTTCGTAGACTACCGTGAATTCGTCGCCGCCCAGGCGCGCGCAGTAGCCGAATTCCCTCACCGCGCCGCGCAACCGTTCCGCGACGGCCTGCAGCACGCGGTCGCCAAATACGTGGCCCATGCTGTCGTTGACGTTCTTGAAATTGTCGAGGTCCAGAAAGAACACGCCCACGGGTTCGCCGCCGTCAGCCGCGCGCTTCAGGGTCGCCTGCAGCTGTGTCAGGAACTGGCGGCGGTTCGGAAGCCGTGTCAGGGGGTCGTGCGCCGCGAGATGCTGGAGCTGCCGCGTGCGCTCCTCGACCTTGGCCTCGAGTTGGCCATGGTACTGGCGCGCAAGTTCCTGCGCGGCCGCCAGACGTTCGGCCATCTGGTTGAAGGACACGGCAAGCGTGTCGAGCTCCTTGATGCCGCCGCGCGGAACGATGACGCCGGTTTCACCCTGGGCGAGGCGCCGCGTTGCCCGGACCAGCCGGCGCACCGGCTTTACGACGCTGATTACGGTGCTCACGGTCGTCGCGAACAGGAGGAGCAGCACGCCGGCGCTGAGCCAGGCAAGCCAGGTGCGTTGACGCTGATCCTGCGCGGACGCGGCGCTCAGCACGACCGCGGACTGGCGCCGCGCCGTCTCGATGGCCCGTGCGGCCTCGAACTGCGAGTTCGTTTTCCGGATCTGCGTCGACAGTACCGTGTGACCCTGGGAGAAGCTCTCGATCGTCGCCTTTCGTTCGGCGTCGGTCCGCACGAGGAGCGCGCGCAGCCAGGTGACACGCTGGAAACCGGCGCGTGTCTGGGCGAGCCATTCCGCCCCGAACACACGATTGAAGCTTTCCTCATTCTTCTTGAGCAATGCCGAAAACGCCTGCTCTGCGGCACGGACTGCGCGCACTGTTTTTACGTCGTAACCCTGGAGCACGGAGAATTCGGCGGTGTGCCCGCCGAGCTCGTCGAGGATACGGTTCGCGTCGACGAGGTATTCGCGTCCGACGGTCCTGCCAAATATCGCCCAGACGCGGTCGAGCGATGCCCTCATGCGCGCATCCAGCGCCTCGAATTCGATATTGAATTCATTGAGCAGGCGGCGGCGGGAATCGGCCGACTTGACGAGCCGTGCTCCGAGCGCGCCGTGAGTCACCACCTGGCTATCGAGGTTGAGGAGCGTCTCGGCGTCGAGCGTCGGGGTGAGCGTTTCGAAATAGGTTCCGCGCGCGGCCTCGAGCGCCGCCGACGCATCCAAGTACGCCTTGGCTCGCGCGGCGGATTCGGAATCGGCTCGTGCCAGGACGGCCTGCTGGAATTGATCGAGCGCCGCCGGCAGGACTTCCGGGCTGCGTTCATCACGGACGAGGGGGGCGGCGAGCGGCGCCTGCTCGATCGCGCGGATCAGCGAACTGCCATGCTCGGCAATCTGATTGGCGGCGATGGTCAGGACTGTGACCGCACCGAAGGCAATGGAGAGCCGCGGGGCGATGCCGAGTCTGGACTCATGCGGCGCTCGCCGGAAAAGCCTGCGCCAGGACAAGGCGGCCGCAGCCATCGCCGAACGCAAGATTGGCAAGAGCCTGTTCATCGGGCATGCGACAGCCAGAGACCTGGGAGTCTGAATATGGGTCGGGGAGCCACCTTGCGATGTGTGCGGGTGGGCAGTTCATGCGGCGCGTCACCGCGAGCCCGCACCGTGTCCCGCCAACTGTGACCCGCCTCTCAAACCGGCGGGGCAGGGGCGCCTAGTGGACCCTGTTGATCCTGACCTCTACGACGTGTTCGCGGTGGTCGTCCACCAGCGGTATTCCGGGTTCGGCGAGCGGGGTGCCGTCGAGCGTGGTCCGGAACTCTGCCGCCCCCGCCTCTGATGTGCGCACGACG
Organism: uncultured Gammaproteobacteria bacterium; assembly: GCA_963778585.1. Classification (GTDB taxonomy): domain Bacteria; phylum Pseudomonadota; class Gammaproteobacteria; order Steroidobacterales; family Steroidobacteraceae; genus SCUD01. The sequence goes on from CAVZUU010000010.1 coordinate 304,601, forward strand.
GCGATGCGGTAGCTGCCGGCGCCGAAGCGATAGCTGAGCGAATAGGATGTCCAGCCTTCCGGCATGCACGGCTTGATGTGCAGCCTGTCGCCCCGCCGATTCACGCCCAGCAGCGATTCCACGATCAGCCGGTACAGCCATCCCGCCGATCCTGTGTACCAGGTCCAGCCGCCGCGGCCCGTGTGAGGCGCGACCGCATAGACATCCGCGGCGACGACATAGGGCTCTGCCTTGTAGACATCGACGGCTTCTTCGCTCTGCGAATGGCGCAGCGGGTTGATCAACGACAGCAGCTCCCAGGCACGACGGTTGTCGCCCAGTTCGGCAAACGCCATCGATGCCCACACCGCGGCGTGCGTGTATTGGCCCCCATTCTCGCGCACGCCGGGGACATAGCCCTTGATGTAGCCCGGATTCAATGTCGATTCGTCGAATGGCGGGTCGAGCAACTGGATCAGACCGTGGTCGCGGCGGACCAGGTGTCGATCGACGGCGTCCATCGCCGCCAGCGAACGCTCCTTGCCGCCTGCGCGGGAAAGTACCGACCAGCTCTGGGAAATCGAATCGATCGCGCACTCTGCATTGGCCGACGAACCGAGCGGCGAGCCGTCGTCGAACCATGCGCGGAGATACCAGTTCCCGTCCCAGGCGTGCTGGTCGATGTTCCCTCGCAAGGCGTCCGCTTCCTTGTCGCAGCGATCGGCCAGGACGGGATCGTCGCGTCGCCGCGCGACTTCGGAGAACCGGGTCAGGACGTCGTGCAGGAAGAATCCCAGCCAAACGCTCTCGCCCTGCCCGTGAATGCCGACGAGATTCATGCCGTCATTCCAGTCGCCGGAACCCATGAGAGGCAGGCCGTGCCGGCCGAAACGAAGACCGTGACGGATCGCGCGCGCGCAATGCTCGTACAGGCTCGCGACCTCGCCGGACATCCACGGCAGGTCGTAGTAGGACTCCTCGTCGGCGCCGAGCGCGCGGCCGGCGAGAAAGTGCACGTCCTCGTCGAGCACGCTGTCGTCGCCGGTCACAGAGAGGTAGCGGCAGACCGCGAGCGGCAACCACAGGTAGTCGTCCGAGCAGCGCGTGCGCACGCCGCGTCCGGCCGGCGGGTGCCACCAGTGCTGCACGTCGCCTTCCGGGAACTGGTGTTCAGCGCACCGCAGCAGGTGCTCTCGCACGATCTGCGGCTTTGCATGCACCAGCGCCATGCCGTCCTGGAGCTGGTCGCGGAAACCGAAGGCGCCTCCCGACTGGTAATAGCCGCTGCGTGCCCAGAGACGGCAGGCCAGTGTCTGGTACAGGAGCCAGCCGTTCGCCAGCACGTTCAGGGACTGGTCCGGCGTTTGGACCTGTATGGCGCCAAGCGTGTGTTTCCAGTACTGCCGCACCCGGTCGAGCGCGGCGCGCGCCGTGCCGGCCTTCCGCAGTCGTTGGGCGAGCTCGCGGGCTCGCTCGACATCCTGGCCCGCGCCGAGCCGGAAGATGATCTCGCGCTCCTGTCCGTCCGCCAGGTCGAAGGACACCTGAATCGCACCGCAGGGATCGAGCGCCGCGCCGAGTCTTCCCGACAGGCGTGATCGCGTCATCGCCTCCGGGTCGGCGAGCGTGCCGTTCCGCCCGAGGAATTCCGTTCGGTCGCCGGAAAGCGTGCGGGAAAGATCGTCGACGTCGAAGAACGCGACCCGCCCGGAAAACTCCGTGTTGTAGGCGTTCCGCGCAAACAGCGCCCCGCTCGTGGGATCGATCTCGGTGACGACGTGCATGGCGGACTTCGAGCGCAGATCGCCGAGCACCCACTCGACATAGCCGGTCGCCGACAGCTGCCGCGCGCGGCCCGACCCGTTTCGTACCTTCAGCACGGAGAACTTGACGGCCTGGTCCAGGTCCACGTAGACGCACAACTCCGAATGAATGCCGCCAGACGTGTGCTCGAACACGCTGTAGCCGAATCCATGGCGCGTGAGGTAGGGCATCGCTCCGCTCGCCGGCAGCGGCGTCGGCGACCAGAAGTGCCCGGTTTCCTCGTCGCGCAGATAAATGGCTTCTCCGGTCGAGCCGCCGACCGCATCGTCGCTCCAGGGGGTCAGTCGGAGTTCATGCGCGTTTTCGCTCCAGGTATAGGCGAGGCCGCTTTCCGAGACGACCGTCCCGAAACCCGGATTCGCGAGCACGTTCACCCACGGCGTCGGCGTCTTTCTGGAATTCGCCGTGGAGATCACGTACTCACTGCCGTCCGCCGTGAATCCGCCCAGATGGTTGCCGAGAATGAGATCCGGCCGCAGCGTGTCCGGCGCCGCCGCGGGCTCGGGGCGATGGGTGCGCGTGGCCGTCAGTCGCGAAACGCTCTTGTCCGCAAGCCCGCGGCGGCCGACCTGCTCGAGCAGGGTTCCCCGGCTGTCGCTGATGATGACGCGCGCGACGGCCTGGAGCAGCGTGCGATCCTCGAATGAAATCTGCTCTGCCGAACGCACGAAAATGCCGCCGGGCCGGTCGATCGTGTGCGCTTCGATGCCGGTCGCGATCAGGCCCATGATCTGGTCCTGAAGCCGCTGACGGTAGCTGACATGATCCTCGTGCCAGATCACGAGATCGACGACGAGACCCTTCAGCCGCCAGTACGTGTAGCAGCGGATGACCTGACGCGCGAGATCGATGTGCGAGGCATCCGCGATTTTCAGCAGCACGATCGGCAGATCGCCCGAAATCGCGTATCCCCAGAGGCCGGATTGCCCGCGGCGATTCTGCAGCAGCACGCCGGACTCGGCGCGGAGCGCCGCGTTGCCGTAGAGCACGGAGCTTGCCAGGTGCCGGTACAACTGCGCGTCGCCGGGTGTCGCGTTGATCTGGGCGAGCATGACATTGTTGTGTGTCCATGCGAGGTCGAAAACGCGATCGGCCAGATGGCGGTCCTGGTATTTTTCGATCAGCCCGAGACAGGCTTCGCGGCTGCCGCCGGCGCCCGAGACGAAATCGAGCGTCGCCGACTCTCCCGGGTCGAGTGCGATATGGCAGCGGATCGAGACAATCGGGTCGAGCACCGAACCCTCGGTGCCGGAAAGCGCGGCGGCCTCTTCGAGTGCGATCGGCGCGGCAACCGTGCGCCCGCGGCCGATGAATCGCATGCGATCGGTTTCATAGGAGACTTCGGTGATGTCGGTGGCCCGCGCGGCCAGGAGCTGGAACGACCACGGCACATGCTCGCCGGCCGAGCGTGGCCGCCTCGTGCAGAGGATCGCGCGCCGCGCGTGGATGATCTCGGTCTGCACGAACAGCTTGCCGAACGAGGGCTGGATGGCGTCCGCGACGGGCGGCGCGAGCACGACTTCCGAGTAGCTCGTCAGCTCGACCGTCCGGCGCGCAGGAGCATGATTGGTGATGCGCACCCTGCGCAACTCGATGTCGTCTTCCGGCGAGACGACGATCTCGGAATAAGTCTCGTAATCGTGCTCGCGCCGGCGAAACTCCGCGCGTCCCTCCGAGAACATCGCTTCGTAGGTATCCGCCCGTGTGATCGTGGGCTGATGGGCCGCGGACCAGAAGTGGCCGCTTTCGACGTCACGCAAATAGAGAAAGCTTCCCCAGTTGTCGCAGGTGCTGTCTTCGCGCCAGCGGGTGATCGCGAAATCGCGCCATCGGCTGTAGCCGCCGCCCGCATTCGTGACCATCACGTGGTAGCGGCCGTTCGACAGGAGCTGGACTTCGGGGGTCGGCGTGTCCGGCCCGATCGGCGCCTGCGGCAATTTTTCCGGCGCGTCGATGAATGCGCTGCCCTCCGAATGCTCCGCGACATGCTTGTGGAATGCCGACGCTTTCGGAATTCGTTCCTGCAGCAGGAGCAGGGTGGCCTTGAACAGGGGATCGGATTCGAACCGGCGCTGCATCGGCCGGTCGAGGAGCAGGTGCGCGAGCGAGAGCAGGTTCATGCCCTGGTGATGCGCCATGAAGGATCGCACGATCGCGCTCGACTGGCCGCGTTCCACGCGGGACGCCGTGTAGTCCATGGCTTCATAGAATCCGAAGCGGCCCTCGAGTCCGAGGTCCGCGAGCCGCTCCAGGTTTTCGCAGGCGGCTTCGGGCTCGACCATCAATGCGAGCGCCGAGGCGTAGGGCGCGACGACGAGATCCTCCGCCAGGCCGCGCGTGAGACCGAGTCCGGGCACGCCAAAAGCGTGGTACTGATAGTTCAGGTTCGCGTCGACGGTGTTGTAGCCGGACTCGGACACGCCCCAGGGCAGGGAACGCTGGCGGCCGTAGGCGATCTGGCGCGCCACCGCCGCCCGGCAGGTCTGGTCGAGCAGCGTGCCTTCATAGGCGGGCATCACCAGAAGCGGCATGAGGTACTCGAACATCGAGCCGCTCCAGGACACGAGCACGGGCTCGCCGCCGGCGGTCGTCAGGAGCCGCCCGAGCGCAAACCAGCTTTCCTGAGGCAATTGCCCCTGGGCGATCGCGACAAAAGTGCAAAGCCTCGCCTCCGAGGCGAGGAGGTCGTAGTAGCTCGTATCCCGCCGGTGGTCGTCGACGTTGTATCCGATCGCCAGCAGATGGCGTGACCTGTCGTACAGGAACTCGTAGTTGGCGGTCGCAAATTCCGACGCTTGTTGCGCCAGTCGTTCGCAGTCGGCGATGCGCGCAGCCGCGCGTTCGACTCCGCGAGCCGCCAGCTCCCGAAGTGTCGGGATGAGGTCGAATTCCGCGTACGGGCCCGGATCTGCCGGCGTCGCGGACTGTTCGAGCCAGGGCGCCAGAAATCGCAGGTCTTCGAGCGCGTCCCGCGATTGTCGCGTGAGCGCGGCGATCCAGGCGGTCGCTTCTTCCTCGGGTCCGCCTGTCCACGCCGCGGACAGTGCTGCCGTCGCATTCGCGACGGCCTCGAGTTGCCGATTGATCGCGGACAGTTTCGTGCCGGGCGATTCGGAAACGGCATAGAGCAGCGACCGCAACCCACGAATCGCTTCCTGATCGGGTTCCCGAGTCACGTCGGGGAGCAGGTCGAGCGTATCGACGAGGCCCTCGAAAACCCGCGCGCCGACGATTCTCTGGTCGGGGAGGGCGAGCAGGCCCGCCCGCAGGGTCAGCAGATGAGCCGCAAGATTGCCGCTGTCCACCGACGAGATGTATCGGGGCGCGAGCGGCTGAAGCGTCTGCGTGTCGTACCAGTTGTAGAAATGGCCTTGGTGGCGTTCCAGCAAAGTCATTGCCTGAAAGGCATTCGAGGTGCGTTCGACCAGCGTGCCGGCCGAGATATAGCCGAAGTCCGCCGCGGCGAGGCTTGCGAGCTGCGCGAGGCCGATATTGGTCGGCGAGGTTCGATGGGCGATGGCGGGGCCCGGATGCTCCTGAAAATTGTCGGGTGGCAGCCAATGGTCCTCTGCGACCACGAACTGCTCGAAGTAGGCCCAGGTCTTGCGGGCCATCCGGCGGAGGAAAACCGCGTGCTCCCACGTCAATTCAGCCGCGCGGCGAACCAACGGCCGGCTGAGCCACCAGGTGAGAACGGGTGCGGTGAGCCAGAGCAGGAGGACGGGCAGAGCGACAGGCAATGCGGAGGGCTTCCAGGCTGCGAGTCCGACCGCGGCAAGCCCCGCGAAGAAGGACGTGGACCACATCGAGCGCATGGAACCGGCGAGATCGGGTGCGGCCTGGCGGTCGTCGTAGGCACTCCATTCCAGCAGGTGCCGCCGCGTGATCAACATGCGAAACGCCGTGCGCAGGACCGCGGTCGCGCTCACGGTCGCTTCGTGCGGCAGACAGGCGATCCTGAATCCGGCCTGTGCGAGGCTCCGTCCGATCGAGCGCATCGCGTCGGCGAGGTGACGGCTGAGTAGCGCGCGCTCGCGCCTGCGCAACACGGTGACGATGCCGATCGACAAGGGCGGGATCAGAACGACGCCCGCGACGGCGAGCGTCCAGTAGAAGGCGTGCGGCGAAGCGAACCAGCCGAAGAGGAACAGGAGCAGCAGGGCCGTGGGCACGAGGCTGCGCCGCAGGTTGTCCAGGATCTTCCAGCGCGACAGCAGCGAGAGGGGATTCCGCAGGCTCTGCTTGTCGGGCCCCGGGACGCGCGGCAGCAGCCAGTGCGCAATCTGCCAGTCGCCGCGTATCCAGCGCTCCTGCCGGCTCATGTCTGCTTCGTAGCGGGCGGGGTAGTCCTCGTACAGGTGCACGTCGCTCAACGATCCCGAGCGCGCGTAGCAGCCTTCGAGAAGGTCGTGACTGAGGATCCGATTCTCGGGAAAGCGAGCGTCGAGCGCGCGCTCGAAGGCGTTCACTTCGTAGATGCCCTTGCCGATGAACGAGCCTTCGCCGAACAGGTCCTGGTAGACGTCCGAGACAGTGCGCGTGTAAGGATCGATGCCGGGTTCGCTTCCGAAAAGCTGCGCATAGCGCGAATGCTGCGTTCCGGAGAGGCTCGCCCCCATGCGCGGCTGCAAGATGCCGTAGCCGCCGGTGACGCGTCCTTTTTCTTCGTCGTAGCGCGGACGATTGAGCGGGTGCGCCATCGTCCCGACGAATTGCCGCGCCGCTTCGCGCGGCAGCCGCGTGTCGGTGTCGAGCGTGATGACATACTCGACGCCGGACAACGCAGCGACATCGCCCACGATGAGTGAGAATCGGTCCCGGCCATTGCCGCGCAACAGCGCATTGAGATCGGCGAGTTTGCCCCGCTTGCGCTCATATCCCATCCAGACGCGATCCGACGGATTCCAGCGCCGCGGGCGATGGAGCAGGAAGAATCGATCGGCACCCGGCGAAGCGTATCTTCCATTCAGCTGCTCGATTCCGTTCCGGGCGCGGCGCAGGAGCGGCTCATCCTCAGTCAGCGTTTCTTCTGCCGCATCGCAGAAATCGGTCAGCAACCCGAAATACAATCGGGCATCGCGATTGCCCAGGAACCGGACTTCAAGTGATTCCAGAAGCTCGTCGATCCGGTCTTCGGAAGTCAGCAACGTCGGTACTACGACGAGGCTGCAACATTCCTGCGGAAGCCCGTGCGAAAAATCCATCTTCGGCAGCGGCTGCGGAGTGGTGAGCAATGCCGCCAGCCAGTTCGCGAGCGCAGACGCCAGCTGGCTCGAGGCGAGTACCGTCATGAATCCCAGTGCCGCGAATCGCCAGCCGTCGATACCGGCGCCGGCTGCGAGCGCGAGCGGAACCGACGCAAAGATCGCGGTCATCGATGCGATGGCGCCCAGATAGAAGAAAAGCGCCGACCTTCCAATCGTCCTTCTCACTCGTGCGATCACGGAAAGGCGAAATGCAGTCGCGCGCTCGAGCTCCGGCAGGCCCCGATCGATCAGGTAGAAACCGACATGCGCCCGATGGTCGCGGTTGCCGTGAGCGGCGGCAGCCTGGCGCGCAAGCGCGATGGCCGCTCGCGCGACTTCGGCTTCCGCGAGGCGGCTCCGCTTTGCGAGCCTGGCGATGACGTGCCGGTAGCGATCCCGGGTCGCAAAATCCATGCGGCCGTAGGCGTCGTCGATATCTTCGCGGAGCACGTGTTCGACGAGGCTCATCGATTCGACGAACACACGCCAGTCCATGGCGCCGAGATGACGCAGACTTCCGATCGTATTGCTGATCGAAACCTGGTCCGCCGCCTGTTGCCGGGTTTCCGACCGCACCAGCTGCTCGATGGTCCGGCTGGATTCGGCAAGGCGTTGCTCGATCCAGGTGAGCGGCAGTGCGAGAGCCGGCCCATGCCCCTGCAGGCGGCGCGCAAGTTCCGCGACGAATGAACCCTCCATCGGCGGGTTCGAGCGCGCCATGTCCGCGATCACGAGGATCAGGCTCTTCGGATCGCTCTCGGCGATCTCCATCATCTTGTTGGCCCAGTCCTGCGCCTCGTTCAGGTGGACCCGGGAGGCCATGATCCGGGCGGCAACCCGGCGCAGGTTCTCGATCAGTGCGAGGCGGAGCATGATCGGGATCGCCCACAGCTCGCCCAGCGTGAGCGGCGCAACGGACTGATACGCCGCGATGAATCGGCCGAGGGTCACGGAATCCACGCGTCCGTCCCCATGCGAGATCACCTGCAGCGCAAGGTCGTACACGCGCGGCAATCCATCGAAAGGTACCCGTGCCAGGCGCGGCAACCCCCGGCTGTAACCTTTGGGGAGATGCTGCCGGGCGGTGCGGATCTGCTCTTCGATCAGATAGAAATTGTCGAGCAGCCATTCCCCGGCCGGCGCGATGCGCTGCTTCGTCTTCACGGCCGCGGTCAATAGTTCGCAGGCCTCGAGGAGGACTCGTTCATTCTCGTCGAGCCGCCGCAGCAGCCGGTTCTGCGGACGGATCTTGCTCAGCGTGTGCAGTGCCGCCAGTGCCCTGCCGTGCTGCTCCATCTGGTCGGCGCTGAAGAGTTCCGCGCGCAGCGGCGATTGGGCGTCGGTGCCGTCGTCGCCGTGATTCTCGCGGCCGCCGGGCAAGGCCGAGGAAATTCGAACGAATGTCCTGGACAGGATGTGGCGGTTCATCGTGCCCCTACGATAACCGCTGATCTCACCCCGGTGGGACTGAATTGGGGTTGCGGAGCGGCCTCAGGCGAACTGCCGTTGATGATCCTCGATGACCGACTGGTAGCATTCGCAGGATGCCGCCTCGAGCCCCCTGCGGTCGAGCACGATGATTTCGCCGCGGACATACCGGATTACCTTGTTCTTCTGCAGTGCACCCGCGGCGATCGTCACGGCGCTGCGTTGGACGCCCAGCATGTCGGCGAGGTATTGATGCGTGAGGTGGAAATGATCCGCATGCGCGCGATCGTGTGTCATCAGCAGCCAGCGTGCCAGGCGGGATTTGATCTCGTGAAAGCGGGTGCACGCAATCGATCTCGACTGTTGTGCCAGCAGCACGAACAGGTAGTGATTGAGCGTGCGGCGCAACGCGGGAATGCCGCGCAGCAGGCGGCGCAGCTGCGCGGCCGTTATCCGCAGCGCAGTGCCGGATCCTTGCACGATTCCTCGAAGTCGGGCGCCGGTCACGTCGAGCGCGAGCGTCGCGCCCAGCATGCCTTCATTTCCGATCAGCCCGATCTCGAGCGGCGGATGTCGCTTCACCATCGCCACGAGCGAAATGAATCCGGTGAGAGGAAAGTAGACGTACCGAAGCGGCTGGTTGGCTTCGCACAACACGGTCCCGAACTCGAGATCCACCGTCTCGCAGCATTCGAGAACCCTTCTGCGGGCTCCGCGCGGCAAACCCTCGATCAGCCGATTGACCACCCGCGGCGCGGCTGCGACTGACACGACCACCTCGCCTCAGCTCTTGGTGCGGACGACCAGCAGCAATACGCCCGCGACGATCGCGCCCGCGCCAAGCCAGACCGGAATGTTGACCGTTTCCCTGTCCTTGACCGAAAGCTCGATCGGACCGACTTTGGTTTCGTGCGTTTCCTTGGTGTACGAGAAGCCGCCGACGGCGAGGCCGAGCGCGCCAGCGGCGATCAGTATGAGTGCCGCAAGTTTGGTTCCATTCATCAGTGTCGCTCCAAAAAATCGGCCCGCCAATGCGGGCCGATGGCCAGCCGGTTTACGGCATTACGTTGACGCCACCGCCGGTGGAGGATTCGCGATGATCACCTCGACGCGACGGTTCTGCTGCCGGCCACCCTCGGACTCGTTGTCCGCGACCGGCCGCTGCTCGCCCTTCCCGGAAGCGGCGATCCGCTCCGAGCCGATTCCTTGCTGCATCAGGAACGATCTCACCGAATCCGCGCGGCGTTGAGAGAGGTCCTGGTTGTAGTCGTCGCTACCGACGTTGTCCGTATGACCCTCGATCTCGACCGTGCGGTCGGGATTCTGGCTGAGGAAAGTAACGAGGCGATCGAGGTTGCTGGCAGCGCCGGCTTTCAGGTCGGACCTGCCGGTCGTGAAGAGCACGTCGCCGAGTGTCAGCACGATCCCGCGATCCGTGGCCTTGGCCTGAAGCGCGTCGATCTGGCGCTGCATGTCTGCAGCCTTCCGCTCCGATTCGGCAGCCGCGCCGGCCGCTGCGGTAGCCGCGCTGGCCGCGGCAACGCGCGAAGCGTCGGCGTCGGCGTGCGCCTTATCGGCTTCGCGCGTGCGGGCTTCGAGACGCGAACGTTCGCGCTCTTCGCCGAGTTTTACCCGCTGGTCTTCGGCCCGACTGGTCGCGGCCTGAGCCATCGCAATCTCGACCTTGCGGTCAGCCATGTAGACGCGATGGGTGCCGAGCGCCACGTCCTTGGTCAATGGCTCTTCAGCCGCGCGAACAGCGGTCTCGGCTTCCTGCAGCGCGACCGGCGCACGATTAGCGAGGCTCGGGTCTGCCTGAAGCCGATTCAGCTTGGCGCGGACTTCAGCGCTGCCGTCCGGCGCGAGGGGCGCGGTCGCACAGCCCGCGAGCGTGAAGCTCACGGCGGCCGCAACGGTGAGAATCGTCGCGTAGCTGGCATGGTTGCGGAACAAGGTATTCATCGCGGTTCTCCTGCACGCTGCATTTCTTCGGTCAAGGCGTCGGCCCCACGCTCCATTTCCTTATTGACCGCGTCGGCCTTTGCGGTTGCGGTCCTGGCGGAGGCGAGTTCGGCCTGTACCTGCGATTCCTGCGCAAATCGTTCGGCCGCCAGCATGTTTTCTTCTTTTACGGCGCTGTCGGCCAATGCGAGCTTGTCGCGCGCTTCGCCGAGTTCGGCGCCCGCGAACTGGCCGGCTTCCGCTTTCTCGGCATTCGAGATCGCGACCTTGGCCGCGTTCAAGGCCGAGTCCGGCGCGAGAGGGGCGGATGCGCAGGCGGCGAAGAGCATAAACATGCCCGCCAGACCGGCCGCGACCAGCGGGCGCAGTCCGTGGATTGCTCGAGGTGTGCTGTTCATTTCAGATGTCTCACTTTGGTAACGGGTGCTGGCCTTGAAATATGGAATACGGAGCAGTTGCACCGCGGCCAGCGGGACAGTCGCGCCCAGCAGTGCCACGAGCAGGCTGGAAAGGCTGAATTCACCCCAGCTGAAAATTGACGATCCGATGAGGGCGCCGATGAGCCACCCGGCGAGCATGACGCCGGCGATTCCGACGACGACGTGCCGGACGATTGCCTGCTTCCCGTGGATTCCCATGAGCGCGCATGCAGCCCAGCCGAGCAGTCCGCCGAGCAGGATCCAGATGAAGAAACTCATGTGCTGTAGCCTTGATGACCGATTGATTGCCACGAAGGTAGTCGCAGACGGCGACCGCGTCTGTACGCTGACGCACCGAGTTCGCGCGTGTATCCGTCGGATTTTCGCGGGCCCGCAGCCGTATGTGTGCTGCCGCACGGACTCGAGATGCTGTGCCAAATAGCTTGTCGTTGCATGTGCGATAGCGCACGGGGCGGGCAGGGGGTAAAATGGGTTCCGCACTCGAGCATTTGGAGCCGATTCCCGAGTCGATTGCCGTCAATCAAGTGGGTGAATTCGGGAGTTCGATGGAGATTCGTCCCGATACGCCGCGACAGAATCACCTCCTCGACGCGCTGCCGCCGGAGGAGTGGGAGCGTCTGCATTCAAGAATGGAACTGAGGCCGATGCCGCTCGGCCACGTCCTGTACGAGTCCGGCGACACGATGCGGCACGTGTACTTCCCGACGACCTCGATCGTTTCCCTGCTGTACGTGATGGAAGACGGCGCTTCGGCCGAGATCGCGATCGTCGGCAACGAAGGCATCGTCGGAATTTCGCTCTTCATGGGCGGTGAAACGACGCCGAGCCGCGCGATCGTGCAGAGCGCCGGTCAGGCCTACCGCATTGCCGGCCAGTACCTGAAGGATGAATTTTTCCGGGCCGGTCCGCTGCAGCGTCTATTGCTGCGGTATACCCAGGCGCTGATCACGCAGATGGCCCAGACGGCCGTTTGCAATCGCCATCATTCCGTGGAGCAGCAGTTGTGCCGCTGGCTGCTGATGAGTCTCGATCGCCTGTCCTCAAACCAATTGACGATGACGCAGGAATTGATCGCCAACATGCTGGGCGTGCGGCGCGAAGGAGTCACGGAATCGGCCGGCAAGTTGCAGAAGCTCGGCCTGATCGAATACAGCCGTGGCCACATCATCGTGCTGGACAGGCCCGCACTGGAAGCTCACGCCTGCGAGTGTTATGCGGTGGTCAAGAAGGAGTTCGATCGGCTCCTCCCCTGGGTGGTTGCGAGGTAGGTCATCGCTCTAATATGAGGTCGATTCCTACATCGCTGACGCATTTACGGGTGCTAGCGTGCCGTGGGGATCCATTTCAGGGAGTCGATCATGAGCCTCGGAACAATACTTCTCATCGTACTGGTGCTGGCGTTAGTGGGAGCCATTCCCACCTGGCCTCATAGCCGCTCGTGGGGATATGGGCCTAGCGGGATTCTCGGCCTGGTCGTCGTTGTGCTGCTCATTCTCTTCTTGATGGGCAAGCTCTGAACTGAGTTCGTGAGATTTTGCGGATGAAGACGAAACCGGTATTGACGGATGTCGCAACGCTCCGAAGGCAAGCGCGCAAAGACATCGAAGAAGGGGCGGTCACTGCCGGTTATGCGGCGGACCGTGAAGCTGTCCTGAAGCTGTTGAATGAAGCCCTGGCGACAGAGATCGTCTGCGTGCTCCGCTATCGGCGGCACTACTTCATGGCGCGCGGCATTCACTCGAAGGGCATAGCCGAGGAGTTCCTGACGCATTCCAATGAAGAACTCAGTCATGCCGACCAGATCGCGGAGCGCATCGTGCAACTGGGCGGTGAGCCGGATTTCGCTCCGGACAGCCTGACGGGCCGGAGCCACGCCGAATACGTTGCCGGCAAGACGCTCGTCGGCATGATCAAGGAAGACCTGGTGGCGGAGCGAATTGCGATCGACAGTTATCGTGGAATGATCGAGTACATCGGCGATCAGGATCCGACGACCAGCGAGCTACTGAAGGGCGTTCTGGCCGTAGAAGAGGAACATGCCGACGAACTCGCGGACTTGCTGCAGGACCTGCCGAAGTAGCAGCAGTTCGAAATCTCATTTCTTCAAGAAAGCTCACGGTTCACCGCGATCTGCGGACCGGTACACCGGTCTGGCGCAATACCCGGCGCCAAACACTGCTTTGCCGTGCTGGGTTACGGCGGGAACGGGTTCACCTTCAGCATGATCGCCGCACAGATCATCCAACGCGCAATTCTGGGCCTCCACGATCCTGACGCCGACTTGTTCGCATTTCAGCAATAGACTGTCCCGAAAGCGCAAAAAAAAGGCCAGTCAAGACATGACTGGCCATGCTCAATTGGTGGAGGCGGCGGGAATCGAACCCGCGTCCGCAAGTCCTACGCTACAGGTTCTACGTGCGTGTCCAGCCTATTGATCTCGCTCCGTGCTACCCGGCTGACGGGGAAAACACGAAGCCAGCTTCGGAGCGTTTTAGCGGTTCCAGCCCGGAGCACACCGGTTCCGCGATCCTGTGAGCGCGTCCCCCGGGTCTGGATGCACAGGCACATGCCAGTCGGGGGTTAGGCGGGATTAAGCCGCCAGAGCGTAGTTGTCGTCGTTGGCAACTATAGTTTGCAAGCGGATTTACGAGGTAGCCTGCACCTCGGCACGCCCCTGGAGTTTCGCAACCCACGTCGAAGCCGATCGCCCCCAGAAGTCGCGCTCATTCTATCAGAACCGGGAATCGGCGCCTCAGCGACGTCCTTTCATCACGCGCGCTTTCTCGCGCTGCCAGTCGCGCTCGCGGGTGTCGGCGCGCTTGTCGTGCTCTTTCTTGCCGCGCGCGAGTCCCACCTCGAGCTTGGCGCGGCCGTTCTTCCAGTACATCGCGAGCGGCACGATCGTGCGGCCCTTGCGTTCGACTCCGCCGACCAGCGAATCGATCTGGCGGCGATGCAGCAGGAGCTTTCGGCTGCGTGTCGGATCGGGATGCACGTGGGTCGAGGCGGTCGGCAGCGGCGAGACATGCGCGCCGAAGAGCCAGGCCTCGTCGTCCTTCAGGAGCACATACGCTTCCTGCAGCTGGAGGCGGCCGGCCCGCAGCGCCTTGACTTCCCAGCCCAGGAGCGCGACGCCGGCCTCGAAGCGTTCCTCGATGAAGTAGTCGTACCGGGCACGCCGGTTGACCGCGATCCGGCCCGCTGAATCGTCCTTGTCCGCCATGCGTCATTCTACCGTGTGACAATCCGCGGATGAGGGCCGTCAGTCATGCGTGAAGTGCGCCGCAGCGCGCTCCTGCCCTACACGCCCGCGCAGATGTACGCGCTCGTCACCGACGTCGAGCGCTATCCGGAGTTCCTGCCGTGGTGCACGTCATCCGCGATTCTCGCTGACGAAGGCGACCAGGTGACCGTGAAGCTCGGGCTTTCGAGCGGCTTCGCCCGGGCAAGCTTCACCACCCGGAATCGCATGGTGCCCGACCGCTCGGTGACGATGAATCTCGTCGACGGGCCGTTCGATCATCTCGAGGGTCGCTGGGATTTCACGCCGATCCGCGACGCGGGAACGCGTGCCGACCTGAACGTCCGTTTCTCGACCCAGGGCCTCATCGGCGCGATCGCGCTCGGACCTGCATTCGAGGGAATCTGCAACCACCTGGTCGACGCGTTTGCGCGCCGTGCGCGACAGGTGTTCGATGGCGCCTGAGACCATCGCGATCGAAGTCGCCTGCGCCGAGGCGGAGCGTCAGACCGTCATTCCGCTCGAGGTGGAGGAGGGCTGCACGGCGGCCGATGCGATCCGCCGGTCCGGGATTTTCGCGCGGCATCCAAGCATCGATCCGGAAGCCTGCGGCATCGGGATTTTCGGGCGCGCGGTCGCAGGCGACCGGATCCTGCGCGCGGGCGACCGCGTCGAAGTGCTGCGGCCCCTCGCCGACGACCCGCGAGAGCGCCGGCGGCGACTCGCGCGCCAGGGCGGATCGATGGGCCGGCGTTCAGCCTGAGGCGACGGTTCCCGTGCGCGGCACGGGAAGCGGTTCTTCGACACGCGCTACCGTGTCACCCTCGAACCAGACGACGAGGTGGTGCTTCGAGACCTTGCGCGAATGACCGCGGCGCAAGGTGTAGACGTAGTCCCAGCGGTCTGCGTTGAAGCTGTCGATCACCATGGGCGTGCCGAGGAGGAAGCGGACCTGGCTCCGTGTCATGCCGACTTCGACCTGTTCGACCTGCTCCGCGTCCAGCAGATTTCCCTGCTGGATGTCCATCCGATAAACGCAGCCGGAGGCGGCGAGCGCGAAAAACAGTATCGAGCAGAGTGCGGCCGCCGGGCGTGGAACGAGTCGCATCATCGGGTGTCCTGGAGGATAATGGGCCGCATCATAGCGGAATCGCCGTGAATCGCGGCGGGAGAAGAGCGGTGGAAACCAGCGACCTGCGCAAGGCAGGACTCAAGGTGACGCTTCCGCGCGTCAAGATCCTCGAGATCCTGGCCGGCAGTCACGGTCGCCACATGTCCGCCGAGGACATCTACCGCGCGCTCATCGAGCAGAGCGAGGACATCGGACTCGCGACCGTGTACCGCGTCCTGACGCAGTTCGAGGCGGCGGCGCTCGTCAAGCGCCATCATTTCGAGGGCGGCACAGCGGTGTTCGAACTGAACGAGGGCGAGCACCACGACCATATCATCTGCATGGACTGCGGCCGCGTGGAGGAGTTCGTCGACTGCGGCATCGAACGCAAGCAAACCGAGGTTGCGAGCCGCCTCGGATTCAGCATCGAAGAGCACAATCTGATTCTCTACGGCCGTTGCCGCAAAGAAAACTGTCCGCACCGCCGCAAGCGGAGCTGATTCGCGGCCGGGTCAGACGGCCGCGCCCGAAGTCCGCAGCATTTCACGCGCGTGCTCGCGCGCCTTGCGCGTGATCTCGACACCTCCCAGCATCCGCGCGAGTTCTTCGATCCGTTCGTCGTCCTTGAGCGCGCTGACTGCCGTGCGGCTCGTGCGCCCGTCGGTGAGTTTCGTGACCCGATGCTGGTGGTGGGCCTGGCTCGCAACCTGGGCGAGATGAGTGACGCAGAGCACCTGGCCACGGTCCCCGAGTTCGCGCAGTTTCCGGCCGACGATCTCGGCGACGCCGCCTCCGATGCCTGCGTCGACCTCGTCGAAGATCATGCAGGTCCGCTCGTTTCGATTCGCCGCGGCGACCTGGACCGCGAGACTGATGCGCGACAGTTCGCCGCCCGAGGCGACCTTGGCGACGGGCTTCGGCGGTTCGCCGGGATTGGCGCTCACGAGGAACTCGACCCGATCGGCGCCCGTGGACTCGGGATCCCGCGCCCGGTCCGTCTCGATCGCGATCTCGAATTTTCCGCCGGGCATGCCGAGCTGACGCATCAGGCTCGTGACGGCGGTTCCGAGCCGGCGCGCCGCCGCACGCCGCGCCGCGGTGAGATCCGCCGCGGCGGCGTCATAGCTCCTGCGGATCGACGCGATACGCTCGTCAAGCCCCCCGAGTGCGAGTTCGGACTGTTGCAGAAGCTGCAACTGCGAATGAAGCTCGTCGAGCTTGGCCGGCAGCTCGGCCGGCCCGACACGATGCTTGCGCGCCAGATCTTCGATCGCCGAAAGGCGCCGCTCAACGGTTTCCTGCCGTGCCGGGTCTGCGTCCAGCGTTTCGAGATAGGCGCCGAGCCTCGAGCCCGATTCGCGGAGCGCGATCAGAGACTCTTCGACGAGTTGCAGCGTCTCCGCGAGCCGCGCGTCGAGCGATGCGGCCGCGCGCAATGAGCCGGCGGCGCGCGCGGCGAGTGCGTGGGCATCCGCGCCGTCGCCGTCGTAGCAGAGTGCGAGCGCAGCCTGCGCGGCTTCCGCGAGCCGCCCGCGATTCGCGAGTCGCAATCGCTCCTCGAGCAGGACCTCGGTTTCGCCGGCCCCGAGGCCGAGTGCCTCGAGTTCCCCGACCTGGTAGCGCAGGAGCTCGAGGCGTGCGCCGCGATCCCTCGCCATCGCCGCGAGCGAATCCCGTTCCGTCGTGCAGCTCCGCCATTCCGCGGCAAGCGTCGCAACGCCGCCGATCAGCTTCGTCGACGGTCCGTGGCCGTCGACGATTCCGCGCTGCGCCTCGCGGCTCACCAGCGACTGGAATTCCTGCTGGCCGTGGATGTCGATCAGCAATTCGCCGAGCTCGCGCACCGACTGGGCGGGCAGGGCCTGGCCGTTGACGTACTGGCGGGAGCGCCCGTCCCGGCCGATCACGCGGCGGAGCACAATTTCTCCTTCGCCTGGGTCCATCGACTGCTCGTCGAGCCAACGCCGGATCGCGGCGTTGTCGCCGGTTTCGAAGGTCGCCGTGATCTCGGCGCGTTCGGCGCCGTGTCGCAGGGCATCGGCGCTCGCGCGGCCGCCGAGCGCGAGCATGACCGCGTCGACGATGATCGACTTGCCGGCGCCGGTCTCGCCCGTGAGGGCCGTCAGTCCGCCGGCGAGCTCGAGCTCCGCCGAGTCGATGATTGCGAAGTCGCGGATCTGGAGATGCGCAAGCACGATCAATATTCCTCGCCACCGCTGCGGCCGCTGCGACCCCAGTGCAGCTTCGACCTCAGCAGGCGGAAGTAGTCGTGGCCCGGCGGATGGAGGAGGGTGATGCCCTCGAGCGCGGGTTCGATCAGAAGCCGCGACTGCGTTTCGAGGTCGCCGAAAAGCGCTCCGTCGCAGGTGATCTGGGCGCGGGCGCCGGATCGCGCGACGAGGCGGATCTCGATCCGGCTCTCGCGGCGGACGACGATCGGCCGGTCGGAGAGCGTGTGCGGCGAGATCGGGGCGATGACGACGGCTCCGAGCGCCGGATGGATGATCGGGCCGCCGCAGGACAGTGCGTAAGCCGTCGAGCCGGTCGAACTCGCGATCACGAGGCCGTCGCCGCCGTGGATGTTGACGAAGCAGCCGTCGATCCAGATCTCGAGTTCGACCATGCGTCCCGATTCATGACGTTGTACGACGACGTCGTTGAGCGCGCGGTAGTCGAGCGAGCGGCCGTCCGCGTGCGCGAGTCGCGCCGCCAGCAGATGGCGCGCGTCCGTCTCATAGCGGCCCGCAAGAACGGCGTCGACGTCGCCGATCATCTCGTCCGGCAGCACGTCGGTCAGAAATCCGAGCCGACCGCGGTTGACGCCAAAGAGCGGCACGGCGCGGCCGAGCGCAAGTTGGGCGGCGAAGAGCATTGTCCCGTCGCCGCCGATCGCGACGATCAAATCCGCATCGCGGCCGAGTTCCGTCACGGGCCGGCGTACCAGGCCTTCGGGCAGGCCTTCGATCGCGGCACCCTCATCGATGAACACGGTCAGTCCGCGCGCGCGCAGATGCGTTGCGAGCGCCGCCATGGAATCCGCGACACGGGCGTCCTCGACCTTGCCGACCAGGGCGATGCGGGAGAAGTGTTTATTCATCCGGTTTTGCGGCTTTGTAGCATGCACGCCCCGCGCGGGCCACAATGCGCTCCGCCTCCGTCAAAGCCGCCTTGACACTCGGCGACGGCGATTGCTAGTTTGATCGCTATACCCCGGGGCGATTGCCAATTTCCTTTGCCAACAGGGACTTATGTCTGACACGACCCATGGTGCCGACGGGGAGCCGAGTGACCGCGCACAGCAGCTCCTGCGCACGCTGGTCGAGTGCTATGTGCGCGACGGTCAGCCCGTCGGCTCGCGCACGCTGACCCGCGAGTCCGGGCTCAGCCTGTCGGCGGCGACCATCCGGAACGTGATGGCGGATCTCGAGGAGCACGGATTCGTCAGTTCGCCTCACACATCGGCCGGCCGTATCCCGACGGACAAGGGTTACCGCTATTTCGTCAATGCACTTCTGCGTTACCAGCCGCCTGATCAGGCAGATATCGCTGAACTGAAACGGCACTTCGACCTGCGCGCCGGCGACCCCAAGGCACTGGTGACGGCCGCTTCCCAATTGGTTTCAGGTCTGACACATCTTGCCGGCGTCGTGACTGTCCCGCGCGAAACACACGCCTCGCTCTCGCAGATCGAGTTCGTCGGCCTCTCCGGCAATCGCGTCCTGACGATCCTGGTGGTCAACGGCCGTGAGGTCCAGAACCGCGTCGTGCAGCTCGACAGGCACTTCACGGCCGAGGAACTGCGTCGCGCCGCCGCTTACCTGAATGAGTTGTTCGGCGGACAGGAACTTTCCGGCGTCCGGGCGCGCCTCGTCGACCAGCTCCAGGAAACCCGGGAGCAGATGAACCGGCTCATGGTCGATGCCATCACGCTCGCGCAACGCGCTTTCGCGGAGCAGCCGGATGCGCGCGACGCCGACATGGTGGTCGCCGGTGAGACGAATCTCATGGGCTTTGCTGAGATGTCGAATGTCGACCGCCTGCGCCGGCTCTTCGAGGCATTCAACGAAAAGCGGGACATCCTCCATCTACTCGACCAGAGTCTGCACGCCGAGGGCGTGCAGATTTTCATCGGGCACGAGTCAGGATACGGAATTCTCGATGACTGCAGCGTCGTCGTCGCTCCCTATACGCAGGACGACCGAGTGGTCGGTGTGCTGGGCGTGATCGGCCCGACCCGCATGGCCTACGAGCGCGTGATTCCGGTCGTCGACATTGCGGCGCGCATGCTGGGTTCCGCCTTGAATTCGCGCGACTGAGCCCCACAGCCCGCCTGCATGAACGCAACCGACCCAGAACGGCCCGATTCCGCGGCAGGTCCGGACGAGCCGGAACTAGAACCGACGGCGCAGAGCCAGATCGAGGCTGCCGAGGCACGCGCCGAGCAGCATCGCGTCGATTTCCTGCGTGCCATCGCTGAGCTGGAGAACTTCAGAAAGCGCTCAGCGCGCGAGATCGACGCGGCGCGGCAATACGGCGTCGAGCGCTTCGCTGCGGATCTGCTGCCGATCGCCGACACGCTCGCACTCGCGCTCGAATCGGCAGGCCAGGCCGATGCCACGACCCTGCTCGCGGGGCAGGAAGCGACACTTCGCCTGCTGCAAAAAGCCTTCGAGCGCGCGGGGCTCACGGAACTCGATCCGGTCGGCCAGGCGTTCGATCCCGCCCTGCACGAGGCGATGGCGATGCAGGAGTCCGCCGAAAACGAACCACACACGGTCCTCCAGGTCGTTCAGAAGGGCTGGCTATTGAATGGCCGCCTGCTGCGCCCGGCCCGTGTCATCGTTTCGGCTCCGCCAGCGGCCGATCAGACACCCGCCAGCGGTTGAAACCGGCCTGAGCCGTCCCCAATTCCCAGTTCAATTCAACCATCCCGGAACCTGTCTATGGCCAAGATCATCGGAATCGACCTCGGTACCACCAATTCCTGCGTGGCCGTCATGGAGGGCAGCACCCCCAAGGTCATCGAGAACAGCGAGGGTGATCGCACGACGCCTTCGATCGTCGCCTTCACGAAAGACAGCGAAGTGGTCGTTGGCCAGCCGGCCAAGCGCCAGGCCGTCACCAATCCGCAGAATACGTTCCATGCGATCAAGCGCCTGATCGGCCGGCGCTTCGAGGACGCGGTCGTCCAGAAGGACATCCCGCTCGAGACTTACAAGATCGTCCGCGCCGAAAACGGCGATGCCTGGCTCGAAGCCCAGGGCAAGATGATGGCGCCGCAGGAGATCTCGGCGCGCGTGCTCATGAAGATGAAGAAGACGGCCGAGGACTACCTCGGCGAGACCGTCACGGACGCCGTGATCACGGTCCCGGCCTACTTCAACGATGCCCAGCGGCAGGCGACCAAGGATGCCGGCCGCATCGCGGGCCTCAACGTGCGGCGCATCATCAATGAGCCGACGGCCGCGGCCCTCGCCTATGGCATGGACAAGAAGGGCAAGGATCGCAAGATCGCGGTCTACGATCTGGGCGGCGGAACTTTCGATATTTCGATCATCGAGATCGCGGACGTCGACGGCGAGCGTCAGTTCGAGGTGATGTCCACGAACGGAGACACCTTCCTCGGCGGTGAAGACTTCGACCGCCGGATCATCGATTACATCGCCGCCGAGTTCCAGAAAGAGAGCGGTGTCGACGTGCGCAAGGACCCGCTCGCGGTGCAGCGCCTGAAGGAAGCGGCCGAAAAGGCCAAGGTCGAGCTGTCCGCGGGCCAGCAGACCGAGGTCAACCTGCCGTACATCACGGCCGATGCCTCGGGTCCGAAGCACCTGACCCTCAAGCTCACGCGCGCAAAGCTCGAATCGCTCGTCGAAGATCTCGTGAATCGCACGATCGAGCCCTGCCGGGTCGCGCTGAAGGACGCGGGCCTCTCGATCAGCGAAGTCGACGAGGTGATCCTGGTCGGCGGCCAGACACGCATGCCACTGGTGCAGAAAGCGGTGAAGGATTTCTTCGGCAAGGAGCCGCGCAAGGACGTCAATCCGGACGAGGCCGTCGCGGTCGGCGCCGCGATCCAGGGCGGCGTGCTGGCGGGCGACGTCAAGGACGTGCTGCTGCTCGACGTCACGCCGCTCTCGCTCGGCATCGAGACGCTGGGCGGCGTCTTGACGCGCCTCATCGAAAAGAACACGACCATTCCGACGAAGACTTCACAGGTGTTCTCGACCGCGGACGACAACCAGAGCGGCGTGACGATCCACGTGCTTCAGGGCGAACGCGACCGCGCGACGGACAACAAGTCGCTCGGCAAATTCGACCTGTCCGATATCCCGCCGGCGCCGCGCGGCCTGCCGCAGATCGAGGTCACCTTCGACATCGATGCAAACGGCATCCTGAATGTGTCGGCGAAGGACAAGGCGACCGGCAAGGAGCAGCGGATCGTCATCAAG
Organism: uncultured Gammaproteobacteria bacterium; assembly: GCA_963778585.1. Classification (GTDB taxonomy): domain Bacteria; phylum Pseudomonadota; class Gammaproteobacteria; order Steroidobacterales; family Steroidobacteraceae; genus SCUD01. The sequence goes on from CAVZUU010000010.1 coordinate 326,281, forward strand.
GCCTCGGGCGGCCTCTCCGAGGAGGAGATCAAGCAGATGGTGCGTGATGCCGAGGCGCACGCGGCGGACGACAAGAAATTCCGCGAGCTCGTTGACACCCGCAATCGTGCCGATGCGCTCCTGCATGCCACCGAGAAGTCGCTGAAGGATCTCGGCGACAAGGTCACGGGCGAAGAGCGCGTTGCAATCGAGGCGGCCCTCAACGACCTGCGCGGCGTCCTGAAAGGCGATGACCAGTCCGCCATCGAGCACAAGGCCGAGGCGCTCGCGAAGGCGAGTGCGCCGGTCGTGCAGCGCGCGTACCAGGCGGAAAGCGCCGCAGCTGCAGGCGACGCGGGCGAGTCCGCGAAGCCGGGCGCCGATGCCGGCAAGGATGACGTCCTCGACGCCGAATTCGAGGAGATCAAGGACAAGGGGCCGAAGCCGCACTGAGGCCGGGCACCCGCGTTCAGAGTTCGACCGGCCGCCGGGTGACTTCAGGTCGCCCGGCGGTCGCGCGTGCGGAGCGACATGTCAAAGCGTGATTTCTATCAGGTGCTGGGCGTGCCTCGAAACGCCACCGAGGATGCCATCACCAAGGCATACCGGCGCCTGGCGATGAAATATCACCCGGACCGCAATCCCGAAGACAAGGACGCCGAGGAGCGTTTCAAGGAAGCGAAGGAAGCCTACGAGATCCTGACCGACGCGCAGAAGCGGGCGGCCTACGACCAATACGGCAGTGCGGGGCTCGACGCAGCCCGCGGTGCGGGTCAGGGGTTCAGTCCGTCCGACGCCTTCGGCGACATCTTCGGCGACATGTTCGGCGACATCTTCGGCGGCGGACGCCGGGGAGGCCGGAACGCGGTCTATCGCGGCGCCGATCTCCGATACGAACTTGCGCTCGATCTCGAACAGGCGGTGTTCGGCACCTCGACCGAAATCGATTTCCAGACGGTCAAGGAATGCACCGAGTGCGGCGGCTCAGGCGCGGCTCGCGGGCACACGCCGGTTAAATGCGAGACCTGCAACGGCGCTGGGCAGGTTCGCATCAGCCAGGGGATCTTCGCGGTGCAGCAGACTTGTCCGCGCTGCAAGGGGCGGGGATCCATCATCACGGAGCCCTGCCCGAAGTGCGCGGGCCATGGCCGCATGCGGACCAACAAGCGGCTTTCGGTCAAGGTCCCGGCGGGCGTGGACAACGGCGATCGAATCCGGCTTGCGGGCGAAGGCGAAGCGGGTCGGAACAGCGGTCCACCGGGCGATCTCTACGTCGAGATCGTCGTCCGGGAACACCCGATCTTCGAACGCGACCATGCCCACCTCTCCTGTGAGGTGCCTATCGGCTTCGTGACCGCCGTACTCGGCGGCAGCGTCGAAGTGCCGACGCTCGAAGGCCAGGCGAACATCAAGATCCCGGCTGGAACGCAATCGGGCCGCGTCTTCCGGCTGCGGGAGAAGGGCATCAAGCCGGTGCGGGGCGGGGCGACGGGCGATCTCTTCTGCCGCGTCGTCGTCGAGACTCCGGTCGACCTGAACGCGGAGCAGAAAGAGCAGCTCCGAAAGTTCGAAAAATCCCTCGCCTCGGATGGCAAGCGCCACAATCCGCGCCAGCGGTCGTGGCTCGAAGGCGTGAAGCAGTTCTTCGGCAGGATGGGCGCCTGACATGACGAATGTGGCGGTACTCGGGATCAGCGGCCGGATGGGACGATGCCTGGTCCGCGCAATACGGGAGTCCCCGGATTTCGTCCTCTCGGGCGCCCTGGCGTCCCAGACGAGCGCGGCGCTTGGCCGCGACGCAGGCGAAGTTGCTCAGACTGGTCCGGTCGCGGTGCAGGTCACGGCCAGTCGCGAACAGGCCCTCGCGAACGCCGGTGTGGCGATCGATTTCACGCTACCCGACGCGCTTGGCGACAATCTGGCCGCTGTGGCGCGCGCCGGCATCCCGCTCGTCGTCGGGATCACCGGTCTCGATACCGCCCGCACCGCCCTGCTTCGGCGCGCAAGCGAAAGCCTGCCGGTCCTCGTGGCGCCCAATATGTCCCTCGCCGCCAACCTTCTGTTCGCCCTGGCCGGCCGTGCTGCCGCGGCTCTCCCGGCCGACTACGACATCGAAATCCTCGAAGCCCACCACCGGGAGAAGGCCGACGCACCGTCCGGAACCGCGCTGAAACTCGGCGAGATCGTCGCGGGCGCGCGGGGCGGGGCGCTCGCGGAACGGGCGGTCTACGGCCGGCTCGGAAAGTCGGCGGGACGCGCGCCCGGCGCCATCGGATTCGCAAGCTTGAGGGCCGGCGACATCGTGGGGCACCATCAGGTGCTCTTCGCGGGCAGCGGCGAAACTCTCGAAATCGTGCATCGCGCGACCGACCGGATGACCTTCGCCCATGGCGCGCTTGCCGCCGCGCGCTGGATTCTTGGACGGCCGCCGGGGCTTTATGGAATGTCCGACGTGCTGGGGCTCTAGAGGGGACTGTCCCCTCCTGCTGATGTAATATTTGCCCTCGGGTCGCGGCCCCCTGATGAACACATTTTGAAGACGGGTGGAGTCCCGACGGATCCATCCACCCATGTCCTGCGCCTCGCACTGATGGGCGGTGCGGCGGGAAGGAGAACGCCCTGGTGACATCGACACCTGCAGTGCTCGCGCTCGAGGACGGCACGGTGTTTCGGGGCATTTCCATCGGGGCTTCCGGCGTGACGACCGGCGAAATCGTGTTCAACACGGCGATGACCGGTTACCAGGAAATCCTGACGGACCCGTCTTACGCCCGCCAGATCGTCACGCTGACCTATCCCCATATCGGCAATACCGGCGTCACGCCCGAGGACATGGAATCGGATTCGATCCACGCGGCGGGTCTCGTGATCCGCGACCTGCCGCTCGCCTATTCGAGCTGGCGCGCGAGCCATTCGCTGCCGCAATTCCTGATCGAGGGCGAGACGGTCGCAATCGCGGGCATCGACACGCGCAAGCTCACGCGCATCCTTCGCGAGGGCGGTGCCCAGGGCGGCATGCATCGCGACCGCCGACAAGGCCGATGCCGAGGTGGCGCTTCGCGCCGCGCGCGCTTTCCCGGGACTCAAGGGCATGGATCTCGCCAAAGTCGTCTCGGTCCGCGCGCCCTATCAATGGAACGAAGGCAGCATCGGACGGGCGCCCGAGCGCGTGCTGCGGCCCGGTTCGCGGCTGCACGTCGTCGCCTACGACTTCGGTATCAAGCGCAACATCCTCCGACTGCTCGCGGACTACGGCTGCCGGATGACGGTCGTGCCGGCGCAGACGAGCGCAGCGGACGCGCTCGCGCTCGCGCCCGACGGCATCTTCCTGTCGAATGGACCCGGCGACCCGGAACCCTGCGACTACGCGATCGCCGCGATCAGCGAGTTCCTCGAGAGCGACATCCCCGTGTTCGGCATCTGCCTCGGCCATCAGCTTCTCGGGCTCGCGAGCGGTGCGCGCACCGTCAAGATGAAGTTCGGCCATCACGGCGCGAATCACCCCGTGCAGGAACTCGCGGGCGGTCACGTGCTGATCACGAGCCAGAATCACGGATTCGCGGTCGACGAGGAGTCGCTCCCGTCGCGGCTCAAGCCGACCCATCGTTCGCTATTCGACGGTTCGCTTCAGGGCGTCGCCCGCACCGACCGGCCCGCATTCGGATTCCAGGGTCACCCGGAAGCGAGCCCGGGCCCGCATGACATGCGCCCGCTTTTCGAGCATTTCGTTTTCCTGATGGTGCGAAGACTCCAGCAGATGATGCGCGCGCAGGTTGCGATCGCCGACAGCGTCGTCGCGCGCTGATGGGCAAGCGCACGGATATCGAGAGCATCCTGATCATCGGCGCCGGTCCGATCATCATCGGCCAGGCCTGCGAGTTCGACTATTCCGGCGCCCAGGCCTGTCGGGCGCTCCGCGAGGAGGGTTATCGCGTAATCCTCGTGAACTCGAATCCCGCCACGATCATGACCGACCCCGAGATGGCCGATTCGATCTACATCGAGCCGGTCGACTGGCGCACGGTCGCGCGTATCATCGAGAAGGAAAGGCCGGACGCGCTCCTTCCGACGATGGGTGGCCAGACGGGTCTCAACACGGCGCTCGACCTGGTGCGCGAAGGCGTGCTCGAGCGATTCGGGGTCGAGATGATCGCCGCCTCGCGCGAGGCGATCGACATGGCGGAGGACCGCGAGCTCTTCCGCAACGCAATGCGCGGCATCGGGCTCGAATGCCCGCAATCCTACATCGCGCATGACCTCGATGAGGCACTCGCCGTGCAGGCCGAAGTCGGTTACCCGACCGTCATCCGCCCTTCGTTCACGCTGGGCGGCACGGGCAGCGGCATCGCCTTCAATCGCGAAGAGTTCGAGACGATCGTACTTCGCGGCCTCGACGCATCGCCGACGGCGGAAGTGCTGATCGAGGAGTCGGTGCTCGGCTGGAAGGAATTCGAAATGGAGGTGGTGCGGGACCGCAAGGACAACTGCATCATCGTCTGTTCGATCGAAAATCTCGATCCGATGGGCGTGCACACCGGCGACTCGATCACGGTCGCGCCGGCTCAGACGCTGACTGACAAGGAATACCAGCGCATGCGCGACGCCTCGATCGCAGTGCTGCGCCAGGTCGGAGTCGAGTGCGGCGGGTCCAACGTCCAGTTCGCGATCAATCCGGACGACGGCCGGATGCTCGTGATCGAAATGAACCCCCGAGTGTCACGCTCCTCCGCGCTCGCCTCCAAGGCGACCGGCTTTCCGATCGCGAAGATCGCGGCCAAGCTGGCCGTAGGCTACACGCTCGACGAGCTCCGGAACGAGATCACGGGCGGCGCTACGCCTGCGTCATTCGAGCCGACGATCGATTACGTCGTGACCAAGGTACCGCGATTCACGTTCGAGAAATTTCCGGGGTCCAACACCCGCCTCACCACGCAGATGAAGTCGGTGGGCGAGGCGATGGCGATCGGGCGCACGTTTCAGGAATCGCTGCAAAAAGCGCTGCGTAGCCTCGAGACCGGCTGCGACGGCCTCACGCCGATCATCGCCCTTCCGCTCGATGCCGACGGCGAGCTGCGCCTCGCCGAGGAACTCCGCCACCCCGGCGGTGAGCGCATCCGATTCGTCGCGGACGCCTTCCGCGCGGGATGGCCGCTCGAACGCATCGCCGCCGAGACCATGATCGACCACTGGTTCCTCGCCCAGATCGAGGATCTCGTGCGGGAAGAGAACGTCGTGCGCGACGAGGGAATCACGGGGCTCACATTCGAACGATTGCTGGTGCTGAAGCGGAAGGGCTTCTCGGACGCTGCCCTCGCGCGCGCGATCGGTGCGCCTGAATCGCGCGTGCGCGCGCGGCGACTCGCCTGCGGCGTCCATCCCGCGTACAAGCGAGTCGACACCTGTGCCGCGGAGTTCGCAACGTCAACCGCCTACCTGTATTCGAGCTACGACCAGGAATGCGAGTCGGAGCCGACTCCCCGGCCCAAGATCATGATTCTCGGCGGTGGCCCGAATCGCATCGGGCAGGGTATCGAGTTCGATTACTGCTGCGTTCACGCGGCACTCGCGCTCCGCGAAGACGGATTCGAGACCATCATGGTCAATTGCAATCCCGAGACCGTATCGACCGACTACGACGTGTCCGACCGCCTGTATTTCGAGCCGTTGACGTTCGAAGACGTCATGGAAATCATCAGTCGCGAGAAACCGCAGGGTGTGATCGTGCAGTTCGGCGGCCAGACTCCGCTGAAGCTCGCGCGCCAGCTCGCCGCCGCAGGGGCCCCGATCATCGGCACGAGCCCGGACTCGATCGACGTGGCCGAGGACCGCGAGCGCTTCCAGCAGCTCCTCATCAAGCTCGGCCTGCGCCAGCCTGCGAACGCGACCGCGCGGGACGAGGAGCGTGCGATCGAGCTCGCGCGCGAGGTTGGCTTTCCATTGATCGTGCGGCCGTCCTATGTGCTCGGCGGCCGCGCCATGGAAATCGTCTATGAGGAGGAGGACCTCCGGCAGTACATGCGCGAAGCCGTCAAGGTGTCGAACGAGAGCCCGGTGCTGCTCGATCGCTTCCTCGACCTGGCGATCGAGGTCGACGTGGACGCGATCTGCGACGGCCAGGATGTGCTGATCGGCGGCATCATGGAGCACGTCGAGCAGGCGGGGGTCCATTCGGGCGACTCGAGCTGCTCGCTGCCGCCGGCCAGTCTTTCCCCTGAAATCCAGGAGGAACTCCGCAGTCAAACGCGCAAGATGGCCCAGGCGCTTAACGTCATCGGACTCATGAATGTCCAGTTCGCGATCCAGAACGGCATCGTGTACGTGCTCGAGGTCAATCCGCGCGCCTCGCGCACCGTGCCGTTCGTCTCCAAGGCGACCGGCCGGCCGCTAGCCAAGATTGCGGCACGCGTGATGGCCGGGAGAACGCTCTCCGAGCTCGACGCCGTGGTAGAACGCATTCCCCCGTATTTCTCGGTCAAGGAAGCCGTGTTTCCGTTCGGGAAATTCCCGGATTCGGACCCGATCCTGGGTCCCGAGATGAAATCGACCGGCGAAGTGATGGGGACGGGACGGACCTTCGGTGAGGCCTACGCGAAATCGCAGGCGGCAAGCGGTATCCGGCTTCCGACGCGCGGCGTCTGCCTGATCTCGGTGCGCGACCGCGACAAGGAGGGAGCCACAGAGATCGCGCGGAAGCTGAGCGCTCGCGGCTTCGAGATCATCGCTACGCAGGGCACCCAGGTCGCGCTCGAAGCGGCGGGGATCCCGTGCCGCCGCGCGCTCAAGGTGCGCGAGGGCCGGCCGCACATCGTGGACATGATCAAGAACGACGAGATCGACCTGATCATCAATACGACCGAGGGCAAGCGCGCGATCCGGGAGTCGCACTCGATCCGGCGCGAGGCGGAACTGCGCAAGGTCACGTACTACACGACGGTTGCCGCGGCGCATGCGACCTGCGACGCGCTCGATCATCTCGAGGACCACGACGTCAACCGGCTGCAGGATCTGCACCTGGAGCTCGCGGGCGCATGAGATCGCCGATCACGCTGAAAGGCGCGGAGTTGCTCCGGACGGAGTTGCGCAAGCTGAAAGGCGAGGACCGGCCGGCGGTCATCCGCGCGATCGCGGAGGCGCGCTCGCACGGCGACCTGTCGGAGAACGCCGAATATCACGCCGCGCGCGAACAGCAGGGTTTCATCGAAGGCCGCATCAAGGAGATCGAGCAGCGGCTTGCGAACGCCCAGGTCATCGATCCGTCCTCGCTGACGGATACCGGCAAAGTCGTATTCGGCGCGACCGTCGATCTTGCACCGGTTGATGGCGGACCCGAGGTGAGCTACCAGATCGTCGGCGACGACGAGGCGGACATCCGCCGCGGAATGATCTCGATCAACTCGCCGATCGCTCGCGCGCTCATCGGACGGGCGCCGGGAGACGAGGTCGAGGTGGCGGCTCCCGGCGGGGCGCGCAGCTTCGAGGTGCTGGCCGTGCGGCTGGCCTGACTCAAGAATCCGGGAGAAGTATTTTCCGTATCTTGTTGTTTTGTTTGTAGAATAGACCAACGTTTCCGATCCGGAACACGAATTCCGACGACGTCAGGCGGGCAAGCTCCGCGAAAATGGCGTCGCGATCTTCACGGGAACCGGCACGCGCGCGGATCTTGACGAGTTCATGATCGTCGAGCGCGCGTCGCATCTCGGCGGCGACGCTTTCGGTAAGGCCCTGCTTGCCGATGAGCACGATCGGATGCAGGGCGTGGCCGAGGCGACGCAGTTGCCTTTTCTGGGGTTCGGTCAGCGTCATCGACACACATTATAGGTTTGCGGAGCGGGGATCATGAGCCGGCGCAGCAAGTCGAGCGGCAGGTGGCTCGAAGAGCACTTTTCGGATCCATTCGTGCGGCGCGCGAAGGAGTCCGGCCTGCGCTCGAGGGCCGCGTACAAGCTCGAGGAGATCGATCGCGCGGAGAAGCTGATTTTCCCGGGCGCCGCGATCGTCGATCTCGGAGCAGCACCGGGCGGCTGGAGCCAGTACGCCGCGCGCCGCCTCGCGGGCAAGGGCAGCGTGTTCGCGCTCGACCTGCTGTCGATGGACGCGATACCCGGCGTCACGTTCCTGCAGGGTGACTTCCGCGAGCAGGCAGTGCTCGACTCGCTGCTCGCGGAGCTCGGCGGGCGGCGCGTCGACCTTGTGTTGTCGGATATGGCCCCCAACATCAGCGGAGTGGACGTGGTGGATCAGGCGCGCGCGGCGGATCTCGAGTCGCTTGCGCTCGATTTCTCACGCAAGGTTCTTGGATCCGACGGCGCACTGGTGATGAAAGTATTCCAGGGCGCCGGATTTCAGGAGCTTCTCGCGGAGGCGCGACGGGACTTCAGGGCCGTCCGCATGCGCAAGCCAAAGGCCTCGAGGCAGCGCAGTTCCGAGACGTATTTGGTGGCCAGGGACCCCCGGCCGGTGTAAGGTGAAACCAGGCCGGCGATACCGTGTCCAAGCATGGAATCGGCCGAGAATTGACGCAGCGCCAGGAGCCGGAGCTTGAACGACCTGACCAGAAATATCGTCCTTTGGGTGGTCATCGCGATCGTCCTGCTCGCAGTCTTTTCCAATTTCGGCCAGCGCTCGGCGGCGCCGGATCCGGTCTCGTATTCGCAGTTCCTCACCGAGGTGCGAAGCGGGGGGATCAAGACGGCGACCTTCAAGGGTGAGTCGATCGTCGGCGAGCGCGCCAGCGGCGCCCAGTACGTCACCCAGAACCCGGAAACCGACAATTCGGTGCTGATCGGCCTGCTCGACAAGCAGCATGTGACGATTGCGGCGGAACCGCCGGAGCGCCAGGGCTTCCTGTTGCAACTGTTCGTCTCCTCGTTCCCGATCCTGCTCCTGATCGGCGTGTGGATTTATTTCATGCGCCAGATGCAGGGCGGCGCAGGCGGCCGAGGCGCGATGTCCTTCGGCAAGAGCCGAGCGCGGCTCCTGTCCGAAGACCAGGTCAGCGTGACATTCGCGGACGTCGCGGGCGTAGACGAGGCGAAAGAAGAAGTCTCGGAGATCGTCGATTTCCTGAAGGACCCGGCGAAGTTCCAGAAGCTCGGCGGCAAGATCCCGAAAGGCGTGCTGATGGTCGGCAGCCCGGGCACGGGCAAGACGCTGCTCGCGCGCGCCATCGCGGGCGAGGCGAAGGTCCCGTTCTTCACGATTTCGGGTTCCGACTTCGTCGAGATGTTCGTCGGCGTCGGCGCCTCCCGCGTGCGCGACATGTTCGAGCAGGCGAAGAAGCACGCTCCCTGCATCGTGTTCATCGACGAGATCGACGCGGTCGGCCGCCATCGCGGCGCGGGCCTGGGCGGTGGTCACGACGAGCGCGAGCAGACGCTCAACCAGCTCCTGGTGGAGATGGACGGCTTCGAAGGCAATGAGGGCGTCATCGTCATTGCCGCCACCAATCGACCCGACGTACTGGACCCGGCGCTCCTGCGCCCAGGCCGCTTCGACCGGCAGGTGGTCGTGCCGCTGCCGGACGTGCGCGGCCGCGAGCAGATCCTGAAGGTCCACATGCGCAAGGTGCCGATTTCGGACGACGTCAAGCCCTCGCTGATCGCGCGCGGGACGCCCGGTTTCTCGGGCGCCGACCTCATGAATCTCGTCAACGAGGCGGCTTTGTTCGCCGCTCGCGGCAACAAGCGGCACGTCACGATGGAGGAATTCGAGCGCGCCAAGGACAAGATCATGATGGGTGCCGAGCGGCGCTCGATGGTCATGAGCGACCAGGAAAGGCTGAATACGGCGTATCACGAGGCCGGTCATGCCATCGTCGGCATGAGCCTTCCGGAACACGATCCTGTTTATAAGGTCACGATCATTCCCCGCGGCCGTGCGCTCGGCGTCACGATGTTCCTGCCGGAAGAGGATCGCTACAGCTACAGCAAGCGGCGCCTGGAGAGCCAGATCGCGAGCCTCTTCGGCGGCCGCATCGCGGAAGAGCTCCGCTTCGGGCCCGAGTCGGTGACAACCGGCGCGTCGAACGACATCGAGCGAGCGACCAACCTTGCGCGCAACATGGTCACGAAATGGGGACTGTCCGATCGTCTCGGTCCACTGTCGTACATGGAGGACGCCGGCGAGGTGTTCCTCGGCCGCTCGGTGACCCAGCACAAGCAGGTCTCTGACGTGACGGCGCACGTGATCGACGAAGAGATCCGCCGCGTGATCGATACCGCCTACGGCAATGCGCGCAAGATCCTCGTCGAAAATCGCGAGAAGCTCGACCTGATGGCCGCGGCGCTCATCAAGTACGAAACCATCGACGAAGAACAGCTCAAGGACATCATGGCAGGACGCGTACCGAAGCCGCCGCGCGACTGGGATGAGTCCGGGGCGCAAGCCGGCGGCCAGGGCGGCGCAAAGCCCGAACCGGTGATCGGCCCGCCGGCCAGCCAGACCTGAGCGGCCCCGCCGCCGTCCGAACGGCTTTCGCACGCTCCCGAGCGTCACTTTCCCATGCGCCTCCAGTGCGGTCGTCACCTGCTTGAACTCGACGCGCCCGTCGTCATGGGCGTCCTGAACGTCACGCCCGATTCCTTCTCGGACGGTGGCCTGTATTTCGGCCTGCCCGAAGCGCTCGAGCGCGCCGAACGCCTGGCCGAGGAAGGCGCTGCAATCATCGATGTCGGCGGCGAATCGACCCGCCCCGGGGCAGCGCCGGTTGCCGTGGACGAGGAGCTGCGGCGCGTGATCCCGGTCGTGGAAAGGCTTGCTGCCGTACTCGCCGTTCCGGTATCGGTCGACACCCGCACGCCGGCCGTAATGCGGGCGTCGCTCGCGGCGGGCGCCTCCCTGATCAACGACGTCACCGCGCTCCGGACTCCAGGCGCGCTGGAATCCGTGGCCGCATCCCAGGCAGGCGTCTGCCTGGTGCACATGCAGGGCGAGCCCGGAACCATGCAGAATGAGCCGCGTTACGACGACGTGGTGGGCGAGGTGCGCGATTTTCTGCGTGAACGCGTGGCCGCCTGCGTCGCGGCGGGCATTGCGAAGGCGCGGCTGGTGATCGACCCCGGTTTTGGATTTGGCAAGACACTCGAACACAATCTCGAACTGTTGCGCGGCCTGCCGGCATTCGCCGCCGAGGGTCTGCCGGTGCTCGCCGGGCTGTCGCGCAAGCGCCTGATCGGCTCGCTGACCGGACGAGGCGAGCGCGACCGGGTGGCCGGCAGCGTCGCGCTCGCCGTGATGGCTGCGTTGAACGGCGCCCGGATCATCCGCGCGCACGACGTGCGCGAGACCGTGGATGCGCTCAAAATCGTCACGGCCGCGAGGCGGCCGTCGGAGGTGCTGGCTTGAGCATGCGGTATTTCGGGACGGACGGAGTACGCGGGCGGGTCGGCACGCATCCGATGACCGTGGAGTTCGCGCTGCGCCTTGCGGGCGCGGCAGCACGCGTACTTGCGCCTGAGGGCGGGCGGGTGCTCGTCGGCAAGGACACGCGACTCTCGGGTTACATGTTCGAAGCCGCGCTCGAGGCCGGCTTCGTTGCGGCTGGCGTCGATGTGCTGCTCGCCGGTCCGCTGCCGACGCCGGGCATTGCCTACCTCGTGCAGCGTCTCGGTTGCGATTTCGGCGCGGTGATCAGCGCTTCCCACAACCGCTATGACGACAATGGGATCAAGTTCTTCGACCGCGAGGGCAGCAAGCTCGCGGACGAACTCGAGGAAGCGATCGAATCCCATCTCGACCAGCCTGCGCTCACGCGTGAGTCGGGTGCACTCGGCCGCGCGACGCGGGTCGACAGCGAGAGGGCGCTGTACCAGTCCTTTTGCGCATCGACGATGCCGGGCCGAATGCGCCTCGATGGCCTCAAGCTCGTGATCGACTGTGCGAATGGTGCGGCCTACAAGGTCGCACCTCGCGTAGTCGCGGATCTCGGGGCCGAAATCGTGCCGATCGGCTGCTCGCCGAACGGCCGCAACATCAACGACGGCTGCGGATCGACCGATCCGGGACTCCTGAAGCTGACGGTGCCCGGCGTGCGTGCGGATGCCGGAATCGCGCTCGACGGCGACGGCGATCGCCTGGTGATGGTCGATCACCTGGGCCGCACCGTGGACGGCGATCAGCTGCTCTACGTGCTGACAAAGGCGCGTCTCGCCGCCGGCGACCTCAAGGGCCCCATCGTGGGCACCGTCATGAGCAACCTCGGTCTCGAACTCGCCCTGAAGGAACTCGGCGTGCCGTTCATGCGGGCGGCCGTCGGCGACCGCAACGTCCTGCAGATGCTGCGGACGCACGGCGGCGTGCTCGGTGGCGAGTCCTCCGGCCATCTCCTCTGCCTCGACAAGACGACGACCGGCGACGGGCTGATCGTCGCGCTTCAGGTGGTCGCGGTCATGAAATCCACGGGCAAGTCGCTCGCCGAGCTTGCGGCCGGCATGCAGCGCTTTCCGCAGCAGCTCATCAACGTTCGCGTCGCGAAGCGCTTCGACGCTGCGCGCGAGCCTGCGATCGCCGCGGCCATTGCCCGCGTCGAGAAATCGCTGGGCGAGCGCGGGCGCGTCGTGCTGCGTGCCTCGGGCACTGAACCGCTGATCCGCGTCATGGTCGAGGGCGAGGACGAGCAATCCGTCGGCCGCCACGCCGAGGAACTGGCGGAGGCCGTTCGCGCCGCTGCGCCAGCCGCATGAACGCGAATCAACGCAAGCCGCTCGTCGCCGGCAACTGGAAGATGCACGGCAGTCGTGCCGAGGCCGCGCGCCTCGTCGGCGAATTGCTCCGGCGCGGTGCCGGCCAGGGCGGAGCCGAGGTCGTCGTCTGTCCGCCATTCGTGTACCTGGCGGAAGTCCGCAACCAGCTGGACGGCAGCCGGATCGGTCTCGGCGCGCAGGACGTCTGCACCGAGGAGGCCGGCGCTCATACGGGCGAGATCTCCGCCGCGATGCTTGCGGACATCGGTTGCCGCTACGTCATCGTCGGTCATTCGGAGCGGCGTGCGCTGTACGGGGAGAGCGATGAACTCGTGGCGCGGAAATTTGTCGCGACTGGCCGGCGCGCGCTGACGCCCATCCTGTGCGTCGGCGAATCGCTCGCGGAACGGGAGAGCGATTCGACCCGCGCCGTGATCCTCCGCCAGCTCGATGCAGTGGTCTCGGCCGCCGGGATCGGCGCATTTGCTTCCGCGATCGTCGCCTACGAACCGGTCTGGGCGATCGGGACCGGCCGCACCGCGACGCCGGCCCAGGCCCAGGAGGTGCATGCGCTGATCCGGGGCAGAATCGGGGAAAAGGATGCTACAATTGCCGCTTCCCTTCGGGTCCTCTACGGGGGCAGCGTCAAGGCGGGCAATGCCGCGGAGCTGTTCACGATGCCCGATGTGGACGGCGGATTGATCGGCGGTGCTTCGCTGAAGGCGGACGAATTTGGAAGCATCTGCGCCGCCGCCGAACGCTGATCGCCTGACTGGGATGACGTGACGACATGCTGCAAAACCTGATTACATTCCTGCACGGCCTGCTGTGCTTTGCGATCGTGGCCCTCGTGCTGCTTCAGCGGGGCAAGGGCGCCGATGCGGGCGCCGGATTCGGATCCGGGGCCTCGGGCACCGTGTTCGGCGCGCGCGGTTCGGCGACATTCTTTTCGAAGCTGACCGCCGTGCTGGCGACGCTTTTCTTCCTGACGAGCATGTCGCTCGCCTGGTTCGCGACGCGCCCGCAGGTGGAAACGCCGAAAAGCATCGTCGATACCGTCGTGACGGAGCCGGCGCCCGCGCCTGTGAACGGTGTCGATGCCGATTCGGTTCCGGCGTTGCCGGAATCCAAGCCGGCGGATGAGCCCGCGCCGGGCGGGCAGTGACGAATCCTCTTCGATTTCAGTGCCGACGTGGCGGAATTGGTAGACGCGCTAGCTTGAGGGGTTAGTGGGGAAACCCGTGTCGGTTCGAGTCCGACCGCCGGCACCATTCGAGTCTTGCGACTGACCGTCCGGGGGTCCCAAGGGGCCTGCCGGACGGTTACAATGCAGCCGGCTTCCGCGGCACTTCCCGCGGTCGAAAACGGTCGCGACATTGCTGCATAACTACCTGCCCGCACTGATTTTTCTCGCCGTAGCAGGGGGGTTCGGTCTCGTTTTGCTCGTGCTCGGTTGGGTGCTCGGTCCGCGGCGGCCGGACGTCGAGAAGGTTTCGCCCTATGAATGCGGGTTCGAGGCCTTCGAGGACTCGCGAACGAAGTTCGACGTGCGTTATTACCTGGTCGCCATCCTGTTCATCATCTTCGACCTCGAAATCGCATTCCTCTTTCCGTGGGCGGTTTCGCTCGACACGATCGGCGGTTTCGGCCTGCTGTCGATGGCGGTGTTCCTGGCCGTGCTCGTGGTCGGCTTCGTGTACGAATGGAAGAAAGGGGCGCTCGAATGGGACTGATCGAGGCAGCGCCCGGCCTCGCGCCCGCAATCCAGGGTCGCGGCTTCGTCACGACGTCGGTCGACAACCTGATGAACTGGGCGCGGACCGGTTCGTTGTGGCCGATGTCCTTCGGTCTCGCCTGCTGCGCAGTCGAGATGATGCACGCGGGCGCATCGCGCTACGACCTCGACCGGTTCGGCGTCGTGTTCCGCGGCAGCCCCCGGCAGTCGGACCTCATGATCGTGGCGGGAACGCTCGTCAACAAGATGGCGCCGGCGCTCCGCAAGGTCTATGACCAGATGCCGGAGCCGCGCTGGGTCATATCGATGGGGTCCTGCGCGAACGGCGGCGGCTACTATCACTATTCCTATGCCGTCGTGCGGGGCTGCGACCGCATCGTGCCGGTCGACGTCTACGTTCCGGGTTGCCCGCCGACCGCCGAGGCGCTGGTCTACGGCATCATCCAGCTGCAGGACAAGATCCGCCGCACCAGCACCATCGCGCGCGGTTCTGCATGAGCCGCATCGAGGCGACTGCCGAAGCCATCGCTTCTCGCATAGGCCCGCGTGCCAGACGGGTCGCGTCTCTTCCCGGTGAAATCGCGATCGAAGTTCGCAGACGGCGACCTGCTTGCCGTGTGCCGCGAGCTCCGAGACGGGCCTGCGCTTGCCTTCGAGCAGCTCGTCGATCTCTCCGGGATCGATTATCTCGACTACGGCCGCACGGAGTGGACTACGGAGTCCGCGACTTCCAGCGGATTCAGCCGCGGCGTCGACCGCAGTTCGCCGCGCGAGGAGCGCGCGCCGGAGGCGCGTTTTGCCGTGGTTTATCACCTGCTTTCGGTGTCGCGGAACACGCGCTTGCGCCTGCGCTGCCATTGCCCGCCCGGCGAGCCGCCGATGCTCGATTCGGTCACCGACATCTGGGCATCCGCGGACTGGTATGAACGCGAGGCCTTCGACCTCTACGGCATCCTGTTTCGCGGTCATCCCGACCTGCGCCGGATCCTGACGGACTACGGCTTCATCGGCCATCCGTTCCGCAAGGACTTCCCGCTCTCCGGAAATGTGGAAGTGCGCTACGACCCGTCGCTTGGTCGCGTCGTGTACGAACCGGTGAGCATCGAGCCGCGAGTGACAGTACCGAAGGTGATCCGGAAGGAGCGCGTTCCCGGCGCGCCCGGGACCGGCGGCAATGTCTGAGATCCAGAGTTTCACGCTGAACTTCGGTCCGCAGCATCCCGCGGCCCACGGGGTGCTGCGCCTCGTGCTCGAGATGGACGGTGAGGTGATCCAGAAGGCCGACCCGCACATCGGTCTCCTGCATCGCGCGACCGAAAAGCTCGCCGAGTCGAAGCCGTTCAATCACACGATCGGCTACATGGACCGCCTCGACTACGTGTCGATGATGTGCAACGAGCACGCCTACGTGCGCGCGATCGAGAAGCTGCTCGGCATAGACGCGCCGGAGCGGGCCCAGTACATCCGCGTGATGTTCGACGAACTGACGCGGATCCTGAATCACCTGATGTGGATCGGCTCCCACGCCCTCGACATCGGGGCCATGACGGTGTTCCTTTACGCCTTCCGCGAGCGCGAAGACCTGATGGACTGTTATGAGGCGGTGTCGGGCACGCGCATGCATGCAACCTACTACCGACCGGGCGGCGTTTACCGCGACCTGCCGGACACAATGCCGCGTTACCAGGCTTCGAAATCGCGCGGTGAACGCGACGTCAAGCGCCGGAACGAGGCGCGGTCGGGATCGCTGCTCGATTTCATCCAGGACTTCACGGACCGGTTTCCGGCCTGCGTCGACGAGTACGAGACGCTACTGACCGACAATCGCATCTGGAAGCAGCGCACCGTCAATATCGGCGTCGTCACGCCGGAACGCGCGCTGCAACTCGGATTCACGGGCCCGATGCTGCGCGGGTCGGGCGTCGAATGGGACCTGCGCCGTAAGCAGCCCTACGCCGCGTACGACAGGCTCGATTTCGAGATCCCCGTCGGCGTCCGCGGCGACTGCTACGACCGCTATCTCTGCCGTGTCGCGGAGATGCGCCAGTCGAACCGCATCGTCCGTCAGTGCATCGACTGGCTCCGCGTGAATCGCGGACCGGTGATGCTTGACGACAACAAGGTCACGCCGCCGCGCCGCGGCGAGATGAAAGACGACATGGAATCCCTGATCCATCACTTCAAACTCTTCACCGAAGGGTATTGCGTGCCGGAAGGCGAGACCTATGCCGCGGTGGAGGCGCCGAAAGGAGAGTTCGGCGTGTGGCTGGTCTCGGACGGCGCCAACAAGCCCTACCGCGTGAAGTGCAGAGCGCCCGGATTCGCACACCTCGCTTCGATGGACGAACTGGTGCGCGGGCACATGCTCGCGGACGTCGTCGCGATGATCGGTACGATGGACATCGTCTTCGGGGAGATCGACCGGTGAACGGCCCGGACGCGGGAACCGGCGTGCTCTCCGATCACACGCGCCAGGAGATCGATCGCTGGCTCGCAAAGTTTCCGCCGGATCGCCGGCGCTCCGCCGTGCTCGCGGCATTGCGCGAGGCGCAGCATCAGAATGAAGGATTCCTGACCGCGGGGCTGATGGATGCGGTCGCCGCCTACATCGGCATGCCGGCGATCCAGGTGTACGAGGTCGCGAGCTTCTACTCGATGTTCGAAACCAAGCCGGCTGGACGCGTGCACGTCTCCGTCTGCACCAACATCAGCTGCATGCTCTGCGGCGCGGACCGGATCGTGGAAGCCGTCGAGAAACATCTCGGCATCAAGACCGGCGAGAGCACGCGGGACGGAAAGTTCTACCTGAAGCGCGAGGAGGAATGCCTGGCCGCCTGCAACAACGCGCCGATGATGATGGTCGATCACGTCTTTCACGAGAACCTGACGCCGGAGTCGGCAGTCAAGGTGCTCGACGGGGTCAAGTGACGCGATGCGCGCGATGAACCAGGTGGTCTTCGAACCGTTGCAGCACGCCCAGAGCTGGACGCTGCCGGTCTACGAGAGGATCGGCGGTTACGAGGCCTGGCGGAAGATTCTCCGCGAGAAAATTCCGCCCGAGGCGATCATCGAGGAAGTCAAGGCATCGGGCCTCAAGGGCCGCGGCGGCGCCGGCTTTCCGACGGGCGTGAAATGGAGCTTCATGCCGCGGAACGCACCCGGACAGAAATACGTCGTCTGCAATTCGGACGAGAGCGAACCGGGAACCTGCCACGATCGCGACATCCTCCGATACAACCCGCACTCCGTGATCGAAGGCATGGCGATCGGCGGTTACGCGATGGGCGCCACGGTCGGCTACAACTACATCCGCGGCGAGTTTCTTGCGGAGCCGTTCCCGCGATTCGAAGCGGCGCTCGGCGAGGCCTATGCGGCAGGGCTTCTCGGCCGCGACATCCAGGGCACCGGCATCGACTTCGACCTGCATGCGGTCGCGGGCGCGGGCGCCTACATCTGCGGCGAGGAAACGGCGCTCCTCGAATCGCTCGAGGGCAAGCCGGGCAAGCCGCGATTCAAGCCGCCGTTTCCGGCGAACTTCGGCCTCTACGGCAAGCCGACCACCATCAACAACACGCTGACCTTCGCGACAGTGCCTGCCATCCTGCGGAAGGGCGCAAAGTGGTTCGCGGAACTCGGCGTTCCGAACGCGGGCGGCACCGCGATCTTTTCGGTGTCCGGCCACGTCGCCCGCCCGGGCAATTACGAGCTGTCGTTGGGCATCCCGTTCCGCGAGCTGCTCGACATCTGCGGCGGCGTGCGCGGCGGCCGCAAGCTCAAGGCCGTGATTCCGGGCGGCTCCTCGGTGCCCGTGCTGCCGGCCGCGCTCATCATGGACTGCACGATGGATTACGACTCGCTGCGCAAGGCGGGTTCCGCGGTCGGCACGGGCGCGATGATCGTGATGGACGAAACGACTTGCATGGTGCGGGTACTCGAGCGGATCTCGCGCTTCTACATGGCGGAGTCCTGCGGGCAGTGCACGCCCTGCCGCGAAGGCACGGGTTGGCTCACGCGCATGCTTCGGCGGATCCTGGCGGGGCAGGGGCGCATGATGGATCTCGACTTGCTCGTGCAGGTCGCGAACCAGATCGAGGGTCACACGATCTGCGCGCTCGGCGACGCCGCGGCCTGGCCCGTGCAGAGCTTTCTCAGGCATTTCCGCCACGAGTTCGAATACATGGTCGAGCACGGCGGCAAGAGCGTGGTCGACGGCCCCGCGCAGGCGGTCGCATGAGCGACGACGTCGTCAACGTCGAAGTCGACGGCCGGCCGCTGAAGGCGCGCAAGGGCCAGATGATCATGCAGCTGACCGATGCAGCAGGAATTTACATTCCACGCTTCTGCTATCACGAGAAGCTCTCCATCGCGGCGAACTGCCGCATGTGCCTGGTCGAAGTGGAGAAGGCGCCGAAGCCGATGCCGGCCTGCGCGACGCCGGTCGCGGAAGGCATGAAGGTCTTCACCCGTTCGGCGCGGGCGATGGCGGCGCAGAAGGCGACGATGGAATTCCTGCTGATCAATCATCCGCTCGACTGCCCGATCTGCGACCAGGGCGGCGAGTGCGAACTCCAGGACCTCGCGCTCGGCTTCGGCAGTGCGGAGTCGCGATTCGACGAGCGCAAGCGCGTCGTCAAGGACAAGAACCTGGGACCGCTCATCTCGACCGACATGACGCGCTGCATCCACTGCACGCGCTGCGTGCGTTTCACGGCCGAAATCGCCGGCGTCCAGGAACTCGGCGCGACGGGTCGCGGCGAGTGGATGGAGATCGGCACCTGGATCGAGAAGAGCGTGGACCACGAGCTCTCGGGCAACGTGATCGACCTGTGCCCGGTCGGTGCGCTGAATTCCAAGCCTTTCCGCCACCGCGCCCGCTCCTGGGAAATGACCGAGCACGCACTCGTATCGCCCCACGACGGAGTCGGCAGCAATCTCTGGGGCCACGTGCTGCGCGGCCGGCTGATGCGCGTCGTGCCGCGGGTCAACGAAGAAATCAACGAGACCTGGATTGCGGATCGCGACCGCTACTCGTACGAAGGCGTCTACGCTGCGGACCGGCTACGCGAGCCGATGATGCGTGTGGAGGGAAGGTGGTGTGAAGTGACGTGGGAGACCGCGCTCGAGGCGGCGTCGGAACTCCTGCGCGACGCCTTGAAAGAGGGCGGGGCAGGGCGCATCGGGTTCCTGGCCTCGCCTTCATCCACGAACGAAGAGGCATACCTGCTCGGCCGGCTTGCGCGGGAACTCGGATCGCACAACGTCGATTCGCGTCTGCGCCAGCTCGATTTCTCCGACCAGGCGCGGGACCCTGCGTTTCCGGGACTCGGAGTCGCGATTGCAGGACATCGAATCGCTCGGCGGCTTGCTGCTGGCCGGCTGCCACGTGCGGGACGAGGCGCCGATTCTTGCGCACAGGGTGCGCAAGGCCGCACTCGCGGGCTGCAAGGTCAGCCTGCTGACTACGGAGCCGCAGCAATGTCATTTCCCGGTGCTGCAGCAGACATTCGCCGGAGCGGCCGATCTCGCAACGGAGCTCGCAGCGCTTGCGAATGGCGGCGGCAGCTCGGACGCGCGCCGCGCGATCGTCGAGTCGCTGTCGTCCGGCCGGGCCGCGATCGTGCTGGGCGGGATCGCGATGCGACATACGCATTACGCCGATCTTCGCGCGGCGGCCGCGGCGCTCGCCGCAAAGACGGGCGCAAGTCTCGGCTTCCTGCCTGACGGCGGGAATGCGGTCGGAACCGCGCTCGCAGGCGCCTTGCCGCATCGGCTGCCGGGCGGACGGCCCGATCCGGCGCCGGGACTCGACCTGCGCGGCATGCTCGAATCGTCGCTCGCCGCCTGCGTACTGTTCGGCGGCATCGAACCTGCGGCGGATATCGGTCTTCCGGGTGCGGCGCAGGCGCTGTCGAATTGCCGGCGGGTCATCGCGATGACCCCGTACGCCGATCCGGACGTCATGAAATTCGCCGAGATCCTGCTGCCGATCGGCACGTTTGCCGAGACGTCGGGCAGCTATGTGAATTGCGAAGGCCGCTGGCAGGAATTCCGCGGTTGTGCGCAGCCCCTCGGCGAGGCGCGTCCGGGCTGGAAAGTCCTGCGCGTGCTCGCCAATCACCTCGGGGTCGCGGGCTTCACTCAGGAAAGCTCGGCCGAAGTGCACGCGGAATTGCGCCTTGCCGCGGAGGGCGCGGCCTACGACGGCCGTTTCGCGGCGGGCCGCGAGTTCAAGGCGGAACGGCGCGGGACGACGACGACCCTGCCGATCTACCGCGTGGATCCGATCGTGCGCCGCGCGACCGCCCTGCAATTGACCCGCGCCGCGCAAGTCGGCGCGGCGGGGAAGGGCTGAGCCGTGCCGGACTTCCTCGTGAACTGGTGGGCCGGACTCGTGCCGGAGCTGCAGTCGGCGATCGTCGTCACGATTCAGATTCTCGGCGTGCTGATCGCGATCGTGATCTCGGTCGCGATGCTGACGCTCGCCGAGCGCAAGGTGATCGGCTACATGCAGCTCAGGCTCGGGCCGAACCGCGTGAGCTTCTTCGGCCTGCCCATGTTCCGCGGACTCGCGCAGCCATTCGCGGACGTGGTCAAGCTGCTGCTGAAGGAAATCATCGTGCCGGGCCGCTCGTCCCGGTTCCTGTTCCTGCTCGCGCCCACTGATCGTCCTGGTTCCGGCGATGGCGGCCTGGGCGGTCATGCCGTTTTCGCCCGAGTTCGTACTGGCGGACATCGATGCGGGCCTGCTCTACGTGCTCGCGCTGACCTCGCTCGGGGTCTACGGCGTCATCCTTGCCGGCTGGGCCAGCAATTCGAAATACGCCTTTCTCGGCGCGATGCGCTCGGCGGCGCAAATGGTCGCCTACGAGATCGCGATGGGGTTCGCGCTGGTCGGCGTGCTGATGGCGGCAGGCAGCCTCAATC
Organism: uncultured Gammaproteobacteria bacterium; assembly: GCA_963778585.1. GTDB lineage: Bacteria > Pseudomonadota > Gammaproteobacteria > Steroidobacterales > Steroidobacteraceae > SCUD01. The sequence continues at coordinate 347,599 of CAVZUU010000010.1, forward strand.
TCGGCGAAATCGTGCGCGCACAGGAAGGCGGGTTCGGCAGCTGGAACTGGCTCTGGCTGTTCCCGCTCTTCATCGTCTATTTCGTGTCGGGGCTCGCGGAGACGAACCGCGCGCCATTCGACGTCGCGGAGGGCGAGTCGGAAATCGTTGCCGGGTTCCACGTCGAGTATTCGGGTGCGGCCTTCGCGTTGTTGTTCGCGCTGCCCGAATACGCGAACATGATCCTGATCTCGGCTCTGACGGCCGTGCTCTTCTTCGGCGGCTGGCTCTCGCCGTTTCAGGGTTTCCTGGCGGACGGCTCATTTCTCGCGCAGCCGGGATTCTTCTGGCTGTTCCTGAAGATCTGCTTCTTCCTGTTCGTCTTCCTGTGGGTCCGCGCGACGTTTCCCCGCTACCGCTACGACCAGATCATGCGCCTCGGCTGGAAAGTGCTGATTCCGATCACGCTGATCTGGATCGCGGTCGAGGGCGTGCTCGCCTGGCTCCGGATCGGGCCGTGGGCGGATTGAGGCTCCCATGAATCGCATCCGGTCGCTTTTCCAGACGCTGTTTCTCGGCGAGCTCCTGAAGGGGCTCACGGTCACCGGGCGCAATTTCTTCCGGCGCAAGGTCACGCTGAACTATCCGGAAGAGAAGACGCCGCAGTCGCCGCGCTTCCGGGGACTGCATGCGCTTCGCCGCTATCCGAACGGGCAGGAACGCTGCATCGCCTGCAAGCTCTGCGAGGCCGTGTGCCCGGCGCTCGCGATCACGATCGAGTCGGACGTCGCCGAGGACGGCACGCGGCGCACGACCCGCTACGACATCGACCTGTTCAAGTGCATTTACTGCGGCTTCTGCGAGGAGGCCTGCCCGGTGGATGCGATCGTCGAGACGCGCATCCACGAGTACCACATGGAGAACCGCGGCGAGAACATCATGACCAAGGACAAGCTGCTCGCGATCGGCGAGAAGTACGAGGCGATGATCGCGGCCGACAAGGCGGCCGATTCGCGCTTCCGCTGAGCCATGCTCGTCGAGATCCTGTTCTGGTCCTTCTCCGCGGTGCTGGTCGGCGCCGCGCTCGGCGTCATCCTGTCCCGGAACCCGGTGCACTCGGTGCTCTACCTGGTGCTCTGCTTCTTCAATGCCGCCGTGCTCTGGCTGCTGATCGAGGCGGAATTCCTCGCCATCGTGCTGGTGCTCGTTTACGTCGGCGCGGTCATGGTGCTGTTCCTGTTCGTCGTGATGATGCTCGACGTGAACATCGAGCAGCTACGGGAAGGCTTCGCGCGTAATGCCCCGCTCGGCGCCCTGATCGCGCTCATCATGATCGTCGAGCTGGTCTACGTTCTGTGGGTCCGCCGTCTCGGCATCGATCTGCCCGGCGCCGTCGCGCCGGTCGCGGACGGGCAGGGCAACACGGCCGAGATCGGCGCCGTGCTGTACACGCAGTACGTCTATCCGTTCCAGCTCGCGGCGATCGTGCTCCTGATCGCGATTATCGCGGCGATTACGCTGACCATGCGTCGCCGGCCGGGCCAGAAAATCCAGGACATCTCGAGCCAGGTGGCCGTCCGCGCCGCCGATCGCGTGCGTCTCGTCGACATGCCGGTGGAGCGCGAGCCGTGATCACGCTCTCGCACTACCTGCTGCTTGCCGGCCTGCTGTTCGCGATCGCGGTCGCGGGCATCTTCCTCAATCGCAAGAACGTGATCCTGCTGCTGATGTGCATCGAGCTGATGCTGCTCGCGGTCAACTTCAATTTCGTCGCGTTCTCCCGCTTCCTCGGCAACCTCGACGGGCAGATCTTCGTGTTCTTCATCCTGACGGTTGCGGCGGCGGAGGCGGCGATCGGCCTGGCGATCCTGGTCGTTCTGTTCCGCCAGCGCCGCAGCATCAATGTCGAGGAACTCGACACGATGAAGGGTTGAACGTGAGCTTCGCGAACCTCTGCCTCCTGATCGTGCTGGCGCCGCTCGCGGCCGCGATCGTCGCGGGCCTTGGCGGCCGCTTCATCGGCAGGGCCGGGGCGCACACGCTCTGCATCGCGGGTGTCACTGTGTCTTTCGCCGCTTCGGCCTGGATCCTGAAGCAGATGCTGGACGGCGCGCCCGTCTTCGACCAGGCCGTCTATACCTGGGGCGTCAGCGACGGCCTTTCGATGGAGATCGGCTTCCTGATCGACAACCTGAGCGCGCTGATGATGACCGTCGTAACCTTCGTTTCGCTCGCGGTGCATGTGTACACGATCGGCTACATGCGCGACGACCCGGGGTATCAGCGCTTCTTCGCGTATATCTCGCTCTTCACCTTCTCGATGCTGATGCTCGTGATGTCGAACAATTTCCTCCAGCTTTTCTTCGGCTGGGAGGCGGTCGGACTCGTGTCCTACCTGCTGATCGGGTTCTGGTACAAGCGGCCGACGGCGATTTTCGCGAACTACAAGGCTTTCATCGTCAACCGCATCGGCGATTTCGGCTTCATCGTAGGTATCGCCGTGATCGTCGCTTACATGGGAAGCCTCGACTACATGGAAGTGTTCGAGCGCATTCCGCGCGCGATCGGCCACGACCTCTACCTGACGCCCGGTGAGCCCAGCAAGGTGATCACCGTCATCTGCGTCGCGCTCTTCCTGGGCGCGATGGGTAAGTCGGCGCAGTTGCCGCTGCACGTCTGGCTGCCGGATTCCATGGAAGGCCCGACGCCGATCTCGGCACTGATCCATGCCGCAACGATGGTCACGGCGGGCATTTTCATGGTGGCGCGCATGTCGCCGCTCTTCCAGATGTCTCCCGACGCGCTGCATTTCATCGTTGTGATCGGCGCGACGACCGCGCTCTTCATGGGGCTGTTGGGACTCGTCAACAACGACATCAAGCGGGTGATCGCGTACTCGACGCTCTCGCAGCTCGGCTACATGACCGCGGCGCTCGGCGCGGGCGCTTACGGCGCAGGTATTTTTCACCTGATGACGCATGCGTTCTTCAAGGCGCTGCTCTTCCTGGCGGCGGGCTCGGTCATCATCGGCATGCACCACGAGCAGGACATGCGTCGCATGGGCGGACTCAAGCGCTACATGCCGATTACCTACTGGACCTGCCTGATCGGCTCGCTCGCCCTGATCGGATTCCCGGGGTTCTCCGGCTTCTTCTCGAAAGACATCATCATCGAGGCGATCAAGGCGAGCGACACGCAAGGCTCGGAGTACGCCTACGGATGCGTGCTGATCGGGGTGTTCGTGACCGCGCTCTACAGCTTCCGCCTGGTGTTCATGACGTTCCACGGCCGCGAGCGCATGGACGAGCACACGCGGGAACATCTGCACGAAAGTCCCTGGGTCGTCACGCTGCCTCTCATCGCGCTCGCGATTCCGTCGATCGCGATCGGCTGGCTGACCGTTGGGCCGGTCGTGTTCGGGGATTTTTTTTCCGGTGCCATCGCTCAGGCGCCGGACGGCCCGCTCGCCGAGCTCGGCGGCGAATTCCATGGCCCGGCGGCTTTCGTGATGCATGCCCTGCAGACGCCGGCGCTCTATCTCGCGCTCGGGGGAGTCGCTGCCGCCTGGTACCTCTACCTGAAGCGGCCCGAGCTACCGGGCCGCATCGCGACGCGGTATTCGCGCATCTACCGTCTGCTCGTCAATAAGTACTACTTCGACTGGTTCAACGAGAATGTCATTGCGTCGGGTGTCCGCAATTTCGGCACGGGCCTGTGGAAGCGGGGCGACGAGACGGTCATCGACGGCTGGCTGGTCAATGGCAGTGCACGCACGATCGGCGCCCTTTCCGTGGTCGTGCGTCGCGTGCAATCGGGTTACCTGTACCACTACGCGTTCGCCATGATCATCGGGCTGTCCTTGCTGCTCGGCTGGCTGCTGCTGAGGTCCTGAGATGCCTCTTCCGGCAAGAATCCTGAGCTGGCTCGTCTGGCTCCCGATCGCAGCAGGTTTCGTCGTGCTGCTCCTCGGCGATCGCAGGATCGCGCTCGGCCGCTGGGTCGCGCTTGCGGCGTCGCTCGCCGCGCTCGCCCTCTGCGTGCCGCTGTGGGCAGGGTTCGACCTGACGACGCCTGCGCTGCAGTACATCGAGCATGTGCCCTGGATCGGCGCGCTGAACGCCTGGTACCACCTCGGTATCGACGGCATCGCGCTGCCGCTCATCGTGCTGACGGCGTTCACGACGCCGCTCGTCGTGATCGCAGCCTGGGACACGATCGAGCGCCGGCCTGCCCAGTACTTCGCGGCCTTTCTCGTGATGGAAGGCCTCATGATCGGCGTCTTCTCCGCTGCCGATGCCTTGCTCTTCTACGTCTTCTGGGAAGCGATGCTGATACCGATGTTCCTGATCATCGGTATCTGGGGCGGTACGCGACGTGTCTACGCGACCATCAAGTTCTTTCTCTACACGTTCCTCGGTTCGGTCCTGATGCTGGTCGCGCTCATCTGGCTCTACCTGCAGGGCGGCAGCTATGAGATCGCGGACATGCAACGGCTTCCGATCGGGATGACGGCGCAGATCCTGGTCTTCCTCGCGTTCTTCGCGGCCTTCGCCGTGAAGGTGCCGATGTGGCCGGTTCACACCTGGCTGCCGGACGCACACGTCGAGGCGCCGACCGGCGGATCGGTCATCCTCGCCGCGATCATGCTGAAGATGGGCGGATACGGCTTCCTGCGCTTCAGCCTGCCCATCACGCCGGATGCCAGCCGGGAGCTCGACTGGCTGATCATCACGCTGTCACTCGTCGCGATCGCCTACATCGGATTCGTCGCGCTCGTCCAGCGCGACATGAAGAAGCTGATCGCCTATTCGTCGATCGCGCACATGGGTTTCGTCACGCTCGGCGCCTTCGTCGCCTACGACATCTGGCAGACCACCGGGTCCGTCAGCGGGGCGGCGATGGGGCTCGACGGCGCGATGGTGCAGATGGTGTCGCACGGCCTCGTGTCGGGCGCGCTCTTCCTCTGCGTCGGCGTTCTCTACGACCGGCTCCACACGCGGGACATTTCGGCATACGGTGGCGTCGTGAACACGATGCCGGTCTTCGCGTTCTTCGCCGTGTTGTTTGCGATGGCGAATGCCGGCCTGCCGGGGACGTCCGGCTTCGTCGGCGAATTCCTCGTGATCGTCGCGAGCTTCAAGGCGAATTTCTGGTACGCCTTCGTCGCGGCGCTGACACTGATCCTGGGTGCAGCCTATACGCTCTGGCTCGTAAAGCGCGTGATCTGGGGCGATGTCGGCAATGACGGCGTGGCTTCGCTGAAGGACCTGAACGCGCGCGAATTCGTCGTGCTGGCGTCGCTCGCGCTCGCAGTCCTGTTCCTCGGCGTGTGGCCGGCGCCGCTCCTCGACGTCATGCGGCCGACAATCGGCTTCCTGGTCGAACAGCTGATGGTCAGCAAGCTCTGAACCCGCGATGGATAGCACGCCCATGGTCCTGACGATCGCCGATGTCCTGCCTGCCGCCGCGGAGATCTTCGTGGCGGGCGCAGCCTGCCTGCTCCTGCTCATCGAAGCGATCTTCGGCACGCGGGCGAGAAACGTCACGTTCCTGCTCACGATCATCGCGCTCGCCGGCGCCGCGTGGATCACGTCGGAAGTTTCGGTTTCCGAGCCGACCGCACTGCTCTTCGGGCATTTCGTCGCCGATCCGATGGGAACCGTGCTCAAACTCTTTGCATATGGCGCAGCCGCCGTGACGCTCCTCTATTCGCGCGACTATCTGGAGCAGCGCGGGTTGCTCCGCGGCGAGTACCTGGTGCTCGCGCTCTTTGCGGTGCTCGGCATCCAGGTGATCGTGTCGGCCGGGAGCCTGCTGACGCTTTATCTCGGCATCGAGATCATGTCGCTGTCGCTCTATGCCATGATCGCCTTCGATCGGGAGGACGGTGTCGCGGCCGAAGCCGCGATGAAATACTTCGTGCTCGGCGCGATCGCCTCGGGCGCGCTCCTGTACGGCATCTCGATCCTGTACGGCGTCACGGGTACCTTCCTGCTCGACGGTATTGCGGCGGCGGTCGGCGTGGGCGACACCGGCGCGGTCGGGCTGCTGTTCGGGCTCGCCTTCATCGTCGTCGGTGTCGCATTCAAGTTCGGCGCCGTGCCGTTTCACATGTGGCTGCCCGACGTCTATCACGGCGCGCCGACGCCCGTGACCCTGTTCGTCGGATCGGCGCCGAAGATCGCGTCCTTTGCGTTGGCGATGCGTGTGCTCGCGGAAGGGCTCGGCGGAGCGGTCGATGCCTGGCAGGACATGCTGATCGTGCTTGCCGCGCTCTCGATGATCGTCGGCAACGTCGTCGCGATTGCGCAGACGAACATCAAGCGCATGCTCGCGTACTCGACGATTTCGCACGTCGGATTCATCCTGCTCGGGGTGCTTGCGGGGAACGCGGCGGGATACCGGGCCGCAATGTTCTACACGCTGACTTACGTGATCATGACGACCGGCGCCTTCGGCATCGTGCTCTGGCTGTCGCGCAAGGGATTCGAGGCCGACGCGCTCGACGACTACAAGGGTCTCAACCGCCGCAATCCCTGGTTCGCATTCGTGATGCTGCTCATGATGTTCGGCCTGGCCGGCGTTCCGCCGACGGTCGGCTTCTGGGCGAAGCTCCAGGTGATCGCGGCCGTTCTGAACGTCGGCCTGACATGGCTCGCGGCCCTGGCCGTGCTGATGTCCGTGATCGGGGCGTATTACTACCTGCGCATCGTCAAATTGATGTACTTCGATGAACCGGCTGCGACCGTTCCGGTCGAGGCGAAAATCGCGGTCCGCGTCATGCTGAGCGTGAATGGCCTCGCGATTCTGGCGCTCGGCCTGTACCCGGGATTGCTGCTCGCGCTGTGCGCGAACGTGCTTCCCTGAGCGTTTGTAAACCCGCGTACCGCTGACTATAATGCGCGCCCCTATTGCGGGGTGGAGCAGTCTGGCAGCTCGTCGGGCTC